>NZ_JAAAMU010000026.1 GCF_009909195.1 Paenibacillus sacheonensis
CCGCGGGCCGCGCGCCCGCGCTCGCGCTGCCGCGGGGCGGGCGGGGTGCCGCCCCCGCGGAGAGCACGGCGGCGAACAGCAGCGCCGCCGCCGCCGCAAGCAGTGCCGTGGACCGGGCGAACATCCCGGTCCACAGCACGTTATCGCCCGCGAAGCGCAGCACGCGCGCCGCGAACGACACATCGCCGCCGGCGGAGGTAACGCCGCCGCCCCACTGGCCGAAATGCCCGGCGATGAAGGCAGCGCCCAGCCGGATAAAGCCCGCGGCACCGCCCTCGCTTAATGCCAGCCCGGCCAGCCACAGGAGCTGGAACCCGCAGGCCAGCGCCGCAAACGCCGCAAGCCGCGGCCATAACCGCCGCTTCTCCCCTCGCCAGTCCGCGATTGCGACGCCCAGCAGCCAAACAAGCCCGAGCCCGAAGGCGGCATACGACAGCCGCACGCCGATGAGCACGCCGAAGAGAAACAGCACGGCGGTCAGACGGGGCCAAGACCTGCGTTCCATCGCCCGCTGCCAGCTCCACAGGAACCACCACAACACGGCAATCCCGGCCGCTTCCGACATGGGCCGTTCCGCTTGCAGCCAAGTATAAGGCGACGTGATCGTCAGCAGCACCGCCAGCATCGCCCACGGCCGCGTCAACCGCCGTCGGGCAAGCAGCCATATCGGCACCGCTGACAAGCCGGTCAGCAGAATATTCAGCAGGATATAGGCGTCGGAAGGGCTGCCGGCCAGCCTTCGCAGCGCCATCGCGCCCATGACGAAATACGGATAGCCCGGAAAATGAGGCTGCATCGCCAGCAGGTCGAACCGCTCAAGCGCCAGCACGAAGTCCACTTCATCCCAGCTCGCCGCGTACGGGCTGCGATGAAGCCAGCTGTAGCCCGCCCACAGCAGCACGAGCAAGCCGGTCAGCCAAGGCGCGATACGCGCGCAAACGACAGCCGCCTTCCAGCCGACCGCCGCATGTTTGCTCCCCGATTCCCGATCGCCCACTTAACCCGCCTCCCTCAATACCGTTTGTTCCTCCAGCCCGACCTGCCTTACGCCATTTTCTTCCGCGAGAGCACCTGCATCGCCACGCCGTCCCCGTTTAGCCGAAGCTAACTATCTGCTTCAGCTTGCCGCTCACAGGGACCAGCCCATCAGCCGTTCCTATTCCAGGGCCCCGCCTATCTGCCGCTTCATTCCCGCTTCGCCGCCCGCCCCCGCACTTGAGCGCCTTCCGCGGCCAATTGCACGCCTGCGGCAAGCTTCCTCTTACGCACGCGGCTTTGATTGCCGACCGGACGCCGCATCTCCCGCCAGATCGCCGGCAGCACATGCCCCATATACTTGCGGAATTTAATAAACGACTGTCCGTACACCCGGACTTGATACGTGATCGGCACTTCTTCCATCACGAAGCCCTTCCGCACCAGATTGAGCGTCAGCACCTGCGCATAATTGTAATCATGGATGATTTCCGCGCTTTCCAGCGCTTCCCGCGAGAAACCGCGCATGCCCGACTGCCCGTCCCAAATCATGCGGCGCAGCAGCAAGGCCTGAAGCAGCGTAAAGCAGACATTGCCGATGCGCCGATGCAGCTTCATGCCCTGAATCGTCCCCTTAAACCGCGAGCCCATCGTATAATCCGCACGCCCCGAGCGAATAGGCGCGATGACCTCCGGAATCTCCTCCGCCGGATATTCGTTGTCCGCATCGATCATCAGCCCGATGTCGGCGCCCAGCCGCACGCAGCCTGCCAGCCCTTCCCGCACCGCCGCGCCCAGCCCGCGATTGCGTTCGAAAGACACGACATGCTCGGCTCCTGCCTTGCGCGCCTCCTCGACCGTGCCGTCCGTGGAACCGTCGTCCACGACCAGCACCTCGACTTCCCAGTCCATCCCTATTTCCCGGGGAATGCGCGCGATGACCCCGCCGATATTCCGCTCTTCGTTATAGGCGGGCAAAAACACGACCAGTTTCCTCTTCATCTTGATGTCTCCACTCTCTACGGAATCATTCGTTCGCGTTATTCAAATGCATCCTTCAGTATCGGCCCGCGGCTGTGGCTCGGAAGCGGCGCGCCCAGCAAATAACTAAGCGTCGGCGCAACCGATACGAGCGATTGCTTCGCGTCGATCTTGACGCCCTTTCTCACGTGCTGTCCGTACAGGAAGAAAGGCACGTACCGCTCTCCTTCGTCCAAATGCCCGTGACCGCCGATCCCGTCAGCCTGTCCATGATCCGCGCAGACGATGAACGTCGCGTTGTCCGCATCCCCGCGTTCCGTCAACCAGCCGACGAACTCCGCGATCAGCGCATCCGCTTCCTCGATTTTCTGCCGATACTCGTCGTACAGGGCGCCCATGCTGTGACCCGTTTGGTCGGTCGCGATGAACTGCACGACGAGCAGGTCCGGATTCTGTTCCGCGACGATAAGCTTCGCGCGCTCCATGATGTTGCGATCCGCCTTATCGTTATGCATCACGGCGGTCACGCTCTCCACATCGTCGCCCATGGAATCGATGAGATGCGCGATGCCGAGCAGTCGCCCGCGTTTGCCGATTTTGCGCAGGCTGTCGAAGATGGATTCGACCTTGATGCCGAGCTTCCATACCATGTTGGACGTAATCCCGTGTTCGCGCGGATAGGTGCCCGTGAACATCGAGGAGAAGCAGACGACCGTACGCGCCGGATACACCGTCTCCATCTGCGTATATTCCGCTCCTTCAGCCCGCCACTTCTTCAGGAAAGGCGCATTCGCTTCCTCGAACCTGTCCTTCCGCATGCCGTCGATAACCAATACGAACACTTTGCCCTCCGTCGACTTCGCGGGCCGTGCTGCAGGCACCGTATTGCCCGCCATCTCTTTGGGCTTCCAATCGAATAGATAGTGATGCAGCACCCATGCATAGACAGCCGCCCCGATCACGAACCAAGCGTAGCTCCCCCAGCCAAAATCATTCGCCTGCGCGGACGTTCCCGCCCACTTCGCGCCCGCCGTATCGACCACGAAGAGCAAAAGCAGGAATTTGGGCAGCTGCTCCTGCGCATTGCCGCTCGTGGAATCGCTGTTCTTCAGCACCAGCTTCCAGAAACGTCTGAAATTCCACCACGAGGTGCCGATGCGCAGATGATAATAGAACGTCCCCCAGAAGTAGATCGTGAAGAACAAAAACAAACCGATCCCTAACGCATACAGCCCGAGGTCAAGCTCCGTATCCCGCCAAAGCAGCAGCGCTGCGATTACAGGAAACCACAGATAATTGCGAAGAAACAACGGAAAATCGTAATAAAAATAAAGCGCGAACAGTGGCAGCGCAGCCAGCAGGCCAAGCCCCAACTGCTCCCAGAAGCTCCCGTCTCCCCATGCGTTCATATGGTAAAGAACGTATACGCTAAGCGTAAATATGGGCGTAAAAGGCTTTCCCTCGTTTAACAAATTCCAACAGCGCGCCGCTATGATTTCGAATCCTGACGCTTTCTTCATTCCCCTTGCCCCTCTCTCTTGTGCAGCCTAAGCCAGCCTCGCAGTTCCTTCCACGTAACGGCTGACAAAACGATCGATGCCGCTCCCGTTGCGAAGGCAAAAACAAACTTATAGCCGTGCGACAACAACGCTGCCGTATATGCAGCGCTCCCCGCGATGCCCAGCACGCCAAGCGATGCCGTCATCGTCGTCTCGTAGGTTCCGATGCCGCCGGGCGTAATATGAAAAAGCTGCCCGGCGACCGTCATTCCGGTCACCCATATCGCTTGCAAGGGATTCACGGAGAGTCCGAGCGCATGCACGACCCCATAGAGGACCGCTCCTTCCAGCAGCCAACTGGCAAACGTAAACATGGCCGCCGCGGCGCCCCTTCCCGAGGCAAGCGTCGTCCTCATATGCTCATAATGCCGCAGCACGAACCTAAGAGGCCCCTGGAGCCTTCCAACGTAGGTCGACTGTTTCCTCAGCCGCTCCAGTCCCAACCAGCCCATAGCGGCAATAAGCACTGCCATGCCTATCGCGGCCAAGTACCAAGGGGACGCTTCCAAGCCAAGCAGCAGCGCTCCCGAAGAGCCGATCAGCAACAGCGAGGCCATATCCAGCACGCGCATCGCGGCTACGGAGTGAAGCGCGTCGTCCAACCGCATGGAGGCGCTCCTCGCAAGCAAGCCGGTTCGCGCCAAGTCTCCTGCCTTCACGGGCAGCATATGATTGACCAGGAGACTGACGAACAACGGATGGATGTATAGCCGCAGCGGATCTGCCTTTTCCCGTCCCGCATAGAGACGCCACGAGATCGCCTTCAGCCAGAAGGAGAGTCCGTAGCCGACGGTCATGAGCGTCAGCATGCCCGGCGAATGCAGTAATCGCGACGCCGCTTCGCCGAGCATCCTTCCCTGAAACCAACGAACCGTAAACCATATAAAACAGGCCGTCAAACCAAGGCCGCCCACTAGAAGAACTAGTTTTCGCATACATTCATCCTGTCATCGGGAAGATTCACTTCGGCTCTAGTGAGAACCGTTATCATTTAGTAGTATAGTCGGCTCCATGCGTATTCGTCAAACGTTTTCATCCGCGTTTCGTTCCGATCAAGCCTGAATAACGACAAACAAAAAAAGCCGATCCTCCGGCAGATGACACCATCTGCTGGAGAATCGGCTTTCGATGCAGGCTGTTAGCCTTGTTTAACGGCGATCCGGTTCATTGCACGCTGCAGCGCAAGCTCGGCACGCAATTGATCGTGATTGTCTTTCTTGCCGCTCAGGCGCTGTTCGGCGCGCTGTTTGGCCGCTTCCGCGCGAGCAAGGTCGATATCGCCCGGCAGTTCCGCGCTTTCGGCCAGGATAACGACTTTATCCTTGCGGATCTCGAGGAAACCGCCGCCAACGGCGATTTTCTCTTCGGCGTTCTTCTTCTTGATCGTAATGGGAGCGATCTTCAAAGGCGTGACCATCGGGATATGATTCGGCATAATGCCCATCTCGCCCTCGGAGCCTTTGACGATCACCATATTGACATCCTCAGCATAAACCTTACGCTCAGGCGTTACGATTTCCAATAAAAAGGAGCTCATGATCTTACCCTCCCATGCGCCCTACGAGGTAAGACGCAACTTCGTTAGCTTAGGCGTATTAAACCTCTTGTGCGAGTTTTTGCGCCTTCGCAACTGCATCTTCGATCGTTCCGACGTTGTGGAATGCCGGTTCTGGAAGGTCGTCATGCTTGCCTTCGAGAATTTCCTTGAAGCTGCGTACCGTTTCTTTAACCGGCACGTACAAGCCCGGGATACCATTGAACGCTTCGGCAACGTGAAGCGGCTGCGACAGGAACAATTGGATACGACGCGCGCGGAGAACGATGAATTTGTCTTCTTCGGACAACTCATCCATACCGAGGATCGCGATGATATCGAGAAGTTCTTTGTAGCGTTGCAAAATTTTCTTAACGCCTTGCGCAACTTGGTAATGCTCTTCGCCGAGAATCTCGGGCGTCAGGATACGGGAAGACGATGCGAGCGGGTCAACGGCCGGGAAGATACCCATTGCCGCGATGCTGCGCTCAAGGTTGGTCGTTGCATCCAAGTGAGCGAACGCCGTAGCAGGAGCCGGATCCGTATAGTCATCGGCAGGAACGTAGATCGCTTGAATGGAAGTAACGGAACCTTTTTTCGTCGAAGTGATACGCTCTTGCAGTTGACCCATTTCAGTTGCCAGCGTCGGCTGGTAACCTACTGCGGACGGCATACGGCCGAGCAATGCGGATACTTCGGAACCGGCCTGCGTGAAGCGGAAGATGTTATCGACGAGCAGCAGAACGTCTCTGCCTTCCACGTCACGGAAATATTCAGCCATTGTCAGACCTGTCAGAGCTACGCGAAGACGCGCGCCTGGAGGCTCGTTCATTTGGCCGAATACCATCGCCGTTTTATCGATAACGCCGGAATCGCTCATCTCGTGGTAAAGGTCGTTACCTTCACGAGTACGCTCGCCGACGCCGGCGAATACGGAAATACCGCCGAGTTCTTGCGCGATGTTGTGGATCAGCTCTTGCAATGTTACGGTTTTACCTACGCCCGCGCCGCCGAAGAGACCGATTTTACCGCCTTTGGCATATGGCGCCATAAGGTCGATAACTTTAATCCCCGTTACCAGGATTTCTTGGGAAGTCGACAGCTCTTCGAACGTAGGAGCTTGACGGTGGATCGGGTTCGCGATCGAACGGTCGATGTCACCATTGTTGTCGATTGGATCGCCAAGTACGTTAAATACACGGCCAAGTGTTGCAGGTCCTACAGGTACTGTGATCGGGTTACCCGTATCTACAGCTTCTGTTCCTCTGACCAGTCCGTCAGTGGTAGACATTGCAACGCAGCGAACCAGGTTGTCGCCGAGGTGAGTTGCAACTTCAACCGTCAGTTTGATGTCGACTTCGCCCGGGTTTTGAGCTTTTTTCTCGATTTTTATCGCATTAAGAATCTCAGGCAAATGTCCGTTGTCGAACGCAATGTCGACTACAGGTCCTGTTACCTGGACTACACGCCCCTTGCTCATTCGTGTACCTCCTTCAATTTTCCGGAGAAAGACGCACTCCAGAAGCATTTTTCTTAGATAGATGGATGATAAATCTTACGACTGCGCATTCGCTCCGCCGACGATTTCCGCAATTTCTTGCGTAATTGCCGCTTGGCGCGCACGGTTGTATGTTAACGTCAAACCTGCGATCATCTTCGTCGCGTTCTTCGTTGCATTGCCCATTGCCGTCATTCGTGCGCCGAACTCACTCGCTTTGCCTTCTAATACCGCGCTGTAAATCACCGTTTCCGCGTATTTGGGAAGCAAGACGTCGAGTACCTTCTCAGGTGACGGCTCATATTCATAACTAGCCTTCGCACCCGAAAATTGCGACTGATCGAGCGGAAGCAGCTGCTTGATTACGGGAACTTGGGTAATTGCATTATAGAATTGGTTATATACGAGGTTCAGCTCGTCGTATTTGCCAGCTTCAAACCTCTTAACGGCGGCTGCCGCAAGCGACTTGATATCCGCAAATTTCGGCGAGTCGGACAGGCCCGTTACTTCATCTGCTATGGCGATGCCCCGGCGCTTGAAGTAGTCGCTGCCTTTACGTCCAATAACGAAGATCTCGTATTCTGCAGGAGACTTATGCTTCTCTTGCAAAGCCACCCATACTTTACGAAGTACGTTCGCATTATAACCGCCTGCCAAACCGCGATCCGAAGTGACGACCAGATACGCCGTACGCTTGATTTCACGGCTTTGCAGCATGGGATGCTTAATAGCGCCTCCGCCCGATGCAATGCTCGCTACGACTTCCTTGATCTTGTCGGTATATGGACGGGATGCTACCGCAGCATCCTGAGCTCTCCTCAACTTCGCGGACGAGACCATCTCCATTGCCTTCGTAATCTGCTTCGTATTCTGCGTGCTCTTGATCGCGCGTTTGATTTCGCGCATGCCTTTAGCCATTCGTTGTCACCACCTTGTTACCGGCTTTCTCTGGCGAAGCTTCGCTCCACCCTCAGCCGGTTCTATTCTGCGCTATTATTCGAACCGCACGCACGGCGTGCGGCCCGAAGGTGAGAATATGGTTTAAACCGACGCTGCAAAGCTGTTTTTGAACGATTTGATTGCCTCAACCAGCGCTTTCTCGTTGTCGGAAGTCAGATCTTTCGTATCGCGGATGGAAGCGAGAATTTCTGGCTTGTTCCCATCCACGTAGGCCAGCAGGCCAGCTTCGAAACGACGTACGTCTTGAACCGGAATGTCATCTGTGTGCCCACGCGTTACCGTGTACAGCGATACGACTTGACGTTCTACCGGCAGCGGCTGGTTAACGCCCTGCTTCAGAATTTCAAGCGTACGTTCGCCGCGGTTCAGACGGGATTGGGTTACTTTATCAAGATCGGAACCGAATGCTGCGAAAGCAGCCAATTCGCGGTATTGGGCAAGGTCGGTCTTGAGCGTGCCCGCTACTTTTTTCATGGCTTTGATTTGAGCCGAGGAACCTACGCGGGATACAGAGTTACCAACGTTAACCGCTGGACGCTGACCGGAGTAGAACAGGTCGGACTCAAGGAAGATTTGACCGTCCGTAATCGAAATTACGTTCGTCGGGATGTAAGCCGAGATATCGCCGGCTTGCGTCTCGATGAATGGCAGAGCAGTCAAGGAACCGCCGCCGAGCTCATCGTTCAGCTTCGCTGCGCGCTCCAGCAAACGGGAGTGAAGGTAGAATACGTCGCCCGGATAAGCTTCCCGACCCGGAGGACGGCGGAGCAGCAAGGAAAGCTCGCGGTATGCTGCCGCTTGTTTGGAAAGGTCATCATAGATAACAAGCACGTGTTTGCCGTTGTACATGAAGTACTCGCCCATCGAGCAGCCCGTGTAAGGCGCAATGTAAAGGAGCGGGGACGGCTCGGACGCGCTCGCAGTTACGACGATCGTGTATTCCAAAGCGCCTTGTTGGCGAAGGGATTCAACGACCGTACGAACCGTGGATTGCTTTTGTCCGATGGCAACGTAGATACAAATTACGCCGTTGCCTTTTTGGTTAACGATCGTATCGATCGCGATTTGCGTTTTACCCGTTTGGCGGTCGCCGATGATAAGCTCCCGTTGGCCGCGGCCGATCGGAATCATCGCATCGATGGCTTTGATGCCCGTTTGCATCGGCTCGAATACCGATTTACGAGCCATAACGCCCGGTGCCGGAGATTCGATCGGACGCGTAGCTGTCGTTGCGATCGGTCCGTTGCCGTCAACCGGTTGACCCAGTGCGTTAACGACGCGGCCCAGAAGCGCTTCGCCTACAGGTACTTCCATGATGCGGCCGGTTCTTTTCACTTGGTCGCCTTCGCGGATGCCCGTGTATGGTCCCATGATAACGACACCGACGTTGCTCTCTTCAAGGTTAAGGGCCATGCCCATAACGCCGTTCGAGAATTCGAGCAGTTCGCCAGCCATTGCGTTCTCAAGGCCGTGGACGCGAGCGATACCGTCACCGACTTGGATGACCGTACCGACGTCTACGACTTGAATTTCGGATTTAAATTGTTCGATCTGTTGTTTAATCAGCGTGCTGATTTCATCAGGTCTGATACTCAATTCCGTTCACCCCTATCTACAATGCTTGAGTTTTCAATGCTTGTTCCAGTCGAGCAAGCTTGCCGGAGAGGCTGCCGTCGTACAGACGGTCGCCGATGCGCACTTGTACGCCGCCGAGCAGAGCCGGTTCAACGATTTGATTCGCGATAATGCGTTTGCCCACCAGTTCGCCGAATTGGGCGGAAACTTTGGACAATTCTTCGCTGGACAGCGATTTTGCCGTATATATCGTAGCGCGTGCCTGACCAAGCGCTTCTCCCGCTACTTTCGTATAAGCTTCGTACACGCTGCCGATTGCGCCTTGACGGCCACGGACGATCAGAAGCTCTACCGTATTCAGAACCATAACCGATACTTTGTCGGACAAGGCACCTTTGATGATGGCGATCTTCTGGCTGACTTCAACGTTCGGCAGCGCCAGGAATTTGCGGATCTGCGCATCTCCGGTCAATGCTTCGACGACGACTTTCAGCTGCGTCTCGACATCGGCGACCGCGTTGCTGCTCTGTGCCAGCTCGAACAGCGCTTTAGCGTAGCGTTTAGCTACGACGCTCTCGCGGCTCATTTGCTTCCAACCTCGTTCAAGTATTGGTCAACGAGCTGCTCTTGGGACTTGTCATCGATTTGTTTCTCGATGATTTTGGATGCGATCATGACGGACATGCCGCTGACTTGGCCGCGAAGCGCCGCGATCGCTTTGTTTTTCTCGTTCTCGATATCTTTGACCGCTTCGTCCTTCAGGCGAGTCGCCTCGGATTTTGCAGTGTGTACGATCTCGTCCGCTTGCTTCGAGCTCGTTTGTTTGGCTTGCTCGATAATGTCATACGCGTCTTTACGTGCTTGCTGAAGACTGGATTTTTGCTCTTCGTATTGTTGTTCCGCTTGCTTGCGGCTGTTCTCCGCGCTCTCAAGCTGATCCTTCACGAACTGCTTGCGCTGTTCCATGATGGAAAGCAGAGGACCGAACGCATAACGGCTAAGCAACCAGTATAGAATTCCGAAGGCAATCAGTTGGATGAAAAAATTTGTCCATACGATATCCAACGTACGTCACTCCTTTCCGTAAATTAGCCGGCCGCAACGGTGCTGCCAGCAAAAGGAAGGCGCGGAGGCAATGGCACTCCCCGCCGGTTTTGCAAGTTCGCTATTAAGCTTCGCCGTAGAAAATGAACGCAAGAACGAGGGAGATGATTGGAAGTGCCTCGACGAGCGCGACACCGATGAACATCGTCGTTTGAAGCGTACCGCGAAGTTCAGGTTGACGGGAAATACCTTCTACCGTACGACCTACGATCAAACCGTTACCAATACCTGCGCCTAGTGCTCCCAGACCGAATACAATTGCTGCTGCAATTAAAGCTGTTGCTCCCATTAGAGAAATCCTCCTTAAATGTTTGAAAATAGTAGTTTTATATTGTCCCGCATTGAACGGGGTTGTTACTGTGTTAATGGTCTTCGTGAACGATCGCCTGCGACATGTATACCATGGTCAGCATAACGAATACGAAGGATTGAATCGCGCCGATAAACATACTGAAGCCCTGCCATACGATCAGCGCCGGAATACCTACCCAGCTCAGCTGCATGATGACGGAAATCATAACCTCGCCCGCGAAAATGTTGCCGTAGAGACGCAGCGACAGAGACAAAGGTTTCGAGATTTCCTTGATGACGTTCAGCGGGAAGAATGGAATGTAAGGCTCGAAATAGTGTTTCAGATAATGTTTGCGGTTACGGCGCAAGCCCTCAACGTGCGTGAGAACGATGACGATCGCCATCAAAGCACCTGCAACGGCCACGTCTGCGGTAGGCGATTTCCACCAGGAGATGTGCGCCTCTTCTTCACCGTCAGGAATAAACAATTCCATGCCGAGGAAAGTCGCTCCGTGATGCGCTTCCGTGACGATGCCGAGCGGAAGGCCAAGCATGTTCGCCACGAACAGATACATGATCAAGGAAATGCCGAGAATCAAGTACGGCCGTCCCTTCTTGATATCCATCGACGTTCCGATCAGGTTAATGACGAACTCGATTACCCACTCCAAGAAGTTCTGCATTTTCGTCGGATTCGTTACGGATGCACCCCGAACCGCCACTTTTGCAAGCACGAACACGATTATGCTGGTGATAACAATGGTGAGGATTGCAGCGAGGTCCCAACGCATGCCGAGCCAATGCACTTCAGGAAAAATATGTTCCATTAGTTGTTTTCACCCCTTTCATCGGAGAAATGCCTTGCTGCCGATCTGCCCTTGGAACGAAATCCCAGTATGAGTGTTGCCAATTGGGCAACAAATAATCCCGCGACCGTTCCGTAGACGTTGAAAGAAAAGTACCGGGTTGCCACGACTGCCGCCAGCAGACCGATGCACGCGCGCGTCAGAAAGCCTAGATTGCCGCGCCGCTTGATGCCGGCTGCCGCGTTAGCGCCCGCCCGTTGTACTTTCCACGAAAGATGGAAGGCGTTTACAAGACTTGCCGCAGTGCCTAAAACAAGGCCGCCGAAGAGCGATTCTCGTTCTGGGAACAGGGCCCACCCCACGAAACAGAGAGACAAAAAAAAGAACGTAACCCGCATGACCGTTCGAAGGTGGCCGGACAAATCATCCATTAGTTAGCTTTGCCCCCTGTGAACGTTCGAATCAAAAGCACCGTCATAATGACGGCCACGACAAAACCCGCAGCCATGCCGACAATGCCGCCATTTCCGGCGTCAATTTTCGACCCGATCCAGTAGCCCAGCCCGAGACATGCACCTATGGTGCCGCCGACAGATCCGATCAGGCCCATTGCCCGCCACGGATTATCGCCGAGAGTACCGTTTGCTGCGTTGCGATTCTTGTCGTTATCGGATGGATTCGTCATAGAATCACTCCAAAACTCTTATTTATTTTAGCCAAGCCGGTTCCGATTTGTCAATTGATATAAATTCAAACATTTAGTGAACGGTTAGCCGGAAACCCTTGATTTACCTAGGGTTTCCGGTTTTTCAAACCGTACAGTAGCACTGTATGCTGTAGCGTTGGCGGGCATGCCTGCCTAGCAGTGTAAACTATGAACGTTGTGTGAACGACTCCGGGCGCTCCGCGCGTCTTCCAAAATGATGCAGGATCGCCTGCACAATCCGGACGGAGGCTTGTCCGTCGCCGTATGGATTAGCCGCTTGGCTCATTCGGCTATACAGCTGTTCGTCCGACAACAGCGCCCGCGCGCGGTCGTAAACGACAGCTTCGTCGGTGCCGACAAGCTCCAGCGTTCCGGCCTTGATGCCCTCCGGGCGCTCTGTCGTATCCCGAAGCACGAGGGTCGGCACGCCAAAGGACGGCGCTTCTTCCTGCAAGCCGCCGGAATCGGTCATGATCATATGCGCATGCGGATAGAAATTATGGAATTCGAACACGTCGAGCGGCTCGATCAGCTTAATGCGCGGATGGTTGCCGAGAATTTCGTTGGCCGGCTCGCGGACTGCCGGATTCAAGTGCACCGCGTAGACGACCACCACGTCTTCGAACTCGTCCGCGATCCGTTTCACCGCCCGGAAAATATTGCGATGCGGCTCGCCCAGCGCCTCGCGGCGATGCGCCGTCATCAGAATCATCCGTTTGCCCGCCGCCCATTGGATGACCGGGTGCATGAAGGAAGGATCGACCGTGTACTGGAATACGTCCGTTGCCGTATTGCCCGTTATGTAGATTGCCGATTCCGGCTTGTTTTCTTTGCGCAGATTGTCCGCCGCTTGATCGGTCGGCGCGAAATGCACGTCCGAGAGCACGCCGGCCAGCTGGCGGTTCATTTCTTCCGGGTACGGCGACATCTTGTTCCAGGTGCGAAGGCCCGCCTCGACATGGCCCACTTGAATTTGCTGCGCGAAAGAGGCGTAGCTCGCAAGGAAGGTCGTCTGCGTATCGCCGTGAACGAGCACGATATCCGGCTTCGATTCGCGAAGGACCGGTTCCAGCCCCTCCAGCACGCGAACCGTCGTCTCGGTCAGCGTTTGTCTTTCTTTCATCACGTTTAGATCGTAATCCGGCGTGATCTTGAAGAAATCGAGCACTTGGTCGAGCATCTGCCGGTGCTGCGCCGTAACGCAGACGATCGATTCGATCTCGTCCGGATGTTTCTCGAGCTCCAATACGAGCGGAGCCATCTTCACCGCTTCCGGCCGCGTGCCGAAAATGGTCATTACCTTCAACTTTGCCAATGGGAGTCACTCCTAATTATTTGGTTCCGAACATGCGGTCGCCGGCATCGCCGAGACCCGGTACGATATAGCCGTGGTCATTGAGATGGCTGTCGAGCGAAGCCAGAAAAATATCGACGTCGGGATGTGCCTCCTGGACGGCCTTCACGCCTTCCGGAGCCGCGATCAGGCACATCAGCTTGATCTGCGTGCAGCCCCGCGATTTCAACGATGCGATCGCCGCGTTCGCGGACCCGCCCGTCGCCAGCATCGGGTCGACGACGATCAGCAGCCGTTCCGTGGCGTCGGCCGGCAGGTTCACGTAATATTCGACGGGCTGCAGCGTCTCCGGGTTGCGGAACAGTCCGATATGTCCGACTTTAGCGGCGGGAATCAGCTTCAGCATGCCTTCCACCATGCCAAGGCCGGCACGCAAGATCGGAATCAGGCCCAGCATGCGGCCGGAAACGACTTTGCTCGGCGCTTCGACGATCGGCGTCTGGACGTTGATCGTCTCCAGCGGCAGATCGCGCGTAATCTCATACGCCATCATGGTAGCGATCTCGTCTACAAGCTCGCGGAAATCCTTCGTCTTGGTGTCTTTGTCGCGAATATGCGTCAGCTTATGCTGAATGAGCGGATGGTCGCAAATTGTAAGAGTGCCCATTATTCATCCTCCTGGAAATCTTCTTCAACTGAGTATTATAACATTCGACGTCCAATTGTGCACACGCGGCCCCGAAGCCCCCAAATCCTATGCAAAGTATGCCCGAATGCGCCGATTTCTTGCAATTGAAGAGGACTCGCGAAAGCAGCGTGCAACAGCGTGAACGACCGCGCTAGCTGCTTCCCCCGCCGCAGGAGGAACCGCCGCCGCACGAAGATCCTCCGCTGCAGGACGATCCGCCATCGCTCCCGCCGCCGCTGTCGCCGCCACCACCGCAGGAGGACCCATTGTCGCTGCCGCCGTCGCAGGATGATCCGTCTCCCCCGTTGGAACCGTCCTCGCTGCTGCAGGCGAAGACATTCCCGCCGCTCCCGTTATTGAGTTCCTCATCGGGTCGATAATCGTCCATCCGGGAGGGGAATAGATCCGCCGGCCCCCACGACGAGAAGAAGAAGGCACCCGATAATGCGCCCGTCATCATGCCCGAAGAGCTCCAATCCGAGTCGTAGGCAGCCGCTCGCGGCTCCTCATGGCGAGAAGCGGCAAGTCCCCTTCCGCGCTCGATCAGGTAATCGACGATGGCCGACAGATCCGGAAACCGCTCCGCGGATCGAACGTTGAACCGACTGCCCTTAAGCGTCTCCGCATCAGATGACTCCAGAGCTTCCATCAGCTCGTGCGGCAATGGCGTCCGGTAAAACGCCCCCCACAGCCGCGCGCTTCCTGCGGCAGGCAGAAACAGCTCGCCGTAGATCCAGTCGAACCAGGCGCGCTCTCCGGGATCCGGCTTGGCATCCGGCGCATGCGGCGCATGATGAATAAGCTGTCCGCAGAATCCGTTGCAGAAGGTCTCGTATTCCCGCGTGAACATGAGCATCTCATGCCACACGCCGTCGACCTTCGCGCTGTACATCGGCACCCCGCGAAGCACGCCGCACATCAGGAAATACCGCTTCAGCTCGAACCAGCGCCAGCGCCATTCCGCGTCGCGAAGGTTCGGTTCGCCGCGCAGGACCCTGTCCTTGACGCGCGCCTCGAAATCCGCCGTCAGAGCTGCCTCCAGCCGTAAAGCGGCAGGCCGCGCCGGATGTCCCTCCGGAACGCCGAGGCACTCCGGCGGGACGGGAAGCGGCGCAGAGGAGCGGCTCATGCGCGGACGGCCCGGGCCGCGGGCGGAAGCGCCGTTTCTCGACTTCATCAAATTGGACACGACGACTACGGCGAGCAAAATGATAATAATTGTCAACAACGGCACTCGGACCGCACCGCCTTTCGGGATAGATAACTCCATCATAGCACGCACGGCACAGGCAGCATGCGGTTTTTGAGGAAAAATTAACTTATGCATCTTACCTGATTTACGCGCCAGAAAAAATCCCCCTCCGGTCTGGAGGGCGCTTAGCGCGTTGTTCCAGCGGAGAGGGATCTATCTTCGTCACCGATGATGGCTGCAAGCCGTTTATTTCTTAGCCGCGAAGCAGCAGCCGGTTCATATGATCAACCGTAAACTTGACGCCTTGCTCGCCGAGTTCTCCCGTCCACGTGCTGGAGTGCGGCTCTATGCTCAGTCCGCCCTGGTAACCAACGCCGTACAGGATCGCCATGAACGTTCCCCAGTCGGTTTGGTCGAGACCCGCCGGCGGATCGTCGAAGCGCTTGCCGTTCACGATGACCGAGCCTTTGATATGCACGTGCAGGAAACGATGTCCCCAATCCGTCATCTCGCGCAAATAATCCTGTCCGTTGTAACGGGCATGGGACGGGTCGAATTTGATGCCGAGCTCGGGCAGGTGACCATGGATGAGCTTCCATGCCGTCTCGTCGACGATATAGCTGTTCCAGTGGCAATTGTACGTCGCGATGCGGACGCCGCGGTCCCGGCCGTAATCCAGCAGCTTCTCGAGATAGGCAATCGAAGCACGAACATTCTCGAAGTAGGACAGCTCTTCGACATAGTTGGCTCCGCAGACGAAGACCGGGCAGCCCAGCTCCCGACAAGCGTCGATCAGCGCGTAGGAAGCTTGAAGCTCTTCCTCGACGATGCTGCCGTCCTTCGCGATCCGGTCGGGGCCCCAGCGGCCGATCGAACCTACGCCGACGCCGGTGCGCTCGCTCGCTGCCTTCAATTCGGGCAATTTGACGACAAAGTCGCTCGCCGGCACGCCGACATTAATGCAAAACTCCAAAAACTCCAGGCCGAGTCCGGCGGCATAATCGAAACTTTCCGCCTTCGGGTCAGCAATGATGCCTAATCTCATGTTCGAGTCTCCTCCACGGTCCATATTATGCGCGTTCAGCCGCAGGACGGCCGACCGTTTATGGATTCGACGGAGCGCCGCTTTCCCCTGCCTCGCGCGGCAAATCAAAAAACCAAAGAGCCATTGGCCTGCTGCGCGGTCGCAGCGGCCAATGGCTCGTCAAGAACGGGCAGCGCGGCAGCCGAAGCCGCGGCTGACCGCGTGAAAGGCAATCTTAGTAAGCGATGCCCGGGTAAAGCGGGTACTGCGACACGAGGTCGCTGACCATGCCGCGCGCTTTCTCCAGCACGGCTTCGTCTTTCGGGTTCTTCAGCGTCATCGCGATGACTTCCGCGATCGTCTTCATCGCTTCCGTGCCCATGCCGCGGGAAGTCGCCGCCGGCGTGCCGATGCGGATGCCGCTCGTGATGAACGGGCTTGTCGGATCGAACGGAATCGCGTTTTTGTTGACCGTGATTTGAACGGAATCCAAGACATGCTCCGCGTCCTTGCCCGTGATGTTCAGGTTGCGCAGATCGATCAGCATGAGGTGGTTGTCCGTGCCGCCGGAAACGATGTTGATGCCTTGCGCGATCAGTCCGTCAGCCAAAGCTTTGGCGTTGTCGATGACGTTCTTGCCGTATTCTTTGAACGAAGGCTGCAGCGCTTCGCCGAATGCAACTGCTTTAGCCGCAATGATGTGCATCAACGGGCCGCCTTGGGAGCCGGGGAATACCGCTTTGTCGATCGCTTGCGCCCATGCTTTGCGGCATAGGATCATACCGCCGCGCGGTCCGCGAAGCGTCTTGTGCGTCGTCGTCGTCACGAAGTGCGCATGCGGAACCGGGCTTGGGTGAAGACCCGCGGCTACCAGACCTGCGATATGCGCCATGTCGACGAAGAGCAGCGCGCCTACGTCATTGGCGATTTGGCCGAGTTTCTCGAAATCGATGATGCGCGGGTACGCCGAAGCGCCTGCGACGATCATGCGAGGGCGGTGTTTGAACGCCAGCTTGCGCACTTCTTCGTAATCGATCGTGAACGTGTTCTCGTTAACGCCGTAAGCAACGAAATTGTACAGCAGGCCGGATGCGTTAACCGGGCTGCCGTGGGTCAAGTGACCGCCGTGCGCGAGGTTCATGCCGAGAACGGTATCGCCGGGATTCAAGGCCGCCAGGTAAACAGCCATGTTGGCTTGCGCGCCGGAGTGAGGCTGAACGTTGGCATGCTCGGCGCCGAAAAGTTCTTTGGCGCGATTGCGCGCGATATCTTCCGCGATATCGACATGCTCGCATCCGCCGTAGTAGCGTTTGCCCGGGTAGCCTTCCGCGTATTTGTTCGTCAGGACGGAGCCCATCGCTTCCAGAACCGCCTCGGAGACGATGTTCTCGGATGCGATCAGCTCGATGTTGTCGCGCTGGCGCTGCAGCTCCAGGCCCATTGCTTTCATGATTTCGGGATCTTGCTTACGTAGGTTTTCCATAATTATATCTCCTCCTAAAAGTTAAATGAGCGCAGCCCGGAGCCGGGAGTAAGGATGAACCGGCATGAAAACAACCGATCCGGTCCGATGCATGCGCGTAGTCATGACGATGCGTTAGTCGCAGTTGCCGCTGGCGGCGTCCGCCTCCGGCTCGCGCACATAAACCGCACGTTCCCCGCCGATCAACTTCGGCCTCGTGAAGGCCATCGTCAAATGAGCGGACCCGATCGAACGAACGGATGGGCGCACCGGTACCGCAACGCGCTTCAAATGCATGCCGATGAACGTGTCGCCGATATCGATGCCGGCATGCGCCTGCACGGTTTCGACGAGGCACGCGTCAGGCAGCGCGCGGAACGCATAGGCTGCCATGGAGCCGCCCGCTTTCCGCACCGGGACGGCCGATACGAGCTCAAGCCCGTACCGCTCCGCCGCTTCGCGTTCGATGACAAGCGCCCTGTTCAAATGCTCGCAGCATTGAAAGACCGGGTAAAAGCCAAGCTCGCGCCGCACAGCTTCGATGCCGGCATAGATCGCCTCCGCCGTCTCCAGCGTGCCGGACGTGCCGATCCGCTGGCCAAGCACCTCGCTCGTGGACACGCCCACGACGAGCAATTGCCCTTGCCGGAGGTTCCCGGCCTCCGCCAGCTCGCGCACGGCCGTCTCCACGTCACTCGTCAGTCGCGCCGGCTGCCAAGCCGCTTCCGTATCCATATGGCTCACGGTCATCCGCTCCTTATTCCGCGTGCGCGGGATGCGCGTATTTCGCTTCGATCTGCTTCACTTTGCCCAAACGGCCGACATGACGCTCGCCGCCCGAGAACGGCGTTTCCAGCCAGATGCGGATGATTTCCTGCGCGATGCCCGGTCCGATGACGCGCTCGCCCATGGCCAGCACGTTGGTGTCGTTGTGGTCGCGCGTCGCTTGCGCCGAGAACATGTCGTGCACGAGCGCGCAGCGGATGCCCGTTACTTTGTTCGCGGCGATCGACATTCCGATGCCCGTGCCGCAAATGAGAATACCCCGATCAGCTTTCCCTTGCGCGACCAGCTCGCATACCGGCAGCGCGTAATCCGGATAATCGACGGACTGCTCGCAGTCGCAGCCGACATCCTCCACTTCATGGCCCAGCGATTGAATGAATGGGACAACGACTTCCTTTAGGCTGAAGCCCCCGTGGTCTGCTCCGATGGCGATTTTCATCCTGCATATACCTCCCGATTGAGACCGCGCGATGGCGGAAATTGTCGATTCGCAATGGTTCTAGTATACCTGATTTCGCCGGAAAAGACGAAAAAAGAGCAAGCATGCTTACGCACGCTGCTCTTTGCCCAGGCGACCGGCCGTATGATCCGATGCTCCACCGTGGTTGGACCCACTTTCGTCGCCAGTTACATCGGAAACCGTCTTTAATTGCTTTTATCATACCGGATCATGCCGGCAAAATCAATCCATTCCGGGCGAAATGCCCCACCCAATTATTTACGCTGCTGCAGCCGGTCGAGCAGCTTGTGAAGGGCTTTCTCGATCTCCGCTGCGCTCTCTTCGTAAATCTGAACCGAGCCGCCGAAGGGATCGGCGATGTCGAAGCTCGGGATGCCGGCTTCCAGCTCGAGCAGCCTGCGGCGCTCCGCGTCCGTCAGCTGCCCGCCGAGCGCCTGCTTCATTTGGAAATCCGTATACAAGCTCTCCAGCTCCGCGATTCGCCGCTGCCCCTCTTCGTCCTGGTGCACGAATTCCAGCAGCGTATGCGTCTTATCGACGGCCGCAGGGAAGCGCTGGAGCAGATGCCGCTTATGGCTGGCCGTCATCGTCAAGATAAGATCCGCCCAAGTGATCGATCCGCTCTCGAGCGCAGTAGACCCGTTATTATGATGAATGTCCCGCCTGCGAAGCACGGACTGCGCGTTCGTCGATACTGGCAGCCCGTCGACCGTGGATACGCCGGCGGAGCGGACCTCCAGGGACACGCCGCGCTTCTGGGCAAGCGACCGAAGCATCGCCTCCGCCATGGGCGAGCGGCAAGTGTTGCCGGTACATACGAATAAAATCCGTTTCATGCGAGAGCCCTCCTCTAAGTTGATGGCAGGCTTGCTGCCTTCAGAATATGATTAACAGCCCAAACGTAAATAGAATGACCCCGCCGATCGCTTCCCCGTATTCGCCGAGGCTGGAGCTGACCCTGCGGCCGAGCATCAATCCCGCGATGGACATGCAGCCGCCGGCCAAGCCGAACAGCAGCACCGCGACCAGCATATCCACGGCGAACATGCCGAGCGAGAGACCGACCGAGAACGAATCGATGCTGACGCTGAGCGCGAAGATCAGCATGCCCCAGCCGCTGCGGGGATTAATCGACGTCACCGCCCCGCCGCGGAGCGAGGTGTAAATCATATGGCCGCCGAGCAAGAGCAGCAGCCCGCCCCCGGCCAAAGCGGCTACGCTGCCAAGCAGCGCGCCGACGTAATTGCCCGTGAAAATGCCCATCACCGGCATCAAGATATGAAAAAGCGCGATAAGCGCGCTCAGCTTGAGAATGTCCAGCAGCCGAATGCCTTTGAGCCCGATGCCCACGCCTAGCGAAAATGCATCCATCCCGAGTGCCAGCGCGATAATGACCAGCGTCATCAACTGCCCCGCGTGCATGCCCGTCTCCACCATGCCGAACCACTCCCTGTCCATAATCTCATCCAAGCATATGCGGACAAGGTTGGAAAGATGACCGGAAGGGCTGGTTGGATTGGCGGGAAGGGTGGTTGGATTGGCAAGAAAGCTGGTTAAAGGCTGAGACGGCGATTCTAAGCGAAGGCAGTTTAGCGGAACGGTCAGGCTAGCGCGATGGGCAGGCTAGCGACGGGCGACATGCAATGGCCAGTGGCGAGTTGTGAGCCGTTATTCAAAGCGTTCTGCCGCGTGGGGCTGCGCAATTCGTGCAGCAGACCCTAGCCAGCGAAGCCTGGGATGAAGTGCTGCCGGTGACTTGCCAATGTAGTGCACCTCTTGGCTCGATTCGGCTTGGCTTGCGGCGCCGGCAGGCTGCGGCGCGACAGCCGCGTTAGACGCGGACGACCGCGTGGCCGGCTGCTTTGGCCAGGCGGTTCATGAGCGCGTGCCCGATGCCCTGCTCGGGGCACGTCTCGGCCCAGATGCGCTGCACGCCCTGCGCATCGAACTCGCGCAGCGAGGTATATAAGCCGTGCGCGGCGGTGTCGAGCCGCGCCAGGCTGCCGACGACGAGCACGCAGTCGGCGTCGTACCGGGCGGCATGCTCGGCAAAGGCGAGCACGCCCG
The DNA here is from genome assembly GCF_009909195.1 of Paenibacillus sacheonensis. GTDB lineage: Bacteria > Bacillota > Bacilli > Paenibacillales > Paenibacillaceae > Paenibacillus_Z > Paenibacillus_Z sacheonensis. The sequence continues at coordinate 20,963 of NZ_JAAAMU010000026.1, forward strand.
TCCGCTCGCCGCTCTCGCGCGCCCTGCGGACGGCGGCATTGATCCAATCGGCGACCGCGCCCGGTTCGCCCTTGACCAGCTGCATCTGCCCTTGCGGCGCATAATGCGCGTACTTCATGCCGGGGGACCGCGGCGCCTGCCCGGCTGCCGCATCCTCCGCGGCTTCGGGCGCGGCGACGGCGTCGTAGACGACCGTCGCTCCGGCTTCCTGGAGGTCCTCGGCGGTGACCCCGCCCGGGCGCAGGATCCGTACGGTGCCGCCATCCACGACCTCGACGACGGTGGACTCCAGTCCCACGCCGGCGGCGCCGCCGTCGACAATGCCGTCGATCCGGCCGCTCAGGTCGCCCCGCACATGCGCGGCCAGCGTCGGACTCGGACGGCCGGAACGATTCGCGCTCGGCGCGGCGAGCGGGCAGCCCGATTCCGCGATCAGCGCGAGCGCCACGGGATGCGCAGGCATGCGCACTGCCACCGTATCGAGGCCTGCCGTGACGCGCGCCGATACCGCGCCGGGCTTCACGGGCAGCACGATCGTCAGCGGCCCCGGCCAAAACCGGTCCATGAGCCGATCCGCCAACGCGCCAGCTCCCTCCGCCGCAAGCGGAAGCGTCAGCTCTGCGAGCTGCGCGAGGTCCGAGATATGGACGATGAGCGGATTGTCCGAAGGCCTGCCTTTGGCCTCGAAGATCCGCGCCACCGCATCCGTCCGGCGAGCGTCCGCGCCAAGACCATACACCGTCTCCGTCGGAAAGGCGACGGCGCCTCCCGCTCGCAGCAATTCCGCGGCCGCTCGCAACTGCTCACGATCCGGATCCTGGCTGTCCACGCGCCAAAAGCTTGTATTTCGTAGAGGTACATTCATATTCACGTTCGTTTCTCCAGCTTCTGCAAAAATGCTTCTTTTTATAGCTATTATACCATACGCGTTACCGCATGAAACAAAGCAGGCCCGCTCACGGCTGCCTATAAAAAAATCAGGCCCATTCGCATAACGCGAGTGAGCCTGTCGTCCATCATTAGCTGAACAGATGTTTGATGAAGCTGAAGATCGATTTGAGCAGCTCCCACAGGAAAAACTTCACTTCCGGCTGCTGCGGCGCGCCGTTGTCGCTACCGTCTACCGCAGAGGCCTTCGCGTCTGTTTGCTTGACGTTTGCTGCGTTGTCCACTTGTTTATTGCTGTCATTCCCGGTATCGCCCGCTTTTGATGCCGCTGTCGTCACGGCTGCCGTCGCCGGGGTTGATGATTCGCCGCTCACGGCGTCCACGAAGCAAAGAGGAGGAAACAGCACGCACCACCAGTTCTGTCCGGCACCTGCGCCGAGGGTAATACGAAGCGCTTCATAGTTGCCGGCCGGGTAAACTTCCGTACCGTATATTTTGGTGGGGAACGGGACGATCCCGAGTTCCGCCTTGTATCCGTAGTGGAATCCGCGCGCTTGGAGCTTCGCGGCAATCAGAGTATTGATGTCGCCTATGCGGGCGTTGATCGTGCTGCGGGCTTCTTCGATCGTTTGGGGACCGGTAACCCAGGTTTTCATTTCCTCGACGATCGCATCGCGAACCTCGCGCTTGACCAGTTGGTCCATCGCGCTATCGGAATTCGCGAGAATGCGCAGGCGGATGGATTCCGAAGGGATGCTGCCGCCGGCAATCGCCGCGTCTGCACGCTGGAGCTCCCAGCTCATGAGAAGAATTGCCGCAATCAGAACAACGTAGCCGTACACCGGACGATAAGGAAAACGGGAATAAGTGCGGATCATTTGACACAAGCTCCTTTGTGGCACCCGTCGGTGCGGCGGCTTGCGTTCCGGAACGATAATATTCCCATTATGTCCGGCGATGGCAGTCTCTAAACCTAGCAATCTAGTGAAATTGAGAATCTGTCGGCGGGCGTTGGAGCGGCGGGGGTGCGGCGGGCAAAGGGGTGGGAAGGCGAAGTTAGTGGCGCCTGGGGCGGGCTGTGGAGTTGCTGGCTCGGCATGGCGGGTTGCGAAGCTGCTTGCGTGCGACGATGGGCTGCGGTGCTGCTGGCTTGCGAGGATCTGTAGCGAAGCTGTTAACTCCCGGGGCGGTGCTCAAAACTGGCGGCATGAGAAAACGGGCTGCGGAGTTGCTTGCATGCATGGACGGTCTGAGGAGTAGCTGGCGCGGGAAAACGAGTTGCGAAGCTTTGGCACAAGTCTGCGGGCTGTGAAGCTACTGCACGATGGGACGGGCCTCGGAGCTATGGGAACGCGGAAAGACGGGCTACGTAACTGCTAGTACGAGAGGAATGGCTGCGGGGCAACCTTCTGTCTAACGAATGTCACAAACCTTATTCGTGCGATTTTGCCTTCTGCCAAACTCTAACGATTACAGGAGAGCTTATTCGTCGAAAAACAGGCCCTAACGAGCGATTCGAGGAGCATTAACGCCTGTGAGATGCGTTAGAATTCCAAACGGCTCCAAAACCCGCCAATAAGGCTTCTGAGGATCGTTAGATTTTTCTCCGTCCTCTTCCGTCCCCCCCAATGTAGCGCGTGCAGACCGAAGCAGTGATCTAACAACTTCGAACAGAGTCGGGGGACGCGCCCGGACTCGTTATGATGCGGTATGTGTGAATGGCTAAAAAGAAAAAGCCAGCCCCGTCGTTAACAGGTGCCGGCTTAGCGTACCTCTATCGCGCAGTTATCGCCGCGCGTTCTACTCCACCGCCAGCACATGGCGGTCGATGCCCGCATAGTCAGGGATGATGCGGACTTCGCGCCAAGCGCCGATGCCGCGCAGCAGGTCGGCGACCGCCTCGGCCTGGCCGATGCCGAGCTCGAAGCCGACGATGCGCGGCAGCGCGGAGAGCTGCGAGAGCTGCTCCGCCATGCGGCGGTACGGCGTAAGGCCGTCGTCGCCGCCGTCGAGCGCGAGCCGCGGCTCGTGATCGCGCACCTCCGGCTGCAGGCCGGCAATGTCGCCCGCCGGTATATACGGCGGGTTGGAGACGAGCACGTCGATGCGCAGGCCGGCTACGCCTCCGGCCGCGCCATCGACGCTGCCGGGCCGCGGCTGCGCGAACGGCCCGAGCAGGTCGCCCTGCACGAACGTCATGCGCGCGGCCGCTTCATGGCTCGCCGCGTTCGTGCGGGCGACCGCCAGCGCGTCCGGCGACAGGTCGGACGCGCACACCCGCCATCGCGGACGCAGCGTCGCCAGCGTCACGCCGATGGCGCCGCTGCCCGTGCCGACGTCGACGACCGTCGGCACGGCAGCGCTGGCCGCGGCAAGCGGCTCGCTCCCGATCTCCGCAGCTGATGCAGCCTCACCGGCTCCCTCGGCACCAGCAGGTCCGTCATCTCCCTGCTCCCCTGCAGTTCCCGCGGCCGTAGTCCCTAGCGCTTCCGCAGCTCCCCGGGATGCTGTCCCTCCGGCTCCTTCAGTCCCCTCGGCAAACTCAGCTCCCGACGCCTCCGGCCACAGCCGGTCGGCCGCTTCCAGCACGGCCTCCACGAGCAGCTCCGTCTCCGGCCGCGGGATGAGCACGGCCGGCGTCACCGCGAACGGCAAGCCGTAGAACCATTGCTCGCCGATCAGATATTGCACCGGCTCGCCCGCGGCCTTGCGCGAGAGCAGCTCCCGCCACCGCTTATAATGCTGCGGCGGGAACGGATCCCGCCAATCGCGCAGCAGCTGCGCGCGATCAAGACCCAGCACATGCAGGAGCAGAAGCTCCGCATTGCTGCGCGGTTCCGCGATGCCGCGCGCCTGCAGCATCGCGGCCGCCTTCAGACAAGCATCCGCGATCGTCATGGGGATGAGCAGCGACACGCCGACCCCCTCTGCTTCCAGCAGCGCAGCCACTTCTTCGGGAACTCCGCAGTCCCCATCCCGACCGTCCTTATCCGCATCGCTTCCATGATCCTTGTGCTCCGCCATATCCACACCGCTCCTTCCATCCGCGTACTCAGCCGTTCAATCCATCTCTCAGCGTCGTGAGGCACCAAAAACGGGAGCGTGCCAAGGGGCAGCGCTGATATCGCTTCAGCGTTCTCCCCAAGACTGCTCCCGTTCATCCCGACTATTGCGGGCGATTACGCCAAGTTCTCGCGTTCCATCAATTCCGTCTGCGCCGTCAAAGTCAGCGCGTTGATGATCTCTTCCATGTCGCCGTTCAGCACGGAATCCAGCTTGTGCAGCGTCAGGCCGATGCGGTGATCGGTCACTCGGCTCTGCGGGTAGTTGTACGTGCGGATCCGCTCGCTGCGGTCGCCCGTGCCCACTTTGCTCTTCCGTTCGCCGGCGTACTTGGCCTCTTCCTCTTGGCGCTTCAAATCCGAGATCCGCGCGCGAAGCACTTGAAGAGCCTTCGCCTTGTTCTCGTTCTGGGACTTGCCGTCTTGACACTGCGCCATGATGCCCGTCGGCACGTGAAGCACGCGCACGGCGGATTTGGTCGTGTTGACGGACTGGCCGCCCGCGCCGCTGGAGCAGTACGTATCGACGCGAATGTCTTTATCGAGAATCTCGACTTCGACCTCTTCCACTTCCGGCATGACGGCTACCGTCGACGTCGAAGTGTGGATGCGGCCGCCGGATTCCGTAACCGGAATGCGCTGCACGCGGTGCGCGCCGCTCTCGTATTTCAGCTTGCTGTACGCGCCTTTGCCCGTCACCATGAAGATGACCTCTTTGAAGCCGCCGAGATCGCTCTCGCTCGCCTCCATCAGCTCCACGCGCCAGCCCTGCGTATCGGCGAATTTCATGTACATCCGGTACAAATCCGACGCGAACAAAGCCGCCTCGTCGCCGCCGGCCGCGCCGCGGATCTCGACGATGACGTTCTTGTCGTCGTTCGGGTCCTTAGGAAGCAGCAGCACGTGAATTTCTTCTTCCAGCTGCGCCATGCGAGCGCTCAGCTCGTCGATCTCCATCTTGACCATCTCGCGCATATCGTCGTCGAGCTTCTCGTTCTGCATGACCTTCGCATCGTCAAGCTGCTCGGATACCTGCTTGTATTCCATATATGCCGTATAAGTGGGCTGCAAATCCGATTGTTCCTTGGAGAGCTCGCGCAGTCGCTTCGGTTCGCTTGCCACATCCGGATCGCACAACAGCTCGCTTAACTTCTCGTATCGATCGGCGAGTGCCTGTAAACGGTCCAACACTGTCTTCACCTCTATATTGTTTTAGAATAAATCCAATCTTCGTCTCCCTAGTATAACATAACGCGCCGCATTCCATAAACGTGACAATTTTGGAGAATTGGCAGGGATCGCAAGGCAGAGGCAGCCGATCTCAAAAAAGGAACCTTCCGTGCGCGGCCGCTGCGGCAGTGTTCGCCCCAGCGGCCGCGCAGACGCCTTCGCGTCCGACGGAAGATTCCCTCTTGCAGGTCATGCAATCGAATTAGTTGGACATGACGTTGTAGCTCGTGACTTCGTCGACCGCCAAACGGATCGTCGGATGTCCCGGCTTCGCCGCCTTGCCGACCGCAATCAGCATGATAGGCAGGTAACGCTCGCTGACACCGAACGTTTCCTTGAACTTCGAGGCGTCATAGCCGCCCATCGGCACCGTATCCCAACCGCGTGCGCGTGCCGCAAGCATCAATTGCATGGAGACGAGGCCTCCGTCCGTTGCCACGATCTTCGTTCTCACTTCGGAGGGCAGGGACGAATACATCCCGACGGAGCGCTCCACGAACGCTTTCGCCGTGTCGGCCGGCATGAAGCCCGCTTCGACCGCGCGGCCGAAAATCGTCTCGGTCAGCTTGTAGGATTCCATGTCTCCCAGCACGGCGATGACCGCGGAGGCTTCCACCACTTGCTGTTGATTGAACGCGATCGGCAGCAGCTGCTGCTTCAGTTCTTCGGAATCGATGACGAGGAAGCGCCAAGGCTGGAGGTTCGAAGAAGACGGGGCCAGTATCGCCTCCCCGAGCAGCTCGTTTATTTCCTCGCGGGAAATTTTGAAGTTCGGATCGTACGCTCTAACGGACCGGCGCTCGCGGATAACCGTGGAGAAAGCTTGTTCTTCGCCTTGTTTTTGTTGAGTAGCCATCATGAATTCCTCCCAATAATAAAATGATTTCTAGTCTGTGTTAAAATCTGCACAGTATAGATCAAAAAAATAGCCGTCACTTGCAGTATATGTGTCTCCGATCAACTGTTGCATATATCGCACAGTATAAGGCGAAAAAAATCCGTTGTCAACCGCCTGCTTTTTCATGCTTGCTTTCGCAATTGATCGTCCGGTCAGCCAACTCGCCAAGCGTGTATCTCCCGAGCAGCGCCTGAAGCGATTTGTCCATCTCGGTCGAAATCTCGGAGAAAATCGTATTCATCTCCACGCCAAACGGATGCGTCCCCGTCGTCTCCTTCATGCCGTTGCAAAGCGGATCCGCGACCTGCAGCGCATTGAAGACGTCGGCGAGGGAAACCGTATGCGGGTCCTTGCGCAGGCGATAACCGCCGTCGCGGCCTTCGCGCGTCTCGAGTATGCCTCCCCTTGCGAGAATGGCGAGGATGCGTCGAAGCAAGGTCGGCTCGGACTGAAGCTGGAGAGCGAGTTCCGCGCTCGGACAAGTTTGGACGTTGTCCCGGGACAAAATGACAAGCGCCTGCAGGGCAAGCCCGAACCACTTGGGATTATGAGAGCCCGTGCATTTCTCCATGTTCATTTTGATTCCCTCCTTATCGCGCTGCGTGAGCTTCGTGTGCTTGAATTGTATCGAATCCGCGAGCCCCCGGCAAGAGGCAAATCCCTGGCTTTGTAACGGAGATGTACCGGGTTCGAGCATCTGCCGGGCTGATGAGATAGCGATTGAGCCAACTTCCGGCCGACTTCAAGCCGCGTCGGAATCGGCATCGATGCGCGCACAAGCAAAAGACCCGGTGGCCCGGGTCCCTGTCGATGACGATATGAGCCAATCTTATACGTTGAAACGGAAATGCATGACGTCGCCGTCCTGCACCACGTATTCTTTGCCTTCCAGACGGAGCTGGCCGCGCTCTTTGGCCGCGTTCATGGAGCCTGCCGCCATCAGATCATCGTACGAAACAACCTCGGCACGGATGAAGCCGCGTTCGAAATCGGTATGGATGACGCCCGCCGCTTGCGGCGCCTTCATGCCCTTGCGGATCGTCCAGGCGCGAACTTCCTGCACGCCGGCCGTGAAGTACGTGTACAACCCAAGCAGCTTGTAAGCCGCGTGAATGAGGCGGTTCAAGCCGGATTCCGTCAGGCCGAGCTCTTCCAGGAACATTTCCTTGTCTTCGCCTTCCAGCTCCGCGATCTCGGCTTCCACTTTCGCGCTGATCGGCACGACTTGCGCGCCTTCGGCCTTGGCGAATTCGCGCACGAGCTCGACGTAGCTGTTGCCGTCGGAATTCGCCGCTTCGCCCTCGCTGACGTTAGCCGCGTACAGCACCGGTTTCATCGTCAGCAGGTGAAGATCGCGCACGAGCGCCTTCTCGTCATCGGAGAGTTCGATGCTGCGCGCGGGCTGATCGTTGTACAGCGCTTCTTTGATGCGTTCGAGCGTTTCCACCTCTTGGGCAACCTTCTTGTCGCCGCCCTTCAGGTTTTTGCGGGAGCGCTCGATTTTGCGGTCGACGGAGTCGATGTCCGCCAAGATCAGCTCGAGGTTGATCGTGTTGATGTCGCCGATCGGGTCCACTTTGCCGGATACGTGCGTGATGTTGTCGTCCTGGAAGCAGCGAACCACGTGCACGATCGCGTCCACCTCGCGGATGTGGGCGAGGAACTTGTTGCCAAGGCCTTCGCCTTTGCTCGCGCCCTTCACGATTCCCGCGATATCGATGAATTCGAAGGCGGTCGGCACCGTTTTGTTCGGCACCACCAATTCCGTCAATTTATCCAAACGCTCGTCCGGCACCTCCACGACCCCGACGTTCGGGTCGATCGTGCAGAACGGATAGTTCGCGGACTCCGCGCCCGCTTGCGTAATTGCGTTAAACAGCGTCGATTTGCCTACGTTCGGCAAGCCAACGATACCAGCTTTCAAAGCCATTGCCGTACACCCCTGTTCCGTTTTAAACAATCTCAGGCCATTATACATGAAGGGACCTAAATAAAAAAGGCGAATCCGTCCCCTTCCCGCAATTTGCCTGTATCTTGTCCATGGTCATCGAGCCAGTCCGTCCCCGACCCCCCGCAAGGCCTGGAGCCTCCGAAAGCTGGAATTACCTCCCCTTCAGCCGCAGGGACTTTCTTCCTTATTTGGAACCGATTCATTGCGGGAAACGATGCCAGCCTTTAGGATGAAACTATTCTGCGGCGTCGCGATTGTCGCGGCTTCAATAGGGGAGGTTCGAAAATGACGTTCGGCATGACGCTTCTCGAGATCTTCGTCGCGTTGGTTTGTTTGGCCGTACTGTTCGGGGTTTGGGTGAACAGCGACGACCCCGCGCTAACGGGACTCGCCATTCTGACCGCATTGCTGACCTTCAATGCGATTCTGCTTGCGCAAGCATTAGGCTCGGAAGGAGCTTACCTTTTCTTTCGCCTGTCGCTTTCGGCCGCCCGCGTCTGGCTGTCGCTCAATCTGACCGGGGCGCTCATTGCGTTCACCGCCTATATCTTCGTAAAACAAGCCGACAGGTAGGGTGTATGAATTCCTGCGATTCAAGACCTCGATTCCATCGTTCTCAGCGCATGCCGGCCCCGCAATCCGAACATACTACGGGCGACGTTACCTGTTGGAGGTGAAACGGCATGGAGAACAAGACCCACGAAGGCAATTACAAAGGCACCACCCATATGAAAGCCAAAAACCAAGACATGGCCTTCGTCAACGATACATTGGAGGACGCCAAGTCCATCACGAATTACAGCAGCGTGAAGAAGAAAACGGATAAATAACGCGCAGGCTCCGATTGAACATCCGGCCCTTACCCGTTATCGCAACCCGACATTTCGGGCGGCCAAAACCGCCCAGGCAGAACAAAGGCGCCCGCCTCGGTCTACTTGACCGAACGGACGCCTTTGTTGTTGTTCCGCTTGCCTGCAGGCATACGGAAGCAGTCTACGCACCACCGCCTGCCGCGCCGGTATAAATATGGATCGCATCCCGCAGGAATTCGGCCGTCCCGGGCTGGTTCACGTCGTAATACGCCCGGAAGCGCTCGTCGTCCACGTACATTTGCGCCAGATTGGCATGCGCCTCCTTGCTGTAACCGTCCCAGTAGAAGCTCAGCCATTGGCGGTGCAGGTCCGCAGCGCGCTGGGCGGCCTCGCCTGCCGGATCCCCGGTCTTGAACGCCTCCGCAAGCGTACCGAGCACCTCCTGCGTCAGCCGGTTCTGCTGCTCGTGCTGCTCCTGCGTCATGCCTTTCAGCTTGGCGTTCGACCTGTTTACGGCATCGTCGCCGTATTTCTCCCGCGCTTCCTTGCCGTACTGCTGCTCGTTCTCGTCGATCATCCGCTGCTTGAAGCCCTCGAATTTCTCTTGGTCGCTCATGTCTGTTCTCCCCTCGGCCGATGCGATCGTCTTCTCCACGTTCGCGATAAGCGCATCGAGCTGTTTTCGTTTATCGAGAAGCTGCTCGCGATGCCGGCGCAGGGCCGCTTCGCCGTCGAAGGCCGGGTCCGTCACGATTGCTTTGATCTGGTCCAAATGAACGCCGAGCTCCCGATAGAACAGGATCTGCTGCAGCTTGCCGACCTCGGCCTGACCGTAAATCCGGTAGCCGGACGCGTTCGTCCTGGCCGGCTTCAAGAGTCCGATCTCGTCGTAGAACCGCAGCGTCCGCGTGCTGATTCCCGCGAGCCTGCCCAGCTTCTGCACGGTGTATTCCACCTTCTCACCTCCCGATAACCTCACTCTACACATTGACGTAACGTGAATGTCAAACCCGAATTTCGCGGGGAAATAAAATCAATCATGCTCCATCGCCGACTCCATATAGCCTGCCGTTTCAGCCGCCGGTCCAATCAAAAACCCGGCGTGCCGCAGCGCCGGGTTAATAGATTATTTGCATGGTTGGAGCGAACCGCAGTTTGCAGGAATACTTCTAATCCTTCTAGATCCACGCGTCCTTGGAGTAGCCGCGCTCTTCCCAGTACCCGGTATGATCGTAGTCGATCAGCTCGATGATTTTCAGCCACTTCACCGACTTGTACGCGTACATCTTCGGCACGACGAGCCGAACGGGACCGCCGAGATCGCTCGGAATCGGCTGCCCGTCGTGGAGGACGGCAACGATGACGTCGTCCATGTCCGCCTGCTCCAGCGTCAGCGAGTCCGTGTAGACGCCGTCGCCGGAATAAAATTTGACCATTTTGGCGCTCGATTTCACCCCGGCCATGCGAAGAAGGTCCTTCAGCTTGATGCCTTCCCACGTGTTGCTGTATACCGACCAGCCCGTGACGCAGTGAAAGTCGCTGACCTGCACCTCGCGCTTCAACGCCACGAACTGCTCCCAGTTCCACTGCAGCTTCTTCTCGACCAGCCCTTCGACGGTCAATGAAAAATTGCTATTGTCGAACTTCGGGATCGGCGTAACCGTGTACACGCGAAACGAACCCTTGCTGCCTCCGCCGATCGGCGGACTGGAGGCCGGCAGCGGCGAAGGCGCGGGTATCAGCCTGTTGGCATCCTTCTCTACCGCCGCGCTGTAATCCATTCCGGAGCCCAGCTGATTGCCGAGCCAGCGCAGGAAAGACGGCCCCGCCGCAATGGCGATGCCGGCGCCGACGGCCGTCTTGATGAAAGTCGCCCGCGACATCACGGCCGTGGGCTTCGCCGCCGGATGGAGGCCGTCATTTCGGCCCGCGCTCGAAGCATCGACCGCTAAGCCCTCGCCGACCCGACCGGTCTTCACGGTGCGGCGGTGCGGCTCCTTGAGCCATTTGAGCCGCGTGACGGAATGATAAATAACGTAAGGCAGGCCGATCCACGTGAGCAGATCATGGACCAGCAGCGCGTTGCTCGACCAGCGCGGCCCGATGGCCCGGAACTGCCACAGCAGCAGGCCCGAGATCAGCCAGCCGACGAGCAGCGCAAACACGATAATGACATTGGCCTTCTGCGCCGTCTTGCCTCGCAGCTGCTTCCAGTGCTTCCCGGCAAGTAGCAAATAATACACGACCGGCAAGAGCGAAGCGATCCCGACGATGATATGCACGTACCGGATGATGACGCGTCCCTCTCCGAGAATGCCGCGCCACAGTCCTTGGAACAAGATCAATCCCGTAAACGCCAGCACAACGACAATCCAACCGTTCCAAGCATGCAGGGACACCAGCTTCTTGCCATATCCCTTGCGAAGCTTACTCAGCCATCCCGCCATGGGATCGACCTCCTCATTCCGCATTCGAGATTACTACGGTTACGAATCCGCAAAGAGCAGAAAGCGCTTTTACCTTATTATAACGCTCCGGGCGCAGGAAACGAACTCGGTGTAGCATATATTCCCTTCCAGCATAGCGAAGGAACATAACCGAAGAACAACGAAAAGATTACGAAAGTATTAAATCAGCGGGGTCCAATCGGACGCGGGGCTCGTGCGAGTGGCGCGCGAAGCGCGGCCGACAGCGCAGCTGGCCGCACCGGCGCAGCCAAGCGGAAGCGAGGCAAGCACTGCGCAAAGCGCATCAAGCGCGAAATAGACGAGCGACGCGAGGCGCGCATAAGCGTCGCGCGAAGCGCAGCGGACAGCGCAGCGGACAGCGCAGCTGGCCGCACCGGCGCAGCCGAGCGGAAGCGAGGCAAGCACTGCGCGAAGCGCATCAAGCGCGAAGCAGACGAGCGACGCGAGACGCGCATAAGCGTCGCGCGAAGCGCGGCGGACAGCGCAGCTGGCCGCACAGGCGCAGCCAAGCGGAAGCGAGGCAAGCACTGCGCGAAGCGCATCAAGCGCGAAGCAGACGAGCGACGCGAGGCGCATATGAGCACGGAGCGCGAAGCGCCGGCGGACAGCGCAGCTGGCCGCACCGGCGCAGCCAAGCGGAAGCGAGGCAAGCACTGCGCGAAGCGCATCAAGCGCGAAATAGACGAGCGACGCGAGGCGCATATGAGCACGGAGCGCGAAGCGCCGGCGGACAGCGCAGCTGGCCGCCCTCCGGCGAAGCCGAGCGGAAGCGAGGCAAGCACTCCGCGAAGCGCATCAAGCGCGAAATAGACGAGCGACGCGAGACGCATATGAGCACCGCGCGAAGCGCCGGCGGACAGCGCAGCTGGCCGCCCTCCGGCGAAGCCAAGCGAAGCCAGCCCAAAATAAAAACCGGGACGAGACGAAGGAGAGCGACCTTGGTGCGGAGCACCACGGAAGCGCTAATTCGTCTCGTCCCGGCTCACGGGCTGGCGAGCTTTCATCAAAGGGGGGAGGGGGGCATTGCCCCCACTCGCTCTACCACCCTGCGAAGGTTTGCGAATGGGAACGACTTTGGTGCGGAGCACCACGGGAGTGCCCATCGCAACACCGCAGCTTAGATTTGGCCTTGAATCTTATTCTTCAGCGAATCCTTCGACTGCAGACCAACCATTTTGTCGACCGGCTGTCCGTCTTTGAACAGGATCAGCGTAGGGATGGACATAACGCCGAATTGGGAAGCCAATTCAGGCTCTTCGTCGACGTTGATTTTACCGATGTTCGCCGTGCCGGCAAGCTCGGTGGAAAGCTCCTCTACGATCGGAAGCTGCATTTTGCAAGGTCCGCACCAAGGGGCCCAGAAGTCTACGAGCGTAACGCCGCTCTCGATGCTCGAATTGAAGTTATCTTTCGTCAATACTTGTGCCATAACACAATCATCCTCTCTACAAATAAGTTCGAAGCTATGGGAAGGGGACAAACCCGTCTCACCGATAAAGAAGCTAGCACTCCTTGCATTCCTTGATCTGGCCTAGGACATCGGAAATCGTAATTCCGCTGAAGTAGGCCTCCAGCTGCTTCTCCGCCTTGCAGAAAATCCCATCCATCACTTCCTGCATGTTGGAGCCGACGACACAATCCATATCCGGATTGCCCGAGCACCAGCTCGGGATAACGGAGCCCTGCGCCATGAGCCGATAAATATCGGCCAAATTGACGATCGCCGGGTCCAATGTCAGCCGGTAGCCGCCGCCCGCGCCTTCCCGCGTATCGACATAGCCGCCGCGTTTCAAGCAGCTCATGACTTTACGGATCCGGGCAGGATTGGTAGAGACGTTCTCGGCGATGGCCTCGCTCGGCGCCATGCGCTCCGGCAAGTAAGCCAAGTAAACTAAACTGTGGACGGCAATCGTGAATTCGCTGTTCATGGTTTAAGGCACCCCGCTTTGTACTGTAATCATATCAGTTACAGTTGAAGCTGTCAACGGCGTTGGCCTTATTATTTTGCGAAAAACGTCCCGTTCTTATTCGCGGGTTCTTATGTGCAGGACCGCGGTCAGTCCAGCTCGAACAGCTTCAGCTGCTCGGGCTCTTCCTTGGGCGGCGCCAGCTCGTAGGAGCCTCTCGGGGGCAGCTGGCCGAGCATGGCCATTAACTGCAGGGCATTGTCGGCGGCATCGCCGCCGGAGTTATTGTTGAACAGCACGCAAACCTCGTCCGACAGCCGCTCGAGCCGCCGCAGCCGTTCGGCCCATTCCGCAAGCTCCCGCTCATCGTACCGGTACAAATACCGGACATCGCGCCAATTCGGCTGACCCGCCGACACCCAGCCGTTCGCGTTGCGGCCGTGAAAACGCACGATCGTCAGCGCATCGTCGGCCGCCGCCTCCACGATGGGAATGCAGCCGTCCCCGACCTGCGGCTCGTCGCAAACGGTATGGATCCAGCCCTCGCGCCGCTCGAAAGCCAGCGTCTTCTCCCGCATCTCGCCGGCAAACCAGCTCTGATGGCGGAATTCCAGCCCGCATGGAACATCGCCCATTCGCGCTTTCGCGCTACGCAGGACATCGACGTTCTGGCGCGTGCAATTGAACCAAGGCGGGTATTGGAACAGCACGGCCATCAGCTTTCCCGCCGCCCGAATCGGCGCGATCGCGTCCAGGAACGCGCGGAACATCGCTTCTTCACCGTCAAACGGATGGCCGCCCTTGCCGCCGCGGGCATGGCCGGTCATGCCCTGGTAAGCTTTGATGACGAAACGAAAGCCCTCCGGGGTATCGCTCGCCCATTTCTCCATGACTTGCGGCGCTTGGATGGCGTAGAACGTGCTGTCTACCTCTACTACCCGAAACCAATGCGCGTAAACCGGCAGCTTGTTCCGCGAAGCGCCGGCTTCCCGGTACAGCTCGGAATGGTCCCCCCATCCGCAAAGCCCGATTTCGATCATAGCCGCCTGCCTCCTTTCGGATGCTTGTCCGCCCCTTCAGGAACGATTCCCGAATAATCACAGTGTACCGTTCATCGTTTAGGTAAATCAAACTTCCCGCCCCCCGTCTCTCAGCCGAATGCAGCGCTTTTCCGGAGCGGTACTTCGCTGGCGACTTGTTTCGGGACGCAGGTTATCGAACCCTTGATTGATTGCCCAATCTGCATTAGCATGGGGATAGGTCAATTAATGCGTACGTTGGCTGCTGCCATTCAAGCCGCCCGATTCGGGGCGGATCCACAAAATACACTCAGGGAAAGGTTGTCGTGATCAGATGCATATAGACCTCTATTCCGATATCGCTTGTCCATGGTGCCGAATCGGGAAACAGAACCTTGCCCGCGCTCTGCAGTTATGGGCCGAGCAAAACGACGAACCCGTTACCGTTGCTTATCATGCGTACCAATTGGATCCCGAATTGCCGGAAGAAGGTCAAGCGTTCGACGAAGCGATGATCAGAAAAATGGGCGGCGCGGATTCCATGAAGCGCGTCGTCGAGCATGTAACGGGCGCAGGCGCGGCGGTCGGGCTGACGTTCCGGTTCGACCGGGTCGGCAAGATGCCCAACACGCGGCTGGCGCACCGCTTCGTGGCTCTCCTTCCCGAAGAGAAGAAAGAAGAAGCCGTCGAAGCCTTGTTCAAATCGTACTTCGAAGACGGCGGGGACGTGACGCAGATGACGGAAATCTTGGCCGTCGCGGAACAAATCGGGGTGTATGCGCCCGATCTGCAGGAACGCTTGGAACGGGGCGAGGGCGAAGACGCCGTCGAGGCTGCCTTGAGGCGCGGGCGCCAAATCGGCGTGCAGGGCGTGCCGTTCTTCGTGTTCAATAACCGCTACGCGCTGTCCGGCGCGTATCCCGCGGAAGAGCTGTTCGGTCTGATGGGCGGCGCCAGGGTCTAAATACATGCATGATGCGCGCCTGTTAACGCGCAAAAAACGTCCGGAATCGGCTGCTGCCGACTTCGGACGTTTTTTTATGCGGTGCACGCTTTATTTGGCAGCTTTTGCCGCGTAGACGTTGATATGATCGATATGCGCCACTTTTCCCTTAGCGACCGTGCTCGGACCGACGAATTTCAGCTCATAGGCTGCCGCCGGATGGTACACGTAGATTTTATCCGTGCCGTTGAAGCGAACTTCCTTCGGCATGCCGAGCGTCTGGATAACGGAAGTGAAGGTCAACGACTTGATGCCTACCGACTGATCGACGGATTCGCCGAAGTTGCGGAGATCGTAGATGATTCCGGATGCATTGACGCCGAAGGCGAAGGCGCCTTTGCCCATGCCGAAGTTGTACCCTTCGTAGTGGTTGCCTTTTCCGGCGCCCGTATCCGGTTCGCCCCATTTATAATGAACGGCGGAGATCGGCGTTTTGCCCGCGATGGCGTTCAGCCCCGGAATCTTGCCTTGTTTGGCGAGCGAGTAGATGGTCTTGATATAGGCGCTGCCTTTTTGCGCGCTCAGGCTGGCCGCGGTCGTTGATGCGGTCGCGCTCGCTGCATGGGCTTGCGGATGCGGAACGAATGCGGCGGAACCCGCAACGATGACGCCGGCCAGGGCCAGCTTGCTCCATAGTTTCAGGGACGATTGATTGGTGCTCTTCATGATGCACACTCCTCTTCAGTGTATGTTTGCGCCTAGGGACGACGGCTTGACTGTTTTTCTCTACACCCTCATATTACCCACTCTGCCCAGCGGTTCCGTTACAAAAAAGTAACGAAATAGCTACAATAAAGTAACAAGTAACAATAGGAAAGTAAGCACGCAATCGCCCCATTGGCCGCAGCCGCGGAGAAGCGTTCGCGCGAAATGCCGCCGGCGCAGACCGGGAATCGATAGGAAAACACGAAAAAGACGGCCTGCTCAATGCACGCCGCCTACGAATTTCAGCCCTGCTGCGCCGATAATAATCATCGCGATAAAGACCAGTTTTCGTTTGTCCCTCGATTCGCCGAACACCAGCATCCCTAGAATGACGCTGCCGACGGAACCGATTCCCGTCCAGATCGCATAGGCCGTACTGATGGGTATGTCCTGCAGCGACCGCGATAAGCAGTAGAAGCTGACAAACCCCGAACCCAGCGCGAGCAGCGTGCCCTTCCAATTCTTAAAGCCGTTCGACAGCTTGATTCCCGTGACGCCCCCGACCTCCCCGAGTCCGGAAAGCAGCAAAAATAACCATGCCACGACAGATTCCCCCTTTCATGCGTTCTCTCTTAGTCTACAGAGGATTTCGTCGACTGAACCGTTTGCGCCGATGGAACTGCTTGGGGCGATTGGCTGGAACCTTCTGCCTCATCCCGGCCGGAAATCACCTTCAGTCCGACGATGCCGCCCACCAGCATGGCGATAAACAGCAGCTTCAATATATTCACGGGCTCGTCGAGCACGACGATGCCCACGATAACCGTGCCTACCGTTCCGATCCCCGTGAAGACCGCATAAGCCGTGCCGATCTCGACCCGCTTCATCGCTTTGGCGAAGAACACGAAGCTTACCGCTAGGAGCGCGATCGTGATCAGACTCGGCAGCCACCGGGTAAAACCCTCGGATTCCTGCAAGCCGTAGGCCCATGCCACTTCCAGGAAGCCCGCAATCAGCAAATACAACCATGCCATGGCATGTTCATCCTCCTTATCCCGCTTGCTCCGAACGAAGCGCGTGCTGCAGCCAGCCCCATAACAGGGTTTGCCGCCGGCGGTACAGCTCCGTATCGTACAGCTTGTGTTCCACGAGCAGCCCGTCGATGACGGCGTAGAAGAGCGCGAGCAGCCGTTCGACTCGTTCCTCGTTGTCCGCTTCCGTTCCCGCGCATTCGCGGAGCAGCTTCAACATTGGACCGGTAAACACATCCTCGTATGCGATAAACTCGCTCCGCAGACGCTCCTCCAAATTCCGCGGCGGCATCAGCATCGTCCGCTTCAGGAACGACTGCCCGTTGGTCAGCCCGTCGAGGTCGGTGAAGAAGCGGAATGCCGCGTAAAAGCGCTCTATAGGCGGCTGATCCTCCATGTTTTGGAGCAGCAGCGTGAACTTCTCGTGTTCTTCGTGTACCGCATCGTCCAGCAGCGCAAGAAACAGCTGTTCTTTGGACTCGAAATGCGCATAGATCGAAGGCGTCTTGATGCCGACGGATTTGGCGATCTCCGACAAGGAGACGCCGTCGTAACCCGACTCCGCGAACAGTGTCAGGGCAGCTTGCTTGAGACTTTTGGCTGTCATGGACATGCACTCCTTTTCGGCGCGAAGCGTGTTTCCTAACGAACGTTAGTTAACCTCTGGCTATGATAGCTTGGTACGGGGGTTCTGTCAAGGGGCTTCGGTTTTGCGAATGGGCGCTCCCGTGGTGCTCCGCACCAAAGTCGCTCCCATTCGCAAAACCTGCGCGGCGGGGTAGTGCACAAACCCTGGGGTCCCCCCTTCTCCCCGTAGGTGCGCTTCGCTTGCACCTTTCACTTCGTAGCTCCGGTTTTGCGATGGGCGCTCTCGTGGTGCTTCGCACCAAAGTCAGGCTCCGGTTTTGCGATGGGCGCTCTCGTGGTGCTTTGCACCAAAGTCGCTCCCATTCGCAAAACCTCCGCGGCGGGGTAGTAGTGCACAAACCTTGGGGGTCCCCCCATCTCCCCGTAGGTGCGCTTCGCTTGGCACCTTTTACTTCGGAGCTTCGGTTTCGCCCATGGGCGCTCCCGTGGTGCTTCGCACCAAAGATACTCCCATTCGCAAAACCTGCGCGGCGGGGTAATGCGCAACCTTGGGGGCCCCCGCTCCCCTCCATGAGCTGCGCTTTTCACTTCTAGCGTCTGTGTCGGCGGGGTAGTTCGTAAACACGGGTACTTCTCCCTTCCCCCTACGTGCCGCGCTTGGTGCCTTTTGCCTGCTACATCTTCGCCGCGTTGTAATTGGGTCTCTGCGCGGCCGTTTCTTTCTTCAATTACGTTCGTATCGGTGCCATGCCCACTGGAAATGGCTGGTTAATTATGTTATTATGTAATTACGTAATTACTAATTAATCGCGAGGTGATGAGAATGAACGACGAACGGAATTTCGGAGCAGAGTTGGATTGGCTGAAGGCGCAGGTCCTGCAGCTGCAGGACCTGATTGGGCGGCCGCCCGCTGCTCGGGCGGGCAGTGCCGCTCCCTTGGTTGCCGCCGATGAGCAGGCGCCTGCTCAAGGGGCCGTGCATTATGCCGGCACTTTTCGGCAGGAGAATACCCTGTTGAAGTGGGAGCCCCAGGAGCGCATTGCGGATGAGCTGCTTCGATTCGACAGCGACCGGGCGGCGAAGGTGTTGGCTGCGCTTGGCCATAAGCAGCGGCTGGATATCTTGCGTTCGCTGCTCGAGCAGCCGCAGACGGGGACCGCATTGGTCGAGCAGCTGCAGATGGGCACGACCGGACAGTTGTACCATCATATCAAGGCGATGGCAGGGGCCGACCTGCTGCGGCAGGAGGAGCGGGGCGGCGCTTATTCCGTTCAGCCCCGGCGCCTGCTTCCGATTCTGCTGCTCCTGGCGGCCGTGAATGATCTTAGCGATACGAGCGATTATATAGATATGACCGCGGTCAGGGAGCGGGCGGACGACTATTTGGGCTCGGCGATCATACCCGGCAATTGCGACCCGCATGCTTTGCTGTGGGCGGTGCTCGAGAATGCTCTGATGGAATATGAGGCCGGCTATTGCAGCGACATTGACCTGTTCCTCCACGACACGTCCATCACGGTCGCGGATAACGGCCGCGGTATCCCGACCTCGCTCCTCGGCGGAACCGGCACGGAACGCACTTGGCTGCACGCCGTCATGACCGACCTGCGGCAGCTGGCCATTCAGGGAGCTGAAGTCGCCGTACCCGGCAGCGCCAAAGGCATCAACATCGCGGTCGTCAACGCCATGTCCACGCAGCTGCAAGTGGAGGTCCGGCGGGAAGGAAAGATTTCGCGCCAAAGCTACAAGCACG
Organism: Paenibacillus sacheonensis; assembly: GCF_009909195.1. Lineage (GTDB taxonomy): Bacteria > Bacillota > Bacilli > Paenibacillales > Paenibacillaceae > Paenibacillus_Z > Paenibacillus_Z sacheonensis. Next base: position 40,219 of record NZ_JAAAMU010000026.1, read on the forward strand.
GCATTCCGCAGCACCCCCTGCTCACGATCGGCATGACGGCCGAGACCGGGGCAAGCGTAACGTTCGAGCCCGATCCGGAGCTATTCGCCGGACGCTTCGATCGCGCGCAGATACAAGCACGCGCGGAGGCGATCCGCGCCGCTTATCCGGCACTCCGCATTCATGTCCATGCCTAACCGCCGAAAGGAGCTCCCATGATTATCGCCATCCTGCTCTTCCTGCTTGCCGGCATCGCCGAGATCGGCGGCGGCTACCTCGTATGGCTTTGGCTCAAAGAGGCCAAACCGCTTTGGTTCGGACTCGTCGGAAGCCTCGTGCTCGTTGCTTACGGCGTTATTCCGACGTTTCAAAGCTTCCCCTCCTTCGGTCGCGTCTATGCCGCATACGGCGGCGTGTTCATAGTCCTTGCCGTGCTCTGGGGCTGGCTCGTCGACCGCAAAGCACCCGATGCCTACGATTGGGTCGGCGCGGCGGTTTGCATTGTCGGCGTGTCCATCATGCTATGGGCGCCACGCTCCGCTTAACTTAGAAAGATCCGGATTCAGGACCGCAAACCGAAATAACCCGCGCCATTTCCGGCGCGGGTTCATTTCAATGCTGCTATTTCTATTCTCATACGACGGCGTTCAAGCTCTCACGGAATCGTCGATTCTTCGCTGAAATGCCCCGATCGGTTCACTTTCGTCTGCAAATACTTGCGGTTGAAATCCGACACGTCGCCCCACAGCGGCACGCGGCCGCCCACGTTCATGCCGGACGCCTTGAGCGCCTCCAGCTTCCGCGGATTGTTCGTGATCAAAGTCACCGGCTTGCTCCGCAGATGCTTCAGCACGACCAGCGTATCGTCATAGCTGCGCGTATCGTCCTTGAAGCCGAGCTCCAGATTGGCTTCCACCGTATCGTAGCCCTTCTCCTGCAGCAGGTACGCCATCGCCTTGCTGAACAGCCCGATGCCGCGGCCTTCGTGGTTGGCGAGGTAGAAGAGCGCCCCGTTTCCGTGAGAAACGATCATTTTCATCGATTGATGCAGCTGATAGCCGCAATCGCATCGCTTGCTGCCGAAGATGTCGCCCGTATGGCAGATACTGTGCATGCGGATGAGCGCATCCTCGCCGTTCGCAAAATCGCCATGCACGAGCACGCTCGACTGCTGCTTCTCCGCCAAATTCGAGGCCGACAGCTGCTCGATCAGAAACTCCGTCCGTTCGGTCTCCTTGCAGCCGCCTTCCTTATGAACGAGATCACGGCACGGCAGCCAGCAGTACCATTGGAATTCGACCGTTTCTCCATCCAAATTGACGGGCAGCTTAATCGGCCCTACCAAAATAATCGTGCCGCTCTTGCTTTTAATCGTCTCGATGTTCTGATCGAGCATGGAGACGATGTTCTCATCGATAACCGGCATTCCGTACCTCCTTGAACTTCGGCATTCGTCGAACGCTATTCATCCATCCGTATGGCTTTACCCGCTTAGGATTCCCACGGAATAAAAAATCAGCCGTTCCCCGCACAGCCTGCGCTGCCGTCGAGAACGGCCTTTATCACGCCATATCCGTCCCTGCCGTTCTCTATAAACCGGCCGTCTTCCCGGTCAGTGCCCGGCGATAGCTTTCTTGATGGCTGCATTCACGCCGCTGACGTCGGGATGCGCGCCAACGGCTGCGTCGCTCAGCTTGTATTTCTGCTTCATCGTCAGAATGCGGATAACGCTCTCGTCGATCCGCTTCTCCGTCAGGCCGCCCTTCTGGATGCTTTGCTTCAAAGCGGTCAATACCGTCTTCGCATCCTCGTAACCGTGCGCGAGCAGGATGATGTCGCTGCCGGCTTTCACCGTTGTGACCGCAGCCTGCGCCAGTCCGAAATGATTGGCGATCGCGCCCATCGTCATGTCGTCCGTAATCACGACGCCGCGATAGCCAAGCTCCCCGCGCAGCTGATCCGTGATGATCGTCTTGGAGAGGGATGCCGGCATGGCTTTGTCGATACTCGGGAACAGAATATGCGCCACCATTACCATGTCCACGCCATCCTTGATTGCGGCTTGGAACGGCAGCCATTCGAACTTTTTCAGCTGGGACAAGCTCTTGTTCACGACGGGCAGCTCGAGATGGGAATCCACCGACGTGTCTCCATGCCCCGGAAAATGCTTCACGACCGAAATGACGCCCTTCTTCTGAATGGCCTCCATGACAGCCAAGCCCATATCCGTCACCCGCTTCGAGGTCGTGCCGTAGGAACGATCGCCGATGACGGGGTTGTCCGGATTGCTGTTGATATCCAGCACTGGGGCAAAATCCACGTTGAAGCCCATCAGTTTGCTCGCCTGCCCGAGCGCGCTTCCGATCGCGCTTGCGTACGACACGTCCCCCGTATCGCCGATTACCCTCGCCGCGGGAAACTTGAGCAAGCCCGGCAGCCTGCTGACACGGCCGCCCTCCTGATCCACAGAGATCAACAGCGGCGACGGATTAGCCTTGTTCCACGCTTTGAGCTGATTGACGTACGCAGCCACGCCCGCCGGCGTCGTGACGTTATTCTTATAGAAAATAAAGCCGCCGACATGCTGCTGCTGAATCAAAGCTTTGGTCTGCGCGCTGGCCTCTGTCCCGTCGAGCCCGGCGATGACCATCTCGCCCAGCTTCTCGTCAAGCGACATCCGCTTCAGTTGCTCCGCGGCAAGCTCAGCAGGCGTAGGCGGCTGTTCTGCCGGTTCCTCAGGGTCCGCCGGCTGGGACGGCGCGCTTCCGGAGTCGTTCGGTTCCGCCGGTGGCTGCGAAGGTTCGTTCCCGGATGTATGATCCGGCTGGTCCGGGGTTTGCGAAGGCGGATTCCCATCCGCAGGCGTCTTCGGCGGCTCGACGCTGCCCGAAGGCGTCGTCCCGCCGCCGGTCGTTCCTTCGTGATTTTCGCTGGTTCCACAGCCGCTCACAAGGGCGATGGACAGCGCCAGCAGGATAAGCCCTATTTTTTTCATCATATAAGTCTCCACTCGTTTCAAGGATGTCTTCCTAGTCTTACCCTATCCGACGAAAGAAGACACGCGAAATGTTGCAGTTCGGCCCTGGTCAGAGGAGGAAGGCTAAACATCTCATGAGGAAAAAGGATGAATGCTGCATTTCCTGTCTTCCGACAGCGAACGCAAACCAATCATCCTGCGCAAACCAATCTCTATGCTTACGAAGCGGCTGTATACTGCGTTCTCTGACCTTCGTCGGAAAGGATGAATGCTGCATTCCCTGTCTTCCGACAGCGAACGCAAACCAATCATCCTACGCAAACCAATCAGCTTAAATCGTCCACTGGCTCCAGTCGCCCCGGCGCTTGCCGATGCCGTCGATCCAACGAAGCGAGACATCGAACAGCTCGTCGCGGGAGGCTTTGCTGGAGAAGGTATGGTTCCCCTGCAGGATGACTTCCTTATCGCAATTGCCTTCCTTGCGGAGCCAAAACATTTTCTGATACAAGAAGCAGTAGTCCACCGGAATGACCGTATCCCCCGAACCATGGACGATGAGCACGTCGCCGGCGTACGCGCGCGTTTCCGTCAGCGGCTGATATTGGGCGAGCGAGTCGGTGAAGCGCTTCGTGAACAAGTAATGCAAATGATCCGTCTGGCCGACGGTCTCGATTTCCTTGATCGCCTTGGTGCCGATAATGTTGCGGATATCCATGTACGGATGCGCGACCGGCGCCCATAGGACCAGCGACCTCACGCGCGTATCCCGCGCCGCCGTCAGTACGGCGACCGCGCCGCCCAGGCTGTGCCCCAGGAGAATGAGCCGTTCCGAATCGACCAAATCAAGACCCGACGCATAATCGATGACCGTTCGCGTCTGCGCGATCAGCTCGTCCAAGCCGCCGCTGCCATAGTCGCCGGAGCTTTCGCCGCAGCCGCCGTAGTCGAAGCGCAGCACGAGATAGCCGCTCTTGGTCAATCGTTCCGCCGCCTCTACGAACAAGCGGTCCGTTCCCATCCGATTGCCTACAAACCCGTGGCAGATGATGACAAGCGGATACTTCTCCGCGTATCTAGCGCCTTCCTTTACGACCGGGTACTGCAGCACGCCTGCCAGCTCGATATCGCCGCTTTTGATTGTTATGGGATGATTCATGTTCGGCACCACCTTATTCCTATAATTCCTACCTACTTTGTTGGAATTAAGAATATCACGGTTCCTGCCCCTCCGTCAATTGGCATTTTGGCTAGATGTTAGGCAGCAGAAACGATCTCTAATCGGAGCTCCGGATTTCATAATCCGATGCCAACGAAGCTGGATTCCACTCTATTGGCTCAAAGTTGTATAACGTGCACCTTTTCCAGCCTAAAAACTTGGAAAAAACTGAATTTATGTAGATACTGCAAGAATTTCGCCCGATTTCGCCCGATATGAACCATTTCACCGTTATTTTGTGTAGTTTATGCAACTTTGCATAGTAGGCAGGGCAAATCGCCACATGATTTATGTATTCCATGCAACTTTCATTATCAGCCCTTCATATGAGAGCCAGCTATGGCGGGTTTCGACTACTTGCTCTCATGCATATCTACCAACCGAATCCGAGCATGTCTCGCTCAAACCCGCCAGCCTTCCTCTTTTTGCCGCAACTATACGTCGACATCATTTGCACCGACCATACGGCACTGTCATTCACCGATATGTTTTAGCGCTTCGCGCACGCTGAGCGGAGACAGTTCCGTCTCGCGAACGAAGGCACGCACCGCGTCAGGGTCGCTCTTCCCGTACTCTCGCAGCGCCCAGCCGATCGCTTTGCGCATGAAGAAGTCACTCTCGTGCGCCGTGCGGCGGATGAGCGAGAACAGCAGTGCCGCATCCGTGCGATCTTTATACCCGAGTTGATATAGAATGGCACTACGGCGAAGCCACAGGTTGTCCGAGCCGATCCATTTCTCCACATACGCCGGCACCAGCTCCGGATGCTTGCCGAACGCCGCGCCTGCCAAGTGACTAGCCAGCAAATCCACCGTATCCCACCAGGATTTCGTTGTAATCAGATGTTCCAACAGCTCCATCCGCTCCGGGCCCAGCTCCTTCTTCCGCTTCTCCATAAGCAGCATCGCCGTATAATGGAACTCCCGCTCCGGCAGCGCCCATAGCAAGCGGACGACCGACCCCAGCTCGTCCATTGCCGGCACGCCATGCTCCTTCATGAACGGCTTCGTCAGCGCAGCCCGTTCCGGCGTACGAATACCCAGAAAAGAAAACTGATCCCGCATGTACGCCTTCATCTCGACCGTCTGCTCCGCGTTCGCATGGCTGCGAAGCAACGTCTCCAGCTTGTCGGCATAGGCTGCAGCGCTTCCCGTTCGTACGGTTCCCGCCATTCCATCCACCTCCTTAGCTATATGCAGTGAATTATACCAAAAACGACGGGTGTGGTGGGCAGCCAGGTGCCGGGTGCGAGGTGCGGGTGCGGGGTGCGGGTGCGGGGTGCGGGTGCGGGTGCGGGTGCGGGTGCGGGGTTACGAGGTACGGTGCACGGAGGTGCGGGGCTACGAGGTACCGGGCACGAAGGTGCGGGGTGCGGGGGTGCGTGATTGCGTGATTGTGTGATTACGGGGGTGCGGGGTTCACGCTCCAGCCCCTGTTTTAATTTCCTAGTACCCCGCCACAAACAAAGCAGCCTCACCCCGATTACATCGGAATACGGCTGCCCTGGATAACCTAACCTCTGTGCTATCGAAGCTAATATGGAACGGATTAATCCTGCAGAACCGCCTCGACCGCGCGCCACCGCAGCTTATCCCGCATCGTGACGACCGGTCCGATGACGATGGCCGCCGGGCTGCTCAGTTCCGCCGTTTCCGGCATCGCCGCGATCGTCTTCAACGTACCGACGACTACCCGCTGCTCCGCCAACGTGCCGCTCTGGATCAGCGCGATCGGCGTGACCGGAGACTTGCCGTTGCCGAGCAACTGCTCGACGATATAGGGCAGCTGCTGCAGCCCCATCAGGACGACAAGCGTCTCCGCGCCCGCCGCCCACCCCCAGTCCACGCAGGCGCCGTCTTTATCCGCGCACTCATGGCCCGTGATGACGGCGAACGATGCGGCAAGCTTTCGGTGCGTCACCGGAATGCCGGCATAGGCGGGCGCGGCGATGCAAGAGGAGACGCCCGGTATGATTTCAAACCGAATGCCCCGCTCGGCCAGATACGCCGCTTCTTCGCCGCCTCGGCCGAATACGAACGGATCGCCGCCCTTCAGGCGGGTCACCGTAAGCCCGCGCTCCGCATGCTCGGCAAGCAGCGCGTTGATCTCGTCCTGCTTCAGCGTATGATGGCCCGATGCTTTGCCGACGTAAAGCAGCTCCGCGCCTCGGCGCGCTTCCATTAACAGCGCATCGGATACGAGCCTGTCGTAGATGATGACATCCGCGCAGCGAATGCTCTCCAAGCCGCCAACGGTAATCAGCTTGGGATCGCCCGGCCCCGCGCCGGTTAAGTAGACTATTCCGCTATGACCCATGCGCGTTCCTCCTTAAGCGACGTGATCTTCGGCTGCCGCACTGAAGAACTTCCGGATGGCGACCACCATGCTGCCCATTCGCTCTTCCTCCGGGAAAAGCACCCGCTCCACGCCTTCCTCATGCAGCGCCTCCGCCGACAGTTTGCCGACGGCCGCCGCCAGCACCCGGCCCGCGAACGCCTCCCGTACGGCATCCAATTTGCCCAGTTCAGCCGCGAAGCCCATGACGCAGCGCACTTGGGCGGTGCTCGTAAAAGCGACGGCGTCCACTTGACCGCGGATAATCTCGTCGAGCAGCAGGCCGACTTCGCCGTCCTCGGGCGGAAGCTGACGGTACGGCAGCAACTCCTCGCAGACGGCACCCCGGGCCGCAAGCTCGCTCGTAATCTTCGGAGCCGGATCGCCGTACAGCTGAAGCACGACAAGCCGGCCGTTCAGATCGCAGTCCCCCATGGCGCGAAGCAGGCCGGCCGTCGTGCCGTCCTCGTCGCGCACGTCCGGCGCCAGACCGAACCGGCGCAGCGCGGCCACCGTCTTGTAGCCGCGTGCCGCAATGCGCATCCGCCCGAGCGCGGCCAGGAACGGCATGAGAAGCCCCAGCCGGTCCGCCGATTCCAGCAGGGCTTCCGTCCCCGTGCCGGTCGTCAATAGAAGCCAATCCGCCGGCCGGGCGATGAGCGCCTTCAGCTGCGCCTCGATGCTCGATTCGTCCAGGTAGACCGTTCCCTGCGCCGGCCGGGATACCGCCGTGCCGCCGAATTTCGCCACCATTCTGCTGAAGTCATCCCATTTGCGCGCGCCAGTCACCGCAACGACCTTGCCTTCCAATCTCGCCATCGTCATCGCCTCCCGATCTCATCCGTCCATGCCGCCGTCCGGGTATCCTCTCGACTGCCTTAGGCCGATTCGGCCGCGTCCTTCACATACACGATCACATTGCCGTTTCCGTCCACCTCGACCTGATACGTATTCACGCATCCCTGGTCCGGCGCCTGCACGAGGCCGTCATGCAGATCAATCTTCCAATCATGCAAGGGGCAATAGACGTGATGGTCGCAGACGATGCCTTCCGAGAGCTTCCCCCGCTTATGGGGACACAGATTCTCGACCGCTTTGACCGTACCGTCGGATAATTTGAACAGGGCCAGCTCCAAACTGCCCATTCGGAAGACCCGCCCCGATCGCTCGGGTAATTCGGAAATATGCCCTGCCGCCACTCCATTCATCGCTCTTCCACTCCTTTATGCGGCGCCGTCAGCTGCGGCGGCCGCTCTCTATATATTTTGAAGCCACTATCGTGCCGTAATGGATACCGCCGCTTACTTCACGTCAGCCTGCGCGGCAGCTTCCGAGCTTCCCGTCGCCGTCAGCGCTTCGAACGCGCTGCGCAGCTCGTCGCTCTCGATGATTTGCTTCCACGGATCTTTCGTAAGCTTCAGCGTTTGGTCGATGCGAGCGTTCAGCGCGTCACGGTCTTCCTGCTTCTCCAGCGCCTTCTTGATCGTATCCAGTCCGACGCGGACGGACCATTCGCTCGTGCGCTCCATATAATTCGCCGTTTCGCGGTAGTATTGCAGGTACGCGCCGGTCCACAAGAGTACTTCCTCCTCGGTCTTGACCTTCGTGAGCAGTTCCGCCGCCCGGACGCGGGTACCGCCATTGCCGCCCACGTAGAGCTCCCAGCCGCCGTCGATCGCGACGACGCCGAGATCCTTGATCGTCGCTTCCGCGCAGTTGCGCGGGCAGCCGGATACGGCCAGCTTCACTTTATGCGGCGTATTCAGACGTTCGAATTTTTTCTCCAGGTCGACGCCCATCTTGATGGCATCCTGCGTGCCGAAGCGGCAGAACGTGTTGCCGACGCAGGTCTTCACCGTTCTCAGCGACTTGCCGTAGGCATAGCCGGACGGCATATCGAGGTCCTTCCACATGCCCGGGAGGTCTTCCTTCTTCACGCCGAGCAGGTCGATCCGCTGACCGCCGGTGAATTTGACGAGCGGCACTTGGTATTTCTCGGCCACGATCGCGATCCGCTTGAGATCCTCCGGCGTCGTCACGCCGCCGTAGATGCGCGGCACCACGGAGTACGTGCCGTCCTTCTGAATATTGGCGTGATTGCGTTCATTGACGAAGCGCGATTCCTGCTCATCCTCATGCTCTTCCGGGAATGCCATGCCCAGGTAGTAGTTCAGCGCCGGCCGGCACTTGGAGCAGCCTTCGGGATGTTTCCATTCCAGCACGTGCATGACTTCCTTCGTCGTCGTCAGGCGCATCTGCTGGATCGCGCCGACGACTTCGTCCCGGGACAGCGTCGTGCATCCGCAGATGCCTTCTTTTACCGCGGCCACTTGATCGGCGCCGAGCGTCGTCGTCAGAATCGCTTCCACGAGCGGCTTGCAGCCGCCGCAGCCGGCAGATGCCTTGGTGCAGGCTTTCAGCTCGGGGACGCTGACGCAGCCTTTCTCCGCGATGGCTTCAAGCAGCGTATCCTTCGTCACGCCGTTGCAGCCGCAGACGATTTCGTCGCCGCTCATGGCCGCCACGAGATCCGCGTCGCCCGCAGGTTCTTTGCCGCCCGCCCCGCCGGAAGGGCCGAACAGGACCTCTTTCTCTTTCCCCGTGTAGTCCTTCCCACTGCGGATCGCCGAGAACAGCTTGGAGCTGTCGCTCGTATCGCCGAACAGCACCGCGCCCACGACTCTGCCATTCTCGAAAACAACCTTCTTATATATACCGTCCAATTCGTCCTGGACGCGAAGCGCCTTCGTGCCGGGTTCATCCGTGTAGCGTCCCGCCGAGAAGACGTTGACGCCGGATACTTTGAGCTTTGTCGACAAAACCGAGCCATGATAGCCGTCGCTCTCCACGCCGGCCAGCCTTTTGGCCAAGACAGCGCCTTGTTCATACAACGGGGCTACGAGTCCGTAGGCCACGCCTCGATGCTCCACGCACTCCCCGACCGCGTAGACGTTCGGGATACTCGTTTCCATATAATCGTTCACTACGATGCCGTCGTTCACCAAGACGCCGCCGGCGCTCGCGAGCTGCGCATTCGGCCGGATACCGATCGCCATCACGATCAGATCGGCTTCCTCGTGCGTGCCGTCCTTGAACGTCAGTCCCGTGACGCGCGCTTCGCCCGTAATGGAAGCGGACTGTTTAGCCAGCAGGAACTTCATCCCCTGGCCTTCCAGCTCCGCCTGCAGCATGCGCGATGCCGTCTCGTCGAGCTGCCGGTTCATCAGACAAGGACCGTTATGGACGACGCCGACCTCCATGCCGAGATTAAGCAGCCCCCGCGCCGCTTCGAGACCGAGCAGGCCCCCGCCGATCACGATGGCCTTCCGGTAATGCTTGGCGGCTTCCATCATCGTCTCGCAGTCTTTGATGTCGCGGAATGCGATGACGCCTTCCTTGTCGGCTCCCGGAATCGGCAGCATGAACGGCAGGGATCCGGTCGCGAATACCAGCTCGTCGTATGCGAGCGTCTCCCCGGTTTTCGTGGACACCGTCCGCCGCTCCGCATCTACCCCGACCGCCTCATGCCCGGCCAGCAGCGTGATGCCGTTATCTCGGTACCAATCCCAATCGTTAAGCACAATATCATTCATGCTGGCGTCGCCCGCAAGAACGGACGAGAGCATGATACGGTTATAGTTCGGATGAGGCTCCGCTCCGATGATGGAAATGTCATACCGGTTCGGGCTCAGCTTCAGCAGCTGTTCGACGAAGGACACGCCGGCCATACCGTTTCCAATCATGACGAGTTTCTTTTTCATGGCGATCTCTCCTATATCGTAAAGTAATGATGAGACTTGCTGCCTGCGCTGATCATGCGCCGCGCCGTGCTGCCCGGAAATCAGAAAAAGCCCATCCCCGCGTCAAAGAGAAGAAGACGCATGAGATAGGCTCCGTTGCCAGATCGTAGAGGCACGCCATTGTGCCGTCGAATCGAATATCTTGACTCGATTATAGTTCGTAATCAGATATATGTCAACTATCTTGACACGTAATGGGGCATTGTTTCATAATACTACCAGTAGCTTCTTTTTATCAGCCGGTTTATCGTGTCATTAACGTTAGGTTACATTACATTTCAATCTATACACCCCATTCCTACCCAACAATATGGAACCCCAGCCCCGTCCAGTGAGGTGATCATCGTGAAATCCATTCTTTTGCTCGAAAAAGGAAGACCTCCCATCTCCCTGCACAGCCTGCAGCAGAACTGCAAGACGCTTCACCGGGCGGCGAACGCGGAGGAGGCTCGGAAGTTCGTCGGCGATGCGGAAGTCGTCGTGCTCCATGTTCCGATGGATGCGCTGCAAGGGTGGCAGTCCACGATTGCCGGCATGCGGCGCGTGCCGACGCTGTGGCTGTGCACGGACGGCGCGATACCCAAAAACATCGACTGGGGCTACACGCTCGACGGCGTCCTCTTCGGTTCCATGAACAGCCTCGAGATGAACGTGGCGCTGGGCTGGGGACAACGAGTCTTCCAACAGCGCAAGCGCTGGGCGGAAGAACGCGAGCAGCTGATGCAGCGGATCGAGGAACGCAAGTGGATCGATCAGGCAAAGGCCGTACTCTGCGAGATCAAAGGAATCAGCGAGTCGGAGGCCTATGATTTCCTCCGCAAGCAGGCGATGAACGAGCGCAAGCGGATCGGCGACGTATCCGCCTCGATCGTGAAAGTCTACCAGCTCATTCACGGCTGAGGCGAATGATTGGCTGCGAAATGGACCTCTTTATTTTTTGTGTCAGCTATCTTGACATGTGGTTTCATCCGCCACTATAATGCAAACTAAGATCACAAAGATGTGTATCGAACGACGTTAAATCGGCAAGCACACCGACGTGCTGCCGATGGCAATGAGGCCGTATTGCAGTTTCCCCAACTGCGATGCGGCCTTTTATTGCTTTACGCACGGCTGCGGCAGCGCGGCACTCGAGTGAACGGCCCTTATGCATGCACCGGACGCGGATCGTCCTTCCGCTGCCTTGCAGTCCACAGAGAGAGAAGAACGAATAAATTCGGAGATTCGGAGAGGAGTTTTACAATATGATGGACCGTAAAAGTTTCTTGAAGAGCGGGCACGCCCCCTCGCTGCTGAGCGCCTTCCTGTATTTCGATTTGAGCTTCATGGTATGGTCGCTGCTCGGCCCGCTTGCCGTGGTCATTATGAGCGACTACCCGATGGATGCCGCGCAAAAGGCGAACCTAGTCGCCCTGCCCGTCCTCGGCGGATCGGTGCTGCGGCTCGTGCTGGGCTACCTGACGGACGTGATCGGCGCGAAGCGCACGGGTCAAATGGGCCTTCTTCTCACCATGGTTCCGCTCGTCTGGGGTTGGCAATTCGTCGATTCGCTAAATGAGCTGTATGCCGTCGCGCTCATGCTGGGTATCGCCGGTGCCTCCTTCGCCGCGGCCCTGCCCCTGGCGAGCCGCTGGTACCCGCCGAAATACCAAGGCCTCGCGATGGGCATCGCGGGAGCCGGCAACAGCGGCACCGTGTTCGCGACGCTGTTCGCGAACCGGATCGCGCAGCACTACGGCACCTGGCATGTCGTGTTCGGTTTTGCCCTAATCCCGATCGTAATCGTGTTTATCGTCTTCTCCATCCTGGCGAAGGACAGCCCGAACCAACCCGCTCCGCGCAAGCTCTCGGATTACGGCGCCGTGCTGAAGCAGCGCGATACCTGGATGTTCTGCATCTTCTACGCCGTCACGTTCGGCGGCTTCGTCGGCATGGCGAACTATTTGACCATCTTCTTCAACACCCAGTACGGCCTGAGCCCGGTGCGGGCCGCCGACTTCGCCACGCTCTGCGTCATCGCCGGCAGCTTCTTCCGGCCCGTGGGCGGCTGGCTGGCCGACCGGGTCGGCGGTCTCCGCATGCTGATGCTGCTGTACGGCGTCGTCGCCATCATGATGGGCTGCATCTCGACGCTCCCCGTGCTGCCGGTCATGATCGTGCTGCTGTTCATCGGCATGATGGCGCTCGGCATGGGCAACGGCTCCGTGTTCCAGCTCGTCCCGCTCCGCTTTCAGAACGAGATCGGCATCGTGACCGGCATCGTGGGCGCCGCGGGCGGGCTCGGCGGCTTCTTCCTGCCGAAGATTCTCGGCAGCCTGAAGCTGTCCTCCGGCTCGTATACGCCGGGCTTCCTGATCTTGAGCGGCGTGGCGCTCGTCTGCATCGTCCTGATTGTGGCTATCCAAGGCGCGTGGAAGAGAACATGGATCGGCAGCGGCGGCAAAGCCCGCGTCGATGCGAACGTGCAGGGAAGCGCCGCTTCCTAACGGCTTGGATCGACGCGAAGAAGCTTGGATTCGCGGACTGAAGTTTGCCACAGACAGGCAGATGAACGGACAGACGGATGCCCTGTACGACAAGCCGATGCATGGGCTGACTAGCGGATGATTGGGTCGCAGAGTCGAAATTCGATTCGACTTGCTGCTTCTTAGGCGCAATAAGCCGATCGGGCAGACGGTTTAGACAGATGCGCTTACCTTTGGAGTTCGGAGGACTGCCCCCGGCGGCGTCCTCATGCCGAATCTCCACATGCTGTACCTTGAAATGCTAACTCGGACTGGAGGAGTCGCCATGAACGCTGTCCTTCCGCTTGCGGCCGATCCGGCCTTGGCACGCATCCGCACGCACTGCTGCTTCTGCAGCATGCAGTGCGGAATGGAGCTGCTCCCTGCTGCCGGCGGACTCGGCTTCGACATCAAGCCGAGTCCGGACTTCCCCGTCGCTACGGGAAGGCTGTGCCAGAAAGGGCTGAACGCGCTTGGCCATGTCGTTCATGAAGAGCGGCTGCTGGCGCCGCAGCGCCGGGCAGGCGCAGCCTTACCGGGAGCCCCTTGGCAGCGGGCCGGTTGGGAAGAAGCATTGGACGGCATCGCCGCTTCCATCCGCTCGATTCAAGAGCGGCACGGCGCCGACGCCGTCTCCGTCTTCGGCGGCGGTTCGCTCACGAACGAGGTCTGCTACCTCCTCGGCAAATTCGCCCGCGTCGCCCTCCGGTCCAAATACATCGACTACAACGGCAGGTACTGCATGTCCTCCGCGGCCGCCGCGCAGGTTCGCGCCTTCGGCATCGACCGGGGCATGAGCATACCGCTCGACGACCTGCAGATGGCCGACTATATTATTTTGGCCGGCACCAATATCGCCGAATGCCAGCCGACGATGGTTCCCTATCTGCTCGCCGCGAAGAAGCGCGGAGCCAAGATCGTCACGATCGATCCCCGGCAGTCCATGACCGCCAAGCTTGCGGACATCCACGTCTCGCTGCAGCCGGGCTTCGACTCCGTGTTCGTCAACGGCCTCCTTCACGTCATCCTGAGCGAGAACCTCTACGATGCCGCTTTTGTCGACGCGCATACGACTGGCTTAAATGACGTTCGCGAGGCGGTCAAAGGCTTCTCCCCGGACACGGTCGCCATGTACACGGGCATCCCGCTCGAAGTCATTCGGACGATCGCCCGCGGTTTCGCCCGCGCCCAAACCGGCGTCGTTCTGACCGCCCGCGGGCTCGAGCAGCAGGTCAACGGGATGGAGCACACGCTCAATTACATCAATCTCTGCCTGCTGACCGGCAAAATGGGCCGTCCCGGCTGCGGCTTCGGCCCCGTCACGGGTCAAGCCAACGGACAGGGCGGCCGCGAGCACGGCATGAAGGCGGACCAGCTGCCCGGCTATCGGTCGATCGAGGATCCCGAAGCGCGGCGGCACGTCGCCGGCGTCTGGGGCGTCGATCCGAACGACCTGCCGGGCAAAGGCGTATCCGCCTACGAGCTGTTCGGCAAAATCCTGGACGGCGAGATCAAGGCCATGATCGTGCTCGGCTCCAATCCGCTCGTCTCGAGCCCCAACAACGCCCGCGTGGCGGAAGCGCTGCAGAAGCTGGAGCTGCTCGTCGTCGTCGACCTGTTCGCCACGGAGACCGCCGCTTATGCGCACTGGCTGCTGCCGGGCTCATCTTTTCTGGAAGCCGAGGGCACGCTGACGAACCTGGAGGGCCGGGTCTTCCACCGGCCGCGCGCGCTTCGGACGCCCGGCGAGGTCATGGAAGATTATCGGCTGATCTCCGCTTTGGCCGACCGTTTGGGATTCGGCGAGTCGTTCCGGTACGAATCGCCGGAGGCCGTCTTCGACGAGCTCGCCCGGGCCAGCTCGGGCGGACCCGCCGATTACGGCGGCATGAGCTATGCGCGAATCAAAGAAAAGCATGGCCTCTACTGGCCCTGCCCTTCCGCGGACCATCCCGGCACGCCGCGCATGTTCGAGAACGGCGCATATCCGACGGCGACCGGCCGCGCCAAGCTGCACGGCATCGCCCCGCAAAAGCCCGCCGAGACGACCGACCGCGAATATCCGTTCATTCTGACGACCGGCCGGCTCGGCAATCACTACCTGAGCGGCGCGCAGACGAGGCGCACGGCGGCGCTCTTGAAGAAAGCGCCGTTCCCCGTGGCAGAGATTCACCCCTCCGCCGCGGAGCGAATCCTGCTCCGGCCGGGCGACCGCATCCGGCTCACCACCAGGCGCGGCTCCATGGTGTTCGACGTGAAGGTCGTGCCGGATATTCATGCGACGACGATTTTCGTGCCATTCCACTGGGGCGGCGAGCATGGTATCAACCTGCTGACGAGCGATGCGCTGCATCCCGTCAGCCGGATGCCGGAATTCAAAATCTGCGCCGTCCGTATCGAGCGTGAAGCCCCGTAGCGCTGCGCCAAAGCCCGACCGGCCACAGTCTGACCCGGACTGGCGGCGCTATCCCAAACAGAAATCCCCGCCATGGCCATCAGCCATGAGCGGGGATTTTCGTGTACGCAATTTCATTTTTATTTTCAACTTTATTTTTATTTTCAATTTTATTTTCAACTGCATGTACGATTCCATTTACGCGGAGCCAGTCCATTCAATCGATAAAGCTCTGAAGCGAAGGCGGCCTCCGGAACTTCGTGCCCTGCTCGAAGGCATAGGCGAGGCGGATCAGCTTCGGTTCCTCGTAGGCCCTCGCCGTGAACGCGACGCCGAACGGCGGGCCGGCCGCCGTGTAGCCCGCCGGCACGGCGACGGACGGGTAGCCCGCGCGGGCCGCAAACCGCGAACCGAAGTCCGCAGGGAACAATACCGCGTCCAAGCGATGCTCCTGCATCACCGCATCGATGCCCTCGTCCTTGCACAACCGGATGTCCGTCGCCCGGTCTTGCAGATAGCGAACGTCGGTTAACGTGCCGGACGAATGGAACTCCGCATTAATCAGCGTCTTCTGTCCGTACTTCAACGTCTCCACCGGATGCTCGTTATTAAACGCGATGATCGCCTTGAGCGTGCGCATCGGGGCGCCTGGGCCGAGCTTCGAGAGGTAGGCGTTCAGGGAGGCTTTGAATTCGTTCAGCAGCACCGTCGAGTAGGCAATGGTTCGGGCCGTCGCGATATTCGCCGGATCGACGATCGTCGCGCCCATATCCCGCATGATCCCGACCGCCCGGTCGAAGATCGCCAGCTGTTCCTCGGTCAATTCTTCGAAGAAATAATCCCGCGGAACGCCGATTCTCGCGCCTTGCAGCCCGTCTTTATCGAGGAACGCGGCGTAGTCCGCCGGTTGCTTGCCGATGCCGCCGCCCATCGCCGCGTCGCGGTCGTCGTAGCCCGTCATTGCCTGCAGCATCAACGCGGCGTCCGTGACCGTTCGCGCCATCGGCCCCGGAGTGTCCTGCGAGTTGGACAACGGAAGAATGCCCGTCCGGCTGAGCAGTCCGACCGTCGGCTTGATGCCGACGACCGAGCACAGGTTGCTCGGATTCAGAATCGAGCCCGACGTCTCCGTGCCGACGGCCGCCGCGCAGAAGTTCGCCGCGACCGCGACGCCCGATCCCGCGCTCGAGCCGCCGGTAGGCGTAGAGATGTTGTACGGGTTCATCACCTGGCCGCCGCGGGAACTGTACCCGGAGGGCATGCCTTCGGTCATCATGTTGGCGAATTCCGTCATGTTGGCTTTGCCCAGAATGACGGCTCCCGCATCCCGCAGCCGCTTCACGATAAAAGCATCCTCCGGCGCGTAGCTGTCGGCCAAGGCAAGCGAGCCGGCGCTCGTCGGCATTTTGTCGCCGGTATCGACGTTGTCCTTGAGCAGGACGGGGATGCCATGCATAGGACCGCGCGGTCCCTGCAATTCGCGTTCACGATCCATCGCTTCCGCGATGAACAGCGCGTCGGGATTGACGGAGAGCACGGAATTGAGCAGCAATCCGCCTTTGTCATGGTCCGCGATTCGTTTCAAATAACCCAGCACCAATTGCTTGGAAGTCAACTCACCACTAGCGAACGCCGCCTGCATGTCGGCGATCGTCGCCTCTTCGATGTCGAATGCCACGCTATCACCTATTTCCATTTCTTTCAATTTTACTATAGCTTCGCAGTCTTGTCCCTTTATTCCTTGTTGTGCAGGGGATCGTCCGCCGTCGTATCGATTACGAGAAAAAAGGGACCTGCCCTTGTCCAAAACAAGGGCAAGTCCTCGCAGCGGAGACGAGCTCCGAACCAGGTCCCCCGGTCAGTCGCGATTGCCGCGCAGATGAACATACCGCTCATAAAGCTCCGGCGTGTTCAGGTTAATGAACGCCTCTTCTTCGCCCGCGGCCGGCTCCAGCTCGACCGTAAGCAGCGCGTTCAGCAGCGGCATGACGCGCAGGTCTCCCCGCTCTAACCGCCGCTCCAGTTCCTCGGCCGCGCTCGTATGATAGAGCGCATGGAAGGGCTGCAGCGCCGTCCGGACGAGCTGCGGACGGCTCGCCGATTCCTCTGCCGCCCTTCCCATTCGCGCGAACAACGTCTCCGAGATCACCGGCATGTCGCAAGCCATAGCGAAGCCGTATCCGGGCTCGGGCATCGCGCTCAGTGCGGCATGCAGACCAGCAAGCGGTCCGCAGTCCGGGAAGCGATCGGCCGTCAAGCCGACGGTTCCATGCAACCCTTGGAGCAGCGTGCGGTATTCGCGTCCGCGCTCCTCCGTGCCGCAGGCGACGATAATGCGCCGCACGCCCAGCGCCAGCATTCGTTCCGCCAAGTGCCGCAGCAGCGGCTTGCCATCCACCGGCAGCAGCGCCTTGTTGCTCCCCATCCGCGCACTCCGTCCTCCGGCAAGAATGATGCCGGTTATCGCCTCTGCTTCCATGCCCGATCGCTCCCTTCCGCTCCGCTGTTTCTTCCAGTATAGTGGGCGTTGAAAGGAATGTGAAGGAAGCTTACAAGCTTGCAGGCATGCCTGTCCGGAATGCGGAGTCCGGCCGCGTCTGCACGCTTTTTGCAGGAAGAGACATACCCCTTATGGAAATACTAGGTGCTAGAGTTGCCCGCTTGTCCACGGCTGAATACAAGATTGACGGAGAGGATGAATTCAAATGGCATTGAAAGAAATCATCAAAGGACGCCGCTCCATACGCAAGCTGACCAATTCGCCGGAGGTACCTCGCTCGCAGATCGAGGAGGTCATCAAGCTCGCGCTGCATGCGCCGTCGGCCTTCAATATGCAGAGCGGACGGCTCGTCGTGCTGACCGGCAAGAACCACGAACAGCTGTGGAGCATCGTCACCGAGACGCTTCGCGCGCACGTGCCGCCCGAGAAATTCGGTCCGACGGAAGCGCGCATGAACGGATTCAAAGGCGGCGCCGGCACGGTGCTTTTCTTCGAGGACCAAGAGACGGTCAAGGCAACGCAGGAGAAATCATCGCCCTCCTATCAGATGCATTTCCACAACTGGTCGCATCAGGGCAGCGCCATTCTCCAGTATGCCATTTGGCTCGGTCTGACCGAGCAAGGCCTGGCCGCTTCGCTGCAGCACTATAATCCCATCATTGACGAGAAGGTCGGCCGGGAATGGGGCATTCCCGCATCCTGGTCGCTCGTCGCCCAGATGCCGTTCGGACGGGCGGCGGAAGAGCCGGGACCGCGCACCTTCCTGCCGTACGAGGAAGTCGTGAAGTGGCATTAACGCCAGTAAGCGGCGCCCAACGTGGCCGTCAAGACAAGTGTCTGACCGGCGTAAGCGCGGGCTTGGTACGGATAACCGGGTTACTGAGGGCATAATCGGATTTCTCAAGCGCACTTATCCAAAGCAAGTCGGGCTTTTCGATTGATTCGGCCCCGTACGCCAGTTTCGTATCCATGCCATGTATGCAGAGGAACGGCGTCGGGGCCTTTCCCGTCCTTCAACAGATAGCTAGCATAGGCCACCGTTATTACTCGAACCTGCAGCCCATATGCCGAACCTACCACCATCATCGCGCGTGCCTGCAATTGACGCGCCGAACCTGCACATGCCGCTCCTTTGGCATGCATGCCCTCTTACGCTTCAACCCCTCAACAATTAAAAATAAGTGCAAATCTGCAACTATTATTCCAAAACGCCCTTTCCATATCGCAAATAAGTGCAAATCTGCAACTATCTCAAGTGAAAGGGCTCCCATGGGCTCGTAAGGGAGGAAATAGTTGCAAAAACGCACTTATTTCATTTTAATCGTTCATTTGGCTGGGAATAAGTGCAGAATTGCACTTATTTTGGGTAAAGTAGATCCAACCCGTATCCCCGCAGCACAAAAAAGGCCGCCCCAACGGGACGGCCCTCCTCAACCCTCAAGCTTTCGGATCGAACGAGCTCTTCAGCGATACGATGCGGTTGAACACGATACGGTCGGCATTCGAATGCTTCGGATCCACGTTGAAGTAACCGTGGCGGAAGAATTGGAATTTGTCCTGACCTTTCGCATCCTTCATGTTCGGCTCGACGAAGCCTTGCAGCGCCGTCAGCGAGTTCGGATTGATGCGGTCGAGGAAGTCCTTGTCGGAATCGCCTTCTTCTTCGGTCAATAGCGGTTCGAACAGACGGAATTCCGCCGGTACGGCTTGCGAGGCCTCGACCCAGTGGATCGTGCCCTTGACCTTGCGGCCGGTGAAGCCGGATCCGCTCTTCGTCTCGGGATCGTACGTGCAGCGCAGCTCGACGACATGACCGTCCGCGTCCTTGACGACCTCTTCGCACTTAATGAAGTACGCGTTCTTCAGACGCACCTCGTTGCCCGGGAACAAACGGAAATACTTGCTCGGCGGGTTCTCCATGAAGTCGTCCTGCTCGATGTAGATCTCGCGGGAGAACGGAATTTGGCGCGTGCCCATCTCTTCATTCTCGGCGTTGTTCTCGGCATCCAGCAGTTCCGTTTGGCCCTCAGGGTAGTTCGTGATGACGACCTTCAGCGGTTGAAGCACGGCCATCGTACGCGGCGCCTTCAGCTTCAGATCCTCGCGGATGAAGAACTCCAGCAGCCTTTCGTCGACGACGCTGTAAGCGCGGGCAACGCCGATCTCGCGGCAGAACGCGCGGAGCGATTCCGCCGTGAAGCCCTTGCGGCGAAGGCCGCTGATCGTCGGCATGCGCGGATCGTCCCAGCTCTCGACGACGCCTTTATCGACGAGCATTTTGAGATATCGCTTGCTCATGATGGTGTTCGTTACGTTCAGCCGGGCAAACTCGTACTGATGCGGCGTCGCTTCCATCTCGCATTCGGCGACGACCCAATCGTACAGCGGACGGTGATCCTCGAATTCCAGCGTACAGATGGAATGCGTCACGCCTTCGATGGCGTCGCCGAGCGGATGCGCGTAGTCGTACATCGGATAGATGCACCATGCGTCGCCCGTCCGGTGATGATGGGCATGCGCAATGCGGTACAGCGCCGGATCGCGCAGGTTGATGTTCGGCGAAGCCATGTCGATCTTGGCGCGGAGGATGCGTTCGCCGTCCTTGAACTCGCCGGCGCGCATGCGCGCGAACAGGTCGAGGTTCTCTTCGACGCTGCGGTCGCGGCTCGGGCTGTTTTGACCGGGCTGCGTGAGCGTGCCGCGCATTTCCCGCATTTGCTCGGCGGTCAGGTCGTCGACGTAGGCTTTGCCTTTCTTGATCAGCAGCACCGCGCGCTCGTACATTTCTTCGAAATAATCGGAAGCAAAACGAAGATCGTCCCACTCGAATCCGAGCCAGCGGACGTCCTCCTGGATCGCTTCCACGTATTCGGTATCTTCTTTTACGGGATTCGTATCGTCAAAACGCAAATTCGTCCTGCCCTTGAACTCGTCGGCAAGCTCGAAATTCAGACAAATGGATTTGGCGTGGCCGATGTGCAGATAACCGTTCGGTTCCGGCGGAAAGCGGGTTACGACTTCGCCGACCTTGCCGGACTGCAGGTCGTCACTCACGATATTCTTGATAAAGTTAGAGGATGATGTCTTATTCTCCATAACGACCAACCTTTCCCAGTGAAAATCTTTATCCTACTATCATACACAATTTTAGGTCTCTTTATAAATAGCAATCTTGTTTCCAAGGCCTTAATCGCGCATAGAGGAAGTCGAGGGTCAAAGGCTTTTGGAGGAAGGCGGCTCCATGCGAGTACTGAAAGCTGCACCTTGGCAAGTGCGGAAAGCTGCTCCACGGCAGCTTTTTCAGCCGAAGCGACCTAGGTAGGCTCCGAAAGCTGCATCTCAGCAGCTTATTCAGCCAGTTCAGCCTCGGCGGGCACCAAAAGCTGCATATCAGCAGCTTTTCTGCCAATTCAGCCTCGGCGGGCACCAAAAGCTGCATATCAGCAGCTTTTCCAGCCGGATCGGTCTCGGCAGGTGCCGAAAGCTGCACCCCAGCAGCTTTTCCTGCCGGATCGGCATCGGCGGGCACCAAAAGCTGCATATCAGCAGCTTTTTCAGCCGGATCGGTCTCGGCGGGCTCCGAAAGCTGCACCATGGCAGCTTTGCCTGCCGAACCGGCCTCGGCGGACTCCTGCCCGCCTTCAGAACTCCCCTAGCCGCTCCCAACCGTTGCATTACACCACCCTAACTCCCCTGCCGCCGCGGCATATCCCCGCAAAAACCCGCTTGACATTCTTTTCCCATTTCATATACTTAGGTTAGCTAATGAAATTACTTTTTGTGAAGGAGCAACATGCAATGCAGGATGAACATAACCACCCCCCGCCCGCCGCGCACGAGCTGATGCGCGCTTTGCGCAATCTTCGGCAGCTGCCTTGGAACGGCCGCAATCCGATCGAGAACTGCACGCCGAGCGAGACGATGACCTTGTTCAGCATTCGCAGGGCGACCGAAGGGAATTCGACCGGCGTCAAAGCATCCGAGCTGAGCAGCATGCTGAACGTCGCATCGCCTACGATTACCCAGAGCGTCAACCTGCTCGTCGCCAAAGGCTTGCTCCAGCGAAACGCCGACCCGCATGACCGCCGGGCCGTCCGCATCACGCTGACGGAGGAAGGCGAGCGGCTGACCGGACTGGCGCATGCCGCGATGCAGGAGCGCATGACCGCGCTCGTCTCCCATCTCGGCTCCGATCGCGTGCATCTGCTGGTCGAGCTGCTGAATGACGTCGCCGCTTTCTACCAAGACGGCGAAGGCGGTTCGAAATCCGGGGACGAGACTCTGTTCAAACCCGGCTGCAACGCCCCCACACACAATCCCAAAGGAAGGTGATTAAGGTTCTATGATGAAGCTGCTGCGTCTGTTGAAACCGTACCGCGTGCTCGTCTCGTTCGTTCTGCTGTTCGTGTTCCTGCAATCGCTGTCTGACCTCTATCTGCCGACGCTGCTCGCCGACATCGTCGATAAAGGCGTTGTCCAAGGCGACAACCCGTACATTTGGAAAATCGGCGGTTTCATGCTGCTTATCGCGCTCGTCGGCGGTCTCTGCTCCATCGGCGCCAGCTATTTGTCCGCCAAGTCGGCGGGCGGCTTCGGACGCGATCTGCGCAGCCGCGTCTTCGCGCATGTCGAGAAATACTCGCTGCATGAATTCGATCAAATCGGCACCGCCTCGCTCATTACTCGAACGACCAACGATATTACGCAGGTCCAGCAGGTCCTTATGATGATGATGCGGGTCATGGTCGCCGCCCCGATGATGTGCTTCGGCGGGATCATCATGGCCTTGTACAAGGACGCCCATCTCTCCCTCATCATCATCGCGATCGTGCCGATTCTGGCGCTGGTCATTCTCGGCGTCGTAAGCCGGGGCGTGCCGCTGTTCAAGGTCATGCAGGTCAAGATCGACAAGCTGAACCTCGTGCTGCGCGAGAACCTGACCGGGATTCGGGTTATCCGTTCATTCAACCGCACCAAGCATGAGCAAGGCCGCTTCAACGATGCCAACATGGACCTGACGGATACGGCCATCAAAGTCAACCGGATCATGGCTACGCTGATGCCGGTCATGATGCTCGTCATGAACTTCGCCAGCTTGTTCATCATTTGGTTCGGCGGCCTCCGCATCGAGAGCGGCAACATGCAGGTCGGCGACTTGATGGCCTTCATCCAATACGCATGGCAGATTATGTTCGCCCTGATCTTCGCGTCCATGATGTTCGTCATGATTCCGCGCGCATCGGCTTCCGCAACGCGGATCAACGAGGTACTGAACACCGTTCCGGACATTTACGATCCGGCCGGGATACCGCGCCGCGCAAATGCTTCCGATTCCGCCGCCGGCTTGCCTTCCGTCTCGAGCGGGGAGCTGGCGTTCAACAACGTCTCCTTCCATTACCCCGGAGCCGAGATGCCGGCACTCTCCGACATCTCGTTCACGGCAAGCGCAGGCGAAGTGACGGCCATTATCGGCGGCACGGGCTCCGGCAAATCGACGCTGATTAATCTCATCCCGCGCTTCTACGACGTCTCGGGCGGCAGCATAACGGTCGGCGGCGTGGACGTGCGCGAGATGACGCAGGAGTCGCTGCGCGCCGGCATCGGACTGGTGCCGCAGAAAGCCGTCCTCTTCACCGGCTCGATCGCGGACAACATCCGCTTCGGCAAGTCGGACGCCACGGACGAAGAGCTCCGGCACGCCGCCGAAGTGGCGCAGGCATACGATTTTATTTCCGAGATGAAGGAAGGATTCGACGCTCCGATCGCCCAGGGCGGCACGAACGTCTCCGGCGGCCAGAAGCAGCGGCTCTCCATCGCGAGAGCGCTCGTCCGCAGGCCGTCCATCTATTTGTTCGACGACAGCTTCTCGGCGCTCGACTTCAAGACCGACGCCAAGCTCCGCGCCGCGCTCCGCAGCGAGACGACGGAAGCCACCGTCCTCATCGTCGCCCAGCGGGTCAGCACCGTCATGGACGCCGACCGAATCATCGTCTTGGACGACGGCCGGATATCCGCGATCGGCACGCACCGCGAGCTGCTGCAATCGTCGACCGTTTACCGCGAAATCGTGACGTCACAGCTGTCAGAGGAGGAGATCGCATGAGCGAGCAACAAAAAGGCCCTGCAGGCGGAGCTCCGGGCCAGCGCCCCGGCGGACCCCCGGCGGGCGGCATCGGGTTCGGCCCAGGCGGCGGACGCGGCGGTCCGGGAGGCATGATGGGCATGCCGGTGCAGAAGGCCAAGGACTTCAAGGGTACGCTCCGCCGTTTGACGGGCTACCTGCGGCCGCATCGGTTCGCGCTTTTGATCGTGCTGCTGACTGCCGTCCTCAGTACCGTCTTCTCCATCCTCGGCCCGAAAATCCTGGGCAAGGCGACGACGAAGCTGTTCGAAGGCCTTATGGGCAAACTGAACGGAACGCCGGGCGCGGAGATCGATTTCGGCTACATCTGGCAAATTCTCGCCCTTCTTGGCGTGCTCTACATTATCAGCGCCTTGTTCAGTTTCATCCAACAGTACGTCATGGCGAGCGTAGCGCAGAAAACCGTCTACGGCCTGCGCAAGGACGTGAACGAGAAGCTCGAGCGCCTGCCGCTCAAGTTCTACGATTCCCGTACGCACGGGGAAATTCTAAGCCGCGCCGTCAACGACGTCGACAACATCAGCGGCACGCTGCAGCAAAGCTTGACGCAGTTCATCACGGCCGTCGTCACGCTCGTCGGCGTCATCGTCATGATGCTGACGATCAGCTGGATCATGACGCTCATCACGATCGTCACGCTGCCGCTGAGCTTCATCGCGATCAAGATGATCGCTAAGCGCTCGCAGCTGTATTTCAAGGGGCAGCAGAAGGCGCTCGGCGAGCTGAACGGCCATGTCGAAGAGATGTACACCGGCCATAATATCGTCAAAGCCTTCGGCCACGAGAAGAAATCCGTCGGCAAATTCAACGAAGTGAACGAGCAGCTGTACGAGTCCGGCTGGCGCGCGCAGTTCGTCTCCGGCATGATCATGCCGATCATGGGCTTCATCGGCAATATCGGGTACGTTCTCGTCAGCGTGGCCGGCGGCATTCTCGTGCTGCACGGCCGAATCAGCATCGGCGACGTACAGGCGTTCATCTCCTATTCGCGCCAGTTCGCGATGCCCATTACCCAGACGGCGCAGATCGCCAACATCATTCAATCGACGATCGCGTCGGCAGAACGGATCTTCGAGCTGCTGGACGAGGAAGAGGAAGTGCCGGAATCGGCGCATCCGGTCGCGCTCGCGGCCGGCGGGAACGGCGCCGCTGCGGGGGCAGCCGCCAAGGTACGTGGCGACGTCAGCTTCAACCATGTGCAGTTCCGCTACAAAGAAGATACGCCGCTCATCGAGGATATGGACATTCACGTCCGCTCCGGCCAAATGATCGCCATCGTCGGCCCGACCGGCGCCGGCAAAACGACCTTGATCAATCTGCTCATGCGCTTCTATGAGCTGAACGGCGGCAGCATCACGATCGACGGCGCGGCGCTGACTGATCTGAAGCGCGGAGACCTGCGCAGCCTGTTCGGCATGGTGCTGCAGGACACGTGGCTGTTCAACGGCACGATTCGCGACAACATTGCCTACGGACGCAACGGCGCGACCGAGGAAGAGATCGTGGCGGCCGCCCGCGCGGCGTACGCGGACCACTTCATTCGCACGCTGCCCGAGGGCTACGACACGGTGCTGAACGAAGAAGCCTCCAACATCTCGCAGGGGCAGAAGCAATTGCTGACCATCGCCCGTGCCATTCTGGCGGATCCGGCGATTCTCATCCTCGACGAGGCGACGAGCAGCGTCGATACGCGGACCGAGATTCACATCCAGCAAGCCATGAACGAGCTGATGGAAGGCCGCACGAGCTTCGTCATCGCGCATCGCTTGTCCACGATCCGCGACGCCGATCTCATTCTCGTCATGAACCACGGCACCGTCATCGAGCAGGGCACGCATGAAGAACTGCTCGCCGCGGGAGGCTTCTACGCCGACCTGTACGAAAGCCAGTTCAGTCAGAAAAAGGCGCAGGACGTCAGCTAGCAAGCCGATCGCACGCAGGATTAAGGCCCTCCCCAGTCAAGCTCAGCTTGATTGGGGAGGGCCTTTTGGTCGCCGACGCAAAACGGCCGACGCCCGGCAGCGACTTCGCCAATTTTCCCCCGAGAGCTGTCCCCCATGCATAACAAGGAAAAAGCTGGATATTATAAGCACGATCGTCAAGTCTCGCCCGTGTCAGGAGATGGCCATGGAATTATTCTACTTCGAGCAGCTTCTCTCGCACGCCGTCGCGCGGCAGCCGGATTTCAGAATCCAGCGCCTGTTGGTCGATGCCGATTATCCGGTCGCAATCTGCTACCTGGAGACGCTGATCGACAAGGCACAGCTTCAGCAAACGGTGCTGCTCCCGCTGATGGACATTCGTTTCGATGGGGAAATGGAAAGCGGGGATAAAGTACAATTCATCCGAGGCAAGCTCGCCGGCGCTCCTCCTATAGAAGCGCCCGCAGCAGCTGCCGATGCGCTGGTATCCGCCATTCTGGAGGGTAACTGCATCGTGTTCCTCCGCGATAATAACGGCTTCGCGCTCGATATCGGGGAGGCGAAGCACCGCGGCATTCAAGAGCCCAAGTCCGAGAAGACGGTCCGAGGCCCCGGGGAAGCGTTCACGGAGGATGTCATGACGAACGTCTCCCTGATCCGAAACCGCATCAAGACGCCGCAGCTCGCATTCGAGGCCTTCGAGATCGGTACGCTTACCAAGACGAAGGTGCTGATGGCTTATATCGAAGGTAAAGCCTCTCCGGAGCGGATCGCCGCGTACCGTGAACGGCTTAGCCGGATTCAGACGGAAGCCGTTCTCGAGGGCGCCAACGTCGAAGAATGGATCGAGGAGAAGCAGCTCACGCCCTTCCCCCGCGTCCTTAACACGGAGAGGCCCGACGTGCTCAGCGCGCATCTGATCGAGGGCAAGATCGCCATCCTGGCCGACGGCTCTCCCGACTGCTTAATCGTGCCGGTGACGTTCTTCCAATTCTTCATCAGCGCCGAGGATTACTACCAGCCGCCGCTGTTCGCCACGCTGCTGCGCTGGCTGCGGTTGCTTGCCTTCGTGCTTGCGGTCTACACGCCGGGCATGTACATCGCCCTGACCAACTACCGGCAGGAGATGATTCCGTCCGCTCTGCTCGTTAATCTCGCCGCGCAGCGGGAGGGCGTGCCCTTCCCCGCGTTCGTGGAGGCGATTATCATGCTCGTCATGTTCGAGCTGCTCCGGGAGGCCGGCATCCGGATGCCTTCCGTGACCGGCCAGGCGATCTCCATCGTCGGGGCCGTCGTGCTCGGACAAGCCGCCGTCGAGGCGGGGCTGGTCTCGGCGGCGATGGTCATCGTCGTCGGCATCACGGCGATCGCGAATTTCGTGACGCCCTCGTTCACGTTCGGCATGGCGCAGCGCGTCCTTCAATTCGCGTTCATGGTGCTGGCCGTCGGTCTCGCGCTGTTCGGCATGTTCTGCGGTACGCTGCTGATGGCCATCCACCTGGTCTCGCTGAAAACCACGGGCGAGCCTTATCTGACGCCGCTCGCGCCCGCCAAACCGTCCGACTTCAAAGATTCGCTGTTCCGCGTCCCTTGGTACGATATGAAAAACCCAAAGAGGTAGGTTCCGATGATAACGATGCTCCGCCGCGGGCTGATCCTGCTCGCCGTCCTGACCGCCCTGCCCCTGCAGGGCTGTGCCGACCATAAGGAAATCAACGAGCTCGCCCTCGTCGACATGGTCGGCGTCGACGAACGCGAGGACGGCACGAAGCTCGCATATTACCAGATCGTCAATCCGAACGGCGTGGCCAGCTCGAAGACCGGGGGCTCCCGCTCGCCGATCTATACGTTCGCGTTCAAGGGCAAGAGCTGGGCCGAATTCTCCAGCAACGCCTCGAGCACGATCCCGCGGAAGCTGTTCATCAGCCACTTTCAGGCGTACATCGTATCGGAGCGCTTGGCTAAGAAAGGCCTCGGCGAGCTGCTTAATTTCCTCGAAAGCGATCCGACGCGCCGCATGGCGACGAGCGTCTTCATTGCGAAGGGTTCCGTGCGGGATATCATGGACACGTACGTGCCGCTGGCGCGCAGTCCCGGGAATGAGCTTCGCAGCATCCACGAGCTCCAGGCCAAGCTGACAGGCCGGGCAGACCGCGACTCGCAGGTGAAGACGCTGGTCGAGAATTATGAAGACGGCAGCCTCGCCTTCGTCTCCAACATCTCGCTGTCGGGCGGCGAGCCCTTCGACACGACCAAGCGCTATGAGACGATCGAGGGCAACCGGGGAAATTTCACGCTGTCGGGCGCCTCCATCATCCGCCAGGGACGCTGGATCGGCGAGCTGAAACCGGAGCAGCTGTCCACGCTGCTGCTCGTGCTCGGCAAGGAACGCGCCCTGATCGAGGATATCGTCCTCAGCAAGGGAGCGTCCGCCCAGCTCGAGATGCTGGTTAGGCCCCGGATCGAACGCCGGCTGTCGCTAAAGGACGGCAAACCGGCTCTCCGCGTCATCGTGAAGCCGAAGCTGAAGCTGATGTCGATCAACGCGGCGGGCAAAATCGACTCCGTCATGCTGCGCCGGCTCGAGCGGCTGTTCAACCAACGGCTGGAGGGCCGGATCGGCGCGCTCCTCGCCGAAGCCAAGGCGAAGCAGTGGGACCTGCTCGGCATCGGCAGGCAGATTGGCCGCCGGTCCGGATCGCGGTGGGCGGCTGCCAAGCGCGATCCCAACGCCTGGCGGGAGGCGGAGGTCTCCGTCTCCGTCCGCTCGTCCATCGTCAAAACGGGCGTTCTGCTTACGCCTTACGCGGGAGGCTCGGCGCCATGAACGATACGACCGTCACGATGAGACAATTCCATATTATCGTCGTCTTCACGACGCTCAGCACCGCCTTCTTCCTACTGCCCTCCTCGTTGATCGCGGACGCGAAGCAGCATGCCTGGCTCGTCCCGCTCTGGACCGGGGCGGCGGGGATCGCAAGTACGCTGCCGTGGATCTATTTGGCCCGCCGGCATGCCCGCCTGAATCTGATGCAGATCAACGAGCGCATCCTCGGCCGCCCCTTCGGCAAGCTCGCGAATCTAATGCTCCTTTTCCATATGGTGATCGTCTGCGCCTGGGTGCTCAACAACCTCGACGATTTCATGACGACGACGCTGATGCAGCAGACCAAGGAATGGGTGTTCGATGCCGCCTTCCTCTTCACCGCCCTGTACGCCGCGCAGAAAGGAATCACGGCCATCGCCCGGACGGCGGAGCTGTTTGCGCCGATGCTGATCGCGATGTTCTCCGTCTTCTTCGTGCTCGCGGTGCACAGCTGGGACTGGTCCCAGTTCGCGCCGGCGGCGGAATTCGATTGGAGCGGCATCCTGCGCAAGCCGAGCTACATGATCGCTTTCCCGTTCATGGACGGATTCATGTTCGTCATGATATTCCCGTACATCAAGGAAAAGGCGGGCGCGAACTATGTCAAATGCGCGGCCGCGGGCGCTCTGCTGCTGTCGCTGATCACCTTCATCGTCACGGGAGTGCTGGGCGTCTCCCGCGCGCCGCACGTTACGTTTCCGCTGTTCGTCATGGCGCAGGAGCTGATGATCAGCTCGTTCCTCGAGCATATGGAGGCGACCATCGCCATCCTCTGGTTCGCGCTCGTGTTCGTCAAACTGTCTTTCACGTTTTACTGCGCTATCACCGGCATCGCCCAAACCTGCGGCATGCGCAGCGGCGGCTTGATCGCCGTACCGCTCGCCATCTTGATTGTCGGCTTCGCGCAGAGCATGCACCGGAATCTGATCGAAAACTTGGAGTGGCTAGCCCGCTATCTGCTGCCATATTACTCCCTGAACACGTTAGCCCTGCCGCTCCTGCTCATTGCCGTAGATCTCATCCGAAGGAGGAGAGCCGCGTGACGCCGCTCCTGCTTGCCATCCTCGTCACGGCTGCCCTGTTCATCCATTACGGGAAGCAGCGGCGGCCCTTGAAGGACATGCTGCTGCTTGCCGCCTTGTCGCTCGCCGGCATCGCGCAGTTCGCGCTTCTGATCGTCGACAAGCCGGTCCGACTGCCCGCCCTTATAGCGGCGGTCATCGACGTGCTCGGCTTCGCCTGACGCCGGACGGGCCAGAAAACTCCTGGGAACAAAAGGATTGACAGCCTCCAAATTCATACCTATACTTACTATAGATTATTAAGTTTATTACTTAATGTAACTAATTAATTGGAGGTTTTTCCATGTCCAAGTCCAAATGGCTCATCGACGCCACGCACAGCAGCGTAGATTTCACGATCAAGCATATGATGATTGCGAAAGTCAAAGGCGCTTTCCATGAATTCAGCGCGGAAATCGAAGCGGATCCTAACGATCTGACGACGGCCAACATTCAGTTTACCGTAGCGCTCGCAAGCATCGATACGCGCAATGCGGACCGCGACAATCACCTCCGTACCGGCGATTTCTTCGATATCGAGAACTACCCGACCATGACGTTCCAATCGACGTCGATCGTAAAGACCGACGACGGCGAATACGACGTGACCGGCAACGTCACCCTCCGCGGTCTGACGCGTCCCGAGACGTTCCAAGTGACATACGAAGGCAGCGGCAAAGACCCATGGGGCAACGAAAAAGCCGGCTTCAGCGCGAAAGGCGCCCTCAAACGCAGCGAATTCGGCCTGACCTACAATGCCGTTCTCGAAACGGGCGGCGTCCTGATCGGCGACGAAGTGAAATTCACGATCGAATTGGAAGCCGTGAAAGCCTAAACGCCGGCATTGGTTTCATAGAATAGAGAAAAGGCCTTGCGGGCGTCAGCGACCGCGGGGCTTTTTTGCCGTTCTGTATTTTCGTTCCGATGCGGTTATAATGGACGTAGCTTAGAAATTCACGAAATTACAGCCTGCCAGATCGGCTGATCGGTTAGGAGTCGTTTATGGTTTATCGTAGCTTAGAAGAATGCGTGGAAGATCTCGAGAGGCACGGCCACCTGGTCCGCATCCGCGAAGAAGTGGATCCTCACTTGGAAATGGCCGCCATTCATATGAAAGTGTTCGAGGCAGGCGGTCCCGCCCTGCTGTTCGAGAACGTCAAAGGTTCGAAATTCCGGGCCGCGTCCAATCTGTTCGGCACCGTCGAACGCAGCAAATTCATCTTCCGAGATACGTGGGCATCCGTCCAGAACGTGATCGCCCTGCGCAACGATCCCATGCAGGCGCTCAAGAACCCGTTCAAGCATCTCGGCTCCGGGATGGCCGCCAAGAACGCGCTGCCCGCGAAGAAGTCGGGCGGGGCTCCCGTCGCGCTCCAGGAAATCCGCATCTCCGACCTGCCGCTGATCAAGCACTGGCAGGGAGACGGCGGCGCCTTCGTCACTTTGCCGCAAGTCTACTCCGAGGATCCGGACAAGCCCGGCATCATGAATTCCAACCTCGGCATGTACCGCATTCAGCTGAACGGCAATGACTATGAGGCAGACAAGGAAGTCGGCGTGCATTTTCAAATCCATCGCGGCATCGGCATCCATCAGGACAAAGCGAACCGCCGCGGCGAACCCCTCAAGGTCAGCTGCTTCATCGGCGGTCCTCCGGCGCATACGCTGTCGGCCGTCATGCCGCTGCCGGAGGGCATGAGCGAGCTTACATTCGCAGGCCTGCTGTCGGGGCGGCGCTTCCGCTACAGTTATATCGACGGCTTCTGCATCAGCAACGACGCCGACTTTGTCATCACGGGTGAGCTTCATCCCGGCGAGACGAAACCCGAGGGACCGTTCGGCGATCATCTGGGCTATTACAGCTTGACGCACGAATTCCCCGTCATGCGCGTGCACAAAGTATATGCCCGTCCCGGCGCCATCTTCCCGTTCACCGTCGTCGGCCGTCCGCCGCAGGAGGATACCGCATTCGGCGCGCTCATTCACGAGCTGACGGGCGATGCCATCAAGCAGGAGATCCCGGGGGTCAAGGAAGTCCACGCGGTTGACGCCGCAGGCGTCCATCCCCTGCTCTTCGCGATCGGCAGCGAGCGCTATACGCCCTACCAACGGGTGAAGCAGCCGGCCGAACTGCTTACCCTCGCCAACCGGATTATGGGTACGGGGCAGCTAAGCCTGGCCAAGTACCTGTTTATCGCGGCGGAGGACAAGCAGCCGCTCGACACGCATGATGTCCAAGGGTTCCTGACGCATGTGCTGGCCCGAATCGATCTTGGGCGGGATCTGCATTTTCAGACGAACACGACGATCGACACGCTCGATTATTCCGGCACCGGCCTCAACAGCGGCAGCAAAGTGGTCTTCGCCGCGGTCGGCGAGCCCGTCCGCGAGCTGTGCCGCGCGGTTCCCGAAGCGCTGCAAGGGCTCCCAGGAATCGCGCAGGCCAGCCTGGTCATGCCGGGCATCGTCGCGCTCCAAGGCGGCGCGTTCGAAAGCTACGAGGCGGCGCAGCGCGAGCTGAACGAGCTGTGCGAGGCCATTCGCGCGAGAGGCCCGCTGGCGGACTGCCCGATGATCGTGCTGTGCGACGACAGCCGCTTCTTAAGCGAGACGCTGAATAACTTCCTGTGGGCAACCTTCACGCGGAGCAACCCGTCGCACGACATTCACGGCGTGAACAGCCGTTACGACTTCAAGCACTGGGGCTGCGACAATGTTATCATCGATGCCCGCATCAAGCCGCATCAAGCGCCGCCGTTGATTCCGGATCCCGAGGTCGAGCAGCGCATCCAGCGGCTGTTCGCCCCGGGCGGCAGCCTGAGCGGCGTGCGGCTGGGATAGACGGCGGCAGACGAGCAGGTGTTGTTCGACACCGGCGCACGCCTGGTGGCGTGAGGCTGGGGTAGACTGCGGCAGACGGACAGGCGGTTGTTCGACCCGGGCGCACGCCTGGCGGCAGACAGGAGCGCCGCTCCCCCTGGCGATAGCCCGAGCGGCAGACGGGAGTGCCGCCCTGTTTCTGCAGTTGCCGATGCAAGCCATGATCGTCCTGCCTGCGAAAATGGCCCTCAACCTAAACACCTTGCAGCTAACGGTTGTACGGATCGTTAATTGGCTCAAAATGCCCCTTTTATATCGCTAACGGTTGCCAGGAGGCTTATTGTGCGTTTTTTCGTTCGAATCCATCTCCAAACGCCAAATAACGTCGGACAGAATCGTTAGGTTTGATTTAGCCGCGTTATTGGACGATTAGCAGCGCTGACAATCGTTAGGCATTCGGAGTCAGCTCGAAGACACGTTGAGGGTAAACGATCGGCAGCTTTCGCCGTTTGCCGATTACCTGCCGCCGTCGTATACGCTGCCTGCGCTGTTGTATTAAAAGCTGCCTGATAGGCAGCTTTTCTGCTTATTCAACCAGCTGCGGGCCAATAAGGCTGCCTCTTAGGCAGCATTTCCTCCTGCACGACCAGAATCGAACGCAAAAAGCTGCCCGATAGGCAGCTTTTCTGCTTTATTCACCAACCACATGCCCACGAAGCTGCCACTTAGGCAGCTTTTCCTCCCTCGCGGCCCCAGTACCCGAGGCTACTGCTCTAGCGCCTTCTCGAGGTCGCCGCACCACTTGCTCCAGCCGTACTTCGCTCCGCCGAGCGCTTGCGGGCTCGAGATGCCGCTTTGCTCGAGATGCAGGTTTACCTGTCCATCCCCCAAATCCTGCAGCGTCCAGGTAACGGTGTGCTGCTCCCCTCCGCTTAGCCACGTATAGGACATCCGGTTCGGCGCGTCCACGGTAAGCACTTCGCCGCCGATGACGCCATCCCACCATTCGGTCGGCTCCGTCCGGAACTGAAACCGATAGCCCACGACGGGCTTAAAATCATTTTCCATCGCCTTGCCGGTATGAATGTTGGACATCCACTTGGCAAGCTTGCTTGAATCGGTCAGGGCGGACCACAGCTTCTCGATCGTCGTCTTGAACTGAAAATCCATGGATAACGTTAAACTCATTCTTCTTCCTCCTCCAAAAATTTGCCCAAGTTCAGCATGTTCGCATGCCAAAACTTGCCGTAGAAAGCTACCCAATCTTGAATTTCCCTGAGCGGAGCGGCATTTAGCCTGAATCGCGTTTCTCTGCCGACCTTCCGGTCAAGGACCAGTCCGGCCTCTTTCAGAATGGTCAAATGCTTGGATACCGCCGTACGCCCCATTTCGAACTGACCCGTCAACTCATGAAGCGGCACTTCCTCCGCCTCCGCTAACAGACGAATCAGCCGGCGCCTGGTCGGATCCGCAATCGCATCGAACACGTCCCGCAACACATCGTTCTCTTTCACAACACCCTCTCCCAACTCTTATTTTCCGGCAGAATGCTATTGTCGGCAAGAAGGACGGGCGTTATTTTTTCCTGCTCCCTAAAGTTTGCGGCCGTTCGGACGCAATGCCCACGAGGCGATACCGAGCGCGGCATAGACGAGCGGAAGAATGACATGGAAGCCGGCATCCCCATAATCGTGCGCGTACACGTGGGACAGCGCCGCGCCGGTCATCAAGAAAAAGATACCCGCGTACGCCCATTCCTTAAGCCGAGGAACGCCCGGGACAAGGATCGCGAGGACGCCAAGCAGCTTCCAGGTCCCGAGAATGTTCGTGATGTAAAGCGGAAACCCGATGTCGGTCACCAGGTCGACGTTGCCTCCCATCCGCATCAGCTGTCCGATTCCGCTCAGCGTGATCGAAAAGGCCAGCATGATCGTGACCGTCCAATAGGCGGCCACTTTCCCAGCGGACCGTGCTTCTGCTTTCGTAATCGTTTCCGAACCGATCATCATCTTGTTCATTTTGTTTCCTCCTCGTGGTTTCGCGTTATTTTGGTTTTCATGCGTTTTGTCCGACTGTCGTCTAACGCGACACTATTTGGTGTCGGTTTTATTATAGGACACCATTTAGTGTCATGTCAACATTATTTCCTACTCCGGCCGATTGCGCTCGGTCAGATTCCACGGCCTCCGTTGCGCTCGGCACGCAAGGAATGTTCAGCCCCCGCCGCCCATAAAATGATGAAGATCGATTTCTGCGCCTGCCGCTCCGCGCGGCCGTGCGCGAACGGCGGGTGAGGCATGACGGACACGGTAATCGTATTTCCCCACTGCGCGTGGGAGGCGTTTCCTTACGGGGGCTTCATCGAGCGACTCGGGCGGGGCCGCTCCGTCCGCTTCGTCGCGAGCACGGAAGCCATGGCCGGCGCGCCGCCGCAGTATGGCGCCATGACGCTGGATGACCTGGACGCAGTACCCTGGCAACGGACAATCGTCATTGCGACGCATCCCTCTTGGGTATATGAGATCGCCGGAAGAAGCCCGGCCGCTCTCCTGGTACTGCTCCCGAGCGAGCTCGAACAGGGCGAAGCGGATTATCTCGTCTGCCGGGACGCGCTCTGCGCGGCGGCGACGGTCGTCGTAACGGGGTCGGAAACCTATTACTTCGAGCAGTGGTTCCGGCGGGGCCGCGTCTTCCTGCAGGACGGCCTGGACACGGCCTCGGACCTGCTGGCCGATGCAGCTGCAAGCGATGCCGCTGCCGGCAAGTCCGTCGATGCGCTCGCGAAGCTGCAGCTGCAGCGCCGGGCGGATTTTCGCGCGGAGCAATTGCGCGGTCTGCGCCCTTCCGCGATGCAATTCTTCTTCCAATCGGTCTATCACTACCTGCTCGGACAAGGGGAAGAGGCCGAGCGCTGGGCGCTGGACGCCTTCCACTTGGCGATTCTGTCCGCCGAAGAGGGAGCCGTCCAAACTTACTTTCGTTTCTTGTCCGTCATACGGCTGCAGCAGGGACGCGCGAACGACGCCTTCGCGACCTACGGCATCAGCGCGGCAAGCGATGAAGAGCGCGGCGCCTACGGCGAGATGCTCGAGCTGCAGGCGTCCGGAGAAGCAGCGCTGGCCGCCGGCCTGCTCTACCGGATGAACGAAGATTTCCGGCAAACGGCGGGATTGCTGAACGCCGCGCCGGCGCAGCTTCCAGACGGGCCGCTCCGGGAACGGGCCGTCTCTCTCCTCGTGGAAGCGCATGAGAGGAGCAGCCGGCCGGGCGCGGCACTCGCGCTGCTGCCTCCCCCGCGCACGGTGAAGGAAAGGCTGCGGCGCAATCTGCTGGAGGGGCGCGCCTACGCGCTCGAAGGCAGACGGCATGACGCTGTCCGCGCGCTGCTCCAAGCCGCGATGACCGGCCTGGAGCCGCTGCACGCCATTGCCGATATCGCGGCCGCGCTGGCGAGAGCCAAGAAGCTGGCAGAGGGGGAATACACGTGAGCGAAATACCGCTGCTGCGCAAGACCGGCGGCAATAAGCTGACGGCCATGATGCAGGTCCGCAACGAAGCCGGCCGTTATCTAGAGGCGGCGCTGGCGGACCTGTCCGGCTTCGTGGACGAAATCGTCATCGTGGACGATGCCAGCGAGGACGAGACGCCGGACATCTGCCGATCGTTCCCGAAGGTGGTTCGGCTCGTTCGGCTGCCGGAGCCCTTGTTCGGCCAGGAAGGCCGGCTCCGGCAGCTGCTCTGGCAGGCAGCCGTCCAGACGGAGCCCGACTGGCTCCTGTCGATCGACGCGGACGAATTTTTCGAACGCAGCGCCAAATCGCACATTCGCTCGCTGATCGACCAAGATCGTTACGACTGGGTTTCTTTTCGCATGTACGACTTCTGGGGCTCGCTCGCGTACTACCGCGAAGATGAGCTGTGGCAGCTGCATAAGCGGCATACGATGATGCTCGTCCGCTATCTGCCGCTCTATTCGTACATCTATCCGGACTGGAACCATCATGTGCCGCGGCTGCCGCTGACCTGCTCCGCCCTGCCAGGGTTTCAATCGGAGCTGCGCGTGAAGCATTACGGCTGGGCCGGCGACGAAGCCGCGCGGCATGCTAAATACGAGCGCTACATGGCCATCGATCCGGATGGGAAATGGGGAAGCCTTGCCCACTATGCTTCCATTCTGGACCCCAGCCCGAGGCTCGTTCGCTGGCAGGAGGAGGCGGGGCCGACGTGAGAACGGTGACGATCTTGACCCACAGCTACTTGAACGCTTACTCGGAAGGCGAAGGATTCGTCCGTCCGTTCGGCGGCGGACTGGAGCGTTACATGCACGACCTCTGCGCCGTCGTGCATGCCAAGGGCTGGCAACCGATCGTCCATCAGCTCTCTTACTACCGGAGCTTCGACACGGTGTACGAAGGCACGCGCGTGCGCGGATATCCTTATGAGCTGAATGACATCGCCGGCGCCTTCGATCGCATGGCCGCGGACGCCGAAGGACTGATCGTATACGCCAGCTGCATCTGGCACCCGATCGCCTACAAACCCGGCAGCATCGGCATCTGCCACGGCATTAACTGGGATTGGCCCGAATTCGGCGACAAGGTCAAGAGCGGCGTAGCCGACATGATTCAGCTCGCCGTGGACGGACTTGACCGGCTCGTGTCGGTAGACTCGCATTTTCAGACCTACTGCCGCGCGGTCTGTACGTTCGACGACCCGGAGAAGCTCGTGCTGCTGCCGAATGCGGTCGATACGGCTTGGTTTACCGGGAAGGACGCGGAAGCAGGCATTGGGGCCGGGGCTGAGGATGGCACGCAGGAGAAAGCGGTGATCGGGATCGTTGGCGGCGCGGAAGCGGCGTTTGGGACTGAGGCTACGGAGGCCTCGCGGTTGCGTGAATCGGCTGGAGCCGGTGGTGCGGAGATTGCGTGGGCCAGTGAAGCGATCGGAGCTGCGGATGCAGAGAATACGGATGGGCACGACGCTGAGGACGCGGAGAGCTTGGATGGGCGTGACGCTGAGGACAAAGAGAGCTCGGATGGGCACGACGCTGAGGACGCGGAAATTTTAGAGAGGCATGACGCACAATACGCTGAGGATTCGCCGGCCAGTGAATGGACTGGGAACGAAAATGCGGCGGCTTTGGGAGCAGGCGGCTTGGCCGTTGCGGATGGATTGCCGGAGACCGGCGAGTTACGGCTGCTGTTTCCCAGGCGGCTCAGCTACGAGCGCGGCATCGTGCCGATGATGCTGCTCGCGGACCGGCTGCTGGCAGCATTTCCGTCGCTTATCGTGGAGTTCGCAGGCGAGCTCGTGGAGCAAACGCCGGTCGCGGTTGCTTTTCGCCTATGGCTGTCCACCCACGGCGAGCAGGCACGCATCCGGCATAACACCTACACGTTCCAGACTGTACGCGACGCTTACCGCGCGGCCGACGTCGTCGTCATCCCCACGGTCTACTCGGAGGGGACCTCCCTATCCTGCCTGGAAGCGATGAGCTGCGGCAAGGCAGTCGTCGCTGCGAACGTCGGCGGTTTGAACGATCTCATCACGGACGGCTTCAACGGCAGGCTCGTCGCGCCCACCGTGGACGCGCTCCATGCCGCCGTGGAAGAGCTGCTGCGGGACGCCGCCCTTCGAAGGCAGTACGGCGCGGATGCCAGCAGAACGGCGGCCGCCTTCGATCTGAAGCGGTGGAAGCAGCGCTGGGCGGAGCTGCTGGAAGCGCAATTCGCGCGCAACGGCTTATGACCGCTGCCGCATCGATGAAGGCAACAAAATAACAGCGGATATCCTGGACGGTAAAAAGTCCTGGCTATCCGCTGTTTTATGGTCATCGTTCCGTCAGCATTCCCGTGAAACGAATAGTTGGCGTTTGAATACATAAGAGCGCCGCTGCTTATCCATCGGCCGCCTCCCGTTCCTGAACTTTCAGATTGTCCGCTTTGCTTTGCAAACTCTGCTTGTTGGCATAGAAATTAATAATGTCGTCAACGGTCGAAAACGTAACGGCAGCATTCGAATCATGGGGTGGAATGGTAATAAAAAACCGCCTTCCAGATGTGGTTTCATCTTATTTTTTATTGCAGTCGGTGGTGGGGTGCTTGGGTTGGTGCTTATTGGAGCTTATTGGTGCTTCGATTAAAATGGTTAGTTTAAAGCATTTTTCAACGTGAGGCCTGCCGTGAATACCGGTACTTTGCCCGCTGGAAGCTCCACCTCTTCGCCCGTTTTGCGGCTTCTGCCCATACGCGCTTCGCGTCTGCGGACATCAAACTTTCCGAAGCCCACGAGTTGAACCTCTTCGCCTTGCTTTAACGCTTCGAAAATGGCGTCCAGCACGGACGTAACCGCCTTCTCCGCGTTCTTTTTCGAAAACCCACTCGATTTGGCAACATCGGCGATCAGTTGTTCCTTATTCATGCATCATACCTCGCTTATCGGATTAATATGACGAAACTGGCAGACTTAATCGCGAATGTGGGGAGAAAAAAACTGCCCCAACCTAAGTCAGGGCAGCTTGAAGGATTAATAGATTTTCGAAACGTTCTCGGCTTGTGGACCGCGTTGGCCTTGCGTTACATTGAACTGCACGCGTTGACCTTCATCCAACGACTTGTAACCTTCGCCTTCAATCGCGCTGAAATGCACGAATACGTCGTTTCCGCCTTCGATTTCGATGAAACCGAAACCTTTTTCTGCATTAAACCATTTAACTGTACCTGTTTGCATTGTATTACCTCCAAAAAATAGTTTTACTTCATTGATCATTCCCAAAAAAAAAATTCACATACTGAAAACAGTTTCATCATAAAAATGAGACCATTTTCAATATGTGAATTGGCTTCGATTTGAACAATAGGTTAATCATAACACACTTTTCAATAAAAAGTAGCAAACCGGCGAAATATATTTTGAAATTCAAATGGGAATCGACTGTTGTACCCGCTGCAAGTCGCGCCGTGACTGGGATTCGGCGGCGAGTTAAGGTTAGCGAGACCGTTATATTTGTACGGCATGCATTGCCGATGGGGATGCGCGGAGAAGTAAAATTGGCTGCGGTGGCATGACAATTTGGGCTTGGCGCGACCTGGTGAGCGAACCTGCCTATGCCGGGGCGACTGGAAAGCGGAATGGGATGCGACGGGCAAGACAAGGCGGGATGGCGTGACCTGGTGAGCGAGCTTGCCGATAGCGCTGCGATCGGAAAAGCGAAATCGGCTGTGGCGGGGCAAGACGATGCAGGCTTGGCGCGACCTGGTGAGCGAGCTTGCCGACCGCGCTGCGACGGGCAAGACAAGGCGGGATGGCGTGACCTGGTGAGCGAGCTTGCCGACCGCGCTGCGACCGGAAAAGCGAAATCGGCTGTGGCGGGGCAAGACGATGCAGGCTTGGCGCGACCTGGTGAGCGAGCTTGCCGACCGCGCTGCGACCGGAAATGCGAAATGGGATGGAATAAGTCAGCGTTATTGCGACTTGATGACCCAACTGCGAAAACCCCGATCGATTCCCACGCTAGCTTCTAAGCTATGTAAAACTGCAATGCCCGTTTCAAGTACCGACGCACTCACGCGCTGCCTACTACGAAAATCAAACCGGAATGTTGCCTGACCATGCGAATAAGTGCATTTATGCACTTATTTTTGCGATTAAGCCCTCCAATCCGGAAATAGGTGCAAATCTGCACCTATTCTGGTAGTAACGTGCCGATATTGACATTATTCATGAGGAATAAGTGTATTTTTACACTTATTTTGATTTCAGAGCGCTATATACGAGGAAATAAGTGCAGAATTGCACTTATTTCGGATCATCGAGCAGCCTCGAAGCATGCATTGGCGCGAAGGCGGCGCCAAGACTTGCCATGCATTGACGATAGGGATCGAAGCTGCCGTTAACGCTTATTTCGACGCCGCCCGCGAAAATATATTTTCCAGCAGTCAGAGTTGCTGCGTATTGGAACCCATTCAGCGTCAAAGCGCCAAGCTGCCCGCGCTCGATGCGGGTTAGCCCGGCGGCAGCATGGCCGTGCCGAGGATGAGCGGTAGGGCCGCTTCGCTGTAGAGCGCGGGCAGGTTCGCGCCCGCGCCGGGGCCAGGGCCGCCCGCGGCGCGCGCGATCGCCGCGCCGGCGGCGGC
>NZ_JAAAMU010000027.1 GCF_009909195.1 Paenibacillus sacheonensis
TTATCCCGGTCTTCCAGGCAGGTTGCCTACGTGTTACTCACCCGTCCGCCGCTAAGCTATTCCCGAAGGAATAACTCCGCTCGACTTGCATGTATTAGGCACGCCGCCAGCGTTCGTCCTGAGCCAGGATCAAACTCTCCATAAAAGTGGCCGAAGCCATTGTATAGAACAAGCTTGTTAGCTCATTACTTTGCTAGCTTGTACGATTGACGAATCAATCGCTTTAAAGCATTTGTTGGATTCTGACGTGATCCATATGTTCAGTTTTCAAAGAACTTGTTTTGCTGTGATCACTTGCGTGGTCACAAGAAATTATATTATCAGCTTTCCACTCGTTCGTCAACATTTTTTTCTTTCTTGTCGAAAGCGTTTCGTTCGATGTTGGCGTGCGCCTCAAAAGCGACAAGAAGTAATTTACCATATCTAAAAGCGGATTACAACTTGTAAAAAATGACAAAGGCCGTACTTGAGCATGCATGCTCAAGTACGGCCTTTGTATCTTTATTCGCCTAACAATTTCAAGAATTCCTGCTCATCTTCGATAACCGTAACGCCGAGCTCCTTGGCTTTTGTCAGTTTACTGCCGGCGCTCTCGCCCGCGATGACGAAATCGGTTTTCTTCGAAACGCTGCCGCTGATCTTGGCGCCGAGCGCCTCCAGCTTCTTCCCTGCCTCGTCCCTAGTCATGAGGGAGAGCGTCCCGGTCAGCACGACGGTTTTGCCGCTGAAGATGCTGTCCGTTCTTGCTGGAGCGGCATTCTCCGCCTCGGCCTTAACACCGAGGGCAAGCATCCGGTCTATGTTATCGGAAGCCACCGGATCACGGAAATAACTGTAGATACTCTCGGCCACGATACCGCCCACGTCGGGCAAGCCGACTAGTTCTTCAACCTCCGCTGATCGAATCGCAGCCAATTGCCCAAAATGATCAGCGAGCATTTTGGTCGTCGCTTTACCCGTATTCGGGATCCCTAGCGCAAACAAGAAAGCAGCAAGATCACGGTCTTTAGACTTCTCCAGCGCTTCCACCAGCTTACGGGCTTTGCGGTCGCCGAAGCGCTCGAGACCGATAAGGTCGTCATAAGACAACGCGTAAAGATCCGCTGGATCGCGCACGCCGCATTCGTCGAAGAGCTGCTCAGCCGTCATAATGCTGAAGGACTCGATGTCCATCGCGTCGCGCGAGGAGAAATGCGTAATGCGCGCTATCGTTTGCGGCCGGCATCCGAGCTTGTTCGTGCAGAAGAGATGCGCGCCGCGCAGTTCCAGCAGCGTGCCGCAGGACGGACAAATCTCCGGCACGAGGATTTCTTGTCCGGGTTCATCGTCCGCTTTGCCCAGGATCTCCGGTATGACATCGTTAGACCGCCGGATGAAGACATGGGTACCGAGCGCAAACTTCAAGTTCTTGCGTTCGATATCGCCAATGTTATTCAACGTGCAGTTCTGAACGGTTACCCCGGCCAAGTCGACGGCTTCGACGCGCGCTACCGGCGTGATTTTACCGGTACGGCCGACTTCCCACGAGACGGATTCCAAGATTGTCGTCGTTTCCTCCGCTTCGAATTTGAACGCTACCGCCCACCGCGGGAATTTGTCGGTATAGCCCAGGGCCTCGCGCGTGCGCATATCCGTTAGTTTGACAACGGCGCCATCGATCAGAAAATCATGCTCATGCCGCCCTTCGGCCACGCGCTCGAGCTCCGCCTGCACCTCTTCGATCGTAGACCAATAACTCGTATAGGCATTCACCTTGAAGCGGTTATCCTGCAAAAATTGAATCATCTCTTGATGGGTATCGAACGAAACGCCGTCCGCATAACCGACATTATAGAAGTATGCGCTTAGCTTGCGCTCTGCCGTAATCTTCGGGTTCTGGTTACGCAAAGCTCCGGCAGCGGCATTGCGGGCATTCTTGAGCGGCTCCGCCGCCGTTCGGTTGTACGCTTCCAGCACCGACAAATTCATAATGCCTTCGCCTTGGACTTCAATAATGCCATCCGAGAACGGAATGGTAAGCGGAATGGAACGAATGGTCTTGACCTGCGCGAGGATGCCTTCGCCCACGACGCCGTTGCCGCGCGTGGAAGCCTGCACGAGATTGCCGTCCTCATAAGTCAGGTTCAGGGTTAGACCGTCAAACTTCAGCTCAATGACGTAGGAAGGCTCAGGGAGCGGATCCGTATCGGGATTCTTGGCGTTATAGTCGGCAACCGCTCGGCGTACGCGGGCATTCCAGGCCAGCAAATCCTCGGCGTCCTGCGCCTTGTCCAAGCTCCACAAGCGCGCGCGGTGGCGGTACGGCTCGAAGCCCTTCAAAATATCTCCGCCAACCCGCTGGGTCGGAGAATCCGGAAGCGCCTGTCCGGTCTGCAGCTCCAGCTGCACAAGCTCGTCATAGAGCTCGTCATACTGCTTGTCGCTGATCGTCGGCCGATCCAGCGTGTAATAGTTATGGCTGTGGAGCGTAAGCTGATCGACCAGTTCGCGCATGCGCGCCAGGCTTGCCGAATCGGCGTTTTGTCCCGGTTCCATCGCAGTCGTCATTGACGTCCTCCCTCTCATATTCAAATCAATCTCTCCGTGCGCTATGCGCTTAAGACGGTTAAACCTTGTGAATCGGCGCGTAAGCGGCCATCAGCTTGCGAATGCCGGTCGGCGCTTCGAAAGCGACTTTGAGCTCCTGCTCGCCGACCGCTCCTCGAGCGTCAACGACTGTTCCTATGCCCCACTTACCGTGGGATACCTTATCTCCGACGGAGAAGCTTACTCCGGCGGATGCTGCCGCATCCGGCGTTCTGCCCGGGAGAGCAGGACGAACTACGCCTGCCGCGGGACTCGTACGCACGCCGCCGCCAGCAGGGGCCCCCGGTCGTTGCGGCGATGCCGCCGGCCCGCGGAAACCGAACCCGCTGCCAGTCGACCCGGCTGGCCTGCTTGCCCCGAATCCGCCTCCGGCAAAACTGCTTCCTCCGCCTGCCGGCCTGCCGCGCCCCACGGCCGAAGCGTCCGTCTTGAGCTCGTCAGGCACTTCTTTCAGGAAGCGCGATGGCATATTGGCGTTGGTCCGGCCGAACAGCGTGCGCATTCGCGCGCAGGTCAGGAATAGCTGCTTCTCCGCGCGGGTGATGCCCACGTAAGCCAATCGCCTTTCTTCCTCAAGCTCGTCGTTGTCGTTCAACGCCCGGCTGTGCGGGAACACGCCTTCCTCCATGCCCACGATGAAGACAATCGGGAATTCCAATCCCTTGGCGCTGTGCATAGTCATCAGCACGACGGCATCCTTCACGCCGCCCTCCGGCTCATCCTCGTCCATCGAATCGATGTCGGCGATCAGCGCAAGGTCCGTCAGGAACGAGACCAGCGATTTGTCCTCGTTGCGCTTCTCGAAGTCTTGCGTCACGGACAGGAACTCGTCGATATTCTCGAGGCGCGCCTTCGACTCCAGCGTATTCTCGCGCTGCAGTTCCTCGCGGTAGCCGCTCATCTCCAATATCTTCTCCGTTAATTCCGTTACGGATAAGTACTCCACCATACGAGTCAGGTTCAAGATGATCTCTTGGAACTCCCGGAGCGCCGTTCGGGCGCGTCCCGTCACGTCCAGCCAGTCGAGCTGTTCGAGCAGATTGAAGACGGAGACGCCGCGCAAGCCCGCTTCGTCCATGAGCTTCGCAACCGTGGTATCCCCGATCCCCCGTTTCGGCACGTTAACGATC
Organism: Paenibacillus sacheonensis; assembly: GCF_009909195.1. Lineage (GTDB taxonomy): Bacteria > Bacillota > Bacilli > Paenibacillales > Paenibacillaceae > Paenibacillus_Z > Paenibacillus_Z sacheonensis. Next base: position 3,717 of record NZ_JAAAMU010000027.1, read on the forward strand.
CGTTGGAAACAAACATCGTCGTCCGGATTGGAAATAAGCCGCAGGTAGGCGAGCAGATCCTTGATCTCCTTGCGATCGTAGAACTTCACGCCGCCTACGATTTGGTAGGGAATATCGGATTTGATGAGCATTTCCTCTATCACCCGCGACTGGGCATTGGTTCGGTACAGTATGGCGTGATCTGCGTATTTGCGGCCTTTATTCACCTGCTGGCGAATTTGCCCGGTCACGAAATAGCCTTCGTCATGCTCCGTATCCGCTTGATAGACCATGATGGCATCGCCTTCGCCTTGATCCGTCCACAGCTTCTTATCCTTACGGGAACTGTTCAGTCTGATGACGGCATTGGCCGCATTCAATATGTTGGACGTCGAACGGTAATTCTGTTCCAGCAGAATCGCCTTCGCCTCCGGATAGTCTTCCTCGAAGTTCAAAATATTCGTAATGTCGGCGCCGCGCCAGCGGTAAATCGACTGGTCGCTGTCGCCGACCACGCAGATATTGTGATGTTTATCGGCAAGCATGTTGCACAGCATATACTGCGCACGGTTCGTATCCTGATACTCGTCGACGTGGATATAACGGAATTTGTTCTGGTAGAAGGTCAGCACGTCCGGTTCGTCCTTGAACAACTGGATCGTCTTCATGATCAAATCGTCGAAATCGAGCGAGTTGTTGCTCTTCAGTTTCTTCTGGTAGGACGCGTAGATCTTCGACACGATGCCATCGAAATAATCCCCGATCTTCTGCTCGAATTGCTCGGGCGAGATCAGTTCGTTCTTGGCCCCGCCGATCGCGGCTTGCACGCTCTTCGGTTCGAATTTCTTCGTATCGATGTTCTGTTCCTTCATGCAATTGCGAATGACAGACAGCTGATCGGCAGAATCCAGGATGGAGAAGCTGTTCGTAAATCCGATCCGGCCGATATCCCTGCGCAAAATCCGCACGCACATGGAGTGAAAGGTGGATACCCAAATATCGTTCGCGGAAGGACCGACGAGCGAGCCTACCCGCAGCTGCATTTCTCTCGCTGCTTTATTCGTAAACGTAATCGCCAGAATGCTCCATGGCGCGACGCGTCTTTTCTCCATCAGATAAGCTATTCGGTGCGTCAGCACGCGCGTTTTGCCGCTGCCCGCTCCCGCCATAATGAGCAGCGGACCTTCTGTCGCTTGCACGGCCGCACGCTGCGGCGGATTCAGCTTGCTGACAGCCTGATCGATGCTAAATTCATTCAACATAGTGAACACAAATCCCCTTTGTTCGCATTTGTTCGCCTATTCTCCAGTCTAGACAACCGCCCGGGATGTGTCAATTAGAGGTTCGAGGAAAAAGAAAACGGCCTTGATACGAAAGGGATGCGGCGCAACGCCCGATTTCGTCATCAAAGCCGTATAAAATGGTGGTTATTTACCGCTGTAGGGTACTTCGGCAACCGCGGCAACCGTCGATAACGCAGCCGCCAAGTCATCGTAAATCGCGTTCCCGACGATGACGGTGTGCGCCGCTTCCGCGGCCAGCCGCGCTTTGTCGGCATTGTCGATGCCTCCGCCGTAGAACAATCTTGCAGCCGCGGTTATTCTCCCCGCTCTCTTGACCAATTCCATATCGCCGAACTTGCCGCTGTACTCCATATAAATAATCGGCAGCCTCATCAGCCTATCCGCCATATAGATATGCGCCGTTACCGACTCCGCATCAAGCGCCGCGTTCGCTCCAGTCAGCTTCGCCGCCTCGGCTTCTCCGTTCAGGATCAAATATCCTTCCGCCGAAGTGATCTCCCAAGGAATGAACGCACCGAACGCGCGCAGCGCGCCGATCTGCCTGCCCGCCATCCACTCCGCCCGATCCGTGTTCAGGACAAGCGGTATGAAATAATGGTCGAAGCCGGGAACGGCTGCCTCTTCGCTGGAAACCTCAAGCGCGCAAGGCACCTCGTACCGCCGAATGCGGGACATGAGGTCGACCGTATTGTCGAACGTCACGCCCGTCGAGCCGCCGACGATCACGGCGTCCGTGCCGGACATGCAAATCGCGTCCAACTGTTCGTCGCTGATCGCACGTTCCGGATCGAGCTTGAAGACATGACGCCATGTTTCGTATATCGCTTGAAACTCCATGTTACCCTCCATCTTCTTCACGCTTGATGCCATTAAAGATTAAGCGCCTCGATTCGCTGCATGACCGCGAACTCGTTGGGATAAATCATCATATACTCCGTCAACCCCACCATACGGAACAGCTTCTCGTAATGAGGCGTCACGCCCCAGGAAAACGTATGCACCCCGGCCTTGCTGCCCATGCGGGCCAGGCGGATCAGCACGGCCATGCCGCCGCTGTTGATATACTCCACCTTCGTCAAATCCAGCGCCAGGAATCGAACACCGAGGCCCAGCTCCGTCTCCTGCTCCAAGACCGAAATCAGCTTTGCCTCCGCCGATTTCGTCAAATCGCCGTTCAGCTCAAGTACCATCCCGCCCTCGAATTTACGCGTATGCATCGAAAAAGGTTGTTCTGCCACTGTGTTGCCTCCTCTTCTATATCGAATGCTCTCCCGGAGCGTTTCTCGGTTTACGCATAAAATACAGCTCGGTATAGAAGCCGCGCTCATCCCGTCCCGTCGTCCAATAGTCGGCAAGCGAATCGATCATGACGAGCCCCCAGCCGCGCGGATCCTCGGATTCCAGCTTCTTGCGCATCTCTTCTTCGTCTCGGTTGAGACGGGGGAAATAGCCGCCGCCTTCATCATAAACTCGGCATACCGCAAGCATGCCGCCGATTTGGGCAATCAGCGTCACGTATTTATTCGGCTGCAGTCCGTTGCCATGTTCAATGGCATTAATCATCGCTTCGCATATCGCGCTTTGCACGTCTTCGCGGATGTCGCATTCCGGCCAACGTTCCTCCATCCAATCGCCAAGCTTCATGGCGATCAGGCGCTCGCTGCCCAGATGGCTGCGCAGCGACCATTCCCTGGACAGAAAGGGATTATCGAAATGTCCGGAGACCGAACCCTGCTCGACCTGCGACAGGTTCAGCTTGGCAAGCAAGCTGCGATACTCCCCCGCCAGCTCGAGAACGACGACGGTTCTGTCGTCTTGACCCGGACCGCATTCCTGGTCGACCCGGGCAAGCCAGTCGTCAATAACCACAGCCAGGTCCATCGCAGGCTTCCATGTGGCAAGCTCCGCTTCCAGGCCCTCGAAGCTGTACATCGTTCCTTGTTGGTTAATCGCCTCAATTAATCCGTCGGTATATAGCAGAAACCGGTCGCCGTCCTCCAACTGCAGACTCAATTCCTCGTATTCGGCATCCGGATCGATACCGATGGGAAGCGAGCTGCAGTCCACTGCCTTATATTGGCCTTCTTTAGAAACAACGTAGGGCGACAGATGCCCTGCGCTGGCGTATTGCACGTGATTATTGGTTAAATCGATGACGCCGACGCCGATCGTGACGGAACCGTCATCGCCCATGGCTTCGCAAAGTTGCCGGTTCATGCGGGCAAGCACCTCCGAGGGGCTGCCGCTTCGCCGGATCTCGGACCGGAAGACGAGCAGCTGCGCGGACATGAGGAGCGCGGCAGGCAGGCCTTTGCCGGATACGTCGCCGATCATGATCGCGAACCGGCTCGGTCCGAGCGACACGACGTCGAAGAAGTCCCCGCCTACCTCGCGATAAGGCTGGCAGCGGGCCGTAATCCGGTACGAACCGATCGTCAGGTCGCCGGGCGGCAGAAGCTTCTGCTGCACATTGTAGGCCAGTTTCAGCTCGCGTTCCAGCGACTCGTATTCTCGATTAATCCGGTTTTGCAGTTCATTGAAAGCAACGGCCAGTTCCCCCGCTTCGTCATGGAGAATGGCCGCCGCTTCGTTTCTCGGCAAGTCATAGCCGCCCACCAGTCCGCGGATGCCGCGGATCAGCCTTCTCAGCTCTTCCCTGAATTGCATCGTTACGTAACTGAACAAGCTTAATCCCATTATAAAATAAAACATGGCCATGATGCCAAACTTGTACGGATCGGTCGGTTCATGGGGGCTAGCCGTCACAATCGCCAGCTGAAGCAGGCTCAGGATCGTCACGATGAACGTGCTCGTATAGGTGATCACGAGCGGCTGGGCGACGGATGCCCGGCCGTCGAATCCGCTCGGCAGCGGCTGGAGCCGCATGAGAACCGGTCTGAGCGTGCGGCGTACCGAAGTAAACAAAATAATGGCCATGAAGATAAACAGGCCTTGCTCCCCCACGACCGTCCCGAGAAGACGCAAGCCGTCAGTCTGCTCCTGCATGATATACGCTGCGATATCCATGCCATGGAACAAGACCGAAAGCAGCAAGCCAAACAAACACATGCCGGCGAAGAGCTCATACGGAAGCCGGTACAGCCGCAGAAGCGCCCTGTTGGTCTGACTCTCTTGGCTTTGTCCGCCTGCCGGCCTGAATTGCGCTTGCAATATACTGAAAACCGGCTGAAGCCTTATGACGGATATGCACAGGAGCAGCAAGCCCAGAAAAAGCGCTCCCAAGCCCAGGATCACTACCGGAAACGGGAACATTTTATTAAAGTAGGCATCCAGCAGCGCTTCGGCCCGCACGATGAGCACGCCGGCAAGCATCGTAATCAAGAAGACGGCAAGCAGACGATTGAGCAGCATCCCGTTGTAGTACACAGGCGGTTTTTTCTGCCGCGTCGTCATTTCCATAGCAGCTTCCTGACTTCTTCCAACGGCTCGATACCGAGTTCTTCCTTCCAAACGCGTTCAAGCCGGCGATACCAGCTGATCGCCTCGACGCGGCGGTTGCCGCGCAAGCAAAGCCTGATCATGGCTTCGAACGCCTCCTCGTGTTCAGGCCGCAGCGCGATCCAATCGGACAGCCGCTGTTCTTCGCGCGCTTCGTCTTTCTGATCGGCATAGAACGCCGCCAGTCTTTTGAGCATCGTGGTCTGCCTGTCCAGCAGCTGTTCCCTGGTGCGCTCCAGCCACTCCGCGTAAGGGAGCTCAGTCGCAAGGAGACCGTAGAGCGGTATCGCCTTCTCATACAGCCGGCTGGCAGCCTCGTGGTCGTCCATCCATAGCTGGTCCCCCACGCGGGATAGCGTTATGAACGTCTCGACGTCTACGGATTCGACCGCCTGCTCCGCTATACCCACCACCCCTCGCTTGGCGTACACAGCTTCCTCGTGCAGGCCGATCTCCTTGAGCGCATTGCGCAGGTCATGCAGCGTTACGTACAGTTGATTGGAGCGCTTCGCGGGGTCGCCCTCGCCGAAAACCCGCTCGATGACCTGCTCGCGATTGGATTTATATGCCGGCTGCAGAAGCAGGTAGGTGAATAACTCGCCGGCTTTGCGCCGCTTCCAAACCGGTTCGGCCTGCTGGCCATCCTCCGTGCTGAAGCCGATGCCGCCAAACAGCTTGATTCTCCACTTCGAACCTGCACTTGCGCCCGCGCTGGCGTTCGATTGTTCCGCCGCGGGAGGTGATTGCTGCGGGAAATCGTTTTGCCTTCCGGTTCCGAGCCCGCGGGAACCATCAGCAATGGGACGCAGACTTTCTCCGGGCCGGGCAGCTGCAGCCGTAGCATCAACCGTCGCCGCAGCCAGCCGCTCCTGCAATTCGACCGCCAGCCGATGGGCGGCAGGCGTCGACAAGAGCCGCTGTCTGCGTTCAAACAGCCGCAGCGCTTCCGCTGCCGCCTCGAGCCGTTTCTCCGCCAACATCCGTCTCGCTAAGGCCCCTGCGGCATAAATGCCGCACTCGATATCATCGGCAAGTTCCTCCGGCAGGCGCTCTTCAGCTTCTCCCATTACGACGGCCTTGCTTAAATAAGCGTATCGAACAGGCAGCCGTTCGCACATGGACGCATCGGGCTTCGGACTGCCGAGCAGATCCAAGACCGCGGCGGCCAGCGGCTGCTCCGCCGTATGCCGTTTCAACCAATTCAACCAGAACGGCCAGTCCGGATTCGACTGTACCCGCGGATCGAAGATCCGGCTGTCCAGCAGGGCAAAGCCGGTCCACAGCGGCCTGCCTTCTTCCCGAAATCGTTCTACCGCAGCCATCATCAGTCCCAGCGCTTCTTCGAATCGGGATGGATGGTTCGGCGCGCTCGCCGCCGATCGGGCCAGCGCCCATGGGACGAAACCGCTGCAATGCTCCCGGTTGCGCGCCCATTCTTGCTCGAGCAGCGTCATGAAAGGCTTGGATTCGTGCAGATCTCCAACCTGAATATACAAGAGCCCCAGCATCGCCATCATCGTCAGCATCGCGGACTCGTCGGCCTGCGCGGCAAAACCGCGAAGCGCGGCTTCCAGCCTTTGCTTCGTTTCCATCGGCTGTCCGTTCAACAGTCTATGTTCGCATTCGGCGCGAAGCAGCAGGGGGGACTTCATTCTTATCTCTGAAGGAATGGCCATAAGCTGCTCGATTGACGGCATCTGCCCATCTAGGATCGTTTGTTCTGCTTTCATTACTTGACCCAGCCATTGATCATGCTGCGATCCTTGATTGTTGTTCTGATTCATTGGCACCCTCACCGCGCTTCGTTTATTCATCCAGGTCAATATGAACTTCAAACCGTCGTTTTGTCCCAAATGGCGCTAATAGTTGCTATAATTCGCTTCCCATTGGGCAAATTCCTCTCGGGATTGTCGAAATGAAACGTTTCTTGTACTCCTTATTACCCAAAAAAAGAAAAGAGAGACCCCGTTAAAGGTCTCTCCCACGATACGTCTATTTCACCAACTGGCCCCTCGTAACGCCCAGCTGATTGATCGCTTTCAGACTGCGCCACACCTGCGTACCGCCGATGCGTCCGGCAAGCGCGTCGCTGTACAGCTCGATAACCTCTTCTACTTTATCGGCCGTTTCTTCCAAAAATTCAATACGAAATGACGAAACGCCCAAATCCTTGAACTGCACCATATATTCCGCGCCGGACTGCTCGATGGCGTTGTAAACGGTATTCCGGCAGCCTTCGTCGACCCGGACGGGATGGGACATACCGATCCGGTCCTGTAGGGAAGCGCGGTGCTCCTCGCACGGACGTCCGCAGTTCGTATAGTCGGTGCCCTCGCTCATGAACGTGCAATATACGCAATGCTCCGTATGGAACATCGGCAGATGCTGATGAATGACGATCTCGGTCCGCGACGTATCGCTCGCACTCAGCAAATCGAACATTTGCTGGACGTTCAGGTCGTACGATGGCGTGATGAGATCGCAGCCCGCATCCAGGAACAAATCCGATGCCTTATGGTTAGCGACATTCAGCGAAAAATCGCCGATCAGCCGCGGGAAGGGCTCGTTCGGATTGGCGGCCTTGGCGCGCAAGTAGTAATACAACGCACCCGTATTCCTTACCAGTACCGCATCAGGCTTCAGCTTAAGAATGTTGGCGTGATAGCCGTTCTCGCCCGGCATATGAATCCGCGGCGTCGCCAAAGCAATCGGCTTGCCCGCGCTCCGCGCAAGCTCCATGGCGGCAGGGAACTGCTTAATGAACTCGAAATCGGCATAAACCATGCCAACCTTCTCGGAGCGCACCGCCGCTTCCAATTGCGGCAGGCTGCGGCATAGCACCGTCAGCTTGGCCGTGCGGTCCGCCGCGGCGGAAAGCGTAGCTCCGCCGCCGCGCGTATGGCCCGCGGCGCTGCCGCCATGCGCGTCGCCGTACGTCTCGACGCTGCGCTTCACGTACACGGGCGGCTTCGGACGTTCGCCCGCCAGCGCTTCCGCAGCCTCGCGCCGCATCCGGTTCAGCTCGCGCATCGGCACGATCAGGTCGCCGTCCAGCTCGACGTCGAGCGTCTCCAGCTGGTACACCGTGCCGCCCAGCCGGCCAAGCTGTTCACGCAGCAAAGCTTCGTCCATCGGGCGCTTCTGAGCATGCTCGAGCAGCAGTTCCGATGTAACCTCGACCGTGTTGCCTTTCTCCACGTCGGTCCACCAGGTCCGCAGCGGCTGACCGAGTTCGCCCACGACTTTCAGGTTCAACGGAAACACGCGATAAGGCTTCTCCGTCTCGAAGGTCGCGCGAAGCCGTCTGTCCAATGCCGGGTCGCTTGTCTTCCAGACGCGGTCTCCAACGTGAACGCGGTGCAGGTCGACGTCGCTGCGGCCGGGAACGATCTCGATCACGGTCCCTTCCTGCGCTTCGCCTTCCAGCTTGACGCCCTGTCTGCGGACGTCGTACACGCGGCCGCCCTCTTCCTTCTTCGTCGGGTCGCCGGCGTCGAACACGATGCCGTCTCCCCGCTTCAACGGCGCTTCGATCCGGCACACGATGGCATCGCGCAGAATGCGCTCCACGCGTCCGAGGTAGACGCCGCGGCTCTTCGGAAACGTGCCTTCCACAAGCTTCTTGTTGTTCGTCCCCTCGAGAAAACCGGACGTGAACCCGCGGGAGAAGCTCTGCTGCAGCTCGCGGATCTCTTCCTTCGAGGGCGCCGAGCGGTCGCCGTCGAAATATTTGTCGATCGCGCGCCGGTATTTGCTGACAACGTTCGCCACGTACTCGGGGCTCTTCAACCGTCCTTCGATCTTGAAGGACGTCACGCCTGCTTCAATGAGGTCAGGCACAAGCTCCACGGCCGCGAGGTCCTTCGGCGAAAGCAGATAGGCGATGTCGCCCATCGGCTTATGCTCGCCGTCCACCATTAAATCGTACGGCAAGCGGCAAGCTTGCGCGCACTCGCCCCGATTCGCGGATCGGCCGCCCCACATTTCGGAGGTCAGACACTGTCCGGAGTACGAAACGCACAGCGCTCCGTGCACGAACACCTCCATCGGCAGCTTCGCCTGCTCGCCGATCGTCTTGATTTGCTTCAGGTTATTCTCCCGTCCAAGCACAACCCGCTCGATATCGAACGGCTTCGTGAATTCGACCGCCTCCGGCGAGGTGATCGTCATCTGCGTAGAGCCATGGATCGGGAAGTCTGGCGACAGCTCCCTGATCAGTTTTACGAGCCCCAGATCCTGGACGATCACGGCGTCGACGCCCGCATCGATGCAGGAATCGATTAGCCGTTTCGCGTCTTCCAGCTCATTTTGAAACACCAATATATTAAAGGTCAAAAACCCTTTCACGCCATAGCTGTGCAGGAACGCCATAATTTCCGGCAGCTCGTCGGTTTGAAAATTGTTCGCCCGCGCCCGCGCGTTGAACTTCTCCACGCCGAAAAAAATGGCATCGGCACCATTCGCCACCGCCGCCCGCATGCAGTCCCAGTCACCGGCCGGAGCCAGCAGCTCGACATCTTGCCGTTTCATCATATTCATGTAAACGTCCGCCATCCTATCTTGCAAATCACGTATTTTCTTTCATTTTAACAGAGCGCAGGTATAAACAAAAGCCGCTAACCTGCAGGAAACGGCTGGGCAGCCGATAATCTCCGCTCTCTGCGATTATGCACCTCTCAATCGCGGCCATTACTTAATAGGAAAAAAAATGATTTCCGAAGCGCATGGCCCTCGCTGGACTGAGCCTTTTGCTTTTCTTGAATAAGCGTTTTCATTTTTGTCCTTTATGTATGTTTTTTTGTCATTGGCCCTTCCGAATCTTAACCTGGCATATTGCCCATGCTATAATGGATAGAGACTTGAAGTACATAACCATTGGGAGGTAACTATACTCGTATGAAACTCGGCGTATTTTCCGTTCTATTTGCTCAGAAATCGTTTGAAGACGCACTGGACTACATCGCTTCCAAAGGTCTGGATGCCATTGAAATCGGCACGGGCGGTTACCCTGGCAACGCACACTGCGATCCGGACGTCCTGCTTGCCGACGAAAGCAAGCTGAAGGCGTTCAAAGACGCCATCGACGCGCGCGGACTCACGATCAGCGCGCTTAGCTGCCACGCTAACCCCCTGCACCCGCAGAAAGCGATCTCAAGCGAACACGACGCCATCATCCGCAAAACGATCCAATTGGCTTCCAAGCTGGGCGTTTCGGTTGTCAATACGTTCTCCGGCTGCCCCGGCGACCACGAGGACGCTAAATATCCGAACTGGCCGGTTGCCCCTTGGCCGAACGATTATCAAGAAATCCTCGACTGGCAGTGGGAGAACAAAGTCATCCCTTACTGGACGGAGATCGGAAAGCTCGCAACGGAAAGCAACGTTAAAATCGGCCTCGAGCTGCATGGCGGCTTCTCCGTCCATACGCCTGCTACCTTGCTTCGCCTTCGCGAAGCTGCCGGCGACGCGATCGGCGCCAACCTTGATCCGAGCCATATGTGGTGGCAGGGCATCGATCCGGTTCAAGCGATCCATATCCTGGGCCGCGCCGGCGCGATCCACCATTTCCATGCGAAAGACACGTCGATCGATCCGATCAACGTTAACAAACACGGCGTTACGGACATGCAGTCGTACGCGCTTATGCTTGACCGCGCTTGGCAGTTCCGTACGGTCGGCTATGGACACGACATGAAAGTCTGGTCCGACATTATCAGCGCGCTTCGCCTCGTCGGCTACGACTACGTCGTCAGCATCGAGCACGAAGACGGCCTGATGTCCGTGGACGAGGGCTTCACGAAAGCCGTTCAAAATCTCCAATCCATCCTGATCCGCGAGCCGCTTGGCGAGATGTGGTGGGTGTAAGTTCATCATCACCGCGCATATTATAGAAGCCTCCGCTGACCTGTCAGCGGAGGCTTCTTCTTTTGATGGCTGTAATCATCGCATGGCTGAAGCTTAGACTGGTCAAATGGCATTCGTCGACATAACGAAAAACCGCCGCAATCTTGAGGTCCAAGATTGGCGGCGGCAGTATCGTCCAAGCATCCGTTCATATGTGTGCGAAACGCGTATTACGACATCCAAACTTTGAAAATCATGACGTAATTGGCGAAAAGGAACACGAGCAGCGCAACTGTCGTAAATCCGATCGCGAATACGTTTTTCTTCGGACGAGCCATGATCAAACGAATCCATCCGATGAAAATAACAATCGTAAACAACAGCATCATGATATCCATGGGATCGAACTTCGCGAGTGCCGTCGATGCGTTCTCTGCAAGAAACATGGGTGAAATCCTCCTTCATTTTCGCACGTAGCCTATGTTACCTATGTTAGCCTCATCACGAGTCCGTTGCAAGTCACAATCGACAATCGTAACAAGTTTGTCACCATTTCTAAAAGGGGTGCTTTTATTATAAACAGACCTGTCTTTAAATATAATAATTTCTTATAATACAATACGTGCTTTTCGTTGTCGCTTCATCTTAATTATGGTACATTCATTAAAGTGATTTCATACGAAAATCGTCGGATTTTCGCGTTTGCCTGCACCAGGCGACAATACACAAGGAGGAACGACAAAAGTGGCCTATGAAGCGATCTGGATGAACGACCCTTCCAAATTAAATAAATTCGAATTTATCAAAGCTGAAAAAGACGGTCTCGACGTCATTCGCACGATCATCGACAAATATTCGAAGGAAGGCTATGCTTCCATTCCCGAAGATGACATGAACCGGTTCAAATGGGCCGGCGTGTACGAGCAAAAGCCGCGCGACGGCTACTTCATGATGCGGATCCGGATCAACACCGGGATCATGACTTCCGCGCAAGCGCGTGCGATCGCTTCGATCGGCCGCGACTATGGCCGCGATCTGATCGACGTAACGACGCGCCAAGCGATTCAGTACCACTGGCTGAAGATCGAAGACATGCCGGACATTTTCAACCGCCTGGAAGCTGTCGGCCTGTACTCCTATGAAGCATGCGGCGACTGCCCGCGCACGATCGTCGGCAATCCGCTTGCCGGCATCGATCGCGACGAGCTCATGGATACGCGCGAGATCGTCGAGCAAGTCAACGACTTCTACTTGATGAACCGCGATTTCTCCAATTTGCCGCGTAAATATAAAATGTCCATCTCGTCCAATATCTATAACAACGCCAATGCAGAGATCAACGATTTGGCGTACGTGCCGGCTACGAAAGTCATCGACGGCGAAGAAGTCGTCGGGTTCCACGTCTTTGTCGGCGGCGGCTTGTCCGCGAAACCGCATCTGGCAAAAGAACTGGATCTGTTCGTTCGTCCCGAGGATGTATTGAAGGTATCGATCGGCGTTACGACAATCTTCCGCGATTACGGGTATCGCGAGAAGCGCCACCAAGCCCGCTTAAAATTCCTGGTCGCGGATTGGGGGCCGGAGAAATTCCTCGAGAAGCTGAAAGAAATCATCGGCGACATGCCTTCCGCCGGCGAAAGCAAAATGGTCGGATGGAATGCCGTTTACTATGACGGCGTCTATCCGCAAAAGGAAGCCGGCTTGAACTTCATCGGCTTGAACGTGCCGGTGGGCCGTACCAACTCTTCGGAGCTGGAGCAGCTCGCGGACGCAGCCGACGAGTTCGGTGACGGCATGATTCGTACGACCATGTCGCAAAACATCATTCTTGCCAGCATTCCGGACGATAAAGTCGAAGCGGCGCTGCAGGTACCGGTGCTGAAACGTCTGTCGCCGAATGCGAAGCCGTTCATGAGCCGCACGGTATCCTGCACGGGCAACGAGTTCTGCAACCTGGCCGTCGTCGAGACGAAAGTACGCGCCTTACGCGTTGCCGAATACTTGGACGAGCATGTTCAGCTGGACGAGAAAATCCGCATTCACTTCATCGGCTGCCCTAACGCTTGCGGCCAGAAGCATATCGCGGACATCGGCCTGCAAGGCGCGCTCGTGAAGACGCCCGAAGGCATGGTCGATGCGTTCGACATCGCAGTAGGCGGTATTCTTGGACCAGGGGCCCAGTTCAACACGGCATTGAAAGGCCGCGTCAAAGGCGACGACCTTGGCGGCGTGCTCGTTCAACTCATTCACTTCTATAAAGAAGGCCGCGAGGCAGGCGAGACGTTCCATAACTATGTCAACCGTGTCGGCGTGCCGGCATTCCAAGACAGATTGACGGCGATTCTAGCTGGCTAGGTTTTTAACCTAAAAACAAACTTTCAGATTCGGCGGTTCCTTCACTGGAACCGTCTTTTTTGTGATAAGTCGGGAGAACGATCAAAAACCCCTTTCGGGAGCGAAGATGGAGAAGCGGCTGAAAGGCAGATCCGCTTCTCCATCATTCGTTGTCCAAAAGGGGCTTTCCAATGCTGCCGTCTAGCGACATGCTTACTGCCGTGTAGTTCGCCCTATTCGGCAGCGACGCTCTGCATCACTCGCTGCTGGGCAAGCGTCCGCTCGCGGTCGCGCTCCAGAATTGGTTTCAAGTAGCGCCCCGTGTACGAAGCCTCTACGTTGACGACTTTCTCCGGAGAACCGGTTGCGACGATCATGCCGCCGCCATTGCCGCCTTCGGGTCCGAGATCCACGATATAGTCTGCGGTCTTGATGACGTCGAGGTTATGCTCGATAACCAGTACCGATTCCCCGGAATCTACTAGGCGGTGAAGTACGACAAGCAGCCGGTCGATGTCATCGACATGCAATCCCGTCGTCGGCTCATCGAGAATGTACAGCATCTTGCCTGTGCTGCGGCGATAAAGCTCCGCTGCCAGCTTCACGCGCTGCGCTTCGCCGCCGGACAACGTCGTCGCAGGTTGACCCAGATTCATATAACCAAGACCGACATCGAGGAGCGTCTGCAGCTTGCGATGAATACGGGGCACATTGCGGAAGAACTCGCAAGCGTCCTCGATCGTCATCTCAAGCAGGTCCGCAATGCTCTTGCCCTTGTATTTCACGTCAAGCGTCTCGCGATTGTAGCGTTTGCCTTTGCAAATCTCGCAAGGCACGTACACATCCGGAAGGAAATGCATCTCGATCTTGATGATGCCGTCGCCGCGGCAGGACTCGCAGCGGCCGCCTTTCACATTGAAGCTGAAGCGGCCCTTCTTGTACCCGCGCACCTTCGCTTCGTTCGTCGACGCGTACAGATCGCGAATATCGTCGAATACGCCCGTATAGGTGGCAGGGTTAGACCGCGGCGTCCGGCCGATCGGCGATTGGTCGATATCGATGACTTTCTCGATATGCTCGAGCCCGCGGATTTCCTTATGTTCGCCGGGGCGAACTTTCGCCTTGTTGAGATCACGCGCAAGCGTCTTGTATAGAATCTCATTGACCAATGTCGATTTGCCGGAGCCGGATACGCCTGTCACGGCCGTAAACACGCCGAGCGGGAACTTGGCATTGACGCTGCGCAGGTTGTTTTCCTTGGCGCCGCGGACTTCCAGCCACTTGTCATTCGTCTCCCGACGCTTCAGCGGAACCGGAATGAACTTGCGGCCGCTTAAGTAAGCGCCCGTAAGCGAGTTCTCGTCCGCCATCACTTCCTTCGGCGTTCCCATCGAGACGACTTGCCCGCCGTGGATGCCTGCGCCCGGTCCGATATCGATAATATAATCGCTGGCCAGCATCGTATCTTCGTCATGCTCGACGACGATGAGCGTGTTGCCTAGATTGCGCATATGCTCCAGCGTCTGAATGAGCTTGTCATTATCGCGCTGATGAAGACCGATACTCGGCTCGTCAAGGATATAGAGCACGCCCATCAGGCTTGAACCGATTTGCGTCGCCAATCGGATCCGCTGCGCCTCTCCGCCGGAGAGCGTACCCGCGGCACGGTTCAGCGACAAGTACTCCAGTCCTACGTTCACGAGGAACCCGAGCCGGCTATTGATTTCTTTGAGGATCAGATTGGCGATCATCAATTCTTTCTCCGTCAGATCCAGACCGTTGAAGAAACGTTCCGCTTCGCCGATGGACAGCGAAGTGACGAACGAGATGTTCTGGCTGCCGATCGTCACTGCCAGGCTTTCCTTCCGCAGCCGATGGCCTTTGCAGCCGGAGCACGGTTTGGCGCTCATATACTGCTCGATATGCTCGCGAATGCCTTCCGAACCCGTCTCCCGATAGCGGCGCTCCAGATTGTTCACGATGCCTTCGAACGGCACGAGCGCTTCCTTGGAGTGTCCGAAATCATTCTGGTAGCGGAAGCGGACCCGTTCGCCGCCCGTCCCATTCAACAGTTTCTTCATCTGTTCGGCTGTCAGCTCGCTGACGGGCACATTACGCGGGATGCCGTAATGCTTGCAGACGGCCTCGAGAAA
The DNA here is from genome assembly GCF_009909195.1 of Paenibacillus sacheonensis. Taxonomy (GTDB): domain Bacteria; phylum Bacillota; class Bacilli; order Paenibacillales; family Paenibacillaceae; genus Paenibacillus_Z; species Paenibacillus_Z sacheonensis. The sequence goes on from NZ_JAAAMU010000027.1 coordinate 18,790, forward strand.
CTGCGGATAATAATTGGACGTGCTACCCGCCCACGCTTCGAACGCGCCTTCCTCGATCGACTTGCTCGTATCCGGCACGAGCAGATCGGGATCGACGATCATTTTGGCTCCCAAGCCGTCGCAATCCGGGCATGCGCCGTAAGGACTGTTGAACGAGAACATCCGCGGCGCCAGCTCGTCGATGCTGAATCCGCAGATCGGACAAGCCAAATTGGAGCTGAACAACAGCTCTTCCTTCTCCATGACGTCGACAAGCACCTGGCCGCCGGACAGCTTCAATGCGGTCTCGAGCGAATCGGCCAACCGGCTGTGAATGTCTTCCTTCACGACGATCCGGTCGACGACGACCTCGATATTATGCTTCTTGTTCTTCTCGAGCTCGATGTTATCGCTCAACTCGCGAAGCTCGCCGTTGACGCGGATACGAACGAATCCCTGCTTCTGCACGTCCTGCAGCAGTTTAGTATGCTCGCCCTTGCGGCCCGACACGATCGGAGCCATGATTTGCAGCCGCGTCCGCTCCGGATATTCCATTATGCGGTCGACCATCTGCTCCACCGTCTGCGACGTAATCTCGATGCCGTGCTCCGGACAATGCGGCTTGCCGACGCGCGCGAACAACAGCCGCAGATAATCGTAGATTTCCGTTACCGTCCCGACGGTGGAACGCGGGTTGCGGCTCGTCGTCTTCTGGTCAATGGAAATGGCGGGCGACAGCCCGTCGATCGAATCAACGTCCGGCTTCTCCATCTGGCCAAGAAATTGGCGCGCATACGCCGACAGCGACTCGACGTAACGGCGCTGTCCTTCCGCATAGATGGTGTCGAAGGCCAAGGAAGACTTGCCGGAACCGCTGAGTCCCGTCAATACGACGAATTTGTCGCGCGGAATCGTCACGTCGATATTTTTGAGATTATGGGCTCGCGCCCCTTTAATTACGATTGAATCACTAGCCACTGTCTTACCTCTCCTCCCGGCCTACAGGCCCAACTCCGCTTTAAGCTCCAGAAGCGCGTCGCGAAGCTCGGCCGCACGCTCGAATTGCAGGCTCTTGGCCGCTTCCTTCATCTCTGCTTCCAAACGCTGCAGCAGCGACTGGCGCTCTTTCTTCGACATCTTGTCGACGCCGACGCCCGTCAAATAATCGCTCTTCTGCTCGGCCGCCTTGGTAGCTTCGATAACGTCATGCACTTTCTTGCGAATCGTCTGCGGCGTAATGCCATGCTTCTCGTTATACGCGATTTGAATGGCGCGCCGGCGTTCGGTCTCCCCGATGGCGGTATTCATGGAATCCGTATATCGGTCGGCGTACATGATGACCCGGCCCTCGGAATTACGGGCTGCCCGGCCCATCGTCTGAATCAGCGACCGTTCCGAACGAAGGAAGCCTTCCTTGTCGGCATCCAAGATGGCGACCAGCGAGACCTCCGGCAAATCCAAGCCTTCCCGAAGCAGGTTAATCCCTACGAGCACATGGAACGTGCCCATCCGCAGATCGCGAAGGATCGCCAAACGCTCCAGCGTCTTGATATCGGAATGCAGATACCGAACCTTGATGCCGACATCCTTCAAGTAATCGGTCAGGTCCTCCGACATCTTCTTCGTCAGCGTCGTGACGAGCACGCGCTCATCCTTGGCGATGCGATCGCGGATCTCGGTGAGCAGGTCGTCGATCTGCCCTTTGGTCTTGCGTACCTCGACGATCGGATCCAGGAGCCCCGTCGGACGGATGATCTGTTGGATCATCTCCGGACAATGCTCCAGTTCGTAAGGACCCGGCGTTGCCGAGACGTAAATTGCCTGTTTCACTTTCTTCTCGAATTCCTCGAACCGCAGCGGCCGGTTGTCCATGGCGGACGGCAGTCGGAACCCGTGGTCCACGAGCACTTCTTTGCGCGCGCGGTCACCGTTATACATGGCGCGAATCTGCGGAAGAGTCACGTGCGATTCGTCGATGACGATGAGCATGTCGTCGGGGAAATAATCCATCAGCGTATAAGGCGTAGCGCCTCGCTCGCGGAAGGTGAGCGGACCGGAGTAGTTCTCGATCCCGCTGCAGAAGCCCATCTCCTGCATCATCTCCAAATCGTAGCGCGTCCGCTGCTCCAGCCGCTGCAGCTCCAGAAGCTTGCCCTGCTCGCGAAACTCCGCGAGGCGTTCTTCCAGCTCGCGCTCGATATTCTTGATGGCCACCTTCATCGTATCTTCGTGCGTAACGAAGTGAGAAGCCGGGAATATCGCGACATGATCGCGCTCGCCGACGATCTCGCCGGTCAGCACGTCGATCTCCGTAATCCGTTCGATTTCGTCGCCGAACAGCTCCACGCGCATCGCGCGCTCGTTATTCGCGACCGGGAAAATCTCGATGATGTCGCCGCGAACGCGGAAAGTACCGCGAATGAAGTTAATATCGTTGCGCTGGTATTGAATGTCGACAAGCTTATGCAGAATCGCATCCCGCGACTTCTCCATGCCGACGCGCAGACTGAGTACCAGCTTTCCGTATTCGATCGGAGAACCGAGACCGTAGATGCAGGATACGCTCGCCACGATAATGACATCGCGGCGTTCGAACAGCGAGCTCGTCGCGGAGTGGCGCAGCTTGTCGATCTCGTCGTTAATGCTGGAATCCTTCTCGATGAACGTATCCGAGGACGGGATGTAGGCTTCCGGTTGATAGTAATCATAATAGCTGACGAAATAAGAGACCGCGTTGTCCGGGAAAAATTCCTTGAACTCGCTGCAGAGCTGCGCAGCCAGCGTCTTGTTGTGCGCGATAACGAGCGTGGGGCGGTTCAGCTTCGCGATCGTATTGGCGATCGTGTACGTCTTACCCGTGCCGGTCGCGCCGAGCAGCGTCTGATGCACCGCGCCCGCTTTCACGCCTTCCAGAAGCTGCTGGATCGCTTTCGGCTGATCGCCTTGAGGCGTATAATCCGACTTCAGCTCGAAAAGCCTGCCTTGATCCTGCTGTTCAACCATAAATTCACTACACCCCAATCCTATGTCTTCTATGAAAAAGGCCTATTAACTTGTATGCCCATTATGCCTTCAAAAAATAGACGGCTATCGTAATTTACACGTATCCGAAGGACCCGTAAACAAACCCTTGAAATCCATGTCGGTTAGCAGCCGCGATACGCAAGCCGGCATAAGAATATGTGTTCCCATTCTTGTATATTATACCGTGTTCCCTTTGGCGATGCAATGAGCGGTTATGGATTCCCACCCATGGGAATTGGCGCCATGCGAGACGAAAAAACCCACCTACTGTCCGAAAGGACAGCTGGCGGGCTTACAATTCAGCTTATAAAGAGGACGATGTTGATGCCTGACGGTTGCGGCTCTTCGCCGTTCGCTTGCGGAGCAGATCGAACAGCGAAGCCGGCGATGCGGCGGCATAATAACCCGCCTGGTCGTCCGGCGAGAGAACGACGCCGAGCTGATGATGTTCGCCCGCGAATCGCGCGCGCTGCACGAATTTCACATGTCCTTCCAGATTGATGGCCTCTAATTTGCAGAAGGCCGAATTGATATGCAGCGCGGCGTGAAGCTCTTCTTTGGTCCTCACGCGCGTTCCGTTGACCTTCCGGATAATCTCGCCTGCCTGCAGCCCCATGGCTTCCGCCGGGGTACCCGGTATGATGGCCAAGATCCGCAAACCGCGGTCGTCATGGACATACAGCGGCGAATTCGCGTCTTCCTTATAATAGCTGACCGCGACAAGCGCCTCATGGAGCAGCAGCGCACAGAGCGCGGCAGCAAGCATGAACGGCGACCAGAGAGAGGCCGCAACGGCAGCGGCGCCAACGATTACGCCGTAAACCAGCAGCGCTTTCGAGGCGCTGCGGGCTTTGGCCTCCGGCAGCATCGTCCGCGTCAGCTCCGTAAAGCCGATCATCATCGGAAAACCGATCATCGTTACGCCATGGCTCCACGCGGAACCATCGCCCAGCAGCAGCGACCAAGATAAGTCCACGCCCCCGCTTCCGGCAGCAGCCGGCACTAGAAGGAGCATCGGCACCGGCCAATAGCCCTGCAGCATATAACCGCCCACGAGCTTGCCGCGTTTGCCCTCCAGGAAGAGCGGACTTGCGAACTGCGCGCCCTGCCAGCGCACCAGCAGCCCTTCGGCAATATGCATCAATGCAACCAGCACGAGCAGCCCCGGTATATCCAGCGCAGCGATGGAGCGGGCCGCCTCTCCCAGCCAATCGCCTCTTCCGTCGAGCGCCGCCCAGCCAAGCCCCCACTGAAGCAGGCCAAGCATTCCCGCGCTGTAAGCAAAACAGAGATAGCGTACGCGAACGAGCAGCAGCACGACCGCCGTTCCCCACAGCCAGAGCACCGCATCGCCGTCCACGGTCACGCCGAGAAACAAACCCGCCAGCGTAAGCAGCACGCCGACGCCCAGTCCCGCGCCCATCGTTCGGGCCAATTGGTTCGGCCACGCGTGCAAGCGCACATGGAACAGCTTGCGTTCAAGCCGGGTCTGGCGAAAATATTGCAGCATGATAAGCAGTACGCCGATATAATAAAACGGAGACAACAGCAGCCCAAGGGCCGCCGATCCCGCTAGTTGAAGCACATCCAACACCGCATCCAATCGCTTCGCTCCCCTCCTTGCGTTCAAGACCCTATCTCACCAATACGAGCCGCAAATAAAAAAGAAGGCCGTATCCCTAAACAAGCGAATGCCAACCTTCTACTTATTCGACATCTAGGGCGCAATCCCTGCTGGATTAATTTGCATTCCCCAGCTTGGCTTGCAGAACGCCGACGGCTTTCTGCAGCTGCGTATCGCTCTTCTCGTCGCGGATCTTCGCAATCAGCTGCTGCTCGATCTTCTCGGCCGTCGCGACGTCCGTATTGCCGGTCGCAGGCAATCCCGCCTTCGACTGGAACGAACGAACGCTGTCTGCCGTCGCCGGGCTGTAATAACCGTCTTTGCGGTCAACGCTGTAACCCAGGCCTGCCAGCATGATCTGAAGGCTCTTCGTATTCTCGTCGATCGTGTTCGGCATGAGGGTCTTGGTCTTGGACATACGCGCCGCGGTATAGTAATCCGGCGGATTCACCGCGACATCCGGCTTCAGACCTTTCTCGTGCACCCAGTTGCCAAGCGGCGTCAGCCACTTCGCGATCGTCATCTTGATCAAACTGCCGTCGGCCAGCTGTTTGTCGTAGCTGACTTGAACCGTGCCTTTGCCGAACGACGTTTCGCCGACCAATACGGCATTCGCTTCTTCCTTGAGCGCACCCGCCAACACCTCGGAGGCGCTTGCGCTGCCTTTGTTCATAAGGACGGCCACGGGATACTTCTTGCCCGTTCCCTTCGAAACCGTCTTCTCCCGATGCCCGTTCTTATCCTCCACCTGCACGATGGGTTTGCCCTTGGGCACGAACGGCTGGGCGACGGATACGACGACGGGCAGCACGCCGCCGGGGTTGCCGCGCACGTCAATGATAAGCCCCTTCATATGCTGCTTCTCCAGCTTGTCCAGTTCCTCAGCGAAACGGTCGCCCGTATTCAGGGAGAATTGGCGGATTTCGATCACGCCGATCCCGTCGCCGCGGAGATGAGCATAGACGGTCTCGTAATCGATATCGTCGCGGACGATCGTCAGCTGCAGCGGCTGGGACAGACCCGAGCGCTGAATCGAGAGCTTGACCTTCGAGCCCTTCGGTCCGCGAATCTTCGCCACGGCGTCGTTCAGGGACAGCCCCGCAAGCTTCTCGCCGTTCACCGAGAGCAGAACGTCGTTCGGGAGTACGCCGGCCCGCTCCGCCGGCGAGCCTTTGATCGCCGATTCCACGGTGATTTTACCTTCCTTGATCTGAACGCCTGCCCCGATACCCGTGAACGAGCCCTCGATCGTTTCGGAGAACTGCTTCGCTACGCTCTTCTCCATATAGACCGAATACGGGTCGCCGAGCGCCGTCATCATGCCGTTCACCGCGCCGTCCATGACCTTCGCGCGGTCCACGCCGCGGAAATATTTCGTCTCGATTAATCCGAGCACGGTATTTAATTTACGAAGCTCCTTCTCGTTTAACCCATATGGTTCGGACGAGTCTGATGACGCCGCTCTTGCCGCCGTCCCTTCGCTTCCAATGACGATGAAACGATCCGCGACCGTCAGCGTGACCAGTACGGAAGCCACCATCGTAAGCAGAATAAACGCCGCCACTGTTCGTCCTTTAAATTGCACGTTAACACCCCTTTATAAGCCCCGGCACGGCCGCGGCGGTATTCCCAACTTTCCTAGTATATGACAAGCCGCACCCAATTATTAAGCTCTCGGGTGCGGCGATGTCATCGGCATGGAGCTTGTGAGCTCGAGCCCGTTATTTATTTCAAGTATGGCGCCGGATTGACGGCCTTCTCGTTCAATCTCACTTCGAAATGAAGATGATTCCCCGTCGACATGCCCGTGCTGCCGACTTCCGCGATCTTCTGTCCGCGCTTGACCGCTTGTCCCTTCTCGACCTTGATGCCGCCGTCGCGAATATGGCCATAAATGGTCCATAAGCCGCCGCCGTGGTCGATGATGACGCAGTTGCCGTAGTCGCTCCACCACTGGGCGACGATGACGACGCCGGACTCCGCCGCGTAGATCGGCGTTCCCTTGGGAACCGCCATATCCATGCCGGTATGCAGCTTCTTGGCGCCGGTGATCGGATGGATCCGGTAGCCGAACGGCGAGCTGAGATGCCAGCTGGCGCGGAGCGGCATGCCGAGCTTGCCGCCCGGATTATAGTACACTTTAATCGTCTTCTTCTTGGCTTCCAAATCGGACACTTGCTTCGCCAATTTCATGAGCAGCTCTTCCTGATCGCTGCTGATTTCATCGAGTTCGTCCGCCTGGTCCTTATACTTCAGCACCATGACTTCCTTCTGCTTTTCCTTGTCCTTCAGAAGATCGTGATACCCGGCCAGCTTGCCGTACATGGTCTTCACTTCGGCCAGCGAGTTCTCGACTTCCTGCTTCTTCTCTTCGACCAGCACTTTGTCTTTCTTGCGGCTTGCCAGAATCTCGCGATCCTGACCGAGAATGGACGACAGCGAATCCATGCGGTCAATGAAATCGCTGAAGCTCGTCGCGCTCAGCAGCACGTCCAGATACGATACGAGACCATTCGTGTACATGAGACGGACGCGCGACTGCAGCAGCTTGTCCTGCTTCACGATTCTGTTCTCCGCGGCTTCGAGATCCGCGCCAGCCTGCTTGACCTGCGTTTCCTTATCGTCGATCTGCGACTGCACTTTGTTCAGCTGGCCGCCGACTTCGTTGATTTGCGAGACGATCTCCGTAACGGATTTCGCCGTCTTGTCCTTCATCGACAAGATGTATGCTTTGTCTTTATCCGCTTGATTGCGGTTATGCGTAGCCGCGCTCATCTCCTGACGGACCTTCGCGAGCTCTTTATTGATCTTGTCCAGCTGCGATGAGGCCTCGCCTTGCGTCGGTTGAAAGATGTATACGGCCAAAACGATGATCGCGACAGCCAATAAGCCTTTCTTCACGTCCACAGTCACCTACACTTTCAAATATTTCCGAACGGATAACGTACTTCCCCAAATGCCGATCAACGTGCCAAGCGCCAGCGTCACGGCCGAAACGGTCAAGCCCGCGTCCCTCAGCGTCACCAGCTTGATCATCATCAGGCCCAGCTCGAACTGGGAAGCCTGAACCAGCTCCGAATACCCGAACAGCAGCAGGACGGTCGTGATCACCGAGCCCATAACGCCGATCAAGGCGCCTTCGATGAAGAATGGCCAGCGAATAAAGTTGTTGGTCGCCCCCACAAGCTTCATGATGCCGATCTCGCGGCGGCGTGCCAGTATCGTCATTTTAATCGTATTGGAAATGAGGAACATGGCGGTCACCGCGAGCCCGATGACGACGACAAGGCCGATGTTACGGACGGCGTTCGTCACTCTGAACAGCGTCTCGACCGTTCCCTTCCCGTATTTGACGCTCGAAATCGGCTTGCTCGCATCCGCGCTGCCGATCGCGTCGATCTTCTTCGCCGCATAGGCGATATTCTGCGGGTCGAACACGTCGACCGTGAACGAATCCGGCAGCGGATTGTTCGTGTCGTCGTAACCCTCGAGCAGCTCCGAGCCGTCCGCGCCGATGCTGGTGCGCAAATCCTTGAGTCCCTGTTCTTTGGAAACGAAAACGACTTTCTTCACTTCCGGAATATTGCCGATGGCGTTCTTAAGCTCGTTCACCTTGGCCTCCGGCGTGCCTAGCTGCAAGTAAACCCGAATTTGAACCTGGCTCTCGATCTGATCGGCCAAGTTATTGACGTTCAGCGCGAGCAGCAGGAATACGCCAAGGATGAACAGCGAAATGACGATAGAGCTCACGGAGGCGAAGGTCATCCATCCGTTGCGTACCACGTTCTTGATGCCTTCCCGCAGGTGGCGCAGCACGGTGCTAATTTTCATACCCGTACTCTCCTCTCGCTTCGTCTCGCACGATCGTGCCGTTCTCGATGGCGATGACGCGTTTGCGGAGCGTATTGACGATTTCCTTGTTATGCGTTGCCATGACGATGGTCGTGCCGCGGAAATTAATCTCTTCCAAGAGGTTCATGATGCCCCAAGAGGTCTCGGGATCGAGGTTGCCCGTCGGCTCATCCGCCACGATGACGGACGGGTTATTGACGATGGCGCGCGCGATGGCGACGCGCTGCTGTTCGCCGCCGGACAACTGCTGCGGCAGGCTGGCGTGCTTCCCGCGAAGCCCGACAAGCTCGAGCACTTCCATGGTTCTCTTCTTGATGATGCGCTTGGGTGCTTCGATAACTTCCATCGCGAAGGCGATATTTTCATATACGGTCAGCTTCGGCAGGAGCCGATAATCTTGAAAAATAACGCCGATGTTGCGGCGAACGTATGGGATCTTGCGCGGTTTGAGCTTGCCTATATTAAAACCGTTGACGGAAATCTGCCCTTTGGTCGGAATTTCCTCCCGGTATATTAATTTCATGAAGGTCGATTTGCCGGCCCCGGAAGGCCCGACCAGGTAAACGAATTCATTGCGCTCTATAAGAACGGAAACGCCGCGAAGCGCATGGGTGCCGTCTGCGTACGTTTTCCAAATGTCTTGAAGCTCGATCACTTTATCACATCCTGTAGGTAGTCAGCTTCTAGATATTCGACATAAGCGCGGGAAATCCTCTACGAAAGTCCTGATTTCTCCAATTTTCATAATTCTCATGAAGGTATTTCCAGCAAAAACGGGGATGAAAATGAAGATTTTTCGACAAACGTTCAAATTAGGAAAGCTTTTGGCAAAACGCCGGCCGGACGTGCATATACATGTAAGAATCATCGCCCAAGGAGTTGACGAGCCTTGAAAACGAAGGGAATCCATATCGTATGGACATTGACCGTGCTGTGCCTGCTGCTGTTTTCCTCCGGCTGGGGCGGCGTGTGGATCTATGCCTCGCAGCAATCCGTGCCGAGAGCGCTTGAATTGCGGATCGATGCCGCTCGTGCGGATAAGACCAAGACCATTCTGCCGGAAGGCGGGACGGCCATCGACCTCGGCGGTCTCGACATCCCGGAAGCGAAGCAAAAACTGGCCGATCGTAAAACCGCGCTGGAACAGCTTCGCCTGACCGCGGCCGGCGGTCCCTCCAATAACCTGCGAAACTCATGGGCCCTGGCGGATCTGGGCTTCACCGTCAATATAAAGCCGGCGATCGCGGCACTCGAAACGCTGGAGAACGGCAGCCTCATGGCCCGTGCCGATGCACGCTGGCATTTTCCCGATCGATTGTCGCTCTCCATTAGCTGGGACCGGACCGTATTCCTCAAGAAGATGCGCAATGCATGGGGCTACCTCGAGGCCGGAGAGCCCGTGGATGCCAAGCGGACGATCCGCGATGACGACAGCATCGTCTATACGCCGCACAAAGACGCCTTCCGACTGGATCCCGACACCATGTTCTCGCGAGCCGCGCAGGCACTGGGACAAGTGCTCGGGCAGGATTGGAGCGGCAGCCTGAAGCCGATTGCCATCCCTATAGAGTTGAAGGTCGTGCATCCCGCCATTACGCTCGATCGCCTGAAGGCCGAAGGCGTTACCCGCATGATTTCGTCGTTCACGACGAATTTCCGCACAAGCGGCTCCGGGCGCGCCTATAACGTCGAAATGACGGCCCGCTCCCTGAACGATTGGGAGCTCGCTCCCGGCGAAGTGTTCGATTACAGCAAGGTCGTCGCGGCCACGAACGAGCATTACGGTTACCGCGCGGCTCCCGTCATCTTGAACGGCGCGTTCGTCGATGGCGTCGGCGGCGGCATCTGCCAGGTGTCCAGCACGCTGTACAACGCGGTGCTTCGGGCGGGGCTCGAGCTAGTGGAGCGGCGGAACCATTCGCTGCCCGTCGCTTATCTGCCGATGGGTCAGGACGCGACCTTCGCGGAAGGCGCGATCAATTTCCGCTTCAAAAACACGACGGGCAAAACGCTGATCGTCCGCACCGTCGTGAACAACCGCCAGCTGACCGTCAAGCTGTTCGGGACGATGCCGAAGAACGTCAGCTATAAAATCACGTCCAAGACGCTTAGCACGATCGCGCCAACGATCAAAGAAGTCGCGCGGGCTTCACTCGAACCCGGATCGCGGCTGCTGCTCACGCCAGGCAAGTCGGGCTACGTCGTCGAGACGTTCCGCTCCAAGCTCGTGGACGGAAAGGTCGTTGCCAGCAGCCGGATATCGCGGGATACGTACAAAGCGCAGCCAGCCGTCTATGCCGTTGCGCCTGAGCAATCCTCTCCCGGAAGCAAAGAGGACGATGAGAAACCGCTGCTGGAGGATGGGGTGGCGGAATAGATGGCGGGGCATGTGCGGGGTAAGCGGCGAGTAAGTGCGTAATGGTTGGAGCAAGGAAAGCCTCCTGATGATAAAAGCCCCTTCCCGATGCCGACCGCGTAAGGTCGGCCCGAGAAGGGGCTTTCTGTCATGTAACCACGCTTAAGCAGCGATTAGTTGCTGCGCTCCGCGTATTCCGCGACCCAAGCCGCCGTACCGGCCAGCTCATTATCCGCACGGACGATAGCGTCCGCGACTTGCTTCGTTGCCGTGCCGCCGTATACGTCGCGGGCGTTCACGACATTTTCCGGCTGCAGCACGGCGTAGATCCGATCGTCGAACAGCGAGGAGAACTGCTTGAACTCGTCCAGCGTCAGATCGAGCAAATATTTGCCCTGCTGGATGCAGTAGAGCACCGTCTTGCCGATGACTTCATGCGCTTGGCGGAAAGGCAGGCCTTTGCCGACGAGGAAATCGGCGATGTCCGTCGCATTGGAGAAGTCCTGGTTGACGGCCTGGCGCATGCGATCCTTGTTGACCTTCATGGTCGCGATCATCGGCGCGAACAGCTGAAGCGCGCCTTGCAGCGTGCGGACCGTATCGAACATGCCTTCCTTGTCTTCCTGCATGTCTTTGTTGTACGCGAGCGGCAGCGACTTCAACACGGTCAGCAAGCCGACGAGATTGCCGTAGACGCGACCGGTCTTGCCGCGGACAAGCTCGGGCACATCCGGGTTCTTCTTCTGCGGCATAATGCTGCTGCCCGTGCAGAACGCGTCATCCAGCTCCACGAAATGAAACTCCGTGCTCGACCAAAGGATAAGCTCTTCGCTCAGGCGCGACAGATGCATCATGATGATCGACGCATGCGACAGGAATTCCAGGATGAAGTCGCGATCGCTTACCGCATCCAGGCTGTTCTCGTAGACACGGTCGAATTTGAGCTGGCTCGCCACGAAATGGCGGTCGATCGGAAACGTCGTGCCCGCCAGCGCGCCCGCGCCGAGCGGCAGCATGTTCACGCGCTTGTAGCTGTCCTGCAGACGCTCGATGTCGCGGCCGAACATGCTGACGTAGGCCATCATATGATGCGCGAACAGAATCGGCTGCGCGCGCTGCAGATGCGTATAGCCCGGGAGGATCGTATCGATGTTCGCTTTGGCCTGCTGCACGAGCGCTTCCTGCAGCTTCCGCAGCAGCTCGACGAACTCGACGACGCGCTTGCGCAGATACAGGTGCATATCCGTGGCCACTTGGTCGTTGCGGCTGCGTCCCGTATGCAGCTTGCCGCCGACCGGGCCGACGTCGTCGATCAGCGTTTTCTCGATGTTCATATGAATGTCTTCGTCGGCGATGGCAAACTCCAGGTCGCCCCGCTTGATGCGCTGCAGCACGCGGTGCAGACCGTCCTTGATCGTCTCCACGTCCGCCGCCGGCAGGATGCCCTGTTTGCCCAGCATCGTGACATGCGCCAAGCTGCCTTGAATATCTTCTTCCGCCAACTCTTTATCGAACGTAATCGATGCCGTATATTCTTCTACCAACTGGTCGGTCTTCTTCGTAAACCGTCCGCCCCACAATTTGCTCACAACGGTGCACTCCTTTATCGTTTCATGCCTTATTGCCGAATGACCCGGCCCGGCGATTCACCCCGGACCGGGTCAGTTGGACGGGCGAGCTCAGGCCGACCTGGCCTGGTTCGCCGATATGGCGCGCCCGGGGGCCGCCTCGTAACGCTGCTTACTTCTTGTTCTGTTCCACGCCGGAAGAAACTTTCAAGCGCAGCGCGTTCAAGCGAATAAAGCCGGTTGCGTCGCCTTGGTCGTACGCTTTGGACGGATCGGCTTCCATGGTCGCGATATCCGGGTTGTACAGGCTGACAGGGCTCTTGACGCCTGCGCCGATGACGTTGCCTTTGTACAGCTTCAGGCGAACGACGCCCGTCACGTTCTTCTGGCTTTCCAATACAAGGGCTTGCAGCGCAAGGCGTTCAGGCGCGAACCAGAACCCGTTGTAGACGAGCGAAGCGTATTTCGAAATCAAGGAATCGCGCAGGTGCATGACATCGCGATCCATCGTAAGGGATTCCATTTTGCGGTGCGCCGTGAACAGTATCGTACCGCCCGGCGTCTCGTACACGCCGCGGCTCTTCATGCCGACGAAACGGTTCTCGACCATGTCGACGCGTCCGATGCCGTGCTTGCCGCCCAGCTCGTTCAGCTTCTCCATCACTTGCAGCGGGCTCAGCTGTTCGCCGTTCACTGCGATACAGTTGCCGGCTTCGAATGTCAGCTCGACGTATTCGGATTGATCCGGCGCATCCTCTGGCGCTACGGACAGAACGAACATGCCTTTGTTCTCGTCGCTGCTCGGATCGAACCACGGATCCTCCAGCATGCCGCTCTCGAAACTGATATGCAGCAGGTTGCGGTCCATCGAGTACGGCTTCGCCGCTGACGCTTGTACCGGGATGTTGTGCTTCTCGGCGTAGGCGATCATCTCGGCACGGCCCGGGAATTGCTCGCGGAATTCTTCGAGTCGCCAAGGCGCGATGACGGCGATGTCCGGCGCCAATGCGGCCGCCGTCAGCTCGAAGCGGACTTGGTCGTTGCCTTTGCCGGTCGCGCCATGCGCGATCGCCGTTGCGCCTTCGGCGCGGGCGATATCGACCATGCGTTTCGCGATCAGCGGACGCGCGATCGACGTGCCGAGCAGGTACTGGCCTTCATACAGCGCGCCCGATTGGAACATCGGGTAGATGAAGTCTTGCGCGAACTCGTCGCGCAGGTCGTCGATGTACACTTTGGATGCGCCCGTAGCCAGCGCTTTCGCTTCCAGGCCGTCGAGCTCGTCCTTCTGCCCGATATCGGCGGTGAAGGCGATGATCTCCGCGTCGTAGGTTTCTTTGAGCCATTTTAGAATGACCGACGTGTCGAGTCCGCCGGAGTATGCGAGTACGATTTTTTCCTTAGCCATAAGTACGCTCCTTAAAGGATGATAATTTCGGGAAGTTTGGAAGGGCATGCCCTGCGGTGGAGTGGGTCTACGCTCGCTGTTGTAGTCGGATTATTTTGATTACCTAAAATATTAATGGGAAATAATCCGACTACAAAGGCGATCACTTCGTTGCTTCGACTCCACTCCACCTCCGGGCACTTCTTGACAAATTCCCGGAGTGAGCTGGGGGGACAAGCCCGTGACTTGGGTTACAACTTGTTCCAATTCGGGGCCGAGGCAAATCTCAAAGCCATACAATCAAATCTCAAAACCATGCAATCAAATACTCAACAATCAAATACTCAACAATCAAAACACTCTCAAACCCTCAGATATGCTTAACGACCTTAGCCCATGATCGCAGCCATGATGGCCTTCTGCGCGTGCAGGCGATTCTCCGCTTGGTCGAAAATGATGGAATGCTTGCCGTCGATGATGCCTTCGCTGACTTCCTCGCCGCGGTGCGCGGGCAGGCAGTGCATGAAGATGAAGTCGCTCTTCGCGTGGCTGACCAGCTCTTCGTTGACCTGGAAGTTCGCGAACGCGAGCTCGCGTTCTTTCTGTTCCGCCTCGAAGCCCATGCTCGCCCATACGTCCGTGTAGATGACGTCCGCGTCGGCCACCGCTTCGCGCGGATCGCGGCAGACATGGATGCGCGAGCCGGTCTCGGCCGCGTATTCCTTCGTCATTCGGACGACGTCCTCGTCCGGCTCGTAGCCTTCCGGCGTCGCCACCGACATATGCATGCCGAGCTTGGCAGCGCCGATGAGCAGCGAGTGCACCATGTTGTTGCCGTCGCCGATATAGGCGATTTTGAGACCTTCCAGGCGGCCTTTATGCTCCAGCACCGCTTGGTAATCGGCCAGCACTTGGCACGGATGCGCCAGGTCCGTAAGGCCGTTAATGACCGGAACCGTCGCTGCGCGCGCAAGCTCGATGACCGTGCGGTGCGCGAAGGTGCGGATCATCATGCCGTCGAGGTAGCGCGACAACGTCTGCGCGGTGTCGGACACCGTCTCGCCGCGGCCGATCTGAAGATCGTTGCGGCTGAGGAACAGCGCTTGGCCGCCCAGTTGGTACATGCCGACTTCGAAGGAGACGCGCGTACGTGTCGAGGATTTCTCGAAAATCATGCCGAGCGTCTTGCCCTTCAGCGGATGATGGGTCTCGCCCGCTTTCAGCTTGCGCTTCAGTTCGATCGCCAGATCGATTAAGTACCGGATTTCATCCGGCGTGTAATCGGACAGTTCTATAAAATCGCGGCCCTTGAGGCTGACCGCGAGCTCTTCTTTTAACAATTGGGACATGGTGAATCTCCTCTCGTTACAACTGCGCCGTAGCCGTTTGGTCTGCGAAAATCGAGGTCAGGATGCTTACCGCTTGATCGACTTCCTCACGCGATACGAGCAGGCTTGGGAGCAGACGAACGACGTTTGGTCCTGCCGTGATGACGAGCAAGCCGCGTTGCTGTCCTTCCGAAATGATCGGCGCGACCGGTCCTGCGCACTCAATGCCCACTAACAAGCCTTTGCCGCGAACTTCCTTCACGAACGGATTGCCGGCCAGCTTGGCGCGCAATTCATTCATCAGGTATTCGCCCGTTTCCGCTGCGCGGTCGGTCGCTTTTTCCTTCAACAGCGTTTCGATCGTCGCTTTCACGACAGCCGTTGCGATCGGCGTTCCGCCGAACGTGGAGCCGTGGCTGCCTGCCGAGAACGCCTCGGCCAGCTCGCCCTTCGCCAGCATCGCGCCGACGGGGAAGCCGCTTCCGAGACCTTTGGCCAGCGTGAAAATATCCGGCTCGATGCCGTAGTGCTGGAAGCCGAACATTTTACCGGTACGGCCCATGCCTGTTTGAATCTCGTCAACGATAAGCAAAACGCCGTGCTCTTTGCACATCTTCGCCAAATGCTGAAGGAAGGCCGGTTCTACCGGGATAATGCCGCCTTCGGCTTGGATCGTCTCGATCATGACCGCAGCCGTCTTGTCGGTAATCGCCGCTTCCAGCGCTTCGATGTCATGCAGCGGAATGTAGCGGAAGCCCTCCGGCAGCGGAAGGAAGCCTTCTTTCACTTTCTCTTGGCCGGTCGCCGTCAGCGTCGCCAGCGTCCGTCCGTGGAAGGATTGGGCGAACGTAAGAATCTCGTAGCGGCCGTTGCCTTTCACTTTCTGCTGATAACGGCGAGCGAGCTTGATCGCTGCTTCGTTGGCTTCCGCGCCCGTGCTGCAGAAGAAGACCGCGTCCGCGTGGCTGTTGTCCGTGAGCAGCTTCGCCGCCGCTTCCTGGTTCGGAATGTGGAACAGGTTGGAGACATGCCACAGCTCGTCGAGCTGCTTTACGAGTGCGTCCTTCACCTGCTTCGGCGCGTGGCCGAGGTTCGTGACCGCAATGCCGCACATAAAGTCCAGATACTTGTTGCCTTGGTCATCCCACAGCCAGCTGCCTTCGCCCTTCACCAGGGAGATCGGATATCTTGCGTACGTCGGGAACAGCGAGCTCCCCTCGTTGGCCGCCGCGCTTTTGTACAAATCGCTCATCTTACGTTCACCCTCTCATTAGGAATAAATGAATTATTGCCGTACGATTCGCGTGCCGATGCCGCCTTCGAGCACGGCTTTGCTAAGTACGCCCGGCATGTCGCCGTTCACGATCACGACTTCCTTCACGTCGCCTTGGATGCAGGCGATCGCCGCGCGCACCTTCGGAATCATGCCGCCGTAAATCTCGCCGCTCGCGATCATCGCTTCGATCTCCTCCAAGGTTACCGTAGGAAGCACCCGCTTCTCGCCGTTCATGATGCCCGGTACGTCGGTCACGACGATCATCCGCTCTACGCCGAGATGGGAAGCGACCGCTCCCGCCGCCGTATCCGCGTTGATATTATAGCGCTGCGCCGCTGCGTCGATGCCGATCGGAGCGATGACGGGGATGTAGCCCATCCCCATAACGCCCTCGATAATCGCTGCGTTCACGTCCGTCACGTCGCCGACGAAGCCGATCTCCGCGGCGTTCGCTACCGGCTGCGCCATGATCAGCTCGCCGTCCACGCCGGAGAGGCCGAGCGCCTTCGCCCCGCTCTGCTGGATGCGGCGAACGATTTCTTTGTTGATGCGTCCCGCGAGCACCATCTCTACCACGTCCAGGACTTCATTGCTCGTCTTGCGCAGGCCGCCTACGAACTCGCTCTCGATGCCGAGCTTGCCGAGCGTCTCGGAGATCGCCGGCCCGCCGCCGTGTACGATGACCGCTTTGACGCCGCGCGCCTGCAGGTCGCGCAAATCTTCGAAGAAAGAAGCCGGCAGCGCCGCCAGCGTGCTGCCTCCGCATTTCATGACAAACCGCGTTTCCATAGGATTGTTCCGTTCCCTTCTGCCGATTAAGTCCGATACGCCGCATTGATGCGGACGTAATCATAGGTAAGATCGCAGCCCCAAGCCGTCGCGGCGCCTTCGCCCATATGCAGATCGACGTGAATGACGACCGTATCGCCCTTCAGATACTCCAGCGCGGCGTCCTCGTCGAACGCCACGGGACGGGACTGCGCCAGCGTCACGATATCGCCGAGCGCGATGTCGACCGTCTCGGGATTGACCGGCACGCCGGCACGGCCGACCGCCGCGATGATTCGGCCCCAGTTGGCATCCGCACCGAATACGGCGGATTTCACGAGTGAAGAGCCGATGACCGTCTTCGCGATCGCTTGCGCCGACAAGTCGTTCTCCGCGCCGCGCACTTGCACCTCGACGAGCTTAGTGGCGCCTTCGCCGTCGCGCGCGATCGCTTTGGCCAACACTTCGCATACGTAGCGGAGCCCTTCGGCGAATGCAGCAAGATCCGCATGCGCTTCCGTCAACTCTTCGTTGCCCGCCAGCCCGCTCGCCATCGCGACCAGCATATCGTTCGTGCTTGTGTCGCCGTCCACCGTGATCATGTTGAATGTCAGGTCCGTCACTTGGCGAAGCAGCTTATGCAGCGTCTCGCTGCCGATCGCCGCATCCGTCGTCACGAAACCGAGCATCGTCGCCATGTTGGGGTGAATCATGCCGCTCCCTTTGGACGCGCCGGCAATATGAACCGTACGGCCGTCGACCGTAACGGAGACGCACACTTCCTTCTTCACGAGGTCGGTCGTCAGAATCGCCTGGCAGAAATCATCCGCCGCCTGGTAGGAATCGCCGAGCCGCGCTGGCAGCTCCGCGATACCGCCGCGTACGCGGTCCATCTTCAGCAGCTCCCCGATGACGCCCGTGGACGCTACGGCCACCTGCTCCGCCGGTATGCCGACCGCGGACGCGAACGCGCTGCGCATCTCGTAGGCATCGGCTTCGCCCTGCTTGCCGGTGCAAGCATTGGCGTTGCCGCTGTTGACAATGACCGCGCGCAGCTTGCCGCCCGCGCCGATGCTCTCGCGCGTGACGGCGATGGGCGCCGCCTGGAACGCGTTCGTCGTGTACACGCCGGCCGCCGCCGCGGGTACGTCGCAGACGATGGCGCCCAGGTCATGGCGCGTCGTTTTCTTCAGGCCGCAGTGCAGGCCAGCGGCTTTAAAGCCTTTGGGCGTCGTGACCGAGCCATTCGGTACGACGGTGTATGATGCGGATGTGTTCCCCTGTCCCATTGTTCAATCGCTTCTCCTTCTCGGCAGTGTAAGTACTATTTTACGGATAAACCGGTACGAAGCGGAGGCCCAGCGACTCGTCCCAGCCCATCATCAAATTGAGGTTCTGAATGGCCTGGCCCGCTGCGCCTTTCACGAGATTATCGATGACCGATACGATCGTGACGCGGTTCGTGCGCGGATCGACGGAGAAGCCGATGTCGCAGTAGTTCGATCCCGAGACTTCCTTGGTCGCCGGATACGTGCCTTCTTGGCGAACGCGCACGAACGGACGGCCTTCGTAATAATTGCGGTACAACGACACGAAATCTTCATTGGAAGCCTTGCCGTTGACCGACGCGTACATCGTGCTCATGATTCCGCGCGTCATCGGAACGAGATGCGTGGAGAAGGTCGTCACGACTTTCTTACCGGCGATGTCCGACAGCACTTGCTCGATTTCGGGAATATGCTGATGCTTGTTGAGCTTGTAAGCCTTGAAATTCTCGTTGATTTCCGCGTAGTGGTTGCCGAGGCTTACGCCGCGTCCCGCACCTGATACGCCGGATTTGGCATCGATAATGATCGATGCCGGATCGATGAGACCCGCTTTGACGGCAGGCACCAGTCCAAGCAGCGTCGCCGTCGGGAAGCAGCCCGGGTTCGAGACGAACTCCGCGCCGCGCACGGAATCGCCGTACACCTCGCACAGGCCGAAAACAGCTTGATCCAAGTATTCCTGCGCCGCAGCCTCTTTCTTATACCACGTCTCGTATTCCGAACGGTCCCTCAATCGGTGATCGCCGGAAATATCAATGACCTTCAAGCCCTCGGCAAGGAGCGAAGGAGTTATTTTGGACGCAACGCCCGCGGGCGTAGCGATAAACACGACATCAGCCTTCTTCTTGAGGAGCGCCGGGTCGACGTCATCCAACAAGTCGGTGCGAATTTCGTTCAAATGCGGATAGCCCTCCGCGATCGGCGCGCCCGCGCTCGATGAAGATACGACCGACGTCACTTCTACCTGCGGGTGACCCGCGAGAAGCCGGATCAGCTCTACGCCGCCGTAACCGGTCGATCCGATAATTGCCGCTCTAACGACTGTGTTCATAATCCGATCTCTCCCATCCTTATCCTTCCTAGTAATTCATTGTACACAAACGGAAGGATCGTGGAAATAGCTTTCGCTCTGTATTATTATACATACGAATTCATATAAATACAACGCTGAATTCGACTGTTTTTCATGGCAATTGGAAGCCTTCGCCGAGCACTTCCGCGGTGTCGCTGATGATCACGAACGCGCTCGGATCCGCAGCTCTTACAAGGCTTTTCAACCTGGATACCTCCCCCCTGCCGACGACGATCATCAGCACGGCCCGCGATTCCCCCGTATACCCTCCATGACCGTCCAGCTTCGTGAGGCCGCGGTCCAAATCATGCAATACCGTCTGCGTAATCGCCTCCGGATGATCCGATACGACGAACGCCACCTTCGAAATCGCCAGACCCGTTTGCACAAAATCGATCGTCTTGCTCGTAGCGAACAAGCCGACCAGCGCATACAGCGCGTTCTCCGGCGCAATCAGAATGCCTGCCGATGCAATGACGATGCCATCGAACGCCGCGACCGCGAGTCCCAGACGCACGCCTGTATAGCGATGCAGCAGCTGCGCCGCCAGGTCGAGCCCGCCGGTAGAGGCTTTGCCTCGAAAGACCAAGCCAAGCCCCACGCCGACGCCGATTCCGCCGTAAATGGAAGCCAGCATCGCATTATTCGTCGGCGGCGTCCAATTGGAGGTGACCAGGACGAGCAGCGGCAGCACGAAGGACCCGAGGGCGGTCTTGAGCGCAAATCGCTTGCCGAGCAGCCATAGCCCCACCAGAAACAAGGGTACATTAAGCGCCCACTGCGTATAGGCCGGTTGAATGCCCGTCTCATGGTTGACGAGGATCGAAATGCCCGAGACGCCGCCGGACGCGATGCCGAGCGGTACGAGAAACAGATTGAAGCTGACCGCGATGAGGAATGACCCCGCTAACAGCAACACGACGCTGAGCAGCGATTCCGCTCTCGGATTCATCGCGCGAGCCTTTCGCTTATTGGTTGTACCGCTGCGTTTAACCTTCTGATCGTCCATCTATCTCCGCTCCTTTATCGAACCGTCGCCCTCCTAAGACACACAAAAAAGAGTTCCAACACTTATCAGTGTCGGAACTCTTTGCCTAGCCTATGCACGCCTTCGGCTTAATTCTCCTCATGGCGGATTTTGCTACGCAGATAGCCGTCGATGAACATATCCAGGTCTCCGTCCATGACCGCGCCAACGTTGCCGGTTTCCACCGAAGTCCGGTGGTCCTTCACCATGCTGTACGGGTGGAACACATAGGAGCGGATCTGGCTGCCCCATGCGATATCGGACTGTTCGCCGCGGATTTCCGCGAGATGCTTCTGCTGTTCTTCGATCTTGCGCTCGTAGAGCTTGGAACGCAGCATCTGCATGGCGCGCTCCCGGTTCTGGATCTGCGAACGCTGCGTTTGGCACGAGACGACAATGCCTGACGGCACGTGCGTGATCCGAATCGCCGACTCCGTCTTATTGATATGCTGGCCGCCGGCGCCGCTCGCGCGGTACGTGTCGACCTTCAAATCTTCGCTCCGGATCTCGATTTCGATATCGTCGTCGATCTCCGGCATGATATCGCAGGATACGAAGGACGTATGTCGGCGGCCCGCGGCGTCGAACGGAGAAATCCGCACGAGACGGTGAACGCCTTTCTCCGCCTTCAAATACCCGTAAGCATTATGCCCTTTGACCGAAATCGTGACGCTCTTGATCCCCGCCTCGTCGCCGGCCAAATAGTCGAGCAGTTCTACCTTGAAGCCGTGCTTCTCGGCCCAGCGCGTATACATGCGATACAGCATCTGGCACCAGTCCTGCGACTCCGTACCGCCGGCGCCCGGATGCAGCTCGAGGATGGCGTTCAGCTTATCGTAGGGTTCGAAGAGCAGCAGCTGCAGCTCGAACTCCGCTACTTTAGCCACGAGACCTGCCACGCTTTTCTTGAGCTCGGCATCCATTTCCTCGTCGTCTTCCTCTTCCGCCAGCTCCAGCATCGTCTCCAGATCTTCCTGCTCGCTTTGCATCCGTTCGTATTCATCGACGACGGACTTAACGGCATTCATCTCCGCGATGGTGCTTTGGGCGCGCTCGTTGTCGTCCCAGAAGTCGGGGGCGCTCATTTTCTCTTCGAAGTTCAAAATCATCTCTTGCTTAATATCTAAGTCAAAGAGACCCCCTGAGTTCTTGGAGACGCTTCGCCATTTCACGCAGATCCTGTTTCACCGTGATATCTATCATGACTATCGCTTCACCTCAACATTCGGTTCATTGCCCTAACCTATGCAAAAACCGGGCTTATAGTCCGTGGCACTGCTTGTATTTCTTGCCGCTGCCGCATGGGCACGGATCGTTCCGCTTCACGCGCTCATCCTTGCGGACCGGGCGCTTCTGCGCATTCTCGCTGCTGCCGCCGGATTCCGTTTGGCCTTTAGCGACTTCTTGACGCTCGAGGTTGTTCTCGACATGCGCCTTCATAATATATTTCGTTACTTCTTCTTGAATATGCTCGATCATTTCCTTGAACATCTCGAAGCCTTCGAATTGGTACTCGCGAAGCGGATCCGTACCGCCGTATGCGCGCAAGTGGATACCTTGACGCAGTTGGTCCATGGCATCGATATGATCCATCCATTTGCTGTCTACCGCACGCAGCACGACGACCTTCTCGAATTCTCGCATCGTGTCCGTTCCGATTTCTTCTTCGCGCTGGTTGTACAGTGCATTGACTTTATCGAGCAGGAATTCGATGATTTCCTGCGGTTCTTTCCCCCACAGATCATCCTTCGTAATCATGCCGTCGTTCAAAATATTGCCTTCGGCGTAATCGACGATTTCCTGCAGCTCCCAGTTCTCCGGCACATCGTCGGAAGGACAATGCGCTTCGACGATCTTCGTGACCACCGGCTTGATCATCTCAAGAACGATCTCGCGAATATTCTCGGAGAAGAGCACTTCGCGGCGCTGCTTGTAAATGATTTCGCGCTGCTGGTTCATGACGTCATCATATTGAAGGACGATTTTACGCTGATCGAAGTTATTGCCCTCTACCCGTTTCTGAGCGGACTCGATCGCACGCGAGATAAGGCGGCTCTCGATCGGCTGGTCTTCCTCGAAGCCGAGGCGCTCCATCATGCCCATGATATTCTCGGAGCCGAAGCGGCGCATCAGATCATCCTCGAGGGACAGGTAGAACTGCGACGAACCCGGATCGCCTTGACGGCCCGCACGACCGCGGAGCTGATTGTCAATCCGACGGCTCTCGTGGCGTTCCGTACCGATAATATGCAGACCGCCCAAACCGCCGACGATGTCTTCCAGCAAAATATCCGTACCGCGGCCGGCCATGTTCGTCGCGATCGTAACCGAGTTCGATTGACCCGCGCGCGAGATGATCTCCGCTTCCTCGGCATGATACTTCGCATTAAGCACTTTGTGCTCGACGCCGCGCTTCTTCAGCAGTTCGGACAGCTTCTCGGAGTTCTCGATCGATACGGTACCGACCAGCACCGGCTGCCTATTCGCGTGGCGCTTGACGATCTCTTCGACGACGGCCTTGAACTTGCCGTTCTCCGTCTTGTACACGACATCCGCGATATCGTTACGGATGTTCTTCCGGTTCGTCGGCACTTGAATAACTTCCAAACCGTAGATCTTCTTAAACTCTTCTTCCTCCGTCTTCGCCGTACCGGTCATGCCGGCCAGCTTGCGGTACATCCGGAAGTAGTTCTGGAACGTAATCGTCGCGAGCGTCATGCTCTCGTTCTGAACCTTGATTTGCTCCTTGGCTTCGATCGCTTGGTGCAAACCATCGCTGTAGCGACGGCCCGCCATCAGACGGCCCGTGAATTCATCGACGATCACGACTTCTTCGTCTTGAACGACGTAGTCGACGTCGCGCTTCATAATAACATGTGCTTTCAATGCCTGTTGAATGTGGTGATTGATGAGGACGTTGGCATGATCGTACAAGTTCTCGATGCCGAACGCCTTCTCGGCTTTCTCTACGCCCGCTTCCGTCATCGTGACGGACCGCACCTTGATGTCTACCGTGTAATCTTCTTCTTCTTTCATACGCTGCACGAAACGGTCCGCGGCAAAATACATCTCGGTCGACTTTGCAGCCTGACCCGAAATGATAAGCGGCGTACGCGCCTCATCGACGAGGATGGAATCCACTTCGTCGATAATCGCATAATACAACGGACGCTGAACCATCTGTTCCTTGTACAGCACCATGTTGTCGCGCAAATAGTCAAAACCGAACTCATTGTTCGTTCCATATGTGATGTCGCATGCATACGCTGCCTGCTTCTCGTCGTGCGAGAGGCCGTGCAGGTTACAACCGACGGTCATGCCAAGAAATTGATATAGCTGTCCCATCTGCTCGCTATCGCGCATCGCGAGATAATCGTTGACGGTTACGACATGAACGCCTTTTCCGAGCAACGCATTCAAGTAAACCGACAGCGTCGCCACGAGCGTTTTACCTTCACCGGTCTTCATCTCGGCGATTTGCCCTTCATGCAGCACCATGCCGCCGATCAGCTGTACGTCATAGTGGCGCTTGTCCAGAACGCGCTTGGATGCTTCTCTTACAACGGCGAACGCCTCCGGGAGCAGAGCGTCGATATCCTCTCCTTGTTCCAGACGGCCTCTGAATTCCGCCGTTTTATCCCGAAGACCCTCGTCCGAAAGCTGAGCGATCTGCGGTTCTAGTCCATTAATTTCCTCTACTGTACGCATAAGACGCTTAATCTCTCGTTCGTTGGCGTCTCCGAATAATTTCTTTACAAGTCCGAGCATGGTCTTCCCCTTTCGATGTTACGCCTGTTTGCATAAATTGTAACAGTTTGCGGCTGTTCCCGCAATGTTGGCGGGCATAGGGATAAGATGGGTAAACCTGAAGCAGGCTGAAGCCTGAAGAGCAAAAAAGCCCTGGTTGCCCAGGGCTTCCTTGCGCTACCTATTAATCCGCTTCCAGCAAGCCGTATCGGCCGTCGCTGCGTCTATAGACGACATTCACTTCCTTGGTATCCGAATTGGCGAACATGAAGAAGGAGTGACCGACCATATTCATCTGGAGGATCGCCTCTTCGACGTCCATCGGCTTGAGCAGAAACCGCTTCGTGCGCACCAACTCGAAGTCTTCCTCTTCGTCTGCCACGCGAACCGCAGCACCGTCGTCCTTGAACATCGTGCGGATGCCGCTCTCCTTACGGAATTTACTATTTATTCTCGTTTTATGTTTGCGTATTTGCCGTTCCAGTTTGTCTACGACCAGATCGATCGAAGCGTACATATCCTCGCTTTTCTCTTCCGCTCTTAGCAGTGCATTCGTTAACGGGATCGTCACCTCGACGGAATGTCTTCCTTTCGTAACGCTCAACGTTACATTTGTTTCGGAGGCTGAGGGCTCTTCAAAATACTTTTCCAGGCGGTTCAATTTCTTCTCGACATAATCGCGCAAGGCGTCTGTCACCAAGATGTGTTGACCTCGAATGTTGTATTTCATGGGGCATTCCTCCTTTACATGCTCTTATTATAACATCTTATTCTGGGCGGCTCAAAGATATTTTCTGTATTTTGTGAATGTTCTTACAATATTTAAACGAGCTGTCCCCGTTCGAAACGATATCTTCTTCGCGGGTTGTTTCCGGGCTTGCACCCACCCTCGGGTCAAGTACTTGTAGAGCCCGCGGTCAAAGAACGGATCCACTCTGGGCTCGATTGTTTGATCGCAAGACACGGCGTGCACCTGCCACTGATGCGTTCCGGAAATCTACGCCGCGCACAGCTCATGGCAAAACAAAAAGCCCCGGTTGCCCGGGGCTGTTGCTTATCTCATTCGGTTAAGCGCGCATACCATGTATGATGTGGCCGCTTAACAGCGGGATAATTACAGTTTAGTTACGTTAGCTGCTTGAGGACCGCGCGCGCCTTCGACGATGTCGAACTCTACGGATTGGCCTTCTTCAAGAGTTTTGAAGCCTTCGGATTGGATTGCGGAGAAGTGAACAAATACGTCGCCGCCTTGCTCAGTTTCGATGAATCCATAACCCTTTTCAGCGTTGAACCATTTAACTTTACCTTGCATTCAGAACATTCCCTTCATCTTCAAATAGCTGCGAGATCACTAAGCGTGGCCCACAAGTGAAATATACCAGAGGCTTCACAATATTGTCAATAACTTTTGTAAGCGAATTCATTTGCGCTTCTCTACTGTTTCTTTTTCCGCGTAAATTACGGTCTCGCAATCTATCTATTCTTCTGAACTCGGGTGACAAATTGCTCCACTCTGTGAACCATCTCCGAGCAGGCAGTGTACGGCATCGGATTCGGGGGTTGTGTAAGTCTCCGAACGAGCAAAAGCCCCCCTATTCGAAACCCACCTGCTCCGCGCCACCGATATTCTTTCGCCGCTTGCGTGCTTTTCCGTTAGCTTTGCAGCCGTTCCCCATACTGCTTCTCATAATAGTCCCGATATCCGCCGGACTTCACTTGCTCCATCCACTCTGGATTGCTCAGATACCAGCGGATGGTCTCGACGATACCCGACTCATAGACGTACTTCGGCTGCCAACCCAGCTCCGCGCGAATTTTCGTTGCATCAATCGCATACCTGCGGTCATGGCCCGGGCGATCCGTTACGTAAGTGATGAGCGACTCCGGCTTGCCCAGTTCCTGTAGAATCGTTCTCACCACTTGGAGATTATTTCGCTCGTTGTTGCCGCCTACGTTGTACACCTCGCCATTCTCGCCTTTGCGAATCACGAGATCGATCGCACTGCAGTGATCCTCGACATAGAGCCAGTCGCGCACGTTCAACCCATCGCCGTACACCGGCAGCTGCTTGTCAGCAAGCGCGTTCTGAATCATTAAGGGAATCAATTTCTCCGGGAATTGATAGGGGCCATAGTTGTTCGAGCATCGCGTAATGTTCACAGGCAATCCAAACGTCTCATGGTAAGCGCGAACGAGTAGATCGGCGCCAGCTTTGCTGGCGGAGTATGGGCTGTTCGCGGCAAGCGGCGTCGTTTCGCTGAACAGTCCCGTGTCGCCGAGCGTGCCGTACACTTCGTCCGTCGATACTTGCACGAACTTGCGCACCTTATATTCCTTTGCTAAGTCGAGCAGTGTCTGCGTCCCTAGAATGTTCGTGCGCACGAAAACGTCCGGTTCCAGGATACTGCGGTCCACGTGAGATTCCGCCGCGAAGTTCACGACCGCATCGATTCCCTGCTCGAAAAGAGGACGCAGCGCTTCGCGATCCGTAATGTCGACGCGAGCAAACCGATAGTTCGGCTGTTGTTCGACGGCGCGCAAATTCTCGAGATTTCCCGCATATGTCAGCGAATCCGCATTGATAATCTGATCTTCCGGATGTTCGCGCAGCATGTAATGCACAAAGTTACTTCCGATAAATCCGGCTCCGCCGGTAATGAACATACGCATAGCCAGACTCACCCTTCAAATATAAAATTATGCTCGGCTTGCGCGAGCGTCGGATGCTTCTCATCCTTGCCCGACAGGATAGGCTGGACGATCGGCCAGTCAATCGCTAACGCCGGGTCGTTCCATGCAATGCCGCGATCCTGTTCGGGCGCGTAGTAGTCGTCTACCTTATACAGAAACTCCGTATTCGGTTCAAGCGTGCAGTAACCATGGGCGAACCCCTTGGGGACAAGCAGCTGAAGCTTGTTCTCCGCCGATAGCGTAAAGTCTTCCCACTGCCCGTACGTAGGAGATCCACGACGCAAATCGACAATGACATCATAAACCGCACCAGCCGTAACGCGTACGAGCTTAGTTTGAGCGTTAGGGCTTAGCTGATAATGCAGCCCTCTAAGCACACCGGCCTCGACGGACAAGGCATGATTATCTTGAACGAACGCGTGGGTTAGGCCATGCTCGGCGAAGCGCTGCGCATTGTAAGATTCCATGAAGAATCCGCGCTGGTCGCCGAAGACTGCCGACTCGATCAACTTCGCGCCTATGAGCTTCGTTTCGATGATTTTCATCCCTTAAGCAACTTCCTTTCAACCCTACAACTTCAGTTTGCCGAATTCCTCGCCGAACAGTAGATCCTGCGCCAGCTCATTGGCTTTCGCCAGCGACGCATGCGTGCCAGCATCCGTCCACCAGCCTTTAAGAACATCGAATTTAAGTTCTCCGCGAGCGATATACGCATTGTTTACATCCGTAATCTCCAGCTCGCCCCGTGCTGAAGGCTTAAGTGTCTTCACTATGTTGAAGACCTGCCAATCGAACATATAGATACCGGTCACGGCATAGCTGCTCTTAGGAACAAGCGGCTTCTCTTCTATAGAGACGATTTGATCGCCATTAAGTTCCGGTACACCGTATCGGTTTGGATCATGCACTTCTTGAATAAGGAGCTTTGCGCCTTTGCCTTGCTCCCGAAATCCCTGCACATATGGCGCGATGCTGTCCGAGAATACATTATCGCCCAAAATCACGACCATCGAGTCATCTCTGACGAAATGTTCAGCGAGCCCCAGTGCCTGCGCGATGCCGCCCGCTTCATCTTGGACCTTATAGGTGAAAGAGACGCCCATCTCTGCACCGCTGCCAAGCAGATTGACCACATCGCCCATATGATCCTTCCCTGTGACGATCAGAATATCGGTGATATCCGCTTCCTTCAGCTTCGCGACCGAATGGAATATCATCGGGTATTTTCCGACTGGCAGGAGATGCTTATTCGTTACTTTCGTCAACGGGTATAATCGTGAGCCAGTGCCGCCCGCTAAAATGATGCCCTTCATGGTAGAGCCTCCTAATATCGCAATTCGATCCGTTCGTGATTTAAGTTGCCTTGCAGCAAATCGAGCGCGTTATAGTACTTGTAAGCACCTTGTGCTAAGCCGTTTACTATAGCCCAGAACGGCACTTTGCTCATCTCGTCGATCCTGCTATAAGAAATAGACAACAGCGATGGTTCTGACGTTTCAAAGGGAACGAAACAAACTTTACTCGCATAGGGCAAGTCAATAAATTGGCTCGCTTCCTCATAATCTTCTGTATACATCATAACGAACAAGTTATTCCAGTTCACTTTTGAAACACGACTATTCCATTTGTTAATAGCCTCGTCAAAAGAGAAATAATGATTAAAATGCAATTCTACATCATCTATTCGAGCTACCGGATATTCACGCTTAAGGACCGAGTCATACACGTATCTTTCCAACGTGGGCTCAATATTTAAATAATGTTTCGAATTTCTCAAGAATCGTAAATAATCAGGGACGCTCTCATACATGTTGATGAACGGGGATAGGAATTCCATTCCAAGACGGCTATAGGTAAGACCACCCCAACAATTATTAGAGAATATTGTTAGATTGGAGTTTCTAAGTGTCAAATATTTATCTAGTTGGAGTTCAGGCAATGCAAAGATTTTGATATTCACTATCTTCCTGGCTTCAACTCCACATAGCATAGCCTCATGCATAATTTCGCTGAATTTCCCCAAGCTAGCGACGATCAATAAATCAAACTGAATATTTTCTAATTCACTTTTTGATATAAAGCGATGACCATCGAGTTTCTCATATATAGGCTGATTCGACGTTATACCCTCAATAACGATATTACCAAGTATCTCTTGGTATTTAAGCGCATTGTAATGCATTTCATAATCGTAACCGGTTCCCCATACGATGCACTTGTAAGTAGACATCTCAGCGCTCCTCTTACCCTTTCTTAAAATAATAGTAAGCTCCTTGCCTTCTATGGTGGAAGTACTTCACATACCATCATTTCACGTCGTAATCTTTAATCCTCATGTCCAGCGATGCCAAATCAATGACGCATTACGCTCTGATGGAATACAACTTGCATAATACCACCAACCGACTTTCCCTAACTCAATCGTACCCGTAACTTATTAAAAAACACTTTTTCACCATTCTCATATGAAGCATCGGTAATCTGCAACATTCCACTACCGCAAATTACAACGGGTATCCCATTTTGGATGGCCCAGACTTTCCCAAAGTCACGAATGGCAAAGTTTATATCTTTTTCTAGCATTTCAGCTCTATTAATAATGATTTTCTTATTTTCGTAGAATGTATAAGCTCCTGGGTATGGGGAACTAACGGCGCGAACTAAGATATGAATCCTATACGCAGTAAGAGACCAGTCAATTTTACAATCCTCCAAGGATCTCCATACGCTGTAAGTTGCCAAGGCATGGTCCTGAGGATAAGCTATTAAATTCCCTTTCCTTAATCTGTTGATGATCTTTACAAAGGATTCCGCATAGATCAGGGACTGTTTTTCAATAATATCTTTGATGTAATCGGCATCGGATATTTCCACTTGTTCCTGTAAAATGATATCGCCGGCATCCACATGCTCAGATGCCTTAAGAACAGATACTCCCGTTATCTTATCTCCACAAAGCATAGCTGTCACAGTAGGTGCGAATCCCCTGTATTTGGGCAGGAGGGAATCATGAAATATGAGTAGATCATCTTGTAAAAGAGCGTTAATCGACAGATCAATCAAATATTGCCACGATATTGCCACAGCACTTGTTATTTTGTGATTTACGATGATGTCAGGTAAATAGTTCTTAACTTCGAACCAAAGATAGTGCGGAATCCCATGTTCCTCGCAAAGCGCGAAGATTCCCTGCGAATCATCCGTTTTCATGTTTTTATCGTTGTAGGACACGACACAGCCGATATTTTCACTATATCCTCTATATATAGCATATTTCAAAGATGACAGACCTTTATCCGTCATGAGAAAACATAGCAACTTCTTATCTGTCAACGGTTCGTTTCTCCTCCTTCATGTTCCTTGCTCAAACAAATGGATTTATAGGTAAGCATTGTCTTTTAATACCTACGTTAATGATTCGTTATTATATGAGGAATTATATAGTCTCTTGAAATAACTAGACCTAACCCTTCTAGTTGTTTTGCCATATCAACTGCGTAAATAGAAGTAATAACAACAAACACATTTCCTTTCTCCTCAATTAATACATTAGGCGGCACTACTTCTACCCCCCTAATGGTTGAACCCCATTTTGTTACAGCGTTATCAATAATGCCTTCTACTGAAATTGCGTAACTTCTAAATAATTCGAGGTAACGCTCTCCGTTTTCCCCACCGCCAAACAAATATAGTCGATGCAGTTTCGACTTCTGTTGAATCATATCAATAATCAGAATATATTTTGCATATTCAGATTCTATTCTAGCGATAAGCTCAACGACGTTGTTTTTACTATATAATAATTTCTTTTCATTTTGTTTCTGCAATAAATGCAGCCATTCTAATTTCATCTGCATATCCTTGTAAAAATACAATTCCTTCTTGCTGTTAAATAGTAGTCCGATCTCGCTGTGGATCAGTAAGTCCGCTGCACCTGGAGTAATTTCTAGTTCTCGCAATTGCTTTTTTTGAATTGAGACAGTAGATTCAGTATTTTCTACCATCTTTGTTTTGGTTAGTTGACTTCCATGCCTTCTATATTGCAATAGAGGCTGGCTTGTTCTAGTAACTTGGAAATAACGAGATGAGCGTACCCATAAGTCATAATCCTCCGCAACAACATGGTTATACGATAATTGATACTGGTCTAACATCTTTTTACGCATCATCACTGCCGGATGAGCCAGACAACAATAAAATAAAAGATGCAATTTCACTTCGTCTGGAGTTAAGGCGCCCAGTAATTCATTATTCTCATCTAAAAATCGGATATCGGATGCGGTAATTCCCACATATGGGTGTTCTTCGAGATACGCTACTTGTTCACTGAATCGTTCCTGTAAACTTATATCATCGCAATCCATTCTCGCGATATATTTACCCTTAGCTAATTGCAGTCCTTTATTTAAGGTATCTACTATACCTAGATTTATTTTGTTACGGACTATCTGTATGCGTGCATCACGGTAAGATTCTATAATATTCACACTGTAGTCCGTCGATCCATCATCTAGAATGATAAACTCGAAGTCCGTAAACGTTTGACCTAATATACTCTCGATAGCCTCTCGGAGGTATAGCTCTCCATTATAGACAGGCATCAGTACACTAATCGTCGGATTCATGATTCATGCCTACTTTTCATGAATTTGATTTTCACTGCATAGAAAAAAGATTCGATTTGGGAAAAATTACTGTAGAGTCTTTGTAAGCCGTCTGGAATGGCGTATTTAGTTCTGAAAGTAACCGTATATACTAGCTACGATTTCTTGGACATTTTGACTAGTTAACGAATAAAACATCGGTAAACGGATCAGTCGCGAGCTTTCAATCGTCGTGAATCTGTCCTCACCATGAAATCTCCCGAGCCTCCGTCCTGCTTCCGAACTGTGCAACGGTACATAGTGAAACACTGCAGCGATGCCCATTTGCTTTAGATGAGTTATTAATCCAGACTGCACACTCTCATTTACCACCTTTATATAGAACATGTGGGCATTGTGCACACAATCTTCGGGAATATGTGGAAGTTCAATCAACCCATTATATTCTAGAGGTTTAAGCGCTTCGTAATACTGCTGCCACCTTGCTAGTCGAATCAGATTAATTTCATCTGCTACTTCTAATTGCGACCATAAATATGCTGCATTCATCTCGCTGGGTAAATAGGATGATCCCCAATCCACCCAAGAATACTTATCAATTTCTCCACGAAAGAAACGGCTGCGGTTTGTTCCCTTCTCACGAATTATCTCTGCCTTCTGAATTACGGACGGGTCACGAATCAGAAGTGCCCCACCTTCACCCATACTATAGTTTTTAGTCTCATGGAAACTATAACAACCGAAGTCCCCAATTGTACCTAATGATCGGCCCTTATAGGTCGACATAACACCTTGCGCAGCATCCTCGACTACAATTAGCTCGTGACGCTGCGCGATATCAGTAATCATATCCATCTCGCAGGATACTCCAGCATAGTGCATCGGTACTATAACTTTGGTGCGATCTGTTACTGCCTCTTCAATCAACGACTCATCTATGTTCATCGTATCAGGACGGATGTCAACAAACACAATCTTCGCTCCTCGTCCTGCGAATGCATTAGCAGTCGAAGAGAATGTATATGATGCCATAATCACTTCATCACCTGGTTGTATTTCACATAGATACGCCGACATGTCCAAAGCGTGACTACCTGAAGTCGTCAAAAGCACACCTGAAACATCGAATCGCGACTCCATCCAAGATGAGCACTGTGCTGTGAAAATTCCATCACCAGCCTGCCGATCACCTAGTGCCTTCGAAATATAAGATATTGTCGTATCAACGATTGGTGCTTTATTGAACGGAATGTACATTGACTCATTCGCCTCCGAAGTTACATTCATCTATTACGTCATTCACCCCGTTTAACAACGCATCTACATACTTCTCTATACTCCAAGCAGATGTTTTCTCTCGTACAGTTGTTTGATTATGCACGAGAAGTTCAGTATTAGTTGCCATATTCATAACATATGAAATAACTTCTTTCTCGTCTCGTAACGATAATTCTTCCCCCGCATAAAACATCGCTCCGTCGGCTCCTAGCGGTGTTGCCAGCGCAAGCCCATGCTGCATCGCCCAAGCAATGCTCAACCCACCGCCGAATCGTTGCGGATTAAGATAGATATCACACATACCATATAGTCCCGGCAAGTCATCTTCATAACCCCACAGAAAGATCTGGCTACCAATGAATTGGGCATAATTCTCAACCATATAGCGGTGCTCAGCGGAGCCAACACAAATCCACTTCACCTTGGAATTAGTACTCATCGCCGTGCAGAATGTGTCTATAAGCTCTGGACTAATATCTACATTCAGACGTGTCCCTGCCGTTACTACAAGAATGTCATCACTTTCAAATCCATAATCAATGCGTTTAAATTCACGCTTAGGATTTACGTATTCAACAAGAATTGGGGCAGGTAACAATTGATCTTCCCGGATTGGCCCTTGGACTTCGATCGGAAGATTATTCGGAATTACGAACCGATGAAAAAACGAGCTCGACTCTCGTAGTTTGCGAATTGGGAAATATATTGTCGGATAATTTTGGTAATAGTAAGGCGAGATAAATCCCCACTCATCTGTTAGATCAAAAATACAATTAGGGTTAATCTTGCTAATCAAGTCTAATACAGCTTGTTGTCGTTCCCTCATGGTCGCTGCATCTGAATAATGCAGGTGAATTGGCTCCGGATAATACGTTCGAATTTGGTCATAATGATCCCCACTAATATTTGACAGTGACAGAGGATACTTCGGTTGCAAAAAATTAGCGCCCGAGTCGTTACGAAATGGAATTAAATCGATAATATGTACCTGATAATTCCTTTTTATTAACTCCTTCGCCATAGGAGACGTAAATCTCATATGCGAATCGAAATAAAATCCAATCGTAAGCATACATATCGTTTTATTGTTCTCTTTACGATACGGGTGAGGATCCCAAATCAAAGCAAGCTCTTCGGCATATTCCTTCATTACACGCTGTTTATCCACCCAGAAATCCTCATACAAAACATCTGCATGCATCCAAATCCCTGACATATCATTAAGCAGCCAGTACTTCTGCGCAGAATTATGATGCATCTCGCCGGTATGTTTTACGAATAGCTGCATCATTCGTTTGTCGAAACAATCTGCCTCAAGCATCAATCGTAGAAGCACTAACCGCATCTCAGTTGAACCCCATGCTTCTTCGACAAGTTGTATTGCACGTCTTTGAACGACAGGCTTAAGGTGCTGGTCTTCCAGACAACCTATTTTAATTTCTTGTATCAGCCAGTCAAAGTACTGAATTTCCCCTTGAGACCTAACAAAGTAACTCAATAGTTCATCCTTCACACGTCGTGTATCATCTAACCATTCTCGAAGCGTCAATCGTGAGTAATGACTGTTTAAAGACACTCCCACAGGAGCTGCGTCTATAATCTTAGAAAGCGGAACTCCTAGCGTGACAAGTGAATTTTTAATTTCCTCCACTAGATCCTTACGCTGAACCGCAATCACGACCCAATCGTAACTTTCGTTCGAAAGTGTAGTAATGGATTCCGGTATCTGAATGTTACTTCCGTTGGGCGTTCGATCCAACCAAAGTACAACTTCGCAGTAACCTGTCGCCTGCAATTGTCGATAGTATTGCTGTCCTACATCGCCTGCAGCATACAAAACGATTCTGCTGTCCGCTTCTATCGAACGATAGGGGAAAATATACTGTGTCATATTCACGCTCGTTTCTTAGGGCTTTAATAAACGACATTCCGCACCGGATAATACCAATTCGAAAGATAGTCAATAACATCATTCCAAGAAAGAACTTTTGCACCCTTAGACGCAGCAAGTTTCGTTGCTTCTTCAAACACAACATGAGACTTCGGAAAACAGATCAGAATATAACCCCGTTCTACTTGCGTTTCATCTGGCTTCACTACAACAGAACCATTGCAATCTTTAGAGCTAGCATCCGCTGCTGCATCCCATAACATATCCGGCTGTAGGGGTGTTCCTTTCATGAGCGGTAACAAACTTCTTGCCACCCGGCCCAGTGCACCGTAAGCGATAATACGTCCGGTTAAATGTAAGTGGTTAGGCTCAATCCTAAGCATTCGATTAGTCAACGAACGTAAAAAGATTTCATTCTCACCATCGCCTTCAATAGAGACGGCCATATATCGGCATCCTATCGCAGCCAACTCCATAAGCCGCTCCTTTTCAAACGGGCTTCGTGAAAGTTGCGCAATTGTTCGTTTGTATAAATTCAAGCGATTCCTGTAGTGCTCCGAAACATTTTGTTCCCCTCGTCCTCCAGCCAAATTACTTGCGAAGGTGTTATAGATATATAAGCACTTTTCAACCTGAACTAATTTACCACCTCCTGCATAAAGCAGAGTGGTCATTTGCGGTTCTTGCGAGGTAGCGTCTTCCGTAACCATACTCGTCAACCCGCATCGCTCAGCATATTCACGTTTGACGAGATATACGCATATTGAACTATGCACTCTCTGCAACAAAACTTCTTCAATGGTCGTATTCGGCGTAATTTTATCTGCGAAGTTAATCGGCATCGGCGTTCCGTTTGCAACACTTCTTTCAGCCAACCCGCACACTGCAAAATTAACTCCTTTATCTGCTTCTATTGCATTAATCATCAACGAAACATATTCCGAATCCAATTCGTCATCCGCATCTGGAAAACAAACATACTGTCCTCTTGATTGAACCAGTCCGTTTTTCAGTGCAGCTGCCACCCCTGAATTGGGCTGGCTAATAATGACGACATCATACCCTCTATCTAACAACCGCGGTCGCCATTTATGGAGAACCTGCACTGTCTCATCCGTAGAACCATCATTGACGAGTACGACTTCAATGTTATCCCACACCTGATTCATAATTGAACGAAGTGTTTCACCAAGATATAGGGCCTTGTTATAACAAGCGACAACAAGGCTGACTTTCGCCCCCATGAACTCACCTGCGCATTCGCATTTGTTATTTAAATTACATAATAAATAAATTCTTATAACCCTTTTCTTTCAACGAGAATAGTACTTCTCTCTGATGGACCGGATTTAAAGCCACGATAATTCCTATGTCGCTGTCGAGCTCATCCTTTGTGAGTTCATAAACCGGCCGATTAAAGAGTTCTTGTTGTTGACGATGACCATTCGAGACGATAAACCCTTCAAAATCAATCTTCTCGGCGACCAAATTGGCAGCATACCTTGAAGCGATATCTCCTGTTCCGTATATAAAAACCTTCTTGTGTCGAAGAATAAACTCTCGAACGTGAGCACTGCTAGCCATATCCATTGCCTGTTTAAAGGTATAACTGTAGTGAGGAATGCCTTTTTCTTTTTTTATTTGTTTCAGCAACTCATTGAGCATATACCTGTAATTTACTGACTGAATAGCAGCATACTCGTCCGTCATCATTACTCCGCTATAGTATCCTTCGTGCTGAGCGACGTAAGGGAAAATACGTTCGATCGCGTGGCTAATCGTACCATCAATCGGCATCGGCTCTTCCGCAAAGTCCTCATACTCAAACCCATGTTCAAATAACGGCCTTAACGCTTGCGAACGACACCAAAAGGCAGTTCCAAGCGCAAAAGGAGCCTTCTCTTCCGTTAGCCTGCCAGTCAAACCCAAACGTTCTGATAAATTCTTAGTCGCCGGGTAACTTGATGTCCAACCCTCTGCATTTACTCCTAGATAGGATGCATGGTGGGGTGCAGGAGGAGCTAGCCAGCCAAGACGAGCATTCTCCTCAAAGCAATCTAAAACATTCCAGATATATGCCGAGCTCTTCAGTGTGTTTGTCCATAACAAATCCATGAACGATTGTCCTATTTTTGAAACGCCCACTGCCCCACTTACTTTCTTGTCATGGACAAAACAAAGATACTCATATTGCATGAGTAAATCTTTACACTCTACCAGCAAAGCACTCATTTCCCGTCCGCGATTGCGAGACAATACGATTCGTCCGTTACGGATACGATGCATAGCTAACAACTGCTCGATTTGCTGCTTAGTATCCTCTCTACTAGTCGTCACAATCACATCAAACTCTTCAGGAATCCCCTTAATGTATTTAAAACATTCCTCGACCAGGTCCGGATAATACATGTGCATAATAATAGCTGATTTTTTATGAATAAACTCAGATTTTCCCCTTGTTTTGGTCGGGAATATAAAATTCAAATGCATGATCTCATATAGATCGGTAATATTACAAACACGCAACAGATGATTCCATATCAAGTCCACATTATAAGTTGTATTGTCCCTAATATAGGCGAAAGCCCTCGTCATATCCTCGCCGGCTGAAGCCTCCAGAGTATTATTCAAGGGGCGGGAAAAATTCTCACGTTTTATTAGTGGACACTTGCACTCGGCGATCAGCCTATAGGATTCATACATAACATACTCATAATTATCTTCAGGATTCATCACGGTAAATAGTCCGGAATCCACATAAGTATCGTGAATGTATCCTAGCTCTGAAAAAAAGACAGTAAATCTTAATTCATAGTGAATAACTGCTTCTTCGCAGCTATAAATCTGGGGGAGCGTGTCCCAAATGCGTCTAAAATCTTCACTATGAAGCAGTCTATGGCGTATAACCAAGAAATAAGTTTGGATATGTGAAGGCAAATATCGCGAATGTATTGCCGGTGAGCTGAATGAATTAGGAAGAGAAGGCTGCTCTGTTAATCCCCAGAAGTCAACGTCTTTCTGTTCCATCGTCTCAAAGACTGATTCTAAGGGGTACAATGGCCCAAAGCAGGAGTTATTAACAAGCACTAATTCATCGTATTGATAAACTCTCTCCCAACCTAATAGAACCTCCAGCGTCTCTTTAATAGCCGCTGCATCGAACCCTTCGTTTTTGCGTATGAATACATCCGTTGTATATTTCTTAAGAGCAGACCGGCCCTCTTCATTTATGCCGCCATTGCAAACAATAACCAAGTGATTAACATTACGCCGCAAATCATCCAACAGATATTCAATGTAACGGTCCACGACTCCATCTGCATCATGCATCTGGAAGATGCCTAGTCGATTCTTTGCAGCCATCTTCCTGTTCACCCTTCCTTCAAACTGAAGTTTCGATTCGTAAACGCATCAACTAAAGCTTCCGTCTCGAAATAGTTTGTCCGCATGATGCTGTACTGCTCTCGCAAAGAGCGAATAAGCAGATCCGGAATCTCCAAATCCACCTCGCCTATTTGCTCTAGCCGAAGCTTAGTTTCTTGAACGTAATCTTTGATAGCAATCTGAACTTCGGTTAAATGATCGAATTGCTCTGCTGTCCGATGCTCAGTCGCAAAGACTGGCTTCCCGTCCTTATCGAATTCCAAGAGGGAGGGTTCAAAGGACGTAAGTATATTCTCCATAAAGAAATAGTCATCAAGGAAGTGCCAACTCGGTTCATAAATGTTGGGAATGTCATACATCGCTTCAATTTTTGAATCGGACTTATACTGGCTCTGAGCATTAATCCGAGAGAAATAAAGTCCGTATAGCTCAAAATCAACTACATTGGATAACATTCTCTGACACGTTCCCGAAGATACAAAGTCAAAAAATCCGACGCGAGCTCCGCTTGGAATAGCCACTGAATCCAAGTAACGCGAATAACAGTCCCGTGCGATGACTGCCTGTCGCAAGATTGCGTGTTTATGTTTCCGTACATAATCCGTATCGCTTTCATCCGCCCGCGGCTGAATGTCATCTGCCTTCAAATGAAATCTGTCCCGAAGCATGTCCGACACCGAACCTGAATATGCCAGCTGCGCTGCAAACAGAATATCCTCCTCCGAGTACAATCCTGCTGGAACTGCTGCAGCACGGGACGTATAGAAATACTGCGTGCGAGGAAAGTCGGCGTGCGCGCTACGCAAAGTTTGGCTAATGGCCTCCAACAGATACCCATCTCTTGCACTGAATAATATTCTGTTTAAATCAAGTTCCTTCGCCTTGGCTACAATCCAGCTGAAGAAGCGGTACACGACTGGTGCTATGAATGCATAGGCCATCTCATAAGGGCTATCGACGCGGAATTTGCCATTCGTCTCCGAGTATAGGAACGGATTATTAAGCTGCCGTGCGATGAATTCCCCGATCATCAGCCTATTGCTTAACTTGCTATCATACTTTAACAATTCATTCGCATAGCCATCTTCAAGCATGTTCAAAGCACTCTTGATATGAAACGTATCATGAATCCCATAACGCTCGGCAGATCGTATATCTGCTTCTTCATTGTCCCCAATGTGGAGCGTCTTTCGATAACCTGTCTTCTCTGTTAGAATTTTGAAAAGGCCAGCCTCTTTAGACACCCCGAAGTCGCAAGAAACAAACAGATGATCTTCTTGGACACGTATGCCTAACGCCGATAACAACGGATACAGCGTGCGTCTTGGCAAATACATATCCGAGACCAGATAGACTTCCTTGCCTAATGAAGTTGCGAACGCAAGAAGCTCGCACATCGACTCTCTTCTTAAGAGGTACTCGCTCTCAATACGAACCTCAAGCTCTTGCCATTGCTGCTTTCGGTCATCAGATATTAAAAGAAACTCTTGAATTCTGTTATAGATGGCCGTCAGATTGGGATTCAATCCCTCTCTATATAACTCTCGTTCAGCTTTGATTCGAATGTTTGCGAATGACTCCGTATGTTCATCCGATTCCTCTATTCTTTCTTGCATAATATAAAATATATCTTGCGGGTACAGCGTTTGCCGCATGACCAACGTATCGAATACGTCGAAGCTCACCACTTCGGCAGCTATAATTTTCGACCGTAATCGTTGCTCGTCCAACTCATTGTACGCAATCATGGACTTGGTCTGGGCAATATCTTGTCCTTGCAGATTTCCGTAAATATCATAAACTCGAATTGAATGCGCAGTACAAAAGCCGCCAATCCTTCTATATATGATTCGCAAATTATTGCTGCGAGCCACAATAATAATAATGTCCACATTCAACTTAACCGCTTGATCATAAGTGAGTACCGGCTTCCCGTAAATCGTATCTCCTGTTCTTGCTTCATCCATCAGACCTATTATGTTGTATGTTGAACAGCAATCAAGAATATACTCGGTGTTTTTTCCAATTCCGTAGATCACGATATTCTGATTCTGATATTTACCGAAGCTTGCTTGGAATACCTCGGTCACCTGCTGTCGCTCATCCAACATCTTCATGATTGTCCCTTCTTAAATCCCTATGATCTGTTGATTCTCCAATGCCTCATGTAATGCACGGAAGATATAGTAGTCAGTCGGACTTGTAATCTTCATATTGTTTGCCGGACTCTTAACCATATGCATCTCTACCTGATAGATACTTAACATCTGAGCAGAATCAATGCATAGCAAGCCATCCTGATGCGATTGCTGATAATATTTCCAAATTAATTCAAATTGGAACGTTTGCGGTGCTTTGGCAACATACATGCTGGATCGAGGAGGAACGGCATCGATTCGATCGCCCGTATTGCTCTGAATCACGCTTTCAATTGCAGACTCAACCGTGATTGCGGTTCCGAACTCTCTCGCCTTTGCGATATTTTCGGAAATTAACTCTTCCGTTATCAACGGGCGCACCCCGTCGTGAATCAACACAATATCATTTGCTTGACAGACTTCGCTTAACGCTTCCAAGCCGTTGTAGATTGACTCGTGTCCTGTTCCGCCGCCTGGAATGATTTGTTTTACTTTACCGATCTCATACCGCCGCAATAACAACTTCAACTCATCGATCCAACTCTCCAGACAAACAATGACGATATTATCGATCTCCGAATGACGTTCAAAATGCTCCAACGTATACAACAGGATCGGTTTACCATGCAGTTCAAGAAACTGCTTCGGCTTCGCGCGAGAGTTCATTCGTTGGCCGGTGCCTCCTGCGAATATAAGGGCTGTATTCATCGCTTACCTCCAGTGGCAGTAAGTAGGCTCTGCTTATTGAATGTATGAATGGCTTGTCCAGCCGTTCCATCTAGATTACTTGTCATTTCACGGCAATGATTAAGCTGCTTTTCAACCCGTGGTCGAGTAAACGGGAATAGATTAAACCGTGTAATGTAATCCAAGAACGTATTCAAACCCACAAAATTATCCGTATATATAGCACTAAATACGTTCTGAACTTTCGATAACTGTTTGCTCGTTGCTGTAAATTTTAATTTCATAATCGTATCATAATCCTGATCCGCGAACGAAATGGATTGCAGCTTATGCTGATGATTCATCATATCCCACTGTAAAACCGCATTTCTTGTCAACGCGACAATAGTATTGTCATTCCGCTTAACATGGAGATAACCTAATTCCCTTGTTGCAGGCAGATCAAGTTCGCTTGCTTCGTGAATGCTGTGGTTATTTACATCAATTTTAAACGCTTTACCAGCCTCATTAGGAAATAACCAAACATATCCATGGGAATACACAAGTGCTCGATAATGAATCAAGCTTTCAGCTACCACATCATCCGAAAACACTATTTTTTGATATGTTTGTGTTTCACGTTTCCATTTCAAGACATAGTTGCCTTTTCTAGCTGCCAGCCAATAGTTTTCTCCATCGTAACAAACGCCAAAATAGCGTTCCTCTTGCTTTCCGATCTTATAAAATTGATAGGTTAACGTCTGCATGTCAAAGAACATAAGTTCATTCGACACATATAAATTGATGGCGATTTCAGAACCGACCACCTGCCCTCCAGGGCACAGCAGACCATCAAAATCGTACGTTTGTTGCCACTTCGGCCAATGAGGCGACTTTTTAGCTGCATACTCCACATGATTGACCCAATCGGAACAATAGGTCAATTCTCCGCTTTCTGTATCATAGCGTATAATCGCCGGATACATATGGGGCACGAAGAACAAATACTGCTGATAATGAACGACCCTATTGAAAAATTCGTTCTCGCCTGAGCGAAGCCACTTCAATCTCTCTTTATGATGAAACTCTAGCTTTCCAAACGCATGTTTAACCTTATCGTAGATCCCAATGTAATCTGCGTAATA
Organism: Paenibacillus sacheonensis; assembly: GCF_009909195.1. Lineage (GTDB taxonomy): Bacteria > Bacillota > Bacilli > Paenibacillales > Paenibacillaceae > Paenibacillus_Z > Paenibacillus_Z sacheonensis. Next base: position 60,923 of record NZ_JAAAMU010000027.1, read on the forward strand.
GGGAGCAAAATACAGCTTCATATCCCGTTCCACGCAATCCAAATAGAGATATTGAACATTGTCCTCAGCAAAGATTCCCATATACTCCGCAATCATAGTACTCTTATCGACTCGGAACAATCCGTTAAAGTTATACGTTGACCCCCACAAGTATTCGCCATCGTCATGAACCGTGTTAAGAAGCACATTCCCGTCAGCCAACGTAGAGGATTCCAACCACTGTGCCATCATCGGCTTCCCCGTACACGCATAAAGCGCAATCATAGATCCCCCGTCGCCATAATACGCATCAGACAATGCAATCGCACGATGCAAGTCAGCCGAATCGTCAAAGATCCCGATCTGCTGCCGTTTGTAATCTTCAATAATTCGCTCGTATTCTTCTCGCAGATGCGGACGCATCGACTGATACGCGGACTTACTAAGGGGATGCGGGCGCCACAGAAGTACGACATCTTCCCGTCTCTTAAACACCTCGATCACGTCGCGTAACTTACTCAAAACCTTCTCGTTCCCTTCCAGCAGCGCAGCAAGCGACGTGTTGTACAGAATAACTTTCTTCTCTGTACCATCCGCACGCTCGATTAGTTTCCGCCACTCATCCGGAACATCGCAGTCCTCGCGCTTCGTGTTCACCACTTTATCGAACTTCGGCGACCCGAGCGCAACGATCTTCTCTTCCACGTTACCGAACATGCCTACGCATCGATTCTCCCGTTCGAATTGTTGAAGCACGCGAACGTAGGTCTGCCTGATCTTGTCCGATTGCACGATTACCCGATCGGCATACAAGACGCCCACGCATTTGCAGAAATGCTCATCCACATCGTCCATGCTCACGAAATACGGAACGTAGACAAGCATCTCCGTCAGGTCCTTGATTCGCTTGCTGAAGAAGTCGGGATGAACCATCGTCATTAAGTTACTGTCATCATAGGGGTTGATCGTGACGATAACGTCTGGCCGACGCTCCTCGATGTTATAACTCTGCCAATCCGTAATTGGCACATCGTCCGGGAATTGATTGCCCTCGTAATGCATCTGCCCGACTGCTCCGCCAGGCAGTCTGTCAAAGTAAGGAATCGGCACAACGTATGCGTCGCATTCCGGGTCTTCTTTCGCTGCAACCCAAATTGATTCGCAGCTATCCCACATACTGGCCTTATAGGGGAGAAACGCGATCTCGATCTTGCTCTGTTTAAGCTCGGTCTTTACACTACCCTCAATCTCTCTGAGCTGTTCCTGCAAGGCGTCGATATGTGGAGTATTATCTTCGCCTTTGTCGGCACCAACGCTTGCGTAATAGAGAATGTCGCAATACTTCTCCAGCAGGGACACAGTCCGAGTTCCCTCGCCTTCAAATTTATCGATATACTGACCGACATGAAGGGCGAAATCCTGACAATCGGCCAATAACCCAATGAACGCCCGCGTGTTCTGCTCAGCCTTTAGTCGCGCGAGCTCCCGTTGCGCTTCGCTTAACGTCTTGATGAGTTCCAGCACTTTCTCTTGATGGTACTTCCTCATTTCGTTACCCCCGGCTCTTCTAGCACATTCGAAGCTTCATACCAATCCTCGATCATTCGCTTGTACATCTCCGCAAGTCCGTACCGGGGCCTCCAGCCGAGCCGTCCTATCTTGTCCGAACTTAACCTCATCGTTACATCCGGGGCGTATCCGTGCTTAGCGGCATTGGAGGGCTTGTCCACTTTAAAAGCGACGCGGCCACCGCTCACATCCTTTGCAACCAGTTCTGCCATCTCCCGAATGGTCATGCTCGTCTCCGGGTTGGAGATGTTGTACGTCTCACCGTCTTCGCCTCTTAGCAATAACAGCATCAGACCACGAATCGCATCGCTAGCATAGCAATAATTGCCGCGAGATTTCCCTTCCGTGTGAAGCACAATATCCGTACCTGCTACTGAACTCCGAGCGAACTGCGCGAAAATTCGAGGGTCGTCATTCGGGAATCCTGCGCCAAAAGTTTGTGCCAAGCGAGCTACCTTGACCGGGATTCCGTATTGAGCGAAGGAACAGTTGCATAGACACTCGCACATACGCTTACTTTCCGGGTAGCTGCTTCTCGGGCTCTTAAGATTGATATAGCCAAGATCGTCCTCTTTTACCCAATCAAGTGATGGGTCCGTCAGTCCGTATACTTCCATTGAAGACAGATAAACCATACTCTTGGATTGCTTATTCTTTGCAAGCACCAATATGTTCTCCGTGCCACTTAATGCAGTTTCTATCACGCCAATCGGATTGCCCACCATATCGGCCGATCTCGTTACCGCTGCGCCATGAACGATATAGTCTACAGGCCCATCTATGTTCAAAGGATTTCGGATGTCGTGTTGTACAAATTCCACATGGTTCAGCTTGTCAAAAAGCGTCCTGGCCTTATCTTCGTTTCTGCCAAGCGCCAATATATGAAGACCGAGTCGGTGCCTCGTGTCCGCTGCAGATAATGCTTGAACTAGGAGTGCTCCGATTGCCCCTGTCGCACCCGTAACTAGAATGACGCTGTCTCGCAGATCTCCCCATGGAACGTTTGGATCCGCGACAATTCCGTCTAAATCATCATGCAATACTTGCGACAATCTGTTCACGCCCCTAAGTCTCGAAATATGCTGTCTATCTAGCATAGTTTACATTTATTATATCGGTTTCATCCTGCACAGACTTAAGGGCGTATTGCGGTGGTAATATTATCCTAAAACATAAATCATCCGCTCCGCCTAATATTCAAGTCTGAATATGACGAAGTATAGGTATAACCTCTTATGTTAGGTGGATTACATAAATGAACAACTTAGTTACCGCATGCTTAATTGTAAAAAACGAAGAAAGCGTGATTGACCGATGCTTAGCCAGTATCAAGGACGTTGCAGATGAAATCATCATTATCGATACCGGTTCGACGGATCGAACAAGAGAAATCGCCTCTGCCTATACAGAACATATCTACGATTTTGAATGGATTAACGACTTTTCCGCTGCTCGGAACGAGGGCATTCGGCGCGCTACTTCCCAATGGGTGTTTGTAATCGATGCGGACGAATATTTCCCTCCTGCGGAAGCTGTGAAGCTCCGCGAATTTTTGGAAAACGAACTCCCCGAAGCCGGCCTGGCTTACGCTTTGAGCGTCGTTAATTTGCTCGGGGAATCCGAACAAAACAGCACGTCAGTAAGTACTGCGGAGGTGCCCCGTCTATTTCCAAATAATCAGGGCATCTATTACACGCGGCCGATTCATGAACAACTACACTGCCAAGGCGGAACGGAGCTCCGTTTTCATTTGGCTCCCGGCTCCATGTATCATACCGGGTATTTGAAAGACACCGTTACCGTCAAAGACAAGCTCAACCGTAACGCGACTATTTTCAATGACCTGAAGAAAAGCGCCGGATTGACCGCCTACGACTACTTTACCATCGGCAACGAGAAAGCTATTCAAGGGGATCATCAAGGCGCCATTTATTATTACGACCGCAGCCTGCAAAAAGGAGCGCAGGAAGCCACGCATTCCTGGTACCCGCGTGCCGTCATTTCATTGATTCAAACCTACTTGGAACTTCACCGGTTTAACGATGCCTGGCAGTTAGTCGAAGGCAAGCTATCGGCATGGAATCATTATCCGGAATACAATTCATTAAAAGGATCGATTTACTACCAGATTGGATTGTATGACGAGGCCAAGACAGTCTATATGGAAGCCTACCGAACCGCGGAACGGCTTGCCGAGCGCACGCACGTGTTCTGGCTCCACAGTCCGAATTATGCATCCGGTTTTCCGCTTCGGATTCTGACTGAAATCGCTTCGTTTGAAGACGATACGGAGAAATCGATCTACTATTTGACCAAGCAGCTCATTCAAAATACCTATGATTTCGGGGCCATGAAGCAACTGATTACGCTTTTGTCGCTATTCCAATCGCCAGCGGACATCCAGAAGCTTTTGAAAGGCTTAAATCCCGCTGAAGATCGAAAATACGATATCTTTCTTCTAAAGACTTCGCTCGTGCTCGGGAAGGCGGAATTAGCCGTTTATGCCTACGAGAAGCTCGGCAGCGCAGCGAAAGAATTGAAATCGCTGGATGCCTTGAATTTTGCACTTCTGCATCAGAACCAAGAAGAATTCAAATCGCTGATTGAACGAAGGAATCGGAAAGAATCGTTGCAGTTCGAGGAACTCGTAACCATAGCGCTCGGTTCGCTCGTTTGGAGTGAAGATTATTTTGAAAGGCTTTCGATCGGTGAAGATCACGAGTCCTACGCGCACATACAAGTGTTCCAGCGCATCATTCATGGCAATGAAAGCGAACATAATATTCATATCTTTGAACTTCTGACCAAAACCTATCTCTATCAGTTTTACGAACTCTATGACCGACTCGTTAATGCATATGCCAACTCCGAGACCACGAATGCGCTGGCCAACTTTTTCTATGCCAACCATCAGCATGATCTAGCCATGAACTATTATTCCATTCTGCTTAAGAATAATGAATTAAACGCGGCCAGCCTGGAAAATTTGGCGATCTACCATCTCTATCACGACTACCTCGACGATGGACTCGAGTTCCTCCAAGCCGCAATCGCCTTGAAGCCGGAATCGCTTCGCAATTACACGCTTTATTTGCGTTACTGCAAAGAGCCGGCCCGGAAACGAGCGTTCATTCAAAGATACGGTGACAAATTAGCTTTTTACAAAAAAATACCCGCTCTCGCTCAGCTCCTAAAATAAAATACAATTATAACGAAACCCCCTGCATCAAACGGATGGATACGATCCGTTTAATGCAGGGGGTTTTCTGCAATTATCGTGTTTATTTGCGTTTGTCGAAGAAAAACCCGCCTTCGAACGCATCATTTTCATAAACTTGCTTTTGCATCTTGGAGGATTGAATCTTACTGATTCGCTCGGAAGCCTCTTCTTTCAGCTCCTGCATGCGTTTCAACATGCAACCGTCGAATTTCATGAGCTGTCGAATCAGCATCCGGTCGTTCTCATCCAAGACAGGAGTTTCCTGAAGATTCATCAAGGTACTCTCTCTTAACTCAACCAGTTGAACGAGGCGTTCGTACGGCACATCCGCAAGCAGGTCCATAATAGCGGCAGCCTCTTCGTGAAGTCTCTCTATCGCTGCATTGCCCATGATTCGCTCCTAGTTGCCGACAGCAACGGCTGTTTTCGAAATTTGTCTCCATGCTTCGCGCAGTTCCTGAAGATGGACAAGAGCTTCGTGAACCAGAGAAACGTCCTTCTTCAGATTCGCTTGGATTAAGTTATGCAGCACGTACTCATAAATCTGCGAAAGGCTCTGCGAGATTTCATAACTAAAATTCAACGAACCCATAAGTTCATGAACAATAGCCTCCGCCTTGCAAAGGAATGTATTGGCCACATCGTATCGTTTCTGTTCGATACCTTCAATACCTTGCTTTGAGAAGCGAATGGCTCCATCGTATAACATCAATACAAGTTGGATCGGCGTTGCGGTTTGTGCCGACAACTGCTGGTATTTTTGTTGAGGTGATAACATCCTACCGTATCCTCCTTATTGATTATGAATAGTTGGAAAATGCCATCGACTGGGAGCTGTACTTATTCATGGCTGTTTCCATCGCCGAGAACTGCGCATAGTATTGATCTTCTTTGCGTTTTAGATATGCGTCTTGATCAGTAATTTTCTTTGCAATGCTCCGCAATTGCTCGCCAACCGAGGAATTCACGATAAACGAGCTGTTCTTATCTGCACTGTACACCGAAGTACCGGCATTGGTAGATAACGATTGCAACGCAGTCAGTACCGTAGTGTTGATTTTGGAAAAAATACCGGAGTCCGTGCTGGTCGGGTTCTTCGGATCGGCGCCGGTTGCCGTGAATAACTTTGCGACGCCGTCCGGATTGGCCTCGATAGCCTCGCGCAACTTCTTCTCGTCGCCGATGACAAGTTTGCCGTAATCGGTCCACTGTCCGGTCGTGATGCCGATGGATTGCAGACTGATTTTGTTTCCTTTGCCATCGTCGAACCCTGTCACCATCATCGACCGCATGCTGCTGATCATGGAAGACAACGTAGAATCATTGCTTAGGAGACCGCTCTTGGCCTTAGATTCCCACAATTCCACCTGCTTATCGCTCATGGCGTCTTCCTCTTCTTGCGTCAACGGTTGGTACTTGCGATATACCGCTTCCTTCAGCTTGCCGTTCACCTGATCGAGAATGGCATTATAATCGGTGATGAACGACTTAATGGCATTTACGATTTTATCCGTATCGACGGATGACGAGATTACGGAAGCGCCTCCCGAACCCGACACGGACTTCAGCTGCATATTGGCGCCGTTAACCGTTACATTGTTCGTCGAGGAAGTCATCGCAAGCCCGTTCACGGTATATTTCGCGTCACTACCGGCAATTGTACTGGTTGCCGTCTGGGAGGCTCCGTCTACGCTAAGCGTCGCGTTTTTTTGAACGCTCGAGAAATCCCCGGTATTATTATTTGAAACCGACAGCTTCCCGCCCGCGTACATGACGGTCGCATTGGCACTCTTATCGGCATTTATCTTCGAGATCACGCTGCTGATCGTATCGCCCTTGGTGAAATTAAAATCCTTGCCGTTCACTGTCAGCTTGATCGCATCTGATGCGTTAACCCCTGGAACGTAAGTCCCACCGAACAGTTCCCCTAAGGCAGGGTCCGTGCTAGCTGCAGGTGGCGTCTTCGTATCGTAGACGTTCACCGCGGCTTGAGCAAGAGCGTTCACCGTTACCGAGAGATTGCCTTTGAACGTACTGTCCGTAGAAGTAACGGATACAGCCGACGTATTTCCGGTTACGTCCGCTTTCTTCGCCGTCAGAATGGAGTTCAAATTATAATTGCTCATTTTATTTTGGCGAAAGTCTACGAGCGACGTCGAGACGTCGCGATATGCCTCCTGCTTCCATTGAAGGGAGGTTTGTTGCTGAACCAGCTTGTCCTTCTTGCCTTGTTCCGCCTTCATCAAGGTTTTGACCATCGCGTCGACGTCCATGCCCGAAGAAAGCCCCGTAATCCGTACCGTCATGCCGTTCCCTCCTTAAATTAAATCCTGTGATCGACCAAGATCCCCGCAATCTCCATAAGCTTAGCCGCTACGTCCAATGTTTTCTCCGGCGGAATCTCGCGAATCAAATCCCCCGTATCTTTATCCATGACTTTAATCATAATGGTATTGGTTTCTTTATGTACCGATAGATGAAGGCTTGTCTTGGGCCCTTCCATGGCTTTAATGGCCTTATCGAGCATCTTGATCTTCTGTTCGTCGCCTGCCGAAATCTTTGCGCCGCGAAGCTCTGCCAGCTGCATGCTCTCCGTTGTATTAATCAAGGAACTGACCCCCTGATCACCGGACTGCGCTGCGCTATCGGGACTTTGCGTGCCCAGGCTCAAATCAGAAGAAATAAATTTACTTGAGTTAACCGAAGATACATTCATTGACATAGCTGCATGCTCCCCCCGACATTTCGTTCTTATTCTATTTATCGGTATAAGCCGCCATTTACTTAATATGACATCGGTTATACGCCCAGATTTGTCAACCTGATTTTTGCTTTCTCATAGCCCAGATTTGTCAACCTGATTTTTGCTTTCTCATAGCCCAGATTCGTCGCCCGTTTTAAACAATGCACCGCTTCGCCCATTCTTCCGAACGTTTCGTAATACATGGCCAAATTGTATAGTGCCAGATAGGAACCTGTACCGGAGACCGTGTCATACCGATCCGACTCTCCGATAGCGATGCTTCTCTTATAAGAAGCTTCTATTTCCGGCAAGAAGGTCATGTATTGACCGGGATCGCTCATCACGAGGTCTAAATAAAAAATGCCGCATGCAAAATGGTAATCCGGGAAGGTCGCAAGCCAACCGTAGTTCTTTTGAATAAGCTTCAATGCCTCGGTATATCGTTTGATTTCCTTTAAGGCATATATATAATGAACCGCCACGTTAGGCGCATATCTTTCCTCGCCGTTCAGCAGGTTAAGTGCTTTTTCGAAATATTCGCTAGCCTGCTGCAACTCTTGAAGGCCTTGATACTCTCTTCCCAATTGAAAATAAATATAACTATTATTCGGGTTATTCTTTAACTCCGCCAACAATAATGGAATATTTCGTTCCGACTTGCTGCGACACAAATAGCCGTCATGAAGCACGGTAATCGGTACGTTCATCCGCGGCAAATCGGATTTTGCCTGTTCATGGATACGTCCCTCAAACCGAACTCCGGCCGGGAGCAGGCGCGTAATGTAACCTCGTGCTTCATTTTGCTCGCCTTGCTCCGATGTCAGGCTGACGATCGTAATTCGGCCTAAGCATGCTTGTTCACTCAGTGTTTGTATAAGAATCGTTCTGTCCATCGCCGTAATATATTCATCGGCATCCAGCACCAAATTCCATGTCGACGTCGATTGGTCCAACGCATAATTACGAGCAGCCGCGAAATCATCACCCCATGCATAATCGAAAATTCGAGCACCGAAGCGTTCCGCGATCTGTTTTGTTTTATCCGTCGAACCCGTGTCCACGATGATGATTTCCTCTACATGTTGGACGGCGCTCTCCAAGCAACGGGCCAAAGTCGCTTCCTCATTACGCACGATCATGACGAGAGCTATGCTGCTATTCATCCATAAACCACCTCGTAATAAATTGAAAAGAGGCCTTAGATAAGCATCTAAGACCTCTTCTGCTTCTACTGATGAACCGTCGATTAACGGAGCAACGACAGTACGCCTTGCGGCGCGGAGTTGGCTTGTGCCAGCATCGATTGCGAAGCTTGCAGCAAGATGTTGTTTTTTGTCAGGTTGACCATTTCCTTCGCCATATCGGTATCGCGGATACGGGATTCGGAAGCCGTCAGGTTCTCAGTCGTCGTGCCCAAGTTGTTGGACGTGTACTCGAGACGGTTTTGGATCGCACCCAGTTTACCACGCTCGGAAGCAACAGCCGTGATAGCAGCGTTAACCGCCGACAGACCGGCAGCATCAGCAGTGTACGATACGCCGGTTCCAGTGAAGGAAGAAGTCGTGATCGAACCGATCGAGATAACCGTACCTTTGTCGTCCGTAACGATCGATGCGCCGGCAGTAATGTTGATGCCGTTGAACGTCGTGTTCGTAACGATGTTGCTGATTTGGGAAGTCAAAGCAGTCATCTCAGCCGAGATGTTAGCTTGGTCAGCCGATTGGTACGTACCGTTCATACCTTGAACAGTCAACTCTTTCATACGGCTAAGCATTGCGGATACTTCGTTCAAAGCACCCTCAGCCGTTTGTACGAACGAGATTCCGTCTTGCGTGTTGCGTTGAGCTTGCTCAAGACCACGGATTTGACCGCGCATGTTTTCGGAGATCGAAAGACCTGCAGCGTCGTCGGCAGCGCGGTTGATGCGAAGACCGGAGGAGAGTTTCTCCATGTTTTTGGAAGCAGCCGTGTTGTTCAGGCCCATGTTGCGGTGCGTGTTAAGCGCACTGATGTTGTGATTGATAATCATGAGTAAGTTCCTCCCTGAGATAAATAATAGCCCGCATCCTTGCGGTAAAGTTGAAGAAAGGTCGGCCGCCCTTAATCAACTCTACTATTTATATCGGCGGGAAAATCTAATTATTTAGTACTATTTTCTAGTTTCTTTATTTTTAATTTCCTTGTATCGTATCTGCAGGCTTTGAAGGGCATCAAGCGAATGAAGCGCGTCTTTATTCGTCGTTGCGGTCGCCGCGAACAACTCTTTACGTAGAATGCCGATCTCCTTCGGAGCGGAGATGCCCAGCTTGACGCCATCGGGCGTGACCTCTAGTACCGTCAGCTCGATATCGTTGCCGATCATGATCGTTTCGCCTTTCTTGCGGCTGAGCACTAGCATGGAGTCTCCTCCTCTTCTGCGCCGGCCTTGGATTGGAACAGCAGATGCTTCGTGCGATACGATGCATCCTGCAGAATGACTTGAATGCCCGCTCGCGTCGCGCCGCTCCAAACGATCGGGGCCGCGAGATTTACCGTCGCTTCTTCGATGTCGTCTTTTACCGTTACGATATTAAGCACGCGTACATCTTCCCGGGCAGGATGACCCAGCTCATGCAGCGCATCCGCGCTCAGTTCAAACTCGTATGAGGGGAAGAATTCGAAAGGCGATACCAGCACGAACGACAAGCTTCCTTCTTCCACCGACTGAAGGAAATAAAACGGGCTGTCCTCTACTGAAATGAGCGTATAGGGCTTGTATTCCGGAAATCCGGGGATTCCTTGCGGGAATTGAATAATTTCATTGTCTTCGATCTCCAACTGCCCAAATCGGCTTGTTTGAATAATCATCGTGTCAGCACCTCGTCTTCATAGCCATAGCCATTTAAATTAGGAAAAGCTAAAAAGCTATAGCATGCACGATGCTATAGCTTCCATGAGATATCATAGTTTCAATTATACCATTAAATCGACGATCGGCGGCGGCGTAACCGTCACCTTCGGGTATTGTTCCATCGTATAGCGGACCTTGCCCGGCGTAAATTGAATGTCCGGTTCTTGGTGAGGCTGCACGTCGATATGAACCTTCCACGGCTTTGTCTCGATATCGGGCTTTCGAACGTCGAACTGGACCCGGGTATTCATCCTGGAGGGCGAACCATAGACCGGCAGAGCGGGCCGATCCCTTGTAATCTCGGCATACGCCAGATTCGGAATCGGATTCTCTTTGTTGTGGGCCAGATCCGCGATGTTCCTCCACTTCGCATTCACGGACTGAATATGCTGCTGAACATAACTCGTCGTCTGCGAAACCAACCGCTGGGCCAGTTGCTCCGGTTTGGGGCCGATAATGGCATCCCAAGTCGCGCTCTGATCGATGCTCATGACCGGACGATAAGACTGAATCTCGATTGGCGGCCGATCCGTGCTGACCTGCACTTCGGCTCGCGGCGAATGGATCGTCCTCGTGCCCCATTCCGTCTGAATGCCCAGCACGGCGCGCTGGCTCGTGATTTGCAGCTGCGGCAGTCTCATCTTAATTCAGGAAGTTTACGAGAGAAGGCGTAATGATCTTGGACCCTACGGACAATGAAGCCTGATAAATATTCTGGCTCACCGAGGAGTCGATATAAAGCTGATCCATGTCCGCATCTTCCGTTTTGGACTGCAGCGAGGTCAGATCGACTTCCATCTGTTCCATTCGGTTTTGCATCAGCTCTGCACGGTTGGTTTTCGCGCCGTTCTCGGAGCGCGCGGAGATGATTTGGTTCATCCGCGACTTCACGTTATCGATCTCCGCCGATACCGCCCCGTAATTGCTGGACTGCAGGGCAGAGGACAAACGATCGAAGATCGAGAATACGTTATCGGTCGTACCAGCGGCGTCAGCAGCCCCGAACACTTGGTTAGCCGTCAGGTTGACGTCCATCGTGATGCCTTGGCCGATTTCATAAGTAACTCCGCCATTGTCCGCCGTTACTGTCTTAGGATCCGTGCCATCCGGAAACGGCGGCTGATCGAACATTTGCCCACTGAATACGTATTTGCCGTTGAAGCTGCTGTTGCCGATATCCGACATCTGTTTCTTCAATTCCGTAATCTCTTTATTGATCGCCTCGAGAGATTCCGGCGTATTCGTCCCCGTACCCGCTTGCACGGCAAGGTCGTTCACGCGCTGCAGCACCTGTGTAGCTTGATCCAGCTGCGAGTCATAAAAATCGAGCCAAGACAGCGACGAAGCGACGTTGTCCTGGTATTGGTCATTAGCCGTCAGGTCGGAGCGGTAACGCAGGCCGTACGTCAATCCGACAGGGTCATCGGATGGTTTATTGATCTTCCGCCCCGTCGAGATTTGATCCTGCTGGATCGCCATTTTACGCATATTCGCATTCAAGTTCTGAATCAGTCTGGAGCTCGTCATATTTTGGGTTACGCGCATTGACATTTCTCTTACCTCCTAGACTTACCGGCCTACGGTTCCGGTGCTGTTGATCAATTTATCCAATGTCTCGTCAATAACGGTCATAAACCGCGCCGCGGCATTGTATGCATTCTGAAAAACGATCATGTTCGACATCTCTTCGTCGAGCGAGACGCCGCTTACGGATTGCCGGCTGCTCTCGGCCTGCGTCATCATCGTCGTCGCGTTCTCGTACTGACGATTGGCTTCCTGCGCTTGTATGCCGATGGCTCCGACCATGGAATTATAAAACGTCCCCATCGTCGTGCTGGTAACGGGTCCACCGGTAGCGGTTTCATCGAACGAGAACTTGCCGTCCTTCATCTGTGAAATCAACAGTGCCAGCGCATTGTTGCCCTTCACGACGGAGACGCCGGAACCGGTCGTTTCCGTGCGCATCGATACCGCGATCTTGTTGCTGTCCGTCACGATCGCCGGATTCAAGCGAATGCTGCCCGCCGTTATTCCCGCAGCGCCCGAAGTCGTATCGAAGGTGAAGAAATCATCCCCTCGCGTGGCGCCCGCTTCGTTCGTAAAGCCAAGCTTATGCAGGCCGTTGATGCCGTTGACGGTTACGACCTGATCATTGGTAAGCGTCACGCCGTTGTACATCGCGCCTTTTGGGATGGTCACCTGAATTTCGCCTTCGGCGAGCGTCTTGGCGATGGTATCCAGCTGATCTTGGTAGCCCTTCACGTATACGTCCCGGGAGGTAATCAGCCCGTAAAATTCGCCGTTGTTCAGATCGCCGGACGAATAGGCGCCTTCCACCGATGCAGCCGTCAGATCCGTTACCTGCGTTCCTTGAACCAGCGGCGTGCCGCCCATGGATATGTTATAACCGTCCGTGGACTCGGACACGTTGACGTTCATCATTTTGGACAGCTGATCGGAATAAAGATCACGCTGGTCCCTCAGATCGTTGGCGCTGTCGCCGAGCGACTCGATGCGCTTGATCTGGGCGTTCAAGTCTCCGATGGAATGAAGGAGCACATTCGCCTGCTGTACTTTCGTGTCGATCGATCCCGTCAAGTCGTCGCTGATGCTTTGCAGCTGCTTGCTGGTCTGGTTAAACGAATCGACGAGCGCAAGCGAGGTTTGCTTGACGATTTCGCGGTTCGTCGTATTCTCGGGGTCTTTGCTGAGATCGGACCATGCCGTCCAGAATCGGTCCAATACCGTGCGGATGCCCGTATCGGAAGGCTCGTTCACCACCGCCTCGAGTTTGCCCAGCGTATCGGAACGGACTTCCCAGTTGCCCACGTATTTGTTCTCGTCGCGATACTGCACGTCAAGGAAAGAGCTGCGAATGCGGTTGATCGCGACAGCCTCCACGCCCGTGCCGATCTGACCCGCCGCTGTCGAGTGAGACATGCCGAAGGCTTCAATCGGCCTGCTTGCCCGCAAATCGATTCTTTGCCGCGAGTACCCTTCCGTGTTGGCATTCGCGATATTATGGCCGAGCGTGCCTAAACCGCTGCGCGTCGCGAACAAGCTGCGCTTTGCCGTCTCGATGCTATGAAATGTCGATGCCATTCCGGCAGCCTCCCTCAATCATCTTCTTTGGTCGTATCGTGCTTGCGAGGATTTACCGTACGCGTTACTCTGCGGATGCTGGTAAGTATAATCATTGGTCGGATCCTCGCTTAATAAATCGATCGAGTAATCAATAAACTTCAAGGAGTGCTCGATAAGCTGTTGATTAAGCAGGGTGACATGCTTCAACTCATCAAGCGTTCTCGTAAGGTCCGTATGAAGCTGGGTCAAGCGCGCTTTATCCTGGGAAGACGTCACCGTACGAATCATCTCGCTGATCTTGCCGCCCTTATAACGAAGCATGCCGATCCCCGTGAAATACTGTCCCGAGAGTCTCATGCGCTGCTGCTCCAGCTCTTCGGCCGTCTTCAACAGCTTCCGTTCCTTCGCAATGACGGCATTCAGCGAATCTACTTGATTATGAACGAGATAAGGGGTTTTCTCATTCGCCAAGGCAAGCAGCTGATCGTAAATAGCCGCTTGCTCCTCCAACGTGGCGATAATGGTTTCGACGTTCACGAAAACTCACCTATTCTTGTTTAGAATTTTTAAAATACGGCAGCAGCTTCTCTGCGATCTTGCCCGATTCCACATGATAGGTTCCGGAGCCGACGGAAGACTTAAGATCGTCGATGCGCTTGGCCCGTTCCGGGTCGTTGACGCGGCTGTCGGACAACAGCCCCTGCGCTTCGGCGGAAATCTGAACCTCGTCCGTTTTGCGCTTGCGGCTCAAGCCCGCGGTTTGCTGATCATTTTGCTTCTGGTACGGATTCACGGCATTGATCCGCTGTGTATGATTGATCTTCACGTTAACACCTCCAACAATTCAAAAAACCGATTCGCCATTACAACTATTATCGGCAGTTTCATGGATTTATTTATAGTCAATGTTTGTCAGACAAAAAAGCCCGCAAAGAGATTCGCTAAGATTCTCCTCACCGGGCGGAACGGCCGTATATCGCGTGCTAGTAACGCTTTCGATCCATAATACGATAGACGGACGCGGCGGAAGTCGGCGCTTTGTCTTCGTTTTCCTTCGCGGCTATGTCCGGCCGCACTTTATTCACTTCGTGCAGCAGCTTCGCCCTGCAGCTCTCGCACTGGTTATGCTCGCGAATCAGCGTGCCGCACATTTCGCACGGGTACATGAGGTTCGGCGCTCCCATCAACGAGATCCGGCCTTCTTTGATAAACTTCGTGATTTGCTTGATGCTTACGTCCGTCGCTTCGGACAACTCGGTAATGTTGGCGCTTTTTTGTTTACGGAGATAGTCCGAGCACAGCGCGTATTCATTATCGATCGCTTTGATGCAGGCCGGACAAACGTCTCGGAAGTTCTTGGCGAACAATTTCCCGCAGCGCGGGCAGTTATCGAGATTCATCGGTCTATGCTCCCTTCCAAGGTAGCGAATTGTGACTTCATATTAACGCAATAGAAGACAAAATTCATCTTATTTTTTTACCATGTATCGGGAAGGGTAACATTCGTGCGCGCTCGCAGGGTCTCAGCTTGGCAGCGAGTCTCCGCGAATCCCAGTCGGGCTATGTATAAATCGCTAGGATCGCGCCAAGGTTAAGCAATAGATTTCAAGCGTTGCGCCCAGGGACGACTGCCTCATAGCGGTTGCGAGCGCATCGGCGCAAGCATGCACCGTGCTCCCGGTCGTATAGATATCGTCTATGAGAAGCAGGCGGCAATGACTCGTCGGCGGGATCGCGGAAGATGAGCGAACTTGTACATGATGAATCAGACTGTCCCATGCCTGTCCGTCGGTCGTGAATAAATTCCGCGTATCGCGCAGCCGATCGCCGCGTGATTTGATACTCTGCTTACCGCTGTGGCGCGTGCGCCGCAGAACGTCGTGGAGCGTCAGCTGTTCGGAAGCGGCCAACCGCGCGGCAAGCCGCTCCGCTTGGTTAAAGCCCCGCTCGAGAAGCCGCGGCTCACTGACCGGCACGGGGATAACGGCGTCAAAACGCAGCGGTGCAGCATCCGGGGCTTGCCGGGCATACTCGGCTTGCAGCCCGCGATAAGCGGCTGTGAGCATCTCGCCGAGCAAAGGCTCGAGCGCTTCATGTCCATGGTATTTATACAAGGCCAGCCATTCCCGAATGATAGCGTCGTAGCGCACTGCCGAGCGATTGACGATAATGGCGGCATGCGTACGTCGAACGCAGTCGGGACAATTCGCCGGACGGCCGCAGACCGGGCAGTGCACGCGGACAATCCACGGTATGCTTCGATAGCAGGCATGGCATAGGGAAGCAAAGCCGCCCTGCATGCTGGCATCTCGACGGCCGCCGCATATGAGGCATGATCCGCCGCCTGAGGCGAGCAAGGAAGTAATCCTTGGCACCGCCTGCCGAAGCGCTCGCCATATCGGGTTATCGTTTGAAGGCATTGACCTTATCACCTTCTTTCCGTTCATTGCCGATCAAATACCCTTTGCGTTTGGCCATCCGGTTCATAGACCGAATTTGGGCAATAGCAGATTGTTGAGCACGAGTACGTGCCGAGGCACAGAAGTACGCTCTACCCGCGGGATCGTCCTTGGATCTGCCTGCCCGCCCGGCCATCTGAATCAGCGATGCCTCATCGAACAGCTTGCCGTCTGCGTCGAGTATAAACACATCGCTCTTCGGAACGGTGACGCCCCGTTCAAGAATGGTCGTGGTGACAAGCAGACGGATGGTCCGCTCCCGAAATTGTTGGACTTTCCGGGCACGTTCAGGGTCCTGCGAGGACGTACCTTCGATTGCGACGCCCGGAAACCTGCTCCTCAGCATGGCGGCAAGCGGCTCGACGTTGCGGATGTGCTGCACGAATACGAAGAGCTGCGCGCCGCGGTCCAGGGACTGTCGCAAAGCCGCGACCAGGCTGCGCGGAAGGCTCTGCTGCTTCAGCAGCTTATGCACGGGAGGTATCCGGAGCAAAGTTGGAACGGGCAGCGGGTGGCGGTGGAAACGAACCGGGACGCGCACATGCGCTAGTCGGCCGAACCTGGCCTCCATTCGCAGCGCCGCCGGCGGTGTCGCGGAGAGCAAGACGTGGGCACCGCTTGGCGAGCGTACATTCTCCGCCGCATAATGGAGCATTGGATCGCCGTGATAAGGAAAAGCATCAATTTCGTCAACGACGACAAGATCGAACCCTTCGCGAAAACGAAAAAGCTGATGCGTCGTCGCGAGCGTAATTTCTCCCTGCTCCCAGCGCTGCTCGCTGCCGCCATAAAGGGTAACGACACCCGCTTCCGGAAATGCCTTGCGAATACGCGGGTCCAATTCCAGCACGACGTCCCTTCTCGGCGTGGCAATAAGCGCTCGGCCGCCGCGGGCGAGGCACGACTCGATGAGCGGAAAAATCATTTCGGTCTTGCCCGCGCCGGTAACGGCCCATAAGAGAAATCTGCGGCGGGCCGATGGTTTGTGCGTGGGCGGAGCATTCAGGTAAGCCAGCGCGGCCTCGGTTGCCGCGGTTTGGGCGGGGCTAAGGCTCCAGCGGGCGAGGGCGGCTGCGCCGGTGGCGGCTGCGCCCGTGGCCGCTGCGCCCGTGGCGGTTGCGCCGGTGGCTGCTGCGCCGGTGGCCGCTGCGCCGGTGGCCGCTGCGCCCGTGGCCGCTGCGCCCGTGGCCGC
>NZ_JAAAMU010000028.1 GCF_009909195.1 Paenibacillus sacheonensis
CTGCCAGAAAACCAATTTCCCCATTTGATACTTCTTCGAGAATAGCAAGTTTCTCCAAAGCACTATACTTTCCTAGAGACATAAAAAACTCCCCTAACGATAACAGGTTTTATTATTTCACCTGTCTACCGTATGGGGAGCATATCAGCTCATCCAGGGCTGCCGCTTTTTTGCATGCCGAATGTGCTTTCATTCGTGAACAAGGTGCAGTGCCGCTGCAGGCTGTACTCGCGATGGCGCCCGTATGTACGTACAAGTTGGGCGTGTGCTATACTACTTCCATACAAGTTAACGGAAAGCAAGAGAGAACGAGGTGCCGAGTGAAGGAACAGCCAACGCCCAAATATCAACAGTTGAAAGAAGAAATTATCTCCTGGATCGCCAAGGCGGAGTTCAAGCCCCATGACAAGCTTCCATCGGAGAACGAGATCGCCGGCCGATTCGGCTTCAGCCGCCAAACCGTCCGCCAGGCGCTCGGAGAATTGGAGTCGGAGGGCTGGCTGTATCGCTCCCAGGGCAAAGGGACGTTCGTCGCCGAAGCCGAGCGCAGCCCAAGCATGACGGAATCCCAGCAGAAGCTGACGGTCGGCGTGATGACGACGCACATCTCGGATTATATTTTCCCGAAAATCCTGCGCGGCGTCGAGTCCGCGCTGCGGCTTCGCGGTGCCAGAATGCTGCTCGCAAGCACGGATAACGAGAAGGAGCGCGAGCGGGAAAGCCTGGCTTCCATGCTGCTGCAGCAGCAGCTCGGCGGACTGATCATCGAGCCGACGAAGAGCGCGGAGGGGAATCCGAACCTGGACTATTTTCTGGCGCTCGAAGCGAGGAAAATTCCGTTCGTGATGCTCAACGGACGTTATAGCGATCTGGATGCGCCGTGCGTACGGGTGGACGACGAGCTGGGCGGTTACCGCGCGGCGGAGCATCTCGCGAAGCTGGGCCATCGGCGAATCGCCGGCTTCTTCAAGACGGATGATTTTCAAGGCGTCGACCGGATGCGCGGCTTCATGCGCTGCCTGCGGGAGCGGAAGCTGACGCTGCAGCCGGATTTTCTCGTCCGTTACGCGACGGAGGAGAAGCGGACGAAGCCGGCCGATGCGCTCGCGGAGCTGCTGCGGCGGGATTCGGCGGAGCGGCCGACGGCGATCGTCTGCTATAACGACGAGCTGGCCGTCCGTCTGCTGGACGTCGTCCGGTTGAATGGCATGGCGGTGCCGGCGGACCTGTCGATGGTCGGCTTTGACGACGCGAATTTGGCGACGGCGACGGAAGTGAAGCTGACGACGCTGGAGCATCCCAAGACAAGGATGGGCGAGGATGCCGTGGCGCTGCTCATGAAGCTGATGAACGAGCGGGGCGCCCGCGAGACGGCAGGAGACATCGTGTACGATCCGAAGATCATCGTTCGCCAATCGACGGCTCCGGTCGCGGAGACGGCGGTAAATTAAGGCGTGACACACTTGTACGTACAAGTTATAATGAAGACGAATATGAGGTTGCAACGGGGTTGCGGCGAGGGCTAGCGAGGGATGGAATCATTCCCGGCAGCGCCGGATCCCATGGATCGCGGAGAGGAGAATGCTTATGCTGGAATCGTTGAAGCAAGCCGTGTGGGAAGCCAATATGGACTTGCCCAAGCACGGCCTTGTTACTTTTACGTGGGGAAACGTAAGCGGGATCGACCGCGAAAGCGGCCTTGTCGCGATTAAGCCGAGCGGCGTGCCGTACGAGGAGCTTCAGGCGGAGCAAATCGTCATCGTCGATTTGGATGGGAATGTCGTGGAGGGCAGTTTGCGGCCGTCCTCGGATACGCCGACGCATGTCGCGCTGTACCGGGCATTCGAAGGCATCGGCGGCATCGTACACACGCACTCGCCATGGGCGACGAGCTGGGCGCAGGCCGGCCGGGCCATTCCGGCGCTGGGCACGACGCACGGGGACTATTTTTACGGTGAAATCCCCTGTACGCGTCCGATGACGGAGAGCGAGATCACGGGGGCTTACGAGCTCGAGACGGGGAACGTGCTCATCGAGACGTTCCGGGAGAGAGGCATCGATCCGAATCAAGTGCCTGCCGCGCTCGTCTACAGCCACGCGCCGTTCTGCTGGGGCAAGGATGCGCATAATGCGGTCCACAATGCCGTCGTGGTGGAAGAGGTGGCCAAAATGGCGCTTCATACGTTTCAATTGAATCCGAACGTGCAGCCGATGGACCAGCATCTGTTGGACCGTCACTACCTGCGCAAGCACGGGAAGAACGCCTATTACGGGCAAAAGTAAGCGATTGCAGGCAGAGCCGGCTGGCGCCGGTTCACGAATTCAAACTTGGAAGGAGCCTATTCATGACGCATAAATATGCGATTGGCGTGGATTACGGAACGGAATCCGGACGTGCGGTGCTGGTGCGCTTGTCCGACGGGGCGGAGATTGCGGAGCATGTGACGCCATACCGCCATAACGTCATCGACGAGCGTTTGCCCGAAAGCGGCTTGAAGCTGGAGCACGATTGGGCGCTGCAGCATCCGCGCGATTATATCGAGGTGCTGGAGCAGTCCGTTCCGGCCGTCGTACGGGAGTCCGGCATCGATCCGGTGGAGATCATCGGCCTAGGCATCGATTTCACGGCGTGCACGATGCTGCCGATCGACGAAGCGGGTCTGCCGCTTTGCTTCGATCCCGCCTATCGGGAGAACCCGCACAGCTGGGTAAAGTTATGGAAGCACCATGCGGCGCAGGACGAGGCCAATCGGATCAACGAAACGGCGGCGGCGCGCGGCGAAAGCTTCCTTCCCCGCTACGGCGGCAAAATCTCCTCCGAGTGGATGCTGGCGAAAGCGTGGCAGATTCTGAACGAGGCGCCGGACATCTATGAGACGGCCGATCAATTCGTCGAGGCGACGGATTGGGTCGTCAGCCAGATGACGGGCAACATCGTGCGCAATAGCTGCACGGCGGGCTACAAAGCCGTATGGCATAAACAGGACGGCTATCCGAACCGCGAATTCCTGAAGGCGCTCGATCCGAAGCTTGAAGATCTGGCGGAAACGAAGCTTCGCGGCGACGTGCTGCCGCTGGGAACCAAAGCCGGCGAGCTGACGACCGAGATGGCTGCCCGCATGGGGCTGGTTGCAGGGACGGCGATCGCCGTCGGCAACGTCGACGCGCATGCGGCCGTTCCGGCCGTCGGCGTCGTTACGCCGGGCAAGCTCGTCATGGCGATGGGCACGTCGATCTGCCATATGCTGCTTGGCTCAGAGGAGAAGCAGGTCGAAGGCATGTGCGGCGTCGTAGAGGACGGCATCATCCCGGGGTATTACGGTTATGAAGCGGGGCAATCGGCCGTTGGCGATATTTTCGCCTGGTACGTCGACGAAGCGGTTCCGGCGTACGCGGTCGAGGCCGCGAAGAGCGAAGGCCTCAACATTCATGAATGGCTGGAGAAGCATGCGTCGGAGCTGAACGTCGGCGAGTCCGGCCTGCTCGCGCTCGATTGGTGGAACGGCAACCGTTCCGTGCTCGTGGATACCGACTTGACGGGCATGATGCTCGGCTTGACGCTGCTCTCGAAGCCGCAGGAAGTGTACCGCGCCCTGCTGGAAGCGACGGCGTTCGGGACGCGCAAAATCGTCGATGCCTTCCATGGCAACGGCGTCGAGGTGAACGAGCTGTATGCCTGCGGCGGCTTGCCGCAGAAGAATCGCCTGCTGATGCAGATCTACGCCGACGTCACGAACCGCGAGATCAAAGTCGCTGCCTCCAAGCAGACGCCGGCGCTTGGCGCGGCCATGTTCGGCGCGGTTGCGGCCGGAGCTGCCAAAGGCGGTTATGACAACGTCGTGGACGCGGCCGCCGCAATGGGGCGCGTTCGCGAGGAGACGTTCAAGCCGATCCCGGCGAACGTTGCGGTCTACGAGAAGCTGTACGCGGAATACAATCTGCTTCACGATTATTTCGGCCGCGGCGCGAACGACGTGATGAAGCGCCTGAAAGCGATCAAGGAAGAAGCGAGCGCGCACTAGCGGCGAGGCTGGTTATGGAGCCGGAGCTGGGCTAATGAGCCGAAGCCGTGCTTAATTACCAAAGCGGTGATTAACAGACAAAGCAATGCTCTTATTGTCTTCATACCTGCTCCAATACAAATCGCCCGCAGCCATAATGGCTGCGGGCGATTTTTCATGCTTGATTAACGTGCTTGCGTCCGATATTGTTTCGGCATCGCGTGGACGTTATTGTTGCTCCTCTGCCTCAAGGCGCTGCAGCTGTTCGAAGTTGTTCTCGACCTGACCGGAGAGCGGAAGCGCGTCCTGCTCCTCGCCGCGCAGCACGCGCACGATCAGCTCCAAGCCGACGGAGTCGCCGTTTTGAATCGGCAGATTCAGCAGCGTGTGCGGAATCGGACGTCCGTTCAGGCGGAGAATGGCTTCCACGCTGCCTGTAACCGCGACGCCGCTCACGGAAATGATGCGGCCGTTATTGCTGATGCGGACGACGCCGGTAGAAATCAGCGCCTGGCCGACGCTCATGCCCGGGAAATGACGGACCGTGTACACATTCGTGA
This sequence comes from Paenibacillus sacheonensis, assembly GCF_009909195.1. Classification (GTDB taxonomy): domain Bacteria; phylum Bacillota; class Bacilli; order Paenibacillales; family Paenibacillaceae; genus Paenibacillus_Z; species Paenibacillus_Z sacheonensis. The sequence goes on from NZ_JAAAMU010000028.1 coordinate 4,562, forward strand.
CCCACGGGAAGAAGTTGCCGCCGTTGATCACGACCCTTACGAATCCGAAGCCAGGGAACGGCCCCGGACCGGGAATTGGGATCGGAATCGGAATCGGGAACGGACCTGGGAATGGTCCAGGGAACGGCGGAGGCGGTGGCGGGAAGCCGCCGGGACCGCCGGGGAAGCCAGGGCCGCCAGGGAAGCCAGGGCCGCCAGGGCCACCAGGGAAGCCAGGGCCGCCGGGGCTGCCAGGGAAGCCAGGGCCGCCGGGACCGCCAGGGAAGCCGGGACCGCCAGGGAAGCCAGGGCCGCCGGGACCGCCAGGGAAGCCGGGGCCACCGGGACCGCCAGGGGAGCCGGGACCACCGGGGGAGCCAGGGCCGCCGCCTGGTCCTCCAGGCATGCCGGGGAATAATCCCCGCGGTCCGTTGCAGCCGCAGTTTGCCTGCCGCTTATACCCAGCGGGCGCACCGGAAACATACGTGTAACGAGTCATGGATCGATCTCCTTTATTGACTTTCAAGGATAGGTGAATATCTCGGTTCAGCTTATGCGGCAGGAGCCTATCCGGTGTATCGTTTTCACAACTTCGAGGGCTATCCGTGCGGGAGGCGGTATACAAATAGGTATGGGCGAAAGGAGGCCGAAACGGTGGGCTTTTATATCGAAGTGGAACCGGGCGTGAAGCTGTTCGTCGAGGATACCGGCCAAGGAAGGCCGGTCGTCTTCATTCATGGCTGGCCGGTGAACCGCCGCATGTGGGAATATCAGATGAACGTCGTGCCCGTGGAAGGTTATCGCTGCATTCGGATCGATCTTCGAGGCTTCGGCGATTCCGACGCGCCGCTTCATGGGTTTACGTACAATCGAATGTCCGATGATATCCGCATCGTCGTGGAGGCGCTCGGCTTGCAAAACGCGACGCTTGTCGGCTTCTCGATGGGCGGCGCGGTCAGCATCCGGTACATGACGCGGCATGCCGGGCGCAGGATGCGAGGACTCGTTCTGGCGGCCGCCGCGGCACCGTCGATGACCAGGCATCCGGGCTACCCGCACGGCAAGCCTGCTGCTGAATATGATTCACTCCTACAAGGACTTCGCACCGACCGGCCGAAGACGACGGCGGATTTCGGCGCAGGCTTCTTCCATAACCCCGTCAGCGAACCGTTTCGCGATTGGTTTAACGGGCTTGGCTTCGAAGCGTCTTCTCAAGGCGCCATTCATGGCATGGAAGCGCTGCGCGACGAGGATTTGCGCGGCGACTTGGCGCTTATCCGCGTGCCGACGACGATATTGCACGGCAAGCTGGATATGATCGTCCCCTTCGAACTGGGAAAGCTGCAGCAGCAAGGGATCAAGAACTCCGTGCTGATCCCGTTTGAAGAAAGCAGCCACGGCTTGTTCTACGACGAGCGGGAAAAGTTCGACCGCGAGCTGCTGAAGGCGTTGAAGGCGCATGAGCCGCCGCCGACCTCACTTCCGCCAGCTCCCCTAACTAGCGGGTGATGCACGCTGGAAGAGGTAATCGTCCCAACGCTAAGTGGAGGGGCTTCTGAGGGGTTTTAACTACTTAGGAATGGATCAATTAGCGGTGCCTTGCATTAACAGGCTAGCACAGATTAGAGGAACCGACTTTAGACGGTTCCTCTTGTTGCATGCATTTGAATGTACTGTTCGTCGGCGATGATGCTCCTTTCACGGTCGATAGATGATGCCTCTTAAAATTTCCGCTCCCTTATTGGGAATGACGTAACCTTGTTCGCTGTTGGACGAATCGACCAGCAGTCCTTGCCTGCCATCCTCGTCGTCGATGTTCAGGACGAATTCCCGTTCATTTCCGCTTGCATAGTGGATGATCATCATGAAGTAGGCCCCGTAATCTAATACCCCAGGCATCTTTTTGCCCATATCAAGCGCAGATGTGAATGTCAGGATGACATCCGGCGATGTGAAGACCCTTTCTTCAAACGGCGGCTCACCCAACTGCATGCACAGCGGCGTGCAGGTCAGCTTAATGCTCGTGATGGAATCGGAAGCAACATGGATCCCTGCGGAACCGTTTTCCTTGTGTCCACAGCCGGCCATTCCGAAAACGAACAACATGACCGGTAATAAAAATAACGATTTGCGCCAAATACGCTCTATCTGCCAACTCACATTTATCTCATCCTTCTCTAAAATCCGACTATGAGGTCTTTGCATGCTTAGACGGCATAAACCGCCGCAAAGTTCCAAATAGGATGATCTTCCAAGCTTTGTCACCACATGCCCGGGCAGAACGCAAAAGACCGCAGAGCCTTTGCCCGGCGGTCTTCGGCATTGCCATATTTCACGAGTCTTGCAGGTCTGCCGACTCGCGTCTCCTTCCTACCGCCGCCGTGCCTCGCTCAGCCTGAACTGCCCGACGAGCTGCTGCAGGAATGCCGTAATCGCCTCGACATGGTTGGAGGTATGGCGGACATGATTGAAGTCGCCGAGCAGCTCCTGCACGTTGCCTTCCACCTCCGTGGAAATTCGGCGGTTTTGCTTGCTTACGAGGGCGATCTTCTCCATGATGGCGACGACCTCGTCGATGATCTGCGATTTCAGCGAGTCATCCTCGTGCGTGCCCCGCAGAATCTCCGATGCCGCCGAGACGAGCGCCGTACCTTCGGCTACGACTCGCGTGCCCTCGGCCATCGTAGCCGTTGCCCGCTGTGCGTTCACGTAGATATGCTGGACGATCCCATGCACCTCTTCCGTCGATCTGCGGGTGGAATCCGCCAGCTTCTTGATCTCGGAAGCGACGACGGCGAAGCCTTTACCCTGCTCGCCGACACGCGCCGCCTCGATGGAGGCATTGAGCGCCAGCAGATGGGTCTGCGACGAGATCTCTTCGATGACGCCCAGCACGCTGCGAATCTCACCCGTCGTTACCATGAACGCCTCGATGGATCGGTTCGTTTCGGATACGCGGTCCGCGATCTGCTCCATCTTGTCCCCGATGCGGACAAGCTCTCCCTGCGCGACGCCGATGTTTGCCGAGGCCTTGTCCTCCAGCTGCCGCAGCGTCTCCCGCATTTCGCCGGCGACGTCCTTCGCGATGTCGATATCTTTCAGCTGGCTGCGAATGCTGAGGATCATATCGTTGATTTTGCCGCTTACCCGTTCCGTCGTGCCCGCGGTGGCTCCGGTCGTCTCCAGCAGCACTCGCTGGTTGGTCAGCACGTCCGCGGAGGCCAGCTTCACCTGCAGCATGACGCCTTCCAAGGAATCGATCATGTTATTGATCCATTTGGCCAGCTCGCGCGTCTCGTCATTCGCGAACGATCCCGTGTCTAATCGCTGCGTCAGATCGCCTTTGCCTTCCGCATTGATCCGGATAAACCGATTCAGCCGCCGCATCTGGCGCGCCGTCTCGCGATTGCCGCCGCGGTCCAGCGACCAGACCATGGCGAGGCCGAACAGCAGATTGAAGACGCCGACGATCACGGCCCCGAGGACGGGCATGTCGTTCGTGAACATGAAATACGCCAAGAGGGTGCCGATCGCGCCCAAACCGGCCAGCCAGCCAAGCGAATGACGGAACTGCGTCCACCGGATGCTGCGGATCCGGTAAACTTCCTCCAAGTCGCCCTCGCACATCATGCCCCACACGTCCGGGCAATGCGGCAGCTGGAACGTAACGCCTTTGCCGATGACGGGGATGTGCCGGTAGTCGGAATAACCGGGGAAGGCGACGAAGAGGTTGCTGCCATTACGGATCGTGTTCGCTACGCCGGGATGCAGTTCTCCGGTCGCGGGATCGGTGAACATCAGCTCAAGCTCCGTATGCTCCTTGACGGATACCGTGCCCCAGTCCGTGGAGACGCCGTCCTTCAAATTCTCGCCGTGCGTGAAGGTACGGTCCTCGAACCGGCTGCGCGACAATGCGGTTCCGGGCGCGATCTCCATATGGAGCCGCGGCTTCGCCATGAATAAGTAATTGTCGCCGGAATCGGGATACACATGCCCGGATTCCCGTTGAATCAGATCGCCGATGACATCGTTCGGGACGCGTCCGCAGAGCGCGCCCTGCCACTCGCCGCCACGTACGATGGGAGAGATGAAGAGCAGCGTCATTTTGTCGTGAAAGGAAGACGTGCTGGGTCCGAGCTTCAGCGTCCAGGGATCGGCGTACGGGCCGAACAAGCATTTGCGAGCGTCTGCCGTGCCTTTCGCATAGGCAAGTCCAGAAGCAATCAAGCTGCCGGAGCCGTACTTCTCGCCTGTGTGGCGCATGTCAGTCGAGCAAGCTACTTTGCCTTCGCGGTCTAAAAGAAAGACTTCCGAGAAATCCGAAGCGCGTGCCCGCGTCTCGGCGAACATCTGAGCGAGCAGGGCACTCTCCGGCGTTTCGGCACCTGGACCGTTTTCCTGTGACATTTGCGTCAGCAGGCGGTCGAGATGATCCCAATATTCCGTCGTCCATGCGTGAAGCAGATCCATCCGCGTATCCGCGATTCCCTCGAAAATATCCGCGACATCCGCTTCCGTATCGGCATTGAGCTTATGCGACCACCAAAGCGGCAGCCCTTTCCGAAATCCGAGCCAATCAAACATCAGGCATCCCCCACCTTTAGTTATCCGTTATATGGAAGGAATTATAACATGAAAAGTTGGTGAAATGGAGACTTTTGTCGGATATATCGAGAATATAAGAAATAATGTTAGGTAATTAGACATAGATATGAAGAAAACAGCAAGCACAGCGCAAAAAAAGACCTCCGCGCCGCAGCGCGAAGGTCCTCTTCTCATTCATGCTTATTTAGCAGCGTCGTAGCGTTTGCCGACTTCTGCCCAGTTTACTACGTTCCAGAACGCCGCGATGTAGTCAGGGCGTTTGTTTTGGTATTTCAGGTAGTAAGCGTGCTCCCATACGTCCAGACCAAGAAGCGGCGTGTCGCCTTCCATGATCGGGCTGTCTTGGTTAGGCAGGCTGTATACTTTCAGTTTGCCGTTGCTGAGAGCAAGGAAAGCCCAGCCGCTGCCGAAGCGAGTAGTCGCTGCTTTAGCGAAGTCGGCTTTGAATTGCTCCAAACCGCCAAGCTCGCTCGCGATCGCGTCTGCAAGTGCGCCCGTAGGCTCGCCGCCGGCGTTTGGTCCGATCGTTTCCCAGAACAGGGAGTGGTTCGCGTGGCCGCCGCCGTTGTTGCGGACAGCCGTGCGGATCGCTTCAGGTACGCTGCCCAGATCGGCAATCAGATCTTGAACGGATTTGCTTTGCAGCTCGGGAGCGGATTCCAGAGCGGCATTCAGGTTCGTGACGTACGTGTTATGGTGACGGTCGTGGTGAATCATCATCGTCGTTTCGTCGATATGCGGTTCAAGAGCATTGTTTGCGTAAGGCAAAGCGGGCAGTTGGTGTGCCATTAGTCAAAAACCTCCTAAATAATATGTAGTCGAGATCATGTCCATTATCTCCGTTCCTGACCAATAAATCAACATTAATGTTTGTAAAGTCGGAATTGACATGGACTGTCTTCTAGCATGAACCATTCCACGGCTTCCCATACGGTAAAAATAGACTGGGCCAAGCTCGAAGCAAAGCGGCTCTCGTCGGAATATACATAAGTACTATCGTTGAAATGGGTGAGTCATGTGATTGTGTCCGATACGGGATTGCCCGGCGTGAAGGTGATCGAGCCCGCTTGCTTTCAGGATGAACGCGGATTTTTCATGGAGAGCTATAACCGCGATCAGCTGCTCGGGCATGGGATCGCGAACCTGTTCATTCAGGATAACCATTCCTTATCCGTGCTGCCCGGCACGCTGAGAGGGCTGCACTATCAGCTGGATCCGAGCGCGCAGACGAAGCTGGTCAGGGTCGTGGCAGGAAGCATCTTCGACGTCGCCGTCGATATTCGCCGCGGATCGCCGACATTCGGCCGTTGGGAAGGCTTCGCGCTGTCCGCATCTAATAAGAAGCAGCTGCTTGTCCCGCGAGGCTTCGCGCACGGTTTCGTTACGCTGGAGGCCAATACGGAAGTCTGCTATAAAGTCGACGCCGGTTATTCCCAATCGGATGATCGCGGCATCGCGTGGAACGATCCGGAGATCGGCATCGCGTGGCCGCTGGATCCGACGGTTTTATCGGCGAAGGATGCGAAGCATCCGCTGCTCCGCGATGCGGAGAACCATTTTACTTACTCGAGGTGAAGACAGCCGTGAAATTGTTGATTACGGGCGGAGCGGGCTTTATCGGAAGCAATTTCTTGCATTACATGCGAAAGGCGCATCCGGCCTATACGCTCCTGAACGCGGACGCGTTAACGTACGCAGGTAATTTAACCAATTTGGAAGGAATTGAATCCGTTCCGGACGGGAGCTATCGGTTCGTTCAGGGAGATATTCGGGACCGGGCTGCGATGGAGCCGCTCTTTCAAGCGGGCGTTGACGCCGTGATTAATTTCGCCGCGGAGTCTCATGTGGACCGGAGCATTGTGCAGCCGGATATCTTCGTGACGACGAACATCGTCGGTACGCAGACGCTGCTGGAGCTGGCAAGGGCGTACAAGGTCGATAAATTCGTTCAAATTTCGACCGACGAAGTGTACGGCACGCTTGGCGCTGCGGGTCTCTTCAGCGAGACGACGCCGTTGTCGCCGAACAGTCCGTATTCTGCGAGCAAGGCTTCGGCGGATCTGCTCGTGCGGGCGTATCACGAGACGTACGGCATGAACGTCAACATTACCCGCTGCTCCAACAATTACGGCCCGTATCAGTTTCCGGAAAAGCTGATTCCGCTTATGATCGCGCAGGCGCTGCAGGATAAGCCGCTGCCCGTATATGGCGACGGGCTGAACGTCCGCGACTGGCTTTATGTAGAAGATCATTGCAGTGCGATCGATCTAGTGCTGCACGGCGGAGCGCCAGGAGAAATCTACAACATCGGCGGGCGCAACGAACGGACGAATCTACAGGTTGTCGCGACGATTCTGGAAGCGCTCGGCAAGCCGGCTTCGCTTATTCGTCATGTGCCGGATCGGCTCGGGCATGACCGCCGTTACGCGATCGACGCGGACAAAATCCGCAAGGAGCTGGGCTGGCAGCCGCAATTTCCTTATGAGCGCGGAATCCGCGCGACGATCGAATGGTATGCGGGTCATGCCGAATGGATGGAGCGAATCGCGACAGGCACCTATCGGAGCATGAGCGCCGGCGGCGGTTCGAACGACAACAAGGAGTTGGAACAAACATGACAACAAGACCGATGCGTATCATTGTCACGGGAGCCGACGGTCAACTCGGCCGGGAGTTGGTACAATTGCCTGGACTGGCGGAGAAGAACATCCAAATCCTCGGATTCGGGCGGGGCGGCTTGGACGTGACGAGCCTGCAGAGCTGCCGCGAGGCCGTCAAGCGCTACCAGGCGGATGCCGTCATTCACTGCGCGGCTTATACGGCCGTCGACAAGGCGGAGGCGGAGCCGGATCTCGCGTACCGCATTAATGCGGAGGGCACGCGGAATATCGCGCTTGCAGCGCGAGAATTCGGCGCCAAGCTGATCTGCGTCAGCACGGATTACGTATTCGAAGGAACGGCTTCCCGGCCCTATAAAGAAAACGACGAGACGAATCCGCGTACGGTGTACGGCCGCACCAAGCTTGCCGGAGAGCAGGAAGCGCTGAAGGCGGGCGGCAAAGTATTCATCGTCCGCACGTCCTGGGTTTACGGCCGGTATGGTCGCAATTTCGTGCAAACCATCTCCGAGCTCATAAAGACAAAGGATGAAATCCAAGTCGTCATGGACCAAATCGGTTCGCCGACGTACACGCTGGACTTGGCGGAATTCCTCATTCAGCTCGCGCGGACGGAGGAATACGGCATCTATCATGCCTCCGGCAGCGGCGTATGCTCCTGGTTCCAGTTCGCGCAGGCTATAGTAGAAGAGATCGGCGCAAAGAACGTGAAGCTGCTTCCCTGCACGACGGCCGAGTTCCCTCGCCCTGCGCCGCGTCCAGCGTATTCGGTGCTGCAGCATGGCGAGATCCAGCGGAAGGGGCTGAAGGATCTACGTCATTGGCGAGCGGCATTGGCGGCGTATATGCAGGGGTAAACAGCTACTGGGGAGTGCGCTGTCCCGGAGCAGGAGAGAACGTCATGTCTATGGGCTGTATTTTCTTGCTTTAATATGAAAGCGTTTTAAATAACGGGTATAAAAAAAGCCCCCACCGAAGTGGAGGCTTTTTACTGGTTGTCGGGATTCAATAATGCAAGATTATTGAATGAAACCAACGTTACCGAGGAAGCGAGCGATCATTGTAGCTGCTTCAGCGCGGTTCGCATTAGCGTTACCCACTACCATAGTAGCGGTTTGGCCTTTAACGATACCTTCGCTTACGACAACTGCAACTTCGCCTTTCGCCCAGCCCAGGCTGTCAGCATCTTTAAAGCTTGCCAGTGCAGCGGATACTTGCGCATCCGTCAGCGTGACATCTTTACCCGCGAATTTGATAGCGCGAGCTACGATAGCAGACAGTTCTTTACGAGTGATGTTCGCGTTTGGTTTGAAAGTACCGTCTTCATAACCCGTGATCAGACCTGCGTTGACCGCCGTAGCGACCGTAGCAGCGTACCATTTGTTAGAAGCGACGTCTTTGAATTTAGAAGTCGAACCGGAGACTTCAAGTCCAAGTGCACGAACGACCAAAGCTGCAAACTCAGCGCGCGTAATGTTACGTTTCGGTTCGAATGCAGTAGCAGACGTACCTTTCACGATAAACTTACTTGCGAGAGCTTCAACATCTTTCTGTGCCCAGCTTCCAGCCAGATCCGCGAAGGATACGGCTTTCGTTTGGATAACAGTGTAGATGCTGTTGCCGTTACGCTTCAGCGTTGCAGTCGTTTTGTTATTCTCCGTTTTGAAAGTGGATGGCACGAATGTCACCTCACCCGTCGTCGGGTTGTACAAAACGCCTACAAGGCCTGTCGTATCGGCTGCAGCTTCATTCAGACCGATTGTACGCGTTACGTACTGGCCGAATGTCGTGATCTCTTGTTCTTTGGTTCCTGCCACTGCTACGACTTTGAAGTCGACAGCAGGTGCAACCTGAGTACCGCCAGCCTTCGTAACGGCTGCTGCGATTTTGTCGGCAGCGTCACCAGTTACTTTTTTCAATTCTACGCGAATGACTAGATCCTTCAGCTCAACCCCGAGGGATTTAGCCAGTTCTTCCAGTTTCAACGCAGCGATTGGCAGCGTGTAGGAAGTTCCATTTTCCAAAACGATGGTCAGGGACTTACCTTTCAGCAGGGCATCAGCAGGCAGCAAGACAACTTCGGATTTGGAATTCACCGTAGCGTCTGCGTTAGCATTGAACAAATTGATGAGAGCATCGCGGTTTACAGTACCGTCAGCGTTGATGACATCGATAGGGAAGAATCCACCACCGCCGCCATAGTAACCGGAAGAGTAATCATACGTCTCCGAAGTTACTGTGCCGTATTGCAGGTAGGTATCTTCAGAAATCGTAACTGGTGCGAAAGTGAAGATGCCGTCTTTGCCGGAGTATGTAGCTTGTACGTTCGAAAGAAGTCCCTTTGCACCGTAGACCCCGATCGTGATCGTATTAGCGCCGTTCAGAGCGTTATACTCATCATCCGTCAAAGTTACCGAACCCGAAATCGTATTCGACGAGAACGAAGTGTTAATCGTTGCAGCGAACGCGATAATAGGCGTGAATACGGAAACCAACATTGCAAAAACGAGAACTGCCGCTGTTTTGTTCTTGAGAAGCTTTTTCATGTTATGTTTTCACCTCCTTTCATTAGTAGATGATAACAATAGATGATAACGAAGTATGAAGAAATTAATAAGGTTAGTATATAATAGCTTATAATGACATGGTAGGTCAATAATTGTAAAAAAGAAGGTAAATTCCATTTAATTTGTCACAAATTAATGTTATTTCGTTCGAAAAACTTTATCATTTCTTTAACTTAGACTCGTAAACTTCTAATTTATCTCTCAATGCATGATCATCTTTTCCTTGCGCTTGCAGCGAATCCAAATAGATTCTCAGTGCTTGAGGTACAAATTGTTCCTTAAGTTCATGAGTAGTTAACGGTTTGATCAGATTGATAGCATCCGCATATTTTTTCTGTTCGTAATCGATTTGACCGATTGCTAAACGAATAAGAGGCGTCACACTGAAGTTTCTTCCTTGCAGCTGCTCTTTCGGCAAATCCTTCAAAAGATCAATGCCGTATAGGATTTTCTCATAGATTTCGCGCGCATGATTCCATTTGGCCAAAGCATCAGAAGCATTCGAACGTTGTTGAAGATTGCCGGCTTGCGAATATTCCACGATGGCCCGCTCGTAGAAATCGATATCCCACGGTCGGTTCTGAATGCCGGTATCGAGTATGGACAATGCCTTTTCCAATTCGCCTTGGTTTTTTTGGTAGGTAAAATCCGCTAGCAGTAAGTCGCGATTATAAGGCTCCGATTTTCGGAGTTGATTAATCAACATGGCAATGTTTTGCTCGTAGCGAGCATCTTTAGTCTGGTTATAAGCTTGATTTAACCAATCGATTTTGCGAATCATGAATTCCGGATTGCTCGGCGAGTATCGAATGGCAGAATCGAGTCGCACCAATAGATCGCTTACTGAATGCTTCTTCTCCGAGGCAAGCGTCAACGCATTACGGTAATAACCGTCCGCCATGTAAGCACGGCAGGTGCCGACAAGCAATACGGCGGCAAGCAAGGCGATGCCTGTCGGAAATCCAATATTCCACAGTTTTCCGACGGCTTCGTCATTACTGATCTTAGCGGGAAGCGGGATATGGTTGCTGTAAACGGCTCCCATGAGCCCAAGCGAGACGAAGACGATGGCAGCCAGATAGATGTAGCTCATATCGAAGTCGATTGCGCTATGGACCAATAGAGAGACGGCGAGAATATAGAACACGAAGTGCGATTTGTCCCCGTCTTTATCTCGGATAAAACCTCTTATATATGTATAGAAGACGCAAATTAGAAATCCAATTAATACGACTAATCCCGTCCAACCTGTCTCTACCAATGTCTGCAAGTAATAGCTGTGCACCTGTTTGCTACTATATGGATTATGCTGATATTTCTCGTAGAGCGCGTTCCATCCGCCGCCGCCTGCTCCGAAGATCGGATAATCCGCGGAGATCTTCATCGCGTCCTTATAGAAGGTGGCGCGTTCAAGTACGCTGTGCTGGTTGAAGTTGATGTTCTCGAGCCGATCTGCGACTTCGCCCGGAAAAAGATGCCTTACGGCGCTGCTGCCCAATAGGAGGGCGGCGCCGGTGATCGTGACGATAATCAATGCTGCCGGAACGACGGCGTATGAGAGCTTCGTATTGGAAAAAGAAGCAAACTTCTTTTCAAGCCGTTCCTGCATCAAGTGATGCAGCAGGGATACGATTGAAGCTGTAACAAGGGCTGCGACGATAAGTATTGACCAGCCTTCGAGCGGCAGTTTGGACCATAACGACATGAGGTCTGCTGGTCCGCCCTTCACTTTGGGAAGGACAGCCCGTGCGATGGCATTCATGGTGGAAGTCATTTTGCCCAAGATCGCAAATGAGACGATGATGGATAGACACGCATAGAGCAAAAACAAAAGCTGCTGTTTGAAACGCAGGAACGGCAGCACAAGAAGAATCAGTACCGGTACGATGACCAGGGCGCCTCGCGACAAGGTAAGCATGAACGATACCCAGATCGGGACAAGCATGAACGCGTGCAAGAATCGCCAGTACGGACGTCGGACTTGTATGACAAGGTACAATCCCGCCAGGAATAATGCAGATAACAATGCCGCATAAGCATTCGGGTATTGGAATACCGACGAGACCCGGTAAACTTCCTGCTGATACCAAAGCGCATCCGGATAATAAATTTGTCCCATCATATTAGCAAGTCCATAGAACACAATTCCATAGCCAGAAAGGAGCATTCCGTATAGGAGAACGAGTCTAGCATTCAAGGAATCTCCGTAATAGAGCCCGAGTAAGAAGATGGCGGAGAACATGAATGAAACGAAAATCATGATATGCGATTGATGGGCGGATGCGGCGCCGATGTTAGAAATCAAGTATGTAAGAGGCATTAGCCAGACAATTGCGGAAAGCAGCGACTTCCAGCTATTCAGCTTGGCCGTTTTAAAGAGATAGATGGTTCCTGCCAGCAGCAGGACGGTAAACGCGATTTCTGCACCCAATAAAGATCGCTCGTACGAGAATAAGTAACCCGTGAATAAGTATCTGCTGTTGTAGGGGTAGACGATTAACAGTAAAGTAATGATGGTTATGCCAGTCCATTTAATGAGAGATATGTCAGATTGCGGTTCAGTTGGGATTTCTTGAGAAGGCTTTTTTTTCATTCCAATACTCCTAGCAACTTTTTCGGAAATGACAAGTATGTAATTGTGAGAATATATGATATTAAGTTTAACGTCAAACAAACAAGAAAAGTTGCGGAAGAAATTATGTTTTATTTTACTCCAGATCTAATTCTCTATTTTTCGGCACGTTAGGAGCAAAAGTTAATTATAAATCAATAGTTTTTTTATTTTAATGTTTGAGTGGAGCTTATACGAGGGATTTGTTATAATTACTGTTATTTCTGGGAAAGGAAAGTGGGAAGGCCGATTTAGAATGATCTTTAAGTGCTACCATTTGGAGATTAATGAGGAATTTAACTGTCGAATTCATTGAATTGTTGGAATTCAGAGGTGGTTTGTTAAACTTATGAAAACGCATGTAAGCAACTTAGTGAAGTATAAAGATTTGTTTTTAGAGTTGATTATAAAAGATATTAAATTGAAATATAGAAACTCCTTATTAGGTGTTCTTTGGAGCATGTTGAATCCGCTCCTGATGATGGTAGTTCTAAGTATTGTGTTTATGGAATTTTTTAAAAATAACATTGCTAATTTCCCTGTCTATGTATTAACTGGGAGAATAGTCTATCAATACTTTGCCGATGCGACAAACTTTGCAATGGATTCGATTCATGCGAATGGTCAATTGATAAGAAAAGTATATGTTCCAAAATACTTTTTTCCGCTATCGCGCGTATTTTCCACTTTGTTTACTGCGGTTCTCTCTCTCGTTCCGCTAGCGTTAACAATGATGGTTACGGGCTTGTCTCTGAGGTGGATGAATCTCCTCGTTATTGTTCCTATTTTCTATTTACTAGTCATTACTGCAGGGATCGCACTGATACTTGCCGCCATCACGGTTTTCTTTAACGACTTGAAGCATATGTACTCTATTGTTCTAATGATCCTCATGTATATGACGCCGATATTTTACCCGATCAGCATTATTCCGGAAAAGTATTTAACCATAATCAAGTTGAATCCGATTTATCCAATCGTAGATATGTTTCGGGATGTATTGTTATACGGAACATTGCCTAGTCTGACTTTGCATCTCATTTGCGTGGGGTATATGGTCGTTTACGCAGGAGTAGGGCTGCTCGTGTTTTACAAGTCGCAGGATCGATTCATATATCACTTATAAAGTCGAGGTGTGAAACGGTGAATGATGATATTGCCATAGAAATATCGGACGTAACGATGAAATATCGCCTCATGACAGAAAAGATTGATTCGCTTAAAAACTTTTTCATCAAAAAAGTCAGGAACGAAATCAAATACGAAGAATTCTTTGCCTTGAAGCAAGTTAACTTTTCGATAAGGAAGGGAGAGGTTTATGGAATCATCGGTATGAATGGTGCAGGCAAGAGTACCTTGTTGAAGATCATAGCGGGTGTTTTGAAGCCAACATCTGGTAGGGTGTTGAAGCGAGGCAGTGTAGCTCCATTGATTGAATTAGGCGCAGGTTTTAATGGGGAATTGTCGGGATATGAAAACATTTTTTTGAATGGCCTACTGATGGGATACTCGAAGAAATTTATTAAAAGCAAAATGGAGGAAATTATTGATTTCTCGGAATTGGGAAAATTCATCCATACACCGTTAAAAAATTATTCCTCCGGCATGAGGGCCAGGCTTGGGTTCTCAATAGCGACAGTCGTTAAGCCTGATATCCTTATTGTGGATGAGGTTTTGTCTGTAGGCGATTTCAAGTTTAAGGAGAAATCCGAAATGAAAATTCGTTCTATGATGAAGGAAGGTACGACAGTGCTATTCGTGTCGCATTCATTAGGGCAAGTAGAGAGTATTTGCGATAAGGTCATTTGGCTTGAAAGTGGGTTTGTTAAGGAAATAGGAGCTGCCAAAGAAATCATTGCTCATTTTAAACAGCACGCATGATGTCACTCCTGGAATCTATAACTCATAAAATGGAGAACTGAAATGGTATCCCTAAATGAAAATGATTTAAAAGATAAAATAGTGTATTCAGAGATCGTTTCATTTGATGTTTTTGATACGCTGCTATTGCGGAATGTAATGCGACCTACCGATGTGTTCAAAGCCGTAGAACAAGAGATTAATGAATATTCAGTGGAACCCGTGAATTTTTCTCGAATCCGTGTTGCTGCGGAAGAAAAGGCCAGAAGGGTTTCCGGTAGAGAAGAAATAACATTTGAGGAGATTTACGCTCAAATTGAATATGCAGTGGGCCGAATGAAAGCAAATGAATTTAAACAGCTTGAATTGAAGTTGGAGAGTCAATTTCTAATTGCTAATCGAGATCTGATGGAAATTTTTAATTTTGCTCGTTCACTAAAAAAGAAGATTTATTTGATAAGCGATATGTATCTGGCCAGTCAAGATGTAAGCAGGTTTTTAATGGAGAATGGCTGCGAAGGTTACGATCAATTATTCATTTCTTCCGAATTAAATGTTACGAAAGCTAGCGGTTCAATGTATCAATATATAAGAGTGGCTGAAAAAATCAATTCGAATGAAAAGTGGATTCATATCGGTGACAACTATACATCCGACTATTTAAATGCCCGGAAAAATAACATCGAGGGGTATTACTATAAAAAAATTAGCGAAAGAGAATCAATTCCCTCTGATAGAACGTTAGGAGAATCGATTATCAGTGCTATTCAATTAAATCATAAGTATACGAACAATGAACAGGATTACTGGTATAAATTCGGTTCCGATATCGTTGCTCCGATATATATTGGGCTTATGAGGTGGATTGCAAAAAAAATCAAAGACCAGGACAATTTATACTTCTTGGCTAGAGACGGTTTCATGCCGCATAAATTATATCAGATTATGAGAACCCATATAGCAGATCTTCCAGAGGGGAAATATTTATATGCTTCAAGAAGAGCCTACATATACCCACAACTAATCCATGCCGATGTTGACCATGCCATCGAAACGCTAATGCTTCACAATGAAGGGTTTAAGCAGAAACTAACATTAATAGAAATCATTGAAAACGTCGGGCTTGAAGGCGAAAATTATCAGCGTCAACTCGGTCGATTTAACATTGGAACTCTTGACGAAGTAGTAAATGAAAAAAATGCATTAAATATTAAAGCATTTCTAACTTCAATTTGGAGTGACATTCAAGAAGTCCTTGAAAAAGAATTAACGTTATTAGAGGCTTATTTAAAACAAAACGATGTATATCAACAAAGTTCTATTAATATTTTTGACGTGGGATGGAGAGGATCGACGCATCTTGCTTTGCAAGATATAGTAGGAGGAACGGTAAAAGGAATGTACTTTGGAACATTGGATAATATTTATTACAAAATAAAGGCCGATTCGTGTGGCTATGCCTTCAATGAAGGGGCGCCTTTTAAAAATAAAAAGATGATCATGAAAAACGTGATGATGTATGAGTTTCTCTTCTCCTCTCCAGAAGGCTCGGTTTTTAACTTTACTTTTGATCATGACAATAAAGTGATTCCAGTATTGAATAATAGTGAACTTCAAACATCAACAAATGAAGCTACTCAACGCTTTCAACAAGGAGCAACCGATGTTTTTATCAAAAGCATGGCTTACTACAAGTTTACGGAGGAAGTCGGCTCTGATTATGCTCTTAGCCGAATGCAAAAATTCATAAACGAACAAAATGCCTTAGATATGTTGCATTTCTCCAAACTATCAAATTCCGTCGGATTAGGAAAAGCCTTAGACGCTCAAAAATATGCTACCGAGGTTGACTTGATTGATTATTTAATGAATAGAAACATGCACAATGCCAGTGCAAATTGTAACCTTTGGAAAATGGCTATCGTTATTAAAGATAGTCAAGGAAGGCATTTTAATAGGAATGAAATCGAGAAATTATATAATATCCGTTATGGAAATTTTAAAACAATAGTTAATCATTACGTTTCGGTCTTCAAAAAAGCTGTTCGTAACCCTCGTAAAACAATGAAACGCATGAGCATGATAATAAAAAAATTTTTTCGATAACATTATAGGAGGATGGTCGTGTGGGAAGGCCGATAAAATCAGTTAAGGACAAATTATTTACCGCAATAGTCGAAAAAAACCCGAATATACTTAGAGATTATCAATTATATAAGTGGTCGCATATCTCAAAAAATGAGAATAAACTGAAGTCTTGGAATTATCTTTTGCTATTGAATATTAAATATCGGCTATTAAACATTCAAACCTCAACAGCCAATCAAACTAAGTCTGATTCGCAGAAACAAAAGAGGGCTCCCAAACCATATATGGGAGGAGCGGAATCTCGAATTAATAAGAGGGAAGACGTGCAACATTTCGTAAAAAAACTAATGCATCATGATATTGTATCCTTTGATATCCTTGATACGCTTGTTTTGAGACCTTTTGCAGCACCGACCGATATGTTTTATTTGCTAGAAGTCAAACACAATTATCTTAATTTTGCAAATATTCGAAAGCAGTCGGAGCAAGAAGCGCGTAAGATCAAATTCGAGCAATGCGGTACATACGAAATTACAATTGTCGATATCTATAACCAAGTTGCGTATCATACAGGTCTTGATCGTGACTATTGCATCAAGCTGGAGTTTGAATTGGAGTTAGAAATGTGTACTTCAAACCCATACATGAAAGAAGTTTATGAAATTCTCAAAGCGAATCATAAAAGAATGATTGCGGTTTCGGATATGTATTTACCGAAAGGTTTAATGAAACAGATCCTAGAAAAATGCGGGTATAACGAACTTGAAGATGTTTTCATGTCTTGTGAGTTTGAGGCGAGTAAGAGGCATCAAGATTTATATGCAGTCGTGGATGAAGTACTTCAAAAAAATGGACCGAAGAGTGTCGTTCATGTTGGTGACAATTACGTATCCGATATTGAACAAGCCACTAAATTTGGATGGAATGCTGTATATTACCGAAACGTGAATGTAATTGGCAGCGAGTTTAGAACGATAAATATGTCTCGGATGGTTTCAAGTGGATATCGGGGAATAGTAAATGCGCATCTCCATAATGGAATAAAAAAGTATAGTCCGTACTATGAATATGGTTTCGTTTACGGCGGAATTCTTGCTTTAGGATTCTGTACGTGGATTCATAGATATTGCAAAGAAAATGAAATCGATAAAATTTTATTTCTCTCCCGTGATGGAGATATTCTTCGGAAAATATATAACCTTCTTTATAACGATGAAAATGCCGTTAACAATGAATACGTTCTTTGGTCAAGGAACCCTGGGAAAATCCTTACTTCGAATATTTCTCGTTTCGATTATTTCAGGCAATATATTGATTATAAGGTTGGCAACGTCCAGACATTTATTATGGAAGATATTTTGGGAAGCATGGATATTGGATTTTTAAGCTCAAAATTAGAAGCGTTCGGTTTGAAAAAAGAAGATACACTGAACCTTGAAAATAAAGAGTCACTTAAAACGATGATTTTGGAAAATTGGAATCTCGTACAATCCCATTACGATAATAACAGGAAGGCAGCTAAACTGTATTTTGAGCCTATTTTAAAGGGCAGTAAACGGGCCGTGGCAGTTGATATCGGCTGGCAAGGAACAGGCGTCCTCGACTTGAAAAAAACAATCGAAAACGTATTGGGGTTTCCGTGTAAAGTGGACGGATTAATGATGGCTTATTCAAATAAGGACACTGAATATACAACTTCATTTTTTATGAATAAAGACATTAATGTCTACTTGTGGTCCTCTCAACATAATAAGGAATTATTCTATAAACACCGCAAGAGGCCGCAAAATAATATTTTGATGGAGTTGTTCACCACAGCTACGCATCCTTCGTTTAAGAACTTTAAATTAACTGATTCTGACTATGAATTTATATTTGATTCGCCGGAAGTCGAAAACTATCAGATTATTAAAGAGGTTCAGGAGGGTATGTTTGATTTTTCGAAGGCATACCTTAATTCCTTTAATAATCATGAAATGATGTTAAATATATCAGGATATGACGCATATGCTCCATTTACCCATATTACGGACGATTTGACTTTCTTGAAGAGGTTTTTTGGGAAATATTCCTTTAACCGCTTTATCGGCGGTGTCAGAGGGAACGAGTTTTATAACTTAGACGCTGTATTCAAGGAATTTAAGCTTTAAGTAATTGATTGGAGGACGCTATGGTTATTTATTCTGCAATAACTACTTACCACACCTTGTGCTGTATATTGCATAAATTGAAATCTAATGCTGATAAAGAGGCCGTTTTATATTTGTCGAATATTAATTACTATGCTACAAACCTGGAGAGTGGAATTAAGTTAAGCGGTATTTTCAAAGAAGTCATTTTATTCGATGATGCTTATATTTTAAAAGAGGCAAGTGCTCCTAAGCTGGAAGATGGAATAAAAAGGATTAAAGGTGCTGTGGAGAAATCGATCGAGGCGAATATGTGGGACTCGGAAATTTATATAGCGGGGGACCATTTCCCTTTTGGTCTCTATTGTATTAGCAATAATATTGAATACAATTTCTTTGAAGATGGAGCAGGTATTTATACTCGATCTGAATTATTGTTTGATTCTGTAAAGAGCAGCAATGAACGATTGCATGAGTTGATGGTGCATTTAAAGGTAAACGGTAAAAACGAAAACGTCCAGATGAAGTACTTGAATAAAAACGCTCAAATTGATGCGCTACTAATCGCCGACCAAGAAAATGTGGTCGATTTCAACGCGGATGCGAT
Organism: Paenibacillus sacheonensis; assembly: GCF_009909195.1. GTDB lineage: Bacteria > Bacillota > Bacilli > Paenibacillales > Paenibacillaceae > Paenibacillus_Z > Paenibacillus_Z sacheonensis. Next base: position 23,626 of record NZ_JAAAMU010000028.1, read on the forward strand.
TTTAACGAGCTTAAGCCATGCTGCCATTGAACAACTCATGATAATATTCAGCGCTAAAGAAATGAATATTACTGATGCGCCGAAAGCGCTTATCTTGACGCAGCATTTTGCTAATTTAAATATGATGTCTCTTCGAGAACAAGAACATCTATATGCGCTGCTTGCCGATTATTTTATCAGGGAAGGTAACGAAGTAATTATTAAACCGCATCCGTCAGATATTCAAGGCCGTTATAGTCAAGTCATCAGCGGATCCTATATAATACCCGGATATTTTCCTTCTGAATTAATACCGTATTGCGTGAAAAATAAATATGCCATAGGCGTTACGGTTTCCTCAACTGCAATTTTTAACTTAGATCAATCGATAGACGATAAAATTGTATTTTCTAAGAAGACGGAAAAAGAATTTATTCATATGCATAGATACTATGCGGTATCTAGAATCGTTGAACTGTTGGATAGTGATGAAACATGTATTCATACATTAGGTGCGGATGACACTCAACTCTTCAATTTTTTTAAAGTAAACGATGCGATTAACAATATAAATATTGTTTCTCACAATACCATAAGCGAGCTGGAGCTCCCCGAAAGAAAAGTAATCATTATCGATAAGGTCTCGAATAGTGAAAGAAAGCAGCATGAAACGGCAAATGAAATTAGTCGTTTTCTTCAATCTTTAACTGAAAATGATATTTCTATATTCATTAATTCAGAAGAAAACAATCTGTTTTACGATTACGGGTATGAAGATATCTTTAATAATATGGCTCATGTAATAATTCAAAAAGAACTCGTTAATGATGCATATAAAACTGATACAGAACCTGAAAACATTTTTGTATATTCCAAAAATAAAGGCTTCATGAATAAGCTATTGAATTTGAACGTAGAGCGCGAACTAAAAAACAATCAAACGAAAATCAGGATTAGCCTTGTACAGCCATTCGACTCTTCCGTGGAGGAAAAAATCTCAAAAGGCATTTTAAAATCTACAATTGAACGGCTAAAACTTTATGCGACTCAAGACTCTGTAATTTTTGATGACCCAACCAAATTTATTGATCGTTTGACATCGAAATCCATTAAAACGACGTTGCAAACGTTGGAGAGAAGACTGTTGTCTTATATCGAATAGCTCGAAGACAATTTAAGGAGGATAAGATGAAGATTGTAGCTGTTATTCCTGCTCGTTATAACTCATCCCGGTTTCTTGCAAAACCGCTTGCTGATATCTTCGGCAAACCAATGATCTGGTGGGTCTATGAGCAAGTCAAGAAGGTAAATGAATTTAATGAAGTATACGTAGCAACGGACGATGACCGAATAGCAGAAATATGCACCAAGTATAACTTGAATTACATAATGACATCCACTGCCCATGGGACAAGCACGGAACGCCTATTTGAAGTTGCACAATCGATAGGGGCAGACTATTATGTATGCATTAATGGCGACGAACCTTTAATTGACCCGGAAATAATCAGGAGGATACTTCCGATTAATAAAACGGAGAACGAGATTTATGTTGCGAATCTTATGTCGGAAATAAAGAACCCGGTTGAAGCAGTTGATAGTACGAATATTAAAGTCGTTGTGAATTCTAAAGGCTATGCAATGTTTATGTCAAGAAGCCCTATACCATACCCTAAATCTAGTATGGACTTTTCATATAAAAAACATTTAGGTGTATTAGTATATAACTATCTTGCGCTTGAATTTTTTAATAACACGCAGCGGAATGCCGTTGAAAAAGTTGAAGATATTAACGAACTGAGGTTCATTGAAAACGGAGAGAAAATCAAAATGATTGAAGTGGTTGCAGACACCCTTTCAGTTGATACCCCAAAAGACTTGGAGAAAGTAATTGCAATAATTGAGGAGCGACTTCAAATAGGGGGAGGAAAACAATGACGAACATAAAAATTTTGGACTGCACCTTGAGAGACGGAGGTTATATTAACGACTGGAATTTCGGATATGACAATATTAAGAGCATGATCGCGCGACTTACTAAATCAAAAATCGATATTGTAGAGTGCGGATTTTTAGAAGACAGCAATTACAATAAAGAATGCAGCTTTTTTAGTAACGTCGATGAAATCAAGAAGATCTTACCCGAGGATAGTGGCGATGTGCAATATGTAGCCATGACGCGTTACGGATATTTAAACATTGATCATTTGAAAGAATACGATGGCAAATCTATTAACGGAATTCGTGTGACCTTCCATGAGGAAGAAGCTGAGGAAGCAATTGAATACTGCAGGCAGATTCAAGAGAAAGGGTATAAAGTTTATGTTCAGCCAGTAGGGACGACCAGCTATACAGACAGTTTTTTATTAAAAATCATTGAAATTGTAAACAAAATAAAACCTTTTGCGTTCTATATAGTGGATACATTGGGGCTAATGAGAAAGAATGATTTGCTTCGAATGTTCTATTTGATTGACAATAACCTTCAAAAAGATATAGTTGTAGGTTTTCATTCACATAATAACTTGCAGTTGTCGTTCTCAAACGCACAAGAGTTGGCTGATCTGCACACCAAAAGATCAATCATAATCGATTCATCGGTCTATGGAATGGGGAGGGGCGCAGGCAACCTAAATACGGAGTTAATCGCGCAGCATTTGAATTCCGTTAAAGATAAAGATTATAGTGCAGACTACTTGCTTGAGATCATCGATGATACGATTAATCCGATTTTGGAAAAGCATTCATGGGGTTATTCGGTACCATATTATCTAGCGGCAATTAATAACTGCCACCCTAACTATGCAACGTATTTAATGAACAGAAAAACGCTGCAAGTTAAGGCAATCAGTAATATTTTAAATACCATTACCCTGGATAAAAGGGAATTATACGATGAGAAATATATTCTTGAACTGTATTCTCTTTATCAAAAGCACAACATTGACGATCACAATGATCTTGAGGCGTTATCAGAGGAGTTTAAAGGAAAGAGGGTATTGGTTCTTGCGCCGGGAGCCAGCATAAGAGAACAGTACGAAGAGATCAAACAGTATTTGACTTTCAACGAAGTGAAAATTATTTCGGTTAATTTTAGTGGCGATGAAATAAAACCTGATTTTTATTTCTTTAGCAATGACAAAAGATTTCAAAAATCTAAAGAATCGTTGGTAGATAAAGAAAATCGGGCGATAATAAGCTCAAATGTAGAAGGCAATACCGAATACTATAAATATAAAATCAATTATAGCGACTACTTGAATTCTCAACCGCTAGTTAATGATAATGCAACCTTAATGTTGTTTGCGCTCTTAATAAAACTAAAAGTAAAACAGATTGATATAGCAGGATTCGACGGGTTTATCTATAACGCGAATGATAATTACGCGATTGAAACACTTGAAACGCATTTGGAGGAAAGTGTCGTGCTGGAATTAAATGCTCAAATCGCTAATGTCGTACGTGACTTCGAACAAAAAGTGCGATTGAACTTTATTACGGACTCCTTGTATAACCCCGTACTGGTTTAAACAATGCGCACCAATGGAGTGGAAATGTTGAGAACTGAAAGCATTCGAGCGTTGTTGAATGAAATATGCGATTTACTCACGGATAATCTCGAATTAATAGAAGAAACGCGTTATGAGATTAAGATAAAGCCTGATGGGACGCCAGTTACGAATTCGGATGTGCTTATTGAAAGGCTTGTAAGGGAACATATTTCAAAGGTCATTCCCGATGCCGTCTTTATTGGTGAAGAGTCATACGATTCATCTTCTGTCGACTTAAAAGGTTATTTGGTATTATTGGATCCCATCGATGGAACCGAAAATTTTTGTTCCGGGTTGAAAGAATGGGGTATTTCTTTCGGACTCTGGCAGGGAGAGAATCACCTGGGGAGTTTATTGTTCCTACCGGAAATGGGAATAAAATTAATGACTGGCGACGAGATTCACCCCGTGCGTTCTAGAATTATCGGCGTGTCATCTTCAATGTCGGATACCTTAATTAATAGTCTCCGAGAACCTGGAGAATTCAGGATTATGGGATGTGCCGTTTATAATCTTTATAATGTAATTCGAGGATCATTTCGGAGATTTAAAAATCCCAAGGGTGCTTACATCTGGGATATACTCCCGGGCGTGATGCTTGCTCTCGAACATGGTTGTCAGGTAATGATAAATGATGAAGTGTTCTCTGGTAAGTTCTTGGATCCAAGAGAGTTATATCGAGTAGATATTACACGTTGAAGGATGTAGATAGCTCCGGCTGCTGCGGGGTTTTCTTTGTAAGGTTGCTCTTAGCTAGATTTGCAGAAGGTACATACCAAAAGCATCATACTGGCGACGGTATGTCCTGTTCGATCGCGCATTTCCGTGACCGGTAGCGAGACCCGCGTGTCCCGTCATGGGCCACGCAGCGATGAAGACGCACGACTTTAAGGTGTTGAGACCATGGCGCGAGGCACTATTACACTATTCAAAGGATGAAGAAGCGTGAAATCAGCCCCGACAGCCAGCGTATGCATTGTCACTTATAACAGCGAATCAGACATAGCCGCTTGCCTGGAGGCCGTGTTATCGCTCTCTTATCCGCTCGAGCGAATCGTCATCGTGGACAATGCTTCCTCCGACAACAGCTGCGGCGTCGTGCGCCGCTTTCTGGACAACGTTCATTTGGTCGAAAATAAAGCAAACGTCGGCTTCGCCCAAGGGCAGAACCAGGCCATCGCGCTCACGTCGACGGATTACGTGCTGACACTGAATCCGGATGTCAGGCTGGATCCGAACTATCTTGGGAAGCTAATCGAAGTCATGGAAAGCGATCGGCGCATCGGCAGCGCTACCGGCCAGCTGGTGCTGGGCAGCGATCCGAACATTATCGATAGCACCGGTATCGTGATGGGGAAGACAAGAAGGGTGTGGGACCGCGGCGGCGGCGATCCCTCGTCGAAATGGCAGGAATCAGGTGAATTATTCGGCGTGTCGGCGGCGGCAGCCGTCTATGCGAGAAGAATGATCGACGATATCAAGTTGGACGGACAGTTTTTCGACGAGACGTATTTTGCGTACAAGGAAGACGTGGATGTCGCTTGGCGGGCCAAGCTGCTGGGGTGGAAGGCGTATTATGCCGCCGAAGCCAAAGCGTCTCATGGTCGCGGATGGAAATACGAGGGCAGAAAGAGCCGCAAATCGGTTCCTCTGTTTATCCGCAGGCACTCCTACCAGAATCGTATTTTTACGATTATCAAAAATGAACCCGCGAATTGGACGCTGCTTCTGACGATTCCCAGACTGCTAGGCTTGGAGCTGCTCCAAGTCGGTTATATGCTCGTATTCGAACCGGGGTTGTTGAAGTGCTGGCTTACGATCGCAAGAGCGTTGCCAAGGTTACTGGGTCAAAGAAAATCGATTCAACGGCGCGTTTTCCGTTAATTGGGATCTAGTATCGAATTGCTATTGTTGGTCGAATAGCCATTTATTGATATAATGCAAATAGAATCGCCAAAATAAGTGATTGGGAGTGATGCTATGATCCGACAAAACCAGCGTTTCTTGACTCAAATCTATGTGTTTGCGGATTTATTGTGCACACTCCTTACCTTTCTAGTAGCTTATTGGTTGAAGTTCAAAAGCGAATTTCTTCCGCATGAGCCTACGCTGCCCTTCAGAACGTATCTCATGTGGGCGACGGTCTACTCGTTGGCCGCTGTCTTGATCGGCTTCTACGTCCGCTTCTATGCACCTAGACGTCGGAAGAGCGTATCCTACGAAACCATGAAAATCATCCAGGTACAGGGACTAAGCTTCCTAGGTTTGCTAAGCCTGCTCTATATCGTCAAGGAAGTTCACATTTCCCGCGAGTTTCTAGCACTCTACTTGGTCGCGAACATCATATGCTTATGCATCTATCGGTCCTCTGTGAAATTTGTCCTGTCCCGCTTCAGGCGAAGAGGGTTCAACAAACGTTACATACTCATCTTGGGAGCGGGCTCTTTGGGTCGCAGTTTTCATGACAGCATCGCGCAGCATCCGGGTCTTGGCTATGACGTCTTCGGCTATCTGGACGATTATCAGACCGAACATGACGACGAGCATAGGCAGCATAAACCGATTCTCGGCAAAATCGACGATCTGGATACGATCTTAACGCGGCATACGATCGACGAGGTCATCATCGCCCTCCCGCTGAAAGCCTATAAGAAATATGCGTTCATCATCGACAAATGCGAACGCGCCGGCGTTAAAACGCTCATTATTCCGGATTTCTTCGACGTCCTTCCCGCCAGGCCGTTTTTTGATAACTTCGCCGGCATTCCGCTCATTAACGTGAGAGATGTTCCGCTGGACGAACTTAGCAACCAAATTCTCAAACGGGTGTTCGACATCGCCTTCTCCTTGATTATGATCATCCTGACTTCGCCGGTGATGCTGCTTGCCTGCGTCGGGACCAAGCTCACGTCTCCCGGACCGGTGATCTTCAAACAAGAGCGGGTTGGGTTGGATCGACGGAATTTCAATATGTACAAGTTCCGTTCGATGCACGTCTTCAACCAGACGGTAGCCGATACGCAGTGGACGGTGGAGAATGATCCCCGCAGAACTCGGTTCGGCACGTTTTTGCGGAAAACGAGCATTGACGAACTTCCGCAATTTTTCAACGTGCTGGCAGGCCATATGAGCGTAGTCGGCCCTCGGCCGGAACGTCCTTTCTTCGTGGAGCAATTTAAAGAAGATATTCCGAAATACATGGTCAAGCATCATATTCGTCCGGGAATCACCGGCTGGGCGCAGACGAACGGTCTCCGCGGGGACACGTCGATCGAAGAGCGAATCGTGCATGATCTCTTCTATATCGAGAATTGGACGTTCTTCTTCGACCTCCGAATTATCGTGCGAACGGTAACGAAAGGTTTGCTGAATAAAAATGCCTATTAATCCGAATCATGCTGTTTCCGTTATCATTCCGACATATAATGCGGGTTCCGAGTTTGCATTGCTGCTTAGAAGGCTTCAAAGCCAGTCCAGGCCCCCTGAAGAAATCATAGTGATAGATTCCGACTCAACGGATGGAACCGCTGAGTGGGCCCGTAAGGAAGGTGTACATGTGCTTCCGATCAAGAAGTCACATTTCGACCATGGGGGAACGCGCAACCTTGGGGCGCAGCAGGCACGGGGGGATACGCTGATCTTCATGACGCAGGATGCATGCCCGGAGGATGATTATCTAATAGAGCGTCTCCTTGAAGCGCTGTATGCCGACGAGGATACGGCATGTGCCTATGGACGCCAGCTGGCCAGAGCGGACGCGGATGCCCTCGAGCGCATGGCTAGGGAAAGCAATTACCCGCCGGTGTCGGCCAAGAAGCTGAAATCCGATTTGCCGGAGCTTGGCATTAAGACGTTCTTCTGCTCCAATGTGTGCGCGGCCTACCGCAAGTCCGTATTCTACGAAATGGGACAGTTCGACGCGCCCGTGATCTTCAATGAAGACCTCTTCTTCGCGGCGCGCTGCGTGTTGAACGGGTATGCGGTCCGATATGCTGCCGAAGCGCGGGTCGTTCATTCGCATCATTACTCCGTCATGCAGCAATTCCGGCGCTTTTTCGACAACGGGGTATCCATGAGGAATAATGAATGGGTTTATCCTTACGCTGCCGTAGGGAAGGCCGGATCGCGTCTAGTACGGCATCAACTGCGCTACCTGATCCGCAACCGGAAATGGTTCTGGATTCCGAAGCTTGCGGCAGATGCTGCTGCCAAGTTTCTCGGATTTCAATTGGGGAAGCGGTATCGAAAACTCCCGGCAAGGCTTTGCGTTCGTTTCAGCATGCATCGGGACATCTGGGCTAAGCTGAACATGACGGGCCCGCAGCGGAATTCGGGCTTCGAAATCATGAAATAAACCTATCGGCCTCGAACGTTATGTTCGAGGTCTTTTTTTGTCATAAACTGTCGAAGAAGTTATAATGGAAGACGAGATAGCCGCTCGGATTTCATAGACGCGGGAGGGCCAAATGAAAAAGTGGATCGTGATGCTGCTTCTAATCGCCGGTATCGGATTTGTCGGATACAGGTATGCCTACCATATGATCGGCAATAAAATCATGGATCAAGTGGCCGACGAGATTCTTCACTCCAAGGAAGCAGACGAGCTGATGGCGGATCCCGAGGTAAAACAAATGATCCAAAGCAGCTTGAGCTCTAAAGAGGCCGGGAGGCTGCTAGGCAGCTTAGGGAACCAGGGAGCCTCCTCGGGGGAAAACGGGGAAGCTGCGGGCGCTAAAACAATGGTCGTCAAGAATAAAGACGAGGCAATCAAGCTCGTCATGAGCAAGTTCTCGATCGGCGAGTTGAAAGGCATGGCCGCGAAGGTGAAAGGCGGCATGACGGCAGAGGAGAAAGAAGAAATGAAACAGCGGCTGGAAGACCGATTCAGCAAGGACGAAATGGACTCGCTGAAGATTATCGCGCTTATGGAAGCTGAGAAACGGAATTCGGACGGATGACATCCTTCAAGTTTAATAGGGAACAAGAGCTTGACCGCATAGTCTAGCTACGACGAGTTTCGCGCTTTCTTTTGCGTCGAGGTTCGTCGTTTTGCGTCTAATAAGGTTGATGATACCTAACTAAGGTCGCTATAGCGTTTACCAAATAGAAGAAAGCGAGGTAAACAAAAACGTTGAAAGCGCTTAAATTTAAGCGCTTTCAACAGCAAACGGGTGAATTCGCAACTTTTTTAAGGATTTTTAAAGGTTTTAGAAGGAATTCGCATGAATTTGTCGTATTATTAATTTTACATAAAGAAACCGTTAGTCTATCATTCCATACTGCGTTTGAAGAGGAGCTTAAAGTTATGGACGTTCGATCCTTCCAATTAGCCGATTATCAACCTGTTACTGAGCTGCTGGAAACCGTCTTGTCGGAAGAGTGCTATGAGCAGACCATGGAAGCTTTTGCCCGCCAACTGTCGTGGGACAGCGAATTGGTGCTGGTCGCCGCGGTCGGAGATGAAATCGCGGGCATCATGATCGGCACGATCGACAATGGCAGAGGGTACTATTACCGGATTGCCGTGCATCCCGATTATCAACGTCAGGGCATCGGCAAGAAGCTGATTGCGTCGCTGCGCCAGCGTTTCGTACAACGTGGCGTTTCCAAGATCATGATTACGGCGGACGAGCACAACGAACCGATCCTTTCTCTTTATGAATCGCTTGGCTATGTCACGGCGGATTTTTTCCGTTCGTTCCAGAAACTGAGCATTGTCGCAGGGTAACCAATCCGGCTTCATTCCTCTCTATACTGCTTTAATGAAGGACAAGCATATCTGCCGTCATTGCTTTTGGCGTACAGATATGCTTTTCTTATCTTATAGGTAAGTAAAGCGCTTCATTAAATGGAATAATAAATCGATCTCGTATTCGCATGCCACGACTCACAAGAAATCCAGTTTGCGTAGGAGTATTGCTTATGACAACCTATCGGCCCTGCGTCATTAAGAGCTTCAAAAACAACGGGCATTTGCACCGCATGTGGCTGGAAAATTGGCTGATTCCCGCCGATCTGCTGGCACCTGAACATACCGCGGAATCGATGCTCGTTTTCATCAACCGTCAGACTCCGATACAGGAAGCGGACGGCAAGCAGTGGATCAGCCGCGTGCCTGCCGTGTCCTTCTTCATCCCGGGCGAGTGGTTCAACGTCGTTGGGCTGTTGGAGGAGCATGGCGTGCGGTATTACTGCAACGTCGCCTCGCCGTTATTCTTCCAAAACGACGTATTGACGTACATCGACTACGATCTCGACGTCATCGTTCCCCGCGGCGGCAAGGCGCAGGTCGTGGATCAGGAAGAGTATGAAATGCACAAAATCGCCTATCACTATTCAGAGGAAGTCAACCGAAAAGTAATGGAGGGGCTGGAAGCATTGCTTCACCGCGCGAAAAGCGGACAGCCGCCGTTCAACGACCAATTGATCATGTCGTACTACGAGGCTTGGCATAAACAAATGGGCGAGGTGTAGCTGACAAATGAATACGGGTCCGGGTCCGGGAAGCGAAACACCGCAGGGAATCGAACAAACGGCCTTGGGACCGCGCAAGAGCAGGATGGCGCCCGCCAAGGCAGCCAAAGGGCGTCCCGAATCGAAGCGGTCGGAATCGATTCGATCCGAATCGATCCAATCCGAATCAAACCGATCCGAAACACGGCGTCCGGAAGCGAACGGCACAGAACCGAGTCGTTCAGAAACCAGAAGTCCGGAAGCAAGCAGGAGATCCGCTTCTACCAAGACGACACCGCTCTGGCTGATCGAATTGCGGAATTGGGTTTCGACGCTGGTCATCGCCGTTCTGGTCGTGCTCGGTTTGCATTATTTCGTATTCAGCCTGTCGACGGTAAAGGGACAATCGATGCAGCCGACGCTGTACGAGAAAGAATGGCTGTTCGTCAATAAGGTCGGCTATCGACTTGGTTCGCCCGAAATCGGCGACGTCGTTATTCTCGACGAATCTTCGTTCGAGGAAGCAAGCAAGGAATACCTCGTCAAACGAATCGTGGCCGGTCCCGGCGATCGGATCGAGGTCCGCCAGGGTGAGCTGTACCGCAATGGCGAGCTCGTCGTCGAGCCGTACACGGACGTGCTCATCGAGGATGACGATTACGGCCCGGTTACCGTTGCCGCCGATCATTATTTCGTGATTGGCGACAACCGGCATGCGGGAGCAAGCCGCGACAGCCGGGTCTTTCAGGCCGTGCCGCGCAGCGCCATACTTGGACGTGCGGATCTGGTTCTATGGCCGATCACCAAATGGGCGCATTTATAGCTTAAGCAGAATGGAGGTGCCGAGTTGGACAGCGGCAGCATGGATTGGCAGCAATTGAAGAACGACATGAAGGCCGCAGCGGTAGAACTCGGCATCGACAAGATCGGTATCGCTCCCGCGGCGCCCTTTACGGAATTGCGGGTTAGGCTTGAACGTCATCGGGAGCTCGGCTATGAATCCGGCTTCGAGGAACCCGATCTGAATAAACGGACGGAGCCGTCGCTGCTGTTCGAAGACCCGCAGTCCATCATTGCGATCGCGATCGCTTATCCGTCCAAGCTGCAGGATCCGCCGAAATCGGCCCCCGGCGCCAGGCGCGGCATATTATCCCGTTCGGCTTGGGGCGAGGATTACCATGCGGTGCTGCGCGAGCGGCTGCGGCGGCTGGAGGCTTGGCTGCAGGAGCGGGTTCCGGAAGGACGCTTCCTAAGCATGGTGGACACGGGCGCGCTGTCGGACCGTGCGGTGGCACAGCGCGCAGGCATCGGCTGGTCCGGCAGCAATTGCGCCATCATCACGCCGGAGTGGGGCTCCTGGGTGTACTTGGGCGAGATGATCACGAACCTGCCGCTGCCGCCGGACCAGCCGGTAACGGAGAGCTGCGGTAACTGCACGGCCTGCATCGACGCTTGTCCGACGGACGCGCTCGTCGCCCCGGGCCAGCTGAATTCGCAGCGCTGCATCTCGTACGTTACGCAGACGAAGGGGCTCGTTACGGACGAGCTCATGCGCAAGATCGGTAACCGGCTGTACGGATGCGATACCTGTCAGACCGTTTGCCCGGAGAACAAAGGGAAGCATGCCGCGCATCATGCGGAGCTGGTCCCCGACAACGAGAAAGTAAAACCGCTGCTGGTGCCGCTCCTGACGATGGGGAACCGCGAATTCAAGGAGCGTTACGGCGCCAGCGCGTCCGCTTGGCGGGGCCGCAAGCCGATTCAGCGCAATGCCGTCATCGCGTTAGGCAACTTCAAAGATACGGCATCCGTTCCGGCGCTTGAAGAGGTGCTGCGCGGCGATCCGCGCTTCGAGCTTCGCGCGACGGCCGCTTGGGCGCTTGGCCGAATCGGCGGGGACTCTGCCAAGGCAGCTCTCGTGAAGAGCAGAGATAGCGAGAAGGACATCGCGGTTCAGGAGGCGCTCGGCGCGGCGCTCGCGGCTTGGGGCGACGAGTCGGGACAATCCGCGCAAGCCCCTGAACGCGGTGCGGGCCGCGGAGAATAAGAAGCAGCAATCGGGCGAGACGAGGGCTGCTTCTTCGTTTGCGAATGCAGGTCTCGCATGCTATTATAGAGGGCAATATGACTAAATAGAGATAAGGCAAGGTGAACGAATATGTGGACGGTCATTATTTCGATCATTACGCTCATCGTCGGTGCTGTCGGCGGCTTCTTCGTTGGCGTGTACTATCTCCGCAAACAGCTGGAGAAGATGCAGAACGATCCGGAAATGCTGAAGAAGATGGCGAAGCAGATGGGCTACAACATGAACAACCAACAGCTGCAAAAAGCGCAGACGATGATGAAAAATCAACAGCCGCGCCCGGGCAAACGGAGATAATCGCTCCAGCCGCATGACGGTGCAGGGGAAAGGAGACGATACGTATGGCAGGGATGAAAGACTACGTCAATTCGGTCGTTTCGGATAATCGCGAGAAAATGGAATATCACATCGGCCAAATCTTAAGCCTCATCGGCGAAGACGTCAACCGCGAAGGACTGCTCGAGACGCCTGCGCGCGTGACGCGCATGTACGAGGAGATCTTCGCCGGTTACGCGGTCGATCCGCGGGACGTGCTCGGCGTAACCTTCGACGAGCAGCACGAAGAGCTCGTCATCGTACGGGATATCGTCTATTACAGCCAATGCGAGCATCATATGGCGCCGTTCTTTGGCAGAGCGCATATCGGATATATTCCGAGCGGCAAGATCGCCGGACTTAGCAAGCTGGCACGGCTTGTGGACGCCGTGACGCGGCGTCTGCAGGTCCAGGAGCGGATTACGACGCAAATCGCGGACATTATGGACGAGGTGCTTCAGCCTCACGGCGTCATGGTCGTGGTGGAAGGCGAGCATCTGTGCATGTGCGCGCGCGGCGTGAAGAAATCGGGCAGCAAGACGGTCACGTCGGCCGTGCGCGGCGAATTCCGCACGAGCGCGGCGCTCCGTTCGGAGTTCCTGTCGCTGCTCAAGCAATAAGCATAGGACGGTCAAATAAGGGCTCTGCTTCGCAGGCCGCCTGAACGGCGGACGGCAAAGCAGAGCCCTTGATGTTTCTAGCGGAGCTTACTTGGTTAAGCAGTCTTATAAGCCGCGTCTACTTGGCTGAGGAACAGCGCCGCGCGCTGGATGTATTCCTTCGGGTGCGTCTTGAACAGCAGCTCGTGAATGCCGCCGGATACGACCCAGCTTCGCGACAAGCTGTTCTTTTGCATGGACGCAATCTGCTCCGCGGTGGATACCGATGCGATAGCGTCATTCGTCCCGTGCATGATGAAGAGCGGCATCGAATACGTCGTCTGCATGACCTGTTTGACGGGCAGTTTATCCATATGGACGCCGGTAAAGAACGGCAGCATCCATTTGATAAGCGGTATCGACGGATTGCGCGGCAGGTCTTTCATATATTGATGCATATTATTGTACATAGAGTCGGAGCTTGGCAGAAACAAGCTGTCGAGGAGCATGGCGTCGATCCGGTCGGAATCGTCCGTCTGCAGCGCCGCTTGCAGCGCGGTTCCGGCGCCCATGGAGAAGCCCCAGACGACGACCTCGCCTGCGCCCTGCGATCGGGCGTACTGTACGGCGGCCAGCAGCTGCTGGGATTCTTCCTGTCCGCCCGTGGCAGGCGTACGCTTGCCGGAGGAGGCATACCCGTAATCAAACATGAAGACGTTGTAATGCAGGCCGTGCAGTAGCTCGGCCAAGTCATACATCGGCACCCATGTTTCTTCGCGGTTCGCGCCGTATCCGTGACTGAAGACGACGGTACGGTCGGAACTCACGGCCGCCGTTGCTGCTGCGGCAGAAGCCGCGGTCGATACGCCGGCTTTGGTTCCGGAGGGCTTGCCTGCCGCGGCCGCCGCCAGCTTGGTTCCGTCGGCTCCTTTTCCTTTCGGAGCGGAGAACGATCCGCCTGCGGGAATATACCAGCCGTGCACGGTCGTTTGACCGCTTTTGCTCGGGAAAGCTACGTCGCCGTACGCTAGCCCTTTGGCGTCGAACGGATTGGTCGTGAGGGCGGGCACGTAGGGATGCGCGATGACCCAGGCCACATACCCATGGAAGGCAAGCCCGAGAAACAACAGCAGCGCAGTGAACGCGGATAGCACCGCAAGCGCGGCATGTCTGCGGCGGCTGCCGGCAGCGGTCTTCTCCGCGGGCGAAGGCGCGAGGGGAGGGAGCAGGCCGGGCGTAAAGCCGCCCGCGGCCGGATGCATCGGTGTCATTGTCGTACTCATGATAGTTACCCCCTCAAACTGTCCTATTTCCCGCATTTATTGAAAGCGCTTTCTAATAGTTCTGTATTCCTATACTATGGCGAGCGGGACCTGCCTGTCAATGTATGTCGACGATTTGTTAACGTCCTGTAATCATGCTGTAAAAGAAGGCGGAAAATCGCGCCGCGCTTTACCTCGCGTACCGATTTGGGTTATACTGAGTATAATTGAGTTTCACAGAATGAAACCGGGACGGGGGGAGAGGGCCGATGGCGGAGGATGGCAAATCGACGGTTCGTGCCGTCGAACGCGCGCTTGATTTATTGCTTTGTTTCACGACGCGGCGGGAGTGGGCGATGACGGAGCTGGCCGAGCAGGTGGGCCTGCATAAGAGCACCGTCCACCGCATGCTGGCAACGCTCGAACAGCGCGGTTTCGTGGCGCGGGATTCGGCATCGGACCGTTATCGGCTGGGCCTGCGGATCTGGGAGCTGTCGGCGAATATGTCGGGGGCGGACGATCCGGCGGTTATCGGGCTGCCGGAGATGGAGCGGCTGCGGGATCTGCTTGGCGAAACGGTCAGTCTCTATTTGCGCGACGGCAACGAGCGGATTCGCATCCAGGCCGTGCAAAGCATCCAAGCCATCCGCCGGGTGGCGCCGATCGGCGCTCGGCTGCCTCTGTACGTGGGGGCCTCCAGCAAAGTGCTGATTGCCTTCGAGGAGCCGGCAGTGGTCGAGGAATTGCTGCAGGACGAATCGTGGCCGCCTGCCTTCGACCGGAAGCAGTACCGCGAGCAGTTCGGGGAATGGCGCCGGCTCGGGTACGCGACGAGCGTGGAAGAGCGCGAGCAGGGCGCAGCCGCCGTGGCCGCTCCGATCTTCTCCCGCATGGGCAAGCTGGTCGCGGCGCTGTCCGTATCCGGACCGGCAAACAGGCTCACGCCGGAGAAAATGCGCGAGCAGGCACCGGCCGTCATGGAAGCGGCGAACCGGCTCGGTTCGATGTTGAAATAGAAGTAAGTAATGGGGCGCATCCGAAGCTTGGCTTTCGGTGCGCCTTATTTGTTTAGGTGCCGCTGGCAGATTGCGCGTTGCTCATGGTGGCAGCGCTGGACAGCAGGCTGGCTCCATTTGGCGGTAAGGAAACTGCCAGAGGGAACTAAGAGAGGCTGCGGTGCGAAGGGGCTATGAGCGCTGTAGAGGGCTGCAAAGGACGCAGAGACTATCTTAGTTCTATGGGTGCTGTAGAGGCTGCAGAGGGCTATATAAGGCTGCAGAGATCTACAGCAATCTACAGAGATCTACAGAAATTTACGGAGGGCTACAGAGATCTACAGCGCTACAAAGAACTGAGGGGGTACAGTGGACTACAGAAATCTACAGCGCCACAGATCTGAGATATTGGGGACTATAGTGGACGTGGGCTACAGTTGGATCGAGCAAGACAACACGAGTCCTCACAGGCGGCGCGGCCAAGACCTATATGTTGCTGATGTTGAGCGAATGCCGCAGACCACATTGCTCTAAGCCGTCCGCCTGCTGCTGACCGCAGCAATGGACGATAGGGCAGCGCCTGGCAGGACAACCGCACAAGCGAATGCACATCGTGCGCCATATGATGTACCAAGACGATAAGGAACGCACCGGGCAGCTTCCAGCGACGGCGAAGCTCCGCAAGCGGTACGGCATCCGGCATCGTCTGTATGAAACCCCAACGAGCAGGGAGTTAATGCCGTCACTGACGATGCTTATTCCGCTTGAAGATTCCGTTCCACGGGCTTCCGCACGCCACGGAAGCCTGCCGGGAAACGAACCTTCGGTTTGAGAATATAGAAGTTTGGATTTGCAGCCTCGCCTTGATTTAGTAACATCGGCTCTGGCTACATCGCAGATTCCCCAGCTGCGGATATAACCGGGTCGACAATATGCAAGATCATCGGGATGTTGTCATCCCGGCAGCGCACTACCATGCGCAAAGACTCCCTGCGCAGTTCCACGCGAGACCAAGCGGAGAGAAGCAATCGGAACCCCATTCTCCGCCCGGAATTACCCCGCTGACTCCACGAGCAAGCCGAGGAGCGCGCCGAGGCGAAGGCACGCAGGCCGGATGGCTCTGCAATAAACAAAAAATCGGGCCCGCTCTCTTAGAGAGCGGGCCCGTTTTGATAAGTCCGGCCGGTTTAGTTGCCGTTTGCGGCAATCATTTGACGGAGGACGGTTTGCAGAATACCGCTGTTGCGGTAGTAATCCACGTCGACCAGGGAATCCAAGCGGACGATGGCAGGGAATTCGAACGTCGTGCCGTCTTCGCGCGTAGCGATGACCGTGACCGTTTGACCCGGCTGCACGTCGTTGCTCAGGCCGACGATGTCGAACGTTTCGCGTCCCGTGATGCTCAGCGTTTTCCAGCCGTGGCCTTCTTGGAATTGCAGCGGCAGAACGCCCATGCCGACCAAGTTGGAACGGTGAATCCGCTCGAAGCTTTCGGCGATGACGGCTTTGACGCCGAGCAGGAACGTACCTTTTGCCGCCCAGTCGCGGGAGCTTCCCGTACCGTATTCTTTACCGGCGATGACGACGAGGTTCTTGCCGTTCTTCTGATACAGCATCGATGCGTCGTAGATGGACATCACTTCGTCCGTAGGGAGGTAAGTCGTAACGCCGCCTTCCGTACCTGGAGCGACCTGGTTGCGGATCCGGATGTTCGCGAACGTACCGCGCATCATGACTTCGTGATTGCCGCGGCGCGATCCGTAGGAGTTGAAGTCCACTTTGTCTACGCCGTGTTTGATCAAGTATTCGCCGGCAGGGCTGTCGGTCTTGATGTTGCCCGCAGGAGAGATATGGTCCGTCGTGACGGAATCGCTAAGCAATGCCAGCACGCTCGAGCCTTTGATGTCTTGGATGTCGCCGATATCCGCGCCCAGGTTCTCGAAGAACGGCGGGTTTTGGATGTACGTCGATTTGGCATCCCACTCGTAGCTTTCGCCAGTCGGCACGTCGATCGCGTTCCAACGCTCGTTTTGCGTAAATACGTTCTCGTATTTCGCGCGGAACATCGCAGGGTTGATTGCCGTAGACAGCGCGTCGGAAATTTCCTTGGACGTCGGCCAGATGTCTTTCAGGTAAACAGGCTGATTGTTGCCGTCGAAGCCGATCGGATCCGAAGACAAGTCGATGTTCACCGTGCCTGCAAGCGCATAAGCGACGACAAGCGGCGGCGATGCCAGGTAGTTGGCTTTGACCTGCGCATGGACGCGGCCTTCGAAGTTCCGGTTACCGGACAGTACGGCAGCAACCGTCATGTCGTTGTCCGCGATCGCTTTGCTTACTTCGTCCGGCAATGGACCGGAGTTGCCGATGCAAGTCGCGCAGCCGTAGCCGGCAACGTAGAAGCCAAGCGCTTCAAGCGGCTCGAGCAGGTTGGCGTTCTTGAGGTAGTCCGTAACGACCAGGGAACCAGGCGTCAGGGAGCTCTTCACGTAAGCCGGTTTCTTCAAACCGCGCTCGACGGCTTTCTTCGCCACGAGTCCGGCGCCGAGCATAACGCTCGGGTTCGAGGTGTTCGTGCAGCTCGTGATAGCCGCGATAACGACTGCGCCCGTGCCCATTTTGCTCACTTGGCCGTTCATGTGCTTCACTTCGACCGTTTCTTCGATCTTGTTATCGGAGAGGCCGTAGCCGCCCTTCTCGACCGGCGTACGCATGATGCCGTTGAACGATTCTTTCATCGCCGTCAGCTCGACGCGGTCTTGCGGACGCTTAGGACCTGCAAGGGATGGCACGATCGTGGACAAGTCAAGCTCGACGATGTCCGAGAACGTCGGTTCAGGCGTATCGTCCGTGCGGAACATGCCTTGGGCCGTATAGTAAGCTTCGACAAGCGCGATTTGCTCTTCCGTACGGCCCGTGGCGCGAAGGAAGTGCAGGGACACGTCGTCGACCGGGAAATAGCCGATGGTTGCGCCGTATTCGGGAGCCATGTTGGCTACCGTTGCGCGGTCTTCCAGGCTGATGTTGGACAAACCGGGGCCGAAGAACTCGACGAATTTGCCGACGACGCCTTTTTTACGAAGGATTTGCGTAACCGTCAGCGCAAGGTCGGTCGCCGTAGCGCCTTCTGACAGGCTGCCCGTCAGGCGGAAGCCGATAACCTCAGGCGTTACGAAGTACAGCGGTTGGCCAAGCATGCCGGCCTCCGCCTCGATGCCGCCTACGCCCCAGCCGACGACGCCGAGACCGTTGATCATCGTCGTGTGGGAGTCGGTACCTACGAGGGAATCCGGGTAAACGACCGTTTCGCCGTCAATGGTTTTGGTAGCGGCAACGGATGCCAGGTACTCCAGATTGACTTGGTGAACGATACCCGTGCCCGGCGGTACGGCGCGGAAGTTATCGAATGCCGTTTGCGCCCAGCGAAGGAAACGGTAACGCTCCTCGTTGCGTTTGAATTCGATGTCCATATTGTATTCGAGCGCTTCCGGCGTTCCGAAAGCGTCGACCATAACGGAGTGGTCGATAACGAGATCAACCGGCACGAGCGGGTTGATTTGTTTCGGGTCTCCGCCCGATTTCTTCACGGTGTCGCGCATCGCTGCCAGATCGACGACGACCGGTACGCCGGTGAAGTCCTGCAGGACGATACGCGCGGGAATGAACGGGATTTCTTTGTCTTCGCGTCCGTCAGCCCAAGTCGCGAGCTGCTTGACATGTTCCTTCGTGATGCCGCGGCCGTCGAATTGACGAACGGCTGCTTCGAGCAGCACCTTGATGGAGAAAGGGAGCTTCGAAATTTTACCCAGGCCTTGCTCTTCCAATCCGTCCAGACGGTAGTAAGCGTACTGCTTGCCGCCGACCGACAGCGATTCGCGGACGGAGTACTCGTTTTGCTTTGTCATTGCGCGTCGCGCCTCCTTGACTTTGTGTGTTCCGGTTTCATTCTGTGAAACACGATTTCAAAAAAATAATTCCTGCTCTAAGTATAGCGGTTTTCGAGCAAATAAGAAAGACCAAATATCACCTGCGGCGGCAGATCTTCCGCCTGTTTTTACATGAATCGGTTCCCGCGCTCATATAATGAACCAGCGTTATTCCGCCTGCTGGCGGAGGTTTGTCCAAACTAACGGACGTGCGGGAGGGATTACAGGTGCCGCGATCGCGAATACGGACCGGAACAGGCAAAACGGGAACGAATAAAAGCGCAACCGGCAAGTCGAAGCCGAGCCGCGTTTCCGCTCAGGCCGTGCGGCTGCACGGGGCGGGAAGATCGGGCAGCGCCGTGCTTGCGCAGGAAGCCGGTGAACCGCCGGACACGGCCAAATCGGAAGGCTGGAAGGCGGCCGTCCACCGGTATGTGAAGCTGTACAATCAAGCCGAGATCGATCGTTATGCGGCTCCTTTCGACGAAGTGATTGCCGACGAGGACCACCTGTACCGCTTCGGCCAGCGATTGGGCAGGCTGCGCGAGCAAGAGCTGCTTCGCGGCATTCTGCCCGCCCGCAGCGAGACGAGCGCCGAGCTGCTGCGCGTCAGCGAATCCGGTTCGCTTTCCGAGGTGTCCGTGCTGATCGAGCTGCGCGTCAAGCGGACGATCGAGCAGCAGGGACGGACGTATTCGGAGGAGCGCTTCGGCCGCGAACGGCTGTGGCTGACCGCGGACGGAGGCGAGTACGTCATTTCCCGGATCGAGCCGATCGTGTCCGAGCGCAGGCCGAGGTACGGCACGTCTTCTTCCGGCAGCGCCAGCGAATCCGGCCTGGAGCATGCCTTGGCCGCGGAGAGCAAGCCGCAATCCATACCTTATATAAATTATGATGTTTTGCCGTTTTTCAAACATGGGCGCGCTGGGATTCGTTACAGGCGGGATCTGGCGGCGGCTTATGCCGATCGCTGGTGGAACGAGGCGAACCCGGCCTACGAGAATTTCGAGGTGAATTGCACCAATTACATCTCCCAATGTCTCTTTGCAGGCAGCGCACCGATGAACTATACTGGAAAAAGGGCTTCGGGCTGGTGGTACCGCGGCTACAGCGGGGGCCGGGAGAATTGGAGCTACAGTTGGGCCGTCGCGAACGCGCTGCAGCTTTATTTATCGGCGCCGCACAATTCTTCGCTGCGGGCAACGGTCGTCGATTCGGCGGATCAGCTCGCTCTGGGCGATGTCATTATTTATGACTGGGGCGGAGACAACCGGTTTCAGCACAGCACGATCGTGACCGCGTTCGACGCGGCCGGCATGCCGCTCGTGAACGCGAATACGGTGCCGAGCCGCCACCGCTACTGGGATTATCAAGATTCCTACGCCTGGACGGAGAACACCAAGTACCGTTTTTTTCATATCGCGGATGAGTTTTAACGTGCGCTTCCAGCCCGATTGAATGACAACCCGCCTGTGTGGGAAATTTATACGTAACCGGAGGATTGAATCATGGGGGAGAAAGTGCGCGTAGGTCTAATCTACGGGGGACGTTCCGGCGAGCATGAGGTGTCGCTGCAAACGGCTTTGGCAGTTATGAAAGCATTCGACTACAGCAAATACGAAATCAAACCTTTCTATATTTCAAAATCAGGCGAGTGGCGTTCGGGGGACACCTTGCTGGCACCGCCTTCGGATCTGGCCGTGCTGCGGCTCGCGGACGGGGACGCCATCGTCGGCATGGACGCGCTCATGCCGGTCTTCGGCGGCGTCGCCGACCAGGAGCCTGACGAGGCTGCTTCCATATCTGCCGTCCCGGCAGAGGTGAAGATTGCCGCGGTGTCTTCCGCGGCGAACGGCGTCGTGCCTGCTTCCCGCGGGGACAACGGACTCGACGTCGTTTTTCCGCTGCTCCACGGCACGTTCGGCGAAGACGGCACGATTCAGGGCTTGTTCGAGATGGCGGACATTCCGTATGTCGGCGCTGGCGTGCTCGCATCTGCGGTCGGCATGGATAAAATCACGATGAAGAAGGTATTCGCCCAAGACGGGCTGCCGCAGTGCATCTACCGCTACTTCAACCGGACGCAATGGGAGAAGGATGAGTCCTACTATATTATGGAGATCGAAACGGCGCTCGGTTATCCTTGCTTCATCAAGCCGGCGAATCTTGGCTCCAGCGTCGGCATATCCAAAGCGCGGAACCGCGAGGAATTGATCGCTGCCGTCAATTACGCGCTCCGCTTCGACCGCAAGGTTATCGTCGAGGAGTTCGTCGATGCGCGCGAGATCGAGGTAAGCGTGCTCGGCAACGACGAGCCGCAGGCTTCCGTCGTCGGCGAGATCACCTCGTCGAGCGAGTTCTACGATTATAAAGCGAAGTACATCGACGGCAAGTCGATGATGCATATTCCGGCCAATCTTCCTGCGGAAGTGTCGGAATCGGTCCGCGAGATGGCGGTTCGCGCCTTCCAGGCGATCGACGGCTCCGGCCTGTCGCGCGTGGATTTCTTCCTGCGCAAGGAAGACGGCCAGCTGTTCATCAACGAAGTGAACACGATGCCTGGCTTTACGCCGTACAGCATGTATCCGCTGATGTGGAAGGAAAGCGGCGTCTCGTACGCGGAGCTGCTCGATACGCTGATCGCGCTTGCGATTTCGCGTCATGCCGAGAAGCAGCGCATCGACTACAGCGGAGGAAGTCCGGCTTAGGATAAAGCCGAATCGGGTGCCGCGGCTGCGGCGCCCGCGTCTGCGAAGCCGGGCTCGGTGCCCGGCTGCGAGGCTAGCCTTTAGCTTTTAACTTTCAGGAGGTTCGCCCATGGGATTCCAAACGGAGTTTAATTCGGTCTGCAAGTTCAAGTCCAAGCAGGAAGTGTACGAGCTCTTGGAATACGGCCGCGGCAAAATGGTCAAGAGCGGCTTCCGCGTGTATCCGACCGGCCAAAAGGTCATCGCTTATACGCCGGATAACGAAGCGATCGCGATCGTGCGCATTCTCGTGTCCATTGCCGAAATCAATTTTCAAGGCGAGGAAATCACGCAGGTCGAAATGGAGCTCGTCCGCAAGCTGACGGAGGAAGAAGCGCGCGTGCAGACGGCGCTGGCGGACGAGATGTTTTTCGGGGAACAAGCATGATCGTGCGCTTCGGGTTCGTGGCGATGAGCGTGCTGCTGGGGAAGGATACGTCGCCGTCGCGGACGATGACGTATGCGACGTTCTCGAAGCTGGACGACCGGGAGGCGGGAATTCGCCGATTGGAGCGGATCGCGGAGGACAACTTGCGGACGACGCTGCGAATCATGAAGCACTGCGTCGGCCATGATGTCTACGTCTATCGGATGACGTCCAAGCTTATTCCGCTCGCGACGCATGACGCGCTGAAGGACTGGAACCCCTACCCGGCGCTCGAAGGAGCGTTCGCGGATATCGGCCGGTATGCGAAGGAGAAAGGCATGCGGCTGTCGTTTCATCCCGATCATTTCTGCGTATTCAGTACGCCGCGTCCCGAAGTGCTGGCCAAGTCGGCCGAGGATTTGAATTACCACGTCACGATGCTGGAGCATATGGGGCTGGACCCCGATACGAAATGCAACATTCACGTCGGCGGCGCCTACGGGGACAAGCCTGTCGCGCTGGAGCGGTTCATCCGCCAATTCGGCGCGCTGGACGGCCGGCTCCGCAGCAGAGTGACGCTGGAGAACGACGACAAGACGTTCACCGTCCGCGAGACGCTCGAAGCGGCGGAGGCCGTCGGCACGCCGATGGTGCTGGACATTCATCATCATGCGGTCAATGACGGCGGAGAGAGCGACGCGTCCCTGCATGACGAATTATGGCCGCGCATCGTTCGCACGTGGAACGGCCCGGACGGGCTGCCGTTGGCCGTCGTGCCGAAGCTGCATGTCTCGAGTCCCAAGAGCGAGAAGGATCCGCGAGGCCACGCCGATAACGTCGAGGTTGGCCCGCTGCTGCGATTCCTGCGGGGCGTGAACGGTTCGGTTCCGCGGCTGGACGTCATGATCGAGGCGAAGCAGAAGGACGCTGCGCTGCTGCAGTTGATGGACGACATGCGCCAGCTGCAGCAAGAAGGCGAGCGCATTCGCGTCATCGACGGCGGAAGTATCGAGATCCTGTAAGAAGGAATAGGACGGAGGCGCGAAAGAAGCTGGATTAGAGGCTTGATCTTTCGCGCCTCTTGCGGTATTTTTGGTAAAGGAAGCGCTCTCATTCTCGGTATCATACACCCTGGTCCTACTTCCGCATTCGCACGACCACTACGGAGAGGATTGTGATTCAATGAACGGATTATTAGCAGGGAAGAACATGCTCGTCATGGGCGTTGCGAATGACCGCAGCATCGCATGGGCGATTGCCCAGTCGCTGGCTGCGCAGGGTGCGCGTCTCGCGTTCACCTATGAGAATGAGCGGGTGGAGGAACGGGTGCGCAAGCTGGCGGATACGATTCCGGGCTCGATATTGCTGCCGTGCAACGTTACGGCGGATGAAGAGATCGAAGGGCTGGCGGACCACATTCGCGAGAGCTTCGGCGTCCTGCACGGCCTTGTACATAGCATCGCTTTCGCGAAAACGGAAGAACTCGAAGGGATGTTCGTCGACACTTCCCGCGCCGGATTTGCGCTTGCGCACGACATCAGCGCCTACTCGTTGACGGCAGTCGCGCAGCGGCTTTATCCGCTCATGACGGAAGGCGGCAGCATCATGACGATGACCTATTTGGGAGCGGAACGCGCGCTGCGCAATTATAACGTCATGGGCGTGGCCAAAGCCGCGCTGGAAGCGTCCGTCCGCTACTTGGCGGCCGACCTCGGTCCGCACGGCGTGCGGGTCAATGCCGTCTCCGCCGGTCCGATTCGGACGCTCGCCGCCAAGGGCATCAAGGACTTTAATTCGATTCTCCGGCAGGTGGAGGAGAAGTCTCCGCTGCGCAAGACGACGGACGCCTCCGAAGTCGGCGACACGGCCATGTTCCTGCTCAGCAATCTCTCGCGCGGGATTACGGGTGAAATCATATATTGCGATAACGGCTATCATATTGTCGGGGTTTAGGCATTAAAGTTATTGAAGTGTTGGGTTTAGGAAGAGAACAGGCGATTTCTGACCAGGCCGATGTCGGCAATGGTACGGAGGTCGCCTTTTTGGTTCATAACGTTAAGCGACAGCGAGATTCGAGCATTTTCGACAATGGAGGCGAGGAAGGAAGCCTGAGAATGCGGTTCTTATGCCGAATAGTAAGAAATACAAAAAAAAGTTGCGATCGGGCGCGATTCGACATTGTTTTTACGATACGTATTGTATCATCTAAGTGGGACTAACACGTCGAAAAACGGGACAATAGTCCTGCGGTAGACCTTATGGCGTACAGGCTATTGGAACTCATTTGACAAGTTGGAGGGTTACACGGTGATGCTTATTCCTGATAAGGACGAGGTTGCTGATCGAGAATGGATTTCTTTGCTGCTGCAAGCCCGGGCGATGGGCGTGACGGTTGAAGAGATCAGAGCTTTTATTCGGGCATGCAAGCATGTAAACGATTCCAATTCAGTTACCGTATAGCGGAGCTAGCTGGAGGAGTCGTTATTCTTCTTCCATTTTTGAAATTCCAGAAACTCTTTGAACTGGACTTTGCTGATGCCGGACGACATCGCTTCATGAAGCAGCTGCTGCCAGTCCGAATCAAGCTGTTGTTCATTCTCCGCTGCGTCTCCGTATAAGATGGCATGAATCGTCACGTCCAGCGCGGTGGAAACCTTCTCGAGAAATTGGATCGAAGGATTGGACTGCAGCCCTCGTTCGACATTGCTGACATAGGACTTAGCGACCTCTGCCCGCTCAGCAAGCTCGGAGAGGGACATTCCTTTGTTCATGCGCAGCTGTTGGATTCGTCTGCCGATATCTTCAATCATGCTCATGCATCCTTTGTTTCGTGGATTATACGGACCGTAGCCTAGTCTCTTAGAACCTTCTAGGCTTAAACACATCTTAAGGGGTGCCAATTGATTTGTAAAGTTGTGCGTCAGGTATATAAAAAAAGGCCAATAGCGAAGGTCAAGGCGTCGAGAAACCCGCGTTTGCAAAACGTTGGGTTTCTTTTGTTTTTTAGAATACCGCTCGAACGGCCGATTCTTCGATACGTGCCGCACCATTCCAGATGGAGATTGGCAGCTAGATGATCGGGCTCACTAGCGGACGAGAACTTGAACCAAGGTGTTGTTCGGGAAAAGGACGAGCTAGTCGTTCTTTATAGGGAACATTTATTTGGAAATTAGAGATAATGAAAGATATATTGAGTAAAACTTAGAAATATATAAATATTTGTTCGTTATAAAGAATATTTGCCGTTATTTCAGACTATTCAAAAACGGAAAAATAGCATATATTGATGTTGCAAGACGTTCTTAATAGAGAACAAAGTTGTTCTTCAAAAGGGTGTGGAGGCCTCATGCAGATGAGATCCGAAAGAGCTAAAAGGAGACGAAAGGATCGCAATCGCAAAATTCTCTTACTCTCCATGAATTCTTTCTCGATTCTGTTTTTATTATTCGTTACCGTTTCAAGCCGTGCGGGAATGACATACGGACATTTTACATCCAAGGCTGCGATAGACGGGGAAATCGGTATTTGTTCGGTGTATCCGAATCAGGTCGAGCAGCTGCTGGAGCAATTCGTTCAGCACGTAACCAGGGGAGAGGCCGATTATGGAAGCTTATCCCTGTATAACGGCTCAAATGAAGAAGCAATCGGAATTCCGGACGCAGCTGCCGCCTCGGATGAAGAGCTGCAGCAATTCGCGAGTTCAATAAACGCGCGAATAGACGTACTTGAGATTCAGCAGCAAGCCATCGATGGTCTAACCGGCGCAAATGACTCCGAGTGGGCAAGCGCGCAATCCGAAATTGTTTCGGCCGCTTCGATCCTGACTCAACTGTCCGACTACATAGGAAGCGTTAATTTGCACTGTCTTGCACCTGAAGATCCCTCGATGTTGGATCAATTTCTCGCTTTAATTAACGGAAGCCGCGTCGCGTCCGAAGCCTTCCAAGAACAGGGCCGATCGATTTATGGCGCATTATCCGGAAGCCCATCGGGAATGAACGCCACGCCATTACTTGTCAATGAGCCGGCCGTAATCAGCGCTGCCGCGGCAGCAAGCTATCAAGCGGCACAGCGTTCGTTAAGCGATGCCCGCAGTGCCGCCGTACAGCAGCATTCGAACTTGCAGCAGCAGCTGGCACAGATCAACGCGGAGATTGCCGCACGGGAGCAAGCAAAAGCCGATGCGGAGGCTAATGCGAAAGATGGAGAATCGACGAAAGAGCAAGCGGACGGAGAAACGGTGAACGGGCAGGCAGCGGACGAAACGACCAGCGAACGGGCGGCCGGCGAACCAGCGGAAGAGAAAGCCGATGAATCGCGCTCCGAATCGGTTCCATCCGTTCGGGATGAATCGGCAGAGCAGGATCCTGCGGTGCCCGAAAACCCTTCGGTCAATCCAGCCACGCCATCTTCCGATTCTGCGAAGGAGCAAACGGAGACTGCCGATCATCCTGCAATTCCGATAACGACGCAACCCAACTCCAATGAATCAGGTGGTGTTTCAAATGAAATTGAAATCGATCATGAGTAAAGCTGCGACGTTATTGCTGATCGTCGTATTCCTCATCGTTGCTTTCTCCGTCGTGGTCTCGAAAGCATCCGGCGGGGCGCCGAAAATGCTGGGCTACGAGATCAAAATCGTATTATCCGGCTCCATGGAGCCAGGCATTAAAACAGGATCGATCGTGGCCATTAAGCCCGGCGGGGATATGAACCGGTTCAAAGTCGGCGACGTCGTCACGTTCAAAGATATGGAAAACAGGCTGATTACCCACAGGATCGTAGAAGTCGGCACGAAAGACAGGCAGCAGCTGTACACCACCAAGGGGGACAACAACCCTACTGCGGACGTCAATCGCGTTCCGGCCGATCGCATCGTCGGGCAGTATTCCGGCTTCACGATTCCTTACCTAGGCTATGGCATGGATTTTGCGAATTCCAAGCAAGGCAGCCTGCTGCTGCTCGTGCCGGGACTTCTATTTCTCCTCTACTCGATCGTGACGATTTGGAAAGCAATCTCCGACCTTGAGAAGAAGAAAGCAGAACCGCTAACGCCGCAGAATCCGAATCCGGATACATTGGCGTAGCTAGAATTGATTGTCCTCCTTGCGAGAATTCGCAAGGATACAATAAATAAAAACCACCTCGGTAAGAGGACGATAAGGGAGGAAATAAAAATGAGTCTCAAAGTAAAGCTGGGTCTTGGTTTGGCAACTGCAGTAATGGGGATTTCCTTGATTGGCGGAGGTACATATGCCTATTTTACATCCACTGAAAGCACAACGGGTACATTTGCTGCCGGTTATATCGACTTGACCGCAAGCCCGACAACGGTAATTAGCGTAAGCGATATTAAACCGGGCGATACTTGGGAAAAATCCTTCTCCCTGAAAAATACGGGCACGGTCGATATCGCAAAAGTTCTTCTGCACACTACCTATGAGGTTGGTGACTACGGCAGCAATAACCAACTGGATTTGGGCAAATACATTCGCGTTGATTTCTTGCGGAACGCGACAAACGACTTGCCGGGACAAAACATCATCGGCTCGAAAACGCTTTATGAATTGCAGCAAATGACGAACTCTCAAGATCCGGACGTCGTCAAAGATATCCTTGGCCTTCTCACCGATTGGATCGACAATAGCGGTCTGGACAAAATCAACAACGGCGAAACGAACGATTTCAAAGTGAAGTTCACGTTCGTCAATGACGGCGACCAATCCCAGTTCCAAAGAGACAGCCTGACGCTGCACTGGGATTTTGAAGCACAAACGCAAAACTAATAAGCATGAACATGAACGCCTCGGATCGACGGGGCGTTCTTTTTTATCTTCTTTTTAGACTAAACGGAACTGAAAATCTTTCAAGGCGGCCTTTTCCTTGGCTTCTTTTGCACGCTTACTGGCAATAGAGATACCATTTGGAGTAATATAGGTATTGGTGTCTTTCAGTGAATTCGGGCGAAACTTTGTCCGCCCGCTGACGTATTGTTACAAAGAAGTAATTGAACTCATAGGAAAGTAGCGTGGTCTAACCATGAGTGAACCGATTATCGGGGGCAAGAGTTTCACAGCTGTCGCGATCAATTGCGCAGCGAAAGCCGGAGAATGGATAAAGACGAAACTTGGCAACCATACAAGCCTATCGTTAAAATATTCCGCGCAGGACCTAGTCACGGAAGTAGATAAAGGCGCGGAGACGATGATCCGCAACTTGGTGGGAACGCACTTCCCGGATCATTCCTTCCTCGGCGAGGAAGGCGTGCAGCCTGGACCTGAGGCGTCGACGAAGGCGCTGCAAAGCGTGCAAGACGCAGAATACCTTTGGATCGTGGATCCGATCGACGGCACGACGAATTTCGTGCACGGCTTCCCGTTCTTCTCGGTGTCCATCGCGCTCGCGTACCGCGGAGAAGTCATCGTCGGCGTCGTATACGATCCGATGCGGGACGAGCTGTTCGTCGCGGAGAAAGG
Organism: Paenibacillus sacheonensis; assembly: GCF_009909195.1. Lineage (GTDB taxonomy): Bacteria > Bacillota > Bacilli > Paenibacillales > Paenibacillaceae > Paenibacillus_Z > Paenibacillus_Z sacheonensis. The sequence goes on from NZ_JAAAMU010000028.1 coordinate 52,382, forward strand.
CAAGGGCGCTTACGTCCGCGGCCGCCGCATGGCGGTCTCCGGCGAGACTACGCTCGGCGAAAGCTTGCTGGCGACGGGCTTCCCAGCGGATCCGAATTACGCCCAGCCGCTCAATATGAAGCAGCTGCAAGCGCTCGCCCCGCAGGTGCGCAATATCCGTTCGGCGGGCTCGGCGGCGCTGCATATGGCTTATGTCGCCTCGGGGCGGTTGACCGGCTTCTGGGAGATCGGATTGAACTCCTGGGATTTGGCGGCAGGAGCGCTGCTCGTGAAGGAATCGGGAGGGACCGTTACGGACATGCAAGGGAACGACTACCATCTCGGCGTTCGCCACGTTGCAGCCTCCAACGGCCGCGTGCACGGCGAATTCGTGAACGCCCTGCAGCAGGCAGAGGCCGGCGGCTGACAAACGAAGAACGTCTCTCATTCCGTCCGCATATGACGGGAGAAGAGGCGTTCTTTTGCATAGAATAGCGTAAGACGCTATGGGATGGGGGCTGGCCGGATGTTTATCGAGCTTGACGTACAGGGCGATGTGCCGCTTCACGAGCAGATCGCGCAGCAAATTATCGCGGGCATTGCTTCGGGGACGCTGAAGCCGGGCAAGACGCTGCCTTCGGCCAAACGGCTGGCGGCGGACCTGCGCATTAAATCGACGACGGTGCATAAAGCGTACCGGAGCTTATTCGACGAAGGCTTTCTCGTGGAACGCTATGACGGACGGCTTGGCATGCTCGTGCCGCCGACGGAGGAAATGCCGCGGCTGACGGAGCGATTTATGGAACGGATGCAGAACCAGCTGCGCGCGCTGGCGGTCGAAGGCCGGGCGAGAGGCATGACGGAGACCGAATTCAGTAAAGCCTGCGTGAAAATTTACCGCAGCGATTTATCAAGGATGGGAGATTCACTCGAATGAACAAAGGATCAAACAACCATGAAGGCGTGCTGTCGATGCACTGGTATTGGGTGCAGGGGCTGCTGATCGCAGGCTCCGCGCTGGCCGCGGCATGGCTGTGGAAGGACATTCCGCCGACGTTGACGACGCATTACAATATCCGCTTCGAGGCGGACGGTTACAGCGGCAAAAGCTGGGGGACCGTGTTTCTGTTCAATTTCGTGCAGCTTTGCTTGCTCGCGACGATCTTGGGCACGAACGCGGTCATCGCCCAGGCGAAGCCGGGCGGGAGCTCGGACAGCGGGACAAGCGAGAACAAGCAGCGAAGGTTTCGGTACGTGAACAGCGTATTTCTCTATGGCCTGTCGCTGTTGTTGACGGCGTTCTTCAGTTATATTCAAGCCACGATGCTGTACGGTTGGCCGACCAAGGCGCTGTCCATCGTGACGATTGCGGTGATGGCGCTGATCGTCCTTGGCGTTATCGGGCTCATCGTGACGGTGAGGCGGCTCGGTCTGCGGGAGGGGTCTGCCCAGGACGAGGAACACTGGCTTGCCGGCGGCGGCGTGTATTACAACCCGAGCGATCCCGCCATATTCGTGCCGAAGAAACTGGGGATCGGCTGGACCGTTAACTTCGGCCGTCCGATGGGCTGGGTCGTGATTGCGACGCTTATTCTTATTCCGTTCGCGATCGTCATGCTGGTCGCGCTGATGGTCGAATAGCAAGGGGCAAGCTGGCGCGGAAAGAGTTCTCCGGCATCAGGGGGCGAAAATCAGAAAAACCTCGATTCCCGCCTGATAAGCGGTGATCGAGGTTTTTGGCGTTGTTCGGTATGGATGCGAGCGGATTAGCGCTTCATGGCAGCAAAAGCGTTCTCCGCGGCCGCGATCGTGGCTGCGATGTCCTCGTCCGTGTGGGCCGTGGTCAGGAACCAGGCTTCATACTTGGAAGGAGCGAGACAGATGCCCTGATCCAGCATCAACCGGAAAAACTGCGCGAACGCTTCGCCGTCGGTATCCTGCGCTTCATCGTAGTTCGTGATGGGATGGCTGCAGAAATGGGCGGAGAACGAGCCGCGGATACGGTTGATCGTCAGCGGGATGCCATGCTTGTCCGCCGATGCTTGAAGCGCTTCGGCCAGCCGGGCTGCCTGGGCATCCATGCGGTCGTAGACACCCGGCTGCATCAGCACCTCGAGGCAGGCGATGCCGGCCGAGATGGAAGCCGGGTTGCCGGCCATCGTGCCCGCCTGGTAGGCCGGGCCGAGCGGCGCAACCTGCTCCATGACCGCCTTGCGGCCGCCGTAAGCGCCGATCGGCAGGCCGCCGCCGATGATCTTGCCGAGCGCCGTGAGATCCGGCTCGATGGCAGCGCGATCCGGGAACGCGGCATAGGTTTGCGCGCTGCCGTAATGGAAGCGGAAGGCGCTGATGACTTCATCGTAGATAACGAGGGCGCCTGCCTCGCGGGTCATTTTGCAGAGACCTTCGAGGAAGCCCGGCTCCGGCATGACCATGCCGAAGTTGCCGACGATGGGCTCGACCATCACGGCCGCGACGTCGTCGCCGAACGTATCCAGCGCCGTGCGCAGGCCGTCCAGGTCGTTGAACGGGACGGTGATGACTTCGCTAGCGATGCTGACCGGAACGCCGGCGCTGTCGGGGATGCCGAGCGTCGACGGACCGGAGCCGGCTGCTACGAGCACGAGATCGGAATGGCCGTGGTAGCAGCCGGCGAATTTGATGATTTTGCTTCGTTTCGTATAGGCTCTGGCGACGCGGATCGTCGTCATGACGGCCTCCGTGCCGGAGTTGACGAAACGGACCTTGTCGAGCGAGGGAATGGCTTCCTTGAGCATCCGCGCGAGCGTGATTTCAAGCTCAGTCGGCGTGCCGTAGAGGGTGCCGTTCGCGGCTGCCGTCGTGATCGCTTCGGTAATATGCGGGTGCGCATGGCCGGTTATGATAGGTCCGTAGGCGCACAGATAGTCGATGTAGCGATTGTCGTCGACGTCCCAGAAATGCGCGCCCTGCGCGTGCTTCATGAAGACGGGCGCCCCGCCCCCGACGGCCTTGAACGAACGCGAGGGACTGTTGACGCCCCCGACGATATGTTGAAGCGCTTCGGCATATAAAGCCTCCGAGCGCGGTCGATGATTGTTGGACATGGATAGTGCCTCCTTGAGTCTTCATGCAATGCTTGATATAGGAAACCGAAACGCAATGCCCTTATTGTACCTCTGCCATGCCGACAAGCACAACAAAAGAGAGCGGCCGATTGCATCGGCGCGCTCCCTTGGCGATTCTATTGGCTGACTTTGATTGTTCTAATAGCTGTACTCTAATTGTTTTAATAGCTGAACCTTAATTGTGCTAATAGCTGAACATGGATTGTTCTGTTCGCTGCTCGCGATCGCTCTATCGGCTGCCTTCATTGGCGGTATTCCCGCTGCCTGCAGTCGAGGAGTTCGATTCCGTATTGGTTACCGTTCCGTTACCGCTTTGAACCGACGTATCGGTCGAGGCCGGAATCGTGGAATCCTTGGTCAGCTCATCCTGCACGAATTCCAGTACTTTGTCCTCGTCCGAAATCGCGAGCACGGAAGCGCCGTTTACTTTCTCGCCGCTGATCAGGTCCATCGGAGGCACTTGAGCCTGGCCGGCGATATGGCTGTTCACGCCAAGCTGGCCGAGCTTGATCATATCGGATACTTCGATATTCGTTTTGACGTAACCGTCCACGCTGTCGACGATCTTCTTCATCTTCAGCAGGTTCCAGCCGTTCTTCATCTTGTCGGCTACGGCGCCGAGCAGCTTGCGCTGACGCTCGGTGCGCGTGAAGTCGCTCATCGCGTCATGACGGAAGCGCACGTATTGCAGGGCTTTCGTGCCGTCAAGGTCCTGAACGCCTTTCTTAAGATGAATGTCGTAGCGGTTGCCGTCGGCGTTGTCGACGTAGTTCATGTCCTTCTCGACCTCGAAGTTTTGGATGCCGCCGATCGCGTCGATGACCGACTTGAATCCTTCGAAGTCCGTGTACACATAATACTGGATATCGAGTCCAAGCACGTTGCCGATCGTCTGCATGGCAAGCTCGGAACCGCCGAGCGCGAACGCCGTGTTGATGCGGTCGTCTCCATGGCCCGGAATGTCCACCCAAGTGTCGCGAAGAACGGAGAACAAGTGAATGTCTTTCTTGACCGGATCCAAGGATACGACCATCATGGAGTCGGAGCGGGCTTTATCGTTCTCGGCCAAGCCGCGGTTGTCGCCGCCCATGATGAGGATGTTGACGCGTTCCTTGCCTTCCCATTCCGGTGGTTTCTCGGTTGCAACGACCTGGTAATCGGTGAATTTCGGATCATTCGTCGGATCGCTCAGCTTATCGAGCCCGTTATAAGTGCCGTAAAGTTCATAGAAGATGTAACCGCCGACCGCCAAAATCACGACGGCAGCGCCGAGCAGCGCCCATCTCCAGGGTCTTTTTCGTTTTGGTTGCTTCGCTTTCGCACGCGCCATGTTCGTTTCAGTTCCTCCTTGGAATAGGTCCGAATCGGACGAGGAGTAAACCCCGCTTCGGAACAATAAAGTATGACGTCCAATAGATTGCTATCAGGTCGAGCAGGTTGACCAAACTTTTGTAAACAGTATAGCATTACATATCATAAAATTATAAAATGGATTGTCATAGAGAAGCAAGTTTTATCTGATTGGAACGAATATGGTGGATATTTCCCAGGAAATGTCGAAAAAGAGAGGAGCCGGACGCAGCATGCTGGCGATCGACGTACAAGATTTAAGGAAGCAATTCCAGGTTCAGAAGAACCGCGAAGGTCTCGGAGGCGCGCTCAAGGACTTGTTCAAGCGCGAATACAATTCGATTACCGCGGTCAAAGATATAAGCTTTCAAATTCCGCAGGGCGAAATTTGCGGCTACATAGGAGAGAACGGGGCGGGCAAATCGACCACGATCAAGATGCTGACGGGCATCCTCGTTCCAACCTCGGGACACCTCATGGTAAATGGCTTCGTGCCTTATAAAGACAGGGAAAAATTCGTCCGCGGCATCGGCGTCGTGTTCGGTCAGCGCAGCCAATTATGGTGGGATATCGGCGTTATCGAATCCTTCCAGCTGCTTCGCAAGGTCTATCGGGTGTCCGAAGCCGACTACCGCCAGCGGCTGGACGAATTGGTGGAACGGCTGCAGCTGGGCGACCTGCTCAACCGTCCCGTAAGGAAGCTCAGCCTGGGTCAACGGATGCGCTGCGAGCTCGTCGCGTCGCTGCTGCATAACCCTTCGATTCTATTTCTGGACGAGCCGACGATCGGTTTGGATATCATCGTCAAGACGGAAATCCGCGAATTCTTAAAAAAAATTAATCGGGAGCAAGGCACGACGATCCTGCTGACGACGCATGATTTGCAGGATATCGAGGCGCTGTGCTCGCGCGTCATCATGCTCGACGACGGCCGCATTATCTATGACGGCGGCTTGGAGGAGCTGAAATCGCGCTGGAGCAAAGGCCGTGAGCTCCAATTCCAGTTCGGGGAACATCCGTCGCTGCATACGCTGCGCAGCTTGACGGAAGGGCTGGAAGGCGTCGAATGGAGCATCGACAACGAGCTGACGGCCACGATGTGGCTGCCGCATGCGGTAAATGTCTCTGAGGCGCTCGCCCGCGTCGTCGGCGGCAGCTCGGATATCCGCGACATCAAAATCATGGAGACGAATACGGACGAGATCGTTCGCGAGATTTACTCTTCCGGCTCGGCTTCCAATGAAGCGGCCGCGAAGCTGGGCGGCGGCGCGGTCTTCGAGGAAGCGGAGGCAGCATCGCAAGAACCGGCGCAGGACGCAGCCGATACGCCAGCTTACGCTGCGGTTCAGTCGGGAGGCGTGCCGTCCCCGGCAGACTCCGAAGCCGCCGTGACGGACGATACGGATCATGCTGCGCCGTCCGGCTCCGGCGATGCCGCTCCGTCCGAGCGGAAGGCGGATGAACCGGTTCTCGCGGCCGCTGCCTCCAAGAAGGAACCCACGTCATGAACAGCGCTTACTTGGACCTGATTCGCATTCGTTTTCTCATGATGCTGGCGTATCGCGTCAATTATTACAGCGGCATCGTCATATACACGATCAACATCGGCGCGTACTATTTTCTGTGGGAAGCGATCTATGGCGACCAGAAGCTGCTGGCGGGCTTCACCCTCGCTCAGATGACGACGTACGTAGCGGTTTCGTGGATGGCGAGGGCTTTCTACTTCAATAACCTGGATCGCGAAATCGCAAACGAAATCCGCGACGGCAGCGTGGCCGTGCAATTTATCCGTCCGTACAACTATCTGTTCGTGAAGCTGATGCAGGGGTTCGGCGAAGGACTGTTCCGCCTGCTTCTGTTCATGGGGCCGGGCCTTGCGCTCGTCTGCCTGATCTTCCCGGTGAAGCTGCCGTCGGATCCGGGCACCTGGGTCATTTATCTGTTCATGCTGCTGTTCAGCTTTCTTATTAATACGCAGATCAACATGCTCGTAGGCTTGTTTGCGTTCTTCGTCGAAAATAACGAGGGCATGCTGCGCATGAAGCGGGTGCTCGTCGACCTGTTCTCGGGGGTTATCGTGCCGATTACGTTCTTCCCGGGCTGGCTGGCCGTCACGATGAAATGGCTGCCGTTTCAAGCGATTACGTTTATCCCGAGCTCGGTCTTCACGGGTCGCGTTACGGGCGCGGAAGTGTGGCGCGTCTTCGGCATTCAAGTAATATGGTTCGTCGCATTGATTATTCCGATTGCATGGGTATGGCGCCAGGCGCGAACCCGGTTGTTCGTGCAGGGAGGTTGAGGGATAGATGTTTTATTGGTCGCTTGCCGTAGAGTACATGAAGAATTACGTGAAAACAAAGCTGACGTACCGGATGGACTTCTGGATCGAGGTGCTGTCGGACCTGTTGTTTCAGGCCGTCAATCTGATCTTCATCCTCATCGTGTTCCGGCATACGCCGACGCTCGGGGGCTGGACCGAGGCGGAAGTGGTGTTCGTGTACGGGTATTTCATGGTGCCGTCGGGCATCTTCAGCGCGCTCTTCAACATTTGGAACTTCAGCGAACGATATATCGTCAAAGGCGAAATGGACCGCGTGCTGACGCGCCCCGCCTATAACCTGTACCAAGTGCTGCTCGAAAATCTCGATCCGCCGTCGTTGTTCGGCTCGTTCGTCGGCCTGATCATCATGATCCTGAGCTGGGGCGACCTGGGGCTGGCCTTCCATCTGACGGATGTGCTGATGCTGATCGCGTTCACGATCGGGTCCGTCATGATTTATGCCGGCATCTTTACGTCTCTGACGGCGATTTCGTTCTATTCGGACGCGCCGACGGGCATTTTGCCCTTGATGTACAATATTTCGACGTACGGCCGGTACCCGGTCAATATTTACAGCAAGATCATCCGGTTCTTCCTGACCTGGCTGCTGCCGTTCGCCTTTACCGGCGTCATTCCGGCCTCGTATTTTCTCGGTCGGAACGAGTCGGGCCTGTCGGATCTTGCTCCGTACACGCCCCTTATGGGCGTCATCGTCATGGGGCTCGGGCTGCTCATCTGGAATCACGGCGTCAAGCGGTACCGGGGCGCGGGATCATAAGAATTCGATCGCAAGGGGAGAGAAGAAGCAATGGCAATCAAAGCGAAAGCGGTCCTGGGGAAAAAGGCGCCGGATTTCAAGCTTCCCGCGGGAGGCGGGCGCGAAGTCAGCTTAAGTCAATACGTCGGCCATAAGGTCGTCCTATTCTTCTATCCGAAGGATATGACGCCGGCGTGCACGCAGGAGTCCTGCGATTTTCGCGACGCGTATGCGGAATTCGGGAAGCACGATACGGTCGTGCTCGGCATCAGCAACGACCCTGCGGAGCGTCATGAGAAGTTCGCGGAGAAATACGAGCTGCCCTTCGAGCTGCTCGCGGACACGGAGCATCGCGTATGCGAGCTGTACGGCGTATGGCAGCTGAAGAAGCTGTACGGCCGCGAGTACATGGGTCTGGTGCGCTCGACCTTTCTCATCGACGAGAAAGGCAAGCTGGTGCGCGAATGGCGCAACCTCCGCGTGAAGGGCCATGTGCAGGACGTGCTGGCCGCTGCGCTCGAGCTGTAAGGACAGGCATCGAGCGGCGAGGGGGAAATCGAACGTAAAAAAGCCTTCGGGGCGCGGGATTCCGCGCTTCCGAAGGCTATTTCGTGTGCGGACGCGCCACTACAAGTAACGTCATTCGGAGCGGACGCGCCGTCGAGCCGCCGCCGAATCAACCGCTTAGCGAATCGGAATCTCCCCTTGCCGAGCCGCCGAATCGGGCCGCGTACTCTTTCGGCGTCATGCCGAAGCGCGTGCGGAACAGTTTGTAGAAATACGATTGGTTCTCGTAACCGACCTGGACGAGTACCTCGTAGACGCTGTGGTCGCCCGTCTCGAACAGCTTGGCCGCGCGGCTCAGGCGAACTTCGTTGATCTGCTCCCCGATCGAGATGCCGACCGCGTCCTTGAACAGCTTCGCCAGCTTGCGCGACGGCATCTTCAACGTCGAGGCGATGCCGTCGAGGCAGAGCGCGTTGTCCGCGTAGCTCAGCTGGATAATGTTCTGAACCGTGTCCACGACAAAATGCTGCGAACTGGCGCTTTCGCTCTCCTTCGAGTCGTCCAACGCATCCTGCAGCACCTGCTGCAGACCGGCGAAGCATTCTTCGATCGTCTCGATCGTGCCGAGCGACTGGAGCATGCTCAGCAATTGATCCTCGCCCTGCTCCGCGGCTCCTCCGTGGCGGGTCTGGCTCTGCTTGAGACGAATGCGTATCTCGCCGACGAGATGCATGATCGACGTGACCATATGCTCGTACTTCATGCCGACGAGCTCCGCCTTCAGCGCATCGAGCGATTGCTTGACGCCCGGATAATTGCGCTTCTCGATATGCTCGAGCAGGATCGTTTCCGCCCGCGCGGAGTGGGAGAGACTGCGGTTGGCAGCATTGTCGCGCACCAGATCGGCGGTGATGACGCTGCCCGTGCCGATGACGAAACGGTACGCCGCCAGCTTGCCGAGGGCGCGGAAAGCATCCGGCAGGCCCGGTGCCCGCGTGATCGGGCCGCTGACGGACACCGTGACGGACAAGCGGTAATATTCTTTGATGAACGCTTGAGCCGTTTCGAGCAGGACGACGATCTCGGCCTCGTTCAAGCCGCCGTCTCCGAGCGGAAGCAGCAGCGCCAGCTCGTCGTCCTGCATGGCGGTCTCTTCGGCTTGTCCGAGGGCAAGCAGCGTTTCGCGCATGATATTGCCGATCGCGTATTTGATCAGCTGCCGGTCCTGTTGGTTGTAGCGCTGCTGCAGCTGCGCGAATTCGTCCATCTTGACCAGCACCAGGCGGAATTCGCCGTCGTAGGCGAAAGGCATTTGATGCTCGCGGCACAGCTCCTCGAAGCTCTCGCGGGACAGCGGCTGCTCGCCGAGCAGCATGCTCTTCAGCGCGTACGACTTTAGAATGGTCTGAACCGACTGCCGCTGCGAGTCGTACTGCTTCACCCTGGATAGCGTATCGTCGTACATTTTGCTCAGGAACGAGATTTCGTCCCGGGTCGACGACTGGTCGCCGCCGCTCGATACTTGCTTCAGCAGGCGGAGAATCGGCGTGTAGACGATGCCGGACGCCGTCAGGGAGAAGAGCAGCGCGATCAGGACGAAGATGGCCACGATGACCGTCAAGAACGTGCGAAAGGCATACAGGGAGCCGTATACGGCGGAGATCGGCTGGATTTTGAAAATCGTCAGGCTTTGGTCCTTCAGCTGCAAATACGAGATGACGTACCGCTCTCCGCTCAGCTTCCGAACGATCGAGCCGGAATCGGCCTTGGGCGGTTTGTTCTTGAAATCCTGGATCAGCGAAGCGCGCAGCTCGGCATGCTCCTTGTCCTTCTCCAGAAACCCGCCGTTGTCGCTGTAGATGTATGCGCTTTCGCCACGCTGTTCATTAACGAAGCTGTACTGTTTCAGATTGTCCATGATCCAGTTCGGATTCAGGTTGATCGCCACGGCGGAATCGATTTTGGCCGGATCCCCGGACGACTCGTACATCAGGTAGGTAATGATCGGCTCCTTCACCGGCTTCGTTCCGTAATCGTTCTCGATTGCGCGGAATATCGGCTTCATGCGCGGCGCGCCGGGATAGGCGACGATCATTTGCTTCATCCCGGCATCGTCGTAATACATCTGCTTGCCGGCATAATAATATTGTTCGTTATAGCTATTATAGAAGCCGATGGATTGAATCGACGTGTTCGACGTGATGACGGATGCCGAGATGCGGTTCAGTTTGGAGTAAATTTCGTCTTGCCCGATATTGCCGGTGTTGTTCAAGATCGCGGTGGCGTCCGGCGTGACGAACAAATAGACGGCGATGTTGCGGATCGCCGCATCCATCTGCTCGATGGTATGCTTCGTTTGGTTCAGCAGCTGGCTGTTCTTCTGCGTCTCGAGCTCGTACAGCTTGTCCTTGCCGTAGACGTAGAGCGCCGCGGAAAGCGTGCAGACGAGCAGGGTAGCGACTAGACTGATCGACAAGACGATGCGCAAGTAGTATTTATTCTGCATACGGAACGAACCGTAAAATTTTCTCATGCAACCGCCCCCCGATTGAGTTTCTTCGTCTAATCGTATACGTTCCGCAAGGCGATTGTAAATAGCTCCGCGCGCCGCCGAACGCTTTTTTGAATGCGCATACATAAATTGCACATCCGCAATTGGATATCCGGCCGATAATGCATGCCGGCAAGTGGACAGACGGCGAAAAGTGCACACGCGAAATGCATGCACCGAACGCGATTTGCACTGTTCGGCCCCTGCAGGGCGGATCCATAATAAGGGGCAGAGGCAGCCGCCGAACGATGCAGGGAGCGGCTGGATCGCAAGGAATGGAGGATAACATTCAACATGTCGAAACATCTCAAGTATTTCCGAAGCAGCTTCGGACTGACGCTTCTCGCGCTGCCGGCCATCGTCTTCATCTTCATCTTCAGTTACGTGCCCCTGTACGGACTCGTGCTTCCGTTCAAAGAGTACAACTTCGAAAAAGGGTTTCTGCACAGCCCATGGATCGGCCTCACAAACTTCGAATTCCTGTTCAACTCCGACTTGCTTCACATTATACGCAACACGGTCGTCATGAACGCGCTGTTCATCTCGATCAACGTCATCGTGGAAGTGGCGGTCGCGCTCCTGCTGTTCGAACTCGGCAAGCGGGCGACCAAAGTGTATCAGACGGTGCTGTTCCTGCCGTTCTTCATCTCGTGGATCGTCGTCTCGTACGCGGTGTTCGGATTCCTCGATTCCGACACGGGCATCGTCAATAAGCTGTTGGCGGCGTTCGGCATGGACCCGGTCATGTTCTATAACAGTCCCGGCTACTGGCCGCTTATCCTGGTCGTCGCCCACGTATGGAAGTTCCTCGGCTACGGAACGCTGATGTATTACGCCGCCCTGATGGGCATCGACGCCGAATATTACGAAGCGGCGCGGCTCGACGGCGCAACGCGGTTCCAGCAGGCCTGGCATATCTCCATTCCGCTGATTCGCCCGATCATCATCATTATGGTCGTGCTGTCGATCGGCAACATCTTCTATTCCGACTTCGGGCTGTTCTACAGCGTGACGCAGGACAACGCGCTGCTCTATCCGACGACGGACGTCATCGATACGTACGTGTACCGCGCGCTTCGCCAATTGGGGGATTTCGGCATGTCTTCGGCGGCCGGCCTGTTCCAATCGATTTGCGGATTTATCGTCGTCGTGCTGTCCAACTACGCGATCGGCAAAATCAGCAAAGAAGACAAACTTTTCTAAGGCGGTGCAAGGATGATACAGTCCCAAAAACGGTTCAACCTCTTCGTTCATCTATTTTTCATCGTGCTCTGCGCGATCGTCGTCGTCCCGTTCATCATGATCCTGGCCGCTTCCTTCTCCCAAGAGCTCGGCATCATCCGTCACGGCTACTGGATTTGGCCGCGCGGATTATCGCTCGACGCCTATCATCTACTGGCCAAAAACTCGCAGCAGCTGATCCGGTCGTACACGGTCACGATCATCACGACGGCCGCGGGCACGGTTCTCGGACTGTGGCTGATGACGACGCTCGGCTATGCCATAAGCCGCAGGGATTACAAGTACGGCAACGGATTGTCGTTCTACATCTTCTTCACGATGCTGTTCCGCGGCGGCCTGGTGCCTTCCTATATTCTGGTGACGCAGTGGCTCCACATGAAAGATACGATCTATGCGCTCTTCGTGCCTGTGCTCGTCAACGCGTTCTACGTACTGATGCTCAAAGGCTTCCTGCGCAGCATTCCCGACGCGCTCTATGAATGCGCGAAGCTCGACGGGGCGGGGGAATTCACGATTTTCACGCGGATCGTCATCCCTCTCGCGACGCCGGCGATCGCCACGGTCGGCTTGTTGATGGCGCTGCAGTTCTGGAACGACTGGTTCTCCAGTCTTCTCTATACGGACAGTCCGTCGCTGCTGACGCTTCAGGCCATGCTGCAGAAGATGCTGACCAACATGCAGTTCCTCAGCGTCATCAAGCCGGTCAGCATGTCGAGCGGGGCGCTTCCGCAGGCCACGTTCCGGATGGCCGTCTGCGTCGTCGCGGTCGGACCGCTGCTGCTCGTCTTCCCGTTCTTCCAACGCTTCTTCACGAAAGGCTTGACGGTCGGAGCCGTCAAAGGGTAGGTTAATTCAGCGAGCCTTAGCGATCCGCTTGCCGCTGTTAACACATAAACGGAGGTAGCAGGGCCCGCCGCCTCCGAGTTTGCAGGCTTAACAAAACAGGGGAGGATAAACAAATGACCAGCAAAAAGAAACGCGCTTCTTCCGCTCTGCTGCTCGCGACGCTGATGGCGGCCACGGCGGCGCTGTCCGCTTGCGGAAGCAACAACGGCAACAACGGCAACGCGGCCAATAACGGAGGCACGAACAATGCGCCGGCCAACAACGCGGCGACGAACGCCGGCTCCGAGAACGAGGCCGAGTCCACTAACGCAGCAACAAATGAAACCGCTTCCGCAGCCGCGGATACGTCGGAATTCGTCAAGTTGACTTGGTATATACTCGCTCCGCTCGACCCGCGTCCGAACGAGACGAGCGTCATGAAGCACCTGAACGAGGTTTTAAAAGAGAAGCTGAACGTCGAGCTGACGTTCAAATTCATCGACGCCGCGACGTACGCGCAAAAAATCAAAGTCGCCGCCGCTTCGGGCGAAAGCTTCGATATCTTCACCGACATCAACGGCATGCTCGGCTTCGCGCAGAACGTATCCAGCGGCATCGCGCTTCCGCTCGACGACTTGATCAGCAAATACGGCCAAGACATCGTCAAGAAAGTGCCGGAGCAGGCCTGGAACGCGGTTACGACGCAGGGCAAGAAATACGGCATCGCCAATCCGAGCGCATGGGTAACGTCCTATAACATCGCTTATCGCAAGGATATCGCGGACAAATACAACATCGACTACGATGCCATCCATACATGGAAAGACCTCGAGCCTACGCTCGCCATGCTGAAGGAAAAAGAACCGGACCTCGTTCCGTTCATGGGTAATATGAATCTTCCGCAAACGATCGACAGCATCTCGCCGATGGTCGGCTACAGCATGACGGACGGCAAATGGGAAAGCGCCGTCAACAATACGGATTGGATCAACCTGACCAAGCTGAAAGCGGACTGGTACCAAAAAGGCTATCTGCCGAAGAAAGTCATCACGGACGCGACCGCCGAGTTCAAGACGGGCCGCTACGCGGTTACGGCTTATCACGTGTACGACAAGTCGTTCGTCAAACCGACGACGGATCTCGGCACGCCGATGGTGCAATCGCTGCTTGACGAGAAGGCGGTCGTAACGGGCAGCTCGATCCGTACCGTCGTCAGCTATATCAGCAAGACGAGCAAAAATCCGGAGCGCGCCATGATGATGCTCGACCTGCTCTACGCCGACAAGCAAGTGTTCAACGAATTCTGCTACGGCGTCGAGGGCCAAGACTGGAATTACGTGTCGGGCCAAGGCACGGACAATCCGACGGTCAAGACGCAGGATCAGCTCGGCTGGGCGATCTGGCATCCGTTCATCGGTAGCCTGTGGGATCAATGGCCGTCCAACTGGAACAGCCAAGAGGTGCTCGACGGTCTGAAAGGCGCGATCGACAAAGCGGAATACTCGCCGTTCGCGGGCTTCGTGTTCGACTCCACGCCGGTCAAGAAGGAAATGGCGCAAATCGACGCGCTGCAAGCGGAGACGAACTCCATCTATATGAGCAAGGACGTCGACGGCAAGATCAAAGAATTCCAAGACAAAGCGAATAAAGCCGGCCTGGACAAGGTGCTTGCCGAAATCGACAAGCAAGTGACGGCATGGAAGGCCGCCAACGGCCAATAACGACGTAAGCTCCACGGGGATGACTGCATGAACGAAGGCGGTCATCCCTTTTTTTTGTTGGGATTTCAAAGCCTTGGCTTCATATCGATTCTAATTCGAGAGGGGATTTGTTTACGTATGGTGAGAAAATTAGGCTTCGCCTGCTTTTTGTTCTTGCTGCTCGGCATCGCGTACGCCACGGCGGCGTCCGCGGCGAGTTATTACATCAGCAGCACGGGCTGCAGCGACAGCTATGCGGGCACGGCGGGAGCGGCAGCCGGCGGCAACGGCCCTTGGTGCAGCTTGACCAAAGTGAACGGCAAGACGTTCGCGGCGGGCGACCAAATCCTGCTGAACCGCGGTTCTTCATGGAGCGGGCAGCAGATGGTGTTTACGAACAGCGGAACGTCGGGCAATCCGATTACGCTGGCGGATTACGGCTCGTCTTCCAGCGCCCGGCCGAAAATCATCGGCGGCGGAGGCGCGGGCGAGCGCATGGTGAAGCTGACGAACCCCTCGTATTGGAACGTTCGCAACCTCGAGGTATCGAACGCCGGCGTCGGCATCTATGTCTACTATTCGACGCTGTCCCATGAAGGGCTGAATTTCGAGAATATCTACGTGCACGATATCCGCGGCATTTGGGCCGGGCATACGACGGCATACCCCGGACCGCTCGATGCCTCGCATCCGTTCGATCCGACGGCGCAGGGCGACGCCGTCTTCATGTCGGCGGGCATCCTGCTGACGGGCAATCCCGCGCTTTCGTTCACCGACTCGCAATACGCGGCGCGCAATATCAGCTTCATCGCCATCGAGGGCACGCATAACGTGGACAGCGTCTCGATCGATCCTTGGAACGGACTGGACTCGACGACGGCGGGATCCAACGGGAATTCCTTCTTCCAGAACATCACGCTCAAGGATCTCTATCTGCATGACGACGACGGCCATTCCGGCGCGGCGTACCAGTCAGCCATCATGGGCTGCAGCGATTCGCTTCGCTTCTCCAGCGTGCGGAACGTGCTGGTGCTTAATTCCACGCTGAATAACGAGGCTTCCTGCCATACGTCGCTCGGCACGGCGGCGATTATCCTGCAGCGGGCGAAGGACGTGCGCATCGTCAACACGTTGCTGACGAACGTCCCGAATACGTCGAGTCCCGACCAAACCGCGATGGACCAGGAATTCTCGACCGAGAACGTCACCGTGTCCCACAGCTATATCGCGGGCAACGCTGGGCCAGGTCTCGAGATTCTGAACATTCACGGCGAGGATCCTGACGATCGCAGCATCAATACGGTATACACGGGGAATCTGTTTTCCCAGAATGGCGACAGCTCCATCAAGCGGCTTGCCGGAGGCACGACGCCGGTGAGCGCGACGGGCACGTTCAGCCATAATTTGTACTACGAGCCTGGCCATGGATTGCTGAACGGCAGCGGCACGTTCACGCTGACGAACAACATCAGCCTCTCGCAGACCGGTTATTACGCGGCGGCCGGCTTCGGCGGCACGCAGGGATCGAATCAATGGCTGTATCAGTACAAGAGCGGCGGCGCCTGGACGAATCTGCCCAGCTACGACGCGGCGAATAAGTGGTGGTATCAGAACGCGGCGACGCCATGGCTGCAGCGCGTCGGCAAGTTCGACATGCATCCCGGCAACTGCGCCGCCTGCGATGTCGCTCGCGTATGGAAAGCGCCGAGCTCCGGCACGGTCAGCCTTCGCGGACAGCTCTTGAAATGGGATATCGGCGGCGGCGATGGCATCATGGCCCGGATCACGAAGCAGTCCGGGGGCACGGTGACGCAGCTGTGGCCGAGCACCGGCGACTACGCGTTGGGAGCGGCGGACCAGGTCGGCACGGCGACGGATCTGGACAACGTAACGGTTGCGGCAGATGATCTGATCCGCTTCGAAATCGGCAGCGGCACGAGCGGCAACGAGTCGTACGACAATACGAGCTGGGTGCCGAGCGTTGCCTACACGACGATTAGCGGCGGCGGCACGGCGTTCGACTGGGGCTTTAACACGGCGGGCAATACGGACGGCTGGAGCGCGATCAATCAAGTAACCCAGTCGGTGTCGGGCGGCATCAACGCCTTGACGTCGAGCGGCGGGGATCCGTATCTGTTCTCGCCGGATAACTTGAACTTCTCGGCTTCTTCGTTCCCGTATGTGAGGATCCGCCTGCAGAACACGGCCGCCGGCGGCGAGGGCAGGCTGTATTTCACGACGACGGCCGATACCTCCTGGTCCGAAGCGAAGCGGGTGACGTTCTATACGATTCCGAGCGCTTCCGGATATACGGAATACGTGCTGAACATGGGAGCGAACGCGAGATGGAGCGGCACGATCAAGCAGCTGCGGTTCGATCCGATCTCCGCGACCGGCACGGTGAACGTAGATTATATCCGGGTGACTGGAGGAGGCAGCAGCCCTTCGTTCGCCGCGGACTATAACTTCGGTTCTTCCGCGGAGGGGTGGACGGTCGGCCATACGGTGACGCAGTCCGTCTCCGGCGGCATCAACACGTTGACCTTGCTCGGCAACGACGCCTACATCTACTCGCCGGACAATCTCGGCATCAACGCTTCGACCTACACCTACATCCGCATCAGGCTGAAGAACAACACGGGCGCCGAGCCGGTGAAGTTCTATTACACGACGACGGCGGACACGAGCTGGAGCGAAGCGAAGAGCCTCACGTTCCTGTCCTCGGCGAACGGCGACTACGCGGAGTATCTGCTGTATGTCGGCGGCACCAATTGGAGCGGCACGATCAAGCAGCTGCGGTTCGACCCGATCGACGAGCCCGGCACGTCGATCGGCACGGTGGACGTGGATTATATTCGGGTTAGCGATAGGTAGGTTTTTGGAGTTGGGGGACGGGTGCGTCAGAATGCCGGAGGTTGTCATCCGTCCGAGCAAAGAGTGAACGAGGGAGCGCCCTACGTTTGGCTGAGCAGCCAAGCGGAGGGCTTTTTGTGTTTCTGAGGGGCTGGGGGACGAGCCGGACCCGAGTGACGTTGTGCTCGGTTGTGCTTCGTTCAACCTGATGGAGCGGGCGTGACCTGACTGGCGGGACTCGTCTTATCGGCGCGTTATGCTTGCCGATTCGCCTATTGCTTACGCTACGAAAGTGAAATAAGTGCAAATATGCACTTATTTCGGGCTAGTTTCTGCTTCCAGATGGAATTAGGTGCAAATCTGCAACTAATGCGATGCCAAATGGCTGTTTGACTGAAAAAAGGTGCGATTAGATGCATATTTGCACTTATTTTGTAATTTTAGGCAGGAAAAGGTCGGAATAAGTGCATGAATGCACTTATTCCGACGAAGGACAACAACTGGGAGAGAGCGGCCCGCAGGGAAGGCCTGAATTCTCCATGGTTCTAATCAGCTGAGGGTTTATCCCATCCCACAGGTGTAAAGGCGGCGATTGATGGCGAAACTAGCAACTAGAACGATTCACTAGGATGGAAGAGTAGGAGATGACGGGAATGATACCAAAACAATCGGTGCAGCTTGGGGGAACCGGAGCGGAGACCGGAGCCGCTGCCGCAGCCGGCGAACCGCTTCGTACCACGGACTCGGACATGTGGCCGGAGGCCGCGCAGCAGTCGCTTCAGCTCATGCTGGCTCGGGTCAACAGCGTGCTGCTCGGCAAGGAGCAGGTCGTGTCGCAGGTATTCGGCGCGCTGCTGGCCGGCGGACATGTACTGCTCGAGGACGTGCCGGGCGTCGGCAAGACGCTGCTCGTGCGTGCTATTGCCCGGGTAATAGGCGGCGAGTTCCGCCGGATTCAATTCACGTCGGACATGCAGCCGGCGGATGTCGTCGGCGGGATGGTCTGGGACGGCAAGCGCGGCGAGCTTATTTTCCGCCAGGGGCCGCTGATGGCGAACGTCGTGCTCGCAGATGAAATCAACCGCACGCCGCCGCGCACGCAGTCGGCGCTGCTGGAGGCGATGGAGGAGCGCAGCGTGTCGGCGGACGGCGAGACGAGGCCGCTGCCGGTACCTTTTATGCTGCTGGCGACGCAAAATCCGCTGCGCGACGACGGAACGTATCCGCTGCCGGAAGCTCAGCTGGACCGCTTCATGCTGCGGTTGTCGATCGGCTATCCGTCGCCGGAGGACGAGATCGGCATGCTGGCCTCGGGTCGCCAGCGCCTGCTCCCCGAGCTTCTTCGTCCGGTCATCGTACCGGAAGAATGGATGCGGATGCAGAAGGATGCGCAGTCGGTGCATGTTCACCCCGCGCTGCTCGCGTACGCGGTGCATATCGTCGGGACGACGCGCACGTCGCCGGAACTGCAGCTGGGAGCCAGCCCGCGCGCGACGCTGGATTGGATCCGCGCTTCGCAGGCGGCGGCTTATGTCGCAGGCAGACGCTACGTCGTGCCTGACGATATGAAGCAGATGGCCGAGCCTGTGCTGGCGCATCGGCTGCTGATGAAGGACGAGGCGTGGGCCAGGGGGAAAACGCCGGCGAAGGTGCTGGACGACATCCTGTCGGCTGCACCGGTTCCGATGCCGGCTTCCGAGAGCGGAAGGCGCAGATGAGCGGGGCTTGGACGGCGCGAAGGCAGTCGTCGCACGCAAGGAAAGCGGTGGGCGTATGAAAGGTTCAGGAACGGCGAAGAAACAAAAGCAAATGAAAACGACGGCTACTGCGGGAAGCACGGGGCAGAACTTGAGAGGCAATGTAGTTCCGGCATCCTCGGGCGGTACGGAGTCGGCAGCGATACCGCAAAGCACTGGTGACGCTAAGAGAGGTGTCGCTGCTAAGACTGCCGTGCCTGCGTCCGATCCGGCGGCTTCCAAGCTGCGCAGCCGGGCGATGACCCGGATCATGGCAGCCGTCGTGCTCGTGATCGGCATCTTCGCGCTTGTCGAACGCGGAGGAGCGGTCGAGTGGCTGTTCGCGGCCGTGACGGTGTTGACCGCGGGAGGGAGTATGCTCCTGCCTTACGCGGCACTGGGCCGCATCGAAGCGGAGCGGATCGTTCACGAGGCGGACGAGCTAGTTGACGGAGGTCCGATGCGAGTTACGGTGACGCTGAAGCTGAGCCGCATGCTGCCATTTATGTGGATCAGCCTGCAGGAAGAGGTCGAGAATGCCGTTGCGCCGCAAGGCGGCGACATCCGTATCATGCGGGCTATGCTGCCGGGTTTTGCCCGTCAGTTGACGTTGTCCTATACGATAAAGGATTTGAGGCGGGGCGAGCTGGAGTTTCACTCTTTGACGATTGCTGCAGGGGACATGCTGGGGCTGACGGTGCGGAATATCGCCGTCGATTGCCCTGGACGGGCAATCGTAAGACCGGTCCCGCCTGCCGGAGAGGGGATGGGCGAGCTGCCCGGCTTCGAAGCGGAGCGAACCCGGCAAGGGATGCAGCCGGTCGCCGTGTTCGGCGGGCAGATGATGGCTGCGGCATCGCGGCTGCGCCGGGACGGCGCGGGGCCGGAGCTGCGCGGCTACATGCCCGGCGATTCGCTGCGGCGGGTCGATTGGCGGGCCATGGCGAGAGGGCTCGGCATGCAGACGCGCATGAACGAAGCGGAAGCGGCAGGCACGGTCATCATCGTGCTGGAGACTTCTGCGTCCGCGTACGGCAAGCAAAGCAGGCTGTTCGATGCGAACGCGGGCCGCGCCGCGGCTATGATGAAACAAGCGGCACTGGAAGGCAAGCGCGTGAAGCTGATCACGAACGCCGTAGCGGAGAGCGTCGTGTACGACGGATCCGGCGCGGGCAGCGAGCTGCGCGAAGCGGAGAATCGCCTCGCGCGCCTGCGGCTCGGGGCGCCGGCCAAGCCGATGTCGCAGCGGCTGTCCGACGTCATCGCAGTCGCGCCCCGAGGAGCGTCCGTCCTTTGCCTGACGGCGGGCAAGACGGGAAGCGCCGAGGCGATCGCCAGACCTTCCGGGGAACCCGGCAATATTTCGTACGGCGCCAAGCTGGCGGGCGTGCGCGGCATCCGGCTCATGCTGCTGCTGTCCGTCCCGGCATCCGGAGGCGAGGAAGCCGCGATGAGCTGGCAGGAACGTCTCCAAGGTACGGGCTGCCGCGTCAGGGCGATGCCGATGACTGCAAGTTATGGAAGCATGAGGCCTTCCGTGGAAGAAGCGTCCGCACGCTCGAACAAGGGAGGGGGCGGAGTACATGTCGAAGCCGCAAGGGGATAGCATGGGGAATGGACATCAGGGCTTAGGAACGGCGGGATCGGGCACTGGTGCGTCTTCGGGTACTGCTGAATCTTCGGCGACTGGAGCGGGAGCGTCGGGACCTGGCCGGACGGCTTCGTCGGGAAAGAATGCGGGAACTGTCGGAACAGGAGGAACGGACGCGGCTAAAGCGTTTACGGGAGCGGCCGGTAAGGCCCAAGGTACCACCCGCCCATCCAAACGGACAGAAGAGCGGGAGAGCCTGTACTTTTTCCGCTTCGCGTCCAGGCGGTTCATCACCAGCCTGCTTCTGTTCGGACTGATCGTGGAATGGCTGCTGCCGCTGGAGCAATTGAAATCCTATACGGAGCTGTACGAGATCAGCCCGCTGCTGACGGCCGTCGGGCTGTTCCTGACCGTCGGATTATTCGTCCCGCCGACCTGGGCAGCGCTGCTCGCGAACGGCATGGTCGCGATCGGAGCGGTTCTCTTCTTGTTTCAACCGCACTACGGCTCGCTGGCCCAATCGATGCAGGGCCTCGTGCAAGCCGTCCAGCATGATGCGGCGGGCATGGCGCGCGGTAATTTCATGCTCAGCGGGGAAATCAGGACGCTGCTGCTCGTCGGCGGCCTCGGCATGATGGCGATCGCCTTGCAGTCCCTGATGTGGCTGCGGCAGTGGGGACTGGGATTAACCGCGTTGACGGCCATCTATTTGCTGCTGCTGTACGGCTTTCTGGGCTTGGAGGTATTTCCGGGCTTGCTGCGCGCCTGCGCCGAAGGCTTGGTGTTGAGCGCGCTCGTGACGGTGCCCCGCATCGAGCGGTTGTCGGGCATGCCGGATTTGTTCGCCAGAGGAAGCGGCGGCTCGGGCAGCCTGGCCGGATGGACGCTCGGCTGGTGGAGCGGCGCGGCCTGGCTAGCCGTACTTATTCTGGCGTTAAGCGTCGGCGCGGCATGGGGATGGTCGAACGGAACGACATCGAAGCAGGCCCCCTGGGCAGCGGACGCGATCGAATGGGGCGAGGAACGTTTTCACGGGTCGGACGGCCACGCCGCGCCGGAGTCGATGACGGCCGAAGAAGCCATGGCCAAGACCGGCTTGAACGGTTCGGGGAAAACCGGCTACGGGTTCGATGACCGCCGCCTAGGCAGTCCGCTGACGTCGGATGATACCGTGCTTTTCACGGTGGCTTCGAAGGAAGCCGGTTATCTGCGCGGTGACAGCGAATCGTTCTATAACGGGAAGGGCTGGGAGCAGGAGGAGCACGATTGGGAGAAACGAAGCGTATCAAACGCTTCCCAAGCAACCGGAACGGACGACATATTCGCGCAAACGGTGACGCCCGCAAGGCCGACGGTCGGTTATCCGTTGTTCGCCGGCGGGGCGGATGCCAGAATCACGGCGCTGAAGCTGCAGGGTGGGCCGAGCGGCGATGCGGGCAAGTATTGGCAGGATGCCTTCACGGGCGCGATGTTTGCGTCCGGCGACGAGGACCGCGTCGTGCAATATACGGTGGAGACGCGGCTGCCGAACGAAGCGGCCGTTCAGGGAGAGGCTGCCTCGGAGGCTTCGCCTGAACAGGAAGCAGGCACCGGCGACCCGATTCAGCTGACGGATCGGGAGACGCGCGCGTATACGCAGCTCCCGGCGGGACTGCCGGCCCGCGTAGGCGACCTTGCGGCGCAGATCGTCAAGGATGCCGGAAATCCGACCGATCGTTACGCGCAGGCGGAGGCCATCGTCGATTACTTGAAATCGAACTATCCGTATACGCTGTCGAACACGCAAGCGCCGGAGGCGGGGGCGGATTTCGTCGACGATTTCTTGTTTCGCCAGAAGCAAGGCTACTGCGTGCATTTTGCTTCGGCTTTGACGGTGATGCTGCGGACGCAGGGCATTCCTGCCCGTTACGTGAAAGGCTTCGCCCCGGGCGAGCCCAGCCTGACGGCGCTCGGAGGCGCAGCCTCCCAGCAGTACACCGTGCGCGCGAGCGACGCGCATGCATGGGTGGAAGTATGGTTTCCCGGCGTCGGCTGGCTGACCTTCGAGCCGACGCCGGGTTTTGCGGCACCGGCTGCCGGTGCCGCCAGCGGCGACGCCGCCTCGCCCGCGTTGGCGGGCGAGCAGTCGCAGCCGGATGACGCGGCTGCGGCTGCCGGTCGCGGCGAAGCCGCGGGCGCCCG
>NZ_JAAAMU010000029.1 GCF_009909195.1 Paenibacillus sacheonensis
GCGGAGGGGAACCACGCGTACCCATCCCGAACACGACCGTTAAGCCCTCCAGCGCCGATGGTACTTGGACCGCAGGGTCCTGGGAGAGTAGGACGTTGCCAAGCACGATGAACCGACTGCAACTTGCAGTCGGTTTTTTGTTGTTTATAAATCTTTTTCAGGCGGTTAATCATATAGTGGTATGCATAGGTCTGACCGGAATGTTGTGAATACGGCCTCATCCGCGTATAAATAGGCGGGATCCGCCCAAGCTAGTAAGGTAAGGGAAACATAAAAATCGCTTGCCGCAAGCCGCTTGACCTTTTTTGGAATTTGCGTATAATGGAGTTAAGGTCAAAGAAAGTCAAAGTCAATTTGACTAAAAACTTTGACGATTAAGATTATTTAATGGTAAGAGTGGTTTGGGCAATTTAGGGAGGTTGGCGAAATGCGCAACATTTCCGATCTCATCGAGCAGTACCTCAAGCATATGCTAAAGGAAAGCCCCGGCGGCGCAGTGGAGCTGCAGCGTAATGATTTGGCGGATCGCTTCTCTTGCGTGCCTTCCCAGATCAATTACGTAATCGGTACCCGCTTCACACTGGAGAAAGGCTATTTCGTGGAAAGCAAACGCGGAGGCGGAGGTTATATCCGCATTCAACGCGTGGAACTGCCGACGCTGTCCGCCCTTCAGGAACATCTCGTTCAAACCATTGGCGAGCAAGTGGACCAGGATACGGCGGAAGGGGTTATTTATCAACTGGAGGAAGGGAAACTGATTTCCCGAAGGGAAGCAAATTTACTTCGGGCGGCGGTTTCCCGCGATTCCTTGGTCGTGAAGCTCCCGCTGCGCGACGAAATTCGTGCACGGCTGCTTCGGGCAATGCTTGTTACGCTGCTCATGAAGTAGGCTGCGCAGCCTTGCAAGAGGAGGGATAGTGCGGAATGCTTTGTCAGGAATGCGAGAAGAAGCCGGCTACGCTTCATTTTACGAAGATCGTGAACGGGGAAAAGACGGAGTTTCATATTTGCGAAGCTTGCGCACGTGAACGGGGAGAAGGCATTCCCGGCACCGCGAACGGTTTCTCCATTCACAGTCTCTTGTCGGGCTTGCTGGATTTTGAACAGGCAAGCGCGATGAACGCCATAGGCGCGAAGCCGCAGCAACAAATACGCTGCGAGAACTGCGGACTGACGTATACGCAATTCAGCAAGATGGGCCGCTTCGGTTGCAGTAATTGCTACGTGCAATTCGGAAACAAGTTGGACCCGATTCTGAAGAGAGTACATGGCAGCACGTCGCATGTCGGTAAGGTACCGAAGCGTGCCGGCGAGCAAATTCAGCTAAGGCGTGAGATCGAAGCGTTGAGACTTGATTTGCAGACGAGGATCGAGCAGGAGGATTTCGAGAATGCGGCCCAAATTAGAGACCGGATTCGCGAGCTTGAACGCAATGTAGCCGAGGCCGAGGAAAAGCACGGTTAGGAAGGTGATTCAGAGTGTCGAAGCGGTCTTATGTCGAGGAAGCGCTGAGTGATTGGATGAAAGGCAATGGCCCTGAAGCCGATGTCGTAATCAGCAGCCGAATTCGCATCGCTCGCAATTTAACGGGACATCCGTTTCCGATGCTGGCCACGAATCAGCAGGCGCAAGACGTGATGAAGCAGCTTACGGCCGTCGCCGACACCGGGAAGCTGGAGGACTATGGTCCGTTCGAGACGATTGCATTGTCGCAGCTTAGCGAACTTGAACGCAGAGTACTCGTTGAGAAGCATCTCATCAGTCCGAACTTGGCCAATGAGTCGCGCAGCGGAGCGGTTATGCTAAGCGGGAACGAAGCCGTCAGCATTATGGTGAATGAAGAGGATCATTTGCGGATTCAATGCCTTTATCCCGGTTTTCAAATCAAGGAGGCCTGGGGGCTTGCTAGCCGCATTGACGATATTTTCGAAGAAGAAACCGATTATGCATTCGATGAACGCAGAGGCTATTTGACTAGTTGTCCGACGAATGTCGGTACGGGTATCCGCTCATCGGTGATGATGCATTTGCCGGGTTTGGTGCTTACTCAGCAAATCAATCGTATCTTGTCGGCCATTACGCAAGTGGGGCTGGCGGTGCGGGGGATTTACGGGGAAGGCAGCGAGGCGACCGGAAATTTGTTTCAGATATCGAATCAAATTACGCTTGGACAGTCCGAAGGCGAGATCATCGAGAATCTGCATAACGTAGCCCGCCAAATCATCGAGCATGAACGAGCCGCAAGGCAGCGTCTTCTCGAAGATTCCAAAGTGCGGCTAGAGGACCGCGTACAACGATCTTACGGGATTCTGTCGCATGCGATGATCATGGACTCCAAGGAGGCTGCTCAGCGCCTGTCCGATGTTCGATTGGGGATCGATCTCGGGCTCATTGGAGACGTATCGCCCCAGGTCATGAACGAAATGATGGTATTAACGCAGCCGGGTTTTCTCCAGCAGGTGTTCAACGAAAAAATGTCGCCCGAACAGCGGGATATCCGGCGTGCGGAACTTATACGTAAGCAGTTGCAGCACAGCGAATCTGATCATGGGGGTGTGTGAACATGATGTTTGGACGATTTACCGAACGGGCACAGAAGGTGCTCGCATTAGCGCAGGAAGAAGCGGTTCGTCTCGGTCACAATAATATCGGTACGGAGCACATTTTGCTCGGCCTGAACCGAGAAGGGGAAGGCATCGCAGCCAAAGCCTTGATCGGCCTTGGCCTTAGCTTGGAGAAGATTCAGGACGAAGTGGAGTCGCTCATTGGACGCGGTCAGGAACAACCAACTAACATCGCGTACACGCCGCGCGCGAAGAAGGTCATCGAGCTCTCGATGGACGAAGCGCGCAAGCTGGGTCATACGTATGTCGGCACGGAGCATATTTTGCTCGGTCTGATTCGCGAAGGCGAAGGCGTTGCGGCACGCGTACTCAATAATCTCGGCATCAGCCTGAATAAGGCGCGTCAGCAAGTGCTGCAGCTGCTCGGTAGCAGCGAAGCCGTATCCAGCAGTCACGGTGCGCCTGCCAATGTCAGCACGCCGACGCTGGATGGCCTAGCCCGCGACTTAACGTCGTATGCCAAAGACGGCAACCTGGATCCGGTTATCGGCCGGAGCAAGGAAATCGAGCGCGTTATTCAAGTGCTTAGCCGCAGAACCAAGAACAATCCGGTCCTTATCGGCGAGCCCGGGGTCGGTAAAACGGCCATCGCCGAAGGCCTGGCTCAAAAAATCATCGCCGGCGAAATTCCGGAGACGCTTCGCGACAAACGCGTCATGACGCTCGATATGGGCTCGGTCGTAGCTGGAACGAAGTATCGCGGCGAGTTCGAGGATCGCTTGAAAAAAATCATGGACGAAATTCGCCAAGCCGGAAATATCGTGTTGTTCATCGATGAGCTTCATACGCTGATCGGAGCAGGCGGCGCAGAAGGCGCGATCGATGCGTCGAACATTCTGAAGCCCGCGCTTGCCCGCGGCGAGCTGCAGTGCATCGGCGCCACGACGCTGGACGAATATCGTAAATATATCGAGAAGGACGCCGCTTTGGAGCGCCGCTTCCAGCCGATTACGGTCGACCAGCCGTCGCCGGAAGAAGCCATTCAAATCCTGCACGGCCTTCGCGACCGCTATGAAGCGCATCACCGGGTGAAAATCACGGACGAAGCCATCGAGCAAGCCGTTAAGCTGTCGGATCGGTATATTACGGACCGCTTCCTCCCGGATAAAGCGATCGACCTGATCGATGAGGCGAGCTCCAAAGTACGCTTGAAATCGTACACGGTACCGCCTAATCTTAAACAGCTGGAGAACCGTTTGGAGGATATCCGCAAGGAGAAGGACTCCGCCGTTCAAAGCCAAGAGTTCGAGAAAGCGGCTGCGCTTCGCGATACGGAACAGAAGATCCGCGAAGAGCTCGACGTGACGAAGAACCAATGGAAAGAAAAACAAGGCCGTACCGACTCAGAGGTAACGCCTGACGACATTGCGCAAATCGTAGCGAGCTGGACCGGCATTCCGGTATCCAAGCTTGCCGAAGAAGAAACGCAGCGTCTGTTGAAAATGGAAGAAATCCTTCATGACCGCGTCATCGGTCAAAGCGAAGCCGTCAAATCGGTATCCCGCGCGATCCGCAGAGCGCGTGCAGGCTTGAAGGATCCGAAACGTCCGATGGGCTCGTTTATTTTCCTCGGCCCTACCGGGGTCGGTAAAACGGAGCTTGCCCGTGCACTAGCGGAAGCGATGTTCGGCGACGAGAACGCGGTCATTCGCATCGACATGTCGGAGTACATGGAGAAACACTCCACGTCGAGACTCGTCGGCGCGCCTCCAGGCTATGTCGGCTACGAAGAGGGCGGTCAGTTGACGGAGAAAGTCCGCCGCAAACCGTACTCGGTCGTGCTGCTCGACGAAATCGAGAAGGCCCATCCGGAAGTGTTCAACATCCTGCTTCAAGTGCTTGAGGACGGCCGGTTGACCGATTCCAAAGGTCGGGTCGTCGACTTCCGGAACACGCTGATCATTATGACGTCGAACGTCGGCGCCGATCAAATCAAGCGCAATTCCTCGCTCGGCTTCACCGCCGCGCAGGATGCGGGCCGCGACTTTAACATCATGAAAGAAAAAGTGCTGGCGGAGCTCAAGAAAAGCTTCCGTCCGGAGTTCCTGAACCGGATCGACGAAACGATCGTGTTCCATTCGTTGGAGCAGGAGCATATCTCTCAAATCGTCACGCTGATGTCCGAGGAGCTTCGCAAGCGTCTGCGCGAACAAGAAGTAGACTTTACGCTGACGGATTCCGCGAAAGCGTTCCTGGCCAAAGAAGGCTTCGACCCGCAATACGGCGCGCGTCCGCTGCGCAGAGCGATCCAAAAGCATATCGAGGATCGTCTCTCCGAGGATCTGCTCATGGGTAAAATCTCCAAAGGGCATACGCTCGTCATCGACGAGAAGGATGGCGAATTGACGGTTACGCATGTCGACAGCGCTCCGCCGGCGGAAGAACCGGCAACGAAATAAGCAAGTTGCATCGCATACTCCTCATCCCCTGCGTCCAAGCAGCGGGTGAGGAGTATTTTTATATGCCGAGCTTGAACCGATTTCTTCGCTGATCCGTATGAACCGTTGACGGCATTCGGCGCTTTGACGGAATTTAAGGTTTAATCGCACCGGTTTAAATGGTAAACTTTGAAGGATACGTCTTTTGCATAAGGAGCCGCTCATGGCAAAACTTAAAACCAAGTTCGCATGCACGGAATGCGGTAATGAATCGCCCAAATGGATGGGCAAATGCCCGGGATGCGGGCAGTGGAATACAATGGTGGAAGAGAAAGAAACGGTCGTCAAAACGCAAGGTATGGGTTCGACGCTCATTCAGACGAAAGAAAAGCCGCGACCGATCATACATATAGAAAGTGGTCAGGAAAAGCGGATCGAAACAACGAATAAAGAGCTTAACCGCGTATTGGGCGGAGGCGTCGTTCCGGGCTCGCTCATTCTGGTCGGCGGAGATCCTGGAATCGGCAAATCGACGCTGCTTCTGCAGACGTCGCATGCGCTGGCTTCCAAGAAGCTGACGGTGCTGTATATTTCCGGTGAGGAATCCGTCCGTCAGACGCGGCTGCGCGCCGATCGGCTGGGTGCGTTGTCCGATACCCTGTACGTGCTGTGCGAAACGAACATGGAGCAGATCAATGACGCGATCGAATCGGTCAATCCCGATTTCCTCGTCATCGACTCGATCCAGACGGTCTACGATCCCCAGGTGCAGTCGGCGCCCGGAAGCGTCTCCCAAGTAAGGGAATGTACGGCGCACTTCATGCGTGTCGCCAAAATCAAAGGCATCGCGACCGTGCTTGTCGGCCATGTCACCAAAGAAGGCGCCATCGCGGGACCGCGTATGCTGGAGCATATGGTGGATTGCGTACTGTACTTCGAAGGGGAACGCCATCATACGTACCGGCTTTTGAGAGCGGTGAAGAACCGATTTGGCTCCACGAACGAGATCGGCATCTTCGAAATGGTGGAGGATGGACTTCGGGAAGTGAATAATCCATCCGAGCTGTTCTTGTCGGAGCGCCCGATGGGCGTATCCGGCTCCACTGTCGTGGCCAGCATGGAAGGAACGAGGCCAGTGCTTGTCGAGATGCAGGCTCTGGTAGCGACGACGAATTTCCCCTCGCCGCGGCGAATGGCAACGGGTATCGACCACAACCGGATGACCTTGATCGTCGCGGTGCTGGAGAAACGAATGGGCATGTTCCTGCAGACGCAGGATGTCTACTTGAACGTCGCCGGCGGTATACGGCTGGATGAGCCGGCGGTCGATTTGGCTGCCGCGGTAAGCATTGCGTCAAGCTTTAAGGATGCGCCAACAAGGCCATACGACGTGTTTTTCGGGGAAATCGGGTTAACGGGCGAGGTTCGCGCGGTTTCACGCGCGGAGCAACGGGTGAAGGAAGCACATAAGCTCGGCTTCAAGCGCGTCATCATGCCGAAGAAGAGCATGAAGGGCTGGACCCCGCCAGCGGGGATTGAAATCATCGGCGTTGAGACGGTCGCAGAAGCGCTGTCCAAGGCATTCGGATAAAGAGGGGGAAGATCATGAAGGAGTCGAACCAGGCAGAAATGGTCAATCAGCTGCTCCAGATGGTCGCGCCCGGCATGGCGTTTCGCGAAGGGCTGGACAACGTGCTGCGGGCCAAGACAGGAGCGCTTATCGTCGTCGGCTACAGTCCGGAGGTCATGGAGGTCGTGGATGGGGGATTTTCCATCAATTGCGATTTCTCCCCGAACTATTTATACGAGCTTGCCAAAATGGACGGCGCGATCATCTTGAGCGAGGATCGCAAACGAATCTTATATGCCAATACGCAGCTCATCCCGGACAGTTCGATTTCGTCGAGCGAGACGGGGATCCGGCATCGCACGGCGGAACGGGTGGCCAAGCAGACGGGCAAGCTCGTCGTATCCATCTCGCAGCGGCGCAACGTCATCACGTTATACCAGGGGCAGTTCCGGTACTCGTTGAAAGAAATGGCCGTTATTCTCACGAAAGCGAATCAAGCGATTCAAACGCTCGAGAAATACAAGTCGGTCCTCGGTCAATCGTTTACGAACCTGTCCGCGCTGGAATTCGAGGAGATGGTTACGCTCCAGGAAGTGGCGCATGTCATTAAGCGGGTCGAAATGGTCATCCGAGTCAAAATGGAAATCAAGCGCTATGTCAACGAGCTTGGCACGGAGGGCCGGTTGATCAGCATGCAAATGGATGAGTTGGTCGGCGGCGTGGAGGAGGAATCGTGGTTCCTGCTGAAGGATTACGTGCGAGATCCCTCCGAGGAGCGCGTACGCGAAATTCGGGCCAACATCCGCAAGCTGACGTCCGAGGAGCTGTTGGAACTGCCGCAAATTCTTAAGCTGCTTGGCTATAGCGGCATTAGTGCAGCCTCGGAGGAAATGGTTGCGCCGCGCGGCTATCGACTGCTCAGTCGGATACCGCGATTGCCTGCAGGGATTATCACCAATTTGGTCGAACGGTTCGGAACGCTGCCGCATGTGCTGATGGCGACGATCGAGGAATTGGACTCCGTTGACGGTATCGGCGAGGTTCGCGCACGTGCGATCAAGGAAGGTCTGAAGCGGATCCAAGAGCAGATGTTCATTGACAGACAAATTTAAATCCCATACAATGAGGGAATGCAGACGGAAGCTGGGTACAGTTTACAATTAACACCTTTGTCGCACATGGAGCTTCAAACCGAAGTTTCGTTCTCAAGTTTGCCCTCCAATACTGCGAGCTGCGGTTTTGGGGCATAGTAAAGATGAGGTGGAGCAAAATGATCACGAAGTCGATACCGAGTCTTTTTACGGTGGCGAATTTGTTTCTCGGCATTATTGCCGTTATTCTTGTTTTTCCCGACAATGCGAAGCCCGAGCTGGCCGCAATGATGGTGATCATCGCCATGCTGATGGATGGCGTAGACGGTCGGGTCGCGCGGGCGCTTAACGCGCAGAGCGAGTTTGGCAAAGAGTTGGATTCCTTGTCGGATGTCATCTCCTTTGGAGTTGCCCCGGCATTTATCATGTACAGCGTTGCATTCCAGGAGCTTAACTCCGCGGCCGCATGGATCATCACGGCGCTGTTCCCGATCTGCGGAGCGCTGCGGCTGGCAAGATTCAACGTCGTCTCCGGAATGCCGGGTTACTTTATCGGTCTTCCCATACCGGCAGCAGGCGGCGTATTGGCTACGCTGGCGCTGTTCCACAAAGATATCGCGTTATCCGTCCTGATGGCAAGCACGCTGGTGCTTTCATGCCTGATGGTCAGCACGATCCGTTACCCGAACTTTAAGAAGCTGGGCATTCCGAAGAACGCGATTTGGGTAGTACCCATTATCGTCGTCGTTGTCGTCGCTCTTGGAATTCTATTTCCGCATCACTTATCCAAAATCATTTTCGTGCCGCTTGTGCTCTATGCGCTGTACGGCCTAAAAAAAAACGTTGATCGCCGTCTCCCGAATAGAAAACGGAAACGTCGGCTCGAGAATCAGCTTCAAGAAGAAGCGGTTCCCGGTGAACATAGCGCTTAAACCGCGCAGGATAACAAAGACCGCCTAGCTCCCTTACCAAGGGAACGGGGCGGTCTTTGTTGTTTCCGTTGCGCCTTCTGGAGCTGATGCAACTCCGTGCCTCGACGAGCGGTTAAGTTAAATTAAACAGTCCAAGCGTGCTGCATTTGTCGGATTCGCGCTCAATGACATCGTCGAGCTTGATGTCGAGCAGGTTCGCCATGGCCGACATATAGAAGAGGTTGCGGCCCAATTCGTTCTGGATGGCTTCCTTGCAATGCTCGCAAAGCTCGCCGTTGATGTGATGATGCAGCTTGGTCTTGGCTTTCTCGAGATTAAAATCATCCTCGTATTGCTGCTTGCGGGCATTGAGTTCGATGCACCCGCATTCGGTGACGGATTTGGCCACGGCGCGGTTAACGGATGCGCCGGATTGCCCGTATTTGGACAGAACGTCCAGTAAGCTGCGATGACGCAGCAGCAACTCGGATACTTGCTGCTGGAATTGCTCCAACGTTGGTGCATTCATCGGTTCCACCTCATTTCAGGAATGGGTTGCTGTGCTCTTATTATAAGCCTCGGCGCGCCTCATTTCAAAACGGATTTGCGTGTTTTGTCCCCCTATTGGCGCAAGTTAATAATTTCTAATGGAATCCCGTCCTCCAGGCGATTAACGTGACAATAATTGGAACATAATTGTAATGGAGGTGGATTTATATGATGAAACGAATGATTCAAGGCATTGGCTTATTGTTTGGCGGCGTTATGGGGGCACAACTATTCGGCTCCGTAAACAGCGGCTTAAGCTTCACGGCGTCTACGAGCGGCATTATGCAGCATTCAGGCAGTTACTACATGAGTGCGGGCATCGGAGCCGTATGCGGATTTGCGATTGCATCGATGGTTGCGGGTCCTCTGCTCAAATGGATCGATCAGGGAACGGAACGCGCTTCCGCGATGCCGATTGGTGATTTGCTTTCGGGCGGAGCGGGATTACTGGGCGGCTTGGCGCTCTCGGCACTACTTTATCCGGCTATGTCCGGGCTTGAAGGCGCTTGGATGGTTATTCCGGTGGCGCTGACCGTATTCTTGGGCTATGCGGGCATGAGAATCGGCCTGAATAAGCGAGCGGAGCTGGCAGAAGGAATCGCGGCAATCTCGGAACGCAGCGCGAAGTCGGTACAGCAGGACGAAGAGAGCAGCTATGAAGAGCATAAAATTTTGGATACGAGCGTCATTATAGATGGCCGGATAGCTGATATTTGCAAAACCGGGTTTATCGAAGGAACGCTCGTCATTCCGGAGTTCGTACTGGAAGAACTGCAGCATATCGCGGATTCGTCGGATCTGCTGAAGCGTAATCGCGGCCGCAGAGGCTTGGATATTCTGAATAAAATCCAGAAAGAGCTGGACGTTAAAGTATTGATCTACGAAGGTGACATGGAAGAAGGCGAAGTCGACAGCAAGCTGGTGAAGCTGGCCAAGGCGCTGCACGGCAAAGTCGTCACCAACGATTTCAACCTGAACAAGGTTTGCGAGCTGCAGGGCGTATCGGTGCTGAATATCAACGATCTCGCGAATGCGGTGAAACCGGTAGTGCTGCCTGGCGAGGAGATTGTCGTTCAGGTCATTAAGGACGGTAAAGAACACGGACAAGGCGTCGCCTATCTGGACGATGGCACGATGATCGTGGTGGAAGGCGGCAGGGACTACATCGGCACGACGATGGAAGTGCTCGTGACGAGCGTGCTGCAAACGTCGGCGGGTCGGATGATCTTCGCCAAGCCGAAGCTGTTGGAAAAAGCGCTCTAAAGCGGTATGATAGTACACGGATGATTCTCCGCTGCCGACAATGGTTTGGCGGAAAATCGAAGTATACGACGCGGGGCGGTTGAAGCATGGCAGATCAAGAGGCAACATGGGGCGTCGTCATCGTGGCGGCGGGACGCGGTACGCGGATGGGAACAGTAGAAAGCAAACAGTATTTGCTGCTGCGGGACAAGCCTATTCTCGTACATACCTTGCAAACATTCGAAGCCATGAGCGAGATAGCGGCCATGTGCCTCGTTGTCGGACCGCAGGATGTGGAGCGCTGCGAGGCGCTTGTCTCGGATTATGGGCTGCATAAAGTCAAGTCGGTTACGGCGGGCGGCAGCGAACGGCAGCATTCCGTCCAGCAGGGGCTGCGCGCGCTGGACGGCGTCGCTGATTGGGTAATGGTGCATGACGGCGTGAGGCCTTTCGTGACGCACAAGGCGGTACGCGCATGCATGGCGAAAGCGATGGAGACTGGCGCAGCCGTGCTGGCCGTGCCCGTCAAAGATACGATTAAGCAAGTGAACGATAACGGCATCATTACCGCGACACCCGAACGGCGAAGCTTGTGGGCGATTCAAACGCCGCAGGCTTTTCGCCGTTCTTTGCTGGTGCAGGGGTTGGAGAAGGCCGCGGCCGACCGATTCGTCGGAACCGACGATGCCATGGCGGTCGAACGGCTTGGCGTCGCGGTATCGGTTGCCGAAGGAGACTATACGAACATCAAAATAACGACACCGGATGACTTGCCGTATGCGGAGTTTCTGCTGGCGACCCGGGAGCGGGAGAGAGGAACGGACGTATGATTCGAGTGGGACAGGGATTCGACGTGCATCAACTGGTGGAGGGACGCCCGTGTATTATCGGGGGCGTGACGATTCCGTACGAACGGGGGCTGCTCGGGCATTCCGACGCGGACGTGCTGCTGCATGCGATCAGCGATGCGGTTTTGGGCGCGCTCGGCCTCGGCGATATCGGCAAGCATTTTCCGGATACCGATCCGGCCTTCAAGGATGCGGACAGCGTGAAGCTGCTCCAGCATATATGGGGACTTATTAAAGAGCGGGGATATAAGCTCGGCAATGTGGATGCGACGATCATCGCGCAGCGACCGAAGATGCTGCCGTATATTCCTCAAATGGTCGATGTCATCGCTGGTGCCCTCGAGGCGGAAGAGAGCTCTCAGGTAAACGTGAAAGCGACGACGACAGAGCAGCTCGGCTTCGCCGGACGCGGCGAAGGGATTGCCGCCCAGGCTGTTGTATGCCTCGTAAAAGTTGTGCTATGATTCAGCAATACAAGAGATGACGGGAGGAGTCGACAGGTCATGTCCGATTCAATCAGAGTGCGCTATGCGCCGTCTCCGACGGGGCATCTGCACATCGGGAACGCCAGAACGGCCTTATTTAATTACTTGTTCGCCCGCAATTTGGGCGGGAAATTCATCATTCGCATCGAAGATACCGACGTCAAACGGAACGTCGCGGGCGGCGAAGAGAGCCAGCTGACGTATTTGAAATGGCTCGGCATCACATGGGATGAGAGCGTCGATATCGGCGGCGGCTACGGACCGTATCGTCAGACGGAGCGGCTCGACATTTACCGTGATTATTGGCAGGAGCTGCTGGACCGCGGTCTGGCTTACCGATGCTACTGCACGGAGGAAGAGCTGGAGCAGGAGCGGGAAGAACAGACGGCGCGCGGTGAAATGCCGCGTTATTCCGGCAAGCACCGCAATCTGACGGCGGAGGAGCGGGCTGCGTTCGAAGCGGAAGGCCGCATTCCGAGCGTTCGTTTCCGCGTTCCGGAAGGCAAGACATACGTGTTCAATGACTTGGTTAAAGGACAAATCAGCTTCGAGTCGGATGGCATCGGCGATTTCGTCATCGTGAAGAAGGACGGTATCCCGACCTATAACTTCGCGGTCGCGTTGGATGACCATTTGATGGCAATCAGTCACGTGCTTCGCGGAGAAGACCATATCTCCAATACGCCGCGCCAGCTGATGATTTACGAAGCGTTTGGCTGGGAGCCGCCGGTGTTCGGCCATATGACGCTGATCGTGAACGAGAACCGCAAGAAGCTCAGCAAGCGCGACGAATCCATCATTCAATTCATCGAGCAGTACGACAAGCTGGGTTATCTGCCCGAAGCGATGTTCAATTTCATTGCGCTGCTCGGGTGGTCGCCCGAGGGCGAACAGGAGATTTTCACGCGCGACGAATTGATCGGTGCGTTCACGGCCAATCGCCTCAGCAGGAGCCCTGCCGTAT
Source organism: Paenibacillus sacheonensis (assembly GCF_009909195.1). GTDB lineage: Bacteria > Bacillota > Bacilli > Paenibacillales > Paenibacillaceae > Paenibacillus_Z > Paenibacillus_Z sacheonensis. The sequence continues at coordinate 12,663 of NZ_JAAAMU010000029.1, forward strand.
TCGATACGAACAAGCTGGCTTGGATGAACAATGAATATATGAAGAAAACGGAGATCTCCCGCGTCGTCGATCTCTGTCTGCCGCATCTGGAAGCGGCGGGACGCGTGACCGGCGTATTGTCCGATAGTCAGTACGGCTGGGTAAGCGATCTCGTTGCTTTGTATCAGGACAAACTTCGCTCCGCCTCGGAAATCGTGCCGCTTACGGAGCTGTTCTTTCTCCCGGAGCCCGCGGACGAAGAAGAAGCGGCTGCGGTACTTGCCGAAGAGCAGGTCCCGGCAGTGCTGGCGGCTTTTCTGGAGCAGGTCAAAGCGATGGAAGATCTCACGGTTGATGGGATTAAAGCAGCGATCAAGTCGGTTCAGCAAGCCACGGGTTTCAAAGGCAAACAGCTGTTCATGCCGATTCGCGCCGCATTGACAGGGCAGACGCACGGTCCCGATCTCAACGCGACCATCGTCTTGCTCGGCCAAGTTAAGGTGCAGGAACGGCTGTCGGCTCGTTTGGGATAGCCGGCTTCATCCGTCAGAACGGGCGGCAGGCCACTTGTCAGTTCTAGGACTGTGGGCTATACTTGAACTAACTCAATCCGTACCAATCGTACCGTCGATGAGTTCGACTACAATTATAAGGCATAGAACAGGATCGTTTATTTCAATCGGAAATGACAGAGATGGCGACCTTTCGAACGGAGCCGCACGAGGGAGTTCGTTCGATCGGGTGGAAGTCGCCGCTTTCCGGAGATAGACATTGCGCCTGGGAGCCGCATCTCCGAACTGCCGTGCGCAGGGTGGGCGATGACGAACGCGTCCTCGTTACGGACGAATGAGATCGTACGCTGCGAAAGCATGCGCTGCGAAGCAGAGTGGAACCGCGTTGAAAATACGCCTCTGCAGCCTTTTATGGGCTGCGGGGGCTTTTTGTTTGCCTGTCCAGTGCGAAGAGGGGCCGTTTAGGCACAGGCAGAATGAAAACTTGCCGCGCCGCTGTTGGCGGCGGTGAGCCGCTTCACCTTGGTTTGTAGAGAGGGGGACTTGACCATGCTGCGCAATATGAAATCCGACATCCAGGCCGTACTCGAGAATGATCCCGCTGCGCGCAATATGTTCGAGATCGTGTTCACGTACTCGGGGCTTCATGCCATCTGGGCGCATCGGATCGCACATCGATTATTCAAGCGCAAATGGTTTACGCTCGCCAGAATGATCTCGCAATTGAGCCGGTTTTTCACGGGTATCGAAATTCATCCCGGCGCGCGTATCGGAAATCGGTTGTTCATCGACCACGGAATGGGCATCGTCATCGGGGAAACGTGTGAAATCGGCGACAATGTCATCATTTATCAAGGCGTTACGCTGGGCGGCACGGGCAAAGAGAAGGGCAAGCGGCATCCGACGATCGGCAATAACGTCGTCATTGCTTCGGGAGCGAAAGTTCTAGGGTCCTTCACCGTTGGAGACAATGTGAATATCGGCGCGAATTCCGTCGTGCTGCGCGAGGTCCCTGCCAATAGTACAGTGGTCGGCATACCGGGTCGGATCGTCAAGCGTAATGGCGCACGGGTAAACGATCGGCTCAATCATGCCCAGCTTCCCGATCCCGTCATTGAAATGCTGCGGGCCATGCAGAAGGAAGTATCGGATCTGCGGGCGGAGCTGGAGCAAGAGAAAGAGTTGGCGAAGGAAAGAAATAAACAGCCTGTAGCTGGAGGAGAACCAAGACTATGACCTTACGAATTTATAATACATTGACGCGCGAGAAGGAAGATTTCAAGCCCCTTGTACCGGGTAAAGTAAACATGTACGTTTGCGGACCGACGGTCTATGACTATATTCATATCGGCAATGCGCGTCCGGCGATTTTCTTCGATGTCGTGCGCCGTTACCTGGAATCGCTCGACTACGATGTTCGCTACGTGGTGAACTTTACCGACGTCGATGACAAATTGATCCGTAAAGCGGAACAGCTGGGAACGACGGTTCCGGAAGTGGCTGAACGGTTCATTGCCGCTTTCAACGAGAATATCGAAGGGCTGGGCATTCATAAAGCGACGATGAATCCGCGCGTGACGGAGAATATTCCGGAGATCATCGCGTTTATCGAAGAACTGGTTGCGAATGGCCACGCCTACGAGAACGGCGGCGATGTGTTTTTCCGAACGGGCATGTTCCCTGACTACGGCAAGCTCTCCCATCAGAACTTGGAGGAGCTGCAGCTAGGTATTCGGATCGGCGTCGACGAGCGTAAGGAGAACGGTCAGGACTTCGTGTTGTGGAAGGCGGCGAAGCCCGGAGAGATCAACTGGGCGAGTCCATGGGGACCGGGGCGTCCGGGCTGGCATATCGAATGCTCGGCAATGGCGCGCAAGTATTTGGGTGAGACGCTCGACATCCATGGCGGCGGGCATGACCTTCAGTTCCCTCATCACGAGTGCGAAATTGCGCAATCGGAATCGGTAACGGGCAAACCGCTCGCTACATATTGGATGCACAACGGGTATATTAATATCAACAACGAGAAAATGTCCAAATCCCTCGGCAACGGAATCACGGTTCAGGACATGCTGACGCGCATCAAGCCGGCGGTTATCCGGTACTTCATGCTTTCGGCTCACTACCGGAGCCCGCTGAACTTCAGCGACGAAACGATCGCGCAGGCGGAGAACAGCATCGAGCGCATCGCCAATTCCGTCGCGAATATCAAACATCGCCTGGAAGCCGCGGTCAGTGAGCCTGGAGAGGAACTGGCCCCGCTGAAGGCACGCATCGAAGACATTAAAGCGCAATTCAATGCCAAAATGGACGACGACTTCAATACCCCGGATGCGATTACCGCCGTATTCGAACTGGTCAGCGAGGCGAACCTGCATTTGCAGCGGCCAGTGGTATCCCCGGAGGCGCTGCAGCTCCTGCTTGCGGCATTTGAAATGTTTGACCGCGTGCTCGGGTTGCTGGCAGCCGACGAAGCGCTGTTGGATGAGGAGATCGACGCGCTCATCGTAGAACGTACGGAAGCCAGAAGCAGCAAGAATTGGAAGCGGGCTGACGAGATCCGGGACCTGCTCGCCGAGAAAGGGATCGTCCTGGAAGATACGCCGCAGGGTATTCGATGGAGACGCAAGTGAAGGGCGGCCGATCCGACGAACTGAATCTGTGGTTTCATGAGCCGACCAAACCGATCAATCTCATGAATCCCATCGTACTTGCTTATATCGGGGATGCCGTCTATGAAGTGCTCGTGCGCCAGTATTTGATTTCGCTGCCTAACCATAAGCCGAACCACTTGCATAAACAAGCGACACAATTCGTATCGGCCAAAGCACAGTTTCTCATTCTCGAGAAATGGCGTCCGCATCTGAGTGAAGCGGAAGCGGACGTCGTGCGGCGGGGACGCAACGCGAAGTCGGGCACGATGCCCAAAAACGCAGATCCTGCGCATTACAAACAAGCGACGTCGCTGGAATGCCTCGTCGGTTACTTATATTATGGGAAGCAGGTCGGTCGACTGCGAGAGCTGATGGCCATCGCTTTCGGCGAAATGGATGACACGCCGGTCGAGGCCGGCATAAACGAAGGAGAATCATAATGAGCGAACATGAAGAAGAGTCCTCACAGGAATGGATAGCAGGCAAGCATCCGGTTATGGAAGCACTGCGCTCCGGACGTGAGATCAATAAAATTTGGGTGGCCGAGCAGGCGCAGAAGAACGCGCAGCCTATGATGCTGGAAGCCAAGAAAGCGGGTATCATCGTCCAAATCGTAGATAAGCGCAAGCTGGATCAAATGGTGGATGGCATGGCTCACCAAGGGATCGTCGCGCAAGCGGCGGCTCATCGATATTTTGAAGTCGACGAATTGTTGGCACGCGCGAAGGAAAGCGGTGAGCTCCCGTTCTTTTTGCTGTTGGACGAGATCGAGGATCCGCATAATCTGGGATCCATCCTGAGGACAGCGGAGTGCACTGGTGTACATGGCGTAATCATTCCGAAACGCCGGTCTGCTTCTCTGACGGCAACGGTAACCAAAACATCCGCAGGCGCGGTGGAGTATGTCCCCGTAGCACGGATTACGAATATGGCCCAAACGATCGACAAGCTCAAGGAAGCGGGCGTTTGGGTAGCGGGCGCCGATGTCGGCGCGGAGCGAGATGTATTCGCATCCGGCATGAAGTTCGACATGCCGCTGGCGATCGTCATTGGCAACGAGGCGAAGGGGATCGGAAGACTGATTCGCGAGAAATGCGATTTTCTCATCAAGCTCCCCATGCACGGGCAATTGAATTCATTGAACGCGTCCGTCGCTGCCGGCGTGCTGATGTATGAAGTATTGCGGCAGCGTATTGGCAAGTAGCCGTGCGGCGGCGCGATGACGTTCTGCTCGTTGACGGCTACAATATGATCGGCGCTTGGCCGGAGCTTGCGTCCTTGCGGGACAAGGGGTTGGAGGATGCGCGCGACCGTTTGCTCGAGATGCTTGCGGATTACCAGGGCTTCACGGGGTTGATGGTCGTCGTCGTGTTCGACGCGCATCAAGTGCCGGGCGCAGGATCCACGTTCAAACAGCACCGCTTGACGGTTGTCTTTACGAAGGAGAAGGAAACGGCTGACGCCTGCATCGAGCGGCTTGCCGCGGAGCTTGCCATGCGAAGCCGCAACATTCATGTCGCCACGTCCGACATGGCCGAGCAGCACGTGACCTTCGGTAAGGGAGCGCTTCGCTTATCCGCCCGCGAGCTGCTCATCGAACTCAAACAGAACCGTAAAGCGATTGAACAAAAGGTTGAACATAAGAGCCAAGTCCGCAATGAGCTGGATGGCAATCTTAGCATGGAAGTCCGCTTGAAATTAGAAAAGTGGCGCAGGGGCGGAAAGTGACCGGATCCATATGCCATGCGCAAGTGAGGTTATTTGACGTATAAACCAAAATTAACGGTTTGAAATCCCATTTATTCCATATAGTTAGTGTTGTTTTGCGGTGATCCTCATTGACGTTTAAAGGTTACGTACTGTATACTGGGTCTATGTTTCTGAACGGTGATAGCTGCTAGATTATCCCATATTCTAGCGAACACGATCTGTTGATAAGACATTGCGGGCCGGTAAATAGTTTTAGCTGCTGAAGTTAAGGGCTTTTATGCCTTTCGAGCCGGAGGGATTGTTCGTGAGCATCGACCTCAGAGATTGGAAAACGCTGGACTTTGACTGCAAAACGGACGAAGACGTGGTCGAATTGGTTCGCGAAGGCGACGGCGAAGCGTTGGAGTATTTAATTAATAAATATAAGAACTTTGTCCGTGCCAAAGCGCGTTCCTATTTTCTCATCGGGGCCGATCGCGAAGATATTGTGCAAGAGGGCATGATCGGGCTTTATAAAGCAATACGGGATTTCAGAGGCGAGAAGCTGGCGTCGTTCAAGGCATTCGCTGAGCTGTGCATCACGAGGCAGATCATTACGGCCATTAAGACGGCTACGCGCCAGAAGCACATTCCGCTGAATTCATACGTCTCGCTGGACAAGCCGATCTACGACGAAGATTCCGACCGGACGCTTCTGGACGTCATCTGCGGGACCCGCGTATCGGATCCGGAAGAGCTGATTATCAACCAGGAGGAATTTGTAGGCCTGGAAGACAAGATGTCTGAGATATTGAGCGACTTGGAACGCAAAGTATTGATGCTTTATTTGGATGGAAAATCCTACCAGGAAATCGCCGTTGATTTGGACCGCCACGTGAAGTCGATCGATAATGCGTTGCAGCGCGTGAAGCGCAAGCTCGAGCGATATTTAGAAGTTCGAGATATCGGAATTTAACTTTGTCTAATTAGAGCCGTTAAGGCTCTTTTTTAATGGGAAGGGTTTTCGGCGTTTGAAACCACGGATTGGTGACGATACTGGTTGATGACGAAGAGAAAATTTTCGCCTGTTTGCGCTGTTGTGCCTCGAGCCAAAACGTACAATTGCCTAGCTGATAGAGAGGTGCTGCGGCACGGTTTTCCATTGACACTCCCTAGTGCTTGTGATAAAGTGTTTTGGTAGCCCTAAATAGGTCTTTTTTTATTATGGGTCAATCAGGCTAGATTCACATACAGCGCAGCAAACTTTATCCATGCTTAGTTTGGGAGGTGTCAACAATGCGGGTAATTATTACGTTGGCTTGCACAAACTGCAAACAAAGAAACTATGCTTCCAGCAAGAACAAACGGAATCACCCCGACCGTATTGAGATGAAGAAGTTTTGCAAGTATTGTAACGAGCATACTCCTCATCGCGAAACAAGATAGGTCATTTTGGAGGTGTGGACGTGGCATTTTTAGCTAAACTGAAGCAAAGCTTCGGGTCGACGTTTTCCTTCTTCACCGACAGCTTCGCGGAATTGAAGAAAGTCCGCTGGCCAAGCCGAAAAGAATTGACTAGCTATTCGCTCGTGGTTTTCTTCACGATCATAGCGATGACAATTTACTTCTGGGTACTTGACATTGGAATTTCCGCATTGGTCGAACTGATTGTTTAAGAAGGGGCCAAGGGTGGCTTGTTATGGAAATGATGGAAAAAAGATGGTATGTTGTTCACACCTACTCGGGTTATGAGAACAAAGTGAAAGCGAACCTCGAGAAGCGTGTTGAATCTATGGGCATGGAGGACAAGATCTTCCGCGTGCTCGTCCCGATGGAGGAAGAAGTGGTAGACAAGGACGGTAAGAAAAAGACCGTCATGCGTAAAGTTTACCCCGGCTATGTCCTCGTCGAGATGGTTCAAACCGACGATTCTTGGTATGTGGTTCGTAACACTCCAGGCGTAACCGGATTTGTCGGTTCGACAGGCTCTGGTTCAAAACCAACTCCGCTTTTGCCTGATGAAGTGGAACAAATTTTGAAACACATGGGCATGGAAGAACCGAAACCGAAAATCGAATTCGATTTGAAGGAAACGGTGCGCGTTAAGGTCGGGCCATTCGCTAACTTTGTCGGAACGGTGGAAGAAATTCTGCTCGACAAAAGCAAGCTGAAGGTTCATGTCAACATGTTCGGCAGAGAGACGCCAGTTGAGCTGGACTACGGCCAAGTGGAAAAGGTCTAACTAGACCTGGTCTGCGCTGCGGACGTGTGATTACTACGGCAAGGAGGTGTTCATCATGGCAAAAAAGGTCATCAAGTTGGTAAAACTGCAAGTTCCAGCGGGTAAAGCGAATCCGGCTCCGCCGATCGGTCCAGCGCTAGGTCAAGCAGGTGTTAACATCATGGCGTTCTGTAAAGAGTTCAATGCTCGTACGGCTGATCAAGCGGGACTTATCATTCCGGTTGTAATCACCGTATTCGAGGATCGCTCGTTTACATTCGAAACGAAAACGCCGCCGGCTGCTGTACTTCTTCGCGTTGCTGCTAAGATCGCTAAGGGATCGGGCGAGCCTAACAAGAAGAAAGTCGCAACGGTTAAGCGTTCCGTCGTTCGCGAGATCGCTGAACAAAAAATGCCTGACCTTAACGCAGCTTCTGTAGAAGCAGCAATGCGCATGGTTGAAGGTACTGCACGCAGCATGGGCGTTGTCATCGAGGACTAATCGTCGATTGGCACACATGCTTTATAGACACGCTAGAGTGCGTTGTCTGACCGGTGGGGCGCAGTGTTCCATCGGGTGGGAGGGTCTCCGGGGATAGATTGGAGGATTTTCCGCTACTACCACATAAGGAGGAAATTTCTAATGGCTAAACACGGCAAGAAATACCAAGAAGCTGTAAAGCTGATTGACGTAGAAGCGACTTACGAGTCTGCCGAAGCGATCGAGCTTGTTAAGAAAGCCGCTACAGCGAAATTCGACGAAACGGTTGAAGTTGCTGTGCGTCTGGGCGTAGATCCTAAGAAACAAGACCAAGCCGTTCGTGGCGTCGTTGTACTTCCGCACGGTACTGGTAAAACGAAACGCGTTCTCGTTTTTGCTAAGGGCGACAAAGCCAAAGAAGCAGAAGCCGCTGGCGCGGATTATGTCGGCGATGCTGACGTAATCGCTAAAATTCAACAAGGCTGGTTCGAGTTCGACGTTTGCGTCGCGACTCCGGACATGATGGCTGAAGTTGGTAAGCTCGGCCGTATCCTCGGCGGTAAAGGCCTTATGCCTAACCCTAAGGCGGGTACTGTAACGTTCGACGTTACGAAAGCCGTGCAAGAAATCAAGGCTGGTAAGATTGAATACCGTCTTGACAGAGCAGGTCAAATCCATGCACCAATCGGTAAGGTATCGTTCGACTCCGAGAAGCTGAACGAAAACTTGAAAACGCTGATTGATGCTCTGAACCGCGCAAAGCCTGCTGCGGCTAAAGGGGTTTACCTGAAAGGCATTTCCGTTTCCTCCACGATGGGACCTGGCGCGCGTTTGAACGCTGCTTCGTTCCGCTAAGAGATCAGACGGGAATTTGAGAATCGAATATGCATACCGAAGACAGTAGGTGCCGGCCACCGGCTTAATTCCCTACCGAGGTGTTATGATAAACGTGTTTGTGCGCCCATCCTTGCGGTGGGCGAGTAACGGACCATCATGGCCTTCGCTCTGTCTGCGGGGGCCTTTCTCATGCATCGCGGGGAAGGATTCCGCTGCAACAATCGGGATGTTGACAACATAACGGGAGGTGTACATTTTGGCAAACGCAAAAATTATTGAAGGTAAAGAGCAGGCAGTTGCGGAAATCACGGCGAAACTTCGCGAGAGCTCCAGCACGGTCGTAGCCGATTACCGTGGTCTTAACGTTGCGCAAGTAACGGAACTGCGTAAACAATTGCGCGAAGCTAACGTCGAGTTTCAAGTCTTGAAAAACTCGCTCGTTCGCCGTGCGACTGCAAACGCAGAACTGAGCGAATTGGATGCTGTTCTTGCTGGCCCAACGGCTATCGCATTCAGCAAAGAGGACGCAGTTGCTCCAGCCAAAATTCTGGCTGACTTCGCTAAGAAGAACGACGCTTTGAAACTTAAAGGCGGCGTAGTTGAAGGTCAAGTATTTAATGCGGATCAAATCAAAGCGCTGGCAGACCTGCCATCCCGCGAAGGTTTGCTCTCCATGCTCCTCAGCGTGCTCCAAGCACCTATGCGCAACTTCGCCCTTGCGGTTAAAGCTGTTGCAGAGAAGCAAGAAGCTTAGGAAATCTTTTAATTCCGGCTTGCCGGATCATTGGCACGACCAAACTAAAACAAATTATTGGAGGTTTATCTCATGAGTAAAGAGCAAATCTTGGAAGCCATCAAAGGCATGAACGTTCTTGAACTGAACGACCTGGTTAAAGCAATCGAAGAAGAATTCGGCGTAACTGCTGCAGCGCCTGTAGCATTCGGCGGCGGCGCAGCTGCAGCTGTAGTCGAAGAACAATCCGAGTTCGACGTTATCTTGAACAACGCTGGTGCTTCCAAAATCAACGTTATCAAAGTCGTTCGCGAAATCACAGGTCTTGGCCTGAAAGAAGCGAAAGATCTTGTTGACGGCGCTCCTAAAGCAATCAAAGAAAAAGTATCCAAAGAGGATGCTGAAGCTGTTAAAGCTAAACTCGAAGAAGCTGGCGCTTCCGTAGAAGTGAAGTAATTACCCGCTCATCAGAGGCAGACCCCTTGAAGCGTTCGCTTCAAGGGGTTTCCTTATGAATGGGCATGCCGGCAGGAAACAGGAGGGAAAGCATGTCGGACCATTATTACACGCAAACGCCGGGAGCCAGGCATGATCGTCAGCAGCTTGAAACCGTGCTTCGCGGGAATAAACTGCGTTTTACGACGGATGCAGGCGTCTTTTCGAAGACGGGCATAGATTTTGGAAGCCGCGTGTTGATTGATGCGCTTGAACTTGGCGAACGCGATCGCATTTTGGATGTCGGCTGCGGCTACGGTCCCATTGGCATCACAGCTGCGAAGCTTGCTCCGGCCGGGAACGTGACAATGATCGATGTCAACGAGCGGGCCGTTGCGCTGGCAAATGAGAATGCCATATTGAATGGCGTGAGCAATGCGGCTGCCGTACAGAGCGATATTTATGAGAGTATCCAAGGACAGCTATTCGATGTGATTATTACGAATCCGCCAATCCGGGCTGGTAAAGAGGTCGTGCACCGAATCTTTGAGGAAGGCTTCCACCTGTTGAAGCCGGGAGGATCCATGTGGGTCGTCATTCAGAAGAAGCAAGGGGCGCCGTCAGCGGAGGCCAAGCTTGAAGCTGTCTATGGCTTCGTGGAGGAAGTGACGAAAGAAAAAGGATACCGCATATTCAGGGCTCGCAAAGAGCAATAGGGAAACAGAATCATTTATTGACGCGACTTCCCCGATGTGGTATCATTATAAAATGTCAGCATTAAAATGGGCGCATTCTCTTTAGTCGACTAAAATGTCAAGCGCTATTTTAAACGTATAAAAGAAGCGGATTTGACGTATAATGTTTACATTTTGGGTCAAAATTACTTGATATGAGACTTTTACCGGTTGTGCCGCGTAGAACGTTGACTGACAGAAGCACGCTCTTTTTTCGAATTTTCGATAAGGGCTTTTCTTTATTTGAATCAGAATTTGCCTGCTGCACATTCTGGTTACAGCAATGTTTGTGTATACAAGGTCATTGTTCACTTTCTGTGAAGCAGACATGAGGGGTGAGGTTAAGTTGGCAGGACAACTTGTTCAGTATGGGCGTCGCACGCGTAGAAGCTATGCCCGCATCCGCGAGGTGCTCGAAGTTCCGAACCTGATTGAAATCCAACAAAAATCGTACGAGAAGTTTTTGGATAAGGACTTGCTTGAGCTTTTCCAAGACATCTCGCCGATTCAGGATTTTACGGGTAATTTGATGCTTGAGTTCATCGACTATTCACTAGGCGAGCCTAAGTATTCTGTCGATGAGTCGAAGGAACGCGACGTGACGTATGCAGCTCCGCTACGCGTCAAAGTTCGGCTTATCAACAAGGAAACCGGTGAAGTGAAAGAGCAAGAAGTGTTCATGGGTGATTTCCCGCTGATGACCGAGACAGGTACGTTCATCATCAACGGCGCGGAACGCGTTATCGTCAGCCAATTGGTTCGTTCGCCTAGCGTTTACTTTAGCACGAAAGTGGACAAAAACGGCAAGAAAAATTATACGGCTACGGTGATTCCGAACCGCGGTGCATGGCTGGAGCTTGAAACCGATGCGAAGGACATTATTTATGTCCGTATTGACCGCACTCGTAAAATTCCGGTCACGGTTCTTCTGCGTGCGCTCGGTTTTGGTACAGATGCCGAAATTTTGGATTTGCTGGGGCATGACGAGTATATTCGGAACACGCTCGATAAAGACAATACGGATTCCACTGAAAAAGCGCTTATCGAAATTTACGAAAGACTTCGTCCGGGCGAACCGCCGACGCTGGATAACGCGAAGAGCTTGCTCGTTGCGCGTTTCTTTGATCCAAAGCGCTATGATCTGGCGAATGTCGGCCGTTACAAGATCAATAAAAAGCTGCATATCAAGAACCGTCTCTTCAACCAGCGTTTGGCTGAGACCTTGTTCGACCCGTCTACAGGAGAAATCCTGGCTGAGGCCGGCCAAGTCGTCGATCGTCGTTTGCTGGATGAGTTGATTCCTTACTTGGAGAACAATGTCGGCTTCAAGACATACCAAGTTGCGAACGGCGTGCTTGATGCAGATAGTATACCTCTTCAAACGCTGAGCGTATTCTCTCCGCTTGATGATAGTAAGGTCATTAAGATTATCGCGAACGGTGTCATTGACAAGGCGGTTAAGCATATCACGCCTGCGGACATCATCGCTTCCATTAATTACTTCATCGACTTGCTTCATGGAATCGGAAGTACCGACGATATCGACCACTTGGGTAACCGTCGTTTGCGTTCGGTTGGCGAGTTGCTGCAGAACCAGTTCCGTATCGGCTTGTCCCGCATGGAGCGCGTTGTCCGCGAGCGGATGTCCATTCAAGACGCGAATGCCATTACGCCTCAGGCGCTCATCAACATACGTCCCGTTATTGCGTCGATCAAAGAGTTCTTCGGATCCTCGCAATTGTCGCAGTTTATGGATCAGACAAATCCGCTTGCGGAACTTACGCATAAGCGTCGTCTATCCGCACTGGGACCGGGCGGTCTGACGCGTGAACGCGCGGGCTTCGAGGTTCGAGACGTTCATAATTCCCATTACGGCCGTATGTGTCCAATCGAAACGCCGGAAGGTCCGAACATCGGTTTGATCAACTCCTTGTCCACGTTCGCTCGTATTAACGAGTACGGGTTCATCGAGGCGCCATATCGTTGGGTGGATCCGAAGGTCGGGATCGTAACGGAACAGATTGCCTACCTGACTGCAGATGAAGAAGATAACTACGTTATCGCGCAAGCGAACGCGAAGCTTGACCAAGAGGGCAAGTTCGTGGAAGACGCGGTTATCGTTCGATATAACAAGCAAGCTGACAATATTCTTACGATGCCGACAGAGCGCGTAGACTATATGGACGTTTCGCCGAAACAAGTTGTATCCGTCGCAACGGCGCTCATTCCGTTCCTCGAGAACGATGACTCCAACCGTGCGCTCATGGGATCCAACATGCAGCGGCAAGCCGTTCCGCTGCTTATTCCGAAGTCGCCGCTTGTCGGTACCGGCATGGAGCATAAGTCTGCGAAAGACTCCGGCGTATGTATTGTCTCCAAACATGACGGTATCGTCGAGCGCGTGTCGGCCAATGAAATTTGGGTGCGCCGCGTTGAGATGGTAGACGGCAAACCGGTTACCGGCGATCTGATCAAACATAAGCTGCATAAGTTTATGCGTTCTAACCAAGGTACGTGCATTAACCAACGTCCGATTTGCCATAAAGGCGATATCGTGAAGAAAGGCGACATCCTTGCTGACGGTCCTTCCACGGAAATGGGCGAATTGGCCCTCGGCCGTAATGTCGTCGTTGCGTTCATGACATGGGAAGGCTACAACTACGAGGATGCTATCCTACTAAGCGAGAAGCTGGTTAAAGAAGACGTGTACACGTCGATTCATATTGAAGAATACGAATCGGAAGCGCGTGACACGAAGCTCGGACCGGAGGAAATCACGCGGGACATTCCGAACGTGGGCGAAGAAGCGCTGCGTAACTTGGATGAGCGCGGTATTATCCGGGTCGGTGCCGAAATCAGCGCAGGCGACATTCTCGTCGGCAAGGTAACGCCGAAAGGCGTTACGGAACTGACGGCCGAGGAACGTTTGCTGCATGCGATCTTTGGCGAGAAAGCACGTGAAGTACGTGACACAAGCCTCCGCGTTCCGCATGGTACGGACGGTATCGTCGTGGACGTGAAGGTCTTCACCCGCGAGAACGGCGATGAGCTGCCTCCTGGCGTGAATCAATTGGTACGTGCATACATCGCTCAGAAACGGAAAATCTCCGAAGGGGATAAGATGGCGGGACGCCATGGTAATAAAGGTGTTATTGCCCGTATCCTTCCTGAGGAAGATATGCCGTTCCTGCCGGATGGCACGCCTGTAGAGGTTGTTCTTAACCCGCTGGGCGTTCCTTCGCGGATGAACATCGGTCAAGTGCTCGAGGTTCACTTGGGCATGGCCTGCAAGCGTCTTGGCATCCATGCTGCAACGCCGGTATTCGATGGAGCGCGCGAGTACGACGTATTCGACTCCATGGAAGAGGCGGGCATGCAGCGTAACGGTAAAACGATCTTGTACGATGGACGCTCCGGCGAGCCGTTCGAGCGGGAAGTTACCGTCGGTGTCATGTATATGATCAAACTGGCGCACATGGTTGACGATAAAATCCATGCTCGTTCCACAGGTCCATACTCGCTTGTTACGCAGCAGCCATTGGGCGGTAAAGCTCAATTCGGCGGACAGCGTTTCGGGGAGATGGAGGTTTGGGCGCTTGAGGCCTACGGCGCTGCTTATACGCTGCAGGAGATTTTGACCGTCAAGTCCGATGATGTCGTCGGTCGTGTCAAAACCTATGAGTCTATCGTCAAAGGTGAGAACGTGCCAGAACCGGGCGTTCCTGAATCGTTCAAGGTTTTGATCAAGGAGCTTCAAAGCTTGGGCATGGACGTTAAGATTCTGTCCGAGAACGAAGAAGAGATCGAAATGAAAGAAATGGACGACGAGGACGACGGTGCCTCGGACAAATTGAACCTCAATCTTGAAGGTACGGAAGTCGGCGTGGAGTAACAGTTTCCGCGGCTTAGAATAGCACGATGCCGATTCGTCTTCACGGGCGAATCAAGCCGGGGAGCGCCTTCGCGGGCGCAAACCGGCTGAACGGCATTAAGGCAACAATAGACAAGTGAACCATGACGAAGGAGGGTTGCTCCTTGTTGGACGTGAACAACTTCGAGTATATGAAGATTGGATTGGCATCTCCGGATAAAATCCGATCGTGGTCCCGCGGAGAAGTAAAGAAACCGGAAACGATTAACTATAGGACGCTTAAGCCGGAGAAAGAAGGTCTCTTCTGCGAGAAGATCTTCGGACCGACGAAAGACTGGGAATGCCATTGCGGCAAATATAAACGCGTTCGTTATAAAGGCGTCGTTTGTGACCGCTGCGGCGTCGAGGTTACGCGTGCAAAGGTGCGCCGTGAGCGTATGGGGCACATCGAGCTTGCAGCTCCTGTATCGCATATTTGGTATTTCAAAGGTATTCCGAGCCGTATGGGTCTCGCGCTGGACATGTCGCCGCGCTCCCTGGAAGAGATCATTTACTTCGCATCTTATGTTGTAACGGATCCAGGTGACACGCCGCTGGAGAAGAAACAGCTCCTGTCCGAGAAGGAATATCGGAGTTACCGCGAGAAGTACGGGTATGGATTCCATGCAGGCATGGGTGCCGAAGCGGTTAAGAAGCTGCTTCAGGACATCGACGTGGAGCGCGAGCTCGAGCAATTGAAGGAAGATCTTCGCACGGCGCAAGGTCAACGCCGTAACCGTGCGATCAAGCGCCTTGAAGTCATCGAAGCCTTCCGCAACTCCGGCAATATGCCGGAATGGATGATTCTTGATGTACTGCCTGTCATTCCTCCGGAGCTTCGTCCGATGGTTCAACTGGATGGCGGTCGTTTCGCAACGTCCGACTTGAATGACTTGTACCGTCGCGTAATCAACCGGAACAATCGTTTGAAGCGTCTGCTTGACCTGGGCGCTCCGGATATCATCGTGCAGAACGAGAAACGGATGCTCCAAGAAGCGGTTGATGCTTTGATCGATAACGGCCGCCGCGGCCGCCCGGTAACGGGTCCGGGTAACCGTCCGCTTAAATCGCTCAGCCATATGCTGAAAGGTAAACAAGGACGTTTCCGTCAGAACTTGCTCGGTAAACGGGTTGACTATTCCGGTCGTTCCGTTATCGTCGTCGGTCCTAGCCTGAAAATGTTCCAATGCGGTTTGCCGAAAGAAATGGCGCTTGAGCTCTTTAAACCGTTCGTAATGAAAGAGCTGGTCAACAAAAACCTGGCTCACAACATTAAAAGCGCGAAACGTAAAGTTGAGCGCGTAAGCCCGGAAGTATGGGATGTGCTCGAAGAAGTCATCAAGGAGCATCCGGTTCTGTTGAACCGTGCCCCTACGCTTCACAGACTCGGTATCCAGGCATTTGAACCGATCTTGGTCGAAGGCCGCGCCATCAAGCTTCACCCGCTCGTATGTACGGCTTACAACGCTGACTTCGACGGTGACCAAATGGCTGTTCACGTACCGCTTTCCGCCGAGGCGCAAGCTGAAGCCAGGTTGTTGATGCTTGCATCGGGCAACATTTTGAACCCGAAAGACGGCAAGCCTGTCGTTACGCCTTCTCAGGATATGGTCCTCGGCAGCTTCTACCTGACGATGGACAATGCAGAGGGTAAAGGCAACGGTTCTGTGTTCGCAACGGTCAACGAAGCGATATCGGCATATCAACGCGGCATCGTATCGCTGCATGCGCGGATCTTTGTCCCTGTTAAGGTACTGAAGAAAACTTCCTTCACGGAAGCGCAGCAGAAAGCGTCGTTGATCTGCACAACCGTCGGTAAAGTGATCTTCAACGAGATTTACCCGGCCGACTTCCCTTATATCAACGAACCTACCAAGGTGAACTTGCTGCAAGGCACGCCGGATAAATATTTCGTTCATGAGAAGGGCGCAGATCTCGTTCAATTCTTGAACGGCCTGCCTCAAATCGGCGGCGTAGGTAAAGAGTACCTCGGCTTGATTATTGCGGAATGCTTCCGTCAATACCATACGACGCGTACCTCTATCATGCTTGACCATATTAAACAACTCGGATTCACGTATTCCACGCGTGCAGGTATCACGGTTGCTGTTGCCGACGTTATCGTGCCGCCGGAAAAACAGGAAATCCTGAGAGAATCCGAAGATAAAGTTAAAGTCGTTACGAATCAATACCGTCGTGGTTTGATTACGAACGAAGAACGCTATGACCGTGTCATCGAGATCTGGAGCAAAACGAAGGATCAAATTACGGAAATCCTCATGAAATCGATGGATCGCTACAACTCCATCATGCTCATGGTCGATTCCAAAGCACGGGGTAATAAATCTCAAATCACGCAGCTCGGCGGCATGCGCGGTCTGATGGCCAACCCATCCGGCCGGATCATCGAGTTGCCGATCAAGTCGAACTTCCGCGAAGGTCTGACCGTCCTCGAGTACTTTATCTCGACGCACGGTGCACGTAAAGGTCTTGCCGATACCGCCCTTCGTACAGCTGACTCCGGTTATCTTACTCGTCGTCTTGTCGACGTTGCGCAGGACGTTATCGTTCGCGAAGACGATTGCGGTACGGATAAAGGGTTCTCGGTCAGCAAAATTCAAGACGGTAAAGAGGTTATCGAGGACCTGTATGACCGTATTGAAGGACGTTACTCGTTCGAAACGGTTCGCCATCCGCAAACCGGCGAAGTTATTCTTCAGCGCAACCAGCTGATCGATTCCAACAAAGCGGAAGAGATCATCGCGGCTGGCGTTGAACGTCTCCAAATTCGTTCCGTACTGAGCTGCCGCGCCCGTCATGGCGTGTGCAAGATCTGTTATGGACGTAACTTGGCAACGGGCAAATTCGTCGAGATCGGCGAAGCAGTCGGCATTATCGCTGCTCAATCGATCGGAGAACCGGGAACTCAGCTTACCATGCGTACATTCCATACCGGCGGCGTAGCCGGAGACGATATCACGCAAGGTTTGCCGCGTATCCAAGAACTCTTCGAAGCGCGTAATCCGAAAGGTCAAGCGATCATCTCCGAGATCGATGGCGTTATTAAGGACATTCGCGAGACGAAGGACCGCCGTGAGATCGAAGTGCAAGGTGAAGCGGAATCCAAAACGTATGCCGTTACGTTCGGTTCGCGTATCCGCGTCGTCAAAGGCAAGCAAATCGAAGCCGGCGATGAATTGACGGATGGTTCCATCGATCCGAAGGATATGCTCCGTATCAAAGGTATCCGTGGCGTGCAAAACTACATTTTGCAGGAAGTTCAGCGCGTTTACCGGAACCAAGGGGTAGAAATCAACGATAAGCACATCGAGGTTATGGTGAAGCAGATGCTTCGTAAGATTCGTATCATCGAAGCCGGCGATACTGCGCTTCTTCCAGGCGCATTCGTCGACATCCATGAGTACGAAGCTTCAAACCGCGAAGCAATTCTGTCTGGCAAAGAGCCGGCAGTTGCCAAACCGGTCTTGCTCGGTATTACAAAAGCATCGCTCGAGACGGATTCCTTCCTGTCCGCTGCATCGTTCCAAGAGACGACGCGCGTCTTGACGGATGCTGCGATCAAAGGCAAGGTCGATCAGCTGCTCGGTCTGAAAGAGAATGTTATCATCGGTAAGCTGATCCCTGCGGGCACTGGCATGCAGCGCTATAGAAGCGTACATGTCGCCGGCATGGACGATGAGTTGACCGAAGAGCAATCGATCGAAGCCGAGACGGTTACGATTGAATCTTAATCGATAAAACCATTGCATGAGGGAGCAGAGCGAACAGGTCCCCTTTTAAGGAGAAACCTATTCGCTCTCCGCTCTGTAATGAGCAACCGACGGACGGTTTACTATATTTTCAAGGTTCAAACAAGCGTGGAAGCTTGACATTATGCGAGTGGAAGTGCTAATATGTCGTAGTGTGCCTAATCGCACAACCTCTGCACTTGTCAGTTTTGATTGACTTGGAAGGTAGGTTATTATGCGATTCGTTATAGGTAGTAAACAGACGACGAAGATGGTGGAGCAACGCAAAGCTAGTCTCGTCTATGTTGCGCAAGATGCAGATCCGCGGCTGAAGGACAATATTGTTCGGCTTTGCGAATTGTCAGGAATACCGATCACCTGGTCTGAAACAATGAAGAGCCTCGGAGAAACCTGCGGGATTGAAGTTGGAGCGGCGATGGCAGCGGTTGTACCGGAAATCGAATAAGAACATGTCGTTTTTACCGAACCGGAAGGGAAGGTAGAAACTTTCGTTTGTTTCTTTATGAACCGCCTGGATCTGTGGGCTTAATAAGCCGATATGTCTTGAAAGCTTTACTAAGTGAGGAAGGGGGATGCACAACATGCCAACAATTAACCAACTGGTCCGTAAAGGCCGTGAGGCGAAAGTCGTTAAATCGAAATCGCCAGCATTGCAAAGAGGTTTCAACGCACTGAAACGTGAAGAAACAAACATCAGCTCGCCACAAAAACGCGGGGTTTGCACACGTGTAGGTACGATGACTCCGAAAAAACCGAACTCCGCTTTGCGGAAATATGCGCGTGTACGTTTGACGAACCGCGTTGAGGTAACTGCTTACATCGGCGGTATCGGTCATAACCTTCAAGAGCATAGCGTCGTATTGGTTCGCGGCGGCCGGGTAAAAGATCTTCCGGGTGTTCGTTACCACATCGTTCGCGGTGCGCTTGATACTGCAGGCGTAAACAACCGTAAACAAGCTCGTTCCAAATACGGAACGAAACGTCCTAAAGTTAAAAAATAATGCAGGCATAGCCGGGAACGGTTATCCTCATCCTAAAATGTAAAACTAGAAGAAAGGGGGACTTCCACATGCCACGCAAAGGTCCAGTGACAAAACGCGATGTTTTGCCAGATCCGATGTACAGCAGCAAGCTGGTTACTCGCTTGATCAACCGTATCATGGTTGACGGCAAGCGCGGTGTAGCCGCTACGATTTTGTATGATGCCTTCAAACTCATCAACGAACGTACAGGCAAAGACCCGATGGAAGTTTTTGAAGTAGCAATTAAGAACATCATGCCAGTACTTGAAGTTAAAGCACGCCGTGTAGGCGGTTCGAACTATCAAGTGCCGATCGAAGTTAAACCGGAACGCCGTACGGCGCTTGGTCTCCGTTGGCTCGTGAACTATTCACGTAACCGCGGCGAGAAAACGATGGAAGAACGTTTGGCAGCTGAAATCATTGATGCTTCCAATAACACTGGTTCATCCGTGAAAAAACGCGAAGATACACACAAAATGGCTGAAGCGAATAAAGCATTCGCTCACTATCGTTGGTAGGATTCGCATAATCGAAAGGAGACTGAATTATGGCAAGAGAGTTCTCCTTGAAAAATACGCGTAATATCGGGATCATGGCGCATATTGACGCAGGTAAAACAACCACAACGGAGCGGATTCTGTTCTACACAGGCCGTACCCACAAAATCGGCGAGGTGCACGAAGGTGCAGCGACGATGGACTGGATGGAGCAGGAACAGGAGCGCGGAATCACGATTACGTCCGCTGCAACGACTGCTCAATGGGATGGACACCGCATCAATATTATCGACACCCCGGGGCACGTTGACTTCACGGTAGAAGTTGAACGTTCCCTGCGCGTATTGGACGGGGCCGTTGGTGTTTTCAGTGCGAAAGAGGGCGTTGAACCGCAATCCGAGACGGTATGGCGTCAAGCTGACCGTTACGGCGTACCGCGGATCGCATACGTCAATAAGATGGACATTATCGGCGCAGACTTCCTTAACGTTGTTAGAGACATGCGCTTGCGTCTGAACGCAAATGCAGTGGCAATTCAATTGCCGATCGGTGCAGAGAACGACTTCGTAGGCGTAATTGACTTGATTGAGCGAGTTGCTTACAAATACAAAGACGATCTTGGTAAAGATCCGGAGAAAATTGAAATCCCTGCAGAATACAAGGATCAAGTTGAAGAAGTTCGCTTGGAACTTATCGAGAAAGTTGCTGAGCTTGACGAAGAGCTCACAATGAAATATCTCGAAGGCGAAGAAATCACAGTTGCTGAGTTAAAATCGGCACTTCGCAAAGGCGTTTGCGAAGTTAAGATCTTCCCGGTAATCGTTGGTTCCTCGTACCGCAATAAAGGCGTTCAAATGATGCTTGACGCTGTTGTCGACTACTTGCCGTCGCCAATCGACGTTCCGGATATCAAGGGTCACCTTGAAGATGGAACAGAGACGGTCCGCAAATCTGCCGACGACCAGCCTTTCGCAGCATTGGCGTTCAAAATCATGACTGACCCGTACGTTGGTAAGCTGACGTTCTTCCGCGTATATTCCGGCGTTCTTAGCTCCGGTTCGTACGTTGTGAATGCAACGAAAGGCAAACGCGAACGTATTGGTCGTATCCTTCAAATGCATGCGAACAGCCGTCAAGAAATCAGCGAAGTTTACTCCGGTGATATCGCGGCTGCAGTAGGTTTGAAAGATACAACTACTGGCGATACGCTTTGCGATGAGAAGAACCCAGTTATCCTTGAGTCGATGAACTTCCCTGAGCCGGTTATCCAGCTTGCGGTTGAGCCTAAGACAAAAGCTGACCAAGACAAAATGGGTATCGCTCTTCAAAAGCTGTCCGAGGAAGATCCTACGTTCCGTGCTCACACGGACGAAGAGACCGGCCAAACGATTATCGCTGGTATGGGCGAGCTTCACCTTGAGATCCTAGTTGACCGTATGCTTCGTGAATTCAAAGTCGAGACGAACGTTGGTAAGCCGCAAGTTGCTTACCGCGAGACGTTCAAAACGGCTGCGAAGGTCGAAGGCAAATTCGTTCGCCAATCCGGCGGTCGTGGTCAGTTCGGTCATTGCTGGGTTGAATTCTCCCCGCAAGAACCAGGTGCGGGCTTTGTATTTGAAAACAAAACCGTGGGTGGTTCCATCCCGCGTGAGTTCATTGCTCCAATTCAAGCAGGTATCGAAGAATCGATGAAAAATGGTGTCATTGCCGGCTTCCCGGTCGTCGACATCAAAGCAGTCGTAGTCGACGGTTCCTACCATGATGTCGACTCCTCGGAGATGGCGTTTAAAATTGCTGGATCGATGGCGCTTAAAGCAGCGAAGGATAAATGTAATCCGATCTTGCTTGAGCCAATCATGAAAGTAGAAGTAAGCGTTCCTGAAGAATACATGGGCGATGTGATGGGTATGCTGAGCTCCCGTCGCGGTCGTATCGAAGGTTCGGACACGAAGCATGGTGCTTTGATCGTCCGTGCTAAGGTGCCTCTGGCTGAGATGTTCGGTTACTCCACGACTCTTCGTTCCGGTACGCAAGGACGCGGCGTATTCTCCATGGAGCTCTCGCACTATGAAGAAGTCCCTCGTTCGATCTCGGAAGAGATCATCTCCAAATCCAAAGGCGCTGCTCAATAACAGTCCTTTAGACAACTTGTTTGATATAAGTTGCATGTTGGCCGGATGATGGAAGACCTAACGGCTCCCATTCGGCCGATCACATAATCTTCTCAATATTAAGGAGGAAGAGTTCAATGGCTAAAGCTAAATTTGAACGTAATAAACCGCACGTTAACATCGGTACTATCGGTCACGTCGACCATGGTAAAACAACGCTGACTGCTGCAATCACGACTGTTCTTTCCAAAAGATACGGTGGTGCTGCTGTAGCATTCGACCAAATCGACAAAGCGCCAGAAGAGCGCGAGCGCGGTATCACAATCTCCACAGCACACGTTGAGTACGAGACGCCTAACCGTCACTACGCACACGTTGACTGCCCAGGCCATGCCGACTATGTTAAAAACATGATCACTGGCGCTGCACAAATGGACGGCGCTATCCTGGTTGTATCCGCAGCTGACGGTCCAATGCCGCAAACGCGCGAACACATCCTGCTTTCCCGTCAAGTAGGCGTACCTTACATCGTCGTATTCCTGAACAAATGCGACATGGTTGAAGACGAAGAGTTGCTTGAACTCGTTGAGATGGAAGTTCGCGACCTTCTTAGCGAATATGAATTCCCAGGCGACGACACTCCAATCATCCGCGGTGCAGCTCGTGAAGCGCTGCAAAACCCTGATGGTGCATGGGCTGACAAAATCGTTGAACTGTTCGAACAAGTTGATACTTATATCCCAACTCCACAACGTGATACTGACAAGCCGTTCCTTATGCCAGTCGAGGACGTATTCACAATCACGGGCCGTGGTACGGTTGCTACAGGACGCGTTGAGCGTGGCGTAGTTAAAGTATCCGACGAAGTCGAAATCATCGGTATTGCTGAAGAAACTCGCAAATGCGTAGTAACAGGCGTTGAGATGTTCCGTAAATTGCTTGATTCCGCGCAAGCTGGTGACAACATCGGCGCATTGCTTCGTGGTGTTGATCGTAAAGATATCGAGCGTGGTCAAGTTCTGGCAAAGCCAGGTTCCGTTAAACCACACACGAACTTCACGGCTCAAATCTACGTTCTGACTAAAGAAGAGGGCGGACGTCACAAACCTTTTTTCACGGGTTACCGTCCACAGTTCTACTTCCGTACAACTGACGTTACGGGTATCATCTCCCTGCCAGAAGGCACTGAGATGGTTATGCCTGGCGATAACATCACGGTTACGGTTGAACTGATCGCTCCAATCGCACTTGAAGACGGTACTCGCTTCGCTATCCGCGAAGGCGGCCGTACAGTTGGTGCCGGTGCGGTAGCATCCATCCAAAAATAATTAAAACTGCGGCTTAGGCTGCAGAATGAGGAGCCCACACTTCGGTGTGGGCTTTTTCTAATATTTGAGGTTTGCAGTGAAAGCGTTTCTTCATTAATAATAGATGAAGTGATTTGGGCATTGGAATTTTGGAAACAAAGATAAAGAATTGGATCATGCGTTAATGCTGAATGCATTAGAAGAACATGCCAAACAAGAAAAACGTTGAAAGCATAAGGTTTTTGTTGCATTCGCCTATCCATTTAGATATAATAGTGAAGTTGGTCTGTGACGTTGCGATGATGTAAGAGGTTGCCGACACACACGGCTCCTTTGCCATGAGGGGCGTGTCGGGTTTTCTTGCGGAGTATGTCCGATACTAAATTGGGCGATAGAAGGAGGGACTTATATGGCTAAGCAAAAGATTCGTATTCGCTTGAAAGCATACGATCATAGAATTCTGGATCAATCCGCAGAGAAAATTGTTGAAACTGCGAAACGTTCCGGTGCAGGCGTGTCTGGGCCGATTCCGCTTCCAACTGAGAAGCAAATCATCACCATTCTGCGTGCGGTACACAAGTACAAGGATTCTAGGGAACAATTCGAAATGCGCACGCACAAGCGCTTGATCGACATTGTTAATCCAACGCCGCAAACGGTTGATGCATTGATGCGTCTTGACCTGCCATCCGGTGTAGATATCGAAATCAAACTGTAATAATTTCAACTTGGAAAGGGAATGAGGTGTCAACATGAAAGGTATCTTAGGTAAAAAACTAGGTATGACGCAAGTGTTCACTGCCGAAGGTAACGTCGTTCCAGTAACGGTTATCGAAGCGGGTCCATGTGTTGTCTTGCAGAAGAAAGACCAAGAGAACGACGGTTATGTATCCATTCAAGTAGGTTTCTCTGATAAGAAAGAAAGCAGAGCAAACAAGCCGGAAATCGGCCACGCGAAAAAAGCCGAAACGGCTCCTAAGCGCTACATTCGTGAATTCCGCGGCGTAAATAACGGGGAATATGAAGTTGGCCAAGAGATCAAGGCTGACCTGTTCGCTGCTGGCGAATTCGTTGACGTAACTGCTACTTCCAAAGGTAAAGGTTTCACGGGTACGATTCAACGTTGGAACCAAAGCCGCGGCCCAATGGCGCATGGCTCGCGTTACCACCGCGGACCAGGTTCGATGGGTTCCATCCAAGCGAACCGCGTACCTAAAGGTAAACACCTTCCAGGTCACATGGGCAGCGAAACGGTTACGATTCAAAACCTTGAGATCGTACGCGTTGACGTAGAACGTAACGTATTGCTGGTTAAAGGCTCCATTCCGGGTCCTAAAAACAGCTTTGTAAAAGTTAAATCCACGGTGAAGAAATAATCATTGAAGAAAGGAGGAACATGAAATGCCGAAAGTAGCACTTTTTAGCGTGAACGGCTCGCAAGTGGGTGAGGTTGAATTGTCCGAAGCAGTATTCGGAATTGAACCGAACGTTCATGTCCTGCATAGCGCAGTTTTGCTTCAGCAAGCTTCTGAACGCAGAGGCACGCATAAAACTAAAGGACGCTCCGAAGTACGTGGCGGCGGTCGTAAGCCTTGGAAACAAAAAGGTACAGGACGCGCGCGTCAAGGTTCCATTCGCGCCCCGCAATGGGTAGGCGGCGGTACTGTCTTCGGACCAACTCCACGAAGCTACAGCTTCAAACTTCCTAAAAAAGTTCGTCGCTTGGCAATCAAATCTGCACTGTCTTCCAAGGTAATCGACAACGATATTATCGTTCTTGATCAACTGGCGTTCGCGCAACCGAAGACGAAAGAATTCGCTGCAATCCTGAATAACCTGAAAGTGGCTCGTAAAGCACTGATCGTTACAGCGAACTACGAAGATAACGTAGCACTCTCTGCTCGTAACCTTCCTAACGTAAAGTTCGTTGCAGCCGATGGCATCAATGTTCTCGACGTAATGAAATACGACCAGCTGATTATCACTAAAGAAGCGGTTGAAAAAGTACAGGAGGTGCTTGCGTAATGAAAAATCCTCGTGATATTATCAAGCGCCCGATTATTACGGAACAAACGAGCGAATTCATGGCGAACAAACGTTATGTATTCGAGGTTGATCTTCGTGCGAACAAAACTGAGATCAAACTTGCGATCCAAAACATCTTCAAAGTGAAAGTAACGAGCGTGAACACGCTGCGCATGCCGGCGAAACCGAAGCGTTACGGAAAACACAGCGGATACACGTCCGAGTGGAAGAAAGCGATCGTTCAACTGAGCGCTGACAGCAACGAGCTAGAATTTTTCGAAACAGTTTAGTTAACATACGGCCCTTAGGCTGACATGATTAACAAGATATCGGTAAGGAGGGAATCGAAGTGCCAATTAAGAAGTATAAACCGACTTCTCCAGCACGTCGTGCGATGTCGGTCTCGACTTTTGAAGAGATCACGGCAAGCACGCCGGAGAAATCGCTTCTTGCGCCGCTTTTCAAAAAAGCCGGTCGTAACAATCAAGGTAAAATTACGGTTCGTCATCATGGTGGCGGCCATAAGCGTAAATACCGGATTATCGACTTTAAACGTAATAAAGACGGTATCGTAGGTAACGTAGCGACGATCGAATACGATCCGAACCGTACGTCCAACATCGCACTTATCCACTATGTGGATGGCGAGAAAGCCTACATCATCGCTCCTAAAGGTCTTAAAGTTGGGGACAAGATCGTATCCGGCCCGGCATCTGACATCAAGATCGGCAATGCTTTGCCGCTTGAGAACATCCCGGTTGGTACAGTTATCCACAACATCGAGCTGAAACCAGGTAAAGGCGGCCAATTGGTTCGCGCAGCTGGTACGGATGCTCAACTTCTTGGTAAAGAAGAGCAATACGTTACGATTCGCTTGACGTCCGGCGAAGTTCGTCGTATCCTGAAAACTTGCCGTGCAACAATCGGTTCCGTCGGTAACGAAGATCACGAACTCGTGAAAATCGGTAAAGCCGGCCGTTCCCGTTGGATGGGTAAACGCCCTGAAGTCCGCGGCGTCGTCATGAACCCTAACGATCACCCACACGGTGGTGGTGAAGGCCGTGCTCCAATCGGACGTAAATCCCCAATGTCTCCATGGGGCAAACCGACTTTGGGCTTCAAAACACGCAAAAAGAAAAAAGCATCGAGCCAGTACATCGTGCGCAGCCGCACGAAATAATAGGCGCCTTGGCGTCAACTGCGTGACGCGCAGCGTCGCGTAACGCTAGCGTGAAGGGAGGATCATCCATGGGTCGCAGTTTGAAAAAAGGACCGTTTATCGACGGTTACCTGCTGAAAAAAGTTGAAGTACTTAATGCAGCTGAGAAGAAGACGGTCGTTAAGACATGGTCTCGCCGTTCGACTATTTTCCCGCAATTCATCGGACACACTTTCGCTGTCTATGACGGTCGCAAGCATGTACCGGTTTATGTAACGGAAGATATGGTTGGACACAAACTCGGTGAGTTCGCGCCAACGCGTTCGTACAAAGGTCACGGTAATGATGACAAGAAAACGGGTCGTCGTTAATCGTTGGAATAGCTAACGATAAAGTTCGAGAGGAGGTTCATCCATGCCAGAAGCAAAAGCACTCGCTAACCACGTACGCATTGCTCCCCGCAAAGCGCAATTGGTTGCGGATTTGATTCGTGGAAAGCAAGTTGGCGAAGCGATCGCGATTCTGCGTCACACGCCAAAATCCGCTTCTCCAATCGTTGAGAAGCTGCTGAACTCTGCTATCGCAAATGCAGAGCACAACTTCCAAATGGACGTTAACAAGCTTGTGATTTCGCAAGTGTTCGTTAACCAAGGTCCGACAATGAAACGTTTCCGTCCGCGCGCAATGGGTCGTGCTAGCCGGATTAATAAAAGAACCAGCCACATCACATTGGTGGTATCCGAAAAATAAGGAGGGACAACGTGTGGGACAAAAAGTAAACCCGGTCGGTCTTCGTATCGGCGTTATCCGTGATTGGGAATCCAAATGGTACGCTGGCAAAGACTTCGGCGACTTGCTTATGGAAGATGTTAAAATCCGTGAGCACCTCAAAAACAAATTGAAAGATGCGGCTGTTTCCAAGTTCGAAATCGAACGCGCAGCTAACCGCGTCAATGTTACTATTCATACAGCTAAGCCTGGTATGGTTATCGGCAAAGGCGGTTCTGAGGTTGAAAACCTGCGTTCCGAACTTTCCAAGATCGCCAAAGGCAAAAAAGTACACATCAACATCTCCGAGATCAAACATCCGGACCTTGATGCCGTGCTCGTAGCAGAAAGCATCGCTCAACAACTCGAGCGTCGGATCTCGTTCCGCCGCGCGATGAAACAATCCATTCAACGTACAATCCGTTCTGGCGCGAAAGGTATCAAAACTGCCGTTAGCGGTCGTTTGGGCGGCGCTGAGATTGCTCGTCAGGAAGGCTACAGTGAAGGTACGGTTCCTCTTCATACGCTGCGTGCAGATATTGACTATGGAACTGCGGAAGCTCATACGACTTACGGCCGTATCGGCGTAAAAGTATGGATCTATCGCGGCGAAATCCTTCCGACTAAGAAGAAAGCTCCACAGGAAGGAGGCAACTAATCATGTTGGTCCCAAAACGTGTAAAACACCGTAAACAACAACGTGGTCATATGAAAGGTCGCGCTAAAGGCGGCACGGATGTAGCCTTCGGCGAATTCGGTCTTCAAGCGCTCGAGCCTGCATGGGTCACTAACCGTCAGATCGAGGCAGCGCGTATCGCGATGACTCGTTATATCAAACGTGGCGGTAAAGTATGGATCAAGATCTTCCCGGCAAAACCTATTACTCAAAAACCACTCGAAGTTCGGATGGGTAGCGGTAAAGGTAACGTTGAGAAGTGGGTTGCAGTCGTAAAACCGGGCAAAATAATGTTCGAGCTTGCTGGCGTATCTGAAGAGATCGCACGTGAAGCAATGCGTCTTGCGGCACATAAATTGCCAGTTAAAACGAAGTTCGTGAAACGCGAAGAAGTGGGTGGTGAAGCAAATGAAAGCTAATGAATTCCGCAACCTTACCTCTGTTGAACTCGAACAAAAAGTCGCTGGCTTCAAAGAAGAGCTATTCAACCTTCGTTTTCAATTGGCTACCGGCCAACTGGAAAACCCAACTCGTATCCGCGATGTTCGCAAGGATATAGCTCGTGCCAAAACCGTTCTTCGTGAAAGAGAACTCGGAATCAGCAGCTAGTCTGTGATCGTCCGTGTCGAATAACGAATGTGTGGAAGGAGGATGAACATGAGCGAACGTAATGCCCGCAAAGTTCAAGTTGGTAAAGTCGTGAGTGATAAAATGGACAAAACAATCGTTGTAGCGATTGAAACGTACAAAAAACACGATCTGTACCACAAACGGATTAAATACACAAAGAAATTTAAGGCTCATGACGAGAACAACCAAGCTAAGATCGGCGATGTCGTCAAAGTCATGGAAACTCGCCCGTTATCGAAAGACAAACGGTTCCGCCTGGTCGAAATCGTTGAAGCTGCTGTTATTTTGTAAGAATGCTTCCCGTTAAGCATTTTCCCGAAAGGAGGACGTTGAAATGATTCAACCATTTACACGTTTGCATGTCGCGGACAACTCCGGCGCTAAAGAATTGATGTGTATCCGCGTTTTGGGCGGTACTGGACGTCGCGTAGGCCATATCGGCGATCTGATCGTCTGCTCCGTCAAACAAGCAACACCCGGTGGCGTTGTCAAAAAGGGTGATGTAGTCAAAGCGGTCATCGTTCGTACGAAACGTGCGGTTCGCCGTAAAGACGGTTCTTACATCGCGTTTGACGAGAATGCGGCTGTTATCGTTAAAGAAGACAAAAGCCCGCGCGGCACACGTATCTTCGGACCAGTTGCTCGCGAACTTCGCGATCGCGACTTCATGAAAATCGTATCGCTTGCTCCGGAAGTTATCTAATAAGAACTTTGCGCATTCCGCGCAAGCACGCAGGAGGTGTAACTCATGCCACGGTTGAAAAAAGTGTTGGAATCCCACAACAATAAATTGCACGTGAAGAAAGACGACACGGTAATGGTCATCACCGGCAAAGACAAAGGCAAAAAAGGCCGCGTCATCGCTGCGTATCCACGTCAAAACCGCGTTCTAATCGAAGGTGTAAATATGGTGAAAAAACATACCCGTCCTTCGCAAGCTAATCCGCAAGGCGGCATCATCGAGCAAGAAGCGGCAATTCACGTATCCAACGTTATGCACATCGATCCGAAGAGCGGTAAAGTAACTCGTATCGGCTACAAAGTGCTTGATAACGGTAAAAAAGTCCGGATCGCTAAAAAATCCGGCGAGGTAATCGATTAATTGACCGATACGGAAAGGAGGTCCACGTTACATGGCAGCAAGAATGAAAGATCGTTTTCTGAATGAAATTACACCTGCTTTGATGCAGAAGTTTAACTATACAACGGTTATGCAAGTGCCTAAGATCGAGAAAGTCGTCATCAACATGGGTGTCGGCGAAGCAGTGTCCAACTCCAAAGTGCTCGATACGGCTGTTGAAGACATGCGTCTGATCTCGGGTCAAAAACCGGTTGTAACTCGCTCCAAAAAATCGATCGCTGGTTTCAAACTTCGCGAGAATATGCCTATCGGGGTTAAAGTAACACTGCGCGGCGAGCGTATGTACTACTTCCTTGATAAACTGTTCAATGTCACTCTCCCGCGCGTACGCGACTTCCGCGGCGTATCGAACAAAGCGTTCGACGGTCGCGGTAACTACACTCTCGGCTTGAAAGAGCAGCTGATCTTCCCGGAGATCGAGTATGATAAGGTAGATAAAGTGCGCGGTATGGACGTCGTCATCGTCACGACGGCAAAATCGGACGAAGAAGCTCGTGAACTGCTGACCCAATTGGGCATGCCGTTTACGAAGTAATCCACAGGAGGTGTAATACCAAGTGGCAAAAACTTCGATGAAGGTTAAGCAGCAACGTGCTCCTAAATTCAAAGTGCAGGCTTATACACGCTGCGAACGTTGCGGCCGTCCGCATTCCGTTTTGCAAAAGTTTAAAATTTGCCGGATTTGTTTCCGTGAATTAGCATACAAAGGCCAGATTCCTGGCGTTAAAAAAGCAAGCTGGTAATCAGCCTAGTTCGGGAAGGAGGTTTACACAATGGTTATGTCTGATCCGATCGCAGATATGCTTACACGCATTCGCAACGCAAACGTTGTGCGTCACGAGACGGTAGAAATGCCTGCTTCGAAAGTAAAGAAGCAAATCGCTGAAATTTTGAAACGCGAGGGCTTCATTCGTGATGCTGAGTATATCGAAGACAACAAACAAGGGATTATCCGTATTTTCTTGAAATACGGCCCGAACCAAGAGCGTGTTATTACGGGGCTGAAACGCATCAGCAAACCGGGTCTGCGCGTTTACACGAAAAGCACTGAAGTGCCCCGCGTACTTGGTGGCTTGGGAATGGCTATCATTTCCACATCGCAAGGCATTATGACTGACAAAGAAGCTCGCCAACAGAAATCCGGCGGCGAAGTAGTCTGCTACGTCTGGTAATTAACCGTCACAACGATTGGAGGTGTAACAATGTCTCGTATTGGCCGTAAACCGATCCAAGTGCCCGGTGGCGTAAACATCGACTTGGACAACAGCTTCATCACAGTTAAAGGACCTAAAGGTACTCTGAGCCGCGAGCTCCACAAGGATATGAAAGTGGTAGTAGCGGACAGCGTCATCACAATCGAGCGTCCTTCTGACAATAAACTGCATCGTTCTCTTCACGGTACAACTCGCAGCGTCATCGCTAACATGGTTAGTGGTGTAACTGAAGGTTTTGTGAAAAACCTTGAGCTTGTAGGCGTTGGTTACCGTGCAAATAAGACTGGCGAGAAAATCGTACTTAACGTAGGATACTCGCATCCAGTTGAAATCACGCCTGCTGGCGGCATCGAATTCGAAGTTCCTACGAATACGAAAATCATCGTAAAAGGCATCGACAAAGAACTCGTTGGTGAAACTGCTGCGAAGATCCGCTCCGTACGCGAGCCTGAGCCGTATAAAGGCAAAGGTATTAAGTATGAAGGCGAGCGTATCCTTCGTAAAGAAGGTAAAGCTGGTAAGAAGAAATAAGCAGGCGTTTAAGGCTGCTTGAACGAATAGGGATCATAAGAAAGTAGAAAGGAGTGTACAACGAATGATTACAAAAGGCGATAAAAACAAAGCACGTCTCAAACGTCACCTGCGTGTTCGTAAGAAAGTGAACGGAACTACGCTGCGTCCGCGTCTGTCTGTATTCCGTTCCTCCAAACACATCTATGCTCAATTGATTGATGATGTTCAAGGCGTTACTGTAGCTCAAGCTTCTACGCTTGACAAAGAAATCGCAGAACAAGTGAGCAATGGCGGCAACATCGAGGCAGCTCGCAAAATCGGTGAATTGATCGCATCCCGCGCGAAAGCAAAAGGCGTCGAATCGATCGTATTCGATCGCGGAGGCTACTTGTACCATGGCAGAATTCAAGCGCTGGCTGATGCAGCGCGCGAAGCAGGTCTTGAATTCTAATCGATAATACTTATGAAGGAGGTAAATCGACTTGCGTATTGATCCAAATGCGTTGGAACTTACCGAGAAGGTAGTTCAAATCAACCGCGTAGCGAAAGTAGTAAAAGGCGGACGCCGTTTTAGCTTTAGCGCGCTGGTAGTTGTAGGCGACGGCAAAGGATACGTTGGCGCAGGGATCGGTAAAGCTGGCGAAGTACCTGATGCGATCCGCAAAGGTATTGAAGACGCTAAGAAAAACCTGATCCACATTCCACTCGTAAAAACGACAATTCCACATCAAGTACTTGGTCATTTCGGCGCTGGCCGCGTTCTGTTGAAACCAGCTTCCGAAGGTACTGGTGTTATCGCAGGCGGCCCGGTTCGTGCCGTTCTCGAACTCGCTGGTGTAGGCGACATTCTGACCAAATCGCTTGGTTCTTCCAACTCCATGAACATGGTTAACGCGACACTTGAAGGACTCTCCCGTCTGAAACGTGCCGAGGACGTTGCTAAACTTCGTGGAAAAACCGTGAAAGAGCTTTTGGGCTAAGGAGGAGAATACGATGGCAAAATTGCAAATCACCCTCGTTCGCAGCCTGATCGGTCGCAACGAGAAGCAGCGTGCGACTGTTGCAACGCTTGGTCTTCGCAAAATTCGTCAATCGGTTGTCCACAGCGACAGCCCGGCTATCCGCGGCATGGTCAATAGTGTCAGCCACTTGGTAAAAGTTGAAGAAGTACAAGCATAGAACGCCAATCAAGGCTAGCTTTATCAATGCTTCCTGAAGAGTTTTGCTTACCTAAGCAAGCTCTCGCAGAAAGCAATGCAAAACTTTAAGGAGGTGCAACGACGATGAAATTGCATGATCTCAAACCAGCTCCGGGCTCTCGTAAAGAGGGATTCCGCGTTGGCCGTGGTATCGGTAGCGGCAACGGCAAGACTTCGGGTCGCGGTCATAAAGGTCAAAATGCTCGTTCCGGCGGCGGTGTTCGCCCTGGATTCGAGGGCGGTCAGAACCCATTGTACCGTCGCTTGCCTAAACGCGGCTTCAATAATCCGTTCCGTAAAGAGTATGCGATTGTGAACATCGATGAGTTGAACGGCTTTGCAGCAGGTACAGAAGTAACGCCTGAATTGCTGCTTGAGCAAGGTATCGTTAAAAACCCGCAAAGCGGCATTAAAGTGCTGGGTAATGGCGATATCACAGTTCAACTTACGGTAAAAGCAAGCAAGTTCTCTCAATCTGCGGTAGAGAAAATCCAGGCTGCCGGCGGTAAAACCGAGGTGATCTAATTGTTCAAGGCCGTGTCTAACATTTGGAAAGTGGAAGATCTTCGCAAGCGGATCCTGTTCACGTTGTTCATCTTGTTGGTTTACCGTATCGGCTCCTTTATCCCGGTTCCGGGAGTAAATAAGGATGTCTTTACGCAGACGGACCAAGCCGGATCTGAATTGTTCGGTTTGCTAAATACGTTTTCGGGTGGGGCGTTGTTCCAGTTCTCGATCTTCGCGATCGGGATCATGCCTTACATCACCGCATCCATCATCGTACAGCTTTTGTCGATGGACGTTATCCCTAAATTCGCCGAATGGGCGAAGGAAGGCGAGAATGGAAAACGTAAACTTGCGCAGATTACTCGTTACGGTACAATTATTCTTGGACTTGTCCAAGGTTTTGGTACCGCGATCGGGTTTAACCGCAACTATTCGTACAATATGATTCCTGATGCAACAGTTACGGATTATATTATGATTGCGATAATCTTGACTGCGGGAACTGCCTTCCTAATGTGGCTCGGTGAGCAAATTACGGAGAGAGGCATCGGTAACGGGATCTCGGTCTTGATCTTCGCCGGTATCGTGGCAAGGCTTCCGGCACATGTTCGTTCCATCTACTCGCAAGAGTTCGTGGATGCGGGCGATGCGCTTTTCCTTGCGATCGTGAAAGTGGTGGCAATCGTCATCGCGGTAGCAGCGATCATCGTGGGCGTCATCTTCGTCCAGCAAGGGATTCGCAAAATTCCGGTCCAATACGCGAAACGCGTAGTTGGTCGGAAAATGTACGGCGGTCAATCGACTCATATTCCGCTGAAAGTAAACGGAGCAGGCGTTATCCCGGTCATTTTCGCGGTATCGCTTCTGATGTTCCCGATTACAATCGCGAATTTCTGGGCGGACCACGAGTGGGCTAAATGGGTTCAAAACCATTTGTACTACGACAAGCCTCTAGGCATGGTGTTGTACGTCATCTTGATTATCGCGTTTACGTTCTTCTACACGTTCGTGCAAATCAATCCGGTGCAGATGGCCGATCAAATGAAGAAAAACGGCGGGTACATCCCGGGCGTGCGCCCAGGCAAACCGACTTCTTCTTACATTACTCGCGTCATGTCGCGGATTACATTGAGCGGGGCGATCTTCCTCTCACTCATCTCAATCTTGCCGGTGTTCTTCGGAACGCTTGCTGATCTGCCTCGAGACGTGAAGCTGGGCGGTACATCGCTGCTCATCGTTATCGGCGTTGCGCTGGATACGATGAAGCAAATCGAGACGCAGCTGATCAAACGCCACTACAAAGGGTTTATTAATAAATAACAATAGGTTCGCATGCGGGATTCCGCGCATCAAGCGAGGTGACGGAACCCGGCCGAGCCTATTATGTTTAAAGCGAGGAACACGCTAATGAACATCTTATTCATGGGCCCTCCAGGAGCCGGCAAAGGCACGCAGGCCGAACGGATCGTGGATACTTTCAAAGTACCCCACATCTCGACAGGCGACGCTTTCCGTTTGGCAATGAAGCAAGGCACTCCGCTTGGACAAAAGGCTAAAGAGTTTGTGGATCAAGGTCTCTTGGTTCCGGATGAAATCACGAACGGGATTGTTCGCGAGCGCCTGCAGCTTGAGGATTGTAACGGCGGCTTCTTGCTTGATGGTTTCCCGCGTACGCTGCAGCAAGCAGAGGCACTGGACGGAATGTTGGCTGAAATGGGACGCAGTATCGATCATGTCGTGAACTTGAAAGTTGACCGTGGCCTGCTGCTTGCGCGTCTGACCGGTCGCCGCATTTGCAAATCGTGCGGCTCCACATACCATGTCATGTTCAACCCGCCGAAGCAAGAAGGCGTTTGTGATAAATGCGGCGGCGAGCTGTATCAGCGGTCAGACGATACGGAAGCGAAAGTAGGCACGCGTCTCGACGAATACATCTCCAAAACGGCTCCATTGCTTGATTATTACGCAAGCAAAGCTGTACTGCGGGAAGTAGACGGCGAGAAAGAAATCGACGAAGTTACGGCGGACATCGTAAACTGCTTGCGGGGAACTGCGGAATGATCGTATGCAAGTCCGAAGCGGAATTGCAATATATGAGAGAAGCTGGACGAATTGTAGCGGATACGCATCGTTTGCTGAAAACGGTGATTCGCCCGGGCGTGACGACCAAGGAATTGGACGAAATCGCTGAAACGTACATTCGCAGCCAGGACGCATTACCTTCTTTTAAAGGGTACAATCAGTTTCCTGCCAGCATTTGCGCTTCTGTGAACAATGAGCTGGTACACGGTATTCCGGGCTCACGCAAGCTGAACGATGGAGACATCATCAGCATTGATATCGGCGCGCAGTACAAAGGGTATCACGGCGATTCGGCGTGGACCTACGGCGTTGGCGATATTAGCGAAGAGGCACAGCGGCTGCTCGACATTACAGAACAATCGCTTTATGCAGGACTCGCACTCGTGAAACCGGACGTTCGTTTGTTTACGATCTCGTACGCGATCCAACAAGTGATCGAAACTGCCGGCTTTTCTGTCGTTCGCGATTACTGCGGCCATGGGATCGGAACGGATCTCCATGAAGAACCGCAAATTCCGAACTACGGATTGCCTGACCGCGGACCTCGTTTGAAACCAGGAATGGTGCTGGCCATCGAACCGATGGTCAATATCGGAGAGAGGTACGTGCGTACACTGGCGGACAATTGGACAGTCGTCACCGAAGACCAATCGTTGTGCGCCCATTTCGAGCATACGGTTGCTGTTACGGCAGACGGTTGTGAAATTCTAACCCAATCCAGGGAGCAGGCAGGTTGAGAAAGCTTGGAGTATAAGCCGGAGATTGGCCGTGTCGTAAAAGTGCTGCGAGGCAAAGACGAAGGCTCATATGCCGTAATCGTTCAGGTGTTGGACGAACGCTTTGTACTAGTAGCCGACGGTGACAAACGTCGCTTCGATCAATCGAAGAAGAAGAACGTACTGCATCTACTGATGCAGCCGGTCGTCAGTCACGAGGTGATTGACAGCGTACAGGAAACCGGCCGTGTAACAAACGCCAAATTGCGTTATGCCATTCAGAAGGCTGTGCAAGGGAAAGGAGAATGACTATGGCCAAAGAAGACGTCATTGAAGTCGAAGGTACGGTCATCGAACCACTACCTAACGCCATGTTCAAGGTGGAACTGGAGAACGGACATCAGATTCTCGCCCACGTTTCGGGAAAGCTCAGAATGCATTTCATCCGTATTCTGACGGGAGATAAAGTGGTCATTCAGTTATCGCCATATGATTTGTCTAGAGGACGCATTACCTATCGGAAGTAGGCCGCTGGCGGCCTGCCGACGAAAGAAATCGGGAGGTAATCACAATGAAGGTTAGACCTTCGGTCAAGCCGATTTGCGAAAAATGTAAAGTCATTCGCCGCAAAGGCAATGTTATGGTTATTTGCGAAAATCCGAAACATAAACAAAAACAAGGATAAAGGAGGGATATCAGTACATGGCTCGTATTGCTGGTGTAGACTTACCGCGTGATAAACGCGTTGTCATCGCTCTGACGTACATCTTCGGTATTGGCAGAACAACTGCTAATAAAATCTTGAGCACAACAGGTATTAGCGAAAGTACCCGTGTTCGTGATCTGACGGAAGACGAAGTCAGCCAACTGCGTGAAACTATCGACAAAACGGTTAAAGTGGAAGGCGACCTTCGCCGCGAAATTTCCCTTAACATCAAACGTCTGATCGAGATCGGCTGCTATCGCGGTGTTCGTCACCGTCGTGGTCTTCCGGTTCGTGGTCAACGGACGAAAACAAATGCTCGTACGCGTAAAGGTCCTCGTCGGACTGTAGCGAACAAGAAGAAATAAGAAGGGAGGATAACCGAAATGGCTAAACCAAAAAAAGTGGTTCGTACGAAACGTCGTGACCGTAAAAATATTGATAGCGGCGTAGCGCATATTCGCTCGACATTCAATAATACGATTGTTACGATTACTGATCCGCACGGCAATGCGATTTCCTGGGCAAGCTCCGGTAACCTTGGTTTTAAAGGTTCCCGTAAGAGCACGCCTTACGCAGCTCAAATGGCTGCTGAATCCGCAGCGAAAGCGGCTATGGAACACGGCATGAAAACTGTTGAAGTGATGGTTAAGGGTCCAGGCGCAGGCCGTGAAGCGGCGATCCGCTCCCTGCAAGCAGCTGGTCTTGAAGTTAACCTCATTAAGGACGTAACACCGGTTCCGCACAACGGATGCCGCCCGCCAAAACGTCGTCGCGTATAGTCAATATTTGTGGTATCAAATGAACGCAACTTGTGAATAATGGTTGTGAAGGTTTGCCATACTACAGGGTTTGACTGCAAACGCGATAATGGTAACGGAGCGACGTTTTGAGGGAGGGTACTATTAGTGATTGAGATCGAAAAGCCGAAAATCGAATCCGTAGAATTGAACGAGGATGGCACGTACGGACGTTTCGTCGTCGAACCGCTTGAACGCGGGTATGGTGCGACATTGGGGAATTCTCTTCGGAGAATCCTGCTGTCTTCGCTTCCTGGCGCAGCTGTAACTTCCGTTCAAATCGACGGTGTTCTTCACGAGTTCTCTACGGTTCCAGGTGTGATGGAAGACGTAACTGAAATCATCCTGAACCTCAAGGGCCTTTCGCTGAAAATCCATTCCGACGAAGAGAAGGTATTGGAGATTGATGCGGAAGGTGATGGCAACGTTACGGCTGGCGATATTCGCGCAGACAGCGATGTCGAGATTTTAAGCCCAGATCTTCATATCGCGACGCTGGCCTCCGGTGCACGGCTC
Source organism: Paenibacillus sacheonensis (assembly GCF_009909195.1). Classification (GTDB taxonomy): domain Bacteria; phylum Bacillota; class Bacilli; order Paenibacillales; family Paenibacillaceae; genus Paenibacillus_Z; species Paenibacillus_Z sacheonensis. Next base: position 50,204 of record NZ_JAAAMU010000029.1, read on the forward strand.
CACATGCGGGTATTTGCAAACCGCGGACGCGGTTATGTGCAAGCAGATCGTAACAAACGGGAAGATCAGCCAATCGGCGTGATCCCCGTCGACTCGATCTACACGCCGATTACCCGTGTTAACTACACGGTTGAGAACACTCGTGTTGGTCAAGTGACGAACTACGATAAACTCACACTTGAAGTTTGGACCGACGGAAGCATTCGTCCGGAAGAGGCAGTCAGCCTCGGCGCCAAAATTTTGACTGAGCATCTGGATCTGTTCGTTGGTCTGACCGATGAAGCGAAAGATGCCGAGATCATGGTTGAAAAAGAAGAAGACAAGAAAGAGAAAGTACTCGAGATGACGATCGAAGAGCTCGACCTCTCGGTACGTTCTTATAACTGTCTGAAACGTGCAGGAATCAATACCGTCCAAGAGCTGATCACGAAAACGGAAGAAGACATGATGAAAGTCCGGAACCTCGGACGCAAGTCTTTGGAAGAAGTTCAAGAGAAGCTCGAGGAACTTGGTCTTGGCCTTCGCATGGAAGAATAGAGCGCAGCACAGACTAAGGTCGTTAGACTGTTTTAAGGAGGGGAATTTCGATGGCATATTCTAAATTGAGCCGTGACGCTAGCTCCCGGAAAGCACTGTTCCGCGATCTCGTCACAGACTTGTTCCTGTATGAGCGCATTCAAACGACAGAGGCGAAAGCAAAAGAGCTTCGTCCTATCGCCGAGAAGCTGATCACGCTTGCGAAGCGTGGCGATCTGCATGCACGTCGTCAAGTGGCAGCTTTTGTTCGCCGCGAGTCCATTGCAGCAGGTGAGCAGGATGCAATTCAAAAACTGTTCTCCGAGCTCGCTACCCGTTATTCGGAGCGTCCGGGCGGCTATACGCGTATCTTGAAGCTGGGTCCTCGTCGCGGTGACGCGGCGCCTATGGTTTACTTGGAACTGGTAGATCGCGCGTAGCAAACGAAGGGTGGACCTTGCGGCCACCTTTTTTTGTTGCCCGAGTCATCCTTATGGGAGGGGGCAGACTGTGCGGAATATTCGGATGGCGATCAGCTACGATGGGACGACGTATCACGGCTTTCAAACACAGCCGATCGGGAATACCGTTCAGGATGTGCTGGAGCATGCGATAGGCGTTCTGACGGGCGAGAAGGCAGACATTACGGCATCGGGCCGTACGGATGCTGGCGTCCACGCCAGGCGGCAGTACTTTAATTTCTACACCTCCTCTCCCATCCCTGTGGATCGTTGGGCGTTAGCGCTGAATTCCAGACTGCCGGACGACATTGTCGTTCTACAGGCGGATGAGATGCCCTCGCAATTTCATTCGTCATACAGTGCCAAACGCAAAACCTACCGGTACGGAATCGATACGAGCAAATTCGGGGACGTGTTTGAACGCAAATATCGATTGCACTATCCCATGCCGCTGCTATTGGAGGAGATGAAGGAAGCGATTGCCCATGTAAGGGGAACGCATGACTTTTCATCCTTTGCTTCAAAACGATCTACGAAAACGACGCATGTGCGAACCATTCTAGACGCGCGAATTGAGGCAAGCGATGGCAAGCTGGATATTTTTATTACCGGTAATGGGTTTCTGTATAATATGGTGAGGATCATAGTAGGCACGCTGCTCTGGGTAGGCGAAGGTAAACTGACTGCCGCGGATTTCAAGCGAATTCTCGAGGCTCGGGAGAGGTCGGCAGCAGGTCCTACGGCAATGGCTCATGGGTTAATGTTATGGGAAGTGGAGTATGAGGAATAAAAGGGTTTCACCAGCTTTTTTAATTCTTGTCGTCACAATAAATAGCTTGCACATGCTAGGCCTATGTAGTAGAATATAACTTGTGCTTTCTTAGTGGCTCTCCCACAGCCCCGACTAAGAATGGCCACCTACAGCAGTGCTAACGAACGCAACTAACCGATACTACGGTACGAAATGTTATAAATGAGATCGATTGTTTTAATGAAGAAGGAGGATCATCCATGCGCATTACCTACATGGCTAAGCCAAATGAAGTCGAACGCAAATGGTACGTCATTGACGCAGAAGGCAAAACGCTTGGCCGTCTTGCGAGCGAAGCTGCAAGCATCATCCGCGGCAAACATAAACCGCAATTTACTCCGCACGTTGATACTGGCGATTTCGTCGTAATCATCAACGCAGAGAAAATTCACCTGACGGGTAAAAAGCTTCAAAACAAAATGTACTACCGTCACTCCATGTACTCAGGCGGTCTGAAAGTGACTCCTGCACAAGACATGATCAAGAACAAACCAGAACAAGTTTTGGAGCAAGCGATCTACGGCATGCTGCCTAAGAATCGTCTGGGCGACAAAATGAAGATGAAATTGAAAGTGTACGCCGGCGCAGAACATCCACATCAAGCACAAAATCCAGAAGTTTACGAACTTCGCGGGTAAATAGAGGGAGGACAGTTTCATGGCACAAGTTCAATACTATGGAACCGGTCGTCGTAAACACTCTGTAGCACGTGTACGTCTCGTGCCGGGTGAAGGACGAATCATTATTAACAAACGTGATCTGAATGAGTACTTCGGTCTTGAAACACTCAAGCTGATCGTTAAACAACCACTTGCTTTGACTGAAACGACAAGCAAATACGATGTTCTGGTTATTGCACATGGCGGCGGTATCTCCGGCCAAGCGGGTGCGATTCGTCACGGTATCTCCCGTGCGCTGCTTAAAGCAGATCCAGAATTCCGTCCATCTTTGAAACGCGCTGGCTTCCTGACGCGTGACCCACGTATGAAAGAGCGTAAGAAGTACGGCTTGAAAGCCGCTCGTCGCGCGCCACAATTCTCGAAACGTTAATTTACACAGCAAATGCCTTCTCTGTTACGCAGGGAGGGCATTTTTTTATGATTTTGCCGTATTTCAGTCATTGAACATTATGCCTGTTGGACGTATAATTTAATGTAGATTAATTTACTTGGATTTCGTAAACGGAGGGACTAACCCATGAACCTTTTTGAAAAAGAAGCGCTTATCGCGCAAAAGGCGGTTGATCTGGAAACCGCAACACCGCAGGATATTTTGAAATTCGCCGTTGAAACATTCCCGAATATTACATTCGCATGCAGTTTTGGCGCAGAAGATGTCGTGATTGTCGATATGCTGCAAAAAATCAGCCCGAAGACCGATATCTTCTACTTGGATACGGACTTTCACTTTAAAGAAACATACGAAACACGCGATAAGATGGCTGAGATCTACGGTTTGGAATTCGTTGAAGTGAAACCTGCGATTACGCCAGAAGAGCAGGCTGCTCAATATGGCGATGAGCTTTGGAAAACCAATGCCAACGAATGCTGCAACATCCGTAAAGTGCAGCCGCTGACGCAAATCTTATCCAAGTACGAAGCTTGGATTACCGGTATTCGCCGCGATCAAGCACCTACACGCGCGAACGCGAAGAAGATCGAATACGATACGAAGTTCGGATTGGTTAAATTCAACCCGATCGCCGACTGGTCTTCCGAAGATGTCTGGAACTACATCCGCGAGAACAATGTATACTACAATCCGCTGCATGATAACCACTATCCAAGCATCGGGTGCGAATATTGCACGCGCCAGGTAATGCCTGGCGAGGATCCTCGCGCTGGACGTTGGTCCGGTCAAGAGAAGACGGAATGCGGCTTGCATAAATAACCGATATCTAGGACTACGAAGCGTCATCCACGCACTACAGAGGCTTACAGTAGAATCAATCGTAAAAACCTTAGGAGGCACTTGCATACAATGAGCAGCATCAAGCCGCATGGCGGCGTACTGATTAATCGTGTCGCGACTGGAGCAGAGCGTGACGCGCTTCTTGCCGAAGCGGCAAAACTGTCATCCATCATCGTAAACAACTGGACGATTTCGGATTTGGACTTGATCGGTGTAGGTGCGTTCTCGCCGCTGACCGGCTTCTTGAACGAGGCTGACTATCGTTCCGTTGTTGAACGCATGCGCCTTGCTGACGGTACGGTATGGAGCATCCCGATCACGCTGGCCGTAGAAGAAGCGAAAGCTTCCGAGTTGGCTGCTGGACAACGTGCAGCGCTCATCGGCGAAGATGGCATTGTCTACGCCGTAATCGACATTGAGAGTATCTACAGCGTGGATCAGAAGCATGAAGCGGTTAATGTATTTAAAACGGACGACATGGAACATCCTGGCGTAGCTAAGCTTTTCAGCCGTCCATCTACGTATGTAGGCGGAACCATCACGGTGTTGAACCGCCCCGAGCCTGAGAAGTTCAACGAATTCTACTTTGATCCTTCCGAAACGCGTCGGATTTTCGCGGAGAAGGGCTGGAAAACGATCGTTGGTTTTCAAACCCGTAATCCGGTTCACCGAGCGCACGAATATATTCAAAAATGCGCGATGGAAATCGTAGATGCGCTCTTCCTGAATCCGCTTGTCGGCGAAACGAAATCCGACGACGTACCTGCGAATGTTCGGATGAAGAGCTATATCGCGCTGCTGGAGAATTACTACCCGGCAGATCGTACGTTCCTTGGCGTGTTTCCGGCGGCTATGCGTTACGCAGGCCCGCGCGAGGCGATTTTCCACGCGATGGTCCGCAAAAACTATGGCTGCACGCATTTCATCGTCGGCCGCGACCATGCTGGCGTAGGCGACTACTACGGTACGTATGAAGCGCAAGACCTGCTTCGTTCGTTCCCAATCGATGAACTGGGCATTACGCCGCTGTTCTTCGAGCACAGCTTCTTCTGTACCAAATGCGGCAACATGGCTTCCAGCAAAACCTGCCCGCATGACAAAGCTGATCATTTGACGCTTTCCGGCACGAAGGTTCGCGCTTTGCTTCGCGATGGCGTATGCCCGCCGCCTGAATTCTCGCGTCCGGAAGTCGCGAAAATTCTGATTGAAGGCATGTCGAGCCAACCGGTCTAATTCATAACAGGATATCCGCATAAGTGGCCGCCTCGTCCCATAGGATGATAATGAACGCAGGACAGACTCCTGCACGAATCATCGGATGGAGATAGGGGTGGCTTTTTGCATGCGCGGAGTTCGGAAGCGGTTTGTCGTGTGGATTACGTACCGGGGCGCGGTGCGGATCGTAATGGGCGTTGCCGCGGTGCTGCTCACAGTGCTGCTGTTAACGCAGGAAGTGCCTGCATCGCGGACTTGGACGTATTGGACCCTGCCACTATCCGGCAAGGTGATTGCGATTGATGCCGGGCATGGCGGAATAGACGGCGGTGCCGTCAGCAAGCAAGGACTGGTGGAGAAGGACCTTAATCTGGCGATTGCCCTGCAGCTCCGCGATTTCTTGCAGCAGGCCGGCGCTATCGTGGTCATGACGCGGGAAGGGGATTACGATCTCGCGGATGAAGGAACGTCCAAGATCAGTAAACGGAAGACGCAGGATCTGATCAAACGCGCGCAATTCGTCAAAGAAAAGAATGCCTCGCTGCTGCTCAGCATTCATATGAACAGCATTCCTTCCCCAAAATGGTCGGGCGCACAAACGTTCTTCTATCCGAACCTGCCGGAGAACGCGATACTTGCTTCGCTCATTCAAGACGAGATCCGGCGTAACCTCGGCAATACGGAACGACTTGCGAATACGGTGAACACCGTGTATTTGTTAAAAGCGATGGATGAGGTGCCGAGCGCGTTGGTAGAGGTTGGTTTCTTGTCCAATCCGGGCGAAGCCTCGCGTCTAGGCGATTCGAATTATCAGAAGAAGGTCGCAGCCTCCATCTATCAAGGCGTTCTGCGCTTTACGGCAGGGGAGAAGTGGGGCACCGGAACGGCGGGAGGAGCCGCGAGCGACGCTCGGAACGGAAGCTAACCATAGCTTGGAACGGTGAGGCCGTATTGCTATAATGGATGCAGGCAGTACGACAGGGACAAGAGGAGAGAACATTCATGATTACCCGCGAGGAAGCTTTAAAGGCCGCTGAATCTGCGGCAGCCGCATATAAGGCGGAAGGAACCATCGCCTTCCGCGATGTTGTTGTGAAGGACCGTAACGTTTCGTTGACGGTCATGGGGGCAGCCCCGAGCGCGGAGCGCGCGCTTGAGGCTGCGCTGCGCGAAGCGCTTGCCGCCGCCGGCGCCGAAACCGTGCACTGCCGGTTTCGGGCCGGCGAGGCCGCCACGGCGGGCGCGCAGGCCGCTGCGCCCGCCGCAGGCGTTGCCGGCGGCGCGGGGCAGGCTGCGCCGCCGCCGAAGGGCCCGAGCCCCGTACGCGGTCACGGGGCAGGGCTAGAGGCGCACCCGCTGCTAAGCGAAGGCAGCGGGGTGCAGTTCATCGCCGTCGCCAGCGGCAAGGGCGGCGTCGGCAAGTCCACGGTGACCGTGAACCTCGCGGTCGCCTTGGCACGCAAGGGCAAACGCGTCGGCATCATCGACGCGGACATTTACGGCTTCAGCGTGCCGGATATGATGGGGATCGAAGACCGCCCGCAGGTCGTGAACGAGCGGGTAATCCCCATCGAGAAATTCGGCGTGCGCGTCATGTCCATGGGCTTCTTCGTCGAAGACAACGCGCCGATCGTATGGCGGGGACCGATGCTCGGCAAGATGCTGCGGAACTTCTTTGCCGAGATCGAATGGGGCGAATTGGATTATTTGCTGCTGGACTTGCCTCCGGGTACGGGCGACGTAGCCCTAGACGTGCACCAGCTCATTCCGCAGAGCAAGGAAATCATCGTCACGACGCCGCACGCGACGGCAGCCTTCGTAGCTGCGCGCGCGGGAGCCATGGCCATCAAGACGGAGCACGAGATCATCGGCATCGTGGAGAATATGTCTTATTACGTAAGCAAGAGCGGAGAGCACGAGTACGTTTTCGGGCGCGGGGGAGGAGCAAGGCTGGCCGAATCGCTGAATGCCGAGCTGATGGCTCAAATTCCGCTCGGAGCACCGGATAACCATGTTGCGGAAGCCGATTTCGCTCCCTCCGTATACAAGGAAGATACCGACACCGGAAGGATCTACTTGGACATCGCGGACCGCGTCATTGCCAAATGCGAAGCTTAGCCAAACTGGTTATAGGCTTCATCACTTACCATGAAAGCTAACATCAAAAAAGCCAACACCGCTCGGTAGGAGCGATGTTGGCTTTTTGTAATAAGCATTCCTTTAAAGATTAGCTCGCAGCGCCGAATGCCGCATCCCTGGTTCACAACTGTTCGTGCTTCGCCCTGTGAGACGAAGACAATCAACCACCGCCCTGTTCGCCCATACCGCTGTCGCTTTGATCTCCGCCGTCTCCGCCTTCGCCGCCGCTGTCCCCGCCTTGATCGCCTTCGCCGCCATCTTTCGATTTCGTAACCTTCTCGTCAGGCTTCGGTTTCAGTTCTTCTTGAACGGCTTTCTTCATCAGATCGAGAATCTCAAGTCGGAAGATCGGACTTTGCATCGATTCCTGCATGATGGTCATGACCTGTTTGCGATATTGCGTACTCTGCAGCACTTCAAGGATCATTTTATCCATTTCAGGGCTCTTCATGGCCGAAATCATATCTTTTTGATACGTGGGGTCCTTCAGAAGATCCTTATGGATCTGCTTGTTTTGTTTATTGACGGCTTGCGCGAATTCACCGGCGAACCGCGGATCCGTCATCATCTTCTCGATGACTTTATTGTATTCCGGAGATACGAGCGTTTCTTTGACGGCCAGTTTGACGTTCTCTTGATCCTGGACGGTGAGCAGCTTGGAGGTCATTCCGGTATTGCCGGTGGTCGAGATCGCCGACTCCTGGAGTGCCTTTTGCGCGTCTTCCGTTTTGAGTATGTCAATAACCATTGACTTCATGTCCTTATAACTGATGGGCTCGCTTGCTGCGCTGGACGGCTCGGACCCGCAGCTCGAAAGCATGGAGGATATGATTATGGCGGTGCCCATCAACACGATACGTTTGATCATGATGTCCTGTCTCCCTTCTAAAATTACGGCATTGTCCTGGGTGTAGTATGCGCAATGTTCAACGGATTATCATGGTCTCGGCGTAGCTTTTTATAAAGGACGTGGTAAAATGGAGTGGACTTCGCCATTGCTTGCGCGTGCGGCGAATGATTCCAAATTGCTCCATTTTGTTTCCCTTTTAACCGCGGCTCAAGGTCGTACACATCACGAAGCATGTCAATCGGGTGCTTCGCAATAACATTTAGGAGATATGAACGTGAACTTACGCAAATGGTTTTTCTTATTTTGGAGCACAATGGTCGTTGGAGGAGTGGTTTCCGCCATTGTCGGCACTGTCATGCAATGGGTTGACCCGGACTTCGGAATACTTGGCTTGAAAGCCACGGGGTTCAACTTGCTAACGATGGCGCTTGTCGGACTGCTGTTCGGCGCATTCAGCCAGATGGGTTTTTTCTCGTACCTGACGCTTAATTACATCGCGCTTAGCGTGCTGCGCAAGGGGTACTTGTGGAATGCTTTGCAGGCGTATACGTCCTTATTCGCCCTTGGAGGCGTTGGCTACATTCTCTATAAGGACCGCGGCACCTTGGATAACGACTGGATCTTTTGGGTGCTCCCGCTGGTGCTGCTTCTTGCATCTTGGGCCGTCGCTTACGTCAAAGCCAAACAAACGAACAACAACGCGTTTATTCCGACGCTGTTTTTATGTATTGTCGTAACCCTGCTGGAAGCATGGCAAAGTCTCCAAAGCAACGTTTCGGCAATGACGTTTATGGTTATCCCGATGTTCGTCTGCAACGCATACCAAATTTTGTGGCTGCACCGTTTGCTGCGCAAAGAGCAAACAACCGAATCCGCGTCATCGAACGCGAAGCCGGTTGTTTAAGTCCAAGCCTATAGCAAGCAGCTGCATGAGGGCAGATACGCAGTGGTCATTCAGCCTTAATTATGCCAATATTATTGCTCAGTGGAAGCGTCTAACTGCTCGAACATAGCGGTTTTATCCTGTACGGTTTTTCCTTGCAGTTCCGTTTGAGCGATCAGCTCCGAGACCGTGACGAACTCGTATCCTTTGGCGCGCAGCTGGTCGATAATGAGCGGCAGCGCTTCATGCGTTTGTTTGACGGAATCGCTGGCATGCATCAGGATAATATCGCCGGGATGAGCCTTCGAAACGACGCGGTTAACGATTTTATCCGTGCCGATGTTCATCCAATCCTGCGAGTCCGTATCCCATTGAATCACCTTATAATTCATTTGCTCCGCAATTCGGAGCACGCGTTTATCAAAATCCCCGTTCGGCAACCGGATTAAAGTCGGCGTTTTGCCTGTCACCTGCGTCAAAATCGATTGCGACGTCTCGATTTGAGTCCGAATTTCATCATCGCTGTACGTGCTGTAATTACCATGCTTATGGCCATGGCTTCCGATCTCATACCCGGCGTCCACAATCTTCTTTACAATGTCGGGATGGGTTTGGCTCCAGGGTGAAGAGAGGAAGAACGTTACGTTTTTCACGCCTTTCTGCTTGAGTACGTCGAGAATCGGTTCGGTACGCTTCTCCCCCCAGCTAATGTCGAAGGTCAGGGACACGACCTTCTTGTCTGTAGGCACGCTGTAGATGGCAGCCGGCTGATCCTCAGCAAACACGGTAATGTTGTCTTTCTCGGCGTAGATAATCCCAGCAGCGAATATAACCCCCACTGTCAATAGAAAATACCGCTTCAGCTTCTTCCCGTTCATGACATAAAACATATTCATACGCGGATCGGCACTCCTCTCGTTAAGGCTTGTTTTAGTACAATCTATGCTCGTACCATCAACTTATTCGCATCACGTCAAAAATTAGCCCAAGAGGTGAAACCATATGTTCACACCGAGAGCCGTGCTGCAGCATTTGAAGACGATGCGTCATTACTTGGCCTTCAGCACCATTTTTCTGGTTGCCGGCATGGTCGTCGGAGCGATAAACCCGGCGTTGGAGAACTTCATGCAGAGCCAAATGAGCGGGTTGAGCAATATTGCTCAGAATATAGATGCCAGCAGCCACCCGACATTGTTCTTAATGCTGTTTATCTTTTTGAATAACGTCATTAAAGCTATATTGGTCATGTATCTCGGAGCCTTTTTCGGAATAATTCCCATCTTCTTTTTAGCGATTAACGGGATGATACTTGGATATCTCATTCATCGAACCGCGGAACAGGGAGGAGATATGCTGTTTACGGTTATCGTGAAGGGATTGCTTCCGCATGGAATTATTGAATTGGCGGCAATTGTGATCGCATGCGCATACGGACTCCGGTTCGGGAAAATGATGTTTCAAGGAGCGGGAACGCTGCTTACGCGCAAGAGCGGATGGGGCCAGCAATTCGAGCAATTCTTGCAGCGCACCCTTCCAGTCATCGTAATGGTAATCGTCATGTTGGGCGCAGCAGCGATTATCGAGAGCACGGTGACGGTTTGGTTGCTTGGCGAGTAATAAAATTTCCATTTTCTGTGCATAACAGTAAAGCGGCGTTTATCGCGACATGCGATAGACGCCGTTTTTGGTTTCCGGGGATGCGATTGCCTTCCGGTGACCAAGAGGCGAACGCAGCGAAGAGATCCACAAGGCTGCGGCCGGTTCGTCTCGTTGGCTCGTAATGGGCCGAATATGCAAAGGGGGCCGCTAAACGGTTATGCTCGGAATACTGTTCAACGACAAAGAATGCAAAGAACTCGACTACGTACTGCGCAAAGAACTTGACGAAATGCTGCTCGATTTGAACGATTCCCGGCTTGACGGAGATATCAAGACCGCAATTGCCAAACGATACAAAGTGATCTTTCGCATGTTCGCCCGAATCGCCTCCCCGAAAGAGCTTTCCCGCTATGTGCTCAATATGCGTGTATACCGCTAATTCAAAAGGGTTATCCACATGTGCAAAATTATTTATAAAAAGGCCTTGCATTGTTTATAAAGCGTGTGATATATTAATCAAGTCGCCGCTGAGACATGGGCGAATGTGTAACGAATTTGTTCCTTGAAAACTGAACAATGAGCGACCTGTCAAAGGTCATTAAATGTAAGTCAGCGATGAGCTAACAAGCACATCCTTCTGTTGGAATGCTGCATTCAAAGCTTTGGCTTTGAACGCAAACCAATCCAACTTTTATGGAGAGTTTGATCCTGGCTCAGGACGAACGCTGGCGGCGTGCC
>NZ_JAAAMU010000003.1 GCF_009909195.1 Paenibacillus sacheonensis
AGCGTGAAGCCCCCCTCAAGATGAGATTTCCCAGTATGTAAGACCCCTTGAAGACGACGAGGTTGATAGGTTCGAGGTGGAAGCGCAGCAATGCGTGGAGCTGACGAATACTAATCGGTCGAGGGCTTATCCTAGAAGTTATCCTGTTTGCTCAGCTAAGCAAGACACCTTTCGCAAAGGTTCGTATCCAGTTTTCAGGGTGTAAGCTGCCCGAGTTACATACCGTTCCCTGATAGCTCAGTTGGTAGAGCACTCGACTGTTAATCGAGTTGTCACAGGTTCGAGTCCTGTTCGGGGAGCCATCATGGAGAAGTACCCAAGTGGCTCAAGGGGACCCTCTGCTAAGGGGTTAGACTGCGTAAGTGGTGCGAGGGTTCGAATCCCTCCTTCTCCGCCAGTTCTTGTTTTAATGAAAGTAAGGCCCGTTGGTCAAGTGGTTAAGACACCTCCCTTTCACGGAGGTAACAGGGGTTCGAGTCCCCTACGGGTCACCAATAATGGAGGCTTAGCTCAGCTGGGAGAGCATCTGCCTTACAAGCAGAGGGTCGGCGGTTCGATCCCGTCAGCCTCCACCATCTTTATAGTAGTTAACGACGCGGGGTGGAGCAGCCCGGTAGCTCGTCGGGCTCATAACCCGAAGGCCGCAGGTTCAAATCCTGCCCCCGCAACCAATTCAGACATGATCGGACAAGTTCCGAAGTGAATATTACGGAGCCGTGGTGTAGTGGCCCAACATGCCTGCCTGTCACGCAGGAGACCGCGGGTTCGAATCCCGTCGGCTCCGCCATTAATTCACTTGCTCAAGCGGCTCGGTAGCTCAGTCGGTAGAGCAGAGGACTGAAAATCCTCGTGTCGGCGGTTCGATTCCGTCCCGAGCCACCATTCTTCAAATGTTTTATCACCATGCCGGTGTAGCTCAGTTGGTAGAGCAACTGACTTGTAATCAGTAGGTCGTGGGTTCGACTCCTATCGCCGGCACCATTATTTCCTTGAGTCATTAGCTCAGTTGGTAGAGCACCTGACTTTTAATCAGGGTGTCGTAGGTTCGAATCCTACATGACTCACTTGTTTTGCGCGCGTATGGCGGAATTGGCAGACGCACCAGACTTAGGATCTGGCGGGCAACCGTGGGGGTTCAAGTCCCTCTACGCGCACCATCAATATGCGGAAGTGGCTCAGCGGTAGAGCATCGCCTTGCCAAGGCGAGGGTCGCGGGTTCGATTCCCGTCTTCCGCTCCATATTTGCGCCCTTAGCTCAGCTGGATAGAGCGTTTGACTACGAATCAAAAGGCCGGGAGTTCGAATCTCTCAGGGCGCGCCATTTTTTCACGAAAGATCGGCATTAGCGGGATGTAGCTCAGCTTGGTAGAGCACCTGGTTTGGGACCAGGGGGTCGCATGTTCAAATCGTGTCATCCCGACCATATCTAAACGACGAAGCTCCTTGTGCAAGCAAGGGGCTTTTTTTGTTGTGTTCTAGTTGTGATTTTCAATACTTTTTGGTTGATAACCAAGTTGAGTAACCCAAGTCCAGCATGACACCTCTTGAGTTTCTTCAGCCTCAATAATAATCAGCCCCAATAAATTGACAGCTATTGTCATTTTCGGTTGACTTAACGCCGTAATCTTTTATTCAGCCGCGTTTGACATCGAAATGCATGCGGCAGAGCGGGTCCGCCTTGTGTGCTTGCAGCACCGACGATGACGAATCCTGCCGATTCGTAAAATGCTTTCGCGAGGTTGGCGGTTACCTCTATACGCAGACCGCGGCGCGCGATGTCGGCGATCAGCGCACGCGCGACGCCTCTACGCATCCAATCCGGATCGGTGAACAAATCCTCGAGCTCGAGGTAGTCCTCGACCGGTCGCGCCGATGCGAAGCCGACAACCTACCCGTCAACGACAGCAACATGCGCGAACGGCAGCAATGCGGTGTCCCACACCAGCCCTTCGGGATGGGCGGCGATTAGATCGTGGTCAGCTTTGTTGGTCAGCGAAGATCGCCGATAGACGTTGCGCAGTATGTCGATGTCGCCCGCGACTGCGCTCCGAATGACGAAGTCGGCCGAAGGGATCAAGAGTCTGATATGCTATAGTCATACTGCCCCATTCATTTCACTTCACGCTCAAGGTTTTCGATCCTGTCTCGGATTGACACATAGATAGGCGTATCAGCTTCTCCAGCTACGATTGCTTTCTTCAAGGCTTGAATCTCGATCAAGACGATAAACCGCTTGAGTTCAGCCAGATTTATCATGATCTAACGCTCCTCGCCCCACGTTTACCCCGTCACCGTGTACTGGATGTATATTATATCGGGGCTAATGTTAGTCTATTGAGCTGGCCGATCTCGGGTCGCTTAATATGCCTCGCGCTTAGCGCCCTTAGTCATTTCGGCGGGCAATGCTTAGAACAGCATCGTGGTTAGGATCATTCGCTTGTGGCAGGTGCCGAGTTTCAATGAGGTGGCGAGCCAGTGAACAGGATTAATTTTCATAAAAACGTTTTATATGGAGAGAGCGATAAACTGGATTTTTTGAAAGCGTTTTTATTGTTTTGCGCTCCTAACCCCAGTAACATCAAGGGTTTTAAAGTTATAAAAAACGTTTTAGTTTAATGTTGTTAGAAGTGCTGCTCTAATGGTAAGATGTGTCTATAGGCACATGTAAGTGCTTACAATCGATGAATCATCTTTCTCGAGGTGATGGTTCGCGATAAGAGAGGTCATTCTAAAACGTTTTAAGTGTACAGCCTAAGTCATCATTATTCATTCTGGGGGGCTAAGTTCATGCAAAACAAGAAAGTTATTGCAATACTTACCACGGCCGTGCTATCGACAACGCTTCTAGCGGCATGCGGATCGAACAACAATGATCCGAACACGAATACACCGGCTAATACTGCGAATGACCAACCAGCGAACACGAACAACTCGACGGATGCACCGGCGAACGACGGAGGCAATAAAGCCGACGACACGCCGAAAGAAAACAAAACGATCACGTTCTCGACGATTACGAACTACTATACGGCCGGCCTTGAGATCGCGGCTGAGGATTATCACAAGCTGCATCCGGAAACGACCGTGAAAATTGATATTGTAAGCGATAACACGACGTACCAAACGTCGTTCCAAGCAAAAATGGCAGCCGGCGGCGACGATGCGCCTGATATCGTGCACGCCAACTTGCTCGGCGACACGCCGAACAATAACATCGCGAAAGGCTTTATTCTCAAGCTGAACGATTTTATCGAGCAGCCTAACCCGTACAATAATGGCACGTCGCTGAAAGACGGCATCGTTGCCGACTACTGGAAGAATGCAACAGACTCGGCGAACGAAGTCTACATGCTTCCATTCGACCTTGTAGGTACGGGCTTCTTCTATAACAAAGATATTTTCTCGAAAGCTGGCATTACGGAAGCGCCGACGACGTGGGAGGCATTATTTGATGCCTTGCAGAAGATCAAAGATGCCGGCACGATACCTCTCGCAATGTCGCAAGCGACCGGAAGCGATTACGAGGGCTGGATGGTAGGCGCGTTCCTGGATTGGTCTTCGCGTTCGCTTATCCCTGATACATGGCTGCAGCCTGGCGATGCCAGAGACACGCCGGAAGCCGACAAAATCAACTCTACGCTCAAATACAGCCCGGATGATCCGTTCTTCGACGTAGGCGCGGTCGGCGACGTAGAACGTCAGCTCGCCCTTTGGAAATCCGGCAAGTACGACGCAACAGGACCGGCTGAACAAAAAACATGGACGACGCTGAAAAAGCTGTCCACTTACCTGCAGCCTGGTTACGCAACGATGAAAGACGCCGACGCTTATCAGCTGTTCATCTCCGGTAAAGCGGCGGCTTACTGGAACGGAAGCTGGCAGGTCGGCCAAATCTTGAAAGATCAAAAATCGCTCGGCGACAAAGCGTTCCAATGGGGAACATTCAAATTCCCGGACTTCGCTACGCCGGATCCGAACTTCCCGGGCCACCCGCGCGGTATTCTCGTACCGGGCCACCAGCTGTCCGTTACGGCTAAGAAAGATCAGGAAACCGTTGCTCGCTCGAAGGACTTCCTGCAATTCCTGTACTCGCCGGCCGAAGCGCAAAAAGTATTCTCGGCTACGATTGATGCCGGACAATTCGTCCAAGGTCCTAGCTTGGTCAAAGGCGTAACGCTGCCGGATGAAATCAACGCATATCTGGATG
This sequence comes from Paenibacillus sacheonensis, assembly GCF_009909195.1. Classification (GTDB taxonomy): domain Bacteria; phylum Bacillota; class Bacilli; order Paenibacillales; family Paenibacillaceae; genus Paenibacillus_Z; species Paenibacillus_Z sacheonensis. The sequence goes on from NZ_JAAAMU010000003.1 coordinate 4,208, forward strand.
GGTTCAAGGTAGCCGGCAACATGGCGCCGATCTCCCTGCTGACTGGCGGTAACCCTGCTGCAGAGCCAAATGCAACGGCTGAAGGGAAAAGCCTTGAACTGCAATACTACAACGATAAAATTTCGCTCGACGAGTATCTGAAGAAGAGAGCCGCGCTTGCGAAGAAAACGAACGAACAGTACATCGCGGACAACAAATACGACTTGGATCCGAAAACGAATCCTTAATCCTCATGAAACGGCGACGGGGCTGTGGCGAAAGCCACCCCCGTCCCCTCTTTTAACCAAGTCATTTGCTATGGAAAGGAGATCCAATAATGAACTTGGCCAAATGGAGAAGATACGGGATCTCGTATCTGTTCCTGATTCCGTCGTTTCTGTTCATTGCGACGTTCCTGTATTATCCGGTCCTCCTGGCTTTCTTTCATTCGTTTACGAAATGGAATCTCGTCACGTCGGAATGGGTAGGGTTGGATAACTTCAAGAAGTTCTTCAATGAAGGTACCTTTGCAACAGGTGCGAAGAACCAGTTAATCTATACGCTGACGGACGTTGTTAAAGCAATCGTGTTCCCGCTGATCGGCGCGGAGCTGGTGTACTTGGTCGGGGGCAATAAAATCAAGTACTTGTTTCGGACCGGCTTTATCTTGCCGATGCTGCTGCCTGGTGTCGTATCGATTCTTCTCTGGCAAAATATTTACGATCCCACGAACGGGCTGCTGAATCAGCTGCTCCATGCGATGGGCTTCACTTCCACGCATGCATGGCTCGGTGAAGAAAAAACGGCTATCTGGTCCATTGTCATGATGGGACTGCCTTTTATATCCGGTCTTCCGTTTCTCATTTTCTATGCGGCGATCGGCAACATGAACCAGGAACAGCTGGAAGCAGCCCGCATCGACGGTGCAAACGGCTGGAATGTGTTTACGAAGATGCACTTGCCGTTCCTTATGCCGCAATTTAAGATCGTTATTATTTTGACGATTCTCGGCAGCCTGCAGGATTACGTAAAAATTATGATCTTGACCGGAGGCGGTCCGGGCGTCGCGACGACGAACCCGGCGATGATCATGTACAACGCGGCCTTCGGCAGCTCGCAGTACGGCTATGGATCCGCCATTGGCGTAGCGCTGTTCTTGGTGATTCTTGTCCTTACGATTTTTAATTTGAAATTCCTGAAAACGGACTATTAAAAAGGGGGGCGCTCACATGACTGGTTCATTGACGAAATGGACAGGTGGGGTTCTGCTCACCATTTTGCTTATATTAACGTTGGTACCATTCGTATTGCTCATCTTCTTCTCGTTCAAGACGCAGCTCGAGGTGCTGATCGACTTTTGGGGCATGCCGGATAAGCTTCATTTTGAGAACTACTCGGCGGCGTGGAAAGCGGTCAGGTCCAGCATCGGCAACTCGTTGTACGTATGCGTGATTACGGTAGCAGGCGCCGTATTGATCGGTTCTTTGTCGGGGTACGTTTTTGCGAGACATAAATTCCCGCTCAAAAGTCCGCTTTACATGCTCTTGATCGGCGTCATGATGATCCCGTCCCTTCTAACTGTGGTACCGTTATATGCGATAATTACGAACCTGCATATGACGCATTCTTTCTGGGGCTTGATACTTCCTTACATCTCCGGAACGCAGCTGCTCGGCATCATGCTGTGCCGTACGTTGTTCGAATCGCTCCCCGAGGAGTTGTTCGAAGCGGCTCGCATCGACGGCGGTAGCGAATTTTATTTGTACTCCCGGATAGCGCTGCCGCTCTGCGTGCCGATTCTCGTCACGATCGGCATCGTTACGTTCTTGGCCGTATACAGCGATTATCTCTGGCCGTTCATTGTTTTGGATCAATCGCAGCAGACGTTTACGATGGCTGCCGTCGGATTGAACAAATCGGGCCGATCGGATATCGGACTTTCCTTCGCGGCCTATATCATCGGCAGCGTGCCGACCGTTCTCGTTATTCTATTCGGCATGAAATACTATATCGAGGGCATGGTTTCGGGCGCAGTTAAATCGTAATCGAAAAGAGGATCAATATGGAGACGCATTCTGTTGATGTGAAGCTGCCGCTGTGGATCTGGCATCCAGAGCGGGAGAAGAGGCTCAGCCTCGTTCTGACCCGCACCTTCAAGGCGGAGCATGATATTTCCCAAGTCTCCTTCCATACCGCGTTTACTGGCGGAGCGCGAATCCTGCTTGACGGAGCACTGATTGCAACGGTAGACGAACAGGCCGGCAATGCCGGCGCATTCATGCAAATCGCTTCATTTCCGGCAGCGCTGGCAGCCGGGGAGCATGAGCTGCGATTAGAGCTGACCTGCAGCGAGATCGTTCCGCTTGCCGAAGTGAATTATTATTTGTGGGATCGCAGGGTTGGCGCAATCGCGTACCTGCAAGGCGAGGGATTATGGCTGGCTTCGGACGAGGAATGGGCCGCCGACGAATCCCAAGCCGCGGTGATTTGTTTGCTTGGCGAAGAGCCTTTCGGCGATCTTGAGAACAGCCCGTCGTCGTTCGTAATCGGCGGATTCGGAGACATTCGGGCCTATGACTTAAATCACGTCACATTGCTGCAGGGCAAAGCGATTCAGGCTTCCGTAAGCGGTTCGTCGGTGCGACTGACCGGACAGCACGGCGCGGACGGGAATCTTACGCTTCCGAAGCAGGAGCAGCTTCAGCTGTTCTACCATCTCCGCAAACAGGATGAATGGAAGGCGATGCGCGGCATTCAGAGCGAGATGGCTCTGGAGGAAGCTTCAACGGTCGTGCTGGATATCGGAGCGGAGCATAATTGCCGATTTATCGCCGTAAATAACGGCTTAAGCGCCGTGAAATTGCTTTGGAACGGCGGCGAGTCGCAGCATGAGCTTAACCACTACGACGGCTGCATTACGGAATGGGTGGTCGTAGAGCCGGGGCAGACCGTATGCACGCTTCCTCAAGGCTTTCGCTATATTCAGCTGCAAGTGCTCGGCGAAGCCGGACAGCCGTTCGACTTGGAGCTGACTTTCCAAACGGTTCATGTCGCGCTGAACCAAGTGGGACGGCTGGAAAGCGACTCGGAACAGCTGAACGAGATTTTCAACGTAGCCGCGCATACGAGCCGCATTTGTCATCAAATCGGCCTGTGGGACGGGATTAAGCGAGACCGGCTCAATTGGACGTTCGACTTTTACTTGGCGGCGAAATCCGATTATTTCCTGTGGGACGATTATGCGGTCATTCGCCGTGCGGTGCGGGAGCTCGGCTTCGGCACGCCAAGCGGGCATTGGATGAACAGCATCTGCGAATACACGCTGTGGTGGATCAAGACCGTCTGCGAGTATTACGTTCAAACGGGAGACAAGGCTTTCGTGCTGGAGTTGAAGGAACCGCTGCAGCGCCATGTCGGATGGGTACAGCAAAATACGCGTTCTGGCGACGGACTCCTCGTGCAGGAAGGCATCCTCGTCGAGTGGGTGCCCATCTCCGATCACGAGAAGCGGATTGCACTGCAGGCGATATATGCACTGACGCTGCAGGATTTAAAGAAGCTGTCGGCAAATCTGCCCGAGCTGGAGCTGGAATTCAGCTGGCCGTTGAAGGCGCTGGCGAGCAGCGAGTTTATGAAGCCGGAGTACGCGCTCGCCGTCAAAACGCTCGGCATCGCCAGCGGATACGTCTCGGACGAGGCGGCGGTCGCATTCCTCGAGAGCTATACGATGCAGGATCCGCTGACCCCGCTGTCGGGGTTCCAATTGGCGGAGTGTTACTCCCGTTATGGCCGCCACGAGCAGGCGCATGATGTGATCTCGCGGATCTGGGGCGGCATGCTGGATAATGGCGCGACTACCTTCTGGGAAGCTTGCAAGCTGGATATCACCGGTGCGCAGGATTTCCATGATGCCCTGACGACGTACACGGCTTACGGCTCCTATCGGATGAGCCTTTGCCATGCCTGGTCGAGCACGCCGGTCAAGTGGATTGGCGAAATCGTCCTTGGCGTGCAGCCGCTCGAGCCCGGCTACCGCAGCGTGCGCATTGCCCCGACGCCTGTCGGAGGCATTCGTGCCTGCAGCGGTACGGTGAACACGCCGCTTGGACCGCTTACGGTCAAGTGGCATTTGGACGAGAAAGGCGAGCTGCAGACGTTCGTGACTGCGCCGGCGGGCATGAAGCTCGTGGAGCCAGATCGATTGAACATCGAGCAGGAGTCTCTATAACCAATAAATGAACAGCCAATCAGAGGCACCTTTCGAAGCAAATCGCGGACGGAGACTTAACGTCCCGCATCCTCGTGCTTCGAGAGGTGTTTTCTGCGCGGTGGAAATTTCTGGATAAAGGAAACAGGTCCGGATGGCTAGAAATAGGAGAGGGAAAGCGGATTACAATCCGGATGGCGGAAAGACAGGCTTGAGTGCTGGCGTCAGCCCTTCTATGAACTCAGTACTCGCAGCTATTGAATAAGTAGAAAAACGTCCCTGCTGGTTGCGACCGGCGGGGACGTTTTATGGCCGCGCACATTGAGTTTACGGCACGTGGATGATTAGTTCCAAGTTATTTTCAGCAGATGCAAATAATGAAGCAGCGCGGCTTGGCAGGCTTCGCCGGATGCGGGCAAGCTTAGCAGAAACGACTGAAGAGCGGCTTCCGTTTCGATGCGATATGGCGCTGCCCAGCGTCTGCCCGCCGATTGCCAAAACAACCGGGAAGCGCTGCGGTTCAGCGTGTCCTGCATTTCCTGATTGCGGCTGAGCGTGATGATGCTGTCCAGGGCGTAAAGCTCGAATTCGCAGAGAGCGGTGCCGCTGCCGGCAGACGTATTCGATTGGAGCGTGGCGCGCAGCTCTTCCAACAGCGTGCTTGATCGCTCACGAAGTCCTTCCGGATCCAGCTGCCTGACGGTGATGATAGCGAACAGCAGCATAGCGGCGATCAGCTCCAGCAGGTCACCGGCCCGCTGAGCGGAAGTATCCAGCACGAGCACGCCATGCTTCGGAATGATTTTGACAAAGCCTTCCGTTTCCAACTGCTGAAGCGCCGCGCGGACCGGTGTCCGGCTCATGTCCAGCTGCGCGCTGAGCTGCACCTCGGAGGTTACCGTGCCTCTGGCAAGCGTGCCTGCAACGATTTGTTGATAGATGATATGATAGGCTTGATCGCGAAGCGTTTGATGGGGCATCCGGTTGTCGGCACCTCCTCTTGGAAAAGCGCAGTGTATGGTTGAAGTATAGCATAGACTGGAAACGTGCAAGTAGAGAGCAGATCGAGCGCATGCTGCGCTGCATAAGGAGATGGACGGAATGAGCAAACCGGAGGGAGCCATGACGCTGCGGGAGACGGCGTTCCAGGTCATGAAGCAGCATATCGTGAATGGCGAATGGCCGGGCGGCATGTTCTTGTCCGAGAAGTATCTGAGCGAGCTGCTGGGGATGAGCAAGACGCCGATCCGTTCGGCGTTCGACAGGCTGGAGATGATGGGGCTCGTCAAGCTGTCCCCCAAGCAGGGCGTCTTCGTCCAGGAGCTGTCGCTGAAAAAGATTCTTGAATTCTACGAGCTGCGAATGTCACTGGAAACGTATGCGGTTCGGAAGCTGACAGGGCGGATGGACGCGGAGTTCTTCCGCAGGCTGGACGAGAATATCGAGCTGCAAGGCGAAGCGATCCGCCAGGATGATATTTCCCGCTATGTCGGGTTGGACCGCGAGTTTCACGCCATGATCGTCGGCGGACTCGATAATGAAGAGTACATGGAAGTGATGTCCCGCATCCAGGACAAGTTCCTGCTCGTCGTGCGCATGACGTTCGTCAAAAACAAACGGCGCCTGATCGGCAGCATCGACGAGCATCGGCAAATTCGGGATGCGCTGGCCGGGCAGGACGCCGCGCTGTCCGCACGGTTGATCGAGGCGCATATCGAGTATGTGAAGAAGATTATGTTTTGAGGGTTACCGTAGCTAACGGTTGTGTCAGAGGCTAATCTGCCCAAAATGGCTATTTCAAACAAGTAACGGTTGCCAGGGAGCTTAATCGGCGATTATTTCGCGCATCGGCCGCTCAGCTCTCAATAACGGCAGCTACAACCGTTAAAGTTTTTGAAGTCGTATTTTTGTTGGATTAGTGACGCTGGCAAGCGTTAGAAACCTGAGCCTGTGCTCCAGCAGCAGGGAATGCTGCATTTTCCAGCCTTTCGCAGAAGCGAGCGCCTTGCTGCATTCTCCGGCCTTTCGAGAAAGTAGGCGAATGCTGCACTCCCCGACCTCCGTCGGTGAGCGCAAGCCAATCGCCAAGTCCATGCCCTCGAAGCGGGCGAATGCTGCACTCCCCGACCTCCGTCGGTGAGCGCAAACCAATCGCCTCACGCAAACCAATCGCCTTACCATTCATCTCATGTATACAAGTCATACATCTTGTTCCCTCTTCGCCGCTGTGCTACGTTGAAGCTAGCAGTTCACTTTTGGGGCAAGGGGAGAACAAGGATGAAAATCACCGATATTCGCACGTTTATTTTGGGCAACCCATGGAAGAACTGGCTGTTCGTGCTCGTGGACACGGACGAGGGCGTGACCGGGCTGGGAGAGGGGACGCTGAACGGCTTTGCCAAGACGGTCGAGGCTGCCATTCATGAGCTGAAGCATCTCGTCGTCGGCCGCGATCCGTTCGATGTCGAGACGATCAGCTTGAAACTGTTCCGCGACGTGTATTCGGACGGCGGCCAGATTCAAGGCTCCGCGCTGGCGGCGATTGAAACCGCTTGCTGGGACATCATGGGCAAGGTAACGAATCAGCCGCTGTATAAGCTGCTCGGCGGCCAATGCCACGATAAGCTGCGCGCTTACGCCAACGGCTGGTACCGCGGACCGAACACGCCGGAAAATTTCTTCGAGAAAGCCAAGGTCGTCGTGGGCAAAGGCTACACGGCGCTCAAATTCGATCCGTTCGGCGCGGCTTGGCGCACGGTAAGCCGGCAGGATTTCTCGGCGGCGATCGAGAATATCGCAGCCGTCCGGGAAGCGGTCGGCCAAGGCGTCGACATTCTCATCGAAGGGCATAACCGGTTCAGCGTATCCACCGCGCTGCAGTTCGCGGACGCCATGCTGAAATACGAGCCGACTTGGTTCGAAGCGCCGGTACCTCCTCATCTGATTACCTCCATGGTGGAGGTTGCCAGACGGAGTCCCGTACCGGTCGCTTGCGGCGAAGACTATTACTCCCGCGAGCAGTTTGCGGAGCTGCTGCGCCATGACGCGGTGCATATCGTCCAGCTGGAGCCGCAATTCCTCGGCATCGCGGCATCGAAGCAGGTATGCGGCATGGTCCATGCGCATAACGGCGTCACGGCGCCGCACAGCGCGCAAGGCCCGGTCTGCTCCGTCGTCTGCAGCCATTTGAACATGGCGACGCCGAACTTCTATCTTCATGAAATCTTCGACGAGTTCAACGAGCCTTGGGAAGAGCAGGTGCTGATGCCGCCGCTGAAGGTACAGAACGGCTACGTGATGCCGCCGGACGGCCCGGGACTCGGCGTGGAGCTGAACTTGGAAGAGCTCGACAAGCATCCGTACCAGGTGGGCAATTGGCTGCCGCTGTTCAAGCAAGGCTGGGAGAAACGCGAGTCGGTCAAATAGAGGAGCGATGAACGATGACGCAAGAAATCGCGAGGCAGTTCGCGCGGAAGGCGGAGCTGCTGCTGGATGCGAAAGCAATCCTGGCGGAAGGACCGCATTGGAACGCGAACCAAAACAAGCTGTATTGGGTGGACATTCAAGGCTTGTCCTTCGGAAGGCTGGACTTGGCTTCCGGACGCAACGAGCAATTCCCGATCGGCAAAACCGTCGGAGCCGTCGTAAGCGATGCCGTGGACGGCGAGATCGTCTATCTCGCGACGCGCGACGGATTCGAGCGTTACGACTGCCGCACCGGGGGGCTGACCGGCGTGGCAGACCCGGAGGCCGATAAGCCGGCCAACCGGTTCAACGATGGCAAATGCGATGCTGCCGGGCGTTTCTGGGCCGGCACGATGGAGGATGCGGAGGCGAACGTCTCCGGCGCCTTGTACGTGCTGGACAACGATCTGAGCTGCCGCAAAACGCATGAGAACGTCGGCGTGTCGAACGGCATTGCGTGGAACGCGGACGAGACCGAAATGTATTATATCGACTCGATGAAAGGCACCGTAACCGCGTTCGATTACGACGCGTCTTCCGGCAGTATCGCCGCTCCGCGGATCATCATCGATTTCGCCGGCGAGCAGGGCGCGCCGGACGGCATGACGATCGACGCGGAGGGCATGCTGTGGATCGCGCACTGGGGCGGCTGGCAGGTATCCCGCTGGAATCCGCGTACGGGCGAGAAGCTGGGGGGCGTGTACGTGCCCGCGGCGAAAGCGACTTCCTGTACGTTCGGAGGGGATGAGCTGGATGTCATGTACATCACCACGGCTCGCATCGGCCTAACGGCGGAACAGCTGGAGGAGCAGCCGCATTCGGGCGGGATTTTCGTCTGCCGGCCTGGCGTAACGGGAACGCCGACGCATGCGTTTCGCGGCGCCGCGGGCTTAAGCTAAACTTTAACAAAAACCAGACTCAAGTCGGCTATCAAAGTCTCTTAAATGGGGTATAGTAGAGATAGAGACGGATGCGGAACGGAAGATCACGCTGCGTCCAGATGCGAGGAGATGGTGTTTGTTATGAAGAGGCATGTACTGGGAATCGCGCTGACCATTCTAGGTGTATCGGCTTGCATTTCAACGGTGTCGGCTGTTGATAACGAGTACACGCCAGTCAAGCAAACGCCGGATACGATCACGGCATTCATTCACGGAATCGACGTGCAGAACGGCAAGGAAACGCTGCAGGCAGACCCGATCGAGTGGTTCGAAGGCAAAGCGGCGGACGAGGAATTCCTGAAGCGCGAGGCGGATTCCGGTCTCGACGGCGCGCCGGACGGCTATTATATCGTCAACGACGACGAGAAGCTGGAGACGCTCGAGGTGGACCCGCAGGCTGCCGTCGTCATGCAGATCTATGACCGCACGGGCAGCCTGGTGGACGCGACGACGGAGTGGAACCAATCGATCTCACTGGCGAAGTTCAACGCGATCTACCGGAACAAGGCCGTTCTCGACGTGAGCGCTTATCCGTATCACTTGACGATAAAGGACGGCAAGGTCGTCCGCATCGTGCAGCAGTTCGTGCCTTGATCGGGCGCGCACCGCACGCATAACGCACGTACGTTCCAACGAACATAAATTCAAACCCTTCCGCGATGGCGGAAGGGTTTTTCGTTTGCCCGGCGTAAGTTAAGGGAGACAGGCTTTTGGATGGCCGACAACGAAGGAGCTGATCCGCATGTTCGATCCCACGATATTCGATAACCTGAAGGTGGCCGTCGAGAATTACGTCTACGACATGGACAACTTGGATGCCCGCGTCGTCATTACGCATCGCATCGACCGGCTGGAGATGGCCGTCATGGCACGGGTGTTCGCGCTGCAGTTTACGCTTGCGGAGGGCAGCGGCATCACCGCCGAGATTCGGTTGGAGTCGTCGCTGAAGGATTTGGCCGCCGAAATCCTCGAACAGGACGGGGCCGCTGGCTGCGCGGTCAGATTGCGTTTCTACATGCCCGTGGATGAAGTAGAATCGGCGTGCGCTTACGTGGAGCAGCAGTTGACCGAGCTTTGGCAGACGGACATGCCGCCCACGCAAATGATCAGTTATCTGTATGGCGAAGGAGCGGTCCCGTCGTATCAGAACGAGATCGAAGTGCATTTTAACCGCAAAATCAACGAAGAACAGATGGAGGATTTGCCCGGGTTGATCGAGCATATGGTGCAAACGCTGGAAACGCTGGAGGCGTTCGCGGGAGAGCTGGCGTAATCGCATGATCGGCTTGGCAATCATCGCACTGCTTCGGCGGGTCCAACCTGCCGTCGGGGTCCGCAGCCGGAACATAGGCCAAACCAATGACGGATATAGGAACTTCGTATTTCACGCGCGCCGCCCTTTCCGATTATGATCGTTATACACTTGGAGGTGGACGTTATGGATAATATGAACCATGTGCGCGCGACGTTCGACGGAGCGGCCGGCGGCTACGACGAACAGCGGCGCAAATTGATTCCTTGCTTTGATGATTTCTACGGGACCGCAGTCGCGCTGGCCGAGACGAGCGAGTCTCGGCCTCGAATACTCGACCTTGGCGCGGGTACGGGCTTGCTGTCCTCCCTGCTTCTGAAGAAGCTTCCGGAGGCCCGGCTCACGTTAATCGACTTGTCGGATAACATGCTGGCCGTCGCGAAGGAACGTTTTGCAGGACGGACGGGCATTGAATACGTGCGCGAGGATTATACGTCTTACACGGCGGAGCAGGCATGCGACCTGATCGTATCGGGCTTGTCGATCCATCATCTGACGGACGAGGGCAAGCAGGCCGTATATCGGAACGCTTATAACAATTTGAAGCCGGGCGGTATCTTCATCAACGCCGATCAGGTACTTGGTCATACTCCGTTCATCGATGCGCATTATAAGGAAGACTGGAAGCGCAAAATCGAAGCGAGCGGACTAACGCGCGCGGAGCTGGACGCCGCCTACGAACGGACCCGAATCGACCGCATGGCGGGCCTCGCCGAACAGCTGGTATGGCTGGCGCAGGCCGGCTTCTCGGACGTGGACTGCGTCTATAAATCTTACAATTTCGTCGTCTTGTTCGGCAGAAAAGCCTAATGCGGAGGCTGCCGTTTCTTTGCTGCCGATATTCTTGAGGGAATGCCGGCTTTTTGTTGATCTAAGGACAGAGCCCTATCCTTAAAATCCCGAAGCCGTCGTCCGATATAGTACATGGCACCTAAATTGCGGGACTGGACGACGTTGTAGCTCCACGGAAGAATGTTCTATTTTACCGATGTTGAATTTTTCCAGCGCCTGCTATAATGGTAGTCTACCTTTTCAATAGCCTGGAAGGAGATTCTATGCGAACTAAATGGATTGGTTGTCTGGCACTTATTTTCATTGTCATCGTCGGCGGTTTCGGCTTGCGTGCTCACGACGCCTCGGCCGTAACCAAGCTTCCTTATCAAGCGAAAGTCACGACCACGGCGCTTAACGTCCGAAGCGAGCCTTCCCTGCAGGCTTCCGTCGTCGGGCAATTGAGGTCAGGGGCCGTAGTCACCGTCACCGAGGAAGACGACGACGGCTGGGTACAGATCAAAGGATCCAAAATTTCCGGCTACGCGGCCGGCTATTTGCTGCATCGGACGGACAGCAGCGGCCAAACGGCAGGCTCGTCCTCGTCCTCGGTCGGCGGCAAGGCAAGCTCGAGCCCGGGATCTACCGCGACCGTCACCGCGGATTCCCTGCGCATTCGTTCCGGGCCCGGGACCGGCTACTCCGTGATCGGTTCCTTGAAGCAGGGAGAGCAGGTCAGCGTCGCGGGCAGCCAAAGCGACTGGCTGAAGATCCGCACGTCGGGCGGCTCGACGGGCTGGGTAGCCAAGGAGTACGTCGGCCAAGGCGCGCCGCGGCAGACGGAGCAAACGCATTCTTCCGGCAACGGCATCAAGGGCAAGCTGATCGTCGTCGATGCCGGCCATGGGGGAAGCGATCCCGGCATGATCGGAACGACGTACGAGACGCAGGAGAAGGAGCTGACGCTCAGCACCGCGCAGTACGTGAAGCAGGAGCTGACCCGGCTCGGCGCGAAGGTGATCATGACGCGGACGACGGACGTGAAGCCGGAATTGTCGGAGCGGGTGCACATCAGCGAAACGAACCGCGCGGATGCGTTCGTCAGCATCCACTACAACTCCTCGGAGAAGAAGACCAGCGGCACGCTGACGTTCTTCTATTCCGAAAAGAAGGACAAGCCGCTTGCGTACGCGATCGAGGCGCAGCTGGACAAGTCCGGCATCGGCCTTCGCAGCAACGGCCTCTCCTTCGGCGATCTGTACGTGCTTCGGGAAAACAGCACGGTGGCCGCGCTGGTCGAACTGGGCTTCCTCTCGAACGCCAAGGACGAGTCGATCGTCCGCGGATCGGGATATCAGAGGAACGCTGCCGCGGCGATCGCGCGCGGTTTGGCGAATTATTTCGACTGATTCGGCGCGAGCTCGGCTCGGAGTCTAGGCACGACGTTTGCCGAAGGCGGGAAGCAGCGAGTCAACAGCGAATCAGCAGCGAATCAACAACGAATCAACAGTGAAAGACCTTCAGCTATGCATGCTGAGGGTCTTTTTCGTGCGCTGCGGCAGCATGGAAGACTCGAAGCGTTTTCTAAAATAGTTGTCCACCATCGGCGGTAATTCCATTACAATGAAAATCAATCAGACCCCGCGGAGGAGAATGCCCGTGAAGATCGATTTTCGTACGATCGCGCCCTACGTCCGTTTCGTTCAGGATTATCATGGCTACGACGATTACAAGATTCAGCCCCGCGTCATTTACGATCATGAGATCATTTTCGTCAAGAAGGGCAAATGCGTGTACCGGATCGGCGAGAAGGAATACACGCTTCGCAGCGGGGACGTGCATTTCATGCCGCCGAACGTGCTGCATTCGTGCCATGTGCCGAAGGGGGAGGATTTCTCGTATTTCGCGGTGCATTTCGATCTTGTCTATATGGGGGAGAAGCTGGACTTCTCCGCGGACGATGTTTATGTGCTGCCGTATGGCGAGATCGACGAGGTGCCGTACGACGAGGAATTGGCCGGGCGTCCGGCACCGGAGTTCCGGGAGGTGCAGTTTCCGTTCGTCATGCAGGCGGCCGATACCATCGTGCTGCACGAGTGGTTTCAGCGCATGCTGGCGGCGTACAGGTCGAAGCATTTCGGCTACGAGATGGAGCTGCGCGCGTTCCTGCTGCTCATCCTTGCCCGGATGACGGCCTCGGTGGCGAACAATGCCGGCATCGCGAAGGAACATGCGCACGGCGGCAAGATCGCCTATGCGATGCAATATATGGAGCAGCGTTATGAGGAACAGGTGGATCTGCGGCGGCTGGCAGATGACGCCGGCATGTCGCCTTCTTATTTTCGGGCCTTGTTCAAAGGAGCGACCGGCCGGACGCCGCTCGAGTTCCTGACCGCGGTTCGCATGGAGCGGGCCAAGGCGCTGCTGCACGAGGGGGATTATCCGATCCACGACATATCGGCGCGCGTCGGCTATGCGGACATCCATTATTTCAGCAATTTGTTCAAAAAAATCGAAGGGCTCTCGCCGAGAAATTATCGGTTGTCCGTCCAGCGCGGAATCGGCGTGGGGAAGAGGGAACGCAATGCCGAATAAGAGGGAACAGCGTCGATAATTACAACTTTCCAGGCGCGTTTCCTTCAAACATAACTTAAAGAAAGCGGTTACAATTGAGGAGTCAGCCCATTTTCGAAAGCGAGAGGGGACTTCAGTTATGAACCGATTTTGGAAGAAGCTGTCCGTAAGCGCGGCAAGCTTGGCGCTGCTGCTCGGCGCCGGAGAGGGAGTCGGATTAACGGGCGCGGGCGGAATTGCGCACGCGAACAACACGACGTACTACGTCAACAACCAGAGCGGCTCCGGCTGCAGCAATGCGGGAGCGGGCACATCCAGCGCGGCGCCGTGGTGCGACTTCACGCCGGTCAACGCGGCGACGTTCCAGCCGGGCGATCAGATTCTGCTGGCTCGGGGCGCGGTGTGGAACCAAGTGCTGCAGCTGCACGGCTCCGGCACGAGCGGCTCGTGGATTACGCTCGATGCGTACGGCAGCGGCAGCAAACCGAAGATCCAGCGCAGCGGCAGCGCGAACGATCGAACGGTGTACATGTACGACCCTTCCTACTGGAACGTGCGCAACCTGGAGGTCGCGAACGCCGGCGACGGCATCCGGGTCAGCTATTCCACGCTTGGCCACGAGGGGCTGCGTTTCGATAACCTCTACATCCACAACATCGACAACGTGGTCAACGCCAGCCCGACGACGCCGGACGGCGTCTATTATTCGACGGGCATTCTCATCGACGCGAACGCGGCGCCCTTCCCGAATACGAGCCAGTGGGTGAGCCGGGATATCGTCATCTCGAATTCGGAGATCGCCTACACGACCGCGCCGATCACCATTATCGACCAGGTGACGTCGAGCAGCGAGGAGACGAAGAACGCCTTTCTGAACGTGAGGCTTAAAAACCTGAACATTCATCATGCCAAAGGGCCGATGGGCATCCGCAACACGACCGACTTCATTATGATGGACTCCCGCATGGACAGCATCGGCTACGTGGCGCTGCCGCAGGGCACGACGGGCATTTTCGTCTGGAAAACCGACAATTACGGCTTCATCAACAACGTGTTGAACAACGTGCCCGCCACCGGTTCGCCGGACGAGACGATGATCGACATGGAAGGATACACGAACAACACGTACTACTACGGCAATTACATTTCGAATACGAACGGTCCGGGGATGGAATTTCTGCAATTAGGCGGAGGCAATCCGCCGAGAAACCCGGCGCTCGACCATAATACGAACAACACGGTAGCCGGCAATACGTTCGATTCCAATCACGGTTATGCGATGAAGACGATCAACAGCTCCAGCAACCCGACGGGCACGATCAGCGACAATCTCTATTACGAGCTGGGCTCCGGCTTGACGACGGGCAGCTTCGCGGGCTTCACGCAGACGAACAATATCAGCATTTCCTCCGCAAGCAGCCTCTACAATGGCGGCAAGCAGTACAGCGGCACGGCCAATACGGGTGGCAGCTCCTGCACGACGGGCAGCGCATGCTGGTCTTACCAGCTCTACAACGGCAGCAGCTACGGCGCGCTCAGCTACGATTCCGGCAATGATTGGTGGGGCACTTCGGGCGGCAACGTATCGCGCTTCAACCTGCTTCCGAATGCGACGTCCAGCAGCTGGGCAGCCAAGGCATGGACGGCGCCGAGCACGGGCACGATCAGCCTTCGCGGACGCGTACTGAAGAGCGACATCTCCGGCGGCGACGGCGTAAAGGCGCGCATCACGAAGAACGGCAGCGTCATCTGGCCGGCTTCGGGAACGCCGCAGACGATCGGATATAATGATCAATCCGGTTACGCGGCGAATTTGGACGCCGTTGCCGTCAGCGCGGGGGACGTTATCCGCTTCGAAGTGAACAACGGGGGCAGCGGCAATGCGACGGCGGATACGGTCAGCTGGTCGCCGACGGTCGCCTATACGGGAACCAGCTGCACGACGGGCGTGAATCTCGGCTTATGCCGCACGTACAGCTCTTCCTCGCAGTGGGACGGTTCGCAGACGGCGGACAAAGCGTTCGACGGCAACTCGTCGACGAACTGGCAGTCCGCCCCGGGTTCCTACAACGGGCAATGGCTCGAAGTGAATTTCGGCGCCAATACGACCTTCGACAAGGTGGTGCTCTCGGAATACGGAAGCCGCACGAGCGGATTCCGCATCGAATATTGGAACGGCTCGGCGTGGACGACGGCCTACACCGGCACGTCGATCGGCAGCGTCGCGTCTCCGAGCACGCACACGTTCGCTCCGGTCACGGGCAGCAAGGCGCGGATTTACTATACGGGCGGCACGAGTACGCCGATCCTGTACGAATTTGAGCTTTACAATTCCGGCTGCGGCGGCGCGAATCTGACGCGCTGCAAGACGTACGGCAGCTCCTCCAACTGGGATGCGACCCGCACGGCGGCGCAGGCGTTCGACGGCGATTATACGACCGTCTGGCAGACGGCCGGCGGCGCGGCGGTGAACGGCAGCTGGGTGGAAGTGAATTTCGGCGCGAGCACGACGTTCAGCCGGGCCGTCCTGTCGGAATACGGCAGCCGCACGACGGGCTACCGCATCGAATACTGGAACGGCACGTCGTGGGCGACCGCGTACACGGGCACCTCGATGGGCAGCGTGACGACGCCGAGCACGCATACGTTCGCGGCGGTGACGGGGACGAAGGCAAGAATTTATTTTACGTCCGGCATCGATATCCCGTTAATCTATGAATTCGAATTGTACGCGACTTAATAGCTTAGGCGGCAGACGATAATGGGGACCCGAAGACAATGGGAGCCCGATGACCTGAGAAACGAAGCGGAAGACATGACAGCAGGAATGAACGTTCATGTAACGTAAACGTACGACGGGCTCGACTAACAAATGACATCAGGAACGATGGAGGGACTTGCAAGTGAACGAAACGACTGGAACTTTTCTCGCTGGCGCCATTCGATGGGATGCTTGGTTTCCGACGAATGCCTCTTACCCGGGGTTCGTGGATCCCTCGCTGTACGCGCGGTACGGCAGCAGGGAACCGATCGACGGCTGGTTCGATTCGGAAGTGCCGGATCATGCGGAGCGCGTCGATAAGCAGATCCAAGCGGCCGCGGACGGGATGCTCGATTTCTGGGCATTCGTCTGGTACCCTGACGACGATGCCCACGAAGGCATTCGGAAGCTGAACAATCCGCTGAAGGACTATCTGGCTTCCGCCAAGCACGGCCTGCTGCAATTTGCGCTCGTGCTGCAGACGGGCTGGGTTGCGGGACGGCAGCAGCAAGAGCGCAGAGGATGGCGCGAGCGGAACGTTCCTGAGTTTTTGACGCTCATGGAGGACCCGCAGTATGTGCTCGTGAACGGCAATCGCCCCCTCGTGTTCTGGATGGATACGGAATTTCTCGATCACGAGGAACGGGGCTTCGGGGCGGCATGGGCGGAGGAGCTGGCTTATCTAGCCGATGCCTGCAAGCTGGCGGGACTTGGCGCACCGTACTTGGTCGACATGCGAAATGACTACGAATCGGCGGCGCGCTTCGGGTTCGACGGCGTATCGGATTACGGGCCGGCATCCCACAAGGGCGAAGGGCATTACAGCTTCGCGGAGCTGGCGCGCCATGACCGCGACAAACGGAAGCCCGAGCACGGGCTTGCGATCGTCCCTGGCGTGAGCGCGGTCATCGATCCGAGCCCGCGGCATAACGACGCATGGACGCAAGCGGTCGGAGCCAGCTACTACGGCTTCTCGTTCGAGTATCCGACCTATGCCGAATGGTTCGGGCACTTAAGCGAAATGCGGGATTGGATGCATGCGAATCCGCAGCATACCTGCTCGCCGCCCGTGATGGCCATCTATGCCTGGAACGAGCTGGACGAAGGCGGGCCCGGCATCATGCCGACGAAGCAGGAAGGGACGATGTTCCTCGATGCGCTCCGCGCGGCCAAGACGGGCGTTCATCCGGAGCGGATCGAGAACCGGGTGAACGACTCCAATCCGGCGATCGATTACGTCGGGAACTGGCGGCGCGAACGCGGCATCGCCGGCTGCTACAACGACGACTTCACGTGGAGCGGGGCAGCGGGGGATTCGTTCTCGTTCTCGTTCGAGGGAACATGGCTTCAATTGTGCGGCGAGCTCAATAACGCCGTCGCGGTCGTCGAGCTGGACGGCGTGCCGGTCCAGGAGGCGAAGGATTGTGCGGCTCATGGAGATGGGCTCTCTCGTTCGGCCGCATGGTTCGATGCGTCCGGCCTTGCCCCGGGCAGCCATAGGGTGAAGGTGACCGTCGGCAGCCATGCGGAGGGAGAAGCCGCCGATACCCGCGTGGCGCTGGACGTTATCCGATTCGGGTGATTCGCCGTTACGGGTTCAGCTGCGATTGGGACAGCTGCGATTGGGACGGCCGACGAAAAAAGGCTGCAGTTGCCGATCAATCGCTGCGTTCAGCAGCTTTGCGGCCTGCTTAGTCCCGAGCACGATCCCGAGCTCAGCCCCGAGCTCAGTCCCAGCGCGGCTCCGAATTGTCCGAACGCGAAATAGGCTGCTGCTTTTATGATGAGCATGGAATAAAAGAGAGAAATCCATCGTTAATTTAAACATGGGCTTCTCTCGTGATTCGAGAAGGAAGGGCCACTGGGCCTTTCCTTCTTTTTTGTTCGTTCGGGATGCGGCATGGCCAGGCAAAAAGCAGGCGCAGCAGGACAACCGCGCTAATTTAATGCCGAGTTGTAACTCTTCTGTAACGACATTAATTAGGGGACGATTTATAATCGTCCATGTAGCCGAAATCAGCGGTAATTATAGACAGCAAGAGGGGTCATTTCCCCTTCTGGAAGGAGAATGCTTTATGCCAAAACCTGTTGGAAGCAGCCGGTATATGCCAGGACTCGACGGATTGCGGGCGATCGCGGTTCTAGCGGTCATTGCGTATCATCTTAACCTCTCGTGGGTGCCGGGCGGCTTGCTGGGTGTCGGTATATTCTTCGTCCTTTCCGGCTACCTCATTACGGACATTTTACTGAAGCAGTATGCCAAATCGGGACGGCTCGATCTGAGAGATTTCTGGATCCGCCGCGCGCGAAGGCTCCTCCCGGCGATGATGATCATGCTCGCCCTCGTTACCGCGTGGCTGCTGATTACCGATTCGGAGCGGCTCGCCTCCATGAAGGGCGAGATCGTCTCGGCGCTGCTCTACTATAGCAATTGGCGGCTTATCTTTCACGATGTCTCTTATTTCGAAAGCTTCGGACCGCCTTCCCCGCTGGGGCATCTGTGGTCGCTGGCGGTCGAAGAGCAATTCTACCTCGTATGGCCGATGGCGCTCCTGCTGCTGATCCGCGGCGTGAAGCGGCGCGGCAGGCTGATGCTGTGGATGCTGGCGGGAGCCGCTGCATCCGCGGGCGCGATGGCCTGGATCTACGTACCTGGCCTTGATCCCAGCCGTGTCTATTACGGCACGGACACGCGTGCGTTCGGTTTGCTGATCGGGGCTGCATTGGCGGTCGTCTGGCCGAGCTGGAAGTTGAACGCGTCGATCTCGCGCCGCGCCAGGCTGGCGGTGGATGCCATCGGAACAGGCGGTCTGCTCGTTGTGGCACTGATGATTGCGCTGGTCGGCGAATACGACGCTTTCTTGTACCGGGGCGGCATGGTGGTGCTGTCCATAGCGGCAGCCGCGGTCGTCGCCGCGATGGCCCATCCCGCAAGCAGGCTGGCCCGCGCGATCGGCTGCAGGCCGATGCAATGGCTCGGCGCCCGCTCTTACGGCATCTATTTGTACCATTATCCGGTTATCGCGCTGACGACGCCGGCGGCACAGGTCGACGAGTTCCATCCGCTGCGCGCGCTGCTTCAGGTGCTTGCTTCCATGGCGCTCGCGGAATTGTCCTGGCGTTACGTGGAGGAGCCGATCCGCCATGGCGCGCTCGGCAAGCTGCGCAGCTGGCTGGTGGCCGGTAGCGGGGTACGCCGGACCGGACGAAGCCGCGGCTTGATGCTTGCAGGCATCTGCGCGCTTGTCGTCGCGAGCGTGTCCTGTTCCAATCAGAACAACCTGGTGCAAGGAGACAATGGCAAAGCGCAGACGGGAGAAGGCCAAACGGTCGGCGTCGGCGCGTCGGACAGCCAAGGCGAGGGCGTTTCGGATTCGGGTACGCAAGGGACGACACCGGACGTCGGCTCAGGATCGACGCATCAAGACGAGGGAAGCGAAAGCGATATAGGTTCGGAAGCCCCGGGCATGGACACGGGCACGGACATGGGCGGGGCGCATAACGGCGGCTCGGACAGCGTAAAGCCTGGCTCTCCTGACGGAACAGCGATTGGATCGAATGGAGATTCGAACGGCGGAAAGGATACTGCGGGCGGCTCGCCTGCCGATTCCGGCACTGCGGGCGAAACCGTCGATAATGGCAGCTCTGGCGGAGCGGGAACCGCCGGGGGCTCGCATGGCGGAAGCGGCGTAAAAGATCCCGCAGGCACGGGCGGCTCGACGGATAAGCCGGGTTCTTCCGGATCGGGCGGCGATTCCGCACCGCCCGCGGATGACGACGGCGACGAGCAGGCCGAGATCCCGCCGGCAATTGCGGCAGACGGGATTACCGTCATCGGCGACTCCGTGATTCTGGATGCGAAGCCATTTCTGGAGAAGCTTATTCAAGGCATCGTCGTGGACGGCAAGGTCGGCAGGCAATTTACGCAGGCGGACGACGTCGTCGCCGATCTGAAAAAACAGAACCGGCTGGGCAAGACGGTCGTCATCGAGCTCGGCACGAACGGATCCTTCACGGAGAAGCAGCTCGACCAGCTGATGGAGGCCATTGGCGCGGACCATACCGTGTACTTCGTGAATACGCGGGTGCCGCGCAAGTGGCAGGATACCGTCAACGACATGCTGTCCGATGCCGCCGCAAACCTGCCGAACACGAAGCTGATCGATTGGTATGCCGCAAGCAAGGATCATTTGGATTTCTTCGGCAAAGACGGCGTTCACTTGAAACGAAGCGGCGGCGAATTCTTCGCTGACTTGATCGCAGGCTCGCTTCAATAGAAGAGGATAGGACACGAGGGAGGCCGAGAGGCCTCTCTTGTTCGTGGCTGGATGCAAGAAGCCGCGCTCGGAGATGCGACAACAAAAGCGCCGGTATCGGACGGCGCTTTCAGGTATTCGTACATTCAACTCGTTTGTTTAACAATTCGTACATTTAGCAATGCGTTCCTTTAGCAGTTCGGATAGTGATAGATATCGTTGATTTGGTTGAACGGATAGTGGAAGGTAGCGAATTGCGAGGTGTACATGTATTGCAGGACGTATACTTCGCCGCCCTGCACGCCGCACAGCTTGCCGGATACTCCTTGTCCGTTGCGCATGGAAATGCCTACATGGGTCCCGACGAGATACGTCGCCTTTTGCTGCAGCTGCATGCTGCCTTGGGATTGGCTTGAATTGGGCATGAACATAACGGATCGCTCCTTTGGAAGCATAGATGGGAAGCTGTAGTAAACGTATGCCCCGGTATACGGCTGGGGTACAGCGAATGCCCACCTCGGGCGTAATTATATGTCCCGCTTGCAACCGGCAGCTCCGGGGAGAGGGCAGGCTGCAGATGGATGCTGTACCGATCCCCGCTGCGCGATCCAGCGTCTCTCTTGGTTTTGGTTGATCGACTGCTCATGGTTACGACGGATCTCAATGCAGACGGGAGAGTGCCTAATGAGGAAAGGATCGTTTGCGGAAGTTTGCGGAATTGTCCCATAGGGTAAATTATTCCTGAAGCGATCTTATCTCCGCAGCCGGTAGATTACGGGAACGAAGGGAAGACGGTTGATAACCGTACAGCCAGAGGGGACGCTTGCCCCTCCGAATCGGTTCATGGCGAGGCTCGCGTTCATGTTTTCTTCAAAATGACGGACGAGCCGAGGTTCAAGCAAGCTGAAAAAACGGCAGAAATTTGGAAGAATTCCATCCTTTCGGGAATACTATCCGGGTAAAAGAGCATATGTGAACATTGTGTCAACTAAATTAACACAGATGTCCGGAAGTTCACGTTCTTTTTAACAAAACTTATTTACAAAATAGCTAAATCCCCGTATATTTGATACATATCCAAACAAATGTTAAATAGGGATCTTTACAAATGTTCAGTTCAGGGGCGGCAGTACACTACTTAATTTTAGGAAATGAGGCGTTTCGAACATGAAGAAAAGTTTAAGCTTGCTAGTCATTTGCATGCTGGTATTGGCATTGGCTGCATGCGGCAGCAAAAATAACGGCGGCAACAACACGGATACAGGCAGCAATAGCGGTACGAACAACGGTGCCAACAACGGCGGGGAGAAACCATCATTCAAGGCCGGCATGGTAACAGACTCTGGCACGATTGATGACAAATCCTTCAACCAAGGTACTTGGGAAGGCTTGGAGCGCGCGACGAAAGAACTCGGCGTGGCAAGCAAATACCTGAAACCGGCCGGTACGACCGAAGCCGACTACATGAAAGAAATCGGCAACCTGTACGACGCAGGCTACAAAATGATCGTCGTGCCGGGCTTCAAATTCGAAACGGCCATCTATGCGTCCCAAGATAAATACAAAGACGCCAACTTCGTTCTGATCGACGGCTCGCCGCATACGGCGGAAGACCCGACGCCGAAAGTCGGCACGAACACGGTATCGATCTTCTTCGCGGAGCATGAGTCCGGCTTCCTCGCCGGCGTAGCGACTGCGGTTCAACTGAAGGAAGGCGAAGCCGGCTTCATCGGCGGCATGGAAATTCCGCCGGTCCAGAAGTACAACTGGGGCTTCCAGCAAGGCGTGAAATACGCGAACGATAACCTCGGCACGAAGATCAGCATGAAGAAAGAGAACGTTGTTTACCAAGGCAGCTTCGACAACTCGGCGGCAGGCGGACAGCTTGCGGCGCAAATGTACGACCGCGGCGTGAACGTCATCTTCACCGCGGCGGGCGGCGTAGGCGTGGGCGCGATCAACGAAGCGAAGAACCGCGCGAAAGCAGGCAAAACCGCTTGGATCATCGGCGTCGACGGCGACCAATACAAAGACGGCGTATATGAAGGCGACAAATCCGTTATCTTGACATCGGCAATGAAGAAAGTCAACGAGGCTTCCTTCGACATGGTGAAAGCATTGCAGGAAGGCAAATTCCCGGGCGGCCAAACGTTGACGTTCGACATCAAGAACGACGGCGTCGGCATTCCATCGGAGAACCCGAACCTGACGGAAGACACCATGACCAAAGTGAACGAAGCGATTACGAAGCTGAAGAGCGGCGACGTGAAAGTAGCTGCCGAAAAAGGCGACTTGATCAAGTAAACGATTGCCATAAGCATGTCATATCCAGAAGAGACGGAGGCTCCGTCTCTTTTTGGTTACTATTTATCGATCGTGTACGCAAAGCATGATGCGAATAAGGCGAAAAGGGGCCGTAACGTATGGATTTTGTAGTGGAAATGCTCAATATTCGCAAAGAGTTTCCGGGCGTCGTAGCCAACGACGACATTACGCTGCAGCTTCGGAGAGGCGAGATTCACGCGCTTCTCGGCGAGAACGGAGCCGGCAAATCCACGCTCATGAGCATTTTGTTCGGCATGTATCAGCCGGACCAGGGAAGCATCCAAATCAACGGGACTCCGGTGAAAATCGCGAATCCCAATATCGCGAACAATTACGGCATCGGCATGGTCCATCAGCATTTTAAGCTGGTCAGCAATTTTACCGTTACCGAAAATATCATCTTGGGCAACGAGCTTACGTCATGGGGCATGCTTAACCTGCAGGGAGCCGCTCGCCGAATCAGGGAGCTGTCGCAGCACTACGGCCTGAACGTCGATCCGGACGCGAAGATCGAAGACATCTCGGTCGGCATGCAGCAGCGCGTCGAGATTTTGAAAATGCTGTATCGGGACGCCGAAGTGCTCATTCTCGACGAGCCGTCGGCCGTTCTGACGCCGAAGGAAATCGAAGAACTGATCAAGATCATGCTTAATCTGGTCAAAGAGGGCAAATCGATCATCGTCATCACCCATAAGCTTAAGGAAATCAAAGCGGCCGCCGACCGGTGCACCGTCATTCGCCGCGGCAAGACGATCGGCACGGTCGACGTCAAGACGACGAGCGAAGCCAAGATGGCGGAAATGATGGTCGGGCGGGACGTTACGTTTACCGTCTCGAAGGAAAGCAGCAAGCCGGGCGAAGTGATCTTGCAGCTCAGCGACCTGACCGTTAAGAACAACAAGAACGTCGCGGGACTAAAGCAATTCTCGCTGGACGTGCGCGCCGGAGAAATCGTGGGCATAGCCGGCGTGGAAGGAAACGGGCAGACGGAGCTGGTCGAGGCGATTACCGGCCTGCGCAAAGCGGAAAGCGGAAGCATATTCTTGGATGGACAAGACATTACCCGGGATTCCATCCGTTCGCGGATCGACAAAGGGATCGCGCATATCCCCGAGGATCGGCAGAAGCGCGGTCTCGTGCTGGACTATACGCTGGAGGATAACATGATTCTCGAAGTTTATAACCGGCAGCCGTTCTCCAAGCGGGGCATTCTGAACCGGTCGGCCATTCGCAAATACGCAAGCGCCATTCTAAGCAGCTTCGACGTGCGTTCGGGCCGCGGGCCGCTGTCCGTAACCCGCTCGCTGTCCGGCGGCAATCAGCAGAAGGCGATCATCGGCCGCGAAATCGAGCTCAATCCTTCGCTGCTCATCGCCGTTCAGCCTACGCGCGGTCTCGACGTCGGCTCGATCGAATACATTCATAAGCGGCTCATCGAGCATCGGGACAACGGAAAAGCGGTTCTGCTGATCTCGCTTGAGCTCGACGAGGTCATTAACGTATCCGACCGCATCGCGGTCGTGAATAATGGGGAATTGATCGGCGTCGTAAACGCATCCGAGACGAACGAACAAGAGATCGGCCTGATGATGGCCGGCGTAGGCAAAGGGGGAGAACAATGAGAAACCTCATCATATCCCTGTGCGCCGTGCTGTTCGGCTTGATCGGCGGCGGCGTGCTGATGGCTGTCACGGGGCATGATCCTTTCGAAGGCTATAAATTCCTGTTCCAAGGGGGCCTCAAGAATTCGCAGCGCCTCGGCGATACGCTCGCGACGGGAACGCCGCTCATCTTCACGGGATTGTCGGTGGCATTTGCTTTCCGTACGGGCCTCTTCAATATCGGCGCCGCGGGCCAAATGCTGTTCGGCGGCTTCTGCGCGACCGTAATCGGCTTGAACGTCGATACGTCCAGGCCGCTGCTGCTGCTCATGATGATCGTGGCGGCATTGCTTGGAGGCGCCGTGTGGGCGTTCATCCCGGGGCTGCTGAAAGCGCGGTTCAACGTTCACGAGGTCGTATCCACCATCATGATGAACTGGATTGCCTATTGGACGATCTATTACGCGGTACCGGCATACCTCAAGGCGGAATCCGTGGAAACGGAATCCCGGCTACTGCCGGACAAAGCAACGCTCAAATCGACGTTCCTCTCCGACATGTTCGGCGGCTCGTATATCAACATGGGGCTTTACGTCGCGGTGATCGCGGTCATCATCATTGCGTTCATCATCAATAAGACGACGCTCGGGTATGAGCTTAAGGCCGTCGGCTATAACCGCCATTCCGCGGAATACGCGGGCATCAAGGTGAACCGGAGCATCATCACCTCGATGCTGATCTCCGGCGCGCTCGCGGGTCTCGGCGGCATGGCCCAGTTCGCGGGCAACGGCGCCAACATTCAGATCGGCGTGCTGCCTACGCAAGGATACGACGGAATCGCCGTAGCGCTCCTCGGCGCGAACTCGCCGCTCGGCGTATTGATCTCCGCGTTGTTCTTCGGCCTGTTGTACTCGGGCCGGGGCTTCATGAACGCCATGACGGATATTCCGCCGGAAATCGCGGATTCCATCATCGCGATCATTATCTATTTCGCCGCGACGAGCGTGCTGATGGACAGATTGATCACCCGTATCGTCAACCGCCGGCGGGCTGCCACGGGCGGCGCAGGCACGAGCGGACCGGTCAGCGGAAAGGAGAACGCATAACCTATGTGGACGACAATCGAGCAAATTTTCCCGTACGCGATCATGTTCACCATTCCGCTGCTCATCACCGCTCTGGGCGGTCTGTTCAGCGAACGAAGCGGCGTCGTCAATATCGGCCTGGAAGGGCTGATGGTCATGGGCTCCTTCATCGGCGCGCTGACGATCAGCAAGCTGCAGACGGCATGGCCGCAGCATATGGTGGGCGCTATATGGATTGGCCTTCTGGTCGCGCTGGCGGCGGGAGTCCTCTTCTCCTTGCTGCATGCTTTCGCGAGCGTTCATCTGAGCGCGAACCAGGTCATCAGCGGAACGGCGATCAATATGATCGCGGGCGCCATTACGGTATTCTTGTCCCGAAACATTACGGGCAGCGGCAACATCCGCTTGACGAACGGCTTCCAGTCCTTCGACGTTCCGTGGCTGTCCGATATTCCGATCCTTGGACCGCTGCTGTTCACGAAGACCTACTGGACGACGTGGCTTATTCTGGCCGTCGTGCTGATTAGCGCTTGGGTGCTGAAGAAAACGCCGTTCGGCCTGCGATTGCGCGCTTGCGGCGAATATCCGCAGGCAGCCGAAGCAGCAGGTGTCAACGTGCGCAGAATGCGTTATATTGGGGTTATGATTTCCGGTGCATTCGCCTCGCTCGGCGGCGCGATTCTGCTTGTCACGATAGCCGGCGAATTCACGGGCACGGTCGCCGGTCTTGGCTTCCTGTCCTTGGCGGCGCTGATCTTCGGCCAATGGCGGCCGCTCGGCATCCTGGCGGCGACGCTGTTCTTCGGCTTCGCCAGCACGGTCGCCAACGTTTCGCAGGTCATCCCTGCGCTGCAGGATATTCCTCCGATCATCCTTAAACTGTTTCCATACGTGATTACGCTGATCGCGCTCGTTATTTTCTCCAAGAGCTCGCAGGCGCCGAAAGCGGCAGGGGAGGTATTCGATTCCGGAAAACGCTAACGATTGCATGGGATAGGGGAGTGTTGGGAACAAATGTATGACGAACGCACAGACGACAAACGAGGCAAAATGCTTGACGCCGTTCGTATGTATTACCAGTTGGACTACAGCCAACAGGAAATCGCCAAGCAGCTCGGCGTGTCCAGGCCGACAGTCAGCCGTTTCATTCAGCAGGCAAAGGAAGAAGGGTACGTGGTCATCAGCATCATCGACCCGCTCGAGAACAACGATCTGCTTGCCGGCAAAATCGAACGTAAATTTGGGCTCAAGAAAGTCGTTATTGTCAACGTACCGAACTACACGGACGTCGTCGTCAGGAAATACCTGGGCGTAGCGGCGGCCAAGTACTTGGACAATATCATCAAGGATGGCGACATCGTGGCGGCGACGTGGGGAACGACGCTGTACGAGGTCGCGCTGAACCTGCAGGATAAGCACGTGAAGGATGTCAAGGTCGTGCAGCTGAACGGCGGGGTCAGCCATTCGGAGACGAGCACGTATGCCAGCGAGATCATCAGCTTATTCGGCAAGGCCTTTCACACCGTCCCGTACTTCATTCCCCTGCCGGCAATCGTCGATCACCCGATCGTGAAGAAGACGATCGAGACCGACCGTCATATCCGCAACATATTGGAGCTGGGCAAGAAGGCGAATATCGCGATGGTGACGGTCGGCGCCCCGACGGAAGATTCGGTGCTGATCAAGGCGAACTATTTCAACGAGGCAGAGCTGAAGCTGATCTATGAGAAAGGGGCGGGAGACATCTGCTCCCGCTATTTCAATATCAACGGCACGATCTGTTCGCAGGAGCTCGATCAACGCACGATCGGCATCGACTTGAACGACCTGAAGAAGAAGGAGCAGTCCATCCTCGTGGCGGGCGGCATTCGGAAGGTGGACGGCATCTACGGGGCATTGCGCGGGCGCTACACGAACGTGCTGATTACGGACCAGTTCTCGGCGAAATATCTGATGGAGCGCCCATAACTTAGAGAGAGAAAGGAAAGATCGACATGGATAAGGAACTGGCAGGAGCAGCCTTGGCTGCGTACTTTGATCATACGGCATTGAAGCCGGAGACGGCGTTCGCGGACATCGTGAAACTATGCTCCGAGGCGAAGGAGCACGGATTCGCGACCGTATGCGTCAATCCATACTGGGTCGGGGAAGCGAAGGAGCAGCTGAACGGCACGGGAGTCGGCATCACGACCGTGATCGGATTCCCGCTCGGAGCGAACAGCACGTTCGTCAAAGTAGCGGAGACGAGAGACGCGATCGCAAGCGGCGCAACCGAAATCGATATGGTGCTCAATGTAGGCGCCTTGAAGTCGGGACGTCTCGAGGTCGTGGAGAAGGACGTGCGGGCGGTGGCGGAAGCTTGCCAAGGAAGCGCGTTACTGAAGGTTATTCTCGAAGTCGGCCTGCTGACGGACGCAGAGAAAGTAACGGCAAGCGAGATCTGCAAGCGCGCCGGAGCCGATTACGTCAAGACGTCCACGGGCTTCGGTCCCGGCGGCGCGACCGTGAAGGATATCGCCTTGATGCGCAAGACGGTCGGACCCGACATGGGCGTGAAAGCATCGGGCGGCGTGCGCGATCTGGAGACCGCCCGCGCGCTCATCGCGGCAGGCGCGACGCGGATCGGCGCGAGCGCCGGCGTCGCGATCGTAAGCGGCGGCAAAGGCGAAGGGTATTGATGGGTTAACTTCCGATAATCGCAAGCCGCACGGCAAGAATTGCACGGCAACAAGGCTGATAAGTGCGCAGCCTGGAGCGAATTTCAAACCATACGCGAAGGAGCTGCCCCCGGTCATGTTCATGACACGGAGGCAGCTCCTCGGTGATTGTAGGTCAGGATTGCAAGTAGCGGTCGCGAACCACGTTCAAGTGATGCAGCTCGTGTCCGGCGATGACGCAGGCGAACGCGCGGGCGGACATCGTCGTATTGCTGGCGGTTCCCTTATGCAGCCAAGCGTCCGGCGCAATCGTGGATGCCAGGCTGATCGTCGCGGCGCGCACCGCTTGGCAATCGCTTAGCAGCTGCTTCACGGAGAAGCCGTCGAAGTTCGCGGCGGCAATGTAATCGTCCTGCTCGAAGCCGGGCAGAGGCGTCGTATCGCCGCGGGCGATGCGCATCATGCGGTAGCTCATGACGCGCTCCGTATCGGCCAGATGGCCGAGCACCTCTTTGAGGCTCCATTTGCCGGGCGCGTACCGGAAGAGGGCTTGTTCTTCGGACATGCCGGAGAATAAGGCTTGCAATAGGCTGCTGTTGCTTTCGAATTGGGCCAAGACGTCGTCTGTCTGAACGAGACCGATGTAATTGCCAAAGTGGCCGCCGAATTCGTCTGCGAGCGGTCGGTTGAGCATCGTCTTCATCTCCTCACAAAGGTTGAATTTCTAGCGCATATGGGTGTAAGCTACTAGAACAAGCGTAACCCCCGCGAACGATAATGACAAGGAGTGTTTACAAGAATGGCAGGAAGATCGAAGGAAGAATTGCAGCATGGCGGCATCTCGCATTTGGGCAATCAAGGCACGCAGTATTCGTTTAACTACAGCCCGGAAGTGTTGGAATCGTTCGAGAACAAGCATGTCGGCCGGGATTATTTCGTCAAGTTCAATACGCCGGAGTTTACGAGCCTCTGCCCGATTACGGGCCAGCCGGACTTCGCGTCCCTCTACATCTCGTACATCCCGGACGTCAAAATGGTGGAAAGCAAATCTCTCAAACTGTATCTGTTCAGCTTCCGCAATCATGGCGACTTCCATGAGGACTGCATGAACATCATCATGAACGACCTGATCGCCTTGATGAATCCGCGTTACATCGAGGTATGGGGCAAATTCACGCCGCGCGGCGGCATCTCGATCGACCCTTACACGAACTGGGGCCGTCCGGGAACCAAATTCGAAGAAATGGCGCATTATCGTCTCATGAATCATGATCTGTATCCGGAGAAAGTCGACAACCGGTAATCCGCCTCTCCTTCGGCGGTCGGAACAGGCTGTCGAACCGTAACCAAGACCCCGGCGACTTTCATCGGATAAGCCGCACTCAGCACAAAGGAATTCTCTCTTGCATTCTCGGCCTCCTTGGATGATGCGTCATCGAAGCGATCCGAGACTGATGAGGGGAGGAGCCGCGCGAGCCGTCGAACGGCAGATCGGCTTCTTCCAATGGCGAAAGGACGTGGCTGCAAGCAATGAAATTTTCGTGGGAACGCAATCTGATCGTACTTTGGACGGGCGTATTTTTCTGCAGCATGGCCTATTCCATCTCCATCCCTTTCCTGCCGATCTTCCTCAATACGGAGCTTGGCGTGGAGCATCATCTAGAAGCTTGGTCGGGCATCGCCTTCGGCATTACGTTTCTGGCAAGCGCGCTGATCTCGCCCTATTGGGGTTCGCTTGCCGACAAATACGGGCGCAAGCCGATGTTGATCCGGTCGGGCTTCAGCCTGGCCGCTCTTTATTTGATTAATTACTTCGTTCATGATCCGTACTGGTTCCTGGTCATCCGGATTTTCCAAGGGCTGCTGGCCGGCTTCGTGCCCGCCTCGATCGCCCTGGTCGCGACGAATACGCCGGAAGAGAAGACGGGATATGCGCTCGGCATCATGTCGACGGCAGGAGCGACGGGCAGCATTCTCGGGCCTCTCGTCGGCGGTTTGGTCAGTCATTATATCGGTAACCGCGAGGCGTTCCTGTTCTCCAGTGCCATCGTGCTCGTCTCCGCGCTGGTCGCGGTCTTCCTCGTGAAAGAGCAGAATTTCAACCGGAAGGCGGCGCGCTCGCATGTACTGGACGACCTGAAGCATGCATTGTCGAATCGCAGCTTCACGATTCTGCTGACGATGGTCGCGATCAGCACGTTCTCCGTCATGATTCTAGAGCCGCTCATTACGGTCTACGTGCTTCGGATGGGCGTCCCCAAGGACACGGCGTCGCTGAGCTCCGGCATCGTCTTCTCGGCGGTCGGCATCGCCACGGTCATCATGGCGCCCCGATGGGGCAAGATCGGCCGGAAGATCGGCTACGAGAAAGTATTGTTCATCGGTCTGATCGGCGGCGGAATCGGGAATATGCTGCAGGTGCTGACGACCAATTATATCGGTTTCGGCATTCTTCGTTTCGGCTATGGCTTGTTCTTCGCCGCGGTGAACCCGTCGATTAACGCGATGATCGTGCAGACGACGGAATCGGATTTTCGGGGACGGGCGTTCAGTCTGAATCAATCTTCCTCGCAGATCGCCACGATGGCCGGGCCGATCATCGGCGGACTATTGGGCGGCTGGATGCCGATCCGCTGGATATTCGTCATCAACGGCAGCGCGCTGCTGCTGGCCGCCCTGCTGTTCAAGTCGCGGAATCATGGCAAGGCGTCGGTTGCCGCGAGACATAGCTGAGCTAGCTAAAACGCAGCTACTGCAAAGTAAAAGCATGGCTGCAGCATCCCTGCGTGCGGATGCATCCATAAGAGAGGCTGCCTCTTCAGGAGGCGGCCTTTTCGTCATGTTCTGACATTTTTCTCTAATTCTCGTTCTCTATTGAATCGGCGCATGGTATAGTAATCGGTAGAATAAGGCAGTTATTGCCGACTGGTCAGCGTTGCTTTCGAAATCGCTTTGCAAGACAGGCGGTTCATAGATTAATAGTGTGATCGTTAGGGGGACAATATCGTTCATGGCCAAGAAAAAGAGCAAGAAACGGCAGCATTCGGCGAGAAGGGCAGCCCGGATGATCGGAGCGGCCGCCGCGGTCATGCCGCTGGCAATTTCAGTGCCGATTATAGCGAGTGCGTATACCGAACAGGGGCCGCAATCGATTGCGAATATCGACGGACTGCTGGCAAATGCGTACAGCGCCGCGCTGATCGCGGGCAACAGTTTTACGATCGATTTGGATGAGGTCTTCCAGAATGCGGACGAGCTCGAATATACCGTCATTGTACAGAATGCGCCGGTAGCGGATGTCTACGTAGCCGAAGACGGCGAGACGGGCAAGAGCCTTCGCATCGGGCTGAATAAAACCGGCATGACGAAGGTAGATCTGCAAGTACGGAATCCGGAGAGCGATACAATCGTCCATGAGCGATTCACGCTGAACGTGCGGCCGAATTCGGACCTGAACAGCTCGGGCACCGCGACCGTCGGCGACGTCGTCCGCTACTACAATGCGCATCCCGAGCGCTTCACGACGGCGGAGGATGCCCGCCGCCTGCTGCAGGCTGCCGTAACGAGTTCCGCGCCGCCGGTCAATCATGCGCCGCAGGCAAATCCGGAGACGCAGCACGTCAATCTGCTGCTGGACGAAGAAGACGAAAGCACGATGTACGCGTCGATCGAGCTGAGCGATTATTTCAGCGACGAGGATGGAGATTCGCTGGCTTATGAAATGATTGACGGTCCGGGTCCTGCGTCGAGCGGTTCGTTCGCTTACGGCAAGATCGTCGAAGGCTCCACGCTGGAGCTGCATGCGCGCGGGAGCTCCGGCGAAGGCGCGGAGGAGTTCGTGGTGGAGGCGACGGACGAGAGCGGCGAGAAGGCGACGAAGACGTTCCGGTTAACGGCGGCGTGGGCGCCTGAGCCAGAGAATCATGCGCCCGTCGCGCACACGATCGGCGATGAGAATACGTTCAGCATTCGGTACGGGCAGTCGGCGGACATTGACTTATCGCAAATGTTCGAGGATATCGACGGGGATGAACTAGTATACGATTTCGATATCGATTCGGAGTATGTCGGCGTCACGCCAAACGGCTCGAAGCTGGAGCTGCACACGACCGGTTCCCCCAGCGTGACGAAACTCACGGTCATGGCGAGCGACGATGGCGAAGAGAATTGGGTGCCGCAGACGATTACGATCATTCCTGAAGGATGGGCTGATCTTCTGACCGATAAGACGTATTCAAACGCGCAGGCGACGACGACGATCGATTTATCTGTCTACTTTGACGGCACCGCTACTTACAGTGCTTCCGCGGAAGGTTCAGTCCAGCCATCCGTCGCCGGCACGAAGCTCAAGCTAGAGCTGACGCCGGATTCCAATTCTTCGGTGAATGTGGATGCTTCGGACGGTCACGGATTGACGATTCATGATACGTTTGACGTACACGTCGTTCCAGGCATCGTCGTCCAAGATATCGGTCAGCAATATTTGCAGGATAACGGGGATGGCGGCTTTAATGCCGAGATCGATTTGAGCAGCGTTTTCTCGGGAGCGACGTCGTACAGAGTGACGGACCACGACGTCGATTTATTCGGGAGCCTTAGCAGTCATATGGAATGGTCGAATAACGCCCTGCTGTCGCTGCAGACCTTGGGCTCGGTATACGGAACGTCCGTAACCGTTGAAGGCAAGGATAGCGAGGGAGAAACGGCTTCCTGTAGGATTTACCTCCGTCGTAACACCGCGCCTTATGTCTGGTCCCCCAACGAGTCTCCGGACGGAGTCTTCGTCAAGAAAGGCGCCGAGCCGGTCAAAGTGTGGCTTTCGGACGGCGAGGAGGATGCGATTCGAAAGCTGAAGGCTGTTTCAAATGAGGAGACCATCAGCGCAAAACCGGATATCGAGGAAGGCGCCATCATCATCAGCGGGACGGAGCCTGGCAGCGGGAACGTCGTCGTCGATGTTACTGACGGTCTGCCAGGCGGTGCCGCACACTTCACGCTGCCGGTGTACGTTTATGAGGAAAAAGTCGACTTCGATGGCTGGAATGATTGGAGCGCTTCGCTTGACGTATCGGCCTACCTAGACGAGCTCGATACCTCCGAGAATTCGGAGCTGACGGTCACGGTTAACGGAAGTTCACTCATCGATGCCGACGGCGCGAGCATGGATGGCGCATTCGTTTATTTTAATGCCAAGGCGGACCCTCAGTATCCGGAAGCGCCGATGCTTGGCAGAGAGCTTGTCACGTTAAGCATTAGTGACGGGCATAAAACGAAGCTAATTACCGTCTACATTAATCACTTGGACATCTCCGCTTAAAGAACGGAGAAGTAACGGACGGATTGCAGGAAAGGCCAGCTTGCGAAGCTGGCCTTCTTGCCGTCCCGGGACAGGGATGCAGGAAAGGATGGCGCAAAGATGAACAAACCGGACGATCGGAATGCCGTCCGTGAAGCGCTGCGGGCTGGCAGATACGACGAGGCCGAGCAGCTCGCGACAGCGGGCATACAGGCCGAACCGCTCGCTCCGCAAAGCTGGGTCTATCTGGGAGAAGCGCTGCTTCATGGCGGATATGCGAATGCGGCGCGCCGCGTGTTCGATCGGGCAGCGCTGTTGGATCCTCAAGCACGGTGGATGCCGGACGTGGAACGGGCTCTTGTGTCTCGTTCGGCTGGACCGGATCGAGCGGATATCGTACGGCTGCTTGAGCCGCCGTACATCGTCTCGGTTGCTGCGGCTGTTCTGACGCGCAATGAAGCGCGCAGCATCGGGCGCTGCATCGAGAGCCTGCTCGGTGCCGTGGACGAAATCATCATCGTCGATTCCAATTCGACGGACGGCACGATCGAGATCGCCGCGCGTTATCCGAACGTGAAGATTCTGCAGGGCGTTGCGCTGAAGGACGACTTTGCGGGCAAACGGAACGCAGCCCTGCCGCATATTCAGAGCGATTGGGTGCTGTGGGTCGATGCCGACGAATGGCTGTTTCCGGAGGATGCTCGAGCGGTCCGAGAGACGGCGGGACTCTTCCATCGCGTGCGCGAGCATATCGTGCTGAATATCAGCCAGGTCAATCACGTGTCGGGCAAGCAAATGACGGACTTCGGCATGCCGCGGTTGTTTCCGATGAACCGAGGCTTGCGTTATTACGGCCGGGTGCATGAGCAGGTCGTCATCCAGGGCGAGGACATGTACGACGAAGCCATTCTGCGCCGCAATGTGCGCATTCGTCTGCATCACGACGGGTACGAGCCGGAGCGAATGGCGGAGAAGGGAAAAGTCGCCCGCAATCTGCGGCTGCTCGCGATCATGACGGAGGAAGAGCCGGACAATCCCGGATGGCTGCTCTATTATGCGCGCGAATCGCTTGCAGCCGGGCACAGCGGCGCCGCGAAGGAAGCGCTGCTGAAGGCGGAGGCGGCCGCCGAGTCCACGCCGGGCTTTGGCAGGCATCTGCAGATCTATCAGCTGCTGCATAACATCCATATGTCGGAGCGGGATTTCCGCGAAGCGGAACTCGCGTGCCGCAAGGCGCTGGCCGTGCAGCCGGATTTCCCGGATGCGCTGTATCATCTGGCTCAGGCCCAGGCTGCGCTTGCCGCGGAGGCGCTGCGTCAGGCGCAGCAGCATGCGGAAGAGGCGAAGTCCGCCTTCCGGACTTACAGGGGAGCGGTCTCGGCGGACGAAGCGATCGCCGACTGGAAGGCGGATTTGTTGATCGCCGACCTGGAGTCCATGAGAGGAAGACGGACGGAGGCCAAAGCGAAATACGAGGCGCTGTTCGCCCGCCATCCGGAGCTTGCCGAGCGGCGCATGAAACGGAGGGGAAAGGACCTTTCGTAAACGTTCGCGATTCACTGACAGGCTGTTGTCAGGGAATGAGGGGTATAGTAGGAACAAGAGCGGCCTATTAGATCACTTGGAGGCGAACGAATATGTTTACAAGCGTTAGCGAGTTTATCGGAGAGTACCGTATGGAGTCGAACGCGACCCAGAAGCTGCTGGATGTCCTGACGGACGAATCGCTCCAGCGTCAGGTCGGGGAAGGCTACCGCACGCTGGGCCAATTGGCTTGGCATCTCGTGCATGACGACTCGGGCATGCTGCAGCGCATCGGATTGAAGTTCCAAGCGCCGCCGGCATCCGCGGAGCCGCCGCAATCGGCCGTCGCAATCGCGCAGGCGTACCGGACGACGGCAGCATCGCTGTTGGAGGCAGCGGCGGGTTGGAGCGATGGCAGGCTGCTGGAGAACAACGATATGTTCGGTCAGCAGTGGTCTAATGCATATACGTTGTACGCGTTCCTGAAGCACGAGATCCATCACCGCGGACAGCTGACGGTTCTGATGCGTCAAGCCGGCTTGCCTGTTGCGGGCATGTACGGCCCGTCCAAGCAGGAATGGGAAACCATGGGCATTCCGGCGCCGACGAAGTAAGCGGATGAAAGAAGACTGGTTATTGGCGCAAATGCGGTGACTAAGAGAGTTGAAATTCTAAGAGGTTGCCCGCATAATGCAAGGATCGCAGTGATTACAGTGATCGCATTGAACGAAAATTCACAAAGGCCGCAGTCCCAATGGGATTGCGGTCTTTGCTGTATATAAGCGTACAGGAAACTGCGAAGACCCGGGTAGCTTTAGGGCACTAAGCAGGGCAGGAAGCCTACCGAATATGTTACCGAAACTGCTAACGAACCTGCTGCCGAAAACTCTAACGCAACCTGAAGTCCTTATTGTCCCGAAAATGACCCCCTCCGCTGGGCTAACGAATCTCAGCAGCGTTATTCGGCAGAAAATCCTGAACGGGGGAGCAGCTGAGGCGAAAAACGATTGAGAGGTTCGTTACATTTTAAAAACCTGACATGCAAGGCAAATAGAGCTCGTCAGGTTCGTTAGCGATCCACCGGCAACCGCGGGCCGTGGCCCGTAACCCAGCGGATCGGAGGCGGCGAGTGCGGCCAGACCGGGGCATCACCCGGCCAGAAGCTTTATGCCGCTTGAGGCGTGCTCTCGTTTTGAGCCTGCCAAGCGTCTCGCCAGGCAAGCAGCTTTGATTTCAATTTGCGCAGCCGTTTCATGATCGTCGACGAACCTCCTAACCGCTTCATTTTGCTGTTTCCAGCTTAACGCGGCTTTGTTATCGGGCCGTTAGCGGAAAGTTAGGGGGGCGAGAAGAAAATGTAAAGATCCCGCGATTGCCGATTGCGGCGGCGCGGGATCTTTTTGCCGCGGCCTGCAGCTAGGCCAGGCAGGCTGTTCGTTACCCTTCGGAGGCGGCCTGACGCAGAAGCGCCTCGTTCGCCTGCCGTCCGAAATGCTCGGCCCAGCCGAGCGGCGTGCTGCCGTATCGGGCGTCCTTCAGCGAGAGGTCCGCGCCGCGGCGGATGAGCATGGCCGTCAGCTCCGCATTGTCGCCGGCCGCTGCCCAGTGAATTGCCGCC
The DNA here is from genome assembly GCF_009909195.1 of Paenibacillus sacheonensis. Lineage (GTDB taxonomy): Bacteria > Bacillota > Bacilli > Paenibacillales > Paenibacillaceae > Paenibacillus_Z > Paenibacillus_Z sacheonensis. Next base: position 40,580 of record NZ_JAAAMU010000003.1, read on the forward strand.
GCTCCCGTTCGGTCGAATCCGGAGGGAACGCCGTTCACGTCGGCGCCGCGATCCAGCAGGCAGGCGGCGCATTCCAGACTGCCGCCGATGACGGCGTAGATGAGCGCTTGCTGCAGCAGCTCTTCCGGCTTGGCGCCGCCCGGAATCGGTATGTTCACCGGTTCGCGATGGCGTCCGGCGCTGGGCAGCAGTCCGCCATCCGGGCCGAAGAACGAGGGAAGCAGGTCGACGCGTCCCGCGGCTGCGGCCAGCTCCAGGTCCAGGGCGGCTCCGCGCTCCAGCAGCAAATCCCTGACCTTGCGGCAGCCGTACCAGACCGACTGGGCGAGCGGCCTCCTGTCGTCGTTCAGCCCGTCGACCGGGGATCCGGCGTCGATGAGGAGCCCCGCCATGGCGGGGTCGTCATTGCTGGCCGCCCACTGCAGGCCGGTTTCCCCATGCTCGGGATCGATCGCCCTGGCGTTGACGTCGGCACCCGCCGCAAGCAGCAGCTTGCCTGTCTCGAGCTGGCGCGGATAGTGTCCCGGCCAGTCGCACAGCTGATGCAGCAGCGTGCGGCCTTGGGCCGAGCGTGCATTCGCGAGCCCGGGGTGCTCGGCTAGAAGCTCGCGCAGCCGCTCGGTCTCCCCGAGCTTGACGGCTTGATAAGCGGCGCGATAGCTCTCTCGAAAGTTCTCGTTCGCGGCTTGGTCATCGATATCGTTGGCGCAGGTCAACGGGAATCAGCTCCTTTTTTTGGGAAGGACAGCTTTTCTATCGCCTTCACTCTATCATGAATCGCCGCGGGGGAAAATACGATGTAATAAGCGGTTGTAGCATGGGGCGCTCTGTCTGTTTCGGGAAGGGGGCGTTATGCGCATGGAATTCGGGCTTTCGGAGGAGCAATCGATGATCCGGGACATGGCGGCGCGGTATGCGGAGCAGGAGGCCGCACGCAGGGCCGGACCATTAGACGAGTCGGAAACGTTCGACAAGGAATCGTTCGGCGAACTGGCGGAGCTGGGCTTTACGGCGCTGCCGTGGCCGGAGGAGGACGGCGGAGCCGGCGGCGGCTTCATTGGCTTCGCGCTGGTGCTGCAGGAGCTGTCGCGGGCGAACGCCTCGCTTGCCGCGGCGTTATGGGCCCATGTGTATCTGGCCGCTTGGCCGCTCATGCGGTACGGAGGCGAAGAAGCGATTCGGCGATACGGGGATCCGCTGCTTACGGGGAGCATGCTTGGCGGCGGCGTCCTGCCGGGAGCAGCCGGCAGCGCTTCACGGCTTCGGGTAGGTTTGACGGCAGCGCGGGACGGATCCGATTACGTGCTGGAAGGGCAGCAGAAATACGTACTGGGCGGCTCGCAGGCGGATCTCTTCGTCGTCTACGCGGAGACGGGCGGGGAGAAGAGGCGAAGCGGCGGCCGCAAACGGTACAGCGCCTTCATCGTCGGCAAAGACTGCCTGGGGCTCGACATTCAGCCCGTGACGAAGAAGCTGGGCCTGCGTGCCGCGGGCATGGCGCATCTGACGTTCAAGGGCTGCCGCGTGCCGGAGGGCTGCCGGCTCGGCCGCGAAGGTCAGGGAAGCCTGCTTGCGCGCGAAGCCGCGGCTGGCGTGCGCTGCGGATTGGCGGCCATCGCCGCAGGCATCGCGCGGGGAGCCGCGGATGCGGCGCTGGGGTACGCGCGGACCCGGACGCAGTTCGGCAGGCCGATCGCGAAGCATCAGGCGATCGCGAGCATCCTCGCGGACTTGGATACCGGCGCGGACGCCGCGCAGCTGCTCGTACGCCAGGCGGCATGGCGCGCGGATGAGGGGCTGGAGGATGAAGGAGCGGCGGGTCTGGCGCTGCGGTTTGCGGCCGACGCGGCGATGTCGGGCAGCATTCAAGCCGTGCAGGTTTATGGAGGTTACGGCTACATGAAGGAATATCCCGTCGAACGTTACATGCGGGATGCGAAGGCGGTGCAAATGTTCAAAGGGCTCGACGGGCCCGATCTCATGCCGCCGCAGCGGCGGGCGGGGAAGGGAAAAGAACGTGTCTGAGACGGTTATCATCGGCAGCGCGCGCACGCCTTTCGGCAAATTCGGCGGCGCTCTGAAAGGGAGAACGGCGGCGGAGCTTGGCGGCATTGCCCTGCAGGGCGCGCTGCAGCGGAGCGGATTGGCATCCTCTTCGGTCGACGAAGTGATCATGGGCATGGCGATCCAAGCAGGAGCGGGGCAAAATCCGGCGCGCCAAGCGGCCTTGCATGCCGGATTCGGCGCCGAGATACCGGCGGAGACCGTGAACAAGGTCTGCGCTTCCGGCTTGCGGAGCATCACCATGGGGGCCCAGATCATCGCGGCGGGAGATGCGGAGATTATCGCGGCCGGCGGCATGGAAAGCATGAGCGGCGTACCCCATGCCCTGCGGGACTACCGCTTCGGCCGGCGCATGGGGGATGGCGCCGCCGCGGACCTGATGCTGGGAGACGGGCTGCGCTGCGCGGCCGGGGGCGGGCATATGGGCGATTATGCCGACAGCCTCGCGGCTTCATACGGCATCTCCCGCACGGAGCAGGACGAGTGGGCGCTGCGCAGTCACGAACGAGCGGTACAGGGCATTTTGCATCGTATCTTCGAGACGGAGATCGTACCGGTACCGCTCGCGGACGGGACGCCAGCCGCCAGTCACGTCTTCGCCGTCGATACCGACGAACCGCCGCGCGGCGACACGAGCATGGAGAAGCTTGCCGCCTTGCGGCCGATTTTCAACGCGGGGGGAGCCGCCGCTGGCGCAGTCTCCATCTCGGGTGCGGGCTCTGGTGCAGGTTCGAGCCCGGGTGCAGGCGCCTTCGCAGAATCGGGCGCGGGCAGAGGCACGATTACGGCGGGCAACGCGCCGGGGGTGAACGATGGGGCCGCGGCCGTCATCGTCGCCTCGCAGGCGCGCGCGCTGCGCGAAGGATGGGCGCCGCTCGCGACGATCATCGGGCATGCGGCGATCAGCGTAGAGCCGCATCTGTACCCGATCGCGCCGGCGCTGGCCGTGCAGAAGCTGCTCCGGCGTGAGGGGCTTCAGCTCGATGCGGTAGACCGCATCGAGCTGAACGAAGCGTTCGCCGCCGTCGTGCTGGCCTGCGGCAAGCTCCTCGGCTGGGATGCCGACAAGGTGAACGTGCACGGCGGCGCCATCGCGCTCGGGCATCCCGTCGGGGCAAGCGGGGCGCGGATCGTCGTCACGCTGATCAATGGACTTCGGCGGCGCGGCGGCGGTCTCGGCATAGCCGCGATCTGCAGCGGCGGCGGTCAGGGAGATGCGCTGCTCATCAAGGTCGAAGGTTAGCGGCGAGAAGCACGGGATGAACGAGCGCAGACTGCCGGCTGGCGGATCTCATGGTTATGCATCCACAATTCCCGGAAAGGAGCTGGCATGGTGACGATTCAGAACGTATCCGTAGTCGGAGCGGGGCAGATGGGCAGAGGAATCACGCAGGTCGCGGCGCTGGCAGGCTGCCGGGTACTGCTTCACGATACCGACGACGCTCGAGTCTCCGCGGCGCTCGAGGCGATCGGCAGCGCGCTGGCATCCGGCGCCTCCAAAGGTCGCATCTCCCCGGAAGAGGCGGCGATGGCGCTTGCGCGCATCGTCCCCTGCGGCAATTTGAGCGCGGCGGCCGAGGTCGAGCTGGTCATCGAAGCGGCGACGGAGAACATGGCGGTGAAGAAGAAGATTTTCAACAATCTGGACGGGATCTGCGGGAGACGGACCATCCTGGCCAGCAACACGTCTTCGCTGTCCTTGACGGAGCTGGCGGCGGCGACCCGGCGGCCGGAACGGGTGATCGGCATGCATTTTATGAACCCCGTGCCGGTTATGAAGCTGGTCGAAATCATCCGCGGGCTGCGAACGAGCGACGAGACGTACGCGGAGACGGCGGCTCTCGTGGCGAGGATGGGCAAGACCGCGCTGGAGGTGCGGGATTTTCCGGGCTTCGTGAGCAATCGGGTGCTGATGCCGATGATCAACGAGGCCATCTATGCGGTGTACGAGGGCGTGGCGTCCGCCGAGACGGTGGACGGCATCATGAAGCTGGGCATGAACCATCCGATGGGGCCGCTCGCGCTGGCCGATCTGATCGGGCTGGATACGTGTCTGGCCGTCATGGAGACGCTGCACGAGGGGTTCGGCGATTCCAAATACAGGCCATGTCCCTTGCTGCGAAGCTACGTCCACGCAGGCTGGTTGGGTCGCAAGAGCGGCCGAGGGTTTCACGGCTATGACGATGCGGAGGGGAGCTGAACTCCCAATGAGGTTTCGGTTTTCGCAAGAACAGGAGGCGCTGCGGGAGCGGGTGAGGACGTTTGCACGGGCCGAAGTGGCGCCGGCGGTAATAGGAATGGAAGAGAACGATGCTTTTCCGCGCGAGCTGGTGAAGAAAATGGGGCGCGAGGGCTTGCTCGGCCTGCCGATCGCGGCCGAATGGGGCGGGAGCGGCTGCGACATGGTTTCCTACATGCTGGCAATCGAGGAGATCTCTCGTGTCAGCGCTGCCGCGGGGGTTATTCTGGCGGTGCATACGTCCGTCGGCACGCTGCCGATCGTCTACCATGGAACGTCCGGGCAGCAAAGCCGCTGCTTGCCGCGGTTAGCCTCGGGCGCTTGGCTGGGGGCGTTTGCGCTGACGGAACCGCATGCCGGCTCGGATGCATCGGCCATCCGGACAATCGCCCTTCGCAGGGAGGGCGGTTATGCGCTGTCGGGCACCAAGGTGTTTATCACCAACGCGGGCGAGGCGGACCAGTACGTGTTGTTCGCCGTCGTGCAGGACGATGCGGCGCAGACGAAGACAGGGAGCTCCAGTACCGGCGGCAGCGCCGGCGGAGGCATCACGGCTTTCCTGGTGAGCAAAGACACCCCGGGATTCACCGTAGGCCGCAAGGAGAAGAAAATGGGGCTGCGCGGCTCCAATACCTGCGAACTCATACTGGAGAACGTTCAGGTACCGGCGTCGCAGCGGCTAGGCGCGGAGGGGCAGGGCTTCCGCATTGCCAAATCGGCGCTGAGCGGGGGCCGCATCGGCATCGGCGCGCAGGCGCTCGGCATCGCGCGCGCGGCGCTGGCGCTGGCGGAACGCGAGCTGCCGCAGGTGCCGCGGCGCCAGCGGGCCAGAGCCGATGCGGAGCTGCTCGACCTGGCCGCTGCGACGGAGGCCGCCGCGCTGCTCGTCTACCGCGCGGCGGAGCTGCTGCAGCGCGGGCGTCCCTGCACGAAGGAGGCGTCCATGGCGAAAATGTTCGCCAGCGACACGGCCGTTCGCGTGGCGACGCGGGCACTGCAGTGGTGCGGTCCGGAAGGACTGACGGAGGAGCACGCGGCGGAGCGTTACTTCCGCGATGCGAAGGTTACGCAGATTTACGAAGGGACCAACGAGATTCACCGAATCGTGATCTCGGGCGAGCTGCTGAAAGGATAACGCCATCATTGGAAAGGAGGGATTGCGATGGACGGAAGCGGTGGGAACGGTTATCGCTGCGACGTTGACAAAGGGACTGATTTTGGCGCCGGAGGTAATGGCGGCGTTGAAGGTGCGCTCGGCGAGGGCACTAGCGGAAGCGGGGTTAGCGGCAGCACCTCTATTGGCGCCAACGGCGCCGCGGGCGAGCACCGGCGCGGCGGCGGTAACCGAGCTTCCCCCGGCAAGCGCTTCAGGGAAGCAATTCGGCAAGAGAGGCCGCTGCAAATCGCGGGCGCCGTCAATGCGTACGCCGCGATGCTGGCGCAGGCGACCGGATTCCGCGCGCTGTACGTCTCCGGCGCCGGCGTGGCCAACGCGTCCTTCGGACTGCCGGACCTTGGCATCACGACGCTGAACGACGTCGCGGAGGACGTGCGGCGCATCGCGGGCGCGGTGAATCTCCCCATCCTGGCGGACGCGGATACGGGCTTCGGATCCGCGTTCAACATCGCGCGTACGGTACGCGAGATGATCCGGGCGGGCGCCGCGGGCATTCATATCGAGGACCAAGTCGCCGCGAAGCGGTGCGGCCACCGGCCGAACAAGGCGATCGTGCCGCAGGGCGAGATGGAGGACCGAATCGCCAGCGCGGCGGACGCGAGGCACGACGAGCATTTCGTGCTGATGGCCCGGACGGATGCGCTGGCTTCGGAAGGCATGGAGGGAGCGATCGCGCGCGCGCTGGCTTACGTGGACGCGGGGGCGGATATGATTTTCCTGGAAGCGGCGACCACGCTCGAGGAGTACCGGACGTTCACGGCCCGGGTGAAGGTACCGGTGCTCGCGAACGTGACGGAGTTCGGACGCACGCCGCTTATGACCGCGGAGGAGCTGGGCGGAGCGGGAGTGGCCATGGTGCTGTATCCGTTGTCGGCATTCCGGGCGATGAACGCCGCCGCGCTGCAGGTGTACCGGACGATTCGGGGGAAGGGAACCCAGGCGGACGCCGTTCATCTGATGCAGACGAGGGAGGACCTGTACGGGTATTTGGACTACTACGCTTACGAGCGCAAGCTGGATGCGCTGTTCGATGCAGGGAGGAAGCCGGAGGAGGGATGAAGGATGGCGGCGAAGAAGCCAGGAGGGCTGGCCGGGGTCGAGGCAGGCACGACGGCGATCAGCACGGTGGGAAAAGACGGCTGCGGGCTGACGTACCGCGGATATGCGATCGAGGATTTGGCGGAGCACGGCAGCTTCGAGGAAACGGCGTACCTGCTCATACGCGGCAAGCTGCCGAACGTCGACGAGCTGACGGATTACAGGCGCAAGCTGGAGGCCGCAAGCCGGCTGCCGGCAGCGCTGCAGCGGATCTTGGAGCTGCTGCCGGCGGACGCGCATCCGATGGAGGTGCTGCAGGCCGGCTGCGTCGCGCTCGGGACGCTGGAGCCCGAGCTCCCGGAGCGGCCGGCGGCCGATCTGGCGGACCGGCTCATCGCGTTGACGGGGCCGATGCTGCTGCATTGGTACCATTATCACCGGCGGGGCGATGAGGACGACAGCCCCGTCAGCATCGCAGGCATCGGCAATGGGCAGACGCCGGATCGGTCCGCCGATATCCGGAGGCCGCAATTCAGCGCGGATACGGATGACGGTCTGCCCGAGTCCGTCGGGCCGGAGGCAGACGGGGCAGCGTCCGATGAGCGAAGATCGGCCTCGGGCCGGGCCACGGTCAGCGGCCGGCAGCTCGCCCGCGAACCGAAAAGGGGGCGCGGCGATTCGGCGCCTGCCCGGAATGCGCCCCCCGTCGTGACCGGGGGTCCGCAGCCCGGGAGCGATTCGACGGCCGGATCCGCCCCGGGCAGCGCCGGGCGCGCGGCCCAAAGCATCCCCGCGTCTGGCGGCGGCGCTGCTCCGAGCAGTCCTGCTCCAAACGCCGCTCTAAGCCCTGCACCAAGCCCCGCGCCGGGCAGCCCGCAGTTTGCGGACATCGCAGCCGATGCTGCCGACGAGGACTATACCGTCGCAGGCCATTTTCTCTACCTGCTGCACGGCAAGCACGCCGCTATCCGGCACCGGCGCGTGTTCGACATCTCGCTCACGCTGTACGCGGAGCACGAGTTCAATGCATCCACCTTCGCCGCCCGCGTCACGGCGTCTACGCTGTCGAATTTCCATGCCTGCATCGCGACGGGCATCGGCACGCTGCGCGGCAACCTGCACGGCGGAGCGAACGAAGCCGTCATGGAGCTGATCGAGCGATTCGGGACGCCGGAGGAAGCGGCAGAGGCCACGCGCGCTCGACTGGCGGAGAAGCAGCTGATCATGGGCTTCGGCCATCGGGTGTACAGCGTGTCCGATCCGCGCTCCGACATTATCAAGAAATGGTCCGAGACGTTGTCGTACTGGTCGGAGGACGGTTACTTGTACCCGGTCTCGGAGGCGGTCGAAGCCGTCATGCGGGAGGAGAAGGCCTTATTCCCGAATCTAGACTTCTACAGCGCGACGGCCTATCATTTCATGGGCATTCCGACCGCCATGTTCACGCCGATCTTCGTCATCGCGAGGCTGGCCGGCTGGACCGCCCATATTATAGAGCAGCGGAGGAACAATCGCATTATCCGGCCGTCGGCCGCCTACGACGGACCGGAGGTGCAGCCGTGGCTGGAGCTGCATGCCAGGCGTTAGAACGACTAACGAGAGCGAGGTGATGGAGCGTGTCGCAAGCGCATGAACCGAACGTAAGACCCGAGCCGGATCAACTGCTCGTCGACATCGCCGATTATGCGGCGAATTACCGCATCCGGAGCGAGACGGCGTACGAGACGGCCCGTTATTGTTTGATGGATACGCTGGGCTGCGGCATTCTGGCCTTGAAATACCCGGCCTGCACGAAGCTGCTCGGACCCGTCGTTCCGGGAGCGGACCTGCCCGGAGGCGTCCGAATTCCCGGAACGTCCTACGAGCTTGATCCCGTGACGGCGGCGTTCAACATTGGGTGCATGATTCGCTGGCTGGACTTCAACGATACGTGGCTGGCGGCGGAATGGGGTCATCCATCCGATAATCTCGGCGCGATCCTGTCCGCGGCCGACTATGTCAGCAGACGGAACGACGCCGCCGGCAAGCAGCCGCTCACGATGCGCGACGTGCTGACGGCCATGATCAAGGCGCATGAGATTCAGGGCGTCCTGGCGCTCGGAAACAGCTTCAACCGCGTCGGGCTCGATCACGTCATTCTCGTCAAGGTCGCGTCGACGGCCGTCGCCGCAGGCCTGCTAGGCGGAACGAAGGACGATATCGTCAACGCGCTCTCGCATGCTTGGCTCGACGGCCATCCGCTGCGCGTTTATCGGCACGCGCCCAACACGGGCTCGCGCAAATCCTGGGCCGCGGGCGACGCGGCAGGCCGGGCCATCCAGCTGTCCTTCCTCACGCTGCGCGGCGAGATGGGCTATCCGTCCGCGGTAACGGCCAAAGGCTGGGGCTTCAGCGACGCGCTGTTCCGAGGCAAGCCCATCGCCCTCGAACGGCCCCTCGGCTCCTACGTCATGGAAAATGTCCTGTTCAAGGTCGCCTACCCGGCCGAGTTTCACGCCCAAACGGCGGTCGAAAGCGCCGTCCGGCTTCATCCGGTCGTGTCGGGAAGGCTGGACGATATTGCCCGAATCGTCATCTCGACGCATGAATCGGCGATCCGCATCATCGACAAGACCGGTCCGCTTCACAATCCGGCCGATCGCGATCACTGCCTCCAGTATATGACTGCGGTCGGGCTGCTCCACGGCAATCTGACGGCGGACCATTACGAGGAGAACGCGGCGGCGGACCCCCGTATCGACAGGCTGCGCGGGCTGATGAAGGTGACGGAGAACGCGCAGTTCTCGCGCGATTACTTCGATCCGGATAAGCGGTCCATCGCGAATGGCGTCCAGGTGTTCTTCCGCGACGGCAGCATGACGGAGCAGGAGGTCACGGAGTATCCCATCGGCCATCGCCGCAGGCGGGAAGAAGGCATTCCGCTGCTGCTGCAGAAATTCGAAGCGAACCTGGCGACCCATTACAAGAGCGAGCGGGTGCAGCGGCTCGTTCAGCTGTGCGGCAACCCGCAGGAGCTGGAAACGATGGCCGTCCATCGCTTCATGGACCTGCTCGCGAACTAGCGGCATGCTCTGCGCGAAGCCAAGGCAGCGGCTCTCCGCCGCCTTGGCTCACGACTTTTTCGGCTTAACTGTGCTATGATGCTAGCAGATAGAGACGCTAGCAGCGAGCTGAGAGGAGGCCGGCAATCGGCATGGGAAACTCGATTTTCAATCCTGATCGACTCTACAACGGGAGTTCGGATTTGCAGCTGCTCTACTGGGGCAAGGAAAGCTGCGCTCCCGGCCATTCTGTCGGTCCGGGCATCCGAGAGTGCTGGAAAGTGCATTTTATTCACGACGGGTTCGGGCACGTGACCGTCGGCGATTATACGTATCGGCTGTCGGCGGGCGAGGGCTTCATCGTCTACCCGCAGGTCGTGACCCACTACGAGGCCGACACGGACGAGCCATGGACCTATTCGTGGGTGGCGTTCCAAGGCGCGCAGCTGCGCGAGATCTTGGCCGGGACAAGCCTGTCTCCGGAGCATCCGGTATTCCCGATGGATCTGCGGACGATGCCGGGCCTCTACGACGCTCTGAACGAAGCGGTATCCCACGGAGGCGCGGCTGGCCTGCGGCTCACCGCATTGCTATATGAGTTCATGTTCGCGTTGACGGAAGCGGCTCCGGCCTCGTCGGCAACGCCGGCCGCCCGCAAACAAGACGGCTACGTGCACCGCAGCATCGGTTTTATCCAAACCCACTTCTGCGAAAATATTTCCGTCGGCCAGCTTGCCGCCCACATCGGCTTGGACCGCAAATATTTCTCCGTCCTGTTCAAGGAAGCGCTGGGCATGCCGCCGCAGCGGTATTTGCTTCACTATCGGATGGACAAGGCATGCGAGCTCCTGGAGAGCGGGGCCTATACCGTAGGCGAAGTGGCGCGTTCGGTCGGGTATCAGGATGCGCTGCTGTTCTCGAAAATGTTCAAAAAAGTGAAGGGCGCCTCCCCGAAGCGCTTCATACCGGCTGGCATAAAGCCTGACTTTGTGACATAACAATCAGCCTTGCTGACATTGGCTCGTCCTTCGCCTTCCAGTAAGATGGGAGGAGTGAAACGATGAGGAGGATGGAGCAATGACGTATATAGCAGAACAAGAACGATACGACAAAATGACATACAACCGTTCCGGAAAGAGCGGCCTTCGCCTGCCGGCGATCTCGCTCGGGCTGTGGCATAACTTCGGCGGCATCAACGTGCTGGAGAATCAGCGCGCGATGGCGAGAAGGGCATTCGACCTCGGCATTACCCATTTCGACTTGGCCAACAACTACGGGCCGCCGCCGGGTTCCGCGGAAGAGAACTTCGGCACGCTGCTGAAGCAGGACCTCGCGCCGTACCGGGACGAGCTCATCATCTCGACGAAGGCCGGGTATTACATGTGGCCGGGGCCTTACGGCGAATGGGGCTCCAAGAAGAATCTCGTCGCGAGCCTGAACCAAAGCTTGACGCGGATGGGTCTCGACTATGTCGATATTTTCTACCACCACCGTCCGGACCCGAACACGCCGCTGGAAGAAACGATGAGCGCGCTCGATCTGATCGTCCGCCAGGGCAAGGCGCTGTACGTCGGCCTGTCCAACTACTCGGCGGAGCAGACCCGCGAAGCGTCGCGGATTCTCAAGTCGCTCGGCACGCCTTGCCTCATCCACCAGCCGAGCTATTCGATGCTGAACCGATGGATCGAGGACGGCCTGCAGGATGTGCTGGACGAAGAGGGAATCGGCTCCATCGCCTTCTCCCCGCTTGCCGGAGGCATGCTGACGGACCGCTACTTGAACGGCATCGCGCCGGATTCGCGCGCCGCCGGCCCTTCGGTCTTCATGAAGCCGGAGCAGGTGACGGAGGAGCGTCTGGCCAAGGTCCGCAAGCTGGACGAGCTGGCGAAGTCCCGCGGCCAGAAAATGTCGCAGCTGGCCCTCGCTTGGGTGCTCCGCGGCGGCCGCGTCACTTCCGCCCTCATCGGCGCGAGCAAGGTCAGCCAGATCGAGGATGCCGTCGGCGCGCTGGCCGCGCTTGAATTTACCGGCGAAGAGCTGGCCTTGATCGAAGGTATTTTGCAAGGGTAACCCAGTAGAATGCAGCGTATTTTCGGATACGCTGCGTTTCATTTCGCCGGCGGAGCATGCGCCGGCTGCATGACCCCAATCGGGACACTTGGAAAAAAGTGTACTGGTTGGGGTTATTTGTGCTTTAATGAATGCATTCCGAGGGCCAAGCCCCGAATGAAGCATCTTTAGCAGAGAACGGGCACCCGGGCCGAGCTGTTTTCTCATGCCGGGGAATGCCCGCTAATCCCATGCACAGGAGGTTTTATTTTGGCGCATGACCGCAAACGATTTCATTTCGATAACTTGTATTTCTTGAATCCCAAGCAGTACGAGCTGTTCACGCTTTATCAGATCGGAGACTTGAGCTGCGATTCCGGGTATGTTCTGCAGGAGCATACGCAGGTCTGCTACGAGATCACGTACATCATGTCGGGGAAGGGATGGTTCTCGACCAACGGCAGGCGAAGCGAAGTGGAGGCGGGGGACCTATATATCAATATCCCAGGCGAGGTGCATACGGGCGGCGCCGACGATAAGGAGCCGTTCCGTTATTTCTACATGGGGTTTCTGTTTAACTTGCAGCAGGACGACGACTACCGCGAGAGCTACGAGAGTCCGTTCATCCATATTCAGAAAATGCTGGACAAGCGGGAGAATCCGCTGACGAAGGACCGCCTGGACATGCAGCACACGTTCTTGAGCGCGCTGAAGGAATTCCGCAGCATGTCGCATTATTCGCAGATGATGACGCAGACGTATTTGAATCAATTGATCGTGCTGATGTACCGCAATTTCTTCTCCGATTGGGACAGCACGTACCACTATGACCAAGGCAGCGGCGGAACGAAGGAGATCGTCTACAACGCCATCAGCTATATCGACAACAACATGCTGACGATGCAGGATTTGGCGGAGGTATCGAGGGTGCTCGGGTACAGCTATTCCTATCTCTCGCATCTGTTCACCGAGGAGACGGGGATCAGCCTGCGCAACTTCTATTCGCAGAAGCGGCTGCAGAAAATGATCGAGCTGATGAAATCGCAGACCTGCAGCATCACGGAAATCGCCTCGACCATGCAGTATCAGTCCATACATTCGTTCAGCCGCGCGTTCAAGAAGGCAGTGGGCTTGTCGCCTACGGAGTACATTCGTTTGTATGTCAAAGAGTGACTTGTTGTGTTCAATGTTTGGGGAGTGACCGGAGTGTCGATATGGAGTCGGAAAAGCGTGAGCGCTCGCCTTTGTAGTCAGATTTCTACCTATACTCACTTATATGATCAAAGAAATTAGAACTACAACAGCGATTGGAAATCCATATCGACCGCAGGTCATGCCCTTGCCATCATCTAAACAATGGCACAACTTTAAAGCATGAATGGTTAAATACAGCCCATCCCGATTCAGGTAAGATCACCTTAAGCAACGCACTCTTGAAGAGGAAGAGGGGACGATATGGGAAATGCGAGACGGTTGGCTTCCATCGCATTGGCGGGCAGCATGGCATTTGCGATGTTGTCGGCATGCGGCAACGGGAATTCGAATGACGGCAATGGATCATCTGCGAATGCGAATTCGCCCGACGGGAAAGCGGCGGATACGAACGCGAACGGCAAGAACGCAGGGGGCACGAACGCGGCGGGTACGACGAACGACAAGCCGAAGAAGGACATCACCTTGAATTTCTGGACCATTTCGCTCAGCCCGAACTTCGACGATTACATCAACGGCCGCATCAAGAAGTATCAAGACGAGCATCCGGGCATCACGGTGAAATGGACCGATCTGCCTTACGGCTCCATGGAGAACAAGCTGCTGACTTCCATTGCCGGCGGCAATTCCCCCGATGTCGTCAACCTCAATACCGGCATGGCGCTGACGCTCGCCGCCAAGAACGCCCTTGTCGACTTGAACAAGGAAGCGACGGAAGAGCAGCGTTCGATCTATTTTCCCGACCTCTACAATTCCACCAAGCTCGGCGACAGCGCCTATGCCTTTCCTTGGTACTTCGGCTTATCCGTCTTCATGTACAACAAGAAAATTTACGAAGAAGCAGGGCTCGACCCGAACAAACCGCCCGTCACGCTCGACGAGCTGAAGCAGCAGGCGGTTCAGATCAAGGAAAAGACCGGCAAGTACGGCTTCACGCTCGTCTCCAATCCGCCTGCCGATCTGTATTTCTCCGGCGTGCCGATGATCAGCGAGGACAAGAAGACGATCATTCTCAACACGCCCGAAGCGCTGGCGTGGGCGAAATGGAACAAGGCGCTGTACGACGAGGGCGTCATTCCGAAGGACAGCGTCGGGGCCGATGCCAATTACGCGACCGACAAATACCAAGGCGGACAGATCGCGACGCTGACGACGGGCGCGAATTTCCTGAACCGCGTCAAGACGAACGCGAAGGACGTGTTCGACAACACGCTTGTCGCCAAGATGCCGGCCAAGAAGGAAGGCGGCAACTATCAGGCCAGCCTGATGGACGTCGTCGTGCCGACGATGAGCAAAAACCATCCCGAAGCGATCGACTTCGCCAATTACATCACGAATGACGAATCGCAGCTGGAATTCTGCAAAGTGGTCAATATTTTGCCATCCACGAAGAAAGCGGCAGCCGATCCGTTCTTTACGCAAGGCGGCGACGATCCGGAATCGAAGGCGAAGATCATCGCGGCCTCGATGGTCGGCCAGGCCAAGGACTTCACGCTCGGCATCAAGGACGAATCGAAGGTGCTGGATCCGCTCTGGAAAGGCTGGACGAAGATGATGCTCGGCCAGCAGTCGCCGGAGGACATGCTGAAGACGGCCGAAGCGGAGATGCAGAAGCAATTGGATGCGGTCAATGCGGGAGGGTAAGTCGACTTGCGGGGAGTGAGCTTCTCTCTCCCCTTTATCTAGGGGAAGGGGGAAATCCCGTTGGCTGCAAAATGGTCCAAACAGCAGAGGAGCCGCGCCCGTTTCGCGTATCTCATGATCGCTCCGGGCGTCCTGCTGCTGATCGTGTTTACCTTTTATCCGATCCTATACGGCCTTCCTCTCGCGTTCACCAATTACTCCGCCCTCGATACGACGAAATGGATCGGGATGAAAAACTTCCAGCGGGCGTTCAACGATCCGGACTTCTACGTAGCGCTCAAGAACTCGTTGATCTACGTGATCGTCGTGCCGATTATCCAGATCATCGCGATCTTGATGGCCGTGCTGGTGAATACGAAGCTGAAGTTCGTCGGCTTGTTCCGGGTCGCCTTCTTCATTCCGGTCGTTACGTCCATGGTCGCGGCGGCGATCGCTTGGAAGTGGATGTACGAGGAGCAGGGAATCATCAACTATATCCTGCGCAGCCTCGGCCTTACCCATCACGATATCGCGTTCATGGTCGAGCCGAAGTATGCGCTGGCAGGCGTCATGCTGGTGACGATTTGGAAAGGACTCGGTTATTACATGATGATCTACTTGGCCGGGCTCCAGTCCATTCCGAGCGAGCTGCAGGAAGCGGCCCGAATCGACGGGGCTAACCGCCTCCAGGTCATCCGCCTGATCACCATTCCGCTGCTGATGCCATTCGTGCTGCTCTGCTCGCTGCTTTCCGTCATGGGCGCGATCCGCGTGTTCGACGAGATCTTCGTCATGCACGGTCCCAAGGGCGATCCGATCAACTCGACGCTGGTGGCGAGCGTGTACACGTACAAAGTGGCGTTCCAGGATTTCGACTTCGGCTATGCGGCCGCCATCGGGCTCGTCGTCGCGCTGATCATTCTGGTGTTCTCCTTGTTCATGTTCCGGTACACGAGGAAGGGAGGGCTGACCTATTATGAATAATGCCGCCTCGCTCCGGAAGATCGCCTCCGGTATTATCCTGTACGCGCTGCTGGTACTGACGGCGCTGCTGTGCCTGGGCCCTTTTCTATGGCTGCTCTCCACTTCGCTCAAGGTAAACGCGAACGTCTATAAATTCCCGCCGCAGCTCATTCCGTGGCCCCTCAACTTCAAGAACTTCAGCGACGTGTTCCATATCATGCCGCTTTGGACGTATATCAAGAACACGGTGCTGATGACGGGAATGGGCGTCCTGCTGAACGTGATCATCTGCACGATGACGGCGTATCCGCTCGCGCGCATCGCGTTCCCGGCGCGGAATTTCGTCTTCTATGCCATCGTGAGCACGATGATTCTGCCGAATGCCGCCGGGATGATCGTCAACTTCATCATCATCCAGAAGCTGCATCTGTATAACACGATTCTCGGCATCGTCCTCCCGTCGGCGGTCAGCGTATTCAACGTTTTCCTGCTCCGGCAGGCGTTCATTACCATCCCGAACGATATGGAATATTCCGGGCGGATCGACGGGGCGGGCGAGTTTCGGATCTTCTGGAACATCATGGTGCCGATGGTGCGGCCCGCGATCGCGACGGTCGTCATCTTCGACTTCATGGCCTTCTGGAACAGCATGATCTGGCCGATCATCATCCTGGACGACAAGGAGAAATATCCGCTCGCCGCGGCGCTGCAATATTTGCAAGGGAACTTGTCCTATAACTTCCCGTATATCGCGGCCGGCACGATCATCTCCGTGATTCCGATCATCGTTATTTTCCTGGTGCTGCAGAAACAGTTCATTAACGGGATGGTCGGCGCGGTCAAAGGGTGATGCAGCGCGGGCCCGCGATCCCGAATTCGAGATAATGAGGAGTGGTTATGTTGAAACGTAAAATCGCATTGGCAGTGTCCCTCGGTCTGATTGGCGCAAGCACGGCTTTCGCGGCAGCGGCTCCGACGCCGGAGACGGTTCCGGTTGCTTCCCTTCTGCCCGCCGTTCACCTCGAGAAGCCGCAGCTGACGGGCACGGGCGGCAAGCTGCTGCTCAGCGATTCTCCGGAAACGTTCGCAACCGCCGGCGCGTTCTACCGGGATACGGCCGAAGGCGAGTTCCGCGTGTTCTGGCATCATCAGAACGAGGCGCCGCAAACGCTGACGGTCGGCGTCGCGATCACGAACACTTCGGCGGATACGGTCTCGTTGTATCTCGAAGGCAACGGCATCGGAACGAACATCTATGTCGACGTCGCCGGCCAGTCGGCGCTCGCCGACTTCATCGCTTCCGAGAACAAACGAACGCTGGCGGCGGAGCTCGCCCCGGGCGAGAGCTATTACCTCGACGCGCCGACGGACAACAACATTACGAACAGCGGCATCGTGCAGTTCGAGGCCGTGTCGGGCAAGAAGAACGCCCCTGCGCAAGTAACGGCCACCGTATTAAGCTATGACGCGAAGCCGGAACATCCGGAGCAGGTCGCGGTGCTTCCGGAAGATTCGCATACGCGGGGGACGTTCCCCCACTTTGACCGGACCGGCACGATTCAGTACGATACGTCGATCGGCAGCGCCTACTTGCGCATCGATTCCGCGGCATACGGCCAGTGGAGCGACGCCATGCCAGGCGAATACGAGGATGGCTGGGATGCGGTGGACGGCAACAAGCCCGTCATCAACAACGGCAACTACGGCGTGATGTACCATCTGAACACGGAGATCGTCAACAGCTTCCACCATCCGCGGCAGGTCGGCTTATTCTTGAATCCGTCGGGCGGATACGGACACTACGTCGTCAAATGGAACAAGAACATCTTCCAATCGGGGTACCTGACGTACGAGAACGCTTGGAACATCACCGACTTCAAGCTGAATCCGAACGGCGGGACGTACAAGTCCGAATTGAGCCTCACCGGCGGGGCGGCCGGTCCGCAAGTCATCTATTTCACGAATCAGCAGAAATAATAGGATCGAGGGGGCTTACCCGATGAGCAAGGAGATGCATGCCGATCTGGTCGTTATCGGCGGCGGGACCGGCGGCTGCGCGGCGGCGCTGGCGGCTGCCAAGATGGGCCTGACCGTCATCATGACCGAAGAAACGCCGTGGATCGGCGGCCAGCTGACGAGTCAAGCCGTGCCTCCCGACGAACATCCCTGGATCGAGCAGTTCGGCTGCACGAGGAGCTACCGGCGGTTTCGCGAGGGCGTGCGGCAGTACTACCGGGACTATTTTCCGTTAACGGCCGAAGCCAGGGCGAACGTCATGCTGAATCCGGGCAACGGCTGGGTAAGCCGCATTTGCCATGAGCCGCGAACCGCGCTCGCCGTGCTTCGCCATATGATGGCTCCTTACGTCCATAGCGGCCGACTGTCGATTCTGACCCGTTACCGGGTGGAGTCGGCCCGCACGGAAGGAGATAACGTTCTATCGATTACGGTGGCAGGGTCGGAGCAGCTGGACCGTCTTGAGCTGACGGCCCCTTATTTCCTGGATGCGACGGAATGCGGCGACGTTCTGCCGCTCGCCGGCGTCGAGTACGTCACCGGCGCGGAATCGCAGCGTCAGACGGGGGAACCCCACGCGCTCGAGGGCGACCCGCAGCCGATGGACATGCAGGCGTTTACGTATTGCTTCGCCATGGATTATCTCGAAGGGGAGAACCATACGATCGACAAACCCGGGCAGTACGACTTCTGGCGCGAGTACAAGGCGGACTTCTGGCCGGATCGTCTGCTCAGCTGGACGGGCGTAAAACCGGCGACGCTGGAGCCGATTCCATTCGACCTGTTCCCGGACCGAGACTGGATGTCGCTGATGGGGTACCGAAGGATCGTCGACCGGAGCAATTTTGCGCCGGGAACGTATCGCAGCGATATCTCGCTGGTGAATTGGCAGCAGAACGACTATTGGCTCGGCCCCGTGATCGATGTGAGCGAGGAAGAGAAGGCGCGGCACCTCGAGGCGGCCAAGCAGCTGAGCCTGTCCCTGTTGTACTGGATGCAGACGGAGGCTCCCCGGCCGGACGGCAAGCAGGGCTATCCCGGCCTGCGCCTGCGTAATGACGTCGTCGGCACGGCGGATGGGCTTGCCATGGCGCCATACATCCGCGAATCGCGCCGGATCAAAGCCGAGTTCACGGTGCTGGAGCAGCATCTGAGCACGGAATGCCGCGGCACGGAAGAAGCGGAGCCGTTCACCGATTCCGTCGGCATCGGGTGCTACCGGATCGATCTTCACCCGAGCACGGGGCTGCGCCATTACATCGATATTTCCAGCCTGCCGTTCCAAATTCCGCTCGGCAGCCTGATTCCCGTTCGCGTCAACAATCTATTGCCCGCAGGCAAAAACATCGGCGTCACCCATATCACGAACGGCTGTTATCGGCTCCATCCCGTTGAATGGAACATCGGCGAGGCGGCGGGCTATCTGGCTTCCTACTGCCTGCAGCATGGCGTCAAGCCGCGGGATATCCGCAATCGGCAGGAGCAGCTGCTTGCGTTCCAAAAGCTGTTGATCCAAGAAGGAATCGAACTCGCCTGGCCGGAGTCCCGTCCGGTCTAAGCTTCACGACTACCTATAAGCAGGGAGTGTCTACTATGACGAACACCATTCGGATTGGCGTTATCGGAGCGGGCTCGATCTCGGAGAGTCATCTGAAATCCTACCTCAAGAACCCGAATGCCGAGCTTTACGCCATATGCGATTTGAACGAGCAGCGAGCGCGGGCCAAGGCCGACAAGTATGATATCGCGCATGTCTATACGGACTATCTCGAGCTGCTTGCGAACCCCGAGATCGATGCGGTCAGCATCTGCACGTGGAACAACAGCCACGCGGCAATCAGCATCGCGGCCGTGAATGCGGGCAAGCACGTGCTGTGCGAGAAGCCGCTGTGCCGGACGGTCGAAGAGGCGCTTCAGGTGGAGCAGGCCGTGGGGCAAAGCGGCAAAATCCTGCAGGTCGGCTTTGTCCGGCGGTACAGCGCGAATACGCGGATCGTCAAGGAAATGGCGGATCACGGCGAGTTCGGCGAGATCTACTACGCGAGAGCGTCCTGTATCCGGAAGCTCGGCAACCCCGGAGGCTGGTTCTCCGACCGGGAGCGCTCCGGCGGCGGGCCGCTGATCGACGTCGGCGTTCACGTCATCGACCTGTGCTGGTATCTCATGGGCCGGCCCAAGGCGAAGTCGATCAGCGGCAATACGTACAAGAAGCTCGGCAACCGGGCGAACGTACAGAACTTGGCCTATTACAAGTCATCCGATTACGACGCGGAGCAGAATACGGTGGAAGATATGGCGAACGCGCTCATTCGCTTCGAGAACGGGGCATCGCTGTACGTGGATGTCAGCTTCGCGCTTCACGCGAAGGAGGACGAGCTGACGGTCAAGCTGTACGGGGAGAAGGGCGGCGTGGAGCTGGAGCCGTCGCTGACCTTCATCACGGAGAAATACGATACCATTCTCAACGTGACTCCGCAGATCAACAACCTTTCGTTTGATTTCGCGGCCGGCTTTCAGGATGAGATCAATCATTTCGTCGCGGCATGCAGCGGCGGCAAGCAGACGTTGAGTCCGGTCGAAGACGGCGTCGAGATGATGAAAATGCTTTGCGGCATCTACGAGTCGGCCGCGAGGGGAGAAGAAATCCGGTTATAACGGCGGATGTGGGGTGCGAGCATGAGAACGATCGGGTTCATCGATTATTATTTGGACGAGTGGCATGCCGAGCATTACCCGGCGTGGATCGAGCAGGCGTCGAACGGCGAGATGAAGGTTGTCTGTGCGTACGGCAAAGTCGATAAGATCGGCGGGCTGACGAACGCCGCCTGGTGCGAGAAG
Organism: Paenibacillus sacheonensis; assembly: GCF_009909195.1. Lineage (GTDB taxonomy): Bacteria > Bacillota > Bacilli > Paenibacillales > Paenibacillaceae > Paenibacillus_Z > Paenibacillus_Z sacheonensis. The sequence goes on from NZ_JAAAMU010000003.1 coordinate 60,840, forward strand.
AAAGGCATTCGGCTGATGGCCTCCATAGAGGAGATCGTTGCGGCGAGCGACTATCTGGTCGTGCTGTCGCCCGATCATCCGGAGTATCACGAGGAGCTGGCGGGGCTTCCGCTGCGTTCGGGCAAGCCGACTTACGTGGACAAAACGTTCGCGCCCGACCGGAAAACGGCGCTTACGTTGTTCGAAACCGCGCGCAGGCACGGTACGCCGCTCTATTCCAGCTCCGCGCTTCGTTATGCAGCGGAATATGCCGAAGCGGATAAGCAAGGAATCGCGGTCATCGGCAGCCTGGGACCGGGAACGTACGACAATTACGCGATTCATCAAATCGAGCCGATCGTAGCGCTCATGGGCTGCGAAGCCAACCGCGTGATGTACATCGGCAATCCGGCCTCGCCCGCGCTGCTGATCGGGTTCGCGGACGGCAGGCAGGCGGAGATCCGGCATTTCGGCTGGAATTGCCCGTTCGGCATGACGGTGCAATACGAGACGGGGACCGCCGTAACCTTGAAGCCGGAATCGGATTATTTCGGAGCGTTTATCCGGGCGATGCTGGCGTTCTTCGATAGCGGCGTCTCCCCGGTGGATCCGGCCGAGACGATCGCGATCATGACCATTATGGAGTATGGGCGATTGGCGGCGCAGCAGCCTTATGTATGGATGGAGCTGCCGGCGGCGGGGAAGGAACTTGGCGAGGCAGCAAGCGGAATAAAGTAAATCGACGGCGATAGTGTCGATAGGAAGCGAAAAGCTTGCCCTGATTGGGCAAGCTTTTACTTTGTTCATTTAATATAATGCGACTCTTAAGGCAGGACGTCTTGGTTTCTTTGCGCTCGAATAGGGTTCAATGGCCGCTCTGCTCGATAACTTCCGAGACGACCGGCACGAAGCGCTTCATGACTTCGAGGTGATCGGACAACGCCGCGGCGGCGAGCCCGACGTCCAGATCCTGTCCGGCGCCCAGGGCAATCGTCGTTCGGTAGCGCAGCTCGCCGTCTTCGATGTCCATCTCGTAGCTGCCCGAAGTGCTCCCGTAGTTCTCGCCAATGAAGGCCAATGCGGTTTCCTCGCGCAGGGCAGAGGGAATCGCAGTCGGGAAGACGGAGTAAAGGACGATCGTGCGCGCCGCCTCTTCCACTTGAATGACGCTGCCCCATTCGGCTTCGTCCGTGTAGAAACGCAGCCGCATGAGCTCATCGTTGACCGGTTCCACGATAAGCGCCTTGGCTTCCAGGTAGCGTTGCATTTGTGCATAGAGGGGAGTGGCGCGGACCGGATCGTGGGCGGTCTTCTCGCGCCAATTCGTTCGCAGGCTGATGGTCAAGCGTCCGTTCTCGTCGCCTTCCTCAGGCTGTTGAACCAATTGCTTCAGTTCGAGCGCGAGCCAGCTCTCCGTCTGCTTCAATTGAACGGAGAGGGAGGACTTCGCCGATTCGCCGGACGGTAACAAAGCATCGAGAACGTCTTCCGCATCCATCCCTTGCGAGATGAGCCCGCGGACGATGGCCGGACGCAAGGCGACGAGCAGCTCGGCTGGCCGCCCCGGCTCGAAGGTCGCTTGATTCAACCTGACGCTGCCGAAGCAATGAAACCATTCCTGCGCCACGATGGCCGCGCACGTCTCGCCGTCGACTTCCAGAAGCATCTCGCAGGATCCGGCCGCGGAACCCGAATCGTCGTAGTGCAGCTCGATATGAACGATGACTGCAGATAGGGAAGCTCCGTCCAAGGTACGGAACAGGAGAGGCAGTTGCGTCTTTACGCTGGATCGTTGAATGGCCATGTCGGGCAGATCTCCTTGTTCTTTCATTCTAAGTATATAATCGGCTATAAAGTTTCCCTTCGCAACAACCGGCTAAACGAACGCGCCATACGCCTCGTCCTGAGGGGGATGCTAACGATCGCCAGACACGTTATTTCCCTGTTTTGGCCACTTTTCATTTTCTAACGCTCGCCACGGTGCTTATCTGCCGACTAACGACCCATTTCGCTTGAAAATAGTCAACTAACCATGCTAGCGATCGTTTTAGATTTTAAAACGAGGCGATTGGAGCGAAATAGCCACTGTCACGAGCGTTAGAGACGCCGCACATCACCGCTTACTTCGATTACGCGTCTCGCACGCTTAGGACGCGCGCTTACGTCTCGAAACCAAGGAACCCGCCCTTGAATTCCAATTCGCCGTTGTCGTTCGTGCCGAAGCCTAGCTTGCCCAAGCTCTTGGATTTCTCGACGGACACTTTGGCGATCTCCGCATCCACTTCGAACGTCTTCGTCTCGGCGGCTCCAAGCGAAATTTCCCATTCCTTTGGCGTGCCGGTCTTGGTCCATTCCTTATCGAACGAGAGCGAGAGATCCAGGGAACTGGACAGCAGAATCTTGTTTACCTTCTCGGTGGCGCTCGTGGTCGGCTTGCCGGTTATCCAGCCCTTGACCGTATCGTTGATCGTCTCGTCCCCTTTGATCTTCTCCACGAGGCCTTTGCCGACGGAGTCGAATTGAGGAAGGGTGAACATGACGTCCGAACCGGTGTCGAGCACGCCGCCCATCCCTTTCTTGACGCCTTCTTCGTCGCCCCTCATCTTGCTCTGGAGGAGGCCGGCCACGTTCTTGGCTCCGCCGACGATCGGGGTAACCCACTTGGAGGCGATCTTCGCCCAATCGGAGACATCCTCGCCGTAAGCGAACGGAATAGAGCCTTTGGCTTCGATGGACAAGCTGCGCATCTTGTCGTTCACGAAGGCGAGCGAGCCTTCGAGTCCGAAGGCCACGCTCGTGCTGCCAAGCTTGACCTCGGTCGTGGCGCCGGCTTCCCAAACGCGTTTATTCGATTTGAAGCCGAGCGCCGACGCTTTGTCCTTCAGGGAGGCGACGTCGGTCTTGTCGCCGAAGCCGGTCTTGCCGGGCGCGGCCGTCTTTCCGGTCTTGGTGTTGTGTTCCGCTACTTTGTCTTCGATCGTCTCTTGGTCGTAATGATGCAGGCGCTTGTAACCCAATTCGCCGCCCATCTTGGCCACGCCGGCGTTGATGTCGGCTTGGAGCTTGGCCATGAGGCCGACGTCGACGTAGTTGCCTTCCTTCATGTGCGTCTGCTCGATCATCGCCGCCCACAGCTCGGCTTCCTCGGTCTTCTCCATGCCGGACTTGCCGCCTTGACCCCAGAAGTACTCCGCCGCCCGGGGCGCGATATTGCGCATTTCCCGGTACATGCCGTACGAGAGCAGCTTCATGACGCCGACGGAGTCCTTGGACTGGCTCTCCATGAACAGGCCGGCGCGGAAGTTGGCGTCCAGGCCGAACGTCTGGAAGCCCGCCCCGAACGTAATCGAGGCGTTGACCGTCAGATCGCTCTCCTCGCGCTCCGCCTCCGCGGCCAAACCGAACAGGACGTAGACGTTGCCCGTGTGGTTAACCGGGATCTTCAACTCGAATTCGAACGAGCTGGAATCGCCGTTATTCGGAACGGCAAGGTCGATCACCTTGCCCACCTTCGCGAAGCCGCCGTTCAGCGTATCGGCTTCGACGGCTTGCTTGATGGACTTCTCCCCGACCTTGTCCGCGGAGACTTGCGACTTGACCCCGCTCGCGATCTCACCCTGCTTGACGGTGTCCGCCGGGACGCTCGAATCGCCCTTCTTGCCTTTCGTGATCGCCCGGGCGGCCGCGACGGCTTCCGTCTGCTTGACTTTCAGCAGCTCGATCGCTTTGATCTGCGCGCCTTTCTTGGCGGCGGCGCCAATCTTATCCGCATCGCCCGGATTGCTCCTCGCAACCTCGAAGGCGGACGATTGCGCGGATGTTTTCAACGCGCCCTTCGTCGCGGCTTCCGGCAGCACATGCTTCGCGATATCGATCGCGCTCTTGTCGACGACGGCGTTGACGGAGCCTTTGGAGAGGGATGCCGCCTGCACCTTGGCCAGCATCCCGTAATACTTCTTGCCGAGCTCGGACTTGCCCGCCGTGTTCGTGTCCGTGTCCAATTGGCCTTCGATGTCTGCCCGGGCTTGCTCGTTCGCGGCGGTAGCCAGCTTCTTCACGAACGCCTTGGTCTCGTCGGAAGTCGTGCTGAAGAACCCCCGTTCATACCCGAGCTTCATGACGACGGCGAGCTTGATCGGATCGAACAGCTTGTTCGTATAAATCGATTCGATCACGTTGTCGGCGACGAGCGCGTCGTTCGAATCGTGCCGATCCTTCAAGTCTTTCATGCCGGCATCTTTGACGTCGACGCTGCCGCTGAGGAAGGAAGCATCGTTCTTGATTCGCAGAGCCAGGTCCTTCTTGATCTGAGTGACGAGCTCGGTCAGCTTGCCGTCCGCCGCGGTCTGGCCTGTCCGTATCGCCTGCTTCTTGGCCTCGTCCTGCTGCTTGGCGAGCGGCGTCTTCAGCTTGGGCAAGACGGAATTATAGCCTTCCTTGGCCTTTTGTTCCAAAATCGCCCTGTTGTCGGCGCCGATGGCGGCTCGAACCGTGTCGTGGGAGAGGCGGGTCAGCGAATCCTCGACGATCATCGCCTTCCTGACGTTCTCCTCGGCGTACTTCTTGGCATCCGCCTTTTCGTCAGCCGTCGCGCCGACGTCCGCTTCGATGTTGTTCTTGACCTTGTCGATCGCCGCCTGACGGACCGAGTCGCGCAAGGCCAGCGCTTCCTTGTTCGTGAGGAGATACTGATCGGTCTGCTGCTTCGCGCCGGATATCAGGGATTGATAGAGCTGGGTGGCGATTATCGGCGTATGTTGGTCTCTGTAGGTCGCCAGGTCCTCCTTGCGCTGCTCCTCCGGGGACTTCTGCGCCTGGAGCGGCGCTTGCCCGGCCATCTGCGGCGTTTGCTGGCTGGCCTGTTGGTTGCCGGCCGTGCTTGAGACAGGCCCCCCTTGCGTCTGATTGCCCTGCGGCGGCTTCGGGCTCTTCGAACTTCTGAACAAGCTCTGGAACACGGCAATATCCCCCTCGATACCCATATATGGAATCCATTATACATGAGCTTTCGGGAAAAACGCGCGAATAACCAAGAAAAAAGTGGAAGAAGAACGAATTTTGCATTATTTTGGATTTGATATGTAGTATGATTGAAGCATGCATGGAACGAATTGCTAGATAAGGTGGAAGCGCATGTGTTAGCGAAGCTCCAATCGCTGTTTAATCTCAGATTCGAGGATCGGCAGAAGGTATGGATCATGGGCACCGTCTTCTTCTTGGCGGGCTTGTCGGAGATGGTGAACTATACGTCCTTCATGGCGCTCTTCAATAGCCGCGTAGGCACGCAATATTTGCCCATGATGTACCTCGCGGAAGCGGTGCTGATGCCGCTTGAAGGTTGGGCCTTCTCCTACTTGTCCCAAAAATTGCCGAAACCCCGGTTTATGATCGTTATGTATGTCGTGTTTATCGCCATAGGCGTGGTCAACGGGGGAGGGCTGCTCGTTTCTCGCCTGTTCGATCTGTCTTGGATGGGCTTCTATGTCATCTTGTTCCTAGGCTCCAACTTCGTTATTCGGCAGCAGACGCTGCTCATGTGGAGCACGGCGTTCGATCTGTGCCCGACGCAGCAGGCCAAGCGCGTCATGCCCGTGTTCGTGCTGTCCGCCATCTTGGGCGGCATCGCTGCCGGGCTCTTGTCCAACTTGTTGGCGCCCGCGATCGGTCCGGAACTGTTATACATACTGGCGACGCTGTTCTTGTTGGCGGGATTGCCGAACTTCATGAAGGCGATCAAGCAATACTTGATTCCGCTGACCTTCAAGAACGAGAAGGAAGAGGAAGAAGAGCAAGGGGAGCGGCTGGGCTCGTCCTTCTATCTCAAGCAAGCGCTGCGCTCGCCGTTCCTCATGACGGTAATCGGAATCATGACGCTGATGCCGGCCGTTTATTTTCTCATCGAATATCAGTATTTCACTTCGGCGCAGGCGGTTTACACCGACGAGGCCGAACTTACTTCGTTCTATGGGCTCATGGTCATCGTGCTGTTCTGCGCGGCATTCCTGCTGCAGCTGTTCGCGTCCAGGCTGATCGATTTGCTCGGTGCGAGCAACACCGTGTTTGCGATCGCGATCGCGTTCCTCGGCAGTTTCGGTCTCGTGAGTTTGTTCATCGGGACGCCGTACGCGCTGGCGGCCGTCTCCGTAGGCTATTGCTTGTCCTATTTGCTGCTCTATTATTTTGCCGAGCCCAGTTATCAATTTTTCTTCAAAATGCTCCCCCTCAAGCACCGGGACGGCTTCCGCTATATCGCGCAAGGAATCGCCGCTTCGGCGGGCGTGCTGATCGGGTCGGGAGCCGCGATGCTGCATTCCGTCCTGGGCGTGGAGATGACTTGGCAAGCGATCATCGGCACGATCATGGCCGCTTTTTTGTTCCTGCTGGCTTGGGGGAATCGGCATCTCTACATTAAGGAGCTCGTCCGTTATATCCAGATCGGCACCTCGTCCGTCAAGGATTTCATGAACGAGTTTATCGAATCGATGAAGAACGACCGCGTGAAGCGGACCCTGCTCGAACAATTGCGCCATCCGAACGAAACGGTGCAGCAGCTGACGATTCAGTTATTCGCCGGCAATCCGGATGCGGCCGCCACCGAAGAGCTGCTGCAGTACGCGGAGCGGCGCGGCGGTCGGTCGAGAGCGGAGGCGCTGGCCGCTATTCCCCCGGGGAGCTGGAGCAAGATCAAGCTGGAACGATTGGAGCCTTTCATTCGGGACGGGGACGAGGACGTGCGGGCGATCGCGTACCGCAAGCTATTCGCGTCGCCTTCGTGGAGCGGCGAGCGGGAACGTTGGACCCGGCAAGCCAGGCACGACGGAAGCAGGCTCGTCCAGGCCGAGGCGCTTCGCGTGATGGCGCAGTCGGAGAGCCTTGCGCGGGAGCTGCGGGCTTGGCTCGAGGAGCGGAATTCTTCGACGGTGCTGGCCTGCCAAATCATCGGAGAGCGTCAGCTGAAGGATCACTACTTCGATGTCATGATGTGCATGCTCGAACCGACTCCCTTCGTCAGGAATATGGCGGTTCGCACGCTTGGCCGAATCGGCGACGAAGAGACGGCCAACAACCTGGGGGAGCTCTTGATCGGAGCCGACGCGGAGCTGTGCGCGACGATCGAGGAGGCGTTCATCGATATCGGAACGGCCGGCATGCCCGTCTATAACCGATTCATCGCCTCGTACAACGACGAGGTGTGGCGAGCCGCCGTAACCGCGATCATCGCGGTCGGCTTGGAGAAGGACATTCACGAGACGGTCGTGCCTTCTTGCATTCAGAAGCTGCGCGAGCTGCGAGCCATTCGGGCCTATGTCGACCGTATCGGGGAAGCGGGGCACGCGGAATGGACGGAGCTCGCGCGGATGAGAAGCAACGAGTTAACGCTCTCGCTGCTGGATACGATTTGGACGGTCATGCTTCGCTTCGGTGACGAACGTTCCATTCCCCAATTGCGGAAGGCGCTCGAAGGCGAAGACGAAGAGGTTCGCGACAACGGACTGGAGATTCTGTCCGAAGGGCTCGGCAATGCGAAGCTGGCGGCCGCGCTGCTCGCTTTTTATCAGAGAAGGGGCCAGCCCGTGAAGGGCCGCGGCGGTTCCGGCTCGCAACTGCCGGACGAAGCGTTAAACTTGGACGAAGCAATTACCGATCCGTGGCTGCAGGCCATCGCGATCAAATCCGGAGCAGCGGAAGGGGCGACCGCATTGGTAAACAACTGGGAATATTTGAGCGCGCTCGACAAAATCGTTTTCCTGAAGCAAGTGCCGCTATTCCAAGATATCTCGATCGAAGAGTTGGGCCGTATCGCCAGCATTGCCCATGAACGGGTCTTTCCGGAAGGGGATTTCCTGATGAAGCAGGGCGAGCGGGCGTCGTCCATGTACGTGCTCGTGGACGGTCACGTCGAGATCGGCGGACGGAACGAAGGCGGAACGTTCGGCACGATCGGCATCATCGGGGCGAAGGAATCGATCGGGGAAGCGGGTTTGTTCGACGAACGTCCGTCGCATGTGTCCGCGCAGGTAATCTTGGACGAGGCCCGCGCCCTGGAGATCGAGGGAAAGGAAGTGGCGAAGCTCGTGCGGGTGTACCCGGATGTCGGCGTCGGCTTGCTTCGTTCGATCGGCCATCGTTTGCGAATGATGGAGGATTTGGTGCTTAAGCTCGGATAGCAAACAAGGGGGCGACGGCATGCGGCAGGTAAGCGTTCGACTGACGCCCTCCATGAACGAATGGGCGAAGCTTAACGGGCTCGTCGCGTCGTTCTGCAAAGCGCAGTCGCTGACGAACGAATTGCGGTTGGATCTGCAGCTCGTCTGCGAGGAATGGTTTACGAATATTGTCGTTCACGGTTATGAAGAAGGCGGAATCCATCCGAGCGGCGCTGCCCCGATCGACGCAGAACTGCGTTTGGAAGAATCGGACGAGATCGTTCTCACCTTCCGCGACGGGGCAGGGTTCTTTAATCCGCTGGAGAGAGAGAAGCCGGATTTGGGGCTGGAAGCGGAAGAACGCCCGATCGGGGGATTGGGCATCCACCTGATCAGGGCCAAGATGGATAATTGTTCTTATGCAAGAACGAATGACCGCAACGTATTCGCCATGCGGGTAACCGCGCGAAGAATGAAGCAATAAGGCATATGCAATAAGGCATGGGGAGCGAAGGACGATGAACGTAACGGTCGATACGCAGAATCAAATTCGGACGGTGAGGATAAGCGGCCGGCTGGACGGCACGACGATGCAGGAGCTGGAGGAACGATTCCTTCGGCTTGCGGACGAAGGCGGCTCGAGGTTCGTCTTCGATCTTAGCCTGCTCGATTATATCAGCAGCGCGGGGCTTCGCGTCATGCTGCTGGCCGTGAAGAAAACGAAAGCGGTTGGAGGCAAGCTCGCCCTGTTCGGCCTGAACGACAACGTGAACGAGATTTTCCGCATATCCGGCTTCTCCACGATCTTCTCCCTGTTCTCCGCGGAAGAGGAAGCGCTTGCGTTCGTATCCTAATCGAGAAAGACGAGGGGCATGCAATGGCATTCGTTATTTCTTTCTGGGTTGCGTTGGCGGTCCTGCTGCTAGCTGCCGGAATGCTGCGCATCGTCCGCAAGGAGCAGCATAGAACGACCAAGCTATTCAATATCGGCCTTCAGCTTAACGCCACGATCAAGCGGAAGGACCTGCTGGGAATCATCATGGAGACCGCCTCCCGCGAGATGTCGGCGGAGGGATCGTCCATTATCCTCGTCGACCAGAAGACGGGCGAGCTCTACTTCGAAGTGGCGACCGGCGATAAGACGGACGAGGTGAAGGAGATCAGGCTGAAAGCCGGAGAAGGCATTGCCGGTTGGGTGGCCGGATCGGGCCAATCCGTGCTTATCGCCGACGCCGCGAACGATTCCCGTTGGTCGAACAAGGTCGCGCTGAAGGTGAAGATTCCGACGCGCAACATGCTGTGCGTGCCTGTCCGGTCCGGCGGCAAAACGCTCGGGGTGCTGCAGGTCATCAACAAGCGCGGAAGGAGCGCCTTTAACAAGCTAGACCTTCGCCTTCTGGAGATGATCGCTTCCCCGACCGCTATCGCGCTGGAAAACATGCTTCTCTACGAGGCGCTCGAGCAATCGATCGAGAACCTGCGCGTGACGACGGCCGCCAAGGAGAGAATGGAGAGCGAGCTGAAGATTGCCAGGGACATTCAGATGAGCTTCCTGCCGGGCGAGTCGCTTCGCTCCGGCAAGGCCGACCTGCACGCGCGCTTGATACCGGCGCGGGAAGTAGGCGGCGATTTCTATCACTTCATGGAGATCGGCGAGGACAAGCTGCTGATCTGCCTGGGCGACGTCTCCGACAAAGGGATGCCCGCGGCGCTGTTCATGTCGGGCTTGATGATCTGGATTCGGGCAAAGGCGACGACGGGCTTATCGCCCGCGGCGATCTTGATGGCGATTAATCGCGAGATCAGCACGGAAGAGTCCACGATGTTCGCGACCATCTTCCTCGCGATTCTGGATACCCGGACAGGGGCGATAACGTACTGCGACGGAGGGCATTGCACGCCGCTGATTTTGTCGGCCGGCGGGGTTAGGGAGCTCGAGACCACGAAGCATCTGCCCGTCGGAATCTTCGGCGATTTGCGCTACGAGGATAACGAAGACACGCTTGCGGAGGGCGAAACGCTCTTGCTGTACACGGACGGAATCACCGAAGCGGAGAATGGCAGAGGGGAGTGGTTCTCCATGGAACGGCTGCGCGAAGAGCTGGGGTTCCATGCAAGCCGATCCCCGATCGAATTGACGGAATCGTTGGTGAATGCGGTCGCTCGGTTCGCCGAGAAGCATCCGCAATCGGACGATATCGCGATCATGGCGCTGCAATACGCCGGATCGTAGAATTTAATCTCGAAATTACTCGGATTTTGTTGATCTTTGGCGGATATCGTGTGATTATTAGGATGTTAACCATTATTTGCATAAAATCGGAACCGGCAGCGCTTAAGGAGTGACCGAATGACGGATATACAGAGGGCGTACAAGGACCCTTCGGACCATCTTTCCGATGAGCTGAAGCGACTGGATATCCGCTTGGAATCGGAAGCCTTGCATATGAATGCGGCTCCGCAATCGGAGCTGCCGTTCAACGAGTTCCCCGGCTTGTTCGTCAATGCGTCGGAAGCCAAATCGTTCCTTGGCGACGACAACAACGGATTCGCTTACACCTACGAGCAGGCCGAACGGCTTCAAGCCGTCGAAGCCCGTCTGGAAGCCAGACTGCAAGCGACGGAACGACAGGGCATCCGGCTGCCGCTCGTCGCCCTTCGCAGGCGATTCGGCTTGGGCGAACTCGAGTCTCGTTGCCTGATCGCCGCGGTCGCTCCCCATGCCGGACGACCTTACGACAAGGTTTACGGTTATCTGCAGGGGGACTACGTCAGTCCGTACTTGTCCATTGATCTTATGCTTCGCCTATGCGGCGACGACGCGGCAGAGCGCAGATCGATCATCCGGCTGCTGTCCGAAGGCTCCTCCTTCCGCGACGATTTCTTCGACGCGCGGGACGATCGCGCCCAAGCTCCTGCTTCGTCTTTGCTCTCGCGAGCGGTTCGGCTCAAGGATCGCATGGTCCATTATCTTCTCGGCATGGCATGGAAGGAGAACGGACCGCTGGCTCGCGTTCGGTTCTATCCTTCATCCGAAGCATCCCTGCCGCCGATCTTGCTTCATGAGGAACTCCAGAAGCGCGTGAACGACTACGTTCTGCAGAGAAGAGGGCGGGAAACCGCTGCGGCGCTAATGATTCACGGGCCCTCGGGGAGCGGCAAAACGTATCTTGCGCGGCAAGCTTGCGCGGCGCTCGGGCAGTCGCTCTTGGAGTGGGATCTGCGGGACGCCCCGGAAGAAGAACGGCCTTTTATCGAAGCTATTGATCGTTTGCTGGTTGAAGCCAAGCTGTCGGAAGCGATTCCGGCTTTCGATCATTTGCATATCTTACAACGTCCTCGTTCGGATAGAACGACCGAAGACAGACGATTGGAACGTTTGATGGAACGGCTTGACGCCTGCAAGCAGCTTCTCTTCCTCTTCAGCGAGGAAGAAGTCAAACCCGTCATCGCTCTCGTCCATATGGTTGCGATTCACATCCCGCTCGGCACGCCCGACATCGGCGAACGAAAGCGACTGTGGCAATCGTTGGCGAAGCCCGACATGCGTTTATCGTCGGAAGCGGCGGAAACGTTAGCCGGGAAGTTTCAGTTCACCCCGGGAAAGATCGCGGCCGCGATCGACGACGTGCGCAAGTCCGCCGAATGGCGGTCGCCGGGCAAGGGGGATAGCTCCGTCGGCCAAGCCTCGCCGTTGCTGCATCGGGCGGCGTACCAGCTGATCAGCCATGGGCTGAAGGAGAAAGCGGCGAAGCTGGAACCGAGATTCGGCTGGGAGGATCTCATCCTTCCGCCCGACACGGAGCAATTGCTCCGCCAGGCCTGCGACAGAGTGAAGTACCGTCATCAGGTGCTCCACGAGTGGGGATTCGAAGGAAAGCTGCCATACGGCAAAGGCATCAGCATGCTCTTCACGGGACCTCCGGGAACGGGCAAGACGATGTCGGCGATGGTCCTTGCCAAGGAGATGGACTCGGAGCTCTATCGCGTCGATCTGTCCAGAGTGGTCAGCAAGTACATCGGCGAGACGGAGAAGAATTTAAGCGACATCTTCGATCAAGCCAAGCTTAGCGGAGCCATTCTGTTCTTCGACGAAGCGGATGCGCTGTTCGGGAAGCGCTCCGAGGTGAAGGATTCCCACGATAAGCATGCCAACATGGAGACCGCGTACCTCCTTCAGAAGATGGAAGAATACGACGGCCTGACGATTATGGCGACGAACTTCGCGCAGAATCTGGACGATGCTTTCACGAGGCGGATCCCCTTCATCATCAAATACCCGTTCCCCGACGCGACCCAGCGAGAACAACTGTGGCGCGCTACGTTTCCCAAGAAACTGCCGGTCGCGGAGATCGATTACGCCTTTCTCTCCCAGACGCTCGAGCTGGCCGGCGGTCCGATCAAGAACATCGTCGTCACCGCGGCGTTCCTGGCGGCCAGGGAAGGCGTGCCGGTCTCGATGAAGCAAATCATCGGAGGAGTCGTCCAAGAGTACAAGAAAACGGGAAAAGTGTTGTTAAAAGACCGTTTAGGCGTTTACGCCGACTATTGGAAGGGGTGAGAACGATGGCTGACTACACGGTAATCTCAGACATAGGTTTATCCTTGGTCAAGGTGCTGCGGGAAGCTCTGGTGCCGGAGCTGATCGCGCACCCGGACGGAGTGGGGCTTGCCCATCCGCATGACAAGGGCGATATGAATCTTAGTCTGTACTTATATCAGATTACGGAAAATCCCGATTTTCGCAGCAACGAGCTCATCGATCAAGGAGGAACACTCCGTTATCCCTCGATCGCGCTGGACCTGTCTTACTTGATTACCGCGCATTCCGCTTCCGATGTGCTGACAAGGGCCATCGACGAGCATCGCATCATCGGAAGGACCTTGCAGACGCTTCATGATCATAACACGTTGAGAGGCGACGATTTGGTAGGGGCTCTTGCCGGATCGGACGGGGTCTTCCGCCTCGCCAAGGAAGAGATCCCTCTGGACGTGGCGATCAGCCTGTTCCCCGACGTGCCGTACAAGCTTTCGCTTAACTACCGGATCGGACCGATCTATGTGGATTCGAATCGCTTGAAACCGGTGGGACGCGTACGCGAGCGCCATGTCAAGCTGAATCAAAAGCAATGAAACGCGTAGCAGCGACCGATTCGATTACCGAATGGGTCTTGCATATTTACAATCCGAAGGGAGGAACCGATATACTCGCAGGTTAACAGGAACTTTTGCTGCGTGGAATATCGGGTAATCAAAATGGCTGAGTATCTATCACCAGGCGTTTATGTAGAAGAATTCGACAGCGCGGGGCAACCCCTCTCCGGCGTAAGCTCCAGCACGGCGGGGTTCATCGGCATTGCCGAACGCGGTCCCGTTGAAGGCTTGCCGGTGCTGGTCACGGGCATGAACGACTTCAAGAGGAACTACGGCGGATATCTATCGGACAACCAGTTCGGCGCCTACCGGTTCTTGGCGTACGCGGTTGAACAGTTCTTCGTCAACGGCGGTTCGCGCGCGTACATCATGCGCGCTACTCCCTCGGATGCCGCCGTGGCTGCAAGCGAGGACGATCTCTTCGCGGTAACGGCGAAGAATCCCGGCGCATGGGGCAACGCGGTCGAAGTGTTCATCGAGCCTTCGAGCAAGGTCAAGACGCAAATTTTCGAAGTTATTGGCGCCGGCAAGTATCGCGTGAAGAACGCGTCGGGCTTCCATGAGGGCGATTCTGTTACCTTCACGGACGGCGAGAAGCGGACAAGCACGACCATCGTGCTCATTAAAGACAACGTCATCGAATTAGCCGACGATCTTGGCACGGACGTCGTCGACAACGGCTTGCTTCCGGTTAAAGTGCTCGCGGCCAGCGACTTCTCCTTGTATGTCGCTTATGGGGACGAGTCGGAACTGTACGAGAACTGCTCGTTCAACGCCAACGCGGCAAGTTATGTCGACAAGGTGACTTCGAGATCGGCATTGCTGACCATCGTAGCAGCCAAGGATGCGAGCATCGCCGCATTGTTCGCCGAAGGCAGCAAGTACGCGATCGCCCTCTCCGGCGGCTCCGACGGCACGCAAGGCGGCATCAGCGCTTCGGATTACATCGGCGAAGACAACGGGCCGGGCAAACGTACGGGCATTCAAGCGTTCGTCGATAACGATCAAGTCAGCATTATGTCCATCCCGGGCGTAACCGAGCCTAACGTTCAATTGTCGCTCGTTGCGCATTGCGAGAACTTGGGCAGCCGATTTGCCATTCTCGATATTCCGAGAGAGAAGACGAAGGTTTCCGACGTGCTCACTCACCGAGATATCTTCGATTCCAGCTATGCCGCTATGTATAATCCATGGCTTCAAGTGTTCGATCCGCTGGAGAAACGCAACATCTTCGTTCCTCCGTCCGGCACGGTCGCGGGCGTCTACGCGCGCAGCGACAATACGCGCGGCGTGGAGAAAGCCCCAGCCAACGAAGTCGTGCGCGGCGTAACCGGACTTGACGTGCAGTACAATAAAGGCGAACAAGATATCCTTAACCCAAAAGGCGTAAATCTAATCAGAAGCTTCTCCGGACAAGGCATTCGCATCTGGGGCGCAAGAACGACTTCTTCCAATGCGTTGTGGAAGTACATCAACATTCGCCGCTTGTTTATCTTCGTGGAAGAATCGATCAAATCGGGCACGAATTGGGTCGTCTTCGAACCGAACGACGAGCGTCTGTGGGCTCGCGTGCAGCGCACGATCGACGCGTTCCTGACGCGCGTGTGGCGCGGCGGCGCTTTGGTGGGTTCGTCACCGTCGGAAGCCTTCTTCATCGATATCAGCGCGAACACGATGACCCAGGACGATATCGACAACGGCCGACTGATCTGCGTGATCGGCATCGCGCCGGTCAAGCCGGCGGAATTCGTCATTTTCCGCATTACTCAGAAGACTAACGAGCAATAATGGCCTCATAGCATAACCCTTATTCTAATTGTGACAGGAGAGGACGATTAAACGATGGCAGGCGAACGCAATGATCCATATCGCAAGTTTCGATTTCGTGTAGAAGTAGAAGGGATTGAGCAAGCCGGTTTCAGCGAAGTCTCCGGTTTCGATGCTTCCCTCGATGTAATCGAGTACCGGGAAGGCACCGATACGATTACGCCCCGCAAGCTTCCCGGCCTGGCGAAGTACGGCAACATCTCCTTGAAATGGGGAGCGACGGAAGCCATGGATTTGTTCGAATGGATTCAAGAGTGCATCGTCGAGGGCGCGATCGAGCGCAAGACGGTCACGATTATCGCGATCGACGAAGAAGGCGAAGACGTTGCCACGTGGCAAATCATGGAAGCGTGGCCGACGAAGTACACGGCTCCGGACTTCAATGCGACGGCATCCGAAGTGGCGATCGAGCTGCTCGAGCTGGCGCATGAAGGCATGCTGAGAACACAATAATAATCGCTTGATGCTGAGGAACAACAGTCCATTTTGTTGTTCCTTAGTTGTTATTCTAATCCCGTCTGGAAAAGTTAAACAATTAGCGGCGGGAAACGACCGATCACGAATATTTGAGGAGGGGCATGATGTCTTTCAAGACAGAATACGAATTCGAATTGCCAAGAGGATACGTGGACGAGAACGGCAATCTCCACCGCAGGGGCACGATGCGTCTTGCGACCGCGGCCGACGAAATTCTTCCGATGAGGGATCAGCGCGTTCAACAAAATCCCGGTTACTTGACGATCATTCTGCTGGCCCGCGTCGTAACGAAGCTGGGCGATCTGCGCGCGGTCGATACGAAAACGATCGAGAAGCTGTTCACGGCGGATCTCGCTTTCCTGCAGAATCTGTATCGCGAGGTCAACGAGACGGAGAAGCTCACGGTAAAGGCCATGTGTCCGAAATGCGAGCATGAGCACGAGGTCGATATTTCTTTTTTGTCCGAGATGGAAGGGGCTTAAGCCTGTACCCGGAAGAGAAGCTTTACGAGGAGACGGGATTTATAGCTTACTACTTCCATTGGACGCATGACGAGATTATGAACATGGAGCATAAGGAACGGCGCAAGTGGTGCGAGGAAATTTCAAGAATCAACCGGAAGACGAATGACGAGCCTGCCGCGAAGAACAATCCGTTCGACGTGTTCAAGAAGAGGTGATAGGCAGTGGCGAATAAATCGGATCAAGCGAGAGCATACGTCGTCGGGGCGTATCGCTTCATGGTGGAATTGGACGGAATGCTGGTCGCCGGATTTTCCGAGGTGAGCGGGTTGAATTCGGAGCTCGAGCTTCAAGAAGTGGCCGAAGGCGGACTTAATCAATATACGCATCGGCTGCCGGGCAGGGTCAGGCTGGAGCCATTGGTTCTCAAGCGCGGGATGACCACGACCAACGAGCTTTGGAGCTGGTACTCGGACGTAATGAGAGGCGTAATCCAGCGCAAGAGCGGGTCGATCATACTCTATAACGAGAAGGACCAAGAATTTCGCCGTTGGAATTTCTACGATGCTTATCCGACCAAGTGGAGCGGGGCGGACTTGAGGGCATCCAGCAGCGAGATCGCGGTCGAATACGTCGAACTCACGCATAACGGCTTTAAGGCCAGGTAGTCGGAGAGGGGGAATTGAGGATGCGGTCCATTCGGCTTTCCGATGCGAATTTTGCTGACAACGTGATAGGGAAGTTCGGTTGGTCCATCGGACAGTCCTCGAACCGCCCGGGCATGATGGTGCATCGAACGGAGAGCAGGCCGGGCTCCTTCGCGGCCGCGCCGCTCCATGTCGACGTGCACATTCGGCAGATTCGATCCATGCTGCAGATGCATAGCCTTAACGTGAAGCAAACGATCGAACAGCGGATGATGGCCGAGAACCGGATTACCGAGCGCCTGATCCTAAGGGAAATCAGGGAGATCGTCGTGCCGGGGCAAGCGACGAGAAGCGAGCGTCAAGCGGAAATCCGGTCGGCGCAGATCAAGAATGACCGTATGGAGCGGCTAACGGAGCGTTCTACGGATCGGTCGGCGGATCGAACGGGGCTGCTTCCTGCACAGGAGTCTATTGAGCGACAGATCGAACGCCAGATTGAGCGTCAGATCGATAGTCAGATTGTACATCGTGCCGAGCTTCGGCCGGATGCTCCCTTGGAACGTCATGTCGAGCGCCAGGCGGAGCGGTCAGCGCCACCCGAAGGACGCGTTTCGGATGCCGGGATGTCGAGAGATATGCGGGAGAACCCGAAGTCCGAAACGGATAAGAAGGCGCAACCGGATTCGAAACGGCAAGCCGGGCTGCCGGAACGGCAAGTTCGAGACAACGATCGTCAAGCAGAACGTCAAGGCAAGCGTAGCGTAAACGATCACGCCGAGCGGGAAGTCGAGCAGCAAGTCGAGCGTCGGATCGAACAGCAAGTCGAACGTCAGGTCGAAGAGCAAGTCGAGCGTCAGGTAGAGCGGCAAGTCGAACGTCAAATCGAAGAGCAAGTCGAACGTCAGGTCGAGCGGCAAGTCGAGCGTCAGGTCGAAGAGCAAGTCGAGCGTCAGGTCGAGCGGCAAGTCGAACGTCAGGTCGAACGTCGGATTGAGCAGCAAATCGAGCTCGAAATCGAGAAGCGACTGCGGCAAGCGGATCCGCTTGACGAGCAGCGTGCATTTGGGAATGCGGCGCGGGACCCTCGCCTTCAGAGGGCCGGAGGTACGACTAGCCCCTCGCAGGTTCGAGATCGGTCCACCGGTAGATGGTTGCCCATCGTCCGCGAGCTGCGTAGCAAATATACTGAAGCGTTCTATTCGTCATCGTTGCCGAGGGCATTCCTTGCCCAACGCGAAATAGCCGTTACGCTTCAACGAATTAACCAATCGATTCGAATGCAAACATGGCGGACCCAGCCCGAGACACAACCGCTGAGCTCCCCTGAATATAGAACGCTTTCCGGTCTCGCTATCGTTCATCGACAGCTCCCGTCGTTACAGCAAACCATGCTGCAAAGAAGAGCCGAGATAGAAGAGATGAGGCAATGGATTTCGAATATGCGCGATACGGCGCAATACGGCAGCAGCAAGCCCGCGTCATCCGGGAAGTTGGAGAAGGCTGCCGAATTAATCGGCAACGCCGACAAGAGTTCTCGTCGATCCGTCAATCGGGGCGTGCCGGATTCCCATCCCGTGCAAGCTTTGATCCAGCGCTTGCTGCCGGCAGCGGTACAATCGGCGCTGGGGCTTCAGCCAAGCCAAAGGCCTAACGAATTCATCAATCGTGCTATTTTGCATCGGAGCAGCCCGAGTATTCAACTCAGGAACGCTTCGGGTTCTTGGCGAGTAACGGAGAAGATCGTTCGCGAAATTCGAGAAAATAGAGCGGTCATCGACGCCGTCAACGGTGCGGCCGTAAAGCCGAGCGAAACAGCTCAACCAGACAGGCCAGGGAGTTCAATCCCGCGGCCGGGAGAAGCGCTTGCCCGACAGACGGCCAGGCTTCGGGCGGCAGAATCGGATGCAGGGCCAGAGGCTGTTCGGGAAATTCGTCGCACCGGAACGCGGGATAGGAACGAGAGCGGTGAGATTGTTCATGTACAAGCCGAGAATCGCGCCTATCTAACGGAGAGGCTCGTGCGGCATTTGCGACAGGAACAACGGATGTACGAGCATCACCTCCAACAGCCAACGATCGTTGTTGGGAACGCGGCGAAGAACAAATGGCTGACGCGGGCAAGCGTCTCTCGTTTCGACGGGAATCGCAGCGGTTCCCGCAGCAATGGCATGATTCACGGCAATCCTGTCTTGAGGCGAGGCAACAATAACGCCTTGCCAAGCGATAAGGCCATCGACATAAGCCGCCAGACCGGCGGCAACGTGTCGGCGAGCATGGCCGTACAGCCGATCCGGGCACTTAGGCTTCCAAGCCAACCCGATCATGCGAGCCCTGAACGGACGATAGCCATGGCCCATGTCGGTGCCAATGAGAAGCTTATCGTTCCAGCGAGTTCTATCCAACCGGATCGACTCGGCAGACGTTCCGATCCGATGAACGTGGTCCAACGATTAAACGCGAACAAGACGACCACCATTCGTCAAGTCGACCGTGTGAATAACGTAAGCAATTATTTCGTTAACCATACCTTCACGAGTACGATGACCAATAAAATTGCCGGTAATGCTACCCAGAGAGTTACCGACAGAAATACCAGCATAAATACCCGCAGAGATACGAGCAGCGAAATCAATAAAAATATAGCAAGAGATACCAACAGAATTACCGCAACAAATGCCAATCGGGATATCGCCGTTCCAGTCCACCCAAGTAATCGCGTTACCAACGAAAACCAAGCCAATCAAGTCATTAGTCATCTCAGCAACAACATTAACAAAAACAGCAACAACTACATCAAAAACATCAAAAACATCAACAACACTATCAACAATAATCTCAGCAAGATCAACAACGCCACCGGTAACATCATCAGCAACATCGCCAGTACCATCAACAATGCTGCCGGAAACATCATCAACAACGCTACCAATAACATCATCAACAATGCTGCCGGTAATATCATCAGCAACGTTACCAATAACATCATCAACAATGCTACCAATAACATCATCGGCAACGTTACCAGTAACTTCATTAGAAACGTCATGAGCAGCGCCAACAACCATTTGGCTCGGCCAATCGTTCGGCCTGCGCTGCAAGAGCATCGTCAAGTTCGGAGAGTTTCCGCAGCATCGGGCGACGGAACTCGGCAGAATCAAGAGCAGGACAAGTCGAATGCGCCGGAATCGAACGGGCGGCAACCTTCCGACGCGACACGGCATGCATCTGCGCCGCAGGCAGCGCAGCGAAGCGCGGAACAAAGTCGCGCCGCGACCGTGATCCATGCCGCCCGGAGCCATGCAACGGAACGCCGCATCGTGGAGGATCGCACGACGCAGCTCCAGCCAACGCGCACGGAGACGGCGCACGTCCATTTGCGGCTAGGTCAGCAAGCCGCCACGCGAATGGCGGGGCTGGCTCGACAAGCAAGCGCGCACCGGATTTCGAATACGCAATCGATGAAGCTTACGAACGCGTCCCGTAAGCAAGCGGAGACGTCGAGCGGGCAGGTGCCGAACAGACCCGGCAAGCAGCCGTCCGAGGGACTCCTGGGGGGTAGGCGAATCGCCGGCTTGCCTGCTTCGGGCCGGAGGAACGACGAACTCGTACAGGCGGTTTCCGGCCTGAACCGTTCGGGCGCGCATGCAGGAAGTCCCGCGAGAATCACGGAGGACGGCATGGCGGCAGGCAGCCCGTCCCTTATCATCTCGTCTGCCAGAACGCCGTCCGTTCAATCGGCTTCCTCCGCGTCTCGTCAAGCGGTGAATCCGTCGCCCGTTACCATGGACGTTCCCGTCAAGGCGTCCGTCCGGCACGTGCACGAAGAGCCGGTGATTCGTTCCTTGGAGGTTGCGATCAAGACGATCGAGCAGGATCTGAACCTGGCGAAGGAAGAGCTGGCGAAGCCGAAGCTGGACGTGAACCGGCTAGCCGACCAAATGTATAAAGAATTCTCGAAGCGAATGCGGCAGGAGCGGCAGCGCAAAGGAATCTAATCCCCGGAGGTGAAGAAGGTTGGCACTTAAGAAAGCTATGATTCTCGTTCATCGCGGCCCCGTTACCGACCGCGTGGACGTCTTGTTCAATCCAAGCGAATATGAGCTCGATTCTTCCAACCAGTACTCGTGGAAGACGATTCCCGGGCTCTCCCAGCCGATCCCTCATTTCGTCAGCGGCGAAGCGACGACGCTGACGATGGATCTCTTCTTCGATTCTTACGAAGCGCAGACGGATGTCCGCAAGCATACGATGAAAATCGTCGGCTTGCTGGACGTGGACAAGGATCTTCATGCGCCGCCGCTCTGCAAATTCGTGTGGGGCTCCTTGCAATTCAAGGGCGTCGTCGAGAAGGTAGCTCAGAAATACACGATGTTTCTCGATTCCGGCATTCCGGTCCGGGCTACCCTGGCGGTTACCTTCCGCGAGGTTCAGAGCGTCAAGGAGCAATACAAGAACATTCCGCGCCAATCCGCGGACCGAACGAAACAACGGACGATCAAGCAAGGCGATCAGCTATGGCAGATCGCGGCCGAAGAATACGAGGATCCGGGATTGTGGCGAGAGATCGCCCGCGCCAACGGAATCGTGAATCTGAAGCAGCTGGAGCCGGGGTCCGTGATCAAGATTCCACGATTGTACGGATGAGGTGAGAATGAACGGCGATGTCTACCATTAAACTAGGAACCGACACTTATACGTTCGATGATCTGGAGCAGAAGTACCGGAGTTTTATCGCGCCTGCCTATAAGGTATTGGTGGACAGCGCGGACCTGGGCCGGGAGGGCATGGCGCTCACGGACATTTCCGTCGAGACGACCGTTGCCGACAAGTCGGATGTCGTTCGTTTTACGATCAATAACGCTTACGATCTCGTTAAACGGGATTTCGAGTGGATCAATACGAACGTGAAGCTCGGCAGTACGCTGGAAGTTCAACTTGGCTACACGGACCGGCTGACGCCCGTCTTCTTCGGATACGTCACTGCGATCAACGTCGTCTTCCCCAGGGACGGTACCCCGCAATTGTCGATTACGGGCATGGATCTGTCATTCAAGATGATGAGAGGCCGGGGGGTCCGAAGCTACGTCGACTTGAAAATCTCGGATATCGTGAAGCAGATCGGGACGGAATACGGAGCGGTGAGCTTCGTTATCGACGAGACGAAGGTGAAATGCCCGACGTTCGTCAAGAAGCCGGATAACGACTATCATTTCCTTCATGAGCTGGCCCGGACGATGAACTACGAGTTCTTTATCGTCGGCAAGACGCTTTATTTTCGCGAAAAAAACAAGAATAAGTCCCCGTTGATGACGCTCTCCTGGGGGAAGACGCTCATCCAGTTCAACGTCGAGATGAATATCGCCGAACAGGTATCCAAGGTCGTGGTCCGAAGCTGGGATGCAAAGGAAGGCAAAGTAAACGTCGGCACGTCCGGCCCGATCAACAAGATCGGAACCAATACGAAGACGGGTTCGGACGTGCTGAACGCGCTGCTGAGCAACGCGTTCGAAGAGAATCTCTACGTGAACACGGTGGATAAGCAGGATGCCCAGATCAAAGCGGATGCGGCGATGGAGGAGCGCGCGATGAAGTTGGTTACCGGTGACGGGGAATGCATCGGGCTGCCCGAGATCCGAGCGGGGCGGTTCATCCAACTGGAGGGGCTGGGAAGCCGTTTGAATCAGCCCTATTATATCGTCAGCGCGACGCATACGATCGACGAGTCCGGATATATTACTCAATTCCAGGTCGAAGGAAACGCGGTGTAGCGATGAATGAGATGTTCGATTCTTTTAACAAGATGAACGATATGATGCTGGGGCTCGTGAACGGCGTCTATATCGGAATCGTGACGGACAACAAGGATCCGGAGAAGTACGGCCGCGTGAAATTGACCATCCCCGTATTCGACGAGCAGAAGACGACGGGCTGGGCGCGCGTGGCGACGATGATGGCCGGCAAGGATCGGGGGACGCTCTTCGTTCCCGAGGTCGGGGACGAAGTGGTCGTTGCCTTCCAGATGGGCGATCTCCGATATCCGATCGTCATCGGCAGCATGTGGAACAACAAGAGTCTTCCGCCCGCCGGCAAGGACGACAAGAATAACATACGCAAGATCGCTTCCAGGGCCGGCCACGAGTTCAGCTTCGACGACACGGAAGGCGACGGCAAGATCACGGTGAAGACCAAGAAGGGGCATTCGCTCGAAGTGTTGGACAAGTCCGACACGATTACCCTGAAGGAATCGAACGGGCAGAGCACCATTACGATCAAGGGCGGGTCGAGCAACGAGATCAAGGTCGTGAGCGGCGAGACGAAGATTACCATCAATAACAAAGGCGATATCGAGATCAGCAGCCTCAAGAGCCTGAAGCTGAAATCGGCGCAGATCACCGTCGAGGCGACCGCCACGATGGATCTGAAGGCAGGAGCCGCGCTCAACATCAAGACGGACGGCATGCTGACGTTGAAAGGCTCCATGGTCAAAATCAATTGATTTTGGTCCGGTAGGTTCGTTAAGGAGGACACCATGTCGAAGGAATTTTTGGGCCGAGGTTGGAAATTCCCGATCGAGGTCGACGAGGCGACGGGGCGCATCAAGCAGAGCGAGCACGAGGACAACATCGCGGAGGCCATTCGAACCATCATCTGGACGTCCAAAGGCGAACGCCTGATGCGCCCGGATTTCGGCTGCGGAATCGACCGTTATTTGTTCGAGACCAATGACGATACGACGCTGCGATTGGTCGAAGCCGAGGTGGAAGAAGCGATTCGGATGTGGGAACCGCGCGTGCACGAGATCGAAGTGCTGGCGGAGAGGGATGCCAATGACGAATCGAAGCTGCTGCTTCACGTGAAGTACGAAGTCAGAACGACGAACAACTTGTTTAACCAGGTATATCCTTTCTATCTGTACGAGGGATCAAATTAATTGCCATCGGAGAGAGTCGAATGACCAACTTAAGCTCGGGCAGGGGGCCGTTATCCAATCCTCCGGCGATCGATACACGCGATCGGGAACAGCTGATCGAACAAATGAAACGATTGGCGCCTCATTATACGCCAGAGTGGAGATTTCGCCCGGAGGATCCCGACCCGGGGACGGCGCTCTCCCTTCTGTTCGCGCATTTGCTCTCGGGGAACATCGAGAGGCTGAACCAGGTGCCGGGCAAAAGCTTCCTGGCCTTCCTTAATCGCTTCCACGTGGAGCTGGCCCAGGCGAAGCCGGCGCTTGCGCAGATTACGTTCCAATTGACGGAAGGGACGCCGGAGCCGGTGTATATCGATCGCGGGGTCCAATTAGCGGCCTCCGTCCCAGGCGAGGACAGGCCGATACTATTCGAGACGGCCTCTCCGATCCTGCTGACGTCGGCTCGGATTACGGACGCGTTGACGGTAAGTCCGCGCCTGGATCGCATCGTTCATCTCATGCAAGACGGCGCCATGGAGCGGCTTCCTGGCGAGGGACGCGGGACGGCGCTGTTCGGCCCTGAAGGCGACAACCTGCAGGAGCATGCCATGTATCTCCGGCACGACTATCTCTTCCTGCTCCGTAATCCCGCTTTGCTGGAATTCACCGTCTTCCATTCCCGCAACGGGCAGGCCGTCGACGAGTCCGTGCAACTGCTCACCGATCCCGGCAAGGTGCGCTGGGAATATTACAGCGGCGGTCAGTGGGTCGAGTTCAACCGCGCGTACGGATCGGGAGCGACCATTCGCCTGATTAAGTTTACGAATCAACCGATCGATCCGTACGATTATAACGGAATGCCCGGCCGGTGGATTCGATGCCGGGCCGTTTCAATGGAAGAGCAGTCGGGTTCCATCGCCCTAAGCAAGGTTCAGTTGGATCGGCTGCGCATGAAGAGCGAATACGCTTCCCCTAGCAAGGAAGACGGCATTCGTCCGGACCGCCTGTACTTCAATGACGTTCAGTTAAACGACGAGGAAGCCTGTTTGCCGTTCGGGGATTTCTTCGCTCTATTCGGACTTTTCTATTTATCCAGCGAAGAAGTGCTCTCCAAGCGAGGGGCGACCGTAACGCTGCTGTTCGATGCGGAGATTCTCCAGCATAAGCTCATTCCGGACCAGCCCGTTCAAATCAATTGGAAGCCTATCATGAAGCGGCACGAGATGGAGAAGACGGAGAGCTATGATCCGGTCACGGTAGCCACGATTCAGTGGGAATATTGGAACGGCTACTCGTGGGCGTTGCTGCCGATCGACGCGAGCGCCCAGAAGCTGTTCAGCGTGCCTTGGGAAGGGCGGCAGGCGAAGGAGATGACGTTCGTCGTTCCGGAGAATCTTGCGCCGATTTCCGTGAACGCGGAGGAGAATTATTGGATTCGCGGACGCATCGTTCAAATTCTGAACGCATACTCGCCGAAAGCGATCTATTATTCGCCGGTCGTGTCCGGCTTAAAGATGCGGTTCGGATACGGGCAACCGGAGCGTTCCCCGCAGCGACTGTTCATTCAGAACAACATGGAGATCAAGGAACGAACCGGCGAGGCGCAGCTGGGAAGCGATGTCTTCCGGCCTTTCATCGCGCTCGAAGGACGTTATCCGGCCGTCTGGTTCGCTTTCGACGCGCCTCCGGAACGCGGGCCGATTCATCTCTATCTGCAGCTGGTCGAGCGGCGGGTCGCGGAAGACGATATTCCCTTCATGGAATGGGAGTACTTGAAGAAGAAGGGGTCATCGTCCAGCTGGGCGCCGTTGCCTACTGCCGACGACACGAACGGATTTACGCGAAGCGGAGACTTGCAGTTCGTCGGTCCTCGCGATTATGCGGTCGGCGAGTTCTTCGGAATGAGCCGGTATTGGATCCGGGCCGTTAACCGGGACGGCCGTTACGACAAGCCGTCGGAAGAGAAGAACGTGCCGCGGGCGTTAAACATGGCGTTGAACACCGCGCTTGCCATCCAGCAAGAGACGATTCGGGGCGAGCTGCCTCAACGCGTCGAAGAGCACGATACTTTCGAAGAGCAGGTCGTCGAGCGTTACGTTTTGGCGGAGAAGCCGGTCTTATCCGAGGAAGTCTGGGTAGACGAGACCGGCAACATTTCGAAGGATGAACTGGAAGCGCTGGAGAGGGAAGACGGTCTTGTCGACGTGGTGCGGGATTCGGAGAAGGAGCTGTTGCGCGTATGGGTCCGTTATCGCGCCGTCGACCAATTCCTGCGATCCGGTCCGAAGGACCGGCATTATCGCATCGACCGCGCGACGGGCAGCATCAGCTTCGGAAACGGCAAGGAAGGGAAGAAGCCGCCCCATCTCGGGGATGATTCCGTACGCGTCACCTATGCGGCCGGAGGGGGCAAGCGCGGAAACGTTCCGGCAGGCGCGATCAGCGTTCTGCAAGATGCCATCGCCTACGTGGATCGCGTTTGGAATCCGTTCGCGGCGGCGGGAGGCTGCGACCTGGGGACAGTGGAGGAAGCGACCATTCGCGGACCGAAGCTGTTCAATCATCGCAACCGCGCGGTGACGGCGGAGGACTTCGAATGGCTGACCCGGGAAGCGCATCCGAACGTGGCCAAGGTGAAATGCCTTCCGAACCTGAACGCTAAGCTCGCAAGGGAGCCGGGAGCCGTGTCCATCGTCGTTTATCCCAAGTCGGGCGTGGGAAGCGGCGCGCATTTCCAAGAGCTGAAGCGAACGGTCGAAGCCAGCCTGATGGCAAAAGCGGCGTCGAGCATCGCGTTTCCAAGCAACCTGCAAATCATCGAGCCCGCCTTGCTGCAAATCGGCGTTCAAGCGACCGTATGGGTCAATAGCATGGATGACGTCGTCCCGGTAGAACGCGAGATCATGCGCAAGCTGGACGGGTTTCTTGATCCGATCACGGGGAATGCCGACGGCCATGGGTGGGAAATCGGAAGAATCATTCACCATTCCATGTTCTATACGCTGGTCAAGTCCGTCGGGCCCGTCATGCATATTCCCCAACTCGCCTTGGAGATCTACAAAGTAGAGAACGGGGAACGCGCGGAATGGAACGCGGACCGGATCTCGGAAATTCCGCATGGCATCTTCGTCCCGGGAGAGCACCGCATCTCGGTCGAAGTGAAGAAATAAGGGGGAAGCCGCATGTTGCCTTTGCCTAATCTAGACGATCGCACCTTCCGCGACTTGCTGCGCGAAGCGCGCGATTTGATTCCGGCCATCTATCCGGCTTGGACGGACGAGAACGAGCATGACCCCGGAATCACGCTCCTGGAATTGCTCGCCTGGCATATCGAGATGCAGCAATTCCAGCTCGACCGGGTGACGGCCAGCCACGAACGCAAATATTTGAAGCTGTTAGGGGAGGCTCCCAGAGACCGCGCCCCGGCGACAACCTCGGTCAGCTTCTCCAAGGCGCTCAAGCAGCTTCGCTTGCCCTATGGAACGCTGCTTCGGGTAGGAGAGCTTCCGTTCGAGACCGTTCGGCCGCTCACGATACTGCCGGATACGTCGAGACGGATATACGTACATACCGAAGATGGCACGACGGAAATAACGGACGACTTCGAATCCGGCAGCGCCCCGTTCTACCCCTTCGGATTGAAGGCCAGTGTCGGATCGAGCATGGTCATCGAATTCACGGCGTCTTTGCCCGAAGCGGCGCCGCTGTCGCTATGGTTCCAATTGAACAATCAGGAACCGGATCACCGCATCCCCGCCAGGTACCGGCATTTTACGCCATCCGGCCGAGTGGAATGGGTGTATTGGGACGAAGGCGGCGAGTCGGCCGGCGGTTGGAAGCCGATCGCTATGGAGCGTGACGAATCGTACGGGTTCCACCAGAGCGGTCCGATCCTGTTCGAGATTCCGCTCGGGGCCGGCAACGTGCATCGCATCAAGGCGCAATTGGTTGCCGGGGAATACAGCGACCCGCCCTGCATACAACGATTGATGTGGAACGAAGTGTTCGTGAAGCAGGGCCGGACGTTAATCGTCTCGGAGAACTTCGACGGATCGCAGGCCGCCCGTCAACCGCTTCCGTTAGCGCATGCTTTGTTCCATAGCGGGCATGTGTTTGTTCAATTCCAGCGGAAGGACGGCGGGTGGATCGACGTGAGCGAGGCGTCCTTCGCTGTTCAGCGCGGGGACGGGCAAGCTTCTCTTGTGTTCGACGAGCAAGTCGTCCTGCCGAACGATGAGCGCAGCATTCGGGTCATCGCGACGTCCTCCGAGTTCGGCGACCGGATGTACTTGGGAAGCGGCACCGGCATTTCCGGGCAAACCTACTCGCTGCCGATTCTTCCGATGCTTCCCGATCAATTCGGCTTGCAAGTGGGATGGAGCCGGGACGGCGGGTCGGAGATCGTCTGGCAGGATTGGCGGAGGGTACAGGACTTCGATGAATCCCATTCCGGAAGCTTCGACTTCGTGATCGACGAAGAGGAGGGCGTCGTTCGATTCTCTGACGGGGTATACGGAGCGGTTCCTCCTTCGTCGGCCGTTCCGAATATACGGATTACGGGTTACCGAAGCGGCGTCGGAGAGGACGGCAACATCAAGGCCGTGGCCATCAACGAAATCGACGAAGACTTAACCGTGCAGGTGACGAATTTATATCCCGCTTACGGCGGATCGGAGCCCGAGACGCTGAAGGAAGCGATGCAGCGTGCCAGGTTTGCCGTTCTGGAGCCGAAGTGCGGCGTCACGGCCGAGGATCTGGAGGCGCGTGTGAAGGAAATCCCCGGTCTGCGGATCGCCAGGACGAAGGCGATTCCCGGTTATAAAACTTCTCTGACGAATTTTCCGGCGGAGCGGTCCTTCAGCGATATCTCGATCGTGGTCGTTCCCTACAGCATCCGGAGCTGGCCGAAGCCGACGGAAGGCATGATGGAGACCGTGCGCCGTCATCTCGAGCCGTACCGGTTGCTCACCACCAAGCTGCATATTATCCCGCCGGAGTACGTCAAGGTCACGGTAAGGGCGGTCATCGTCGTCGAGCCTCGCTATGAAGGAAGAGAGCATGAGGTGAAGGCGATGCTGTCCGAGTGGCTGCAGCCCTACGGCAAAGATTCGCTTCATGGCTGGGAGTTCGGCAAGCCGATATACAAAAGCGAAATTTACGAATTGATTCATAAGGTTCCGGGCATTCGTTACATACAGGACGTGTGGCTCATGGCGGACGGCAAGGGCGTCCATCGCGAGGAAGGCGGCGACATTCGCATCCCTCCGAACGGTTTGGTCGTATCCGGCGATCACGAAATCGAATATGTTACGTCATTCTGACAGGAGGAGCGCTAGCGTTGAGCGAACCTAAGTTTTTCTCATTCCGGCAGCCTCCCGACTGGAGGCGAGGCACCGGCAGTCAACTGGCAACGGTCAAGGACGGCATTACGATTGAGAGGGAATATGTTTACCGGCATGCCAGCAGGCATCCGCTTCTGTATCCCGAGCTGGCGCCTCCGATCGCGGAAGCCGAAGCGGACGGCGACGGGCGGTGGTTCCTGCTCGACGGCAACGGCGTTATCTGGCGAACGGATCTATCCAGCCACTATATCGAACGAATCGCGCAGACGGACAAATCCCAGTCAGGCCATTCGGCGCTGTTTACCGCAACCCGCGATTCCGTCATCGTCATGCTGCCGGATATTGCGACGACGATCCAAGCGGTCGCGATCGAGAACTCCCAAATCAGATGGTCCCGGGCGGATTGGAACCAAGAGCCGTTCTTCGGGGCGCTGATTACGGCGGACGGGGCGGGCGGCTTCCTGGTGCTGGCCAATCTAAGCGGCCGGAGCGAGGTTTATCTACTTCGCTATAACGGTTCTGGAGATGCCATCGGTTCGATTCTCCTACCGATAGAGGAAGGCTTGGACTTGTCTTCGGTTCCGAGGGGACGTTTCGAGATCGCTATAGGAAGCGACCAGCAGGGATGGCTATTGGATAAAGAAACGAATGCGCTCATTCGGCTGCAGCTGCAGGAGAACAGTGCTTCCTACGCGCGTATTCCCGATGAAGCGGGCAAGCTCGTATCGATTTGCGGCGACGGTCAAGGTCTCCTGTGGGGCTTGTTGGACGCCGAGACGAATGCGGGCGCTCCTACGCTCGTTCGCTTTCACCCGAATGGCGAAATCGTCGAACGCGGGTATGCGGGGAACGAAGGAGGAGATCGGCTATTCTTCGGCAAGGACGCGCTGTTCCTGTTGGATTCGGCGAACCGCTGCATTCACGTCGTTCGTTCCGTCTCGGAGACGGCGATCTGGGGAGCGTTAAACAGAAGGCTGGGGATCTGGCTCAGCGACGGGCTCGACAGCGGTTGGGAAGAGACCGAGTGGCACAAAATCGTCATGGGCAGCAGCCAAGAGATCGATACGCAGATTATCGTCCGCTGTTACGCTTCGGATAGCAAAGAGGTCGTGCTGGGGCGGGAGAAAGTGGACCTCGATGCCTATATCGCGGATCCGGATATCTTGATGGAGATGAAGCTGAACGCGTTGTCCGGGTTATGGTCCAAGCCGTTAGCCGACCCGCAGGATGCGTTGCTCTTCAAGCTCAAGGGGCGTTACCTTTGGGTGTATCTGGAGTTGATCGGCTCGGAGAGCCATGCGCCCGTCGTGCACAGCCTGGAGGTTCATTTTCCAAGAAGCACGTACCTGGAATACTTACCTGCGATCTATCAACGTCATGAGCCCAGCAGGGACTTCCTCGCCCGCTATCTTAGTTTATTCCAGACGATCATGGACGAGACGGACCGGCGGGTGTCGCAAGTCACGCGGGTGTTCGACGCCGAGGGCGCGGACGGCCGTTCGTTGCGATGGCTGCTCGGCTGGCTGGGCATCGACGGCGAGGATTATTGGACGGAGGAGCAGTTGAGGAAGCTTCTGAAGCACGCTCACGTTCTCTATAATTTGCGCGGCACGAAGACGGCGATGGAACTTTTGATCTCCATCTATACCGGCGAGAAACCGATTATTCTGGAATACGAGCAAGTGAAGCCGCTTAAGGAGAACCCGGAGATGGGAGAAGTCGCGGAGCGGTTGTACGCGGCCGACCCGCACGTATTCAACGTTCTGGTCAAATCGGAGCATGCCGATACGGAGATGAAGCGGGTATCCTTGCTGCATCTGATAGACGACTTCAAGCCCGCGTTCGCAACGTGCAAGCTGGTCGTGCTTCAGCCGTGGGTCTATATGGACCTTCACTCTTATCTGGGCATGAATACCGTATTGTCCGAACCGACGCTGCTGACCTTGGACGGCAAGTCGTCCATGCCCCATCACACCATTACGATCGACTTGGGACAAGATAACCGCATGGATCAACATACGAAGCTCGGTTTGGATTCTCGTTTGGAATAAGGAAGGGAGAGGGGATTAAGGATGAACAGATCACGGTATATTCCATTTGAGAGGAACCGTTACTTCTACGGCAAGCTGCTGACCGTGCGGGATTTCATGTCGGAGCAAACGTATGCTTCCGATAAGCGGAGGCTCACGAATCGCCTGTTGCACGGAAGCGGGGTCGTGTCCGGCTTGCAGGTCGTGGCCGTCGACGACAAGTCGATCTCGATCGAGACGGGAGCCGCGCTCGACCAATTGGGGCGCGAGATAATCGTTCCATCTCCGGTAACGGTCAAGCTGTCCCAGTTGGACGGATTCACGAACAACGAGTATGCCAAAAACGTCTATCTCTGCATTACCTACGACGAGAAAGGCAAAGAGCCGGTCCATACCGTTGCGGGAGCGGGGGGACGCGACGGCGACATCAGCGAGCATAATCGCATTCTGGAGAGTTACCGGCTCTTCATCAGCGAGCAATCGCCGGCGCCGAGCATGCAGGAGTACGATCATCTGATCGAAGACACGGCGATTTGTTACGGAGACGCGCAAGTCAGAGTGCTCCAGACGGTTCCGCGTTACTTGGAGCCCGGGCAAGCGTTCGACCTGCGCATCACGATCGAGAAGAACCTGCAAACCTCGCATGTCGCGTTCGAATACGAGCCGGAATGGAGCGGCTTCGAACCCGCCGAATCGTTGCCGGACGGCAAGATTCGATTCACCGAACCGACGGACGGAGAGCAAACGGTCTATAACCGTACGATTCGGGTTCGAGCGCTTCCTATGGAGCCGGGAGAGATTCGGGCGGTTCGTTCGATAAGCGCGAAGCCCGGCACCGCGCGTCTGGTCGTGGGAGACAAGCTGATCTACGAGCTGTCGCGCATACAGCAAACGATCGAGATCAGCGAAGAAGCCGCGGAGAAGCGCATGATTCGTTCCTTCTATGCGAGATCGCTCGATCGGGCATTGGAATCGCCGGCGGACCCTTGCGTGCACTTGGCCAAGATCAACCTGCTGCAGATGGGCGCTACCTATGTCATTGACAGCGTAGATCCGCTGCCGTTGCAAGATTACGTGATGAACGCGACGATGCTTTACAAGATTCTGTTAGCCCAAGGAAGCATCGCCAGGCAAGCGGAAGCAGCTCCGGTTATCGCGGAGCCAAGCCCTGCCGTCGCTCTTCAAGCGGAGGGAGCGTTCCCGGATCTTCAAGAAGAGTTCAGGTTGTTCGAGGGTGCCAAGGAGGAGAGCGAGAAGGAAGAGCAAGCGATGTCCGGAGTCGCCGAGATCTCCATTATTCCTCCGCCGAAGAAGTGGTACCAAAGACGCGAGAGAAGCTTCTATTCCGAGGAGATCAAGCACGGCTTCGGCGGCGGACCGGTCTACATCACGGCAGGCTTGTCCGACGAGCGGGACGAGAGCGCGGTTATCGTGCCCGAGATTTGGAATCGCAGCGATGCGGTTTATTACGGCGATCAAGCGGTCTTCGGCAAGAGCGAGCATGCTTCCGAGCTCCCGAAGGTGACCATCGCATTGGTATACTACCCGAAGAAGGGCACTTTCCGCATTGGCATAAAGGTGCACGGCAAGACGGAACGCACGCGTCTGCGCATTCGCTGGTGGGCGCTGCGGACGACGGACCTTCCGGCGGAGACGGACGGCGACGCGGCTCAGGAGCTTGCGCGGGGCCGGCAGGAGGCCGCGGCGGCACGGGCTTAACGGTGTTGCGGTTGCGCGTCAGCGCATTCGCATTCGAATTGGAAGCGGCGCGAAGCCGGGACGAAGAGACGAATGCCCGAACGAGGGGATGACGATTCCGAATGCCGTCGAAAAAATATGCCATGCAGGGGAAGATCCCCCGCATGGCATATTGGTCGTGGCCGTAGTTGTCAGCATGGTTCCTATTCCGAGACAATCGTGGCACTAATCGGTTTCTTCGCTGTCGTACCCGTACTATTCGTATCGAATCGATAGATAAGCTTGTCCTGAACGAAGGTCGAGGAAGCAGTAAGCTCGACCAGAACGGTGGTCGATTGCTCGGCCTTGGCTTGGGCGGACAGATCTTGATACAAACGCTCGAGGACGGGGCCGTTGCCGATCTGAACCTCTTGCACGGCAGCATCCCCGGAGCCGGATGGATCCATTTCGACGACAAACGACAGCTTCATCTCCGGGTACTTCACGAGAAGGGACGGCGATTCTTCCGGCGATGCATCCGCTTCGCCCGGCAACGCTCCGGAAGCGTCCGCCCCGTCCACCGCGTTCGGATCATCGGCCAAGCCCGCATCAGCGCTCGTGGTAACCGCGAGCGAAGCGACATCCGCGGCATCCGAGACGGGAGCGTGCAACACTTCGACGCTGGTCGATTTGCCGAGCAACTCCTCCAGACGGACGGCACTCAATCCGAGGAAGGCGGAAGGATTCAATTCCCCCTTCGCGAAGTAGCCCTTATAGGTCACGCTGCCGTCGTCTTTGTACCACGTGCCGAGGCCGTCGAGCTTGCCGTTCGCGAAGGAGCCTTGATATTCCAACGCTCCCTCCGCGTTATACTGCTGGCCTTGCCCATGGTACTTGCCGCCGGCGAACGCTCCCTTGTAAACGAGCAATCCGGCGTCTCCGTAGAGCTCGCCCTCTCCTTGATAGTTGCCGTTCAGGAAGCCGCCTGTATAGATCATCGTGCCAGTAGACGAGTACAGGGTTCCGTTTCCGCTAAAGAGCCCGGCCAAGAAGTCTCCCTCGTACTTGACGTTGCCGCTCTCGAAAAATTCGGAACCCGCGCCGGAAGGCTTGCCGTTGACGAATGCGCCGCTATATTGCACCACCCCGTCAGCGAACAACTTCTTGCCCGTTCCGTCGTATTTGCCCGCCAGGAACCCGCCCTGATAAATCATGGCGCCAGTGGCGTCATATGCCGTCCCATCGCCGTTAAACCCTCCGTTCGCATAGCCGCCTTCGTACAGCAGCTTGCCCGACTCGGAGTAACTGCTCCCCGCCCCGTTCGGGCTGCCGGACATGAACTCGCCCTGGTACGAGACGTTGCCGTTCGGATAATAGAGCCTGCCTTGTCCCTGATAAACATTGTCGGCGAATAGACCCGAGTAAATCAGTCGGCCATCTTCATCGTAGCGGCTGCCATCGGTGATCATGCCGCCCGCGAACGTGCCTTGTTCCTTAAGAACGCCGTTCTCCCAGTAGAGCTTGCCTTCGCCGTCGTATTGCCCATCGGCCAGCTTGCCTTTGAATAAGAGGTTGCCGCTCGCGTCTTTGACCTTGGCATCGCCGGTATAGGTACCTGCTTGACCGTCTGCCGCTACCGTGAACGATGGCGTGCGGTGGAACATCTTGTTGATAAACTTCGGTGGCCGGATAAAGAGGAAGAAGTAGAGGATGAGGATAATCAGGACAACGATGACGATCAGTTTCTTGGAGACGTAAGTATCGCCGAATCTCCAGTAACTGTCCTTCGTGATCTCTTTCTGTCCGAGTATGGACTTAATGAATCTCTTCAGAAATTTGGCGAGAAGCTTCGGCCAATTCTTCAGCCGCTTGAGCGGCATCAAGAATTTCTTGATAACCGGAGTAACGTAAGGTTTTATAAGTTTCTCAATCAAGAATTTCGACTCCTTCAGGGAACTTGAACCGTTACTTGACCCGGATTAACGATTTGGATGACGCCGCCCCAATTGCACATGCACTTGGAGGAATTGTTGAGGGCGGGGAAGGTTCCGACCATGACGGTCGGCGACCCGGGAGCCCAAGGCGCCGCGGTGACGGGAACGCAGGGCATCGGAGTGAGCACGCCGAATGCCGCGGCCGTCGCGGAAGCGACCGTCGGATTAGCCAGCGATTGGCACATGCCGAAGGGAAGGATATTCACCATGGGCTTGCTATCCATAATGTTAGCGTAAGGCAACGACTGGATAACCCGATTGGCGGGCATGACCATCAATGCGCCGGGCGCCAATCCAAAACTGCATTGTAGGCTTGCGCCGGCGCAAACGAATTGTCCCATAGGAACTCCTTTTAAGTGACATTTATTAACTTTATTCTACTAAATCTATCAGGATTCATCAATAAATGCGAGGCAATAAACACAAAACCCTGGATTTATAGTACTATAGGAACTAGAGGATGAAACTGGTAATTGAGCGGAGAACAGGGGAAATGCAATGCGCGTTTATCGGAAAATAATCGTTTTGGCGATGTGCCTGTTCCTGGGAGGAACGATCGTCGAGGCGGACAAGGCGCCCGAAGCGCCGGCTCAAGCCGGCGGCGAATTGTTCGCAGCATATATATATGCCTCGCAGCGGGTCGGCATCTGGACGGATTATGCAGCCGCGATCGCAAGCGAGGGCAAGTCGATCGAGGTGAAGCGTCAATTCGGCTTGGTCTCCGCGGAAGAGGCTCAGACCTGGACGGACCGTAAGACGGAAGCGAACCGTCAGCTCCAGCTGGCGAAGCAGCTCAGGGATTCGGCGTCCGCTAAGTTGGCGAGCGGCTATCCATGGAGCGCCGGCGCCTTGGCCGGCACGCCGCAAGCGGCTGCGGTTCAAGCGGATGCCAAGCTGGCAGCATCGCTGCAGCAAGCCCTGCAAAGTCAGAAGAAGGCGAAGGGCGAGGTCGAATCCGCGGCTTGGATGTTCAAGTCGGGTTTAGCGGATTCCCTTCTGCTGCTGGGCAAAGAAGACAGTTACAAGCAAGCGAACCTGGCGGCGACAGCTGCTAAAGAAACCTATACGCAGTCTATCCTCGCAAGTTACGCGGCCGCCAATGCTTCTCCCATGAAAGTTTCCGCTCTGATGGCGGCACTGAAACGAGGACCAATCCCCGCGCTGGCCGGCGAATGGCTGAGCGCGCTATCTCCTTATCTGAAGCCGCTGCTAGCGAAGTCGAAGATTTCCTATCCGATCAAGAACGGGGAAGTCGGCATCCCCCTGAGGCTGATCGCGGAAGAGCTCGGTTATCGAGTCATGTCGGACAAGACCGCGGACCGCATTCAACTGACGCGATCATCGAATAGCATCGTTATCTATCCCAAGCAGCAGCGAATGACCAAGAACGAGCGGCAATATCCGCTTGCCGAAGCGCTTTTCACGCAAAACAACATTACCTACGTACCCTTATCCTTCTTATGCGATGCATTTGGTTTAGAGGCCGTTTGGCGCGATGCGGATCAGCAGGTGCTTAGGATATCCCCGATAATTGGGAAGGACGGGTCGTCTTGAAGGTAAAATTCACAACATTGCTTCTGGCCGTTGTCGCCATAGCGGTCTCGCTTGG
The DNA here is from genome assembly GCF_009909195.1 of Paenibacillus sacheonensis. Lineage (GTDB taxonomy): Bacteria > Bacillota > Bacilli > Paenibacillales > Paenibacillaceae > Paenibacillus_Z > Paenibacillus_Z sacheonensis. Next base: position 97,094 of record NZ_JAAAMU010000003.1, read on the forward strand.
GGTATTTCGCGACTATTGGACGTTGAATCCGTTTAAGAACGAAGCCGGTTATACGAATATCTCCCGCGTCACGACGGATCGGGACGGAGCGATCTATACGATTACCGATTCGAAGAAAGTGATTCGGAAAGTCGATGCGTCCGGGAAGCTCTTGTATTCCGTGACGAGCGACCTGGATTCCACCCCGAACGCGATCAAGCTGTTCGGCAGCGTGACGGCAGACGATGAAGGCAATGCTTATGCGCTGGTGACGATCCTGGACTCGTTCGGCTTGCATGTGTTCGGCGAGCGCATCGTCAAGATCTCTCCGGACGGGTCGAAGAAGAGCACGATCTACGCCGTGGATTATCAGGCATCGGACAATCTGCTGCGGGTCGGCAATATTCAATCGCTCTCGGCCAAAGACGGCGCGCTTTACTTCTTCCGCAAGGAAGCGCATGCCGCGTCGCTGTTGAAGCTGACGACGACCGGCTCCGCGGATCGGGGCCAAAAGCCCGAGGTTCTCCGGACCGTCGAGATGTCGGAGAATCGCTACTTGAACGAATTGACCGGCAACGACGAGAAGCGTTTCTTCTATACGACCAAACGCGGACGCCTGTTCGAAGTGAACGAGGGGAATTCCGTTAAGCTCTACCCGCAGACCTCGGATTTGCTGCTGAATTTCCCGGTGAGCATCGTAAGCGGCGGGGATTATGTCTATTTTATCGATTATCACGATGCCGCGGTCAAGAGGATGAGCCTCGTCAAGCCGGAGGCGCCTGCGGAGTCCGTCTTGCCTTTCGCTCGATTGGCGAGCGTATCCGACAAGGAGGAGTGGTCGGACTTCACGAGCATTTACGTCTCGGATACCGCGGTTACGGTCGCAACGGGCGATCAGTTGATCCAGTTGACGCTGAAAGGGGAGATTCTCTCCTATAAGACCGGCTATCACTATCCGAAGCTGGCGATATGGCTGAAGCTCGGTTATTGGGCGCTGATCGCGGCGATGGGCGTTCTGCTGCCGATGCTGGTTCGCTTCGTATACGTGCATCTTCTACGCCGGAAATTGTTCCTGTTATTGAAGCAATTAGCGATCATCATTCCGGTCGTCCTCTTATTCATGGGGGGCTTGTCCTATTCGGTGTATACGTCCTTCTCCGGCGAAATCAAGAAGAACACGGAGAGTCAGCTGAAGCTGCTGGCCGGCAACGGCAAGTACCTCGTGAACGGAGATAATCTAGAGAAGCTGAACGCTCCCTCGGACTTCATGAGCGAGGATTATCAAACGATCAAGGAACGGCTTAACGGGGTGTTCTCGCAGGACGGGGAGAGCCGCGACGGCTTGTACAACACGATTTATCGCTATGTGGACGGTCAGTTGTATATCCTCATGGACGATGACGATAGCGTGACGATGTACCAACCGTTCCCGATCAGCGAGGATAACTTGCCCGTCTTGAAAGAGGGGAAGGTCGTGTCCGGCGAATGGGAAGACTCCACGGGGCAGTGGATGTACGCGCTCGGACCGCTCTATAACGCCAAGGGCGACATTATCGGCATCTACGAGACTGGCAAAGACATGACCGGGATCAGCAAGAGCACGTCCGCGTTAGTCATCAAGATCCTGAAGATCATCGCGTTGATCGGAGGCGTGCTCCTGATCGTCATAACCCTCATGACGGTCTACCTCTTGTCTTCCATTAATAAGCTGAGACGCAGCGTTAACCTGATCGCCAGCGGGGAATGGGACGTCAAGGTTCAGATTCGCACGCGGGACGAGGTCGAGGAATTAGGCGAACGTTTCAACATGATGGCAAGCTCGATTCGCCAGTATATCCAGGAGATGACGAAGCTTAGCAATGCGTACTTCCGATTCGTTCCGCAACAATTCCTGAAGGTGCTGGGCAAAAAGAACATGACGCAGATTAGACTCGGGGAGCAAACGAATCGGCGGATGACGATGCTGGTCTGCAATACGCGCAGCTTCTCGGCGTTCTCGAAGACGCTCTCCACGGACGAGAACTTCCGATTCATTAATTCTTTCCTTAAGGAATTCGGCCCGGCTATTCGCGAATATGGCGGCTTTACGAGTCGCTACCTTGGCCCGGGGATGCTCGCGATGTTTCCGAATGAACCCGAAGAGGCGCTGAAGGCGGCGATGAAGCTGCGAGCGACGCTGGAAACGTACAATGTTCATCGGCAGCATTCGGGCTATGAGCCGATTAACATCGGCGTCGCGGTTCACACGGCGGACGTCATGATCGGTATCATCGGCGAGGAACAGCGCTTGGAGGGCAGCGTCGTATCCACGGACGTGGAACTGACGTTGGAACTCGAGAAGCTGTCTGCCAAGCTTGGCGTGAACGTCTTATTGTCCGAGAATTCCATTCGTTCGCTCAAGATGCCGCCGCAAGGCGCTTATCGTAAGCTGGGTTCTTTTCAGTTGGCGGAAGAGAGCTCCACGATCGAACTGTACGATGTGTTCGAAGGGGATCCGGAGCATATTCGCAAGCTTAAGCAGGAGACGAAGCAGTCGTTCGAGCGTGCGGTGGAGTTGTTCCGGAGCGGGCGTTTCTACGATGCCAGGGAAGTGTTCGTATCCGTGGTGAAGCGGAATCGTTACGATCTGGCCGCGAAGCTGTACTTCTTCGAATGCGATCGGTATTTCCAAGAAGGCGTCTCCGAAGAGTGGAACAACGCGCTTAAGATTTCTTGATAGGGGGAGGGCTGGCCATGAAGTCGAACGCCTTGGAGCAAGGTGCCGTGCAGTTGAACATCAAGACGGTGAAGAGCGGGACGGAGGCGGGAAGGGTATCGGACTTCCTGCTCGGCGATGCTTGCTTCGACGATCAACGTTTCACGCCGGGCGAGACGGAACAGCTTCGATGGCTGCCCATGCGAAGCTTGCAGGAGAATCACGTGAATTGCTGGTACACGGAGGAGAACGGCGAGGTGATCTCCGCCATCGTCTTCGTCGAGAACGAGCATCGAAGCGGAGGCTACCGCCTCGATTACTTCGGCGTTCATCGCGAGTACCGTCACCGCAAGTTTGGCTGGCAATTGATGGACGCCATGTTTACCTATTGTACGTCGCAGCGCGGGAGGTATATCGAGACGTTTACCTGCGATCTGCCGGAATACGCGAGCGCACGCAAGATGTTCGAACGCAACGGTTTTATCTTCATGTGCCATCTGCCGGATTACTATTATCCTGGCGAGGGCAAGCTGCTCTACATCAAGACGTTGGCGGATGCCGCCACGAGCTGAGCGTCGGAAATCCACAGTAGATCGTTTGCAAACGAATCATCAATCGCCGTGCAGCCTTAGGGCTCCGGCGTTTTTTTGCATGCCCAGTAATGACGCGGCTTTAGACGTCTATACAAAAAGCGAAGTACAAAAAGCGGATTTTATGAAAGTTCGCGTTAAAGTATTGGAGTATTGAGAGTAACAATAGCCGACCTTATCGCTCCACCACGGCCTCCGCCTCGATCTCCACCAGCAGCAGCGGATCGATCAAGGCCTTCACCTCCACCATCGTCGCCACGGGCTGAATGTCATGGAAGAACTCCCCGTGCGCGCGTCCGATCTCTTCCCACTTGGAGATATCCGTCACGAACATGCGCGTGCGTACGACATGGGACATGTCCGCGCCCAGTTCCCGCAGCGCCTTCTCGATCGTTTGCAGCGCGAACTTCGCTTGCGCGTACGGATCGCCGACGCCGACGACTTCGCCGTCCTTCACAGCCGTCGTGCCTGCGACCTCTATGCGGTTCCCAACGCGAATCGCGCGGCAGTAGCCGACCAGCGGCTCCCAAGGCGAGCCCGTAAAAACGTGTTTCTTTTCCATGCGATCCCCTCCCGTCGATCCTTCTAAGCTTTATTATACCGAACGCGACGGGCGATGTATCGGGACCATTGCTTCATTTCCGCGCTTATGATAAATTAGGTAACACCTAAATTTATTAAGCAATGCCTAATATCTTGTCCGAAGAGGAGGTCCGACATGCTGGCATGGATGCTGCGTCAAATCATGGCGGAACGGGAGATTTGGTCCGGTGCCGCACTGGGCCGGCTGCTCAAGGAAAAGGCCGGCTACGAACTGTCCGCGCCGTCGATCAGCGCGCTGCTGAGCGCGCCGCCGAAGCAGATCAAGGCCGAGACGATGGATGCGTTATGCACGGCGCTCGCTTGCACGCCAAGCGACTTATGGGTGCATACGCCGACGCATACAAGAGGCGCTTAACATACACAGAGAGGGAGTATCGTACCATGGCCGAGAAAATCATCCTCCCGTTCGGGGATCCGGTATTGCGGAAGATCGCCAAGCCCGTCGAGGACGTCAATCCGAGAATCATCAAGCTGCTGGCCGATCTGGCCGATACGTTATACGCTGCGGAAGGAAGGGCAGGGCTTGCCGCGCCCCAGATCGGCATTTTGCGCCGGGTCGTCGTCATGGACGTCGGGGACGGCTTGATCGAGCTCATCAATCCGATCATCATCGAGTCGTCCGGCGAACAAATCGGCGCAGAGGCCTGCTTATCCTATCCCGGCTATCGGGGACTGGTGACGCGGGCGCAAACGGTCAAGGTGAGCACGCTGACGCGAGCCGGCGACACGATTGTACTGGAGGCGGAAGGTTTCCGTGCGATCTGCATGCAGCATGAGATCGATCATTTGAACGGAGTCCTGTTCATCGATCATGTGAAGGAACCGTACGTGGTGCATGAGGAGACCGGGCATCGGGTTCGCGTGATGGATGCGCAGAAGCTGAGCAGACCCATGTAAATCCGGTTTGTCCGGCGCCCAACGGGCACGACCCCGATTAAGGCAGCCAGCCCGCAACCTGCAGGAGCGACAACACCACTTCAATCACGATGAGGATCACGACGATCCATTCGACGAACAACCCCCGTATGGAGTGGCTGATCGTCGAGAAGCCCTCCATGATGTGATAGAGCACTTCCGTCTTGCTCCTCATGATGGTATGCCGGTCGTTCAGCTCGAAGAATTCCAGCATCTTGTCGTAGAACATGCCCGCATTGCCGTTGGTCCACGTAATATCGGGCTTGTCGAGAATCATGATCGATCCGAGGGTGTTGTATTCATGCCGCACGATGGTCGCGGTCGTTCGCGCCAGTTCCTTGTTGCCGATGCGCAGCTTTCCTTTCTCCAGCCGGTCGATCATATACTCGAGCTTGTCGTGAATCTTGCCGAGCTGCTCCTCGATCTTCTCGAGCGCGACGGACTTCGCGAGCACGGTGGCGATCAATTCCGGATAAAACGGCTCAAACTCCGGGACGACGACGTATTCGTCCGTCCATTCGAGCTTCTCCGTTTCTTCTTGATGCAGGCTGTAATCGTCCGTATAGCGGGTCGCATGCTGAATCTCGATGTCCGGTTCGAAGCGCCGAAGGAAAAGCAGCATGTCATTCATCTCGTCGGGCTTGGTTTGGTTCACGAACACGATGCTGCCGAAGGAGAAGACAAGCACCTGCTGCGATCCGCCGATATTGTGGCGAAAGATGGAGGTTAAGATATCATCCTTCAAAATCAACGGTTCTTCCCACGTGAATTTCTTCGGTATTCCGCAATAAATGGCGATTTTGTTGAGGTCGATTTCGTTTGCGACGGCAAAGGCTCTGAACGTGATAGCTTCCATGATCATCTCTCTTTTCGGTAACGGCCTATTGAATTCCCCAAAAATCCTATATTCCTTGTATCCCCAAATAAGTACGCGCGGACACTTGCCCGTGCTAATCTTGTTGGCGTAAGCTGCGATTGTCCGCGTAGAACGAACAAAACGGGCAAAATGGAGAAGCCGAGGAAACCGGAGCAAGATGAAACAGGACAGATTTCAACATCAGACAGCACTATGCGGGGGTGAACGTGGATCAGCCCTTCGGCTATATCCTGCGGCAGTTCATGACGCGCGACGCTTGGCTGGACCGGCATGGTTCTGAGCTCCGAGGCGCAGCAGCCTCATACATAGGCAAAACGTAGAACGAAGCGTCGCGAAACGAGAAAGAGCACTCCCGCCGGGAGTGCTCTTCAGGCATCTATGGTTGTTCGCCGCGCAAAGGGTCTATCGCAATAAGTGATAAGGCACCGTAGCCACGACGACGTCCTTCTGATTGAACAGATACGCACGGAGCAGCAGACTGGATTGGTTATGCAGGATGTTATGCCACCAGTGCTTCGTGATGAATTGCGGGATAAGCACCGTGATGTGGTCGGTCTCCTGCTGTTTCCATTCCACCGTCTCGATAAAGCGGACGATCGGCCGGATGATGCTGCGGTAGCTGGAACGCAGGACGATCAGGCGAACGCCGGGGTTCCACTCTTCCCATTTCTTCTCGAGCCGTTCGATCTCTTCCTCGTCGAAGCCGACATAGACGGCGACGACGTTGTCCGTCAGCGACTTGGCGTAGCTGATGGAATGCAGCACGACCTTCGTAATGCCGGCGACGGGAACGACGATGGTGCTGCCCTTGATCGCGGGCTTCTCCTTGTCGATGTTGATCCGGAGCTCTTCGGCGGTGTTCATGTAATGCCGGTTAATCTTGAAGAAGATGAAGATGACGATGGGCAGGAAGATGAAGACCATCCAGATCTGCGAGAATTTCGTGAAAATAAAGATCAGCGTGATGATCAGCGTCGTCAGCATGCCGATCGTATTGACGATAAGCCCGAACATCCAATTCGCCGGTTTCAGGCGCAGCCAGCGCAGCATCATGCCGAGCTGGGAGAGCGTGAACGGGATGAATACCCCGACCGCGTAGAGCGGGATGAGATTCTCCGTGTCCCCGTGGAACAGGATGACGAGCAGCGCCGAGAAGACGCCGAGGAAGATAATGCCGTTCGAGAACCCGAGCCGGTCGCCGCGCACCATGAAGGCATGAGGCATGTATTTGTCCTTTGCCAGCATGAAAGCCAGCAGCGGGAAGGCGGAGTACGCGGTATTCGCGGCCAGGAACAGGATCAGCGCGGTAATCCCCTGAATGGCGTAGTACAGGAAGCCCCGTCCGAATGTAGCGTCGGCGATCTGCGAGACGACGGTTTCCGCCGGATCCGGCGCAATCCCGTTCCAGTAGGCCAGCAAGCTGATGCCGATGAACATCGCCCCGAGAATAACGCCCATCATGACGAGCGTCATCGCCGCATTGCGTTCCGCGGGCTTCTTGAAGTTCGGGATGGCGTTGGAGACGGCCTCGACGCCGGTCAGCGCGGAACAGCCGGAGCTGAAGGCTTTCAATAATAGGAACAGGCTGATATTCGAGACGGCCGTCCCGAGCTCGGGAATATGGCTGCTCGGCCCGTGGATGATCACCTTGACGACGCCCGCGATAATGAGCAGGAACACGGCCCCGACGAACAGATAGACGGGGTAGGCGAGCACGGATGCGGATTCTCCGATCCCCCGCAGGTTCATGACGGTCAGGAAGACGATCATGATCAGCGCGATGAGCACCCGGTGGTCATGCAAGGACGGGAAGGCCGACGTGATGGCGTCCGTTCCGGCCGAGGAGCTTACGGCGACGGTCAGGATATAGTCGACGAGCAGCGAGCCGCCGGCCAGCAGGCCCGTGGAGACTCCAAGGTTGTCTTTGGCCACGATGTAGGCGCCGCCGCCCTTGGGGTACGCGTAGATCGTCTGGCGGTAAGACAGGATCAGAATCAACAGCAGGCCCAGGACGGCGATCGATATCGGAATGGAATACCAGACCGCGGCGAATCCGGCGGCGACCAGCACGAGCAGGATCTGCTCGGTGCCGTAAGCGACCGACGACAGCGCATCGGAAGACAGCACGGCAAGCGCCTTGAGCTTGCTCAGCTTCTCGCCTTCCAGTTCGGCGCTCTTCATCGGCCGCCCGATTAATAATCGTTTGAATCGGCTAATCATGGATGGGACCTCTCTTCTCTCCACATAAGGAAACAATGTCTAGGATTGCTATTAGAATATCCGTATTGAACAGAATTCATTATAGCAGAAATCATGCGCGTTAAAAGATCTCGTCAGGAATAAATAGACAGGGATTGATCAAGGAAGCATGGATGATATACTTGGAACAAATACGCCAATTCCGCCTGCGCCGAATGGCTGGCAGGGGAGAACCGGAGGGAATCATGTCGACTTTGCTTAAATGGGACGGACATACGCACACGAAGTTTTGTTATCACGGCAGCAGCGCCGAGTCGGAGGCCTACATCGACCGCGCGATCGAGCTGGGATTCCGGCGCTACACGATCAGCGAGCATCCGCCGCTGCCAGCCGGATGGGTACCGGACGAGAAGCTGATGGCCGAGCTCGCCATGCCGGAAGCGGAGCTGCCGCTTTATCTGGATTACGTAACGTCCATTAAACAAAAGTACGAAGGACGAATCGAGATCGCGACGGGACTGGAGATGGACGTGCTGCCGGGCGCGCTTTCTCATACGGAGGCGATTCTGGACCAGTACGGCGATCGCCTGGAGGACGTCGTCTATTCCGTTCATTTTTTGCCGGGCCGAGGCGGCATGCGCTGCATCGATTTCACGGCGGAAGATTTTACGGAGAACCTGCTGGCTTATTACGGTACGATGGAGAAGGTCGTCGACGAATACTATAACCACGTGGAAGCCGCGATCGAATGGGCGGCGGGCTTGCCGATGCGCAAGCGGATCGGGCATATCAACCTGATCGAGAAATTCGCGCTCAAGCTCCCTCCCGTCGACGAGGCGCAGATCAAGCGCCGCCTGGAGGGGATTCTGCCGAAGCTCGCGAAGAGCGGCGTCGGGATCGACGTCAACACGGCCGGACTTCGCGTGGCGACCTGCGGCAAGCCTTACGTGCCGGAATGGTTCTTCGCTGCCTGCAAGGAACGCGATATCCCGCTTGTCTATGGCTCCGATTCGCACCGCCCGGACCAGGTCGGCTTCGGATACGATTGGTTCGAAGCCCAAGCGATGCGGTAAATAAATGTTTAGGCCTCCTGACTGCCGCTAAGGAGAGCGCTCATGTCGTCCGTTGTCCGCGGCCGCTTGTGGAGTTATTATTTTTTTTGCATCCTGGATGCATGGCCGGCGCTTCGCGCGTATAGATAACTCAAAGGGCGAATGCGGAGGCAGTCCGGCTCTCGGCCGATCATGGAGAAGGAATGAGGCAGCATGACAACGACAGTACCGCAAGTCTATGATCCTAGTATTTGGCAGATCAGCTATTGGGAATTAACGCTCCGTCTGGTCCTGGCGCTCGTGCTTGGCGGACTTATCGGTTTGGAGCGCGAGCTCGGCGGACATTCCGCGGGCTTTCGGACGCATATTCTCGTCTGCTTGGGCTCGGCCGCAATCGTGCTGTTATCGATGTACGGGTTCTCCGAGTTTTCTTCGGATCCGAACGTTCGGCTTGATCCGGCGCGTCTCGCGGCGCAGGTCATCAGCGGCATCGGGTTTCTGGGCGCCGGCACGATTCTGCGCACGGGCATCACCGTGTCGGGGCTGACGACGGCAGCATCGCTGTGGGTCGTCGCCGCTATCGGTCTGACGGCAGGGGCGGGCTTCTACTATGGCGCCGCCGTGCTGACGCTGCTCGTGGTCGTCAGCCTGTTCGTACTGAATAAGGTGGAGAAGAAGTTCTCGCGGGCCAAGCGAAAGCGGGACTTGGTGCTGCGCGTCAACAAAGACTCGTCGAGCCTGAGCCGGGTCGTGACGGAGCTGCATCGGTTCGGCATCGGAATCAATAAGATGATCGTCGAGAACGAAGAGGCCGATATCTCGGATCGCGCCGAGATGCTGATCGTCCGGCTGCAGCTCAAGCTGGGACCGTCCAGGCGATTCGAGGACGTCATCGTCGCGCTGGCGGCGATCGACGGCGTGTACGGGCTGGAAGCGGGCATGGAGTCGTTATAGGGAGCAAAAAGGATTGAAGTTTGAAGGATCGAGAAACGCACGCAGCGTTATAAAAGCAGCCATATCGGCGGAGGGGAGCGGTTCAAACGATGGAGAAATCATTGTGCTACCGCGGGGACGGCACGTTCACGATCGTCCAGTTTACGGATCTTCACTGGCAGAACGGAGAGCCGGATGACCAGCTGACCCGCATCCTCATGGAACGCGTGTTGGAAGCGGAAACACTGGATCTCGTCTTGTTCACGGGGGATGTGATTTACAGCAAAAATTGCGAGGATCCGCGTCAGTCGTTCCGGGAAGCCGTCAAAGCCGTCGACAGCCGTGGCATCCCGTGGGCAGCGGTATTCGGAAATCACGATACGGAGCATCTCGTCACGCGGGCCGAGCTGATGGACGTACAGCTGGAACATCGCTGCTGCGTAGCCGAAGCGGGGCCGGCGGAGTTAAGCGGCGAAGGCAATGCCGTGCTGTTCGTGCGCGATCCCGAGAGCGGCGAGCCGGTCAACGCGCTCTACCTGTTCGACAGCGGCAGCTATTCCGAGGTTCCGCATATTATGGGCTACCAATGGATCCAGCGCGACCAGATCGCCTGGTACACCGCGCGTTCGGCGGCGATCTCGGCCGCGAACGGCGGGGTTCCCCTGCCGTCGCTGGCCTTCTTCCATATTCCGCTGCCCGAGTACAAGCAGGTATGGAAGAAAGAACTGTGCTTCGGCAGCAAGCATGAAGGCGTCGCCTGCGCGCCGGTCAATTCCGGTCTGTTCGCCGCCATGCTGGAGATGGGCGACGTTGTCGGCACGTTCTGCGGCCACGACCACGTGAACGACTATTGGGGCGCCCTGCACGACATCCGTCTGTGCTACGGCCGGGCGACCGGGTTTCAGACCTATGGCCGCGAGGGATTTCCGCGCGGGGCGCGCATCATCAAGCTGGAACGGGACGCACGGGATTTCGCGACGTATGTCCGTTTGGACGACGGAACCGTCATTCGGGAGCCGAAGGAGCATTACCCAAAGGGAATGGAATCCTGAAGGCGGTGATGATGGCTATTCGGGCACGCTTGGGTTTTCGCGCGTAGGCGCGAGGGTTCACGGAATGGCGTCGGGAATCGGACGCCGGACGCTTGTCCTTCGGGGCAAGGTTGTCCGGCGCTCTTTATTTGTGCTACGCTTAGTTATAAGCGCAAACAAGGAGCATGAGGCAATGAAACAGGTTCTGGTTACCGGATACAAAGCTTCCGAGCTCGGCATTTTCTCCGACAAGCATCCAGGCGTGTCCATTATTAAGAAAGCGCTCAAGCAGCGGCTTGGATCGATGGTGGAAGAGGGACTGGAATGGGTTATCGTGAGCGGTCAATGGGGTGTTGAGCTGTGGGCTGCAGAAGTCGCGCTGGAGCTTAGAGCTGAATATGGTTCGTTGCGCTTGGCAGTCATTACGCCATTCCTGGAGCAGGAAGAGAATTGGAGCGAACAGAAGAAAACGGTGTACGGCACCATCCTTGCCGGCGCGGATTACGTCAACAGCGTGTCCCATCAGAAATACGCCGGACCTTGGCAATTCAAGGGGCGCGACCGGTTTCTGCTGGACAACACGGATGGACTGCTGCTCATCTACGACGAGGAGCAGGAGGGATCGCCGCGGTTTCTGCTGGAGCTTGCGAGAAGGCACGCCGAGTCGGTCCCGGATTATGCGATCATCGTCATCAACGGCCAAGACCTGCAGCAGATCGCCGAGGAAGAACAGTATCGCGAGTACGAATAAGAAGGAGTGTTCGGCAGTATGCCCCAACTTACGATGCGAGGCGTCAACATCACGGAAGTCATGAAAGTCAGCAAAGCGCTCATCGACGAACTGGCGGCAATTTGCCGCTGCAGCCGAGATAACTTCACCATCGACTGCATCGCCACGACTTCGATTTCGGACGGAGTCATCGTGCCGACTTTTCCTTTTGTCGAGGTCGCTTGGTTCGACCGCCCGAGAGACGTTCAGGACGGCGTGGCGAACGCCATCACCAATCATTTGCTGCTCACCGGCATCGCGGAGGTCGAGGTTGCCTTCAAGGTATACCGGGAAACCCATTACTACGCCAACGGACAGCCGTTTATGGTGAAGGCCGGACCGCCGGTATTCGATTAATGGCGCTTCTGCCTGAACGAGCGGGGCGGTTCGCCCTGCTCCCGCTTGAATAAGGTGCTGAACTGCGCGTCGCTCGAGAAGCCGCATTCCTCCGCGATGGCGGTGACGGGAAGCGCGCTGTGCAGCAGCAGATGGCTTGCCCGCTGAATACGTTTATTCAGCAGGTAGGCGATCGGCGACCGGCCGAACTTCTTCTTGAATAAATGCCTGAAATGATGATAGCTGTACCCCACCATCTCCGCCAATTCCTCCACGGTAATCTTCTGGTTGTAATTCTCGTCGATATACGCCCGCGCATAATGCAAATGATCGGCCGATTCTTTGAATGCGCTTACTTGGACCTTCCGTTGATGCTCGATCACGATCATGCCGAGCAGGTAATTCAATTTCTCCGGATAATAGGGCCGCTGCTCCTGCATCTCGGTCAGCATGGCAAGGAGAAGCTGCTGCAGAGGCCTGTCCGTTTCCTCCTCGTACAGCCCTTCCCGAAGCTGCATGTCCAAGCCTGACAGCCGGAAGCCGACGCAGATGACATCCGTATCCGTCAGCCGGCGTTCGTCATGGAGGGTGCCCGCGGCGAGGATCGCGTAGGTGCCGCTTCGGTAGCCGTGCGCGGCATCCCGAATATGGGTCGTGCCGCTCCCCGAACCGTAATAGACCAGCTCGTAGCAGGTGTGCGCATGCATCGGCATATAAGAATTGGCCAGCCGGACCGATTGAAAGAGAAAATCCATCTGCGCCTGCATCTGATCGCGCTCCTCTGCTTATAGCCAAATCATACAAACAATCAGCCATATGATAATACAATCCAACGGGCAGCCATTGTAAAATGAGCAGGAATCCAGGCATTGCCTGCCTGCATCATAACCAAATCATAAAAGATTTCGCTGCGCGAAACAACCCTGAACGACACAGGCTTTCAAACAGCGTCATACCTTTGGGAGGATGAGAACGAACATGGTACAATTCCCGGTCATTTCGGATCAACTAATGCTGCAGCGCCTCGCGCACCCGAAGCGCAGCGTCCGCATGGTGCTGGACACGGACACCTTCAACGAGATCGATGACCAATTCGCCGTCGTCTATGCCATGAAATCGCCGGAGAGCGTGACGGTCGAGGCGTTCTATGCCGCGCCGTTCTATAACGACTTGTCGTCGGGACCGAAGGACGGCATGGAGAAGAGTTATAACGAGCTGCTGAAGATCGCGGGCCATCTTCCGGAAATGGCCGGAATTCCGGTCCACCGCGGTTCGGAAGGCTACTTGCCCGGCGCGGAAACGCCGGTCGAGAGCGCAGCCGCGCGGGATCTGGTGGAGCGGGCGATGGCTTCGTCCGAAGAGGATCCGCTCTACGTCGTGGCGATCGGCGCGATTACGAATGTCGCGTCCGCCATTCTGATGGAGCCGCGCATCATCGAGCGGATCGTGGTCGTATGGCTGGGCGGACATGCCCTTCACTGGAGAGATACGGCCGAGTTCAACCTGCATCAGGATCTCCATGCTTCCCGCGTCATCCTGAACAGCGGCGTGCCGCTCGTCCTGATTCCATGCATGGGCGTGACCTCGCATCTGCACACGACGCTGGCCGAGGTGGAGAAGTTCGTGAAGGACAAGGGCTCCGTCGGCCGCTATTTGTACGAGACGTTCCGCGATTGCAGCAAGGACCATTTCGGCTATTCCCGCGTCATTTGGGATATCTCGACGATCGCTTACCTCGTCAATCCGGACTGGACGCCAAGCACGCTCATCCACAGCCCGCTGCTCTCGGAGGATTTTCATTTTAGCATCGACAACACGCGCCACTTCATCCGCATCGTCGACCATGTTCACCGGGATGGCGTGTTCAGCGATCTGTTCCGTAAGCTGGAAGACTAGGCATAGCGCTCTGGCAGACTGCGGCGTGCTCCGGGAAGAGGACCATTGTTCCAGCGATATACTGGAACAATGGTCTTTTTTTTGCTGATAACCGCATCGTTGAAGCTCGGCTTGCGTATAACCAGGTTACAACCCTTGGAAGGATGGCGATCGTAGTGGCGGATACCGGTTTAGACCGCTTGGCGGAAGCGAAGGAGCGGAAGCATCGAATGGAACGGGCGCAGCGCCGGCAGGAACAGCTGCGCAGCCGGATTCGCGAGAATGAACGGCTGATCTTCGAGCTGGAGCTGAAGCTGCAATCCGAGCAGGAAGACGTGGACAAATTAACCCGGATGTCGCTGGCGAATTTGTTTCATACGCTGCTTCGCAGCAAGGATGAGCAGCTCGAGCTGGAGCGGCAGGAGGCGCTTGCCGCGGCGCTCAAGCTCCAGGAAGCGAGGGATGCGGAGGAGCGGATGAAGGGCGAGGTCATCAGCCTCGGCGACGAGCTTACGGCCTGCGGAAGCGCGGACCGGGATTACGAGCGGCTGCTGCGGGAGAAGGAAGAGCTGCTGCGGCATTCGTCCGCCTACGCGAACGAGCTGGCCGCGATGGATGCGGACATCGCCGACAAGTCGCTCCTGGCCAAAGAAATCCGCGAAGCGCTGTCGGCCGGGCGAAGCGTGCTGCTCTCGCTGGAGGATGCCTCGAACAGCTTGGAGAAAGCGGAGAACTGGGGCAATTGGGACCTGTGGGGCGGCGGAGGCATGATCAGCACCCATATGAAGCATGAGCACGTAGACGACGCCAAACGCTCCATCGGCAGCGTGAACCACATGATGCGAACGTTCCGCGACGAGCTGGCGGACTTGGAGAGAAACGTCGATATTCATGTCGACATCAGCGGCATGTTGAAGTTCGGCGATTATTGGTTTGACGGGCTGATTACGGATTGGGTCGTACAGAAACGGATCAACAACGCCCAGGACCAGACGCTGGACGCGCTGCATCAAGTGCGAACCATCGTCAATCGGCTGCAGTCCGAGTATACGTCGGCGGAGTCGGTGTTGGCCGGCCTGCAGTCGAACCGCGTCCATTGGATCGAGACCAGCAAGGCGGAATAATACCGGCAGCAAGAAAGGAGGCTGTCCCAATGCCATGCGGCATCGGGGCAGCCTCCTTTTGTTGCGGTCGGGCGAGTAGTTCTATGGTCGGTCTTAGCGCTCGAAGTGCTTTTGCCTTAGTTCTTTATCCTAGGACATTAGTTCATGTTCTATGGCCTTAGCTCTGGGTTCTATATTCTATATTCTATATTCTATATTCTATGGCCTTAGCTCATCGTTCTGTCGTCTCCACCTTGATCTCGGCAATGGACTTGGAAACGGTCTAGAAACGAGCCAAGTAGGCTTCCAGGGTCAGGCCGAGCTTCTTGACGTCCTTGGCGACGAAGACGCCGACGTAGCGGACATGCCACGGCTCGTACATGTAGCCGGTCTCGGTCTCCTTGCCTTTCTCGTACCGGATGATGAAGCCGTAATCGGCCGCGTGGGCTTTCAGCCACTTGCCTTCTTTCGTCTCGCCGTAGCTCTCTTCAAGCCCGTAATGCACGCTGGCGCTGGAGACGTCCATGGCCAGGCCGGTCTGATGCTCGCTTTGGCCGGGATGCGCGCTGAACGTGTTCGCTTCTTCCTCGCCGTGCGTTTTGGCATAGGCGTTGAAGATCGACTTCTGCGACGGGTAGGAGCGGTAGCCGGACACGGCTTTCAGCTCGATGCCGTCTTTCTTCGCGCCTTCGAACAGCTTGCCGAGCGCTTCCGCGGCGACCTTGCGCATCTGCTGTTTCGGACTGTCGCCGGAGAAGGAGAATTCGACGGGTGCTTTGATCAGGTCGTCCGGCACATAATCGGAAGCCAGCTCGCGCTTCTTATTCACGAGCACCAGAGGACTGGTTGCATTCGTGACATACGAGATGCCGCCCTTCTCGACGGTGGTTCGCGATGCCGCGCTGTCGTGCATGAATTGCTGGAATTCCGTTTGCGCTCCGGCCGGTTCCGCAGGATCCGCCGCGCTGCTGCCCGAATTCGCATCGGATGAAGAATTATTGCCCGAGTCCGACGGCGAAGAGGCGTTATTGCTTGTCCCGGGCGAAGTCGCCTTAACGCCCGTGACGGTGTGGCTGCTGCCGGAATTCGCGGCCGCGGAATGACCGAACGTATCTTGCATGTACGTGGTTTGAGTCCATATAATGGCGGCGGCACCGAGCGCGATGCCGAGAACGACGACCGGTATGACGATGGATTTCTTCAAGCGTATCTTGCCTCCTCAATTGCTGCCCGGTCTAGATATAGCGTCGGCAGGCTGATATCTCTTATCCCGTTCACTTGAGCGGGCATAAGATTGCAGCTCCGTGCAGCTTTCATGTACCTATCTTATACGAATATTATAGATAGAATTGTTGCACTTGTACAACGCGCTAAAGCTTCCAACCCCCTATTTGCAGTCTTTTTAAGTCGAACGGTGTCAAAAAATGTCTTCCAACATGCTTGGTGACTGGTGTAATATGGAATCTATTGGAATTCATTATAGATAGGGGCATAAGAACGAAATGAAGACGAAACAAAGAGCGACGAAGTCTGGTTTGAAGCTCGTGCTGCTACTGGCAGCGACGGTCGTTGCATGGACGACGGTGTCTGCGCAGAACGTGCACGCGATGGATGTATGGGGTATCTACAAGCAGGCGCAGACGCTTGAGAAGCAAGGCAAATATGCCGATGCAATCGCGAAGTATAAGCAGATCGCACCCGAGTTCGCGGCTAAGAAGGAATACGGAAACGCCGCGGGCATGTATCGCCGAATCGGCGACGACTATGCGAAGTTGAAGAAATACGACGATGCCGTCGCCGGCTGGGATTTGGAAGCCAAATATGCCGGATTGGCCGGGCAAACCCAGATCGGCATCGCGGCGAAGCGCCGCGCGGACATGCTGCGCAGCCATGCCAGCCTGTTCGTCGAGACGACGGCCGCGGCTGTCGGCAGCAGCTACGCGCATGGCGCCAAATTCGAGCCCAAGAACGGCGCGCTGCTCGGCGCATACGCGGAGCAGGATCCCGCCGTTCATAACCCGAACACCGCGAAGCCGTTCTACACGGAACAGTTCCCGGTGCTGACGGAGAAGAAGCATGCCGCGTATTTGGAATATTTCACTTACGGCAAGCCGCTGTCCAGCATTCAGAGCCACATCGATCACGCACGCGCGGCAGGCACGGCGATCGAGCTGGGGATCCAGCCGCTGAAGGGACTCGGCGAGGTGCAGGACAATGAATATCTGCACCAGCTCGCCCGCGACATCGAAGCTTCGGGCGTAAAGATGTTCATCCGGTTTGCCAACGAAATGAACGGCGACTGGGTACCGTGGCATGAAGCGAATCCGAAGAACTACATCGATAAATTCCGAATCGTCGCGAACGTATTCCACCAAGAGGCACCGAACAATGCCGCGATGGTCTGGGCGCCGGACCGTCTGCCGGAGAATACGATCGCATCCTATTATCCCGGCGACGACGCGGTGGATTGGGTCGGCGTGAGCTTGTACTCCATCTTCAATCCGGCGCTCGATCCGCTTCAGCAAGGCGAGGACCGCTCCAGCCATCTTGAGAAATTCGATTACATCTACAAGCTGTATGCCGCGCGCAAACCGGTGTTCATCTCCGAGGGCGGCGTCGCGTACATGTATCCGGAGAAGAAGCAGGACAAGACGGATTGGGCCGTGTACAAAATGAAAGAGTTTTACGCCACCCTGCCGATGCTCTATCCGAAGGTGAAAGCCGTCTTCTGGTTCGACAGCAACCACGATGCGTCCGCGAGAATCAAATATTACATGCTGTCCGCGAACGCGAAGCTGCTTGCCGCCTATAAGCTCGCCGTCGCCAACCCGTTCTATCTGAGCAATGTCGGCGACGAATCTCCGGTCGCTTACAAGCCGGCCAGCGCGTCTTCTCCGGTAACGGCTTCCGTTCAGCGCGTCTCTGCTCATGTGAAGACATGGTCGGCGACGCTGGCCAAGGTTACGTATCAGATCGGCGGGAAGACGGTCGCGACGACGACGTCGCTGCCATGGACGACGCAGATTGACTTCGCGCCTTACAAAGGCAAGAAGATCGATGTCGTCGTCAAAGCGTACGACGGCAGGAACACGCTCGTCACGACGCAGACCGTGCCCGTGAGCGTGAAATAACGAAGTCTTGGTCCGGCAGTGCGAAGGGGGGATATCGGCGCCTCCGCGGTGCCGGACATTTTATTATTCCCGCTAGAAATGATTACCCGCAAGAACGACCGGAGAACCGAGGGCAGTGCGGCGGAAGCCGGCAGCTATGCGGCGGCCGCGCGTTCTTTCGCTGCCGCATCGGCTAGTGGTATGATACAAACAGAGAACGAAGCGGGTATAAGGAAGGAGTGGTCGGCGATGAACGAGCCGAATTCAACGCTTGCTGAGCGGCTGGCAGCCGCGCTTGCGGAGATCGAGGAGCTGCGCGGCGACAAGCTGCGCCTGCAGCGGGAGCTCGTCCGGCTGCGCGGCTTGCTGCGCGGGGAACCGCGGGAGCTCAGGTCCACGAAGCTGAACGAGGCGCTGCGGGAGTAGGCGGGATGGACAGCGTTGTGGGGGGCTGCGGGAAGGCCGCAAGGAACCTGCAGTCGGGTTGCGAGTGACTTTCGCAACGGGCGAGGCTTCCAGCGCGCGTTTTGACAGCGCTGAAGGCGGCCTGCCGCCGAGCCGCCGCGTGAAAGAACTTGCGCGAACCCGCGGATGGCTACTGGAAAGCATAGCGAAAAAGCGCTACAATACGAGTAGTACAAACAGGGCGAGGTGATCTCAATGTCAGAAAACCAAACGACGCCGGAATCGCAGGAGCAAGAGCTGGATCAGCCGAAGAAGGTATCCCTAGCCGATGCCGTCAAGCAGAAGCTCGCGCAGAAGAAGCTTGAACAGGCGAACGGCGGCAAGCAAAAATTCGGCCCAGGCGGCAACCAACAAACGATGAAGAGCCAGAATACGAAGAAGGTCAACAACCAGCGCAAGAAGATGGGCGTGTAACGCAAACGACTGGCACGAAGGAGCGCAGTCGCCGTTATTCGGCGACAAAGCTTCTTCCCGCACAAATAGGAGGCAAGGATGCCGGAGACGGAGCCTTCCTTCATTTTTCTAAACTGAAGGTGGTCGCCGCCTTCAGTTTTTTCATGATCGGGGGAGGAGAGCGAGTCATGCGATTAAAATCATTCACTGGAATAGGGACGGAAGAACGTCACGCGCTCATTCTGCTGGACAGCTACCGGCGGCTGCTAGGAAAGCCGCTCATGGAGACGAATGCGGACAAGCCTGCGGCGGAGCAGCTGTTCGAAGCGCCGATCGCGGTGCTGTCTCACGGTACGCAGCTGGCTCCCGTGCTCAATTATGGCAATCGGACCGCGCTCGGGCTGTGGGAGATGGACTGGAACGCATTTACGTCCATGGAATCGCGTCATACGGCCGAACCGCTCATCCAAGCCGAGCGGCAGCGGTTTCTCGAAGCTGTGGCGGCGAAGGGCTACATTGACGACTACAGCGGCATTCGCATTGCCGCGAGCGGCCGCAAGTTCCGTATCGAGGAAGCCGTCGTATGGAATCTGGTTGACGAAGCCGGCGATTATTATGGCCAAGCGGCTGCCTTCGCCAAATATACGCGGGTATAGAGGAGGCTGCAAGCAGCGATGAAACCGATAATCGATTACTGCTTGTCCATGAAATGCGCGGAGAAGGATTACCCCTTCGGACCGGAGCCGCTCGTCATGAAAGTCGGCGGCAAAATGTTCGCGCTCATCTCGGACAACGACATATCGCTCAAATGCGATCCTGCTATCGCGGAAAATCTGCGCGAGCAGCATGAAGCCGTGAAGCCGGGCTATCACCTGAACAAGAAGCATTGGAATACCGTTACGGTCGACGGCACCCTGCCGCTGGCGGAGATCTACGACATGATCGCGCATTCCTACGCGCTGGTCTTCAGCGGGCTGCCGAAAGCGGAACGCAATCGGATCGACGCCTTGCTGCGGCTGCCCTAATTCAGCTGGCTGCCGGGGTCGATGCGGCGTGCCGCCTGAATGCCGTGCGCGGCTGGATCGTCTTTGGGAATCACCGCATACCCGCTTGTAGTCGACGGCGGGGCATGCTTAGCGGATGGGGCACCATCCCGGCGGTCCCGAGCAGATGACGGCGGTAAAGCCCGGGGCGTCCTTCGCGAGGTCGGCGAAATAGCTGCTGATGACATGATTGCTGCCTACGGAGCCGTTGCGGAAGCTGCGCTTCACTTCTTCTTTGACGTGGAGGTAATAATAGCTTTTGTCCGTCTTGGGCGAGTTATAGACGAGCGGCGGCAGATGCGGCACGACATCGTATTCGTTCTGCACGCGGAAGTTGATGGGCACGGCGGCGTTGTAGCTGCGGACGAAGGACGGATCGCCGACGCGGGGCGCGCCGAAGGTATACGTAATCAGGCTGGGCGGCTTGCGATTGACGGCAATATCAAGCGAAGCGAGCGTGGCGAGCGCGCCTCCGAGGCTGTGGCCGGTCACGAACAGCGGTTTATCCGCGGACGTCTGGTCGAGCAGACGGAAGATTTCGTCCCGCGCCGACATGTAGACATCGGTGAAGCCGCGGTGGGTGAGGCAGCCTTTGCCGACCGGCTTGAAAACGGTCTGCTGCGCAATCATATCGGTGATCCAATCCGTCGGCGAGCTGGTGCCGCGGAAGGCGAGAATAATGCCGCGCTCGGACTCCAGCACGAAGCCGAACGGCTCCTGGCCCCCGGCGTAGGAGGCGGCGCCGAACGGCCCGACCAGCCGGTAGGTTTCGGGGATCAGGAACAATCCGCCGTTATCGTATTGCACGTAGGTTTGACTGCAGACGGCCGCCAGGAAGATTGCCGTTCGCAGGTCCATCGCGCTGCCGTTGTTCATGGGTGTTCCCCCTCTCGATACTTCCATTGTATGAGGCGCTGGGCCGCTGTGCTTTAGGCGTCTGCCCTTTCGATGGGCCAAAGCGGCGATTCAACGGAGAGGAACCGGGGTAATAGAAGACAAGAGTCTTGCGATGAGCGGCGGGTAGACGGTAAGGCCGAAAATCATGAATAAATAGGAGAACCAGCTGGCATGAATAAATTAACGGCATTGGACGGGGCGGGGAAGAGATGGCATATGCGCATTGCCGTCGTTGACGATAATCCGATGAACATCACCGTCGTGAAAGAAATATTGAAGCGCGCAGGGTATGCGGACATGCTGACGGCGGCAAGCGGCATGGAGCTGTTCGCCCAGCTCGGATTGGATGCGAACGGTTACGAGCCCGAAGGGGCGGCGGGAGGCGACGACCACGGGATCGATCTGATTCTGCTCGATATGATGATGCCCGGGGTGGACGGGATTACGGTCTGCGCGCGCATTCAAGAGTCGCCGCGGCTGAGGGACATTCCGATTATCATGGTAACGGCGATCGGCGACTCCAAGAAGCTGGCGGAAGCGCTGGACGCCGGCGCGATCGATTACGTGACGAAGCCGATCAATCGAATCGAGCTGCTCGCGCGCATTCGGGTCGCGCTGCGGCTGAAGGAACAGAAGGACTGGCACAAGGAGCGCGATCGGCGGGTAAGGGAGGAGCTGCAGCTGGCCCGGGAGGTTCAGTATGCCGCGCTACCGCAACCGGTAGACGATGAGGGGATGGCGATCGACGCCATCTACCGCCCGTCGGAGGAGCTGTCCGGCGACTTGTACGCCTGGCACCGGATCGACGACAATCGATACGGCATTGCCGTCATCGATGCCATGGGACACGGGATCAGCTCGTCGCTGGCCAGTATGTTTATCGCTTCCGTGCTGAAGGAGGCGATGACCAAGCAGGTAGAGCCCAAGCGCGTCGTCAAGGAGTTGAACCGCCGTTCGCATCAGCTTCAGTTTGCGGACCAGCTGATCCAGTATTATTTCACGGGCTTGTACATGGTCGTCGATCTGAATAAAGGGGTGCTGGAATACGTCAATGCGGGACATCCGCCAGGACTGCTTATTCGAAGCGACGGGCAAGTCGAGAATTTCAAGGTTGGCGGGGTAGCCATCGGCTTGTTCAGCGAGATGGCACTGGAGAAGCATGTAATCGAGATTCTGCCGGGGGACCGTATCATGCTGTTCACGGATGGCATGTACGACTTGGTCGGCAGCGATTACGAGGCGGACAGGGAAACGAGCTTGGCGGAACTGCTTCGGCCGTTCTGCGGCAAGACGCCGGTCAAGGCGCTCGAGGATGCGCTGTTCACCGGCGAACAGCGGGAAGACTTGGCGTCCGATGACCGCTGCATCGTCGTGGTGGATATCAAATAAATGCAAAAAGGGAGCATCTCTGGGCGGTCTGAACCGGCACCTTGGGAGAGCTCCCTTTCTTATTCGGTCGGGATATGATTGCGGCTCGAGCGCGAGGGAAGCGGAGCATCGCCGGCGTCGGCTGCCGCGCCTTCGGATGGGCTTCCCTTCGGCACCATGGACACCGTTGCCTGCGTGCGGTAGGAAGCCCGGCGGCTCGGAAGCGGCGGCGCGTCGGCGGAATTCGGATCGGATCGTTCCGAATCGGCCGGCCTCGGCCGGGATGTACTCACGATATCGCCTTTGGAACGGCCGTTCAGCAGGTCGCCCGTCCAGCCTTTGTGCCACAGCCACCAATAGATGAGCAGCGTCGTGACGACGATGATGGAGCTGACCGTAGCGAAGCCCCAGCGTTCGCCGGCCCACGGAATGCGGTTGAAATTCATCCCCCACACGGCGCCGATGACGGTGGCCGGCATGAAAAGAGCGGTGAAGATCGTCAAGGTTTTCATGATATCGTTGCCCCGGAAGTTCGAGATGGCATCGTCCATCATAAGCAGCGTATCGATCTCCATCGCATAATGGCTGAGCAGGCCTTGGACGCGGTCCAGCCTGAGCTCCATCCGTTTGAATTCCTCGAGATCCGAGAGCTCGTCCATGAACGCTTCCTTGGCCGCGCCCTGAATCTCCTTGATCGGAATAAACAAATGGCTCCAGTGAAGCAGCTCGTAGCGCCGTTTGAAAATCTCGTTCATGAGTCCCGTCTTGTTATGGCGGCTCATGTTCAGCTCCAGGTCGCCTAGCCGGGTTTCGAATCGATCCAATCCGGTATGGAAGGTCTCCAATATGCTGCTCAGAATGACGAACAACGCCTCCGGTGCCGAGTGGCAGCGGTTCAGCTTATCCTGCCACGGGTCGAGCTGAAGGCGCAGGGAGAGGCGCAGATCGCTTTGATACGTGACGAGCTTGTCCTTCGTGACGCGAAAATGCAGCGGGTGGATGTCGTTCTCGTCATCCGATACCTGGAACATCAGCGTTCCCTGCAAGACCGAATGCCCGCCCGGAAGCTCGGATACGATGATTTGATTATGCTCGCAGCCTTCCACCTCCTGAAGCCAGGCGGCGAATTCGGCAGGGGTCTGCTTGACATCGAATTTGGCCTCGGCTTGAAAACTGCCGTCGTCCTCGTTCGGATTCGCCGCGGCATTGCGGGCGGCTTTCCGGCTGCGGCTTAAACCGGAGACGTCCGGTCGTTTGGCGTGCAGCATATGCCATTCCCATTCCGAAGGAAATTGCAGCAACCGATGCATCATGGATTGGAAGCCTCCTGCTTGTCCGTACGTGCGCGAAAGTCGATAGTACCATCATAACGCGAATTTGACAGATAGTACAACTCGGGAGCGGCAAATTGTTCCAAATTGCTCGCAGGCCCAGCGCCGCGAATCAAAAAAGCACGCTCGAATCCGGTCGTGATAACCGGTTCGGCGTGCCTCTCGGGAATTAGAGTTCCTCTTGCTCGCTGAGCAGCACCTTCAGCTTGTCGATGGCTCGGCGCTGGATGCGCGAGATGCTCATCTGGGAAATCCCAAGCTGGTCGGCAATATGGCGCTGCGGCAGTCCCTCCGAGTAAGCCAGAAGCAGCACCTGCTGCTCCTGCGGCTTAAGCTGCGACATCGCTGCCTGCAGATCCAGCCGCCGGTCGACGTTGTCGAAATCATCGCCAGGCGAGCCGAGCAGATCGCCAAGGGAGGTGGCGTTGTCCTCTTCCGAAATCGGCGTGTCGAGCGACACATAGTGATACAAGTCTCGGCCCGCGAGGATCTCGGTCGTTTCCTCGACGGAAAGCGCCATCTGCGAGGCGATCTCCTCGACTTTCGGCGACCGCTCGAGCCTGACGGTCAGTTCGTCGATGGCTTGCTGCACCGCAATGCCTTTTTCTTTGATCCGGCGCGGCACCTGGACGTACCAGGATTTGTCGCGCAGGTAGTTTTTCATATGCCCGATGATGCTCTTCATGGCATAAGGCTCGAATTGAACGCCCAAAGAACTGTCGAATTGACTGAATAGGCGGAGCAGGGCGATTTGGCCGACCTGCATCAGATCCTCGTATAAATCAGGTCGATTACGCGAAATTTTACCGGCAGCCATACGAACCATAGGCTCATAGTGCTTAATCAGCTGTTCTGCGATCTCATTGTTGGGACTGTCCTGATAAGCGATAATGAGTTCGGCGCCGGTAATAGGTGGTTGATTGGCCGGCTGCGTGCTCATCACATATCACCGCTTTTAACCAGACGCTTCGTCAAGACCACTTCCGTCCCCATGTCGCTGTTTACCTCGACGTCGTCCATCAACGCTTGCATCAGATAAAGTCCGAGACCGCCGGCTTGCAGCTCGTCGATCGACTTTCCGTTGACCGGAGCCGCCTTGCGGGCAGCAACGGCCGCATCGAAGCTTCGGCCGTCGTCTTTCACGACGATGGAGAGCGCGTCGTCTCTCTTCACGAAGCGGACCTCGATCCGCGGCGGAGGCGTCGGCGCTTGAGCGGCCTCGCCCGCGTTCAGATCGCCGTAGGCGTACAGCACCGCGTTGTTGCAGGCCTCCGAGACGGCGACCTTCATGTCTTCGATTTCTTCATAAGAGAAGCCCATTTTTACGGACAGTCCGTAGAGGGTGAGCCGCACCAAATCAATATATTCCGCAGACGCAGGCACCTGCAGCGTAATAACATCCTCCGTTAAGTTCATCATTCATCTCTATCCTTTCTTCTGCTCGCCCCGAACGGCGAATTAGGCTTGTTTAAGAAGAAACGGCGTAATGCCCGTCATGTCGAACAGTTTGCGAATGTGCGGCGGCACGGCTTCCACGGAGAAAGGCGCCTCCTTGGCATGACGGGCTTTCAGCACGGATACCAAAATGCCGATGCCGGTGCTGTCCACGTAACGCAGTTCGCGCAAATTGAGCACGAGCTCACGATCCGTTAATTCGATGAGCGGAGACATGACCGCTCTCATTTGAACGGCGGACTCGAGGTCCAGCTCGCCCCCGATGTACACGATGCATTTTCCTGTTTGGTTCTCTGTACGTACAAATAATTTATCATTTTGCTTCATCGCAACGACGCTCCTGTATACATAGTGACATCTTGTTATGTGTTGAATTACCCCTGCTTGACGCGCGTGAAACACGGAACGGGAATTTGGGATAAAGTTACAAATTTGGCGTTGCGCGATAACATCCGAGATGGAGGGCATACGCCTCGTCGTCTCCAACACTCGAACCCCTGAAGCCCCAAGTTCGTATTACGCTGCTGCATGCTTGCGAATATTTTTGCTTGTTTCGTTGTGAAATTACTATAACATAGGTCGTGAAGCGCACGCCGCCTTGACTATATTCTGCCACCGCATCAGGTGCCGGGATTTTTCGGAGCGGCTTTTTGTGCATTGCGGCCTAGCCAAGCGAAAGGTGTGAAGGGGGATCACAAACTAGTTGACCAAGCCTATGAAGAATGGGCTGCATCCAGCCATTCTCAGAGCGGTCAACCACAAGAAGTTACAGATCTTATGCGCGTGACCTGGAGGAACAAAATTTAAAGATTCGTGCCGGTGCCATAGCTTCTTGGGATGGACGATCGGGTCTTGATTTCGATCGGATATCTTCCGATTACCCATGAGCTTGAAACGCTGCCAGCAGCTCGTTCTCGCCTTAGTCGATCTATTCATCGCAGCGGCTGTACAGAAGCAGCCGAGTCCGATAGAAGCGGAGACGAATCGCTGCGAAAGCAGCACGATTCGGCGTTTTCGCCTTCAGAGCCTGCCGCTCTTGCGAACCTCCGATTCCGCATGCAAGGCGAATTCTGCATCGACTAGTCGAACGGCAGCTTCTATTTTCGTTAAGTTGGCGACAACGCTATCGCACGTTCGCTATACGAGCCCAGTAACGCAAACCCCGCCAGACGCTTCATTCGCAGACCCGGCACCTAGCTCATTATTTAAACTTTTACGCTATATCCTGCCTGCTCCGCCTGCCCGCATACGCGCTCGACGGATTCGCATCGATCCGATTGAATCCTCCCTAAACAGGGTATACCATCCATATCCGAATCAAAATGGAGGCGAAGAAGATGAGCTATAAAATCGCGATTTTCGATACGCAGAACGATGCGATCCAGGCCGTACAAGCACTTGAGAGCGCAGGCTTCACCCCTACGGAGCTGAAAGTCATCGCAAAGAACCGGGACGAATCCCGCCGCATCGAGTCGGAGACGGACGTCCACGCGGACGAACTGGAGGACTTGCAGGAGACCCGCGCCGCATACGACGAGCACGGTCTTGGGGATCCCCGCATCATTGCGCCCGTCGCGGTCACGCCCGGACTCGGGATGTCGGGCGGGTTTACGAGCGGAATGGCCTTCCCCGGCACGCCCTTCATCGCGGCCGGCGTGTTCTTGGATGATGACACCAGCACGAACAGCGCATTGTCCGACCTCGGCGTACCGGGCGGAGACGTCGATAAATGCAGGGAAGCGATCGCGCAGGGAGGCATCATCGTCGCTGCCGATATCGGAAACGAGTCCTCGGACGGAGGACCGGATTTATCCCGCGGCGGCGAGGCGGAAGCTGCATTCCGAAGCTGCGGAGCCGCGCGAATTCTGTAGGCTGGTGTCGCAGATTTGGAGACAGGCTGTGTCGAATGGAGCGGAATGCTCCCGGCACGGCCTTTTTGGCATTTGTCGCGGGCGGTCATTTACAACTGCGAAAACTCTCTGCTATGCTAATGAAAACTGTCCGTCCGGGCAGTTTCGATGCCAAATGAAGCCTAGAGGGAGACGCCATGATGAAATCGGTTACTGTGTACGACATCGCCAAAGAAGCGAATGTTTCCGTCGCTACGGTTTCCCGCGTTCTGAACAACACAGCCCCTGTCAAAGCATCCACTCGGGAACGCATCCAAAGCTTGATCAACAAGTACCAATTCCAGCCGAATGCCTTGGCGCGCAGCCTGATCAAGAAAGTGACGGGGATGATCGGGATCATCCTGCCCGATATCACCAATCCCTTCTTCCCCGAAGTGCTGGCCGGTCTTGAGCAGGAAGCGCGCAAGCAGGGCTATACCTTCTTCCTCTGCGACACGGGATCGTCCAATCTGGATATCAAGGAGCAGTACAAGCGCGAAACGCAGTACTTGAATATCCTCATGGAGAAGCAGGTGGACGGCATCATCATGATCGGAGGCCGGATCGACCTCCATAAGTGCAGCAAGGAAATGGCCAAAGAAGTGGCGGAGATCAACAAACGCGTACCGCTCGTGTTCATCAACGGCAATTTGCCGGGCGCAAAGTTCCATCGGGTCGTCATCGACGAGGAAGCGGGCGGAAGAATGGTCACCGAGCATCTGATCGGACTGGGCCACCGCGATATCGCGTTTATCGGCGGCTATTCGCAGATGTCGAACACCGTCGAACGGCTCCAAGGGTTCCGCATGGCCATGGAACGGGCCGGCTTGCCCGTCCGCGAGGAATGGATCGATCACGGCGGCTTCTCCGTCCAGCGGGGCAAGAACATGATGGGACGGCTGCTGGAAATGGACACCGTACCTACGGCTGTCGTCTGCGCGAACGACTTGGTCGGCATCGGGGCGATCAAAGCCGCCGTTAAGTCCGGGCTGCAGGTGCCGCGCGACGTGTCGATTACCGGCGTTGACGGCGTTCCGCTCGCGGCCAGCGTCATTCCGGAACTGACCACGATGTCGCTGCGCTGCTTGGAACTCGGGCGCGCGGCAGCCAGCGTGCTGCATGGGCTGATCTCCAAGTCGGGCGACGTTCAGACGCTGACGATCCTGCAGCCGGAGCTGGTCATTCGGGAAAGCACGTCCGTACCGATGCAAAAAGAAGCCTAATTATTTTTTGAAAAAACCGTATTGACAGCGCTATCATTTTGCGAGTAAACTTCAAATCAAGGAAGCCCTGATGCAGGGTTTAATTTTTAAACTGTTATGAAATGGGTTTCACTCTGCGCTACATAATCGTATAAACCAGTTTGCCCGCAAGCAGCTGTAACCGTGGAAATACACGCTCATTACCGGAATGGAGAAGTTCGCGAACCTCGTCTAATCCCGCTAAGCAGTCGTGTATTTTTATTTTTGCGGATTATGAAACGGGTTTCATGAATCCGCTTTCAAAACCCACCCCCCGGGAGGATGCCACTTATGAACATGGAAACGAAAAGCGATGCGTCGCTGCAGCTGAGCGCTTCGTCGCTTCGAATCAACGGGCAGTCCGAAATCATTCTCTGCGCTTCGCTCTTCTACTTCCGCATCCCCCGCGCCCTGTGGCGCGATCGTATCGAACAGGTCAAAGCTTTCGGTTACAACGCGATCGACGTCTATTTTCCTTGGAACTACCACGAACGGGAGGAAGGAAGCTGGGATTTCACCGGCGAACGCGATGCCGAGGCTTTCCTGCAGCTGGCGAAGGAAGCGGGCCTCTGGGTCGTCGCAAGACCCGGTCCTTACATCTGCTCCGAATGGGACGGGGGCGGTCTTCCCGCTTACTTATTCGCCAAGGAGCACATGGTGATCCGCAGTGCGGACCCGGCTTACATGGGAGCCGTCAAGAAATGGTATGACCGCATCATTCCGATGCTCGCCAACTATGAACTGAGCCGCGGAGGCACCGTTATCTGCGTGCAGCTCGAGAACGAGCTCGACTTCTACGACTGCCCCGATCCGGCGGCGTATATCGCCGGTCTCCGCGACATGGCGCTCGGCGGCGGAATCGAAGTGCCGCTTATCGCATGCGCCGGGCAAGGTGGTCTGTACGAAGCATCCGGACTGGTGGAAGGCGTCGTGCCGACCTGCAATTTCTACCCGAACGACCGCGATCCTGCCTTCGAGGCGAAAGCGGCGTCCTACGGACAAAGGCTGGCCGGCATGAACGTGCCGCTGATGGTGACGGAGACGAACCGCTCGCATTTCCTGCTTCGGCGCCTTCTCTCCTGCGGCGCCAAGCTGATCGGTCCTTACCTGCAAGTTTCCGGTACGAATTTCGGCTTTACGAACGGTACGAACAACTGGGGCGATCCGCTGGCGTTCATGACGTCGGATTATGATTTCCACGGCATGATATCACCGGAAGGCCATGTACGCAAGGAAGCGTATGAAGGCCGGCTGATGCGCCGGGTCATTACGGTTTACGGAACCGCGCTGGCGGAAGCCGAATCCGCGCCGGCTTCCGAGGCTGCGAGCATCGATGGCGGGCAGCAAACAGGCGGCACCTTGCTGGAGCGCCGGCTGCGGCTTCCAGACGGAGGCAGCTTGCTCTTCCTGGCCAACGTAGGCGAATCGGCTGAATCGGTTCACCTGCAACTGCGCTCGGAAGGCGAAAGGGTCGTTCCGCAAGCGTCGCGGCTGCAGAGCGTTCCGAATCGATGCATCGTCCTTCCGGTAAGCGTGCCGCTGAACGGCTGGGGGTTCGAGGGGACGCTCCTCTACGCGACGGCCGAGCTGTCGGATGCGAAGCAAACCGCCAATCGAACCGCGATGGTGTTTCACGCGGAGGCAGAAGGCGAGATTGCGCTGGAGCTGGGGCAGGGAGCCTCGTTCTCCGCACGGGACGGCATGACGGTGGAGCATCAAACCGAGAACGGCGAGTTGGTATTGGCTTTCCGAGCGGAGGCGGGCCAAATGGCAGCATGCCGAATCGAGCTGGCCGATGGCCGGGAATTGACCGTGTTCGGATTAGCCCGCGAAGACGCGCTGCTTCTGGCACGGATCGAGGAAGACGGCAGGCTTGCGTTCGAGCCTGGCTTCGAATACGATACGGCGCCCCGCGAGCTGAACGTCGACTGGACGGTGGCTAACCTGCTTCCGGCCGAGACGATGTCCGCTGAACCGGCGATTCGTACGGGCAAGGCGGAATATCTGGAGGAGAACGGCATCTACCGCGGCTTTGCCTGGTATAAGGCGGTCGGCGGAGCGCCGGCAGGGGCGGATGTCCTGGGTCTCCTCGTTCATCAAGGCAGCGACGCGGTCTCGCTGTATGCGGGTTCCGCTTACATCGGCACCTGTACGCCTGGCGGCGGCAGCCGGTACTTGCCGAGCGCCGGCATCGGCGGCGGCGAGCTGACCGCGCGGGTCGAAATGTGGGGACACACCAATTTCGACGATCCGCGTCTCCCGGCCCTTCGACTGAACAGCAAGAAGGGGCTCCAAGGGATCACGGCCGTTACGAGCAGACAGCGGTTGTCATCCAATTGGCGCGTGCGCCGCGTTCATTCCGGCAACGTCGACCCGGATTTTCTGAGAAATGACCGCGACGACAGCGAGTGGGCGTCCGTCAGCTTCGGCGGCTGGCTGTCCCCGGATCACCCGGCGTTCGAATATTATCGCAGACGGTTCACGGCCAGCGGGACGGCGGATTCGTTCACCCTTCATTTCAAAGGAATTCAAGCGCTGGCTCAAGTGTACGTCAATGGCGCGACGGCAGGCAGCGTGCATCCATTCGATCCGTTCGTCGATATTTCCGCCCACGTGAAGCCTGGCGAAGAGGTTCAGATCACCGTATTTCTCCAACGGGTGCTGGGCCTGCCGGCTGGAGAAGTCACCCTTTATGAAGGAAACGCCGCACGGGACTGGGAGCTGTCGGCCTGCGATGAAGACGGACTGCTGGCGAACGCGCAGCGGCACGCTGCGGCGGCGTCGGCATCGGAGCTGCCGCTCCGGCTGGAACCGGGAAGCGTCGCTTGGCTCTTCGGCGCACTGCCGGACGGAGCGCGCGACGTACCGGGCGGCTGGCGGGTTCAGGTGGAAGGCAGCGGCATGAAGCTGACCGCCGCATTGAACGGTACCATCGTCGGGCGTCTGTGGCTCGAAGGCGGCGCATCGAGACCGGTATTGAGCGGCGGCGATCAGCGTTCGTTTTACTTGCCTGGCGCTTGGATGCGGGAGGGCGGCAACGGATTGACGATTCTGCTCGAAGCGGTGGAAGCCGGAGCGGACTCGCAGCTGGACCGATTGATCTTTACACCCGTAGGCGAAATCGTACAACGCAGCTCAGAGGAGGAGGGTTAAAAGATGAAAACGATAACGCAGCCGAAGGCGGTGGCTGCAGCGGAAACTCGTCCGAGGACCGCGAACGGCGGCTGGAAGCGGTTTTGGAACAATCGGACGCTTATGCTGATGTGCGCGCCGGCAGTTATTTTCTTCGCGATATTCGCCTATCTGCCGATGCCGGGCCTGTACTTAGCCTTCATTCGATACAACTACACGGACGGCATTTTCAAAAGCGCGTTCGTCGGCTGGGATAACTTCCGATTCCTCGTGATGACCGGAGATCTGTGGAGGCTCACCTTCAACACGATCGCGTACAACTTGGCCTTTATCATCCTCGGCAACTGTTTGCAAATCTTCGTTGCCATTCTACTGAACGAGCTGCGCAAGAAATGGTTCAAGAAAGTAGCGCAGACGGTCATGTTCCTGCCTTTCTTCATCTCGTTCGTCATCGTGGGCCTGATCGCTTACAACATCCTCAGCTACGATTACGGTCTCCTGAACGGGATTTTGGAATCGCTGGGCATGGATCCGGTCAAAACGTACTCGAATCCGCATGTATGGCCGTTCATTATCATCATTACGTTCCTCTGGCAGTCCACCGGCTACGGCTCCATCGTCTATTTCGCCGCCATCATGGGGCTGGATTCCGAGGTTGTCGAAGCGTCCGAGATCGACGGAGCCAATGCTCTGCAGCGTATTCGCTACATCGTGCTTCCATGGCTGAAGCCGACCTTCATCATCCTGCTGCTCTTCTCGCTCGGCGGCGTGCTTCGCGGCAACTTCGGCCTGATCTACAATCTGGTCGGAGCGAACAACACCGTGCTTTACTCGACGACGGATATCATCGAAACGTACGTCTTCCGCTCGATGTTCAACAATTTCAACTTTTCCATGGGCAGCGCCGTCAGTCTGTACCAGTCCGTATTCGGCTTTATCGTCGTCATAACGGCCAACTGGCTCGTGAAGAAGGCATCGCCGGATAACTCATTGTTCTAGGAGGGAGGAAACCCCATGCAAGGTGAAGTTGTTCGCAAAAGCATACGAAGCGATGCGACATCGTTGTTCGTGAGAGGTTTTGGTTACGCTTTCATTGGTCTGTTCTCGTTCTGCTGCCTGATTCCTTTCCTGCTCGTGCTCGGTACGTCGTTCACCAAGGAAAGCGAGATCGTGAAGCACGGCTTCAACCTCTGGCCGAAAGTATTCTCTACCTTCGCTTATAAGATCGTCTTCGAGAATCCGGGCCTGATCATCGGCTCTTACGCCGTCACGGTCGGCATTACCGTCGTCGGCACGGTGCTGGGCCTGTTCCTGGTGGCGATGACGGGGTACGCGCTGCAGCGGCCGGACTTCCAGCAGCGCAACACGATTTCGTTCTTCATCTATTTCACGACGCTATTCTCCGGCGGGCTCGTTCCGTTCTACCTGCTGATCAAGCAATATCTCGGCTTAGGCGATAATTATTTGGCGGTGCTCCTGCCGGGTCTGATGAGCCCGTTCCTGATCATCATGATGAAAAGCTTCACGAAGTCGATCCCGCATGCGATCACCGAATCGGCCAAGATCGACGGCGCCGGCGACTTCACGATCTTCGTCCGGCTCATCCTTCCGATGGCGACGCCGGCCCTGGCCACGATCGGGCTGTTCATCGCGCTCGGTTATTGGAACGAATGGTACAACGCGATGCTGTTCCTGTCGGCGGACATGAAGTACCGGCCGCTCCAGCTGTTCCTGTATGGCGTCATTACCAGCGCCGACTTCATCAAGAACTCGTCCGCTTCCTCTAACGTTCCGCTTCGCGACGTGCCGCTGGAATCGATGAAGATGGCAACCGCGATCGTGGCGACGGGACCGGTAATCCTGTTCTATCCGTTCGTGCAGCGTTACTTCATTCAAGGGATTACGGTGGGTGCCGTAAAAGGGTAGCATTCGCAGCAATGGCCGCAGGGAAGCGCCTGTATTTGGCGCAGCCCTTATCCATATCCGCTCCGGAACGGCAGCCGTTAACGGGCGGCGCAAGAAAGCGCACTTCAATCATTGGGGAGGCTAAAAAGAATGGGACATGTAAAAAAGCTCACGGGAATCGCGCTGACGCTCGCTCTTGCCGGCAGTTTGGCAGCATGCGGCAACAACAACAACGGCGGTTCGGCTAACGGATCAAGCAACGCAGGCAACGCCGGCAACGGCGGCGGCAATGGCGGCAGCAACAACGGAGCAGCCGCGAACAATAAGGGCGATGCCGGCGGCATCGACACGAGCAAGTTCGAGACGATCAACTACGTCGTGCTCGGCGACAAGCCGAAGAACGGACAGCTGGAGAAAGTGATGGAGAAGGTCAATGCCATTCTGAAGGAAAAGGTCAATGCCGAGCTGCAGTTCAAATGGGTGGAATGGGCGGACTGGCAGACGAAATACAACCTGCTCCTCGCTTCCGGAGAGCCGCTCGATCTGATTACGATCGGAACCGATTGGCTCGATACATGGGGCAATGCGCAGCGCGGCGCCTTCCTGCCGCTTAACGATCTGCTGGAGAAATACGCGCCGCAGACGTTCTCGGAAATTCCGCAGGAGGATTGGGATCAAAGCAAATTCAAGGACGATATCGTCCTGATTCCGGAAGACCACTATACGCAATGGGTCAACCACGGCATCTACTACCGCGGCGATTGGGCGAAGGAGTTCGGCATCACGCAGCCGATCACGGATTTCGAAACGCTCGGCAAGTACTTCCAAGGCATCAAGGACAATAAGAAAGACGTCGTGCCTTGGGATACGAACGGTACGAACGGCACGCTCTATGCGGGCTTCGAAGCGGCATACACCGATAATATAGATCTGCCGATCGGCACCGGCTACGCAGGCGTCTTCACTGGCAAATCGTACGACGAGCGCTATACCGTCGACAGCCCGATTTTCAACGACAAGTTCATCGATTTCGCCAAGATGATGAAGGAATGGGCGGACAAAGGCTTCTGGCGCGAGGACGTCCTGAACTACAAGGGCGACACGCGCAACGAACTGAAAGCCGGTCAAACGGGCGCCGACGCGCATCATACGCAAACGTTCAAAGGCCTTCGCGTCGACATGGACAAAGCGCAACCGGGCTCCGAGCTCCAAATGTTCTCGTACTCCGATACGCGCGGCAACCTGATCTCGATGCCGATCACGCACGGCGGCACGTCGGTCGGCGCGCACAGCAAGCATCCGGAACGCGCGCTCATGGTATACGACCTGATCCGCAGCGACAAAGAGCTGTACCAACTCATTAACTACGGCTTGGAAGGCGTACAATACGAAATCAAGGACGGCGTGCGTACGCGCCCTGCCGCTTACGACGATGCCAAAGACGGCTTCTACACCGACTTCTGGGGCGGCCGCGTCGACAAGAACGAGATCCCTTCGGATACCGACTGGAGCGAGATCGGCACGATCTACGAGAAATACGACCAAATCAAGAAACCGTTCCCGTACGGCAAATTCGTCTTCGACAAAACGACCGTCGATCCGGAAATGACGGCCATCTCCCAAGTCGTCGGCGAGCAAATGCCTGCTATCCTGTACGGCAAAGCCGGCGATCCGGAGAAAGCGGTTCAAGCGCTGCGCGATAAACTGAAATCCGCGGGCTTCGACAAGGTAAAAGCGGAAATTCAAAAACAACTGGATGCATTCAAAGCATCGGAGCAAGGCTAAGCGTAATCAGTCGCGCGTAAGTTAAGCGCGAATGGAGAGCAAGGCGAGCGGCTCGGCAGGGTAAAACCTGCCGGGTCGTTTTTTGCGTTCTGTGCGGGCAGGACGCAGGGTGCGGTTGGCGGTCGGCGCTCTGCCGAGAAGGGAGGAGCTGGGCCGCTTGCCCGGAAGCCGTAACACCTTGCGCGAGCTTCGTCCAGGAGCGCTTTGGTCATCTAGAGCATGCATACTCGAAAAGATTGCGTTCCGCAAGGACGTTGGGCTTTCGAAGGCGCGGCTTGCTGGGACCTGCAACACCTCCCACTAGAGCTGCGTCTAGGTGAGGTCGTTGGGTCACCGAGAGCGAGAGCTGCAATCCGAAAGCTCCGTTCCGCGACAGTGCTGTGCCGCCGATGCGGCAGCTTACTCAAAAGCTGTAATATCTCGCGCTAGAGCTGTGCCTAGGAGAGCGTGGGCATACTCGAAAGGACCGCGTTCCGCGAGGGTGCTGCGCATTCAAAAATCATACATGGCATCATTGGGAGGAAATGCCGAGAAATAAGTGTAAATATGCACCTATTTATAGGTTGGACAGCCCAATTTGGCAGAATAAGTGCAAAAGTGCACTTAATTTTTGATGGTGAGTGATTTTATGCTTAAAAGGCTAGGAATAAGTGCTGATACGCACTTATTTCGTTTTCTGAAGTCGAAAATTAGGAAATAGATGCAGATATGCACTTATTTCGATTAACAGGGCGAATGTAGCCTGGCTGCGTCCGCTTTCAGTCGCT
This sequence comes from Paenibacillus sacheonensis, assembly GCF_009909195.1. Classification (GTDB taxonomy): domain Bacteria; phylum Bacillota; class Bacilli; order Paenibacillales; family Paenibacillaceae; genus Paenibacillus_Z; species Paenibacillus_Z sacheonensis. The sequence goes on from NZ_JAAAMU010000003.1 coordinate 132,832, forward strand.
TAGTTCCGGCGCACTGATCGCGGCCAGCGCAGCATTCGGCCCGCACTATCCGCGGCCCTCGCTGTTCTCTGCCCCTGCTGAGTCCGGTCCATGCAGTTGTTAGCGGCGAGCACTGCTGCGCCTGCGTAACCTACGTATGGTTACGCCCAGCGCTCAGCCCGTCCAACACCGGCCTGTGCAGCCCACGGCTCGTGCAGCACTCAGCCCGCGCGGCTCGGCCCTCGCAACGCCGGCCATGCCGCCCTCAGCTCGCACTGGTCGCGACCAGCGTTGCCCATGCGGTTCCCGGCCGCATCGCCGTTCGATCGAATCACCCAGAAATTGTTACGCCTAGTGTGCTATATTTCATTTACATGCATCGTCTTAACTCATGAAGGAGGCGATAATCGTATGCCGCTAGAGGAAAGGCCGGCCTTGTTTCAAGCGCTGTTTCGGGAACATTACCCGTCGGTGCTTCGCAAAATCGCCCTGTTGATCGGGGATCGCGCCGCTGCCGAGGATTTGACGCAGGAAGTATTTTTGCGGCTGTACCGTAATCCGCCGGAGGACCTGGAGCGCGTCGGTCCTTGGCTGCACCGCGTGCTGACCCGTATCGTATATGATCATTACCGCAAGTCGGGGCGCGATTCCAATTTGGCGGAGAAGCAGCTTCGTCAGGCGATGTCCGAGGAGCAGGCGCATCCGTCCAATGAAACGGCCGTGATTCAGAACTGGGAACGGGATGTCGTCCGCCAAGTGTTGAACAAGCTGTCCGAGCGCGACCGTCAAGCCTTATTAATGAAGGAAAAAGGTTTTAGCCATGCCGAAATCGCCGAAGCGCTGCAAGTGAATCCCAAAATCGTCGGGACTTTGCTCATGCGCGCTTCGTCTCGATTCAAGAAAAATTTGCTGATGGAGGAGGTCATGGAATCATGAGCACTAAGGATCCGAAACATCTCAGCGCCGACCAATCAAGTGCCGATTACGACGTGACGGACGAACAGATCGAAGAAGCGTTGAACCGGTTATTTCGAACCGTGAAGGACGAGGACGTACCTGCGGCGTGGGCGCAACGCCGGATTCAAGCCAAAGAAAGAGCGATGTCGGCGCCATTCGTCCAACCGGCTCTTGAGGAGGAGCCGGGAAACCCGGCGCTGGAAGAGATCAAGCCGGCAGGCGTCGCTTCATTAAAAGTCGTCGACGCTTTCCAAGCTGATGCCGAGGCATCCGCAAATACATCTGTGTTTGCATCTTCGAATGCAGGTTCTATGCCGTCCCTTGCGCACGCATCTCCATCCACATCCCCCGCCGCTGCCCCTGGGTTTGCCCGCAAGCAGAGACGTCGGGCAAGAAGATGGACGTCCGGGGTCGTCGCGGCCGCATTGGCGGGCGTAATGCTGTTCACGTCTTGGGGCCAGGACGTGATGGCCAACATGCTGAACACGTTCCGCGTGCAGCATTTCGAGGCCATCTCGTTAACCGAAGCGGATTTCAACGGCTTCCGCCAGGCGCTGGAGGACGGTACGGTCGGGACGCGCCAGCTTGACCTGCGGCTGTACGGCGAGATTCAACAGAGCGGAAGCGGTTCGAGCCGCACGGTAGGCGCGGCGGAAGCCGAGCAGCTGGCCGACCGTCAATTGAAGCTGCTGCCGGGGACGGATGTGGAAGCGATCGAGTACATGCCGCAGCAGGAAATCACCTTCAAGCTGCATCCGAAGGAAATCAACAAGCTGATCGCGATGCTGGGCGGCAAGACGGAACTTCCGGCGTCCATCGACAATGCGCCCATCAAGCTGACCGTGCCGAACAGCTTTACGATGGTGGTGCATGCGAAGGACAGCGGGGCGTCCAATAAGCGCCTCCTGCAGCTGCCGGCGCCTGCGCTGGACGTTTCGGAGGACGTGGACGTAGAGCAGGTCCGCCAGGCGATCCTCGATCTGCCGATTCTGCCGGACACGCTGCGTGCCAAGCTGGCCGCGATCGGCGACTGGCGCAGCACGCTTCCGGTGCCGTCGATGTCGGACGAAAGCTCGAGGACGCTGCGGATTGCCGGCAACGACGCCATTCTGAACGCATCGGCCCATGATCGGACGCTGATCTGGCTGCAGGGCGACTGGATGTATGTGCTCAGCGGCTCGCTCGCGGATTATCCGACCGAGAACGACATGATTAAGGAAGCCGAGGGATTGATGAAATCATGATATTGCAAACGCAAGGGCTGACGAAGACATACGCCTCGGGCGTTGGCTGCGTCGATATTTCCCTGGAAATACAAGAGGGCCGCATCTTCGGCCTTCTCGGCCCGAACGGGGCAGGCAAGAGCACCTTCGTCAAAATGGTGCTCGGCCTGCTGCGTCCCGACGCGGGCAGCGGCATGCTGCTCGGCCGGCCGATCGGCGATCCGGAATCGCGGCGCAAGCTCGGGTATTTGCCCGAGCTGTTCCGCTTTCAGGATTGGCTGACCGGCGAAGAAGTGCTTCGTTATCATGCCGGCCTAAGCGGGATGAAGCTGAGCGAGGTCCGTTCTTCCCATATGGCGTCGCGTATCCGGGACGTGCTGCGGATGACCGGTCTGAACAATCGCGGCGCCGACCGCGTCCGGCACTATTCCAAGGGCATGCAGCAGCGGCTCGGCTTGGCCAGCGCGCTGCTGCTGGATCCGGCGTTCATCATTCTAGACGAGCCTTCGTCCGCGCTCGATCCCATCGGACGTTACGAGGTGAGGCAGCTGCTGGAGCAGCTGCGATCGGCAGGCAAGACGGTCTTCCTGAACACCCATCTGCTGGAGGATGTCGAGGCGGTATGCGACGATGTGGCTTTCCTGCATCTCGGCCGGCTGCGTGCGATCGGATCCATGCGCGAGCTCCTGCATGTCGGCATGAGCTGGGAAATCACGGTCGGCGGCTGGCAGACGGAGCTGGCGCCCGGTATCTCCGGCAGCCTGCTCCCCGGCATGGCGGTCGAAGCGGTCCGCCAAGAGCCCGACGGCAGCGCGCTGCTGCGCGTATCCGCGCATAACCGGGAACAAATCGGCCATCTGAACCGCCTGCTGATGGAAGTGGGCGTTACGTTGTACGAGGTTACTCCGGTGCAGGACAGCTTGGAGCAATGGTTCCTATCCATGTCCGGGGCCGATAGCAGGGAAGGAGGAGCGAGGTCATGACGTGGATCGTATTCGCGGGAAAAGAGCTGTATCGCAAGAAGATCGCGCTGATCGCGCTGCTGCTAACCGTGCTGTACCTCGTGCTGTTCAATTACGTGTTGAGTAAAATGACGGTCCGCCCGGAGGGACTCCTTCAGATTCCTTTCCAATCGCTCATTGCCGGCGTATCGGCAATAACGCTCGGGCTCATGTTCGCCGGCATGATCGTTGCGTTCGTCGTCTTCTTCGCCACGATGGGGGCGATCTCGGGCGAATCGGAGAACGGACTGATGCTGGCCGTGCTGTCGAGGCCGATTCCGCGCTGGAAGCTCTACTTGGGCAAATATTTCGGCATGGCCTTCTGGTTGTTTCTGTACAGCTCGGTCATGTTCGCGGCCATCTTGGTGTCCGTTCATCTAGCAGCCGAGTTGCCGCTGCTCTGGGGGAGCGTCGTGAAGGCTTGGCTGCTGTTCGTATGGGGGCCCATGCTGCTGCTGGCGATCTCGCTGCTTGGCTCCGCGTATTTGCCGATGCTGGCTAACGGCGTCGCCTGCGCTTCGCTTTACGGCCTCAGCTTGTTTTGCGGTTTCGCGGAAGGTTTGTCGAACATGCATGGCGGCAACGACACCTTGAGCAGCTTCACGATGGTCGTGTCGCTGTTCATGCCTTCGAACGCATTGTTCTCCCGGATGACGTACGAGATCATCGAAGGCCTGGATTTGCCGCTGCTGGGAGATTTGTTGAACCAACTGGGGCCGTTCACGCCTTTGAATGCGCCGAATTTGACGTATATCGCATATACGTTCGTCCTGCTGGCCGCGCTGCTTGCGCTTGGGTGCCGGGCGTTCGGACGCAAGGATATGACATAAGCAATGGGAGAGGTAAACGATAATGGGACAGGCGATTTTGCAAGTGCAAGGGTTGTGCAAGCATTATAAGGGCGTCAAGGCGGTCGACGGCGTCGACATGCGGTTGAACCAGGGGGATATTTACGGCTTCCTGGGGCAGAACGGCGCCGGCAAAACCACGACGATCCGCATGATGATGGGGTTGATTCGTCCGTCGTCGGGTTCGGTGAAGCTGTTCGGCGAAGAAGTGGGCAAGGGAAGCAACGCGGTGCTGCGTAAGGTGGGCTCGGTGATCGAATATCCCGGCTTCTACCCGAACTTGACGGCGATCGAGAATTTGGATCTGCATCGGCGTTCGATGGGCATCAAGGACAAACGGACGCTGGAAGAATCGCTGCATACGACGGGACTCTGGGAAGCGCGCAACCGCAAAGCATCCAACTTCTCGCTGGGCATGAAGCAGCGCCTCGGCATCGCGCGGGCGATCCTGCACGGGCCGGAGCTGCTCATTCTCGATGAGCCGACGAACGGGCTCGACCCCATGGGCATCAAGGAAATCCGGCTGCTCATTCAAGAGCTGGCGCAGAAGCGGAAGATTACGATTCTCGTGTCCAGCCATATTCTTAGCGAGGTGGAGCAGCTGGCGACGAAGGTCGGCATCATCCACCGCGGCGTGATGCTGGAGGAATCGACGATGAACGAGTTGAAACATAAGAATCGCCAATATATTGGCCTGCAGGTCGACGATTTCGCCAAGTCGCAGGCGCTGCTGCGCGAGGAGCTCGGCATTCGCGACTGCCGGATGGAAGACGACGGCTGGCTTCGGATTTACGACGACGACCGGCAGCCGGGAGAAATGAACCGTTTGCTCGTGCGCCAAGGGATCGAAGTGAGCAGCCTCGTCGCCATGAAGGATTCGCTCGAAGATTACTTCGTGCGTTTGGTGGAAGGAGGTGCCGCGCGTGGCTGATTTGATTGCTTGCGAATGGTTGAAATGGCGGAGATCGCGGATGCTGTGGCTGATGCTGCTCGGCGCGCTTCTGCCGGCGATGCTCGTGCTGTTCGTCGCGGTGAACGGCATCAGTCACGACGAGCCGTTCCGATGGGCGTATTACTTCGATATGCAGGTACAGATTATGGGAATGCTGATGTGCCCGGCTTTGTTTTCGCTATTGATCGGCTATTTGTTCGCGCGGGAGTTTCAGGAACGGACGATCAACAACCTGCTGACCGGCCCGCATTCGAGGCTGGCCGTGGTCGCGTCCAAATTCATCATTGCCATTCCCGTGCTATTATCCGTTCAGCTTCTGACGTTCCTGCTCATGCTCGGAGGCGGCTTCCTCTTCCCGGGGGCCGTCGATGCCTTCACGTGGTCGATGCTCGCGGACGAAGCATGGAAATTCTGCTTGCTGCTGCTCCTGCAATATGCGCTGACCCCGATCTCGGCGGCCGTCGCCCTGCTCTGGCGCAGCTACATTCCGGCGATGGGTCTCGGCATCTTCGCGGTCATCTCGGAAATGATCATCATGCAATCCAAGTACATCATGTATTATCCGTGGAGCGCGACGCTGAATCTAGCGACGAATATGTTCCCGGATCGCAATTCGGCTTCCATCGGCTATACGACGATGGCGATCGTATGCGTCGTGCCGCTGCTCTTCATCGCCGCCTATTTCCGACGGGCGGACGTGCACAGCGGGTAAGCCTTTTAGCAAGTTCGGCGGCCGGGGAATCTCCCCGGCCGCTTTTTTGTGCGGCTTTCGGATGCGAAGATGGCCGCCGCTTGCCGTTTTCCGCTACCGTTCCAGTCGGAAGGACTGCGGCGATTTCCCGGTATATTGCTTGAACAGCCGGGAGAAGTAATGGATGGACCGGAAGCGGTACTTCTCCGCGATCTGCATGATGCTCAGATTGGAGGAGCGCAGATCGTCCTTGGCCCGATTGACGAGAAACTGGTTCATATACTGAATCGGCGTGACCCCCGTCGTCCGCTTGAACAGCTCGAAGAAGTAGCCCCGGCTCAGTCCCAGCGATTCCGCATACGTCTCCGGCAGGGCGCGGGCGCCGTTCAGGAGATCGTCTTCGATTCGCGCGAGCAGCTTCGTTATCCGGGGATCCGGGAACTGATTCTCCTGCAGCGAGAAATGAAGAAAATGCTCGATGAACTGCAGGAAATGGCTTTGCACGCTCGTGCTACCGATAAACGTGCGCTCGGTCGTGTGGGCATTGGCGGTGTAGCAATGGCGCAGCAAATCGACCCATGTTCGCAGCGCTGCGCCGACATCGGCGACTTCCGGAATGGGATACGGAAACGGCTCGCCGACCAGTTCATGCCGCAAGTGGGAAGGATCGTAGCAGATGGGGCCCGATTCATCCGCGAACGCGGTGGTCCGGTCCACGTAATGCCAATCGAAATAACAGCACGCATGCGTCATCGGATGATCCTTGCTCGATGCCCAGTCATGGCATCGACCGGCCTCCACGTAGACCATCATGCCGGGCAGCGCTTCGTATTCGCGTCCGCGCAGGCGGAAGACGCCTCTTCCTTCGGTGACGAAATAGATGGAGGCCGAATAACAGTGCCGGTTCAAGCTCGCTTGTCCCGGGTAGAACGCGTATTGGGTGGCGTAATAGACATAAGGGTGGAAGCGGGCGAAGTTCATCGTGCGGCTCCTCTCTATGGGAATCGAATTGACCTGACGATCGTGCAACGATCTGACTGGACGCTAAATACAAAACATTCCCGTAAGCTTACAGTTAATATAGCACGATGAACTTGTCAGCCAAAGGGGATGCAGCGCGTGAACAGCGAAATGAACGCATTATCCGATAAACAAATGGTGGATTTCATTACGAACGGTTACCTGGTCTTGCAAAACGAACTTCCCGACGCGCTCCATCAAAGCGTCATGCGTCAAATCGACTTTGCGGTGCAGGAAGAAGGCAATCCCGGCAACAATATCCTGCCGCGCGTGCCGGATATCGCGAAATTCTTCGAGACGCCGGTCGTCAAGGGAGCGCTGACCAGCGTGCTTGGTCCGGATTATTACATGCATCCGCACCGGCATATGCATTACAATCAGCCGGGCAATCAGGCGCCGGGCGGCGGCCAATGGCACAAGGACGGCTACTGGTCTTCCATGCGCAGCCACCGGCCTTGGTGGGTCATGATGTTCTACTACACGCAGGACATTACGGAAGAAATGGGACCGACCGCGATCATGCCGGGCTCCCAATACAGCGAGAAGCTTCCCGGCGGGAAGACGGTGCTCCCGACAGGCAAGGCGGGCACGATCGCGCTCGTTCATTTCGACCTGTGGCATAAGGCGTCGCTGAACACGTCGAACGTCGACCGGTATATGCTCAAATTTCAATTCGTCCGCCTGCGCGAGCCGGTATCGCCGAGCTGGAACCATGTCGATCCGGCCGTGGAATTTCCGGCGGATCGTCCGGACGCCCGCCTCAATCTATGGCAGGATACGTGGCAGTGGCTCCTGGGGAATGCCGGCAAGCCTGCGGCAGCGGGTGCGCAGCGCAAAACCGCAGATGCGCACCGTCATCCCGCCGGCGTGCAGCGCCAGGCCGACGTCGCCGAACTTGAAGCGCGTTTGTCCGACGGCGACGCGGTCGTTCGCAGCCGCGCGGCGGATGCGCTCGGGTTGCTCGGGGAAGCCGCCGCGGGCAGCGCCGGCCGGCTTCGCGGGCTCGTGCAGGAAGCATCGGCGGAAGATGCCGGGCTTAACGCGGCTTACGCGCTCGGCCGCATGGGAGCGCCGGGCCAACAGGTGCTGCTGGAGCTGCTGTCGTCAGGCTCGAAGACGGCGTCGCAGCGGGCGGCATACGGACTGCAGGCCGCGGGCGCGGCTGCGGTCCCGGGGCTTGTCGAGGCGCTGCGGCAGTCGGGCGAGAACGGCAGGGGGCTGGCGGCTTTCGTTCTCGGCATGAACGGCGCGGGCGCTTCCTCGGCCGTACCGGCTTTGATCGCCGCGTTCGAGGACGAGAGCGAGTGGGTGCGGCGCAACGCCGTCGAGGCGCTCGGCATGATCGGCGAACCGGCGGCGCTTGCCGTGCCGGCCCTGGTCCGCGCGCTGCGCGAGGCTGTTGAAGGAGAAGCCCGGGACGGAGCGGTCTCCGGCAGTTCCGACGCCTATGCCGCGAATCAAACCTATATCGCGAACAAAATCGGCTACTCGGCCGCGCTTTCCCTGCTCCGCATCGGCCGGTCCGGCGATCCGGCGCTCGTCGTCTCCGGCTTGCAGGCCGGACTCGAGAGCCGCGACCGCTACGCGCGGGCCTATGCATTCGAAGCGCTGACAGCGCTGCGAACGGAGGAAGCGGTCAGCCTGCTGATCCGGCATTACCGTACCGCCCGCTGGTGCCCGGATACGCATAAGGCGAGCATGTTTTAATGGGAGCGGCATGATGGCTTTGGCTCGCGGCGATTCCCTGAATGCCGTGTTCGTTGGCCAAAATTGATCGTTGACCCCCGACGGAGAGGGAGGTATGCTACCGATAGTGCAATACGAGCGGCGGGGTTCCGGCGCTCGGATCAATTTATCGGTTAGAGGTGACGGTTTGAACGGTTCTTGGCGGTATCAATGGACGACAGACGTGAAATTGAATGTACTCGCTGGCATTACGGCGACGCTGGCGCTTATTCCGGATTCGCTGGCATTTTCGTTTATGGCGGGCGTTCCGCCGACGGTCGGCATTTACGCCTCCATTTGCATCTTGCTGGTGATTACGTTTCTGGGCGGCAGGCCCGGCATGATCTCCGCGGCGGCGGGGTCGATGGCCGTTCTGATGCTGGATCTCGTGAAAGAACACGGCATCCACTATCTATTCGCGGCAACGGTGCTGACCGGACTCATCCAATACTTGATGGGGGCGTTCAAGCTCGGCAAGCTGGTGAATTACGTGCCGCAGCCGGTGCTGACGGGCTTCGTGAACGCGCTGGCGATCATGATCTTCATGTCGCAGCTGCGCTATTTCAAGCATGCTTCATGGACCATGTACGCGCTCGCGGCCGTGGCCCTGGTCATCATCTATATCCTGCCGAGGTATTTCAAAGCAATCCCGTCGCCGCTCGCGGCCGTCATTCTGCTGACGTTCGGCGTCTGGGCGTTCGGCATTCACGGCGTCAGCCAGATCGGCGATATCGCGGCGATCGACGTATCGCTGCCTTCGTTCCTCTTGCCGGACGTTCCGTTCTCTTGGGAGACGCTGATGATTATTTTGCCGTACTCGTTATCGCTGGCCGTGGTGGGCTTTACCGAGACGATGCTGACGCAAAATCTGCTGGACGACACGACGGGGGAGCGAACGGACAAGAACCGGGAGATGCGCGGACAAGGCATCGCGAACTTCGTCGCGGGCTTCTTTGGCGGCATGGCCGGCTGCGCGCTCGTCGCGGAATCGGTGCTCAACGTGCGGATGGGAGGGCGCAATCGATTGTCGACGCTCGTCGCCGCGTTGTTCCTCCTGCTGCTCGTCGTCGCTCTGGGAGATTTATTGTCGCTCGTTCCTATGGCTGCCTTGGTCGGGATCATGCTCATGGTATGCGCGGCGATCTTCGATTGGAGATCGATCTTCAAGGTTCGCGAGGTTCCCGCCAGCGAGACCATCGTCATGGTCGTAACGGTCGGCGCGGTCATCGTCACGCATGACTTGGCGATCGGCGTCATTGCGGGCGTCATCGTCAGCGCTCTGTTCGCGCTCTTGAAGCGCAGGTCGACGAGGAGCCGCAGCGCTGCCGAAGGGTAAGGAGGGGGTCGCATGACCGGCGGGAGCTTCTATGACGCGAAGTGGCGGTCGGAAGGGAATTTCCGGCCCAAAATCGTTGCCTACTACTATAAGCAGTGGGATGATTTTCATATGGGCTTCCATATGCATGACTCCACGGAATTCATGTATGTCATCTCGGGAACGTGCACGGTCGAGACGAAGGACGATCTCGTAGCGATGCGCAAAGGCGATCTAATTATGCTGGATGCCGGCGTCACGCACAGGCTTAGCGTCGAGAAGGGCAGTCCATGCCGGATGCTGAACGTCGAATTTACCTTCAAGCCTTGCGACGGCATTTTCCCGTCATTCGGTCAATTGGCCCAGAGCGACACGGCCTTCTCGGAGCTGCTGGAACGCAGGCCGGATACGCTCGTGCTCCGGGATTCCGCGGACGTGCAGCATATCTTGAAGACGCTCGTGCTGGAGCTGGATATCGGAGGTACGGGGGCAGGCAGGGAGAACATGACGAATCTGCTCATTTCGCAGCTGCTCGTCCGCGTCGCGCGGCTCGCCGCGGAGGACGCGAAGAACGGCGCGGAGCGCCAAATTCATCGTTACGTGCGCACGGCTGCCGAATACCTGCACCAGCATTACGACAGCGACATTCAAGCGAAGGACGTCGCCGCGGCCGTTAACCTGCATCCGGTCTACTTGCAGCGTATCTTCAAAGCGAATATGGAGATGTCCATTACCGAGTATCTCGCCGAGCTGCGCGTGGAGCGGGCCAAGATGCTGCTCGCGCGGACGGATGTACCGATTATCGAGGTAGCCGACTATATCGGGCTGAACAGCAGGCAGTATTTCAGCATGATGTTCAAGAAAGCGACGGGCATGTCGCCTGCCGCTTACCGGAAATCGAAGGCGTCCATCCAGTTTCTGCAAGAGAACCAAGTTGAGATAGTTGACATTCCTTGAACAAATCTGTTGCAAATGTGGAAACGCCTTCTTAACTCGCCTGCTACAATGAGGGTATTGAAATACATTCCCCAAATGGCGGATAGGAGGCTTTTTTCATGTCTTTTAAAGTAGCTTTTGTCGGAGCGGGCAGTATCGGATTCTCGCGTACGCTGCTGCGCGATTTGCTTGCCGTACCGGAGTTCAAGAATATTGAAGTTGCGTTTACTGACATCAATCAGCATAATCTCGACATGGTGACGCAGCTCGTGCAGCGCGACATCCGCGAGAACGGCTTGTCCATCGAGATTCAGTCGACGACGGATCGCCGCGAGGCTTTGAAGGATGCCCGTTACGTGTTCTGCGTCGTGCGCATCGGCGGTCTGGAAGCATTCCAGCATGACGTCGACATTCCGCTCAAGTATGGCGTCGACCAATGCGTCGGCGACACGCTGTGCGCAGGCGGCATCATGTACGGCCAACGCGGCATCGCGGCCATGCTCGAGATCTGCAAAGATATCCGCGAAGTCGCGGAGCCGAATGCGCTGCTGCTCAACTATGCGAACCCGATGGCCATGCTGACTTGGGCTTGCAACAAATACGGCGGCGTCCGTACGATCGGCCTCTGCCATGGCGTTCAAGGCGGCCATCACCAGATCGCGCGCGCCCTCGGCAAGAAGAAGGAAGAAGTCGACATCATCTGCGCGGGCATCAATCACCAGACGTGGTACGTTTCCGTCAAGACGGACGGCGTCGACCGGACGGGCGATCTGCTTGAAGCGTTCGAGAGCGTGCCTGACTTCATGCAGACGGAGAAGGTCCGCATCGATATGATGCGCCGCTTCGGTTATTACTCGACGGAGTCGAACGGACACTTAAGCGAATACGTGCCTTGGTACCGCAAGCGTGCGGACGAAATCAAGGATTGGATCGACATGGGCGTCTGGATCAACGGCGAAACCGGCGGTTACCTGCGCGTCTGCACGGAAGGCCGCAATTGGTTCGAGACCGACTTCCCGAACTGGATGAAAGCCGATCCGTACGTGTATTCGGCGGAGAACCGCGGCGAAGAGCACGGATCCTATATCATTGAGGGCTTGGAGACGGGACGCGTCTACCGCGGCCACTTCAACGTCGTGAACAACGGCGTCATCACGAACCTGCCGGACGACGCCATCATCGAAGCGCCGGGCTATGTCGACCGCAACGGCATCAACATGCCGGTCGTTGGCGATCTGCCGCTCGGCTGCGCCGCTGTATGCAACGTCAGCATCTCCGTGCAGCGCCTTGCCGTGGAAGCTGCCGTGCACGGCGACGACAAGCTGCTTCGCCAAGCGATGATGATGGATCCGCTCGTAGGCGCGGTGTGCAATCCGAAGGAAATTTGGCAAATGGTTGACGAGATGCTCGTCGCGCAGGCGAAATGGCTGCCGCAATACACGGCTTCCGTCGAAGCCGCCGAGAAGCGCCTCGCCGCAGGACCGCTCGTGCCGACCCGCGAGAACTACCAAGGCGCGGCCCGTCTGAAGACGAAGACGATCGAAGAGCTGACCGCGGACCGCGAGGCATCGACCCGCAACGCACGTGAAGCGGATAAAGCGAAAGAACGTCCGGCTGCAGCGCACTAAACGATCCGCTTATAAAGGCTCCGTCCCTCGGCTTCTTCAATAGAAGATGCCAGGTACGGAGCCTTTGTCAGTCACCTATTGCGGGTGATATTAACGTTTCGGATACAGCGGATAGTCGACCGAAGTCGGCACGTCGATCAGAATCAGGCGGAGCTTCGTTTCGACGTCCGCGGTGATGACGGCGGCGTCGGATCTCTCCGCGCGCACGAGCACGAAATCCTTGTGCTTGAATGCCGTGCGATTATCCGGCTGGCCCGCATAGGACCAGGAACCGCCGCCGCGAATCGCGAGCGCCGTGAGGGAACGGCCATTCTCCACGGGATGCGAATAGGAAGCGCCCGGCTCGATCTCTACGTCCCACATGCGGGCGTCGGCTACGATATGGATCGGCGAGCCTTCGCCGATGACCGTTTTCTTCGTAAAGCCGCTGCCTTGCTCGATCGGAAAGGCTTCGTGCTCGTATTGGTTGTAGGTCGGCTCCGTTTGCAGCGCTTCTTGGACGGAGGGCTCGAACCAGATTTGGAAGCCTTCCATATCCGGACCGACGAAGCGCTCTTCGTGGCTGACGCCGGAGCCCGTCTGCATCAATTGCACGCCGCCGGCGCCGATGCTGCTCTTCGTGCCCAGCGTATCCCCGTGCTCGGCTTTTCCCGCAACGACATAGGTCATGATTTCAAAAGCTTGATGGGGGTGCAGCGGAATATACCCGTCTTGTTTCGCATGCGCCCATGCCCAGTAGAACAAGGTGCTGACCCGTTTCACGACGGCGCCTTCCCCGGAGAAGCCGATCGGTTTCTGTTCCGTGATTTTACCGCCGTCAAAAGCGCCGGTTGCTTGCAACGTTGGTCCGTACACGAGTGTTTGCATATGAAAGCCTCCCTATGAATGAGCGTTTATAATTTGTAGTCTCCCGCGCCGACAAGCGCCAAGCCGACGGAGACCGCGATCATGATGATGTTATATTCCATGCCGTTCTGTCTCACCCAGAACCCGAACCTGAAGTGAATGGAGGCGATGGCGCCGAGCATCGTCAGCACGATCAATACGGCAGCGACGTACAGCCAGTGGCCGACCGAGAACAGCAGGCCGCCGGCCAATTCGGCCGACCCCGCCAGCAATGCGAACGTTATGCCGGGCTTCAAGCCGATGGAGCTCATCCAGCTGCCCGTTCCTTTCAGCCCATACCCGCCGAACCAGCCAAACAGCTTCTGGGTGCCGTGTCCGGCGAGCGTCAATCCGACGGCCAAACGAATGATCAACAAGCCAAGCGACATGCTAATGCGAATCTCCTCCGATACTACGTAAAACTATGCTGGGCAGCAAGGCCAAGCTTCTTCAACAGCTGTATGGCTTGCGCCTGCTCGTCTGCCGTTAGGCCGCTGACCGCTTTCGAGATCGCTTCCGTGTGCGGCTCGAAGGCTTCGTCCAGGAATGCTTTACCTTGTTCCGTGATTTCGGCGAACGTAACCCTGCGGTCCGTCGGGCATGCTTTGCGTTTCGCCAGCCCCTTGTCCGCGAGCTTGTCGATCACGTACGTAATGTTTCCGCTCGTCATCAATATTTTCTCGCCGATCTGCTGAAGCGGCTGCTCGCCTTTATGGTACAGAAGCTCCAATACGGCGAATTCGGTCGGGTTGAGTCCGCGGCTCCGAATATCCTGATAGACATGCGCCGTGACCCATTGATGCGCGCGGGAGAGCGTGATAAACAGTTGAAGCTCATTGGTTCTGTTTGGCGTCGTCAATGTTCTTCACCTCATCGAGAGATAGTTTCCAATCATGCGGCTTCATTTCTTCAAAGTGTAATATCTTAATTTAAAGATATATGAATTTGTTCCTTATGTCAAGCTCGCGATAACGGCAAAAGGCAGTTCCCCCATCGCACCGCGCGATGAAGGAAGTTTGCCCCAATCGTCCTCAATAAATCCGATGGACGATTTCTTCGAAATCCGGCTCTTCCATATGAACGTCTTCGATCTCGCCGTATTGTTCGAGCATGCGCAAGGCGTCCATCGCGCTCAGCTGTTCTCGGTTGCAGGCGGCCGTCAAGACGCGTTCGTCCTCGCCGCAGCTGAGTTGAAGTCCGTTGAATTCGGAACGCGTGATCGCATGCTTCGCAGAATCGGCGATCGGGAGTTTGTAGGTAATGCGGATGAGCGTAGGCAGGCCGATGCGGCGGCGTAGATCGTCTATGCTGCCGTCGAAGCCCAGCTTGCCGTCGTTGATGACGATCACGCGGCCGCAGAGCTGTTCGATATCGTCCATGTCATGCGTCGTGAGCAGCACCGTTTTGCCGAGATGCTGATTAATGGACTTGAGAAAGTGGCGGATGCTGCGCTTGGCCGTAACGTCGAGCCCGATGGTCGGTTCGTCGAGGAATAGAATAGCCGGATCATGCAGCAGCGCCGCCGCGAGGTCGGAGCGCATGCGCTGACCCAGCGAGAGCTTCCGGGCCGGCGTATCCATGAACGGTTCCAGTTCCAGCAGCTCGCTGAGCTGGCTAAGCCGCCGCTTCATCATGCCGGCATCGATGCCGTACATGGCGGCAAGGATATCGAACGAATCGCGGACGGGCAAATCCCACCACAGCTGGGTCCGCTGACCGAAGAGCACGCCGAGCTTCCTTGCGACGCGTCTGCGATCATGATGGGGGCTTAGCCCGTCGATCGTAACGCGGCCGGACGTCGGGTGAAGGATGCCGGAGAGCATTTTGATCGTCGTCGATTTGCCTGCGCCATTCGGGCCGATATAGCCGACGAATTCGCCCGGTTCGATGTTGAAATTGATATCCGCTACGGCGTGCTTGATGCGGACATCGCGGGAGAACAGCATGCGGACGCCCTTGAAGGCGCCCTCCTTCGCTGCCGCCGTGCGGAATTGCTTCGATAGATGCTGAACCTGAATCATACGGGGCGGTTCACTCCTTCCTGAATGGCGAATTATGTGCCCGTGCTCTGGTAGCGCATTAATCCGCGTCTCCATAGCAGCAGCCCGGCAGCGAATAGACAAGCGGCCACGACCGGAGAAGCGATCAGCAGTCCGATTCCGCCCTCGCCCCGAAGCAGGTAGAGGGAAGGGACATAATTGGCAAAAGCAACCGGAATAGCCGTCAGCAGCATGCCCTGCATCCACTTCGGGTAGATCGACACCGGGTATTGCACGGCCGTTCGAGCCGCATCCTCGGTAATGGTCTGCAGCTCTTCGATGCGGGTAAGCCAGAAACCGAGGGAAGCCGTCAGCAGGCCGATGGCAAACAGCAATAAAGCACCCGATAACACAATTACAACCGTATACGGGATTGCCGTCCACGTAATTTGGCCATGCTGAAACAGCTCCCGCATGCAGAGGATGAGTACCGTCATGCCTTGGAGGACCTCGCCGATGCGAAACGAAACATTTTGGGACATGAGACCGAGCAGGATCGGAATCGGCCGAAGCAGCAGATTGTCGAGATCCCCGCTGACCAAATAATGCTCCAGATGGTGAACGTCCGAAGCGAGCGTTCGGTAAATGGCCTTCGATAGCGTTAGCACGGCATACAAGTAACCGGCTTCCTCCAGGCTCCAGCCTTTGATATGGCCGAACTTGGCCAGAATGACGGCAAGCATCGCGAATTCGACGACATTGATGACGGCCGCCATGATCGTGGAGAACCAGAAGTTGAACTTATACTGCATCCGGCTGCGTAGGCTTGCCGCCGCGAGCAGCTTATACATGCGCAGCTGTTCCTTCATCCGCCATGCACCTCCACCTTCCGGCGCATCCTGCTCGTTACGAACAGGCAGAGTCCCGTCAATAAGGCGCACCAGCCGGCCGATCCCAGCAGGCTCGAGGCATCCTCGAGACCGAGGTATAACTTTGACGGTATATAATGAAGAAACGGGTAAAAAGAAGCGTGGCTGAGCACGCGAAGCCAGCCCGGCAGCCATTCGACGGGAATGAGAAATCCGGAAAGCAGCATGCTGAAGGCGTAGTTGACCCAGTACAGCCAGCGTGACTCCGTCGTCCAGAGCGCGGCTGCGCCGATCAGGTAATTGATGCAGATAGAGATGTATGCGGCGAGCGCAAGAGCAACAGCGGTCCATAGAAAGGTAATCATCGAGGAAGGGACGTGAAGCGGGAGAACCAAGAGGTAGAGCGCGTAGATCGGGATGCTTTTGTACAACAGCTGGTAAGCGATCTGACCCCATTCCCGGCACATCAACTGATAGAAGAAATGTACCGGACGCATAAGGTCCGTGGCGATTTGGCCCGTTCGAACGGATTGCTCGATGCCGAGGCCGTTGGTCAGGAAGGAGACGACCCAGAGGCTGACCTGATTGAAGGCGACGTAACTGATCATGCCGTTCAAGCCATACGTTCCGAGCGATTGGCTCTGTCCGATGCCAACCCAGATGGAGACGTAGATAAAACCGAAGATGGCGCTCGCAAGGTTATGTACCATATGCGCGCCGCGGTACTGCAAGTTGCGGCGATAGGTCTTGCGCGCCAAAGTGAGGAATAACATGGGTCACCTCCGTCAATGTAAGCTTGCGGCTAAGCCGTATTGCTTGCGTTGCAGGTGAAATGGCGTAGAGAGAGAGCGAGAAATATCATAGCTTAACTAGCAGATTAAGGCAAATTATTTTTTTCTTCATTAAGAAAGCGTGCAAGCAAAAGCCGGAGCGTCTTATGACGCTCCGGCCGAGGGACCGAACGATTACTTGTGCATGGCAGCTTGCCCTTGCTGAACGTCGAGCGGAGCAGGAACGTCGTTTCCTCCGACGAACTGATGTTTCACCAGCTTGTTAAAGGAAGGCAGCCAAGGCATAAGAGAATGGCCCGCCCAAGCCTCCTGCGCATATTGAATCAAATGATTGTTGAATTCCTTATTCGCGGAGATGTGCACCTCTTGGACGGAAGGCGCCAGCTTGCGGACATGAATCGCGATCGTTTGTTTCAGCTCGCTGGAGATTTGATTATGGTCATTGATGGTAAAATAAGAATTATAGGGCGTTGCGATCCGCTGGTTATTCCAGTATGGACTGCCGGTATCGTTGTTGTATACGCCCTGCGTCGATCCGGAGTTGTCCTGCTCGCGCGTGGCGCGGCCGCCCGATTTCATCGTTCCGGTCGCCGTCCAGTCCGTCGTTATGCCGACGTAAGCATTCTTGTCCGTCAGCATCACCAGCGCTCCGGCCACGCCATTAATGCTCGAAACATCATTGGAAATGAGGGAACTGTATTCGAACCAGGCGTTGTCATGCTGGCCCGGCAATCCGCTTACGGTGCCGTACATACGGCTGCCCAGCATTTTTGGATCGCCTTTGTTTTTGCTGCCGTAGTCGTACGTGCTGTTTTGAACGTAACGCTCGTAATTGCAGCCGCTCATGACGACCAGGCTTAGCGTTACAGCGGTAAGCAAAGTAAGAATACGTGCTTGCTTTATCATAAGGTCGCTCCTTTCGTCAGCTTACCTTTAGAATGGGCGGAGGAAGATCAAATATGCATGGTGAAACGATACATAAAGAACCATGGTTTATGCACACAATGTAGGATAGACATGGAGCTTCGCGCCAGTCAGTTGGCAAGCTAAAAAACGAGAAAATCCGTTGATTTTACTGGGATGAGAACATTTTGTGAACATCCTTGGGAACATTGACAAAAAGCACCTTCAACTTTATATTTATTTAAGTGATTAGATTGCGGAAGTTGTCTAAACATCTAGGAATTGCAAGCAGCAGAGCCGCTTTTTCACTGTCTACGGCTGCTGTCAAAACGTAAAAAGTGGGGTTGATTGATGATGAATCGGTGGCACGTTCTAAAACGGCTATTGCCGCTTCTCGCCGGAATGGTGTTGCTGCTGTCAGCTTGCGGACGAGCTGACCTGTCGACGCTGAGACCGCAGGGACCGGTAGCCGAAGAACAGTTCGGACTAATGAAACTTACGATCACGATCATGGTTGTCGTCGTTCTGATCGTATTTGTAATCGCAGGATATGTAATTATTCGCTATCGCCGCCGCCCGGGTGACAAATCGATCCCGGTTCAAGTGGAAGGCAACCACAAGCTGGAGATTATTTGGACGGTCATTCCAATTATCCTTTTGATCATCGTCGGTATCCCGACGGTCAATTCCGTATTCGGACTTGCCAAGGATTACACGAAAGATCCGAATGCCGTGCAAATCAACGTAACGGCTCACCAATATTGGTGGGAATTCGAATATCCGAATCTGGGCGTTAAGACTGCGCAAGAGCTGCTTATCCCGGAGGGCACGATCATTTCCGTGGAAGCGAAGACGGCGGACGTTCTTCACTCCTTCTGGATTCCGTCCTTGGCAGGTAAAGTAGATACCAACCCGGGCGGCAACGTGAACAGAATGTATTTCAAAGCCGACCATACCGGCGTATTCCTCGGTAAGTGCGCGGAGCTCTGCGGACCTTCCCACTCGCTGATGGACTTTAAAGTGAAAGTCGTGGACAAAGCTTCCTTCGATCGTTGGGTTGCAGCGATGAAAAATCCGGTTGCCCTTCCGGAAGACCAGGAAATCGCAACCGTACTTAACAAGCAATGTCTGACTTGCCATGCTATCGGCGATAAAGGCGTCCAGCTCTATCCGAACTTGACCGGTATCGGAAGCCGCGAATCCGTTGGCGGCAAGCTGATCAATACGGATCAGCCTGAATACGCAAACGAAGGTTCGGTTGAAGAAAACCTCAAAACTTGGATTAAAGATCCGCAAGCCGTAAAACCGGGTACGCTGATGCCTAAGGTAGACCTCACGGATCAACAAATCGATGCCATCGCGAAATACTTGGCAGGATTGAAACTAGACTATTAATCACCTACGGAATGAAGGAGGTACCTACTTTGGCTCACGCACATGCGGTTAAGCGGTATAGCGGTCTCATGGACTGGCTGACGACCGTTGACCATAAAAAAATCGGCATTCTGTATTTGATATCAGGCGGATTCTTCTTCCTGGTAGGCGGACTGGAAGCGCTCCTGATCCGGATTCAGCTATGGAAGCCGCTTAACGACTTCGTAGCAGCGCATACTTACAACGAATTGCTGACGATGCATGGTACGACGATGATCTTCCTCGCGGCCATGCCGATCATATTCGCCTTAATGAATGCGATCGTGCCCTTGCAGATCGGGGCGCGCGACGTAGCATTCCCGTTCGTTAACGCGATCGGCTTCTGGACGTTCTTCGCAGGCGGCGTCCTGCTGAATGTCAGCTGGTTCGCAGGCGGAGCGCCGGATGCAGGCTGGACGTCTTACGCGCCGCTTGCCACGCCGACATTCAGCGGCGGACACGGCGTCGACTACTACGTCATCGGTCTTCAAATCGCCGGTATCGGTACGCTGGTCGGCGGTATCAACTTCTTGGTTACGATCATCAATATGCGCGCTCCGGGCATGAGCTTCATGCGTATGCCGATGTTTACATGGACGGCGTTCATCACTTCCGCTTTGATCTTGTTCGCTTTCCCGGCGCTGACGGTCGGCCTGGTAGCAATGATGTTCGACCGCCTCTTCGGCGGGAACTTCTTTGAACCGACGAACGGCGGTAACGCAGTGCTTTGGGAACACATCTTCTGGATTTTCGGACATCCCGAAGTATATATCCTTATCCTGCCGGCATTCGGCGTTATCTCCGAGGTTATCAGTACGTTCTCGCGCAAGCGGTTGTTCGGTTACAGCTCGATGGTATTCGCAACCGTGCTGATCGGCTTCCTGGGCTTCATGGTATGGGCGCATCACATGTTCACGACGGGCCTAGGGCCTGTAGCGAACGCATTGTTCTCCATCGCGACGATGCTGATCGCCGTACCGACCGGTATCAAAATCTTCAACTGGTTGTTCACGATGTGGGGCGGTTCCATTCGCTTCACGACCGCTAACCTGTTCGCCGTAGGTTTCGTTCCTACATTCGTAATGGGCGGCGTTACAGGGGTTATGCTTGCAGCGGCTCCTGCCGACTTCCAGTATCACGATTCGTACTTCGTCGTTGCCCATTTCCATTATGTTATCGTGGGCGGCTTGATTCTTGGCTTGTTCTCGGGCCTATACTATTGGTGGCCGAAAATGTTCGGACGCATGCTGAACGAAGGTCTTGGCAAGCTTTGCTTCTGGACATTCTTCCTGGGCTTCCACCTCACGTTCTTCGTGCAGCATTTCCTTGGTTTGATGGGTATGCCGCGCCGCGTTTGGACGTATCTAGACGGCCTCGGCTTCAATAACCTGAACATGATCAGTACGGTCGGCGCATTCCTGATGGGCGTCGGTACAATCGTGTTCTTGCTGAACATCGTTATTACATCGTTCAAACCGCGCGATGCAGCCAACGATCCTTGGGAAGATGGACGTACGCTGGAATGGACGATTCCGTCCCCTGCGCCGGAATACAACTTTGCTCAAACGCCGCTCGTTCGCGGATACGATGCTTTCTGGAAAGAAAAAATGGAAGGCAAGAAGGAAATGCTGCCTGCCGAACCGCTTGGTTCGATCCACATGCCTTCGCCTTCGATCCTGCCGTTCGTTATGGCAATCGGCTTGTTCATCGCTGGCCTCGGATTCATGTATGGCAAAGGCGATTACGGCGATGGCTTCAAAGCTTTCCTGTTCAACAATCACATCGTAGCGATTCTTGGCATGGCGATTACACTCTTCTGCATGTTCTTGCGTTCGGTGTACGACGATCATGGCTTCCATATCGAAGTGGATGAAATCACTGGAGATAAGGGGGTAAAAGCATGAGCGCACATTCACACGTAGACGGCCAACTGCCGCATGAGCCCGAGAAGGCTACGCTCGAAGGCCGCAATAAGGTTCTTGGTTTCTGGTTGTTCCTTGGCGCGGAGACGGTTTTGTTCGGAACGCTCTTCTCCGCGTTCCTCGCGCTTCGTCATCAAGTTGGCGACGGCAATCCAAGCGGTCAAGAATTGTTCGAGCTGTCGACTACGGCTTGGGCAACGTTTATCCTCTTGACTTCTTCCTTGACAAGCGTGTTCGCGATTCAGTCGATGCACACGAATAAAGTGAAGTCGATGATCGTATGGTTGATTATTACGATCCTGCTCGGATTAGGATTCCTTGGACTCGAGATCGTCGAGTTCGCGAATTACGTGGACGAAGGCCATAAGTTCTCCACGAGCGCATTCAGTACTTCCTTCTATACGCTGGTCGGCTTCCACGGCGCGCACGTATTGTTCGGGATTCTCTGGATCGGCATTCTGATCGCGCAAATTTTCAAAAAAGGCTTGAACGTCACAACTGCTCCGAAGATATATGTAGCCGGTATTTACTGGCACTTTATCGACGTCGTGTGGGTATTCATCTTCACCGTCGTGTACTTGATGGGAAAGGTGGGCTAACGAATGTCAAGTCAACATTCCTCAGTCGAAGAGCAAGCTAAACACCATAAGCACGAAGGCCCTAAGAAGCATATCATTGGGTTCATCATGTCCATCCTGCTGACAATCATCGCTTTCTCGATGGTTGCAGCGGGTGAAATCAATACTACGTTCATTTACATCTTCTTGGTTCTCATGGCTTGCGTCCAGGTCTTTATCCAAATGGGCTTCTGGATGCATATGAAAGATCGCGGTCACTTGTACCCGATCATCGGTATTCTCATGGGCGTGTTCGTCGTATTCACGATTGTCATCATGGCCGAGTATTGGGCTTGGTGGTAATACGGTCCTAAATTGAAGAGGGGGAGGTCCTTTGCCGGCCCCCTCTTTTGTTGTAAATGAGCGTCACCTTGGAAAGGGGTACCAACATCATGCTTGGATTGCAATATTTCAGCTTTGATGAGTTGTGGAGCCCATGGTTTTTCTTCTTGATGACAGCGTTAGTCATACTCTATTTCTATTTAGCTGGACCTTGGAAGGAAAAGCATGCGCCGCTGGAGCCGCGAGTAACCGGCTTGCAGAAGACGTTGTTTGTTTCGGGCATGGCGCTATTGTATCTCGCCATGGGCGGGCCGCTTCAACTGCTCGGACATATGATGTTCACGTTTCATATGGTCAACATGTCCCTGGCGTATTTAATCGCGCCGCCGCTGCTCTTGCTGGGCATACCTGCCTATCTATGGCGGAGCATGTTTCGAGCTCCGTACTGGTCCAAGCTGAGTTGGGCCTTGCATCCGATTTTAACGCTTGTGCTGTTTAATATGCTGTTCTCGATGTATCACGTTCCGGTCGTGCATGACTATATCATGCTTCATTTTGCGATTCATCGACTCTTCTATTTGGTATTGCTTGTCACCTCATTGATGATGTGGTGGCAGATTGCTTGTCCGGTGCCGGAATGGAACCGTCTTACGGATCTCCGCAAGATGGCATATATATTCGCGAACGGCATGCTGCTTACGCCTGCGTGCGCGCTCATTATCTTCTCCAGCACTTCGATGTATGCCACCTATAGCGACCCTGAGGTTTGGGCGAAGGCGATGGGCTATTGCATCGGCAATGCGAACGCAAGCCAGCTGCTTACCAAATTCACGGGTCCGACCTTCTTCAACCTGATGTCGCCCGCGGAGGATCAACAGCTCGGAGGCATCGTCATGAAGCTCGTGCAGGAAGTGATGTACGGCTGCATTCTTGCTTATGTCTTCTTCCAATGGTATAAGAAAGAGCACGGAGATTCGAAGGATGACGAGATTCCGGATAACGGCGCGTGGAGCTAAAGCGCTTCGGTGTCTAGCGATTGAATGAACTTTGCGTAGAAATGGACGGGATGAATCTTGTCAAAGTACGATATTTTACCGACGATCAGCACCTCCTTCATCGTCATTAGCGCGATCCTGGTCGCGATCGGCTGGAACCTGGCGATCAAGCGGAAGCTGGAATCGCATAAGAAAGTTATGTTGGCCGGAGCGGTAGCCGCGCTGTTGTTCTTCATCATCTACATGTCCCGCACCATCTTCGTCGGCAATACCGACTGGGGCGGATCGGATGAAATGAAGCCGTATTATTTAACCTTTCTCTTCTTCCATATCGTTCTGGCTACATCAGGCGCGGTGTTCGGGATCACGACGATCACGCTGGGGTTCCGCCAAAGTTTCTCCAAGCATCGCAAGTGGGGCCGCGTGACATCGATGGTTTGGTTCTTCACGGCGATTACGGGCGTTATCGTATATGTCCTCCTCTATCTGATGTATCCGGGCGGCCATACGAAACCGGTGCTGGACGTGCTGTTTGGCGGAGGTTAAGAGGAATAGAAGGCTGGATTCCATGACCGATTCGAAGTAGCAGGCGAATGCTTCACTCCCCGACCTTCGTCGGTGAGCGCAAACCAATCGCCCCTTAGGCGAATGCTGCACTCCCCGACCTTCGTCGGTGAGCGCAAACCAATCGCCCCTTAGGCGAATGCTGCACTCCCCGACCTTCGTCGGTGAGCGCAAACCAATCGCCCCTTAGGCGAATGCTGCACTCCCCGACCTTCGTCGGTGAGCGCAAACCAATCGCCCCTTAGCGGTAAATCTCCTTGTGAGATTTACCGCTTTTTTGTATGATGAATGTTAGATAAGAACATTTGTTGTTTGTTTTAAACAGAGGAGGATGAACGATGCAGCTGCATGGACGGCAGTTTACGAGAAGGGAAATCGAAGCGCGCGTCGGGCGAATCGAGCAGCTCGGCGGCATCAGGCGGATGCAGCATGCCGAGGGCAATGAAGCCGGAGCTTCGGTCATCGCAGTGCGAACCGGTGCCGGTCTGGCCTACGAGGTGACGCCGGATAAGGGATTGGATATCTCGCTGGCCTCCTTCGCAGGTTCGTCCCTGACCTGGCAGTCGGCCAACGGCGATGCGCATCCGTCCTATTACGACGACCAAGGCATCGGCTGGCTGCGTACGGCGGCCGGAGGCTTATTCATGAGCTGCGGCCTAATCCACGTGGGCTCTCCAAGCACGGTTGACGGCACGACGTACAGCCTGCATGGCCGAGCGCATCATACGCCGGCAACACAGGTAGCCGCGGAGAGCCTATGGGAAGGCGACGAGCTGGAGCTGCGCATTCGAGGCGTCGTCGAGGAGACGTCGATATTCGGCGGGCATCTGCGGTTGCGGCGCGAGATTCGGAGCAGGCTTGGCGAGAACGCGATTTGGATCCACGATATCGTCGAGAATGCTGGGTTTCAAGCCTGTCCGCATATGATGCTGTATCATTTTAACTTCGGTTATCCGCTCATGACGGAAGATACGCAGCTTCGTTTTCCCGGCGCCTCGGTCATGGCAAGGGAAGCGGAGACTCCGGTAGACGGCTATGATCGGTGGGACGCGCCGACGGCCGGTTACCAAGAGCGCGTGTATTATCATGAGCTGTCGAAGAATCCTGACGGACGGGCCGAGGTTGTCCTTCACCAGCCGCGGTTTCCGCTCGCCGCCGGCATGACGGCACCGGTCTCGGTGAAGCTGAATTGGGATACGGCCTCATTGCCGCGGCTTGTTCAATGGAAAATGCCGGGAGCCGGCGTGCATGCATTAGGCATCGAGCCGTCCAATTGCGGCGTGGAAGGGATGGATGCCGAGCGTCGGCGGGGGACGCTTCGGATGCTGGAGCCGGGCGAGTCGGTTCACTATGATTTGAAGTTGTCGGTCGGCAGCGATTGACGGGGAGGTTAAGGGATGAGCTTAAATGAACGGCAGCAGCAGCTGCTCGGCCTGCTGGAAAGCAGCGGCGAAGTGAAGGTGGCCGGACTGAAAGAGACGTTCGGCGTAACGGAAATGACGATTAGGCGCGATCTGGAGAAGCTGGAGCTGGCCGGCTACGTGAAGCGTACCTTTGGCGGCGCGATTCTGGCTTCCAAGGACATCGCGATCGGAGACCGGACGGGTGTCATGGCAGAAGAAAAGCAGGCCATCGGCAAAGCGGCGGCCGCGCTCGTGCGGGAGAATGACGCGATCTTCATCGACGGCGGCACGACGACGCTCCAAGTGGCTCGTCATTTGAAAGCCGATATGAACATCACCGTCGTGACGAATGCGCTTAACATCGCGATGGAGCTCTTGGAGAAGCGGATTACGACAGTCGTGACGGGCGGCATGGCGCTTGAAGCGACATCGACGCTGGTCGGCCCTGGAACGCTGGAGACGATCGGCAAGATGGCATTCGACCGCATATTTCTCGGCGCCACAGGACTGACAGCCAAGCACGGCTTCTGCAATTCCAATATGTACGAGGCGGAGATCAAGCGGATGGCGATTGCGCAGGCCTCGGAAGTCAATATCGTCGCCGACCATACGAAGTACGGAGCGAAGGAGCTCTTCTCGTTCGCGGGCATAACCGACGTACGGCGCGTTATCAGCAGCCGTTTGCCGGATGAGAAGCTTATGCAGGCCTGCAAGGAAAGCGGGCTGGAGCTGCTTATTGCCCATGATAATGTTTGATTCGAACATAAGTATAGACAGGAGTCGTTACCTGCGTTACTATAATGTTATAAACGAACATTATATGTTCTAACAGAACAGAGGGGGATGAATACGGATGTCTGTCAAACCAAGACTAAACCGCATGTTCAGCGAGCAGGGGAAGTGTTTCGATGTAGCGGTGGACCACGGCTTCTTCAATGAAGCGTCGTTCTTGTCCGGTATCGAAAACATGAAACAAGCGGTGCAGACGATCGTCGAGGCGAATCCGGACTGCATTCAACTGAGCATCGGCCAGGCAAAATGGCTGCAGGAAGTGCCGGGCAAAAAGAAGCCGGGTCTCGTGCTGCGTACGGATGCCGCGAACATCTATGGCATGGAGCTGCCGCGCTTCGCGTTCAGCGAGCTGATCGACCGCGCGATCGAGAAAGCCGTATCGCTCGATGCAGTTGCCGTCTGCGTCAATCTGCTGCTGCTGCCGAATCAGCCGGAGCTGCATCACCAATGCGTGCGCAACATTTCGCTGCTGAAGAGCGAATGCGAGAAATACGGCATGCCTCTGATGGTCGAGCCGCTCGTGATGCTGCCTAACGAAGCGAAAGGCGGTTACATGGTCGACGGCGATATCGACAAAATCATGCCGCTGGTACGACAAGGGGTCGAGCTTGGCGCGGATGTCATCAAAGCGGATCCTTGCGACGACGTCTCGCAATACCACCGCGTCATCGAAGTCGCATCCGGCATCCCGGTGCTCGTGCGCGGCGGCGGCCGGGCGAGCGACGAAGAAATCGCGAACCGCACGGTTGAATTGATGAACCAAGGCGCATCCGGCATCGTATACGGCCGCAATGTCATTCAGCACCCGAATCCGGCAGGCATGACCAACGCCCTGATGGCGATCGTGCACCATGGAGCGTCCGCTGAACAGGCGCTTGCGATCTTGAACGGACAGGAGGCGCGCTGATATGAGTAAGCGAATCATTAACTTTGGCGTTATCGGCTGCGGATTGATGGGTAAAGAATTCGCAAGCGCCGCCGCTAGATGGCTGCATCTCGAAGGGGTCGATTTCGAGCCGCGCATCGTGGCCGTATGCGACGCGAACCCGGCGGCAACGGAATGGTTCAAGCGGCAGGTGCCGAGCGTGGAGCGCGCGTACGGCGATTACAAGGAGCTGCTCGCGGACGGCGAGGTCGAAGCGATCTATTGCGCGGTACCGCATAATCTGCACGCGCAGATCTATGTCGATATTATCGAAGCCGGCAAACATCTGCTCGGCGAGAAGCCGTTCGGCATCGACGCGGAAGCGAACGCGCGCATCCAAGCGGCACTGGAGGCCAATCCAAGCGTGATCGTACGCTGTTCCTCGGAGTTTCCGTTTTACCCCGGCGCGCATCAGATCATTCAATGGGTGAACGAAGGAAAATTCGGCCGGATCATCGAGGTCGAGGCCGGCTTCTGGCATTCCAGCGACCTGGATCCGACGAAGCCGATCAACTGGAAGCGGCGGATCGCGACGAACGGCGAGTACGGCTGCATGGGCGATCTCGGCATGCATGTGCTGCATTTGCCGATGCGTTTCGGCTGGAAGCCGAACAGCGTGCGAGCGCTGCTGAGCAAGATCGTATCGGAGCGTCCGGACGGCAAGGGAGGCAGCGTGCCTTGCGAGACGTGGGATAACGCGATACTGGCCTGCGAGGTCGAGACGGCGGATCAGCAGTTCCCGATGGTGCTGTCCACCAAACGGATTGCGCCCGGCCACGCCAATACCTGGTTCATCCGGATCCAAGGAACGGACATGTCGGCGGAATTCAGCACGAAGAATCCGAAGCAGGTCTCGTCGCTGCCTTATACCCCGGGCAAACAGCAGGCCTGGCATACGGTGGATGTACCATACAAGTCCGCCTACGGCACGATTACCGGCGGGATCTTCGAATTCGGCTTCTCGGATTCCATTCTGCAAATGTGGGCCGCCTTCTGCGATGAATTGGCTCATGGCACGGACGGCATGACGCAACCGTTCCGCTGCGCGACGCCGGAAGAAGCGGGCGGAAGCCATCGCGTGTTCACGGCCGCGTTGGAATCCCAGCGTTCCGGAACTAACGTAGCGATTGACTGGAGGGACTAGGCGTGAGCGTTGCGCGCACGGGCGTGGACATCGTCGTGGCGGGCCATATTTGCCTGGACGTCATTCCGACGATACATGAACTGAAGGACGGCATGGGCGCGCTGCTCGTGCCGGGCAAGCTCGTCGATATCGGCGCGGCGCGCATCTCGACGGGCGGCGCGGTATCCAATACGGGGCTGGCGCTTCATCGTCTCGGCATGAGCACCAAACTGATGGGGAAGATCGGCGACGATCTGTTCGGCAGCGCGATCGGCAGCGTGCTTCGCGGTTACGGCGATGAATTGGCGGACGGTATGATTGTGGCGTCAGGTGAGTATACTTCGTATACGATCGTCATCAATCCGCCGAATATCGATCGGATCTTCCTTCATTGCACCGGCGCGAATGACACGTTCGCGGCGGCCGACCTTCAGGCGGAACAGCTGGAGGAGGCGCGATTATTCCACTTCGGCTATCCGCCGCTCATGCGGAGAATGTATGAGAATGACGGGGAGGAACTGGCTAATCTGCTGTCGCTGGCCAAAGGGCAGGGACTGACGGTTTCGCTCGATTTGGCTAAGCCGGATCCCTCTACGCCGGCAGGGCAGGCGGATTGGCGAATGATTTTCGTGAAAGCGCTCCCTTATGTCGATGTATTCTTGCCGAGCTTTGAGGAAATCCTGTACATGCTGAAGCGCGACTTGTATGAAGAATTGGCTGCGAAGCATGGCAGCGACTTGCTGCCTCTCGCGGAAGGTCCGCTGCTTCGCGAGCTGGCGGGCGAGCTGCTGGACATGGGCGCCGCCATCGTCGTATTGAAGCTTGGCGAGCATGGCCTATACCTTCGCACGACGGATGATGCGGAGCGTATGGCTGCCCTCGGTAAAGGCGCGCCGGCCTCCGCGGAGGCATGGCGGAACCGGGAGCTGCTGGCGCCGTGTTTTGCCGTGGATGTCGCAGGAACGACGGGGGCCGGCGATTGTACGATCGCAGGCTTCCTGGCCGGATTGCTGAAGGGCTTGGAGCCCGAGGAAGCGCTGATCGGCGCCGTTGCCGTCGGTGCCTGCAACGTGGAACGAGCGGATGCGACGAGCGGCGTCCCGTCCTGGGAAGCCGTGCAGGCGCGTATCGCCGCAGGCTGGAGCAAACGCAGCGTGGAGCTGGCACTGCCGGGCTGGACGGAAGGTTCGGCAGGCCTATGGATAGGACCGGGCGAAGTATAAAGAAACGCATGATTTGCGAAGGGCGCCTTGGTGCTCTGCACCTAAGCAGCTTCCATGCGCAAACCTGCGCTGAAATCATATGAGGGAGGGTGACCGGCATGAAACGCAGCGAAGTGAGAGCGGCGCAGAAACGGGCGGCTGAGATGTTTGATCACATCGGTATTATGCTGACGCCGGAAGAGCGGGAAACGATCGAGGTCGCGGGCTTCGGTCTAGGCAATTTGGAAAGTCAGGGGTTAGAGCTGGTGACTTACATCAATACGGATCGCTATTGCGCGAAGGAGCTTGTTTTGTTCCCGAACCAAACCTGTCCGGAGCATCTGCACCCGCCTATCGGAGATGAACCCGGCAAAATGGAGACCTTCCGCTGCCGTCATGGCGTCGTCTATCTCTACGTGGACGGCGAGAACAGCGGGACGATTCAAGTGGAGGTGCCGGCCGGCAGCGAGGAGTATTATACGGTCTTTCACGAGATCGAGCTGCATCCGGGTCAGCAGTACACGATTCCGCCGGGCACGAAGCATTGGTTCCAAGCGGGCGAGAATGGCGCGATCGTCTCGGAGTTTTCGAGCACAAGCCGCGATGAATTCGATATTTTCACCGATCCGAACATTCAGCGGATGCCCGTTATCGTCGAAGATTAGGGGCCAGTCGGTTTGAACGGTTTGGACGGTACATGGCCGCAGCTCTTATATCCTATACGAATAGCCGGGAGTCCGCAGACAATCCCGGCAATCTTGCCGGCATTCTCGTTAGAGGATGCCGGTTTTCTCGCGCAGCACATGCTCGACTTTGGCCAAATGCTGCCCCATGCGGGCCGAGGCAAGCGCCTCGTCGCGCGCCGCGATCGCGGCTACGATGGAGCGATGCTCCTCCAGCAGCCGGCTGGCGGATCGGTGCTCGGCGTAGAACCAGAGCGAACGCGTATCGCGCATGCTCTCGTGCAAGCGCTCGGACAGCGACTTCATCAGCTCCATCAGCACGGGATTCTGCGTCGCGCGGGCGATCTGCTCATGCAGCAGCACGTCGGCTTGCTCGCCGAAGCTATCGTCGTCCAGCCGATCCTCCATCTGCTGCAGCGTCGCCTGCAGCGCATCGACATCGGCGTCGGTGCGGTGCTTCGCGGCCAGCGAGGCGCAGCCGGTTTCGAGCACCTTGCGCACGTCGAGCAGCTGCAGCAGCGAATCGGCGCGGTCCAGCCAGGCTTCCTGGGCGAAGGCCTGCGACCCTTCGGGCGGAGCCTTCGCGTAGGTGCCCCCGCCTTGGCGAATGTCGAGCAGCCCCTTGGCCTTAAGCGCGCTCAGCGCCTCGCGGATCGTGGAGCGGCCGACTCCGTATTCCGCGGCCAGATCGACGACGGAAGGCAATTTATCTCCGGGCGACAGCTCGCCGGACGTTAGCTGCTGGTGAAGCTGCCGGGCGACCCATTCATTGCTCTTAAGCGGCCTTTCATTCGTGTTCATGGGCGGGAGCCTCCTAGGGGATCGGCGTAATATTTGCAGTGTTCAGCATCTTTCATCTTATGATATACTACTTTCAAAGCAAAGTCATCAGACGACCTGATCTATTGGCGGAAATTCAATCGTAATGATTCATTTCCCGTTTCATTATCCATTCATCCTAAAAGGGGAGCTCTACATGCTGCAACAAGCAGTCGCAGGCAAGCTGCGCGCCATCGTCGGCGCCCAATGGTTCAAAGACGATCCTGAATCGCTCATCACGCATTCCTATGACGGTACCCCGATGCTGCAAACGCTTCCGGACGGCGTCGTTTATCCCGAGAATACGGCCCAAGTTTCCGAAATCATTAAGGTACTGCAGGAGCACCGCGTTCCCGTCGTGAGCCGCGGCTCCGGTACGAACCTATGCGGCGGAACGGTGCCGGTCCAAGGCGGCGTAGTGATGGTAATGCACCGCATGAACCGCATCCTGGAAGTGGATCTCGAGAACTTGACGGCTACCGTGCAGCCGGGTCTGAATACGAAAGCGTTTATCACCCACGTGGAAGGACTGGGGCTGTTCTATCCGCCGGATCCGAGCAGCATGGCGATCTCGACGATCGGCGGCAACATTGCCGAGTGCTCCGGCGGCCTGCGCGGCTTGAAATACGGCACGACGAAGGACTACGTCATCGGGCTGGAAGCGGTGCTCGCGAACGGAGAAATCATCCGCACCGGCGGGAAGCTCATGAAGGACGTTGCCGGTTACGACCTGACGAAGCTGCTCGTCGGCTCCGAGGGGACGCTGGCCGTCATTACGGAAGCGACGCTGAAGCTGATTCCGCCGCCGAAGACCAAGAAGACGATGCTGGCGATGTACAAGGACCTGTACGGAGCCGCGCGGACGGTATCCAAAATCATCGAGAGCCGCATCATTCCGGCAACGCTGGAGTTTCTGGACAATCCGACGATCCGCGTCGTGGACGATTTCGCGAAGCTGGGCTTGCCGCTCGACATGGATGCCATCCTGCTGATCGAGCAGGACGGAGATGCCGAAACGGTGGACCGCGATATTGCGCGCATCGCCGAAATCTGCGCCGGCGAAAATGCGGAACGCGTCAGCATCGCCGCCGACGAAGCGGAGGCGCTTAAGCTGCTGACGGCGCGCCGGAGCGCGTTCACGGCGCTCGCGCGGCTGCGCCCGACGACGATTCTGGAGGATGCGACGGTTCCTCGCTCCAAGATCGCCGATATGGTGCTCGCGATCAACGACATCGCCAAACGCCACGGGGTGACGATCTGCACGTTCGGCCATGCCGGCGACGGCAACCTGCATCCGACCGCGACGACGGATGCCCGCGACGCGAACGAGATTCACCGCGTCGAGGAAGCGTTCGCGGAGATCTTCGAAGCCGCGATCGCGCTCGGCGGCACGATTACCGGCGAGCACGGCGTCGGCCTCGTAAAAGCGCCTTACCTGGAATGGAAGGTCGGCGCGGCCGGCATCGAAGTGATGAAGGCGATCAAGCATTCGTTCGACCCGAACAATATTCTGAATCCGGGCAAAATGTTCGCCAAGTCGGCGCGCAAAAGGGTGGTGCTGCACCGTGGCTAAGACGTTAAGCGATTTACTCCCGAGCGCTCCGGACAGCGGCTGCAGCGAGCTCGCGACGACGCTGAAGAGCGCGCTCGACTACGATCAGCTGACGAACTGCATGCGCTGCGGCTTCTGCCTGCCGGCTTGTCCGACCTTCCGCGAGACCGGCATCGAAGCCGAATCGCCGCGCGGCCGGATCGCGCTCATGAAGGCGGTCGCCGACGGCCTGATGGATCCGGACGAGGCATTCGAGACGCAGATGAACCACTGCCTCGGCTGCCGCGCCTGCGAGCCGGCCTGTCCGGCGGACGTGAAATACGGGCAACTGCTGGAGCAGGCGCGCGACTCCGTCGAGAAGCACACGACGACGCATCGCTGGTGGGTGAAGGCAGCCCGCAAAACCGCGTTCGACGGTTTGTTCCCGCATCAGAACCGGATGCGCCTGCTCGGCGGCGCGCTGCAGATGTACCAAAAGACCGGTCTGCGCAAGCTCGTGCGCGGCGCCGGCCTCATGAAGATGTTCCCCGCGCATATGCGGGAGATGGAAGCGATTTTGCCCGACGCTTCGTACAAAGGCGTCGTGGAGCAGATCGGAGCCTTCCACCCGGCGAAGGGCGAGCGGATCGCGACGGTCGGCTTGTTCCGAGGCTGCATCATGGACGTGCTGTTCACGGAGACGAACAAGCATACCGTCGAGCTGCTGAACGAAGCGGGCTTCGATGTCGTCATCCCGGAATCGCAGAACTGCTGCGGCGCGCTGCATGCGCACAGCGGCGAGCAGGACGGCGCGAAAGCGCTGGCCAAGGGCAACATCGCCGCGTTCAAGGCAGCCGGCGTCGATTGGATCGCCTCCAACGCGGGCGGCTGCGGCGCGCTGCTCGTGGAATACGATCATCTGCTGCATGACGACGCGCAGTGGAAGCAGGACGCGGCTTGGTGCGCGACGCGGACGATCGACGTCAGCAAGCTGCTCGTCGAGCACGGACGCTTGCAATCGGCGGCGCAGGCTGCCGTTGCCGCCGGAGCGGGCTCGATGGTCGGAAGCGGCGCATCGATCGGAGGGGCAAACAACGGAAGTCGCAGCGGCGTACCGGCTTCTGCACCTGCGGCAGTCTCGGCGATATCGCCTCACGGTCACGCCGCGGCATCCGGCGGCTGCGGCGGCTCATGCAGCGGAGGCCTCGGCTTCGCATCGGACGAGAAGGTTCGCATCACGTACCAGGATTCCTGTCATCTGCGCAACGTGATGCGCTCGTCCGAAGCGCCGCGCAAGCTGATGCGCAGCGTGGCGAACGCGGAGTTCGTCGAGCTGGCCGAAGCGGACCGCTGCTGCGGCTCGGCGGGGATTTACAATCTAACCCAGCCGCAGATGGCGGGACAGATTCTCGATCACAAGATGGAGCACGTGAAGCATACGGGCGCCCAGTATTTGCTGACGAGCAACCCCGGCTGCCTGCTGCAGATGAAGAACGGCATCGAGAAGCACGGCATGAGCGGGCAGATGGAAGCCTTGCATCTGGTCGACTTCCTGCATGAACGGATTTGCGGGAAGCATTAACCGCGCGAATGTTCGGCATTGTCATTCCGGGCTCAGGGCCGAAGCTTGAGCGAACGCTGGAACTTGGCCTTAGCTTTAGCGATTGCTGAACCTATTGATACTAAAGGAGCTGCCCCGGCAGCTCCTTTTTTTTCATCGATAGAACTTTATGCTAATTCATAGTTGACACATCGGAATAATCTATATATGATTAATCCATAAGATGGCATGAACTTACCGGACGACCGGAAGTTTCCTAGACTGATTCTCCTTCAAAGGAGCTTAGCGTAGGGGAACTTCCGGTTTTTTGTTGTTCCACGATCCCGCGTAATTCAATAAGAACCATCGTCCAATGAATAAATAAAAACGAGGGGTGTTCAAATGAACAATCGACTGTCTGTTTTCCGGCCATTATCCTTGTTAGTCATCGCTTTACTCAGCCTGGCGCTGATCGTGACCGCCTGCGGCTCGAAGGATTCGAATAACGGCAATGCTTCCTCGTCCAATACCTCCGCTTCGGGAGCTTCCGGCACCAAAGAAATTCGCATCGGCTATCAGAAATACGGCACGGTCAACATTCTCAAAGCAAAAGGCACGCTCGATAAACGTTTGGAATCGGAAGGCTACAAGATCACGTGGACCGAATTTCCCGGAGGTCCGCAATTGCTCGAAGCGCTGAACGTCGGCAGCATCGACATCGGCCATACCGGCGAAGCCCCGCCGATCTTCGCCCAAGCGGCTGACGCTCCGCTCGTCTATCTCGCGCATGAACCCGAAAGCCCGAACAGCGAAGGCATTATCGTCCCCAAAGGCTCGGCTATCGCTTCGATCGCCGATTTGAAGGGCAAGAAGGTTGCGCTCAACAAAGGCTCGAACGTTCACTATTTGCTGGTCAAAGCGCTGGAGAAAGCAGGCGTTGACTATAACGACATCACGACGGTCTTTCTGCCGCCCGGCGACGCCAGGGTAGCTTTCGAGAACGGCACCGTGGATGCGTGGGTCATTTGGGATCCGTTCCTGGCTGCCGCGCAAACCGCGACCGGCGGCAAGCTGTTGACCGACGGCGAGGGTTTGGTTTCGAACATTGAATATTACCTCGCGTCCCGCAAGTTCGCCGAGGCGAATGGTCCCGTGATCGATATATTCAAGGAAGAGCTGAACAAAATCGACGAGTGGTCGGCCGCCAACCAAAAAGAAGTCGCGGCGCTGCTGTCCCCGCAGCTCGGCATCGATGCTCCGTCCCTTGAGCTGGCCGCAGGACGAAGAGGCTATGGCTTGCAGCCGATCGATGATTCCATTATCGAAGCCCAGCAGAAAATCGCGGATACGTTCTTCGGCCTGAAGCTGATTCCGAAGGAGATCCAAGTGAAGGATGCCACGTTGAAATAAACAACTAATCGAACCGAACTGAAGAACGAGCCGAACTGAACGAACTGATGAACTGCACGAACTGCGAACCGATCAGATGAACCAACCCAACTACTCAACATAGGAGCGTGTATGACATGGAAGTATTCTGGTTTATTCCGACGCATGGCGACGGACGTTATTTGGGAAGCGCCGAGGGAGCGCGGGTTGTCGATGCCAAGTATATGCAGCAAATCGCCCAGGCGGCGGATCGGCTCGGTTACGGCGGCGTACTGCTGCCGACGGGAACCTCGTGCGAGGATGCATGGGTCGCGGCTTCTTCGCTGATTCCGGTAACGGAACGCCTGAAATTTCTAGTCGCGCTGCGGCCGGGGCTGATGTCCCCGTCGCTCGCGGCACGAATGGCATCCACGTTCGACCGCCTCTCGAACGGACGGCTGCTCATCAATGTCGTCACCGGCGGCGATCCGGTGGAGCTAGCGAGCGAGGGCGTATTCCTCGAGCATGACGAGCGTTATGACCTGACCAGCGAATTTCTTGAGATTTGGCGCAGGGAGCTTAGCGGGGAGACGGTCGATTTTGAAGGGAAACACTTGAAGGTCAAGGGAGGCAAGGTGCTCTATCCGCCCGTGCAGCGGCCCTATCCGCCCCTGTATTTCGGTGGATCGTCACCTGCGGGCCAACAGGTCGCCGCGGACCATATCGACGTCTATCTGACGTGGGGCGAGCCGCCGCAGGAAGTCGCCAAGAAGATCGAACAGGTTCGACGTCTGGCGGCCGAGCAGGGAAGAACCGTTCGCTTCGGCATTCGCCTGCACGTGATCGTCCGCGAAACGTCCGCAGAAGCTTGGAGAGAAGCGGATCGCCTGATCAGCAAAGTAGACGAGGATGCCATCGCGGCGGCCCGTAAAGTGTTCGCGCGCTACGACTCGGAAGGACAGCAGCGGATGTCCCGTCTTAATGGCGGCGACCGGAGCCAGCTGGAGATTTATCCGAACCTGTGGGCAGGCGTCGGGCTAGTCCGCGGCGGCGCAGGCACGGCACTCGTAGGGAATCCGGACGAAGTGGCCGGACTGATGAAGGAGTATGCGGCGCTCGGAATCGATACGTTCATCTTATCCGGCTATCCGCATTTGGAAGAAGCGTACCAATTCGCCGAGCTCGTCTTCCCGCTGCTGCCGCTCGCGACGGTTCAGCCCGCGGCCGGTCCGACATCGACGAGCCCGTTCGGCGAGCTCATCGCCAATGCGATCAAACCGGCGGAACGGGCTTCCGCCAGATAGGAGGAAACAAGAATGAAGAGTCCAGCAGCACGTAACTGGAAAACTGGAGCGTTATCTATCGGACTCGAGTGGTTGATTCCGATCCTGGTCGTGGCGCTCTGGCAATGGTTCGGCAGCATGGGATGGATCTCGCAGCGTATCCTGCCGACGCCCGCATCCGTCTTGGAAGCCGGGGTCAAATTGATTCGCAATGGCGATCTGTTCGTCTATATCGGCGACAGCACGAGGCGGGCGTTCATCGGGTTCGTGATCGGGGGAGGCATCGGGTTCGCGCTGGCAATCCTTAACGGCTTGCTGCCGCTATCGGAGAAGCTGACCGACTCGTCCATCCAGATGATCCGAACGATTCCGCATCTCTCGCTCATTCCGCTCATCATTGCCTGGTTCGGCATCGGCGAGGAAGGGAAAATATTTCTCGTCGCGCTGGGCGTGGCCTTCCCGATCTATATCAACACGCTGCACGGAATTCGATCCGTGGATCCGGGCTTGATCGAGATGGGCCGCACTTACGGCTTGCGGGGCTTTGCGCTGTTTCGTACGATCATTTATCCCGGCGCGCTGCCGTCCATCTTGGTGGGCTTGCGGTTCGCGCTCGGCATTATGTGGATTACGCTGATCGTCTCGGAGACGATCTCCGCCAATAGCGGGATCGGTTATATGGCGATGAATGCGCGGGAATTCTTTCAAATGGACGTCGTCGTGCTCAGCATCGTCATCTACGCGCTGCTCGGCAAGCTGTCGGACTGGATGGCGAAGCTTCTGGAGAGGAGTTGGCTGAAATGGCATCCGCATTATCGGCGAGCGAAATAATTCATTCACGGCAGGCAGAGGCTCCGGGGGGAGCAGCTGCCCGGGGACTGCAAGTAGAGGTGCGGGACGCGGTCGTGCGGTTCGGCGACCTGACCGTGCTTCGCGATCTGGAACTGTCGATTCCCGCCGGCCAGTTTCTGGCGGTCGTCGGAAGAAGCGGCTGCGGCAAAAGCACGCTGCTTCGCCTGCTGGCAGGTTTGGAACAGGCATCGCGGGGGGCCGTGTCCATTGGCGGAGCCGCCTCGGCCGGTTTACGGTCCGACGTGCGGGTGATGTTCCAGGATGCCCGGCTGCTTCCTTGGAAATCCGTGCTGGATAACGTGCGGATCGGCGTGGAAGGCGGCGACCGCTCCCAAGCGTTGGAAGCGCTGGAGCTCGTCGGCCTCGCCGACCGGGCGAAGGAGTGGCCCTCCGTTCTGTCCGGCGGACAGCGGCAGCGGGTCGCGCTGGCCCGGGCGCTCGTCAGCAATCCGAGCCTCCTGCTGCTCGACGAACCGCTCGGCGCGCTCGATGCGCTGACTCGCATCGAGATGCAGCAGCTCATCGAGCGGTTATGGCTGGAGCGCAGGTTTACCGCCGTTCTCGTCACCCATGACGTGAGCGAAGCCGTGGCGCTTGCCGACCGCGTCGTGCTGGTGGAGAATGGCACTATTTCGCAGGATATAACCATTGCCCTGGCAAGGCCGCGCGAGAAGGACAGCGGATTCTCCCATTACGAGAGCAGCATCCTGAATCGGGTGCTTGGAAGGCGCCCGGTCAGCGTCAATCAGGATGGCTTTGCGATTTAAGCGAAGCTTGCCGATTGGCTGGCATTCACGAGGATATTCTTCAGCTCCCGAACGGTCGTTCATTCGCCTTCGCTGCGAATATTCCTCAAAATAGGGATAACCCCTGAGCGCATATAGTTGAGTAACAACAGGTGCGGGGGTGTTGCGCATGGGAGTCTTCAAATCATTCCTGGCTAAATCCGCGATCGAGCTGTTTCTGCTGCTGTTTATTTATCCGGCTATCGGGCTTGCGCTGCTCGTGCTCGGCTTTACGTCCTCCTGGAAATCCGGGACGATCATGCTCGTATCTGCCCTGCTGCTGCGATTCGTCCTGAAACGCGAAGCGGCAGCGATTCGGCCCATGAGGCGAGGTAAACGATGGGGTCGCAGGCCGCGCGGCAAACGGCAGAGAGGCCAGACGGGCGGAAACGGGCTGAAGGATCGTTTCCCTGGCGAGTTCGAGCGCGGCGTTTCCCCGCCGCAGCTGAGCGATATTTACGCCGACATGGCGGCGCAGCTGCGCGAGCAGGAGGCGCTGCTGGCGATGCTGAGGCAGCAGGAACGGCGCGCGGAATGGCCTGAGGAGCGCCGAGGGGAATGGTGGGCGGAACGGCGAGGGGAACGGCCCGGCAATCCAGGCGGGAGCAGCGGAACGGAACGGCCTGCAGGTCAAATCTGGGGAAGTCGCGAGCAACGGCCATCAGGTGAGAACTGGAGCTTCCGCGGGGAGCGGCCTAAGGACCGTCCTGGCAGCTAGCAGGTTCAGCGGAGCAAGGGGCTGCGACCGAGAGACCGTGCCCGTATCGGATAGCGATTAGTAGATCAGCAGCAAGAAACCAGGGGGATATCATCGAATACGATGATATCCCCCTGGTTTTCTTTCTTCATTACGCTTCTTAATGGCGAGCGAGGAGGGCTCCGCTTGGAACACTCCCCGCTCGGCTTTGCTTATCGCTTTGCTAATCGCTTCGCTTACTGCCCGGCTGCGGCCATCGCTTCCTCGATGGCGCTGTTAGCATCCTTGGTCATTCCCTTGATGGCATCGTCCAAACTCGATTTGCCGAAGAACAGCGGGTTCACGTATTTGTTGAAGATCGAACCGCCGCCGCTCGAGAGATAAGGGTTGACTTTCAGGTATTGGCTCGTGTAGTTCAGCTCGTCTTGAAGCACCGTGTTGACTTGCTTGTCGAATGCGGTTTCTTTAGGCAGCAGATCCATTTTGCTTTGGAAAATCGGCAAACCCCAGCCCGATTTTGCACGGTCGTCGGCCGGCTTGCCGCCGAAGTACCATTCGAAGAACGTCCATGCTTCGTCCGGATGCTTCGAAGCCTTGTTGATGATCGCGCCGGTCGCGCTGCCCGTAGGCGCTACGCGCGTGCCGTTCGGCGCCATCGGCGTCGGCAGCATGCCGAAATCTTCGATATGCGATTTCGCGCGCTCGTCCCCGCGAATGACGCCGCTGTACCAGTACCCCATGACCATCATCGCCGCTTGGTTCTTGAAGAACAGGTCGCCGCTATCCGTTTGGTCGTTGTTGACGGAGTTCGGGCCGATGTTGCTCTTCACGGCATCCACCCACATCGTGATGTAATCTCTTACTTCCGGTTTGTCGAAATCCATCTTGCTGAAGTCATCGTTGTTGATGTCCACGCCGGCGCTGAGCAGGTATTGAAGCAGGGTGTCGTAAAACGGCTCTACCTTGCCCATATCGTGGTTGCCCAAGCCGTATTGCTTGACTTTATCGCCGTCCTTGATCGTCAGCTTCTTGGCCAAGTCGATCAATTCCGGAATCGTAAGCGGCTTCGTGGCATCCGGCAGCGGAACGCCCGCCGCATCGAATACCTTCTTGTTATAGAAAATGGCATAGTCGTTGGACCAGTCTTTCGGCAAGCCGTAGATCGGTCCGGTGCCGACCGTCTTGCCGTCGAAGCGGTACACGTTCGTGATCGGCAGGAGATCGTCCGCTTTGAACACGGTGCTCGTGTTGATGCGATCCGTCAGATCGGCCGCGATGCCTTTGATGACATAGTTGGGAAGTTCTTGCACGCCGCTGATGCGGATGACGTCGGGCGCGTCGCCCGTTGCCAGCTGCGCCGCGAGCTTCGTGGAGTCGATCGTCTCGATGACGACATGGATGTTCGGATGCTCTTTCTCGAATTCGGCGATTTGATCCTTGGAAAGCTCGCCGTCCGTGATGCTGGTACGGATCGTTACTTTGTCGCCGCTCTTGGTGTCGGAATTCTTCGTCGAGGTGTTGGATGAATTTCCGCTGCTGTCGTTCGCGCCGTTGTTGGCAGCGTTCCCGCCATTGTTGCTGCTGCCGCAGCCCGTCAGCACAACTGCTGCTGCCGTAACGGCCGTAAGCATAATCGTCCATTTTCTCAAAATCGTGGCCCCCTTGAAGAAATAGT
Organism: Paenibacillus sacheonensis; assembly: GCF_009909195.1. Taxonomy (GTDB): domain Bacteria; phylum Bacillota; class Bacilli; order Paenibacillales; family Paenibacillaceae; genus Paenibacillus_Z; species Paenibacillus_Z sacheonensis. The sequence continues at coordinate 173,005 of NZ_JAAAMU010000003.1, forward strand.
AAATATCCTGCCTCAACAAGAATAACACGGAAAATGTAAGCGCTTAAATAAGGCGATCCTCCGATTTTGACGGGTAATCGTATGGTTTTTTAACGGGTAATCCTATGGTATTTCCCGCCAATGGCATTCCGGGACATTCATGCTCTCCATGCCGGCTGCTTAATATGAAATCCCTGCCGTCATCGCCGATGAAGGCAGGGCGGTTATTAGATTGGCGATAAACTGCAATTCCAATCGTTGACATTTAGGTTCGGCAGTGAGTATACTGTGTATATGAATATATACAGTATATAAACCAGGAGGCGAGAGCGGATGACTAGCTGGCAGGGGGCGATGGCGCTTCTTCGATTCGAGGGGCGGCAATCTTGGATCGGCCTGCTCATAACGATCGCTTTTTACACCTACGTGAACGTGATCATGCTGCCGGTTCTCCAGGAGCTGTTGACGTCTGAAGGCGGAGGCGGATTCGGCTGGATCGGGGACTTTCTCTATCTGACCATTCTGCCGATGATGGGCTTCGTGATGAACCGCAGCATGTTCCGCTATTGGATCCAGGATCCGTACACGCGCAAATTGGCGTACTGGCGCACGATGCCGATCGGTTGGGATGCCATCGTTCTCTCGCGCATGCTGCAGCATGTCATCGTGATGACCTTCGTCGCGGCGTACTACTTCGTCCTGCAATATGTCCTGCTCGGCGCCATACGCGAGCTGTTGTCTCCCGGGGAATACGTGCTCTATGCGCTGACATGGTACGGTTATGCGCTGATGGCCGGAGCGACTTACGTGTTCTTCGAACAGACGGTGCGGGGGAAAACGTATCTCGCGGTTTGCTTCGGTTACGTGCTCGTATTTGTACTGCTGGAGCTGCTTCTAAGGGCGACGGACACGGAGCTGCTGTTCCGCTCGATCGAGGAAGCGCGCGGGCATCGCTTCGCATGGCCCGCGGTTTCGCTCGTGCTCGGCGCGGGGGCCACGGCGCTGATCGGATTCTCGATCCGCAAGCGGCTTGCGAAGCGCAGTCTGCTGCTGTAACGGCGCGTAACCAGTTTATTCTCGAGAGAAGGTGGAGCGGTGTGGATACCAATACAACTCAATGAACAAAGCGCGGAGCCGCTTTACCACCAGATCGAAGTGCAGCTCCGCGCGCTTATCGTCAGCGGGCAGCTGCCCGAAGGGACGCTGCTGCCTTCCATCCGGGAGCTGGCGCAGCAGACCAAATGCAGCGTCATTACGATCCGGCGGGTCTATCAGGATTTGGAGAACGAAGGGCTGCTCCGAACCCGGCAAGGGACGGGGACCTTCGTTGCCCAAGTCGACGGGCAGCAGCGGGACAATCAGCGGCGCAGCGCGGTCATGACCGCGATCGAGACGGCGGCGGAGGCCGGGCTCCGGGTCCATTATACCGATGACGAGCTGATTGGCATGCTGCGGGAGGCGCTGCTGCGAATGCGCCCGGCGGCCGGAGAGGCGGAGCATGGAAGCGGGCAAGGCGAAGGAGGGAGACAACATGACGGATAGCGTGGTGGAAATCGCGGGGTTGCTGCAGCGCAGGACGCATTTCGAGCTCGGGCCGGTGGAGCTGAGCATCCCGAAGGGCTGCGTGACGGCGATTATCGGGCCGAACGGCTCTGGGAAAAGCTCGCTGTTTCGCCTTATGCTTGGACTGTCGAAGCCGGACGAGGGCAGCCTGCATCTCTTGGGGGAGCGGCTCGGCGAACGGGACGACGCTTCGCTGATGACGCGTATCGGATATTTGCCCGAAGGGGCGATCGAGCTCGATGACCGGCTGAGCGGCGAGGCGAAGGCGGCATTCGTGCGGCAGTGGTATCCCGGCTGGAATGAGGCCGTGTACCGGGAGCTGCTGCGGCGCTTCGAGATCAATCCGGCTTTGAAGCTCGGCCGAATGTCCAAAGGAATGCGGCGGAAGTACGACCTGTCCCTCGCGTTGGCGCATCAGCCGGAGCTTCTGCTGCTGGATGAGCCTTCCTCGGGTCTCGATCCCATCGCCTGGAAGACGATGATCGACGTGCTTCACCGTTATATGGAGCGGGGCGACAGGACGATCGTCATGGCTTCGCACATCGTGGAGGAGGTGCGGCGGCTCGCGGACTATATCGTCTTCATCGTGCAGGGCAGGATCCTGGGGATCTACGAGAAGGATGCGCTGCTGGCGTCATGGCAGACGATGTACGCGGATGCCGGCGGCCGCGATCTGGCGTGGCAGCAGATGCCGGGCTATCGCAGCGGCGAGATGTCCGGCGGCACGGTCTATAAGGTCGTGACGGATCAAGCGTTCGAGGCCGAACGGTGGCTGGACGCTCAAAGCGTAACCGTGATCAACAGGCAGAAGCTGGAGCTGGACGAGATTCTCGTGCAGCTAACCGAACAAGCGAGAGGAGTTTTATGAGTATGAATGCTTTATCGCTGGAACAGGTTTTCAAGCAATACGGCGACAAAACCGCCGTGAACGGCATCAGCTTCGACGTCGCCCCCGGAGAAATCTACGGACTGCTCGGCGCGAACGGCGCGGGCAAGACGACGACGATGCGGATGGTGCTCGGCCTCATTTACCCGGATTCGGGGCGGATCTTATATAACGGCAAAGCATACAGCAAGGAGCAGCTGCATGGCCTCGGCTATCTGCCGGAGGAGCGCGGTCTCTATCCGAAGGTCAAGGTTAGCGACCAGATCCTGTACCTCGCTCAGCTGCGCGGCATGTCCAGGAAGGACGCTGACCAGAACCTGAAGCGCTGGCTGGATCGGTTCGGCGTGCCGGAATATTACAACAAGCGGGTCGAGGAGCTGTCCAAGGGGAATCAGCAGAAGATCCAATTCATTGCCGCCGTCATCCACAGCCCGCGCATCGTCATTATGGACGAAGCGTTCAGCGGCCTCGATCCCGTCAACGTCGAGCTGCTCAAATCGACGGTCAAGGAGCTTCGGGACGCGGGCTCGAGCATTTTGTTCTCGACGCACCGGATGGAGCATGTCGAGGAGCTGTGCCGCAACATCACGATCCTGCACAAATCCAACCCGGTGCTGCAAGGCAACCTGAAGGCGATCAAGCAGCAGTTTCCGCGGGAACGCATCATTCTGGGCACGGACGGCGAAGTGAACGGCTTGGAGACACTCGGGGGCGTCCTCAGCGTGAACCGGCACGAGTACGGCTACGAGCTGATGATCGCGGACGAAGCCGCGGGCAGGCCCATCCTGGAGAAGGCGATGACGCAGACTGAAGTGCGGCGCTTCGAAATCATGGAACCGACGCTTAACGAAATCTTTATTAAGACGGTAGGTGAGAAGCATGAATAACGGCTTTTGGACGGTTGTCGGCTTCACGGCGAAGAATAAGCTGCGGGGCAAGGCGTTTCTCGTGACGACGCTCATCATCGCGGTCATCATGAGCATCGGCATCAACTTGCCGTATATCATTTCGCAATTCAGCGGCGAAGGCAAGGCAACGGTCGTCGGTTACCTGGACAGCACGGCGGATAAAACGTCGTCGCAGTTATTCACGCCTACGCGCATCGCCGATATGCTGAACAAATATTACGGCGCGCAGGAGAAGCCGGAGCTGAAGATCGTGCCGATCGCGGATGCCGGCTCGGCCGATGCGAACGAGAAAGCGCTGAAGCAGGCGGTGTCCGACGATGTCATCGACGGCTATCTGGCGTTCACGCCCGATCCGGAAAGCGGCTTCCCGGCCGTGACGTACAAGTCGGAGAGCCTGATGGAGTCGAAGGTGTCGCAGTCCCTGAAGACCTCGCTGCAGGCCGTGAAGATGGATGCGGTCATTAACGGCGGCGGGCTCAGCAAGGAGCTGAAGGCGCTGCTGACGAAGCCGATCGAGCTCAACACCGTCCAGATCTCCACCGCCGCCGGAGCCGGCTCCATCGACGGGCAGGGCAAGACGACGGAGCAGCAAGGAATGGATATGGCGACGGTGTACGTCATTATCTTCATGCTGTTCATGGCGATCATGATCAGCGGTCAAATGATCGCGAGCGAGATCACGGCGGAGAAGAGCTCGCGCGTCATGGAAATCCTCATTACGAGCGTCGCGCCGCTGAAGGCGATGTTCGGCAAGATTCTGGGCATGTTCCTCGTCGTGCTGCTGCAGCTGGCCGTCTACGTCGTCGTCATCGTGATCAACATGACGCTGCCGCAGAACGCCGACAAGCTGAGCGAGTTCGGCATCTCGCTGAACGAGATCGATCCCGTCCTGCTCGTCTACGCGGTCGTGTTCTTCCTGACCGGCTTCTTCCTGTTCGCTACGCTGTTCGCGGCGGTCGGCTCCATCGTCAGCCGTACGGAGGATCTCGGCCAGGCGGTGCTGCCGATCACGATGCTGTCGCTCGCGGGCTTCTACATCTGCATGTTCGGCGGACTGAACAATCCGGGCTCCATGCTGATGAAGGTGTCGTCGTTCATCCCGTTCTTCTCGCCATACGCGATGGTCGTCCGGCTCGGACTGTCCGACCCGCCGCTCTGGCAGGTATGGTTATCTGTTCTGATCCTGCTCGTGACGATCCTGATCGCAGGCTGGCTGTCCGCGAAGATCTACCGCGCAGGTGTGCTCATGTACGGCAAGAAGCCGTCGATGAAGGAATTGTTCAAGGCGATGCGGGCTTACCGGTAAGAGCTTCCGAGCTTCTCCTGTCGTTGCCCGCCGTCGTGTCGTCTGTCGCGAGTTAAAGGAACGACTGCGTGACCAGATTATACGAATAATCGATAGTAATAGTAATGAAGCCGGTAGAATCAGATCTTGATTCTTCCGGCTTCTTCGATTTCCAAGGTCGCTCCGCATCGCCGGTTATATAAGCAGTCGCTCGGCAGTGGATCCAAAAATCTTATCGTGAAATAATCCAAGAAATAATAGATTCAATACATTGTCGCCTATGTAAACGATTGACATACTTAGGTTGAATTAACGAATCGGCAGCTATGGCAGGTGATAGGAAGATGTATAAGGTACTTGTTGTGGATGACGAACCATTGATGCTGGAAGGCTGGAAAACGATGGTGGACTGGCAAGCTTGCGGCTACGAATTGAGCGGTACGGCGACCGACGGCGAGGAAGCGCTTGCCCTGATCCGTGCTTGCGATCCGGAACTTGTCATAACCGACATCCGGATGCCCGTTCTTGACGGAATCGGGCTGATTCGGGCGATGAAAGAAATGGGCTGCGGCGCCAAAACGATAATCGTCAGCGCTTATTCCGAGTTTGCCTATGCTCAAAAGGCGCTTCGCTATCAAGTAGACCGTTACGTATTGAAGCCTCTTCTGACCGAGGAAATTCACAGCCTGCTGCTCGATATGGCTGCTTCATTGGAGGATAGGAGGCTGACGGAGGCGTCTGCCTCCAAGATGCAGGCAGACGCTGCCGCTGACGCTATAGTCGGCTTGCTCGGCAACGGAGGTCCGGCGGCTGTCGATATGGCGACGCGGCTTCTTGGCGTAAACGAACGAACGCGCTTCCGTCTGATGTTGGCCGACTCGGTCGGTGGAAGCGACGAATCCGAGCCTGGCGGAAACCTTCCTATCGCTCTGATGAAAACGCTAACCGAGGCATTAATCATGGACGGCGTGCGAGCCTGGGCGTTCGAGGAGTCGCCGGGCCTAGCAGGCCTTCTGATTATCGATAACGATCTGAACGAGGAACAATTCGAAGCTTGGTTGGAGGAAGCGCTCGTCAAGAAAGGATGGCCGCCCAGAGAGCTGGCGCTATACTGCAGCGAAACGTCTATCGGACTCATGACTGTTCCGGATCTCTACCGGCAGGCACTGGAAATTCGGAGCCGGGCGTTACTTGGATCGCATGCAGGCATTCATAGTTATCGGGCACGGAAGGCTGCCGGCCAATGGTGCTTGGAAGATATGACCGCATATGTGGGGGCACTGCTTCAAGCGATCGAAACCAACGATCCGGCGGGCATCGATCGCTCCGTGGATGAACTGGCTAGACTGTTCGACAGGACGGGGGCCCAGGAAGGCTGGAAGATCGCCGTTCGCCATATTCGCGGCGAGCTGCTCCGTCGATACGCGGAACTGGGAGCAGACCATAGGGAGGCAGCCGATTGGCTTCATCAGCTGCTGGACGGGACCGAATCAGCCGATACGGCTTCGTGGACGAGAACTTCGCTGAAGCGGTTGTCCATGAAGGCGACCGAGCAGTTTGCGGTGAAGGAAACGTCGGTCCGGGCCAACGGAAGTGCTATAACGGAGGCCGTCGAGTACCTGAAGCAGCATTACCGCGGGAAAATCCGGCTTCAGGAGCTGGCCGGTCGGTTCCATCTCAATCCGACGTACTTCGGGCAGCAGTTCAAACGGGAGACGGGCCATAGCTTTCACGATTATATCCATCGCCTTCGGGTCGATGAAGCCTGCAAAATGCTTCGCAGAACGGATATGTTGGTGTCGGAGATTGCATCGGCACTCGGTTATCACGATACGGAATATTTCACCGCAAAATTTAAAGCGCTTTCAGGGGAATTGCCCTCCTCTTATAAATACAAACGACAAGGGTGATCTGGATGCGAAGAAGTCAACCTGCAGTTCTAAGCGTAGTCAACGACATTCCTCTGAAATACAAATTTCTGCTTATTTATTTGTTATGCGTGCTTCTTCCGATCATAACGATCAACATCTTTTTCTATCAGCAGAATTCCGCCGATATTAAGATTCGGGAAAAGGATAACTTGCGCAAGTCGATCGAACGGGCATCCGGCGAACTGCTTGGCATGATAGACGAAAGCGTCGCTCTCAGCCGATCGCTCGCCGGCGATGATTCGCTTTACAAAGCACTCGATCGCACCTATATGTCGCCGGTCGATTATTACGAAGAATACGACGATTTTCTGCGGGGGAAGCTGACCCGCTACATGTCTCCGAATATTTTGGAAGTGCGCATTTATACAAATAACACTACCATACAGACGGGCGCGAACTATCATGTGATCAGCAGCGTCCCTGAGGATCTTCCTTGGCAGGAGCAATTAAATCAATCAAACGGGGATATTCTGGTTGTTGCTTACGATGACAACGGCTTTCATCCGACCAAACGGATCAGTGTCGTCAGCAAGATGCACAACTTTCCCCTCTATTCCAATTATGCCAAATACCTGCGAATCGATTTGAACATCGATAAGATGGACAGCATCCTGAATCGCGAGCTTGACAGCCTGCAGCTGAGACTCATCGACGACCGGAACCAAGTTGTTGCCGCCAGTGCAGGAGCCGAAGGTTCTGAGGTTTCGGCCGTTCAGGGTTCGCCGCTCTCGGATACTCCCGCAAGCTCCGGGTACGCGATGGAGGAAGCGATCGGGAATTACAGCTACGTGAAGGGCTGGAAGCTAGTCGGAATCGCGGATACCCGGCACATTGACAGTTTGCTTGCTAACGCCCGGCACTCCATTATATGGCTTGCGATCATTAGTACGGTAGTTCCTTCTCTGCTTATTTTCATTATCCTTCGATCCTATCATTATCGGGTAAAGAAACTGTCCAGGCATATGGAGAAGTTCCGAAATGAAAGATTCGACCTGCTCGACATCCAGGAAGGCCGCGACGAGATCGGGAGCCTGATTCGCACCTTCAACGTCATGACGGGGAAGATTACCTCGCTCATCAACGATGTCTACAAGCTGGAAATCAAGCAAAAAAACCTGGAGCTGGAACGGGTGCGTACCGAACTATCCATGCTGCAAAACCAGATGAATCCGCATTTTCTGTTCAATACGCTTAATGGGCTACTGGTCGTCTGCACGAGGAACGGGTATTCCGACGTGACGGTAATCATAAAAAACTTGTCTCTGCTCATGCGGCAGCTGCTTAGCCGGGCGGATGACCTCGTACCGCTTCGGGAGGAGTTGGAATTGACGTCCATGTACTTGCAGATCGAGACGTTCCGTTTCGGCGACCTGTTCGAGTATTCCTTCGATATCGATCCAAAGGCCTTTCTGCTGTACGTTCCGCGAATGAGTATTCAGACGCTGGTCGAGAATGCTTGCAAACACGGGCTGCAGGCACGTAAGGACAACCGCTCGATCAAGGTGACCGCGAAGCTGACCGAACGGGCGCTTGAGATTAATGTCATCGATAACGGCGTAGGCATGGAGGAAGCGAAGCTGAAACAGCTGATGGAGAACGTGAGGTCGGATAAGGGGATGGATGGTCATGTCGGTATCCGAAACGTCTACCGGCGATTGGAGCTGTATTACAACGAGAGCGTCCGGTTTCGAATCAGCAGCGATCCCGAAAATGGGACCGAGGCTGGCTTTCACATTCCGCTCTCGCGGCTTGAAGCGGTAGAAGAATTAAAGAAGGAAGTGTGAATATGTACAAAGTGCTGCTGGCCGATGACGAACCGCTCGCCCTCGAAGGGTTGAAGATCATGGTCAATTGGGAAAAGTGGGGCTTTCGGATCGATCGATTGTGCCGAAACGGCGAAGAAGCGATCGAACATATTCGCCTAAACCCGCCCGATCTAGTCGTGACGGACATTCGCATGCCCGTACTGAACGGGCTTGAACTGATCGATGAGACGCGTCGCTCGGGTAACCGCTCCACCCTCTTCGTCATAGCGAGCGGATACGACGATTTCGATTATGCGAGACAGGCGATGAATTTAGGCGTCAAGCATTACTTGACCAAGCCGATCATCGAGTCGGAGGCGGACGAGGTGCTGGAGCGAATGCAGAATGAGCTTTGCGAGACGGAAAAACGCATGCTCATGCGTACCGGTGCGGATCGTTATGCCGTGAGGCGAGCATTGTCCATGCTTCTCTTCGGCGGCGAGGAAGCGAATCGGCAGGAACTGATGCGCACGCTGAAGCATCTGTCCAGCCAAGCGTCTAATTGGACCTACGTGCAAGTGCGGATGGAGGAAGAAATGATGGGCAGTGCCCGCGAGGTCGCCTTGCGGATGGCCGAAGAAAACGGCCGCAGTTACGTAATCGATAGAGCGGGAGGTTCGTTCGGGCTCATACTCGGCTCGGATCAAGCGGACAATGAAGGCGTCGACGCTTTCGTTGAGCGTCTGCATGCAGCCATGCGAGCCGCAGCATTCGGACGAATCGAAATCGCGGTCGGTTGCGATGTCGATGATCTGAACGATTTGCCAAGGTCCTACCGCAGCGCCATCGAGGCTGCGCGGTTTCTTTTTTTCGGCGGTACTCCCATCGTTCATTACGCGAAAATCCAGGGTCAAAAGCTGTCTTTCGATCCTAGGGAGCTGAAGGCGGTGGACATCATCGTCGAGACAATGGAGAACGCTCGTCCCGACGATCTTGCGTCTGCGATCCGGGAAGTGTTCCGCACGTTCGAAGAGCGAATGGTTCAGCCAGAGCTGGTTCGCATCTTCGAGACTCAGGTCATGCTGGCCTGCGCATCTCTATTCAAGCAGTTAGGCGGAGATCCCGATGAAATGCGCATGTTATGGGATTCCATCTCCGATGTGGAGCATGGCAAACATTTGCAGAAATCGACGGACACGTTGATTGCCTTCTGCCTGAAATGCCAAGCCGCCGTACGCGAGCTGCAGGAAATGAACTGCGGAGGGACGCCGGCGAAGGTGGCCGACTTCTTGCGCCGCCATTACAAGGAGACGTTCACGATCAAGGAGATTGCGGAGCGATTCTATATAAACCCCGTCTATTTAGGTCAATCGTTCTCGCGCAAATACGGCATAGGCATTCTCGACTTTATTCACGATATTCGTATCGAAAAAGCGCAGCAGCGGCTCCGGGAAACGAACGAAGCCTCCTGTGCGATCGCCGAAGCGCTCGGCTATCGAGGCTATCAGCATTTTCTGAAGCAGTTCGAGAAGCGGATCGGCATGAAACCGTCTGATTATCGGCTTCATCATTTTTCCAAGTGACCCGATTATGCTGCAGCCCTCCGTCTGGCAGCTTAAATTAAGGGGGCATAGAACTTAATTCTGATTATGTTGCAAACGCATACATTTCCCCATAATGAAAGAAGCAAGAAGAACCGAATTAAGAGGAGGAGCATGACATGGGGGTTGTGAAAAGAAAGACTCTTTGGGGCTCGTTATCGCTTGGAATTACGCTCAGTCTCGCGCTTGCCGGCTGCGGCGGTAATACCGACAACAGCAATGCCGTCGTGAATCAGGGGACGAAGGATCCGGCATCTAACGCTGCAAATGCCGATAACGGTTCTGCCGCGACGGCATCCGATGATTTGAAACCGATTACCATTTCGGCTTTCATCGGCTCGCCGAACCAGCAGCCGACAGCGGACAATCGAATTTATAAAAAGATCCAGGACGAGCTGGGCGTGAAGCTCAACATGGAATTCCTGGTCGGAGACCTGCAGCAGAAGCTGGGCGTTATGATCGCAGGCGGGGAATATCCGGATCTGATTAGCGCAGATCCGAAGCTGGTAACGGCAAAAGCGGTTATTCCGCTCGAGGACTTGATCGATAAGTACGGGCCGCACCTGAAGGAGCACTACGCGGCGTATTGGAACCGAATGAAGGATTCCAGCGACGGCCATATTTACTGGCTGCCAAACTACGGCGCCTACACGGGCGAGACGCATAGCAATTCTTATTCGGGCCCGGCCTTCTGGATTCAGAAAAACATTCTCAAGGAAGCGGGCTACCCTACGCCGACAACGTTGGATGATTATTTTAAGCTGATCAGCGACTATGCGGAGAAGCATCCGACAATCGACGGCCAGCCGACGATCGGCTACACGACGCTGGCTTACGGCTGGCAGACGTTCGGGCTGCTCAACGCGCCGGAGCATCTAAGCGGCCATGCGAATGACGGCGGCGTCGTAGTCGACGATGGAGTCGCCAGCGTATTCGCTACGGCGGATATCGCGAAGACGTATTACAAGAAGCTCAACGACGTCTATAACCAAGGCTTGATGGACAAAGAAGCCTTCGTTCAAAACGCCGACCAATATAATGCGAAGATCTCGTCCGGCCGCGTGCTCGGCATGTTCGACCAGCACTGGAACTTCCAGGGGGCCGAGAATGAACTGGTCGCCCAAAACAAGATCGGCGAAACCTACGTCGGCTTCCCGCTGACTTACGACGGAGTCAAGGATCACTACCTCGACCGCGGCGTCATTAACTTGAACAACGGTTTCGGCATCAGTAAGGACGCCAAAGACCCGATTCGCATCATTAAGTTCCTCGACGCGCAGCTGGACGAGAAGTGGCAGAAGATTTTGCAGTGGGGAGAAGAAGGCGTCGACTACCAGGTTGACGAGAACGGCAAGTTCTTCCGCACGCCGGAGCAGCGCAAGCAGCAGGAAGATCCGGCTTGGAAGCTGGCTAACAAAGCCGAGGCCTTGCTTGGTTATGCGCCGAAGATCGAGGGCACTTACAGCGACGGCAACGCTACGGATGCGGGCAGTCAGCCGGACGAGTTTTACGCTTCGCTTAAGCCGGAAGATAAAGAGCTGCTCGACGCTTACCATCATAAGACTTGGTCGGAGTTCTTCTCCCCGGCCCCGGAGAATCCGGTTTATTATCCGGCATGGCAGATCGACCTCATCGACGGATCCGATGCTTCGGTCGCGAACAAGCAAATGTCTGACGCTTCGCTTAAGTATCTGCCGAGGGCAATCATGTCCAAATCGGATAAATTCGATTCCGTCTGGCAGGACTACGTGAACGCGTACAAGAAAATCAACGTGAAAGCTTACGAAGATCGGATTAACGCGCAAATTCAGTGGCGGATCCAGAATTGGACCAGCAAATAAGTGAAGCAATGATAGGCTGCCGAAAGCATCGGCGAACCGCCGGTGCTTTCTTTTCTTTTCTTTTCGTACTACTTGCCGGAAGAAAGATAGGAGGAGAGAACGATGGCGAGCGCCCCGAAAGCCGTTTCATCCAAGACGGCCGTGATGACTGCCGCACCCAGATCGTCCCTATTGAAACGGATGCGCAGCCAGAAGCAGCTGATGATCATGTCGCTGCCCCTACTGCTTTATGTCCTTTTATTTAATTACTACCCCATTTGGGGATGGCTGCAGGCTTTTCAGGACTACAAGCCGGCGTTACCTTTTTCCCAGCAGGATTGGGTCGGTTTTAAGCAGTTCAAATTCCTTTTCAAAGACGATACGTTTCTGCTGGTTCTGCGCAACACAATCGGCATGAGCTTCATCAATCTCGTGCTCGGATTCGTTACGGCGATCGTGTTCGCCATTTTGCTTAATGAAATCAAGAGCAAGCTGCACAAGCGCACGATACAGACCATTTCCTATCTTCCGCATTTTCTGTCGTGGATTATCGTAACGGGCCTCGTTGCGAATGCGCTGTCCGTGGACGGCGGCATCGTCAACGTGGTGCTCATGAAGCTTGGATTCATTCACGAGCCGATCATGTGGCTCAGCAAGCCGCATTACTTCTGGGGAATTGTAGGCGCCTCCCATGTGTGGAAGGAAGTCGGATGGAATGCCATTATATACCTGGCGGCTATTACGTCCATCGATCCCTCGCTTTACGAAGCGGCGGAGATCGACGGGGCGAATCGATACAGGAAAATGCTCAACATCACGCTGCCGGGAATCAGGTCGATCGTCATTATTTTACTGATCATGAATCTCGGCTGGATTCTGGATGCCGGCTTCGAAGTGCAGTACCTGCTCGGCAACGGCGTCGTCGTCGACTGGTCGCAGACCATCGATATTTTCGTGCTGAAATACGGCCTGCAGATCGGCAACTACTCGCTTGCTACCGCAGCGGGCATATTTAAGAGCGTAGTCAGCATCACGCTAATCTTTGTGGCGAATACGATTGCCAAACGCTTCGGCGAAGATCGATTGATATGAGGAGGGCAAACCGATGAGAACGAGAACGCTTCGGCTGGAGCCGGTTGTCTTTCAATCGTTCAACGCGATCGTCATGATCGCGCTGGCAGTCATCACGCTGTATCCTTTTCTGAATACGCTGGCCGTTTCGTTTAATCCCGGCAACGATACGATCCGCGGCGGCATCTACTTATGGCCTCGCGTTTGGACCGATCAGAACTACAGGGCGGTGTTCGCGGGCGGAACGATCTATCATGCCTTCTGGGTATCGGTGGCGAGAACGCTCATCGCCACGGTGCTCAGCCTGTTCCTGACCTCCATGCTGGCCTATACGGTAAGCCGTAAGGAATATGTGTTCCGCAAGCCGGTTACGATCATCATCGTGATGACGATGTATTTTAATGCTGGACTTATTCCGTCGTATTTCTTGATCAAGGATTTGCATCTTCTGAACAGCTTCCTGGTTTATATCGTTCCAGGCCTGATCAGCGCGTTCAATATGATCGTCATTCGAACCTATATACAGACGCTGCCGGACGGGCTGATCGAATCGGCCAAAGTAGACGGCGCAGGAGATTTCCGGACGTTCTTCTCGATCATCATGCCGCTCTGCCAACCCGTGCTTGCTACCGTTGCGCTGTTCGTCGCGGTCGGGCAGTGGAACTCCTGGTTCGATACGTTCCTGTATGCGTCCTCCAAGCAAAGCTTGAGCACGCTTCAGTACGAGCTGATGAAGCTGCTGTCCTCCGCGTCGTTCTCGAACAGCAACCCGTCCGTAGCCAATGGGAACAATGCGAACGCCGCGCTTAACATGGTCACGCCGATATCGATCCGGGCGGCCATCACGATCGTCGCATCCGTCCCGATTCTCGTTGTGTATCCGTTCCTGCAGAAGTATTTCGTGCACGGCATGAATCTCGGCAGCGTGAAGGAATAGCTGCCGCTTCTTCCGTGCCGTTAACTGACGCTGCCGTGCGAATGTAAGACCTGCTCGGTCAGCTGGCGCAAGCTGGTTGGTCTTTTGCTCAGAAAGGGGATGGGAATACGTGTTTCTTGAATCGGCTCCGCCTGGTTATGACCAATATAGGGATGATGTTCCTCGCGGAAAAATGGCTGCGATCGAATATGAATCCGGCACGGTCGGCAGCAAACGTACATGCATGGTCTACACTCCTCCCGGATATACCGATGCGTCGCAGTACAATGTCTTGTACCTCTTGCATGGGATTGGAGGGGATGAGCTGGAATGGTATCATCATGCCGCTCCGCAGGTGATTCTCGATAATTTATATGCGGAAAGCAAGCTCGCCCCTATGATCGTCGTTCTGCCGAACGGCCGTGCAATGCCGAACGACAGGGCAGAGGGGAATGTATTCGATGCCGATAAAATAAAAGCATTCGAGACGTTCGAAGCCGATTTGATGAATGACTTGATTCCTTATGTGGAGTCGCGCTACCCGGTTCTAACGGGCCCGGAGAACCGAGCATTAGCCGGCTTATCGATGGGCGGCGGGCAGGCTTTGAACATTGGATTGAACCGTCTCCATTCATTTGCATGGATAGGGGCTTTCTCCCCCGCGCCGAATACGAAAGCTCCCGGGCTGCTTATCCCGCAGCCGGAGGAGACGACAGCAAGACTCAGGTTGCTTTGGTTGTCGTGCGGCGTCTTGGATGAACTGAAGCATGTGAGCGACAGAACGCATGCCTATCTGGCGGAGCTCCAAGTTCCTCACCTATGGTACGAGGAAAGCGGCGGTCATGATTGGCCCGTATGGAAAAACGATTTGTATCATTTCTCCCAGCTTGTCTTTCGATAGCTCTTTGCATCGAGTCCCGTCCGTATTCATGTACGAATCAAGTGGGAAGATCACGGCCCGTACGGGCCGTGATCTTTTTTGCCGTGATGTCTGATTTTGAAGCCGGTGACCTGCTGGAATGGAAAAAAGACGGGATTTGCATCTCGAATACAAACTGATAAAGTGAGATCAAGTCATATTTATCTTTAGGAGAAAAGAGTATGGGAGAATTTTTCGAACCCGGCAGCGAGCTTGTCGTCGATCTGCATGCCATGTCCAATCTTCATTTTTCCTTCCAGATTTACGGCATTCACTGGCGAAGCGTTCGACAAGGCTGGTCGTATGCCGAACACGAGCACCCGCTCCTGGAGCTTAATCTGGTGCTGGCGGGTACCCAAGTGACACGGGTTGGAGACAAGGAATATGTGCAGAGACCCGGGGATTTACTGCTTATACCGCCAGGGCGGGAGCATGCCAGCAGGTGCGAAGGGATAGACGGCATGACTTTTTTCTGCCTTCACTTGAACATAGACGATCACTTCATCATGGAGCCCTTCTATCATTTAACGGACTTGTTGAATCCCGGTCATTCTGACCTGACCGTGCGGCTTCGGCCGCTGCTGGACGATTTTATAGAAGAGGCTTCCAATCCGTCGGGCCTTTCCTCCACGTATCAACGAATCAGGATGAAAGCCAATGCCCTAAGCCTGATAACGGCGCTAAGCGAAATGCTCCTTCGCGACGGGAGCGGGTTCGTGGACAGGGAGTTTAGCGATGCGGAAAGGAGAACGATGCTGGGGGCGGTCAAGATGAGGGAGCAGACGCTGATGGAAAAGCGCGTGCAGGATCTCTTCTACGGAACGCTGGGTGCGGAGGCGTCGAAAATCTATGAAGCGCTGCTCCCCTCGTACCGCTGGATTAGCGTCTGTTCGATCTCCAGGCGGGATACCCTTTACTGGGATAATAGGCATCGGGCATCCGCCGGGTCGTTGTTGGAGGAAGTCTTGTCCTCGCTGGGCTCGGTCGTGATTATCGACGATCTATTGTTGACGGCCGTCGTGTTCTCCGATCGAATATCGGTCCCGCCCGTTGAGCAGAAGATGCTGGAAGCGGAGAAGCGCCTGCAAAAGAATGTGGACCCTAATCTTCGTTTGGGCTTCGGAGGCATAACCTCGGACTTGCGAGAGGTCGGCTCCATGTACGAGCAGAGCCTGATGGCATTCTCGGCCGATTCACTGGATCCGGCTTCGGAATGTCGAACGATAGAGTTCGTGAATCGAATTATCCGGTTCGCGATGAACCGGCTCGAAACCGAATACGCGAACAAGGACTTCTCGCTCGGCTTGCTGGCCGAGTCGCTGGATGTCTCCCCCAACTATTTAAGCGCGTTGTTCACAACGGAGACGGGCATGACCTTCACGCAGCACCTGACTCGTATTCGGATGGAGCACGCGAAACGCCTCTTGAACGAAACGCGATTAAAAATTTACCAAATATGCCAAGAGGTCGGGTATTCGGATCAAGCCTATTTTAGTCGGCTCTTTAAATCGCTGGAAGGAAGGAGTCCGTTCAATTATCGGGAACATTCTAGAATTCCGGGCGATAACGACTAAACGTAGCTAAGTACAAAAAATGATAAATTCCTTGCCTGTTCTCCCTTGCTACGGCGGTGATATAACTAAGGTGAACTACCGGTCTGTCCTGGAATTCAAGCAAAACGAGATAAAAAGGCTTCTCTTCGAAAGAGGAGCCTTTGTTTCATAAGAAGGATCGAAGACGATCGTACAATCGCGTTCTACCCTACAGAATGGATGGTGAATAAAATGAACGTGGCGGCAGGACGCAAGAGGCTCTGGTACAAGCAGCCGGCCAAGGATTGGAACGAAGCGCTGCCCCTTGGAAACGGACGGTTGGGAGCGATGGTGTTCGGAGACGCGAATAACGAACGACTTCAATTGAACGAGGATTCCTTGTGGTACGGGGGACCGAGGGATCGCAACAATCGGGATGCGCTTCCGAATCTTCCTAAGATCAGGGAGCTGATACTGGCCGGAAAGGTTCGCAAAGCCGAGGAGCTGGCCTGCATGGCGTTGACGGGCATTCCTGAAACGCAGCGGCATTATGTGCCCCTGGGCGATCTGCAGCTTCGCTTCGCTTCATCCGGTTCTGACCCTTCGGCGTACAGCAGGGAGTTGGATTTGGAGAGCGGCGTAATGACCGTCTCCTATCGGCGGGATGGAGTGCGCTTTACCCGCGAAATGTTCGCGAGTTATCCAGATCAAGTCATCGTCGTCCGGCTAACGGCAGATCAGCCAGGGAAGCTGACGTTCCGCGCAAGATGGGACCGCCAGCAGTGGCGGTACGTGGACAGGATCGAACCGTGGGGAACCGATGGATTGGTCATGTCGGGCGAGGGCGGAGGCGAGAACGGGGTCGCATTCCGCGCCGTATTGAAGGCCGTTGCAAAGGGCGGAAGCTGCCGCACCGTCGGGGAATATGTTCTGGTGGATCAGGCGGAGGAGGTTACCTTGCTTATCGCGGCCGACACGACGTTCCGTTCGGTTAATCCGGAGCGATCCTGCAAAGCCGTCATCGATCGGGCAGCGCGGAAGCCGTACGCTGAACTGCTCGGTCGGCATATGGCGGATTATCGTTCTTGCTTCGCGCGCGTGGAGCTGGAACTCGAGGGCCCGAATAAGGACCGGGACGAGTTAGCAACGGACGAGAGATTGGCTGATTACCGACATGGACAAGAAGATCCGGGACTGGTGTCCTTATACTTTCAATTCGGGCGTTATCTTCTTATCTCGTCAAGTCGTCCGGGGACGCTGCCGGCGAATCTTCAGGGAATCTGGAATCCCCACTTCTTGCCGCCATGGGACAGTAAGTTTACGATCAATATCAATACGCAAATGAATTACTGGCTTGCCGAAAATTGCAATTTGGCGGAGTGTCACCTTCCTTTGTTCGAATTGATCGAGCGAATGCGGGAGCCGGGAAGAACGACGGCGGCGATCATGTACGGGTGCCGCGGGTTTACCGCACATCATAACACGGATCTATGGGCGGATACGGCTCCTCAGGATGGGTGGCCGCCATCGACGTTCTGGCCGCTTGGGGCCGCTTGGCTGTGTCTTCATCTTTGGGACCATTACGACTTCGGCAGAGACGAGGCGTTTCTGGCTCAGGCTTATCCGACAATGAAAGAAGCGGCCCGATTTTTGCTGGATTACCTCATTGAAGGGGAGGACGGGCAGCTGATCACTTGTCCTTCGATATCCCCGGAGAACGCTTACTTGCTCGATAGCGGCAAAGCCGAGGTATTATGCGCGGGAGCTTCGATGGACTTCCAAATCATTCGCGCCTTGTTCAACGCTTGCATGCAAAGCGCCGGCATCCTTGGGATCGACGAGGCGTTTACCGGGGAGGTGGCAATCGCCATGAGCAGGCTCCCGCAACCGGCGATCGGCAGACACGGCCAGATTCAGGAGTGGATGGAAGATTACGAAGAAGCGGAGCCTGGGCATCGGCACATCTCCCACTTGTTCGGATTGTATCCCGGAGAGCAGTTCACGCCGGAGAAGACGCCGGAGCTGGCGGCGGCCGCTCGGGTCACCCTCGAGAGGCGGCTGGCTCACGGCGGCGGACATACCGGATGGAGCCGAGCCTGGATCATCAACTTCTGGGCGCGCCTGAGGGATGCGGACAAGGCCCGCGAGAACGTGAAAGCGCTGCTTAGCCATTCCACGCTACCGAACCTGCTGGATAATCATCCGCCGTTCCAGATCGACGGGAATTTCGGCGGCACGGCAGGCATCGCGGAAATGCTGCTGCAAAGCCATTCGGGCGTGCTCGATCTGCTTCCCGCCTGGCCGGCTGCTTGGGGAGACGGGCATGTGCGCGGCCTTCGGGCTCGAGGCGGTTACACGGTTGACATGGCCTGGGCGCAAGGACGGCTGCAGCGCATCGTCATCTACGCGGCACAAACCGGAATCTGCCGCATCCGGGGGATTGGAGAGAACATCATTGAGAAGTTCATGGAGGCTGGGCAAAGCCTTGCGTCATCGTTCCCTTTCGAGGAACTCGTCGCGTCCAAGTCATGAATGGAATGCGTTTGACGCATATCCTGATCAGCTTTGCCGTGAACCGACCTAAATCATATCGACTCACAGCCTGCCGGTTCTATATCCGGCAGGCTGTTATGTTGAGAGCGGGCATGCGGCCCTTGGTTAAGCTTCTTAGCTTGATTGTATTTGCTGCTCGGAATACAGGCGATTAAATGGAAAATGGCAGCCGAAAGCGGCTGCCTTTTCTTTATATTTTTTATCGTCTTAAAATCTAGCAACATTTTGTGAGCGTTATCGTTTATACGAGCCGCAATTCGGCAACTCTAGTAGTATACCAAGCGTTATGAAAGGAGTTTTTATCCATGAAATGCATCAACTGCAGCTCGATCGATATCGGAAAGATCGGTCCTCATCAGTATTTCTGTTGGAATTGTTGTATCGAGATGAACGTCGTCGGCGAGAAGCTCGACGTGTATCAGGTGGAAAAGGATGGGTCGCTTAGTTCGTTGAATGACTTGTTCGTGACGGAAGAGGTCGCGAACCCTCAGGAAACGGAAATGGAAGTGTATGCTGACAGACATTAGCGGTTATCGAGATAGGTCCCGCGGATGCGAAACCGCGAGCCCTCGGTTTAATGTCGCCAGTCGTCATCGATGCGATAAAGGATTGCTAGGATCGATCTTCTAATGGTAGATTGATCATGAGAAGACGAATCCATACATCCTTATGTTGACGATACAGAGGCTGACAGGCGGCGAATGCCTTGCGTGGCAGACATGCCATGACCGGGCACGTGCCGCAGAGGCGCTCCGACCGAAGGCGGGACGAGATGAATTATACGGATATCCGGCTTGAACACGGCTTCATGGCCGAGGAGAAGATCGCGTCGCTGACGGAGCATGAGCTGCACACCCATGACGCGCTGGAAATCAACATTCCGCTGGAGAACAGCATTCGCTGCACGCTGCTCGGCGGCAATTATGACGCCGTGCCCGGGGACGTGTTCTTGTTTCGTCCCTACGAGCCGCATTGGAACCTGATCCAGGAAGGGAACGAGCCGGCACGCTGGATCATGCTGCTATTCTCGCCGGCTGTCGCCGCTCAGCTGCCGGGCGGCAGCAAGCTGCTGCTGCCGTTCTATCGCATGGACGTGCCCCCGCTTATCCCGGCCGATTCGCCGCAGGCCCAGGAGATCGGAAGGCTGGCGCTTACGCTGGTGGAAGAGGAGAAGACTCGTCAGCCGGCCTGGGAGCTGCAGCAATTTACGGCGCTGCTTCAGATTCTCGTCCAGCTGCACCGGTTCTATGAAGCGTACGAGTCGATGCAGCCGGGGAACGGCATGGATGCCGCCGATATCGTTCGTTCGGTCGAGTACATGATCGCTTGCGGAACGGACGAGGCCGATATGGAGGAAGCGATACGGCTGTCGGGCTGCGGGAAGACTCGGTTTTATGGCAAATTCAAAGAATTGACGGGGGTAACTCCGCACGATTTCCTGATCCGGCTGCGTCTGCAGCATGCCAGCCATCGGCTGCGCATGACGGATGACCCCATCGTGCGGATCGCCCATGACTGCGGTTTCGGCTCCTCCAGCTACTTCAATAATCGCTTCAAAGCATTCTACGGCATCACGCCGCGCCAATTCCGCAAACATGGAAGCCGCGTGCCGGAGCAAGTCTGATACGGAGATCTGGAAACCGGGCGTACATAAAAGAAGAAGAACCTTGGGCCTCCCATGTTTAAAAAAAGAGCCTTGCGCCTCCCATGCGGGAGCGCAAGGCTCTTCGATCTTCCGGGCGGGCGCCGTTCGGCAAGGAACGGCTAGGTCCGCAGGCCGGACAGCATCGCCCTGTCGTCGATCGGCTTCCCGGTCCGCGCATAGCGGCAGCTGGCCGCTCCCGCTTGGAAGGCGAAGGCCCGGCGCGGACGATCGGTATGGTTTTGCTTGCTGTGATGCAGCGTCTCCCGATGGAAGAAGACGGCATCGCCCGGAGACATCGGACGGCAAGGCATGGCGTTCGCCGGTTCCGCGGCGCGCCGATGCGCGTGCCCCGGCCCGTTCAGGTCGGGCTGCCGGCCGAGAAGGTGGGAGCCCGGCGCCAGCCACAGGCCGGCGTTGGACTCGTTGATGGCATCGAGAGCGATAAAGCCGTTCAGCATATGGCCCAGCACATGCGTATACTGATTGTCCTGATGCCATTCGAGGCCGGTGCCGTGCGGTTCCACGACAGCGAACATTCCGAGCCACAGCCGCACCTTGTCTCCGAGGATGCGCTCCAGGATGCCGACGATACGAGGATCGGTCAGCATGGCGATCGTGACGGGATACTCGGCTTGATCGTCTTGGAGGCTGATTCCCCGGCTTCGCCATTGGCCGTCCCCCGGCCCGTTCGCAAACCTCTCGTTCTCCTTGTTGAGCGCCTCGACCGTTTCCGGGCGAAGAAAGCCCGGCGCGTAGAAATACCCTTCTCTGTAAAATTGCTCGATTAGCTCTTCCGTTAATTGAAACGCCGCTGCGTTTGCCATGTTTCGTACGCCTCCGTTTACGTTGAGATTTCTGCTCCAGTATAAGGCGGCGACGCCGGCCGATCTTGCGGCTTATGCCTTGGGAAATAGCAATTTTGTTCACGGGCGGCCGGCACGCGCGAAAAGCTTCGTCGCTGAGCGGATAATCGGGCTAATGCTTATATTCATCCGCATTCAGGTGCAGCGGAATGGGGTGCGAGCATTTGACATCCCGCATTCTTTGCGTTATACCTAAGTTGTATGTACACCGAACGAACAAGGGGGATGCATGATGGATAATCCGATGCTAGACGCTCCGGGCGGACAGGCTGACGAGTCGTTCCTTCGAAATTGCCTGTTCTTCAACGCCAACCGGCTGAGCCGCGCCGTCACGAAGCTGGCCGAAGAGCATTTCGCCCAGACGGGGCTCTCGCCGATGTACGGGTATTTGATCCGAATCGTGAACGGCTCGCCGGGAATCACGCAGAAACTGCTCGCGGAGAAGCTGTATATTACGCCTTCGACGCTGACGCGGTTTATCGATAAATTGGAAACGAAGAAGCTTGTCGAACGAAAAGTGCAAGGAAAGACCGTGCTCGTATACCCGACGGAGAAGGGGTTGGCGCTGGAGAATCAAATTCGCGACGCCTCCAAATCGTTCAAAGCGGCGTACGAGGAGCTGATCGGCCAAGCGGCGGCGGTCATGCTGTCGGCCGAGATCGAGAAGTCGAGCGCGCTGCTCGAAGAACACTGACCGACGTGCTGCCATGATCATGTTCTGATCGAAACCTAAGCCCGGCATTGCATGGCAATGCCGGGTTTGTTATGCCGTCCGCGCCTTGCGGAGCAAATGGCCAACGACGACGTCCCGGGCAAAAAGAACGTTCCGAAGATGGGGATTGACAAAGTCAATGTCTCAGTTTTATATTAGTTGTACATACAAAATATAAATACGCGTTGTCTCTTACCGAGCATCGCAAATCGCAAATCCAAAACGAGGCAGGTGTACATCCATGAAATCATCCGTTCCTACGGCATCCCGGTTTTATTACGGCTGGATTGTCGTGTTCGTGGCTTTTCTTGCATTGCTTGTAACCGCCGGCATCCGGTCGATGTCGAGCATATTGATGGTGCCGTTCGAAACGGAGTTCGGATGGGATAGAAGCAGCATATCCGGCGTCATCTCGGTCGGTATCTTCCTCTACGGGCTGGTTGGACCTTTCTCGGCTGCGCTGCTGGCGAAGTTCGGCATCCGCAGAATGATGGTCATCTCGCTGGCCGTGCTGGCGGCCTCGCTCGTGCTGACGCCGCAGATGACGAGTCTGTGGCAGTACCAGCTGCTCTGGGGGATCGTATCCGGCCTCGCAACGGGCATGATGGCGAACGTGCTCGGCGTGACCGTCGCGAGCCGCTGGTTCGTAAAGCGCAGAGGCTTGGTCGTCGGCATGCTGACCGCCAGCGCCGCCACCGGGCAGCTGCTGTTTCTGCCGATCCTTGCGCGCATCACGGTGCATGAAGGCTGGCGGCACGCCGCTTACGTGTCTGCAGCCGTCGCGTTAGCGCTGCTTGTCGTCGTTGCGGTCTTCATGCGCAACCACCCCTATGACGTTGGCGCGGCCGCGTACGGAGAGAGCACGCCGACGAAGCCGGAGCCGTTCCGGGGCAGCATCTTCCTGATGCCGCTCCTCACGCTCCGCGATGCCATGAAGAGCGGCACGTTCTGGCTGCTGGCCGGCACGTTCTTCTTCTGCGGCTTCTCGACGAACGGCCTGATCGGCACGCATCTGATTGCCGCTTGCGGCGACCATGGCATTCAGGAAGTGACGGCCGCAGGGCTGCTCGCGTTCATGGGCATCTTCGATCTCGTCGGCACGACCATGTCGGGCTGGTTCACGGACCGGTTCGACGCGCGCAAGCTGCTCTTCTGGTACTACGGCCTGCGAGGGCTGTCCTTGCTCTTCCTGCCGTATGCGTTCGATGCGACGCCTGCGATGCTCGTCGTCTTCTCCGTTTTCTACGGTCTGGATTGGATCGCGACCGTGCCGCCGACGGTCAAGCTCGCCGCGCAAACGTTCGGCAAGGAACGCGCGGCCATGGTGTTCGGCTGGGTCGTCGTCTTTCATCAGATCGGCGCGTCGACCGCTGCCTACGGGGCAGGATTGGTACGGCAATGGACCGGCACGTATACGTCGATATTCGTGACGGCGGGGTTCATCTGCCTCCTGGCGGCGCTCATGGCGCTTCGGATCGCGAAGCAAGCCGCAGCGGCGCGGGCATAAGGACGACAGAATCCGTTTGTCACAAAATCGATCGCAGCGTCGTTATATCTGGAGTTGTTCGGTAATTTTAAGATAACGATTCCAGGAAAGAGAGGCACTGTGATGACGCAACGCATCAATTTCGCCCAACGATCGCCGGATCTTTTCAAGAAATTTTTGGCCTTTACCAACGCGCTGGGTAAAAGCTCGATTGAGGAGGGCATTCTCCATCTCGTTTCGATCCGAATTTCGCAATTGAACGGCTGTGATTTCTGCCTGGACATGCACGTCAAGCAAGCTGCGATCTATGGCGAGAACGAACAGCGCCTCGATCAGATTGCCGGTTGGCGGGAATCTGCGCTGTTTACGCCGCGCGAACGCGCCGCGCTGACATGGACCGACATCCTGACCCGTCTGCCCGATCAAGGCGTGCCTGACGAAGTCTATGATCGCGTACGCGAGGAGCTGTCCGAACAAGAGATCGCGGACTTGAGCTTCCTGATCGTTTCCGTCAACGGATGGGACCGCATAAACATCGGCTTCAAGACGGAATCGGGGCGTTCGACGCGAAATGAAGCAAGCACTTGGCCGATGTGATGAATCTGGCGACAAGAATAGCATTCCTCCATGGGGCCGCGTAATTCGCGGCCTTTTTTGCATTGCGGTTCATGACCTGCGGGGCTTGGGGCAAGCCGGCTCGCTAACTACAAAACGAATGCCGAGCAGCGAGCGCGGCACCTGCTGTCACACATTGGCGCCCTAGATCGTTTAACTAGTGATCAGTCATCTTAGAAAGGAGCAGCATACCATGAAAGGTAATGCCTATTACTGGCGCAAGCTTCACTCGCTGTTCGGCGTCATTCCTCTCGGGGGATTCATTCTCGTGCACGTATCGATCAACTTTCAGGCGTTCGAACGCGGGCCGGAAGGGTTCGCGACCTACGTGAAATTCATTAACAGTCTGCCGCTTAAGCCGCTGCTGGAGATTTTAGGGATCTATTTGCCGATCCTATTCCATGGCGTTTATGGCTTGTACATGGCCTACCGGTCCAATATGAACGCCGGGCAATACGCGTACGGCCGCAACTGGGCGTTTATTTTGCAGCGCATGACGGGCGTCGTGACGTTTATTTTCGTGTTCTGGCATTTCTTCAACACGCGGCTTCAAGTGTACATGGGTACGATCACGCACGAGGATCTTGGTTCGACGATGCATCGGATTGCCTCGAATCCGGCGTACTTCATTCTTTATGTCATCGGCGTCTTGTCGGCTGTTTTCCACTTCAGCAACGGTCTCTGGGCGTTCCTGATCAGCTGGGGCGTGACGATCTCGCCGCGATCGCAGAAAATCTCTTCTTATGTCTGCATGGGGATATTCGCGGTCGTTTCCCTGCTGTTCATTCTGTCGCTCGTTGCGTTTACCGGGGAAGAATTCAGCGCATAGAAAGGAATGCGGTCATCATCGGATCCGCGAAAGCGCGGGGACTGGGGAAACGCAGCGTAATCTTCTTCCATGCGCTGACTAACGGCTGCCCTACGGCTGCCGCAAGCAAGCACGAAACAAAGAGAAACCCGCGTCCATGACGCGGGTTTCTTCGTATGGCCGCAGCTGCGCGGATTAGGGTTCCAATATGCCTTTTGCGACATCGGCGATGCGATAAAGCTTTTCTTTGCCGGCCATACTACGAGTAAGCACGCGAAGACCGAGCAGGCTGGCGTGCAGGCTCTCGGCGAGAATCGCCGCGTCGTGCTTCGACGTGAACTCGCCGGTCTGCTGCCCCTTGCGAACGACGTCCGCGATGACGTGTTCCCATTCGGCGAAGCTTTCGTTTACGAACGTTTCAGCCTCGGGATCCCGGGAAGCCAGCTCTACCGCCATATTCACGAGCATGCAGCCCGCAGGGCTGTCTTCGCCCATGCCGCGGATGACGAAGTCGAATATAAAATCGATGGCCTGCTTGGCGGTAGCGTCGCGGATGCCCGGGCCTAGTTGGCTGTTGGCCAGATCGCCGTAACGATGGATGGCCATGAGATAGAGTTTATGCTTATCGCCGAACGTATCGTACAGGCTTCGGCGATGAATGCCCATATGTTCGACAAGATCATTGATCGACGTTTTCTCGTAGCCCTGCTCCCAGAACAGCCGCATGGCCTTCAGCAGGACGGCATCTTCTTCGAATTCCTTCGTTCTAGCCATAGTACGGCCCCCTTCGGTTTGATCTTATCATAATGAGAACAATCGGTAAATAATTCGGCAAGCCGACGAAAATAATTCTTTACTGATCGTTCTCAATAGGGTATGATGGGTTTGCGGATAATTAGAATGGTCGTTCTCAAATAAATCGGCAGTCATCGGCACCGATCGGCCGACTGCTCGCACGATGGCGAAAAACCGGCATTCCGCTCGTCGCGGGATGCATGTCCGCCTGGATTAGCCATTCCATTCATTCCAAATACACAGCGAAGGAGCAATTATAATGACAACATTCCATGGGAATCTCGAAGGGAAAGTCGCTTTCATCACCGGAGGGAACCGCGGTATCGGCCTGCAAACCGCACGCGATCTGGGCAAGCTCGGCGCTCAAGTCGTCATCGGGTCGCGCGATGCGGAGAAGGGCAAGGCCGCGGCGGAATCCCTCGCATCCGAGGGTATTCGCGCGGAGAGCATCCAATTCGACGTGCTGCGGGCCGAAGACCGTCAGGCGGCTTTCGACTATTTTGAACAACGGCACGGCAAGCTCGATATCTTGATCAACAACGCCGGCGTGCAAAAAGAAGTCGAGCATCTGATGCCGATGAACGAGACTAGCACCGTGCCGCCCGCCATCCTGCGCGAGACCTTCGACGCGAATTTCTTCACGCTTGTCGAATTGACGCAGCTTCTGCTGCCGTTGATCCGCCGGGCGCCCGCGGGCCGAATCGTCAATCTCTCCAGCGTGCTGGGCTCGCTGTCGCTGCATGCCGATCCCTCGGCTCAGATTTACGGCGTGAAGGTCTTTGCCTACGACGCGTCCAAAGCGGCCGTGAATATGTTCACGATCCATCTTGCGCACGAGCTCAGGGACACGCCGATTAAAGTCAACTCCGCTCACCCGGGCTGGGTGAGAACAGAAATCGGCGGCAAATTCGCCGATCTCGACGTGTCGGAGAGCAGCAAGACCAGCGTGATGCTGGCTACGCTGCCCGATGACGGCCCGTCCGGCCAATTCTTCTACTTGGACAATCAGCTGCCTTGGTAAGCCAAACGAATTGAATAGGGCAGCGACGATTCGTCGTGCGACTCGAGATGGCCTCTGATCCGATCAGGGGCCATCTTCTAGTATGCGCGGATTGTTCTCAGCCGAGCCTCAACGACAACGCTGCACATGCTGTAACTGCCTGGGCGGATCGAGTAAGTACTTCAGCGGATCGCTGGAGGTGCAGCAAAACTTGACGAAATTCACCGCGCGGGAATTGTCGAGGTATGATAAATAAAAACGTGACTGATATGCATATCGAAAAGAAGGAACATTTTTTTCCGTGCAGAAGCTTATTATAGAACATAAAGAAAACGCTTACAAAAGGTGGGGACGCTGAAGCGCATATTCTCATAATGTTGGAGGGTGATGAGGTGCATACCTATCAAGCAGCTGATTGCGTACGCCAAGATGAGAAAGTAGCTCTATGGAAAATAGCCAACCACGAGCATGAGCCCGAGCATACCCACAGTTTTGTCGAGCTTGTCTATATCCTGCACGGTTCCGGCATTCACCGTATCAACGATCAAAGCTACAACGTCAGGCGCGGCGATTTATTGTGGATGAACGTCGGGGACCGCCATTCCTTCTATGCCGGGCAGGACATGCATTACATGAATATTTGCATTGTGCCTGACTTGTTGAACGAACACTTATCCTCGCTCGAGCCGAACCAAGGCTTTTTCTCGCAGCGGTTGTTCCAAGAATTCCGGCAAGCCTTGCAGCGTTCGTTCCACCACATCCGGTTTCAAGGCCGGTCGCTCCTGGAGCTGGAGGCGCTTCTCGAATCGATGTATAACGAGTATGTATCCAAGAAAATCGGCTATTGCGCCATGCTGTGCGGCTATACGATGCTGCTGCTGGCTTCCGCCTTCCGCAAAATGCAGGACAATTTCGAACAGGAAACGGGAGTCGATTTCCAGGAATTGCTGCCCAAGCTTCTATCCTATATCGAGCAGCACTATGCTTCGCCGATCACGCTTCGGGACTTGGCCAAAGAAAGCTATTATTCGCCGCAGTACATCAGCAAGACGTTCAAAGCCTGCTGCGGTTATACGTTTACGGAATACGTGCAGGGCGTTCGTCTTCGCGAGGCGAAGCGCCTGCTGCTCGAATCCGGCGAATGCGTCGTTACGATCGGCAGAAGCGTCGGTTATGCCGATAAATCGCAATTTTACAGGTTGTTTAAGCAGTACTACGGGATTACGCCGCAGCAGCTGAGAGAACAAGCGTCACGTTTATGAACCGCTGCGTACTCGTCGTCCGGAGTCTTGTCGAAAAGTCCCATTTGGGACTTTTTTTGTTTGTCCGCGGTCGAAAGTTCGCCGTTCTTGTCACGGAGTAGACGATCTTTGCTTGTTGTCCCTTTGCCGTTGAATTGTTTGGCATCCCACATAATAATGATGGTGAGTCCAAAAAACTCAAAGACAAACAAACAAAAACGTTGGAGGGTTGTGCATGAAGGTAAGGAGAAGGTTTCTGGCAGCAGTTCTTGTAACCGCTCTCATTTTGACCGCCGCTCTAACCGCTTGCGATGACGGATCGAATTCCAATTCCAAATCGACCTCGTCGAACACGGACAACAAGTCTGATTCCTCTTCATCGAACGATGCGAACACGGCCAAGAACGATGCAAACGAACCGGCGAAGTCCGGGAACGCGAACGACGGCGCAGCGAGCGCGGCGGATGGGCAGATCGGCGAATTTCATCAGTCCGCCGCCCTGGACGGAAAGAACCTGCCGGACGTGAAAGACCGCCTGCCCGCCGATTACAAGATTACGAACGAGATGGACGAGAATCAGCTGAAGTACGAAATCGGCTCCTACGGCGGCACGCTCCGCACGGTGACATCCGTGGCGAACTGGGATGCGGACGTATTCGTCATGGACAACGAACCGCTGCTCAATACGCCGAGTATTCTCGGCGAGAAAATCACCGGGAACGTCCTGAAGGATTATTTGCTCAGCGACGACCAGATGTCGATATCGTTTCAAATGCGCAAAGGACTGAAATGGTCCGACGGCGAGCCCGTGACGACGGAGGATATCCGCTTCACGGTCGAGGACGTGCTCATGAATCCGGAGCTGACGCCGATCTTCCCGCTGTACCTTCGTTCCGGCGGCGTGGCCGAAGGCGCTCCGATGAAGCTGGAAGTCTTGGATGACTACAACTTCAAACTGACGTTCGATCGGCCGTACGGCGGTCTCTTGATCCGCTTGGCGATTCAAGGCTGGCGCGGATATACGGAGCTGCTCAAGCCCGCTCACTATCTGAAGCAATTCCACACGAAGTACACGCCGCTTGCGACGATCGAGCCTGCAATCAAGGAAGCCGGGTTCAAACCGGGCGAGTGGGTCAATCTGTTCAACTTCAAGGATATTACGAACTGGAAGCTGAACCATTCGGAAGCGGTCGGCTTCCCCGTGCTCTATCCGTGGGTCATTACGAAAGCCACGCAGAGCATGACGACGTACGAACGTAACCCGTACTACTTCAAGGTCGATACGGCCGGCAACCAGCTGCCCTACATCGACAAGATCGAAAGCACGCTCGTCAACGACATCGAGATGGTCAGCCTCAAGACGATTGCCGGCGAAGTCGACTTCTCGCGGGAATCGGCAGCCCTCGTGAAGATGCCGCTGTACAAAGAGAACGAGAAGAACGGGTACAAGGCGGTGCTGAACAATATGCACGTCACGCCGACCGATATCTTCCTCAATCTGACGTACGATAACCCGACGTGGCAGAAGGTCGTCCAGGATGTCCGCTTCCGCAAAGCGCTCAACATGGCCATCGACCGCCAAGAGCTGATCGACACGATCTATTACGGCTTCGCGCAGCCTGGCAGCATCGAAGATCCGACGTTCGATCTCGATCAAGCGAACCAGCTTCTCGACGACATGGGCATGAAGAAGAATGCCGACGGCAAACGATTGGGTCCGGACGGCAAAGTATTCACCATTCCGTTCGAAGTCGGCGCGCAGGCGCCGGATATCGTACCGTACACCCAGCTGATCTCGGAAATGTGGAGAGCGCTGGGCCTGAACGTCACGATGAAGACGATCGACCAAACGCTGTGGGGTCAGCGGCAAACCGCGAACGACCTGCAGGCCACCGTCATCTGGACGCACACGCCGCTCTGGTACATGGGCGACTGGGGACAGGGTCAATGGGCGCCGGTATGGGATCAATGGCATTCGAGCTCGGGCAAGAACGGCAAGGAGCCGCCGGAAGACGTCAAGAAGCTGTACGCGAAGATCGACGAAGCGATGGCTTCGAAACCGGATGACGCCAAGCGCCTGATCGAAGAAGTGAAGCAAATGATGAAAGACAACGTGTATTACATGATCCCGCTGAGCGAAGTGAAACAGCCGCTGATCGTGAACGACAAGCTGGGCAACATCCCGACCGACAGCAGCTTCGCGATCGGAACCGACTTCAGCGGCGAGCAATTCTTCTTCAAGAAGTAAGGAAGCCGGCTAACCGGCAGCTCGCAGGGCCCAGCCGCGCCGTTTCTCCGGGCGGCTGGGCTTCGGAGTTCCGCCAAAGACGGCAACGCCGATTTACCCTGATTCGGAGGAGGGAACCGCATGCTTAATTATATCTCCTATCGCCTGCTGCAGCTGATCCCGCTGCTGGTCGCGATCAGCATTATCGTGTTCGTCATCATACAGCTGCCCCCGGGCGATTTTCTGACCAACTATATCCAGCAGCTGAAGCTGTCGGGCAATGACGTGTCGGAGAGCGCCATCTTGAATTTGAAGCAGGAATACGGCTTGGATAAATCGATGATCGTCCAGTACGTCTACTGGATCAAGGATATGGTGCTGCACGGCAATATGGGCCGTTCGTTCCAATTCAACATGCCGGTTGCCGATGTCATCTGGCCGCGGCTCGGGCTGACGGTGGCGATCTCGCTGATCTCGCTCGTCTTCGTATGGCTCGTCGCGATTCCGATCGGCATCTATTCGGCTACGCACCAATATTCGATTCTGGACTACGTATTCACGTTTATCGGGTTCATCGGCGTGGCGGTGCCGGGCTTCCTCATCGCGCTCGTGCTCGTCTATTTCATCTTCATCGAAACCGGCGTCTCGATCACGGGGCTGTTCTCGCCGGAATACGTCGATGCGCCGTGGACGCTGGCGAAGGTGCTGGATATGCTGCCCCGGATGATCCTGCCCGTCATCGTCATCGGGATGGCATCGGCCGCTTCGCTCATCCGCATCACGCGGGGCATGCTGCTCGACGAATTGTCGAAGCAGTACGTCATCACCGCGAGGGCCAAGGGAGTCTCGGAAGGCAGGCTGCTCTTCAAGTATCCCGTTCGGATGGCGATCAACCCGCTCATCAGTACGATCGGGTGGACGCTGCCGGCGCTCATATCGGGGGAGGTAATCGTCTCGATCGTGCTTAACCTGCAGACGACGGGGCCGATGCTGCTCAAGGCGCTGATGACGCAGGATATGTATCTATGCGGCAGCTTCATCCTGGTGACCAGCGTCATCACCGTGCTCGGAACGCTCTTGTCGGATATTCTGCTGGCGGCGATCGATCCGCGAATCCGCTTCGGGGGTGTCGGTGAATGAGCGGGCTAACGACGGTCATCAACCAACTGCGCCGGCCGCGGACCAGACGGAAGAAGAAGACCGATCAACCGAGCATGGAAGTCGCCTCGCAATGGCAGCTGATGTGGTGGAAGTTCAAGAAGCATAAGCTGGCGGTCATATCGGCGGTCGTTCTCATTCTCATGTACTTGATCGCGCTGTTCAGCGAGTTCGTATCGCCCAATCTGTCCGCTACGCGCTTCACCGCGTACAAGAACGCGCCGCCGCAGAAGATCCACTTCGTGGATGCGGAATCCGGGTTCCAGCTTCGCCCGTTCGTCTACGGCATGAAGGAGAAGATCGACGAGGAAACGTTCCTGCGGACCTTCAGCGAAGACAAGACGAAGAAATATCCGATTCAATTCTTCGCCAAAGGCGAGCCTTACAAGCTGTGGGGCGTCATCCCTTCGAGCATCCATCTGTTCGGCGTGAACAATCCCGACGGGGCTTTGTTCCTGATGGGGACGGACCAGCTCGGACATGATTTGTTCTCGCGCATCATCTACGGCGGGCGCATCTCTTTATCGTTCGGCCTCGTAGGGATCGTGCTGACGCTGTTTATCGGACTGCTGCTGGGCGGTGTTTCCGGCTACCTCGGCGGCGTCTCCGACACGATCATTCAGCGGATCATCGATTTCCTGATCTGCATCCCGACGATCCCGCTGTGGATGGCGCTATCGGCGGCGGTGCCGCGAGAATGGTCGGCGACCCAGATGTATTTCGGCCTGATCATCATCTTCTCGATCATCGGCTGGACCGGGCTTGCCCGCGTCGTGCGCGGCAAGATCCTATCGCTGCGCGAGGAAGACTTCACGATGGCGGCCCGTCTTGCGGGCGCGGGCGATCTGCGCATCATTCGGAAACACCTGCTCCCTTCCTTCGCCAGCTACATCATCGTCAACGTGACGCTGTCGATTCCCGCCACCATTCTTGGGGAAACGTCCTTGAGCTTCCTCGGCATCGGACTGCAGGCGCCTGCTGTATCATGGGGCGTGCTGCTGCAGGATGCGCAGAACCTGGAGACGCTCGCGCATCATCCGTGGCTGCTTTGGCCGGCTGCTTTCATCATGCTGACCGTGCTCATGTTCAATTTTCTCGGAGACGGGCTTCGGGATGCAGCAGATCCATACAAATAAGCGTACGCTTCCGAAGTCGTTTTGCTCCTATTTCGCTAGATTCCGGCAAAATATACGACAAAACTTTTAGGGGGAGTTCCCGTGTCGCAGCAAGAGAACGTCATATTGGAAATGAAGGACGTCAAGGTGCAGTTTCGATTGGATGAAGGGCTGCTGAAAGCCGTCGACGGCGTCGACCTGCGGATTAAACGCGGCAAGACGCTGGGCATCGTCGGCGAAAGCGGCTGCGGCAAAAGCGTGACTTCGCAGGCGCTGCTGCGCATCGTTCCGAAGCCGGGCGAGGTGCAGGGCGAGATCCGGCTGACCCGCAAGAAGAAGGACGGCTCGCTCGAGGTCGTCGATCTCGCTAAGCTCGATGCCCGGGGCAAAGAAATTCGGGATATCCGCGGCGCCGAGATCGCGATGATCTTCCAGGAACCGATGAAGGCGTTCTCCCCGATTCACACCATCGGCAATCAAATCATGGAGGCGATCCTGCTTCATACGACGGACGATCAAGACGAGGCCTACCGGATCGGCGTCGAGATCTTGAAGAAGGTCGGGATGTCGAACCCGGAGCAGCGGATGAGCGAGTATCCGCATCAGCTCTCCGGCGGAATGCGCCAACGGGCGATGATCGCGATGGCACTCTCCTGCAGCCCGTCCATTCTCATCGCCGACGAGCCGACGACGGCGCTGGACGTGACGGTGCAGGCCCAGGTGCTGCAGCTGATCAACGACTTGAAGTCGAGCCATGATACGTCCGTCATCTTCATTACGCATGATCTCGGCGTCATCGCGGAGATGTCCGACGACGTGGCCGTCATGTACTTGGGCAAGGTCGTCGAATACACCGACGTCGATACGCTCTTCCATCATCCGAAGCATCCGTATACGAAGGCGCTTCTCAACTCCATCCCTTCGGTGATGCGGGAGAGCAAGCGGCTCGAGTCGATCGAGGGAACGGTGCCGTTTCCGATGAATTTGCCGAAGGGCTGCGGCTTCTACACGCGCTGCAAGCTGGCGAAGGACGGCGTGTGCAACGTGGAAGACGTGCCGCTCGTCGAAGTGACGGCGGGTCATTCCGTCCGCTGTTTATTGGTGGATGAGGTCTAAATCCGAAGCGGAGGCTGAGCCATGACGCAACAGGAGTTCGTGTTGGACGTGCGATCGATGAAGAAGTATTTTCCGATCAAGCAGGGCTTCATGAAGAAAACCGTCGGCTTCGTGAGAGCCGTCGACGATGTCCATATTCAGATTCGGCCCGGCGAGACGCTCGGTCTGGTCGGGGAGTCGGGCTGCGGCAAGACGACGCTCGGGCGCTGCGTCCTGCGGGCGATCGAGCCGACCTCGGGCACCGCGTTATTCCAGGACCGGCAAGGTCAGGTCAAGGACGTCTTGAAGCTGAACAACCATGACCTGCGGGCGATTCGCCGCGATATGCAGCTGATCTTCCAAGACCCGTATTCCTCGCTCAATCCGCGGATGACGGTGCTCAACATTATCGCGGAGCCGCTGATCTGCAACGGCTTGGCCCGGGGTGAGGCGCTCAAGGAACGCGTCAAGGAACTGATGGAGATGGTCGGATTGAACAGCCGGCATCTCGAGCGTTATCCGCATGCGTTCAGCGGCGGGCAGCGCCAGCGGATCGGGATTGCGAGAGCGCTCGCGACGAATCCCAAATTCATCGTGTGCGACGAGGCGGTGTCGGCGCTCGACGTGTCCGTGCAGGCCCAAATCATTAATCTGCTGCAGGATTTGCAGGAGAAATTGCATCTCAGCTATCTGTTTATCTCGCATGATCTTGGCGTGATCCAGCATATCTCCAACCGGGTCGGCGTGATGTATGTCGGCAAGATGGTCGAAACGGCGGCGACGAAGGAATTGTTCCGCAATCCGCAGCACCCGTATACGGAAGCGCTGTTGTCCGCCAAGCCGGTGCCCGATCCGCGCAAGAAATCGAATCGGATCATTCTGGCCGGCGAGGTCGCCAATCCGGCGAATCCGCCTTCCGGCTGCTATTTCCATCCGCGTTGTCCGTATGCGCAGGACATCTGCAAGAGCCAAGCGCCCGAATGGAAGCAGGTCGGGGAAGGCCATTATTCAGCCTGCCATTTTGCTGGCGAGCTGCAGCTGCAGGGGGCGGTTGCCCAATGACGGCGATTGCGTTGATTCTGCTCGTCTTCATGGCGTGCCTGACGCTGATCATGGTCGCTTCCATCTGGTATATGCGCCTCATGCTCGACAAGATATTCGGAGAGAAGCACCGCGATCTCGAGCACATCGCGTCGACCGGCATGATCCCGGAGCGCTGGTCGCTGAAGCATGCCAAGAAGATGATCCGCCTCTATGAGAAGGGCGACGACAGGGCGCTCCGCAGCGCGCGGCGGGCGGCTGCCCGCAGCTACTTGAGGAAGCTCCGCCGATTATCGGCTTATGTAAAGAAAACCAATCTCGTCGAGAACGAGGAGACGCGCCAGTCCATGCTGCGCAATCTTCGGCAAGCTGCTCGCGAGTGGAGCGAAGAGGTGCAGAATGGATCCATTGCTGCAGGAGCATAGAAGACAGACCGCAGCCGGATTTCTATCCGTTGCCCTGACCGTCGTTCTCTCGTTCATCGGCATCTTCGATTGGCTGTCGATGCGCGGGGTGGTCATCGATCTGCTGTCGTATTACGGGGTAGATCCGTATGCGTGGCAGGCCGTCGAATACGGAACGTTCATCGTGCTCGGGATCGTCTGGCTCGCGTTCGTGTATTATTGCCAGCATTTCTTGAAGATGCGGGCGCTCGCGGGCAAGCTGTGGGTGTCGTTCACGAAGCTGTTCGCCATCCAGTTGGCGGTATTGTTCGGGTGCGAGCTGATCGTGTTCGCCATCGACGAGAAGAAGAACCTGACGGAAGCCTGGCTCCTGGCCGCCGCGGAAGGCATCTGCGCGCTGGCGCTGTTCCTGGTATCCATCGCTCTTGCGAAGAGGGCGGTTCCCTCAGACCAATGAGCCGTTAGGAACCAAGCTTAGGCAAGGGGGGAAGATCATGCTCGTCGCGGAAAGGTACCAGTACATTCTAAGGTTGGTAAACGAGAAAGGCAGTATCCGCGTTGCCGAGCTTAGTCAATTGTGCAAGGTGACGGAGGAAACGATTCGCCGCGATCTGGACCGGCTGGAAGGCGAGGGCCGCCTGCTTCGCAGTTATGGCGGCGCGATCCGCATCGGGCCGCAGACGGAAACCCCTTATTTGCTCCGCGAGACGGTTCATGTCGCGGAGAAGAAGTATATCTCCACGGAAGCCGCGGCGTACGTCGAACCCAACGAGCGGATCGTGCTGGATGCAAGCACGACGGCCTGGCATCTGGCCTCGCAGCTGCCCGACATCCCGCTGACGGTAGTGACGAATTCGCTGAAGGTCGCGTTCGTGCTCAGCGAGAAGAAGAATGTCGTCGTCATCAGCACCGGCGGCACGCTCGTTCCGAACTCGCTGTCCTTCGTCGGCCCCTTGGCGGAGCAGTCGCTGGAAGAGTATTACGTGGACAAAGCGTTCATATCCTGCAAGGGCGTTCATATGGAACGCGGGATCTCCGAGTCCAACGAGCTGCAGGCCAGGGTGAAACGGAAGATGGTCGGGATGGCGGAGCATGTTTACTTGCTGGCCGACTACAGCAAGTTCAATACGCAGGCCTTTACGACGATTACCGGCTGGGAACGGATCGACCACCTCATCACGGATGCGCATACGCCGGCCGAATACGTGCAGCAGCTGCGGCGCCGGTCCATCAACGTCATTCAGCTGTCGGAGTGAAGGAGCGTGGGTCATGGAACGTAATGCCGGATTGGACCTCATCCGGAGCAGCGCAA
Organism: Paenibacillus sacheonensis; assembly: GCF_009909195.1. Taxonomy (GTDB): domain Bacteria; phylum Bacillota; class Bacilli; order Paenibacillales; family Paenibacillaceae; genus Paenibacillus_Z; species Paenibacillus_Z sacheonensis. The sequence goes on from NZ_JAAAMU010000003.1 coordinate 209,231, forward strand.
TTCTGCTCGTCTTGTTCTGCCATGGGCTCGGTTTCTTCTTCATGCCGTACCATGATTTCAATCCGCTCAACTACGTGACGGGGTACTTGGGCGTGGAATTGTTTTTCGTCCTGAGCGGTTTTCTGATCGGCCGCATCTTGCTGCAGGAAGTCGTGGAGCGAGGGTCCCTGGCCCGGCTGGGCACCTTCTACGTGCGCCGCTGGTTCCGAACGCTGCCGCTCTATTTGCTCGCGGTCGCGACGACCTACTTGTTCTTCAACCGCCATATGAATCCGACGAACCTGTTCTTCCTGCAAAATTTCGACGAGGGTCATCTGTCCTTCCTGCCGATCTCCTGGAGTCTGTCGATCGAGGAGTGGTTCTACCTGCTGATTCCGGTTCCGCTGCTGCTGGCAGGCAAATTCCGCCATAAACCTGCGGCTTTCTTCGCGATCTCGGCGCTGCTCATCCTGTTTTTCCCCGTTCTGAGGATGATCGAAGTTCATCACAATCAGCCGTTGTGGGATTACGGGGTTCGCAAGCAAATCCCGCTGCGTCTCGACAGTCTCGTGTTCGGCGTCCTGCTTGCAGGGGTCAAGACGTACCATGCGGCATTGTACCGAAAATACCTGGCCGGCAAATGGGCCTTGCCGATCGGGGTCTTAGGGCTCGCTTATTTCGGCGGGTATTTGGTTTATAATGGGATTGCGGAGCAAACGATGGATCATTCCTGGTTCGGCCGGACGCTGCTGTTCAGCGTGGTATCGCTCCTGATCGCCCTGCTGATCGCGGCAGCCGAAACCCATATTCCGCGCATGGAGCGGCTGCCGAATTTGCGCGGCTTCATCGGGTTCGTCAGCGCGCAGAGTTATGGCTACTACTTGTTCCATTGGAATCTGTTCGTCTGGTTCAGCAAGGAAAATACGACCGCAAGCGTCGCTCACAGCTTGTATTTGCTTCTATTCGCGCTCATTGTGCTGATCGCGTTTACGTTCGTCGTCCATCGTTATTTCGAGGTGCCGATCATGAAATTACGGGATCTCCTCACGAAGAAATCAAAGCGTCCCGCGGCGCATGCACCGGCCGCTCGGGGCAATGAACCGCTTAAGCTCGATTGATCCGTTAGACTTGATTGACGTATGAGATTGGATTGACGTATTTCACGAGAATGGATTGACGTACCGGGGATGAAGGAGGAGAACAGACCATGACCGCGCATGTGAAACCGCTGATCGCAGCCGCCGAAATCGAAAGCGCGATCGGCCATCACCTCGGAGAAGGCGCGGCTGCGATAACGCCCGTGAGCGGCGGGAATTTGAGCAGCGTCTTCTCGTTCGAGCTGCAAGGCAAGGAATATATCATTAAGTTCAGCGAGCTGGAGCACGCGTACGAGACGGAAGCGTACGTCTCGGAGCTGCTCCGGAAGCATGGCATTCCTTTCCCGAGATGCGTGGGGCAAGGGAAGTCGGGCATCCGGGCATATTCGATCCTGGAGAGAATACCCGGCCATAATCTCGTCGACTGCACCGCAACGGAGCAAGCCGACCAGCTTCCGGAGCTCATCGGCATGCTGACCGCGATGAACCGTATCGAACTGGGAGAGACCGGCGGCTATGGCTGGATCAAGCCTGACGGGATGGGAACCTATCCGACGTGGAAGGCCTATGTCGAAGCATTCTTCTCCGAAGAGCAGACCGGCTTCTGGGAGGGATGGCTCGAGATCCCCGCCTTGGAGAAGGACGTGGCCGCGGAGTGTTATGAACGGCTGCTGGCCTACGCGGCCTTCAATGAACCGCATCGGCATTTCGTCCATGGCGACGTGTCCCCTTGGAATATTCTATCGGACGGCCGGCGGATCACCGGGATCATCGACGGCAACTTCGCCTATGGCGATTTTCTCGTCGACCTGGCCACCTTGAAGCTCATGTCGGGGGAATTGGATGTCGTGCAAGCCTACAGGGAGCACAACGAGCGATTGGGCATTTACATACCGGACTTCAATGAGCGGATGATCGGCGCCTGCTATTTCAAGGGATTGGACGGACTCCGATTCTTCGCGAAGATGGGCTGGGACGATGCCTACCGGAATATGAGGAAATTTCTATTCTCGTTAGCGAACTGAACCGAGGCGGGCGAATCCGCGAGCAGCGTGGCAGAAGCTCCAAAAAAAGCATGAATTCCCTGTTGCATAACGAACGCGTGTTCTGGTTATAATAAGATCATACGTTCGTATCGGAGGGGATGCACATGTCAATCGACCGGTATATCGACTGCCTTGTAACCATCGTATATATGGACCGTCATCGGCGGATCACGCAGCGAGACATTACGATCAAAGCGGTGAGAGACGGGTATGTAAAGGCGCACTGCCTAAAGTCGAAGGGGCCGCGAATCTTCGCGGTCGACAATATATTGGCCTATCAGCCCGTGAGCGCGAAGTCAGGCAGGTACCGGGCCTGACTTTAACCGATATGCGGATCCCCTGCCATCCGGCTATGGGGATTTTTTGCTGTTTCCGATCTGCGCGAACCGTGCGGCATCCGAGCCATGCCGGTTAATGAGAGAACTGCAACCTCGAGACGATTACCTGCTGTTAAGAACCATGCGCATCCGTTACAATAAAATGGCAAACGGCTCTCTTGGCCTCAATGAATGTAAACGCTTACGGTTGCTCGGCGAAACGAATCAAGGATTCAGGTTTTCACTATCCGAGAAGGGAGCGCCAATGAAAGCAGTGGTCAATTATTCGTCCGGCAGCGGGAGCGCCGAGGTGCGGGACGTCCGGATTCCGTCGGACTCGCGCCGAGGGCGAGGGAAGTGCTGATCCACGGAGCGGGACGCGAACCGGATGGAGGTCGCCAAGCGATCCGGCGCCGGTCGGCTTCTCGCTGGATCCGCTCATTCAGAAGGCAGCCAGGCTTCAAGGATCTTTCAGCCATAATTATCCGATGTGGGAGAAGGTGCACCCTCATGGGCAGCCGCTTGATCGATCCGCTGCCGATGGCGCGCAGCTACGGCATCGGCGGCTGGAAGCAGGCATTCGACGAGATGGATGCCTTGCAGCACGCAAAATCGATTATATTGCCAAACGCGTAGACGAGAACGAGGAGGAGAGATCCGAATGGAGCCAATCGTGCAAATTTCGTTGGATTTGACGACGATCGAGGAAGCGCTCGACATGGCGGCGATCGCCGTGGAAGCAGGCATCGACTGGATCGAGGCGGGCACGCCGCTATTGTTGGGAGAAGGACTGCATGCCGTGGCCGCGCTTCGCAAGGCGTTCCCCGACCATCCGATCGTCGCCGACTTGAAGACGATGGACGGCGGGTATCTGGAAGCGGAGATGATGGCCAAGGCCGGCGCGACGCATGTCGTCGTCATGGGCGTCGCCCATCCGGCGACGATTCGCGCCGTGGTCCGGGCGGCCCGGGATTACGGCATCCAGGTCATGGGAGACATCATGGCCGCTCCGGATCCGGTCGCATGCGCCCGGATGCTGGAGCGGAACGGGGTCGATTATATTCTCGTCCACACGTCCTTCGACGAGCGGGGAGAAGATCCCGCACGCAGTCCGTATGATCACTTGGAAGCCGTCGTGAAGGCGGTCTCCATCCCCGTCCAGGCCGTCGGCGGGCTATCCGTCGAGCAGGCCGCGGAGATGCCGAAACTCGGCGCGCCGCTCGTCGTCGTCGGCGCGCCGCTCGTCATCGACCGTCAGGAGTTCCGTCCCAGCAAGGATCGCGACGAGCTGAAGCGCATCCTGGAGCAGCTCGTGGCGAAGGTGAAGAACCATGCCGCGACCTAATCTGCAAGACGCGCGGGTGGCCGTGTTCCCGAAGGGGCTTATGGATGAATTGACGAACGGGACGATTACGATATTCGACTGGATCGAGATGGCCGCGTCGCTCGGGGTGGACGGACTCGAGCTGTACCCGACCTTCCTCCAGGCCGGCGGCGACGAGTATTTGCACAGCGTGAAGGCAGCCGCGGAAGCGCACGGACTCGCCATCCCGATGATGTGCTCGTCGCCCGACTTCACGAATCCCGACGAGAACGAGTGGGAACGTGAGGCGCGGCGCATGGAGCGGATGATCGACGTTATGGCGCTGCTCGGCCCCGAGGAATTCCGCAGCGTTCGCGTCTTGTCGGGGCAGAACCGCCCCGGCCTCTCCCGGGAGGACGGCATCGCATGGACGATCGCCGGCATTCGCCGGCTGCTTCCGTATGCGGAGGAGCGCGGCGTTCACTTGGTCATGGAGAACCATTACAAGGACGGCTATTGGATCTACCCGGAGTTCGCGCAGTCGTCCGAGCTCTTCCTGGCTATCGTCGGGGAGATCGACTCGCCGTGGTTCGGCGTGAATTTCGATCCGTCGAACGCGCTGCTCGCGGGCGAAGATCCGCTGGACGTAATGGAGCGCGTGAAGGACCGCATCCTGACGATGCACGCGAGCGATCGATACTTGAAGCCGGGCTATACGCTGGACGACCTGCGCGAGTATTCGCTGCAAGGCTATTCCGAAGCGCTGGCGCACGGCGTCATCGGGGAAGGACTGAACGACTACGACGCGATCTTCGCGAATTTGCGGGAGATCGGGTTTCACCGATGGATTTCCATCGAAGACGGCGTTAACGGGCTGGACGAGATGCGGCAATCGGCCGTGTTTCTACGATCAAAGCTAGCGGAATGGGCCGCGAAGACGAAGGAGTGAATGACATGGGGCACAGGCTGGCCGGCAAAACGATCGTCATAACGGGAGTGGGGGAGACAGCCGGAATCGCCGCTGCGATCACAATTTTAAGACAGCTTTTTTCGATTTTCGGCCAGGATGGATGAAAGCGATTACGGGATGTTCGGTTCAGTGCTACACTGCTGATAAGAACAGGCTGAAGATCGAGGAGTGACGGTACAGTGAGAACCATCGAAGTGCTGGAAAACAAGCTTCATATCGTCTACGAGGTGGGCGATTACGACGAGCTGCGCTTGATGCATTTTTCCCGGCTGCCTTATCGCGCGGAAGACGTGGACGCGTCTTGCAAGTGGCGGTTCAGAGCGATGGAGGTCCATGCGACGGGCGAGAACCAAGGGGATCATCACGGACCGAAGCATACGGGTTCGAATCCCGGAGAACGGATGAAATACCTCTCGCATGCGGATACGCGCAACGAACGGGGAAGGAAGCTGGCGATCGAGCTGGGGGAAGCGCGCACGGGACTGCGGGCGACGATGCATCTGCAGTTCTACGACGGCGTATCGGTCGTTCGTTCGTGGACGGAGCTGCGCAATGAATCGGACGCGCCGATTCCGCTCGAATACGTCACCTCGTTCGCGCTCACCGGGCTCGGGAAGGAGGGGCTGGCCCCGTGGGAGCGGAAGCTGCGGCTCTCGATTCCGCACAGTACGTGGTGCGGCGAAGCGCAGTGGCGGACGCATACGCTGCCGGAGCTGGGTTTCCAGAACGTCAACGATTACATGATGAAACGCATCTCGCTGACCTCGACGGGGACATGGTCGACCGCCGAGCATTTGCCGATGGGCTATCTGCATAACGACGAATCCGGCATCGGTTTGCTCTGGCAGATCGAGCATCACGGCTCCTGGCACTGGGAAATCGGCAATATCAACGATCAGCTGTATCTGCATCTGAGCGGGCCGACATGGACGGAGAGCCACTGGCTCAAGCAATTGCGGCCGGGCGAAACGTTCGTGTCCGTGAAGGCGGCGATCGGCAGCGCGCCGGGCTTCGATGCCGCGGTCGGCGAGATGACGAACTACCGGCGGGCGATTCGCAGGCCGAACGAGGACAATAGGCGGCTTCCCGTCATCTACAACAACTACATGAACGGAATCAGCGGCGACCCGCGCGAGGATACGCTCCTTCCTTGCATCGATGCGGCTGCGGCCGTCGGCTGCGAATATTACGTCGTCGACTGCGGCTGGTATTCCGACGGCAACTGGTGGTTCGAGGTTGGCGACTGGCAGCCGTCCGCCAAGCGCTTCCCGAACGGCATCGGGGCGGTCATGGACTATATTCATGCCAAAGGGATGGTGCCCGGCTTATGGCTCGAGCTCGAGGTGATGGGCATCGACAGCGAGACCGCGAAGCGGGTGCCGGACGACTGGTTCTTCTGCCGGAACGGCAAGCGCATCATCGCCCACAGCCGCTACCAGCTCGATTATCGGAATCCCGAGGTCATCGCCTACGTGACCGAAGTCGTGGATCGGCTCGTCCTGCAGTACAGGGTCGGCTATATCAAAATGGACTATAACATCAATGCCGGCGTCGGCACGGATATCGGCGCGGACAGCCCGGGCGACGGCTTGCTCGAACACAACCGCGCTTACTTGGGCTGGCTGGACGGGATCTTCGCCAAGTATCCGTCGCTCGTGATCGAGAACTGCAGCAGCGGCGGCATGCGCTGCGATTATTCCCTGCTGGAGCGGCACAGCATCTATTCCGCCAGCGATCAGGCCGAGTACCGCAAGAACGCCGTCATCGCGGCGGCGAGCGCTTCCGCCGTTACGCCCGAGCAGCTCGCCGTTTGGTCGTATCCGAACCGGAAGAGCGACGAAGAAGCGGTCATCATGAACATGGCGAGCGCGCTCCTGCTGCGCGTTCATCAGAGCGGGGAGCTCGAGGCGCTGGCGCCGGAGATGACGGCGCTCGTCCGCGAGGGCATCGCGTATTACAAGTCGATCCGCGACCGGATTCCGGTCTCGCTGCCGATCTGGCCGACGGGAATGCCCAGTCTCGACAGCCGCTGGACCAGCTTCGGCCTAGTGGACCCGGCCGGCGATCGGATCTTCCTCGTTGCCTGGCGGTTCGAGAGCCCCGACGAGACGCTCGAGATTCCGCTGCCCGCCTGGCGCGGACGGCAGGCCGCCGCGACGATGAGCTATCCGCGCGAGCGAGCGGGCGACTGCCGCTGGAACGCGGAAGCGGGGACGTTGTCCGTACGGCTCCCTGCGATGAACGCGGCGCGGGCGTTCGAGGTCAAGCTGAACGAGGAATCGCGATAGCGCCGGCATTCCGCCGTGCGAATCCATGGAGCCGCCCTATGCGAGGGGCGGCTTTTCCGATGAGGCGAATATTGCGACTCCTGATCCGTGGAAGTTTTATAGTATAGTAATAGGCAGACGAATTTTACTATACAGCCAAAGGAGCTTACGCATGCTGCTAGAAGTGATCGCGCTGACGCCCGAGGATGCGAGGGTCGCGGCCAAGCACGGCGCAGACCGGATCGAGTTCGTGTCGGCCATCGAGGAAGGCGGGCTTACGCCCGCGTTAACGTTTATTGAAGAGACGGCGGCGGAATGCGCCATCCCCGTGCACGTCATGATTCGTCCTCACGGCAGGTCGTTTCTCTACTCGGAGGCGGACTTGGAGCGGATGATCCGCGATATGTCCGCGCTTGGCAAGGCCGGAGCGGGTGCGTTCGTGCTCGGGACGTTGACGCCAGTGGGGACGGTCGACGAGGAGAAGCTGAAGCGGCTGCTGGATGCGGCGGGCGATATTCCCGTCACGTTCCACCGGGCGTTCGACGAAGCCCGGAATCTGGAGGAAGCGTTCGGGACGCTGGTGCGTTATCCGCAGATTCGAACAATATTGACGTCCGGCGGCAAGCCGAGCGTATTGGATGCCGCGGAGGAAATAGCCCGGCTGGTGCGGCTGAGCAGCGGAACGACGATTGAAATCATGGCGGGGAGCGGCTTGACGCCGGCGTCATTGGCCGGCTTCGTGGACGCGACGGGAGTCCGCGCCGTGCATTTCGGCTCGGGCGTTCGTCAGGACGGCGCGCAGACGGCGCCGCTGGATTCCGTTCGGCTGGCGGCCGTTCGCGCTGTGCTTGGCGGGCGAGAGCGAGGCCGGGACGCTTAGATCCGATGGCGTAAACGCATGACGAACAACGAAGCGAGTAAAGAGTAAGCAAGTAAAGAGTAAGCGAGTAAAGAGTAAGCAAGCAGCGGTGTTATTCCCTTTCCGAGCATGCTAGTTGGGTTCGTTCGACAGAGCCCCGCAGGCCAGCCATGGATCGGCGGGTGCGCCGTTTTTGCCGTGCTTGCTCAACTGTCGGAGGGACGGCCCGCATCGGCGGGGATGGTGCCCAACCTAAACGTTCGCTCGCGCACGAATACGATAATTATCAGCCTCCGAATGGGCGTTACCCCCTGTTATCCGGCTCGCCAACCACTTCATCTCATGCCCAGTTTACCGTGTAGCCAACCACTACATCTCGTGCCCAGTTTACCGTGTAGCCAACCACTACATCTCGTGCCCAGTTTACCGTGTAGCCAACCACTTCATCTCATCCCAAGTTTACCGTGTAGCCAACCACTACATCTCGTGCCCAGTTTACCGTGTAGCCAACCACTTCATCTCATGCCCAGTTTACCGTGTAGGCAACCACTACATCTCGCGCCCAGTTTACCGTGTAGCCAGCCACTTCATCTCATGCCAAGTTTACCTCCTCACCAACCGCTTCATCTCATCCCAAGTCTACCGTCTCACCGCCATTCCGCGCACGCAGGAGATGATTTGTGTATTTAGTACAACAATTTCAGCTCAAAATCCCGCATTCTCTTGATTTGTTGTACGAACTGCAACAATTTTAAGCCGAGAGCGGCATTTGGCTTGATTTTCGGCGAGATTGTTGCAGAATCTGCAACAAATGCTCTTTGAACGCCACTATTGGGTCAGTAATGTTGTACAATGTGCAAATTTCACCGTACGGCGCGCGCGGCCCCTCGACCAATCAAGCGACCTATTCAACCGCAAAGCGCTCGCAAGTTTAATGCTTGCGGGTGCAGCCGCCCGAATCAAGCGTCTCATTCGGCCGCGAAGGCAGGCTTGCATCCGTCCATTCCTTCAACCGACGCACTGCCAACCGTGTCCGCGGCAGCGCGGTTTGCGCCGCTCACTTCTCTATTTTCGCCCCGACGGCCGCTGCGAAAATCGCATAGTGCCTGCAATTGGAAGGAAAAAGGAGAACTGGCCGAAAAAATCCCGTTGAGTACGCCCGATTCCGCATTTATCCTAAGTCTACTCAAGCTTATGGAAGGAGTGGAGAAATGGGTGTATTCGCAGTAGAAGGAAGCGCATTCATCTATGACGGGGAGCCGGTTCGGCTGCTCTCGGGCGCCATGCATTATTTTCGAATCGTACCCGAGTTATGGCGGGACCGGCTGCTGAAGCTGAAGGCATGCGGCTTGAATACGGTGGAAACGTACGTGGCTTGGAACGTTCATGAGCCGAATGAAGACGAGTTCCGCTTCGAGGGCATGGCTGACGTATGCGCCTATATCGCGCTTGCGGGCAGTCTCGGCCTGCATGTCATCGTTCGTCCGAGCCCGTATATATGCGCGGAGTTTGAATTCGGCGGATTGCCTGCGTGGCTGCTGGCCGATTCCGATATGCAGCTGAGATGCAGCCATCCGGCTTTCCTGCGAAAGGTCGATGCTTACTACGACGAGCTGCTCCCGCGATTGAAGCCGCTGCTCTGCACGAACGGGGGGCCGATTATCGCGGTGCAGATCGAGAACGAATACGGCAGCTACGGCAATGACGCGCGCTACCTCGAATATCTGCGGCAGGCGCTGCTTGTCCGGGGCATCGACGTACCGCTGTTCACCTCGGATGGTCCGACCGATGCGCTGCTGCAGGGCGGGTCGGTACCCGGCGTGCTGGCGACGGTCAACTTCGGCTCCAACCCGGGTTCGTCCTTCGACAAGCTGAAGGAGTACCGGCCGAACGCGCCGCTGATGTGCATGGAGTATTGGAACGGCTGGTTCGACCATTGGGGCAAACCGCATCATACGCGCGGCGCGGCAGAGGTCGCGGCCGTGCTGGAAGAGATGCTGTCGGCAGGCGCTTCGGTCAACTTCTATCTGTTCCATGGGGGCACGAACTTCGGGTTCGGAAGCGGAGCGAACTGCCAGGAGCCGAATCTCTACGAGCCGACGATTACCAGTTATGACTATGACGCGCTGCTGGATGAGTCGGGCGAACCGACGGACAAGTATTTCGCGGTACGCGAGGTGATCGCCCGCTATTCGAACGTTGAACCGCTGCCGCTTCCCCCTGCCGCAGACAGGCAAGCTTACGGCCGGGTCGAGCTGTCGGAGCAGGCAGACCTGTTCGAGCAATTGGACGTCTTGTCCGCGCCAATCCGGTCGGTCGCGCCGATGCCGATGGAGAAGCTCGGCCAGAACTACGGCTATATTTTGTACACGACGCGGGTTTCCGGGCCAAGGCCGGAAGAGCGGCTGTTCGTGCAGGAAGTCCGGGACAGGGCGCTGGTCTTCGTCGACGGGGCGTATCAAGGCGTCATCGAGCGGGCGCCGACGATGCAGTCGCTGCCGATTGCCATTCCGGCAGAGGGCGCGAGGCTGGATATCCTCGTCGAGAACATGGGCAGGATCAACTACGGACCGTATCTGAAGGACGCGAAGGGCATCACGGAAGGCGTTCGTCTCGGATTCCAATTTCTCTTCGATTGGACGATCCGGCCGCTGCCGCTGGCGGATTTGTCGGGACTGCACTATGCCCGCGGCCGTTCGGCCGACCGTTCTTCCGATCGTTCTATCGTCTATTCTGCGAACCTCTCTACCGGCCGTCCTGCCGATTCTTCTATCGTTCTTTCTGCCGGCCTTCCTACCAATCTAACAGCAGCACTCTCTGCCGCCCATCCCGACAGCCGCACCGCCGGCCTTCCAGCGGCAACGGAAGAGCCCCGCTTTTATAAAGGGACCTTCCAAACCGCCTCGTGCGCGGATACGTTCCTGGATATGCAGGGCTGGACGAAAGGCGTCGTCTTCGTCAACGGCTTCCATCTCGGCCGTTACTGGAACAAGGGGCCGCAGCGAACCTTGTACGTGCCCGCTCCTCTCCTACGGAAGGGCGGCAATGAAATCGTCATTTTCGAGCTCCACCACACGCGGGAAGCGGCGGTTGTTTTCACGGATCGCCCGATGCTCGGCCAGCCTTATGAATGATCGCACCTAACACACACAAATAAACACACGATGAGCGGCTGAACAGCCGCCTGCCAGGAGGAACTAACCATGAGCGAGAACGCAGTCGAAGCACAAAACGGCCATACAGAAGAAGTCGAGAACGGCATCCATAATTACAGCGGCGAATCGGAATGGGTACGGCCGGATAACCCGGTGACGCTGGAGCGGCTGGAATGGTTCCGGGACCAGAAGCTGGGCCTGATGATGCACTGGGGACCTTATTCGCAGATCGGCATGGTCGAATCATGGACGCTGAGCGACGAGGACAGCGATTGGGCCAGAAACGACGTCGACTGGACGAATGATTATGAAGAAATGAAACGGGAATATTTCGCCCTGAACAAAACGTTCAATCCGATCCGCTTCGAGCCCGGTAAATGGGCGGAGGCGGCTGCGGACGGCGGCTTCAAATATTTGATCTTCACGACCAAGCACCATGACGGCTTCTGCATGTGGGATACGCACACGACCGATTACCGCATCACCGGCAGCGATACGCCGTTCCATGCGCATCGCTATGCCGACGTATGCAAGCAGGTGTTCGATTCGTTTCGCGATAAAGGACTTGCCATCGCCGCTTATTTCTCCAAGGCGGATTGGCACACGCCGTCTTATTGGGCGCCGGGCATGGAGAGAGGCCGCCATATGTGGCGCGGGCCTTCTTATGACCCGCAGGAGCATCCGCATCTATGGGAGAAATTCGTATCGTTCACGCACGAGCAGATCATGGAGCTGATGACGCGCTACGGCCGCATCGATATCTTGTGGCTGGATGCCGGCTGGGTGAGAGAGGGCGGCAGAGTCAGTCAGGATATTCGCCTTGGCGAACTGGTGGAGCGAGCTCGCCAAACGCAGCCTTGGCTCCTGTCGGCCGACCGCACCGTGGGCGGAGCGTACGAGAACTACGTCACGCCGGAGCAGACGATTCCGGACCGGCCGCTGAACGTGCCTTGGGAGAGCTGCATCACGATCGGAACCTCGTTCTCGTTCGGATTCGAGGACAAGTACAAGTCCGCCCGCCGTTTGGTTCATATCCTGATGGAAGTCGTCGCGAAGGGCGGCAATCTGGCGCTGAACGTCGGACCGCAGCCGGATGGCCGGTTGCCGAAGGGCGCCCTCAGAAGCATGAAGGAACTCGGCGCTTGGATGAAGGCGTACGGGGAAGCGGTATACGGCACCCGTATCTGCGCGCCGTACTTCACGAGCGGCTGTGCGTTCACGCGCAAGGGCGACATCGTATACTGCACCTACTTGTACGCGAGCGAGGATGCGCAAGTATCGGAATTCCTGACGGTGCCGTATACCGAAGCGGCGTCGAGCGTCGAGCTCGTCGGCACGGACGAAGCAGTCTCGTACACGCAGGACGGCAGCGGACTTACGCTGCGGCTTCCGGCGAGCCAATTAAGCGGAGGTACGCCGATTGCGCATGTATTCCGCATTCAATCCTAAGGCGGCGCCATGGCGGGTGCGGCAGAAATGGCAGAATTTGAGAATTTCGCTTGCCGACCGCGATGGTAGAATTGCTCCGCCCTATCGTGTAGAATAAACTTTTTAACGCGTTGCACCGCTAAATACGAGCGAAGAGGAGGATAACATGAACAGCAGCTGGTTCCGCAAATTGCTATTATCCTATCTTCCCGTGTTTGTCGTGGTGGTTACGATCTTATTCGTCGTGTTCTTCCAATCGCTGAGCGAACAGAATCGCAAGCAGGCGATCAAAGCCAACGAGTTCCTGGCGGAACAGGCCGTCCGGTTCACGGACAATTCGTTGAAGACGCTGGATTACCAGATCTTGCGGGATACGCTGTCTTCCGCGGATTTGAAGCGGTTCTTCGGCACGGACAGCGACGATGTCTACGGCAATATTCAAGGCAATAAGCTGATCGACGATTGGAAGCTCAATTATTCGATCATCGATTCCGCCTATTTCATCCGAGTAAAGGATCGATTCGTGCTCGGGGACGGGTCGGGCCTGCAATCGGACTTTCTGGATCAACCGTTTATCCTGCCGTTCATGAACCGGCAGGCGCAGCCCGGCAAATGGTCGGGCAAGCGAAGCTTCAAGCCTTATCAAGCGTCCAAGCCGGCGGACGTGATTACGCTGGTGCAGGGCTATCCGCAGTTAACGAAGGCCAAGAAAGGGTACGTCGTCGTGAACGTCAGCTTGTCGAAGCTGAAAAACGCGATTACGCCCATGTACAATCCGGCGTTTACGTTCATACGGATCAGCGACCAAGCAGGCGGCATCCTGATGGATGACAATGGCGTCGACAACGGGAAACGAAGCGTCTTGGCCAGTTACATCTCTCCCTACACGGGCTGGCTCGTGGAGAGCGGTCCGGCGAGCGGAAGCTTGTCCCGGATCGCGCTCGATTTCTACAACGTCTGGGTGGTCATTGCCCTGGCCGTCGTGGTGCTGGGCGTTCTCTGGGTCGTGCATGTCACGCGCCGCAATTACAAGCCGATCAGTCAGCTCGTCTCGCTCATACGGACAAGCGCCTTGGTGAATCCCGGGATTCATCCCTTCGGAAGCAATGAGTTCGGTTTTATCCAAGGCGCGCTGGAGCAGCTGATGGAAGAGACGACGAGAACGAGGCAGAAGGATAACGAAACGATCATTTTGCAGAAGAAGCATCGGTTTCAAGAGGCCGTCTTGGGTACCGCTCCCGTGCGCGAGACGGAATGGCAGACGGATTTGCTCGCCTTCCACGTGAATCCGGCGGGAGCGAGGGCGTTCATGCTGGAGCTTGAGATCGACCGATATGCGCAATTCACCGCGGCCTACCATCATCAGGACCAATCGATTCTGAAATTCGTCGTCGCGAGCGTTGCGCAGGAGATCGCCGGACTGAGCGGCGCCTCGGTATGGGCCGAATGGGTTGCGGATCGCAGGCTGTCCGTCATCGTATGGGTGCCCGATGAAGCGGACGGCGCTTCGCTCGGCATGCAGATCGGCGAGCAAGTCTTGGAGTGGGTGCGCGGCAACTTGAGCTTCACCGTCACGATCGGTATCCATGGCATGGCGGAAAATCTCGAGGAGATTCGGCGCTCGCATGAAATCGCGCGCGATATGCTGCACTATAAGGCGGTGCTCGGCACGGGCAGACTGCTGGATGCGACGGCGATGGAAGGGGCCAAGTATCATGGGCATGATTTCTTCGGCACGATCCATGCGTTGTCGCAGTCGATCCGGCTGGCCGAGGACGGCTGGAGGAAGCATCTGGACGAGCTGTTCGGCCAAATCACCGATGCCGTCTCGTCGCGCAAGGAAATCGAGAGCTTCATGCAATTTCTTCAGCAGCAGCTGAACCGCGTCTTCCTCGAGCTGTCCAAGGACTATCGCAACGTGTGGAAGGATGCCGATGCGGCGCTGCGCGAGCTGTGGGCGAATTGGGAAACGCTAGCGGAGCTGAAGCAGAGCTGCGCGCAGATATTCGAAGCGGCGGCAGGCAAACTGCAGACGTTGAAGGATTCGCAGGGGACGCGCGCCGTCATCGGCGACATTCGCGCCTACATCGAAGAGAACTATCCGAATCCGGAGCTGTCGCTCGACCACCTCAGCGCCAAGTTTTCGCTCCATGCCAAGAACATCAGCAAACTGTTCAAAGAAGAATTCGGCGGCAACTTCGTCGATTTCCTCATCGGTCTGCGGATGGACAAGGCCAAGCAGCAGCTGCTGTCGACGGACAAGTCGCTGCAGGAAATCAGCGCGGAAGTCGGCTATTTCAACTACAATTCGTTTAACCGGGCCTTTAAGAACGTTGCGGGCATGTCGCCAAGCGACTACCGCAAGCGGCAGGCCGATCGATAATGCCAGAAACCTTGAATCTGCCGGCGGCGGACTTCAAGGTTCTTTTTTTGGTTTGCCCGGATTCCGGTTTGTATGAATTCGGTTTGTATGGATTCCAGTTTGCCCGGACGCCGCACCCGCCGCGAATTCGGCATGGTCCCGCACGCGCCGCGAAATCCACGCGTTCCACGCACCTACGCATCACCAATTCAACCATTCCAATCATTCCAACCATTCCAATCATCGCCTGCCGCGAAAAGCGCACAGCGTAGAAAAACGGGAAGTCCGCATGATTCTCCCATGTTAACGGCTTGTAAACGCGCGTCCGGAGAAAAATGCGTGGTCGCCGAATCTTACGAATTGATGGCGCGGGCGGCAGCGGGCTAGAATCGAGCTATCCAACCGAGCCCGTCAGGGAAGTCGGCCGAAGAATCAACGACGATTCAATCTGAAAGAAGGAGAAATGCGGATGGTGCAAACATGGATCAAGATGAGACGGAGCTGGGAATTGTATCTCCTCGTCCTTCTTCCGGTGCTTTACCTCATTATATTTCAGTACATTCCGATGTTCGGCGTCATTATCGCGTTCAAAGACTTCAATATTATCAAAGGGATTTTAGGCAGTCCGTGGGTAGGCTTCAAGCACTTTAACGAGTTGTTTCATTCGCCGAATTTCCAGCTGCTCCTGAAGAACACGCTGCTGATCAGCCTGTACTCGCTTCTCGCGGGCTTCCCGGTTCCGATTCTGCTGGCGCTGGCGCTGAACGAGATCCGGATGGGTCTCTTCAAACGATCGGTACAGATGATCACGTACGCGCCGCATTTTATATCGACCGTCGTCATGGTGTCGATCACCATCCTGATGCTCTCGCCGCATGTCGGCGTCGTGGACAAGCTCTTGTCTTCGCTCGGATGGTCGTCGACGAATTTCATGGGAGAGCCCAAGCTGTTTAAGTCCATCTACGTCTGGTCCGGGGTATGGCAGGAAATGGGCTATGCATCCATCATCTATATCGCCGCGCTGTCTAGCGTCGATCCTTCGCTGTATGAAGCGGCGCGTATGGACGGGGCGTCCAGGTTCAAGAAGATCATTCACATCGATCTGCCGTCGCTGCTTCCGATTACGATCACGATGCTGATTCTAAGCTTGGGCAACGTCATGGGCGTCGGCTTCGAGAAAATCTACTTGATGCAAAACTCGCTGAACGTCAGCACGTCGGAGGTTATTTCCACCTACGTCTACAAGGTCGGTCTCCTCGGCGCCAACTTCAGCTTCTCTTCCGCCGTCGGACTGTTCAATTCCGTCATCAACCTGATCCTGCTCGTCACCGTCAACGCGATTTCCCGTAAAGTTTCGCAAAACAGCTTGTGGTAGAAAGGCGGCCGTCCATGTTGACCAATCAAACCATCAGAGAACCGTTCGGCGACCGCATGCTGCTCGTCTTCATCTATGCCTTGCTCGGCCTGTTGACGTTAACGGTGCTGTACCCGCTGCTCTATATTCTCAGCTCCTCCCTCAGCTCGCCGAGCGCCGTCGTGTCCGGTCAAGTGTGGCTGTACCCGGTCGAGTTCTCGTTGAAGGCGTACCAGTCGATTTTCAAGAGCTCCCAGTTAATGATGGGCTTCTATAACAGCGTCATCTACACCGTTGTCGGAACGCTGATCAACGTCCTGTTCACCGTGCTGATGGCTTTCCCGCTGTCGCAGCGGGGGATGCCCGGCCGCAAGTACATCATGATTCTCATGATGGTCACGTTGTTCTTCAGCGGCGGTCTTATCCCGACGTATCTATTGGTGAAGAACCTGCACATGCTGGATACGCGCTGGGCGCTGTGGCTCCCCGGGGCGTTCTCCATCTTCCAGGTCATCATCGCCAGAACCTTCTTCATGTCCTCCATTCCGCTGGAGCTGCAAGAGGCTTCCCAAATTGACGGCTGCAGGGATACCCGCTACCTGTGGAGTATCGTACTGCCGCTGTCGAAACCGATTCTTGCGGTCATGACCTTGATGTATGCGGTCGGACACTGGAACGCGTACTTCGACGCCCTCATCTATCTGCGGTCCGAGCATCTGTTTCCGCTCCAATACGTGCTGCGCAACATGCTCATCCTGAATGCGGCCGATCCGGAAATGCTGGCGAACACCGCGCAGTCGCTGCGGGATCAAGGCTTCGAGCAGGTGCTCAAATACGCGCTTATCGTCGTGGCCTGCATCCCGGTGCTCGTCATGTATCCGTTCGTGCAGAAGCATTTCGTCAAAGGCGTCATGATCGGTTCCTTGAAGGGCTGATTTGCAGTGCGATTGAAATTGGTCGATTATTAGTGGAGGTGATCGGGAAGCGCATACCGTACGATCCGAGTACGATTAAGGCATAGCAGGGGGACTGCCCCTCAGCGGGCAGAGCAGCGAAGGATACGATTCAAGGAGGAGACGTCGATTGAAAAAGTCCATTTGGGTTTCGCTCATGATAGTCATGATCAGCAGCATCGTTCTTTCCGCTTGCGGAAGCTCGGGAAATAATACGAACGCAGGCAATGCGGGTTCAGCCGCTACGAACGGCGAGGCTTCCGATACGGCTGATGCCAAGCCGGTCAATCTCGGATTCTTTGCCCCGCAGGGCAAGGCTCCGCTTGAAGATAACGATTACACGAAATACATCGAACAGAAATTCAACGTCAAGATCAAATGGGATCTGGCGCCTACCGACGCGCTTGTCGACCGCAGACAGCTGCTGCTCGCGAGCGGCGACTATCCGGAAGTGTTCCTGGAAGGCAAGTTCACGAATTCGGATTTGATGACCTACGGCAAACAAGGCGTGCTCGTGCCGCTTAACGAACTGATCGATAAATACGCGCCGAATCTGAAAGCGATGATGGACAAGAAGCCGTACTTGAAAGAAGCGATGACGGCGCCGGACGGCAACATCTACGGCATTCCGCGCTTCAATGAATGCTACCACTGCACGTTCTCGCAGAAGTATTGGATGAACAAGGAATGGCTCGACAAGGTCGGACTTGCCGTGCCGAAGACGACGGACGAGCTCTACAACGTCCTGAAGGCGTTCAAGACGAAGGACCCGAACGGCAACGGCAAAGCGGACGAAATTCCGATGACCGGCGCGCCGAACAAATACGTATGGAACGGCAATGTCGACTCGTTCCTGATGAATGCCTTCATCTACAATGACAACGACAAATACTTGACCGTAACGGACGGCAAAATCGATTTTGCTGCGAACAAGCCCGAATGGAAAGAAGGCTTGGCATATATGCACAAGCTGTACAGCGAGGGCTTGATCGATAAAGCGTCCTTCACGCAAAACGATCAAGCGGTCGGCCAGCTCGGCAACCGCGAGGGCGACGAGGTCGTCGGCTCCATCACGACGGCGCTGCTCAGCTACCTGGTCGATACGTACGACGACAAGAAAACGCGCAGCAAGCACTGGGTCATCGTACCGCCGCTAAAAGGGCCGAACGGCGTGCAGCTTGCGGGCATGTCGCAGGGCTTCGGCGAATTCGCGATGGCGATCACGAATAAAGCAAGCGAAGCGCAGCAAATCGCGGCGATCAAAATCGCCGACTACGCGTTCTCGGAAGAAGGCGCGCTGTTCAGCGAATACGGCGTGAAAGAAGGCACCGGCTGGAAGAAGGCGAATGCGGACGAAATGAACATCGACGGCAAGCCCGCCAAATACAGCTTCGCCAACCTGGCGCCGGTCGACCCGAACGTCGTCCGCAACGACAGCTGGTCGCTGCTTGGACCGAAGGATCTATCGAAGGACTTCCGCGACCTGTTCGCGACGGCGCAGGATCCGCTCACCGGCGCAGGCTACGAGAAACGCCTGGCGGACGCGACGAGCGCGTACGCGCCGTACGCGCCGAAGGAATCCTATCCGTCCAGCGCGTTCGTGCGTCCCGAAGATACGGATACGATGGCGCAATTGGCGACGTCCATCAAAGACTACGTCCAGTCCAATATGGCGCAGTTCATCATCGGCGACAAAAACCTCGACAAGGATTGGGATTCCTACGTGAAAGGGTTCGATGGCCTGAACCTGCCGCAGTATATTCAAATCTATCAGTCGGCAATCGAGAAAAAATAAGCAAGCTTATCGGGACAAGACTTTATATAATAGAGAAAAATATAACAGTGCAAGCGCACGGGAAGTATTCCTTCGGGTATACTTCCCTATGCTTGTCTAGGAGCAGGAAGGGGAAATCGACGGATGCGTTACAAGGACAGTACGCTTACGGCCAACGAACGGGCAGCCGATCTGCTGGCGCTGATGACGGCGGAGGAAAAGATCGGCCAGATGACGCAGCCCTTCGGTTGGAAAACCTATCATAAGCAGGGGGACGGGACGATCGAGCTGGATGCCGCTTTTCGGGAGCAAGTCAAGGCAGGCGGCATCGGATCTCTCTACGGCACGCTGCGCGCCGACCCGTGGACGGAAGTGACGCTGGAAAACGGCCTCTCTCCGGAAGAGGGCGCGCATGCGGTCAATCGCATTCAGCGCTTCGCGATCGAGCAATCCCGGCTCGGCATCCCCATTCTGTTCGGCGAGGAATGCTCGCACGGCCATATGGCAATCGGCGCGACCGTGTTCCCGGTTCCGCTGCTGATCGGCAGCGCGTGGAACGTAGAGCTCTACCGCGAGATGTGCCGGGCGGTGGGGCTGGAAACCCGCAGCCAGGGCGGCGCGGCGACGTACTCGCCGGTGCTCGACGTCGTCCGCGATCCGCGGTGGGGAAGAACCGAAGAATGCTTCGGCGAGGATCCCTACATGATCGGGGAGATGGCGGCGGCTGCCGTGCAGGGCTTGCAGGGAGAGAGGCTGGACGGCGAAGGAAGCGTGATCGCGACGCTGAAGCATTTTGTCGGCTACGGCCATTCGGAGGGGGGCCGCAATGCCGGCCCCGTCCATATGGGCCGGCGCGAGCTGCACGAGATCGACCTGCTGCCGTTCCGGAAGGGGGTAGAAGCCGGCGCGATGTCCATCATGCCGGCCTACAACGAGATCGACGGCGTTCCTTGCACGACGAATGAAGAGCTGCTGGAGCAGGTGCTGCGCAGGGAGTGGGGCTTCGACGGCTTCGTCATCACGGACTGCGGAGCGGTCAACATGCTGGCCTGGGGCCATGACGTGGCCCAAGACGGCGAGGACGCGTCGGCGATGTCCGTGAAGGCGGGAATCGACATGGAGATGTCCGGCGAGATGTTCGCCGCTCACCTGCACGGGGCGCTGCGGAACGGCCTGCTGGACGAAGCCGATCTGGACCGTGCGGTTCGGCGGATACTGGAAGCCAAGTTCAAGCTCGGCCTGTTCGACAATCCGTACGTCGATCCGGCGGCAGCCGCGCGCATCATCGGCAGCCAGGCGCATAAGCGGCTGGCCCTCGAGCTCGCCCGGCAGGGCGTCATCCTGTTGAAGAACGAGGGAGCCGCGCTGCCGCTCGCGAAGAAGAGCTTGGGCAAGATCGCGGTCATCGGACCGAACGCCGATCACGCCTACAACCAGCTCGGGGATTATACGTCGCCTCAGCCGCGCGAGTCCATCGTCACGCTGCTCGACGGGATCAAGGGAGCACTCGGCGAGGAAGCGGACGAACGCGTGCTCTATGCGCCGGGCTGCAGAATTCAAGGCGATTCCCGCGAAGGCTTCGCTTCCGCCCTCTCCTGCGCCGAGCAGGCGGAAGTCGTCGTGCTTGCGCTCGGCGGCTCCAGCGCCAGGGACTTCGGCGAAGGCACGATCGACTTGCGGACGGGCGCATCCGTCGTAACGGGATTATCCTGGAGCGATATGGATTGCGGCGAAGGAATCGACCGCGCCGGCCTGCATTTGATGGGCGTCCAGCTGGAGCTCGCCCAAGCCGTTCATAAGCTGGGCAAACGGCTGATCGTCGTCTATATCAACGGACGTCCGATCGTCGAGCCTTGGATCGACGAGCATGCGGACGCCATTATCGAAGCCTGGTATCCGGGTCAGGAAGGGGGAGCGGCGCTCGCCGACATCTTGTTCGGCGACGTCAATCCTTCAGGCAGGCTGACGATCTCCGTGCCTAAGGACGTCGGGCAGCTGCCGGTCCGCTATAACGGAAAGCGCAGCGGCTCGAAGAAGTATCTCGAGATGGACGCGAAGCCGCGGTATCCGTTCGGCTACGGGCTCAGCTATACGACTTTCGCTTACGAGGATTTGACCGTATCTCCGGAAGAAATCGCTCCGGACGGAGAAGCGACCGTCACGGTGAACGTGACGAATACCGGCGAGGTCGAAGGGACCGAGGTCGTCCAGCTGTACGTGACCGACGTCGTCAGCTCGGTAACGAGGCCGGCCAAGGAGCTGAAGGGCTTCGCGCGCGTCCTGCTTGCGCCGGGAGAGAAGAAGGCCGTTCGTTTCACGATCGGCAGGGAACATTTGCAAATGTGGAACGCGCAGCTGAAGCAAGTGGTGGAGGCCGGCGAATTCATCATCACGGTCGGCAGCAGTTCGGCAGAGGGTAACGGCGCAGCGCTGACTGTGCGGAAAGAGGGTTAAGGCATGCAACGCATTCAACGTTTTATTCGCGAATTATCGGAGCGTCAGTGGGCGGAGACAGAGCCGCTGCGCAATTGGCATATCAAGAAAACCCGTTATGGCTTGCCGGGAGAATACGTGACGCTGCCCGGCGGCGAAGGGAGCTTCCAGGAGGATATTCAGCTTGACGGGGAGCATGGCATCACGTATTTTCTGACCAAACGAATCGCGATTCCGCGGCACTGGGAACCCGGTACGGCAGGCTTGACCGTGAGCGGCGGCGGAGAGGGCTTGCTGCGGGTGAACGGAGCTTCATATCAAGGCATCGACCGCAATCATGACGTGGTGCCGCTCTATCTGGAAGGCGTCGGCCTGGATCCGCTGCTGGAATTCGAATTGTTCGATCCGATCCCGGAGCCGGTCGATCCGCTGAACGATCAGGCGCCGGTCAATCCGCCGGTAACGCGGTTCGAGGTAAAGCTCGTGCGCTTCAACAAGCCGGTGCAGCAATTGCGCTACAGCGTCAAGACCGCGTGCGAGACGATGGAGCTGCTGCCCGAGCAGGACGGCAACCGACGCCGGCTATTGGATCTGTTGTACGGGACGATGAACGAATGCGGCGCCTGGACGGAGGAAGAATGGCTGAACGGCGAGCGGGTGAGCGCGGCCGAGCGGCGTCTCGCGGACCGGATCACTTCGGAATTCCCTTCGGCTCCGAACCGAGGCAAGATGCATATGGTGGGCCAATCGCACATCGACATCGCCTGGCTGTGGCCGGTGCGGGAGACCGTCCGCAAGGTGAGCCGCACCTTCTCCACGATGACGTCGCTCATGGAGGAATACCCGGACTTCGTCTATTCCCAGAGCCAGCCGCTGCTGTACGCGTTCGTGAAGGAGCATGATCCCGCGCTGTATGCCAAGATCAAGAAGGCGGTCTCCGAAGGGAGATGGGAGCTCGTCGGCGGCATGTGGGTCGAACCGGATTTGAACATTCCGAGCGGCGAGTCGCTCGTGCGTCAGATGCTGCACGGCCAGCATTTCTACCGCGACGAGTTCGGCAAGGGTTCGGCGATCGAATGGCTGCCCGATACGTTCGGCTATTGCGCTTCGCTTCCGCAGCTGCTGAAGCTGGCCGGCGTCGATTACTTCATGACGACCAAGCTCGACTGGAACGATACGAACAAATTCCCGCACGAGCTGTTCAACTGGGTCGGCATCGACGGCACGTCGATCGTGTCGTACTTGAACCACGGGCTGAACGAGCATACGCGTCCGAAGAACATGGACGAGCATTGGCGGGAGTTCCGCCAGCAGGACAAGCTGAACGAGCTGATGCTGCTGTACGGACACGGCGACGGCGGAGGCGGCGTTACGCGTGACATGGTGGAATTCGTGCAGCGCAGCCCGCTCATGCCGGGTCTTCCGGCGGGCGGCTTCAGCACGGCCGGCGCGTTCTTCGATAAGGTCGGCGAAGCGGCGGGGACGCTGCCGGACTGGCATGGCGATTTGTACCTGGAGCTGCATCGCGGCACCTTGACGACGCATGGCCGCAACAAGCGAAGCAACCGCAAGGCGGAGGTGCTGTACCGCGAAGCGGAGATATGGGCTTCCCTGGCCCGCGCCTATACGGGAGCGGAAGCGAATGCCGATGCGATGAACCGCGGCTGGAAGCTGATGCTGCTGAATCAATTTCACGATATTATTCCGGGCACGGCCATCACGGAGACGTACGAGACGTCGGCAGCGGAATACGAGGACGTGTTCGCCCTCGGCGGCGAGGCATTGCAGGCGTCGATGCTTGCGCTTGCCGGAGCGGTGAATGCTTCGGGCGAGGGGACGCCGTATGTCGTGTTCAACAGCTTGGGGTGGGAACGGGACGAGACCGTCGTTATCGAAGGCGGGGCGGAGCTTGCTGGTCTCTGCGCTTATGACGAAGCGGGCTTCCGGCTGCCGTGCGATTATCTGGCGAACGAGCCGGGAGAAGCGGCTGAGGCGGACGGGGCGGACGAATTCGGTGGAACGAGAAAATCGGGTGCGGTGCATGGCAGCTTGTCGGTGACCGTTCCGGCGATCCCGGCATTCGGCTACAAGACGATTTGGCTGAAGGAGCCGGACGCTCAGGAAGCATTGCAGCAGCGGACGCAGCAGCAGCAGCAGGCGCCAAACGGGGACGCAGGCGAATTCGACGCATGGGAGACGGCGCACTACCGGCTGGAATTCAACGCGCGCGGCGAGATCGTCCGCTGGCTGGACAAGGCGGCGCAGCGCGAGCTTCTGCCGCCGGGCGCCAAGGCGAACGAGCTGCAATTCTTCCATGACAAGCCGACCTATTGGGATGCGTGGGACATCGATCCCAACTACGAGCAGCAGCCGGCGGGTCAGGCGGAGCTGATCGGGAAACGGGTCGTGCAGTCCGGCGATACAGCAGATATTCTCCGGTTCGAGTGGCTGCTTGGCCGGTCGCGCATCACGCAGGATTTGATCCTCTACCCGCATCGGAAACGGGTGGATTTCAAGACGCGCATATCTTGGCATGAAAGCCATAAGCTGTTGAAAGCGGCGTTCCCGATCGACATCGTGTCGACGAAGGCCGCTTACGAGATCCCGTTCGGCGCCTTGGAGCGTCCGACGCACCGCAATACGAGCTGGGAACAGGCGCAGTACGAGGTATGCGGACATCGCTGGGCGGATATTTCGGAAGGCGATTACGGCGTCAGCCTGATGAACGATTGCAAGTACGGCTACGACATCAAAGGCGGCGTCCTGCGCCTGTCGCTGCTGCGCGCGCCGAAATGGCCGGACTCCGGCGCGGATCAAGGCGAGCATGAATTCACGTATTCGCTGTACCCGCATGAACGGGACTGGCGGAATGCCGAAGTCGTGCGCAGAGCGGCGGAATTGAACCATCCGGCGGCTGCGATTCGAGTGCCGGCGGGAAGCGGGGACGGTTCCGGAGAATCGGGGCACAGCCCGGGTTCCGGCTCAAGCTCCCATTCAAGTTCCGGCTCAAGCTCCGGCTCCGGCAAAAGCTTGCCGGCGACGAACACGCTGCTGCAGCTGAACAGCAGCACGGTTATATTGGACACGGTCAAGCCGGCGGAAAGCGGCGAGGGCATCGTTCTTCGCTTCTACGAATCGACCGGCAGCCGCGACCGGATCCAATTCCAGCTGCCGCCGACCGCTCGGCGGGCGTCCATCGTCAACTTGCTGGAGGACGAGTTGGAAGCCTGCGGCGTCAGCCCGGAAGGAACGGTCGCGCTCGCGTTCAAGCCGTTTGAGATTATATCGATCCACTTATCATAATCCTATCTTAGAAATGGAAGGGCGGTAATCGCAATGAAAATCGGGTTAAGCACGTACAGTTTGCTGGGGGCGCTCAAATCCGGCGAAATGACCGTATTGGACGTCATTGATTGGATCGCCGAGAACGGCGGCGAGCATATGGAAATCGTGCCGTACGGCTTCACGCTCGTCGACAATCCGGAGCTGGCCGATGCGGTGCGCGGGCATGCGAAGGCCGCCGGCATCGCGCTGTCGAACTATTCCATGCCGGCGAATTTCGTGCAGCCGGACGAGGCGTCGTTCGAAGCCGAGATGGCGCGCATGAAGACGCATGTCGACCTCGTCCGCCGGCTCGGCATGACGCATATGCGCCATGACGTGACGGCGTTTACGATCGAGAAGGAACAGATGACGATCGCCTGGTTCGAGGAAAGCTTGCCGCTCATCGTCAAGGGCAGCCGAATCGTTGCCGATTATGCGGCGCAATACGGCATTACGACGACGATCGAGAATCACGGCTTCAGCGTCCAGGCGAGCGACCGCGTGCAGCGGGTGCTTCAGGCGGTGGACCGTCCGAATTTCAAGACGACGCTCGACATCGGCAATTTCATGTGCGTGGACGAGGATCCGGTCATCGGCGTGATGAAGAACCTGCCGTACGCCTCGTTGGTTCACTTTAAGGACTTTTACTTCCGGCCGTTCGACGAGCCGCCGGGCGGAGGCGACTGGTTCCGGACCAGCAACGGCAATTACCTGCGCGGCGCGATCGTCGGCCATGGCGAAATTCCGATTCGCCGCATTATCAAGCTGATCAAGGGATCCGGATACGACGGCAGCATTACGGTCGAGTTCGAAGGCATGGAAGAGTGCAAGTCGGCGTCGCGAATCGGGATGGACAATCTCCGCCGGTTGTGGGAGGAAGCATAACCCATTTTGGATGTTAAGGAAGGCGGGCAAAGGATGCAAACGGAGACGAATACGAACATTATTCCTACGGCGAAGCAGCTGGCTTACCAGGACTGGGAGTTTGGCTTGTTCCTGCATTTCGGCTTGCGGACGTTCTATGAAGGGTATGCCGATTTCGACGAGCGGCCGATGACGCCCGCCGATTTCAACCCGGCCGGGCTCGACTGCGAGCAGTGGATCCGAACGGCCAAGGAAGCCGGGATGGCGTATGCGGTCCTGACGGCGAAGCATCATGACGGCTTCTCCAACTGGCCGTCCAAGTACAGCCGCTTCTCGGTCGAAGCATCCCCGTGGAAGGACGGCAAGGGAGACGTCGTGCGCGAATACGTCGACGCCTGCCGCAAGTTCGGGGTGAAGGCGGGCCTCTATTATTCGCCTTACGACGGCTCCGCCGATTTCTACGCGCAGGACGCCGAAGCGTACGACGATTATTTCGTGAATCAAATCACGGAGCTGCTCGGCAGCTACGGCGAGATCGACATTCTCTGGTTCGACGGCTGCGGCTCCGAGAATCATACGTATGACTGGGACCGTATCATCGGCACGATCCGCCGGCTGCAGCCGGGCATACTCATCTTCAATATGGGCGATCCCGATTTCCGCTGGATCGGCAACGAAGACGGCATCGCGCCGATCCCGTGCTGGAACGTGGCCGACGCGACCGATTTCTCGATCTTGACCAAAGAGAAGGAAACGCTCGGAACGCGGCTCTGGCTGCCGGCCGAATGCGACGTGCAGATGCGGGCGAACGGCAGCACCTGGTTCTACAGCGATCAAGACGAGCACATGGTCAAGAGCGTCGGCGAGCTGATGGGGCTCTACTATCTGTCCGTTGGCCGAGGCACGAATCTGCTGCTCAATATCGGACCGAACCGCGAGGGGCTGCTGCCGGCGAAGGATACGGCGCATCTGGAAGCCTTCGGGGAAGAGATTCGCCGCCGCTTCGGCCGGCCGATCGCGACGCTTGCGGCATGTAGGCAGGAGGGGCTGGTATGGCGGTATGACGCGCAGGAATCCCATCTGCTCGATCACATCGTCATTCAAGAGGATTTGACGGAGGGCGAGCATGTCCTCGCCTTCCGCGTTTCGGTCCTGACGGCCAAGACGCATCAGCCCGTCGCCGTCTACGAAGGCAGGAATATCGGACATAAGGCGATTATCCGCCTTCCGGCGGTCAAAGCCGCCGGGGTCATCGTGGAAGTGACGGCGCACGGCGGCGCGAGAGAGCCCGTGCTCCGCGAGCTCTCGATCCACTATTCGGGGGATACGGGAGTTGTTTAAACCGTATTTATGAATCAGGTTCATGAGACGGGGCCGTTTGGATCGATTCGTTGATCCAAGCGGCCTTTTTTTGCCGGCCGATTAGGCATTGTAGCGTATTCTAGCCGAGTGTTATGATGAACGGGTCAAGCGGTTCATATCATGCTGAGAAGGGGCTTTTAACCGATGAAAGACATCCAGCAGCACATGCAAGCGGTTCTCGAACGAATGGTCGACGAGGGCAGGGAACGGGGCGTCCAGCTCGCCGCGTATCATGAAGGCGAATTAATCGTCGACGCTTCCGCCGGCATCGCGGACCGGCGCACGGGCCGGGCGGTGAACGGCAGGACGCTCTTCCCCGTATTCTCCACGACCAAAGGCATCGCCTCGACGGTCCTCCATCACGTGATGGAGCGGCAAGGGATCGATTACGACCTGCGGATTGCCGAGCTGTGGCCGGAGTTCGGCGCGAATGGGAAAGAACGGGCGACGATTCGCCATGCGCTGAGCCATACGACCGGCATCCCTCATATGCCGGATGGAATCGGGCTTGCCGAGGTCGTAGATTGGGACCGGATGGCTGCGGAGACGGCGAAACTCGTTCCTCAATGGCCGCCGGGAGAGCGTATGGAATACCACGCGATTACATTCGGCTGGATCGTCGGCGAGATTGCCCGGCGGCTGGACGGCAGGCCGTTCGCGCGCATTCTGGAAGAGGATATTTGCGATCCGCTCGGCATTCGGGATGAATTGTTCGTCGGGATTCCGGATGAGGCGGACGCGCGCGTCGCGTATCTGGAGGAACCGGGATTCGATCCGGCCGCGTTTCCGGCAGCGGGACTGCAGGCGATCCCGGCATGGGTCACCCCGCTCGCCGACTGGATGAACCGCCCGGATGCGAGACGGGCATGCGTCCCGGCCAGCAACGGCATCATGTCGGCCAAGGCGATTGCCAAGCATTACGCGGCGCTCCTGCCGGACGGCGCGGACGGCATTCGGCTGCTGCCGGAATCCCGCATCAGGCTTGCGACCGCGCTCCAGGACCTGCCCAGCCAGGAACCGCAATACAGAGCGCTCGGCTACCACATCGGCTCGCCGGGCTCCATCATGGGCGGGAGCCCTTCTGCCTTCGGTCATGGCGGCTACGGGGGATCCATCGGATTCGCCGATCCGGATCATCGGCTGGCGATCGCCTACGTCAATAATTTATACACGCCCCAGAGCGCGGGCACGGCTATTATCCATGAATTGAAGAACGCGCTTGGCATCGCGATTGAATAAACCTCCTCAACCAAACGGGCGGTTCTCCTTTGCTTCTGACAGCAAACGGAGAACCGCCCGTTATTTACGCAGCGGATATTTCAAGATCCCACCACCGACAGTAGAGACAGTCAGTAAGGTGGTCGGATTTAGTCAGGTTAGTCAGTCAGCCAGATTAGTAGGAGTCATCCGGCTGGGGTCAATGGAATAGAGAGCTTGCAGCTTAAGCGCTGGCCTCGCTCCTCGGCGCTTCTTCCTTCTTCGGCAAGCGGCTGCCTGCGCCAATCCGGAGATAGCCAAAGGCTCCAGCGGCCATCAGAGCGGCGACGGCGACGCCGGCCGCGCCAATCCAAGTAATGGCGGTCAGCGAGCTGCCCTCCACGATGACGCCGCCGACGCCGGCTCCGGCTGCCATGGCGAATTGCAGGACGGAGCTGTTCAGGCTGAGCATGATGCTCGTAGCTCCGGGCGCCAGCGTGATGAGATGGTACTGCTGCGTCGGGCCGGAAGACCAAGCGGAGAAGGACCATAGCATAAGCAGCGGAAACATGAGCGACGGCGAATGGGCGGCGAAGGAAATGACGACGAGCCAGACAGCGTGCAGGATCATGCCGCCGACGAGCGTCCGCCGATAGCCCCACCTGTCCGTGCTGAAGCCGCCAAGCTGGGAACCGATCAGGCTGGCAACGCCGAACGCGAAGAGCGCGATGCTGACGGTGCTGCCGCTCATGCCCGTAACGTCCAGCAAGAACGGAGACATATAGGTGTAGGCGATGGCATAGCCGCCGATCCAGAAGAAGGTGATGGCTAGGCCGATGGCGATCCTTGGATTCTTCAGGAGCGATAGCTGCTGACGGAGCGGCACGGGCAGTTCGTTGTCCGTCTTCGGTATCGCGGTCGCGATGAGCAGCAGCGCGAACAGGCCGAGAATCGCGATGGCGCCGAAGACGGCCTTCCAGTCATAGACGGAAGCGGCAAGGCGGCCAAGGGGCACGCCGACGATGAGCGCGGTGCTGAAGCCCATGACGAGCGTCGCGATGGCGCTGCCCTGCTTCTCCGGCGGAGCCAGCTTGGAGGCGACGGTCAGCGCCGTGACGACGAATACGCCGCTGCTGAGCGCCACGATGACGCGGGAAACGATGAGGGCGCCGAAGCCCGGGAGCACGTAAGCGGCGGCGTTGCCGACGACGAACACCGCCAGCGAGTACAGCATGAGCTGCTTGCGGCCGACGCGGGATGCGGCAGCCATCAGGAACGGCGTTCCGAAACCGTACGCCAGGGAAAATACCGTAATCAATTGGCCGGCCGCGGCCACGGAGACGCCGATGTCGGTCGATACTTTATCCAGGATACCCGCGATGATGAACTCCGATGTGCCGACGAGAAAGCTGACGATCGCCAGCATATAGATTTTCCAGGCAGTAGACATTCTCTCCAACTCCTCTTGCCAAGCTATTTTTATATTTCTAAGTTTATCGAAATAAAGGGCGAAAAAAACGCTACCCCAGCAAGTAAGGGGCGTATTTGCGCGCGACTTCCTTGTTGACGCTGTAATAAATGTACGTGCCGTCCTTGCGCAGCGAGAGCAGTCCGCAGTCCGTCAGCTGCTTCAGATGATGCGACAGGGTGGAACCGGCGACGGATTCGAGCTTGCTGCCGATATCCGAACAACAGAGATTTTTCTCTTCCGTAAGCAGCATCGCGATTTTGATTCGGGTCGGTTCGCCGAGTGCTTTGTACACTTTCACCGCTTGTTTGACTTCCTCGTTGTCCTCGACCATGGGTTCTCACCGCCTCTTCGCCGTAATTTCGAATGCCGTAATTCGATGTTTGTTGAAATATACCATGCCTCGCCGTCTCCTGTAAATAGGCTGCGTAAAAACGGCCGCATACGGCATATATAGGGCAAGTTCTTTCCTTCCGCGGTTGTCATTCCGCCTGATTCGCTATATGATGTTAGATAACTTGACATCTTAGGTTGTTCAACTTGGGGAAGGACACGGAAGGAGGCGACGAGCATGCATTTGACCGTCGAACAGGCACTGGCTGTTTATCCGCTGTCGGAAGGCGAACTGATCGCGGGCGATTCGGGCAAGCAACGAATCGTCAAATCGATCAACGTGATGGATGCGCCGGACATCGCGGATTGGATCAAGGAAGGCGAAATGTTGTTCACGACGGCCTACCTGATCAAGGACGATCTCGAGGAAGCGTCGGAGCTGATCAGGAAGCTGCATTATCGCGGCGCATCGGGGCTAGGCATCAAGCTCGGCCGATTCTGGGAATCGATTCCGGAGCGATTGACCTCGTTGGCGGACGAACTCGGCTTTCCTCTTATTGCGCTTCCGTTTCAATTCACCTTCTCCGATCAGATGAACGGCTTGTTCCATGCCGAGATGAAACGGAGCACCGACCAGCTCGAGGGAGCGCTGCAGAAGCAAATCCGCCTCATGCGTTTCGCGCTGCGGGCGGAGTCGATCTCGTCGCTGTTCGAATCCGTCACGGACGCGATCGGGTGCCCCATCGCGGTCGTCGGCGCCAAAGGCCAGGTCGTATTCAGCTCGCCCGGCATCCCCGCGGATTGGCTGACCGATCAATGGCCATGGCCCCCGCTCAAGACGCGTCTCAAGCATCTAGGCAGGCAAGCATTCCGCATTCCGCTCATGAACCGCGACGCCTGCACGGGCTTCGCATTCTTCTTCGATTCCCTGCCGTTCCTCTCGCCCGTCGAGGAAGGGCTATACACGCAGGCGGCCGAAATCATTTCGCATCATCTTAATTACAGCTACGAGGACTATTTTGAATTATCGGTACAGAAGGACTTCGGCTCGTTGATCAAAAAGTTCCTCAAGAACGGCGTCACTGCGGAGGCCGTGCTCGAATACGCCGAGCGATGGGAAATGGAGTGGCTCGAAACGGGTTATTACTGCGCGCTCGTCGATCTTCCTCCCGCCGCCGCCGTACTGCGGACGGAACGGCTGGATGATTTGAAAGCCTCCATGCTGAGCAACGCGCGGATGCAGGCGCTGAAGGGGATTCACGTCGTAATGGACGAAGGCGTACTCTGCGTCGTTCCGATCGCAACGGCGGGTACCGAAGGCGAGCTGCTGCGCGAAGCGCTCGAGTCCTGCCTGGCCGGACTCGGACTGGATGAACGAAGAGCCCCGAAGGCGGCCATCTGCGCGCGCAAGAAGCAGCTGAAGGAGATGGCGGACGCGTTCGCGGAATGCCGGAACACGTTCAGGCTTGCCCGAGAATGGGGCGTCGAGGAGCGGATCGTCCGTTACGATACGCTGGACCTGGCGATGATTTTCGAACCCGTCTCCCGCGAGAAGATGCGGATCTACTGCCAGCGCTGGCTCGGCGGCCTGCTGAGCAAAGATCCGGGCTACGCCCTCGAGATGCTGAAGACGCTGGAGACGTATCTCGACTGCGACGGGCAGTTGAACGACACGGCGAAGAAGCTGTTCATCCACCGCAATACGGCCACCTACCGGATCGAAAAGCTGAGCGAGCTTCTGGACGTGGACTTCAAGAAAGTGAATGTGCTCGTACGGCTCAAAATCGCCTTTCTCTTCCGCAGCCTGTTGGCCGCGGAGACGGGGGAAGGAGAGCGCGGAGCATGAGGCGGCCGCGGGATGTTCTGGCCGAGCTCTCGAAGGATGCAGCATGCATGGCAGACAAACCGGCCGGCAGACTACGTGCGCGTAGTGCTGCCGGTTTGTTTTTGCCGAGAATTGCCCGTCGCCGACGCCCGGCGTCAAGGCCTTTGTTAAATGGCGTGATTTCATAGGATTTTTAGATCAAGGAAGAAGACTGGAATTTAGTGTTACATATATGTTAGTTAAATAGAAATGTAAGCGCTAAATCTGAATGTTTATTGTCATCCGCACCAATAATGTACGTCTATTTCGGCATGACGCACAAATATATGTGAGGTATGTAGACATAAACATGACTCAAATCATAAACTAAGCGTAGAAAGAGCTACACGATGATCGCAATTTTGGAGGGGGACGAGGATGATGAAATCAGCCAAGGGTACGGTTTACTTCTCGAAACGCAATGCGGCGATGGCGGTTTGTCTGGTGACCGCAATGGCGGCCTTGTCCGCATGCGGCAGCAATGAAGCGTCGAACGACGGCAATAACGCGGCGGCCAGCAATGCCAATGCCGGCACGGATGCCGGCAACAATGCGGCTGCCAATGCGGGAACCGGCACGGAAGGCACGACGACGAATGCCGGGACGGATACGGCGGTCAAGGATCCGGTGAAGGCGACCCTCATCCTGAACTGGTTCGCCGAACCGGAGCATGGCGGCAACTTCGCGGCGCTGGCCAAAGGCTTCTACAAGGATGCGGGATTCGACATGACGCTGATGCCTGGAGGACCTTCCGTCTCCGCCACGCAGCTCGTCGCTTCAGGCAAGGCCGAATTCGGCATGGCCAACGGAGACGATATTCTCGTGGCCCGTCAGGAAGGCATCCCGGTGGTGGCAATCGCGACCGCGTTCCAGAAAAGCCCTCAGGCGTTGTTCTACCATAAAGATTCGGGCATCTCGGATTTCGGCGATCTCAACGACCATAAGGTATACGTCGCCGCGACCGCAAACTTCTGGCAGTACATGAAGAAGAAATTCAGCCTGGATAAAGCGCAGGAAATGAAGTATACCGGACAGCTCGTCAACTTCATCAACGACAAGAACGCGGTCACCCAAGGCTACGTAACATCCGAGACCTATACATTGCAGCAAGAAGGCATAGACTTCGACGTCCTGCTGAACGCGGATTCCGGCTACAACATCTACGCGGGCGTATATTTCACGACGGAGAAGATGATCAAGGAGCATCCGGACCAAGTCAAAGCGTTCGTGGAAGCGACCGTGAAGGGCTGGGACTACTACAAGACGAATTCCGACGAGATCAACCCTGCGATACAGGAGAAGAACCCCGAAATGACGCTCGACATGATGAAATTCAGCGCCGAGAAGGAAATGGACTTCGCCTTCGGCGGCGACGCGGCGACCATGGGCACCGGCGTCATGACGACGGAGCGTTGGACGGAGGTTCAACAGCAGCTGAAGGATGTCGGCGTACTGACGAAGGACGAAGATATCGGCAAAGCGTTCACGACGGAGTTCTTGCCTAAGAAATAAGTTTCTAGGCACGAAAGGGACGGTGGGGCTCCGGCCCCTTCTTCTCTCAAAATGTGTATGAGTTTGAATGTGTGGTGAATAAGTGACCGCAGGTCATGATTCTACGCAAAAAACGAAAGGAGCATGGCTATGGCAGCGGAAGAAGCGAACAACAGTATGCTGAAAAGCGAAATGTACCCTGCCCGCGACCGGTCGAGCCGGATGTCCAGATGGCTGGAGGGCCGCTCGAGAAAGGGAAGCAAGCCGCTCGCGGCTTACATCAAGAAGCTTACGCCGCCTCTTGCGGCATTCATCGTGTTTATCGGAGGCTGGCAGCTGATCTGCCATTTGCTCGATTCGCCGACTTACCTCGTGCCGAAGCCTTCGGACATCTTCAAGGCGGCGATCGACAACCGTCATGAGCTCTGGACGGCGGTGTCGACGACGGCATTCGAATCCGTCTTTGGCTTCCTGCTCAGCATCGTGCTTGGCATCTCGTTCGCGATTCTGATGGCCAGTTCGAAGGTCATCGAAGAAAGCGTATATCCGTACGCCATTATCATGCAGACCATACCTATCGTGGCCATAGCGCCGCTTATCGTCATCTGGTTCGACGCCGGCTTTCAAGCCATCGTGATTATCGCCTTCTTGATCGGGTTCTTCCCGATGCTGTCCAATACGCTGATCGGTCTCAATTCGACGGAACATAACCTGCGAAACCTCTTCTATTTATATAACGCGAAGCCGCTGCAGACGATGTGGCGCCTGCGCATTCCGGCCGCGCTGCCGTATATCGTGGCGGGACTCAAAATCTCCTGTACGCTGTCCGTCATCGGCGCGATCGTCGGGGAGTACATCGCCGGCATCGGCGGCGGCAACGGGGGTCTCGGTTACGCGATCACGTACGCGGCGGGCCGGCTCAAAACCCCGTATTTATTCGCCTGCGGCCTGTCGGCGTCGCTGCTCGGCATTCTATTCTTCCTGCTCGTGAACAGGCTGGCCAAATGGATGCTCAGCTCGTGGCATGAATCCGAAATGAAACGCGAAGGCTGATTCTCCCGGAGGACGCCGCGGACTCGCGGAACAGCCGAAGGAGAAGGGTCGGATCACCTACTATCGAGAGGAGGCCGCAGTATGCTGCAAGCGGAACAATCGGTACTGCGCAAGTACTATTATCCGGTCATGCCGGTCACGGATCTGAACGAAGGACCGAAGCCGATCACCATGTTCGGGGAGCCGGTCGTCGTCTGGCTGGATGAGCAGGGCAAGCCGGCGGCTGCCATCGATCGCTGCTGCCACCGCACGGCGAAGCTGTCGCTCGGAGCAACGCGGAACGGCTGCATCGTCTGTCCCTATCACGGCTGGACGTTCAACCGCGACGGCAAATGCACCTTCTTCCCGCAGTCGGAGCTGGAGGATCCGCCGAAGGTTTACAAGATCAAGGCCTACCGCTGTGAAGAGAAATACGGGTACGTCTGGATCGCGCTCGACGAGCCGCTGGCAGGCATTCCCGATTTCAGCCGCTACGGCGATCCGGAGATCCGGCAAATTCATCAGTTTCACGAGACGATCCGCTGCTCGGCGCTCCGGCTCATGGAGAACTCGTTCGATACGGCGCATATCGCGTTCGTGCATCACAATACGTTCGGCAACAATCAGGACCCGGTTCCGCCGGAATTCCGCATCGTGCCGAATGAGCTTGGCTTCGAAATGTTCTACGAGGTTCGCGTCACCAACAAGCTGAACAAGGACGTCAAGGCGATCAACGTCGATTCCGACGAGACGGTGCGCAGCGTCCGCGCGGCGTGGTTCATGCCGTTCGTGCGGCAGCTGGACATGACGTATCCGACGGGACTGGTGCATTCCATCGTCACCTGCGCGACGCCGATCGATAACGAATCCTGCATCCTCATTCAGTTCGTCTTCCGGAACGACACGGAGGCGGACGTGCCGGCCGCGACGATCATCGCGTTCGACCGGGCCGTCGTCGACGAGGATATGCTCATCCTCGAATCGACCGAGGCGAACATTCCGCTCGATTTGAAGCTTCGCCTCGAGACGCATATGCATGCCGACAAACCCGGCATCGTCATGCGGGAGATGCTGCTGAAGCTGTTCGACGAGCACGGGGAGAAGGAAGTTCTGCCGCGGCTGCGGACGCCGCAGCTGTACAAGACGGAAGTGCTGGAGCGCGCCGCCGAACCAAATTGACCGAGAATCCGGGAGGTGCATGGGCGATGCGGCAGCCGATGATAGGAACGAAAACGATGGTCGTCAGCCCGCACTACCTGGCTTCGTCCGCCGGGGCGCGCATCCTGCAGCGCGGCGGCAACGCATTCGATGCCGCCGTTGCGGTCAGCGCCTGCCTTGCGGTCGTCTATCCCCATATGACCGGTCTTGGCGGCGACTCGTTCTGGCTCCTGCACAGCAAAGCGGACGGAGCCGTTCGCGCTTACAATGCCAGCGGCAGATCCGGTTACCGGGCGAGCCGAGCTTTGTACGCGGGCCTGGATGCCATCCCGCAGCGGGGCATTCGAAGCGTCGTTACCGTGCCCGGCATGGTCGACGGCTGGGACGCCGTCCTTCGGGAATATGGAACGATGACGCTGGCGGACGTGCTGGAGCCGGCAATCGGTTATGCCGAGCACGGCTTTCCGCTATCGCGGGATCAATACGCGAACACGCTGCAGCGGCATTTGCTATTGAATGCCATGCCGGAAACCTCGGCTGTTTATACGCCTGGCGGCTGCGTTCCCCGGGCGGGCTCGCGGTTCGTCCAGCGTCAGTTGGCGCAGAGTCTGCGGCGGCTGGCGATGACCGGGAGAGACGGATTTTATAAAGGAGATTTGGGAAGGCGCATCGCCTCTTACTTGGCGAACCGCGGCGGCGTGCTGAACGAGGACGATTTCGCGGATCACGAGGGCAGTTGGGAGACGCCGCTCAGCGGTTCGTACAAAGGGCTGACGCTCTACCAGGTCCCGCCGAACTCGCAAGGATTCACGGGCATTATGGCCCCGCAGATCATCGAAGGCTTCGGCTTCGGAACGGCGCCGGGCGCCGTCGAGCATGGGTCCTTCGCTTATTATCATTTGCAGATCGAAGCGTTGAAGCTGGCTTTTCAAGACCGGAACGCGGTGCTGACCGATCCGGACTTCTCCGCGATTCCGGTG
Source organism: Paenibacillus sacheonensis (assembly GCF_009909195.1). Taxonomy (GTDB): domain Bacteria; phylum Bacillota; class Bacilli; order Paenibacillales; family Paenibacillaceae; genus Paenibacillus_Z; species Paenibacillus_Z sacheonensis. Next base: position 245,601 of record NZ_JAAAMU010000003.1, read on the forward strand.
GAGCGGCTCATCGATAAGGCGTACTGCCGGGCGCTGGCGGATCGGATCGATCCGAACAAGGCGCTTCCGGTATTGTCGGAGCCCGTCGGAAGCGATACGGCCTACGCGGCCGTCGTGGACGGAGACGGCAACGCGGTATCGTTTATCCAAAGCCTGTATTTCGAATTCGGCTCGGCGGTCACGGCTGGCGATACCGGTATTCTGCTGCAAAACCGCGGCTCGTTTTTCTCGCTCGATCCGAAGCACGTCAATGCGCTGGAGCCGCGCAAGCGGACGTTCCATACGCTGATGCCCGCCATGGCCTGCAGGGACGGGGCGCCGCATCTGCTCTACGGGACGCAGGGCGGCGAAGGCCAGCCGCAGACGCAGTGCGCGCTGCTCACCCGGATCGCCGATTACGGCATGGATCCGCAGGCCGCCGTCGACGCGCCGAGATGGGTATGGGGCCGGACGTGGGGAGAATCGACGCAGGAGCTGCGGATAGAGAGCCGCGTGCCGGAAGACGTGCGCGCCGAGCTAGCCCGGGCGGGTCACCTCGTTCGGACGGTAGACGCCTTCGACGGCGTCGTCGGCCATGCGCATGCGATTCTGATCGACGGCCACGGCTTCCGCCTCGGCGGCACGGATCCGCGGAGCGACGGTCAAGCGATCGGCTGGTAAGCCGGTCCGGAATGCCGAATCACGACAGAGGAGGAGAGCCCATGCGATTCGGTGACGTAATCGTGAAACGAAACGTTCCCTGCACGATGCGGGACGGCGTGAATTTATATGCGGATATTTATTTGCCGGAGGAATCCGGGGAATACCCGGTCCTCCTCATGCGGCAGCCATACGGCCGCAAAATCGCTTCGACGGTCAGCCACGCGCACCCGGTCTGGTACGCTTCGCGGGGGTATATGGTGATCGTGCAGGACGTTCGCGGCAGAGGCGATTCCGAAGGGGAGTTCGTCCCTTTCGTCCACGAAGCCGAGGACGGCTACGACACGGTGGAATGGGCGGCGAAGCTTCCGTATTCCAGCGGCAAGGTCGGCATGTACGGCTTCTCGTACCAAGGCATCGCGCAATGGGCGGCCGCATCGCTCCATCCGCCGTCCCTGGCGACGATCATTCCGAGCATGACGGCCGCGGACATTCACCGGTGGGCCTATCCGCAGGGCAGCTTCTCCAGCGGCATGCTGATCTGGGCGTTCCAGCTGGCGCGGGATTCCGCGCGGCGGGCCGGCGACACGGAAGCGGAGCAGGCATGCACGCGCATCATGAACAGCCCCGAGGCGGTGCTGCGCCGTCTGCCTTTGAACGAGCGCCATCCGATCCTGGCGCAGTATTGTCCGGCGTACTTCGACTGGGTCGATCATACCGAGTACGACAGCTACTGGCTGTCGCTCAATTGGCTGCCGGCGTTCATCGACAATCCGATTCCGGCGTTCCATATCGGCGGCTGGTACGATTTTCTGCTCGATGGAACGGTCCAGTCGTATCTGGCGCTCCAGGAAACGCTGCCGGAACGGTCGCCGGACCTGTTCCACCGGCTGGAGATCGGACCTTGGATCCATATTCCGTGGGGCCGGAAGGCCGGCGGCGTCGACCATGGCCCGGATGCGGACGGCGACATGCACCGGAAGCAGGCGCAGTGGTTCGACTATTGGCTGAAGGGCAAGCGGGATAACGGGTTGTACGAGGAACCCGCTGTTCGATACTTCGACCGCGAGGAGAAGCAGTGGAAGACGTCCGATAGATATCCGGCGCATGCCGGCGGCCGCAAGTGGCTGCTGGGCGGCTCGGGCAAGCCCGCGAACGGGGCGCTCGGCGGCGGCCGCATCCTGAATGTGGCAGCGGAGCCGGATGCCGAAGCGGCAGCGGACGTATTCGTCTACGACGCGCGGCTCCCGATGGCGCTCGCGGGTTATGCGCCGACGGACCGAAGCGCGCAGCAGGATCGCACGGAAATTCTTGTCTATACCGGAAGTCCGGCCGATAAGGCATTCAGCGTGCTGGGCGCGCCGGTCGTCAACGTGCACGCGCAGTCGATGGAAGGTCCGACGGACCTGGTCGCCATTCTGACGATGCTCCTGCCGGACGGCAGCGCGAAATTCCTGTCCGTCGGCCGGACCGAAATCGGTCAGAGCGGCGACGGCGGCTGCTGGCGTCCGGCGCGGATCGTGATGCGGCCGCTCGCGGCGACCTTCCCGCCCGGCTCGGCGATCCGCCTGGAGCTGACGGGGAGCGCGTTCCCGACGCTAATCCGCCATCCGAACGGCATTCCGATGAACAGCGCCCACGGGGCAGGGGAATGCGACTTGACGATCGCCGTCGTGGCGGTGAAGAGCAGGCCGGGCATGGAATCCTGGATCGAGCTTCCGGTCGTGGAAGGAGAAGCGTAGTAAAGGTCAAGTTGCTGGAGGGCCGGGTTTCAGCAAAATTTTCGAAAGGGGCTGCGGGCGAATGACGAACGAATGGAAGCTGATTAACGTAAGTTTACCGCTTCGGGACGAATCTCATCTCTATGCGCTTACGATCCGGGACGGCATCTGGACGGAGATAACGGCGCAGCCGGCGGCGGCGGATCTGCCGGGAGCCGTGCCGATCGACGAAGCGACGGGGAATGCGGCCGGCGGAACGGTTATCGATCTAGGCGGCAACGTGCTGCTGCCGGGTCTTGTCGACGCCCACATGCATCTCGACAAAGCGTTCTCGCTTCCGCAGGTCGGCAACGTGTCGGGGACGCTGGACGAAGCGGTGAACAACTACGCCAACGCGGTTCACGCCTTCTCCAAAGAAGAGATCAAGGCGCGGATTATCCGCTCCGCCCTGCAGGCGGTATCGTACGGCACGACCGCGATTCGCACGCATCTCGATTATCATGTCCGGTGGGGCGCGGAAGTCGCGCTGCGGACGATCGAGGCGGCGCTCGAGGCACAGGCGGAGCTTGCGCCTTACGTGAAGCTGGAGCTGTTCCCGCTTGCGCCGATGTTCCGTTTCGCGCCAGGCGATCTCAACATACTCGAGGAGACGCTGCGCATGGGCGTAACCGGCGTCGGCACCGCGGCCCATATGTCGCAGACGGCGGAAGCCGATATCGACAAACTGTTCGAATTCGCGGCGAAGTTCGATATGCCGCTGGATTTCCATACCGACGAGAGCGACGATCCGAACATGCGGACGGTCAGCCATATTGCCCGTCGGACAATCGATTACGAATGGTCCGGCCGGGTGACGGTCGACCATCTATGCTCGCTCGCCGCGATGAACGACATGGACGCCGGCATGCTGATCGAGCAAATGGCGGCCGCCAAGCTGCACGCGGTCACGCTGCCGGGCGCGAACCTGTACCTGCAGGGACGCCGCGACAGCTTCCCGGTCCGGCGCGGCGTCACGCGGGTGAAGGAGCTGCTTGCGGCAGGCATTACGCTGGCGACGGCATCGGACAACATTCATGATCCGTTCCATCCGTTCGGACGGGGCGACCTGCTGCAAATCGGCTTGATTACGGCTTATGCCGCTCATATGGGCAGGCCGGCCGATTTGCGGACGATTCTGCGGATGATGACCGAAATTCCGGCCGCGATCCTGCGCCTCGAGGGCTACGGCGTGGAGGTCGGCAACGACGCCGATTTCGTCGTCTTCGACGGTTCGACCCCCGAAGAGCTGTTCACGATGGTGCCGGAACGGCGCTGGGTATTCCGCGGCGGCGGCTGGCTGAAGCTGGCGGCCGGGCGGAGGGGCTTCCAGCTGCCCGAGCTGGATCGCAAGCTGAAGGGCGCGGCGGAGAAGCTGGCTTTCGGCACGCCGGCGGCCGCCTCCCGGGCATAACCAAAGAAGGGAGCTGCGGTGATGACCAACCTGCTCGTCGTTTATTACAGCGCTTACGGCCACGTGCACGAGATGGCGCTGGCCGCCGCGCAGGGCGCCGCGAACTTGGCGGACTGCGAGGTGCGCGTCGTCAAGATTCCCGAGATGGAATCGGAGAACAATCGGACGCCTTATCTCGATAGAAGGAAGAAACAAGAAGAAAGCGCCTTGTCCGGCAAATTCCGAACCGTGGGCCGCTTCGCCAAGTACGAAGGCTCCAAGCTGCTTCAAGCGCCGATTCCGTTCGCGACGAACGACGATCTTCGCTGGGCGGACGGCATCGTCTGGGGCTTCCCGACGTACTTCGGCTCCATGCCGGCGCAGGTGAAGCTGTTTCTCGAATTCGCGAGCGAGCTGTGCGCGGACGGCGGTCTCGAAGGCAAGCCGGCGGGACTGATCACGAGCGCCGGCTCGATCCATACCGGTCATGAAGCGAACCTGTTGACCTCCATGGTGCCCCTGTTCCATTTCGGCATGATCATGGTCGGGCTTCCTTACTCGGAGAACCCGGAGTATCTGACGGCCGACGCGATCGGCTGCTCGCCGTACGGCGCGTCGACGGTGGCCGGCCCCGACAGCGGGAAGACGCCGGACGAGCGCGAGCTGGTCATGGCGGGCAGATTGGGCTTGCGAGTGGCCAAAGTGGCTGCGGCATTGAAGAAGTGCGAATTTCAGTCAGGCCAATAACGCGTAAAGGGGACAACCGACATGAGTTTCCTATCCACGATTCTGACTTCCGCCGGATCGGCAGCCCCTGCCGTGCACCGCACGACGGACTCGCTGATCCGCCTGCAGGATGTCGGCAAGACGTATCCGAACGGCACGGTCGCCGTGCAGCATGCGAATCTGACGGCGGGCGAAGGCGAGTTTCTCTGCTTCGTCGGCCCGTCCGGCTGCGGGAAATCGACGATCTTCAATATGATCGCCGGCCTAACCGGCCAAACGAGCGGCCAGCTCGACGTGCTCGGCACGACGCCGAAGGAGGCGCGCAGGCAGAGCGAGATCGCGTTCGTGTTCCAGGAGCATACGCTGCTCCCTTGGTCGAAGCTGATCGACAACGTGACGCTGCCGCTCAAGCTGCGGGGCGTGCCCAAGAAGGAGCGTCTTGCGGAAGGCGAGCGCGTGCTGGAGCTGGTCGGCTTGAAGGATTATTTGAAGGTGCTGCCGCGCGAGCTGTCCGGCGGAATGAAGATGCGCGTCTCGATCGCGCGGGCGCTCATCTCCCGGCCGAAGCTGCTGCTCATGGACGAACCGTTCGGCGCGCTCGACGAGATCACCCGCCAAGCGCTGCAAGACGAGCTGCTGAAAATCTGGCGGCAGGACAAGAAAATGTCGGTGCTGTTCATCACGCACAACGTATTCGAGGCCGTCTTCCTCTCGACGCGGGTCGTCGTCATGACGCCGCGGCCGGGCAAAATCTCGGACGTGATCGACATCCCGGCACCTTACCCGCGCGATCATGATTTCCGTTCGTCGCCGGAATTCGGGGAGTACGTAAGGCATGTGTCGCATCAATTGAAGCATTAGTTGAAGAGCGTGACCTGCGGTCGGCAGGGTCTCCAATCGCTGTTGTAGTTCCTGATTTCTTTGATTATGTAAGTGAGTATAGGTAGAAATCAGACTACAAAGGCGAACGCTGGCGCTTTTCCGACTCCTGCCGACCTCCGGTCACTCCTGCTAAGACATGGTGCATACACCGACTTCCGGTCACTCCTGCCAAAAACTCGAGCTTCACGAACTTATTAAGAAAAGAGGGATGCCGATGCATCGTCTAGGCAATCGCAAACGGGCATGGCGCGTGTCCCGGGAGCATGTCGACTTAAGCGGGAGCGCAGGGACGCGCGATGCGAATGCAAGTGCAGGCGCCTCCTCGGCGGAGGAAGAGGCAGATGCCTCTTCCGTCATCTCGTTCGAGGCGCAGCCGCAGCGTTTGACGCTTGATCTTGAACGGACGGCGATCATCGTCGTCGATATGCAGAACGACTTCTGCAGCCCCGGCGGCTGGCTGGATTCCATCGGCGTCGATACGGCTCCGCTGCTGTCGCCGGTCGATCCGCTTAACCGCCTGCTGCCGGCGCTTCGCGCAGCCGACGTTCCGGTCGTTTGGCTCAATTGGGGCAACCGGCCGGACCGGCTTAATCTCAGTCCTTCGGTGCTGCACGTGTATAATCCGGACGGCGCGGGCGTCGGCATCGGAGACCCGCTGCCGGGTAACGGCTCGCTTGTGCTCGAGAAGGGCAGCTGGGGCGCGGCGCTGATAGACGGGCTCGTGCCGGAGCAAGAGGACGTTCGCGTGGACAAATATCGGATGAGCGGTTTTTGGGATACGCCGCTCGACAGCATTTTACGGAACATGGATATTACGACGCTGCTCTTCGCGGGGGTCAATCTGGATCAATGCGTCATGCATACGCTGCAGGACGCGGGCTGTCTCGGCTACGACGTCGTTTTGCTGGCGGACTGCTGCGCGACCAGCTCGCCGGATTATTGCGCCGAGGGCGCGATTTACAATATTAAGCAATGCTACGGCTTCGTTGCGGAGTCGGCCGATGTGCTTGGGGCATTGGCAGCCAATTACGGGAAGGTGGAGCTACGATGAGCATACCAGGATTGATTGCAAGCCACTACACGGATTGTCCGGTTCGGAAAATATCGCCGCGCGACTCCAATAAATTCGTGCTGCTGTGCGACGGTACGCAGGCGCCGTTCGTCTCGGTCGTGGAGATCTTCGACGAGGGCGGCAAGACGCCGCCGAACGAGCATTCGGCAGCCGTGGAATATTTCTACGTTTTGGCGGGCGAAGGCTCGGCCGTGGTCGGCGATGAAGAGCTGCCGATCCGCCAGGGATCGTTCTTCATCGTGCCTCCCGGCAATAACCATGAGGTGCGCAATACGGGACGGGGACGTCTGTACGTGTTGACGACGATGGTGCCGGACGAGGCGTTCTCCGATCTTATCAAAGCCGGTCCCGAGGCGTCGCTGGACGAAGCGGACCTGGCCGTGTTGAACGGGATATTGCAGCCGCGCTAGTCTACGGCAACGGACGGATGGAGGAAACGGACATGGCCGATCATTGGCGCGCTTACGTGAAAGAGGATTTTACGATCGAACCGGCCGGTACGGGCTTGCTGCATGGGCGCTTGTTCGCGGTCAAGGACGTGTTCGGTCTCGCGGGCTGGACGAATACGGCCGGCAATCCCGATTGGCAGCGCACGCACGGTCCTTCCGCCGCCAACGCTCCCGCCGTCGATCTGCTGCTGGGCCAAGGCGCCAGGCTGCAGGGCATTGCGCACACCGACGAGCTGATGTTCAGCTTGAACGGCGAGAACCATCACTTCGGAACGCCGGTCAACCCGCGCGCGAAGGATCGCATTCCGGGCGGTTCATCCAGCGGATCGGCCGTCGCCGCGGCTTCGGGCGCAGTGGATTTCGGGCTGGGCACCGATACCGGCGGTTCGGTTCGGATCCCGTCCGCTTACTGCGGATTATACGGCATCCGGACGACGCACGGCGCCGTTCCCCTTGACGGCGTCATCCCGCTCTCCGCGAGCTTCGATACGGTAGGATGGATGTCCGCCGACGCCCGGACCCTGCTCGACGTCGGCGTCGCATTGCTTGGGCAGGACGAGGCGGGCAGAGACGGCGAGGAAGGACGGCCGGGCACTTATGGCGCGTTCGATCGCCTGCTGTTCGCGGAAGACGCCTGGAGCATGACCGACGATAGGTGCAGGAAGACGGTCATGGCTTGGCTGTCCCGCGCGGGACTCGCCGAGAAGGAAAACGGCGATTGGATCGCCGTTGCGCCGGATGGACTGGATGCTTGGTTCGAGACGTTCCGTACGATTCAAGGGTACGAGATCTGGCAGGAGCATGGGGATTGGATCGAGCGGGAGCAGCCGCGGTTCGGACCCGGCATCGCGGAGCGCTTCGCCTGGTCGTCGACGCTGGAACGGGGCGGCTTCGAACGCGCGCAGCATAACCGGCAGCGTATCCGCGCCGAGCTGCGGCGTCTGCTCGGACGCGACCGGCTGCTGGTCGTCCCGACGATGCCGGGCATCGCGCCGAAGATCGGCACGACCGGCGAGGCGCTGGAGCAGCTGCGGAAGCGGACGATGCAGCTGTCGTGCATCGCGGGCCTAGGCGGGTTCCCGCAGGTTACGGTGCCGGCCGGTACCGTGGACGGCGCGCCGGTCGCGGTTTCTTTTATCGCCGGTGCCGGCATGGATGTTCCCCTTCTGCGGTGGGTCGACCGAGTGGTCTCGGCCGCGGCCGGGCCGGTCGGCCAAGCGGCCGGGCAGGCGCCATCGGTGCGCGGTTTACCGCTGGAGGCGGGCATTCCGGATGCGGCGCGAACAGGGCGCGCGGCAAGCGCGGCCCCTGCGGCCAGTTCCGCGGGCGCGACAGGCGATGCCCGCATACACAACTAAACGGATAAGGATGAGGACGATGTTCTTACGATACGAAGGAACCGCTTGGGAGACGCGTTTCTTGCCGCGGCTGACCAGCAAGCAAGTGAAGGAACTGCCGAAGGAAGACGCGCTCGTCATCCTGCCGATCGGCGCGGTCGAGCAGCACGGCTCGCATCTGCCCGTGCTGACCGATACGCTGATCGGCGAAGCGACGCTGACCGCCGCGCTGGAGAAGCTTAACGCGGAAGCGCAGGTATGGCTGCTGCCGCCGGTGCCGTACGGCAAGAGCAACGAGCATCTGGGCCTGCCCGGCACGATCTCGCTGTCGGCCGCGACGCTGCAAGGCGTGATTCTCGACATTGCCGAGAGCCTCAAGCTGAGCGGCTTCGACCGGCTGCTGCTGTTCAATACGCACGGCGGCAATACGGATTTATTGAACATGGTCGCTCGGGAGATTCGGATCCGCAGCGGCATGACGGTATTCTATCTCAGTCCGAGCAGCCTTGGCGGCGCCGAGGATGTAATCGCGCCGGAGGAGCTGGAATACGGGATTCACGGCGGCGACTACGAGACCTCGATCGTGAAAGCGATCAAGCCTGGCTGGGTGCAGGATCAATTCGCGGTCAAGGAAATACCGGCAATGACCGGCTACGAGTTTCTGACGTTGGAAGGCAAGATCCGCTTTGCTTGGCGGATGGCGGATATCTCGGCCAGCGGCGTCGCCGGAGACGCGACGATCGCGACCGCGGAGAAAGGGATCATCATCATGGAGCGGGTAGCCGGCATTCTCGCCAAGGCGCTGCAGGAGCTGTGCACGTTCAAGCTTTCGGATTTGGATCGGAAACAGGTCGAAGCATGAGACGCGGAGGCGCTGGCGCAGCGAGCCGCAGGCAGCGAGGGGCGAACGGTCTATGAAACTAGCATCCATCCGGTTAGACGGAATTGAAAAAGCAGCCATCGTAAATTCAGAAGGTTACGTGCTGCTGGGAATGCTGAACGCCGTGACCGGCTCCGCATGGAGCGAGACGATCGCGGGCCTGCTCGGCAACGAAGAGGTGGACGGCTTGAACGCCTGGTACCGGGCAGGCGGGGCGGAGGAGTTGGCGAGGTTCGAAGCCATTCCGGCCGGGGAAGCGGTCTGCGCGCCGCTGCTGCGGAACCCGCCGAAAATATGGGGCATCGGCGCCAACTATACGGAGAAAGCCGCGGAGATGGCGGTAACGCCTCCCGAAGGCGAGCCGATCTGCTTCATGAAGCCGACGACGGCGCTGATCGGTCCCGGCGAAGCCATCGTCCTCCCGAAGGGCGAGCACCGCATTACGGCGGAGGCGGAGATCGGCATCGTCATCGGCAAGTCCTGCAAGCATGTATCCGAGGCGGAGGCGATGGGTGTCATCGCGGGCTTCACGCCGACGCTCGACATGACCGCCCAGGACATTCATGCGCGGAATCCGCGTTTTCTCGGCCGGTCGAAGTGCTTCGATACCTTCTTCAGCTTCGGCCCCCATCTCGTCACGCCCGACGAATGTCCCGATCCCGCGCAGTGGACCGTCGAAACGGTTCTGAACGGCGAATCGGCCTACCGGACGGACGTGACGCGCATGATTTATTCGATCCCTTATATCGTCTCGTACTTCTCCGAAATGATGACGCTGCAGCCGGGAGACGTCATTATGACCGGCACGCCGGGCTCGGTCCCTCTGCGGCCGGGCGATGCTGCCGAGTGCAGGTTAGGCGGTTTCGAGCCGCTGATCAATCCGGTCGCGGCGGAATAGCGGATGCGGGGATCGGACGAAGCGGGACAGTCGGGGAGAGCTCAATTTATACGAGATAGAAGCAGCGAAGAGGAGGCGGGAGCGCTATGGAAACTCTTGCATGGAAGGCTGATATGCTGAAGTCGCTCGGCGGGCTCGTGCTGACGGACGACGATTCCGTCGAGAAGCTGTCGAAGGACTATTACTGGTATTCCCCCGTGTTGGATAAAAGGCTCAAGGAGAAAAAGGCCGACGTCATTATCGCCCCGAAGACCGAGGAGGACGTCGCGGCAGCGCTGGCTCTCGCCTATCGGCTGCGTATCCCGGTCACGGCGCGGGGCGCCGGAACGGGCAACTACGGGCAGGCGATTCCGCTCGAGGGCGGCATCGTCCTCGACTTAAGCGGCTTGGACCGCATCGTCGAATTCGGAGCGGGCTGCGTCCGCGCGCAAAGCGGCGTCCGGCTCGGCGTGCTGGATAAGACGGCGCGCGAGCAAGGGCAGGAGCTGCGCATCTATCCAAGCACTTACGTGAAGGCGACCGTCGGGGGCTTCGTCAGCGGCGGCTCGGGGGGCATCGGCTCCGTTACGTGGGGCAACCTGTGGGACGGAAACGTGCTGGAAGCGGTCGTCTATACGCTGGAAGAAAAGCCGCGCCGGCTTGTCATTAAGGGCGATGAGCTGTACGACTACATCCACAATTACGGTACGACCGGCATCATGACGGAGGTTACGGTTCCGCTGGCCCCCCGCAACGAGTGGACGCAATGCGTCTTCCAGTTCGCTTCGTTCGAGGATGCCGTGCGATACGGGGAAGCGCTCGCCCGCGACGGCGCCGTTACGAAACGGCTCATCAGCCCGATGGAATGGCCGTTGCCCTCGTTCTTCAAGCCGCTCGCCAAGTCGCTTGCGCCGGCCCAAGCGGCCGTGTTGACCGAGATCGCGGAGCATGCGGTCGATCTCGCGGCGAAGCTGGCGGAAGCTTACGGCGGCAAGCTCGGTCATGTCATCGCGGCGTCGCAGTACCGCAAAACGATCGGCGTATCCGACTTTACGTGGAATCATACGACGCTGTGGGCGATCAAATCCGATCCGTCCTGGACGTATCTGCAGGCGGGCTTTGCGCCGGACCGATACCTGGAGCAGCTTCGTGCAATCAAATCCGCTTATGGCGACGAAGTGCTGTTCCACTTCGAATGGGTGCTGAGCGGCGGAGCGCTCGTGCCGACAGCGCTGCCGGTGGTCCGCTTCTCGACGGAGGAACGGCTGTACGAGATCATCGCCTTCTTCAAATCCGTCGGCGTCGCCATCTTCGATCCGCATACGTGGATGCTGGAGGACGGCGGACGCGGCTCGGTCGGCCGCATGCGCAGCCGGAAGCTGGCCAACGATCCGCTCGGCCTGCTGAATCCCGGCAAGCTGTAGCGCTTGGGCTAAGCATGATTGGACTTATCCTGCCCATTGCGCGGCTAGCCGGAGCTGCGAGGTCTGGACTAGGAACGCGGCAGCAAGACAATATTCGGTTATGAAAGCCCAGTCGCGCGATGATGCGCGAAACTGGGCTTTTGTTGCGTGTCGAATGATATGCGTTACAAACGGTGCTGCCTGCGGTATTCGGAGGGCCTCGCGCCTTCCATCTCTTGGAAAACCCGGCTCAGATAAGAACCGCTGTCATAGCCGCACAGGCCGGCGATATGCTCGAGCGTGTAATTCGTATGAGTCAGCAGCTGCTTGGCCCGATTCAGCCGGAGCATGTTGATATGCCGCTGCGGCGTGATCCCGTAAGCGGCTTTGAACCGCTTGGTCATGACCGTCCGGTTCATATTCGAGGCGGCGGCCAAATCCTGCAGTCTGGCATGCTCGAAGGCGCCGGCCTCGATCTGCCGGCGGATCGCTTGGATGGCGGGATCGGGCGGCGAGGCGGCTTTCTGCAACCGGTCCTCCAGCTCTTCCTGCAGCTGCAGCCACAGCTCGTTCAAGCCATGGCACAGTCGAAGCGCCGATCTGCCGTCGCGCTTGTCCGAGACCGCGGCAATGCGGCGCAAATTGGCATAGTGGCGGGCCGTATCGCGGATGGCGTGGCGAAACGGATCGCCGGATCCGCTCATGCGCGGCTGAAGCAGCGCGGCCTCTTCGGACGTCAGCCGCACGCCCGCGTAATGCAGCGTCAGCGGAGCCAGCGCTTCGCGCCCGACATCGATGCCCGGCGGGCAGACGATGACGTCGCCGGGAACGGCGGTTCCTTCGATACCGGCGATTCGGTAGCGAAAATGTCCGTGCGTCAGCGCGAACAGCAGCCAATGGTCGTCATCCCGCCCGGTCGGCAGGACGAAGCGGGGCTTGTTCACGGAATAATGATAGAAGCCGACGTGCAGCGGATATTCCATTTTTCGCGCTCCGATCCGGTCCGTGGATGACCGTGTTTTTGCTGGCAGACGACCGAGTAAGTTCGTCGAATGCCGGGTAGAAGGCTTCTGGGTAGCATGGGGCCGAAAGGCTAGAGATTCGCGTGGAACAAAAGTGCATGGAATTGTTTCTTTTCTGCATCGTGATCCGATTTTCCTGCATGTATAATAGGCGCAAACCTACAGGAGGCGATGAAGTGAACGCGAATCATCGTTATGAAATCATTGTATACGGAGCGACGCCGGGAGGCATCGGAGCGGCGATTGCGGCCGCGCGCAGAGGCAGGAGAACGCTGCTGCTAGAGCCCTCGCCATACATCGGAGGCATGATGACGAGCGGTCTTGGCCGTACGGACATCGAGTGGTTCGAAGCTTCGGGCGCGATATACCGCGAGTTCGCTAGCCTCGTGGAAGCGCATTACGAGCAAACCTATGGAACCGCTTCCGCCGAGGCGGCCGCCTGCAACCGCGGCATGTTCTTCGAACCTTCGATTGCGCGCGCGACGCTCGAGGGCATGATGGAGAAGGAAAGGCTGCTTACCGTCGTTCGCAGGGCGGAGCTGTTGTCCGCGGCAACGTCCGAGGGCCGCTTGACCGAGATTCGCATTCAGGTAGAGGACGGCAGCTGGGCAGGGGAGCACGCGTTGGCGGCCGACGTCTTCGTCGACGGTACCTACGAGGGGGATCTTGCCGCGAGTGCAGGCGTGCCGTTCGAGGTCGGGAGAGAATCGCGCAACGAATGGAACGAGGAATACGCCGGCGTGCTCTATATGAATTTCGATCCTTCCAAAGAAGTGTTCCCCGGAAGCACCGGCGAAGGAGACGACCGAATCCAGGCGTACAACTATCGGCTGTGCCTGACGGACGTGCCGGAGAACCGCGCGGCGGTCCGCAAGCCGGATGCCTACGATCGCGGGGAATACGCAAGCTTGAGCATCGATGCGGCGGAAGGCCGGATCCGATCCATTCGCGACGTGCTGAATATTCTGCCGGTTCCCTGCGGGAAGACGGATACGAATAACCACCATTATTGCCTGTGTTCAAGCGATCTGCCGGAGGAGAACGGCACGTACCTCGAAGGCGGACGCGAGGAGCGCCAAAGGGTCAGAGACCGCCATCGTCATTATTACCAAGGTTTGCTGTGGTTCCTTCAGCATGACGAATCGCTTCCGGAGGCTTTCCGCGAGGATGCCCGGCGCTGGGGGTATGCGGCGGACGAGTTCACGGACACGGACAACTTTCCTCCGCAGCTGTACGTGCGGGAAGGCAGGCGCATTCTCGGCGAGTACCGGTTTACGGAGAACGATGCCCGCCTGGCCCCGGGCTTCGGACGGACGCCGATTCATGCGGACAGCGTCGCGGTCGGCGCTTATGCGATCGATTCCCATGCGACGCGCAAGCGGGAAGCGGCCGGACAAAATGCCGCGCTCGAAGGCTTCCTCGGCCTGGGCTGGCTGACGGAAGTGTACCAAATTCCGTACGGCGTCATGCTTCCGCTTGCCGTGGAGGGACTGATCGTGCCGGTCGCGGTATCGTCGACCCACATGGGGCTTGGCACGATCCGCATGGAGCCGTGTTGGATGCAGCTCGGATTTGCCGCAGGGGCGGCTGCGGATCTGGCAATCGCAAGCGGCAAGCCGCCGCGCGAGATCTCCATCGATGCGCTGCAGGACGAACTGCTGGCGGCCGATCAGCTGATCGGGTACTACCGCGATATCGATGCTTCCGTCCTGCCGGGCAAAGCGATTCAATACTTTGGCGCCAAGGGAGCGTTCCGCTCGTATGACGCGGCACCCGATGCGCCCGTCACGGCGGAGCAGGCCTCGGCGCTGCTTGCGCTGGCCCGGCTGCTGCCCGGCGGCGTCCGTTTCCCGGCGCTGCCCGCCTCCGGCACTATTCTGCCGGCAGGTGTGGATATGGGGCCGCGGCTGCCGAAGGAAGAACCGTCGCCTGCCGAATATTGGCAGCGCAATCAGCTTCTAACGCAGGAGCAGTCCCGCCGCTGGCAGCAGGCGGCAGGCAGGGCGCTGTCCGCGGGAACGCCGGGGGCAAGCGATGCGTTCCGCGCCGCAAGCGCCGGAGCGGAAGCGGCGAAGACCGATGCCAAGGCGTACGTGACGGTCGGGGAATGGTGCGCGCTCTTGTATGGTTTGCTGCTTGAAAATCGGCGCGCTTAGCGCGTCTTATCCATTCGAAAAAGTTCGAATAGATAATAAGGGATGGAGCAGATGTCTGCTTCGTCCCTTATTCATGTCCGTCGATCGTTATTTTCTCCAGCCCATCACCCCGGCGGCTTTCGCGGAAGCGAAACAATCATGGCCATAATTGCGTCTTATAGGAGGATGTACCTTACACTCCCGCAAATCCCGCATATGCCGGAGACCGCTGTTTCGAATGGATTTCGACTTGGTGCAAATAGAGGTATAATGGGTATTAACCTGAGCTAGGTGCATGTAGAGCGGGATATTTTGGTTATATTGTGGCGGTTCCTTGACCAGGCAGGAACGAGCAGGCGGATCTAGAAATAAGTGTAGTTGACTGCCTGAGAACGTCGGTCGGCTTCTCAATACATAGGGTTCAAAGGAGTGCTGGCATGAAAGCGCAAGACGATTCCAAAAACAAGGCCAAAACACGCAACGCGTTCACGCTGCGTTTGAACATATTTTTCGGTGCGACGTTTCTTCTGTTCAGCATATTGATCGTTAGGCTCGCGATCCTGCAATTTGTCGATGGACCGTCGCTGCAGGAAGAGTTCGATAACAACAGCACGAGGTCGGTTAAGATTCCGCCGATCCGCGGCAATATCTTGGATTCCACGGGCGCTCCGATCGCATACTCGACATCGACGCAATCGCTGTATTTCACGATCCAGCCGCCGTTCAAGGATAAGGATGCGGACGCGCTCGCGCAGCGGTTGTTCGATATTTTCAACAAACTCGGCACGAAAGCGCTGAAGCCGCTGACGGTCAAGGAAATCAAGAAACGGATGGACCTCGGCCACGTGCAAAATACGTATTCCGTGCCAAGGCGGCTCAAAGTCGGCTTGTCGAAGGAGGAAATCGCTTATTTCTCCGAGAACCGCGAAGCGTTCCCGGGCATCGACATCGTCGAGGAGAGCGTCCGCAATTACGACAAGGAAGACGTCGCGGTCCAGTTGGTCGGCTATCTCAAGAAATTCCGCGGCGTGCGGGAATCGATGAACAAATACGAGAATATGGCGGACGTGGAAGACCCTAAGCTGCAATACCTGGACGATGAAGACGTCGGCATAGACGGCTTGGAATACATGTACCAGGACGTGCTTCGGGGCAAGAACGGATTGAAGGAATTTCCCGTCAACGCGCAGGAGACGATTATCGGGCCGCCGGTCACCACGGTTCCGATCAAAGGGGACAATATTTACCTCACGATCGACAAGCGCGTGCAGCTGCTGACGCAGCAGGCGATCACGAACCACCTGGATTTCATGAAGCATGCGACATCGGGCTATTGGATGGACGGCGCGGACGCCACCACGGGTTATGCCGTTGCGATGGAAGTGAACACGGGCAAGGTCGTGGCTATGGCCAGCATGCCGGATTATGATCCCGAAGTCTGGGCAGGCGGCTCCATCAGTCCGGAGGACTACGCCGCTACGAGCTTGTTCCAGGCCAACGGCACGATCCGGCAGTCGTATCCACCTTACGCGGACGAGAAGGAGCGTAACCGCCATCCGTCGTCCATCGTTCCGCTCGGCTCGACGCAGAAGCCGCTCACCGTGCTCATCGGGTTGAACGAGAAGCTGTTCTCGACGCATACGATTTATAACGATAGAGGCGTATTCGGATTCGGTAAATCGGGTCATGAAGTGTTTATCCATGACTCGCAGAATCATGCGTACGGCGCGATCGACCCCGCCTCGGCGATCGCGCATTCGTCCAATACCTTCATGGCCGAGATGGTCGGCAATCCGCTGTATAAGAAATACGGCAACAAAGGCGTCGACGTCTGGGACAGCTACGTGAAGCAGTTCGGTCTCGGGGTCTCCACCGGAAGCGGACTTCTGGGCGAAAGCAAAGGCGTTATCGACTACTATCACGAAGCCGAGAGCGCGAGCGCGCAGTCGGCGCTTATCCGGGCTTCCTTTGGCCAGCAGGCCAAATATACGACGCTGCAGCTGGCGCAGTACGCGGCGATGTTGGGGAACGAGGGCAAACGGTTGCAGCCGCAGTTCGTCAACAAGATCGTCGATCAGGACGGCAAGGTCGTGCAGGGCTTCACGCCGAAGGTGCTGAACACCGTCTCCTTCCCGCAGGACTTTTGGGATGAGATCTATGAAGGCATGAGCAAGGTTTCCGTGCAAGGCTTCGAGGGCTTCAAATACAATTTCCTGCGTAAAACCGGTACGTCCGAGCAGGACGTCGGCGACCGCAAGAAGGTCGAGAACTCCGTGTTTATCGCTCTCGCGCCCGCGGAGCATCCCGTCCTTGCCGTGGCGGTCGTCGTTCCGGACGGCGGCTTCGGTTCCTACGGCGCGGCTCCGATCGCGCGCAAGATCTTCGATGCGTACGACGAGTACGTCGGTCTGGACGGCACGCCGCATCCGCCGGCGACGGGCACGGGAAATGCAACGGGCACGGGAACGACAGGAACCGGGACCGGGCATTGAACGGAACATGTAAGGAAGGACCTTGGGGGCATGCGCCTCCAAGGTCCTTTTGGCATTTCAGGGCGTCACGGCGCAAGAGGAGCTGGAGAAGCATGACAGCCCCTGTAGGCTGCCGATCTTACCGGGCAGCCTGGTAGTGCGCCATTTTATCTCGTTGTCGAGTATATTAGAGGAGATTATTTATAGCTATTTCCTATTAAATTAATCCTCTCTATATATTGGATAAATAGCGTTTTTACGTTTTAGAATACATGAAACGATTGATTCTAATTTTATCCATTCGAGTGGAGGTTGAAGCATGGAGGTTTCTGCTAATAAACGTTTGATTCAAAATGAGCCTTATCTCTCCATCGTGCTTGTAGCCGGGATAGGCATGTTTCTTACGACCCTGGACTCAGGCATACTTAATGTTGCCATCTCTTCCCTTGTTCGAGCGTTCCATTCTTCCGTCACGACGATAGCCTGGACCATTTCTCTATATACGATTGTCATATGCAGCTGCATTGTGGTCTTCGGGAGGCTAAGCGACCGTTATGGACGCCTAAAAATATACGCGATTGGATTAACGGTATTTGCGCTTGCCTCCTTGTTTTGTGCTTTTTCGGATACGGTGATGCATCTGCTCTTATTTCGAATCTTACAAGGGATCGGGGCTGCCATGCTTCAGGCGACTTCAGCTGCCCTCATTACAACCTTAGTACCTCCTAACAAAAAGGGCGAGGCACTCGGGGCTCTGGCCGCATTCTTCGGTTTAGGGCATGTCCTTGGGCCTGTGGCTGGCGGAATCATCTTATCGACTGCAGGCTGGAAGTGGCTTTTTTTAATGAATATTCCTATTTGTCTCCTTTGTTTGCTTGCATGCCGATATGTCTTGAAGGGAAAAGGATCCTCGATAAGCAAACTTCAGCCGTTAAATTTGTCCGGCGGTCTTTTACTGTCCGCCTCTATTTTTTCACTGGTTTATGGATGCGCGGAGCTAGAATCTCTACATTCCCGCAGCTATATTTTCCTTCCGACCTTTGCAATCCTTATGTTCGTGTTTATCCTCCGAGAAAAACAGACCTCTCATCCCATTGTTCCCTTAGCGTTGTTTAAGAATGGTTTCTTCACCGTCGCTTTATACGCGATTTTTTCTTATGGAGGCGTTACGCGCCTTTGCATGGTTGCCATACCCTATTATTTGGAGCAAAAAAGCGATTATGTCCCTTGGCAATCAGGATTGGTGAATTTGCTGTTACCCTTGGGCATCGTATTGACCTCGACGATAGCCGGCCGGCTAATGAGGAGCCGGGGCACGTTTCGATTAATGACAATCGGACTTTGCTGTATGTTAGTTCCGCTTCTGATTCTGGCTTTTCTGCACCCGAACCGCCACCTGCCGATTGTCTGCTTCATGCTTTTCGTTTATGGCCTGGGCGCCGGTCTTTTCCAGCCGTCAAACATGGCGGCGATTATGGAAGCAGTCGGACCGGACCATCAAGCAACGATCGGCTCTGTACAAAGACTTGCGCAGAACATTGGAATTTCATTGTTCACTGTCGTTACAGCCGGATTTCTTCAATCCCCCGCTCATGAAGTTTGGATAGGCTTACGCGACTCTTTCTACTTGGCAGCCGCGGCCACTATCCTAAGTCTTATGGGGTTTTGCATGTTAAAACAGTATGGGAAATAGTAATCCGCCCCTTCTATATAACCGCATAAAAATGCTCGTCAAAGCTGATTACGCGTGACAACAAAGTGCATCCTCAGCGGTTCGCTCACTGAGCTGAAGACGCCGACGACATATTCGAGATATAGACAAGAAGCTGCTCTGGCAGCGCGTAAGCGCGGTGTTTCAAGACTGCGGCCGCTATCCGTTGAGCTTGCGGGAGTACGCTGCCGCCGGCCGATCCGGCCATGTGATGGAGGATGCGGTTATTGAAGAGACGCTCGACGCTTGCGGACTTCGTTCCTTACGGGAGGCTGGCAAGGGGCTTGATCTGGCGCTTACTTCGGTTCAGGAAGGGGGTCGCGAGCTCTCGGGCGGTCAGTGGCAGCGGCTTGCGATCGCCAGGGCAATGCTTCGTCAGGGCGACGTTGTGGCCTTCGATGAACCGACCTCGGCGATCGATCCGAGCGGAGAGCAGGACTTGTATCGGAGCTGCGGCAAGCTGGTTCAGGGGAAGCTGGCGGTGTTCGTATCGCACCGGTTAGGGTGGGCGCGGCATTCCGACCGCATTCTCGTGCTGCATAACAAGTCGATTGCCGAGGACGGCACGCACGACGAGCTTATGAGACGGAACGGATGCTATGCCGAGTCGTTTCGCCAGCAGGCTTCCTGGTACGAAGAGGAATCTGCACTTGACGGCGGAGATCACGTAGAAGGATAAGAAGAGGAATATAGACGATTGGCAGGGAATATAGGGGATAGATACGCGTGTTTGCAAGTGCGGCATTCGAAAGGAGGATCCTATGTTTATACTCGACCTCGTATCGGCTCCATGCAAAGTCTATTCGACGAACAACGGCGGTTGTTTGCATGGAGCGGAACGGAACCGCTTGAAGGTCTGACTTCCGAACGTTTGCCGGATAGACTTTGCTCCCTTAAAAACTCAACCTTTTAAGGAGCGGAGCCCTCATGAAATACGTAAATGCGGATGTTGTTTTTCCCGAAGAGCTTCTGAAAGAAATTCGGAAATACGTCAAAGGCGGCTTGGTGTATATACCTAGCCCCGAGGGCGACCGCAAGAAATGGGGAGAGAATTCAGGCAGCCGGGCGTATATGGTCGAACGCAACGACGGGATTCGCCGCGCGTTTGCCGCCGGCGAGACGCTGGATCAACTCTCGGACCACTACTGTTTGTCTCCCGAAAGCATCAAAAAAATCGTGTATGCCAAAAAATAGCGCTTTTCGTTCTCGTTCGGAGCCGCCTTGGATTTCATGCCGATGCGGCTTTTTGCGTGTAAAGATTCTTTTTAGCCGATTTTGAACTAAGCTTCGACTCTCCCCGTTGGTATGATTTGACTGCGTTCGGGTCATTCCGCATGCTAGTCATTCCAAATGCCGATCATTCAACCTTGGAGGTGCGATATGAGAGATATCGATTATTCGAACTATTTTTGGCAGGACGACGCCATTCGGCTGCGAGCGACGAAGCCCGAAGATTGGGAGGGGCACTATATCAATCGCTTCGATACGCCTGCGCGGCGGCTGGTCGACTGCTTGGTGGAGCTGCCTCCGACCGTCGCGGAGGCGCAAGCGTTCTCGGAATCGCACGCCGGCTTCGGCTCCAACCGCCTGATGTTTACGATGGAGACGCTGGGCGGCGTTCCCGTCGGCGGCTTGAATCTCAACAGCATCGACGAGCGCAACGGCACGTTCAGCATCGGCATTCAAGTCGATCGCGATCACCGGGGGCAGGGTTATGGGACAAGGGCGATCCATATTTTATTGAAATACGCGTTCTTCGAAAGACGGTTGAACAAGTTCAATGATGCCGTTCTCGAAGGAAACGAAGCCTCGGCGGCGATGATGAGGAAGGTCGGCTGCGTGCAGGAAGGCGTTCGCCGGCAGATTGTTTATATGAACGGGCGGTATATGGACATGATTTTATTCGGTCTGACGAAAGAAGAGTATGTGGAGGTACTGAAGAAGAGGGAATCGGCTTCTTCTTGATTTAGGATCCGCTCCGACAAAAGAATATTGAATTATTATTCAATATATAGAATAATAATCCATAGATGACGAGTTGGTAAGAGGAGGTCGGATACGCGTGATGATACGCAATGATCGGCTGGAGGCCTACGCACTTGAATCCGAAGAGGTCGATTTCAGCGATCCGGCTATTGCGGCAAAAGCAGAGGAACTGACCCGGGGATGCGCCGACGAGATGGACTACGTTCAGCGGGCCTATCGTTTCGTCCGCGACGAGGTTGCTCACTCCTGGGATATTCGGAGTCGGCGAATTACGCGCACGGCTTCGGAGGTGCTTACGTTCGGAGAAGGCATCTGCTACGCGAAGTCCAATTTATTGTGCGCGCTGCTGAGGAGCAAAGGGATTCCGGCCGGTTTCTGTTACCAGCGGCTTACGCTCGGCGATACGCAAGGCACGGGATATTGCGTGCATGCGCTCAATGCGGTATTCATCGCGTCCGAGGAACGATGGGTTCGACTGGACGCCCGCGGCAACAAGGCCGGCATCCAGGCGGAGTTCTCGCTCGATGCAGAGAAGCTGGCTTTTCCCGTTCGGGAGCATGAAGGCGAGATCGATTATCCGGGCGTCTATGCCTGGCCGAATTCGAAAACCATGGATGCGCTGAAGCAGTACGCCGACTGCATAAATATGTATCTGCATGGTCTCCCGTCCTCATTGTAGCGAGCATGCGCGAACTAGCTGTGGATATGCGGGAGCAAGAGCAAGTCAGAAGCAGTCGCGACGAGGCGGCAGACCGAAATGAGCGGCAGTATAAACAAGAGGCAGGCCTAAGCAAGTGGCTGGTATAAACAAGCGGTAGACATAACATGAGGCACAAACAATCGGCAGACAAGTAAGGACCCCCCAGGGAAGTCCTTACTTGTCTGCCGCTTTGCGATGCAAAGCTTATTTCGCCGCGCGCTCCGTGACCGTATAGCGCAGGCTCCATGCATTCGGCCGCTCCTCCGATACATCGTAACCGAGCACCGAGGCCAGCCTCAGCAGCGGGACCTGCGTCTGACCGCCGACCAATCTTGCAGGCTGCGCGAGCTCGATCGTGCTGCCGTCCTTGTCCACGGCCTTCGTCTGATCCAGAGTCAGCGACACGCGGTTTGCGGCATGCGCGAGAGTGAGCGTCTTCGTCGCCTGGTTCCAGTCGAGCGTGGCGCCGAGCGCCGCGGCAGCTTCCTTGGCGGGAACGAGCAGCTCGCCCTCGCCGGGGATGGCCAGGCTGCTGAACCATACTTCTTTGGCGGAGGACGCAGCGCTCCCCACGAGCAGCTGGACGCTCTTGGGATCGCCCGTTTCCGTCAGCGCCAGCGTCCGAACCTGTTCTTCCAGCTCGTCCGACAACGCCTGCGCATTCGCCGTCGTCATGCGATAACGGGAATCGCCTGCGCCGATCGTATGGATAATCGCCGTATTGATCGCTTGATCGTGATGGGAGAGGTCCTTGTACCGATCGAGATCGTAGGTCCATTCGCCAGCCGTTTGGAAATTGTAGACCTCCGCGTTCGGAAGCCCGTTCAGCCGTTCGAACATCCAGACGTCCATCTCCAGCTGGTTGCGGTACCGCTCCGCGTTCGTCGACGCCCACACGGCTTCGCGCAGGACGCTGTACGGCGGATAATAGAAGATGAACTTGACCTCCGGATGCGCTTTCACGAGCGCCAGCACTTCGGTATCGAAGTTCGCCTGGATGACGTCCAGCGGGTCTTCGTTTAAGCCGAAATAAGCTTCTTCCTGCGCCGCGGTCCGATAATGCGCCAGCACTTCCTTCTTGCCGAAGGTTACGCTGTCGTTCCAGTTGTACAGCTTCTCCAAGCTTTGGACGCCGGACCCGGTCAGCTCCTTATAGACGCCTCGGAAAAACTGCCCGTACACGCTGTAGTTCAGCAGATAGCGATAGTCGTTCCACCGGTTGCGGTCATAGAGATAAGCGGGGAAGGGACCTGCCGATTCCTGGTCGCCTGTCTTGAGCGCGAAATAATCCAGCCCCCACAGCGCCTGCTTCACCTTGCCGGTGCCGATCGCAAGCTTGGCGATCTGGTACTGCTCGTCTGCAGTCGACCCGCGGATGGACAGCTTCAACGTCTTGCCGCCAAGCGCTTTGTCCACTTCGGAGGGCAGGAAATTCTCCGTCATCGACGTGCCGAGAATAATGGTGTCGTAATCGTAATGAAGCGCCAATCCGGGATTCTGGTACCGCTGCTCCGACGAGAAGATCGGCTTGTACCCGAACGGCTTGTGGTAGAACTGCAGCGGATCAAGCAGATACGTGACGAGCGATGCGAGCACGGCGAAGAGAAGCGCAAGCAGCGCGGATAGGACGAGCATTCGCTTGGCGGCTTTCGCGGTGATTCGCGTTTGCCCCGAGGTGCCGGGCGAAGAAGCGGCAGTTGTGCCCGGAGCGGGGGCGGAATGCCCCGTATTCGGCTGCGGTCGCTGCGATGGAATGGGAGCCTGCATGCCGGTCACCAGCCTCTCTCTCTAGAAGTTGAAATACAGAAACTCGCTGATGCGGTTAATGTAAAGCAGCGAGAAGACGAACAGCGAGGCGACGGCGACGGCCGTGCGCCAGGTCGGGCGGAAGGAAGCGCCCAGCTGCGACGAATTGTTGAATGCGAGCACGATCGGCAGGAAAAGCGCGAGCAGCAGGAGCGTCGGCGCAAGCGTCTTGAGATCGACCAGCGAGATCCCCTGCAGGCCGCTCATTCCTTTGAGAATGCGAAGCGCCTGCCCCCAACTGTCCGCACGGAAGAACACCCACGTCGCATTGATGAACATGAAGGTAACGAACCACGCGAGCCATCGGGGCAGGGGGCGGCCAAGCTTGCTCCAGAACCGGTGAACGACCTGTCCGACGCCGTGCATCAGACCCCACAGGATAAACGTCCACCCCGCGCCGTGCCACAAGCCTCCGAGCAGGAACGTCACGACGAGGTTGCGCAGCATGACGGCCTCTCCCCGCCGGTTACCGCCGAGCGGAATGTAGATATAGTCCCGCAGGAAGCGGCTGAGCGTCATATGCCAGCGCCGCCAAAAATCTTGGATACTGAGCGCCTTGTACGGCGAATTGAAGTTTTGCGGCAGCTTGATGTTGAAGACGAGCGCCGCGCCGATTGCCATGTCGGTATAGCCGCTGAAATCGTAATAGAGCTGGAAGGTATAGGACAGCGAAGCCGTCCAGGAGGCGAAGAAATGCGTCGCGTTCGCGAAGCCGTCGTTCGCGGCGGCCGCGAAGGTATCGGCGATGACGACCTTCTTGAACAGGCCGATGCAGAAGATGTATACGCCCCGGGACGCGTTGCCCCACTGCCAGACTTTATTGCGCAGGCGGTCGAATTGCGGCATCATCTCGCTGTGATGCAGGATCGGCCCGGCGATCAGATGGGGATAGAACGTGACGAACAGCATGTAGCTGACGAGATTATATTCGGTCGCTTTGCCCTTGTAGGCATCGGCGAGATAGGCGATTTGGGTGAAGGTGAAGAAGCTGATGCCGAGCGGGAGGATCAAGTGAAGCGCCGGGAAGGCATGTCCGGTCCAATCCGAGAGGCTGCCGAGGAAGAAATCGGCGTACTTGTAATAGCCGAGCAGCAGCAGGTTGCCGGCAATGGCGGCCGCGAGCAGCCATTTTCCGCCGCGCCCGCGCTCGGTTCCCGCTGACCTGGCCTGAATGAGCCGGCCGAACGCGTAGTTGAAGGCGATCGACCCCAGAATCAGCGGCAAATAGCGGATGTCCCACCAGCCGTAGAAGAAGAGCGAGGAGATCGTCAGCCAGCATTTGGAGGCGAACACGAGCCGGAAGCGGTTGAGCAGGAAGTACACGGCGACGGACAGCGGCCAGAAGGCGAAAATAAAGACGTAGGTGTTGAACAGCATCGAGGCGCACGCTCCCTGCGTAACGGATGGTTGAGGCGATGAATGCTCGTAATCGTAACTCTCGAATCGTAACTCTATTATACAGGAACGTCAGAACCTGGAAATAGGTTGCGCTGGCCGGACGCCTGTTTTTGGAGCGGATGCGGGAAGAAACGCTCTATTCGTGGTATAGTAGAGTAGAATAGCATGCTTACGGTAGACGGAAGGAGACGATCGCGATGACAAGATTTCTGTTTGAATACGAAGTGCCGGCCACGGGGAAGAAGGCCACGTTCAGCTGGATCGGCAAAAACGAAGAAGAAGCCCGCGCCGCGGTTCATGCCAAGGTAGCCGATTTTGAATTTATGGAATTAAGCGATATCGTGATCGGGGCCATGATCGAAGCGAAAGAAACGACAGGCAACCAATATTACGAATGCGAAGGCTGCAGCGCGTAAGCGGGGATTTCTGCATGCCAGGTTATCAAAAGGCAGCCGAATCGATAGTCGATTCGGCTGCCTTTTTCATTTCCGATATGCGAGACGCCAAGGTCAGATCGGGCGTTTGCAGCTAAGCCTGATCCACGTCGTACAGCCGTTTGCGATACTCGCTCGGCGTCTGGTCGGTCCATTTCTTGAACACCTTGCTGAAATATTTCTCGTCCTGGAAGCCCGCCATTTCCGCGATCTGGGTAATCTTCAGATGGGGACTCGCGAGCAGCATCTTCGCCCGGTTGATCCGGCAGGTCGTGATATAGTCGGAGACATTCTGATTCAGCTCCTGCTTGAACTTGCGGGAGATATATTCGCGGCTCAGATGGAAGCGTTCCGATATGCTCTGAAGCGTCAGGTCCTCGTGCGCGAACTGCTCGATATGCGCCGCGATGTCGCGGATCGTGCTGCCTTTCTCGCTGCCGGCCTGCAGCCTCTTCGCCGTCTCGCAGGCCTCGCGGACGAAGGTCTCCTTCCACGCGCCGTAATCGAAGCCTCCGTCCGCATCGACGGGAATCGTCTCTTCGTCCTGTTCCGGGTACGGAATCGTCGTATCCGCGACCTGCGCGCTGCCTTCCCAGATGGACGACGCAAGCCGGAATTCCTGCCGCCATAGGAGCAGCTGCTCCGGCGTCAGCTTCGCGCGAGCGTCCAGCGCTTGGAACCAGGGCTGCAGCGCCTTCCGAATACCGTCGTCGGCGCCGCTCTGGACGGCCAGCCGGACGCGTTCCTCGTAAGCACTGAAGAAGAGGGCGGGTCCGGTATCCCCGCCCGCCGCGGGATCGAAGATGTGAATGTGCTTGCCCTGGCGCAGCAGATTACGCTGCAGGAGCGCGGTCCGCGCCTGGCGGTACGAAGCGGCGAGCCCTTGCGGGAATTGCACCTGCTGGCCGACGCCGAACGCGAAGCGGGCTTTGAACGCGGCGTGCAGCGCGTCATTGAATTCCACGAGCAGGCTGCACGCGTCATCAAGCCGGTCCCAGAACAGCAGGACGATCTCTTGATGGGCGCCGACGTTATGGCGGAAGGCCTGTCCGCAGCGGTGCTCGCCGAGCAGCTCGCCCGCGATGTTCGCCACGGCGAAAGCCAGCAGGTCGCTGCCGTCCGCGCCGAACTTGGCCGCGAGCAGCGGCGGAGCGGAGTCCAGCTCCAGCACCGCGATTCGAATCGCGGCAAGCGGCGCCGAAGCATCCCGGCCGCGAAGCGAGGCCGCGAATTCCTGCGCCGACCCCGTTCCCTTGAGCAAGGCCCCGAACTGCTGCTCCGCATACACCGGCTTCAGCCGGTTCAGCTCCATATCGATTCCGCGGGAGCGGGAACGGTGCCCTTCTTCCGCGCGCCAGCTCTCCAGCGCCCGCTCGACGGCGGCGTTCAGCTGGACGGGATCGATCGGCTTGAGAATATAGTCCATGCCGCCGTACTGCACGGCCGTCCGGACGAGCTCGAAGTTGTCGTGGCCGCTGACGACGATGACTTTGCTCTCCGGCGCATGCTCCGCCGCCCAAGCCATCAGCTTATCCCCACCAAGCACCGGCATCATCATGTCGGTGAACACGAGCGCCGGCCGCTCGGCTTGAATGAGCGCGATGCCGGCTTGACCGTTGTCGGCCTCCAAGACGGTATCGATCCCGAACGCGGACCAGTTGACGAGCAGGGAAATCGCCTCCCGGACATGGCGTTCGTCGTCGACGATCAATGCTTTCATGCTTCTTTCTCCTCCTTGGCGTGCGGGATATGGAGCGTTACCGAGAATCCGTGCGGATGCAGCTGCTGGACGCTGAGCGAGGCATCCGGACCGAACGACAGGCGAAGCCGGGACAGAATGTTGCGCAGCCCTATGCCGTTATCCGAGCCGACCGCGCCATCCGGCCGATCTTCCTCTTGAATCGCCGCATTCAGCCCCGCAAGCTTCTCCGCCGGCATGCCGCATCCGTTATCCGATACGACGATGGTCAGCGATCCGTCTTCGCCGAGCGAGCTCGCGATGACGAGCTGGGCAGGCCGCTCCGACGGCGAGAAGCCGTGCTTGAAGAAGTTCTCGACGAGCGGCTGCACGATCATCTTGGGCATCCGGATATCGCGCGTCCTTTCGTCGATCATCAGGATCACGTCGAGCGACTTATCGAACCGTTCCTTCTGCAGGTCGAGGTAAGCCTGCACGTAATCGAGCTCCTGGCTGAGCGTCACCTCGGCGTCCGCCATGTTCATCTGGTACCGCATCATTTTGCCGAGCGACGTTACCAGGCCGTACACCTCCTTGTTGCCCTGCTGAAGCGCGACGGTACCGACGGATTGCAGGGCGTTGTAGAGGAAATGCGGGTTGACCTGCGCCTGCAGCGCCTTGAGCTGAATCGTCTTATTGGCGAGCTCGAGCCGGTATTCCTTCAAGATCAAATTGTTGATCGTCTGCATCATCGAACGGAATCGCTTCGCCAGCAGCCCGATCTCGTCGTTGCTCTGAATGTCGATCTGCACGCCGAGATTGCCGGAGTCGATCTTGTTGACGTAGCCGATCAACGCGAGCAGCGGCTTCGTGAACCGGAACGAGATGATCAAGGTGGCAATGACCGCCACGCCGAGGAAAGCGGCCCCGACCCACATGTTCAGCCATGCGGTCTTGTTGGCGGCGGCGTACAAATGGCTGTCCGGCGTCTGCTTGATCAAGAACCAGTTCATGTAGGGGGTGCTGACCTGCTGGTAGAAAATCATCCCCTTGAAGCCGTCATGATCCCACTTGAAATGCCCTTGCTCGGCGCCGGCGCCGGCCGCGGTCCGAAACCAGCCGTCGTCCAGCCGCTGACCTACGTAATCGGGCTTCGACGACAGGATGAGCGCGCCGCTTTGGTCCACCACATAGAAATTTTCATTGCCGGCATCGTACAGCTGGCTGTTCAGATCGCTCAGCACGCTCGTCTTCACGTCGATCGTCAGCTCCGCGAGCTGCTTGTCGCTCGGTGCGAGGAAGATCGGGCGGTGCAGCGAGAAGACGGGCTCCTCCTCCACCGGCGACTTGATGGGCAGGCCGTAGTTATGGCTGATATGCGTCGGTTCGATATAGGTTTTGGGCGCCATGGCGATCGTATTCGGTTCATGCTTCCCGACCTTGATGTCGTCGTTCCACAGCAGGTAGCTCGTATTTTGGGCGGCGACGTACAGCCGGATTTTATAAAATTCCTTCATGCTCTGATAAATGTTGTACAAGTGGTCCTTGAGCAGATTGCGGTTCTCGATGACGTCGCTGATCCCGTTCGGGAACGATTCGTCCTCGAGGTTGTGCTCGAGCAAATAATACAGCGACCGCGGCACGTTCATCGAATTGTAGACGGCGAGCGACTTCTGGTTGATGTTGTTCATATAGTTCACGATGTTCGCGCTGCCGAGCGAGAGCAGGCGATTATTCTTCGTAATCGCTTCTTTCGTGATGGATGAGCGGGTCTCGTGATAGGAAATCGCGATGGATGCGGCGATGGGCACGATGGTCGCGATCAGGAAGAGCAGCATCATTTTTTTGCGGATCGTGGCGTTCTTGAACAGGCTTCGGGCGGACAAAGCGGCGCGCCTCCTTTGCCGGATGCGGATTTTAGCTATAAACATACGTCAAGGAAGCGAGAGCGGTCAATATCGGCAGATCAATATATTCCACCTTGCAGTTCACGATCTTCCGTCGAAGGGAACGGCGGTTCGCGGCTATACTAAGTACCATGAGTAAGGAGAGGGGACATCTTTGTGCATAATACGAGAAGCAGAACCAGATGGAGCGAATGGCTGCAGCAGATGGTGTTCGTCGGGCCGGGGCTGCTTATTTTCCTGTTGATCGTGGCCGTACCTTTTTTCATGGGCTTTTATTATACGTTTACCGAATGGAACGGGCTTGACCTGAACAATGCCAAATGGACGGGCATGACGAATCTGAAGCGCATCTTCACGGATGACGGCCGGTTCTGGACGGCTTTCGGCTTCACGGCGAAATTCACCGTTGCCGCCGTGGTCATCACGAACGTGCTGGCGCTCGCGCTCGGCATGCTGCTGACCCGGAACCTGAAGGGCCGCAGCGTGCTGCGGGTTATCTTCTTCCTGCCGAACGTCATCGGCGGCTTGCTGCTCGGTTATATCTGGTACTTCATCTACACGCGCGGTTTCGCGGCCATCGGCGAAGCGACCGGCTGGCATCTGTTCAACCTGCCATGGCTGGGCACGCCGGCCACCGGGTTCTGGGGCATCGTCGGCGTCTTCGTCTGGCAGACCTCCGGCTACATGATGATTATCTATATCGCCGCCATTATCGGCGTGCCGAAGGACTTGTCCGAAGCCGCCCGGATCGACGGCGCGTCGGCGTGGCAGACGTTCCGCAGCATTACGTTCCCGCTGATCATGCCGGCGATCACGATCTGCTTGTTCTTGACGACATCCAATGCGTTCCGCGTATTCGATCTGAATCTATCCTTAACCGGCGGCGGGCCGGGTTATTCGTCGGAATCGATCGCGCTGAACATTTACCGCGAGGCCTTGACGAACAGCCGCTACGGCCTCGGCACGGCGAAAGCGATGATCTTCTTCTTCGCCGTCGCGCTCATTACCGTGACCCAGGTTTGGGTGACGAAGAAGAGAGAGGTGGAAGCTTAAGATGGAAACCAAACCGCGCTATTCGCCGCTGCTGCTCGGGCTCGAGCTGCTATGCTTCCTGCTTGGCCTGGCGTTTCTGATGCCGTTTTATTTTCTTATCATCAACTCGTTCAAGAAGCTGGGCGCCATTCTCCTGAACGCGGCGTCGCTGCCGGACAGCTGGGGCTTCGGCAATTTCAAGCGCGCCTGGGTCGCGATCGATTTTCCCGTCGTCTTCATGCATTCCTTCGTGATCACGTCGCTCAGCGTCGGCTGCCTCGTCGTGGCTGCGAGCATGACGGCTTACCGGCTCGTGCGGAAGCCGACGACGTTCAATAAGCTGCTGTTCACGATCTTCGTGGCCGCGATGATCATTCCGTTCCAATCCGTCATGCTGCCGCTGATGCGCATTACGTCGCTGTTCGAGCTGCGGGGACATGTGTACGGCATCGTCATCTGCTATATCGGCTTCGGCATCTCGCTGTCGGTGTTTCTGTTCCACGGCTTCATCAAGTCCGTGCCGCTCGAGATCGAAGAGGCGGCCGTCGTTGACGGATGCACCCCGTACGGATTATACTGGCGCGTCGTCTTCCCGCTGCTGAAACCGATCTCCGTCACGGTGATCATCCTGAACGTGCTGTGGATTTGGAACGATTATTTGCTGCCGGTGCTGGTCATCAACGATGCCTTCACGACGATTCCGCTGGCGGTGCAGAAGTTTTTCGGCCAATATTTGCGCAAATGGGACTTGGCGATGGCGTCGCTTACGCTCAGCACGCTTCCGGTCATTGTTTTCTTCCTTTTCCTGCAAAAACATATTATCGAAGGCATTACAGCTGGATCAGTAAAAGGTTAATATGCCATACTAAAACCCTATTAATTCCTTATTGAAAGCGTAAATCAAAATATTACACCTTGCAGTTCAATTTATTCGGTGTTTGTCACGAAGCATTCACAATATAATCATCCATGTAGTCACAATTCATTTGGGAGGTAACCCATGAAAAAGATTCTTGCACTTACGTTTGCGACCGCTTTGATCGCGAGCGGCTGTTCCAGCAACAACGGGGGTAACACGAATAACGCAGCAGGCGGCAATGCGGCCGATACCGGCAATGCCGCAGCGAATACGAACACGAACACGGCGACAAATACAAACAAGCCGAAAGAAGACGTCACGATTAAAGTATTTCAATTCAAAGTCGAAATTTCGAATGCGCTTGCCAAAATGGCGGAAGAATACGAGAAAGAAACCGGCGTGAAGGTGGAAGTCGAAACGCACGGCGGCGGCGAGGACTACAGCGCGCTGCTCAAGGCGGAGCTGGCGGCAGGCGAAGAGCCCGAGATCATCACGTCGTCCGGCTGGTCCGGCTTCGATCCTTACGCGGACCGCGCGGTGGATCTGTCGAACGAACCGTGGGCGAAGGATCTGGTGGACGCTTCCCGCGCCCAAATTACCCGCGACGGCAAGCTGCTCGGCATGCCGATGAACCTCGAAGCTTACGGCATTACGTACAATAAGGATCTGTTCGCGAAAGCCGGCATCGCGGAGCTGCCGCAAACGCTCGACGAGCTGGAAGCGGACTGCAAGAAGCTGCAGGAAGCGGGCATTATTCCTTTCGCGCTGACGAACGAATGGTGGTCGCTCGGCATTCACACGCTGAACATCGCGAACGCGACGCAAGCCGATCCGGCTGCCTTCATCGACGCGGTGAAAGCGGGCACGAAGACGTTCAAGGACGATGCGCACACGAAGGCATGGGTTCGCCTCGTGGACATCATGTTCGCGAACGGCCAGAAAGCCGCGCTGACGACGGACTACAACACGCAGGTCGCTGAATTCGCCGCAGGCAAGTATGCGATGATCCAGCACGGCAACTGGATCCAAGGCATGGTGGACGAAGTGAATCCGGACCTCAACCTCGGTCTGATGCCGGTACCGACCGAAGACGGCAAGCCGAACGTGTTCACGGGCGTGCCGAGCAACTGGGTCGTGAACAATAAATCGAAGCATCCGGATGAGGCGAAAGCGTTCCTCAACTGGATGGCCACGTCCGAGACGGGCAAGAAATTCGTCGCGACGGACTTCAAATTCATCCCGTCCATCTCGTCCATCCCGGCTGACCCTGCCGCGATCGGCAAGATCGGCGCAGACTTCGCGGCCTTCTCCGCGGCGCATCCCGATCAAGTCAAAGGCTGGCAGTGGGACCGGTTCCCGGATGGCATCACGCAGCAGTTCGGCGCGGCGATGCAGGACTACATGGGCAAACGAATCAAAGCCGATGAGCTGCTTGGGCGGTTTGACAAAGCGGTTGCTGATATTGTGAAGAAGTAGGTGAGAAGAGCAGGACCTGCGGTCGGTATGGGTTTCCAAGCTTATACTTTCAAAGTAGGTTTTCTTACGAAAACCCTCAGCTGTTGTAGTCGGATTTCTTGAATTGGTAAATTCAGAAATGGTTGAAATCCGACTACAAAGGCGAACGCTTGAGGTGATTGGTTTGCGTTGCCTGTCGGAAGACAGGAAATGCAGCATTCACCGGCTTCGTAAGCATAAGCATCGCTCCAACTCCATACCGACCTCCGGTCCCTCTTTCACCACTTTGTGTGGGGAATGAAAGCCGCCTGACCCTTGCAGTACTCGGGGTCAGGCGGCTTTGTTTTGCTGGCAGGCGGCTGAAACAACAGGCTGCCTCGCGCTGATTATAGGGTATGACCGTAACTTTTTCCGACGTCTCACGTCTATTTCAATGCCATATGGGATAAATTAACAAACACTGTTCGCCTGCCTTACCGTAAACAACGAAAGGAGGGTTTCTCGTCATGCCATCCAAAACCGAAAAGGAAAAGATGATCAGCGGGGAGCTTTACAACGCCGGCGACCCGGAGTTGGTACAGGAGCGGTTACGTGCGCGCCGAATCTCGCGGTTGTTCAATGAGTCGCTCGAAACGGAGGATGAACGAAGAAGAGAGCTCCTCGGGGAATTGTTCGGTTCAACGGGCTCCCGTTATTACGTTGAGCCGACCTTTCGCTGCGATTACGGCTACAACATCCATGTCGGCGAGAATTTCTATGCGAATTTCGATTGCGTGTTTCTCGACGTGTGCGCGATTCGATTGGGCGATAACTGCTTTCTCGGCCCCGGCGTGCATATTTACACCGCGACGCATCCCTTAGATGCCGAGGAGCGAATATCCGGAGCGGAATTCGGCAAGCCGGTCACGATCGGCAGCAGCGTATGGATCGGCGGCCGCGCAGTCATTAACCCGGGCATTACGATCGGTAACAATGCCGTTATCGCTTCGGGAGCGGTCGTGACGAAGGACGTCCCCGACAATGTAGTCGTCGGCGGAAATCCGGCCAAGGTCATCAAGCTTATCGGTGTCGTACAGGATCGCGAGCCATCGAACTAATCGCAGCCCTGTATACGATCGGATTACAATCGCAGCATGGGCGCATGCGTAAAACAGGCCGAGGCCGTACCCGTTCGAGGTACGCTTCGGCCTGTTTTCGCAGACAAGGTTTTTAGGACAAGGGGTTACTCGCCGTCCAAGGCGTCCAGAACGGCCTTCGCGCCGTACGTTGCCGTCATGTCATCATGCTCCGTCATGCCCGGGGATGCTGCCGCCGGGCGGGATTTGTCCAAGTATAGCATACTTTCGAGGCGTTATGGGAATGGGGAATAGAACAGCGGATGAACGAAAACCAGCCGAAGCGCAGAAGCGCTTGGGCTGGTTTTTTTATGCGGATCGCGCCTGCAGCCTATACCAAGCCCCGCTCCATCGTCTTGACGATGAGGTTGGCGAACAAGCCGTCACACCTCGCTGCCACGCGCAATATGTATCATTTGCATGGGGGACGGCGAGTAAAATACGACACATTGCGCCCCGGAAGACAGCTGCCCGGGAAAGAGGGATGAATGGCCGAAAGCCTTGCCGCGCCTGAGG
Organism: Paenibacillus sacheonensis; assembly: GCF_009909195.1. Lineage (GTDB taxonomy): Bacteria > Bacillota > Bacilli > Paenibacillales > Paenibacillaceae > Paenibacillus_Z > Paenibacillus_Z sacheonensis. The sequence continues at coordinate 279,241 of NZ_JAAAMU010000003.1, forward strand.
CGGCGCGCCGAACGGACATGACAATTCATATTCGACATATATACGATCGCCCGCGAAATTTTCTAGTATAGGACGTATGAACGGGCAGGGCGTTTATGAATACGCTTGCTCGGGGGATCATCGTCCGCCTTCATTAGGAATACGGAAGCGGGGTCAGGGGTCAAGGGAAAGGAGTCGGTAGGTGTTGAAAGCAAGTCAAGAGGTGGCGCTTCGGACGCAGCTTGGAACGACGAACAGGAAGACGTCCTGGCGAAGAAAAATCCTGCACAATTGGGAGCTGTACTTGTTTATAGCGCCGTGCATGCTGTACTTCATCATCTTTAATTACGTGCCGATGTACGGGGTTCAGATCGCCTTCAAAAATTTCCTGCCCGTCAAGGGCATCGCCGGCAGCGATTGGGTCGGCTTCGATCACTTCGAACGGTTCTTTCATTCGTATTATTTCTGGGATCTCCTGTGGAACACGTTCAGCATCAGCTTGTACGAACTGGCGATCGGATTCCCGCTGCCGATCCTATTGGCGCTGGCATTCAATGAAATCAAGAACGGCCTGTTCAAGCGAAGCGTGCAAACGGTTACGTACGCGCCGCACTTCATCTCCATCGTCGTCATGGCGGGGATGATCATCACGTTCCTGAGCCCGTCGTCGGGAATCCTGATCCGCATGATCGAGTGGGTCGGCCTGCAGCCGGCGAGTTTCCTGGAGGATCCGCGCTGGTTCAAGACGGTCTACGTCCTCTCGGGCGTGTGGCAGAGCGCGGGCTGGGGCACGATCATCTATCTGGCTGCCTTGTCGGCCGTCGATCCGCAGCTGCACGAAGCGGCGATCGTCGATGGAGCAAGCCGTCTCAAGCGGGTGCTTCATATTAATATCCCGACGATCATCCCGACGATCGCGATCCTGTTGATCCTCAACGTGGGCAACATCCTCGGCGTCGGGTACGAGAAGATCCTGCTGCTGCAAAACTCGTTGAACATCGAATCTTCCGATGTCATATCCACCTTCGTCTACAGGTCGGGCTTGCTCAGCAACCAGCTCAGCTTCTCCACGGCAGTCGGCTTGTTCAACTCCGTGGTCAATGCAATCCTGCTCTTGACGGTCAACCGAATTGCCAAAAAGACCAGCGACAACAGTCTCTGGTAGTTAGGAGGACGCATCGATGGTATCGGCAATCAAAGAATCCAAAGGGGACAAGCTCTTCCTCGTCCTCGTCTATCTCTTCTTGACGGCGGCGCTGATCGTCGTGCTTTACCCGCTGATCTACATGGTCAGCGCATCGATCAGTACGCCGAAGTACGTGAACTCCGGTGAGATGTGGCTGCTGCCGAAAGGGTTGACGCTGGAAGGCTACAAGCTCGTGTTCGGGAACGCCAAGATCTGGGTGGGCTACCGCAATACGATCGTCTACACCGCCATCGGAACGCTCATCAACTTGGCGGTGACGCTGCCGGCCGCGTACGCGCTCAGCCGGAGCGACTTCGTCGGCCGGAAATTCTTCATGATCGTGATTCTCGTGACGATGTTTTTCAGCGGCGGCCTGGTGCCGACGTATCTGGTCGTGAAGAATCTCGGCCTGATCAACTCGATGTGGGCGCTGATCCTGCCGGTCTCCGCTTCCGTATGGAACATCATCGTGGCCCGGACGTTCTTCCAGTCCACGATCCCGAAGGAGCTGCAAGAAGCGGCGCATATCGACGGCTGTACCAACATGCGGCTGTTCATGCGCATCGTGCTTCCGCTGTCGGCGCCGATCATCGCGGTCATGGCGCTGTTCTACGGCGTGGGACACTGGAACAGCTACTTTACCGCCCTGATCTATCTCAACCAAGAATCGAAGTTTCCGCTGCAGATGGTGCTTCGGCAGATCCTGGTGCTCCAGCAGATGGGCGCGGAGACCAACGGCGCGGTGCTGAACGGCGATGCGGCGAGTCTGGCCGCCTCCAAGGCGGAGATCGCCTCGCTCGTGAAATACGCCGTCATCATCGTGTCTACGCTGCCCATCATCGCGGTTTATCCGTTCCTGCAGCGTTATTTCGTGCAAGGCGTGATGATCGGGTCGGTGAAAGGCTGACGGGCAGGCAGTCGAAAGGCACGCCGAGCGTTCGTCCGAACGCTGGCGCTGCCAGGCATAAGTAACCGAGGATCAGGCCATTCCCTACTCGAATGAATCGCTGCATATGGCCCGAGCGGTCATTCTATGAAGGGACTGCCGCAATCTTCGTTTATGATAGATAGCAACAGAATGCGAACAATAAGGAGGAGCACATGCATGAAAACAGGTAGAAGAGGGTTGAATCTGCTGCTCGCGGGCACTTTGCTGGCCGGCGTGCTGGCCGGCTGCAGCTCGACAGAGAAAGAGACGGGCAGCAAGGCGGGCGCCGCCGCGGACAACGTGAACAAGGAAGGCTTTCCCGTGGTCAAGAAGCCGCTGACGCTCTCCATGATGGGGCCGGACGTCGGCATTCAGAACTGGGACAAGATGCCCCTGTTCGAGGAAATGGAGAAGCTGACGGGCATTCATATGACGTTCCAAAACGCGCCGAAGGACGCCTTCGAAACGAAGAAAAGCCTCGTGTTCGTCAGCGGCAATTATCCCGATATTTTCTATGCGGCCGGATTGACCCCGGCGGAACAAATGAATTACGGCGAGCAGGGCATTCTCGTGCCGCTCGAGGACTTGATCGACAAGTACGCGCCCAACGTCAAGAAGATTCTCGACGAGAACCCGGATATTCGCAAGTCGATTACCGCGCCGGACGGCCATATCTACGCGCTGCCGGTCATTGAATTCAACCAGCCTTGGTACCGCAATCCGCTGTGGTACAACGGCGAATTCCTGAAGGCGCTCGGAGTGAACAAGCTGCCGGAAACCACGGAGGAGCTGTACGCGTACTTGAAGCGGGTCAAGAACGAGGATCCGAACAAGAACGGCAAGCCGGACGAAATTCCGCTGTCCTCCGCTTCCCCGGGCAACAGCCTGCGCGATATCCGGACGTGGCTGCTCGGCGCCTTCGGCATCTACGAGGAAGAGATTTACGTGGACGACAACGAGAAGGTGCACTATACGCCGATCGAGGCGGGCTACAAGGAGTACCTGGCCTACCTGAACCGGCTGTGGAACGACAATCTGCTCGACCATGAGAGCTTCTCGCAGACGAGCGAGCAGCGCGAAGCCAAAGCGCGCAACGATCAGCTCGGCTTGTTCTCGTCCTGGACGGCCTTCCAAATGATGGGCGAAGAGCCGAACACCGACGACCCGATGTTCAGCCCGGTGAAGAGCGACTCCGTGGATAAGCCGGCTATCGCCAAGAACAAGGGCATCAACACCGGCGCGTTCGCCATCTCGAATACGAATCCGTCGCCCGAAGCATCCATACGCTGGATCGACTATTCGTACTCCGTTGAAGGCGCGACCCTGTTCAACAAAGGACCGGAAGGCATTCTGTGGAAATACACGGACAAAGCCACGTTCAAGAAGGAATACCTGCCGGTGCCGGGCGGCGGCGACCGCGAGGAATACCGCGGCAAAATCACGCCGAATTACGGCATTCCGGCTCCGACGATCAACCTGAAGGAAATCGATAACGGCCTGCTGGGCGACGTGGACGCCTGGATCGCCAACGAGACCAAGACCAAGCTGCTCGACCGCGGCGCGCGCATCCCGTTCCCGGTGCTGTTCCTGACGCCGGACGAACAAGCGGAGGTAACGGCCATGACGTCCGACCTGAACACGTATGTGCGTCAGATGGAAGCCAAGTTCGTCACCGGCGCGGAGCCGATGACCGGCTGGGACGGCTACGTCGGCACGATCAAGAAGATGGGCGGCGAACGGATGGCCGAGATCTACCAAACCGCTTACGACCGCTGGAAGTCCAACTAACGGCGGATGCATTCATCGCCCGAAAACTCTCCGAGGGCTCATGCTGCCGGAGAGTTTTTCTTTCCGCGGATCCAACCGCGAACGTACCACCATACGACTGCACAGGAGGAATATTGTCATGAACATCACCAGACATCCCGCCAACCCGATCGTGGTTCCCGGCGGATTCGAATGGCGGAAGGCGACGGTCTTCAATCCGGCCGTCATCCTGGACGGGGATAAGTTTTATATGATCGAGCGTACCGCCGGCTCGCTGACCCCGTGCAAAAACTATCTCGGCCTGCTGGAGAGCGAGGACGGGGTGCATTTCACGCACGTGAAAGACGAACCGATCCTGACGCCGGACGAGCTGGGCTTCCCGTACGGCAGCGTGCAGGATCCGCGCGTCGTCAAGATCGACGGCACGTTCTACATGAACTACGCGCTGCGGCCGTGCGCGATGAATTACTATCCGACGAACACCGGCGTTCCGGAGCGCTCGTTCCCGAAGTATCCGGACGGCTGGGGCGAGCAGGAAGGCCACTGGCTGACCCGCTCGTCCATCGTCAAGTCGGACAACCTCGTCGACTGGGCGTTCGTCGCGGATACGACCGAGCTGGATATCAACGACCGCGACAATATCTTGTTCCCGGAGAAGATTAACGGTAAATATGCCCTGCTGCGGCGTCCGGAAGAATATATCGGCGAAGCGTACGGCACGGAGAAAGCGGCCATGTGGATTACGTATTCCGACGATTTGATCAACTGGGAGCAGCCGAAGCTGCTGGCCAAAGCCGAGAACATGGCTTGGGAGTCCCGCAAGATCGGCGGTTCGACGCCGCCGATCAAGACGGACAAGGGCTGGCTCGTGCTCTACCACGGCGTCGACGACGAGATCGTCTACCGGGTCGGAGCGCTGCTGCTCGATCTCGACGACCCGGAGAAGATCATCGCCCGGACGCACGACTTCATCATGGAGCCGGAGACGTATTACGAGAAGTTCGGCTACCAGATTCCGAACGTCATCTTCCCGACGGGCAACGTCGTCAAGGACGGCCTGCTGTATATCTATTACGGCGTGACGGATACGGCCATCGCGCTCGCGACGGTCCCGCTGGACGAGCTGGTGGCGCATATACTGAGCGGGCCGAAGTCTTAGGAGACCCTGCGGGTTGGAAGAAACAGGAGCTGTCCCGGACGTCGAAGGACGGGGACAGCTCCTGTGGTTTGACGGAAGCGGAGGTGAAGGTGAATTAATTCGCTTCGAAGATCGGGACGCCCGCGCCGTGCAGCTTGCGGTATTGGCCGGGGGTATGGCCGGTTTCCTTCTTGAATTTGCGGATGAAGTTCGGCGCGTCCAGGTAGCCGACGCGCTCGATGATGTCCTTGAGCGGCGCGCTCGTATGAAGGAGCTGGCGAATCACTTCCCGGAGACGGCATTGCCAGATATACTCCGTGAAATTGCAGCCGATCTTCTCTTTGAAGCTGCGGCTGAGGTATGACGTGGAGGTATCGTACTTGAGGGCGATATGCTCCAGGCTGAGCGTATAATCGGCGTAATTCTGTTCGACGTAGGCGACGATCTCGTCCATAAGCGACGGCTGGACCGTCTCGCTCTGGCGCGAGGCCGCATGGCAGATGCGCTTCGCGAGCGAGCAAAGCTTGCTCTCCAGTCCCTCCAGCGTCTCGAAGGCATGCAGCGACGAGATATCGGCTCGCGCCTCGTCCATGCCGAGCTCGGCGGCGGTTCGCAGCAGGGAATTGAGCACGTCGAAGCATTGGCATCGCAGCAAGCCGGCGGGCAGCGTTTCGGTCTTGAGCTTCGCCATCATGCTCGCGATCAGCTGGAGCGCCGTGGCTTCGTTGCCCTGCTTGAGGCTCTGCTCCAGCTTGAGCAGCCATTTCTTGGGGATCCAGGAGCTCTCGCCGGTTTCCGACGGGGTCGCCGGCTCCGTCAGCTCCTCGAAGTAAGCGATCCGGCCGCTGAGCGTCAGCATCCGCTGTTCCAGCGCCGAGGCCGCTTCGAGGAAGGATTGGTTCAGCCCGGACAAGTCGTCGTACAAGGTGCCGACGCCTAGGTTAGGCCGATTGGGCAGCCGTTCCGCCAGCAGCTCGTCGAGCTCGCCGACGACCAGAGCCGCGCGGTTCGCCTCGTCATTGCCGTCCGCCTGCAGCAGCGTTACCATGAGCGCGAGCTGATGGGTGACGGACAGCTCGACGCCGTCGATCTGAGCCTGCAGCCCGGGGAGCTCCAGCCGGCTCAGCCACGCGCGCAGCGCCTGCTGGTCCTCCCACGTCTGCTCGCCGCGGCGCTGCTCGTCCAAGCTGAGGATGATCGCGAAGCAGGCGGCCCGCTCCGGCAGCTCCAGACCGGATTGGACGATCATGCGCTCGATCTCGGGATCGTCCGGCTTGCCGTGCTTGAACAGCAGCATGAGGCATTGGTTGCGCACGAACGGCTCCTGCATGTCGATGCGGGCGTGGTAGTCGTGGATCGTCTGCTTGATCCAGTCCCACTCGTTGCGGATCTTCGGCGTTTCCTTGGCGCCGCCCTGAAGCGAGGCGAATTCCAGCAGGTCGCGGATCGGGTGGTACTGCCTTCTGGCGAGCATCATCGCCGCGGCAATGCCCGTCAACGCCGTGAAGACGAAGACGAGCAGGATGATCGTTCGGATCTGGCCGACCTGTTCGAAGAACTGATAGCTGGGGATGGCCGTGGCATACGTCCAGCCGTTGACCTTGGACTTGACCGAGACGACCGAATAGCGTTCGCCGTCCAGCTTCAAGCCGTGAATGCCCGGCTCGAGCGCACTCAGCGACGTCAGGTCTTGTCCGCGCAGCGCTTCGCCGCGGTAATTGGAGGTCAGCACTTCGCCCGTTCCCGAGAAGATGTAGCTGCTTCCGGAGAAGTCGTTCAGGATGGCGTTCATGACGCCGGTAAGCCGGTCTTCTTTGATCAAATAGAGCACGGTGCCGTACGGGTAAGGATCGTTCGTCTTGATCGGGACGAGCATCGCCAGCATGCCTTCGCTGCGCGAGCCCATGGTGACGTTCTCGGCCGGCCGCACGGTGTTGAACGCCGTACCGTTGAGCGCCTGCTTGACCTCCTGCGGCTGCCAGCGATCGAACCGGAACAGCTTGTCGAAGACGAGGTCGAGATCGGTCATCCCTAGATTGGAGTAGATCCGATCGTCGCCGCGGTAGTAGAGAAACAGTTCGTCCAATATGGAGTTGTTGGTCTTGTACCGAGCTAAGGAGGCGATGGCGCCGCGGCTGTAATAGGGATGCGAGACCATGAATTTGGTGAGATTCTCGTCGAAGGAGATGTTGCTGGCGGTCTCCAGCAGGTTGGTCATCTGCGTGTCGATGGATTGTCTCACCTGGTTCAGCTGGTTGACGTTGGACTGCTCGATCTCGGCGCGCAGATTGGCCGTCGCGTTATGGTAGATGACGAAGGTGACGCCCGAAAGCGGAACCAGAAAAATGAGAATGTAAGATAAGGTGTAGGTGACGAGAAGCCTCGACTTGAAGCGGCTCCAACTGAAGCGGATGCTCGATGTCAGGCTGGACGGCGTTATGGATAATTTCACGAGGACCTCCTGGAAATAAGATTGCCGGGCGTATGAGTTGGGCAGATCAATTCGGCGATCTAATTTGGCGTGTCGAAGCATCGCGCTTTCGATATCGCAATCTGCCTGTGCAAGGCGAGATGCCTTATAACGCCGGCAAGTATGCGCTTTCTTAAACCGTTCTTTGCCCCCCGCGGGGGAAGGATGAAGGATAGACCCTATTGTCCTAAGCGAATGTCTAACGAATGTGTTGATGTTTAAACATTATAACGTTATGTTCATTTAATTGCTAGGATGTGCTAAGCTAATGAACAAATAGAAGACAACGTCTAGGCGCGCTGTCACGCGAAGAAAGGACGCATCCAGAGCATGGGAATCGTACTGCGCAAGATGAAACGGATGGACGGACAAGAAGCCGATATCGTGATCGAGGGCGGCCGGATCGCCGCGATCGTCCCTTCGGGAACGGGGGAAGGCGAGGTCGTCGCCGAAGGCGGCTGCGTATCGGACGGCTGGATCGACATGCACGTGCACGCCTTCCGCGAGTTCAAGCCTTACGGGGACGCGATCGACGAGATCGGCGTCAAGCAGGGCGTCACGACGATCGTGGACGCCGGCAGCTGCGGCGCGGACCGGATCGGAGAGCTGCGGGAGGCGGGAAGCCGCGCGGCCACCAGACTGCTGGCTTTCCTGAACGTCTCGCGCATCGGCCTCGAGCGCGTCGACGAGTTGTCGAATCCGGCATGGCTCGACGAGAACGCCATTAACGAGGCGGTGCGGGCCTATCCGGAATTCATCGTCGGGCTGAAGGCGAGGATCAGCCGCAGCGTCGTGAAGGAGCAGGGCATCGAGCCGCTCCGGCGCGCGCGCCGGTTCTCCGAAGCGACGGGCTTGTCCCTCATGGTCCATGTCGGGTCGGGACCGCCTGCGATCGGCGAGGTCATCGCGCTTCTGGCGCCGGGCGACATCGTGACCCATTATTTGAACGGCAAGGCCAACAATCTCTTCGATAATCAAGGGAGGCCGCTGCCCGCGCTGCTGGACGCGATCGACCGCGGCGTGCATCTGGACGTCGGGCACGGAACGGCCAGCTTCTCGTTCCGCGTGGCGGAGCAGGCTCGCGCGGCCGGGCTGCCGCTGCACACCATCAGCACGGATATCTACGAGAGCAACCGCATCGGCGGGCCGGTCTACAGCTTGGCCGACGTGATGAGCAAGTTTCTCTATCTCGGCTACAGCCTCCGGGAGGTCGTAGACGCGGTGACGGTCAACGCTGCGCAATGGCTCGGACGGCCGGAGCTCTGCGGGCTGAAGGTCGGCGGAACGGCCGATCTGACGCTGTTCGACGTCGTGAAGGGGAGCAGGACATTGGTGGATTCCGAAGGGGCTTCGCGTACGGCGGACACCTACATACAAGTCAAGGGAGCGGTTATCGATGGATCATACTTTGCATGCTAAATACGGATTGAAACGCGTCGTCAACGCCAGCGGCCGGATGAGCATCCTCGGCGTATCGGCACCGACGGACGGCGTCATGAACGCGGTCAAGACGGGCGGCCAGAGCTACGTGGAGATGGCCGATCTGGTGGACAAGTCCGGCGCTTACGCGGCCGGGCTGCTGCATGCCGAAGACGCGGTCATCGTCAATTCCGCCTCCAGCGGTATCGCCATGACCGTGGCGGCCGTCGTCACGCGCGGCGACAAGCGGGCGAGCCTGAAGCTTCACCAAGAACTGCCCGAGCATAACGAGATTATTCTGTTCAAGGGTCATAACGTCCAATACGGCGCTCCGGTGGAGACGATGGTCGCGCTCGGCGGAGGCAAGCTCGTCGAGGTCGGCTACGCCAACGAAGGCCGCAAGGAACATCTGGAGATGGCGATCAACGCGCGCACGGCGGCGATCCTGTTCGTGCAGTCGCATCACTGCGTCCAGAAGAACATGATCAAGGTCGAGGATGCCTGGGAAGTGGCGCAGCGATGCGGCGTGCCCCTCATTGTCGATGCCGCGGCCGAAGAGGATTTGCGCAAATACGCGACCTGCTCGGACCTGGCCATCTTCAGCGGATCCAAGGCGATCGAAGGCCCGACCTCCGGCATTGTCGCGGGCAAAGCCGCTTATGTCGGCTGGGTGAAGACGCAGCTGCACGGCATCGGCCGCGGCATGAAGGTCGGCAAGGAGTCGATCTTCGGACTGCTGCAGGCGCTGGACGAGTATTTCGTCAAGGAAGACAAGAGCGCGGAAGAGCGCGCGGCTCTGGCGGCCCTCGACGTGCTGGGCGAGCTTCCCGGCGTGAGCGTCGGCATCGTCCAGGACGAGGCGGGACGAGCCATCTTCCGCGGACGCATCCAGATCGACGAAGCGAAGGCGGGCCTGTCCGCGCGGACGGTCAACGACGGGCTTCGCGGCGGCGGCATCGCGGTCTATACGCGGGACTACGGCTTGGCGCAGGGGTATTTCGATCTCGATCCGCGTTCGCTTCAAGGCGACGATCTGCAAGTCATCATCGCGCGCATCCAGGAGATTATCGGGGGGAGACACTAACGCATGGCTACTATTCATAACCGGTTATACAAGAACAAAGCAGCGCTGAACGTGCTGGCGGGAAGCGTCGACAACGCGCGCGCGGTCTACGAAGCGGCGGAGGGTTACGTCCTCGTCGGCGTGCTCTCCAAGGCTTACGCCGATGCTCCGTCCGCTGTCGAAGCCATGAAACGGTACGGCGCGTCGATCGAAGACGCGGTATCGATTGGACTCGGCGCGGGAGACAACCGTCAAGGGGCGGTGGTGGCGGAGGTCGTCCGGTCGTACGAAGGCAGCCACATCAATCAGATCTTCCCTGCCGTCGGCGCCACCAGCGCCAACCTGGGCAGCCGCGACAGCTGGATCAACGCGCTCGTGTCGCCCTGCGGACGGCCGGGTTACGTGAATATCTCGACGGGCGTGTTCAGCGCGGCCGCCGAGGAGAAAGCGATCGTCCCGGTCAAAGCCGCGATCGCGCTGGTCCGGGATATGGGCGGGCATGCGCTGAAATATTTTCCGATGCAGGGACTGAAGCTCGAGGAAGAGTACCGCGCCGTCGCCAAGGCATGCGGCGAGGAAGGCTTCGCGCTGGAGCCGACCGGCGGCATCGACCTGGACAACTTCGGGAGAATTGTGGAGATCGCGCTGGAAGCGGGCGTTCCGCGGGTCATTCCGCATGTCTACTCGTCGATCGTCGATCCGGCGAGCGGCGATACGCGCGTGGAGGATGTGCGGACGCTGCTCGGCGAACTGAAGGGACTGGTAGATCGTTATGTCTAGGATCGCCGCGTTCGGCGAGGTGATGATGCGCCTGGAGACGCCGGGCTACTCGACGCTGTCGCAGAGCGGGAGCCTCGCGTACTCCTTCTCGGGGAGCGGGGTCAACGTCGTCTCGGCGCTGTCCCGCTTCGGCCATGAGACTTACTTGGCCAGCACGCTGCCGGACAATTCGCTGGGCGACGCCGCGCTGTCGTATCTGCGCAAGCTGGGCGTTCAGACGACGTTCGTGAACCGGGGCGGCCGTTACGTCGGCATGTATTTCCTGGAGCGCGGCTTCGGGATCCGCCCGGGCAAGGTCACGTACACCGACCGGCTCGGCAGTAGCTTTAACACCGTGCCCCATGACCCGGCCGACTGGGAACGGATCGCCGATGCAGTGGACGCGGTGCATTTCTGCGGCATTACGCTGGCGATGAACGAGCTTGCGCGCACGCAGATCAAACGGCTGGCGAGCGTGGTCAAGAGCCGCGGCGGCAAGGTGATTTTCGACTGCAACTACCGTCCGTCGCTATGGGGCGAAGACGGCCATGCCCGGGCCAAGCCGCATTATCGCGAGATGCTGGAGCTGGCGGATATCGTCTTCATGAACGAGAAGGACGCGCTGCTGACGCTTGGCATGACCAGCAGCAGCGGCGCCGAGGATCCGTTGTCGCAACTGCTCGAGCTCATCCCGCAAGTGGCGAAGCAATACGGCATCGGTACGATTGCCGGCACGCATCGCCGCGTTAACGCGGATAATACCCACACGTTGACCGGCTATTTGCACGCGGATGGGGCATTTTGGTTCGCGCAGCCGTCCACCTTCGCGGTATACGATCGGGTCGGCGCCGGCGATGCGTATGCGAGCGGCATCATGCACGCCTGCCTGCGCGGCGACGATCCGCAATACGCGGTCGATTATGCGACGGCGGCGGCGGTGCTCGCGCACACGGTGCACGGGGATACGCCGCTGGCGTCGGAAGCCGATGTCGTGAAGGCGATGTCCAGAAAGGCCGGCGACATCGAACGGTGAGACGGGGGAGCGGAGGAAGGGGAGCGGAGATGAGCATCACGCGCAAGAAAGGACCGCTGTATCTGCAGGTCAAGAAAATCGTCAAGGATCGCATTCTCCACGGCGTCTATCCGCTCGGCGGCCACATCCCGCCCGAGCCTCAGCTGGAGAAGGAGTTCAACGTCAGCAAGATGACGGTGCGCAACGCGATCCGCGAGCTGGCGGAGGAAGGATACGTCGAGAAGAAAAGCGGCGTCGGCACCATCGTCCTCACGAACATGTCGATCTCGCGCCTCTCCAAGGGCAAACGCTTCACCGAGCTGCTCGTGGAAGAGGGACACCGCTTGGAGAAACGGCTCATCTCGACCGCCCGCGAGCGCCTGGCGCCGGGTACGGAGCTGCATGGCCTGCTGGGACCGAAGGCGATTCGCATCGAGCGGCTGTACGTATTGAACGAGCGTCCATACCTTCACATCCGTCACTACCTCGCCGATGCCGTGTGGCCCAAGTCGCGGCAGGAGAGGGGCGAGCTGCCGTTCGAATCGCTGTACGACCTGCTGGAAGAGCAGGGGATCGTGCTGGACAATTTCCGCGACGCCTTCTCGGTCGGCACGGCATCCGCCGAGACCGCCGGCCTGCTCGGCGTGCCGGAAGGGACGCCGCTGCTCGTTCGGCTTCGCCGTACTTATGATGTCGAGGGTCGGCTTGTCGAGTACAGCGTCGGGTATTATCAGACGGAGCAGCAGCCGTATTTGGTCAGCTACGACAAGTAAGGACCGTCTTGCGCGGAATTCGCAGGAGGACCTGCAAAGCGGAGGCAGCGTACCGTGTAATTGAAGCAGTTGAAGCAGTTGAAGCAGTTGAAGCAGTTGAGCAGTTGAGGAAGTTGAGGCAGTTGAAGCAGTTGAATCAGTTGAAGCAATTGATGCAAATTGTAGCAAGAAGCAGGGAGCGGTAGTCTTCTCACTCCGGATATCTTTCTATAGCATGGAATATGGCGCCCGCGGGTCTAACCCTGCGGCGCTGTTTGCCGTTTCCGCCGATTACGGATCCGCTTCCCTTCCTCCATTCTCCCCCCTGGAACAGCCCTCCCCCCGTGCTCGAAAATTTCGTGCCGAGGCTTGGCATGGCGGCAGAGCCCGCAGGCTGGTGGAGCGGCGCTCACGTCCATCGCGTCACGCCTATCGGTAACTTCATTCGCAGAGGCCGGAGCAGCCGCCGACGTGGAAGTAATTATTTTCCATGATTGAAATCCATGTCATCCGGTTAATTTAAATGGTCGCTTATTGCCTCATCCGAATAATTGGTACTTTGAATCAAATAATCAAATGATTATAATACATTATTTGGAAAAGTAAAGACGTAAAGGACGGATACTTCATGATTGTAATGAAAAACATCAATAAAGTGTACGCCGATGGTTATCAAGCATTAAAGAATATCAATCTGGAATTCAAGCAGGGCGAACTGACCGTCCTGATCGGGCCAAGCGGCTGCGGGAAATCGACGACGATGAAAATGATCAATCATCTCGTCACGCCGACAAGCGGTTCGATCTTGATTAACGGCAGGGACACGCGCGAGATCGATACCGTCGAGCTGCGGCGCGACATCGGGTACGTCATTCAAAGCATCGGCTTGTTCCCCCATATGACGATCGGGCGCAATGTCGGGGTCGTCCCTCGGCTGAAGAAATGGAAGGCCGACCGCATCGAGCGGCGCGTCGACGAGCTGTTGAAGCTCGTGGGGCTCGATCCGGACACGTACCGCGACCGTTATCCATCCGAGCTGAGCGGCGGCCAGCAGCAGCGAATCGGCGTCATCCGCGCCTTTGCCGCGGATCCGGATATCATCCTCATGGACGAGCCGTTCAGCGCGCTCGATCCCATCAGCCGCGAGCAGCTGCAGGACGAGATCGTCCGGCTGCAGCAGGAGCTGCACAAAACCATTATTTTCGTCACGCACGACATGGACGAGGCGCTCAAGATCGCCGACCGGATCGTGCTCATGAAGAGCGGGGAAGTCGTGCAAAGCGATACGCCGGAGCGGATATTGCGGCATCCCGCCAATGAATTCGTCGCTTCCTTCATCGGACAGAAGCGGCTGCACCAGGAGGATCTCCTCTATGACAGCCCGACCGTTAACGAGGTCATGGTGAACCAGCCCGTTACCGCGTATCCCAACAAAGGATTGGCGGAAGCCATTACCATTATGGAACGGCGCAAGGTCGATACGCTGTTCATCATCGACCGGCAGCGGCAGCTGAAAGGCATCGTGTCGATCTATAACGTGCTGGAGCACTACGGGGACGAGAACATTACGGTGGCCGACGTCATGAAGCCCGTCCGATATTTCATTCGAAGCGGTTCCTTGCTGTCGGAGCCGGTAGAGATGATGAGTCACAATCAACTGTCCCACGTGGCCGTCATCGACGACCAGGATCGTCTCGTCGGGCTGGTCACGAGGGGCAGCATCGTGCGCCATCTGGCCGAGATCCTCCCGACTTCCGAGGAGGCGGTGTAACGAATGGCTGCTTATTGGTCTTTCCTGCAGGAACGCAGCTCCGACATTCTGCATGCGCTGGGCCAGCATCTGGCCCTGTCGCTCACGGCTATCCTTCTAGGTACCCTCTTCGCGGTACCGCTCGGCATCGCGCTTGTATATAACCGGGTAAGATGGATCAACGTCAGCGTGTTCTTCGTCGCGAATCTGCTGCAGACCGTGCCGAGCCTGGCTCTCCTCGCCGTGCTTATCCCCCTCATGGGGATCGGCACCAAGCCGGCGGTCGTCGCGCTGCTGCTGTATGCCATCATGCCGATTCTGCGCAATACCTATGACGGCTTCGAATCCGTCGACCGCAACGTGCTCGATTCGGCGCGGGGTATGGGGTACGGAACGATGCAGCGGATCCTGCTTATTCAGCTGCCGCTGTCGCTGCCCTATATCATGTCGGGCATCCGGGTGACGATGGTTTATATCATCAGCTGGGCGACGCTGGCAACCTTGATCGGCGCCGGCGGCCTGGGCCAGCTGATCGTGTCGGGCATGGCGGTCAACAAGCCGGAGCTGATCGTGACGGGCGCGCTGGGCGCGATCCTGCTCGCTTTGCTCGTGGATCAGGTGCTCGGCATCCTCGAGAAATGGTTGACCAGGCGGTTCGGCGGTGCGAGGAGAATGTCGATTTAACATGGAGGACAAGGATGATTGCGAAACTGAACCATACGATAACGCTGCTCGTTCTGTGCGCGATGGCGATGCTGCTCGGTGCATGCGGCACCGGAAATACGTTCACGATCGGCGCGCAGACCTTTACCGAAACCAAAATTTTAGCCGAGATGTACAAAGCGCTGATCGAGGATCGGACGGACGTTAACGTGGAGATCATTCCGGATCTCGCGTCGAGCCCGGTCGTGCTGCAAGCCATCAAACGCAACGACCTTCAGATGGGGACGCTGTATTCCGGCGAAATCTTCAATAACCATTTTCCGATTCAGGATACGAAGGACCGCAAGCAAGTACTGGCGCAAGCGCAGGCGGGCTTCAAGAAATATTACGATCTCGACTGGCTGGACCCGCTGGGGTTCGAGAACACGTATGCGTTTACGGTGCGCGCGGATCTGGCTAAAGCCAAGGGCTACGAGAATATATCCGATATTCAAGCGGATGCGGCAGGCATGCGTCTGGGCGTCGATACGTCATGGCTGGAACGCGCTTCGGACGGCTATCCCGCTTTCTCCGCGTTTTATGGCATCACGTTCGGCAAGGCGTTCCCGATGGAACTGAGCCTCGTCTATAAAGCGGTCGCCCAAGATCAAGTCGATATCGTGCTTGCTTACTCCACCGACTCGCGTCTGAAAGCCTACCGGCTGAAGACGTTGAAGGACGACAAGCATTTCTTCCCGCCCTACGACGCTTCGCCGGTCATTCGCGACGATGCCGCCAAGAAGTATCCGGGCGTGACGGAAGCCGTATCGGAGCTGATCGGGACGATCGACGAACAGACGATGATCGACCTGAACTACGAAGTCGACATCGAGAAGAAGAGCGAACGCGAAGTCGCGCTCGCCTACTTGAAACGAGTCGGCCTGCTCCAAGCATAAGGAGCGGCATCGTCGCCGAAGAGTTACTACATTAATAAAAGGAAAGGAGGATCCATGAATGGTAGAGCCTCATTTAACGTTTTGGGATTTCATCGATTACGTGCAGCGCAACTCCGGCATGCTGCTCGGCTACTTGGTCCAACATATCATGATGGTGCTCACCGGCGTCGGGTTCGCATTTCTCGTCGGCGTTCCGCTCGGCGCGCTCTGCACGCGACACCGCGCGCTGGCTCGCGTCATACTGGCCGTCATGAATATCTTGCAGGTCATCCCGAGCTTAGCGATGCTGGTCCTGCTCCTGCTTCTGATGGGTCTCGGATCCACGACGGTAACCGTCGGCTTGTTTCTCTATTCGCTGAATCCCATCGTGCGGAATACGTACATCGGGCTGCAGCAGATCAACCCGAGCTATATTGAAGCGGGACGCGGCGTAGGCATGAACGCGATGCAAATTCTGTTCCAGATTCGGTTCCCGCTCGCTTTGACCTACATCATGACGGGGCTGCGGGTCTCCGCCGTAATCGCGATCGGGGTCGCTACGATCGCCCCGCTCGTCGGCGGAAGCGGACTCGGCCGAGAGATCTATGCGGGCATCAACAACGGGAACACGCTGCGCCTCTTCGCGGGCGCGGTTCCCGCGGCGCTGCTCGCGATCGCGGCCGACATCGTGCTCGGCATCCTTCAGCGCAAGCTGAAGGTGGACCGCAGACGTTCCAAGAACGTCCTTCCTCCGGTGCCCAAAGCGCAAGCCAAAGCCGAAGCGTAAGCAGGGCGTCAAATCGGAGTCAAACCGGAAGTCGAATCCTCTGGGAACGCGAATAAGATAAAACATTCAAACTTAGTATGCTTCGCGATTGTATGTTTATGACATAGGCTCGGAGATCGAACGAGCGCACGGCCAAGCAAGAAGGCCCGCATGCTTAATCGAACGACAAAAACGCGTTGATGGCGTCCCCTCGGGGATCGCGATCAACGCGTTTTTTGCCTGCGTCAGTATGCTTGCCGGCGACCCGGCATGGGCCTGTTAACTGTCCTTGTCGTTCTTCTCCGTATCCGGCGGATACGACTTCTCGAATTCCTTCAAGCCGACGACGTACGCTTCGATCTGCTCGGGCGTCATCTGATGCGACTCGAACAGCTTGCCGGAGCGCGCCTCCGCGAGCAATTGCTCGAGCCAGGTTTTCTCCGTCTCGCCGAATCGAATGAAGCCTTCGATCATCAGCGAGGAGCCGCGGGGGATAAGATCCCCTTTCAGCTCGAGTATGGCTTTCATTCGGGCAATGCGCATCTCGCAGTCTTCCAACTGCTTCAATACGAGCGCTTCGATCTTGTCGGTATGGCCGTGGCGCACGAACGGCATCGCCAGAAACAAGGGATGCTGCGGAAAGGAAGTCATCTTGAACTGTTCTTCCAATAGAAGGAGGAACGCTTCGCGGCCGCTCTCCGTAATGCGGTAAATGGTTTTGTCCGGCCGATTATCGCCCGGAACCGCGACGACTTCGGCTGCTTCGATCAGTCCGTCCTGCCGCAGCTGGTCGACGGCGTAGTACAGCGAACCGTCTCTCAGCTTGAAGCATTCATTCCAATTACGCAGCTTGATCGTCTGCCGAATCTCGTAAGGATGCCGCTCGCGTTCCATTAACAGCCCTAAAATCAAGAGCCTCATGGACATGGTAGTTTATCTCCCTTGTACGGATGGCGCCGGCTTACCGCCGTCGAGTTGGGAACCCGTATTGCCCGCCGCTGCGCCCGGGGCGCCTTGCTGGCCGGCTTTACGGACTTCCAGGCGGGCACGGCCGAGCAGGAACACGAAGATGATCGCCACGATCGGCAGAATGACCGACCATTGGAAGATCGCGACGACCGAATCCGAGAACTGCGCAAGCAGCTTGTTCACGATGTCGGCCGGCAGGCCCATTTTCTGCTGCATCTCCGGATCGAGCAGCACTTGGCCGCCTTTGATCTGTTCCGCAAGCTGCGGATTCATGTTCGGCATCTCGGCGATGTTCGTTTGGAACGACGATTTCTGAATGGCGCCGAAGACCGCGATCCCAAGCGCGGAGCCGATCGTGCGGAAGAAGGTGATCAGGGACGACGACGTGCCCTTGTATTGCGGCGGCACGGCGTTGAGCGTCGAAATGTTGAGCAGCGAGAACGATACGCCGATGCCGAGGCCGACGACGATCATATAGAGCGAGATCAGGAGCCGGCTGGATTCGTCGTTCATGGCGAAGCCGAGCAATGCCGTGCCGACGATGAGCATAATGGCGGATACCAGCATGACGTCGCGGTAGCGGAATCTAGTGACGACGCGGCCGCCGATTTGGCTGCTGGCTACGACGCCGAGCATCATCGGGATCATGACGGTGCTTGTTTGCGTAGCCGTCTTATGGAAGACGCCCTGGATGAACAGCGGGATGTAAGAAGCGGTCGAGATCATGACGGCCCCGTACAGCAGGCTGATGGCCATGCTGCTCGTCACGACGTTGTTCTTGAACAAGCCGAGCTTGATGATCGGATCCTTCACGGCGCGCTCCACGAGCAGGAAGCCGACGAGGAACAGACCGGAAGCGACGAAGAGCAAGATCGTCTTTGCCGCGCTCCACGCCCAGCCGTCCGTGCCGCCAAGCTCCAGGCCGAACATCAGGAAGAGGACGAAGCCGGTCAGCATGATCGCGCCGAGCCAGTCGATGGACTGCTTGCGCGTGTTCTTGTTCTCGTGGTACGCCTTCGCGATGAACAGCAGCGACAGGATACCGAGCGGAACGTTAATGTAGAAAATCCAACGCCAGCTGATGTTGTCGGTAATCAATCCGCCCAGAATCGGGCCGAATACGCTGGAGATGCCGAAGACGGCGCCGAAGAGCCCCATCATTTTGCCGCGTTTCTCGGCAGGGAACAGATCGAAAATGATGGTGAATACGATCGGCATGATAGCCCCGCCGCCGATCCCTTGGATGGCGCGGTAAATGATGAGCTGCTCCATGTTCTGCGCCGTTCCGCATAGGACGGAGCCCAGCATGAACAGCGCGAGGCCGGTCACGACAAACGTCTTGCGTCCGTACATATCCGACAGTTTGCCGAAGATCGGCGTCGAGACGACCATCGCGATCATGTAGGCGGAATAGACCCAAATGAATTTGTCGAGTCCTCCCAGCTGCTTGATGATGGTGCCCATTGCCGTCGACACGATGGTTTGGTCAAGCGCCGTAATAAACAAGCCGAGCATGAGGCCTGCAATGACGAGCTTGACGTTGCTGCGATTTGCGTCCAATATGGTCATCCCTTTCTCTTGAGACATACTCAAATTTGAATATCCATTGTTCATTATACTCAAATTTGAGTGGATGACAATATAAAGTTGCGTAAAGCTTGATTTAGTATTTCCCGGAAAATGATCGCGTATAGGGATCGGCCATAGAAAAGCGGCCGATCGTCTGCTGTTTCAAGCAGAAAACCGGCCGCTTCGATGAGTGTAAGCATTTAAACGCATCTTCATTCCTGCAGCGCGCTATTCGTTCTCGACGACACGGGCGACCGGCTTGCCGCAGGTTCGGCATTTCCCGGTCAGAAGCAGCGCGTATTTCTCTTCCCGAATGCTGTAATCCACGATCTCGACCGCACCGCCGCAATTGCCGCAGAAGACGTTGCGCACGAGCTTGTCCCGGTACTGCTGCGGAATCGATCTCCAAAGCTGAAGCGCTTTGAAGGAGGTGACATTTTCGTTCTCGGATCGGCTCATCTTCTCTCTCCACTCCCATGCGTCTTAATTAGCGATATGTTCTAAAACAACAGCTCAAGCCATTCCTGGCGGTCCACCGGTCCGAAATAGACGGTCAGATCGATGTCACGGAGCGCTTCGTCGACGGAAGCGGCGTCGTATTTGATGCCGGCCAGCTTGGACGTGACGTCCGCGACCTCGCCGGTACCGAAGAAATCGCCGAACACGGAAGCCTCGACGATGATGCCGCCTTCCACGAGCAGCCGTACATCATAGGTGCCGGCGGAGAGCCGTTTCGTCTGACGAACGTTGAATTTCGGCGATCGGCCGTAGTTCCAGTCCCAACTCCGGTAACGCTCGTCCGCCAGCTTGCCGACGGCGGCCAGATCGGCCTCGCTAAGCCGGTATTCGGGCACTTCGCCGCCGCCGAAGACCGATGCCAGAATGAAAGACCGGAATTGCTCGATCGTCATCGGCTCATCGAGAAATTCCGCGATGTTGGCGACTCGGCTGCGAACGGACTTGGTCGCCTTCGATTCGAACTTGAGCGGGTTCACGTTCAGCGCCGATACGATCGCGTCGACTTCAGAATCGAACAGCAGCGTGCCGTGGCTGAACATGACGCCTTTGGACGCGAACTGCGCGTTTCCGGAAATTTTGCGCTCGCCGACCTGCAGATCATTGCGTCCGGACAGCTCCGCTTCTACGCCGAGCTTATGCAGCGCCGCGACGACCGGCTCCGTGAACTTGCGGAAGTTATGGAACGATTTTCCGTCATCCTTGGTAATGAAGCTGAAATTGAGGTTGCCGAGATCATGGTAGACGGCGCCGCCGCCGGACAAGCGCCGGACGACGTGAATGCCGTTCGCTTCGACGAATGCCGCGTTTACTTCCTCGGCCGTGTTCTGGTTCTTGCCGATGATGATGGACGGTTCATTAATATAGAAAAGCAGAAAGTCCTGCTCGCCTGCCAAATGGCGCAGCGCGTATTCCTCGAGCGCCAAATTCCAAGCCGGATCGTTGTTGCTGCCGTTGTCGATAAATAGCATGGGTTTATCTCACTCCTTACGTTCTATTATACCGCCGCGGAGCAGACAGGAACAGCCCGGCGAAGCCGCCAGGCTGTTCCTATTCTTGCCAATATTTGGGCGGTTCAAGCGATCCGCCCGCAGCGGCACGGTGCAGGCGCTACTTTACGGGATAGTCGACGACGACGACGTTCTCCAGGATGCCGGACAGCCCGCCGACGAAGTCTTGGTGGAGCGGATGCGGTCCGTAGGAACGCAGCGCCTCCTGGCTCTCGAACGTTACGCGAAGGCCGAGGGAGTAGCCGTGAACGTTAGCCGTTTCTTCCGTGACGTTCAGGCCTGCCGTGAGGTCGACGATGCCGGGAATACGTCCTTTGAATGCCAGCAGCTTAGTCAATAGCTCCTGCTCGCGCTCCGGCGTGATGGCTGCGTTGAATTTGAAGATGACGAGATGCTCGTACAAAGGGACACGCTCCTCATGGTATCGTTTTGGTTGAACGTACCTTCATTATATACGGGAAGGGTCTAGTTGGACCAGCTCTGCGGAATGTCGGCAACCGACCAGGCAACCGACCCAGCACGGTACCCGGCCTATCGGCAGCGATAAGGGCTCCAGAACGCGGCACTCTCTTCCTGTAGATTCGGCCGAAGCGCGCATAGTACAGTAATTCCCCGATAATGCAGTAAACTTCGCGCCGGCGGCCGGCCTATAATGAAAATGCTTACAAAGCTATCGAAACGCGGAATTCACGGAGGTTGCAGGCATGAGGCTGATCCAGCTCTACAAATCAAGGAAGTACATGCTTCGAATTTTACTGTCGATTACGTTAATGACCGTCATCTTCCTGACTTGCTTCTCCACGCTGCTGTACTATGCGTCCGAGAAGTCGGTGGTCCGCATGCAGAAGGACTATAACCAGGCCGCCCTTGCCCAGGTCAACTATAACATCTCGTACATGGACGAGATCGCGAAGAACATGGTGACTTCTTTGTTCTGGGACAGTGAAATCATACCGTTAATGTCTTCGGACGAGCTGCAGATCTTCGATTTGCTAAGCAAGCTGCGGCGCTTGAATACGCTGGTCACGTCGAGCTGGTATCTGGATTCCATCGTCGTGTACAACGGGCCTGCGAATAAGTTGTACTCCGGAGGCAATGCCAAATTCAAGAACCCTGCGGGCCGGCAATACCTGACGCTGCAGGCTTCCTTCCGGAACGGCGCCGGCATTCGCAAATTGAGCCTGACCCCGATGAACCTGAGCGGCGGCACGGACGGAGTCGACACGTTCTCCTATGTCATGTACGAAACCCTCGGACCCTATAAGGCCGGCGAAAGCGCGCTCGCGCTCACGATCAAACCCGAGTGGTTGTACAACAATATGAAGCTGATCAACGACAAGGCGCTGCGAAGCAGCTATACCCTGCTGATGGACGGCAATGGAAACGTGCTGAGACCGGACGACAGGCTGGCGCTGGCGCCGGAGGAATTGAGCCGGATCGCGCCGAAGCTGGCCGCTTCCAATCCAGGGCCAGGTTATTCGATCATGGAGCTGGACGGCGAGAAGCAGATCGTATCTTATTCGAGGACCGTCATTCCGGACTGGTTCGTCGTCAGCGTGCAGCCGTACGACACGGTCATTCAGAACATTCAGCAGATCCGGCAATCCGCCATCGGCTTGACGATCTTGTTCGTCGTGCTGTCCGTCGTCGCGGCCATGATCGTGACCAGGGGATTATATAAGCCGATCCAGCGTCTGCTGCAGCATATCAAGACGAGCCAGCTGGCCGACGGCGTACGGACGGAGAAGGACGAGCTGGCGTTCCTGACGGAGACGTATTCGCATGCCGCGGCGCTCGCATTGGATATGAACGCTTATAAGCGGGACAATCGAAGCATTATTCGCGCCTACCATCTCCGCCAGCTCATCCTGGAGAGCGCATCGTATACCGAATCGCAGTTGAAGTCGGCGGATGCGATGACGGGCATGAATGTCTACGCCAGCGGCGCTTCCTTTGCCGTGCTGACGGTCACGATCGACGAGTGGCGCCAATTGAGCCGGCTTTCGCCGAATGCGGATGTTCAATTGATCCGATTCGCCATACTCAATATTGCCGAAGAGCTGCTCGCCGCCCATTACGGATGCATGGGGGTGGAAATGCGCGCCGATCATCTCGTATTCCTGATCTGCGCCGAGCATGGCGGAGCGGAGTGCTTCAATCAGCTGGTCCCGCTGCTGAGCGATATACAGACGGCGGTATCGCATTACTATAAAATCACGATTTCGATGGCGATCAGCGGCGCGTTCCATGATTTCAGGGCGATCTCGGAGCATTATCACCTGACGCAGCACTATCTGCTCTATAAGCTGGTATTCGGCCGAGGGGCCGTGATCGAGCCTGAGATGGTGAAGGGGAACATGGAGAACAGCTCGGATTCGTTCCCCGGCGAACTGGAGAAGCGGCTTATCGAGGGATTGAAGGCAGGCGACAAGGAGCTGCTGGAGACGCTGCTGGATAAGCTCATGCGGCATATCTCCACGTGCAATTATGATCAGATCGTCAGCGCCATTACGCACATGCCGGTCCTGCTGCGACAGACGCTGAAGGAAATCAACGTGAACCGCGTGCAGCCGATGCCGGTCGACTTGAACCTGCTCTCCGTGCAATTGCTGGAGATGGAGACGCTCGAAGACATGCAGCGCTTGATCCGGACCGTCATGCTTGAGATCTGCGATCAGAAGAAGGGCGGGCTGGACGAGCGGAACGAGATTTTGATCGAGACGATCAAGGGCATCGTGCAGCAGAACTATCAAGATATGAATTTGAGCCTGCAATCCGTCTCGGGGATGATGAAGCTCTCCGGCGATTACATCGGAAGGCTGTTCCGCAAGGGAGAGTCGATGTCCGTCGCCGATTATATCAATGCGGTGCGCATCGCGAAGGCGCAGGAGCTGCTTCGCGGGAGCAAAGACAGCATCAACGAGGTGATGGTCAAGGTCGGCTACGCCAATCAAAGCTACTTTTTCAAATTGTTCAAGAAGAAGCTGGGCTGCACCCCAGGCGAATACCGGCTCAAGAAATCGCTTTCCAAGGGAGAAGCGGCATCGGAACAGGATGAGTAACGCGTATTATGAGGCCGTATTCGGAGGCAGGCGCCCCGAAAACGGCTTTTCTTCTGCCCCCGGTACGCGAATGGACAGCAAAACACGAAAAGTACACCGCCAGAGTCCAACTATTACGTGATTTCGCACTAGGAGAAAGGGCCTGGCAATCGGCATAATGAGTCACATCACCACTGCGGGCAAGCGAAGGGAGCGAGAGCATGTGAAGGGGTTTACGAGGCGGGCAGCACAGGAGCTGAAGCAATTCCGCAAAAATTACGAACTGTTTACGCTGGGCATTCCGGGGATCTTGTACATTTTTATTTTCTCTTATTTGCCGATGGCCGGCATCGTGCTGGCATTCAAGAACTTCAAGTACGACAAGGGGATATGGGGAAGCGACTGGACGGGGTTCAAAAACTTCGAATTTTTCTTCGTCTCGGATACGGCATGGCGCATTACGAGGAACACGGTTTTATATGAAGTCGGCTACATCATTCTAACGACCTTCTTCGCGCTGCTGTTCGCGGTTCTATTAAATGAGATTTCGCAGAGATGGGTCAAGATCTACCAGACGGCTTTATTCCTGCCCCACTTCCTCTCGTGGGTCGTTGTATACTATATCGTCTTTACGCTGCTGGATCTCAACAACGGGCTGCTCAACCATTTCCTGGCCATGTTCGGGGTCGAGCCGCGCAACTGGTATTTGGAATCCGGGCCCTGGCCTTACATTCTGAATGTCGTGGCGCTGTGGAAACGGATCGGCTTCAGCGCATTGGTTTATTATGCAGGGATTATCGCCATTAGCCCGGATTTCTACGAAGCAGCCAAAATGGACGGTGCAACCCGGTTCCAAATGGCGCGCAAAATTACCATACCGATGATTCTGCCGCTCATCTCGATTCTGCTCATTCTCGCCATCGGCGGTCTGGTCTCCGGCGACTTCGGGCTTCATTACTTCATTCCGCATGATTCCGGCATGACGTACCCGACAACGGATATTATCGATACCTACGTTTACCGCGCACTTACGAAGATCGGCGACGTGGGCATGGCGTCAGCCGTAGGCTTGTTCCAATCCGTCGTCGGACTCATCCTCGTGCTAACGGCCAACTTATTCGTGAAAAAATTGAATCCGGACAATTCCTTATGGTAGGTGGATAACATGCAGACAGCCAAAAAGCTCTCTTTTACGGACGTATGGATTAACGGATTCTTCATTCTTGTATCGCTCTCGATGGTCTTGCCGTTCCTGCTCGTTATCGCGATCTCGGTCACGCAGGAGCAGTCGCTGATCGCCGACGGCTACCGGCTGCTGCCGAAGCATTGGAGCACGGATGCCTATCATTATATTTTCAAGTCGCCGACGATTCTGATTCACGCTTACGGCGTTACGATTCTGACGACGATCGCGGGAACGCTGGGCTCTCTGGCGCTGACCTCCATGACGGCGTACGTCGTATCCCGCAAGGATTACCGTTACGTCAAAGGCACGACGTTCTATGTCTTCTTCACGATGCTGTTCAGCGGGGGACTCGTTCCTTCCTATATCCTGATCACGCAGTATCTTCATTTGAAGGATACGATTTGGGCGTTGATCCTGCCGGGCATGCTCTCGCCGTTCTACGTGCTCATCATGAAAGGCTTCATTTCGGAAATTCCGAAGGAGCTGATCGAATCGTCAAAGGTGGACGGCGCAAGCGAATGGCGTATTTTTTTCCAAATGATTCTGCCGCTCGCCAAGCCCGCGCTGGCCACGCTCGGCCTGTTCATCTCCTTCAACTACTGGAACTCGTGGTTCCCGGCGCTGCTCTACATCAACAGCGAGAATCTGGTTCCGATTCAGCTGCTGCTGACGCGGATGATGAATACGATCAACTTCCTGACGACGAGCTCGCAGTTCATGTCCGGCATCACCATCGATACGTCCAAGTTCCCGAACCTGTCCGCCAGGATGGCGCTTACGGTGCTGGCGGCCGGTCCGATGATGTTCATCTTCCCGTTCTTCCAGAAGTATTTCGTCAAAGGCTTGACCGTCGGCTCCTTGAAGGGCTGATCGTTCATCCGATAATCCGGCCAACGCGCTGCCGGCTTGAAGGGAGGTGTTCCAGCGCCGTCGGGGCGATGCGAGGCTGCAGTGCCAGATTGAACAGCATTCATTCATAAGAGGGTCTGACGTACACATTTTAGAGGAGGGTTTCAATTGGTTATCAAAGGAAAAGGCTTGTGGAAGCTCGGTTTGGCAAGTATGCTGATGATTCCGGCCGTTACGGCATGCGGATCGAACAACGACAACAATAACAATCAAGCGGCGAATACGAATTCGAACGCGCCGGCAACGAATAACGCGCCTGCGAACAATGCAGCGGGCACGGAAGA
This sequence comes from Paenibacillus sacheonensis, assembly GCF_009909195.1. Taxonomy (GTDB): domain Bacteria; phylum Bacillota; class Bacilli; order Paenibacillales; family Paenibacillaceae; genus Paenibacillus_Z; species Paenibacillus_Z sacheonensis. The sequence goes on from NZ_JAAAMU010000003.1 coordinate 305,291, forward strand.
GCTGAAGCCGGTAGAATTGACTTACTATATCCCGCAGGGCGAGCTGCAAACCGATTACAAGTCGGTCGAGAAAGCGATCAATGATTACATCCAGCCGAAAATCAATGCTACGCTTAAATTCAATCCGGTCGTATTCGGCGATTACGAGCAGAAGCTGAATACGGTCGTTGCCGCGCAAGAGAGCTTCGACCTGGCGTGGACGTCCAGCTGGCTGTTCAACTACGAAAATAACGCGCAGAAGGGCGCATTCCTGCAAATCGACGATCTCATGAAGCAATACGCCGGCGATTTCATCGGATCGCTGCCGGCTGCGGTTATCGAAGGCGCGAAGGCGTCCGACGGCAAAACGTACGCGATTCCGAACTATCAAGTATCGGCAAGCAACGGCGGTTTCGTCATTCAGAAGGAGCTCGTCGACAAATACAGCCTGGATACGGGCACGATCAAGACGTTCAAGGATCTGGAGCCGTTCCTGGAGCAGATCAAGCAGAACGAGCCGGACAAAATTCCCTACGCATCCCGAGTCAATACGTTCGTTGCCGAGATGAACGGCTTCGAAGGCGTGAACGGCTTCTACTACCGCAAGGGCGATCCGGAATTCAAGCTCGTCGATACGATGACGACGCCGGAATATTTGGCGCATTTCAACCTGCTGCACGACTGGTACAAGAAAGGCTATATCAACAACGACGTCGCGACCGCGAACTTCGACGATACGCTGAAATCCGGCAAAGGCGCCGTGAAGTACGAGTTCACGCTCAAGCCTGGCGGAGAAGTCGAGGAATTGGCCCGCAACGGCGGACACGAAGTCGTATATATCCCGACGTACGAAGCGCAATTCACGGGCGTGCAGTCCACGATGACGGCGATTTCCAAAACGTCCAAAAATCCGGAGCGCGCCATGATGTTCCTAAACCTGGTCAACACCGACCCGACCCTGTTCAACCTGCTCGCATTCGGCGTGGAAGGCAAGAACTACGAAGTCGTCGGCGACAACACGATCAAGATCAAGCCGGACGGCGGCTATGCGCCTAACTCCGCTTGGGCCATGGGGAACGTCACGATCGGCCACCTGCTCGAAGGCCAGGCCCCGGATACGTGGCAGAAGACGATCGACCAAAACAACAACGCCAAAGTCCCGACGATCTTCGGCTTCGCGTTCGATCCGACCCCGGTCAAGACGGAAGTCGCGAATCTCGAAGCGGTCTACAAGGAATACGAAGCGGCTTTGACGACAGGTACGGTCGATCCGAACGTTTACGTGCCGAAGCTGATCGCGGCGAACAAGAAAGCGGGCAGCGAGAAGGTGCTTGCCGAGAAGCAAAAGCAGCTCGATGCTTGGTTGGCGGCCAAAGGCCTGAAATAAGCTTGGAGTCGGCAAGCGCGGCGAGCGCTAAGTCGGTTAGCCTGGATGAGCGGCCCGAGAGGGCCGGATCGTCCGGGCTTTCTTTCGTGTCAGCGCTGGGTGCTTGGCAGGCGGGAATTGAGAGATAGAGGCGCAAGAAGCCGGGGATCGAGGCGCGAGAAGCTGGAGATGGAGGCGCGAGAAGCTGGGGATTGAGGCGCGAGAAGCTGGAGATGGAGACGAGAGACGCCGAAGACAGAGGTGCGAGAAGCTGGAGATGGAGGCGAGAGACGCCGGAGACAGAGGCGGGCGAAGCTGGAGATGGAGACGAGAGACGCCGGAGACAGAGTCGGGCGATCGCCTCTCTGATTGTAGAGAAACCTGCGTTTTGACATGGCAGGTTTCTCTACTTCGTTTCAGGCGCAATGAAGGGCGATGTATACGACGGTGGTCGGCATATCAGCTAGCGACGGAAGCTGCCGATCGTTCAACGTGAGCGATGCTGCTGATTCCTAACTTCTAACTTCTACCTTCTAACTTCTAACTTCTAACTCTAACTTCTCACTCCTCACTTCGAACTTCTAACGATTGTCAGCGGTGCTAATCCCTCGAAAATACCTCCAAATAATCCCTAACGGTTCTGACAGACGTTATTTGCCGTTTAATGACCGATTTGCACGGCAAATCTCACGAATAAGCCTCCTGGCAAGCGTTAGCGAAATAAAAGGGGCGTATCGAGCCGAATAGGCACCGTACAAGCGTTAGCTCCAGGGTTCTTCGATTTAGGGTCCTTTTCGCAAGAAGGACTATGATGGCTTGCATCGGCGATTGGCAATCCAATAGAGTTCTGCGATTTTTGATTTTTCGACAGTCTGAGAGGCGGATAATCGCCACTATCTCGGCGCCTGGGGCGAAGGGGCTTCGGCTGTTTGAGCGCTGCGGCGCGGTAATCCGGTAACGTTTTGTGAAAAATAGGGGTTGTCCGCGTTTTTTACCTGTAATGGAATAGGAATTCGCGGCATTTACAGGTATAATAGCGCTTAGGGATTTATCGGGCGGCGGGCTAGATGTCGCCGGCGCCCAAAAAATTTAACGGTATAAGGAGTATTCAAATGGCAAAAACATTGATTTTCGGACACAAAAACCCGGACACGGACACAATCTGCTCGGCTCTTGCTTACGCGGACCTCAAGACGAAGCTCGGCCAAGAAGTCGAAGCCGTACGTCTCGGCGAAGTCAGCGGCGAAACGCAATACGCGCTGGATCAATTCAAAGTCGCTGCACCGCGTTTGGTAGAGACGGTATCGAACGAAGCGAGCACCGTCATCTTGGTTGACCACAACGAGCGCCAACAAAGCGCGAGCGATATCGATAAAGTACGCGTGCTTGAAGTTATCGACCACCACCGGATCGCCAACTTCGAGACGGCGCACCCGCTGTACTACCGCTGCGAGCCGGTCGGCTGCACGGCAACGATCCTGAACAAAATGTACAAAGAAAACGGCATCGCGATCGAAAGCGGCATCGCGGGCCTGATGCTTTCCGCCATCATCTCCGATTCCCTGCTGTTCAAATCGCCGACCTGCACGCCCGAAGACGTTGCGGCCGCTCGCGAGCTGGCAGCTATCGCAGGCGTAGACGCCGATGCGTACGGCCTGGAAATGCTGAAAGCCGGCGCCGACCTGAGCCAAAAAACGATCGCGCAGCTGATCTCCCTGGATTCCAAAGAATTCTCGATGGGCAGCAGCAAAGTCGAAATCGCGCAAGTCAACGCCGTCGACGTGAACGACGTGCTCTCCCGCCAAGCGGAAGTCGAAGCGGCGCTGAACGCGATCATCGCGGACAAAGGCCTGGACCTGTTCGTATTCGTCGTGACGGATATCCTCAACAACGATTCCGTTGCCCTGGCGCTCGGCAGCAAAGCCGGCGCGGTCGAAGAAGCGTACGGCGTGAAGCTGGACGACAACAAAGCGGTGCTGAAAGGCGTCGTATCCCGCAAATCGCAAATCGTTCCGGTTCTGACGGAAACGCTGAGCAAATAAGCGTCATGCAATAGGAAATCCCGCGCGGCCCGGTGGCTGCGCGGGATTTTTGCGTTGGAGGCGGTCGGTCACCAAGGCACGGAATTCGGTCGGCGCGAAGGCTTCCATTTGAGCGCATTCGTCGCCAGCAGCGCCAGGAAGTAGAGCAGCAGCGAAGCCGTGATCGAGCCGATGACGCTCCACAGCGGCGTCAGTCCTTGGGCAGTCAGAAAATCGAGGCATGCGCGTCCGCCCAAGGCCATCAGCACCGTACAGAAACCGACTTTGATGTACGGCTGGACGTTCACGTAGATGCCGATCGAGCCGGATACCGAGAAGAAGTTCAGCAGCGTCTGCATGACAAGGCCGATCCCGATGCCGTACGTGACGCCGACGATGCCGAATTGGCTGCCGAAGACCAGTATGGCGACGGCTTTGAACGCCGTGGAGATGACATAATTCCATAACGTGGCGCTTGCCCGCCCCAGTCCGAGCAAAATCGCATGGAGCGGCGCGTCGAAATAATGCATCAGGAAGAGGGGCGCCATGATCTTCAGCAGCAAGCCGGCCTCCGGCGAATCGTAGATGAGCGTCGTGAGCGGCGTCGCCCAGACGAACAGGATTACGGTCGCCGGCGCACCGACTTTAAGGCCCAACGTGAGCGCTTGATTCATCCGCTCGTGCATGAGCAGGCCGTTCTTGTTCGCCGCGGCTTCGCCGATCGCCGGCACGAGCGCGGTGGATAAGGATTGCGTAATGAAGCCGGGCATGAATAAGAGCGGGAACGCGTAGCCGGCGAGCATGCCGAACTGCTTGGTAGCGAGCGCCGTGCTGACGCCGGCCATCGCCAGGCTGGTGGCGATGAGCAAGGGCTGGAACGCGCTGTACAGCGATTGAATGACGCCCTGGCCGGTCGTCGGCAGGCCGATCTTCAGCAGCTCGGCGAGCGTGCTTCGGCCGTGCTTCAGATGGCTCGACCAGGTCTCCCCCGAAACCCGCGCCTCGCCGAACAGCTTGTAGCTTGTCATGAGGAACAGCAGGCTGATCGCTTCGCTGATCACGGAGGCGGCCATCGCGCCGGCAGCCGCGTACGCGATGCCGTAAGGCATCAGCAGATGCACCAGCGCTAATACGCAGGCGATCTGCACCGAATACTCGAGCACGTCCGAGGCGGCGATCGTTTTCATTTGCTGCATGCCGCGGAAGTACCCTTTCAGGACGGCGGATACGGCGACGATCGGCGCGATCGGCGTGATCGCGAGCATGGCGTAGTAGGCGCGCTGATCGCTCAACATGATAGAGGCGATCCATTCGGAGCCGAGGAGCGATACGGCGGTTAGCGTAATGCTCAGCAAGCCGGTGACGGCAAGCGAGACGTGCAGGATGCGCCGGATCTTCAATCGCTCTTCGCGCGCGTAAGCTTCGGCGACCAGCTTCGAGATCGCCACGGGCAGGCCCAACTCCGTGATCGTAATGACGAGCGGTACGAGCGGATGCGCCATCATCAAGAGACCGATGCCTTCCGCGCCGAGCACGCGAGCGACAAACATGCCGCTGATAAAGCCGAGAATACGGTTGATGAACGCAGCGACAGATAAGGCAATCGTTCCTCGCATGAACGACTGCTCCCGTTGAGCCATGGCAGTGTCCTCCTGATTATCGAATACTTAAATGTATTCATGAATCGGAAAAGCATGCGAACGAGCTGGTGCCAAGGTCGTGGCGGAGGTGGTTTGGCGGACAAGATGGTATGGGGCGCAGCGCATGGGCGGATGTTTGCGATTCGGGGATAAAGAAGTGCATGGGGGGCGGTACATGGGCGGATTTTCGCGAAAGGACTGCGATGTAAGGCGGGTACATGCCCGCCTCCGAATAAATCGAAGAACCCCGGAGACCGCTTATAGCAAGCGTTCTCCAGGGTTCTTCGCGATGCATGCTGCTATGCTGCCCGCACGCTACTTGTCGGCGCGAAGGCCGATGCTGACGATCTTGTAGCCGGCTACCGGAACGGTCGCGGAACCAGCTTCGCCGATGCGCGCGCCGTTGTCTTCCTCGAGCACGTTGCTCTCGTACAGCGCCGCATCGCGGCCGGCGTCGACGCGGAGCTCGCTTGGCTCGCCGGACAGGTTATACCAGCGGGCCACCAGGTCGCCGCGGTCTTCGTTGACCTTCAGGCTGGAGAGCGCCAGCCTGGAGCCGGCGCCGTTCCAGTTCAGCAGGCTTTGCCGCGGCGCAAGCGGCCCGGCATGCAAGCCGGTTTGGACCGCTTGCAGCGGTACTTGGAAACCGTATGCCGCTTGATAAGCGCGGAAGCGGTCGTCTGCGCCGCCATGCGGGAGGAGAATCCACTCCGCTTCGTTACGGCCCAGGCACTGCGCATCCGGCGTCGGGAATACGCCCCAATCGCCGAGCTCGCCCGTGGAGCGAAGGATCGTAACGGCGATCGTGCCGCTGTCGTCGCGCAGCACCTCGTACTCGTTAAGTCCCTTGTTGCCGACCGTCAGGCCGCGGCCCGCTTCGTGCACGTCGACGAACGCGCTCTGGTGCTGGCAGTTGCTCGGATTGACCCACTCCGGATTCGGAACCGTCGCCCGCTCCGCCACTTCGAAGATGGAATCCGCATAATGCTTCGCCACCGACACGCCGGACGGGAGCATAACCCGCAGCCGGTGATCCTTGGCTTGGTTGTCGAAGCTGGCATGCGCGCGGACGCCGCGCTCGGAACGGCTCAGGCTAACGCGCGTCACGATGGACAGCGGAACGCGCTTGCTCGAACGCTGCGCCTGACGCTCGAGGAACGGCACCATCGTCGCGATCTCGGCCTGCAGCCGTTCGTCGGCGCTTTCCGGAATGTCGAGCGTATGCGTGACTTCATAGACGGCGCGGTGCGGAGCATCTTCGACGAGTCGAATGTCGGCTGCCAGACCGCGCGTCGTGATGGCCGTATCGCCGTTCGGCTGTTTGAAAATATATTCGTTGCCGACATCGCCCACGTTCTCGTAATAGCCGAGGCCGTCGAACGTTTGACCGTTCGTCTTGTCCAGCATGGTCAGCGTGCCGTCCGTCTGGATGCTGACTCGCAGGAAATCGTTCTCCAGCGTGTTCGGCGCCGTCACGAGCGAAGCGGCTGCCGGTCCGGCTTCCTCGCCAGCTGAAGGGATCCAGGCGAACGAGCCGTAGCCCATTGCCGGTATGGCCGCGGCTTCGAACGTGACGGACACGACGCGGGCAAAATACGGCTGCCGGAATTTATCGGCCGGCAGATCATAGCCGAATCGTACGCCGAGGTCGCTGCTTACGAATGGCACGCGCTTGCCGTCCGCGTCGACGAGGTAACCGTCCGCCGTCGTGTCGCGGCCGACGATCGCGGCCGTCTCCGCCTGCGCTTCGCCCGGCTTGAAGTACCGCCGTCCGAGCTCCAGTTCCACCGTCACGACGCCGGAATCCTCGTACCCGCTCGTGCTGAACACCGCGAACGGCGCGCTGTCCCGGCTGATGGCGGCGAAGCCGGTCGTATCGATCTGTCCGCCGAGGAAAGCCGTGCTGTCCGCGATCACGGAAGCGGCGACGCCTTTGCTCTTCTCGAAGCGGGTCCGCATCTCGTGGTAAACCTCGTCGACGCTGCAGCCGCAGATGCTGTCATGCGGATGGTTCTGCATGAGCGTGCGCCAAGCGTAATTCAGCAGGCCGTGCGGATAAGGACGCCCCTGCGCGTGCGCGAACGCGGCAAGCGGCTCGGCGATCTTCTCCAGCATCGTTTGGTTCTGCTGGTTCAATTGCTTGATATAGATGCGCGCCGAGGCCGTATTGACGAGCGAGAACCAGCCGTCCGTTCGCTGCCCGCGCAGCTCGCCCTTGATCGTGCTGAGCTCCGGCGGCAGGTCCGAATGCACCGCTTTGACGTAATCGTCCCAATTCGAATGGATGAATTCGTAGTCCGGGTAGAGCTCCCTCGCGGTGCGAAGCGCTGCGGACAGGTTCGCCTGAGCGGGCTGATGGTCGCAGCCGTTCATGAGCAGCAGATGGCGCGTCGACGCGTAACGGGAGGCGCTGGCGATCGCGTGGTCCCAGAAGGCTTTGGCTGCTGCCGGCTCCTCGGGAATTTCCATGCCGTTGTTGTACCAGTTGGCGAACAGAATGCCGAGCACGCGGGAGCCGTCCGGGGAATCCCAGTTCATCTCCGAATAAGGGGATTCCAGATCCGGCGATTCCGAGACGCTGTTGTTGAAGCCGGTCGCTTTCACGCCCCGCCCGAACACCGCCGTCGTAATGCCCGCCTGCTGCATGAGCTGAGCCGCCTGCCCCATGTTGCCGAAGGAGTCCGGGAAATAGCCGAGCTTCGAGACAGGACCGAAAGCGCGGCTGTCGCGGTGGCCGATCTGCAGGTTGCGCACGTTCGCTTCGCTGCTCGTCAGGAATTCATCCTGCAAAATATACCAAGGTCCTGCGGACAAGCGGCCTTCCTGCACCAGCTGCACGAGCTTCTCGCGTTTCTCGGGATAGACCTGGAGGTAATCGTCGAGCACGATCGTCTGCCCGTCGAGATAGAAGCTGCGGTATTCCGGATCACGGTCCATGATTGCCAGCAATTCGTCCATCGTTTGGATGAGCTTGGCATGGTGAGCTTCGTAAGGCATATACCACTCGCGGTCCCAGTGGGTATGGGAGATGACGTGAATGACGGCTTTCGGCTGTGAGGATGGCATGAGGAAGGCAGACCCCTTTTCGAATGGAATGGAATATTAAAATATATTTTAATCATAATCCGTCCGCGCGCGTCTGTAAATAACGGATATGAAAACATCCCGCAAGCATGATGCTTGCGGGATGTTCGGGCGATGGTCGGTTAAACTTGCTGCGGAGCGCCGGAGGACTCGCGGTCGACCAGCTTGGTGGGCAGAACGATTTTGGCGCCGGCCCGCTCCTCCGCCGGCGCAAGCACGAGCCTCGCCGCCTCGCGCCCGATGCCGTAGAAATCCTGCTCGACGGTCGTCAGCGGCACTTCCAGATGCGACGTGAACGAGAGATTGTCGAAGCCGGTAATGGACAAGCAGCCAGGTACGCCGATGCCCCGCTGCAGCGCGGCTTTCAGCAGGTTGGCGGCGGAGTAGTCGTTCACGACGACCGCCGCGGTCGGAGGGGGATCGACCGTTAACAGCCGCTCCAGCAGGACTTCGGCATCCTGGACTTCGTTGCGCTGACCGGATCCATCGGAGGAATCCGAGGGCTGCCCTTGTCCTTGCCCGTGTCCGGCCTCCAGCGTAATGAGCCATTCCGGTTTAGGTGCAATGCCTGCTTCGATGAGCGCGCTGCAATAGCCTTTGTAGCGGTCGCTGATGGAGACGGCTTCGTTCCAAATCGGGCAGACGAAGGCCAGCTGACGATGGCCGAGCCCGATCAGATGCGAGGCGATGCTGCGGCCGGCAGCCGTATTGTCGGAGATGACGAGCGGCGCGTCCAACCCGTCCACGCTCCGGTCGATCAGCGCATAGGGGATGCCATCGATCGCCAGGCTGCCGAACACGTCGATGTTCTTGTAGCTCGAGACGGGGTAGACGATGATGCCGCTGACCCGGTCTTTGGCGAGCTTCTGAATGATGGCGCGTTCGACGGCATCGTCGTACCGAGAGTTGTGAAACGTGACGTAGAAGCCCCGCTCCGCGCATTCTTCCTCTACTCCGCGGAACATCTCGTAGCCGATATTCTCGTTGAACGGCATGACGAGCGAGATGACGGGAATCGGCAGGGGCGCGGCGCTTGCAATCGCCGATGCTCCGCCTCTTGTCGGGTCCGCAGGCAGCGTCCCGTATCCTGCTGCCTTCGCCGAATCGCCCGGCTTCCCGGACGGCGGTTCCGTTACGAACGTGCCCGCCTTCTTGATGCGTTTCACGTACCCCATCGTTTCCAGCTGCCGCATGGCATGGGTGACCGTAATCGCGCTGACGCCGAACTGCTGCGCGATTTCCGGTCCGTTCGGCAGCTTGTCCCCGGCCTTCAGCAAGCCTGCCGCGACGTGCTCTTTATAGTAGTCGATGATCATTTGATAACGGGGCTTATGGTCTGTCACGTTCATCCTCCCGAACATTTCCGCAGCATTATGATATGTTTTAATAGTATACGGCAAATGCTCGGCTTGCGCTAGAGGATGAAGAGGCTGCCGGTACGGGCCGGGCGAAGATCGCCATCGCGTTAGTCGGACAGCGCCTGATCGAACGCTGCTGCCAGCTCCTTCGCATCCTCTTCGCTGATCGCCCCGCTATGCTTGAATTCTTGCTCGTATTATCCCTGAATTTAGGATGTATACAAAATGATGGAAGTGCCTCAAGCTGCCGGCGTTTACGGTGCGCCCGCGCCACCGGACCCTATCGTCTGCAACCGCTTCCTATGGTATCTTGGACGTACGCCCAACTCGATAGAATCGCGCCTCATCTCGGTAAGAATAGCCATACGAATCGGGCGGGCCGTCTGTTATGGTAGCGGTACGGGAGCAAAGGAGACCAGGGGGACATGGTACGCTATATGACCAATCCGCTCACGCGGATGAACGTGAAACAACAAATCATTTTGCTCTTCGTCGTCATGGTCAGCCCGATCCTGCTCTTGCAGTGGTACGGCAACACGAAGGCGGAGCAAATTCTCAAGAACCACGTGACGGATGCGTACGCGGAGCTGAACAAGCAGAATATCGCCCTGCTGGGCCGGGATATCGACACCGTGACGAAGATTACGACGACGATCGTGCAAAATCCGCTCACGCAGCAGCTGATCCCGAATGCAAAGGACACCGTGTTCGAACGGGTCCAGGAGTACGCGAAGCTCGACAAGCTCATCGCGGGCTATTCGATCGGCGTCAACGGCGGGGAGGCGGTCTATTACAGCCTGTACGTCTACGATCCCAACAATTATTATTCGTTCGCGCCTAAGATTCCGATGACCCAGACCGGCGTGTATTTCTTCCAGGATCAAGATAAACCCGAATGGTTCGACGAGGCGGTCGCCAAGAAGGGTGACGGTTATATGAAGCTGATCCGCACCAACATCGGCTTCTCGACGCAGACGACGCTGGCGTATATCCGCTCGGTGTCCAATATCAGCGATTACGGCGTCATCGGCGTACTGGTCGCGACCAAGATGGACAAAAAAATCGAAGAGTCCCTGCGGAGCGTCTCGCTGCCGGACGGACAGATCTATTTCACCGACGGCCGGAATCGCGTGCTCACCGCGACGACGCCGAGCATGATCGGCTCCACGCTCCGGCTGCCTCCGGAAGCGGCGACGAAGAAAGCGGACCCGGACGGGATGATCAACATCATCACGCCGGAATTCATCTATGTCATCAACGACAATCATCTGCTGCAGCAGAAGCTCGTCTACAAAATCCCGGTACAATCGCTCCTGCTGCAGCAGAACGAATTGAAGCGCGTCATCCAGTTGATCTCCGTCGTGTATATTGTGCTCGGAATCATCATCATGCTCTATTTCTGGCAATCGCTCATGAATCCGCTTACGCGGCTTGCGCATTTCGTCCGTTCGTTCGAGCCGGGCCGGCGCGTGCCGGAGACCCCGGGCAAAGGGCGCAAGGACGAGGTGGGCCAGCTGATCGCCGCGCTCTACGACATGGCGAGACGCCTGAACGTGCTCATTCATTATAAGTACCAAAGCGAGATCAAGGAGAAAGAATCGCAGCTGCAGCTGCTCTACCAGCAGATCAACCCGCATCTGCTCTACAATACGCTCGAGAGCATCTATTGGAAGAGCTCGCTCGAAGGCAATTCGGAATCCGCGGAGATGATCAAGGAGCTGTCCAAGCTGATGAAGATCAGCCTGAGCCGCGGCCGCGAGCTGATCGCGCTGGAGGAAGAGATGGAGCATGCCAAGGCTTACGTCAGCCTGCAGTCGAAGCGTTACGAATATACGTTCTCGGTCGCGTGGAACGTGCCGGAAGAGCTGCGGAACAATCTGATTCCCAAAATCACCCTGCAGCCGCTGATCGAGAATGCCATCATCCACGGCGTGCGCCATATGGGCGAGGACGGAGAGATCCTCGTCTCGGCCAACCTGCTCGACGGCGACAAAGTGATGATCCGCGTCGAGGACAACGGCTACAAGAAAGTCGATTTCGACGCGATCCATCGGCTGCTGAACGAGGAGAAAGGCAACCCGGCGATCGGCTACGGCATCCGCAACCTGCACCAGCGCATCCGGCTGCATTTCGGCAAAAGCTACGGCATTCGCTACGAGAAGCGCGAAGGCCACGGCACGACCGCGATCATCGTCCTGCCGCGCATGGTGGAACAGGAGCTGCCGGGGACGGAGTCGTTGACCCCCTGAGAAGTCGGGGACAGGTCGGTGTCAAAGATTGTTAAGGGAAGTAACGAGGCTTGAGTTTTGAGAAATTGAATATTTATGTTCGCTGTTGGAAGTGATCGGAGAGTCAGTATGGAGTCGGAACAGCGTCAGCGGTCGCCTTTGTATTCGTATTTCTACATCTACTCACTTATATAATCAAAGAAATTCGAAATACAACAGCGAGTGGAGATCCATACTGACCGCAGGTCATGCCTTTTCATCTCGAATTTTTTCACTCAGGGGGACTAACGATGTACAACATCCTGGTCGTCGACGACGAACCGCTCATTTGCAAAGGCCTCTGCAGCCTGCTCAGCTCCTCGGGGCTGGCCATATCGCAATTGTTCACGGCCCATAACGGCTACGAAGCGATGGATTATTTGCGCATGGAGGACATCGACCTGCTCGTCACGGACATCCAGATGGGCGAGATGAGCGGCATCGAGCTCATGCACCAGGCCAAGATGATCAAGCCGTGGCTGCAGGCCATCGTCATCTCCGCGCACGAGACGTTCCAGTACGCCCAGCTCGCCATCCGGCTGGGCGCGAAGGATTACCTCATCAAGCCGCTGAACGGCGACCAGTTCCTCGATTCCGTGCGCAACGTGCTGCTGAGCGTGAACAAGCTCATCCCGTCGCAGGACGAGACGCTCGCCGGCTTCCGCGAGCAGTTCCGCCTGGAGCAGCCGTCCGCGGAGCGCGACGAGCTGCTGAAGAAGCTGACGGCGGATCCCGCTTCCGCGGATGCGACCGCCGCCGCGCTGAGAAGCCGGTTCGGCACGGATCTCTCCGGGCCGTATTATTCCGTCTTCCGCGTGCAGCTGGGCAGCTCGTCCGAGCTGCTTCAATATGCCGCGCTCAACATCGCCATGGAGCTGCTCGACCAGGAATGGAGACCCGTCGCGTACTATTCGGGCGGCGACGCGGTGAACGTCATCATCCAGTGGAGCGACGCGCGCTACGAGGAGAACGGCACGAACAAGATCCATCAGCTCGATATGCTGGGCCGCAGCCTGCATACGAACATCGCGAACTATTTGCGGCTGCCGTGCGTCGTCGGCATCAGCCAGATTCTGCGCGGCGCCGCGTTCATCGGCGAGCTCGGGCAGCAGGCGGCCAAGGCGATCCGGTGGAACGAGGAGCACAGGGAGCTCGGCGTCTTCTATTACGGCGACTTCAACTATGGCCGTTACGCGCAGGATCCGACCGAGGAAGAGATGACCGCGCAGAACAACATGATCGTCGAGAAATCCAAGGCGTACATCGACGCGCATTACGCCCAGAAGGGGCTGACGCTGCACGAGGTGGCGCAGAAGAACCACGTCAGTCCGAACTACCTCAGCTACCTGTTCAAGAAGGATACGGGCCATAACTTGTGGGAGTACGTCATCAAGCTGCGGATGGAAGAGAGCCGCCGGCTGATCCTGAATACCGACCTGCGCCGCTACGAGATCGCCGAGCGCGTCGGCTACGAGTCGCCGGAGCATTTCAGCAAAATCTTCAAGAAATATTTCGGCGTGAGCCCGACCGAGCTCAAGAAATAGCGCCTGCTCACGTACACGGGGGCATCTCCTCGCGCATGAAGTAATATCGCCTACCATCCCCATAGATCTGCACATGTTCAGCCCGCGCCCGCGACTCTAGAATGAGAATAGGCAAGAAGAACGGCCGAAGGCGCCTCCCAAGCGGAGGGAACCGGAAGCCGCTTCTTCTGGGAAAGAGCATGAAAGAGGGGACACTATGCGTATTACCGCACGACTTCGCAAACATCTTTGGGGCTATTTGTTTCTTGTGCCCGCGGCCGTTATTTTCGTGTTGTTCCTGTGGATGCCGATTATCAAAGGCTTCGTGTACAGCTTCTACCACATCGATTTCGTCAAAGGCAACACGTTCGCCGGCGTGGACAATTACAAGACGGTGCTCCGCGACCCGGACGTCCGGACGGCGGTCAAGAACACGCTGTACTATATGTTCCTGTGCCTCATCATGGGCTTCTGGGTACCGATCGTCTTCGCGATCGCCATCTCCGAACTGAAACGGTTCCAAGGGTTCGTCCGCGTGGCGGCCTACCTGCCGAACGTCATTCCCGTCGTGGTCCTGTACGGCCTGTGGCGCTGGCTCTACGATCCGGTCGGTCCGATCAACGCGACGATCACGAGCTTCGGCAAAGATCCGATCTCCTTCATGACGGATACGAATTGGTCCATGATCTCGCTCGTCTTCATGGAGACGTGGCAGCAGTTCGGCTCGGCGATGCTGATCTACCTGGCGGCCGTGCTGAGCATCCCGCGCGATCTGTACGAAGCGGCGGAGATCGACGGCGCCGGGGTATGGAAACGGATCCGTCACATCACCCTTCCGTTCATCCGCAATATCATCGTATTGCTGTTCGTGTTACAGCTCATCGCGACCTCGCAAGGCTATCAATCCCAGATGGCGATGCTCGACGGCGGCCCGAACCAGGCGACGCTGACGTATGCGCTGCTGATCGTCAAATACGCGTTCACGAGACTCGACTACGGCGCGGCTTCCTCGCTCGGCGTGTTGATGTTCCTGGTGCTTGGCGGACTTGCGGTGCTGCAGCATAGACTTTCGAGCAGAGAGGTGAACTGAGATGAAGAGCTTCGACCGCGGCATCCTATCCAGCTACGATCTGAAGAAGACGCCGAACCGGGTCGTCTACGGCATCATGCTGGCCGTCATTATCCTGATGGTCGCTTCGATGCTCTACCCGATTCTGGTGACGCTGTTCAATAGTTTGAAGTCCAACGTGGAAGTGAACTCCTTCCCGCCGCATTTCCTGCCCGAGCATTGGACGTTCGATACGTTCAAGAAAGGCTGGAATTATATCGATCTGCCGCTGTTCTTCCGGAACACGCTCATCATCTTCGCGGGCAACATGGCCGTCACCGTCGTCGTGATCGGCTTGGCGGCGTTCAGCCTGTCGCGGCTTAACGTTCCGTACGGCCGGGCGATCAACTTCTTCTTCCTGGCCGCCTTGTTCATTCCGCCGACGACGTACATCGTGCCGAATTTCATCAATTTGAAGGAGCTCGGCATGCTCAACACGTTCCAAGCGTTCTGGCTGCCGGCGGGCGCCAACGCGTTCTTCCTGCTCCTGCTCAAGAACTTCTTCGACGGCATCAGCCACGAGCTGTTCGAGGCGGGACGCATCGACGGCGCCTCCGACGCGCGGCTCTTCGCGGGCATCGCGCTGCCGCTGTCGATCCCGATCTTCTCGACCTTGGCGATCTTCGTGTTCTCCACGGCGTGGAACGACTGGTTCTGGCCGTCGCTCGTCATGCATACCGACAAGACGCGCCCGCTCGCCACGGCGATCTACAACTACGTCATCAACGTGCGCAGGCTCGACACGAACGTCAAATTCGCGATGCTGACCATGGTCATGCTGCCGCCGATCATCGTGTTTCTGCTGTTCCAGCGGTTCATCGTCCGCGGGCTCCACATGGGCGGCGTGAAGGGATAAGGCGCGATTCTACGTCGGCAGGCGCGTTTCTACACCGTTTTGCGCATCGTAGACCTGCACACGATCGACATAGATACGCACATTCTGCTTTGCCTGCGCCTCCCTTATGATGAGCGTGTAAGGCAATTTAAGCGAGAAGGGGAAATCATATGAAAAAGCTTCGCAGAGCTTCATTCGTACTGGCAAGCGCGGCCCTGCTGACGGGCATGCTGTCCGCCTGCGGCACCAGCAACGACAATAGCAATAACGGGGGCAACGCGGGCAACGCCGGCACGACGAACGAAGGCACGAACGCGGCGGCCGACAACGGCGGCAACGCGGCGACGAACGATGCGCCGGCGAACGACGCGTCCACGAAGAAGATCACGATCAGCATCTATTATCCGACGCCGGATCTGGTAGAGAAGCGGGCGCTCGAGGACGACAAAATCAAACGCTTCAACGAGAAATATCCGAACGTCGAGATCGTGAAGAGCGACTGGCAGTACAACCCGAACGAGATCGGGATCAAGATGGGCGCGAACGAAGCGCCGACGCTGTTCAACACGTACGCGACGGAAGGCAAGTTCCTCGCGGAGCGCGGCTGGGCGGCCGATATCACGGACCTGTTCAACGCCTACGAGTTCAAGGATCAGATGAATCCGATCCTGCAGAACCAATTCATCATCGACGGCAAAGTGTACGGCATCGCGCAGCAGGGCTACGTGACGGGCACGGTCGTCAACAAGAAGATGCTCGACGACAAAGGGGTGGCGGTTCCGTCGTACGACTGGACGTGGGACGACATGCTGAACACGGCCAAAGCGGTCGCCGATACGAAGAAAGGCATCTCCGGCATCGCGCCGATGGGCAAAGGCAACGAATCCGGCTGGAACTGGACGAATTTCCTGTTCGAAGCGGGCGGCGAGATCCAAACGGTCGACGGCGGCAAAGTAACGGCGGCGTTCAACTCCGATGCCGGCGTGAAAGCGCTCGAGTTCTACCATAAGCTCGCTTGGGAAGCGAACGCGATTCCGAAGGACTTCGCGCTCGGCTGGGGCGACGCGGTCGGCGCATGGGCGCAGGGCCGAACGGCCATGGTCATCGCGGGTCCGGACGGTCCGGTCGACCAAGGCTTGAACCAAGGCGGCATGAAGCCGGAAGACATCCTCGTCTATCCGATGCCGAAAGCGGACGCGAGCGGCAAGCACACGGGCGTGCTCGGCGGCGACTTCCTCGTCATCAATCCGAACGCGACGAAAGACGAGCAGGAAATGGCGTTCCGTTACGCGACGTTCGATTACTTCTCCGACAAAGGGCTGGAGTCCGTCGAAGCCAGCATCCAGCAGCGCAAGACGGACGGCAAATTCTTCGTGCCGCCGGTCATCCAATACTTCACGGACAGCTCCGACTACGGCCAGAAGGTGAAAGCCGTTTACGACAAATACGACAACGTGTACCAATACAGCCCGGAAATCATGAGTCTGCTCGACGGCAAGCCGGAAGCGCAATTCAATACGCAGGACTACTATGCGGAGATGACGCTGAACGTGCAATCCGTGTTCTCCAAGAAAGACGTCGACATCAAGGCGTCGCTCGACAATTCCGCCAAGAAGATGCAAGAGAAGTTCTACGACAACATTAAAGTGCAATAAGCGATGGCGAAACAGGGTCGTGGAAACACGAGAATGATGTTGTTCGCGGCGCTGATACTGGCGGCGCTGGCCGGGGCGTTCGCGTTGCGAAGCGCCCTGTTTCCGTCTCGGGCGGTTCATTTCGAAGCGGACGACGGGCTGCTGCGCATCGGCAACGACAAGTACGAGATCGCTTTCTCGGACGAGAACGGCGGCATCACCTACGTGCAAGACGAAGCTTCCGGCAAGCGATTGACGGCGGGCAACAGGCAGGGGGCGCTCTGGTGGGGGATTCTGCAGGACGAATCCTCCGTGAGCAGCGTGCGGAACGCGCCGTTCAGCTACAGCTGGAATGCGAAGCGCGCGGCGCTCGCGCTCCATTACGGCGGACAGCTGCAAGTGGACGTGACGGCCAGCTTCGACCGGACCAACCGCATCGTGCTTGAAGCGGCAGTTGTTAACGGCACGAAGGAAACGATTCAATCCTTCCGTTTCCCGTACGAGCTGAAGTTCGCCGCCGATGACGTCGTGGACGGCATGCTTCCCATGCTGCCGGGCGCGAAGCTGAAGCCGGCGTTCTTCACGGAAGGCAATGCGTACGCGGGTCAATATCCGGGCGTCATGTTCGCTTCGTATACGGCGCTGCGGACGAAGAACGGCAATCTGGCGCTCTACGATATCGGCGGCAAACCGACTGCGACGACGCAGCTGGGCTTCAAGAATCAGACGGACGACGCCGGCAAGAGCGCGTTCGTCCATGACTACAGCATCTGGACCATGCCGGGCGGCAAGTGGCAAAGTCCGGCCGTCGTGCTGGAGGTTGGCGGCGACTATCCCGATTCCATCGGCTCTTACCGTACGCTGAACGGCATCGACGCGTACCGCTCGGTGGACGACAAGCTGGACGCCGAGAAGGCGCATGCCGCGGGGCTCCCGCTCTACAAGCTGGATATCGCCGCGCTGGGCAGGGAAACGTGGACGTCGCTGGAATCGACGATCGTCGATAAGCTGCCGTACAGCGGCATCGTCCACCTGGTTGGCTTTCAGACGGGCGGCCACGACGAGAATTACCCGGATTTCGTTCCGCCGGCCGAGCAATGGGGCAGCATGGACGATTTCAAAGCCTTCATCGAACATGCCAAGACCAAGGGCAGCCAGGTAGTGCCGTATACGAATTTCTCCTGGTGGGGCGTTCATTCGCCAACGCTCGCGGGGCTTCCGGACGGCGTGGCGCTTGCCGATATCGTCGTGCAGCAGCAGAACGGCGAGATGCTGAAGGAGGATTACGGGGAGCACAGCGGCTACGTCATGAATCTGAATCATCCGTTCGTGACGTCCCGCATCGCCAAGGAGCATGAACGGCTGCTGGAAGCGGGCGTGGACGGGATATTCGAGGATCAATGGGGCATTCGCAATGCGCCGTTCGCGGCCAATTCGGGAGCTCCGAATACCGATCCCTGGTCGGCTTATTTCGAAGGGGTGCGCAACTACTTCGACTCGCTGAATACGCGGATGTATACGGAAGACGGCACGGATGTGCTGGCGGACGACAGCATCGGGTTCATGGGCACCAATTATCTATGGGATCTGCTCGGGTATCGGAAGAACACGGCGAGCTACACGGACTATTATCCGCTTGCCGGCATGCTGCTGCGCGACAAGGTGCTGCTTTATCAGCATGATTTGGCGGCGGAGACGATGACGGATAACAAGGATATGCTTCGCTGGAATGTTGCGATGGGCTACAATCTGAGCGGAGACCTGTATACCGGCGTCAACAATCCGTGGATCGACGTCATCGGCGTCTTCCAGAAGTACGTGCTGGCGGATTATGCGGACGCGCGCGTCCGCAGCTACGATGCGATCGACGCCACGACGACGCGGACGGATTTCGGCACGCATACGGTCATCGCCAACTGGGATACGGAAAAGCCGTACAGCCTGGATGAGCAGACGACCTTGTCCGCCGGCGGGTTCGAGGCGTCGGCCGAATCCGGCACGGTCCGGGCCGGCAGCTATATCCGCTACAACGGCTTCGACCTCGATCCCGGCGAGCATCTGCTGGCGGAGGTCCGCGGCAAGCGGGACATTCGCATCTACCAGCCGCTCGGCGCCGATACGACGCTGCGGGTGAAGACGATGGCGGGCTGGAAGCATGCGGCCGCCGCGGCTTACACGGCGGATGGATCGAAGATCGCCGATATTCCCGTGGCGGAGCAGGGAGACTGGCTGCAGGCGGATTATATCGCGAGCATCCTCGGCAAGCGGACAGCCTATATTGCATTCGCATCCGCGGATCAAGCAAGCGCCGTGAAGGACGTACCGTTCAAGAAAACGAAGTCCTCCGTGAATGCGGCGCTGAAGCACGAGGCCGACTCCTCTACCGACGCGAACGCGGAGCTGACCGCGGACCTGGCCGTCGACGGCGATCCGTTCACGTATTGGGAAAGCCTCGGCAATCGATTTCCGCAAAGCATTACCGTGGATCTTGGCCGTTCGCAGAAAGTCGGACGGGTCGTGCTCAAGCTGCCGCCGATGGACGCTTGGGAGTCTCGCGACCAGTCGATCCTGATTGAAGGCAGCGACGACGGGGAACAATTCAAGGCCATTATACCGAAGCAGACGTATACGTTCGATCCGGCGAAGGAGAACACGGTGGAGATTCGGCTGGGCGGGCTTTCATCGCGGTACGTGCGGCTGGTCATCGACGGCAACACGGCTTGGCCGGCTGCGCAGGTGTCGGAGTTGGAGGTTTACGGCGAATAGGGATTAAAAAGGACTTTAGAGGGATTTAGAATGATTAAAAAGAGGTTCCGATTCAATCGGAGCCTCTTTTTCGTTTGCCCATATGCCGTATCGCATTCGTTATGCTGGAAAGGTGTGGTAACCTCAACAATTTCTTCATCTATTTTTAATACGCAACTTACATTTCCTAACTATGATCGCTTAGATGTGAATCATTTGCTAGATAGAGAAAATGTTTCAGAGCAATAGAGAGAATACGCAACCGGGGATAGGAGAGAGGAGAGAAAGGTGAGATTTCGCGTACAAGCAGGCGTCGTGCTGGCTGCCTTATGGATGTTTTTCGCGATATTCGGAGGCACGGCCGAGGCGCATTTCAGCTCAACGGGATTTTCGGATATTACCGTCAAGGACAAGAGCCTGGAATATAATCTATTCCTGCTGGAGAAGGAGCTGCTCGAAGCGCTTCCGACCATCGATCAGGACGGAAATGGGCAAATCTCGGAAAGCGAGCTTGCTGGAGGAGACAAGGTACTTGACGCTTTAATTTATGATCGCTTAATCGTAACCGGCAACAGCAATGTGGGTACAGGGATTATACTCGCGGCGAAACATACGGAGAAGGCTAAAATGCCGATGATCGAGCTCGACATCAACTATGATTTTGCGGAGCCTGTCGACCGGTACATGGTTCAATATAACTTTTATGACGGTACGAACCCCGATCATCGAAGCTTTGCAACCATAAGAATGGGGCAGCAGTCGATCGTACAAATCATCAACAGCTCCAACAATATCCTACAGATGGAGGGCTATCACGGAGCTGCCGCCGGAGTGGATTCCCAAGCAGGCGATAATTCCGAGCAGCAGGCCAGCCCTCTCGTAACCTCGTCCTCATGGACGAGCGTGCTGAAAGAGTATACGCAAATGGGAATGGAACATATCTGGTCGGGCGCCGACCATCTGCTGTTCCTCTGCGGCTTAATTCTTGCAGCTCGAACGAGCGGATGGAAAATGCTGAAACTAATCTCGGCTTTTACGGTGGGACACAGCATTACGTTGGTATTATCGGCGCTCGACCTGGCGTCGTTGTCCCCGCTAATTGTTGAACCGCTTATTGCGCTCAGCATCGTATTCGTCGCATTCGAGAATATGTTCCGCAAGAGGTTTCCGAAACTGGAGAGCAAGCAAATCGTGGTCACTGCCTTGTTCGGCATGATCCATGGATTCGGCTTCGCCGAAATCCTGCACGGGACGATGGCGGGCAATATTGCTCTGCCGCTCTTTTCGTTTAACCTAGGTGTCGAGATCGGGCAACTGGCGGTTCTCGTGATCGTAGTTCCGGTATTATGGCTGATCTTGAAGCTGTTTACAACCCAGAGCCGCCAGGTCTGGTGGACGTACGGGACTTCATCGCTCGTCGGAATCATGGGTCTCTATTGGCTGGTCGAGCGCGTTATAGCAATCTAGTAACCACTATACTTTTAAAGGATGTGTCTATTGAATGTTCAGCAAGAGATACAAGAAATGGATCTCCAGCACCTTGTTAACGACGATGCTGATGAGCTTGTTCTCATCCGTAACCGTGGCTGCAGCAGAAGAGAATACCGTGCCGGAACTATTCGTATCGGAAATTCATCCGGATGTGGAAGGAACGGACGATTATGAGTTTTTCGAAGTATATAACAATTCCAACAAGACGCTGAGCTTGAACGAATATTCCTTCATCTATCGTTATCCGACTTCCACGCCGGATGCGACCTTTACATTCGGCTCGAAATCGCTTGCTCCGGAGCAGGTCATGGTGTTCTGGTACAATCCGAAGGGCTTCGCGTTGACAGATTTCAATACCAAGTACGGCGTGAGCCTGACGGACAGCCAGGTCGTTCAGGTCGCCGGCTTCAGCGGCTTCTCGAACACCGCTGACCGCACGGTCGTCATCAAGAACGGCCAAGGCACGGAAATATCGAAATCCAGCTATGCGGCGGCCACGGACGTAGGAGCTGGCCTTGGCGACCACTACAAGCTGCCGGCAAGCGGCACGCAAACGGATAAATTCGCCGTCAAGTCGCTTCCGACTCCTGGAGCGCTGGCAACTGAACAGATTCCATCCGTTCATTACCAATTCCCTGATCTGCCTGCCAGCGAACCGCCGGTCATTACGCATACGCCGGTCACGCAAGGCAGCAGCAGCGAAGACCTGGTCATCACCGCGACGATTACCGATGCGGACGATACGCCGACGGCTGCAGTTTATTACAAGAAGCCGTCAGACGCGGCATTCGCTTCCGTACCGATGACCGTTACGGAAGGAACGACTTTTTCTGCAATGATTCCGAAAGCGGCCCTCTCCGGAACGGAGCTGCAATACTATATTGAAGCTTCGGATGCCGTTAACCACGTGAAGTCTTTGACTTACACGGCAGCCATCGAGCAAAGCGGCTTGGATTTCTCGAAGGTTCCCGTTTTGCTCGTCACGGAACTTGTTCCGGATTCCGTGAACGTGAACGGCGTAAACTCCGATGCTTACGAGTTCGTGGAGCTGTATAATAATACGACTCGCCCGATTGCGCTCAAGGATTACAAGCTGATCTACCGTTATACGGACGAGTCTTCGCCGGATGCGGCTTGGGAGCTTCCCGGCAGCGCGGTCATCCCGCCGCTCGGCACGGTCGCATTCTGGATCAAGAACGGTGCCAACGATAAATTGGCGGCAGCGGATTTTAATGCCAACTACGGCACGAACCTTACGGAGAACACGAATTTATTCCAAATCGACGGCGGCGGAGGTATGGCCAACGGCGGCAAGCGCAAGGTTGTCGTCGCATCCAAGGCAGGCAAGGAAATCGCAGAAGCGTTCTATGAGAACGATGCCCAGACGATAGAGAATAAAGGCATATTTTATCAATATCCAACCGACGGCTCGAATCAAATGCACCTTTACAACGCAGGTGTCGATGCAGCTACGCCGGGCTCGGTGGAAACGGGGTTGGTTCCGGTGCAACCGGCTCCGGCCGTGAATAAATTACCGGTCATTCAACATACGCCGCCGGCGTCGGGCAGCATCGATCAAGATCTGGCCGTACAAGCCGACATTGTCGACGAGGACAGCGGAGATACGATTACGGCATCCTTGCATTACAAAGTAGGCGATGCATCCGATTACACTTCCATGCCGATGGCGGCCGGAGCCGGCGACACGTTCTCCGCGTCCATTCCGAAGGAAGCGTTGACAGGTACGGAATTGCAATATTACATCCAAGCCGATGACGGCACGGATACCGTGAAATCAACCGTTTATAACGTTACCATCGAGACGGGCAACGTGGACTTCTCGAAGCTCTCACCGTTGATGGTGACGGAAATCGTGCCGGACTCCACGAACGTAGGCACGGCAGACGGCTATGAGTTCGTCGAGGTCTACAACAATACGGATCAAACCGTTAACTTCAAGAACTATAAGCTTCAATATCGTTACACCGATTCGGGACCTGATGCCGACGTCGTCTGGCCGACGGATTCCGAAGAGATCCTTATTCCTTCGAAGCAAACGATGGTGTTTTGGGTCATCAACAGCCAGAACAAGCAAAAAACCGTCGCCGACTTCAATGCCGTTTATGGCACGAGCCTGATCGAAGGAACGAACATCGTCAAAATGTACAGTGACGGCATGGCGAACGGCGGCAAACGCGGCATCGTAATCACGACGAATACAAAGACGGACATCTCGGCCGTCTATTATGACAACGATGCGGAGACGGTTGCGAATAAAGGTATTTTCTATAAATACTCGCCAACCGGCAGCATCACGATGATTAAATACAGCGCGGGCGTAGACGCTGCGACTCCCGGTTCGGTATCGTCGGTTCAGGTACCGCTTATTACGGTCAAGCAGCCGCTCGATACGACTAATCCGACGTATAAGGATTTAACGAATACGCCAGAGATCGATAAAGCGAAAAACCTGCTGATCACGGCGGAAGCGCATGACGAGAATTTAGTGAAATCCGTTGCTTTGTTCTACAGGAGCAACCTCGATGCGCAATATACGAAGCGTTATCTGACGGAAAGCTTCGATGATACTTTATATCACTACACGATCTATTCGCCTGAACTGATCGGACGCGATTATATCGAATACTATTACGTCGTTTCCGATGGCAAGAATGAAGTAACGTCCGAAAAATACCGTACGACGATCAACGGTAACGCTGATCATTCGGATTTGCGTCTGAATGTGAAGGACGACGAGGTGCTTGCAGGCACGAAGGTGATTAAAGCGACTTCGGAGAATGCGCCAGCCTCGGAGCTTCATCTGACGATCGATCAGAACGAAGCGACGGACGGAAGCTACGCAGCCGTGGAGCAGGATGCCTATTTCGCTTTCGAAGCGAACGGCGTCAACTACTACTTCAAGAACGGCGTAACGGCAGGCCAAGAGATCTTATCGATTTTCCAAGATCCGATTAACAGCTACACGACGTTGACTGTGCCGATCGAATCGGAGCGCTTGAAAGGCGGCAGCAACATCATCTCGATCCGAGCAGGCACGAAAGCTTCACCTTTCGATGACCGCGCGGAAGAGAACAAGGATGATTTCACGGTGCGTAACGTACGGCTCGTATTCGCGGACGGCACGGAGATCTTCGACGATCGTTATAAGAACCGCGATACGGTTATTCCGATGGGCGACAGCGCCGGGAAAAATCCGGTCGTCGATTTCAACTTCGTCATTCCGGACGAGCTGCTTGCATCGAAGGCCTATGCGCTCGATACGACTAAACTGACCGACGGAAATCATACCGTGAAAGTCAGCCACTCCCAGTACGGCGAGAAATCGGTGCATGTGACTGTGGACAACACCGCGCCGGTCATTACGACGACTCTCGAAGACGGCAAGGAGTACCGTGGCCCGTTCATGATCGACGCAGAAGCCAAAGATGCGTTGGCAGGCGTGGAGGACGTGAAAGTATGGCTTGACGAAACGCCTGTTAAGCTTCCTTACGCAACTTCTTCAAAGGACCTTGCGGCAGGCGAGCATGTACTTATGGTTCAGGCAACGGATAAAGTCGGGAACCATTCGCAGAAGGAAGTAACCTTCTCCGTTCCGGACGAGAATCCGCTGAAACCAGAGCTCGTGTCGCCAGCCGACGGGGCAACGGGCATCGACCGTAACGCCGAGCTTACGGTAAAGGTCAAGGATCCTACGAGCGACAAGATGGACGTATCCTTCTACCGCGGTTTCAAATACGATGCGGCGAACAAGGACGGCTTCGAAGGCTTCCGCAACGCGGCGGATGTCGAGCCTCCGAAGGAAATCGCCCCTGCAGGGGAAAAAGCGATGTCCGAGGATGACTATGCGCAGATCAGCGCAGTCGACGGGCAGTATCTGACCGATGATTCGACCACTCAATTCCCGTATCAGCGGTTCCAAGTGCAGCTTGATCCTTCTGTGAAAGATACCGATCAGATCGAGCTCAGCTGGAAAGGAAAATCGCTCGAAGGACGTAAAGTCAGCTTGTACGCTTGGAGCCCTTCCGAGAAGAAATGGAACAGCGTCGATTCCGTTGTAGCGGGAGTGGAAGACTTTTCGCTCGGTGCGTGGGTTACCGCCGGTGATTACGAAGACAATCATGCACTTCAAGTGATGGTGCAGGACGAGCTGCCCGCGTCGCAAGAGGATTACGATTTCTCCTTCGCTTGGATGTCCGATACGCAATATTATTCGGAAAGCTATCCGTATATCTATGAAGATATCGTGCATTGGATCGCGGATAACAAAGAGAAGAACAAAATCGATTATGTCATCCACACCGGGGACATCGTCGACGAAGCGGACAAAGAGATTCAGTGGCAGCGTGCCGATGCCGACATGAAAGTGCTCGAAGACGCAAAAATTCCTTACGGCGTGCTTGCGGGCAATCATGACGTCGATCATCAGCTCGGCGCTTATGATTACTACTGGAACTATTTCGGCGAAGACCGTTTCAAGGATCAGCCGTCGTACGGCGGTTCCCTGGATAACAACCGGGGCCATTACGACCTCATTTCCTCGCACGGCAATGATTTCATTATGGTCTACATGGGCTGGGGGATCCGCGATTCGGATATCGACTGGATGAATGAAGTGCTAGCGAAATATCCTAACCGCAAGGCGATTCTGAACTTCCATGAATTCCTGCTCGTATCCGGCAACCGGGCTCCGATCGCGGATAAGATTTTCGAAGAAGTCGTGAAGAAGAACAAGAACGTATTTGCCGTCTTGTCCGGCCATTACCATAATTCCGAGCTGCTTGTCGATGATATCGACGATGATGGCGACGGCAAGAATGACCGCAAAGTGTACCAAATGCTGTCCGACTATCAGGGCGGCCCGGAGGGCGGTCAAGGTTATATCAAGCTGCTGCAGTTTGATATCGCCCACGACAAAATGTACGTGAAGACGTACTCGCCGTATTTGGACGATTATAATTTCTATGACGAAGATCCGAGCAAAGATGAATTCACGCTTGATGTCGACCTGACGCCTCAAGTGAAACGCGTATCGACCGACTACATGGGCGTCAACGTCTATTCCGATCAACCGATCGGGAAAGAGGAGCAGGTGACTAGCGGCGAGCAGGCTTCAGCGACTTGGAGCAATCTTAGCGCGGGTGCCAAGTACCAATGGTATGCGGCAGCGGAAGATGCTTATACCGGAAAAGGCTTGTCCGATATTTGGAGCTTCACGACAGCCGATGGCGGAACCGACGCGACGGCTCCGACGTGGACCGAAAGCAGTTTGACGGCATCGGCTATCGGCAAGACGACGCTGAAGCTGACCTGGACGGGAGCTTCGGACAATATTGGCGTCACCAAGTACAAGGTGTACAAAGATAATGTCGAGCTAGCGACCGTAACGGGTACGAGCTATGACGTAACCGGATTGACGGCGAACACGTCGTACACGTTCAAGGTAGAGGCGGGAGATGCGTCCGGCAACTGGAGCACGAACGGACCTTCGAAAACCGAAAGAACGTCGGCGGATACGACTACAGGTGGAGGCAACAACGGCAACAACGGCAACGCCGGCAATGGCCAAACGCCTGAAATCACGCCGGTGAAAACCGAATACGGAGCAAGTATTAAAGGTTCCGCGTCCGGCGAAACGTTCACGCTGCCGGCCAAAACGCTGGACCAAGCCATCGCCATGCTTACGGGTCAAGGCGGTCAAACGATCGCGATCGCGGCGGATTCCCCGGGAATCGCGAACGTGGAACTGCCGGCGCGCGCATTGCTAGACGCGCTGAAGACGACGCCGAATCTGACGATCTCGATCCAACTTGACGGCGCAAGCTATGATCTGCCGATCAGCGCGCTTAACCTTCCGGCGACAATTGGCACTGATGCCAAAATCATCATCAAGATCGATCAAGTAAGCAGCGCATTGTCGCAGACGATAGCGGACAAAGCAGCGCAAGCCGGCGTTCAGCTGGCAGGAACTCCCGTTCAATACGGCGTATTCCTGCAATCGAACGGCACGACGCAGGAGCTTCACGAGTTCGGTCACACGTACGTATCCCGTACGATTGAAATCGACCGGACGCTGGATGCTTCGAAATCCACGGCCGTGCTGTACAACGAAGAGACAGGCGAATTCACCTTCGTTCCGGCGACCTTTAAAACGGTAAACGGACATACGATCGTGACGATTCAGCGTAACGGCAACAGCGTTTATGCGGTTGCGCAGCTGAACAAAACGTTCGGCGACCTCGCCAGCCACTGGGCCAAAACGGACGTGGAGCTGATGGCATCCAAACTGATCGTCAAAGGCCTCAGCAACGATACGTTCGGTCCTAATGCCGCAGTAACCCGTGCGGAATTCGCTGCCATGGTCGTTCGTGCGCTCGGCATCTCCGAGGATCAAACCGGAGCAGCCTTCAACGACGTCGACGGTAAAGACTGGTTCGCGGGAGCGGTCGGCGCAGCCGTGAAAGCAGGCCTTGCGAAAGGTTATGAAGACGGAAGCTTTAAGCCGAATGCCTCCATCAACCGTGAAGAAATGGCGGTCATGATCTCGCGCGCGCTTGCCTTTACGGGCAAACAGCCGAATACGAACGGCACGCTGCCGCTCGACGTATTCAAGGACAAATCGGCCATCGAAGCTTGGGCGGCTGCATTCGTGGCGCAAGCGGTCGAGGCCAAAATCATCGAAGGCAATACAAATGGCAACTTCGCTCCGGACAACAAAGCTACTCGCGCGGAAGCGGCCGTCATGCTGAAGAGATTGCTGGACTACGCGGATTTCATCTAAAGGCATGACGAAATACGGCAAGACGACATACTGAAACAAGAGATCGTGCTAAATGCCTCTTCGCTCCGGCGAGGAGGCATTTTTCATTTGGCTGGAGAGAGGAAGAAAATGGGTGATTAATAGAAGGGACCGCATTATAATCAAGGTATTGCGCAATACAGCCTATGATGGGGGTTTGCTATGAAGACGATTAGAAACGCACTGTTTCTCCTGTTGCTGACGCTGATCGCGACTCAACCCGCGACGGCCGCTTCCAAGACGAACAAAATCAAAATTACATTCATCGGTGCCAGCTTGGTGGAAAATAATCACGTTGGCAACGAATGGTGGACGGGCGGTTACGTGAACGGCAAAGAGATCCAAGAAGGCGATGCAGTCACGTTGAGCGTCAAATCGACGGGAACGATCACCTTGAAAGCCGAAGCGCAGGAGCAGGACAAGATTCCGGATGACGGGCAAGTGAGCGCCTCGCTAAAAGTAGCGTCCATCACCAAAACCGTGAATAAAGCGCTCACGGTCACCGTCGTCGAGAATCGCGGACGTTATTCCGGCAACGCCGCGAAATGGAAATTCTCGTTCAAGCTAGAACGGGTTTCATAAGAGCACGTAATGCCTGCACGTAATGCCTGCCCGTCACAGGGCAGGCATTTTATATTGAATTTCGGATGCTGTGGTTATACACTAGATGAATCACTGATACATCTGCGTATGCAGTCGTACATCGAAGGGGATTCGCGCGTTGAACGGAAAAGAACTGCGAGAGAAGAAAGAGAAGCTGGTCAAGGGGCCCTTCGCGCTGTACGAGCAAATGCGCCTCAAAATCATGGAGCTGATCGAGGAGCGCGGGCTGCGGCCGCATGATCCGGTGCCCTCCGAGGGCGAGCTGGCCGACATGTTCGGCGTCAGCCGCCGTACGAGCAAGGAAGCGCTGCTCGCGTTGGCCAAGGAGGGCATCGTCTACCGGATGCCGCGGCGCGGAACGTTCCTGGCCGAATACGGAGACGGCCATGCCGCGCCGGCCGGACTTTCCGACCGGGTGATTACCATGGTCGTGCCGGCCATCGACGACTTCGTCGGCCAGATCATGACCGCCGCGCTGCCCGCGGCGCAGGCCTTGGGCTATGAGCTTCTGTTCCGCGTGGCAGGGGACGACCACGATAAAGAGGAAGCGCTGCTGCGCGAACTATCGGAGGACCGAGGCATCCGCGGCATCATCCTGTTCCCCGGCGACAGGCGGGCTTGCGGCAATCAAGTGCTGCGGCTGCACTTGGCGAATTATCCGATCGTCATCATCGACCGGGCGTTCCGCGAGCTCGACATTCCGAACGTCTGCCATGACCATTATGGCGGGGCTTATGAATTGACGACGCACTTGATCGGCGCGGGCCACTCGCAGGTCGGTTTCGTATCCGAGGAAATGGCCGGCGTCATGAGCCGCGAGGAGCGCTATCAAGGCTATATTCAGGCGCATGTCGCCGCGGATCTCCCTGTTAACCGCAGCTTGATCTATGCCGATTACGGCAACAAGGAAGCCGATCTGGAAGCGTTCATACGAGCGGCTTCCGCGATGACGGCCGTCTTCTGCTCCAATGACTACGTGGCGCTTGCGGTCATGAAAGCCGCGCACCGGCTCGGCATCGAGGTGCCCGGGCGGCTGTCCGTCGCGGGTTTTACCGACTCCCGCATGAACGGCCTGCTGCCGGTGCCGCTGACGAGCGTCCGCAAACCGGCCGGCGACCTGGGGCGGGCGTGCATCGATCTGCTGATTCAAGTGATCGGCGCGCCTGAAGGCACGCGAGTGCCGTCCGTGAAGCTTCCGACGAAATTGATTTTGCGGGAGAGCGTGGCTGCCCCTCGTTAATGTAAATGTAAGGACTCGGCTGAACGATGCCGGGTCCTTTTTCTATTTTCGGCTCATCGTGCGTGACGCTTGATTTCATCCATCAGATAGGCGCTGTAAGACGGACTGATCGTCTCCGCCGCTGCCCCGCTTCCTTCCGACCAGCATAGAACGGGCGGGTCATCGCCCTTGTCCAATTCAAAGTAATAGATGACCCAGCCTTGATGCATCGCAAAAACAAACGCCGTTTCTGGGAGCGTAAAGAGATCGCCGTTCTCTCGCAAAAGCTCCCTTGCCTCCGGTTGAAGCTCCTCCAGCACGGAGAAGCTCGCGTCCGTTCCCCGAAAAAGCTTGCCCGACTCATGGCCGGCCGCGGATAAATACGCGCGGTAAGTCAGGGGGAGCGGGCGGGCGAACCCCCGCTCCAGCGAGGCGATCTCCTCCATCGAGCACCCTTTGAACGGAGCCCCGTAATCTTGCAGTTTATATTCGTACAACAAGGCCATGATGCTCTCCCGATCCATAAGTCTCACTCCTACGTCCGTTTCTAATGTCGCTCCTACTTCCGTTCCTATTTTCGACTCCTTTATTTTCGCTCTATCGAAACCGACGAGCATGCCACTACTCCATTCAAGAATCATCAATCGATATCCTGCCGAGTTATCGGCGGGTATTTGGGATGTGCAAAAATGGATTGTAAGTATCAGTGATACATAATAGTATTAATTTATGTACTAGATGTTCATCTGGTTTGTCCATGGGAGAGGATGGCGGGAATGACTGTTGATCTGAAGCTTGGCGTCAATCTGGGTTTTGCTGTCAATAAGTACGTGGAACCGGAGGTTTGGGCCCGTATCGTAGCGGAGGAGCTTGGGCTGACCTATGTGCAGTTCGTCGCGGATTTGCTGAATGCGTTTCTGCCGGAAAGCGTCATTCAGCGGCAGTTGGAGCAGATTCAAGAGAATACCGCGAAGTACGGCCTGCAAATCACGAGCACGTTTACCAGTTCGTTTACGCGGGTGAACCACTTCATGCATCCGGACGAGGCGACGAGGCGCACGTGGCTCGATTGGTTCAAACGCTTCGTCGATATTTCCGTCGCGATGGGCGCGACGTCGACGGGCAGCCACTTCGGCATTTTGACATTTGCCGATTACGACAACCCGGAGCGCCGCGAATTCATCATCGGGGAAGCGCTGAAGAATTGGCGGGAGCTCAGCTGGTACGCCAAGGAGAAGGGCATGGAATACTTAACGTTCGAGCCGATGTCCATTCCGCGCGAAATGGCCAACACGGTCGAAGATTCGAAGGAACTGCTGGAGCGGCTGAACGACGGCGCCGGCATTCCGTTCAAACTGGTGCTGGACGTCGGGCACGCGCCGCATCCGAACGACAGGGACCCGTACCGCTGGGTGCGCGAGCTGGGCAGCGTGTCGCCGATCATTCATATTCAGCAGACGGAGCTGAACCACAGCCGGCATTGGCCCTTCACCGACGAGTACAACGCGCTGGGCATCATCCACGGCGAGCCGCTGCTGGCAGCGTTGGAGGCCTCCGGCGCGAAGGAAGCGGAACTGATCTTCGAGCTCTCGCACCGCGAGGCCTGGTCGACGGAATTCCGCATCATCCAAGACCATAAGGCTTCCGTCGATTACTGGCGGCAGTTCGTCAAGGCGTAGGCGGGTGAGCAGAGGATGAAAGCAAACGTGCTGTTCGGACTCGGCGATTTGCGATTGGCCGACATCGAGAAGCCCGCTCCCGGCCCGGGCGAAGTGCTGCTGCATATCGGCGCCTGCGGCGTATGCGGCTCCGATATTCCGCGCGTGTTCACCAAAGGCACGTATCGGTTCCCGACGGTGCCCGGTCATGAATTCGCGGGCAGGATCGTCGGGCTGGGCCCGGATACCGATCCGGCGCTGCTGAATCGCAAAGCCGCGGTGTTCCCGCTCCTGCCTTGCCGCAATTGCCCGTATTGCGAGATCGGCGAGTTCGCGCTCTGCGACCATTATGACTACATGGGCTCGCGGCGCGACGGCGCGTTCGCGGAATATATCGTCTCGCCGGTCTGGAATCTGGTCCTCGCGCCGGATTCGCTCGGCTTCGAAGAGCTGGCGATGACGGAGCCCGCGGCGGTGGCCGTTCACGCGCTCCGCCAAGCGGGACTCGACGTAGGCGACCGCGTCTTCATCAGCGGCGCAGGTCCGATCGGCCTCATGCTCGCGTATTGGGCCAAAGCATGGGGCGCATCGCGCGTCATGCTGGCGGACGTCGACGCGACGAAGCTGGCATTTGCCAACGAGCTCGGCTTCACGGATACGTTCAACCCGCTGGATGGAAGCGCTGCCGAGTGGGCGAAGAGCTTGACCGGCGGCCTCGGGGCCGACGTCGCCATCGAAGGCGCCGGCATAGCGGCGTCGTGGGAGAACTGCCTGCGGGCGGTCCGCAAGCTCGGCCGCGTCGTGCTGATGGGCAATCCCGCAGGGGGCATGGCGCTGTCGCAGGACGGGTACTGGGAAATGCTGCGCAAGCAGCTCACCGTTCGGGGGACGTGGAATTCCTCGTACGGATCGTCCCCGCGCAACGAATGGCGGCTCGTCGTCGACAGCATGGCGTCGGGCAAGCTCAATCTCAAGCCGCTGATCAGCCATCGCTGCACGCTGGACGACACCTTCGAAGCGCTGCGGATGATGCGCGAGCGGACGCAGTTCTTTAATAAAGTGATGATCCTGCCGTCGGGCGGTGAGGTTTAATAGAGGGCTGCCTTAGAGGGAGATTGGCAGACTTCGTTGGGCCGGTGCGTGCTGTAGGCGTTGGTAATTGGTAAATGGCGTTCGATATTCGTCGCTTGGTGTTTGGTTTATGCCTGGCTTCGTAGGCTCGAGAACAGGCCGACTTCGATGTAGCGCCGGTCTACAAGGAGGCGCAGCAATATTCAAGAAGCAAGCCCCAAAGGTCCGCGAAGCCAGACCGAAACCCGGGCTTGAATCAAGCAAGCAAGCAAGTAAGAAATCAAGGTTTTCCGGGCCCGCAGGCCAAAACGGAATCATATCCAAAGATGGAGTTCCCCCATGGTTTATAACGGTTTAAACATCCGGCAAGAAGGGACCGGAGGGGATGTGGCGTCTGAAGAGCGAAGCGTTCGCCTTTGTAGTCGGAATTCTACCTCTAAGTGTTTTATTAAATCGAGGAATTCCGAACTACAACAGCGACGGAAGACCCGCACTCCCCGCAGGGCACTTCTCCCGCAAGGCCGGATGATTAAAAAGGAGGGCTAGGCTTATTATGAAAGCGGCCGTACTGCACAACCTCGACCACATGGTCGTCCAAGAAGTCGAGCTGCCCGCGATGGACGCGGACAGCATCCTCATGAAAGTCGAAGCCGTCGGCATCTGCGGCTCCGACATCCGGATCTACCACCACGGCAACAGCCGCGTGCAGCTGCCGCAAATTCTCGGCCACGAGGCATCCGGCCGAATCGCGGCCGTCGGGGCCAACGTCACCAAATTCAACGTCGGCGACCGCATCTCGCTCGGCGCGGACGTCCCCTGCGGCGAATGCGTCTTCTGCGAAGCCGGCATCGGCAACAACTGCCAGATCAACTACGCGATGGGCTATCAATTCGCGGGCAGCTTCGCGGATTACGTGCTGCTGAACAAGATGGTCGTCAATTTCGGACCGATCCACCGCATCCCGGACCACGTCTCCCACGAAGAAGCGGCGCTCGCCGAACCGCTCGCCTGCGTCATCAACGCGCTGGAGCTGTCGAACGTCCGGCTCGGCGATTCGGTCGTCGTCATCGGCGCGGGGCCGATCGGCTGCATGCTGGTCGAGGTCGCCAAAATGATGGGAGCGACCAAGGTCATCCTCGTCCAGCGCTCGCGTCCGCGCCTGGAGCTGGCGAAGCAATTCGGCGCGCATGCCTACATCTGCTCGAACGAGGAGAACGCGATCGAGCGCGTGCTCGAAGAGACCGGCGGCCTCGGCGCGGACGTCGTCATTACGTCGAATCCGTCGCCGGAAGCGCAGGTCGACGCCATCCACATGGCGAAGAACCGCGCCCGCGTCAACTTCTTCGGCGGCCTGCCGAAGGGCAAGTCGCTCGTTACGCTGGACACGAACATCATCCATTACAAGGAGTTGTTCGTGCATGGCGCCCACGGCTCGCTGCCGGCGCATCACCAGAAGGCGATCGATCTGATCGCGTCCGGCGCGATCGACATGAAGAAGTACATCTCGCACACGTTCCCGCTGGAGCGGATCCAAGAAGCGATCGAGACGGCGGAGAGTCACGTCGGCATGCGGGTTATCGTGAAACCTTAGGCGCGAGGAGGCGCAGCAGCATGGCAGGCAAAATATCCCCATCGATGATGTGCGCGGACTTCCGCCGGCTGGAGCAGACGGTCGAAGCGTTCGAGCGGGCCGGCGTCGAGTACCTGCACATCGACATCATGGACGGCCGGTTCGTGCCCAACTTCACGCTGGGACCGGATTTCGTCCGGACGCTCCGCGAAATGACCGACATCCCGATCGATCTTCACCTCATGGTGGAACGGCCGGAGGACCATCTGCATCTGTTTCCGGTCGGGCCTGGCGATATCGTGTCGGTCCATCAGGAGGCGTCCGTTCATTTGCAGCGGACGCTGCAGCAGATCAGAGCGCTTGGCGCCCGCCCGTGCGTGGCGCTGAATCCCGCGACGCCGATCTACACGATCGACGACATTCTCGACGATCTCGACGTCGTGCTCGTCATGACCGTCAACCCCGGCTTCGCCGGGCAGAAGCTCGTGCCGGCGACGCTGCGCAAGATCGCGAATATGAAGCGCCATCTCGTGGACATGGGTTATGCGGGCGTGGAGATCGAGGTCGACGGCAACATCTCGAACGAGAACGCGGTCAAGATGCTGGCGGCCGGGGCGGATATTTTCGTCGCGGGCACCTCGAGCATTTTCAAGAAGGACGCGGATTTGCTGGAGCTGACGGAACGGTTCCGCGCTTCGATCTCGGATACGGCCTAGCGGAGGCCGTATCCGAAGCCAACGCCCGCGCGCAGTACGCGCAACGAACGTCATAGGAAGCACATTTCCAACATTTCCGTAACGGGAGAGGGGATTCAAGCATGTCGGACAGCGCATACGCTTGGTTCGAGCGGGAACAGCAGAACCGGGGCATTGACGTAACGCAGGTGAAAGAGAGGCTGAACGCGCTTAAGATCGAGACGCCTTCTTGGGGCTATGCGGATCAGGGGACGCGGTTCCGCACGTTCAAGCGAGCGGATGCCGCGCGTACCGTTCGCGAGAAGCTGGAGGACGCGGCGGCGGTGCACCGCTTCACGGGCGCCTGCCCGGACGTCGCCATCCACATTCCGTGGGACCACGCGGACGATTTCGGCAAGCTCGCGGCGGACGCGAAGTCGCTCGGCATCGGCATCGGAGCGGTCAACCCGAACCTGTTCCAGGACGACGAATACATGCTCGGGAGCGTCACGAACGCCGATCCGGCTGTACGCGCCCGCGCGGTGGAGCATCTGCTGGCGTGCGTCGACATCGCCCGCGCCACGGGGTCGAAGGCGCTCAGCCTCTGGTTCGCGGACGGCACGAACTATCCCGGACAAGGCGATTTCCGTCAGCGGAAGGCATGGATGGAGGAGTCGCTGCGGACCATGTACGCGGCACTGGACGCCGACATGCGGATGCTGATCGAATACAAGTTCTTCGAGCCGGGCTTCTACCATACGGATCTCGCCGACTGGGGCATGGCCTACAACCTGGCGCAGAAGCTGGGGCCGAAGGCCGAAGTGCTGGTGGACACCGGACATCACCCGCAGGGCACGAACATCGAGCATATCGTCGCGTACCTGCTGGATGAAGGCAGACTCGGCGGCTTTCATTTCAACGCGCGCAAATACGCGGACGACGATCTGATCGTCGGATCCGCCAACCCGTACGAGCTCTTCCTGATCTTCGCCCAGATCGCGCTCGCGGAGCGCGACGCGAACCCGATCGTCCGGCGAACGGCCGAACGCATCGCTTACATGATCGATCAGAGCCATAACATCGAAGCGAAGATTCCGGCGATGATCCGCTCCGTCATGAACGTGCAGACGCAGTACGCCAAGGCGCTGCTCGTCGATTGGAACGCGGTCGCGGAAGCGCAGCGGGCAGGCGACGTGCTGGAAGCGGAGGCTGCCGTGCGCGAGGCGTTCGAGCAGAACGTGACGCCGCTGCTGCAAGCCGTGCGCGAGGAAGCGGGGCTGCCTGCGGATCCGATGGCTGCTTACAAGCAGAGCGGCTATGCGGAACGCATATGGAACGCGAGGTCCGCGGCAGTCGCGCCCCTATAGCGCCGCGCCGTCTTCGAGGCCCGTTAACGAACGCGAAGCCGTACCGCCCTTGATATTTCACAAAAACGCATCCATTTACGGGTGCGTTTCGTTATTTTAATGCTATAATGAAAGTTAAGATGACGGGTGGCAAAGGAGAATCGCGGTGAACGAGGCACAGTTAGTAATGCTGTCAAGACAAGGCGATCAGACGGCTTTCAACCAGCTGGTCGAGCTCTATAAGGATAAGCTCTTCCATATGGCGCATCGCATCCTCCGCAGCAAGACGGAGTGCGAGGATGTCGTGCAAGAAACCTTTCTGAAGGTGTACTTGAATTTGAATCGCTTCGACGAGAACAAACGGTTCTCCACGTGGATCTTCCACATCGGTAAGAACGTTTGCCTGGATTTGCTGCGCCGCCGCAAGGCACCTCCGCTGCCTCTGGACCAGCCTGTCACGGCTCAATCCGACCAGAACCTGTCCCTCCATGACGTCATCCCGCACGCCTCCCAATCGCCGGAAAGCGAAGTCATCGAACGCGAGCTCGCCTCGACGATGGCCGATCTGATCGCGAAGCTGCCCGAGAAATACAAGACCGTCGTCTATCAGCGCTTCGTGCTCGAGATGTCGATGGAAGACATCGGACTGGCGAACAATATTCCGGTCAACACGGTCAAATCCCGGATTCACCGCGGCAAGGATTTCATGAAGAAGAGATGGGGCAAGACGCTTTTGCTCTATTCCCTGCTGCTGTTCAGCTTCTTCTGAACCGCCCATCCGGACTTCTAACTTCATAAGCGCCAAGCGTGCGAATCGGCAGCGATTCGGCACGCTTTTTTTGATGCCCTCCAACGCGGCGGAATGAGAGGTTGAAACCGGGATACACTAGCGTGATATAATCGACTTTATTCGGAACCTAGCAGCGTATTGCCGTGCCGCGCAGAGAAGGAGAGAAGAGAGTGAAAGCCGTCATCAAGACCGGACTGCAATGGTTGAAATTCAGCGACATGCGGATGGAGCGCAAGCTGCTGCTCGTTTTTTTGCTTCTGATAACGCTTCCACTTACGTTTATCGGCGCGGTGTCCTATCGCAATTACGCGCATTCGATCGAACGGAACACGATCGCATATTCGACGACGACGCTCGGCAACATGATGGACAGCCTGGACGACTATATCGATGACATGAGCCGCATATCGTCCGTTCCGGCCTACCAGGACGAGATCAAGTCGAACCTCATCGCATCGAACAAATACCATCGGCAGCATCTGCAGAACGAGAACTTCGACCTGCTGCTCACGATCCAGCGGGGCATCGAAGGGAATATCGCATTCATCAATAATATCAAGCGGGGCGCGACGTCCGTTTATATATTCGATCAGTACGGCAACGGGTATTTCTCCGCCAAATCCGGCGGTATCCGCATGAACGTGAAGGAAAGCTATCAGGCGTGGATGGAGAAGGCGGGCCATTCCAGCGGCGAAGCGCTGCTGATCAGCACGCAGAAGTACACGAGCAATCTCAAGAGCACCCGGTACGCGTTCACGGTCGTGCGCAAAATCATCGACAGCTCGCTGCACGATATCGGCCTGATCGCGGTCGACGCGAATATCAGCGTCATCGAGGATCAGATTGCCAAGCTGGACAAGGTGACGCACGGCAAATCGTTCATTTACGATGCGCAGGGCAACGTCATCTACGACAGCGACAAGAAGCTGCTCGCGACGAACATCGGCGATCGGCCGATGGTAAGGCAGGCCAGCGGCGAAGAAGGCAGCTTCTACATGACCGAGGACGGCGTCAAGAAGCTGAACATCTATACGACGTCGGCCAATACGAAGTGGAAGGTCATGACGTCCATTCCGGTGAAGGAGCTGACGCGGAATACGGCGGTCATCCGGAACGTGACCTGGATTTTGACGTTCTTGACGATCGGCATCGCGCTTCTGATCTCCATCTTCTTCTCGTTCGCCCTGACGAAGCCGCTTCGCAAAATGATGCGTCTGATGAAGCGGGTGCAGGAAGGCGACTTCAGCGTGCAGTTCCAAGTGAAGCGCCGGGACGAGATCGGCCAGCTGGGCAACCAATTCAACCGGATGATCGTGCGGATCGACGATCTCATTCAGGACATCTACGGCA
Source organism: Paenibacillus sacheonensis (assembly GCF_009909195.1). Taxonomy (GTDB): domain Bacteria; phylum Bacillota; class Bacilli; order Paenibacillales; family Paenibacillaceae; genus Paenibacillus_Z; species Paenibacillus_Z sacheonensis. The sequence goes on from NZ_JAAAMU010000003.1 coordinate 343,440, forward strand.
TGGAGACGAAGAAGAAGGAAGCGGAGCTGCACGCGCTGCAAAGCCAGATCAATCCGCATTTCATGTACAACACGTTGGAATCCATCCGCATGGCGGCAGAGCTGAACGACGATACGGACGCCGCCGACATGCTGGCGATCCTGGGCAAGCTGCTGCGCTACAGCATCAGCGATCTGAACGAGAAAGTGACGCTCGGCAGCGAAATCAACCATATTCGTTATTACGTCGAGCTGCTCAATTACCGGTATCCGGAACGTTTCGAGCTCACGGTGGACGTGCCGGAAGCGTTGGTCGATTACGAGCTGCTGAAGCTTGTCCTGCAGCCGATCGTGGAGAATGCCATCTACCATGGCATGGATGACAACAAGCCGAGAATGGCGATTACCGCATCGGCGTGGGAGACGGAGCGGGCGGTCTGCATCCGGATTACGGACGACGGCATCGGGATGGACGAGGCGACGCTGGAGCGCCTGCGGCATTCGATGAACGGCGCGGAATCGGCGGAAGGCACCAACTACGCGCCTTTCAAGCGATCGGGTCTTGGGCTTCGCAATGTGAACGAACGCATCAGGCTTCATTACGGGGCGAATTTCGGCATCGCGGTCACGAGCGAGCCCGGCAGCGGAACGCAGGTCACGCTCTATCTGCCCGACATAGGAGGACAGCAGGAATGAATAACGCGGTACGACAAACAAGCTTGCCGGGAACGGGGAGAATCGCAGGGGCGCTGCTCCTGTGCACGGTTCTGCTGGCCGGCTGCAATTCAGGCGGAAGCGGCGATGATCAGGGACCAGTCTCGAACGAGCCCGCGCAGCCGGCGAATCCGACCACGCTGACCGTGCTGACGAACCGGGTGGACTGGATCGAGAACGGCGTCCTGCAGCAGTACGCGGATCAATTCGAGGCGAAGCATCCCGGCACGAAGGTGGAATTCGACGGACTGGCGAATTACGCCAGCGACATCATGGTTCGACTGTCGACGCGCAGCATGGGCGATGCGCTGCTGCTGCCGAACAACCTCACGAACGAAGATTTGGTTAACTACTTCGAACCGCTTCATGACGAGATGTTCGCCAATATCCGGTTTGCCGATTTCAAGGCATACCGGGGCGTCAGGTACGGAATCGCGACAGGGGCATCGACGGAAGGCATCGTGTACAACAAGGCTGCTTTCCGGGAAGCCGGCATTACGACGCTCCCGGCCACGCTGGACGAATTCTACGAAGCGTGCCGGAAGCTGAAGGCGGCCGGGATGACGCCGATCTACTTGAATTACGGCGCGCAGTGGCCGATGTCGTCATGGGGGGAGAACCTGGTGGGCTTCATGACGGGCAATCCCGCCTATCTCAACGAGATGACGAAGTCCGATGAGCCTTGGCAGATCGACAACCCGTGGGGACATGCGATTACGATCGTCCGGACGCTGATTCAGAAGGGCTACGGGGAGAAGGACATGTTCGCGAACAATTGGGAGCTGTCGAAGAGCGAGGTCGCTAGCGGCCAAGCCGGCATGTATTTCATCGGCAACTGGGTCATTAACCAGGTAATCGAGGCCGGCGCCAAACCGGACGATATCGGCTTCTTCCCCTTTCCGTACGATAACTCGAAGGGCAAGCGTTACGCGCAGCTCAGTCCGGACTGGTTTCTGGGCGTCAGCAAATTCAGCGAGCATAAGGAGCTGGCCGAGCAATGGGTGGACTTCTTCGTGAATCAGTCCGGTTACGTGAACGATTCCGGCTTCCTGCCCGTCGACGAGACCAAGACGTCGTCCATGCCGCAGATTCGGCAGTTCGAATCGTACCGGCCGACGTACATCGAACGGCAGCCGCCAAGCGACGACTTTCTGAACATCGCGGCGAAAGCGCAGGTCGCGTTCTGGTCGGGCGATTTTATTCAGAATTGGGCGGTCGCCAAGGATCTGAAGGCGGAATTCCAGAAGTACAACGGGCTGTGGAAGGAGGCGCGAAACGACCTGCTAGGCACGCAAGCCGCAGCTAAAGTCGCAGCCGGGAATACGATGCCGGATGCATCGCCATAACCGACATTCACCGGATTCGCCACGCTGGCGGTCCGGTTTTTATTTGCCCGAATGCTGGCCGGATACCCAGGGAAAGTCGTAATCGGTTGCGGCTGCTTGCCGGAGAAACAGGTAAATTGAAGACTACAAATCACAATAGAAACCATTTTCCCTCCGATGCCGAAAGGGTAAGATTACTGGTGTAAGCGCAACCAGTAAGCGCGATCATACGAAACAGGGGGATTAGCAAATGAAAAAGACAATGGCCTACTCAATGGTTTCACTGCTCCTAGTCACATCTCTAGCCGCGTGCGGCAGCAATAATGAAAGCGCCAACAACGATAAGGACGCAGCTGCGAACGCGAATTCCAATACGACGGCGAACGGCGGCACGAACGGCAGCGCTCCCGCGAACGAAGGCAGCGCGGATGCCGGCGGCGATGCCGACATCAGCGGAAAGGTCGTATTCCTGACGAACCGCACGGACATGGTCGACAAGGAGTACAAGGATTACGAGACGCGTTTCGAAGCGAAATATCCGAAGGTGGACCTGCAGTTCGAAGCGATCACGGACTACGACAAGAACGAGAAGATCCGCATCGCATCCGGCAGCTTCCCGGACGTCGTCCTGCTCAGCACGCTCATTCCGAACGCCGAGTTCCCGAAATATTTCGAGCCGCTTGACGACATCACGTTCGAAGGCGACATCTACTTCAAGGATTTCAAGTCGTTCGAAGGCAAATCGTACGGCATCTCCTCCGGCAACAGCACCGTAGGCATCGTCTACAACAAGAAGGCGTTCGAGAAAGCCGGCATCACGGCCATTCCGAAGACGTATGACGAATTCCTGGCTGCCGCCCAGAAGCTGAAAGACGCCGGCATCGTGCCGCTGGCTTCCAACTTCAAGGACAAATGGCCGCTCGGCGCTTGGTACAACGACGTGCCGGCGATCATCAGCGGCAAAGCCGACACGGCAAACAACCGCAAAGACACCGATACGCCGTTCACGCTCGACAACACGTACGGCAAATCGTTCAGCATCATCAAAGAGCTGTACGCCAAGGGCTTCCTGGAGAAAGACGTCAACTCGACGAACTGGGAACAATCCAAGAAAGACGTCGCGCAAGGCAAGTTCGGCATGTACCTGCTCGGCAACTGGGTCATCAATCAAGTCGTGGACGCAGGCGCCAAAACCGAAGACGTAGGCTTCTTCCCGTTCCCGGCCGACAATTCCGGTCAAGCTAAAGCGCCTCTGAACCCGGACTGGTTCTACGGCGTGAACAAGGACGGCAACGTTCCGGCGGCCAAAGCCTTCATCAAATGGATGATCGAAGAATCCGGCTACGACGACTTCGCGGGCTTCATTCCGACGCTGAAGAGCAAAGAGCCGAAGCTGGCGCAATTGACGGAGTTCAACGGCTACAAACCGACCTTCGTCGAGGCATTGCCGACGGACGACACGGCGCTGAGCATCCAAAACAAAGCGCAAATCGACATGGACGGCCTCGTGCAAGAGTTCGTGCTTGCCAAGGATCCGCAAAAAGTGCTCGATAAAGTAAACGGCCAATGGGCGAAAGCGAGAAAAGAAATCGTTAAATAATCCAGCCACTCTCGTCCGATGACGGGTGACGAGCGCTCCTGCCGATCGCACGGCGGGGGCGCTCGCATCAATCAGGCGCCCGAAAGGAATGATGCACCATGCTCAACAATCTCTCGTTCAAGAAGCAGCGTCTTCTCATTATTCTCGGATTCACGATCGTTCCGCTGCTCCTGCTGCTCACGTTCTCGTATTACCCGACATTGGAATTGATTCACCTGAGCTTCACGAATTGGGACGGCCTTAGTCCGGATAAAAGCTGGATCGGCTGGGACAACTATAAAGAAGTGTTCTCGAACTCCGAGCTCTTCGGGGTATTCACGCACAACTTCGCTTATTTCGCGGTGGGGATCGTTCAGAACATCGCGGCCATTTACTTTGCCATCGTCTTGAACGGCAAGCTGCGGGGAAAGCTATTCTTCCGGTTGCTGCTCTTTTTACCATACATCCTTAACGGCGTCGCGGTTTCCTACTTGTTCGGCTACGTCTTCGACACGACGCAGGGCTCGCTTAACCTGCTGCTGCATGCGATCGGCTTGAACGGCGACACGAGCTGGCTCGGCAACGAGACCTTCGTCAACTATACCCTCGCTTCCATCGGCTTCTGGAAGTTCATGGGCTTTAACATGGTCATTTACTTAGCGGCGCTGCAATCGATTCCGGCCGACCTGTACGAGGCGGCCAGCATCGACGGCGCGACGGGCTGGAAGCAATTCCTGTACATCACGCTGCCGAACATCTACAAGATCATCGAGCTGAACTTCTTCCTGACGGTGACCGGGGCGCTCGAGGTATTCGACCTCCCGTTCGTCTTGACCAACGGCGGACCGGCGGGATCCAGCGAAACCTACGTCATGAAAATTCTCGAAACGGCGTTCCAGTTCAACAACTACGGTCTTGCATCGGCCATGAGCGTCGTGCTGCTCCTGTTCGTCGTTGTCGTGCTGTCCATTCAACGGCTTATCTTCAGCAGAAAGGGGGAATAAAGCATGGTCGCGCGAAATCCGGTATGGAATACGGTGAAATATCTATCGCTGCTGGTCGCTTCGTTCCTTGTCGTATTCCCGCCTTATATCATCATCGTCAACGCCTTCAAGACGAAGGACGAATTCGATACGAAGTCGACGATGTCTCTGCCCGATTCGTTCTTCCATCTCTCCAACTTCGGGCATGCGTTCGAGCAGGCCAACATGAGCCGCGCGTTCGGCAACACGCTGCTCATCGTGGGGATTACGCTGATTTTCAATATTTTGCTGGGCTCGGCGTTCTGTTATGCGGTCGGCCGGTTTCATTTCAAAGGCAAAGGCCTCCTGGTCGGCCTGTTCTTGATGGCGACGGTCATTCCATCCATCACGACGCAGGTCGTCAACTACAAGACGATCCAGCATCTGCACTTGACGAACACGCTCGGAGGTCCCATCCTCTTATACATCGGGGCGGATATTCTGCAAATCTACATCTATCTGCAATTCATTCGCAATATCCCCTACGATCTCGATGAATGCGCGATGATCGAGGGCGCGTCGCTGTTCCGCATCTACTGGCAGGTCATCTTCCCGCTGCTCGCTCCGGCGACGGCGACGATCGTCATCCTGAAGACGATCAGCATTTACAACGATATGTATACGCCGTTCCTGTACATGCCGAAGCCGGAATTGGTCGTCGTGTCCACGTCCTTGATGCGCTTCTTCGGCGTCAACAGCGGCGATTGGCAGAGCGTGTCGGCGGCCATCATCATGATTATGATACCCACGTCGATTATTTATTTGTTCCTGCAGAAATATATTTTCGCCGGCGTGACGAGCGGAGCGGTCAAATAGGGAATCACGGAGCGGTTAAATAGGGAATTACGTGGCGGTCAAATAGGGAATCACGGAACCGTCAAACAGGGAACCATTTGAACATCGAGCGAGGGCATCGATTGCCTACAATGAACAGTATCTCCTCTAGCGGGATGCGGCCGGGCGGTGAAGCAGCATGAAAATCATGATCGTCGACGACGAGCAGTTTATTCGGCTGGGTCTCGAGAAAATCATTACGAAGATGGATCCGTCGCTTCGCGTGCTCGGTTCGTTCGGCAACGGGCAGGAGGCGCTTGCTTTCCTGACCAAGCACGAGAGCCAGAAGCCGGACGTGCTCATCACGGATATCAAGATGCCGATGATGGACGGGCTGAAGCTGATCGAGATCGTGCAGGAGAAGCATAAGGACATCTCCATCGTCGTCCTCAGCGGCTTCAGCGATTTTGAATACGCGCGGATGGCAATGCGGGGCGGGGTCAGGGATTATCTGCTCAAGCCGGTCGACAAGAGCGCGCTCTTCGAGCTGTTGAACAAGCTCCGCCATGAGCGGGGACTGGAAGAGGCACAGGTCGCGGAGCCTTCGGAAGACGGGGAACCCGTGCCGGAGCACGAGCATTACATCATCGATGAGGTCAAAGATATTCTGGACCGGGAGTTCGACAAGAACTTCGAGCTGGAGCGGCTCGCCGAGACGGTCGGCATGAATGCCAGCTACCTCAGCCGGCTGTTCAAGAGCAAGACGTCGATGACGATTACCGATTATCTTATCCAGACGCGGATCGATAAAGCGAAGCAGTTTCTGACGGACCATCCGCATTTGAAAAACTATGAGATCTCGCATCTGGTCGGCTACAGCGATCCCGTCTATTTCAATAAGCTCTTCAAGAAAATCGTCGGCGTGACGCCGAAGGATTATAAGGAGAAGCGCGGGTAAGCTGCTGGGCGGCTGGTTGGCGAAAGGCGAAGAGAGAGGGGGCCGGCGGCTTCCTCTCTCTTTTCTTTAAGTCAATCGCTCGCCATTCGCATCGTATTCGCCGCCGCAACCCAATGAGCCGCTGCAGCTCGTGCGCTTTCCCCAGCGGAATCGAATACGAATGTAAATGATAAATCCAGCCAAGCCATTCCGCTCTTTTCAGGGCAGAGTGGTTTTTTGCATTTATTGGATGGATTGCGAATCTTAAAGCCGGTATTTGGAGAAATCGACGTAATTTGAAGTGTACACTGCCGGACGCAGAAGCTAGATTTAAGTTGCCGAGGGCGGAATCCGGTCGGTTCGCTATAGGGATCAACCCGCCGTACTCGAAGGAAACCGATTAAAGGGGATCGAGCAATGACGAAGTTGAAGGTCGGTATTATCGGCGTGGGAGAGGTCGCCCAGATCATTCATTTGCCTATTCTGGAATCGTTGCCGGAGCTATACGAGATGGTGGCGTTGTGCGATATTTCGCCGAAACTGCTCGCGAAGATGGGAGAGAAGTATTCGGTCGGGAACTTGTATTCGAACGCCGAGGAGATGCTCAATCACGCCGAGATGGACGCGGTATTCATCCTGAACAATATGGAATACCATACCGAATGCACCGTGGCCGCGCTGCGAAGGAACATTCACGTCTTCGTGGAGAAGCCGATGTGCGTGACCGAAGCGGAAGCCGAGGCGATTATCCGGGCGAGGAATGCTTCCACCGCTCAAGTCATGGTCGGCTACATGAGGCGCTTCGCTCCGGCTTACCTTCGGGCACTGGAAGAAGTCCGGACGCTGGGTCCGATCAATTTCGCTCGCGTCAGGGATATCATAGGACCGAACGCTTTCTTCACCGGCCAGTCGGGCACGCACGTCTACCGATTCGACGATATCCCGGCCGAAGCCGCGCAAGACCGCAAGGCGAGGAATGCCCGTCTGATGAGCGAAGCGATCGGCGAGCAATCACCCGAGACCTATGCGGCATACGGCCTATTGCTTGGATTGAACAGCCATGACATCTCCGCCATGCGGGAGCTGCTCGGCGTACCTCTAAGCGTGAGGGCGGTCACCTCGTCGCGCGGCGGCAGATTCAAAACCGCCATTCTGGCGTTCGAGGGTTATGATGCCGTGTTCGAGACCGGCGTAGACCAGCAAGGGCGTTTCGATGCCCACATCGAGGTTTTCGGAGAGAGCAAGTCGCTGCTTATTCAATACGATACGCCGTATTTAAGGCAGCTGCCGACGACACTGCGGATCCGAGAGACGATCGGCGACTCGCTGGAAGAGACGGTCATCCGGCCGACGTACAAGGATGCTTACACGTGCGAGCTCGAGTATTTTCATCAAGTTGCAGCCACGGGCATGCCTCCCAAGACGACGCCGGAGGACTACGTCCAGGATCTCCGTATATTCGCAATGATGATGGATGCCATCAAGTAAGGAAGTGACGGGATGAGCGGGGCAAATAACGGTAAAGCAGCCAAGTATGATCACGAGGATCGCCATTTAAGGATTGGCGGTCATGGTTCGACGGACTTGAAATGGCTGTCGGCGCTCGAAGCGCCGCTGCGCGTTACGGGGTTGCCATGGCTGGAGCGAGACGGCGTATTTCGCAGGTTGCCGGTGAACCCCAGCCATTCGATTCGGCCGGAAGTGGATCGCTTAGCGAATTGTACGACCGGCGTGCAGGTCCGTTTCCGGACGGATTCGCCGAAATTGTTCGTCAGGGTGAAGCTGGCTGCTCCGTATAGCATGTATCAGATGACGGCTACGGGTCAGTGCGGCGTGGATTGTTATATCGGAGCGATCGGGGATCAGCGGTATATCAACACATCGCGTTTCGACTTTACGCAAGCGGAATACGAATCCGTGCTATTCGATTCCCTCCCGAGGCAGATGCGCGATATCACGCTGAATCTCCCTTTATATCAAGGCGTAACGGACCTGCGCGTCGGCATCGAGCCTTCATCGGCTATCGCGGCGTTTCCGGGATTTCCCGTAGGCAAAAAGGTGCTTCTCTACGGAACGTCGATTACGCACGGCGCGTGCGCGACCCGGCCGGGCATGGCGTACCCCAATATTCTCAGCCGCTTGTTCCCGCTCGAATTCGTGAATCTAGGCTTCTCGGGCAATGCACAAGGGGAACCCGAGCTCGCGCATATTATCAGCCAGATCGAGGAGCCGGGTCTGCTCATACTGGATTACGAAGCCAATACGCCAAACACCGAGCGGCTCCGGGAGTCTCTGCCGGAATTTATCCGAATCTATCGCCGGCGCCACCCGGAGGTTCCGATTCTCGTGATCTCGCAAATTCGATTGGCAAGGGAAGCATTCGACGAAGAGCAAGCTTCGCGTAGGGAAGCGCGCAAGCGGATCCAGCGGGAAGAGGTCGGGCGGCAGCGCTCCGCGGGGGACCGCAACGTGCATTTCTTCGACGGGACGCTGCTGCTGGGCGATGATCCCCAGGATTGCACGACGGACGGGATACATCCCTCCGATCTGGGATACGATCGCATCGCCAAGGCGCTTCGGCCGGTCATCTCGAACCTGCTGCAAACCGTCATCGAACACGCAACGGGAAGGGACGAAGGGAAATGAGCCAAGTACGATCGAACGCGCGATTGCACCGAGTCACGTTGGAAATGAGCTTAAAGCCTTTTACGAGCATGGATCCTTTCGCCATCGAAGCGAAATGCGAAGAAGCGATTCGGCAGTGGCTGCCGTTGATCGGCATGGCGGATAGCTGTTCGATGCTCCTATGGGTTGCGGACGGCAGCGAGATTCTGACTTGGGACGGCAGCTGGGAGCGCGAGCTCGAGTGGGGGCGCTATATCGGCTTCGCGAACGAGGACAAATTCGGCCATGCGCCGAACGACCCCCGTACCGCCAAGCTTTACCGGCCCGATGCCTGCGCGATCACTTACGCCGATCTTCGGTTCATCGTAGGGGCATTCAAGCGAATCGCCGCCGAGAACTTCGGCATTCGGATGGAAGTCGGCGCCACGTTCGACGCCGGACCCGAATTCGCCTATTCGGAGTTCAAATATAACCTTCATCCGGAGATCAATCATGCCGAGCTCGGGGGCAAAGAGATCGCGCTGAAGGCGGATTACAACGTGATCTGCACGTGGTCGAAGCTGCGCGAGGATCGGAACGCCTATGCCGCTTATCCGGAAGGCATACCCGAAGGAACGCCGTTCGGCGAATATCTCGGAAGGCAATGCGCAAGCTTTCTTCCGGAGCTCGGCTTCGATTATATCTGGTTCTCGAACGGCTTCGGCTTTTCTTTCTTCCCGTGGACGTACCTGGGAGCGAATTACGACGGGACGGTGCTGCCGCTGGCGGATTACGATGAACTGACGGGCAGAACGCTGTCGTTCTGGGAGCACTTCAAGCGGGAATGCCCGGATATCCGCACGGAGGTGCGCGGCACCAACTTCGGGACGGGGATGGATCTGGCGAAAGACTTCATACCGCTGGCCGAGCTGTACAGGAGAAAATATATCGCGTACCCGCCGCCCAATTCGCCGTGGGGAGCGCTTAATTTCGACTTCGGTCTGGAGATCGCGTCGCACATGTCCAGAATCGCGGTTCTGCCGGGCGAGACGTATCCATACCGTTTCTACCCGAACGATCCTTGGTTTTGGCAAAATCCCTGGCAGGATCTCTACGACCGGGAGCCGCACGACATCTATTGTCCATTGACGGTCGCCCGCATGAATAGCGAAGGCGACCTGCAGAATCCGGGCATTATCGAGCTTCTAACGATCGATACGGAGAAGGGGGAATTGAACGCGGATTGTCCTGCGGAAGTCATTCCGCATCTTCGGCGGGCGATCCAAGACTTCCCCGATCGGGCCGGCATTCTGACCTGGCTCTATCCGTTCGCGGAATACCATGCGGCGGTGGAGGAATCGGCTAACGAATCCAAGACGGTCTTCTTCGAAGAGTGGTTCGTGCGCAATGCGGTCAATCAGGGATTGCCTCTCAATACCGTGCTCAGCACGGATGAATTCGCGGCGATGACGGCCGGAGCGACGACCAAGCTGCGGGATACGATCGTCTTCGCTCCGGCTTCCGGGTTAACGGGCGAGAACGGCCGACTGCTGGCCGCGTTCGTCCGGGAAGGGGGCAAGGCGCTCGTCTACGGGGCGGTAACCGACCCGCGATGGCTGGAGCTGCTCAACATCCGGCAGGATCGCGGCCTCGAAGGCGAGCTTACGATGAATCATACGATGCAGCCCGACACGTTACTGGACGAAGAAGCTTCGACATCGAAACGATTCAAGCACGATCCCCTGATCGGGGGAGGCGCGCTTAACGAGGTTCTGAACGACGGGGACGATCGGGCCACGAAAGTATGCGCGACGGCGACATCCGCCCTGGAAGACGAGGTCCGAATCCTCGCCTTGACCCGGGAGCTGCCGGAGTGGAACGGCGGCAAAGTCGGTTGGGTACGGGGTTCCCTGCCGTTCGTGGGAGGAACCGTTACGCAGCTTCCCGTCCGGCAAGCCGAAGCTTACGCGGACCTTTCGATTCTCGCCCGGCAGATCCTCGCGGAATTCGGATACGATCTACGGCAGACGAAGCCGGAAGAGGCGAGCAAGCCCGCGCTCTTGTTCGTCTCGCGCCGCGACAACGGGTTCATCTTCACGGGCTGCCGGCAGGATACTTCGGTATCGCTCCGCATGCGCTTCCCGGACGGAGTTCCGGTCGTTACGGGCCAGACGATCCGGGCCGGACAAGGCGACGCCGCTTATTCGTTCGATCGTACGTTCCACGACGAGTGCCGCATCTTCGTCGATCAGCAAGAGACGACGACCGTCTTCTGCCGGGAATACATGCCGATTCCTACGCCGAGGAAGAATTCGGTTCGCTTCATCCACGTCACGGGCTTGCGAGAGGCTGCGGTGACGATATACCCGCCGCTAGCACGTCTGGCCGCGGGAAGCGTCGAGGTGAAGGCCGATAACGTCTACTTGGAACTTCAGGGCTGCGTATTCGGCAATAAATTGGTGATCCCGAATGTAAGCGGGGAGATGGAAGTGACTTGGTGATCCGAGGAGGAGGAAACGAATTGAGGCGCAAATTCGCCGTTCAATTATACACGCTGCGCAAGGAGTGCGAGCAGGACTTCCCCGCTACGCTGAGAACATTAGGCGAGATGGGCTGGGCCGGAGTGGAGACCGCCGGGCTTCACGGGCATTCGGCCGAGGAGATCGCGGGGGTGCTGGAGGAATCCGGGCTGAAGACGGCCGGCATGCACGTCTCCGTGGAACAATTGCGATCGAACGCGCGGCATGTGATGGCGGAGGCGAGAATTCTGGGCACGAATCGCTTGATCTGCCCGTCCGTGCCTCACGAATGGCGGAACGAAGAAGGGTACGTGAGGCTAAGGGAAGAGCTTAACGCGGCGGCAGCAGAGGCGGATGTCGAAGGCTTCACGGTCAGCTTCCACAATCATGCCTTCGAGTTCGATACGAACGTCGATGGCCTGGACGCGCTGAGTTACCTAATCGAGCCGTCGGCTAATAATGCCGTGTTGGCGGAAATTGATGTATACTGGTTGACGAAAGCCGGCTATGAACCGGCTGCGTTCATCGAGCGTTATGGCGGCCGAATGCCGACGATGCACCTGAAGGATATGACGGGCGACGAGCGCCGAACCTATGCCGAGATCGGTAACGGGATCATCGACTTCGAGCCTCTGCTGCTGTGGGGGGAGCTAAACGGCGTGGAATGGTACGTCGTCGAACAGGATCTATGCGAGGGCAAAGCGCTGGACAGCGTTAGAATAAGCCTCGGCAACCTGCACGCGCTCTCCGATCGGCTGCAGGCAAGACATCCATAGAATAAGATTGCGAGAGGGACTGGCGGAGGCCAGTCTCTTCGGCATTGTTCATGTTAAGGGGAGGACGATCGCATGAAGCGATTCGGGGTCAAGATGTATTACTTCAAAATGTTACTTTGGATCAGCATCGCCATCCTGCTCGTTGTCGTCTTGCTGTCGGCGGTCGTCGGCATCAACACCCGGAAGCTGCTCGTGAAGAACGAGTACGTCTCCAACCAGAAGATCCTGTACCAGGTGAAATACAATATGGCGTTCATGGACGACGCGATCGCCAGCCTATGCAAGTCCCTGTATCTAAACAGCGACGTGGACGCGGTGATGTACGCGAAGCAAGAGGATATGGTCGACGTGGCCAATCGCCTGAATAAAGTGACCAGCTCCATCACGTCGACCAACGCGTACATTCATTCCCTGACGATCTACAATCGCCACTTAAACCAGACGTACAACGCGGGTAGTCCTTTGTTCTTCGAAGACCAGATGATAGACGCGCTCAACCGTTCGGAGCAGCTGCCTCCGAAGATGGAACCGATCTTCCGCGACATCCGGAAGCTGGTGAACGGCGAGTCCCGTCCCGAGCGCGTCTTCTCGTACTTCATGTACGAGACCTCCCCGGAAGATCTGAAGCCGGAGGGCGTTATCGTCATCAACGTCAGAGCGGAGTGGCTCTTGGACAACATCCGGCAGATCAACATGATCGACAAGCGGAAGGGCGACACGATCTTCCTGTTGGACCAATCCGGAGAGTATCTAGCCGAAGGATCCGGCGATAACGGAATCATGCAGGCGTTGAAGACCGACTTCGTCGATTATCAAGCCGACCATCCGAACGGCGATCCGGACGGCTTCTTCCAGAGCAAACACGGCGGAACCGAGTACCTGGTAACGTACTCGACCATCGAGAGCGCGGGAATGACCCTGCTGAAGGCGCAACCGGTCGAAGAAGTCTATCGGTCGATCGCGAGCCTGCGCGCAAGCCTTATTCTCATCACGCTCCTTACGCTGCTGCTCGCTCTCGTTCTCTCGATCGTGATCTCCCGCCGAATCTACCGGCCGCTCGGCAACCTCGTGAACGCGGTCAAGCGAGATCGGCTGCGCGGGACGGGAGAGGACGAAGCCGTCGACGAAATCTCGTATCTGAACGCCGTCTACCGGCAGTCGATGGAAGAGCTGGATTTGTTCTACAAGGAGAAACACGATAACAAGGATTTAATGAAACATTACTGGCTGCGGCGATTGCTCGACGAACGCCTCGCGATTTCGCGTGAGGAACTCGCGTCCTTATTCAAGGAGATGAGGATTTCCTTGTCGCCGGCAGGCACGCATGCCGTCTGTTTGTTAAAGATCGATAACTACAAGGAGTTCCAACAGGCCTTCAATGCCAGGGACAAAGAGATGTTCCGGTTCGCCATACTCAATATCGCATCCGAGACGGTGGCGCAATCGTTCCCTAACGAAGGAATCGATATGAAGGAAGACCACGTGCTGCTGCTCGTGAGCGTTCCGGATCGGGACGGGGCTTATGCCGCCGAACTGGCCAGGCTGCTCGCCGAAGCGCAGGATCATTTCTCCCGGTTTTTCAAGGTCACCTTCACGGCATCGATCAGCGGCCATACCGACGAGATAAGCGGCTTGCATGCGCTGTACAACCAGACGTTGGATCTGTCCATGTACCGGCTGCACCTCGGTCACGGATCCCTCATTACGCATTCGCGCGTTCGCAGGAACGTCGAGAACAAGAAGGCCGGCTACCCCAAGGAATTGGAAGAATGGTTCGCGGAGACGATCAAGTCGGGCAATGTGGCCGGGATGAAGGAGGTGCTGGCGAACCTGTTCGGAGAGATGGAGACGCTTAACTACCACAATGCCTTGGTCTCGATCATCAGACTGTTCGATACGGCGGTCGAGGCGTTGGACGAAGCGAGTATAAGCCCGGCTCCTTCGCTGCAGATCGCCTCGTTCGGCAGGCATGTCATGGAGAAGGAGACGATGGCCGAGATCCATCGGATCCTCCAGGGAGGCTTGTTGGATTCCATCAATAAGGAGACGGCCGAGAATACGGATACGCTGAACGATTTCGTCGTGGACGCGGTCACGGAATATATTCATAACCATTATCGCGACTTGTCCCTGAGCCTGCCCTCGATCGCGGCCATGATGAAGATCTCCTCCCGCACCTTGAGCAGGATCTACAAGCAGGCGACGAATCTGTCCATCGCGGACATGATTAACGACGTGAGGCTAAGCCGGGCGGCGGAGCTTCTGCTGCAAGAAGATTTAAGCGTGAACGAGGTCGTGCAGAGAGTGGGCTTAACGAACGAAACGTACTTCTTTAGCCTGTTCAAGAAGAAGTACAAGGTGACGCCGAAGGAATACGCGCTGCAAAGGAACTTGAACAAAATCAATTAGCCGCCAACGGAGCACGAGCGAGAAATCGCCGTGCTCCGTTTTGGCGTTTTTGCTCCGAACGGAGCCCGTTGCGGCCCCTTGCAGCGCGTTTTTGAAGGAAAATGCCGGATTTATAATATACAGCGGCGCCGGCCGCGCCTAAAGTTGGGGTAGGACGACAAGCAACGAGAAAAGGAGGTGCGGGACGCATGATCAGGATGGTCAGGAAATCCGCCGGATTGTCGCTGCTGGCTCTGCCGGGATTTCTGCTTATTATTATTTTCAACTACGTGCCGCTTTACGGGCTGCTGCTGCCCTTCAAGACGTACCGCTACAACCTCGGGATATGGAACAGTCCTTGGGTGGGGCTGGACAACTTCGGCTATCTGTTCAACGGGGACGCGCTGTACCGGGTACTGAGGAATACGATTCTCTACAATATGACGTTCATCGTGCTCGGCACGACGCTCTCGGTCATCATCGCCCTGCTTCTATACGAGTTGAGCCGCCGATTCGTGAAGACGTACCAGACGATTCTCTTCATCCCTTACTTCATCTCCTGGGTGGTGGCCGGATTCGCGTTCCGCTCGTTATTCGACATGGAATACGGTGTCGTTAACCGACTCCTGGTCTCCCTGGGCGAAGAACCGATCATGTGGTACAGCGATCCGAAGTATTGGCCTTATATCATCGTGATCGCGGCGGTGTGGAAGGGGCTGGGGTACAGCTCGGTCATCTATTACGCCGCGCTGATGGGCATCGATTCGGAATATTACGATGCCGCCAAGATCGACGGGGCGAGCAAGATCCGCCGGGCGATCTCGATCTCGGTGCCGATGATCAAGCCGATCATCATCATGCTCGTCATTCTGCAGATCGGCAGCATCTGCTACAGCGACTTCGGCCTGTTCTATAACGTGACGCTGAACTCTTCCCTGCTTTACGAGACGACGGACGTCATCGATACGTTCGTTTATCGGTCGCTGATCGACCTGGGCGATATCGGAATGGCTTCGGCGGCGGGGTTTTTCCAATCGATCGTAGGCTTCTGCCTGGTCCTCGTCACGAACGCCATCGTCAAAAAAATCAATCCGGAAAACTCTCTCTTCTAAGGGGCGAAACCATGAAAGCGTACGTGAAGACGCTTGCAAGACGACCGCTGCCTGCCGGCAAGGCGATCATCCATCTGATCTTCCTCTTGCTCTGCGCAGCCTGCCTATTCCCGTTCCTGGTCATTATAGGGACCTCCGTGCAAAGCGAGAACGATATCGTCAAATTCGGCTATGCCATCCTTCCGAAGCACTTTACCTGGGACGCCTATCGCGTCATTCTGCACGATCCCAAGGCGCTATTCCAATCGTACTTCGTGACGATCGCGACGACGGTCATCGGTTCGGTCGTCGGCATGTGGGTGACGACCTCCTACGCGTACGCCATCTCGCGCAAGGATTATCGCTTCCGTTCCTTCCTCGCCTTCTTCGTGTTCTTCACGATGCTGTTCCACGGCGGGATGGTTCCTTCCTATATTCTGATGGTCAAGTGGCTGGGCTTGAAGAACACGATGCTGGCGCTTATTCTGCCTTACTTGATCAGCGGCTGGTTCGTCATGCTGATGAAAGGGTTCTTGCAGACGATTCCGGAAGCGATCATCGAGTCGGCCAAAATCGACGGAGCGGGCGAGCTGAGAATATTCGCGCAAATCGTTCTTCCGATTTCCAAGCCGGCGCTGGCGACCTTGAGTTTATTCTTTGCCCTGCAATACTGGAACGATTGGTGGCTGACCTTGCTCTACGTCGATCACGACAACCTGATGAAGCTGCAATACTTGCTTATCCGCGTGTTGAAGAACATGGAGTACTTGAATTCGGCGGAAGCGATCGAATACGGTTTGGTCAAGCCGGGTATGCTCGTGCCTTCCTTAAGCGCGCGGATGGCGATGTGCATTCTGGCCGCGGGACCCATGCTGCTCGTATTCCCGCTCTTCCAGAAATATTTCGTGCAAGGCTTGACCGTGGGGTCCGTTAAAGGTTGATAATTATCGCTATGAGACTTCGAGCTTATAGTCGCTGATTATAGAAGACATGCAAATGACAGGGGAGGCAATCCAAGTGAGTCGTGTAACAAGCGAAGCATCAAAGAAACGGATATTGTCGGGAACGGTCTTCATGCTTGCCGCAATGGTTATCGTAAGCGGTTGTAATTCGAATTCGAGCTCGAATTCGAATGGGAAATCGATTGAAAACGCGTCTGCCGGCCCTAACGGCAGCCAAGAAGCCTCGGGGTCCGCATCCCAAGACTCGGAGGCCGCTTCTCCCGAAGATACCGGCGGCGAGACGAAGGACTTCGTCAAGCTCAGCTGGTACATGCCGAAGCCGATCGACAACATGAAGGATCAGGAAGCCGTCGAGGCGGAAGCGAACAAGATCATCAAGGAGCGATTGAACGCCGAGCTGCACCTTAACCTCATCGACAATGCCGGCTGGGAAGACAAGATGAAGCTGATCTCGGCGGCGGGCGAGCCTTACGATATCGTCTTCTCGACCTACTCGTCCAATCGGATCAGCGATAACGTGCAGAAGGGCGCGCTCCTGCCGCTCGACGATCTGCTTCAGAAGTACGGGAAGAACATCTTGGCCAAGGTCGACCCCCGCGCTTGGAAAGCGGTGACCTACAACGGAAAGATCATGGCGATTCCGGCGCAAACGCCATACGCTCCGGCCGGCGCCCACGTCTTCAAGAAGGACTTGGTCGAGAAGTATAACTTCGATTACAAGAGCGTCAAGAGCATTCAGGAGTTGGAGCCGTTCCTGGCGGAGATCAAGAAGAACGAGCCCGACATGATTCCGCTTCTGGCCACGGCCAACGGAACGGCTTCGGGGGTTACCTTGTACGACTACACGACGATCAGCCCGGGGATCTCGTATAGCGAGAAGGACGGCACGATCGTCAAGATTCTGGACGTTCCGCAGAACAAGGCCAACTACCAAACGATCAACGACTTCTACAAGAAGGGGTACATCGCGAAGGATGCCGCCATCAAGACGGATTACCTGGCCGAAGCCAAATCGGGCAAATACGCCGTCATGCGCGATTCCGGCGGCTATACCGAAGATGGCTCGAAGTCGACGGCGACCTATGGCTTCCCGACGGTGGAGACGCTGTCCGGCTACCCGACCATCTCGACGAACTCGATGACCTCGGCCGCGACGGCCATCAGCGCCACGTCCAAAAACCCGGAAAGAGCGATGATGCTGCTGAACCTAATCTGGGGCGACAAGTACTTGTTGAACACGCTGGCGTATGGCGTCGAAGGCAAGAATTATACGGTGAAGTCCGGGACGGTCAAGGACGACGCGCCGACGATCGAAGCGACGAGCGGCTCCGAGCAAACGTGGGCGATCTGGCACAACTGGCTCGGACCACTGTGGGATCAATGGGATTCGAACTGGAATTCCACGGCCGCGCTGGAAGCGATGAAGAAGAGCAACGACAACGGCAAAGCTTCCGGCATTCTCGGCTTTATCTTCAATCCGGAGCCGGTGAAGAACGAGATCGCGCAAGTGAGCGCCATTCAGAAGGAATCGAATCCGATCCTGACGACGGGCTCCATGCCGGACTTCGAGAAGTATTACACGGATCTTCAGAAGCGGTTGGACGAAGCGGGCATGGACAAAATTCTGGCCGAAGCCCAGAAGCAGTTCGACGCCTGGAAAGCTTCCAACAGCTGATTGGACGGAAGAGGGGTCGGCGACTCTGCTACGCGGTAGTAGGGTCGCCGATTTTGCTTCATGCTTCTATTAACGATGCAAA
This sequence comes from Paenibacillus sacheonensis, assembly GCF_009909195.1. Lineage (GTDB taxonomy): Bacteria > Bacillota > Bacilli > Paenibacillales > Paenibacillaceae > Paenibacillus_Z > Paenibacillus_Z sacheonensis. The sequence continues at coordinate 361,866 of NZ_JAAAMU010000003.1, forward strand.
GGGGAATCCATTTTATGATGTTTAAACCCAGGTTTGGATGGACCGCTTTAAGCATTGCCATGGCCTTATGTTCGCTGCTGATCGTCGGGTACTCCCGAACGGCCGTCGCCGAGGGCGCCGAAGCGCCGACAGGTGCGACGTATCTCGTCGACGAGAACTTCACGTTCCTATCCAATCTCGTGCCCGGAGAGAGCCAGCCTTCCGGTTGGGACGTTCGGGCGGCGGGCGGCGGGCTCGTCAGCCTATACGCCGACACGCTGAAGGTCAGCGATACGAGCGACGTTCTTCCCGTATCGATGAGCCGGAAGTTCCCCGAGCAGAGCGGAGGGGTCGTCACGATGGAATTCCGCTTCAAGCCGCTGGCGATCATAGACGGCCTGAAGTGGCAGCTGCTGGACGGAGATACCGCGGGCGTCAGCATCGTAACGAGCGGGAACAATCTCGTTCTGCAGACGTCCGGCGGGGGAGCGGCGACCTTGCAGGCCTACGAGGCCAATAAAGAATACGGCGTGAAGGTGATCGCGGATTTATCCGCCGGCCAGACGGACGCGTATATTAACGGCGTTAAGCGAGCGACGGCGAAATCCTTCGCGAATCCGGTCGATTCGTTCAATCGGTTCCTGTTGACGACAGGAACGGTCTCGAAAGGCGACTTTAACTTTACCCCTCTCAAAATCTATAAAGGGTATGCCGTTAACGAGCGACTGTTATCGGTGATCGGCGGCTCCGTTCCGGGGGATTGGGCATCCGCCGCCTCGGGAGGCACGATCAACGTGGGGCAGATGTCCGGCCTCGTGGGCGGAACTTCGCGCAATTACGTCATGTCCCCGAAGCCGGATATCTACAGCTTCAAGATGGATGCCGCGAACGCTGCGGGCGCCATGTCTCTCTCGAAGAGCTTCGCATCGCTCGATGGCGACGTGACGGCGGGATATAAGGTCTTTATTCCCGCCAAGACGAACGGCCTTGCCGCGGAGCTCACGGACGGGACGAATACCGTACTTAAGCTGGTCACCTCGAACGGGAGGCTGGCTTATATCGATACGTCCGGCAACCCGGTCAAGCTGTGCGAGGACGACCCCGACAACCCCGAGGATCAGGGCGAAGTGTGCAACTACAAGGCCAATCTGTGGTACGACCTCAAAGTGAAGCTGAGGCTGGATTCCTCCGAGGCGGACATCTACGTTAACGGCAAGCTCAAGGCGGAGCATGTCGCGCTGGCCTCGGGCGTCTCGTCCGTGAACGGCATTCGGTTCTCGACTTCCGCCGCCGATAAAGGCACGATGTGGCTGGACGACATCGTCGTGAACGCGGATACTCCGCTGCCGTCCGACTACGTTCCGGCTCCGGTCGCCGCAAGCACGGGAGACCAAGTCGTCGGCGTGCAGAGCTGTCCGATGTGGAGGGAAGGCACCCACTTGGGCTGGGATATGATCGACCCGTATCCCGATCGTACGCCGCTGCTCGGATTCTACGACGAGGGCAATCCGGAGACGGCGGATTGGGAGACCAAGTGGCAGGCCGAACACGGAATCGGCTTCCAGATGTCATGCTGGTTCCGCCCGATCGGCGGCGAGAACTCGCCGGTGAAGGATCCCTTCCTCGGCTCCGCCCTGCATGACGGGTACTTCAACTCGGCGTACAGCGACCAGGTAGACTTCGCGATCATGTGGGAGAACTTGAACTCCAAAGCGGCCGACAGCAGCGACTTCCGCAGCAACCTGGTGCCTTACTGGATCGAATACTACTTCAAGGACCCTCGCTATTTGAAGATCGACGATAAGCCGGTATTCACGATCTACAACTACGATCAGTTCGTGAATTTGTCCACCAAGACCTCCTTGTCCGACAGGATCGCAGAGGCGAAGGCCAATATCGCCTATCTTCGGAACGAGGTGAAGGCGGCAGGCTTCGACGACTTGATCCTATTGAACGTGTATAACGGGATGAATGCGCAAGACTTGATCAATCGCAGAGAAGTAGGCTTCGATGCGGTATACGCTTATTCTTGGGGCTCCTTCGGCGGCCATCCGGATTATCAGAAGCTGAAGCTTACGGCGGAGAACGCATTCGGAGAGCTTGACGTTATCGCCGGATTGAGCATGGGCCGGGACGATACCGCTTGGGGGCTGAGCGCCGGTTATTACGCGACGCCGACGGAATTCCGGTCGCTCGCGCAGTGGACGAAGGACACGTACATTCCATCGCTGTCCTCGGATAATCTCGGCAAGAAGCTCGTCATGCTGGACAACTGGAACGAATTCGGGGAAGGCCACTTCATCATGCCGGCCGGATTGGCCGGATTCGGATACGTGGACGCGATTCGCGACGTTTTCGCGGGCACCTCCGCCCACGAGGATATCGTTCCGACTCAGGCGCAGAAGGATCGGATCGGCGTGCTGTATCCGGCTGACCGAGTCGTCCTTAACCGGACGCTGACGCCTCCGGCCTACTCCGGCAATTCCATCGCCTCTTGGGAATTCAATACCGCCGGCGACAAGGAAGGATGGACCGCGCTAAGGACGGTAGATTCCGTCAGCGTCTCGGGAGGCAGCTTGACGGCGGTGTTCAACAACACGGATCCGGGCATCGTCTCCGGCGACCACCTCGGAATCAAAGCGGAGGATGCTCCGTATCTCAAGATTCGCATGAAGAACAATGCCAACGATATCGAAGGCAGGGTGTTCTTCACGACGGAGCTCGACGGGGATTGGAACGAGACCAAAGCGATGGGCTTCTACGTCAATCCGCAGGACGACGGATACACCGACTATTACGTGGAGATGTGGCGCAACAAGAGCTGGGTCGGCAACATCCGGCAGATTCGGATCGACCCGGTATCGGCCTTGGGGACGGTCGACATCGATTACGTCCGGGCGGTCGCGAACGACTCCGCGGACATCAAGCTGTACGTGGACGGCAAACGCAAGACGTTCAGCCAGCCGCCCCTCGTTCAAGACGGCGTCGCCATGGTTCCCGTCAAGGATATCTGGCTTCAGTTGGGAGTCAAATCCGAATGGGACGCCGCGAACCAACGATTTATCGGGGTAAAGAACGGCGGCGTCCACGAAGTGACGGTCGGCGCTTCGTCGGCCGGCAAGAACGGCCAGCCGATCGCGCTGGAGCACGCGCCGACGCTGCTGGCGAACGGAACCGTTCTCGTTCCGCTCTCTTATCTGCATGACGCATGGGGAGCGACGGTTAGCTGGGACGAGACGGCGGGGAGCATCCGGATCTATCCCTCGGGGGCGGTCTGGGACTTCGAATTCGCGGACGGTTGGACGGCAAACGGCCAGGTCGCGGGAGGCGAAGCGCTGGGCGGCTTGTTCAGCGGAACCTCCTTGGGAACGTCGGGAGGGCTGGAGCCGGCGATCGAATCGCCCGAGCAACTGAACGCGGACGCTTCGTCCGTCAAGCGAATCCGCGTGAAGCTTCGCAACGGGACCGGTGGCAACGAGGCCCGGGTGTACTATCAGGCCAACGGCGACACCGCTTGGAACCCGATGCGGCAGCTCTCTTCTTACATTCTTCCTAACGAGCCCTTATTCCGCGAGTATGTATTCGACGCGACGAACGCGACCGGCTGGACGGGGACGATCGATCGGATCAAAGTCGTTCCGACGCTCGAGGCAGGTCCGTTCGCCGTCGATTCCGTTCAATTGGATACGGCTGAATCCTTGCCGATTCTCGGCGATAATCTCGTTCAAGACCCGGGGATGGAGGAGAGCAAGATTCCGAGCGCGACGGTAACGACCAACTCCGTGCTCAGATACGTCGATTCGCAAGCCCATAGCGGCCACCAGGCCCTGAGGGTCGCCAAGACCGACAGATACAGTGCGGCGATGTTTAAGCTTGCCGACCTGGAGTCGGGCAAAACGTATCATTATTCGGCTTGGGCGAGGCTGGCCAAGGCTCCTACGCTAAGCGAACCGATGCGGCTGTGCCTGCAATATACCATTGGCACGACGCTCTATCAGAAAATCATGCTCACCAGCCCGGGGTTAAGCAATCAGAGCTGGACGCAGGTGCAGGGGGACTTCACGATTCCGGAGACGGGTGCGGCCACCAAAGTTTATTTGTACGTCTATACCGAGGTCGCCGCCAATAACAATGATTTCTATGTCGACGACCTCGAGGCCAGACCAATCGATTATTCGACGAGTCCGGCATGGACCCGCGCCGCGGGCTTAAGCTTGCCAAGCACGGCTGCCGTACACTTCGGTGAAGCATCGGCTTTGACGGCGACGTTCCAACCTAGCGGCGTCATTAACAAGGAGCTCCGTTGGACGTCGGATAATCCGAGCGTGGCGGTCGTCGACGATAACGGCTACGTATTCGGAAGGGACACGGGCACGGCGCATGTTACCGCCCTATCTATGGATGGCGGCTATACGGCGACGACCACCGTCACCGTTGATGCAGGGGCGGCTTATCCTGCCAATTCGATGCTCGGCAGCAACCTTATCGTCGATCCCGGAATGGAAGGCAGCGCGTTGCAGCCGGCCTATTACGGCACCAGCTCGGCGGTGTCGCTCGCGACCGCCGAGCACAGAAGCGGCGCCCAATCGTTACGGGTGGTCAAGAACGGCAGCATGTTCGCTAATATCTACATGCCGACGGCGATCGAGCAAGGCAAACCGTACTACTACTCGGTATGGGGCAAGCTGAATTCCGCTCCGGTTCATGCCGCTAGTCTTCGAATCTGTCTTCAATATAAGGTGACGGGCAAAACGGATCCGGTGACGAAGATTTTGTTTAGAGGCGATTCTCTCAGCGCCCAGGAATGGACCCAGGTGCAGGGGTTCTTCACGATTGACGAAGCCGGGGCCGTATCGGATACGAAGGTGTTCTTCTATACGGACCAAGCGGGAGACCTGCAAGATTTCTACATTGACGACGTTCAGGTGCGTCCCTTGGAATACGCCGCAACGAGCGTTAGCTTGAATAAGAGCGACCTTACCCTTGCGGTCGGGCAGAGCGAGACGCTGGTCGCGACGGTATTGCCGGCCAACGCGACGAACAAGATCGTTTCCTGGACGTCCGGCAACCCGGCGGCGGCGACGGTGGATGCCGGCGGCAAGGTCACCGCCGTCGGCGAAGGCACGGCCGTTATAACCGCGACGAATCCGGGCGGGGCCACGCAATCGGCGACCGTCTACGTGGACGGCGCCGCTCCCGTTACCTCCGCCGTCTTCGGTCCGTCGTCTCCGGACGGCCCGGACGGCACTTATATCGGCCCGCTTACGCTATCGTTTACGGCTGCCGATAGCGGAACGGGCGTCGTGCAGACAACGTACAGCTTGGATAACGGCTTCACGTGGAAGCCGTACACGACGGAATTGGTGTTCGACAAGCAAGGGACGTACGCCGTGTTATACAAGTCGATCGATCAAGCGGGCAACGAAGAAGCGGCGCGAACGGCGAGCTTCGTCCTCTCGGCGACCGCAACCTCCGTGGAACTGCGGGATAGCGCGGGGCAGCCGCTGAGCGGGGGCGTCGTGAAGTATTACGATGGCGTCTGGAAGGAGCTGGGCACTACGGATGCTTCGGGCAAGGCGGTCAAGTCACTGCGGGAGAAGAGCTACCTCTTCTCCGTGACCTACCAAGGAACGACGAAGCAGCTGACTCAGAATACGGCCGTTACTCCGAATGTCGTCTTCCAAACGGTCAAGGCGACCATCCTGCTGAAGGACAGTCAAGGCAATGAACTCCCGGGCGGCATCGCGAAGTTGTATGCGGCCGGCTCCTGGCAGACGGCCGGCACGACCGGCAGCGGCGAGTTGAGCAAGGAAATGCTCGCGGGCTCCTACACGTTCGGCCTCACCTACGAGGGAGCTTATAACCAAAAGGCCCAGAATATCGGCGAGGATCCGGTCGTCGTCTTCCAAACGGCAAGCGTTCTGATCAAGCTGCAGGATGCGCTGGGAGCGCCCGTCGACGGCGGCGCCGCCAAAGTGTATTCGGGGGGCATCTGGAGGACGATCGGCGATACGGTCAACGGAGAAATTCGCAAAGAGCTGCTCCCGGCCGGCTATACGTTCGGCATGACTTACGGGACGGCGCTCGCGAGTATCCAGAAGGATACTTCGACGGATCAGACGATCGTTTTTCAACTGCCGTAACCGTCTATCAAGCCATTCATTAACTTATAATTCGTATAAAGGTGGAACCTGAAATGAGTATAGCGGCGTTCGCAAGAGCCAAAGCCCGCATCGGCGTCATCACGGTGGGACACGAGCCTTATTGGGGACAATTTCCGGGGCTGCGGGAGGAACTGGAGGGTTACGGTCGCGAGTTCGAGCGAATGCTGACCGGCTGCGACGTAGAGGTCGTGTCGGCGGGCTTCGTCGATAATCTGGACCGGTCGTTCGCGGCGGCTGCCATGCTGAGGGCGCAGGACGTCGATTTCTTATTCGTCAATCTCAGCACGTACGTCACCTCGTCATCCGCGGCGACGGCCATATTGAATCTCGGAGTTCCCGCCGTGTTGGTCGCTTTGCAGCCGCTCAAACGGTTGGACTACCGGAACACGACGACCTATATGCAGTTGGCTAACGATAACATTTGCTCGCTGCCGGAGATCAGCGGAGTGCTCGTTCGCGCCGGCAAGCCCGCGGCGGGAATTGTCGTGGGAACGCTCCGCGACGATCCCCGGATCGCGGGCGAGTTGAAGCGTTGGTGCCAGGTCGCGAACGCGAGGCGGGCGTTCAAGTACGCCCGGATCGGATATTTGGGTCATACGTACGAAGGCATGTACGATATGAACTCCGACCCGACCGCGTTCACGGCGGCGTTCGGCTCCCATGTTCAGATGCTGGAGATGTGCGACCTCGCCAAGCTGGTGAACGGCGCGAATCCGAGCGAGATCGCGGACAAGATCGAAGAGATCAAGAGCGTATTCACGATCGCCGATCCGTTCCTCGATCCGATTACGAGACCGATCAAGCAGGAGGACTTGGAATGGTCGGCCAAGGTGGCCGTCGGACTCGACAAGCTGGTCGCCGAGAACGGATTGACCGGACTTGCTTATTACTATCGCGGATTGGACAACAACGAATACGAGAGAATCGGCTCGAACATGGTCCTCGGCAATTCGCTGCTCACCGGCAAGGGAATTCCGCTCGCGGGAGAAGCGGATCTCAAGACTTGCGCGGCGATGCTGGTCCTGGATCGGTTGGATGCCGGCGGTTCCTTCGCCGAGCTTCATCCGTGCGACTTCGTGGACGAGATCGTGCTCGTCGGGCACGACGGTCCGCATAACATCAAGATCAGCGACAGCCGACCGGTCATCAGGGGGTTGGATCTGTTCCACGGCAAGAGCGGCTCCGGCATCGGCGTGGAATTCAGCATTCAAGCCGGTCCGGTTACCTTGCTCGGAATTTCCCAGACGGCGGACGGCCGATACAAGATGATCGCCGCCGAAGGCGAATCGATCAAGGGCGAGATTCCGCAGACCGGCAACACGAATACGCGCTGCAGCTTCGATTGCGGCGTCGCCGACTTCATCGAGAGATGGTGCGCTGCCGGTCCGACTCATCATTTTGCGCTCGGCGTCGGCCACGTAGGCACTCAAATCAAGCGATTGTCCAAGGTGCTCGGCATGGAGCTGGAGATGGTCTGATACTAGTTGTCCCTGCGCAAGATAAGGCGATGCAGACTACCTGCATCGCCTTATCCGTATTTGAAAGCAAGACCGCATTGTTTAGGGGAGGTGCGGGCCTTTGCCGGATCGTTGCATTTATTTTCGATTTGAGGTCATATTGGAGACGAATTCGTTTGCAGATTTGCACGTATTTCTCCGGTAAAAGCGTTCGGTCTCGCCTTAGCCCCCAACGCGCGGATAACTCCCTTTCGCCCCAAGCCCATGCTGCATAGTAGCACTAACCTGCACCGCATGCGAACTAATCCTCAGTCGTGCACCCGCGCATCCTCGCGGAACCGGGCCGGCGGCACTTTCATCAGACCGCTGAACGTGCGGGTGAAATAATGAACGGAGCCGAAGCCGGTCTCCTGCGCGATGTCTTTGATGGAGCGGTCGGTGTACCGGAGCAGCTCGGCGGCCCGGCGAATGCGCTGCTTGCGGACGTAGTCGGTGTACGATTCGTAGACGCCGGAGGCGAACAGCCTCGATAAATGGCGGGGCGAGATGCTGATCTGCGCCGCCACTTTCTCGAGGGACAAGTCATCGTCGCCGAGATTGTCGGTAATGAACAGCTTCGCCTGCTTCAATAGACCGGAAGCGCTGCGCCGCGGCGCCGTCCACGACGGCTGCTGCGGCTTGAGGAATACCGTCGGCAGCGACAGCAGCAAGGAAGCGGCCAGCTGCGTCAGCACCGGCTCCGGCAGGGACGCATGCTCGCCCGAGCGGTGAAGCATCGCGCGCCACAGCTGGGCGGCGGGCAATTCGTCGCCGTCGTGCACGATGAACGTCTCGGTCTCGGCCAGCGCTTGAAACAGGGCGCGCACGGATTCCGAGCAATCGCCTTCTTCCAATTCGAAGGCGACGAAGACGAGGGCCAGCTCCGGATCGCTTTCGATATAGTGGGTAATGCCGGGGCGCGAGCAGAATAACGTTCCTTTGGACAGCGGGTACAGCTTGCCGTCGTCGAGGTACGTTCCTTTGCCGCCGAGCACGTAACAGATTTCGAAGAAGGAATGCTTATGCAGGAAGTTGGACAGCAGATGCTCGTTCACGCCCCAGTAATGGACGGTGAATATCGCTTCCTGCGATTTGAGGCGAAGCGCGTATTGGTTCAGCCAAGTGTCGGTTTCGTTCCAGAGGTACATAGGCGGTTCCTACCTTCGAATGTGTTTATGTCCTGATAAGACAAAAAGCTGGCATGTGCGGCTAAAGATCGAAATCCCCGTAAACCCTATAATAAAGCTATGGAAAGCGATTACGAAAACTGGAGGCTATTACGATGATTAAACCACAAGACGTAGAATTTTACAATGAACAGGGCTATCTGCTCGTCAAAGGCGTATTCAATAAGCAAGAGATCGAAGAGATGCGCCAAGGAGTAGAAAACATCGTCGACCGCGCGGCGAAAGCCAACCGCGACCATAACGCGCAATGGCAGGGCGATTTCCTTCCGCCGGAAGAACTGAAGAAGCTGGTGCTGAAAGGCTTTCATGACGTGCAGTACCATGACGCATCGTTCCTTCGCGCCTTGATGCACCCGAACATGACGGCCGTGCTCTCGCAGCTGATCGGACCGAACGTACAGCTACACCATTCCAAGATGCTCGTGAAGCCGCCGGAAAACGGCGCGGCGTTCCCGATGCACCAGGATCAGCCGTATTTCCCGCACGAGAAGCACACGATGCTGGCGGCAAGCGTGCATTTGGACGACGCCGACATCGAGAACGGCTGCCTGCACGTGATGCCGGGCTCCCATAAGGCCGGACCGCTGCAGCACGTGGGCCGTCATTACCTGAACGCGAAGGAATATCCGGTATCCGATGGCGTGCCTTGCATCGCGGAAGCGGGCGACGTGCTCTTCTTCAACTACTTGACGATTCACGGCTCGCCGGCGAACCGCAGCGAACGCACGCGCCGCAACGTACTGTTCCAGTACCGCAGCGCGACGGACTTCCCGACGAACAAAGAACATTTGAACTGGGGCATGGGCCTGATGGTGTGCGGCGAGAATCCGAACTTCGATAAAGTCCATCCGGAATTCACGATCGTTTAATCGATGGCGTGACGGCGGAGGCCGGCAGAAGCGGCCGGCAGAAGCGTTTTATGCTTCTGCCGGCTTTTTGGCATGCAGGAAACCAGAGATACGGTGGTATGTTGAGTGAGTTCGGTGAGCTGCGGAAGCGGCCGAACGTTCATTGGGCTGGCGTCTGATTCCTCACATATAACGTCTAAGGTCAAACGTCAAACGTCAAACCGTCTACACCTAACGTCTAGCGCCTAACGTCTACCGCCAACCGCCAAGCGCCAACCGCCACCACCAACCGCCAACCGCCAAGCTCCAAGCGCCAACTGCCAATCGCCAACCGCCATGCGCCAACCACCAACCACCAACCGCCAACCGCCAACCGCCAACCACCAACCGCCAACCACCAACCACCAACCGCCAAGCGCCAACCGCCAACCGCCAACCGACAACCGCCAACCACCAACCGCCAAGCGCCAAGCGCCAACCGCCAACCGCCAACCGCCAAGCGCCAAGCGCCAAGCGCCAACCACCAACTGCCAAGCGCCAACCGCCATGCGCCAACCACCAACCACCAACCGCCTAACGCTTGTCAGCGTCGCTATTTCTCCAAAAACACCGCTAAATAAACTCTAACGGCTATGAGCGACGTTATTAGGCGTAAATTGGCGGATTTGCAGGGGGGAATACAGGAATAAGCCTCCTGACAATCATTAGCGATAGGAAACGGCCAATTAGAGCCGAATAGCGCTTCGTGCAACCGTTAGAAGCGTGCACGATCCGTGGAATGAGATAGCATGGAACCAAAACGGGCGCCTTCGGGCGTCCGTTTTGGTTATTGCCGCATAAGGAGCGCCTTCCTCCGTTTCGTTTCCGGCTGACCCGTCGAGCGCGTTCCTCCTTTTCGTTTCCGGCTGACCCGGCGAACGTCTTCATATGGATTTCATTTATGTTTGTTAATGTGAGGGCTATAGACGAAACGGAAAGGTGGATATTCAATCCTATGGAACGCTCGAGTATAAAATTAATGGCGGCCGCCATGATTATCTCGGTCATGCTTGCCGGCTGCGGAGCGAAGAACGATGCGGCGACTGCCGATAACGGACAAGCCGCGGCGGACAGCGGGCAGCCGGCCCAAACCGGCGGCGGGAATGCTTCGGGTCCCCAGCAGCCTGACCGGACGGCCGATTATTTTGCCAAAGTGGTGAAGGTCGACGGCGACTCCATCGTCGTGCAGAAATCCACGACGTCACCGGCGGATATGCCTTCGTTCGGCGGAGGCGGCCGGCAGGGCGGACAGCGTCCGCAGGGCGGAGAAGGCGGTAATTCCAGCCAAGGAGATGGCCAAAACGCAGCCGGATACGGCGGTCAACGCGGCCAACGAGGCGGCGGAGTGGATGGTCAAGCTCCAGGCGGCTCGGGCGGTCAAGGAGCAGGAGATGGCCAAGCCGCAGGCGGTACGGAAGGTCAAACGGGAGGCAAGCAAGGCCGTGGACGTTTCGGCGGCGGCGGTGGCGGTTTCATGAATCAAATGGAATTTGCCGCCGATCAGATCGCGGTTCCCGTCAACGCGGATACCCAAATCGTCAAGCTCGGCCGCGGCGAGAACGGCATGACGAACGACGCCATGAAGGCTTCCGACCTGAAGGCGGGCGACATTCTTATGGTGTGGCTCGGTCCGGACAATGCGACCGCGCAGTACATCCGGCTTCAATTTAATCCGGCGAATATGAGCAATGCCGGCAATCGGGGCAATGCAGGCACGGGCAACGCGAGCGATACGGGAAAGGCGGGTAACGGACAATGAAGAAATGGTGGCTGCTTGGACTCGGCGTGCTAATCGTAGCGGCAGGCGTCTATTATTATATGAAGCAGGACAAGAAAGTAACGCCTACGGGTCCGGCGGTGCAAACGGCGCGAGTGACGAAAGGGACGATCGAGGTCAGCGTCAGCGGGACGGGAAGTCTGGCGCCGATCAATAAAGCGACGGTCAAAGCAACGTCGCAGGGGACCGTCGCGAAAGTGAACGTGACGGAAGGAGCCGTCGTGAAGAAAGGCCAAGTCCTGCTGTCGATCGAGGGCGAGGATAACAGCGATAAGATCAAATCCTCGCAGTTGAACCTGCAGAGCCAGCTGCTGGATTTGCAGGACACGCAGAACAAGATGAAGAGCGCTCCCGACGAGAGCAGCATCGACAGCATCAAGCTGAGCTTGAAGAAGCTGCAGCTGCAGATCGATCAGACGCGCGCCGATATCGCGGATCTTGAGGCAGCGGAAACGGGCGAGACCATTACGGCGCCGATCGGCGGCACGATCACGACGCTGAACGTGGCGGAGGGCGATTCGCTGAATCCGTCCGCGGAACTGATGGACATCGCCGATTACGCCAATCTTCAGATGGTGGTCGGCATCGACGAGCTGGACATTTCGAAGGTCAAGAAGGGTCAAACGTCGACGATCTCCGTCGAGGCGCTCGCGGATAAGTCTTATACCGGCAAGGTGACCAAGATCGCGGACGAAGGAACGGCCAGCAACGGCGTCGCGTCGTTCGACGTGACGATCGCGCTGGATAAAGCCGACGGCTTGAAAAGCGGCATGTCCGCGGAAGCAAGCATCGAGGTAGAGAAGAAAGAAAACACGCTGATGCTGCCGATCGACGCGGTGCAGTCGCTGGGTAACCGGTATATGGTCCTCGTTCCGGCGGCTGCGGGCGGCACGGGAGCGGCAGGCGCTCAAGGCGCGGCAGGCGGACAAGGCGAAACCGGTTCGCAGGGCGCATCGGGGGACAAAGGAACGGTAGGCGATAAAGGAACGACCGGCGCGCAAGGCGCGGCAGGCGGCCAAGGCGCAGGACGCGGCCAGGGCAGAGCGGGCGGATTCACCGGCAGCGGCCAGAGCGGCCAAGGTGGGTTTGCCGGCAGGACCGGCACGCGCGGAGGTGCAGGCGGCGCGAACAGCCGCTTCGGCAACGGTACGCCGAAGATTATTACGGTCGGCATTCATAACGAGGATTACATCGAAGTCTTGACCGGACTAGCAGAAGGCGACCAAGTCGTTCTTCCGACCGTTATATCGTCTGCTTCTTCGAATCAACAGCAGAAAGGCTTCGCGGCAGGCGGCTTTGGCGGCCTGGGCGGAGGCGCGACCTTCGTCGGCGGCGGAGGCGGAGGAGGCTTCGGCGGTGGTGGCGGAGGCTTCACCCGGAGCGAAACGCGAGGAGCCGGAGGCGGAGGCGGCACTGGCGGCTCAGGCGGGGGAGCAAGATAATGGAGTCCCTACAAGAACCGCTGATCCGTATCGAAACCTTGTCGAAGCTGTACAAAATGGGCGGAGAGACCGTCCATGCGCTGAACGATATCTCGCTTTGCGTCGACCACGGCGATTTCATCGCCATCATCGGGCCCTCGGGCTCCGGCAAATCGACGCTCATGAACGTGATCGGATGCCTCGACGCGCCGTCCTCGGGCAAGTATTGGCTGGACGGCGAGGAAGTGAGCCGGCTCCGCGAGAGCCGGCTGGCGGAGATCCGCAACCGCAAGATCGGGTTTATATTCCAAGGCTTCAACCTGCTCAACAAGCTGTCGGCGCTCGAGAACGTGGAGCTGCCGCTCATCTATCGCGGCGTCCCGGCCAAGCAGCGCAAGGAGCAGGCGATCGAGGCGCTCGCGAAGGTCGGCCTCGAGGAGCGCTTGCGCCACAAGCCGAGCGAGCTCTCCGGCGGGCAGCAGCAGCGCGTGGCGATCGCGCGGGCGCTAGCCGGCAATCCGCCTATATTGTTGGCGGACGAACCGACCGGCGCGCTCGATACGCGCACCGGCGCGGAGGTCATGCAGCTGATGAAAGATTTGAACGGGCAGGGGCATACCATCGTACTGATCACGCATGATATCGCCATTTCCCAGCAGGCCAGAAGGGTCGTCCGCATTCAGGACGGCCAAATCAGCGAAGAAGGCGGTGAGAGACGTGAACGTCAGTCAAGCCTTCAAAATGGCGGCTAAGAGCATACTCGCGAACAAAATGCGTTCCCTGCTCACGATGCTCGGCATCATCATCGGCGTCGCGGCGGTCATCGCGCTGGTCGGCGTCGGGCAGGGCACGACGAAGCAGGTCACGGACCAGGTCGAGAGTCTCGGCACGAACCTGTTGACCGTGAGCATCACGGGACGCGGCTCGAAGACGACGCTCGATTACAAGGAAGCGGAAGACATTACGAGCACGGAGGACATCGAGTTCGCCGCGCCGTACAATCAACAGAACGCGACCGTCAAGAACGGCAGCGAGAGCACGAGCGTCAGCGTCGTCGGCTCGACGGCCGATTATCTGGACGTCAAAGACTACAGCGTGGCCGAAGGGCGGTTCGTCGCGCAGATCGATCTCGATTACTACCAGAAGATCGCCGTGCTGGGCTCCACGACGGCGACGGATCTGTTCGGCACCGAGGATGCCGTCGGCAAGACGTTCCTGATCAACGGCGTCCGGTACAAAGTCGTCGGCGTGCTGGCAACGAAGGGCAGCTCGCTGACGGGCTCCAATGACGAGATCGTCATCATACCGATTACGACCTCCGAGCGGCTCTTTAAGTCCAAAGGCGTAAAGTCGATCAACGTCCAGGTAGCGGATGCCGACAAGATGGACACGGTCATGACGGAGCTCGAGACCGCGCTCAGCAAGAAATTCCGCGGCGATACGAACAGCTACCGCGTCTTCAACCAGCAGGATCTGCTGGATTCCTTCAGCAGCATCTCGGATACGCTGTCGCTGGCGCTCGGCGGCGTCGCCGCCATCTCGCTGCTCGTCGGCGGGATCGGCATCATGAACATCATGCTCGTATCCGTCACGGAACGGACGAGGGAGATCGGCATTCGCAAAGCGATCGGAGCGAAGAAGAAGGACATTCTTACCCAGTTCCTGATCGAAGCGATTGCCCTCAGCGGCTTGGGCGGCGTCCTCGGCGTCGGAATCGGACTCGGGACGGCGCAGCTGCTGCAGAAGTTTGCCGACATGACCGTCGTGGTGTCCATTCCGATCATGGGTCTCGCTTTCGGCTTCTCGGTCTTCATCGGCGTCGTGTTCGGCCTCTTCCCGGCGAACAAGGCTTCCAGCCTGCGGCCGATCGAGGCGCTTCGATTCGAGTAAAGCGCATTGCAGGCAGGCTTCCGAATCGCTGCCTTCCATCCGACGGATAACCAAACAGATCACTAGCAGCCGGAGAGGAGCCGAACTCCATCCGGCTGTTCGGCATGCCGAGCGGCCAGCCGAATGACGAGCCGAGAGGTACCGCCAATATTAGCTACCTTTTCACCCTTTTTTTATATTTACGCCTTGACGGGCCTCGTATACGCTAATGAAATGAAGACATACATCCTATGAAGAGGTGCTTCCCTTGAGATCGAAATTTACGTATTCGCCGCCGGCTAACGGTTACCCGGAGTGGAACAACAACCCGGAGATATTCGAGCTGAACCGCATGAAAGCACATGCCACATCAATGCCGTTCGACTCCGTCGAGGAGGCGCTTCGCGGCGACCGCTCGGCATCGCGCAGCTTCGAATCCTTGAACGGCATGTGGAAATTCGCATGGGCCGAGAATCCGTCGAAACGGATTGTCGACTTCTATGAAGACAGCTTCGACCATGCGGGCTGGGACGAGATCAAGGTTCCCACGCACTGGCAGCTGCAAGGATACGATTACCCGCAATACACGAACATCCGCTACCCGTGGGAAGCGTCGGAGGATCTCGTTCAGCCGTTCGCGCCGACCAAGTACAATCCCGTCGGCTCGTACGTTCGCAGCTTCCAGGTTCCGGAGGGCTGGGAGGGGCAGCCGGTATTCATCAGCTTCCAAGGCGTCGAATCCGCCTTCTACGTCTGGCTGAACGGAGAGCTTGTCGGTTACAGCGAGGATACGTTCACGCCGGCGGAGTTCGATCTGACCCCTTATCTGCGCGCGGGAGACAATAAGCTGGCCGTCGAAGTGTACCGCTGGTGCGACGCAAGCTGGCTGGAGGATCAGGATTTCTGGCGCATGAGCGGCATCTTCCGCGATGTCTACCTGTACACGGCGCCGAAAGCGCATGTGTACGATTTCTTCGCGACGACGGAGCTCGACGCCGATTACAAGAACGCGGAGCTGAAGCTGCGCGCTACACTCATGAATTATTTCGAACGGCAGCTCGGCACCGTAACCGTGGAGGCGCAGTTGTACGACGCGAACGGCAGCGCCGTTCTATCGCAGCCGATTGCCGTGCATGCCATGATGGGCAGCGATACCGCGGAGCTGGAGATCGAAGCTTCGGCGCACGTGGCTAACCCGCTGAAATGGAGCGCCGAGCAGCCGAATCTGTACACGCTCGTCATCTCGCTGAAGGACGAAGAAGGCATTCTGCTGGAAGCGGTCAGCTCGCGCGTAGGGTTCCGCTCGTTCGAGATCAAGGATAAGCTGATGCTGATTAACGGCAAGCGCATCGTCTTCAAGGGCGTCAACCGCCACGAGTTTTCCTGCCATACGGGCCGCGCGCTCGGATACGAGGACATGCTGACGGACGTCAAGCTGATGAAGGCTTACAACATCAATGCGGTGCGGACCTCCCATTATCCGAACAATCCGCTGTGGTACGAGCTATGCGACGAGTACGGCCTGTACGTCATCGACGAGACGAATCTCGAGACGCACGGAAGCTGGGATTACCATTCGCCGGTGATCGCGCCGAAGACCGTTCCGGGCAGCGATCCCGCTTGGACGGCCAACGTGCTGGACCGCGCCAATTCCATGCTGCAGCGCGACAAGAACCATCCGTCCATCGTCATGTGGTCGCTCGGCAACGAATCGTTCGGCGGCGACAACTTCATCCGCATGCACGATTTCCTGCGCGAGGCGGATCCGAGCCGGGTCGTCCACTACGAGGGAACGACGATGTGGCGCGCTTCCGAAGCGGCGACGGACGTCGAGAGCCATATGTATACGCGTCCGGCCCAGGTGCAGGAATTCGGGTTGAACCCGAATTCGCCGAAGCCGTTCATCCTGTGCGAGTACAGCCATGCCATGGGCAACTCCGTCGGCGGCCTTCACCTCTACACGGAGCTCTTCGATACGGTGCCGCTCGTGCAGGGCGGCTTCATCTGGGACTGGGTCGACCAGGCGATCTGGACGAAGAACGCGGACGGCTTGGAATATATGGCGTACGGCGGCGATTTCGGCGAGCAGCCGCATGACGGCAACTTCTGCGGCAACGGGCTGATTTTCGCGGATCGTTCGGTATCGCCGAAGCTGCTGGAAGTGAAGCAGTGCTACCAGAATGCATCGGTGACGGCCGTCGATCTGCGCAAAGGAGTCGTTAGCCTGCTCAACAAGTATCTCTTCACGGATCTGGACGCCTTCACGCTGCAATGGTCCGTCGCGCTTGACGGTCGCGAGGCTGCGCGGGGCACTCTCGACGCATCGGCAGCGCCTGGCGAGTCGACAGAGATTACGATCCCGCTTCCGGAACGCCGCGCAGAAGACGGCGAAGCCGTACTCACTGTCAGTCTGCTCACGAAGACGGCAGCGCAGTGGGCGGATGCCGGCCATGAAGTGGCGTTCCAGCAGTTCGTGCTTCCGAGCGCTGCGCAAGAAGCGGCTCCGGTCGGCGGCGCGGCGGCTCTTGCCGGCAAGCTCGAAATCGCGGAAGAGGGAGACAAGCTGATCGTACGGGGCGAAGGCTTCTCCGCCGCCGTCAATCGGAATAACGGCGCGCTCGCATCGTACGTCACGGGCGGCAGCGAGCTGCTGAAGGGCGAACTTGCGCCGAACTTCTGGCGTGCTTATACGGACAACGACCGCGGCAGCAAGCATCACGAGCGCTGCGCAACCTGGCGTTCCGCCGGTGAAGAACGCACGCTCCGCTCCTTGAGCTGGAAGCTCGAGGCGGACCGTGTCGTCATCCGCGCCGGATTCACGCTTCCGACGACGACCGAATCCAGCTGCACCGTCACTTACGACGTGCTGAGCACGGGAGCGATCGAGGTCGGTCTGCAGCTGAACCCGGGCGAAGGCCTTCCCGAGATTCCGGAGATCGGCATGATGCTGACGATGGACGGCTCCTTCGACCAGCTGGAATGGTACGGCAAAGGGCCGCAAGATTCCTACTGGGATCGCCAGCACGGCGCGAAGATCGGCCGCTATGCCGGTACGGTCGCCGAGCAGTTCGTGCCGTACCTGCGTCCGCAGGAGTGCGGCAACAAGGTGGCTGTCCGCTCGGCATCGGTTAGCAACGGGCAAGGCGCCTCGCTGCGATTCGCCGGCGAGCCGCTGATCGAGCTAAACGCGCTGCCGTATACGCCGTTTGAGCTTGAAGCTTATGATCACGTCTATAAGCTGCCCGCCAGCGACAAGACAGTCGTGCGCGTCAACCATAAGCAAATGGGCGTCGGCGGCGACAACAGCTGGGGCGCGACGGCGCATCCGCAATACTTGCTGCATGCGAACCAAATCTATTCGTTCCGCTTCACGCTGAACGGTATGTCCCGATAAATAAGCAAAGAAGCGCCTCTGTGCGGTCGGTATACGCTAGTCGTATGCCGGCCCGCGGGGGCGCTTCTTTGTCTTTTCGATGAATAGGAGCACGCTATATGGCAGGAAATCCGGCTCGAGCGCCGAGAGAGGTGAGCTTGGTGCACGCCTCTGGGAGAAGTATTAAGCTGCCGAGCGTGCGACGTAAATGCCGACGGAATTCTAACGATTGCCAGCGAGGCTATTCCAGGAAAAATGCCGCTTCTGAAACGCTAACGATTGTGACAGGCGTTATTAGGCGAAGAAGGGCTCATTTGCACGGGGAAATCTTACAATAAGCCTTCTGGCAATCGTTAGCCGACTAAAAGGGGCATTTTGAGCCGAATAGCCTTTCTCACAACCGTTAGCTATTTGGTGTTGTAGTTGAGCGACAGCTGCTGGTGGCTGGGATGGCTAGTTGCAGCCCGCATGCGGACGTAGTGCCGGCGTCTATTGATCGGCGACGAGTTGGGGGTTGAGGTACGAAGGATGGTTAGTTAGTGACCGCATGCGGACGTAGTGCCAGCGTCTATTGATCGGCGACGAGTTGGGGGTTGAGGTACGAAGGATGGTTAGTTAGTGACCGCATGCGAACGTAGTGCCAGCGTCTATTGATCGGCGACGAGTTGGGGGTTGAGGTACGGAGAGATGGTTAGCCGCAAACCCTGCTGCGAGCGACCTGCCAGGCTGCTTATGCGTTGATGCCTTGGAGAGAGCGGGCTGAGGTACGGAGAGATGGTTAGCCGCAAACCCTGCTGCGAGCGACCTGCCAGGCTGCTTATGCGTTGATGCCTTGGAGAGAGCGGGCTGAGGTACTGAGGTACAATGGCTGATAAAAGAAGGGACAAGGCAGAAGCAGCTGCTTCTCCTCGTCCCGTTATCTGTTCTGTCCCTCTATCTACATCTTACCTATGCGAGCACCATTCTTTGGGCTGATTTTCCCGTTCGAGCTCTATTCAAGCTCAGTGCCCTCCGGCAGAAGCGCTTGCCGCACCTCGCACATGCCAGCCCTAGTCGATAACGACCTTCTGGCCTTCTTCCAAGCCTTTCACGATCTCGACTTTATCGCTCGTCTTGAGACCGGTCACGACGTCCACTTCCTTCACGCGGTCGTTCTCCATGACTTCGACGTAATTGCGGCCGAACATCGTCTTCAGCGCCCCGCGCGGAATGAGGATGACATTATCCCGTTTGTCGATGAACAGCTTGATGTCGGCGTAGGTGCCGATCGGCACGGCCGGGCTTGGCGGGTTCAAGGCGATGATGAGCGCTTTGGCGTTGCGGCGGTTCACCTCGTCCTTATCGCTCTTCGGCGCGGTGGACGGCGTCTGAATGACGGAGCCTTCATAGGATTTGTCATCGTCGAGCGTGATCGCGACCTCGGTCCCGTCCTTCACGGTCTTGATCTTCGTCGCATCCGTCGCATCGTAGACGAAATTGACCTTCGAGGGGTCGGACACGATCGCGATCGCTTGATTCGCTTCGACCGGTTCGCCCGGCTTCAGATCGTTCAAATACGTGACCAGGCCGCTGGAAGGGGCGAACAGCAAGGCTTTATTGTAGGCTTCTTGAAGCGAGTCGAGCTGCAGCTGCTGCGCCTCCAGGTCGATTTTGGCCAAACGCACGCCGTCTTCGCCGGCATTCTGCTGAATGGCATCCTGATACCGCAGCTTCGATTGCTCGACGGTAAGCTTCTGCAGCTTGACCCGTATCGGCAGGTCGCCGGTTTCCAGCTCCGCGATCGGCGCGCCGGCTTTGATCGTATCGCCTTCGGCGACGTAAAATTTCTTCAGAATCCCGCCCGACTCCGGAAAGGAAACCGAGTTATTGACATCGGATACGGCCGAGGCCGTCGAGGTCAAGTACAGCTCCATGTTCCCTCGCGTAACGGGAGAGGTCTCATGCTCCTCGGTTTTGCTGGTCAGCTTCGGAGGATCCAGCGGCTCTTCTTCGTTCGGCAGGACCGAGCAGCCGGTCAGTACCGACAAGGCTAAGCACAAGGCGGCCGCGCGGCGCGGCAGGAAACGGCGTACGACGGATTGGGTAGGTTGAACCATGAGGAGGAGTAAAACTCCCTTCGCTATAAAATGGATGAGTGCTTGTACATACAGGTCGAATAGGAAATTATATACAAAGCATAACTTTGGCTATTTATGATGTCAACGTTTTCATGACTCATTATTCGTTCCTAAAATTGGAAAAAGCGAGAAAGTTTCGCGCATGCGCGCTATGCTTTCCCGCTTCTAACGATAAGGCTGTTCGGATCGATGACTAGGGTATCGGAATCGCCCTTATTTGGACGCTTTCCAAGCATCGATTTGTTTCTGTTCTTCCGCGATCACGCGGTCTACGCCGGCCGTTTTTAGCTTGGCGACGAATTCGGGGAGCATCTTGTCCGGATCGACCGCGCCGGTATCCAGAAGCGGCACGTATTGCGACGTGACGGTGCTCAGCTGCGCGATCTCCGTCTTCACCGGCGTCGGGTCGAAGCTGAAGCCGAGGAGCGGCGACGCTTTTGCCGTTTCGTTGATTTTGATCGTCTCGTCCCAGATGCCGGGCTCTTGGCCTTTACGGTAGAAGCCGTTGAATTGGTTGCCGAATTCCCAGTCGGTATTCGGATCGTAGCCGCCCTCTTTGATGACGTCTACCGTGTTTTCGTCGACTTTGGTATAGTGCTTGCCTTCGATGCCGTGCGCCAGGATGTTGAAGAGCTCCTTGTCGCTGAACAGCAGGTCGAGGAACATGACGGCACGCTCGGGGTTCTTGGAAGTTTTGCTGACGCCGGTCATCGTCGAAATGATGGAGCTTGTCAGCAGGTAAGGCTCGGACAGCTTCACGTCGACGACCTGCTTGCCGCCGAGCGCGCCGGTCATCTCGACTTCGCCGCCCGGTTTGACGTTGCCTTCGGTCACGACGACGGGCTTGCCCGCCTTGCGGTCGCCGGACGTATCCGAGAGCGTCGCCGCATCCTTGCGGACGTAGCCTTTCTGGAACCAGTCGCGCATCGTCGCCAGATACTCTTTGTACGCCGTCGTCTCGAATTGATTCAATACTTTCAAAGAGGTATCCTGCAAGCCGACGATGCCCGGAATGCTGCCCGCGATGCTGTCGAACCCGTAGGCAACGTTGAAGCTGCCGAAACGGCCGCCCTTGTCGTTCTCGAACGGCACGAGGCCGGGCTCATTGGCTTTGACGCTGGCGAGCAGCGGCTCGATGTCGGTGAACTTCTTGACGGATGCGATGTCGAAGCCGTACTTCGCGGCAACGTCCTTCTGGATGGCGATGCCGTTCGTGCTGGCCCAGATCTGATAGTTCGGTACCGCGTAAATGCTGCCTTTCACCTTAACGGCGTTCCAGCCGAGATCCGGGATCGTCTTCATGATGTTCGGCGCGTATTTCGGCAGCAGGTCGTCCAGCGCGATGAACGCGCCTTTGTTGACGTTGGTATAGTAGTTATTCGCCCAGCTGGACGTGAAGGCCAGGTCGTATCGCTCGCCGGAGGCATTCACGAGCTGCATTTTCTGATCGTAATTTCCCCAGTCGATCGCTTTGAGGTGAATCGTGGCGTTGATTTTCTCTTTCAGGATCTTGTTCATGGCTTCTTCGACCGAAGCAATGTCGGCTTGCGGCGTGCCGTCGAAATACCACGTCAATTCGACCGGATCCAGCTTGCCTTCGCCTGCGGCAGCCGTTCCGTTCGCATTGGATGGAGAAGCATTGCCGCCGTTGTTGTCGTTCTCGTTCTTGGAACCGCATCCTGCCAAGACGCTCGTCATCAACAATCCGACCGCTAGCGCGGCGGTAGTCGTTTTCAACGTTTTTTTCTGCATGAAGATGTAAACCCTCCCTGATGAATTAGTTCTATTGTAACGGCTTTTGCCTGAAACAATCCTATCTGGCGCACATTAACTGTCCGATACGATCCTATCTGTCTGAAACAAACGAACCTACCGACTTGCAAGCCTGCCCGGATCAGCCTTTTACCGCGCCGACCGTCAAGCCTTTGACGAAGTACTTCTGGAAGAACGGGAAGACGAACAGGATCGGTCCGGCCGCCATGACCGCAATGGCCATGCGGGCGGTTTCGTTCGGCATCGCCGTAATGTCGATGCTGATATTGGACGACTGCATCGACGTCGATAGGAACTGAATGTTATTCATGATCCTGTACAGCATATACTGCAGCGGGATCAGATTCTGATTATCGATGAACAGCATCGCCAGCCACCAGTCGTTCCAATAGATGAAAGCGATGAAGAGCGCGACCGTCGCAAGCGCCGGCTTGGCCAGCGGCAGGATGATTTGATAGAAAATGCGCCATTCGCCCGCTCCGTCGATCTTGGCCGATTCGATGAGCGCCGGCGGAATGTCGGAGAGGAAGCCTTTCATCAGCAGCACATGCCACGGCATGATGATATAAGGAAGAATGAGCACGAGCAGCGAATCGTCGATCTGCAGGTAGCGCTTGATCAAGATGTACCACGGTACGAGACCGCCGCTGAACAGCATCGTGAAGAAGACGATGAACGACAAGGAATTGGCGCCGCCGAAATCCTTGCGGGACAGCGCGTAAGCGAGCTTCGTCGTGATCAGCAGGCTGGCGACCGTTCCGATGACCGTGACGGTAATGGAGACCCCATATCCGCTCAGCAGCTGCTTCGGACTTTGCAGCAGAAAATCGTACGCGTGCGTCGTGATATGCTTCGGAATCAGCTTATAGCCGTAATTGGCGATATCCGATTCGTTCGACAGCGAGATGGACACAATGTAGAGAAACGGAATGATGCAGAAGATCGAGAAGACGGTGAACCAGGCGAGCGTAAGCCATTTTCCCCATGGCAATTTCGATGCGGCATTCATTGATGCTGCCCTCCTTCTTCGGATTAGAAAATCGCGTTGTCTTTGTTGAATTTGCGCACGAGGGCATTGACGCCCACGACGAGCAGGAAGCCGACCAGCGCTTGATATAAGCCGACCGCGGAGGCCATGCCGATATCGCCGGATACGCGAAGGGCGCGGAACACGTACGTATCGATGACGTCCGTCGTCTGATAAAGCGCGCCGGAATCGGCGGTCAGGAAGTAGAACATCCCGAAGTCGGAGTAGAAAATCTTGCCCACCTGCAGCAGCGTGATCAGCGTGATCAGCGAAGTGAGCAGCGGCAGCGAAATCTTCGTCATCTGCTGCCATTTGTTCGCGCCGTCGATCGAAGCCGCTTCGTAGTAGCTCTTGTCGATGCCGAGCAGGCCGGTATAGAAGATGAGCGTGGAATAACCGATGTTCTTCCACAGGAAAGCCAAGCTAAGAATGTACGGCCAGAACTTGGACTCCAGGTACCAGTTCACCTGGTCGAAACCGAAGTTCTCGAGCAGATGGTTAAGCACGCCGAGCTGCGGGTTGAGCAGGGCGTAGGTGACGTAGCTGACCACGACCCAAGATAAGAAATACGGGAAGAACAAGGTCGTCTGGAAGACCTTCACGGCTCTGCGGCTCAGTCCGACGAGCAAGAGCGCGAAGACGAGCGATAAGACGTTGGTAATGATAATAAAGCTGAGATTGAGCAGGATCGTGTTTCGCGTGACTTGGAAGGCTGCATCCGATTGGAAAAAAAATTTGAAGTTTTGCAGACCGACCCATTTGCTGCCGAATAACCCGTCCGAGAAGTTGAAGTCCTTGAAGGCGACAACGACGCCGAGCATGGGCAGATAATAAAATACGATGACGAACAGCAGTCCGGGGATCGCCAAACCGATCAAGCCCTTGCTGCGTATCGCGCCTCTCCAGAAATTGTTCCACTTTGCGAAACCCATCGTTCGGTCTCCTTTGCCTGTTAGTGTTTGTCCGCTGCTATGCCTTTATGTTAGGCGCCCCGGCCAGCGGGTTCTAGTGCAATTACGGCCGCGCACTTCCGATTCCACTGTAAAAAAGGGCGCCCGCTGTACTTTGCTAGAAAGTACAGCGGGCGCCCCGGTCCGAGAAAGCTGGGAAAACCGCTATTTACGGCCGCGTATGGCCTTGGATTTGTTTGACACTCTTGCTCTGGACATACTCTTTCGGCGTCGCTCCGAATTTCTTCTTGAACAGCTTGTAGAAGTAGCTTTCGTTCTCGATGCCGATCTTGAGGAGAATTTCCTTGATGCTGAGCGACGTGCTCTCCAGCCATTCGACGGCCTTGTTCAGGCGCAGTTCGTTCAAGTAGTCCGCGACCGACATATTCATTCGGGTGCTGAACAGCTTGCTGACGGACTTCGAGGACAGGTTCAGCTTGTCGGCAATCAAGGCGAGGCACAGCGCCGGATTCGCGTAATCCACCTCGATCAGCTCTTTGACGGCGTCGACGAGAATCGCCTGCTTCTCGTTCTCGATGTTTTCCGTCTTGGAGAATATGTCGCGGATGAGCAATGTCATGTCGTCCTTCAGCTCCTGCAGCGTCTCCGCCTCGAAGAGCCGGCTCGTCAACAAGTTGAAATTCACGCGCACGGGCTCCAACTTGCTGCGGCTCAGTCCGTCGACGGTCGACTTGAGCGTATTGATCAAGCTCATGACCGACAGCAGCGCATTATTGTAGCTTAACGCTTGAATCTCGCCGAAGAGCCGCTCCAGCGCTTCCTCCGCCGCCGTCGGGCTCCCGCTTCGGAGGGCCTCGACGAGCTTCTTCTCGAGCGCGGCGGAATAACCCATATGGACGTTCTCCTCGTGGCTTCGGATCGCCTCTCCCGTCAGAATGGAAGACTTGCCGTACAGCAATCGGTAAGCCATCTGGTTTAGCGCTTCGAAATGACGCTCGGACAATTCGGCATATTCGGCAGTCGGACCGCTGATCGAGACCGAGATGGAGATATGGTAATAGGCCTGAATGTAATGCTGCGCTTGCTTCCAGCCTTCGATCAGCTCCGAGGAATCGTTCGCGTTCATGATGAAGGACAAATAGTCGTTCTTCATCTCGACCGTCTCGCATGGATAGCCGATGCATTCGGAGGCGATGTTCGTGATGCCGAAGCTGCACAAGGCTTGATCGAATAGGCTGAACTTCTGCTGGAACAGCGCGTAATCGTCGATCTTGACGACGCAGACGATCAACGGCTCGCTCGGATTCAGCCGCACGGCATAGCTTTCGAGCGCCTGGTCGAATTCATTGCCGCTGACCGACGGGCTGTCGACGAGGAGCCTGCGGAGGAAGAAGGCTTTGAGCGCCTCGTTCTCCGAGCTGCGCTTGAGCCGGTATTCTTGGATCCGTTCAAAGGAATGCTGGAACGTCTGATTCAGATACGAGAATTCGTCCTCCCCTTGGCCGGAGTACGGCTGGTCGGCTTGGGAGACCTGATTCACGAGCTTGCGGATCGGACGGTAAATGGTGCGCGACAGCAGAACGGTGATCAGGAACGCGATCAGCAGGAAAGCTGCGGTGAGCAGGACGAACGTCGTCTTCAATCGCTCGACCTTCTGGAATACTTCGTCGTACAGCTGCGCTTTCACGAGCGTCCAGTTCATTTTCTCGACGTTCGTGAACGTGACGAGGTACTTCTTGCCGTCCACCTTCGCGATGTAGTAGCCGGTGTCCTTCGCCGCTCCTTCCGGCTGCTTGGCATTGTAATCCTCGTAGGCGGTTCGCAGCTTGGCGAGAAACGGATCCGGGTTATCGAGATCCTCGCCGAGGATGCCGCGTTTCTCGTCGAGGATCATGACCTTGTCCTGCTTCTCTTTGTCGATGGCATTGATGTTCGCGATGTTCTCCAGCAGCCACGTCGTATTGGCATTGAAGATCAGCGCCCCGGCCGGCGTGTCGCCCTGGTCCTTGAATTCGTACATGAAGTAGCTGACGACGTTCTCCGTGTGCTTCTTGTCGCCGGACATATAATCGATTCGCCGCGGCACGGGCTTTAGGATCGGCAGTTCACCGCCGGACTGGAAGAGCGTCTCCAGGCTGGCGTCCTTGAACATCAGCTCGTCGAGCGTCGTGTAGTAGCTCTTGGACGCGCTGTTGTAAATATAGACGGAACGAATGAACGGATTCGTATTGACGATGCTGGACCGAAGGGTGTTAATCGATTTATAGATATCGGCGAACTCCACGTCCTTGTTGTACATGATGGCCCGCACGTCGGGGTTATTATAGATGGAGAACACGGAATTCAATATCATGTCGTCCATGGAATCGATATTGTATTTGACCTGCATCAGTATTTTCTTGTTCGCCTGATATTCGTTGCCGAGCACGGCCTGTCCGGAATTGTAGTAGGCAATAATGCCGAATAACGTCAACGGAAGCAGCATGGCAAGCGAGATCCATTTATACATGTCGCGCAAAAATTTGCGCTGCTTGCTGGGCCGCGGCGCGGGCTGTATGCGTTGCAATAACTTCATGCTGATCATCACCTTCTGAAAATTTGGATTTGTCTATTATATGACATAATGCGGGGATTCAACTATTCATTATGTAGAAAAATGTCGAACAAACGAGCGGTTCGCGAGTCGGGGCGAAGATGCGAACGCTGCCGGACGGCCACTTTCAGGCGTAAATTCATAATTGTCACCTCCGTTACCCTGTGCTATGGTTGCTAGGACGCAATAAATCGGAACGTCAAACCAGCACAAGGCTTCGCGAAAGGTGGTTGGAAGGTTGGCAACGGCTACGGCACGTACGGCCGTATTGCGGACAGGAACGGTGTACGCCATCTTGTTCGCGATCAGCTCCGTACATCTATTGAACGACACGATGCAGGCGGTCGTTACGGCTTTGTTTCCCGTGTTCAAGGATTCGCTTCATCTCAGCTACGGACAGATGGGGTGGATCGCTTTCACCCTCAACATGACGTCCTCCGTCATGCAGCCGGTCGTCGGTTACTTTTCCGACAAGCGTCCGATGCCGTGGATGCTGCCCATCGGCATGGGGCTCAGCCTGCTCGGCATGGCGGGGCTCGCGTTTGCGCCCAGCTTCATGTTCGTCCTGCTGTCCGTCGTGTTCGTCGGTCTTGGCTCCGCGATCTTCCATCCGGAAGGCTCGCGTGTCGTTTTCTTCGCGGCCGGCGGCCGCCGCGGACTCGCGCAGTCCATCTATCAGGTCGGCGGCAATACGGGCAGCTCGCTGGCGCCGCTGATGACGATCTTTATTTTCCTCCCGCTCGGTCAGCCGGGCGCGATCTGGGGAACGTTATTGGCCGCGGCCGCGATCGCGGTGCTGCTGCGCGTGGTCCCGTGGTATCGGACGCAGCTGAACGAGCACGGCAAGCCGCTCAAGAAGGGCAAAGCTTCCGGCGCTAGCGCTGGCGTGCCCCTCACGCGGAGAACTATCGCATTCGCGATGACGCTGCTCGTCCTGATCGTCTTCGCGAGATCGTGGTACATGAGCGGAATCTCGAATTTCTACAACTTCTTCGCGGAGGAGAAGTACGGGTTGTCCGTACGGGCGGCGCAGGTGCCGATCTTCCTGTTCATGGCGGCCGGCGTCGTGGGGACGTTCCTCGGCGGCGTGCTCGCGGACCGTTTCGGACGAAAGCGGATGATCGTGTTCTCCATCGGCGGCGCGGCGCCGTTCGCGCTGCTGCTGCCGCATGTATCGCTCGGCTGGGTATATCCCGTCAGCTTCGTGCTCGGCCTCATTATCATGTCGGGCTTCTCCGTCAGCGTCGTCTACGCGCAGGAGCTGATTCCGAACAAGGTGGGCATGGCATCGGGACTCATCACGGGCTTCGCCTTCGGGATGGGCGCGCTCGGCGCCATCGTGCTCGGCCATCTGGCCGAAGCGTGGGGACTGACGAAAGTGATGAACTACTCCAGCTTTCTGTCGCTGCTCGGGCTGCTGGCCATTCTGCTTCCGCCGGATCGGCGGGAGACGGCATAGGCTTACCGTGCGGGCAGGTGCCTGGTTTATGTGATTGGATGAATGAATGGATGGATGAATGAGGAGACCTTGAATTCCGCCGGCGGCGGGATCGAGGTCTTTTTTGCGGGTTTGACGATATGGTAAGATTTAGCTAACGCCCGGCGTTCAATGTGGGGAGGCTTGTCGTTAAGGGTGTCGGCGTTGCGGAGGTGACGATTTCTGATTTATATAAAAATAGTTGGAGAAGAAAGTGAGGATTTAATGGAGGAAGTAGAATAAAAGGAGGCAGCAACGCTGAAAAAACTAGTCTTCGTCATGTTCATAGGCATCCTGCTCTTTCTAAGCGGAACGCTGCTAGGCGCGCGTTATTACTTTGTTCAAATCGCGGATCATGATCAATTTTATAGCGACCCCAGCCCTGTGCCGCTGTTCATCTACACCTTCATCTCAGGAGTAGGTCTTATGGCAGCTGCAGCTTCATTCCTTGTCTACATCATGCGATTGAGGAAATAATCATCTAACGCTGGCCGTCTACGTTAACCGACGACATCATTCAATGCACCTTGGAGCAGCTGCCGCGGCTTGCTCCTGTTTGTCATGAGGCAGGCAGCCTTGGAGGTCAGTCGTAAAATCCGCATCATGTTATAATGGCACTAACGAAACAAACAGGACAGGGGATGCGCGAGATGACGGAGCGTTACCATATACTCGTCGTCGAAGATGACGACGATATCAACCGCCTGCTGTGCAGCGTGCTGCGCACGGCCGGCTATGCGCCCCAGCCGGCGTATTCGGGCACGGAGGCGCAGCTCTATCTGGCCCAACGGGAATGGGCGATGGTGCTCCTCGACTTGATGCTGCCGGGCAAGCGCGGCGAGGAGCTGCTCGAGGAAATCAGCGGACGGTACGGATTCCCCGTCATCGTCATCACCGCGCAAGGCGAGCGCGAACCTAAGATCGCGGCGCTCAAGACGGGCGCGGACGACTATATCACCAAGCCGTTCGACCTCGAAGAGGTGTCCGCACGCATTGATTCCGTGCTCAGGCGCTATCGCAGGCTGCCGCAGGCGCAGAGTCCCAAGCTGCTGCTTCACAAGGATCTCGCGCTCGATCCCGAGGCGAAGACCGCGGTCGCCGGGGATGCCGAGCTTGCGCTGACGGCGCGCGAGTACGAGATTCTGGCCTTGCTGATGGCTTCGCCGAAGAAGCTGTTCACGAAGGCGAACCTGTTCGAGAGCGTGTGGGGCGAGGAGTTTCCCGGCGGCGGGGAGAACGTCGTCAACGTGCACATGAGCAATTTGAGGAACAAGCTGGCGAAGGCCAACCCGCAGGAAGAATACATCGAGACGATCTGGGGCATGGGGTACCGGATCAAAACTTAAGCCTTTCTTATGAATTGTCTTTACGGAGTCTTATGAGTCAGCCTCTACACTGAATATAGGAACAGGAGGCTGAACCGCCAATGAACGAATACGTGCTGCGCACGCAACAATTGACCAAACGGTACAAAACCCAATCGGCGCTCGATCGCGTGGACATGACGGTCCGCAAGGGAACGATCTACGGCTTTATCGGGCAAAACGGGGCAGGCAAGTCGACGCTGATGAAGCTGGTGACGGGGCTCGCGTTCCCGACGTCCGGCTCGATCGAGCTGTTCGGGGCCACCGGAGGCGCGGAGCTTAATCTGGCGCGCAAGCGGATGGGCGTGGCGATCGAGAATCCGGCGCTCTATCCGCAGCTCACCGCCGCGGAAAATCTCGAGGCGCATCGGCTTCAGCAGGGCATACCCGGCAAGGAAAGCTTGAAACGAACCTTGGACCTGATCGGCCTCTCGGGGACGGGCAGGAAGAAAACGAAGAATTTCTCCCTCGGCATGAAGCAGCGCCTGGCACTCGGCGTCGCGCTGCTCGGGGAGCCGGAATTTCTCATCCTCGACGAACCGACGAACGGACTCGACCCGATGGGGGTCGTCGAGATGCGCGAGCTGCTGACGAGGCTCAACCGGGAGATGGGTATTACCATCCTCATCTCCAGTCATATTCTAAGCGAGCTCCATCTGCTCGCCACGCACTACGGCATCATTCACAAAGGAAAGCTGCTGGAGGAGCTGACGAGCCGGGAGCTGCAGGAACGATGCAGGCAGTTTATCCACATCAAGGTGAACGTGCCCGAACGGGCCGCCGCCGTGCTCGAGCGGGAGCTGGCGACGACGGAGTTCGAAGTAACGGCGGACGGCGTCATACGGCTCTACGCGCATCTGGACCGTCCGGCTGACGTGTCCTCGGCGCTGGTCGCCGGCGGGCTGGCGCTGGAGCAGTTCATGCCGATGGGCGAGGATCTGGAGAGCTACTTCGCCTCCCGGATCGGGGGTGGCGAGCATGCTTAATTTGCTGCGCTCCGAGTGGTACAAATTATGCCGCAACCGTTCGTTCTGGCTGCTGCTGTCGCTGCTGTTCGCGTCCGCCGTCATTTACGTGCTGCTGAATTACTACGACGATCCGAATGACGGCGGGGCGTTAACCGGCATGTCAGGGCTGGACTTGTTCGCCTCTTCGATGGGCGCCAATAACTATATCATCAAGATCGGGCTGAGCGTCCTGGCCGGATTCTTCCTATCGAGCGAATACAGCACGGGCACGATCAAGCGCGCGGTCGCATCCGGCTACAGCCGCAGCAAGTTCATCACGGCCAAACTGCTTGTTTTTATTGTCGGCGCCATGCTGACGGCACTCGTGTTCCCGCTCGTGAATATCCTGCTGGGTTCCGTGCTGTTCGGCAGGGGCGACCTCTCGGGAGGCATATCCGAGACGGGTTTTATCGTGAGATCCTTCGTCTTAACGCTCTCGCTTGCCGCAGCCTTCGCCGCGGTGACCGGCGCGATTGCGACGTTCTTGACGGACAGCGGCAAGACGATCGGAACCGTGTTCGTGCTCTACTTTTTTGCGGACGGCCTGTATGCCATGACCGGCAAGTTCCTGCCGTTCGTCAACACGCTTTACGACTATTCCATCTTTAACCTGATCACTCATTATGCCGATCCGGATATGAGCGGCTCCGACTTCGCGCAATCCGTGTCGATCTCGCTGCTCGTCGCCATCGCGTTCGTAGGGATCGGGATCGCCGTTTTCAGGCGCAAGGAGATCAAATAGGAAATCACATAGGAGATCAAATAGGAGATCAAATAGGAGATCAAATAGGAGATCAAATAGGAAATCAAATAGGAAATCAACTAAGGGACCATATAAGAAATCAAATTACGAATCAAATAAGAAGGAGGGACAGCACGTGCCGATCGGGATCGCAGCCGTGTCCGTCGCGGTGGCAGCGTTCTGTCTGCTCAGACTGGTCCTGGTCCAAAGAGAAGTTCGCAGCCTCGCGCGGCAGCTGCGCCGCTACAACGACGGCGAGTCCTCCGGCAAGGTCGCGATCGGCATGCCGGACCGCCGTCTGGAGACGTTGGCCGCGGAGATCAACCGCCATACGGATCTGATCATCAAGGCGAACGCGGAACAAAAGCGCACCGAGAACGAGCTTCGCCAAGCCGTCGCTAACATCTCTCACGATCTTCGCACGCCGCTGACGTCCATCTTGGGCTATATTCAACTGCTCGACTCGAAGGGGCTGCCGGAGGACGTACGCCGGGAAGCCATCGGCGTGATTCGCAAGCGAACGACTCGCCTTCATGCGCTGTTGAACGATTTCTACGAGCTGGCGATGATCGATTCGACCGACTACGCGCTGAAGCCGGGGCGGCTGCGGCTGGACAAGCTGATTCCCGAGATTATGATGGGTTTCTACGATCAGATGAAGGAGCGGGGGCTCGAGCCGGCTTTCGAGCTCACGGACAACCCCGCGGAGGTATGGGCGGACGAATCCGCCGTGCGTAGAATCGTCGAGAATCTCGTCGTCAACGCGATCCGGCATGCTTCGGGAACGCTGAATATTAGCCTCGCCGTGCGGGAGGGAACGGTTGTCTTCGCAATGGCGAATGCGGCCCCGAATCTTCGCGGGTCGGACCTCGAGCTGCTGTTTAACCGGTTCTACATGGCCGACGCCTCTCGCTCCGGGCTCAGTTCCGGACTCGGCCTGTCCATCGCCCGCGGATTAATGGCGAAGATGGGCGGAAGCTTGAATGCGACGATGCAGGGAGACGTGCTCTGCCTGCAATGCGTGTGGAAATTGAATAGGCCGGAGCAGGACATACGGCTTTGAACACGACTACCTCGCCACCTTGACCAAGTCGAACAGGAAGGCCAAAACATTCATCTGCGGCTTCCGCTTCGCGTGATTCCACTTCCAGGCTTCCTTATCGACTTTAAGAAGCTCCCAATTTTGCAGCCTCGCCTGTTCTTCGTAGAAATAAGGATGATCCAGCATTTGCTTCACTTTCCTTTCCTTATGCTTTCCTCTAGTGTAAAAAAAGAAGTATGACAGCTGAGTGTCATACTTCTTCGTATCCGGCTAACATTTTTTCGATTTTCGATTTCATGCGGCGCCTCAGCGAAAGCGGTTCGAGCACTACTGCCTCTTCGCCGAAGCCGAGCAGCTTCTCGACCAGCCAGTCGACATCGATCGCCTTGACGAT
This sequence comes from Paenibacillus sacheonensis, assembly GCF_009909195.1. GTDB lineage: Bacteria > Bacillota > Bacilli > Paenibacillales > Paenibacillaceae > Paenibacillus_Z > Paenibacillus_Z sacheonensis. Next base: position 394,466 of record NZ_JAAAMU010000003.1, read on the forward strand.
GGTCAGCGTAAGCGTGCCGTCGTCATGGAACTGTTTCTCGTCCGCATAGAATTCGTCCAGCACCCTGGCGAGCGGGCCTGCCTTGAAATGAATGACGGCATGCTCGATTTGATCCTGCGTATTGCCGCCGGAGAATAGGTCATCGGCTTGAATATCGTGATGCCGTTCAAACGATACCGGCAGTGCTGTAAGCTCCGTCATCCTCGTCAGCTTGAACACCCGGTAATCGCTGCGCGAACGACAGTATCCGTATAAGTACCACGTGTCGTATTTGAGCACCAGGCTGACGGGCTCGACGATCCTGTTCAGCCGTTCGTCCTTGGCGTTCATATAGTGAAATGAAACAAGCCGACAGGAGTTAATGGCCGTGCGGAGCTCTCGGAGAATTTCGTTATAGGTTCTCCAGCTGCCGAGATCGACCGTCAGGCTGGGGGTTGTGCCCGGACGGCTCTGAACGGACTTCAGCCGGTGAATCGTCTGCTGCGCGCGCTCGTCCTGGAATACGGTCGCCGTGCTGTCGAGCAAGGTAATCAGGGAGGCGATATCGTCGGGCCCGAGCAGGCTTTTGTCCATCTTGTATTCTTTCATGATTCCGTATCCGCCGTTCACGCCCTGATAGGATACGACCGGAATCCCTGCCGCGCCGATCGCCTCGATGTCCCTGTAGATGGTCCGCTGAGAAACTCCGAATGTATCCGCCAGCTCCGAGGCCGAGACTACCTCGTTATTCAACAGTCGATATGTAATGGATAGCAGCCTCTCCAGCTTCAAGAATGGATCACCGCCTCTGATCGGTATATAGGGATGATTATACCATTTCATTAAACCAGCAGCCTTCGCGGACACTATTTTCTCGTCCGCGTTGGCTGCTGGTTTTCGTTAAGGTGCTTTTATGATCCGTCTGTTGTTGGCTCATCCGAGCGTTAGCCGAGGATAGGTGCCGATGCGTTTGCCTGCAGTTTAACGTCCAGCGCGACCGCCAATTCGTCCAAGGTTTCCTTCACGTCGGCGCCTTCGAATAGAATGCGGCCCAAGGCTGCATCCACAGCTTCGTCCAGCAGCCGAAACAAGCCGTTCGCCGGCGAGATGGGGAGCGGCGCGCTGTTCGCGAGCTCCGCCAGGACGGCATTGCACAATGGATCTTGGTCATGGCCAACCTCCTCGTACGCAGCGCGAAGCGCGGCGATCGATCCGTCCGTTACGAGCAGGGTCAAGGCATTGGCGGAACAGGTCATTTCCCGGAGGAGGGAAAAGGCCAGCTCGGGATGAGCCGTCGCGGAAGAAATGCCGAATCCGCATACCCAAGGCTCGTTCGCCGCTTGACCCGTACCGAATTGCGGCAGTCCGGCGATACCCAGATCATCCTGCAGCAGGGGCTGAATTTCATGCAGCATAACGTAATAATCCAAGATCATGCCGGCTTCGCGGCGCAGGATATCGCCATTGAAGAAAGTGTCCTGGGTTGCCGAAGCAGCACGGTGCTTTCGGACAAGATCGGCTGCCCGCTGCACGGCTTGTATGGCCGGCGGACTGTCGGCATATCCGGAAGCGCGGCTTCGATCCGGGGAGAGCCAGTCCGTGCCGGCCGATAGCAGCAGCAAGCCGATATATTCGCGCTGAAACGGGATTCGTGCCGCAAAACGCTTCGCGTCCTTGGCCGCGTTTGCTTCCTGAAGCCGAATGGCGATCTTTTCAAAATCATCCCACGTCCAACCCGCAGCGGGGTAAGGAATACCGGCTTTATCGAACCAGCGCTTATTATAGAAGATTCCTTTCATCGTCGCGCTCAGCGGAAGCACAGCGATGCTTCCCTCCTGCTCGGCCAAGCGGAAGATCGAAGGATGAAACAGATCGATCAAATCCGGGTTCTGCCCCAGCCATGCCCGCAAATCCAGCAAATGTCCCTGCCTGGCGCAATCGGCGATGTCGCCGTTAAACAGCTGAACCAGATCGGCATCGGATTGGCCTGCGATAAGGGCCGAGCGGATCTCTCCGTTGGGAAGCACCTTCACGAGGACGCTCACGCCAGGGTTCGACGCTTCGAACCGGCGCGCGATTTCTTCCACCGCCTCCTGCTGCCACGGTTCGTCGATATGTACGACTACTTGCATGCGTTCAACTCCAATCGGTCTATTTGCGGGACTCTTGCTGACTGAGAGCGCCTCCCATGGGAGGATGCGGATTTACAATTTAAGTCAACTATACCATCCATATCTGTACACTTGAACACACTGCATGCCGTGTCAAATAAAAAATATGTACAAAAGCTAGAAGGAATTTCCAACAAAAAGGCGAATGTATATTCGCATATTCGCGTATTCGTCTTGGAGGAGGCAATTGAAGATGGGCAAACAAATCGGCAGCTCGTTGAGCGTGCTAACGGTGTCCGACCTTGCGCGCTCGCGGCAGTATTACCGGGAAGTGCTGGGCTTCGACGTGACAGACTGGTGGGCGGAACGGGACGGATTGAACGGCATGGCGCTGAAGCTGCATCAGGCACCGGAGGGATTTACGCCGGTTCCGAATCCGCCGGAGGCCGGCGCGGACACGGGCGTTGACGTGCAGGGCTACACAGATACGTGGGCGGGACTCGACAGCCTGTACGAGGAATTCAAAAGCAAGGGAGCCGCGTTCGCAAGGGAGCCTGTCGTCTATCCGGATTTCGGGCCGTGGAAAGAGTTCGTCGTCGAGGATCCGGACGGTTACCATCTGGCTTTCGGCGGCATCGACGGTGCCCGGGCCCATGCCAGCATCGAGCCTCGCATCGACGCCGGCATCGTTTGGGTGCGGGATTTGGAGCGGGCCGTCGAGCGTTACGGCAAGCTGATCGGTATGCAGGCAAGAGAAGAGGACCGCTATGGGCATCTGCATCTGTTCCGACTGGATAACGGCACGAGTCTGATGCTGGATTCGAACGGCATGGAGTCCGTGCCGGTGCGCGAGAACGGGGCGCCGCAGCTGAAACTGAGCACGCATGATATCGAGCGGGCGAAGAGCGAAGCGCTGCAGCATGGTTTCGAGATCGCGCTCGACATTCAACGGCTGCCATCCGTATCGTACTTCAACATTCGCGACGAAGACGGCAATGTACTGACGATTACGCAGGACATCCATTCATCCTGACGACGGAGGCGGAGTTTGCTATGAGAGTACGAATCGTAGAAATGCCGGAAGTGAAAGCGGCGGTCATCCGTTCGGAGCTGGGCGGCGAGTTCACGCGTGCTGCCTGGCGGCGGATACGGGAGCTGCTGGGCGGTCACGGGGCCGTGAAGAACGAGGATTACGGGTTCGTCTTTATTCCCGAATGGCAATGGGCGAACGGCGTGCGCGAACTGTGGACCGGCGTCGAGGTAAGCGGCTTCGAGGGGCTGCCGGATGGGTTGGAGACGATCACGATTCCGGCGAGAACCTACGCGAAGCTGACGGTCCGCGGAGATATGCAAGTCTTGGACGAAGCCTATGGCTTCTTGTCCCAATGGTTCGAGCGGGAAGGAATCGAGCGGGACGTAACCGAGGGCTCGCTCGGCTTCGAGGCGAACCGGCTGAATCCGGTCAATCCGTTCGACATTCCAAGGCCGGAGTTGACTTTCGTCGACTACGACATCTATGCGCCGATCAAGAGCGGGCAGGCGATCGAGACGGACCGGTTTCCGAACATCGAGTCGGTCGAAGTAAAAGCGATCCCGCAGCGCCGGGTCGCCGGCGTCGAGCGGTTCGTGCGGCAGGCGGAAGGAGAAGATCCGGCTGTCGCGATTCCGGCGATATGGGCGGAATTCCATCGCTTGAATGACGGCTGGAAGGATATTCGCGCCTGCGGGGAATCCTTCGGCCTGTTTACTTACGCGCCGCCTTTCGGACCGGGCCAGGATTTTCTGTATCTGGCCTGCGTCGAGCTGGCGCCGGGCGACGATACCCCGGTGCCGGAAGGCATGACGGAGCGCGTCATCCCGGCCCACGAGTTCGCGGTCATTACGCATCGCGGGCCGCTATCGCACATTCACCAGGCATGGGGGTTCTTCCACGGCAGCTGGCGGTTATGGCACTCGAACGGGTACGCGGCCGTCGACGAGTTCGAATACGAGCGGTACGACGAACGTTACCTGGGTCCGGAGCAATCGGAATCCGTTATCGAGCTGCATTTCCCGATCGCGCCGGCGTCGCAGCCCGTTCCGTTGACCGATAAACGCATCTTCGACGAGAAAGGCGGCTTCGAGCTGCAGGATCTGCGGAACGCGCAGGTGCATATGGCTTGCCTCAAAGGCGCCGAGCTCCATGGCGTCGATCTGCGGAACGCATCGCTGGAGCATGTCAATTTCGTCCATTCGACGTGGCAGCATATTTATTTCTCGAACGTGCACGTCAAGCATATTCAGCTTGGCGGGACCGTGTTCGAGGGGATTGCCCGACCGAAGGCCGAAGTCAGCAGCTTGGAGGGGGAGGCCGGTACGGACGGCTGGGTCAACGTGGAGCCGGTCGTCTTTCGCGACAGCGATCTCAGCCAAGCCGTCTTCGACAATTGCCGGCTGAACGGCGTGCAGCTTCGCGGCTGCGAAGTCGAGGGCATGACGATCGACGGAATTCCGGTGGCGGAGCTGCTGGCCGGGTATGCGGCGGCGAAGAGCGGAAGCTGAGACGTGGGTAAGCGACCTCTCTTAGGGAGCCGAAGCTCCGGCAAATTCGAACGGGAACGACTTTGGTGCGGAGCACCACGGGAGCGATCGTCGAAGTTGACGGGCGGAAGCGGCGGCACGAACCGGTGCATCCTGGTCTTAAGCAAAGCCGAATAGCCGGAAGCAGACTGCTGCTTCCGGCTGCTCGGGCCGCTCGGATTAATAGATTAAAGGGCCTTCGGCGCGAAAGCCTTGAACGAACCGCGGTTCATCGCGTACACTAGCAGAAGAGCCGCGTCCAAGCGGCGTCTACCGAAGGAGCGTGCATAAACATGGCAAAGAGCGCGGCACGAAAGCGCATCGAGCAGCGATTGCGGCAGGGCGGAATGGATCCGCGGCAGCAGCGGGGGAATTGGAACGGCGTGAAGCCGGTCACGCGAGTGAAACCGGACAAAAGGAAATACGCGTATCCGAAGAATGACGATGATCGAGGCTTTAAGCCGGCAAGAGCGGTTTAAAGGTTGGATCATCGTCATTCTTTTATGTTGAGAAGGGCGCGGAGGCGGCCAAGGCCGAATAGGCCGGTGCATGCAACGGGGCATAAGCAGCAGCTGTTATCGCCTTAAATAACCTGAATGGCGTAGATGACAGACGTATCGCCGTCGGCATATTTGCCGTCCGCCGACTTCCAGTAGGCCGATATTCCATAATAATAGAGACCGGGCTTCTGCGGCGCGAGGTAATGACCGTTGGTCAGCTGAATCGAGGCCGATTCGCGGTCGTTCCTATATTGCGTGACTTCCACTTGAGCGGGAGCGGGCTTGTAGGCAAACGACACATCGATGACCGCGCCTGCTTTCACGATTGTGGAAGGAGCGTATTTCCGGGCCGTGCCGTAACCGCCGATGTAATCGGCGCATCCGAGATTGCCCCAGCAATACGTGCTTTGCAGGGTAGCTAATCGCTTGCCGTTCGCAACGACGAGCGGCTGCGGGATTTCGTCCTTGGGGGGATCCATGACGGAATGGACCTGCTTGGAGGCGAACGCTTTCAATTGCGATGCTTCCGAGCATCCGGCGAGCGTGAATGAAGCGATCGCCAGAATCGCGATGCCCCTCGTAATGCCCGTCCGATAACCGATGTTTCTCATCTCGTTCAGACCTCCCTTCGTTTCTACTAGACGGCGCGAATCGGAGAAAGGTTACATAGGCAGCACCAGGCGCCGACGGTTGCTTCCGAACGTTCGGATCGGCTATGATCGAGTCATTCAACCTATGCAGAGGGCAATCATCATTGCCGGTGCTCTTCATCCGTGTACCGACCGGAGGGCCGAAAGGAGAGTTACGATGAATCGACGCAAAGATTTGCAAAACGAGTTCGGGGTGAAGGGTCGTTCGATGGGCATCTTCCAAATCGTCAACATCCGAAACGGGAAGCAGTACGTGGCAGCCTCGCCGACGCTGGATTCGGCATGGCAGCGGGAGAAGTTCATGCTCGACACGGGAAGCCATCTCAACTCCGCGCTCCAGCACGATTACAAGAACCAGGCGGGAGCGGATTTTCATTTCGAAATATTGGCGAAGCTGGAACTTGGCGTGGACAAGCTCGACGGCAGCAAGAACAGCGCGGAAGCGAAGTCTGACGCAGGCACGGAGATGCCTGGTGCCGGAAACAGAAAGTCCGAAGGGGAACCTGCAAAGTCAGGTGAAGACCCAGCTCGTACGGAATTGTCCATCTTGAACCGCAGCGCCGTGCAATCCTACCGGGACGCCCTGAAGAAGCTGGAGCAGCAGTGGCTGGACGAGCTAAAGCCATACGGGCCGGCAGGCTATAATCGTCCGCCGCAAGAAGGCTAAGGGACGGTGGGCGGCGTTAGTATAAAAAATTCTGACTATTTCGCCTAATATCTGTTGACATGCGTTTCATAAGAAGGTAATATGTGGATTAAATCATAGTAAGTTGATGGGAAAAGAATATATTAATCGACCGGATTACCGGAGAGACCAATCATCGGAGGATGAGTGCGTCTCTTTTTTTATCGCTGCTTGCTGTGATTTCAATCGTGTACCAGGGCGGAGGAGGAATGGAGCATGAGCTTTCAGTTGGCTGGCAAGACGGCAATCGTAACCGGCGGAAGCGGGGGGATCGGATTGGCGATTGCCAAATCGTTATACCGGGAGGGCAGCAATATCGTCATTGCCGCGCGCGACCGGGGACGGCTCGAGGAGGCTCGGGAGGCCATACGGTCGCAGTCCGGAATTGCGGGCGAACCGGAGGTCTTGATCGCGGGCGGGGATTTGCGCGATGCGGATGCTGTGCACCGGGTCGTCGATACGGCAGCGGAACGGTTCGGAGGCGTGGATATTCTCGTGAACAACGCGGGTTCGGCGCAAGCCGGTTCATTTCTGGATCTGACGGACGGCGCTTTCACGGACACCTGGAATTTAAAGCTGCTGGGGTATATTCGGACCGTGAGGGCGGTGCTGCCGCATTTTCTCAAGCAGGGCGCGGGCAGCATCATCAATATCGTCGGCACAGCGGGCCGGACCCCGTCGCCGTTGTTCCTCCCGGGCTGTACGACGAACGCCGCGCTGCTCAACTTCGCCAAAGGAATCTCGAAGGAACTGGCAAAGAGCGGCATTCGCATCAACTCCGTCTCGCCGGGATTGACGGCAACGGATCGTGCGGAGATACTCGCGCAGCAGCAGGCCGATGCCAAAGGCATCCCGGTTGCGCAGTACAAGGCGGAGAGCGCGGGCGCCATTCCGCTCGGCCGTTACGTGGAGCCGCAGGAAATCGCGGACATCGTGCTGTTCCTCGCATCGGACAAGGCCGGGTCCATCACCGGCGCGGAGATCGTCGTGGATGGCGGGCAGCAGCCGGGCGTGTAAAGCGGGAAGGAAAATAAGAAAAAGCGATAAAGCAAAAAAGCGATAAAGCGAAATCATATTCCACTCTTATAGGAGGTTTTTCCATGAGCAACGTTCAAAATGAAGCGGTTATCAGCCAATCAATCGAGGTCCGTCCGGTGTCGGGCCGAATCGGCGCCGAAATCAGAGGCGTCACGCTCTCCTCGCAGTTGGACGCGGAGACGATCGGCTACATCCGGCAAGCGCTGCTGAAGCATAAGGTCGTCTTCTTCCGCGGTCAGTCGCAGCTGGACGATGCGGGACAGGAAGCGTTCGCGAAGCTGCTCGGCAGTCCCGTCGCCCATCCGACCGTGCCGATCAAGCAGGGCACCGACTACGTGCTGGAGCTGGATTCGCGGCATAGCCGCGCGGATTCCTGGCATACGGACGTGACCTTCGTCGACGCTTATCCGCAAGCCTCCATCCTGCGTGCTGTTATCGTGCCGGAAGCCGGCGGAGACACGGTCTGGGCGAATGCGGCGGCGGCCTACGATCATTTGCCGGAAGAGCTCCGCGGGCTCGTCGACCGTCTGTGGGCGCTGCACTCCAACGAATACGATTACGCGGCTTACCGCAGCAGGGTTACCGAGGATAAGGAAGGGGAGCGCAGATACCGCGAAGTCTTCGCTTCCACGGTGTACGAGACGGAGCATCCGCTCGTGCGCGTGCATCCGGAGACGGGAGAGCGTTCGCTCCTGCTCGGCCATTTCGTCAAGCGGATCCTCGGTCTCTCTTCCGCGGATTCGGCGCAGCTGTTCGCCCTGCTGCAGCGCCATATTACAAGCCTCGAGAATACGGTCCGCTGGCGCTGGGAAGCTGGCGATGTCGCGGTCTGGGATAACCGTGCCACGCAGCATTACGCCGTGAACGACTACGGAGACCAGCAGCGTATCGTACGCCGGGTGACGATCGACGGCGACGTGCCCGTGAGCATCGACGGCAAGCGCAGCGTGACGCGCAAGAAAGCACCGAATGCGGCACCGGCGCAGCAAGCCGGGCAAGCGGCAGAATCGGCAAGCGGGCAGGAATCGGCTTAAGCAGTAAGGAATAAGCATAAAACGTCTCCCTATAGAGCCTTGAAGCCAGTGCGAGCAACCGCTGCGTCTTCGAGGCTCTTCAATTTTTTCTGCACATGCCTAAACTCCCGTCAAGACGTATTCGCGTCTATGAACGATGGTTCCTTAATAGGACAGCGCTATGTATACTTATGGAACCAACTATGGAACCATTTTCCCTCTCTATCGTCTACTTTCCGAGGTGAACATTTTGCAATTCGATTATTTGAAGCATGTAACGGACGGCTTGGACCGGGACGCGGTGCTGAATGAGCTTATGACCGCCTACGGCAAGGATGTCTGGCATTTCGCTTTCTTCATGACGCATTCGCGAGAGATGGCGGACGATATTTCCCAAGACGTGTTCGTGAAGGTGTATCGGCAGCTGTACGAGTTCCGCGGGCAGTCGTCGATTAAGACCTGGCTGCTGGCCATCACCCGCAACACGGCGCGCGATGCCCTGCGATCGGCTTGGATGAGACGCGTCGTGCTGTTCGGCGCCGTTAATCCGAGCTCGGGCGCATCTCCATCGGCGGAACGGGAGAGCATGGACAAGCTGCTGACGGAGGAACTGTGGGCGGTCGTCTTGAACCTGCCGCGGAAGCTTCGGGAAGTGCTCCTGATGAACAGCCATTACGGTCTCTCCATGCAGGAGATGGCGGACATGCTTCATCTATCGGTCGGCACGGTGAAGTCGCGGCTGCACCGCGCGCGAACGGCGGTCAACCGTCGGCTGTCCCAGGAAGCGTCTTGGACCGGGGAGGAAGAATGGACATGAAGGAACCGGTACATGATTGGGAGCGCCGCCTTGCGGGCAAGCCTCCCGTCAAGAATGGGTTCACCTCGGAACTCGAACGTAAAGTGAGGGAACGCATTCGAATGAACACGACTAAGCGAAAATCGCCCCTGCGGGCGGCGGCCGCCGGCATGAGCTTCGTCCTCCTGCTCGGAGGCGGGTGGTTGTACAGAGACGATATTGAGGGGCTGCTGCGCCCGGCTGCGACTTCGGACGTACCCGCGGCACTCAGCAAGGATCCCCTGGCGGACAAGGCGTATCGGTTGAAGGTGCAGCAGTTCGAGCAAATGAACACCTTCGAGTATTACCTGAAGAAGCCGTTCGTTATCCGGCACCCTTCCGTCCGCATGGACATGCTCAACGCCTCTTACGACCTGGCGGCAGATCCGGAGAAATTCGAGGCTTGGTTCGACAGCGAGCAGCCGGATTTCGTGCAAATTCCCATGAACGTGTATGCGAAGCTCGCGGCGGACGGGAAGTTGAAGCCGCTGGACGCTTTAATCAAGGAGGACCGATTCGATCTGGGCACGCTGCATGCGCCGCTGGTCGATTATCTTCGCCAAGCCGGCGGGAGCGGGGAGTTGTACGGCTTGTCCGCGGATTATGGCTCCTCGGCGCTCTACGTGAATGAAGACGTCTTCGCGGCCAAGGGCGTGCCGCTGCCGGCAGGCGAGCTGACCATCGGCGAGATTCTCCAGCTGGCGCAGCGATTCGAAGGTACCGGCGTGAATGGCTTGAGCACGGCGGACAGGAGCAATACATTCGCGATGGCGCAGCTGATCGGTCAGACGACGGGACTTCGGACATTGACCGATGCGGACGGCCGCTTGCAGGCAACCGTCGATTCCGATGCCTGGAGGAAGGTCTGGACGGAAGTCGCGGACGGGTATAACGACGGCTGGATCAACCAGTCGAAGCCGATCGACTACGGGAAGGGCAGCATATTAATGAAGGATCTTGCGAAGCAGGATACGTTCGTGCTCGGCCAAGCGGCAATGGCCATTAAGGAAAGCTATTATTACCAAAACCTCGAGACGTACGAGCAGGAAGGCGTCAAGACGCCGAACTGGTCGACGGTTCCCATCCATGTCGATGCGTCCGCTTCGAATCCGGATGCGTTTCTCAATACGCAGACCGTTTATGCGATAAATGCGGCTTCGACCCAGACGGATGCCGCTTGGGAGCTGCTTCGTTATGTTGTCGGAGGATCTTGGCGCACTGGCCTGGATGCGCGGAATATTCTAGCCCGGCAGCTGATGGCCAACAAGTCCGTCATGAACGAGGAAGGGAGCAAGCATTGGCAGGCATTCTACGATACGAAGGTCGACCCGGTCAAGGCGGCCAAGAGTATGGCGCTCAAAAGCAGCTCCTCATATATCAAGGCGGCAGGACTGGTCTATAAGCTTGGCGGCGAAGCGATGGATGCCGTCCTGAAGGGAACGTTAACCGTCGATCAAGCGCTCGGAGAGTTTCAGCAGAAGCTGGACGTTCAGCTTGCCGGCATCGGGAAGGAGGCGGAGAAGTGAGCCTGCTTCGCTCTAAGACCAAGTGCTGCGCGAAGAATGCGTTCGCGCTGCTAGCGAGTCTGCTGATTACAAGCCTGCTATTGGGCGGATGCGCGCAGAAGACGTCCGGCGGCGAATCCGCGGAGCAGGGAACGATACGCATCGCGCTTCCCAATAAGGATTCTTACGCGTACTGGCTCGGGGACTACGTATCGGCGGCTTACCCCGAGCTTAAGGTCGAGCTGATCGACATGGAGCCTGACTATAGAAATCCGGCGACGTTGGAGGAATACGAGCGGAAGCTGAAGGCAGAGAAGCCGGATCTGGTGCTGCTGGGGTTCTCGGGCAAATATCCCGGCTTGACGGCCGACGGGCTGCTGGAGGATTTGTCGCTGCGCATGAGCGCGGACGGAATGAAACAAGACGATTATTATCCCGGCATGCTCGAGAAGCTCAAGCGCGAGGGCGGCGGCAATTTGTACGCGGTCACTCCGGCGTTCCAAGCTTACGCGCTGTATTACAATGCGGATTTGTTTCATAAGTACAACGTAAGCCTGCCCCGAAACGGCATGACGATGATGGATGTGATGGACTTGGCCAGCCAGTTCGCCAGGGCGGGCAGCCATAAAGACGGCATCGTCGGGTATCATCAACCTTTCGGCAGCATGCCGAACCAACTTCTATTCACCTTATCGAATCGCGAAGGCGTGCAGGCCTATGATTTCAGATCCGGCCATGTCACGATCGATACGCCGGCTTGGCGGAAGATCATCTCTACCGTCGTCGAGCTCTATAAGAACGGCACGTTCTTGATGCAGGACGTGAAGGGCGAGATGATAGACGGCACGCTTACCTATGGACCCGATGAGGTGAACGAGGCGGATCTGTTCAAGAAGGGCAAGTCGGCGATGACGATCGCGGGGTATCATGACATGAGCGGGTTGAAATTCGAGACGGGCAGGGTCACGCCGCCCGTCAGCTCCGTGGATATGCAGCGATCCGTCGATATCAGCATGAACAACTACATGGCCATCCCTGCAGGCGCGGAGCGCGCTGACCTGGCGTGGGAGATTATTCGATTCATGCTGAGCGACTATGTCGCGAAGGTCAAATCCGGCTTGGACGAAGATATGCCGGTCAACAAAGCGTATATGAACTACGATACGGATCCCCTGCTGCCAGCGTTATACGAGATTCTGCCGAGCAATGAGCCATCGTCCGTATCCATGGAAGGGTATGATCCCAAGTTCACGTCGTTGTTCTTCGAGCTGGAGGACCGCGAAATCGCGGCGGCGGTGAAAGGCGAGAAAAGCGTCGAGGCCTGCATCGCGGCTATTCAGAAGGAAGGCCAGGCGCTCATGGATGCCGCCAAACCGAAGAAATAAGCATGGAAATCTGCGATGGCCGGTATTCATTTCCACAGGTCTTATGGTATAGTAAGTAAAGAATGGCCTAACAGGCAAAAGGAGCCGGCGGCAACCGACTCCTCGCGCGACTCACCGCTGTTAAGGGCGGAAGGCTCTGGTTCAGATATGAGATTTATAGTAGACCGCATACCTTTGCGAGAGGGCGGTCTATTTTTTTTTGAGGTAAGAGAGCAGTGCGAGAATAAACATGCCGAACGTGATCATCAGCGTTATCGCATCGTGTGTCTCCATGGCATCACCTCCCCTCGGGGAGAGCTAGCCGACCGCCCTTGCAAGCCACTCATCGCTTCTTCATTATATACGAACACAAGTTCGCATGTCCATCGTTATTTTGGGACATCTTGGCAGGGCGTTGGTCCTGTTTTAGGTGGCGTTAGAATTGTAGAGAACGGTGGCCGAGCATGTGACAGTGATTTGAAGGATATACGAACATGATTACCGTAGCAATCAAGGAGAAAGATCGGGAATATTATCAATCCGTTCGATACCTTCTACTCATGTAGTACATTTTAATTCCTCTGTTTTTTAGTGGTTACTTGCGATATGCTTATAGGTTGCGTGAAAGTTCAGGATAATCCGTGCAGAACGGGCAGGTGAGAAAAGTGATGTTAACCCGATTATTCACCCGATACCGCAATATGCTTATCCGTAGTAAAATCACGATCGTGTTTATTCCGATCGTTGTTTTGCCGCTTTTCGTCGTAATCTATACATCCAACTACGTTTTCACCAAATCGACCATCGAGAAAACGAAAGCGAATATCGCCGGAGAGTCAAGCTTGATCATCAGCCGAATCGATAGCTTATACAATAGCGTGGAGACGAGCTCCCGCGTCCTTACGGTGCAAATTAACAGCGCTTACCAGGAGAAGGCGAACAGCTTGGAGCTCCCGGAAGTTATGCTTCGCAATGAAATACAGACGGCGCTGAGTTTTAACTTGGATGCCTTTAAGGATATAGAGTCGATCGCCTTTATCGATACCCATGGGAGCATCTATGCTTCCAATACGAAATTGGGGAATAACCTGAACCTGGCAATAAAAAGCGAGATGGTCGCGAGCATTAAAAAGATTATTTCTCCGGTGCGCCTTTGGTTTCCGATGGAAATCAGAAATTTTCTGGTTACGGACGATAAAACGCCAATTCTTTCTGTGGGCAATAGAATCAACAATATAGATACGGGCGAGCTCCTAGGAGTTCTCGTATTCAATGTGAGGGAAGATACGATCTCTTCGATTTTTCCCAAAGACGAAACCTTAAACACTGGCGTATATACGTTAGTCGATAACACAGGGACAATTATTTCATCGCAGAACAAAGCGGACCTGCTGCAAAAGTCCATTGCCGATAAACGCCGCTATTTGGTTTCGACCACGTCCTTTTCCCAGCTGGGCTGGGAGTTAATCAATCAAGTTCCGCTTCGGCAATTGTCCAAGGACAAGCTTCAGAATTCGTTGATTATCCTCATCGTAGGGCTGCTTTGCACTTTGATCGCGGTATTCGGCGCTTTCTTCCTGTCGCGGCTTATTGCCAAGCCGATCGTTCAATTAACCCATACGGCCAAGCGGATACGCGAAGGGAACCTCAATACGACAAGCTTGATCCGAACTCAGGACGAGGTGGGTATTCTCGCAAGTGTATTTAATGAAATGATGGCACAGGTCAAATTGCTGCTGGAAAAGGTGGGGCAAGAACAGAAGAAAAAGCGCGAATACGAGTTTGCCTTGATCCAATCGCAAATCAAGCCGCATTTCTTCTACAACTCGCTGGATCTGATTTATGTGCAATGCGAATCGGGACAAGCCAAAGAAGCCGCCGAAACCACCATGGCTTTAGCCGACTTCTACCGGGTTTCCTTAAGCAAAGGCAAAGAAATCATTCCGCTTAAAGAAGAATTGCAGAATACGCAAGCCTATCTGTTTATCCAGAAGACGCGTTACTCCGATATCATCGATTTCAGCATCGACGTCGGCGAAGAGTTAGGGGAATATTCGATTATGAAATTAACGCTGCAGCCGCTTGTGGAAAATTCGATTTATCACGGTCTGCGAACGAAAAACGGCGGCGGCAAGATCGAAGTCAGCGGCTATAAGCAGCATAACGATATCGTTCTTGTGGTAGCGGATAATGGCGTGGGGATTCCGGCCGAGAAACTCCAGGAGCTTCAGGTATGGAATAAAGACGGTTCTGGCGTGCATTCTTTCGGATTAAGGAGCGTGAACGAGCGAATCAAGCTTTACTACGGAGAGGAATACGGAATCACGATTAACAGCGAAAAGAATGCAGGAACCGTGATAACCATTCGTATCCCTCAGCGTAGAGAGGTGTCGGATCATCAACGCGCCGGCTCGCAGATGACGATTTGAGGCGCCTCCGGCAACCCGGACGGAACCAGCATATAAGCCAAGGAAAATGCGTCATTCTCGGACAACCAATGGTCAGGACCATAACTTTCCGAGTAGACGGGTACTAAATGTAACGGACCGAACGTAATCCTCCGGGATAAAATAACATCCAGTTCAATCAGGGCCGGACCCTATTGCTGAGGCCGAATCCGTTCAGCAGTGCACCGCGATAGGGCTCATCGGTGAAAATGCCCTTAACGGATTTGCCGAACATATCTCCGCACGCTTGCTTATATTTATCATGCGTAAGCTTGAGAAATTGTTCGGTCGCTTCCCGGTTTAAAGTGTCCGCATAGGTAAAGCCGTTGTAGAAGCTTTCTTTCTCCATTTCGACGATCGTAAAAACCAATATGCTTGTTCCTTAGTACTCGGAGGGAGCGGATTGGGCATGCAGCTTTGTGGTGCCGTAGAAGGATAATTCCTCCATATGGCAGGAAAAAGCGGCAATAACCCCATCTTGCCATACAAAATCTTCTGCCGGCACGACATCCAATCGAATGAATATTCGCGCACGTGCGAGTAATAGAAACAGAGCCGGATTCCCTCTTCGCGGCATGCTTCCGCAAGCTCCAGCATCGGATCGCGTCCGAAAGGAGTCGCTTCCACGATATTATAATCGCTGACCCGGGTTCGAAACATCGAGAAGCCTTCATGATGCTTCGCCGTGATAACGATATATTTCATCCCCGTCTCCTTGGCCGTCCGCACCCAGGACCTGGCATCGAACCGCGCGGGGTTAAAGCGGATGGCCAGCTTCTCGTATTCCTTAATCGGAATTTGTTCCTGATACATGACCCACTCGCCCCGCGCCAGAAGGCTGTACAACCCCCAGTGAATAAACAAACCAAATCGGGCTTCGCGCCACCATTGCATTTTAAGATCGTGATCGTCCTTCATGAAATAAACCTCCCTTTATCGTGGATAGCGCATGTTGTTCGGATATGACATGAATTATAGCTAGCCCCCCTGATTACAAAAGCCACAATTCGGGCATCGCAATAGCAATATTCGGGACAATTTTGCCATGCGGGCAGCTTGTCTAAGACATTTTCCGGGTTCTATGTTATAACGGATGTACAATGACGATGATTCGAATGTCACAGTTCATGGAGGAAGACGGGATGTTCAAGGTACTGATCGCGGATGACGAAATGCATTTCAGGCACTATATGCGCAACGTGATCGATTGGCAGGAGCATGGTTTCGAGATCATCGGCGAAGCCAAGAATGGTCTGGAAGCGCTGGAACTGTCCGCGCAGCATCGTCCCCATATCGCGCTGCTCGATATCAATATGCCTTTTCTCGATGGCATCGCGCTGGCAGAGAAGCTTAAGGAACTTCATAAAGACATTCATATCGCGTTGATTACAGGCTATAGCGAATTCGAATATGCCAGGAAAGCGCTGCAACTCGGGGTGGAGGACTATATATTAAAGCCGTTTAAGAGAGACGATTTCTTAAGCACGCTGCTGCGGTTCAAAGCTAGGCTGCAGAAGCTGGAAGAAGAAGCGGCCCAAAGCAAGGATGATTCGTACTTCCTGAAAGAACGTTTCTTGAACACGTTGATCGGCGAAGAATACGATTTTATGGAAGAAGAGATTTTGCACATTTTCAGTCGGCAGGGGATTCGGATTCACTCGCCCTTGTTCCTTGTGGCCGCCATCGAAATCGATACTATGTACGAGCGATGGTCAAAGGCAAGCGAAATCGCGCTTTGGAAATTCGCCGTTGCGAACGTGCTGAGAGACATCGTGGTTTGCAAAGGAACGTCGCTGGTATTCAATGGCCCCGAGGGAAAGATCATTTCGCTGCTGAACTTTGCGGACGAGAAAGATAAGAGCGCGTTTAAGGCGAGCTTGTATCAGGAGTTTTGCGACTATGTAAAAAAATATTTTCGCTTTAGCGTCACGGTCGGGCTGGGCGATGAAATCATGCACATGCAAGAAATTCGCAAAGGCTATTTGGAAAGCTTGTTTGCCTTGCAGCATAAGTTGGTCGACGGTTCGGGAGCCGTGCTGGAATATGCGGCAATCGTGAATAGCGGAAGAAATGCCGACTTTAACCAAATGCAGCTGAATGATCGCATTCTCAAAGCGCTGCGCCGAAATGAACGAGACGAAGTGCAGGCCGGCCTGCAGCAAATCATGAAGCACATCAAGGACAACCGGCTTTCCGTCGATTTCACCTATGCGATCCTGATGGGCTTGGTATCGATCTGCTTAGCGCATATTACCGAAATGGGCGGCTCGATCGATCTGGTATTGGGCAAGGATTTCTATCCTTACCAAGAGCTTAGGAAGATGAGTTCGCTGGAGAAATCCATCGAATGGTTAATGGGCATCTACGAGAAAACCATTCGCAATTACAGCGGACAAATGTTGACGCGCTCGCAGAAGATCGTCGAGGGCGTGAAAGATTATATTCACATGCACTATATGGACGGCGAGCTGAACGTGGAGAGCATCGCCCATCATATGTATCTCGACTCCAGTTACATCCGCAAAGTGTTGGCCAAGGAATTGGAGATGAACGTGTCCGAATATATCACGTTGGTTCGCATGGAGCATGCAAAGGACTTATTGGTCCGGGGAAATATCAAGATTACCGAGCTGGCGGAAAAGGTAGGCTACAGCAAGGCGGGCTATTTTGCCAAATGCTTTAAAAAGCAGTACGGCGTGTTGCCAAGCGAGTATTCGGAGAGCTTGAATCCGCCAAAATGAGGGGAGAGATCTGCGGGGCAAGCCCTCGCCGATCTTTTTTTGTCCCGAATTTTGCTATCGGTTTGCACGATTTGTGGCTTTTTAAATGCTAGGGACGCAAGCTATAATCCATTCATAGCATAAGCGCTTGTGCTACTTCCTTACTAAAAATACGTTGGAGGGGTTTCTTAAAATGAGACGGACATACGCGAAATTCGTTTCCTTGGCACTGATCGCCTGTATGGCAATCGTGCTTGCGGCTTGCGGCAATTCATCGTCGAACAATAACGATTCGACGGCAACGGGCGCGAACGATTCAAAGACGGGTGCGACGGCCAATGCAACGAACGAATCAACGAATGATTCAACGAAGGATACAGCATCGAGTGCGGATAAGCCGGCCGAGCCCGTAACATTGACGCTGAATGCCCAATATTCGGCGCCGGACGAGAAACTTTCTCTTGATTACGCAATTGCCAAAATCAAAGAAGTATTGCCGAATGTCACCTTGGAGATTCAGCCTGCGAATGCAGACGACGGCACGCAGAAGCTGAAGGTGCAAGCGGCTACCGGGGATCTGCCCGATATTTTCGGCGTAACCCCCGAGATTATCGATCTCTTCAACAAATCGGGCGATATCGTGCAATTGGACGGCAATCCGGATATCGAGGATTTCAAAAGCAAAGTGTCTCCGGGCATGATCGACTCCGAATTGATGTACAAAGGCCATATCTATGCGCTGCCCATCTTCGGTTCCTTCTCGGTGGTCTGGTATTACAACAAGGATGTATTCGCGGCCAATAACGTCAAAGTGCCTACGAATTACGATGAGTTGACGGCTGCGGTGAAAGCGTTTACGGCGAAAGGGATCGTTCCGGTCGCCATGTTTGCCAAAGAACCGTGGCCGATCGGAGCCTACTTGGACAGCTTTATCATGAGAACGAATCCCGGCTCCACGTCGGACTTCTCCAACGGGGTGGCCAAAGCATCGGACCCGGGGTATAAGGAAGGAATCGAGAAAGCCGCGGCGCTCATCAAGCTCGGCATCTTCCAAAAAGGAGCAACCAGCACGGATTATGATTCGGCAAGAGCGATCTTTAATTCGGGCAAAGCAGCGATGCTGATTAACGGCGATTGGGAAACGCCGGACGGCATTACCGCGATCGGCGCGGATAAGCTCGGGATTCTGAATTATTATCCCGGAGCGGATGCGGGTAAAGAGGACGTCAATAAATATGCGATGGCCGGAGGCGGCGGCGTTGGCGGCTACGCGTTATCCGCCAAGACGAAGGACAAAGCATTGGGCATGAAAGTGTTGGCGCTGCTCGCCTATTATCAAGGGGAAGGCAGATACGTGAAAGGCGGCCATACCGACGTCATTATCAAAACGGACGGTTTGACGCCGGAAAATCCGCTTCCGGAGATCACCAAGGCGCTTGCGGCCGATCAGTCGAATTTTATCTACAAATCCAACTTTAACCATAGTCTTCCGAGCGCCTTCTCCAAGCCTTTCGGCGAATACTTGCAGAATCTGGTCGCAGGTCAATCCGCCGATAAATTCATCTCGGATACGGATAAGTTGATTGCAAGCCTGAAAAAGTAGGTTTAAGCCGACAAGAAGCAACGATAAAAATAAGCTCGAGGCGGAATAGCCCCTTATTCACCGGATATATTCCGTCTCGAGCCACTTAAGGTGATGAATATGAAGCACGGGATGGCCAGCAGATCGGCAGTATTGATTTTCACGTTGCCCGCAATATTGCTTTTTACGGTGTTTGTCATGTATCCCCTCGCGCAAACCTTCTATCGAAGCTTCTTCGATTGGGACGGGTTGACGCCGGGTACGTTTATCTTCTTGGACAACTTCAAGGAGATTCTCCATGATCCTATTTTCTATACCTCGTTATATAATGGGCTGTTTTTTGCCGTGATTCTCACGATCTTTCAATTTGTATTAGGCTCGTTTCTCGCTTTTGCCTTGTACGATCATAAGATTTTCGGGAAAAAGCTGCTGCGAATTTCCTATTTCATTCCGGTCATTCTCTCCGTTACGGTGGTTTGTCAATTATGGATGTCCATTTACAGTTCCCAATACGGCTTGCTTAATAAGATATTCGAATCGATCGGCATCTCGTACCGGCAAGATTGGTTAAGCGATTCCCACTTGGCCATATTCGCGGTTATTTCCGTCGCCGGCTGGCAATCCATGGGGTTTATGTTCGCTCTGATTTATACGGCCATTAAATCCGTGCCCGAGCATTACTTCGAGGCCGCCAAGCTGGAAGGCGCGACTAAATTTCAAATTCACACGAAAATTACCATTCCGCTTCTGGCAGAAACCTATCGGATGTGCCTCATGTTCTCGGTAGTCGGCGGGTTGAATGCCTACGGCCAAGTGGTTCTCATGACGAACGGCGGTCCCGGCACCTCTACCGCTACGCTTACCTTCGCCATGTTCCGTTCGGCCTATTCGCTGGACCGCTTCGGTTATGGATGCGCAACGGCAGTCATGCTCGTTCTGGAATGTTTGATTTGTATATTGATCATTAATAAATTGGTAGCGCGCGAAAGAATTACTTTCTAGGATGGAGTGTCGTGCCGTGCGAAAGACACGAAGGTTTAAAGTCAGTAATCCGATACTCAAGCTTTTTCTGTGGCTATACATGTGCATTTCGCTGTATCCGCTCGTGTATTTGATCTTCTATTCGCTTAAAACCAATGACGAGATCTTCAACACGAACCCGTTCGGAATCCCGACCAGCTTTCAGTGGGATAATTACGTGCGGGCGGTTCATGCATTCGATGTCTTGCTCTATATGAAAAACAGTGCCTTCGTTTCCGTGATTTCGGTTGCCGGCATCCTTTTGTTCTCGCTGACTTTCGCTTATGCGTCCGCCCGCATGGAGTGGCGGCTGCGGAAGCTGGCATCGACGTATATGATCGTCGGGCTTTTCGTACCGGGAGCGACGACTTTAATTCCCTTGGCGATTCTATTGAAGCATCTTCATTTGATCAATACGTTCGGCGCCTTGATTATTCCTTATATCGCCGGCAATCTATCCTTTTCGATTTTGATCTTTTACGGTTTCTTTCGAACCATACCCAAGGAAATGGAAGAATCGGCATTTATAGACGGGGCCGGCATCTATCGGACCTTTGCCCGCATCATTCTCCCTCTCGTCATCCCGGCATTTACCGTCGTGCTAATCTTGTCTTTTATAGGCGTCTGGAACGAATTCACCATTGCCAATACGTTTATTTCGAGTCAAAAGCTGAAGACGCTGCCCATCGGCTTGATTTTCTTCTCGGGAACTCATTTTACGGACTGGGGAGCGATGGGAGCTTCGCTCGTCATTGCAAGTATTCCCGTCATTGTCATTTACGTCCTATTCAGCGAGCAGATCGAACGAGCGTTAACGGTAGGCTCGGCAGTGAAATAAGCGGCAATAAGCGGCGCGTTTGAATGCCGCTTATTCTTTTTGAAGAAGTGGTAACGCTTTCGCGAACGCGATGCAGTCGCATGCAGATGCACGAAAGGGGGCGATATGACGAATTTTCAGGATGCATCCCGTCTTAGGCAGTCAGCAGCTTTGCAAAAAAATCAACGGAGGTAGAAGGACGATGAGAACGTTTGTGGCAGCGCATAAGCGCTTAAGCGCGATTACGATTCTAGGTTTCCTTGTCCCGGCCATCGGTTTGACCGCCGGTCCGGTTTCCGTCAGCGCCGCGACCAGCAAGACCATTACCGTCGATTTCAACGACGATAAGGGGGCGTTTAAAGCGCATACCGGATTTATCCTGACGCCCAATTACGACGTGCCGGACGGAAGGATCGTTCCGCTTAAGCCGGAAATCATCCGCGAGGACTCGAACGAGCAGGGATGGCTTATTTTCGGCAGAGACAACGGGTATAACCGCTTTAACGAATATGAATACAACACCCATAACCGGTTCAAGAATGCCTATGACAGGGCAACCAAATGGGGAGCTGAGTATTATCCGCTTTTGCTGACCAATCCCTCCTTTCTGCAAACGGATCCCTCCCAGAATAATGTGTATGGCATGCCTACCGATTTATTGAAGTATAAGCAGTGGGTTAAGGATTTTGCCCAGTTTGCCAAGGACAACAGCCTGAACGTCACTTATTGGGATTCCACGAATGAGCCTGAAGGCAGTATAGGGTACGCCAATGCCCGTACTTTATACAATTATCAATATGAGGCCATTAAAGAAGTCAATCCGAATGCGAAGCTGGCCGGACCTTCCTCCGTCTGGAATAATGTCGATGCGGTCAACGCATTGATCGACCAGGTCGCAGGAAACGGGAAGAAGCTGGACGTGGCCGCTTGGCATGAGCTAACGACGGGCGACGCCTGGAGCATCAATTCGAACCTTGCGGCGATTAAGGCGCATGCGGCTGCCAAACCCGCAGCGGGCGTCGGACAATACTGGGTGGAAGAATACCAGCAGAACGGCGAGGCGTATAACGCCTCAAGATTGGTAAGCTGGCTTGCGGCCATCCATGAGTACGGCTACGATCTTGGCATTCGCAGCACATGGAACAGCGCCAACTCGGCGAGCGATTATATGGTCTACAACGATACGGCAGCCAATAATGCCGCGCGGCAAACGACATGGTGGACGATGAAGGCTTATGCCGAAATGTCCGGCAGGCAGGTCGGGGTAACCCAGGACCATACGGTGAGCTCGGCTATCGCAGCCAAGGATACCGCAGCCGGGGAAGCCAAGATCCTCGTCAGCGGGCTGGACAGCGACGCCACGACCACGACGTTGAACTTGAACAATCAGCCTTTTGCCGGTTCGACGGTCCGCATCGATAAATATAAGGTAACCGGTACGGAGAACGATGGGCTGCAGCTTCAGGCTACCGAGAATCCTTCCTCCACTACGAACCTGAGCACGACGATCAACATGGCTCAAGGCGACGTATGGCTGATCGTTATTAAAAAAGCGGCAAGCGCTCCGGGCTCCTTCGTGCTGCAAACGCCGGATGACGGCGTTCCGGCAACGACTACGCCTACGCTAACCTGGCAGCAGGCCAGCGGAGCGACCGGCTACACGGTCAAGGTCTCGACCAACTACGATCTGTCCAGCCCCGTCATCAATACATCGGTGACGACGAACAGTTATACGGTCAGCTCGGCGCTGA
This sequence comes from Paenibacillus sacheonensis, assembly GCF_009909195.1. Taxonomy (GTDB): domain Bacteria; phylum Bacillota; class Bacilli; order Paenibacillales; family Paenibacillaceae; genus Paenibacillus_Z; species Paenibacillus_Z sacheonensis. The sequence goes on from NZ_JAAAMU010000003.1 coordinate 417,042, forward strand.
CTGCGGGCCAAACGTATTACTGGTCGGTAACCGCGACGAACGCGAACGGTTCCCTGCCCGCGGCTAACGGCATGGTCTACAGCTTCATTGCTTCCTCGAGCGCGAGCGTGCCGTCCGGCCGATTCAGCCTTCAGGTTCCGGTAGACGGAGAGACCGGGACGCCGCTTGCGCCGGTGTTCGGATGGACGAACAGCTATGGCGCAACCTCTTACAGGCTTCAGGTATCCACCAGCAGCACATTTGCGAGCACGGTTATCGATACGACGACCAACACGCCCATATCGGCCGCACAAGGAAACGTGGCCTATAACTACACGCCTTCCGCCAACTTAACGGCCAATACGACTTACTATGCCAGAGTGTACGCGGTCAACGCCAGCGGCTCGAGAATCATGAACGGTCCCGTCCATGTGTTCAAGACCGGGACGACCGGCGCGCCGCCAAGCTTCACGCTGCAGTCTCCCGCCAGCGGAACGACCGGCGTGTCCGTGGCAACCAGCCTGAAATGGAATATAGCCAGCGGCGCTTTCTTCTATAAGCTGACCGTGGACGACAATTCCGATTTCTCCAGCCCGGAATTCACGAGGGACTATATCACCACCAACGGATACACCTTTGCTCCGAATGAGCTGTTCCCGAACAAAACCTATTATTGGAAGGTCACTGCCTCAACCAAAGACCGCGCGTATTCCACCGTGGCTTCGAACAGCGGGCTCAGCTTTACGACGGACGGCTCGTTCGCCGCGGGACCCGTGGGAGAATGGATCGGCAACGAGCTATCCGGCAATACCGTATACGATTCGTCCGGCGGCCTGAATAACGGAACGCTCAGCAACGTCACGAGAAGCAATGACGCCTTGGTGTTTAACGGCACGAATAGCTCGGTCAATCTTGGCAATCCGTCCGCGTTGAATTTTACCGGCAAGATCACGATGTCGGCTTGGATTAAACCTAGTTCGATTACGGGAGCCGGGGCGATTCTATACCATCAGCAAACCAGTGGGGATTTTCCGCAAATGGTACTGCGGATAAACGGCAGCACGCTGGAGGGGGGGAGCTATTCGATCTCATCCGGCACTCATTTCGTCTCGATGCCTTTGACCTCCGGGGATTTGAATGTATGGATGCATGTAGCCTTAACCTATGACGGAACGGCTTGGCGCATTTATAAAAACGGCGTATTGGCGAACAGCTCGACCGATGCGCAGGGAGCCATCACGGTGTCCGGGAATTGGACGATTGGCGCTACCGCTTATGGCGATCAGTATTACTCGGGCTCGATCAAGGCCGTGAAAATATTCAATACGGCGCTTAATGGTACGGCCATTGGAAACGAGATGAACAAGGCGGAAAGAGGCCATTGGGTGCTGGGAGAAGGGACGGGGACAACGGCGAACGATACCTCCGGCAACGGATCGACAGGCACAGTAAACGGAGCTTCATGGGTTACCGGCCGATCGGGCTATGCGCTGCAATTCAACGGCACCGGCAATTATGTCGGATTGGGTTCGCCGTCTGTCCTTAATTTCAGCGGCAAGATTACGATGTCGGCCTGGATCAAGCCCAGCTCAATCACGGGGACCGGAGCGATTCTCTACCACCAGCAAACGAGCGGTGATAATCCGCAAATGGTACTGCGGATTAACGGCAGCACGCTGGAAGGCGGAAGCTACTCGATTTCATCCGGGTTGCATTTCGTATCCATGCCTTTAACCACAGGCGATTTGAATGTATGGATGCATGTAGCCTTAACCTATGACGGAACGGCCTGGCGCATCTATAAAAACGGCGTGTTGGTGAACAGCTCGACAGATGCCCAGGGGGCGATTACAGCGTCCGGAAGTTGGATGATTGGCGCGACTCCTTATGGGGACCAATTCTTCTCCGGACAAATTTACGATGCGCGCGTCTATAACTATGGATTGTCGGATGCCGCCGTCGCAGCGATTGCGCATTAAGCGATTCACGGGAGAGCGGGACGTGCCCGCTCTTCTCCTTTTGGAAGAGGGAGAGACTTCGCAATGAAAAAGGCGCGACGTATTTATTGGAAGTTGTGCGCGCAGCAAGGTGAGGAGGATTCAGAATGGAAAGCATTCAATGCACGAAACGCGTTGAACTGCCCATCGCGAAGCGTATCGTCTTTTTGGGGGACAGCATTACGGAGAATGGGACGTACATTCAGATGATCGATGCCTATTTTCAAAAGCATATGCCCGCAAGAAACTTCGAGTTCATTAATCTCGGCGTCAGCAGCGAGACCCTCTCGGGAGAAGACGAGTCGGACCATCCTTTTCCCAGGCCCTGCGTGCATGAACGACTGGATCGTGCGCTTGCCGAGACGCGGCCAGACTGGGTCGTGCTCTGCTATGGCATGAACGATGGCATCTATCACCCGTTCAGCGAGGAGCGATTTCTCCGCTATCAGTCGGGGTACATTCGGGCAGTGGAGCAAATTCAGGCTGCGGGAGCCCTGCCTCTTCTTATGACGCCGCCTCCGTTCGATGCCGCCACCTTCGAGGGGGAGCTTCAGCCGGCCGGCAGGGAAAGCTATGGCTTTCAGCGGCCATATGCGGGTTACGATAGAGAAGTTCTCGGGCGGTATACAGACTGGGTGCTGGATTACGGAAGGCGGGAGAAACTGGCGGTCGTGGATATCCGGGGGCCGCTGCTGCAGTGGATTCAGGTATGCCGCGAGCAAAATTCTGCCTATCGGTACGGAGACGGCATACATCCCGAAGCGGATGGGCATTGGGTGATGGCGCGGACGATACTAGCAAGGGTTTTCCATATTGAGTTGGAGCGGATACCGGCATGGATTGAACATCCGGAGTCGAGCGAGTATTATCGGCTGATTGGCGAACGCAGGCAATGGCTGGACGCTGCCTGGAGAGAGCATGTCGGTCATACGAACCCGAATAAAGCGAAGACGCCGGGACTGGTCGCAGCGCGCGAGCAGGCGCAGCGGCTTATGGTGTCGATCCGCGAAGCGGCCGATCGGGAGGGGGGAGAAACATCGCTCGCCGTCTCTGCCTGGAGCGGGGCGAAGCGAATGGACTTTTATCTCGATGGCAGGGAATGTATTTTGGTTGCTCCGCATGAGCCGGCGAAGGAGAAGCCGTGGGTCTGGCGCACCGAATTTTTCGATGCTTTTGCCGAGGCGGACCGCGCGCTGCTGCACCAAGGCTGGCACATTGCCTATATCCGACTAAGCAATCTATATGGGCATCCGGACGCGGCGGCCATGATGCGGTCGTTCCAGGATGAACTTGCCGCAACCAACGGGCTATCGGAACGGCCGGCGCTTTTTGGTTTCAGCCGGGGGGGCTTGTATGCTTTGCGTTATGCAGGGCTATATCCGGCCAAAGTATCTTCAGTCTATCTGGATGCGCCGGTCGTCGATATCCGAAGCTGGCCGGGCGGCTCGGGGAACGGTCACGGGTCCCCGGAAGAATGGAGCGATTGCCTGGGACTGTACGGCATAACAGCAGAGGAGGCCGGCGCAGTGACGGATGAGTTGCTGAACGGGATGACGAGAGCGGCTGAGAGCGGCATACCCATTCTGCTGATTTCCGGCGATTCGGATGAAGCGGTGCCGCTGGAGGAGAACGGTGCGCTGCTGGTTGCGAGCTACCGTGAGCAGGGAGGACGCATCGAACAAATCGTGAAGCCGGGCGGCAGGCATCATCCGCACGGCTTGCCGGATGTGGCGCCGATTGTCTCGTTTGTTACGGAGGCTTTTGCAAGTTATCACCCGGAAAGAGTAATCAAACCGACAACAAATTGCAGCGTATAGTTAACGCATTTATCGGAGTCGTGTGAACAAGGAGAGATTCGCATTGCACGCTAGCCAACCAATGGGAGGCGGAACCGCCGAGCACCGCGAACGGACGGATATTCCGCGTCATATCAGCAAGCGGGCGGAATGCTTTAACTATGAAGGATCTCTGCCGGCTTACGGGTTATTCGCCCGCCATGTTCGGGGATTAAGCTTGCACAACGTACGGATTGATACCAATGGTAAGCCTCTGACCTCTCACGCCAGTATTAATGTGGTTCGCAAGCGGATGTTCAATGAGGTTTGTGAAATTCCAAGAGACAAGGTTTAGGAAAAGGAGAGTCAAATATCATGCATCGTTTTCTGGAGTTCGCCGAGAGCGAGGTTCGGTTCGTGGATCCTGTCGGCTTCGAGTGGGCAAGCGGCGTCACGTTGAAGCGAACTTGGAACGGAGATGTCTGTTCCGTGACCGTGATGAACAGCCATTCATCCAATGCCGTAAGGATCAAAGAGATTGTCTTGTTCAAGGGGGCAATGCCGTTCAATCCTTCGACCGAAATATACGGCGAGGGTTATAGCAAATTATCGCAGTATGTCGGTACAGTGAGTAGGCCCCGGGATATGTGTCACTTCAGCGACCGCGCCCATTACAGGCTTCCAATAGTCGAGGGGCTTTTTACCGTCTACAATATGCTCTTGTTATCGCCGCAAGATGGAGACAAGGTTCTCATTGCCTTTGCTTCCTGTCATCGCTTTAGCGGGGAAATCCGATTTAACGAGCGTGAATATGAGATCGTACTCGATTATGAAGGGCTGGTGCTCGAACCGGGTCAGACGGTGGACCTGGAGGAGATTTTGTTCGCTTCGGGACCGGATGCGGCAACGCTGACGGACCGGCTTGGCGAAGCGATCAACCGGCATCATCCGAAGCTGCCTTTCCCGGAAGCGCCCTCAGGCTGGTGCTCTTGGTATACGTACGGACCCGAGGTGACGGAGTCCGATATTTACTCGAACCTTCAAGCGATCAAGGAGAAGCTGCCCGAGCTGAAGTACGTGCAGATCGACGAGGGCTATGCCGCTTACGAAGGAGACTGGCTCGATCAAGGCCAATCGTTCCCCGGCGGAATTCGCTCGTTGAGCGAGAAGATCCGGGAGCTGGGCTTCGAGCCGGCCATCTGGGTCGGTCCGTTCCTAGCGGAGATGAACGCGCGAGTCGTGCGGGAGCATCCCGAATGGTTCAAGCAGGATGGAGAGGGGAAGCCGCTTCGCTCCGATATCCACTCCTTCGGAGGCTGGTATCACGGACCTTGGTACATGCTGGACGGTACTCATCCGGGAGCGCAGGGTTATCTTAGACACGTCTTCCATACGATGCGTCACGAGTGGAAGATCAAGTATTTCAAGATGGACGGGACGATGTGGGGCGCTCTTCCGTTCGGCCGGCATCACGACCCGAAGGCGACTCGGGTCGAAGCTTACAGAGCCGGCATGAAGGCGATTCGGGAAGGAGCGGGAGAAGATAGCTTCCTGCTCGGCTGCAATGCGCCGATATGGCCGTCCCTCGGCACCGTGCACGGCATGAGGCTGTCGAACGACATCGCGCGCAATTGGGAGCATATCTCGCAGATCGCTAGAGAGATGTTCCGGCGCAATTGGCAGCACGGCAAGCTGTGGATCAACGATCCGGACGTCGTCGTGCTGGAGAATCAGACGAGGCGTCAGCTCGGTCCGGATGGGATGTGGATCGAATCATCCGACTCCGTTACGCCGGATGAGTACCGGTTTCACGCGACGGCGATATTCGCCTCCGGCGGCATGGTGTTATCGGGCGATAGCATTCCGAACATGCTGCCGGAGAGCGTGGAGATCATTCGGAAGCTGCTGCCGCCGGTGAACAAGGCCGCGATCTTCGAGGATACGATGTTCTCGGTCGGGTATACGCAGGTTCAGGACCGGGTTCTGGTCAGCGTGCTCAATTGGGAAGACGAGCCGAGAGATTTCCGCGTAAGGCTGGATGGCGCTTACCGTGTCACATCTCTCTGGACGGACGATCTGCTGGGCACGCATGTGGGCTCGCTGGAACTTACGTCTGTGCCTCCGCATTCCGGTTCGGTTTATGTTTGCGTTCCGGTAAGCGGAGAAGGATGAGGATGTAGCCATAACAATAATGCCGCGATTCTCGTTTCCTCAAGGGACGATAATCGCGGCATTATTTTTGTCGACTCAACGGGAGCTAATTCAGTTCGAGCCTTCCAAATACTCGGATGGATATATGCCGGTGATATTCTTGAAGATTTTATAGAAATAATCGGGATTCGGATAGCCGACCATGAGCGCGAATTCTTTGGTTTTGAGCGAACTGTTTTGCAGGAGCTCGACGGCCTTGCCGACCCTTAGCTCGTTCAAGTAGACCGAGAGTAGCTTCCCCGTCTCTTTCTTGAAGAGCTGGCCCAAATACGCGGTTTTCAAATGAAACTGAGTGGATAAACCTTGGCAGAAATTATGATCATGGACGTTGTGAAGAAGCGTTTGGAAAAAATCATTCTTAGTACTTGTGAAAATGACCCTTAATATACCAAGGTTTTTTCAGTCTATTTTCTCTGAATTAATGACGCCACCCATGTTGTTGTGATTTTTCATCATTAGCTGTAAATATTTCAAAAAAAGCTTTTGTTCCATCCATATAGCTCATACGCAATGGTGCATTTTTATTCGTTTGTTGTAATTATGCTTGGATCGTTTTTTATGGTTTATTCTGAGCATCCCACTGCACTATATTCGATGGCTTTCCTCCGCAAGCCTGCATCCGGTTCGTTCCAGACGGCGTAGTACCCCGCCGTTAGCGCAGCTATTTTTTCGCTAACTACATGCATCATACTCGTTCACCTGTCAGAAAGTACATCGGGGAAAAGGAAAGGACTTTCTAAGCCATTATTGAACGATCCTATTGCGAATCGCGAAAACGACAGCTTGCGTCCGGTCGTCGACGCCAAGCTTCCTCAGAATGTGATGGACGTGCGTTTTGACCGTGCTCTCCCCAATATATAGTTTGGCAGCAATCTCTTCGTTGCGCAGTCCGAAAGCCATTTGCTGAAGCACTTCGTGTTCTCGTTCCGTAATCGGTTCACCCGTCGAATTGCCGAGATCAATATCCGCCGTATTCACTCTTGCAGAGCGTACCACCCGAGACATTGCTTTGGAGGCAATGGCCGTGCGGAAGATTGCTTCCCCGCGGGAGGCTGCCCGAATGGCTTCAATCAGTTCTTCTGGCGAAGTGTCCTTAAGCAGGTATCCGATCGCTCCTGAACGGATGCCTTGGAAGACATATTCTTCGGTGTCAAACGTCGTGAGAATGATAATCTTGCAGTCGGGCCAGGCGGCCATAATATCGCGGGTCGCTTCGATTCCGCTGTATTCCGGCATCTGAACGTCCATGAGCAAGACATGCGGGCGGGCCAAGTCAGCCAATGTGACGGCTTCGCGTCCATTGGAAGCTTGGCCGACGACTTCCATGTCGGGCTGCGCATTGATTATATATTTGAATCCATGCCGGACCAGCAGCTGGTCATCTACAATGGCTACCCGGATCGGTTCAACGCTCAATTTTTTCACCTTCCTGCAACGGGTTGACAAGCGGGATTCGAATCGTCATTCGCAAGCCGTGTGGCTGCTGACTCCGAAGTTCGAACGAGCCTCCGATTCTCTCGCATCTGGCCATCATATTCATCATTCCGAACCCGGGCTGCGGAGGGGATTCGCTCCGGAATGGACCATTATCGGCAGCCGTCATCACGAGCTCCCTCTCGGATTCGGTGATCGAGACCTCAATTTCCGATGCGTTGGCGTGACGAATAATATTGGTCAGCGCCTCTTGCAGAATGCGATACAACGCTTCGGCAATCTCCGGCTGCCACTGTGTGATTGTGCCTTCCGTGACGAATCGAATATCGAGCCGACTCTGCTCCTTGACGGTCCGAATGAGGCTCTTCAAGGCAATCAGTCCGAGGCCCGCATCGTCTCGTCCCATCTGATGCACGACGCTGCGAACTTCCGTGAGGCAATTGCGGGCAACGTCCAAGACGGCTGCCATCGTCTGGTCAGCTTCCGATTCGTTGGCCTTGATCATATATGGCAGAGCCTGCAATTGTACGATAACGGATGTTAGACCGTGCCCAATCGAATCATGGATGTCGCGCGCGATCCGCGTTCGCTCCTCCAGAACCGCGAAGCGCAGAGAACGCACGGTGGCTTCCTCCAAATCGCGATGCATTTGTTGGAGATCTTGATGGGCTGACTCCAACTGAGCATGCATCTGACTGAGTTCGCGAATATAACGCTGCTGTGCTTGTTTGGATTCCCACCGCTGGTGAGTGGAGATGAGTAAGATGTACGTCACGAAGTGAACGAGAGTATAGGTAAGGATCTCATTCGGAACAAGCTGGCCTCCGATCTGCCAATTAGCCGCGTTAGCAGCCATTACGGCCGCGGCCAGGCCAGTGCGCAGAGATCCCGAGAATCGCAGCGCGATATGACCGATTAGGAAGTACCCAAGAAAGAAGATCAAGTAACTCTCGTCAAACGCAACGGAAGATAGGGCAGTTGCGGCCCATAACAGTGCTACAACGGCGACATGCCTTCGGGTAGGCTGGAGCCAGCGCGGAGGCGCCCAGAGAAATGCCAGATAGCCAATATGCAAAAACAGCGTCACCAAGGGAATGGAGACGCGTTCCACCGACTGATATAGAGAAGCCAGGAGCATGAGACTTAAGATGATGAGTCTAAACGGTCGCCTTGCAATCTTCATCTTTTTCAACAGTTGCTGGCTGAAACGGAAACAGGTTGCTATCAATGCTTACTACCTCAAAATCAAGTGGATTTTAAATGACGAACGTGCAATCGTTTGTATCTAGTATAATTTAAAAAGCGCCGCCCGCAAACACTTCCTACGGAAATAAAGAGCAAGGCATTGCTTATGAGGACCATGCGATGATCATTCCCTCCGAATTGATCGATGGCGAGACGCAGGAAAACGATGCCCGCAAGTATCGCAATTCCACCGATCGGACTTTGGGAAGTGATCGTTCTCGTGGCGGAATTCCAACGAACGTTGTCCATTTGACCTCTCCAGATACCTATCGCGAGTCCGATGACCACGCTGACTGCATAGAGGAAGATGTGAAGGAGATTAACGCTTTCGGTCTGCGTGGTTATCTGCAACACCAGGATTACATATAGAGCAGGCACGATCCAAAGGGTCGCCGGCCGGATGGTATTCTCGCGGGCCAGTCTGAAGCAGATGACAAGCATGATCAAGAGGTATATCCCATTGCCCAACATCATAAGGATTCTCCGTTCCTCGATTTATTTGGTTAACTCCATTATGAGCCGAGAACGAATTCCTTTCGTCCATCCATAGTTTTAAATTGCGGTTTTCCGTATCCACCTGCAGGTTGATATGGCGGGTTTCGCATTGACAATTTGAGCGGCAATTCGTATGATTCAAAATATTGTGAAAAAATGTAAATGGTGGCGAATAAGCATGGCGACAACTGGCCAGCGAAGCTGGACGAGGAACTGGAGGAGGCAGGTATTCGTTAAGATTTTTTCTACTCTTAGCTTACTTATGATAAAACTCCCTTGAAAGGATTCAGTTTACTCACTCAGACTCAGGAATTCGCAGGATTTCATCCTGTAGTTAAGTTGAATCTCCCGATAATTCATGTTTCTTGTCTTCGGTTTTTTCAAGTTTGCGTTTGCAATCAATTCATGAGTATTGGAGGAAATCATGATGATGAAGCTTCTCTATTATTTAACTTTTGCTTCCTCGTTGGGGGCCGGCTTGCTTGCTGGTGTATTTTTCGCTTTCTCGGTCTTCGTCATGCAATCGCTTGCCAAGCTTCCTACTGAACAAGGCATATCTGCCATGCAGAGTATCAATACAACGATTCTGCAATCGTCCTTTATGGTGGTCTTCATGGGTACAACTGTCTTAAGTGTCTTTTTGGGGATCCTTTCATTTATCAAATTTGGAAAAATAGGCGCGTTATACGTGATTGCTGGTAGCCTGCTCATCTTTGTCGGAGTGTTTCTGATGACAACTTTATTCAATGTACCGCTCAACGATACTTTAGCCTCCGTAACCTCCGGGAGCGCAGAGGGGGCACAAGCGTGGAAGGACTATTTGGACAGTTGGATGCCGTGGAATCATGTGCGGACGATTGCTTCTATCATGGCGCTGATTTTCTTTATCATCGCAATTCGCAGGTGGGAAGTATAGCGGTAATGAGGCCGCTCGATAGAGCGAAGCTGGTTTTGAACCATTGTTGAAAACTTTCTTTCATTTATTACAAGTGTTCGTGGCGGACTATACTGCAAAGGATGGCCTATTGACCAAAGTACCACCGATTTCTGGCATTTACGTTAGTTCAGTACAAACGCAGCGATTGGAATTTGCGATTAATGTGCCGATTTGTTTAATTACCATTCGTCAATTGAATAGAAGCAAGAATGATCGCTTCAATCTCACACGTTTGGGAAAGTGAAGATTATGGACGGTCCCTTCATTGAAACGAAGGAGACGATCGGTAGTGCTTTTCTCATAGAAGCACGGGACATGGAGGAAGCGGCCAGGATTGCTTCCTTACAGCTGGGAACCATCTTCAGCTTTCACTTTATTGGACAAACCACAGCGTCTATCGCTCTGGTTGCAGCGGGTGTTTTGCTGCTATTGAAAAGAAAGTCCGACGATACCCCCACCTATTAAAGCTTGCCTGACCCTCGGATACCCGTTTGACGGATTGAATAATAGAAGAGAGGCTGCAGCAAGGTCATAGACCTTGCTGCAGCCTCTCTTTTTTGGGTTCTTCCCATGATACTTCAAGCAAGTAGGCGAATGCATCAGTAACACTAGCGGAGCTTTTTTCATACGTATATGTCATGAACGATTATCGGCATATGACCAGTTTAGGCTAGTTCATTTGCATTTCCGATTTTGCGGGTACCGATGATCATCACATGAACAAATAACGGAGGCTACTAAGATGAATGAATTCAAGAACGATCTTTATAATCTGAATACGGATGCGTTTAAAGCGAGCGGCATGACGCCGAATGCGGGTCAAGGTCAAGTGGATCCGAATAATGCTCGTCTGTGTGTCGGCTTTTGCATCGGCTTTTGTATCGGCTTTTGTTCATGCGGCGGCTGTGGCGGCTGCGGCGGTTGCAGCAGTTGTGTCAGATGTGGAGGTTGTGCCACCCGTTGCGCCGGTTGCGCCGGCTGCGCCCGTTGCGGCGGCTGTGCCCGCTGCCGTTAATAAGCTAGCTATGGCGTGCGAATAAAGGTTCAAGACACCTCTGCTAACGCTTTTGGGATGCAGGGGTGTCTTTCTAAGCATGTGCTGGCATGACGGACAAATAGCCTTACATACCTTTATAAAGGAAGTCATATGACTACGAATCGTTAATTTCATAATAAGGAGGAATGAAATCTGGATCCTTCTACGCGCCTTAAAGTAAGAGGAGATACTTTTTTTCTCCCCAGCTCGGACGGAAGCGTCTATTTCCGCAACAATATCGGTTCATTTCGGATGGAAGGCAGCACGATTGATCAATGGATCGAAAAACTAATACCTGTATTTAACGGTGAGCATTCGATGCATGATTTAACGGATGGGCTGCCGGAGCAACACCGTGATCATATTTATGAGATTGCAAACGTCTTGTATGCGAACGGTTTTGTCCAAGACGTAAGTCAGGATCGCCCGCATCAGCTGGAAGAGCATATTACTAAAAAATATGATTCCCAAATTGAATTTTTGAACAGCTTTGACGGGTCAGGTGCATACCGATTTCAAGTATATCGTCAGTCCAGCGTACTTGTTGTTGGAGCTGGCACTTTTTTGGTTTCGCTCGTCAAATCATTATTCGAGTCTGGATTGCCACGATTCCACTTGCTAAGCTTGAACTCGGACAAGGCGAATCGACAACGGATTTTGGAGCTGGAGCAGCATTATCGTAATTTCGATTCGGAGGTCAAGGTGGAAGAGACCAGTTTGCCGAAGGATGGGAAAGTGGATTGGTCTTCGATTGTACAGCCTTATGCTGCCGTATTATTCGTATCGGATCAGGACGGGGAACCGGAGCTAAGATTGCTTAACGAAATTTGCCGACATACAAATAAGGTCCTGCTGCCGGCTGTTATTTTTGGGCAAGCCGGTCTAGCGGTTCCGCTGTCCTATTCGAATTCGGAGGGCGATTGGGAATCAGCATGGCGCAGAGTCCATCATTCTGCCATGTATAAGGATTCGAGCGTGCACACGGCTTCGTCCGTTTCGGAATCGCTGCTCGCTAACGTAATCGTCTTCGAATGGTTGAAAACAGCAGCAGGAGTAACAAAACTTGAGAAAAACAATAAATTATTTCTACTGAATTTAGAGACGCTGGAAGGGAACTGGCATTCGTTTCTTCCCCATCCGGTAGTTAATGGCCGACAATTCATCGAGAAGGTCGAAGATGTCGAGCTGCAAGCGGGAGCGGACTCAGCGAAACGAGCTTCAAGCGAATTGCTGCCTTTCTTCAGTCAGCTGACATCAACGGAAACAGGCATCTTCCATAAATGGGAGGAAGGGGAGCTGCGACAGCTGCCGCTTTCGCAGTGTCGTGTTCAGCCTGTTGATCCTCTGTCGGACGGCCCTGCGCTTGTGCTTCCCGAAATGATTTGCAATGGTTATAACCATGAGGAGGCACGAAGGGAAGCGGGTCTTAGCGGAATCGAAGCTTACGTGTCGCGTATGGCGAACGGCCTGCCGATATTCGACGAGATTGAAAGCGTAGGTGCCGGCGAGACGATCGAAGAGGGCGTCTGCCGCGCGTTGCAAAAGTATTTAATGGATGCCCGGATCAAGTTGTACGAAGCTCATACACCGTCTATCACGCTGGCGAAGCTGAGTCATGTAGGGGATAAACGATGCCGTTACTATATCAATGCCTTAACCACGATGCAAGGAGCACCAACGTTCGGACTGGGTAAGGACATATTCGGTTTTCCTAACGTGTGGCTGCAAGCAAACGACCGGTGGTATGACGCCGCCGATCTCACTGTTACTCGGGCACTTCGGGGCGTATTAAGGATTGCCTTGCTTGATGCTCAAAACAAGGCCGATCCATTTGCGGGGAACGTGCATCACGTTTCAATAAATGTCAAAGAATCCAATAGAGACGATCTGTCTATACCCGCTTGCGATCCATTCGAGCATCGAGAGGTTTTACGGATGGCTATGCAGCAGCTGAATGGCATCCGCAAGCGTCTGCAAGTGTTCGACATAACTTCAGAACCTTTTTTCAAGGAGGGGCTGGCGGGCGTATACGGCATCTCGCTTCGAGAGGAGGTTGAAGAATGAGCGCTATTGTGGCGATTGTTGGCGTAGGCCAGCTTGCGGACTTTGTAAACGATATATTGTCTGCAAGTTGTCAGCTTGTAAGGGTGAACGGAATGGCTTCCGAGTTGCCAGAAATGGCTGATCTTGCGCTCGTGCTAAGCGACGGCAACGATTCATCCTCTCATCTTATGGCCGAGGAGATATTCAAGCAATCCGGTATTCCGTGGCTGCGCGGTTTTGTGGCATTTGGTGAAGGCGTCATTGGTCCGCTTGTCGTTCAAGGGAAGGCAGGCTGCTCGCAATGCGCCGATTTGCGGCGTTTAATGGCCGGAAATGACCGGAAGGACATGTGGGAGCTGCAGCATTTGTTCATGCATGGAGAAGTTTTTCCCGATAGTTGGTCTTCTCGAATCGGTCTCTTGCATATGGCTCATCTGATTGCAGCAGAAGTCCATAACTTTCTTATCCGAAATACCGCTCATCTTGAGAATCATATCAAGCTCATACATTTGCAAACGCTCAATAGCTCGGCTCATTTTTTTTTACCGGATCCGCTGTGTGCCGTATGCGGAGAAATACCGGATGACACTGCCATAGCTTCGCGAATAAAGCTGCAGCCTAGCCCGAAAATCAGTGAGAACAGCTACCGCACCCGTTCGATGGCAGAATTGAAGGCGGTTCTTTCCGATGATTACCTAGACAATCGCAGCGGTTTCTTGAATGGAAGAATGATCGACCTTATGTCGCCATTTGCTGACGCTAGCATCATTTTACCGATGTTCTCAGGGGATGAAGGCTGCGCAGGGCGCACGCATTCTTTTGCGGACAGTGAAATGACAGCGATATTGGAAGGTTTGGAACGTTATTGCGGCATATCGCCTCGAGGAAAGAAGACGGCGGTTCATGACAGTTATCATCATTTAACAGAGATTGCGCTGGACCCCTCTCGAGTAGGAATACATGATAAGGCGCAGTACGAGCGGCCCGATTTTCCGTTTCAACCCTTTGATCCACACAGGAAAATCGATTGGGTGTGGGGATATTCGTTCTTGCAGGAGAAGCCTCTTCTCGTGCCGGAGCTGCTCGCTTATTACAGCTCCGGCTGTGGCCACGGCTTTGTATACGAAACCTCGAATGGCTGTGCTTTAGGCGGAAGCTTGGAGGAAGCTATATTTTACGGCATATTGGAGGTTGTAGAACGGGATTCGTTTCTAATGACGTGGTATGCGCAGCTGCCGCTCGCTCCTTTAGATCCCTATTCCTCGGGTGATCTTGAAATGAATTTAATGGTGGAGCGGCTGCGCGATGTCGTCGGTTACGATGTGCATTTGTTCGATTCGACGATGGAGCACGGCATTCCAAGTGTGTGGGCGCTTGCCAAAAACAGAACGGATCACGGCGTAAATATGATTTGCGCCGCTGGAGCGCATCCTGATCCCGTGAGAGCGGCAAAAGGTGCCATTCATGAGATTGCGGGCATGCTGCTTGCGTTTAACGAAAAGCTGGAGGCCAATCGCGAGCAATACGAACGAATGCTGCATGATCCTTTTCTCGTACGGCAAATGGAGGATCACTCCATGTTGTACAGCTTGAAGGAAGCAGAAGAACGTCTGAATTTCCTGCTCGATCATAATCGTCCCGTTCTCGCGTTTAAAGAAGCTTTTCAACCAAGGGAACAGCATGCGGATTTAACCGATGAATTAAACCAGTTCATCCAAACTTTCAGAGAGCTGAATCTAGAGGTAATCGTTGTTGATCAATCGACGCCGGAGACGCTGAGAAATGGGCTTCATTGTGTGAAGGTGCTTATTCCCGGCATGCTTCCCATGACGTTCGGGCAACACCTTGTCCGCTTGACCGGCCTGGAGCGGGTGCTGCGAATACCAGCAGAGCTGGGCTATGCGAAGGAGCGGCTTAAGCTGGAACAGCTTAATCGTTATCCGCATCCGTTTCCATAAGCAGCTTCTTCTCGTAAACGTCGGTTTTCCTTGTGCGGGGACTTAGGAGGAGGAGAAATGAGTCTAAAGGCATTTTTGCATCAATTGCAATACGAGCCTGACAAAACCAAACCACAAGATGCAGAGGTTGATTGGGAGAACGCGCCTCTGCCGTATAAGCTATATCGTCATTTGCCTGTATTTCCCCTCGCTTCCGATATTCCGCTGCAGCTAACGGGCAAGCGGGAACGAGGGAAGCCGACATTGCGGGATATCGGGTATTTTCTTTGGTACACCTTTGGTCTGGCACAGCTTAGTCAATCGGTTGCAGAGCAATATTCGGGGGAGGAATGGGCCAGCTCATTCCAGCATTGCAGACGATTTGTTCCTTCAGGCGGAGCGCTGTATCCGAGCGAAATGTATATGTATTTAAAGCTGGAGGAGTTGCCGAATGGCATTTATCATTACGATGCGGCCCATCATCGTTTGGTTTTATTGCGCGAAGGCCAATTTGATTCGTATGTGGGCAAGGCCTTAGGCGATCGTTGCGAAGTAACAAGCTGCTTCGCAGTTGCTTTTGTATCGACATTATTTTGGAAAAACTTTTATAAATACAATAATTTCTCTTATCGTTTGCAGGGACTGGACGCGGGTTTGTTAATCGGCCAGCTGCTTGAGGTGGCGAAGCGCTTCGACTTTGAGACGGGCGTGTACTTTCAGTTTCTTGACCGTGCCATCAACCATTTACTTGGACTGCCCGAGGCAGAGGAAAGTGTATATGCTGTCATTCCGCTTGCGGCAGATTCAAGCATGGAGTGGTTCCGCCATGACAGCGGACATAACAATCGGGTATCGTCAGCAGAATTATGCAGCGAGCTTCCAATTCTGAAGCATGACCACTATATGCGTTCAAAAAAAGTATTGGACTATCCGATGCTGACCGAGCTGAATGAAGCATCCCTGTTGGATTCTGCCCTTTCATTTAAACAGTTAGGAAGGGAGCAACAGGCGGTCCATCAAAACGATGATCATTTGTTGCCTCGAGTAAATAGACTGACGTATGATTTAGCAGCGGTATGCAGGCAGCGTTACTCGCCAGAAAATGAATTTGTATTGGAAGCGATGAGCGAGTCGGATTTGGCGGCACTATTGCAGGAGAGTATGACTTCCTATCCCTATCGAAATGATTTGGATGGTTCGATCCAGAGTCCGATACCTCGCGTAAGGCTATATGGCTGCTTTTATGGCGTTGAAGGCATTCGTGACGGCGCCTATCATTATGATGGTTTAGCGCATGCGTTGCAGCTTGTTAGGACCGGCGATCAAAGGCCATGGCTGCAGGATGGGATGTCTCTGGATAACGTGAACTTATTCCAGGTGCCGCTAAGCTTCCATGTGGCGGGTGATCGGGGACATCTTCATGCCGAGCTTGGTTACCGCGGCTACCGGATTCAACAAATGGAAACAGGAATGTTGGTTCAGCGCTTGCTGCTCGCTGCCGGTGCATCCGGAATGGAAGGACGTCCGCTGCTGGGATTCGACGTTAGTTCCATGAATGAGCTTTATGGATTGCCTCCGCTTGGACAAACGAGTTTGATCCAAATCCCGATCGGCCCGTGTCGAAATCGTTCACGGCTTGAGGGCAGTTTATCACAATAATTGATTTTGATAAAAGGCAGATTGAATGCCAATCCCATTCAATCTGCATTTATCATTTTATGGCTGTGTAACTGCTGCCTTCGTCTGCGGTACAACAGTTTGTTGGGATGCGACCGGCGAGGTGAAATGGTGAAGGTGATGATGCATATGCATGACAGGATGAAACCAAGCATGATGATAATCTAATGTTGTGAGCTCCCATCCATCATGATGATGATGGTCATCGAAGAACATGTGTTCATCCGACATTTCATGCATCATGGGGTCGAAATGATCCATCATCGGATGATAATGACCCATCATGGGGTCGAAATGATCCATCATCGGATGATAATGATCCATCATGGGGTCAAAATGATCCATCATCGGATGATAATGATCCATCATGGGGTCAAAATGATCCATCATCGGATGATAGTCATCCATCATGAGATGATAGTCATGGATGTGGTGGAAGTCGTGCATGTAAGGAAAGTGATGCATGTGATCAAAACCTTGATAGGGGGGCTGAGCCTGGGTCGGGCTTGCTTGCATTTGAGGGCCCTGGGTCGGGCTTGCTTGCATTTGAGGCCCCAAAATAGCCTGGGTCGGGCTTGCTTGCATTTGAGGCCCCAAAATAGCCTGGGTCGGGCTTGCTTGCATTTGAGGCCCCAAAATAGCCTGGTTCGGGTTGGCTTGCATTTGAGTTCCCAAAATAGTCTGGTTCGGGTTGGCTTGCATTTGAGGTCCCCAATTGGCCTGGTTCGGGCTGGCTTGCATTTGTTGGTAATGCCTGGGCATAACAGCCGATTGTGGCCTATAAGATTGATTGCTTATCATGGTGTGCCTCCTTTTTATCATACTCTACAATATGCTTTGAACGAAAAAAGGGCACTTATCCCTATAAATTGGGCTGCAACCTTAGACATTTAAGAATCTGCATAATTCAAATACCCAGGAGATCGATCATATTTCTACCACTTCATGGACAGGTTGAATGAAGGAATGTGGGAGCGCAGACTCTCAATCAATTTCTTCTCTATCATGACGTTATCCTCCCTCTATGGAGAATCACTTTGCTCTTAAATGCTCGCGTTTTCTTAGATGTTGACCGAGTGTTCTTCTTCGCAGCTAACATCTCAATGTTCACGGCGATCAACCCTCCCGCATCTCGACAGCAAGAAAATGAACAAGTTGTTGAGAACCATTTAATCGGTGGGGAGATTTATGATGATAAGGCACAATATCGATGGGAGGGTAAGAAGGTAGAGGATTGCAGGAAACGAAAACCCAAGAACCAGGTCACCGTAATGTTACATAGGCATAGAAAGGCAAAATCGGTTCGAAATCGGGTCTGTCAATTATTTTTTGAGGATACATATCTTTTTATTATGTTGGCTTGCGACTAAATTAAGACCGCCATTGTGAAGTGCCCCAAGTTATGTCATAGCTATCACCGGGATCTCCTTCGTGGAGCGGAGCCTGGGGCCGGTATCCCGGCGCCGCTCGTGCTATCCGGTGAACGGTGGGCGGAGTCCGAGGCCGTTCGACGCTTCTTTATGAAGAGAAGTACGGGACGATCATGTGCATTACGCAACGTTCCGCGAATGAACTGACCATTGAGCTCATTTTCTGGATGAAAACGCCATTCAATCCTGTTTATCATATCGTAAAGCGCTGTGCTGTCCGTTTGCTTCTCGAAAGGAAATCAAGACCTGGGGGAATATCATCTGGAGCTGTTGGAAGAGTGGGTGACGACGGAGGCGGCGATCGGGCATCCGCGGAAGGGGATCGGTTTAAAAGGATTCATTGGGGCCTTATCCTTTCGAAAAGTCTCGGCCGGAAGTGGAGGCCGGTGGAGTCGTCGAAAAAGAAGCGGTGAATATGATGGTTTTCCTTTCTAAAAGCAAAGGAGGTATCGTGAAGCTGGAAACTAAGCTTGCAGTTCGAGTGGATCGAATTTAAACGCGAGTAATCGGCAAATGAGGGGCTGGCCGGAGCAAAGCAGTAGGGCGGTGAGCGGGAAAACTGCGAATGTACAGGTTTCCCGGCTGAATGTCCCGCTTCAAGCTAATTCTAGGCTCAACCATGTTTCGCTTTAGTCCTGCTACGTTTCGTCGTTCCCCTTCACGGTCTCCTTATACTCCGTCGGGCTGCATCCTGAATATTCTTTGAACACTTTGGAGAAATAGTGCTGATCGTAGAAGCAGAGCGCGTCCGACAGTTCCTTGATTTTGATGGCGGGATTCGATCGGATGACCTTGCGCGCCTCGGCGATTTTCAGGTCCAAATAGTAATGCATCAGTGTGCTGTTCGAATGCTTCTTCATCACCCGGCTGATATAAGAGGGACTGACGTGAAAGGCGGCAGCCAGGTCGTTCATCGACAACGGCGTGTAGAGGTTGGATTTGAGATGGGCGTCGATCTGGCGGAATAGCTCGTAGCCGCCCTTCTTGTTCAGCGACTGCTCCTCGGTGAACCGCCGCTCGAACAGGTCCAGCAGCCCTGCGCAGAAGTCCGCGTAGCTCGGCAGGTCATAAAGCCGCTGCACGCCGGCGTGGAATTTTCCATTATTTTGATCCAAAGTCGGGAAAGCATTCACGATGTGTTCAACAATAAGCTGTAGCTGCGCGATACGCAGATTCTTCTTGCCCCATTTGACGAGCTGTTCGGAGAGCTGCAGGAGAAACGGTTCCTTCTGCAGCTTGCTGATCATATCGACGTAACGGGCGGCTATCCGTTCTGCATCCTCGCCGGCGTCGGCCGAGCGAGAAGCGGGGTGCGCCTCGTCCGCCAGCACGGGCTCCGCGATGGTCATCCGGCTGTCGAGCAGCTCGGACAATGTCTGGCTGCAGTCGGCTAGCTCCTTCGGATTCACGGGATAGAAGCGGCCGGCGATCGATGCCGACATGCCGGCTTCCTCTAATGCTGCGCGAATGTCTTCGAGGCGTTCCATCGGACCCGCATCGTTCAGGAAGGCCGGATCCGTCAGCGCCAGCAGCAGCCGCGGCTTCTTCGCCGCGAACACCCAGAAGGGATGAGGCGCGAACGCCCGTCCCAGCAGGGCTTGAACCTGCTCCGGTCCCCATGCGAGTACGGACGGACAGAAGTACTGCAGCTGCATGATCAGGACAAGCTTCTTGTTCCGGAAGAACTCCGGTCCCAGTATCTGCTCCGACCTGGCTGCCGGATCGATGATGCCGCTAAGTCCAGTAAATTCCGCCTCATACTCCTCCCTGATCTGGGCGATGACCTTCTCTATGACCTCGATAAAAGCGCTGCGCTCGATCGGCTTCAGCAAGTAGTCGGACACCTGAAGATTGATCGCCTTCCGCGTATATTCGAAATCGTTGTACCCGCTGATCAAGACAGCCTTCAGCCGGGGGTTGACTTTCTTCGCTTCGCTGATTAGCGCGAGCCCGTCCATCTTCGGCATACGGATGTCCGTCAGCAAGATGTCGACTTCATGTTCGTTGAATGCCTCCAGCGCGTCCGCGCCGTTCGGGGCCGTATGTACGATCTGGACCGGCAGCCCCGACGTTGTGATCAGCTCCTTCAGATTTCGCATAATCGGCTTGCTGTCTTCCGCGAGAAGAACTCGGTACATGGCCGCGCTCTCTCCTTCCCTCCAGGCTAGCTTTAGTAGAAATCCTTCGTCATCGACGCGATGATTTGAATCGTGGCGCCGACGTTCTCCCCGTTGTACATATTGAAGAACAACCGGTTCCGGTACATCAGTTCCAGCCGGCCCACGGTGTTCACGATGCCCATGCTGCCGATCTTCACCGGCTGCTCAACCGAGTTTTCGGCTTTGATTCGCTCGAGCGTCCGCTTGATGTCTTCCTCGGCGAAGCCTTGGCCATTATCGCTGATCTCGATGGCCCACAGTCCGTTGTAGAGCTTGATTTTGATTTGGATTCGCCACGGCGGGTCCGTCTGTTCGAAGGCATGCTCGATGCAGTTCTCCACGAACGGCTGAATGACGAGACGAGGAAGCAGAATGGATTCCGCGGCGGGGTCCATGTCGATCTCCCACTCTAGATCGTCCTCGTACTTCTGCTGGATTAACGCCAGATAATGCTTTGTATGCTCGATCTCATCCCTCAGCGTCACATGCTGGTAGGGCGAGCTAACGACATACCGCAGGCTCTCCGAGAGGTGCTTGCACATCTCGGTCACGACGTTCATGCGGTTTTCCTGCGCGGCGATGCTGATCAAATACAGCACGTTATGAATAAAATGCGGCGCGATCTGCGCCTGCAGCGCCGAGTTCCTCGCCATGACCTCCTCGTGAAGGGCCAGCTTCTCCCGTTCGATGGAGGACTGCAGCCGGTCGAGCAGCTCGCGGAAGGCCTCATTGAACAGGAAGAATTCGTTGTTGTACAGCCGGCTGTCCGTCTTCAGGCTCAAGTTGCTGTAGCTG
Source organism: Paenibacillus sacheonensis (assembly GCF_009909195.1). GTDB lineage: Bacteria > Bacillota > Bacilli > Paenibacillales > Paenibacillaceae > Paenibacillus_Z > Paenibacillus_Z sacheonensis. Next base: position 438,192 of record NZ_JAAAMU010000003.1, read on the forward strand.
ATCTGCAGCACCTGCCTGCGCAGCTTGCGAATCGGAAGGACCAGACTCTTGGACGTAAAATAAATGTATAGGAAGCTGAACAAGGTGAGCGAGACGAACAGGATAACCGCGATATTCCGGACGGAGTTGACCGAACCAAGTACGGATTCGCGCGGAATGACGGTATATACGGTCCATTCGGTATGTGATGACTTATAGTAGGCAATATAGTGGCTCTGCGAATCCGTATAAATGCCCTGCTCCTTCGCAGCGGGCCGAATATTGCCGCGATCCTTCGCGAAGTCGCCGCTTCGGGACTGAATCACCAGCCCGTCTCGGTCATCCATCACGTAGACGGAGCCAAGATTTCCCGCATCTGACAGTTTGCGCAAGTCGGTGTCGTCCATCAGAATGGACAGATAGCCGTAGACGGTGCCGTTGATGTCGATGATGGAGCGGATGAACGATACGGGTTGCCCTTCTCCGGAATGGATCACATAAGCGCTGGTCTGAAGCCGGCGCCTCCATTCGAAATCGGCCAGCACCGGCTTGAGGGGCGGCGACGCTTCGTAACCGATATATGTGGCTACTTCCTCGCCCTTAAGACCGTAGATGACGATATCGCGAATGTTCATGCTGGGCCCTACGGCTTGAAACATAATGTCGCTGAGTATCCGGTACTGGTTCAGGGCTTCTTCGCTCTGGGACTTCTTCGTAAGTGCGCCGAACGAGAAGATCGCGCGGTTCGAGAGAATGCGCTGCGACAGCTGGTTCTGCGTATCGATATAGTCGTCGAGACGCTCGGAGATCATCGCCGTCGCCAGCAGCGTGTCTTTGATCGTTCGTTCCTTGGTCGGCTTGATGACGAGCAGGTTCGTAAAGATCAGGAAGCTGCCGAGAACCAGCGCGAGCAGCAGGCTGAAGATCACGATCAGCCTGCCGCGGAGGCTGAACTGAGGCCGCTTTCTTAAGAACGAACGGATCACCGGCAGTAATTCCTTTCTGGACGAGTCTTGAGATTTACCACCCAATATAGCACTGACCGGCGCGTTAGGCAACCGGTGGCGGTTCATAATAATACACATAAAGAGTCAACCACGAACATGTACGTTGACGGTCGGCTGGCTTTATAATTCAAGTGACATTGTGGAGGGGTTTCATCGTGAGAAACCAATGGAGAAGACTGGCCAAAGGCTTGCTGCTAGGAGGAGTGCTGCTGAGTTCCGCTGCATGCGCCGGCCCCGGAATACAGGAGATGAATTCGTATATGGTGCCGCCGGAGCAGGTGGGGGACGATACACAAACCATCGAACTGGCAATGACCAAGAGCTCGAAGAACGCCGTCTTTGTTTCCGAGGCGGTGACGAGCGAATTCGAGAAGCAGACGGGAATCCGCATCAAGCTTCAGCTTCTGCCCACCGAACAGGTGTCTTCCGTACTCAAGACCAAGTTAGCCGTCGGAGAGGCGCCGGACCTGATCTTGTATAACTTGAACACGGCCGCTTTCGAGCTGAACCTCGAGAATAATTTCGAGGCCCTCGACGGCGAACCTTGGGCACCCAGGCTGGTGAGCAAGCAGCAGCTATCTTATAACGGGCGAATGTACGGTTTCCATCTCACGCAAGACGCCGGGCAGCAAGGGATCGTTTATAATAAGAACATTTTCCGTCGGCTTGGCTTAAAAGTGCCGCGGGATTTCGGGGAGCTTCTGAAGGTATGCGCGGCCATCAAAGCGGCGGGCATCACGCCGTTCTTCATGCCCTTCAAGGATGCATGGGCGACCGAGCTATGGACAAGCTCTGCCTTCGCCGATTATGCGAAGAAGAACGACCCGATGCTGTGGTCCGATATCAATGCGGGCCGGAGAAAGTCCGCGGACATTCCGGCGTTAACCGCGATTACGCAGCAGCAATACGACCTCTATAAGCTGGGCTATACGAACAGCAACGTTCTAAGAGACAGCTACGATATGGCGGTCGATAAATTCATCGGCGAGGGAGCGGCCATGATGACGATGGGGGACTGGTTCATCGCCGACGTCCTCCAGAAGGTCCCGTCGATGGACCTCGGGTTGTTCCCGGTCCCCTATGCGAGAGGGGCGGATCTGGCGATCAGCCCGCTTGGGGGCCAACTGTTCATCCCTAAGAAAGCGAAGCATATGGCCGAAGCGAAGCGCTTCCTCGAATTCCTGGCGTCGAAGGAAGTAGCGCAGGAGATTATAGACCGTAACGACTTTATCTCGAATCTGCGCGATGTTGCGACTCCGGAGCAGCCGGCCTACAAGCAGGAAATCTTTGAGCGTTATATCAAGCCGGGACGGACCGTGATGACGGCCGCTTCCAGCCAGACCGTAGATCCGGGAGACAAGTGGAAATACTTGCAGGATATGTTCGCGGGCGGGATCACGGCTCATGAAGTGTGGGTCAAATGGGATAAACGCTTCGAGCAGCTGATGAAAGAGAAACAAGCGCTGGGCTTCTGGTAAACCGGTTGAGGAAAGTGTTACAAGGGGGAATGGGCATGAGAATCGGAATGGACTACTATCCCGAATGGGACGCGGAAGAGATGTGGGAGGCCGATGCAGGCCGGATGAAGGACGCCGGCGTCTCCATGGTCCGAATCGGCGAGTTCGCGTGGAGCCGGATGGAGCCGGATGAGGACCGGTTCGAATTCGGTTGGCTCGACAGGGCCATCGAGGTCATGCACCGGCACGGCATCGACGTCATTCTCGGAACGCCGACCTCCGCTCCGCCCAACTGGCTGATGGAGAAGTATCCGGACGCATACCTGATCGAGAGCGGCATGCAGCCGCGTTACGAAGGAATCCGCGGCCACCGGTGCGTCAACAGCCCGTCCTTCCGCAAACGTACGGAGCGGATCGTCACCGAACTGGCCGTCCGTTACGGCGGACATCCGGCCGTGATCGGCTGGCAGACCGACAACGAATTCGAAATGACGTTATGCAACTGCGGCTCCTGCGACGCGAAGTTCCGGGAATGGGTGCAGCGGAAATACGGCACATTGGAGAACGTCAACCGGGAATGGGGTCTTGTGGTTTGGAGCGGCGAATACTCCAGCTGGAGCCAGGTGCATACGCCGCGCGGCGGCAGGATCCAGCTGAATCCGTCCTTCCAGCTCGACTATCACCGGTTCCAAAACGAGTCGATCGTAGACTATCAGCGGATTCAGATCGATATTCTCCGCCGGCACTGCCCGAATCAATTCATTACCCACAACATGTGGGAGTCGCCGCTGCCGATCGATTATAACAGCCTCTTCGAGGAATTGGATTTTGCGTCGGCCGATTATTACATTACAAGCAGTCCGAAGCGGCTGCCCACATCGCCGTACAGCGGTGCCTTCTTCCTCGACCGGACGCGCGGCCTGAAGCGCCGCAACTTCTGGCTCATGGAGACGATTGCCGGCGGAACGTCGGGCGGCTGCTGGGGGCCGATGGGACGGACGACGCAGCCGGGATTCATGCGGGCCGTCATGTGGCAGAGCATCGGCAGAGGCGCCGACAATATCGTGCACTTCCTCTGGCGGGGCGCGGTTGCCGGCGGCGAGCAGCTGTCAACCGGCCTGCTGCATCACGGCGGCAAGCCGCCGGCCCACCGCTACTCGGAGTTTCTGCAGTTCTCCCGCGAGGTGAACCGGCTGTCCGGACAGCTGGACGGTACGGCCGTGCCGTGCGAGTCGGCAATCCTGTATTCGCATGAGCAGCACCGCGCTTTCCAGATCCAGCCGCATATCGAAAGTGGCTTTCAGTACGAGAGCATCCTGAAGTCCTACCACGGCGCGCTTGTCCGGCTGGGAGCGGGTACGGACGTTCTGCACTGGACGGAACCTCTTGACGGCTACAAGCTGGTGGTGGCGCCGTATTTGTACCTGATGGACGAAGAGATCGCCGCTAGGCTGAAAACGTTCGCTGATTCGGGAGGTACACTGATTCTGACGTGCCGCAGCGGTATCAAGAATCTCAATAATACCGTCTGGCCGATGGAGGTACCGGGACCGCTGGCCGAATGCTCGGGACTGATCGTGGAGGAGTGGGACGCGCTCTCCTCGGACACGGTGCCCGTGCAGATGAATAACGGCAAAACGTACCTCTGCTCGCAGTGGGCCGACATTATCGAGCCGGCCGGAGCCGAGCCGATCGGCTGGTATCGCTCGGAGTATTACGCCGGCAGAACGGCCGTAGCCGTCAACCGGTCCGGCAGCGGGTCCGTCTATTACATCGGCGCGAATTTCGGGCAGGACTTCCTGGCCGACCTGTTCGGCGGCATCCTGAATAATTTGAATATTCCGCATATTCAAGGGCTGCCGGAAGGGGTTCAGGCTTCCGTTCGCCGAAGCGGCGATGCCTCTTATCTGTTCCTGACCAACTTTACGACTTCCGACCAGACGATCGTACTGGACCGGGCGTACAAGAGTATCCTGTACGAGGGGACCGCGACCGAACGCATTTCGCTGAAGCCGTTCGGCGTTGACATTTTATCATACCGCTAGATAAGGAGAGGTTCCGAAGTGCCCAATACCATCCAAGCGCAATCCGGACCGGGCGCAGTACCGGTCAAGAAGCGGGCGTTCGAAATTCGCAACAAATATAAGCTGTTCCTGATGGCACTGCCGTTTCTGGTGCTGGTCTTTATATTCTCCTATATGCCGTTGTACGGCTGGACTTACGCTTTCTATAACTTCCGGCCGGGCATCCCGCTGGCCGTGTCCGACTTCGTCGGCCTGGAGTGGTTCAGATCGATATTCGGCAATCCGACACAGCGGGGGGAAGTGCTGCGCGTCATGCGCAATACGATGTCCATGAGCTCGCTGAACATCTTGGCCTCCGTCCTGCCGGTCATCTTCGCCATCTTCCTGAGCGAGATGCGGTCGCAGCGCTTCAAGAAATACGTCCAAATTCTGACCACGCTGCCGAACTTCATCAGCTGGGTCTTGGTCTACTCGTTCGCCTTCATGCTGTTCTCGGTAGATAACGGGCTTGTGAACCACATTCTGATCAACTTGGGATTTATCGACAAAGGGATCGGCTTCCTCGCCTCCGATAGCCACACATGGCTGAAGATGGCACTGTGGGATTTGTGGAAGGGACTCGGATGGGGAGCGATTTTGTACATCGCCGCAATCGCGGGGATTGACCAAGAGCTGTACGAAGCCGCACGGGTGGACGGCGCAGGCAGGTTCCGCACCATCTGGAACATTACCGTACCGGGTATTATGCCAACGTACTTCGTGCTGCTGCTGCTGACGATCGCCAACTTCATCAACAACGGCCTGGAGCAGTATTTCGTCTTCCAGAACGCGATCAACAAGAACCATATCGAGGTGCTTGACCTCTACGTTTATAATACCGGCTTGGTCGGCAACAACTTCTCGTTCGCCACCGCGGTCAGCATGCTGAAGTCGGTCATCAGCATCATCCTGCTGTTCTTTGCGAACGGCATGTCCAAATTGCTCCGCGGCGAGAGCATCATTTAATCCGATCAGCAAGGAGAGACACGTATGCAAAAGAAGCTTAACACTGGCGACGTCGCGTTCCATACCGTGAACTACATCGTCTTTGCACTCATCGCGCTGCTCTGTATTTTTCCGTTCTATTACTTGTTCATCAATACGATCAGCAACAACGACTTGAGCAGCAAGGGACTGATCACCTTCTATCCGAAGGAGGTCCATTTCAGCAATTATTCGCAGGTGCTGAAACTTCCGAACTTCATGCATTCCGGATTCATATCGCTCAGCCGGACGGTCATCGGCACGGCGGTATCCGTATGCGGGGCGGCCTTCCTGGGGTTCCTCTTCACCAAACAGGAGATGTGGGGACGGAAGGTGTGGTACCGGTTCCTCGTCATCACGATGTACTTTAACGCGGGGATTATCCCATGGTACATGACGATGCGCAGCCTGCACCTGACGGACAACTTCTTGGCGTACATTCTGCCGGCGATCGTCTCGCCGTTCTACGTCATCCTGGTCAAGACGTTCGTGGAGTCGATTCCGCTGGCGCTTCAGGAGTCCGCCCAGATCGACGGCGCGGGCTATTGGGTCATCTTCACCCGGATCATTTTCCCGCTGATCACGCCGATTCTGGCCACGATTGCCATCTTCTCGGCCGTCTCGCAGTGGAACTCGTTCACCGATACGCTGTTCCTCATGTCCAAGGAGAAGTTGTTCACGCTGCAGTACGTGCTTTACAAATATATGAACGAGGCGTCCTCGCTGGCGGCCATCGTGCGGAACTCTTCGGGGGGCCAAGGCCTCGATTTGGCCAATATGCAGACGTCGACCTCGATTCGGACGACCGTGTCCATGATCGTCGTGCTGCCGATTCTGCTGGTCTACCCGTACTTCCAGCGTTTCTTTGTCAAAGGGATCATGATCGGGGCCGTGAAGGGATAACCTTCCGCCCAGGCTCCTCCGACTTTATTGAAAGGGGTGAGGCCCGCCTTAGATTTTCCGTAAGCTTGTTGTTCGAAATGAGGATTTCACTCAACCTAGGGAGGTCTTTTACAATATGGCTAAATCGCTTACAAAAGTGAAAGTCGTCGCAGCCGCAACTGTTCTGATTATGGGAGTGTCGGCTTGCGGCAACGCAGAGAATGCGGGCAATGCGGGTACAAATGCAGGCGGCAACGCGGCAGCAGGTGCCGGCAACGCAAACGCAGCGAAAGAAACGTATCAGATCGAGGTGCTCTCGCAGCTTGCGAACTTCGCCGGCACGCAGGGCGGCTGGTACGGCAAGGTCCTGAAGGACAAATTCGGTCTTGAAATGAACATTACGGCTCCGAACCTCGCGGGCGGCGCAGCGAAATTCGCGACGCTCATGGCATCGGGCGACCTTGGCGACCTTGTCGTGTTCGGCAATGACGGCCAAGAGTATCGTGACGCCATCAAGGCGGGCTTGCTGCTGGATTGGACGAAGGACGGCTTGCTCGAGAAATACGGCAAAGACATTCTTGCAAACGTTCCCCAAGCGATCGAGAAGAACAAGCAGAACTTCGGCGACGGCAAAGCGGTATTCGGCGTCGGACATGATGCGTCGAACATGCCATCCGGCCCTTCCGAAGGCAACACGATGACATACCAGATCGATATGCGCTGGGATCTGTACCAGAAGCTCGGCAACCCGAAGATGACGGAGATGGAGGACATCCTGCCTGTTCTGAAGAAAATGCAGGAGCTGGAGCCGAAGAGCGATTCCGGCAAACCGACTTACGGTCTCTCGCTGTGGGGCGACTGGGACGGCAACTACATGACGCTCGCGAAGCAGCCGGGAACCATCTACGGTTATGACATTTCCGACGGCTTCAACCAAGGCACGCTGCTTGAGATTTCCGCGAACGAAGAGAAATACCAAGGCATCCTGGAAGACAACAGCTACTACCTGCGTTCGTTGAAATTCTACTACGACGCCAACAAAATGGGCCTCCTGGATCCGGACTCCATGACCCAGAAGTTCGATGACGTCGTCAATAAGTACAAAGACGGCCAAGTACTGTTCTCCTGGTTCCCATGGCAGGACAGCGCTTACAACACGCCTAACCACACGGATGCGGGCAAGGGCTTTGAGATGGTCGGCATCGGCGCGCAGAAGATCTACTCCTACGGTTACTCGCCGTTCGGCGGCAACCGCGTCTGGGCGATTGGCGCCAAGGCGAAGCATCCGGAGCGAATCATGGAATTCATCAACTGGCTGTATACGCCGGAAGGCATGATGACGACGCTGGACGGACCGGAAGGCCTGACGTGGGAAATGAAGGACGGTAAAGCCGCGCTGACCGATTTCGGCAAGAAAGCGCTGAGAGACACGTCGCAGCAGGTTCCTGCAGAGTTCGGCGGCGGCACGTACAAAGACGGCGCTGCGCAAATCAACAACACGACGCTGAAGACGACGACGACGAACCCGAATACGGGCGAGCCGTACGACTGGAATATGTGGTCGTCTGTGCTGAAGGATAACCCGAACCCGGTTGATAAATCGTGGCGCGAAGCAACGGGTGCCCTGACTCCGAAAGAATTGCTGACCAAGAACAACCAAATCGCCGTCAACAATGCGGTTTCCTCGACGGAAGCACCGGCGGTTATGGACACGATGCTGTCGCAGAAGTTGAGCCAAGTGGGCGCGGTCATCAAGGAATACTCCTGGAAGATGATTTACGCCAACGACGACGCGCAATACGACCAGCTGAAGAAAGAAATGATCAAGAAAGCGAAAGGTCTCGGCTATGACGAGATCATCGACTGGACGGTCGTACAGACGAAGAAAGTATTCGAGCTGCGCAAGCAATCGTAATCAGACATGGGCTGCCGCCCGAATCGACCCGGTCGGTTCGGGAAGGCAGCTCTTATCAATTTAGCGCGCCTAGCCAAGTTAGGCACAACTTGCCGGTGGAAGTCCGGTCGAGGTAGGAGCCGAGATCGCGGATAAGGTCGGTTGTCAGCATTCCTATTTCAATAAAATTTTCAACGGGAGCGCAGGCATGATACCGATGCAATACCGCGAGCAGAACCGATACGACTAACGAAGAAGTGGAACGTTGCAATTGCAGGAATGAGAGATTAAACATGCCTTGTTCGGCACGCGTGCGATGGCACACGGAAGGACGGAAGGACGGAAGGACGGGAAACGGAAATGATCAGATTATTCGAGACGCATCATATTAGGCCGGTAACCGAATTGGACGGTTTATGGGATTTCGCAACGCTTCCCGGAAATGAGGAGGATACCGGTGAATATCCTTACAGGCTTGTCGTCCCCGGCTGCTGGGAACAGCATTCGGAGCTCGCTACGTATCGCGGGCGGGGCGTCTACAGACGGATGATCCGGATCGACGAAGCGGTCTCCTTGCGATTGGCGTTCAAGGGCGTCAGCCATACGGCCAAAGTCTTCTTCGACGGGGAATTGATTACCGAGCATTATAATGCTTATACAGCCTTCACGGCAAAAGTGCGAGGCGTTCAGCCGGGGCTCTACGAGTTGCGTGTCGAGGCGGACAATTCATTCGGCGAAGCGTCTTCCTTGCATGTCCCGAACGACTATTACACGTACGGCGGCCTGATCCGGCCCGTCGCGCTGGAGAAGATCGGCGACTGCTATCTAGAGGACATAAGGTTTATCCCGTCTTGCCACGAGTCCGGCTGGAGCGGAGAAATCACGGCCGCCGTGTGCAACGATTCGCCGCACGCTAGGACCGTTCAGCTGCGGGGGACATTAGGGCAGGAGATCTTGGATTTCGGTTCGATAACGCTGCTGCCCGGTCCCGGGAAGGTCACGACGGTAACGCGTACGTTTCGTTTCGCGGACGTTATCCCCTGGTCGGGCTCGACGCCTCGGCTATACGAGTTGCAGCTGGAGCTGATGCTGCCGGGAGTGGCGGAGCCCTTTGACGATTTGGTAGAGCGGGTCGGCTTCCGGGTCGTCGAAGCGCGGGAAGGCGCGATTCTGCTTAATGGCGAGCCCGTCTTCCTGAAGGGGTTCAATCGTCATGAAGATCATGCCTTGGCCGGACCTTCGCTGCCGCTTTCGCTCATGGTCGGCGATCTGGAGCTCATGAAAGGAATGGGCGCGAACGCCGTCCGGACGAGCCATTATCCAAACGATGAGCGCTTCCTGGACCTGTGCGACGAGCAAGGTTGGCTGGTTTGGGAGGAGAATCACGCACGCGGCCTCAGCATCGAGCAGATGCGGAATCCCAATTTTATTTCACAATGCGAAGCCGTCAATCACGAAATGGTCACGCATCACGTTAATCACCCGTCGATCATCATTTGGGCGATCCTGAATGAGTGCGCAAGCGATACGGAGGAAGGACGCGAGCACTACCGCAGGCAGTTGAATCAAATCCGTGGACTGGACTCCAGCCGTCCGCTTACTTTCGCCTCGCATCACCGCGAGAAAGAGAAATGCTTCGATCTTGCTGACATCGTCTCGGTGAACGTGTACCCGCAGTGGTATACGGATGAAGATCCCGGTGAATTGTGCGACCGCGCAAGGGCATGGGCGGATGAACTGGGCGGCAAGGGAAAGCCGATGATCGTCAGCGAGTTCGGGGCGGACGGCTACTACGGTTTTCGTTCTCCGGCCCGGGTGAAGGGCTCCGAGGAACGGCAGGCGGACATCCTGGAGCTTAATCTGGCCGCCTACTTGAAGCGCCCGTATTTATCGGGCTTGTTCATCTGGCAATTCTGCGATTGCCGGGTCACGGAAGCGACCGGATGGCTGCTCACCCGCGCGATGACGAAGAACAGCAAAGGCGTAGTCGATGAATATCGCCGTCCTAAGCTGGCATGCGACGTTGTGAGGAAGTATTATAACGGTCAATAACAGCGCGGCAAGTCTGAATCGCTCGCGCCGACGAAATGGGACAGAAAGAAGCTGAAGGAGCGGTTGCTGCTTCAGCTTTTTTTGGTGTCTATTGCGCGATACGCCCGAGTGACGGTGAGGTTGTGAAAGGGCAACAGGCGGCGAATAATCTGCTAACGGCATCACGGTTTCTTTCGCTCGATTGAATGAAGGAAGACTGTTTTAGTAGGGAACGTACAAATCTCCTTTCCTTCAGATGTCATGACACACGCAGTAATAGAGTCTTTATGAACATCCATTCCACATGCGCGTTCAATTAGAACATCCATTGAAAGATTCCTTTCTACGGCTCTGTAATTGGAGCTGGTGGAACAACCAAAATAGGTTAATCTACCATGAGTGTTTCCCCAAAGGAGAGCGACATTCTGTGATGCACCGTGGTCGTTGGAGTCAGAAACATTCGGTAGTTCCCGACCGTCAACGTTTGAAACACTAGTTCCAGCCGTATCATTAATGGAAGAATAGGTGGTAATATATGTAGGTGAACAAATTCCAGTGCCTCAGGATCAACGTAAGTTAGAAATTCATTTCTCCAAAGATGGCTGGGGCAACATGGCGTATCGGGAGACGATAGTTCAACATCATGAGCGCTGCAAACCTGGCTGTCCTTCGTTACGCTACGGTATTTTAAATCCAACATGTGGTATGAATAGAACAAAAAAGGTGATTATGTGGAACTAATCAGAGTTTCTTTCGAAAAGAAAATGGTATTACGCAATCTTATGGAATTATATCAGTACGATATGAGCGATTTTGAAGACAGCGGCGAAGATGATGTAAATGAGCACGGTCTCTTTGACTACAGGTTTCTGGATTACTATTGGACAGAAGAAGGACGTTACCCCTTCTTTATTATGCAGTTTGGTAAGTTGGCGGGTTTTGTTTTAGTTCGGCAAACTACAGAAGGTGCAAAAAAGAAATTTTCCATTGCAGAATTTTTCATATTAAGAAAGTACCGGCGCCGTGGGATCGGTAAAGAAGCAGTGTACACGGTATGTGAGATGTTTAAGGGCAATTGGAGTGTCTCATGGCTTGAAAAAAACTTGCCAGCGAAGACCTTTTGGACGAAGGTGATTCAAGAATATTCAAATGGAAATTGTTCCGAATCCTCACATGCAGGAAAGCCGTCGTTAGTGTTTTCCTCATGATTCATTAAACTCCCTCGGTAAAATGTAGTTTTCTCACGAATGCTCGCTTATTCGCAGGATCTCTCCAACGGATAAAACGTTATCCGGATAGAAGAGAGCTGTACCGTCGAATTCGGCAACCGAAGCGCATGCAGGAACAGAAGGGGCGAGTTTTCGCTCCTTTTTTACTATGCTGTTGCACGTTGCTCCACGTACCTCCGGAGGCTTTCACTCCCATTTCTCGACGGCCCTTTCATTCCTTCGTAACGCCTATCCGATGGGTGGAGGCCGGTTATCCTGACCGTACGGGTCTGTGCCCTTTTGTTCAACGCAATCCGGTACTCCGTGCAGTCTTGAGATCCCGCGAATAAGCCAATATTCGTACTAGTTGGAGAAGTGGTTAAGCAGCAATAAAACAACCCGCGCTAAGCGCGGGTTGTTTATGCTTGATCCGGATGTACAGGAACTCGCTGAACGTGAAAAGCTAGATCGGCTTGTCCGATCTAACTTTATTCGGGCGGCTAAGCACCAAGCCGGCGAGCAGTCGCGTAGTTTTTCTTCCAGTACGTCGAGTTGATGCTCGAGATCTTAACGCCGCCTGCTCCGTACGTATTAAGCATTTTGCCATTTCCGACATAGATGCCGACATGGCCGATGAACTTGCCGCGGCTCGGCACTTTGAAGAAGACGAGATCGCCTTTCTTCAGATTCGACTTTGAGACGTAACGGCCGACTTTCGCCTGATTGCGCGCCGTGCGCGGCAGATTGTAACCGAGCTTTTTAAATACGTGTTTGGTGAAGGAAGAGCAGTCAAAGTAACGTGTCGTCGAAGTACTTGCGCCGAATTTATAGGGTGTGCCGAGGTAATTGTCGCCGTAGTTGATCAGCTTCGTTGAGGCCGTCGACGAAAATGCGTTCGCCTTCTGAGCTTGTCCGAAACCGAGTGCCGTAAGGCCGATCGAGGCGCATAGCCCTACGGCGAGTATCTTGCTTGCAATTTTCTTCAAGTTCTTCATGATGAGTCTCCTTTATACTGTGGAATTAGTACATATGCTAGCTGCATGACTACTATAGCAGAATAAACATTTCCTAAGAGTTTCCACGAAGAGACGAAACCAGCGCAGCAGCAAGGTTTAAACGTCTCTATGAAAAATTAATGAGAAAGTGCTCATCATAGAACTAATGTGAAGATCGGTAGTGAAATCCTCATTATCATCGGTTGAAAAATTCCCCACTCACATCCGGCATACGCTCTGGAGAGAGTCGAGATTGGTTTAATTATCGCTCCGGATTCTTTTTCCTCATCGTCCGCCGGCATAGAAAAAGAAGGGCTAGACGCCCCTCTCGGCAAAATGCTGCTATCCTCTATCCTCGGCCGAATCCTATTTCAACGCGCAAGCCATTCCCGCAGCTGCGCGTCCTCCGCTTCGGTCAGTGGCCCTTCGCCGACGGCCCGCAGATTGGCGTGAACCCACTCCGCCTTGCGCATAGAAACGACGACATGGTCGACAAGCGGCTCGGCGGCGACCCAGCGTAACAGGATGGCGGCAGCGGCGTCCTTGTCCGCTCCGATCTCATCCAGCTTCCATCCGCGGACGAACGGCGACAAGGCGATCGCGTCCATCCCCAGCGATCTCGCCGTCTCGAACAGCTCCTTGGCGTCTGGATGGAACGCATTGTACGGCGCCAATACGGCAGATACCGGATGAGCGGCCGGAAGCTGCCGCAAATGCCCGAGCCGCGCCATGCCGAGCGCCACCCGCTTGACCTTGCCCGCTTGCACCCAGTCCTGAGTAAGCACCAATTCTTTCAGGAGCTTCGCGGTATCGTCATGGGCGTGAATTACCAGGAGATCGATCGCGTCCGTCTGCAGTTCTTCCAACATAAGGTCGATATGCTGCGGTTCGTACGGCGTATAGTCGACCAGCTCGTGTTCCCGGCCGGGCTGCTTGAAGAAATTCCATGCCATGATCTTTGCTTCGTCCCGCCGGCCGAGCCGTTTCAGCACATGCCCGAGCGCGACGCGTTCCTGATAATACGTCGTGTCGATCAAGGCGATGCAGTTATCGAGACAATCGGCGACGATCGCGCACTGCTCTTCGAACGACGCATGGGGATCATTTCCAAGCTCCTCGATGAATGAATGTCCGCCTAAGCCCAGCTTTGATTCCTTGCTCATGATTTCCTAGCTCCTCTCTTCGCTCGGTTCGCTACGTTCAATCGACGATCGTTCCGTCCTGCGTGAATTCTTGGATGAAGGTGCCGAAATTATAACGCGGTTCATACCCGAGCTCCGCGCGTTCCCGCGATAAGTCCATCGTCTCGAGCCGGGCAGGCAGCTCTAGATGATAGGCTTCAATGAGCATCTTCGCACCGGTGTACAGCCGTTCCCGCGTGTGGCGGGAGAGGCCGCGTAGGCAAGCTTGTCCGCTTCGATGAACGCGTCATTCCGCACAATATGATACCTGCCGTAAACATCCACGTCTTCGGCCGCTTGATCCAAAGCGCCAGGCTCGCGGACATCCGCCGGATAGAACGGCAGCGTCTTATCCATCGCGGCGATATCCGACAAAAGGATCTCGTGCTGCGCGCGCAGCGCTTCGGCCGCGCCGGAGCCAACGTTCCCGGTCGCGCCGGTAATCAATAGCTTCATCTGCGTGTCCCCTCTCCATGACGGTCGTCTTCAGTATACCAGCGCGCGCCAGAGTCTGATAAGAACTGAAAAAATGATTACTCAGTAACCTTGAAGTAAGTAAAGGCCTTCACCATCGGTTGAGCCGCGAAGGGAATTCGCCGTTCTTCTACCGCTCGAAGAGCGAGAGGTTCTCCTTGACCGACACCAATGGAACCTCACGGTTTTGCAGCCTTATTGTTACAGTTATTCATGGAAAATAACAGTTTCTTCAAAGACCAACTTAATTACCTTCATACAAGATTGCTTGATTTACTATAATGTCCCTGGAGAATATTAAGAAGAACCTTGAAAATTGGACAAACATAGGGAAGGGAGCGGCCGTATATTCCCCATCCTCTAATAAGATGATGATTATGAATAATTCCCATTCCCTGGAACACCCGGCTGTTCTGGACAAGATTCCGATTAGCCCGATCAAACACATGCGGTCAATTCGTGGCCGTGCGCGGGCAGGTTATTTCATAATTCCGGTCGAGATCCTATGATGCTTCAAGATGATTGCCCTGAAATATTGCTCCTGTTCTCGGTTTTTGAACGACGCTTTGGGGATGTACCAGAAGTTGCGCTTGTCGTGGAATAATAAATAAAATTCTGCGTTCTCCCAGACGTTTACGAGATAATCGACGTTAATTTTAGAGCTTAGTTCAGGCGCTGACAACGAGAGTTCCATTTCGTCGAAAGCAAATGTAAACAGCTGGTTGTAGCGGGGATCTTTCATTTTCCTGCGGGGAGCAAGGACGAATTTCTTCCACGCATCGAATGCGGAGAGAATGACGACGGTGGGTATGGCGACCCAAAGAAGCCACGGATCCCACATTGCGATGGCAGCTAGGAAAAGCAGCATAATAAGCGCAAATACCGATATCGCGATCAGATTTCTTCGCACGTGAAAATAATGCGCCCTGTTAACCTGCTTTAACGACGACCCGAAATTAAACTGGATTTCCTGCATGGGCTCTCTCCGCTCATTTAAGATAGTTCTGCGCATATGATGGCTTCATGACACGTACGCCGAAGTGTCGATTATACGCATTACTCTATCAATTTTAGCATATTAACGGAGCTCGATTGCATAGCGAAAGGGGGATTCGATGCGTACGTATGGAATTGTTGGACTTATCCTTTTCTCCACCTTATTAGTCGGCTGCGGCTCGCGTGAAGAGGTAGTGGTCCATCCGACGACCGAAGTATCTGTTACTAAAGGCGATTTCACCTACCGCCTCGTGACGGCGAAGCCCGAGTACAGCCGCGGGGAATCAGTTCCAATTTACGCGGAGTTGACGTATAACGGAGATGAAGCGAGCGTCACAATCAACCATTTCGCTTCGCTGTTTTATTTTCCAGATTCAGGAGCTGAAACCGGGCTATGCCATCGACTACGCAATGAGTGATGCCGGCGCTAGCACATTACGCTGTGAATGGCTTTGCCGATTTTTCCTTGGCGGGCAGGCAGGCAGGTGCGAATCAATGCGCAGATTGATTTTCTCATTGATTAATTTACCTTGTTAAGCTGGGGGACTTTTAACTCATTCAGCTCTGGGAACTTTAGTTGAATCACTAAACTCAGGGCGTTTTTTAATCAGAGTAAAGGAGACCATCACATGTCGGTTAATAGATCGGTCATAAATTGGTTGCTTGATTCTGACCCTTCGATCCGTTGGCAAGTCATGCGTGATCTAATGAGTGCGCCTGCGGAGGAGGTAGCGGCCGAGCGCGCGCTGGTTGCCAGAGAGGGCTCCGGCGCTCGGCTGCTCGCATTGCAGAAGTCTGACGGATCGTGGGCCAGCGCGGCGTGGAATCGCGGGTGGGACTCCACGATGCACGTCCTGTCGCTGCTGCGAGAATTCGGTCTCGATCCGGCGAGTGAGGAGGCACGTCGAGCGGTTGGACGGGTAAGAGATCGAGTGACGTGGCAGGGATGGGACTTGGATGGCACGTGGCGGGGAGAGGAATGGAAAGGCAATCCCTTCTTCACGGGCGAGGTCGAGCCTTGCATCAACGGACAGGTGGCGGCGAGCGGCGCCTACTTCGGTCAGGATGTCGAGCGAATCATGAACCGTCTCCTCGGCGAGCAGCTGCCCGATGGCGGCTGGAACTGCGAGGCCGGAGGCGGCTCCCTGCGGTCTTCGTTCAACACCTCGATTTGCGTTTTGGAAGCCTTGCTCGAATACGAACTGGCCGGTGGGAGCCGTACCGAGGTGACGGAGGCCCGCGTCCGCGGGCAGGAGTACCTCCTTGAGCGAAGACTCTTCCGGCGGCGATCGACAGGCGAGGTCATCGGGCAAGACCGGAAGGGCGGTACCGACTGGACGCGCTTCTCCTTCCCGACCTGGTGGCACTACGATGTGCTGAGGGGACTTGAGTACTTTCGCAGATCAGGCGCCGCTCCGGACAAGCGCTTGGCCGAGGCGGTCGAGCTGGTGGAGTCGAAAAAGGGCGGTGACGGCCGGTGGTCACTCGAATACCAGCACCCGGGCACAATGGCGGTCGAGGTAGACGAGGGCGAGGGCCGACCGAGCCGCTGGAATACATTGCGCGCATTGCGGGTGTTGGATTGGTATTCAGCAGGTAAAACTTAGCTTACGTTTGAACAAACTATAATGGAATGAAGACACCACGGCAGCCGCCACACGAACGGCTGCCGATGTTCATTGTAGTAACGGGGAACTTTAGAACAATGAAAATTAGTGATGGCGAATAGCCGTCTATAATGAAGAAGGTGAGTGACTAATGAAGCTTATCAGTATCCTGGGAATAGTAGTGGGAATGGCAGGTTCGATTGTACTTGCAATAATCGGATTCACTGATGTTCACAATTTCGGTACTGATACAAGTGAATACCATAATGCGATGATATTAATTAAGTATGGTTTAGCACTCACACTAATATTTTTCGTTACATGGTGGCTAATGTACAAACAATTTTGGAAGATATGCCTTACAATTGGTTTTCTTTGTACAGCTTTATCAGTGCTCGGAATTTTTAGTATTGGTCCTTATATTATTTGGGGGTCTTTATTTATCTTCATATATAGCTTAATAAATCTAATTAGATTAAGTCACATTAACAAAGGTAATTGAACTCCCTCGTTAAAATGTAGTTTTCTCACGAATGCTCGCTTATTCGCCGGATCTCCCCAATGGGAAATGGCTACCCGGATAGAAGAGGGGACGTACTGTCAAGTTTGGCAACCGAAGCGCATGCGGGAACAGAAGGGGCGAGTTCTCGCTCCTTTTTTCTGCTTTGTTGCACGCTGCTCCACGTACCTCCGGAGGCTTTCACTCCCATTTCTCGACGGGGCGATGCCCTTTCATTCCTTCGTAACGCCTATCCGGTTGGTAGAGGCCGGTTATCCTAACGGTACGGTCTGTGCCCTTTTGCTCAACGCAATCGGTACTCCGTGCAATCTTGAGATCCCGCGAATAAGCTAATTTTCGTACGAAAAGAGAAGGGTCTAAGCAGCTTGTTTCAAAGGATGAGCTCGATCCGATTCGTAAGCTTCACCGCTTCGTACCATGGCAAAACGGGGGTCTCATTCCCGTTAATTTCATTTACATAGTCTGAAGATAATACTTGCACCGAACGGTTTATCGGTGTGGATCAAAATAGTGCAAGTAGAGACTAGCACTTATATATTAAAATAGCTAGAACGATTTCAATGAGGAGGAACAGAAGGTTTTTCATATTTATTAATGAGATAGAGCGTTCAATTCTCAGAACTTGGAGGTCACGAGCATGCAGAAAGCGGACATGGTTTTATTTGATACTGATATTCATAACGAAATCGCTGATCAAAGGCAATTGTTACCTTTCTTGCCCGAGATCTGGCACAAACAGTGGATGCAAGCTGGTACAGGCATCGGAATGCCATTCTTCTCACCAGTCGGTGTGCTTAGAAGGGATGCCATAACGGAGTCTGGAGGAACACCGGGGAGCGATCCTTCAATAATCGTCAAGGAGCATTTGGATCTGTATGGTTTTCGTTATGGGTTATTGAACTGGGGACGGGCGATCGAAATGTCGATTCATCCGGATCCAGACTATGCCAATGCCATTGTATCCGCTCATAACGATTTTATGGAGACGGAGTGCTTAACTACGGATTCTCGATTCAGAGGCTCGATCGTGATCAACCATTCTGATCCTGCAGCTGCAGCAACAGAGATTGATCGAATGGCTGGGCGGCATGGCTTTTTACAGGCCATTATGTGCAGCGCCTCGCGTATGCCGTTCGGCCAGCGTTTCTACCATCCGATATACGAAGCTGCCGAGCGCAACGGCATTCCGATCGCTATTCATCCCGGAACCGAAGGAAGAGGTATCTCGGGAGCGCCGACACCATCTGGCTATCCGACTCGTTATATGGAATGGCATAATATTCTTCCAACAAACTATATGACCCACGTTAACAGTCTTGTATGTGAGGGGGTATTTGAAAAATTTCCAAAGCTTAAATTCATATGTATCGAGGGAGGCATTAGCTGGATTCCTCACTTGATGTGGAGAATGGATAAAAACTACAAAGGGTTGCGCGCCTCAGCCCCTTGGCTAAAAGGACTACCGTCGGAATATATTCGAGAGCACTTCTATTTCACAACGCAGCCAATTGAAGAACCTGACAACAAGCGACATCTGGAGTATTTAATTGAAATGGGCGGATTGGAAGACAAGATTATGTATGCCAGTGATTATCCTCATTGGGACTTTGACAATCCGCAGGCTGTTATGAGAGCATTTTCCCCAGCTATCAGGGGTAAGATCATGGGTGAGAATGCTCTCCGCTTATATAAGGTTGGAACATAACGATTGGAGGCATCTGCGATGACAGTGCATTTTGTAGCCAATGAAGCTAGTATCGTTGATGGGAAGCCGATGATCGTTGAGATCCAAGGAAGGTCGATCGGCGTTTATCGGATCAAGGGCGAATTATTCGCTTTGCACAATTATTGTCCGCATGCAGGAGCACCGTTATGTAAAGGAGCTGTCGAAGGAACCGCTTTGGGGTCGAACGTGTATGAATACACATTCGGACGTAAGGGAGAAATCGTTAGATGCCCTTGGCACGGTTGGGAGTTTGATATTAAGAGTGGAATCTCTTTACATGATCCGGCTGTACGGGCTAAGAGCTATAAGGTCGTTGTAGAGGAAGGGAAAGTAGGCATTGTGCTGCGATGAAGACATAAATTAGTTAGTTTCCGCAAGTATGTAATATCCAGTTGAATGTTTTCAAGATTTAAATGAAGAAATCAAAATAATACAAGATTTCGCTTTTTAATCCGCTATAATAAGATTTATGAAAACGCTTTTATGACTGGCGATTGCGTTTTGTCGAAACGTTTTCGCACATGCTGTATTTTTTCGAATCGAAACACCTTGAAAGAGAAAAGGGAGGATTCACATGAAAAAGTGGGCAGGCATTACTCTTGCTGCTGCTCTGACGGTCGGCGCTCTCTCAGGCTGCGGCTCAGACAATAACAGCAACAATGGATCAAGCGGCAATAAAGCTTCGTCCGGCAATAATGCATCTTCATCCGGTAATAACGCAGCTTCCAACAAACCTGGCAAAGTAACGACAATCGATTTCTGGCAGTTGGATGGAACGGGGACGCAAGATTTTTATGTCACATTGATCAAGCAATTTGAGCAAGCCCATCCTGATATCAAAGTCAAAATGGCGAATATTCCAGAAGACGGCTTCTTCGAGAAGCTGAACGCTTCGTTCGCAGCAGGCAAAGGCCCTGACATGTGGGGCGGCTGGTATTCCACAGATGAATTCGAGCGTGGATACATAGCTCCACTTGATGAGTTCATCGCGCGCGACAATTATGATATGAGCAAGTATTTCCAACCGGCGACAGCGCTTCGTCTGCAAGGCGCGGACGGCCATTACTATGGTCTGCCTCGCGATATGTCTAATGCAGTCATTTACTATAACAAGGATTTGTTTGATAAATACGGCGTACCATACCCGAGCCCGGATTGGACGCTTGACGATTTCCACGATGCAGCCAAGAAGCTGACGCATACGGATGAAGGCGTGTACGGCACAGACCTCTTCGCGAGCGATTTCAACGCCATTACAGGCAATCCGATCATCTGGAATATGGGCGGCGACGTTGCGAGTGACGACGGCAAGAAGGTTAAAGGCTTCGTCGATTCCCCGCAAATGATCGAGCTGTTCCAATACGCGCAGACGCTGTCCAAGGAAGGCGTTAACGCTCCGTCCTCGGTTATGCAAACCGCAGGTGACCAAGGTCCGTTCTCTGCCGGCAAAATCGGCATGTCACTCGGCTTCTTGTGGGGCTATAACGATGTGAAGAAAGCAGCGTTCAAAGCCGGCGCAGTCGCATTCCCGAAAGATGCAGGCAGCGACCTCAACTTTTCATGGACAGAGGAAGTCAGCTGGTACATGAACAACAAGAGCGAGAAGAAGGACGCGACTTGGGAGTTCATGAAGTACTTGTCCAGCCCGGAGGTCGGCAAACAGGCAATCGATACGAAGTTCATGTGGGGCCCTCCAATGCCAAGCGTTTGGGAAGAGAAGGGACTAGAGCAGGATGAACTGCTGAAGGTATTCCTGGAGCAAGCGAAGCTGAAGACGAAAGCGCCTTCGTACGACCGTAACAGAACGTGGAACGAAGTTGGCGGGATGTTCACCCAAGCTTATACGGATGTCGTGAACCCCGTAGATGGCAAATCGTATAAGGATCCAGCGGCAGTATTGCCGAAAGTGGCGGATGAGATGCAAGCGAAGATTGACGAACTGCTCGCACAGCAATAATTCTTGCAGCTTAAGTTAGACCATATGTATGTCATAACGTTTCGACCCTATGCGCAGGCTTTGCATGCGCATAGGGTTTGTTTCCTTACAAGAACTAAGGATGTGATCGTATTGGAAAAGCTGCTGGAGAAGAACCTACTGGATCCGGAAACGGAAATTCATTACGCCTATCACAAATCGATCAAGTCGATCACCGATATGCACGACCATGATTTCTACGAAATCTTTCTTATCACGAAGGGTACTGTCATGCATCTCATCAATGGGAAGAAGGAGCGTCTTGAAGCAGGCACGCTTTGCTTCGTCAGGCCATCTGACAAACATTGTTATGCGGGTGATGGCAACCGTTCGGTAGAAATGCTCAACCTTGCATTTTCTTCTCGTATGGTAATTGCAATGTTCGCTTTTTTGGACGGCGGCATTGAAATGGATCGTCTTCTGAATGGTCCGATGCCGATGGTTAAACAAATTGGGACGTATCAAACCGAAATTATTCGCGACAAAATCCATGAGATTACGGTTCTTCCAGGCATGCATAAGAAACAGATTCGTTCTGAAATTCGCGTGCTTGTTGCAGATATAATGATGAGCTGCTTCTCAGATCGCCCAGACGCTCTAGCAGCAGTCGCTGTGCCGGATTGGCTGGTCGATCTCGCGAATGAAATGCGGATTAAAGAAAACTTTGCCGAGGGACTGCAGCGGCTGTACGAGCTGTCGGGCAAAAGTCCTGAGCATCTGACTCGTGTCATCAAGAAGTGCTTCGGCAAGACGCCGACGGAATGGATTAACGAAATCAGGTTGCAGTATGCAGCAAACTTGCTTATGCAGACCGACGATGCGATCGTTGCCATCTGTATGGAAGCAGGGTATGAGAATCTCAGTCATTTCTACCATCTGTTTAAGGAACGTTACGATTGCACACCGGCGAAATTCCGCAAAGGAAATCGCAAGGTGGCGATCCCGGCATCCGGTCAAATGGCGCAAAGCTTTTATGAAATGCCGGAATATCAAAATAGAACAAAATCGCGTTCCGTCTAAGACAAGATTGAGATGAAGGCGCCCCCTATAATGAAGATATCGAAGTAAAAACGATTTTACATTTCATTTTCATTCATCGAGGGGAGAGAGCAATTAATGACTTCTAAAATAACCGCAGAAGAAGTTGCATTCTATCGGGAGCATGGCTATTACCTGTACAAGAAACCGGTTTTCTCCGCAGAGCAAATGGCAAAGCTTACGTCTATCTTCGAAGAACAGCTGGCGGAGAAGGGCGATAAGCTCTCGGATGAACTGGATACGCCGCACTTCCGCGACCCGCGCTTGCTGGAGTTTTTGCTGTCAGATGAAGTGCTTGATCTGGTTGAGCCGATTATCGGTCCGGACATTATTCTTTGGTCCAGCCATTTTATTTGTAAAGATCCATACAAGGGCCGCCAGACGCCTTGGCACGAAGATTCCGCCTACTGGAATGGACGCTTCGATAAGTACGACAACATCGTCACGATCTGGCTCGCCATTGACCGCAGCAATAAAGAGAACGGCTGTATGCGGGTCATACCTGGCACCCATCACAACGGCTTCTCCGAATACGAAGATGTCGATATGGCGATCAACACGTTCCATGCCACGATCAAAAACATCGATGAGTCGCAAGCGGTCTATTTCGAGCTTGAGCCAGGTGAATGCTCGCTGCATGATTCCCGAATTATCCATGGCGCGACAGCAAATACAAGCCCATATCGCCGCTGCGGGTATACGATGAGATTTTTGTCTGCAGATACGAAGGTCGTTCCGGAGAAGAATGAAAATTGGCAAATCTTCTTGGCACGTGGCCAGGACCGTGCCGGAAATCAGTATGTGAACGTGAAGTAAATGAACCAAGTAATGGATGAACGTTAGGCCAAGAAGAAGTGCATCGGAAGAAGCATAAACTGCTCTTCCCTTGGCGATTTCGCACGTCCAGTTGCGTAAACGTTTTGACAAATTTGACGGTAAATGGGGGGCTATTATGGCAAATGCACGCATGAGCAAGGCCGATCGAAGGGAAGAGAGATTTGGGTTTTTGTTCATCTCTCCCTGGCTAATCGGTTTCATTGTATTCGCAGTTTTTCCGATTATCGCATCGCTTCTCATTAGTTTTATGAAATGGGACATTTACCGATCACCCTCATGGGTCGGCTTTGATAACTTCAAACATCTGTTCCATGACAAGCTATTTTACAAATCGATGCGCGTTACGCTCGTATACAGTGCTTTTGCAATTCCGCTTGGCCTGATCTTCGGACTTGCCTTGTCGCTGCTGCTCAACCTGAACATTCGGGGCATCAATACGTACCGGACCTTGTTTTACTTGCCATCCGTCATCTCGGGCGTAGCCATTGCCATGGTGTGGAAATGGATCTTCAACAGTGACTACGGCTTGCTGAACTACATGCTTTCGCTAATCGGCATTCACGGACCGAAGTGGCTGGAGGATCCAAACTGGATTCTGACAACTTATATCATCATGAGCCTTTGGGGTATTGGCGGAAGCGCGATCATCTTCTTGGGCGGTCTGCAAAATATTCCAGGGCATCTGTACGAAGCAGCTAAAATAGACGGAGCAAAGCTGCTTCAGCGTTTCACTAAAATCACACTTCCGCTCCTTACGCCGACACTGTTCTTCCAGCTCCTCATGGGCATTATCGGCTCGTTCCAAGTGTTCACGTCAGCGTTTATGATGAATGGCCGATCCGGCAGTGCGGGAGGTCCTGAGAATGAAGGATTGTTTTATATGGTTTACTTGTACCAGAAAGCGTTCAAGTCATTCGACATGGGCTATGCATCCGCCATGGCTTGGGTTGGCGGACTGATCTCATTCGTCCTGGCAATCATCGTCTACAAGTCGCAAAGCAAATGGGTGTTCTATGATGCCGACGACAACAACGGGAAGGGGAAAACGGCATGACCTACCGCATCCGCAAATTCGCCGGATCGAGCATATCTCATCTTGTTCTGGCTGCGCTGTCGCTTGCTTGTCTGATTCCTTTTATCTGGATGATTTCCACTTCATTGAAGACGAAGGCCGGCATGTGGGAATTTCCGCCCCGGTGGATTCCATCGCCACCGCTCTGGCACAACTATTACGACGCATTCAAGCTTGCGCCATTCGGCACCTACATTACGAATACGCTTACACTTGAAGTGCTGACCATCGCGGGTCAAGTCATATCTTGTACGCTCATCGCATACGGTTTCTCCAGATTCCGATTTCGCGGACGCGACGCCCTGTTCTTTCTCATGCTAGCGACCATGCTCATTCCCGAGCAAGTCATGATGATCCCGACGTTCTTGTTCTACAGCAAGCTCGGGTGGGTCGATACGTATCTGCCGCTCGTCGTTCCGGCGTTCTTCGGCAATGCGTTCTATGTCTTCCTCATGAGACAGTTCCTGCTGACGATTCCGAAGGATCTTGACGAAGCTGCCAAAATCGACGGTGCGAACGAGTTTCAAATTTTGTGGAAGGTACTCGTTCCGATTCTTCGGCCGTCGCTGACGATCATCGTTGTGTATACGTTTACTGGTGTCTATAACGACTTCTTGTCGCCGCTCATTTACCTCAATTCGCCGGAGAAGTTTACGCTTGCCATCGGACTTGCGAACTTCGTTTCATCCCGGTCAACAGAGTGGAACTTGCTCATGGCTGCATCGACGGTCATTCTTCTTCCGCTGCTTCTCATCTACTATATGGCGCAGAAGAATTTGATTGGCGGTATCGCGAGCCTTGGCATCAAAGGTTAACGAGGGGGAACAGACGCTTGAAAAAGACGGCTTTGCTGCATCCGGAGCTATCTCAGTTAATTGCATCACTTGGCCATACGGACAAAATCGTAATCGCGGATTGTGGTTTGCCCATCCCCCGCCATGTTAGACGAATTGATTTGGCACTCGTACAAGGCATTCCGAGTTTTGTCGATACACTGCAAGCGGTACTGAGCGAGCTTGTCGTTGAAGCTGCCGTAATTGCGGAAGAATGGCTGAGCAAGTCTGACGGGGTACAGGAGCGGGCGTTCGCCATGCTAGACGGTCTTCCAATTACGAAGCTTCCGCATGAAGAATTCAAACGATTCATTTCGGAAGAAGCTGCTGCCGTCATTCGTACAGGCGAGAATACGCCGTATGCGAACATGATCTTGCAAGCGGGCGTCGCTTTCGAAATATAAGCTGCATTAAAGGAGTGAATAGGCAATGAAAGCAGCCGCAATATTCGGCCCTGGCGACGTCCGTGTGATGGACATTGAGAAGCCGGTGCCTGGTCCCGGGGAATTGCTAGTTGAAGTGAAAGCATGCGGGCTTTGTTCCTCGGAGCTTGGCATGTGGGTCGATTCGAATTTCAAGACGGATGAACCGATCTTCTTCGGCCATGAAGTGAGTGGAAACGTTGTCGCAGCCGGCGAAGGAGTAAGCAAGTTCGCAACTGGCGACCGCGTGACCATCTTCACTGATCGAGGAGGCTATGCAGAGTTCGTCACTGTCCCGGAGGATTGGGCGATTAAACTCGCTGATCATGTTCCGTACGACTGGGCGCTCGGTGAGCCAATCGGATGTGCGATGAATGGAGCTTCAAGGTCCGGCATCGAGGTAGGCGACTCGGTCGTGCTGATCGGCATCGGCTTCATGGGCGGACTAATCCTGCAAGGCGCGCGCTTGAAAGGCGCGTCGCGTATCATCGCCGTCGATACGCGTCCGGAATCATTCGAGCTGGCTAAGAAGCTTGGCGCGGATTATGTGATCGACGCAAGAGAGGGAGATGCCATGCAGCGCATCCTTGAGCTGACCGGCGGAGAAGGAGCCGACGTCGTCATCGAAGCGACCGGTAAGCAGGGTGCGCTCGATATGGCGACCGAAGCGGTACGAATCCGCGGACGGCTTGTCATCTTCGGCTACCACCAGGGAGGCAAACGCACCATTGACGTGCAGGCTTGGAACTGGAAGGGACTCGACGTAATCAACGCGCATGAGAGAGATCCTCAGGCATATCTAAAGGGCATTAGAACCGGCATGAAGCTGCTCGAAGCTGGCCAGTTGGACATCGCACCGCTGCTTTCTCACTATTTTGAACTCAAAGATATTAACCGCGCTTTTCAGCTTGCTAAGAGTAAACCGGACGGTTTCTTGAAAGCCGTCATCACATTTTAACGTCAAAGGGGATCTATAAGCGATGAGAAGATTAAAAGTTGGTTTGGTTGGACTTGGCGAGGTTGCTCAAATTACGCATTTGCCTATTCTAGAAAATCTATCGGATCGTTATGAAATTGCGGCGTTGTGCGATATTTCTCCAGCCCTGCTTCAAGTGCTGGGCGAGAAATACCGCGTGACGAACCTGTATACAGACTACAAGGCGATGGCAGCTCAAGAAGATCTCGATGCAGTGTTCGTCCTCAACAGCGATGAATACCATGCAGACTCGGCGATTCATGCGCTCAAGCACAATAAGCATGTATTGATCGAGAAGCCAATGACGCTCAATCATGCCGATGCCGATGCAATGATCAAGGCGCGCGATGAAGCTGGCGTGCAGGTGATGGTCGGTTACATGCGCCGTTTCGCACCTGCATTCACAGAGGCGCTGGAAGAGATCAAGACGCTCGGCCCGATTCAATACGCGAAGGTTCGCGACATCATCGGACCTAACCGCAAAATCATCGATCAATCGAGCACGGTGTTTCGATTCACGGATATTCCGAAAGAGCTGATGGATGATCGCTTTGCGCGCCGCTCGGCAATGATTAAAGAAGCGATTGGCGAAGTGCCCCAGGATATCTACAACGCGTACGGACTTCTCGCCGGCTTAAACAGCCATGACTTGTCCGCCATGCGCGAGCTGCTTGGGATGCCGAAGCGTGTTGTTTCGGCGGCACAATGGAACGGCGGCGGATACATAACTGCCATTCTTGAATTTGACGGCTATTATGCGACATTCGAGACGGGCGTAGACGAACAGTGCCGCTTCGATGCTTCCATCGAGGTGATGGGCAAGTATAAGCAGCTGAACGTCAAATACGATACGCCTTATATTCGCCACCTGCCGACGACGCTGGAAGTGAAGGAGACGGTCGGCGAGCAGTACAACGAGTACGTGAAGCGTCCGACATTGAAGGATCCTTACACGGTTGAGCTTGAAGCCTTCTACGAAGTCGTTACGAAGAACATTGCTCCGAAGACGACGATTGAGGACTATAAGCAGGATCTGGACATTTTCAAAATGATTACGGATGCGCTGCTCGCGAACGAGCCAGAAGCGATTGATGTAAAGCTTGAAGTTTAAGGAGGGTTTCAGCATGGCCGACACGAAAAAATTGCCGCTTAAACAGTGGGCGTGCGGAGACGTCGTGTATACATTTGGCCAGGAGGATGGACGGCTTCACGCCGTCCAAGTCCGCGGCAAAAGTGTATGGCAGGGCGAATTGTCGCTCGATATCGGCGCTGACGGCACGTATGGGACGAGGCGTCTTGAATGGCACAGCTTTGAAGGTGCCAATACATGGGAGCTGCCTCGGATTGTGCCGGCGGATAGTGAAGGTGCAGAAACTCAGTGGCAATTCGTTGGCTGGGACGAACAGGATGAAGAGGTAGTAAATAGTGGCGTTACTATGGCTCCGGCGATTCTGGCTGCCCGATATCGCACTTCCGGACTATCATTGTCGGTTCGTTATAGTGCGACGGGAACGAATGCAGCAATCGGTGCGGTATTCGAGAATACTGGTGCCGCTACCATTCATGTGAACGGCGTTGCTTTTATGGCGAGCCAGCAGCTTGGGGCGGGCGGAACCGAATTTGATTTCCCAGGCAACGTACCTTACAAAGTGTTCGAAGCTTCAGCGCTAGACGACAGAATGCCTATCGAAACAGGGCTTGTTAATCCGGTTGTTAGGCTGAAGTCTGGCGATGAGCGGACGAACTTCATCTTCGTGGATGAAGAAGAGAAGTGGGGGACCGGCGTTTACCGTGATGGCGATAGGCTGCATCTGGTGAACCTTGCAGCGGTAGAGGCGAATCTGGCACCGGGCGAGAAGCTCGCATGCGGAACGCTATATATTCAGCCAATCGGAAGCGGCGACTCATTAGAACCGATACGCGAGTTGTACATCGGCAAAGGCTGGATACCGCCAACAGACGGTCATCGCGAAGGCGTGCTCTATTCCTGTCATCCGCATGGCACGATGGATTCGAACTTCCCGATTAACCGGGATATGGCTGCTTTTGCAGATGAGCTGCCGGCTCTTCGTGATATGGGTATCGATCATGTCTGGGTACTTCCGATTTTCGAGCATTTGGAACGCGGCGTCTATCATCCTACGGATCAGCGGATTGTGGACGAACGCTACGGCGGCGACGAGGCGGTCGAAACGTTTAGCCGCAAGCTGCACGAGCTCGGTATGACACTGCTCTTCGACTATGTTCCGCATGGTCCAGAGCTGGAGGATCCGCTAGGCATCGAATTCCGCAGATGGGCGTCCCTCCGCAGAAACGGTGAGCCGCAGATCGAATGGAACTGCTTGAGCTTCGATATGGCGAATCCCGAATACCTCGAGTATGCGAAGGAGCTCGTCAAGGAGCATGTCGAACGCTTCAATGTCGATGGCGCACGGATCGATTGCGCGATGGGCGGCTTAACGAATTGGCGTCCTTGCGGCACGAATCGTCCGAGCAACTCGAATCTCAAAGGCGGCATCGAGATCAGTAAAGCGATCCGCGATGGATTCCTCGAAGCAGGCAAGAAGCCGCTCTCGACGCCGGAGAATTTCAATCCGGTGCCGGCGTACGCGCCGTACACCGATGTGTTCTACGATATGGCGCTGTATCGAGTGTTCTTCGAGATGGAGGCGGAGGGCTTAGCTCCTGTCGACTTCGCGCGCGAGCTTACGCGCTGGCTGGAAGCCGAAATGCTGAGCAATGTTCCGGGCTACGTGAAGCTGCGCTTCTTAGGTAACCATGACACGGTATCGTGGGTGTGGAACAAGTCGCGTGCCACTGCGTGGTACGGCGAAGAGCGGGCGAGAGCGCTCTGGGTGCTGCTCAGCTGCATCGACGGGATGCCAATGCTCTATCAAGGTGACGAAGACCCTTCGATCTATATGAAAGAAGGACCGGATTTAAGAGGCTTCTTCCGAGAGCTGTTCCAAATGCGGGGGCAGTACCTCAATAACGATTTCACAACGGAATATGTATATACCGGCACGCCTGTCGTTACCTTCTGGCGGAAGAACGGAGCGGACACGCGGTTCATCGCGGTCAACCTATCGAACGAACCAGTAACGTTCGCTGCTCCGGCATCGCTGTCAGAAGCCGTGATCGTATACGGGAGTGCGGAGTCAAACTCGAATGCGGGTGGCGATACTGCAACAAT
This sequence comes from Paenibacillus sacheonensis, assembly GCF_009909195.1. Classification (GTDB taxonomy): domain Bacteria; phylum Bacillota; class Bacilli; order Paenibacillales; family Paenibacillaceae; genus Paenibacillus_Z; species Paenibacillus_Z sacheonensis. The sequence goes on from NZ_JAAAMU010000003.1 coordinate 467,542, forward strand.
CGGTGCCTATGGAAGTGCGGTATGGTCGATTTGAGAAAAAAAAGGCAAGCAGTAAAGGAGTGTTCTGACGATGGAACTGGAGCAATACGATGTGATCGTCGTTGGAGCAGGCGCCATGGGCATGTCCGCCGGGTACCACGCAGCTCGAGCAGGGCGAAGGACGCTCCTGATCGACGCGTATGATCCGCCGCATGCACAAGGTACGCATCATGGCGAAACACGGATAATCCGCCATGCTTACGGTGAGGGCAGGGCGTATACGCCGATGGCGCTCCGTGCGCAAGCGCTCTGGTATGAACTGGAGCGGGAAACCAGCCGCAAGCTGTTTCTGGAGACAGGTTTCTTGCAAGCCGGCGAGCCTGGTTCCCAAATGCTGACCGAGATGCAAGGCAGCGCCAAGGAGCATAGGCTTCCGGTCGAAGTACTGAACGGCTGTGAGATCAAGCGGCGGTGGCCCGGATTGGCACTTCCAGACTCGTTCGTCGGCTGTTACGAAGCGGGCAGCGGCGTGCTGCTCAGCGAAGCTTGCGTGCAAGCCTATCGGGATGCGGCTGTCGCGCGCGGTGCCACGATGCTGCCTAACACTCCGGTAATCGCGATTCATCCGAATAAAGAAGGTGCGGAGGTTGTGACTGCGTCAGGGAAGCTCTATCGGGCCAAGTCGCTTATCGTGACCGCAGGCAAGTTCGCCGGTCCGATGCTCGCGAAGCTTGGCTTGAGCCAGATGCCGCTGTCGCCGCTTCGCAAAACGGTGGAATGGTTCAAGCCGCTCACGGAGGATTATGCGCCGGACACATTCCCTGCCTTTCTGTTCGATCTCCCCGAAGGCATCTTCTTCGGTTTCCCGGATATCGGAGGCGAAGGCGTGAAGGCAGGACGGCATGACGGAACGATTCGGCCGATGCCGGCAGACGGCCTTCTGCTGCCTCACGGTACGTTCGAAGACGACGGCCAAGACTGCGCTGCATACATTGCGCGTTATATGCCAGGCATCAAACCGGAAATCATCAAAGGCAGCGCATGCACCTATACAATGACGCCGGATGAGCACTTCATACTTGACCGCCACCCGGATTATCCGCATATCGCGATTGGCGCCGGATTCTCCGGTCATGGCTTCAAATTCGCCAGCGCGAACGGCGAAATATTGGCGAAGCTGGCCGCGGGCGAAGACCCTGGTTTCGATCTTTCTTTATTCACACTGCGTCGCTTTAATCCCTAAACGCCGGAAAGCTGAAAGGAAGGCTGAAACGACTATGGAACGCGGCATTTACTTCGATGCATGGTACCGGGATGAACATTGCTTCCACCCGAGCTTGCCGATGCGCAGAACGCAAATGGTAGAAGATCTCAAAGATTACGAGGCGACGCTGCTCGTCTGGTCCGCTCTAGGCGGAGGCAGCCTGTCGCTCCCTTATTTGGAAGAAGAGGCGTACGGCGAAGTACCGCAGCGCCTTCGCGTATATGGCTATATGAACGACCAAGAGTTTATTCGCGAGTGCGACAAGCACGGCATCAAAGTGTTCGGCGTCGTGTTTGAAGTACAAGGCTGGGAGTTCCCGGCGGAAATCAGCGAAGACGGGACCCAACTGCTAAGCTTGAACATTCTCCGCGGTGAAGGCAACAAGACATGGTACGGGTTGCGCGAGTTCAGCCAGGACAAATATCCGAAGCTATTCAAAAAGACGTTCCGCGATTACTTCCCGGATGGTCTTACGAACAGTGCTGGCGAGCCGGTGACCGACCTGTGGGGAGAATGCGCAGCGCGCAAATGGGACGGCACTGCTGTTCATGCAGCTTGGGTCGAAGTGGTCGGTTATGAGCAAATCTGCTATCAGATGTGCCGCAACAATCCGGTATGGCGGGCATATTTGAAGAAGATTATCGAGATTCAAATCGATGCTGGCGTTCACGGCGTCCATCTGGACGAATGCGAGCTGCCGATTACGGCGATTAATTACGGCGGCTGCTTCTGCAAGGACTGCATGAAGCCGTTCAGTGCCTATCTGAAAGAACGCCAACAGCTTGGATTGCTGCCGGCCGAGTTTGCCGACATGGACTTCGACACGTTCCACTATGGCGAATACATCAAGGCGAACGGCATCGATTTCCCAGGACCGAATCGCGGGGCAATTCCGCTGTTCTCGGACTATTTCCAATTCCAGATGAAAATTATGACCGGTTACTTCAAAGAGCTGACCGACCATGTCCGCGCTTACGGCAAGTCCAAAGGACGCGACGTGCTGGTGTCGGGGAATTTCTTCCACGTTATGCACCAATACATGCCGCTGCAGCCTGAAGTGGACATTATCGCGACAGAGATGCGCAATACGCTGTACCGTCAAGCCTACTGGTACCGCTATGCGAACGGCTTCGCCGGCGGCAAGCCGATGACGGTCGTCGAGAACCCGTACGGCGGTATCGTACCGGAACTGCTTGAGAATTTGAAGAATGGCCGCATGGCAGAGCAATTCCAGCTCATGCTGCTCGAGGCGACGACGTTCGGCTGCAATTTGTCGATTCCATACGGCGGCTGGATGGGGAATACGATCCGCGACGCGTTCTATGCGCCGAAAGAGCCGACGATGGCGGTGCAGCAGTTCCTCAAGAAGAATGATCACTTGATCTCGAACATCTCCGGAGCTGAGATCGCAGTTAACTATAGCTATCCAAGCTACTGGCATCGGGAGAATGATGCCGTAGGCGATGACGGTGACCAAGCGACGATGCTGTCATCCGCGGTAAACAAGGACGTCATCATGCCGTTCTGGGATATTATTCGACAGATGAGCAAGCAGCATGTGCCGTATGATGTCATCATCTCGGATGATGGGGAGCTGTTCCAAGACGAATTTACGCTGGATCGCCTCTCCAAGTACAAATGCCTCGTGCTTCCGGATAATGACATCATGACCGCGAAGCAGCTTTCAACGGTGCTTGAGTATCTAGATGGCGACCGCAAAGTCGTCGTTTACGGACGACTCGCGAACAACGGCAGCGAAGAAGCACGCGCACTCGCTGCGCGCGTTCTTTCACATCCGGGTACGCAGATCTGCGAGGAGTCTGACAAGCTGTACGGCTTCATTACAGCCATTCGCGGCATGCTGCCGAACGCTAAGTTCCAGATCGAAGTCGACGGATCACCGGACATCGGAATTAACCCGCATGCCCTTGAGAACGGCGGCTTAGCGGTTCATCTTGTGAACTATGGCTTTGACCGCCAGCAGGATTGCGTTGTTCCCGTTACAGCCGCATTCCGAGTGAGGACACCGCGAGCAGTAACGGAAGTAACGGTCCACACGCTGAACGGTGAAGACCTTCAAGCCGAATGGCGTTACGATGCCGATTCGGATGGCTGCCTATCCGTACAAATCGCCAAGCTACCGCTATACGCGCTCGTAGAATGCAGGATGGTGTAGCCGATGAAATTGCTGCGGGTGAAATCATTGTGGGAGTACGTCTCTTTCGAAGGCTCACCGCTTGCGATCAGACTGGGCGAGGATAGAGGTGCACTCTTCGCGCGAATTGCGGAAGCCGGATACGGGGCGGTCGAAAGTCCGCTCCCCGTACCCGATCAAGACAATCTATTCAAAGAACTGCTGAGAACGAACGGGCTCAGCTTTATTGCCCAAACGCTTACAGATGGACCTGATCACGCGGCTTCGTTCCGAGCTCAGGCCGAGCGTGCAGCTTCATTTAACCCGATGTTTATCGTATCGCAAAGCTCAAAGGACAGTGACTCGCTCAGCGACCAGCTGCATTACTTCGAGCAGGCGCTGCAGACGGAAGATGCGATCGGTCTTGCTGTTGCGCATGAAACGCACCGCGGGCGGGCGCTTTATACGCCGTGGAACACAGCGGAGCTATTGAACAGGCTGGATTCACTAAAGCTTAACGCGGATTTCAGCCACTGGTGCTGCGTGACGGAGTCGCTTCTGGAGAGCCATGCGAGTGCAGTTCATCTAGCCTGCAGCAGATCGGTTCATATTCACGGACGAGTCGGACACGCCGAAGGCCCGCAGGTTGCGGATCCACGCGCACCGGAATACGCTCGTGAGCTGGCGGCACATGAGGCTTGGTGGAAACAAATCGTACGCGCAAGGCTCGCTGCGGGTGCGGATACGATTACGTTCACTCCGGAGTTCGGACCACCGGGTTATATGCCGACGCTACCTTTTACAAGGCAGCCGGTTGCTAACCTATGGGAAGTCAACTTATGGATGGCAGAGCGTTTCGAAACGCTTGCAATGAACTGGGCGGAGGAATTCGCGAGAGAAGGAGCGGTGGAGCATGAGTAAAGTGATTAGCAGCGCGGAAGCTCGGCAGTGGACGGTCGACAAGCTTGCCGAAATCGGCGTCGTGCTTACGGAAGACGAGAAACAACATGTCGAAGTGGCGGATATGGGGCTTGGCGAGCTGGCATTAAGCGGGCTTCAGCTCATTACCTATATCAACAACGAGCGGTACTGCGCGAAGGATCTGGTGCTGATGCCAGGCCAAACTTGTCCAGAGCATCTTCACCCTCCGCTCTCGGCGGAAAATCCCGGCAAGATGGAGACGTTCCGCTGCCGCTCTGGCGTTGTTTATTTATATGTGGAAGGGGAGGAAACGCCGCATCGCAAAGCGAATCCTCCAGTACGAAGCGAAGCCTTTTACACCGTCTTCCATGAGATTGAGCTTCATCCCGGGGAGCAGTACACGATTAAGCCAAACACGCTTCATTGGTTTCAAGCGGGGCAAGAGGGTGCGATCGTGTCGGAGTTCTCGAGTGCAAGCCATGATGAATCGGATATTTTCACCGACCCGCGCATTCAGCGCTTGCCGGTTGAAAGTTAGTAACCTTAAAGTCCACTCCCCGCGATGAAGGTGGGATACGATGAAAGCGACCATTAAGGAAGTAGCCAAAGAAGCGGGAGTGTCGATTTCGACGGTCTCACGCGTGCTCAATGGCAGAGACAGAGTAAGCCGCCATACGATTAATCGTGTGCGGGAAGTTATCGAACGTCTGCAATTTCAGCCGGACTTCGTCGCGCGCACTATGATTATGAAGAAGACGAGCACGATTGGTCTCGTCGTTCCCCAGCTATCCAATGAATATTGGGCTTTCATATCCGAAGTGATTCAAGATGAGCTTTGGGCGCATGGGTATACGACGCTTATTTGCTCGACGGATAATGAACCGGAGAAAGACAGCGCGTATTTGAAAATGTGCCTCGAGCGTCGAATGGATGGCGTCATCTACTGCTCCTCTCCGCACTACAGCTCGGAAACGAACGAACAGATCGACGCGCTGAAGGCAGCGGGCGTTCCTATTGTCTCGCTTGACCCGAGTATATTGGGCGTAAGCTGCGTTGTCGGTGATCATATGCAAGGCACGCTTACAGCGGTTGGGCATTTGATCCAGTGCGGCTATAGCCGTATCGCTTATATCGGAGGACCGGCGGTTTCGATCGAGCGCGAGTTTGGTTACCGCAAGGCGCTTATGATGTATGGCTATCAAGTGGATGAAAGACTGATTCGGCTAGTAAAGGGCCAGTCGTTTGCGGACGGCTACGAGGGGCTGCAATCGCTTCTATCGACAGGCATTTCGTTCGATGCACTGTTCTGCGGCAATGATCTGCTTGCTTTCGGTGCGATAAAGGCGATGGAAGAAGTGGGCATCCGTGTACCGGACGACGTTGGCGTTATTGGATTTGACGATATTTTCTCGGCGCGGCTGTTCAAGCCGGCACTGACGACCGTGAGACAACCGATTCAGGACATCGGCCAAGAGCTCGTTAATCTGCTGCTTCTGGCACTGGAGACAGAGCCGGAACGGCGTACGGTACGCAAAATCGTCATACCGACGGAGCTTATTATCCGGGAAAGCTCGGGCAGCGGACCCAAAAAAAGATAGCAAAAATACTGTCTTATTTGAATGCCGAATGCCGCCTCGCGAACAGCGTGTGCGGTATTCGTTTCATAAAAGGGGAGCGTGATCGGATGAAGACGATTAAAGTTGGAGTCGTAGGCATTGGGGCAATTGCGCATATCTTTCATCTGCCTAATTATAAGAACCATCCGCAAGTGGAACTTGCTGCAGTAGCCGACATTGATTTCGGACGCGCGCAGCAAGCGGCTGAGCAATGGGGAGCAGTGGCTTATGAATCTGCGGAAGCGATGTTTCGGGAAGCCGGACTTGATGCGGTGAGCATCTGTACGTTTAACAAAAGCCATGCGGAGCTCGCTATTGCGGCACTTGAGACGGGGCTCGATGTGCTCGTGGAGAAGCCGATGACGGCAACTGCCGAGGAGGCGGCGCGACTCGTCGAAACGGCAGAGCGGACGGGGCGCATACTGATGGTCGGCATGAGCAGCCGCTATCGCCATGATGTTCGCGCGCTGAAAGGCATTGCGGAGTCGGGCGAGCTTGGCGATATTTATTTTGCCAAAGCAAGAATCATTCGCCGTCGCGGCGTGCCGAAAGGCTGGTTTACATCGAAGGAGCTGTCTGGCGGCGGACCAATGATGGATATCGGCGTTCATGCGCTTGATGCGGCGTGGTGGCTAATGGGGATGCCGGATCCGGACAATGTACTCGGCAAGCTGTTCCACCGGATTGCACCGTACGAAACGAAGGTGAATGGCTTCTACGAGGCAGCATCGGTGGATAACAAAACCGAGGAAATCTATGACGTTGAAGATTTCGGTACGGCATATATTACGTTCGCGAATGGCGCGGCATTGACGGTCGAGGCGAGCTGGGCAGCCAACGGAGCGCAGGATGATGCGATGAAGATTGAGCTGTACGGCACGAAGGGGGGCGCAAGTCTGGATCCGCTGTTCCTCTTTAAGGAGTCGAATCTCGTACCCGTTGAAAGCAGTTTGAAAGTGGAAAGCAACGACTATTACAAAGAAGAAATTGATCATTTTATCCAGTGCGTCATTCACCGTGAACAGCCGGTTTCGGATGCTCGCCAAGGGCTGACGATTATGCGGATATTGGATGCGATTCGAGTTTCTTCCGAAACGAACGGTGCTGCGAAAGCAGCGAGCGTGGAGTAATGAGCCGCATCTATGCAGGCGTTGATGTCGGCGGGACAGGGACGGTAATCGGCCTGTTCGACGAACAGCGCCATTTACTTGTCAAAGTGCAGCTCGATACGCTCGGCAGCAATCGGGAACGGTTTGGAAATGCAGATGCGTATACAAGGATGGTTGCTCAGCATATACGGGATGCAGTAGCGAGACTGCCGGGAGATCCGGCGACGCTCGTCGCGGCAGGCTTCGGTATTCCGGGTCAAGTGAACCCGGAGGATGGCGTCGTATCGGATGCGACGAATCTAGGCTGGAGGCATGTTCCTTTTGCGTGGATGATGGGGGATCTTCTTCAGGTCCCCGTTCGGATCGACCACGATGTTCGCACGTTCGCGAAGGGCGAGCTTATGGCTGGTGCCGCTCAAGGGCGAAGTCACGCGATATGCCTGACAATCGGGACGGGCATCGCCGCTGCGATCGCGATAGATGGAAAACTCGTCCGCGGCGGCCATAACCTCGCTGGCGAGATCGGTCATGATGTCGTGACTGGCTTGACGCGCCAATGCCCTTGCGGGAAGATCGGCTGCCTCGAGACCGTCGTCTCAGGTCCAGGCATCTCGCGCCTTGCTGCTGCAGCCGGATTGACCAGCTGGCAGAACGAAGGGGGGATCCCAACGGCTGAGGATGTGGCCCGGCATTGCTCGGACCTTAACGAGCAAGCGCTCGGTATTTATCGTTACGCTGCTGAACTTTTGGCGGAAAAGCTGGAAACGGCTGTTGCGCTGCTGGATCCTGAAGTAATTGTCATCGGAGGCGGTGTCGCGAAGGCAGGGGAGCCGTTTCTCGGGCCAATTCGGGAACGACTGCATGATCGGTTTCCGTGGCTGAGAGGCAAGCTGTCTGTCATGCATGCAGAGCTAGGAGACGAGGCGGCATTGATTGGCGCTTTTCATCATGCATATGAAGCTTAGAAAAGGAGCTGCGAATGGCTTGGACTTGGCAACGACGGCTTATGTGAATGCGGAGTTATATACTGGCTATGAGCTGATTCGTGGCGGTGGATTTATAGCAGCAGGAGACGGAGCGATCGTGTCTGTCGGCAGCCCGAGTTTGATAGAGTCAGAATTGGCAAAAGCAGATCGAATCATAGATTTGGATGGCAAAATCGTTCTGCCCGGCTTCGTCGATGTCCACGTGCATGGCGGAGGCGGCTATGATCTGCTGCGAGGTGAGCCGGAGGACTATCGCGGTGCGGCGAGATTCCATGCCTCGCACGGTACGACTGCAATGCTTGCAACGACCGGCGGGGCGCCTGAGCGGACAACCCTTGGGATACTGCTCCATGCGCTGCAAGCTCAGACAGATAGGACATATGACGGTGCCGACTATATCGGCGTCCACTTGGAAGGCCCGTTTCTGAACCCGGTCCGTAAGGGCGCGTTCGACGAGTCGCTGCTCCATCCGCCGGATCAGGGCGAGATAGAGCGGTATATCGAGGCTTCCGGCGGTACGATTCGCCTCATTACGGTCGCTCCCGAGCTGGCTGGCGGCGAACCATTCGTAAAGTGGCTGACCGCTCAAGGCATCCGCGTTTCGATTGGGCATTCGAATGCTACCTATGAACAGGCGCTTCAGGCAATCGAGTGGGGCGCGTGTCATACAACCCATCATTTTAACGGGATGAGTCCCTTTCATCATCGCGATCCGGGCGTTGCAGGGGCGGGGATGACGCAGACGAGCTTGACGACGGAGCTGATTGCCGATGGCATTCATGTTCATCCGGCGGCAGTGCGATTCTTATTCGACCTGAAAGGCACATGGAATGTATGCGTCATTACGGACGCGGTTTTCCAAGCGGGCCTGCCTGACGGCGATTACGGAGAAACGGTCGTTTCTGAAGGCAAAATCTACATGAAAGGGACCGAGACGCTGGCAGGCAGCTCGGCTACGATGCTCCATTCGCTGCGCCGCGTGCTGGACTATACCGGGCGCACGCTCGGTAACGTGCTTCCGTCCTTTACCATCGTTCCGGCACGAGAAGCGGGAGCGGATAAGCGCAAAGGCTCGCTCTCTGCAGGGCTTGATGCGGACTTTCTCATTTTGGACGATCAACTGACTTTATTAGAGACGTATGTCCGAGGGCACCGCGTCTATAAGAAGGAGAAATGAACCTATGCTTAAGATCGGCATCATTGGCGCGGGCATGATGGGAGGAACGCATGCGTCCACATATGCGAATATCTACGGCGTGGAGCTTGTCGGCGTGGCTGATGAAAGAGTAGAAGCGGCTCAGAGGCTGGCTGCTGAGCATGAGGCTAGAAGCTATGGTTCTATTGAGGAGCTTATTCAGGTCGAGAATCCGGATATCATCGATATTTGCTTGCCTACTGATTTGCATAAGGCGCATGTCTTATATGCGGCTTCTTGCGGGAAGCATGTTTTCTGCGAGAAACCGATTGCGATGTCGGTCGAGGATGCGCTCGAAATGACTGAAGCTTGCAGCGCGGCCGGAGTTACGTTCATGATCGGTCATGCGCTGCGTTTCTCTCCGGACTATCAGATGGCGAAAGAAATTGTAGAAGAAGGGAAGCTTGGCACCATCGGCACGGTGCGGATGATTCGTGAAGGTGCTCCGCCTGGATGGTCGGCATGGTTTAAGGATAAGTCCCGATCCGGCGGCGTCATTGTCGATCTCGGCATTCATGAGCTGGATTGGCTCCGCTCTACATTCGGCGAGCCACTGCGGGTTTATGCCAAGATTGCGGAAGAGGGGCTCCCCGGCGAGCATGCCTTCGTCTCGATTCGGATGAAGAGCGGCGTCATCGCGCATCTGACGGCGAGCTGGGCGCTGCCGGACGGATTCCGTTCCTTCCTTGAGCTTGCGGGAACCGAAGGTCTAATGAAGCTGGATTCGGATGATCATAAGCCGATTGCCGTTACACGCAGGGGTGCAGGTGCAGAGCTGCCGTCGTCATCGTGGGAGAGTCCGCTGAACCGTTCTCCTTACGAGATTGAGCTTCGGCATTTTGTCGATTGTGTTCGCACGGGAACCGAGCCGCTCGTTACGGGTACAGATGCTGCGAAGTCACTCGAGCTGGCGCTTGCGGCCCTTCGATCCGCACAAACTGGCGAAGTTGTCACATTCGAATAGAGGAGGAAGACAAACGGATGAGAATCGGAATTATCAGCTTCGCTCATATGCATGCTTGGTCTTACGCGCATGCGATTAAGCGCAATCCGCATGCCGAGCTAGTCGGTATCGCCGACGATGACGCGGAACGCGGTCAACGTATGACAGCGGAGTTCGGCACAGCGTGGTTCGCGTCTGAGGATGAACTCATTGCGTCCGTGGATGCAGTTATCGTCTGCTCGGAGAATAGCAAGCACGCCGCATATACAATTGCAGCAGCGAAGCAGGGCAAGCATATCCTATGCGAGAAGCCAATCGCCACCAATGTAGAGGATGCCAAAGCGATGATTGCTGCCGCTGAAGAGGCTGACGTACAGCTTATGATCGCCTTCCCGTGCAGATTCAGCACGGTAGCGCAGCGGATGAAAGAGCGTATTGCATCCGGCGAGCTCGGCTCTATTGTCGCCTTCGGAGGAACGAATCGAGGCTCGATGCCATGGGGCTGGTTCGCAGACAAGCAGCTGGCGGGCGGCGGTGCCGTTATGGATCATACCGTTCACGTGCTCGATGTAATGCGCTGGTATATGCCAGGCGCCGAGGTGACGGAGGTATACGCAGAAGTCGATAATCGATTCCATGTTGATGCGGGAATTGACGATTGCGGACTGCTCACGTTCTCTTTTGACAACGGCGTTATTGCTTCACTCGATCCTTCTTGGTCACGACCTCGCTCGAATCCGGTTTGGGGTGATTTAACGCTGGATCTTGTTGGTACAGAGGGAAGCGCGAAAGTTGACCTCTATAAACAGAATATGACGCTTCACTCCGATGATACGCTGAAGACGACGGCGCCGTTCTGGGGAGATAATCCGGACCAAGGGCTTATCGATCATTTCGTAAGCTGCGTCATCTCGGGAAATCCTGTCTCCGTGACGGGGACGGATGGATTACGTGCACTCGAAGTTGCGCTTGCGGCATATAAGTCTGCTGAGTTAAAAACACCGGTTTTTTTAAACGCGTAATCATGACCAACCGAACAATGAAGGGAAGAGCACCGTTACTCTTCCCTTCGAATTATTTTGCTATTCTTAATCTCCGTAACCTCGAAGGTGTATATCCTCCCGCCATGGTCAGCCGTAATAATATCTCCTGCTCGTATTCCAAGTGAATTAATAGGGGGATTGCTCATACATGCTTCGTGTCTCCTCGGTCGATATGAGGTCGAATTCGCCGTAAATTGCCCGAACCAATTTCTTTCAACGTGGGTTAATAATGACAAGTTTACTATAAAGAAGCGATAGTAGAAGAGAGGAAAAAAGCAAATCAAAACTAGAAAGTGTAGGGTAGTAAAATAAGTGTCACTTCTTCTCAATTGTGCTAAATTCGTTCAGACTGCCTGTGGGGCGGTCTTTTTTATTTGCATTTGCTCATTAGATAAAGAGAAACTTGGTTAGATAATTAGGGGCTATGATTTTGTGTGTATTTATTCAAATGTTGTATTTAGGTGTGTGAATTTCTAATTTATCCTGAAACGAGAGCAGTTCTCGTTTGTATTCGGGATAATGGTGAAATAACACCAACGGAGAGACGCGGTTTCGCAGTCCTATTGTTACAATTATTTATGAAAGATAACACCTGTTTTTGTGGGTTGGTGCCATAATAACTGAGAACGTTTAAAGAGTTTCTGATCGTGAATTTTCAGGCATACAGCATGAAACGAATAAAAATCACCGGATTCCCTCAACCAGGTGGTCACACATTAATAGCGTTTCATCGATCATACGCATGATTGATTTAATAGTTTTGTAATCATTCTGTTCTGCCGGATACGATATAATCACAGCAAGGCAGAAATCGATCGGCAGCAACGGAGGGTTGAGCTATGTCAATCAAAATATTAATCGCGGATGACGAATCGAATATTAGAGATGTTTGCACCCGATATTTAGAGCGGGAAGGCTATGAAGTCATCACGGCGGGGGACGGCGAAGAAGCGCTGCGGTTGTGGGCTCAAGCGTCGCCCGATCTCCTCATTCTCGATGTCATGATGCCGAAAACAAATGGATTTCAAGTCTGCGAGGAAATTCGCAACATGCATGATACGCCCATCATTTTATTAACGGCGAGAGGCGAGGAAAACGATCGAATCGTTGGCCTCACCATGGGGGCCGACGATTATATAACGAAGCCTTTCAGCCCCAGAGAGCTGGTGCTGCGGGTGAAGTCCATTCTCCGCAGGCTGCGTTCCGTTCAATCTCCTAAACAGGAATCGCTTGCTCGAATGGAGAAAGAAACGATCTCTTTTCCGGGACTCGTCATTCATTTACCCAGCAGAAAGGTGGAAGTTAACGGCGTTCGGATTGATTTGACCGTTAAAGAGTTTGAGTTGCTTACGCTGCTCGCGACCCATCCTGAACAAGCGTTCTCGCGCAGCCAGCTGCTGAATAAAGTGTGGGACGTCGATTATTATGGGGATATGACAACGGTAACCGTTCACATCAGGCGTCTTCGGGAGAAGATTGAAGCCAGTCCGTCGGAACCGAACTATATCAAAACCGTATGGGGCATTGGTTATAAATTCGAAGGGCGTGAGGCGAGATGAAGCCGAAACTTCGGTTCCGGTCTTATTTACTGCTCCTCAACGGAATCAGTATAACGATCATACTGGTAAGCGTCTTCGTCATTTATCGCTATATGCTGCTATCCTGGAATGAGTACAGAATCATTACCTTGATCACCATTGGCGCGGCTGCCGTTTCGCTTATTGTTCATGCTTTGCTGACACGTCCTCTTGCCAAATGGATCCAAGTCTTGGCGAATGATACGCAGCGCCTGGCAGAAGGCGATTTCAATATTGATGTGCCTCGAATCGGGCCTATGGAATTCCAGCAATTGGCCGGCCAATTCAATCAAATGTCCGGCAGGCTGCGAGATATGTTCGAAAAACTCCGCGCATCCGAAGCGGCTCGTTCTGAGCTCATCGCGAACGTGTCGCACGACTTGCGTACGCCGATGTCATCCATTCAATCGTTCGTAGAGGCGCTGCAGGACGATGTCATTCAAGATCAGGAAACATTCGGACGATACCTGCAAACCATTCGACTGGAGACACGAAGATTGAATGGGTTGATCGAAGATTTGTTCCAGTTATCTCGAATCGATGCCGGAGTGATCGAATTAAGACAGCAACCGATTGCGGTCGATAGTCTGTTCGTGGAAGTATTGCAAAGTCACTATATGCTGTTGAGCGAGAAAAATATCGAGGTCGAGGTACGGGTGCCTGACGATACTGGCATCGTGTGGATTGACGATTTTGAAATCAAACGGGCACTCGGTAATTTGATGCAAAACGCCATTCAGTACACCGCAGTCTCATCGAGAATCGATCTAGAAGCCAGAGCATGTTCCGATGGCTTTGTGGAGCTATCCATAAGGGACCAAGGACCGGGAATAGAAGAGAAAGAAATAGAGCGGGTGTTTGATCGGTTTTATCGAACGGACCCCTCACGGCGCAGAGAAGGCGGCGGAGGCGCAGGTCTTGGCCTGGCGATCGTTCAATCGATTGTTCGTCGACACGGCGGACAGGTCGGCGTAGAAAGCCGGCCAGGAGAAGGGAGCCGCTTTTGGCTCACTGTGCCTTTGAGGAGAGTCCTTTGAAGTTAATTCTTTTGTAAGCCTTGCTTTATTCTTCCTTAAGAGCCGTTCGGTATATTGATACCGAAGAACCAAACAACCTTAAGGAGGAGTTTCCAATGATTAAAATGAAAAGAACAATTGCAGCATCCGTTCTCGCCATGGCGCTTCTTGTTCCGGGCATCGCCGAAGCCAAGGACATGATGCCAATGGAAACGAAGTCAAGCACGATGATGGAACAGGATAAGATGATGGACATGAATAATGTCGTACCATTGCGAATGTTTGCAGAGACGCTCGGCTATAAAATCATGTGGGACATGAAAGATCGCTCCATTACGTTAACGTACATGGGGACGGACATGAATATGGGCATGAATGCGGAAAAGGAGATGTCCGATAAGTCTCCGATGATGATGAGCGATAGGTACACGATCAAATTAATGCTGGATTCGAAAGCGATCATGGTCGGCATGGATAAAAAGATGCTAAAACAAGCCCCAATGCTTATGAACGGAAAAGTATATATAAGCAAAGAGGTCGTAACCATGTACTTGCTTGCTCCTTTTATGATGAATTCCATGAATTCCATGTAGTGGATGTCTATATAAAGTCCAAGAGGCCCATGACTAGTCATGGGCCTCTTCATCGTGTGCCATCTGCTTAAAAAGACGCCTTTTTTGGCTTTCCCCGCGCCTGACCTATAATATGTACGGTTCCTTCTTTAATCCGTGTAGTGTGAACGGTTTTCTTTTATATTATCATTTGAATTGAAAATTCGGAAAAGGAGGATTCGTTTGGTTAAATGTAAACGCTTAACTTACTTTGGGAGGGGAAGTAAACGCGATGAATAAGCGGTTTAAGCAGATTTTGATGGCAGTGTTTGCGGTTGTATTGTTCTTGCAGCAGGTTGGGATCATGCAAAAGGCAAGTGCGGCCAGTACGGATGGGAGCTATTTCCTAAAAGTTCAAACCACAGGCGGGCAGCAGTGGGATGGCGCGCAACTAGACACAGGGGCAAGCGGCTTAAACCTCGTTGCCGGCACGGCCTACACCTTCTCCTATGACTTATACACCCCCGACCAAGATGTGGCTGGCATCGTTCTACAAACGAACGGAAACTACAACTGGATTAAAAATACGGGAGCTTTAAGCGCGGCAAGCCCCGCTTGGACTTCATATACGGCGACCTATACGTATCTTGCGGCAAGCGGCGGACAGATTCAGTTTGTTAAAACCGGCGATAGCGGAGCTACGGACGCAAAGAATATAACGTACTTCATCGACAACTTTGTCGTAAAAGACGCGGCAACCGGCAATGTTGTATACACGGCCAGCTTTGACGACCAATCTACGGACGGTTTTGCGCCGAATGGGAGTGCCGCTTTGTCTGCCGTTAACAGCATTGGTGGTGAAACAACACCGACCACAAACCCGGATGTTCTCTCCTTGCCAAGCATTAAGAATACGTACCCGAATTATTTGATGGGCAGCATCATCGGACCCTATTACATGCAAAACCCGATCATGTCCGTCCTGAAAGCCCAGTTCGGCGTCGTGACGCCCGAAAACGCGACGAAGCCGGCTTCGCTGATCGGCACCAGCGACGCTACGCATAACGTTGCGGATCTGAGCTTTAACGAAGCGGACACGGAACTTCAGAGCGCGATCGACAATGGCCTGAAAATACATGGGCATACGCTCGTCTGGGAAGGGCAGTCGATTCCGTGGCTAAACAACGCCAAGATCTCCGACTCCGACCCGACTCCGTCCAACCCGGGTCTGACCGCGGCTGGGGCGTATGCGAACATGAACGACTATATCCACGCGGTTCTCTCGCATTTTGACGGCAAGTTCAACGCGGACACGCAGAACATCATCTCGTGGGACGTCGTCAACGAAGCGTTCGGGGGTACCGTTCGCGACAGCTCGCTGGATCCGAAAGACTGGCACAGCTACCTGAAGGCCACCCCGTGGCTGCAGGCGACGGACGATAATTACGTCGAACAGGCGTTCAAGGATGCCCGTGCAGCGGAGCCGAATTACAACGTCCTGTTGTACTACAACGACTATAGCATGGATGACCAGAACAAGGCCGCGGCAGTTCGCGACATGGTGAAAGACATCAATGACCGTTGGGCTGCGGGACACCCTGGTAAGCAGCTCATTCAGGGAGTCGGCATGCAAGAGCATAACGGCCTCGGAACCAACCCCAACAATACGCGCAAGACGATCCAGATGTTCAAGGATATCGGCGTCAAAGTCTCTATCAGCGAATTAGACATCTCCGCCGGCACGGGCGGAACGCAGACTGCCGACCAGAAAACAGCCCAAGCGGCACAGTACGCGCGGTTGATGCAAGTGTATACCGATCCCGCCTTCAAGGACACGGTGCAGCGCATCACATTCTGGGGACTGACAGACACCAACAGCTGGTTATCTTCCGGCAGCCCGCTGCTGTTCGACGGCAAACTGTACCCGAAAGACGCGTTCTACGCCGTGATCGACCCGGCCGGATATCTCGCGAATTATCAAGCACCAGAGAAGCCTCCGGGGGGCAAAACCTCGACAGCCGCGAAGGGAACGCCGAACATCGACGGCACGATGGACGACATTTGGAAGACAATATCGCCAATCGCAATCGATGTTACGCAGGCAGGCAACACGAAAGCGGGGACGATTATGCCGACGGCTGCCGCCCGCGTGTTGTGGGACGACGCGAACCTGTACGTATTCGCGCAGGTGGCCAAGGATCCGTCCGAACCGTTGGACAAGGGGAACGCAAACCCTTGGGAGCAGGATTCAGTCGAAGTAGTCGTTGACCTGACGAACGGCTCTAGCGCCATGTACTCGAACGCTTCCGGACATTACCGCGTTCGCTATGACGGCTTTGCGTCGGTAGACGCAGGCATGACGGATAATCAGGGCATTCCAACGAAGATGACCTCCGCGACGACATACGACGAGACGACGAACGCCTATACCGTCGAGATGCGGATTCCGTTTATCCAGATTACGCCCGCGGTTGGAACTCGGATCGGCTTTGACGTTCAGGTGAACGACGCGAAAGCCGGTGCACGCATTGGCGCGTTCGCTTGGAACGACGCTAGCGGAACGGCTTATCAGGATCTATTCAAGATTGGCACGCTGCAGCTTGCCGCAGGGCCCGACACGGTACCTCCGGTAACCACGGACAACGCCCCAACCGGGTGGCAGACCCATCCCGTGAACGTGGCTCTCCAAGCGACCGATGCAGGCAGCGGAGTTGCTTCCACCTATTACAGCCTGGACGGAGGAGCCTATACCTCCGGCGATTCCATATCGATTGCTTCGGAAGGGATCCACGCTCTTCGCTACTACAGCGAGGACCGGGCTGGCAACAAGGAAGCGGCGAAGGAGAAGATCATCCAGATCGATCTGACGGCTCCCGCGATCACGATGCCGGACATTGCGAAGGTTCTAATCAGCGATGCCCTGAACTACCCGATCGCGGTATCCGATGCAGCTAGCGGCTTGGATTCGGTGTCCGTCACTTTGGACGGAGTGCCTGCATCCACCTTGATTAAAGCGGCGCCGCTGACTCTAACCCTCGGAATACACCCCATCGTCGTGACGGCTAGCGATAAGGCGGGGAATTCCGTTACGCTCACAAGTCAAATTACCGTGTATATGGATACCGCGCATCTGAACTCGTTGTTCCAATACGGCATAGACAACGGCTTCATTACGACGCCGGGGCTGGTAAACAGCCTGTTAGCGAAGGTGAAGCAGGTGCAAGCGGCCGGCACCGACGCCAAGAAGGCAGCCAATGCCTTGAACGCCCTCGGCAACGAAGTGAGCGCCCAGTCGGGGAAAGGACTGAAGGCCGGTTACGCGGAATTGGTGCAGAGTGTCCTTAAGTCTCTAAGCAATAAGTAAGTTGAAGCAGCAAGTAAGCTGAAGCAGCGGTGCGCATTGAAGCTGCAGGATACAACTGCAGCGCAGAACTGCCCGCATGCGATTATCGCGCGCGGGCGGTTTTTGATTTTCCGGCAAAGGACGGCCATGAGCATCTATAAGCGATCAACTAGTAAACGATCGTTAAGTAAGTAAAGAGATGCGCGTTGTTCGCGGGTTTTCCGGATGCCTATAATGAAAGCGTATCCATAATACAGCAAAGGAGAGTCGCGGTGCGCATGCGCAACTTCGGTATCAGAAGCATGTCGATGAGAAAATTTTTATATATATCGCCTTTTATGGTTCTTCTATTCACGTTTGCCTATTACCCGCTATATGGGTGGGTTTATGCCTTCTTCGACTATACGCCGCCGATTCCGCTGTCCCAATCGCCGTTTGTCGGATTGCGATGGTTTCGGTCCCTGGTCGAAAACCAGGTAAAGATCGATCAGCTGCTGCAGGTGATCAAGAATACGTTGGGCATGAGCGGTCTGAATCTGCTGTTCTCTTGGCTGCCCATGGTGTTTGCCATCTTTCTGACCGAGATCAAGGCCGTTCGTTTCCGGAAGTTCATCCAAACCGTCACGACCCTTCCGAACTTTATCAGCTGGGTATTGGTCTATTCGCTGGCCTTCTCCATGTTTTCCAGCGAAGGGATCGTGAATGGCATGCTCCGCCAGCTGGGAATGACCGATTCGCCGATTTTATTCCTCCAGAACTCCGACCATGTGTGGTTGACGATGTGGTTGTGGACGACCTGGAAAGCGCTAGGGTGGTCGGCCATCCTGTACATCGCCGCGATTATGGGAATCGACGATTCGCTTTACGAGGCGGCCCACGTAGACGGCGCGACAAGGATGCAGGTAATCCGGCATGTCGTTCTGCCGAGCATGCTGCCGACGTATTTTGTGCTGCTGATGCTGCAAATCGCCAGCTTCCTGAACAATGGTCTGGAGCAATATTTCGTTTTTCAGAACGCGTTCAACAAGGACAGCATTCAGGTTCTGGACTTGTACGTGTATAACCTGGCCATGGGCGGAGGCAGCTATTCCGTGTCCGTCGCGATCAGCATGCTGAAGAGCGTAATCAGCGTCGTGCTTCTCTTCTCGGTGAACGGCCTGTCCAAAATGTTAAGGGGAGAGAGTATCGTATGAGCGCTAAATTGGCCGACCCTGTACCGAGTGCGGAGCATCGGAGCCGATTGGAGAAGAAGACGGGCTTTCGGCTCAGCGCGACGGACAAATTCATTTCGGTTGTCATCTATACGCTGTTTTCCCTGTTCGCCTTTGCCTGCGTGTACCCCTTTTACTCCATCATCATCAACACCATAAGCGCCAACGATATCAGCGCCAAAGGCGATGTCGTATTCTTGCCGAAGCATATTCACTTCCAAAACTACGTGGACGTGTTTAAAATACCGGGGCTTGGCACGGCGGCGATGGTATCTCTGGGAAGAACGGTGATCGGAACGTCCCTGACGGTAGGCGCGTCAGCCTTCCTGGGATTCATGTTTACGCAGGAGGATATGTGGGGGCGGAAGTTCTGGTACCGATTCACGATTATCACGATGTTCTTCAACGCCGGGATTATTCCGTGGTATTTGACGATGCGGTCGCTGCACCTGACCAATAATTTTCTGGCCTATATTTTGCCGACGATCGTTGCTCCCTTTTTTATCATACTGGTTAAGACGTTCGTGGAATCGACGCCAAAGGAACTGCAGCATGCCGCCAGCATCGACGGGGCCGGAATCATGACCCTGTTCTTCAGGATCATACTCCCGATAAGCAAGCCCATTTTGGCGACGGTAGCGATTTTCGCGGCCGTGGATCAATGGAACTCCTTCCAGGACACGCTGCTGCTTGTGACGGAAAGCAAACTCTACAGCTTGCAGTTTATTCTGTACAACTACATCAATCAGGCGAGTTCCTTATCGACCATGGTCAACCTGCAGAACGCCGGCTCGACGGCAATGGCCAGCCTGGCGACCAAGCAGACGACGACTTCGATCCGAATGACGGTGACCATTATCGTCGTCGCGCCTATTTTGCTGATTTATCCGATTTTCCAAAGGTTTTTCGTAAAGGGAATTATGATCGGTGCGGTGAAGGGCTGACTTGCGCGTGCACCATTATAATAAATTGACCATGCGGGGGTAGCGAATGAGTAGAAGCAGGAACGTTGTTAAGAAATCGATGACGGTATCGGCGGTAGGTCTGTTCTTGGTATCGGCTGCATTAACCGGGTGCGACAGTGGATCGGACAATGCGCCGGCATCGAGCGAGCCGACCGGATCCGGCGCGAATACAGGCGAATCCCAAAACGCCGGCACCGTGGATCACAGCAAGCCGATCACCATTACCGTATTCGATAATGCGGCCAATTACCAAGGCGAGCAGACAGGGTGGTACGGCAAGCTTGTCAAGGACAAATTCAATATCACCTTGAACATTCTCGCACCGCAGGTGGCCGGCGATCAGCTGTACAAGACCCGGACGGCGGCCGGCGATCTCGGGGATCTCCTGATCGTCGATAACAGTCAATTGGAAGAACTGATTCCGGCGGGGCTCGTCATGGATATGACGGATAAGCTCAAGAATACGAAGTACCTGTCCCAGTACGTGGACAACCATTTTAAACCGTTCAACGCCGCCTTCGACAAAGTGAATCCGGAAGGCAAGATTTATGGGCTGCCGACATTTGAAGCCGATACGTCGCCGACGACCTTTTCCGAAGAAATCCCTTACTCCAGCCCGATCATGCCCTGGGATTACTACAAGGGAGTCGGGGCGCCGAAGCTGAACGATCTGAACGATCTGCTGAACGTCCTGAAACAGATGCAAGCGAAATATCCGAAGACGCCGGATGGCAAGCCGATCGTCCCCATTACCCTATGGAAGGATTGGGATGGAGGCAGCATGGAGAACGTCCGCTGGCTGGGTAACTGGTACGGTTACGAGCAGCCGGACGGGACATCGACCATTCAGTTGAATGCCAAAGGAGATATCGTTCCGCTCGTCGACGACAACAGCATGTACAAGAAGATTTTGCAGTTTTATTTCAACGCCAATCAGATGGGGCTGGTCGACCCCGACGCGCCGACGCAGGATTGGAACAAAGTAGCCGAGAAGCTAACCAACAAGCAGGTTCTCCTCTTGTGGTACTCCTGGCAGCGGGGGTTCTATAATTCCATCGAGAGAGGCAAGGAAGGGGACGGCAACGTAGCGGTTCCGATCGCCGATTCCCGCATCATTCAGAGCAGTGACGCTTATTACGGCAACGGAAGAGTGTTCGCGATCGGCGCGAAAGCGAAGAACTCGGATCGCATCATGGAATTCATGGATTGGCTCGCCTCTCCGGAGGGGCTGCGCTATTACACGAACGGCTTTGAAGGCTTCAATTACGAGAAGACGGCCGACGGCAAGTTTAAGCTGACCGAAGTCGGACAGACCGCTTTCCAGAAAAACACGCCCGTTCCGGCGGAGTACGGCGGCGGCGGATACCAGGACGGCCAGAGCAAGATCAACAGCATGATCATGAGCGACTTTGTCATCGATCCGGATACGAAGGAATTCTATAACAGCAATTATTGGAGCGCGACGATCGAAGCGAACAAGACGGCCCTGACAACGGATTGGCAGAAAGCGTACGGCGCCGAGAACGCGACGGACTACTACCTGAAGAACAACATGATCGATGTCGTGCCTAATATCAACACGAGTCTTGGAACCGATTCGTCGGATATCAAAAATAAACGCAGCCAGATCTCGGACTATGTGAAGAACACCTCATGGAAAATGGTGTTCGCGAAAAACCAAGCGGAATTCGACCAGCTTTGGGCAAAGCTGCAGAAGGATGTTGACGGCCTCGGCTGGAAGGACGTCGTATCCGCGGATACGGCGAAGGCTCAGAAAATCGTGAAAATGCGTGCCGATGCATTAGCCGGCAAGTAAGATCCGACCTAATTGAATCGAGGAGGGATATGTATGCGTTCCATCATATATATCCCTTCTTTTCTTGCAAGATATTGAAGGGAGAGATCAGTATGCTTCGAACCGTACAGGTAGAGAACGGCGCGATTCAGGGACTGCCGGCGGCCGACCCCCGGATTACGAGCTTCAAAGGGATTCCGTTCGCCGCGCCTCCCGTAGGCGACAACCGGTGGCGGGCCCCGCAGCCGGCCCGGGATTGGAACGGCGTGCTCAGAGCGTATGAATTCGCGCCGGTTCCCATGCAGGTCAGGCAAGAAATCGACGTGAACAACATTTACACCAGGGAATGGTCAGTAGAGCCCGACATCGCCATGGGAGAGGACTGCCTCTACCTGAACGTATGGACGCCGGCCAACTTCGCAGACGAGAAGCTGCCGGTGTTCGTCTGGTATTTCGGCGGCGGCCTGCAGGTCGGCCATACCGCCGAGATGGAGTTCGACGGCGAGCGCATCGCCCGCAGAGGCGTCGTGGTCGTCACGGTCGGCTATCGGCTGAACGCGTTCGGATTTCTGTGCCATCCGGAGATTACGGCGGAATCGCCGGAAGCTCCCGCGAACTTCGGGCATCTCGACCAACAAGCCGCAACGCGATGGGCCAAGCGCAATATCGGGGCTTTCGGCGGCGATCCGGACAACATTACGATCGGCGGGCAATCGGCCGGGGGCGGCAGCGTCATGAACCAGCTCGCGTCGCCGCAGAACGAGGGACTCTTCCGGAGAGCGATCGTTCAGAGCGGGGTATTCACGAAGCTTTACCCGGGAATCGGTTCGCCGAATTTTCTGCGCGATCTGGAGACGGCCGAACGGGAAGGCGTTCGATTCTTCGCGTCTCTCGGCGTGTCCTCGCTTGCGGAAGCCCGGAAGCTGGATGCGGTTGATGTCCGCGACAAATACTTGGCGTCCAAGGCATTTTGGGGCACCGTCGTCGATGGCAAGTTTAACGTAGGCGACGCGTTCCAATTGTTCCTTCAGAACAAGCGCTGGCCGGTGCCGGTGCTATTCGGTCATACCTCCTCCGAATTTTTCAGCGTTCCGGAAGCCGGCACGATCGAGGATTTCAAGAAGATGGCGGCCGATCTGTTCGGCGATGACGCCGAAGCGTTTCTGACGCTTTGCGGCGCGCATTCGGGCCGTTTGGACGAGGTCGCGAAGAAAGCTTCGGCGAGCGGCATCGAATACGCCATACGGGTTGCCGGACAGGCCAATGCCGATTCGGGCGCCAATCTCCCGCTGTACTATTACAACTTCGACGCGGATATCCCGGGATGGGACGACCCGGGAACGTTTCATTCGGTGGATCTCTGGTTTTTCTTCGAGACCCTCGCCAAATGCTGGAGGCCGTTCGTCGGCAAGCATTACGATCTGGCGCGGCAGATGTGCCAATACTGGACGAACTTCATCCGCAGCGGCGATCCTAACGGTCCGGATTCGACGGGAGAGGAGCTGCCCAGATGGGAGCCCTATACGCCGGAAGCGCCGTACGGCATGCGGTTCGCGGATCGAGCCGAATTCGCCAGAGAACAGCCGGGCGAGCTGATGAAGTTCCTCGTCGCGCACTACTTCGGGAAAATCGGATGACCGTGGGCAAGCCAGGCCGCGGTACTGCCGGAAGAACGCAAGTACAACAGCCAGTATAAAGATGTGCGTTGTCCATTCCTTTCCCGCCAGAATATAATGAGAGCGTAACCAAAGCAGTAGCAAAGCCGATGAAGAGGGGATGGCTATGAACAAAGTCAGGGTTCGTCCGATTGCGGCTTTGGGGTCGGCCATAGTGCTCATGGCGGGGCTGTCGGCCTGCGACGGCAGCGAGAACAACGTCGGCATAGGCGTCAATGCTTCCGCCACGGAAGCGGCTGCGGGTCCCTACGGCAAATACGACCCGCCGATCGAGATTACGACCGTGCGCAATCTGAGCGATATCGTCGAGAACAACGTCCTGAGCGTTCTGAAGGACGAGAATTTCGAGAATAACCGTTGGACTCGACTTTACTTCGACCAGCTCGGCATTAAGATCAACTATAACTGGGTCGTGAAAGGCAACGACACCTCGGATCCGTACTTGCTGAAGGTGAACGTGATGTTGGCCTCGGGCGACCTTCCGGACATCATTCCGGTGAACGCCACTCAGCTCAAGCAGCTCGCGGACTCGGGTCAAATCGAAGACATGACGAACCTATACGAAACTTACGCTTCTCCTCAACTCAAGGAGATTCTCTCCGAGGAGGGACAGGGACCGTTCGACGCCGCGACGTTCGACGGCAAGCTGATGGCCGTTCCGCAGACGGGTTCCTCGATCGAACAAGCCCAGTTCGTCTGGATTCGCACGGACTGGCTGGACAAGCTGGGCCTGCGGCCGCCGAAAACGATGAAAGACATCCTGGCGATTTCGAAAGCGTTCTCCGAGCGCGATCCCGACGAAAATCACAAGAAAGACACGTTCGGTCTCGCCATCACGAAGGAACTGTTCGGAGGCTCCATGGGGCTTGAGGGTTTCATGGCAGGCTACGGCGCTTATCCGAATATTTGGCTGGAGGATTCGGCGGGCAAGCTTGCGTACGGCAGCGTTCAGCCGGAGATGAAGAAGGCGCTTCAAGCCCTGCAAACCATGTACAAAAACGGCGAGCTGGATGAGGAGTTCGGCGTCAAGGAAGGCACCAAGGTATCGGAAGTCATCTCGGACGGGAAAATCGGAATGGAGTATGGCCAGCAATGGAATTCCATCTGGCCGCTGCAGTTGAACAAAAACAACGATCCGAACGCCCAGTGGCGCGCGTTCCCGATCGTTTCGGAATCCGGCGACCCGGCGAAGGTTCCGCTCAAGTTCAGCACGACGAAGTTTTTCGCCGTCCGCAGCGGCGCCGCGCATCCCGAGGCCATCATCAAGCTGTTCAACATGCATGTCGAGAAGAACTGGGGCGAGACCCAGGAGAACGAGTACTATTACGCTCCGCCCGATGCGGAGAGCGTATGGCAGCTATCCATGGTGCAGCCCGCGCCGACAAAGAAAAACCTGGAGCTGTTCCGAACATTGGACGACGTGCGCAGAACGGGCGACAAGGCGATGCTGACGGGCGAAGCGAAGGCGATCCAGCAGAAGCTGGACGCCTATGCGTCGGGTTCCAAGCAAGGATTCGCGCTATGGGGCTGGGAACGTATCTATGGGCCCGAAGGGGCGGAGGGCATCGTCGACCAGTACGACAAAGACGATCAATTTCTCTTCGATAAATTCGAGGGCGCCCCGACCGCAACGATGGTGGAACGGCAAACGACGCTGGAGAAAATGCAAAACGAAGTGTTCGTCAAGATCATCCTCGGCGCGCCGATCGAGGAATTCGACAAGTTCGTACAGGATTGGGACAAGCTTGGCGGCGAGCAGATTACACAGGAAGTCAACGATTATTACGCATCCCACGCATCCCTGAAGAAGCAGCCCCTCGTGAAGGGATAGGATCGAATCGACTAGACAGTTTAGGGGTTGAAGGCGGGCCATGATTAAAACACCGATGTTCTCGATCCGGAACACCCTGTTTCTTCGCTTGATTTTTACCTTTTTGCTCATCTTGATGCCCCTGATCATTCTGGGCGTGTATCTGTACCAATGGTCGATTCATACGGCGAGAGAGGATATCGCCAAGACGGCTGCCTCCCAGACCGCCTTCTATCTAACCGATCTCGAGAACGAGATCGAGCGAATCAAGCTGCTGCAATTCGGCCTGCTCGAAGACGAGGACCTGAACAAGCTGACGCTCCTCTGGAATCGTATGGGGGTGATAGAGAAAACCGACAAAATCAATTCGCTGCGCAATCGGCTTTATCTTGTTCAGAACAGCAGCAAATATATCAAAAAAGTAAGCGTTTACATCAATCCTATCGGGCGCGTCGTTTCGTCCGTCGACGGCGTAAGTCCGCTCGAAGAGGCGCTTTACGAAGACGTTCTCTCCGTTTACGGCAGCCGGAATACCCGGATCATCGAATGGAGGAACGGCCTGTATCTCAGCGCGGCAAAACCGAGCGGAAGACCGAAGGGACAACCGTTATTTATCGTCGAGATTGAATTGGACCAGCAGAAACTAACGGAAGCCTTGGCTCAATTCAACACGTATTCCGGAAGCGGCACGCTGCTCCTCACGGCGAACGGCGGCATCCGGCTGGCGAGCGGCTCCGTCGTATCCTTCCTGAAGGAAGCTTCCTTGTACGTCGAACAGAAGAAAACCCCCGACAACTCCGGCGAAGCCAGAACGTTCGGAGGGCATTTGTATTACACCATCCATGCCGGCTCAGGGAAGCTGGATATGGCGATTTATCGGTTCATCCCCTCCGAGGTCATACGAAAGCCTTTGGACAAATTCTATGCTTGGGCTTGGCTTTTCGCCGCGGCGGCGTTCGTTATCGTCGCCATCTATGCGATGTCGACTTATAAGTTCATTCACAAACCGCTGCTTCGGCTCGTGAAGAGCTTCCGCCGCGTCGAGAACGGCGACTTGGAGCAGGTCATCACGCACGCATCCAAAGATGAATTCGGTTATCTGTACAGCCGATTCAACCAGATGGTCGCCAACCTGCGGTCGCTGATCGACCAGGCATACAGGCAGAAGCTGATGGCGCAGCGGTCTGAGCTGAAGCAGCTTCAATCGCAGATCAATCCTCATTTTTTGTTCAACAGCTTGTTTATTTTGAGCACGATGGCCCGAACGGGCGATATGGAACGGGTAGAGCAATTTACGATCCAACTCGGCGAATATTTTCGCTTCGTGACCCGCAGCGCCTCCGACGAGATCTCGCTCGAGCAAGAAATTCATCATGCGCGCACGTATATGGATATTCAGCTCCTTCGCTTCTCTAGGCGCATCCGCGCGCGGTTCGAGGAACTCCCGGAGGAAGCCGCGCATGCGAAAGTACCGCGGCTGGTCGTACAGCCGATTATCGAGAACGCTTTCGAACACAGCCTGGAGCGCATCGAGAGGAATGGATTGATCGTCGTACGCTTCGAAAGCAGGGACGATGAATTCCGTATCGTCGTCGAGGATAACGGCAACAACTTGTCCGAAGAGAAGTTGGGCGAATTATCCAGGGCTTTGGCCAACCGGGACGAATATGCAGAGACGACGGGGATGGTCAATATCCATCGCCGCTTGACGATAACGTTCGGCGAGAGGGGCGGCGTCCGGGTCGCCCGAAGCGAGCTTGGAGGACTTCAAGTGACGATTCACTTTCCATGGGAGGGACAAGCCGATGTACCGTTTGCTGATCGTCGATGACGAAGAGATGATAACCGATGGACTGTACGAGATTTTGGCCGGCTGCGACTTGGATCTTGATCTGTGCAAGGCTTACTCCGGCAGGGAGGCGTTGAGCTGGCTTCATCAAACCAGGGTGGACATCGTGCTGTCCGATATCCGGATGCCTGGAATCGACGGGATGCAGCTGCTGTCCATCATCAAGCGGAATTGGCCGCATTGCCGGTTGATCTTCCTGACCGGCTACAGCGACTTCGATTCCGTGTACCGGGCCATTCAGACTCCTGATGTGCAATACCTGCTCAAAAGCGAAGGTTATCCGAAGGTCATTCAGGCGGTCGGCCAAGCCGTGGCGGAGCTGGATGACAGCCTGCGCGTGAACGGTCTCATCCAACGGGCGCAGGAGAAGCTCAAAACGCTGGAAGTGCTGGCGCGCGGCGAGTACTTTCGCCATCTGCTGCACGGCGCGAGTCCGGCGCCGAGCCTGGCGGCGGACTTCCTTAAGCTGAATATCCCTCTAGATGCCGACAGACCGATTTACCTGGCGCAGGGAGATCTTTCCCGGATCTCCTCTGCCGTGTCGTCTTATGCCAACCGGCATGAATCGGCCATGGCCATCATGCTGCTGGCCGAAAGCTTGCTGAACGGCCAGGTTCGGAGCCTCGGCATGATCGACCGCTTCGGGGACCCGCTGTGGCTGATTCAAGAGTCGGCTGACCGAGCATACGGGAACGAAGCGGAAGAAGGCGCCTCCGTCCTCCCTTATTTGGTAGGTCAATTCGAACTGATCCAAAGCTCGTGTTCGAAGAGCCTGGACCTCTCCGTGGCCGTCACGCTGGCGGATCGGCCATGCGATTGGACGAAGCTGTCTGGAACCTATGACAAAATGAAGCGGCAGCGGCAGATACGAACCGGAGACGGCGCTCAAATGGTGCAGACGGTAAACATGGAGGCTTCCTGCTGTGCGAAAGAGCGTTCGCCGCGGGACAAATCGGACGCGTTGTCCGTGCATCTGGATGCCGGCAGACGGGACGAATTCCTCCTGCTGTTCGATGAGTTGACGCAATCGGAGCGAGACAACGGCGCGCCCTATCTGCTGGAGCTGTATTACACGATCTCGCTTGTCTTATTGTCGTACGTCAACAGATGGGAACTGGAGAATCAGGTCTCCGGCGTCTCGGCTCTCATGCGCCATGACGAATTCGAGTCGTGGAAGGAGGCGTTCGCATTCCTTCGGACGACGGCTATGGCGCTGTTCGAACTGCGGAGTTCAGGCGAAAGCAACCGGGCAGCCGAAGCGATCCTGAAAGTCCGCGCTTATATAGAGGGCCATCTGGACGAGGATCTGTCGCTGGTCCGCCTCGCCGGTTACATTCACTTTAATCCGTCGTATTTATCGCGTCTGTTCAAGCAGGAGTGCGGCGTCAACCTGTCTGAGTATATCGAGGCCGCGCGAATCGAGCGGGCCAAGGAATTGCTGAGGAACGATGAATTGAAGGTGTTGGAAGTCGGGGTTCGGGTCGGCTACGAGGCGTCCCAGTCGTTCACCCGCTTTTTCAAAAAAACCATGGGCGTAACGCCCGTGGAGTACAGGGATGCCTCAAGAACGGTACGAGAAATCCGGTAGAAATTTGAAAAGCCTTCAGGAATAACGACTAACGGACGCTACGACAAGGAGTGAAGGTATGAAGTTATTGCTCACATCCGCAGGGATTCTTAATAAAAGCATGCACGACGCGCTAGTCGACATGCTGGGCAAGCCGATCGCCGACTGCAACGCCCTGTGCATCCCCACCGCGATGTACGGACACCCTTGGGTCGGCCCCGGCGTCAAAGCCTGGGAGTTCGTCAGCGGGAATTCCGAGAATCCCATGGTCGGCCTGGGCTGGAAGTCCGTCGGGGTCTTGGAGCTCACGGCGCTGCCAAGCATCAGCAAGGACCGCTGGGTGCCGCTGGTTCGGGAGGCGGACGTCCTTCTGGTGTCGGGGGGTGACGCCCTCTATCTGTGTCACTGGATGCGGCAGTCCGGACTGGCAGACCTGTTGCCGTCGCTGCAGGCCGTTTATGTGGGGATGAGCGCCGGGAGCATGGTGATGGCGCCTAACATTGGGGAATTCTTCGTTGGCTGGACTCCGCCGACCGGCGGCGATGAAACGCTGAGCCTGATTGATTTTGCGATCTTTCCGCATCTGGACCACGAGTTGCTGCCCGGAAACACCATGGCTGCCGCGGAGAGATGGGCCGCCGGGATGCAAGGGCTGGCATATGCAATCGATGATCAGACCGCCATCCAAGTAATCGACGGGGCAGTCGAAGTTATTTCCGAAGGGAAATGGAACTATTTTTCGGCCTGTATTCAAAAGGGTTAATCACCCTATATGTAAGACACCATGAGGCAGCCATTCTCAGATATAGATTGGCTGCCATCTTCAATGGATTTTTGATAAGAGGATGACTATTATGAAGCGGTATAAGTTAGACTGGCGCTAAATGAAAGTTGTGTGATATCTGCCGCAGAGGGATCGGTCGCCGCAAACGTTCTAACGCGAATTCCGATTCGATCACCCGCGGAAACTATTAATGAGCCAAGATTGATATTCGTCGCACTACGGAAAGTACCGGCTGTAATGATATTATTCGGAAATCCGAATCTTACCGAACTCGTTAAAGGGGTTGTTAGATAAGGGGAAGAACTATGATCAATCCCATTATTAGGAGCAGACGGTGATCGGAATACCGTAAAATCATATTGAAGACCGAGCGTATTAATAGAGACCACGGAAGCAACCAATAGATCTGCACTAATTTGTAGATTTTGAACTGTGCCCGCAAAGGGAATCGGGAAAGCAAAGCCGCCTGCTTCAGGTGGCATTGTCGATTCTCCAGAACCGTCAATAACCTCAACGGTATGATTGCCAAAACCCATTAATATTGGAGCGGCCGATACTACTGCAGCTCCGCTAAGAATGATCCCCGTTGAAAATGGAATGATTCCTCCAGTTCCGGCCGGTCCAGCCGGTCCTGTTGGTCCAAGTAGACCTTGGGGGCCAGGGACTCCGGTTGCTCCTGCTGGTCCTGTCGCACCTGTTGCTCCTGCCAGTCCAGCTGCTCCAAGAGCTCCTGCAAGCCCGGCAAGTCCAGCAGGCCCCACCGATCCGATAGCACCCGCAAGGCCCGCAAGTCCAGCGGGTCCGACTTCGCCGATTGCACCTACAAGCCCTGCAAGGCCAGCCGGTCCAAGTGCGCCTGCAAGCCCGGTTGCTCCGGCTGCTCCAATTGCGCCTGCAAGTCCTTCAAGCAGTTGTTGTCCTTCCGCCGGAGGTCCAGGAGGTCCAGGCGGGCCTTGAGGACCGCGCGGGCCGGGAGGTCCAGGAGGACCGTTATGTTTGCCCATATTTTTCATCTCCTTGTTTCGACACTGATTCAGCATATTAACAGCCTATAGACGGAGACACAGCAAATACCTATATTAATAAAAATAGGCGACTAGAGCTTGCTGAAGCTGAATAAATGGTTTTAACATCAGCTTCTATCCGGTAGAACTCTCAGCGTGTCAGGACGGAACGTTCATAGCGGTCTGAATGTTTTTCAGGTCGAGCCGTCCATTCCTACCGCATCGATCACGACATCGGCGCCGCCTTTGGTCATTTCCTTGAGATTGTTGCGGATATTCTTATCTTGTTCGAAGTTTACGATTTCCACATGGTTGGTTCGCTTCGGATGCTGTAAGCGGTAATCGGCATAGCCGACGGCTATAACCCGCTTTGCTCCTATCAGCCAGCAGAATTTCTGGGCTAGAAGTACGGCAGGCTCGGCAGAGTCGCCTTCAGAAGGCTTCGGCTTGTGCCGAAGCCTTTTGTTTTTGAGATGTCTCGGACATTTCTCGAAAAACTGAAATCGAATAGAATAGCCAAGCATTTGAAAACGTTTCTAACATATATAGATAATAGCCGTTCGAATGCGTGGGGAGGAACTAGAAAACTATGTTAGCTACGGAAGACTATTTCGGTCATTTCGAAACCGTTTATTTATTTTATGGGGCTATGCCTACGGGCGTAAGCGTATCGGAAACCGGGCGTATCTTCGTTTGCTTTCCGAAATGGGGAGATGACGTTAGATTCACGGTAGCTGAAATTGTCGGGAGGCGGTTACAGCCTTATCCTGATTTGGCAACGAACACGATCAACCCTTTGAATAGCACGATGTCCTTCATCAGCGTCCAAAGTGTATTCGCCGATGGAAGGGGAACGTTGTGGGTGCTGGATACGGCTGCACCGAATTTTTCCCAGCCCATTCAAGGAGCGGCAAAACTAGTCGCGATAGATTTAAAGACGAATGCAATTCGAAACGTATATACGTTTGCGGAAGATGTCGTCTTGCCGACAACGTATTTGAACGATGTCCGGTTTGACTTTCGCGTCGGTAAATCAGGTTACGCCTATATAACGGATTCTTCTTCCAAAGGTCCAGGCGCTATCATAGTCGTGAATTTAGAAAATGGAAATGCGTTTAGACGGTTAAACGGAGCCAATTCAACGTCGCCCGATCCGTATTTTTTACCGAAAGTGGAAGGCAAAATACTGATGAATCGGAACGCGGACGGTTCGACATCTCCCTTTCGATCGGCCTCCGACGGTATAGCGATCTCCCCCGATGGAAAACTGTTGTTTTTTTGTCCATTGACCAGCCGTCATCTATACGCGATCCCAACGGAAGCCTTAAGAGACAGAACGATAACGGATTTTAACTTGCAATATCATGTGCAGTATCGGGGAGAAAAAGGCGCGTCCGATGGAATGATAACCGATGCACAAGGAAACGTTTACGCCGGAGACTATGAAAACGATAGCATTCGCAAGATATTGCCGAATGGAATAATGGAAACGGTCGCGCATGATCCGAAAATTTTATGGCCCGATACTTTTTCCATTGGTCCGGATCGACACTTATTTGTAATTGTGAACCAACTGCATCGGCAGGCAAGATATCATTATGGAAAAGACCTGCGACAAAAGCCTTATGGTTTACTGCGCATAAAAATCGATGAATTGCCCGCTCCTTCTTTCTGAGGAGGATGGAAGAAGGAGGTTTGCTGGAGTTTGCTGCGTTTTACAGGAATTCTAAACAATCCTGTAGAGCTTAAGAAATGAGCTTTGTAAAAAAGGAAGCCTCGGTATGACGGGTTTGTCGAGAACACGTCAGGGAGGAGCTTTAACTATGAAGTTTAAGAAAATAGACGAACAAATCAACGGATTGAACGAATTACCACCTCGCATCTCGTCGTAAAGGATCGACGTGACAATACCAACGCAGCAAAACCCCTGCGACTACTCGCTGGGGTTTTCGTTCTTCTCAAAAAAGAGGAGCCTGCCGTCCGGTGTTAACGGGCCTTATCCATATCATAGCTATTGTACCCAGAAGGGTGATGCAACAGTGTTAGATGATAGTCAGCCAGATTAGAAAAAACGTCCGCACAAAACGATTACCAACAAAATGTACAGAACAAGCAGTCCGCCTACACCATACCCGCCAAATCCGCCGACTGACCCGCCGCAACCAACTCCGCCTACGCCACCAACGTTACCATATCCCAATATGGTCAGCTCCTTTTGTTTAGGTACACGGCAGTATATGTGTATTCGGGCATGTTGTATGGGCTATTGTCAGAAAGGGGCAAACGTCTAGAATACAAGGCCACTGGCAATACCGGGAAGCCGACTGACTTCGATGCCCTGCTGTCACGAATATGCGCAGCAGCCGCGTGTTGGACAACTTAATGCGGAGGCGTTTGAGGAAACGAACCGATACACGAAGGTCATGCCGGCGCAGGGCAGCGCGGTTCGTGCTCGATCATCAAGCGGACATGAATTTTGTGCAATTGGATATAATATGCCGGTACAAAATGAAGAATATAAGGAGCGAAATTAAATGGGAGTCTTAAGCGGTAACCCTAAAGATGAACCAATGCATTATGGAGAAATTTCCAGTGTTTGGATGGCCTCAACAACAGCAAAAGGCGTTGTATCCTGCTACCAAGCCTATTTAAACCACGCTGGAGACAAAGACCTTAAAAAAGTACTCGAAGATCTTATTGATCAAGCAAAGCTAGAGATTAAAGAATGTGATGCATTACTTATTGATAACGGAATTTCCCCTGCACCAACAATGCCGGAAAGACCACAAGTTAAACTCGAAGACATCCCTGCCGGGGCAAGATTTACTGATCCTGAAATAGCTGCTGCACTTTCTGCAGATACTTCCATCGGCCTAGTCGCTTGCAGTCAAGTAATGGGACAATCAGTTAGAGTGGACATTGGAGCTCTATTTGCTAAATACCATCTCACTAAAGCGGCATTTGGTGTTACATTACTCCACCTAAACAAGGAAAAAGGTTGGTTAATTCCTCCTCCTCTCCAAGTAAAGCGACCTGAGACCGTTAACGCATAAATTCACGATCCCGCTCTTTGAGTGGGATTCTTTTTCTTCTAGTTGCTTATTACTTAATATTCATTGAGTTACCCGGTCACGGGCAGACAGCAAAGTTAGTTATCATTGGCCGGCGAGATTTAACTGGCGGCTTATTCGTCATCCTTAGGTCGATGTCAGCGCGGTGAAGAATGAAGCAGGATGAAATCAAAGCCAATGGGAATTCTATTATTGACCGATCGTTAGAATTGGTTTAGCAATCGAGAAAGGCGGTGAAACGATGACAACGAGTCGTGGACATCAAGGAGCCCATGGAATCGGACAAGCGGAGAAGCAGCTGAACCGGCAAGCGAACGCGGCTGAAACCATTCAAGGATCCAATTCTACAGACCAAGAGGTGCTTGAAGCTAGTAACGAACCATCGCATATGTTGGATGAAGTAATCGACGTCAACAATGATTAAATCCTTGACTGCAAGCGGACAAAAAGATATGGAATTCATGCCGCGCTCTGCGCGGTTTTTTAATTTCATATATTCCCCCCGGAAGAAGAATAGAGTTATGGAAAGCATGTCTTATTCGTTTCGAAACGGGGGCGGTTTTCCATGGAATTATCCACGGCATCGGTCGCAATGTTAGGAATTGGGACGGCAGTGCCGGATCATATACTCGACCAGTCGGAAACGGCGCAGCGTTTGACGGACGCTCTTGGCAGCACCACCGACGCCGCCCGCTGGGCGAAACGGATCTTTAAGAAATGCGGGGTTCAAACTCGTTATACGTGCGAGCCCGAGCTGCTCATGCCTGCCGCAAACAACCGGTATTTCGCCCAACTGTCCGGGCTGCCTGTACCGACCACGGCAGAACGGATGGCTGCTTATAAACGAGCTGCGGCGCCGCTGGCACTGCAGGCGGCTAGGAAGGCAATGGCCGATGCCGGCGTCGAACCCGAAGCCGTTACGCATCTGCTGACGGTCAGTTGTACCGGTCAGTTTCTCCCGGGTCTGGATACGGTGCTTGTCAGGCAGCTGGGACTATCGCTCTCGGTAAACCGTATTCCGTTGACCTTCCTAGGCTGTGCGGCAGGACTAAAGGCGATCGGCATGTCGCGGGATATCGTCGCCGGGCATGCGGATGCCGTCGTGCTGGTTGTCAGCGTCGAGCTGTGCACGATCCATATGCAATCTTCGCCGGATCGCGAAGCCTTGTTCGGAGCATCGTTCTTCGGAGACGGCGCTTCCTCCTGCGTCATCGGCAGAGCAGGTCAGGCGAGCGGACCAGTATTCGCGCTGGGAGAGGCGCACAGCGGCCTCATGCCCGATACGGCCGGCGAGATGATCTGGGAAGTAGGGAATTTCGGCTACGATCTCTACTTATCTCCGCGAATCGCCCAGCTGATCGGGAATCGGATTCCCGGCCAACTTGCGCCGCTCTTGCGGGAAGACGGTCCCTTGCCCGGAATCTGGGCGATTCATCCCGGGGGGAAAGGCATTATCGACGCACTTGAAGAAGCGCTCGGATTGTCAGCGCGCCATACGCGGTTCAGCCGTGATGTGCTTCGCGATTACGGCAACATGTCCTCCGCGACGATTCTGTTCGTATTGGAAGCGATCCGCCAAGCGTTCGTGCGAGAATCGGCCGCCAGAACGGAAGGGTTCTGCCTGGCTTTCGGGCCAGGCCTCTCTTGCGAAACCGTACCGATCACTTACCTCCCCGCAACAGGGGCAGTAGCGATCGGCGCCGAGGCAAGGGCGGCTTCCCATGCTTAGGCTGTTACGCGAACGTGCCGCTTCGCGCGAGCTTATGGACGACCCGGCACAGGACGGAGAAGAACTGAAGGTTGCGCTGCGGCATCTTCGCAGATTGAACCGTCTCTTCCGCGCGGCTTCCCCGATGCTGTACGGGGTTGCGCGGCTATGGACGGAAACCGGCAAACCGAGGCGACTAACCGTGCTCGATATCGGAGCGGGCTCCGGCGATATCAATGCGGCCCTGCTCCGATGGGCCGATGCGCGGGGGATCGAACTTACGGTAACGCTGGTCGACCGGACGCAAGAGGCCTGCGCGGAAGCAGCCGCCTATTACGCGGACGAGCCCCGAATATCGGTCATGTGCCGCGACGTGTTGGATTTGGACGAGCAAGCGGCCGATATCGTGACGGGTTCCCAGTTCGTTCATCATTTCGCATCGAAGGAATTGCCGGACGTGGCTTCCGCGATGCTGAGAGCTTCCAGAATCGGTATCGTTATACAAGATATTCATCGCCACTGGCTGCCGTGGGCGGCCGTGTGGCTTGCGGCGCGGCTCGTCTCGAATAACCGTTACATTCGTAACGACGGTCCGTTATCCGTTGCCAAAGGCTTTCGTTCGGAGGATTGGAGACGATTGAACGAAGCACTGGGCAGGCCGGGATTACGCTATGCCTGGCGGCCGTTGTTTCGTTATGTCGTGACCATTCGCAAGAGCGGAGGGAGCGCGAATGAGCGATAGCCGGACATTGGACGCCGCGATTCTCGGCGCGGGCATCGCAGGCAGCTGCTTGGCGATTCTGCTGGCAAGGCGAGGCTGGAAGGTCGCGCTGATTGACCGCCAATCCTTTCCGCGCCATAAGGTCTGCGGGGAATTCTTGTCTCCCGATGCGGTCGAAGCGCTGGTCGCCTTGGGCTTGGAAGAACGTCTTCAATCGCTTCGGCCTGCCGTTATTCGGAGCGCTCGTCTCGATTTCGGAAGCAGGAACCCGGTTAACGCGCAGTTGCCGGGCGCGGCGTGGGGGATCAGCCGTTATGCTCTCGACGCGGCGCTGCACGATGAAGCGCGGCTCGCCGGAGCGGATGTCGCGACGGGTACCGCAGTCGGGGCCGTCCGCTTATGGGACGGCGGATACGAACTGGATATGAAGCGAGGCGCAGCACAGGTATCGATACGGTCCAGATCCGTGATCGGAGCGTGGGGAGGAAACGGGCGCATTCCGGATATGCCGGGCGCGCAGCGGAGGCGACTCTCCCCTTGTCCC
Organism: Paenibacillus sacheonensis; assembly: GCF_009909195.1. GTDB lineage: Bacteria > Bacillota > Bacilli > Paenibacillales > Paenibacillaceae > Paenibacillus_Z > Paenibacillus_Z sacheonensis. The sequence goes on from NZ_JAAAMU010000003.1 coordinate 503,924, forward strand.
TACGTTGGGGTCAAGACGCACTTGTCAGGCATCGAGCTGGACGGAGAGCTGGAGCTTTATTTTTTTGCCGGCGGGTATTTGGGGCTGTCTTCGGCAGGGGATGGCATCGTCAACGCCGCGGCATTGCTCGACCAACGGTCATTCCGGCATGTGCCGTCAACGGTAACCGGCTGGCTGGAGGCGGCCGGTCAGCGCAATCCGCGGTTGGCGAGGCGGATAGCCGAAGCCAGACCCGCCGGCGGCACGCAAACCGCCGTCGCGCCCGTGCGTTTATTCGACCCGCCGCTCGCCTGGAACGGCATTCCCTTGATCGGCGATGCCTGCGTGACGATACCGCCCTTGTGCGGGGACGGGATGTCGATGGCCATCCGTTCGGCGCAGCTCTGCGCGATATCGGCTGACCGCTGCTTGCGCAGTCAAACGACGCAGGAGCAGTGGAAAATCGAATATACGAAGGCGATCGATCGGCATTTCCGCCATCCGCTCCGATGGGGCAGGCTGCTCCAGCGCGTCGCGGGCAATCCTTCGTTCACGATCCTGGCGGCTGCCGCTGCCGGACGTCTGCCGAGCGTCGTCGCTCGGTTGGTGAAAGCCACCCGGCTCGGCAAAACGGAAGTCCTCCCATGGTAAGATCCCTCCGCGAATCCGGGATGCCGCCGCTCATCGGACCGCTTGTCCGGCTGTCCGTCCGTCATCCTTCCGCGATCGTGTTCCTCTGGCTGGTGTTTATCGCCTTGTTCGGAAGCTTCTCTTCGAAGCTTCCGTCCGTCGCGCAAGAGCACGGGTTAACGCCGGCCGGAGATGCCGAGTACGTGCAGCGCCAGATCGCTTTCGACTATGGCATTCCTCCGAATCCCGTCCTCCTCGTGTTCGAATCGGATGAGAGAGGCACCGCTCCGGCTTTTCGCGCTTTTATTGCGCACGCGCTGCAAACCGTTCATGCGCTGCAAGGCATCTTCGTCGCTGCTTCGCCGCTGGAGCAACCAGGCATGCTGAAGGCGCACAGCGCGTATGCCATGCTTGCCTTGGACGACGGCTCGTCGGCGATCGATGCCGGATTAATGGATGAGCTGAACCGCCGATTGCCTAGGGAGGAGCATTACCGCGCCGGCTTGACGGGCAATCCCGTCGTGCAAGGGCTCGTGAACGAAGCAAGCCGCGAAGATTTGGCGAAAGCGGAACGGTTCGGCATCCCAGCCGCGTGTCTGCTCCTTTGGCTTGCGTTCGGCGGGCTGCTGCCGGCGCTTATTCCCGTCGTGACCGGCATCGTCGCGGTGACCGGAACGATGGGACTGCTTTATTTCGCAGGCAAACACGCCTCGCTGTCCGTGTTCATCCTGGATGTCGTACCCATGGCCGGCCTTGCGCTGTGCCTGGATTTTGCGCTGATGATCGTCAGCCGCTTCCGGGACGAAGTCGCGGATTATCCTCCGGACCAAGCGGTGTTCCGAACCATGGCGACTTCCGGCAGGGCGGTGGCATACTCCGGCGCCTGCGTCGGAGCCGGACTGGCAGGCACCTTGTTTATCCCGCTGCCGATGTTCACGAGTCTCGCTCTGGGGGCGACGGCGGTGACGCTCGTCTCGCTGCTGGTGAATGTCACGCTGGTCCCGGCCATTCTCGTCCTGACTGACCCCTATCTGCGTCGGAAACCGAAACGCCGCCGCGGCCGAGCCTCGCTTTCCGTCTGGGAGAGGCTGCCGCGATTCGCGGCGAAGCGTCCGGTAGGAACTTGCTTGCTCTGCGGCGGCCTCCTGCTGGCGTGTCTGCTTCCGCTAGGCGGCATGCGCGTGGCGGTGCCGGACGCGGACTCGCTTCCGCGCGGCGATGCGGCCAGGGCGGCTTATCATGCGTACCGCGAGAATTTTTCTTCCGACGCCGATGCGGAAGTCGACCTGCTGCTGCGTGCGGAGGACGGTCGATGGGATGGAAGAGAACAGCGGGGATTGGAGGATTTCCGAGCCGCAATCGAGGAGGATCCCCTCGTTCGATCCGTGTCCCTTGTCCAGTATCCCGAGCCGCCGGAAGCGGCGGAACAATCGCTGCGAGCTCGAAGCGGAGCGTTCGGAGAGACAAACGCCGGCCGATGGATGTGCGTCATGCTCCGCGGAGACCCGGCTTCCGCGGAAGCGAGAAACTGGGTCCGGGATTGGCAGGGCGGCGCGGCGCAGGGATCGCTGATCGTGTATGCCGGAGGAGAAGCCAAATACGAGCAGGAGATCTACGACGCGGTGGTCGGACATCTCCCGCTTGCGCTGGGGTTCGTACTCGTCGCCACTTACGTCTTGTTGTTCGCTTCATTCCGTTCTGTCTTCATTCCGCTCAAGAGCTTGCTGATGAATACGATCAGTATTAGTGCCGCGTTCGGCGTATTGGCGTTGGCTGCCCGGTTCGGGTTGTTCGGCATGGAAGCTGGACGCGTGGCGATCATGATTCCCGTCTTTATTTTCGGACTCGTGTTCGGAATCAGCATGGATTACGGCGTGTTTCTGATTTCCCGCATTGCCGAGGCTTACGCCAGGACGGAGGACAACGCGCTTGCGATTGCGGAAGGCAGCGGCCAAAGCGGCAAAATCATTTCCGCTGCCGCCGCCATCATGATCGCGGTCACGCTGCCGTTCGCATGGGGACGGATCGAAGGCGTCAAACAGCTCGGCATCGGCATTTCGACGGCCATCTTGATTGACGCAACCATCGTACGGATGCTGCTCGTGCCATCGCTTATGAGCATGCTGGGGAAATGGAACTGGTGGGGTCCGAGAAGACAAGGAAAGCGTTGAGGTGCCGCTGAACGGCTCATGGCGTGAAATGCAAACAGGTCATGAATAATTTTCCATGCCTTGCACAAGGCTAATCAGGTCGTTTATGGACGTCGCTCAGAATCATGACATATCCAACATGAAGGAGAATTTCCTTGACACCGATTCAGTTACCGCAATTTCCAGCGTCTTATTGGACAGCATCTCAACCGGAGCGCGCCAGCTACCCGAAGCTTGACCAAGATATCGAAACGGAGGTCGTCGTCGTAGGCGCGGGCATCGCGGGGATCACGGCCGCGTATGTACTCGCTCGGCAAGGATATCGCGTCGCGCTCGTGGAAGCGGGGGAAATCCTGAACGGAACGACGGCCCACACCACGGCCAAAATAACGGCCCAGCATGATTTAATCTACGATGAGCTGATCAAGTCGAGCGGAAAAGACGATGCGGGATTATATTATCAAGCTTCGGCAGAGGCGATCGCGTTCATCAAGCAAACCGTGGAAGACCAAGGCATTTATTGCGGTTTCACCGAGCAGGATGCTTACGTCTATACGAATGCCGAGGCGTACCTGTCGAAGCTGGAAAACGAAGCCAAGGCTTATGAGGACCTCGGCATTCCCGGAGCCTACCTCGACCGAATCCCGTTATCCGTTCCCGTGCTGGGCGCCGTGAAAATGAGCCGTCAGGCGCAGTTTCATCCCCTGCAATACTTACGGAGACTCGCGGAATTAGTCGTGGAAAAAGGCGGGGAAATCTATGCGCATACGACGGCGGTGGAAGTGAGCCCCGGGGACAACCCCGTCGTCATTACGAGCGACGGTCATAAGCTGAGCTGCAGATTCGTCGTATCCTGCACCCACTTTCCCTTCTATGACGGGCATGGGTTTTACTTCTCCAGGATGCATGCGGATCGTTCTTACGTGTTGGGACTCGAAGCGGAAGACGCGTATCCCGGCGGCATGTATCTCAGCGCGGAGGATCCGAAACGCTCGATACGATATGCTGATATGTCCGATGGATCCAAACTGATTATCTTAGGCGGACAAAGCCATAAAACCGGACAGGGCATCTGCACCATTCACCATTACGAGGAGCTGCAGAAGTTTGCCGAGGAACATTTCCGGGTGAAAGAAATCGCCTACAGATGGTCGGCCCAAGACCTGGTGACCGGCGATAAACTGCCGTTTATTGGCCGCATCACGGCCTCCTCGCCGAACGTCTTCATCGCGACCGGTTTCAGAAAATGGGGAATGACGAACGGAACGGCAGCCGCTCTATTGATCAAGGATCTGATAACGGAGGGGGAAAGCCGTTATGAACGGCTGTATGCGCCTTCGCGCCCGCTATCGCTCAAAACGATCGGCAGCTTCATCTCCGATAACGCGGATGTCGCCAAGCACCTGATCGGCGGCAAGCTGCAGCATGCCACCCGACGCCCCGATCAATTGGCCATCGACGAAGGGGCAATCGTTCAAGTGAACGGGAAACGGGCTGGCGGTTACCGGGATCAAGACGGCAAGCTGCATGTCGTGGATACGACTTGTACGCATATGGGCTGCGAAGTGGAGTGGAACAACGGGGACCGAACATGGGACTGCCCGTGCCATGGATCGCGGTTTTCCATCGCGGGCGAGGTTATCGAAGGCCCGGCGGAGAAGCCGTTGAAGCAGCTTCAGGCGTAGTCCGATTACGAATGGCCGAGATTGACGGAGAGACCCAGAGGTACGATTTCGTGGTGTGTTCACGCTGTGTTCGCCTCCAGGTTAACATGGCTATTTCACGGGCTGTTGGCTGCCCGAAGAGATTTCTCCGGCTGGTATTGCCAATCGGTCGAACTGTTCCGTTAGTCGCTTCAACCCCGCCTGCAGCTCATGCCCGAACATCGGATGGCCATGCCCGGTGATGGCTGCCTGAGGGTTGAGATCGGCGATCTTTCTAACGGATGCCCAGGCGTGCTGCCAGTCGAATGTGAAATAGGCGGGAGGGCCGTGCACTTCCTTTTCCTGGGTTAACACTGCCCAGGCCGATTCCTGTCTAACGGTTATAAACGCGTCCCCGGCGATGACGATACGGTCACTTTCGCGGAATAAGGAGATATGCCCTTTGGTATGCCCGGGCGTATGAATCCATCGCCATTCCGGAAGCTCGCGAATGGTTCCGTCTTCGGGAAGCTCCCGAAGAAAATGCCGAACGTCGATTCCCTTATGCGGATACAACGGGGAAACGGCTGCCATCAGCCCGCCTCCGACGGATGGATCGGCGGCCGGGTAGTCTTCCCGTCCATTCAGATAGGGCATTTCCAGCGGATGCGCGTATACCGGAACATTCCAGGTCTCCAGCAGATTCTTCAACGAACCGACGTGATCGAAATGCCCATGCGTCAATAGGATGGCGCGGGGAGGCCTATTCGGGCCGAATCGTTCGGCGGCCGCAGCCCGAATATTGTCCCCAAAGGTCATGAGACCTGTATCGACCAGAACCCATGCCTCTTCTCCCGGAACTCCGATAAACGCAATATTGGCAATGGCTGTCCGTAGGTAATCAAGATCTTCCGGTAACCGATTCATCGTTTCAACTGCCCCCTTTTTTCCTGTCTTGTCTAGTCTGGAGCGACGCTGCTTATTCGAAGTAGTCCGCTTGGACGTGCTGATAAAAGCTGTAAAGAACGAGTATAATGTTTCTCTTGTCAGCGATACTTATCCATGCTTACGCATACTTCAATTCCTGAATGGGAAAACCATTAACGGTTCACGGTTCGCCAATTCGATCGAGGAGTTGACTTTTATGAAGAAAGTGAAATATCTAGTTGCGTTTTCAGTGCTCAGCGTCTTCGCGTTGCTGCTAGGCACGGGAATATTAAGTGCTGCAGGCTCGAATCACGCAAACAACATGACCTCCCCGGCTACCCCAAGCAACCCGTCTTTTGACGACCGTTCGATGAATAGTTACAATACGAACTCCACGACAGGCGGAAATTACAGAACGAATGCCGTCAACGATGATGACAATGATTTCAGTTGGGGCTGGTTAGGGCTCTTGGGTTTAATCGGCTTAGCCGGATTAAGAAGCCGTAATCATGACCGTAATCCCGAGCGCTCTTAGCACATGTACTCTTGAAAGGGCTGTGACTTTATAAAGTCACAGTCTTTTTAGCGTCAGCGTCATTTTCGAATAGAGGCAGAATTCCACGGCATAAGCTGGATTTACCGGCTGCCGGATGGAAACTTAAGCATGCGGATGGGATAAAAAAAAGCCCATTTCCGATACTTGCCCATACACTATGGACCAATAAACATATACTGCGATGTACCTAAACTAAAGGAGTTGAACACATTGGGATATGGTAACGTTGGTGGCATAGGTGGCATAGGTGGCGTAGGTGGCGTAGGCGGTTACGGCGGCGGCTTCGGCGGTTTCGGTGCAGGCGGAATTCTTGTCCTGTTTATTCTGTTGGTCATCATCTCGCGAGGATGTTTCTAAACGACAAGGACTCCATATATATTCTGCGGCATCCGCTTTCCTAGGTTCAAACAAACTTGCCAACCGGACGGCAAGCCTCCCTTATCGAGACGATATCATGCAAGAAGAAGCACCTCTTCGGAGGTGCTTTTTATATTCAACGCAAAACAAATAACAAAAGAAAATTACGAGCGCGAGTTCTTATCCGAGACCTGTTTTTGGCGGCGAAGTAGAAACGGTTGCCCGAAAAGTAGATTTGCTTTCACCGGAAAGCGGGGAACGGAGGAGGCTTGTTGCCGCCTAGACATAGTTCGCCGGCGATACGCCCGTGATTTTCCTGAAGGCTTTGTAGAAATTCGAGTAATCCTCGAATCCGGTCATGGCGCATACCTCCCCGGGCGGGAAGCGCAGCTTCAGCAGTTCGATCGCTTTCGCGATTCGCTTGTGCGTGATGTACTGCTTGAAGCTGAAGCCGGTCATGCGCTTGAACAGATGGGAGAAATGGTAACGATTCATATGGAACTGCTCCTCGATATGCTGCAGCGTGAGCGGCTTGTACAAATGCTGATGAATATAGCTGACGATTTGCTCGATTCTTGCATTGTAGTCGCCGTCAAGGGCGGTAGGAAGCACTTGGGAGGCGATGACATCATTGATCCGAATCAGTAAACGGATAAACGCCGTCTCGATCATGAGGTCGCGGGCCGGATGGCCGCTGCGCTGATGCTCCTCGATCTCGCTGAAAAACCGCGCCAATTGCGCCTGCTCCACGAGACGGCTCGGCAGCCAATTGAAGCTTCCGGGCTTCTTGCGCTCGAAGTATTGCAGCAGCGAATAATCGCCATGGCTGTAAGGGCTGCAAAATTCCGGGGTGAAGAACAGGATAATCCGCTCGTACTCCGAATCCGATGCGAAATACGGCCTGTGCATCTCGCGGTTGTTCAGAATAATGATATCGCCGGGATTCAGCGTATAGTTCCGGTCTTCGACCTGGTAGATGACGTTGCCCGATACGAGATAGTAGATTTCGTAACGCGCCTGCATGTAGGTGTGATGCTGGTCGTCATGGGGAGATCGCGTCAGCGTGCGCTGGTAGGTGAAGTCGCCGTTACGCAGGCTGACGGCAGCGATCGTCTCGGTCATCTTGCCCCTCCTCTCGGCCGATTCATAATCGGCAAACTCGAATCGCAACTTTTGCAATGTTTTACGCAAACTATACCATTTCGGCCGAGAGACGTTCAACGTAAACTCGAAATGAATCACCGTGCACGGCAATAATGATCGTTATGTTATGGAGGAGATGGCATGCAAGGTCTGCTGACGGAGAACAACCGATTTATCGAGGATACGTGGAAACGGATCGTGGACAAGGTGGCCGTAACGTCGGCCCGCATCAAAGACGGCATGCCGTATACGACGCATGGCGGCATCTACGACGACTGGCAGGATAACGCTTCCTGGTGGACGAACACGTTCTGGACGGGCATGCTTTGGCAGATGTATGCGGCGACGAAGGACGAGACGTACAGACATTACGCGCAGAGCATCGAGGAGAAGATGGACGCGGTGCTGCATGGGTACGACGGGCTGCATCACGACGTCGGCTTCATGTGGCTGCTGTCGAGCGTGATGAATTACGAGGCGACCGGCGAGCAGCGGGCGCGGCGGCGGGCCATGCTGGCCGCGAACGTGCTGGCGGGCCGGATGAATATTGCCGGCGGCTACATCCGGGCATGGAACGGGGCCGGCAACGAGGGCTGGGCGATCATCGACTGCATGATGAACATTCCGCTGCTGTTCTGGGCGAGCGAGCAGAGCAAGGACGAGCGCTTCAAGCATATCGGCCTTCTGCACGCGGACAAGACGCTCCGGCATTTCGTAAGGGAAGACGGCTCCGTCAATCACATCGTCGCCTTCGACCCGCAGAGCGGCGAGGCGCTGGACACTCCGGGCGGGCAGGGCTGCGAGAGCGGGTCTTCATGGACGAGAGGCCAGAGCTGGGCGATCTACGGCTTCGCGCAAGCTTACCATTGGACCGGGAAGTCCGACTATCTGCACGCGGCGAAACGGATCGCGCACTATTTTCTGACCGGCGCTGCGATGAACGGCTATGTACCGCCTTGCGATTTCCGGCAGCCGGCGGATTCGCCGCTGCTCGACAGCAGCGCGGGAGCGATCGCGGCCTGCGGCCTGATCGAGATCGCGAAGGCCGTGCCCGAGCCGGAGCGCCGCCTGTACCTGCAAGGGGCCTTTGCGATCTTGAAAGCGCTGGCAGAGAAGTGCGCCGTCTGGGATTCGTCCGACGAGTGCCTGCTTACGAACGGCACGTCCGCTTTCCATCGGGGCGGCAACGATCGCGCCGCCGTAGCGAACGGCGCGCTGATCTACGGGGATTATTATTTCGTCGAGGCGTTCGCGAAGCTGCGGGCGATGGCGGGAACGCGTTCATGATCACGTATACCTTCTAGGAAATCCGCGATTCTGCACAACGCCGCCCGGCCCTCGTCTACTTCCGTTTGACGGCGAGGAGCCCGACGCCGAAGAGCGGATTTCACTGGGTTTCACGTTAACGGCAGCAGGCTAGGCAAGCGGGCGTCATGATTCTATCCAACCAAAGAAACGAGTTCAATAGGTTAGGATCGCGGCGTTATGAATTTTGCATGCAGACAGCCCCGCCAATCATCGGCGGGGCTATTTCGTTATTTACGGCCGCCGGTCCCCCGATGCGGTATCGGGGCGGCAGTTCAATTGATCGATTTGCACTATCCATGTCGCTTGTTCTGATCTAGTTTCCGAATGGAATCGCGAAGCACGAGTTCCGTCGAGAGCGCGATCTTCTTCTGGATTCTGGCCGGATGCTTCCACATCTCGAACAGCAGCTTCGCGCCTTCATGGCCGAGCGCTTCGAAATTTTGCTTGACCGTGCTCAAGGGGACTTTCGCGAATTTGGAATTTTCGAAGTCGTCGAAGCCCATGATCGACAGCTGCTCGGGCATTACGATGCCGTACGCCGATAATCGGTCGATGACTTCTAGCGCACGCCGATCGTTGGCGCAGAAGAGGGCGGTAAGATTCCCTTTCTCGATCTCGTCGACAAGGAAGGCGTAGTCCAAATCATGCTGAAAAAACAACAGCGCTTCGCTCGCATCCAGCTTGGCGTCGAACATGGCGCGGCGATAACCGTTGTAGCGCTCGATCTCGGAGCTTAGATGAAAATCGAATGCGGCGAAGCCGATATTCCGGTGGCCGTTGGCGATGAGATGCTGCACGGCTTCATAGACGCCGTCGTAATTGTTGCAGGTGATGCAGTCGACGGAATAACCGGAGGGGACGCGGTCGATCATGACGTACGGGATCGCGTTGTTTCGCAATTCCTTCAGATAGCCCTTCGCGGCATTCGGATTCCCGGAATAGATGAGCAGCCCGCAATTGTCCGACTGGATGAGCTTGCCGACAAGCTCCCGTTCCTGATCGAAATCATTCTCGACGAATTCGATGATCAGCTTGCAGTTCTGCTGGCTCAGATAGGACTGGATGCCTTTGATGATTTGCATGTGGGAGCTGTCGTACATTTCATGGCCTGCGGCGATGATGAACGTCACGTAACCGAAGGTGCGTTCGGGAGCGGGTTCCGGATTGCTTGCCACGAAGCTGCCTTTTCCCCTGACGCGATAAATGATTCCCTCGTTAACCAAGTCGTTCAAGGCCTTCCGCACCGTAATCGAACTGACGCCAAGCAGCTTGGCATATTCGGCTTCGCTCGAAAGCCGGCCGTCTTTGCCAAGATCGGTTTTCTCGATTTGCATGAGTACGTATTCCTTGACCTGCTGATACTTCGGCGAGATTGATTCGCTCACTCCTGCTTCGCCTCCCACCTGTCCATGATCTCTAGCCTAACTATAAGATAATTCGACAATAAAGTATACTAACTTAATCAGAATATATATGATAACTTTCGTTTGACCTCTTAAAAATTATGTGTTAAATTTTGGACATAGTATAACAAGGACGAAGAGGTGAGTGGTAATTTCCATGTTTGAACCCACCTGAACGCAAGATTTCTATCTAATTTTACGGGAAACAGGTAAAATTCATTTTTGTAAGCGTTATTACAAAAATTGAAGTGCGGAAAGGTTTTTCTTGATGGCGTTTGTTTTTATTTAAGTTAGTATACTATGTATTTGCGATTGTTGAAGAGGAGGGCTCTCATTGCACGCTGCAAATCGAAGCGCGTTTACCCGGATTTGGAGGTATCGTTATCTGTATTTGATGGTTCTGCCCGGGTTTCTTACGGTGCTGATCTTTTGTTACTTCCCGATCTACGGCATTCTCATCGCGTTTAAAAATTTTAACGCCGTCGAGGGCATATGGGGAAGTCCATGGGTTGGCATGAAATACTTCAAAACGTTCATTCACGATCCGATGGCAAGCGGCGTGTTGAAGAACACCTTGCTTCTGGGCGTCTATTCGCTGCTGTGGTCTTTCCCGGCGCCGATCATTCTCGCTTTGCTGTTCAACGAGTTGAAAAGCAAGCGTTTTAAAAAAATCGTGCAGACGGTCTCGTACTTTCCGCACTTCATATCCATCGTCATCGTTGCAGGCTTGATTCAGATCTATACGTCGAGGGACGGCTTCATCAACGACATCTTCGCTTTCTTCGGCGCGGAGCCCACTTCGCTGCTTCTTGATCCGAACTGGTTCAGAACGATCTTCATCTCATCCGGGATCTGGCAGGGCGTCGGGTTCGGGGCGATCATCTACTTGGCCGCCATGAGCGGAATCGATACGACGCTGTACGACGTGGCCGAAGTGGACGGAGCGGGCAGATGGAAGAAAGTGCTTCACGTCACGTGGCCTTCGATTCGGCCGACGACGGTCATCCTGCTCATCTTTGCCATGGGCGGCGTCTTGGGGACGGATTTTCAGAAAGTCATCCTGCTTTACAATCCTGCGACGTATCAGGTATCGGACGTCATCGGATCTTACGTCTATCGGCAGGGCATCATGGGCGCGCAATATTCGTATACGACCGCGATCGGCCTGTTCATGTCCGTCATTTCTTTTGTCATCTTGTACATCACGAATTTAATAAGCCGCAAGGTTTCGGAGACGAGCTTGTTCTAAGGAGGGAGAATCTTGAGGAAAGAAACGTTGGGCTCCAGGGCGTTCGACATGGCGAATATCCTGGTCATGCTCTTCATCCTGGTTGTCGTGCTGTATCCCGTGCTGAATATTATCGCTACTTCCTTAAGCGGATCCCGCGCCGTATCCATGGGCAGCGTGTCGATTTGGCCGAAGAACTTTAATCTCCGGGCGTACGAGGGGATCTTCAAGGACCGCTTCATCTATACGGGCTACTTGAATTCCATTCTGTATTCGCTCGGTTCGACGGGCATCATGCTGCTGTTTACTTCCTTGTTCGCTTACCCGCTCACCATCTCGGGGTTCGTGGGCAAAAAGTTTCTGACGATCTTTCTGATGATCACGATGTTTTTCAGCGGCGGGATGATTCCGACGTATTTGCTGATTCGCAACCTGCATCTTCTGGACACGCTGTGGGTCATGATTATTCCGGGGGCGGTCGGCGCGTACAACGTGTTCCTGTTCCGAACGTTCTTCATGAATATCCCATCCGAATTGAAGGATGCGGCGCATATCGACGGAGCGAACGAAGTCGGGGTCCTGTTCAAAGTCATCCTGCCGCTGTCCAAGCCGCTGCTTGCGACATTCGCCTTGTTCGGCATCGTAGGCAGCTGGAACAGCTGGTTCGAAGCGCTCATCTATCTGCAGGACCAGGCGAAGTATCCGCTGCAGCTCATCCTGCGCAATTATCTGTTTACGCTCGATAATAACGCGATTCAAGGCAGAGTCGGAGCCGGCAATGTTGCCATCAACTCGCCCGGAACGACGCTCGACCCGAAATCCGTGCGAATGGGCGTCATCGTCATCACCATGTTCCCGATCATGGTCATCTATCCGTTCTTCCAGAAGTACTTCACGCAAGGCATGTTCGTCGGCTCGATCAAGGGCTAGGGAATAGCTGCGGATACGAGATGTTTGAGAAACGCTGGGAAGCGCGCGCCTATTGTTCTTCGGCATCTTTATCATAGTCTCACAACTTTTATCTAAAGCGGGGGATAAGTATGAGCAAGAATGCAAAGTCGCTTGGCTTGATCGCGGCAGCAGCCATTTTCGTTTTATCGGCGGCCGGCTGCTCCAATTCGAATTCGAACGCGAACTCCACTGCGCCGGCCAATACGGCGGACGGCACGACCACGGGCACGACGAACGACGACGCGAAAGGCGCTAACGGTTCATCGGACGCTTCGAACGCCGAGCCGCTTAGTTTTTCCGTCACGCTTCCTGCCAACGGGGTCGACAACTCCGCGAGCATGATTCAGAAGGAATGGCTGAAATTGATGGAAACGAAGATGGGACGAAAGATCGACATCAAGTGGAACTACATTCCTTCATCCGACTACGACCAAAAAGTGAAGCTGATGATCGCCAGCAACGACATGACGGACTTCTTCATGACGCCGCTCTTCTACGATACTTCCGATATGGCCAAGAACGGTCAAATCATCGATTTGATGAAATACAAAGACGACATGCCGAACTATATGAATTACTTGGGCCAAGTGAAGAACGGCATGACCAACGTTACGAATGCGAACGGTCAAATGTTCACCTTCAAAGAAACGTCTTTTCCGAGATTCGAGAAAGACAAAGGCATGCTGATTCAAAATGTATCCGCATACCGGTATGACCTGTTCCAAAAGAACAACATCAAGATTCCGACGACGCTCGACGAAGTGTACGACGCGGCCAAGCAGCTCAAGCAGCTGTACCCGAAAGAATATCCGATCAATACGCGATGGAACGACCTGCGTTCCCTGTTCCAAGCGAATCATGTCGTCAACGACATCTATTGGGACGGAAGCAAGTTCGTCTACGGAATCTTCGAACCGGGCTACGAGGAAGCGCTGCAGTTCGCCAATAAGCTGTACGCGGACAAGCTGCTGGATCCGGAGTATCTGACGGATACGGACGACACGTTGAAGCAGAAAGCGCTGAACGACAAGAACTTTATTTGGCTGGCGCAATGGTTCACGGATCCCGCGAACTATACGAGAGAGGCCAACAACGGCAAAACTTACGCGGTGTCGCTGTACCCGGACAATCCGAAGTACGGCAAGTCGTGGCAGAACGTGGCCAACGGCAATACGCCGGATCTCGGCTGGGGGCAGTACAGCATCAGCTCCAAAGCGAAGAACCCGGAAGATATCGTCAAGTTCGTCGACCTGCAGTATGATCCGGAAGTCATCCGCCTGCTCACATGGGGCATCGAGGGACAAACCTATACAATGGTAGACGGCCAGCCAAGCTTCACGGACGAATTCAAGAAAGCGGCCGATCCATGGGTCGTCGGAGACAAATACGGCATTCGCGCGAGCAAGCATTATTCGCCGGGTCTGGAAATTTCGAGCGATTCCAAGGCGTTCGTCGATTTCGCGGCCATGGACTACACCTATTTCGACGGCAAGTACGAAGAGACGCCGATCGAGAAGTCCGCTTATCTGAGAAGCCTGCCGATGCCGGACAACGATTTCGTTCCTTCTAATTATACGGCGCCGGCCATTCAGTTCACGCCGGACGAGAGCCAGCAGATCTCGGAAGTCATGACGCCGGTCAAAACCTACATCCAAACCGAGGAATCGAAATTCGTGACCGGCAAGGAAAGCTTCGCGGACTGGTCCAAATTCATCGATAAGGTCAAGGGAATGGGCGACATCGACAAAGTGTTGAAGATTTACAACGACGCTGCGGAAAGAGCGCTGCATTAAGCGATAGAAGGCTATTAAACGAACGATGTCCCGCCGCAGGCGAATCGCTTGCGGCGGGACATCGTTTTATTCGGCGCTTTATTGGTTGATAGCAAGGAGCGGACCGATGCGGTTCGCTCCGTTTGCGATCTTCGGCAAGCGCGTCGCCGCAGCCGGGGACAGAATCTATACGCACCCGAGCATGACGGAGATTTTGAACGACTTATTGACGCAAGTAGAGCTGCCGAACGGCAAGACCATAACCGAATAAGGAGCGAGAGCCCCATGAATTCGTTTCGGGAAAAGCCTAACGGTTGTCAGCGTCGCTAATCCTCCGAATGCACGGCTAAAAAAATTCTAACGGTTGTGACAGACGTTATTTGACGAATAGAGGCTGATTTCACGACAACCAAAGCGTAATAGGCCTCCTGGCAACCATTAGAGATATAAAGTGGGCATTTTGAGCCGATTAAGCTTCTGTACAAGCGTTAGCCGTAAGGAGCTTAGGTTTAGGGTGATTATCGAAAGCAGGACGATAATGCCTGGCAACGGCGATCGGCAAGACAACCCCATACAGTTCCGCGATGGTTGACGTGATCGACATTCTGCAAAGATGAAGCCCGCTCTTCATCCGTTCGTATTCCCAGGATTGAAATGCAACATGGTCATCGAAGTCATACGGCGTCCGCAAGAAGTATTGCGGAGGTCGTTTTTTGTTTGGAAGCCGAGCAAGAAGGCAAGTTGAAAGCAGCGCGAAATGATGTCCGCTAAGCGGCGATCAGGTTATAATAGAGGCATTGCGGCAGAGGGAAGCAGAGGTCGGAACGAGGAAGGGGAGGCTGCCTTGAACAACAGAAAAGCCGGGAAATTCCGGGACAAGGTTCTTAGCCGGCGGTTGAAATGGATCGCGGTTCTGAGCTTAGCCGCATGCTTGACGTTCGCCGCGGCCGGCTGCACGAAGTCGCAGCAGGCGGACGGCGATGGCGGCGCGGATCTGGACGAATTGATCTGGTATTACCCGCAGAACAAGGCGAATGCCGACTTGCAGCTGGTGAACGACGAAGTCAACAGGCTGATCGCGGACAAAGTCCATGCGAGGGTCAAACTGCAGCCCGTCGATTTCGCGAACTACGAGCAGAAGCTGAACACGCTCGTGGCGGCAAGCGATCCGATGGATATCGTCTGGACCTCGAACTGGTTGTTTCCCTGGGACGCCAATGCCCGGAAAGGCGTGTTCCAGCCGCTGGACGAGCTGCTCGAACGCGACGGACAGAAGCTGAAGGCGTCGATGTCTCCTCGATTCTGGAACGACGGCAAGCAGGATGGCAAGCAGCTTGCCGTGCCGAACTACCAGATCGCCGCTACCCGCCCGAGCTTGATCATCCAGAAGCGGTTCGTCGATAAATACAAGCTCGATCTCGGCGCGATCCGCAAGATCGACGATATCGAGCCGTTCTTGAAGCAGCTGAAGGAAGGGGAGCCGGGCATCGTCCCGTTCGGCACGACGAGGGGCTTCTATACGAACCACATCTACGGCATCGACTGGCGCGCGACGGTGTATCGCAACGATGCGGCCTACCGGGTTCTTCCGGACGTCACGCCGGAGATGAAGCAGAACTTCGCGTTGGTTCACGCCTGGTACGACAAAGGCTACATCAATCAGGACGCCGCGACGCTGAATAACGTGTCGGACGTCTACAATAAGGGCAACACGGCCGTATGGTTCGATTTTACGGGAAAACCGGGCTCCGAAGCGGAGTTCAAGGCAGGCGACGGCGGCTTCGACGTCGTGCTCGTTCCGCTGGCGAAGCCGTCGTTCACCGGCGCGGCCAGCTCGATGAACGCGATCAGCCGGACATCGAAGCATCCGGACAAGGCGATGCGGCTGCTCGAGCTGGTGAACACCGATAAGCAGCTGTACAATACGCTCGTCTACGGGATCGAAGGAAAGCACTATACGCGACTGGACGGCAATTACGTCAGGCTGAATCCGGATGCCGGGTATTTCACGAACACCGATTGGGTATTCGGCAACATCCGCAACGAATATTTGCCGGAGGGCGCGCCCGCGGACAAAATCGAACAGACCGTGCGCATCAACGACGAGGCGGAGGTATCCCCGTACTACGATTTCGTGTTCCGAACGGACGATTTGAAGGCGGAGCTCGCCAACGTGAAAGCGGTGAACGACGAGTATTATGCGGCGCTCGCAACCGGAACGATCGATCCGGCGAAATATTTGCCGATCTACGAAGAGAAGTTGAACAAGGCCGGCAGCGAAAGGATTCGAGCGGAGAAACAGAAGCAGCTGGACGAATGGGTGGAGGCGAAGGGGAAGAAGTGACCCCTTGATCCATAAGCAGGCCAACCAATAAGGCAGAGAACGACGGCGCTGACCACGCCGTGCGGTTCTCGGCCTATTCGGCGTTTCCGTTATCGTTCTCCGCGAACGAGAGCGCTCGCGGCATTCCGCGGCCCGCGCGGACTTCAGTCAGTAAAATGCAGATCGTTTACTCGAAGCGGCGATAAAAGTACAGTTTTTGCACTGTTTTAGAGACGCGGTTTTAGCTATCTTGATCTCAGGCAAGCAGCCCAATCCAATCGTCGCAGGCAAGGAGGAAGACATCTCATGAAGCGCAAGAAGGCATTCCGGTTTTTCGGCAGGAACATCGAACTGTTTACGCTCTCGCTCCCCGCAGTGATCTATATCTTTATCATGTCGTACATCCCGATGTTCGGGGTCGTCATCGCGTTTAAGAATTATAGATACGACAAGGGAATTCTCGGCAGCGAATGGATCGGCTTCAAAAACTTCGAGTTTCTATTCAAAACGGAAACGGCGCTCCGCATTACCCGCAACACCGTGCTGTATAACCTGGGGTACATGGCGCTCACCACGATCGCGGCGCTCACCGTAGCCATTCTCCTCAACGAGATCGCCAAGAAGTGGCTCAAGGTTTATCAGACCGCGTTGATTCTGCCCTTTTTCCTGTCGTGGGTCGTCATGAGCTACATCACGCTGGCGTTCCTCGACCACGACAACGGCTTCATCAACAGCTGGCTGGCGTCGGCGGGCATGGAGAAAATCCAGTGGTATTTCGAAGCGAAGTACTGGCCCTACATTCTGAACATCGTGCATTTGTGGAAAGCGATCGGCTTCTCGGCGATGGTGTACTACGCGGGCATTCTCGGAATCGACGGCGAGCTGTACGAAGCGGCCCGGATAGACGGAGCGAAGCGGATGCAGATGGTGACGAACATTACGATTCCCCAGTTGACGCCGCTGATCATCATTCTGCTTATTCTCAGCATCGGCAACATGTTCCGCGGCGACTTCGGCCTGCATTATTTTATCCCGAACAACAACGGAATGACGTTCGCGACGACGGATATTATCGACACGTACATCTATCGGGCGCTCAGCGAGATCGCCGACGTCAGCATGGCTTCCGCCGTAGGCTTGTACCAATCGTTCGTCGGCTTCGTCCTGGTCGTCGTCGCCAATTTTACCGTAAGACGATTTAACGAGGACAATTCTTTGTTCTAAGGAGGGAAACACGCCGTGCTAGCCAAACCAACCCAAGCGGTCTGGAGTCAGCTGATCATCCATGCCGTTTTCATCCTGATCACGATCGTCATGCTCGTTCCGTTCGCCCTCGTGATCATCATCTCGTTCTCCGACGAGCAATCGATCCTGCATAACGGCTTTCGGCTCATTCCGGATCAGTTCAGCGCCAAGGCCTATCACTACTTTCTGAAAACGCCGGACACCATCCTTCGGGCCTACGGCGTGACGATCATCGTCGCCGTCATCGGCACCTGCATCAGTCTGATCCTGACCTCCACGATGGGGTACGTGCTGTCGAGGAAGGATTACGGGCTGCAGCGGGCGACATCGTTCTACGTATTCTTCACGATGCTGTTCAATGGCGGTCTTGTGCCGTTCTACATTCTGGTGACCCAAATCCTGCACTTGAAAAATTCGATATGGGCGCTAATTATCCCGGGATTGCTGAGTCCCTTCTACGTGCTGATCATGAAGGGGTTCATGTCGAAAATTCCGACCGAGATCATCGAATCGGCGAAGGTGGAGGGAGCGCGCGAGTGGCGGATCTACATGAAGATGATCCTCCCGCTCTCGAAGCCGGCGCTGGCTACGCTGGGGCTGTTCATTCTCTTCAATTATTGGAACGAATGGTTCAACGCGCTGCTCTTCATTAATAACGAGCAGCTGGTGCCGCTGCAATTGCTGCTCGTGAGAACCATGAACACGCTTGATTTCATCACGTCGCGTCCCGAGTTCGCCACCGCCATGGTATCGCTCAACGTGGACATGGGGGATTTTCCGAAGACGTCGGCTAAATTCGCGGTCGCCGTTCTATCGGCCGGACCGATGCTGCTGGTGTTCCCGTTCTTCCAGCGGTTCTTCGTGAAGGGACTGACGATCGGCGCCAT
This sequence comes from Paenibacillus sacheonensis, assembly GCF_009909195.1. Lineage (GTDB taxonomy): Bacteria > Bacillota > Bacilli > Paenibacillales > Paenibacillaceae > Paenibacillus_Z > Paenibacillus_Z sacheonensis. The sequence goes on from NZ_JAAAMU010000003.1 coordinate 522,426, forward strand.
TAAAGGATAAGCAGCCATTCGCGGATGGGCAAAGCCGGGAGGGAGGGGAATCAAGGGAAAGGATTCGGCTTCTTGTATCCGCTTTCATATGCTTTCATAAGTGAAGGGTCATCTGGATCACCATTTTAAGGGAGGGTTTAAATTGACAACGAACATCAGAAAAAGAACGCCTTTGAAGTTGATGTCGCTGCTCGCGATCAGCTCCGCCATCGCCATTGCCGTAACCGGCTGCGGCAGCAACAACTCGGGGAACAATGCTTCTTCGTCCAATAATGCGGCCGCGTCCAATAATGCTGCCGCGTCCGACAATGCGGGTGCATCGGACAACGCGGCCGCGTCCGACGACGCAGCTTCGACCGATAAGGAGCTCAAGCCGGTCGAGCTGACATGGTACTACCCGCAGAACAAAGCCAATCCGGATCTGCAGCTGGTGAACGATGCCGTCAACAAGATCACGGAGGAGAAAATCAACGCGAAGATCAAGCTGATGCCGATCGACTTCGGCACCTACGAGCAGAAGATGAACACGATCGTGGCCGCGAACGAAGAGACGGACATCATCTGGACGTCCAACTGGCTGTTCAAATTCGATCAGAATCAGAAGAAAGGCGTGTTCCAGCCGCTCGACGATCTGCTGAAGAACGAAGGACAGCAGCTCTACCAGACGATGGAGGAGAAATTCTGGAACGATGCGAAGATGGACGGCAAGATCTACGCCGTGCCCAACTACCAGATCTCGGCTACGCGGGTAGGACTGGTCGTTCAGAAACGTTTTGCGGATAAGTATAACCTGGACATCAATGCCATCAAGAAGATGGAAGACATCGAGCCTTTCCTGAAGCAGATCAAGGATAACGAGCCGGGAATCGTTCCGTTCGGCACCACGCGCGGCTTCTACACCGGGTATCTGTACAACATCGATCCGAAAGGGCCGGTGTACAAGGACGATGCGACCTTCAAGGTGCTTCCGGACGTGACGAACGAAATGAAGGACAACTTCAAGCTCGTTCACTCCTGGTATACGAAGGGCTACATCAATAAAGATGCCGCTACGCTGAAAAACGCAGCAGATGCGTATAACAAGGGCAACACGGCGGTTTGGTTCGACTTTACCGGCAAGCCGGGCTCCGAGGTGGAATTCAAAGCGGCGGACGGCGGCAACGACGTCGTGCTCGTTCCGCTGGCGAAGGCGGTCTTCAGCGGCGCGGCCAGCACGCTGAACGCGATCAGCCGGACTTCCAAGAACCCGGAGCGAGCGATGAAGTTCCTGGAGCTGGTGAACACGGACAAGGAACTGTACAACACGCTCGTGTACGGAATCGAAGGCAAGCATTACGCGAAGACGACCGGCAATTTCATCAAGATCAATCAGGATGCCGGCTACTTCACCAACACGGACTGGATCTTCGGCAGCATCATTAACGAGTACTTGCCCGAAGGCTCGCCGGCCGACAAGCTGGAGCAGACGGGGAAAGTCAACGCGGAAGGCGAGGTATCCCCGCTCACCGGGTTCGTCTTCAATACGGATCCCGTCAAGACGGAAACCGCCAACGTCAAAGCGGTCAACGACGAGTACTATGCCGGTCTCGCGACAGGCACGCTGGATCCGGAGAAATACCTGCCCATCTATGAAGAGAAGCTGAAGAAAGCCGGTTCCGATGTCATCGTAGCCGAGCGTCAGAAGCAGCTGGACGAGTGGCTGAAGGCGAACGGCAAGAAATAGGCTTGGCGAACGGACCCATGGAATGCCGGGCTGACTCCCTCCGAACCGACAGGTTAGCGGGAGCGGCCTAGGTTTCCCATGGGCATTGTTCGAGGAGGAGATCGCTTCAGTCGATCATGCCGAACAAGAGAATGAGGGAGGACTTCAAGTGAAGATTGCCATGCTGCAAGGAAGAGACAAGTGGAAGCGGGTATTCGGGCCGGAGCATCTGGCGCAGCTGCGCGAGCTTGGCGAGCTGACGCTCAATGAGGAGGACGGCAACCCGTCGGAGGAGCATGCACGCGCATTGATCGCCGGTGCGGACGTGGCGATTACCTCATGGGGATGCTGCCCGCTGACCGAGCGGGTGCTGGAGAACGCACCGGATTTGAAGCTCGTCCTGCATGCGGCGGGAACCGTCAAGCCGATCGTGACGGAGGCGATGTGGCAGCGCGGAATTCGCGTAGCCAACGCCACCGATGCGCTTGGCAGGGGAGTGGCGGAGACGGCGCTCGGCTTTACCATCGTATCGCTCAAGGACATGTGGCGGCTCAGCGGGGAGACGGCCGCAGGCGGCTGGGGAGACGGCTCGCGCGTGCGCGAAGTGTTCAATCTCACGGTCGGGGTCGTCGGAGCAGGACGAGCGGGTTCCCACTACATTAAGCTGCTTCGGCAGTTCGACGTCAGGATCGTGCTCTACGACCCGTTCGTCGGCGAGGAGCGGGCCCGCGAGATGGGCGCGCAGAAGCTGGAGCTGGAGGAGCTGCTGCGGGAAAGCGACGTCGTCTCCATTCACCTGCCCTCTCTGCCGGAGACGTATCGGATGTTTAACGCCGAACGGCTGGCGATGATGAAGGACGACTGCGTGTTGATCAATACGGCCCGCGGTTCGGTCATCGACGAGCAGGCGCTCGTGGCCGAATTGAGCAAGGGAAGGTTATTTGCCTGTCTCGACGTCACCGATCCGGAGCCGCCGCAAGAGGATCATCCGCTGCGGAGGCTGCCGAACGTGATCCTGACCCCGCATATCGCGGGCGCCGTCAACAATGGCCTGGGCCGCATCGCGAAGTCGGTGGTGAGCGAGCTGCGGGCATATCTCGGCGGCCGCCCCCTGGGCGGAGAAGTTCGGGAGGAACAGATGCATTTGCTGGCTTAAGGACGACCTTCTGTCGCGGCATCAAGCCTAACGGGACATTTCCTTGCCGGTTCAATTCGGATCTTCGGCCCGCACGCAAGCTTGAGGCGCAGGTTCCGACGCGCCAGCGTACACCCTTCGGTCATCCGGAGGGTGTATAGCCGCAAAAAGGGAAGTAACCGTTCCATGTTGAAATACGTATAGGCGAGCCGCGCTGCGAGCGGGATGCCGGCGATTCGAACGCTATAGGAAGTCGTGGATGAGGGGATGCGCCGATGAACAACTACTTGCGCAAGTATCGGGAACGGAAATACTTCATGCGTATCATACTGTCGATCAACCTGCTTATTATTTCCGTCATGCTGGCCTCTTTGCTGTCCGCGTTTCTGTATTCGAAGAAGATCAGCTTGGATTCGCAGCAGGAAGCCAACGAGAAGGTCCTGTCCCAGATCAACTACAATATTACATACATGAACGAGACCGTGAAAAACTTCGCCATCTCCATGTTCTACGATACCGACATGGCCCATTTGCTATTCAGCGGCGAAGAAGACGCGTTCGAAGATACCGACCGCATCAACAAGCTGACCAAGACCATCGCCTATAACTCCTTCATCCACTCCATCGTGTTCTATAACAGCAAGCGAAACCAGTTCTTCTCGAGCGGCGACGACGCGATCACGAGCTCGACCAGCAACCTGATGAATCGGATCGACGAATTCCTGAGCGGCGGCAGCCGGATCTTCAAAATGCAGTTGATGCCGCTTCGCTACGTACCCGACCTCAAGCATCCGGAGCGTACGCAGCAGGTATTCTCCCTGTACATGTACGATTCGCTGGATGCCTTTTCGAAGAAAGAGAGCGCGCTGATCATCAACGTCAAGCCGGAATGGCTGTTCGAGAAGCTCGAGCTCATGAACCGGCAGTCCTCGAACCGATCCAACCGGATATTCGTCCTGGACCAGAATAAAGAGGCCTACAGTCCGGACATTCAAGACGATCAAGATCTGGGTGGCCTGAAGGACGAGGTGTATCGGCAGATCGCTGCTTCCCACCGCCAGGTTTCCCAGTTTACGTATATGGCCGGCGGCGAGAAGCAAATCGTCAACTACATCGTGAACAGCTCCGTCAACTGGGTGGTCGTCGATGTCGAGCCTTATGTGGGCGTTCTCTCCGCGGTCGATCAGCTGAAGGTCATCTTCGCCACGGTCGCCGCCATCTGTCTCGTGCTCGCCGTCGTGGCCTCCTTGGTCGTCTCGAATCGGCTGTATTCGCCCATCAACGGGCTGCTCAAGCAGACGAAGCGGCTGCCGGGCGGCGAGCCTGATCGTACGAACGAGCAGGACGAGATCAGCTACATCTCGCATATCTATAACCATCTGATCGAGAAGCTCATGACCGAGCGGACGAAGCACGAGAGCAACGAAGCGATCGTGCGCTCCTATTATCTGCGCAAGCTCGTGACCGACAGCGGGGCGTTCACGTCCGAGGAATGGGCCGAGTGCGTGCGGGGCGGATACGTGAACGCCGATCTGGAGAAGGCGAGCATCGTCGGCGTCCTCAAGTTCGATCGGTACGAAGAGCTGAAGGAGAAAAGGCACGGCGTGGACGTGAATCTTTTGAATTTTGCGGCGTCCAATATCCTCCGGGAATATATATCGGAAGAGCTGCGCGGGGACGTCGTCGACATTCGCGGCGAGCATCTGGTGCTGTTCTTCGAGGCCGGCGCAGGCCCGGAGGAGAGCTACGCTGCAATCACGAGGCTGTTGAGGCAGGCGCAGCAAGTCATCGGCGATTACTACCACGTCACCTTCACGGTTGCGCTGAGCGATATCGCGCCCCACTACCGCAAGCTGACGGCCAGCTACGAGAAAGCGTTGGATTACTATCTGTACAAAATGAATTTCGGCCTCGGCTCCGTGATTACGCCGGAGATGGTGCAGGGCAATCTCGTCAATGCGGAATCGCACATCCCGCTTGAGCTCGAGCGGAGATTCGCGGAAGCGATCAAGGCAAGCCATCCGGAGAGCGTCATCCAGGAGCTGGAGCAGCTGCGCCGGCTGATTGCGGGGATGAGCTCCGACGCCGTCGTGCAATCGGTCATTCAACTCGGCATCCTGATTAAACAGACCGTCCGCGAAATCAACCAGAACAAGCTGTCGCCGCTGCTCATCGACCTTCGTTCCATCGATCGGCTCGTATTCGAGAAGGAAACGCTGGACGAGATCTTCGCGGAGTTCGGCACCATCCTCGGCGCGATCTTCGAGGATCAGAAACGCGGGACGGAGACGAAGGATCACTTTATCATCGATACGATCAAAGACGTGATTCAGGCGAATTACGCCAATCCGAATCTGAGCCTGCAGGAGATCGCCGATATGCTCCGGATGTCCGCCGCTTACGTCGGCCGCATCTTCAAGAAGCAGGAGACCATCTCCGTCTCGGATTACATCAACGAGATTCGGCTGCTGAAATCCGTCATGCTGCTCGAGAACAATAACCAGCCGGTGAACGAAATCTCCGAGAAAGTCGGGTTCAGCTCGCCGAGCTACTTTTTCAAGCTGTTCAAGAAGCGTTTCGGCACGACGCCGAAGGATTACCGCATCAAGAAGTCGCTGTCGTTGTAGGCAGACCTTTCGAATCGCCATCGTGCACAAAAGTTCAAATTGTTCATTAATTCGGTGAAAGAAAGTGCGAATCTTGCACTTTCTTTCGTTATTTCCGGGGGTTACGCTGGTGCTAAGTCAAGCGAACAAAGGGGATTGCTTATGCAGGATGTAGTTGGATTCGAGACGCGCTGTCTGCATGCCTTGGTGAAAGTATTTCCGGACGAGGAGCTTCGGGAGCAGCCGTATACGCGGGGCTCCGCCCTGCGCGGGGAGACGTTCGATTTTCAGGTGGCTTATCGGGCGCCCGCATTGACCAAGCCGATCCGGGTGAGCGTCGCTTCCGCCTTGGGCGCGGACATTACGCTGCGGGAGGTCGGCTTGGCGCCGTCGGAGCTCCCCTGCCAGCGCCGCCATGACGATAACGTGCTGCGGGTCACGCCGGGCTTGTACCCCGATCCGCTGTATCCGATCGACGAAGAGCAGGGCGTTACGGGGATCCATTACCAGTGGAGAACCGTCTGGATAAGCGTGGAGCTGAATGAAGGGACGCCGCCCGGAACGTATGCGGTGACCGTGCGGTTTGCGGCGATGACGGGAGAGAAGTTCGGCGAGGAAAGCTTTCGGTTGGAGGTCATGCCGGCCGTGCTGCCGCCCCAGACGCTTATTCACACGGAGTGGTTTCATGCCGACTGCTTGGCGAATTATTACGGCGTCGACGTGTTCGGCGATGCGCATTGGCTGCTGATCGAGCGGTATATGCAAACCGCCGTGCGGCACGGCATGAACATGGTGCTCACGCCGCACTTTACGCCGCCGCTGGATACCCAGGTCGGCGGCGAACGCCCGACGGTGCAGCTGGTGGATGTTCGGAAGGAGGAGGACGGCACGTATGCATTCGGCTTCGGCCGGCTGCTGCGTTGGATCGAACTGTGCGACCGGGTCGGCATTCGGTATTTCGAATTCTCGCATCTGTTTACCCAATGGGGGGCGAAGCACGCTCCGAAAGTGATGGCGGAGGAGCAGGGCGAGCTGCGCCGCATTTTCGGCTGGGAGACGGATGCGGCAGGAGAAGCGTATATGTCGTTTCTTGGCCGGTATCTGCCTGCCTTGATGGAGTTTCTGCGAGAGCAGGGGCTTGAGGAACGGTGCTACTTTCATATCTCGGATGAGCCGCTGCTCGAACATATGCCCTGGTATCGCAGCGCGAGCGAGCTGATGCAGGCTCACCTGGGGGATATGCCGATCATCGATGCGCTGACCCATTACGACTATTATGAGCAGGGGCTCGTGAAGCGGCCCGTTCCGGCGAACGATCACATCGAACCGTTTCTCGAGCGGCAGGTGCCGGAGCTGTGGACGTATTACTGCTGCGTGCAGTACCGGCAAGTATCCAACCGGTTCTTCAACATGCCGTCCGCCCGCAATCGCGTGATCGGCGTCCAGCTGTACAAGTTCCGGATCGCCGGCTTCCTGCATTGGGGCTACAACTTCTGGAATACGCAGTATTCGCTGCAGCCGGTCGACCCGTATCGCGTGACGGACGCCGGACGGAGTTTCCCTTCCGGAGACGCCTTCCTGGTCTATCCGGGGAAGGAAGGGCCGGTAGAGTCGATCCGCATGGAAGTGTTCTATGAGGGGCTGCAGGACCTCAGGGCCTTGCAGCTGTTGGAAAGCCTGGCCGGTCGCGACCGGGTGCTGGCCATGATCGAAGAAGGACTCGCGGAGCCTTTGACTTTCAGCCGGTATCCGACCGACGCCGAATGGCTGCTCGGGCTTCGGGAAAGGGTCAATGAGGCGATAAGGGATACATCGGAGTCGAACCGAAGGGGAGAGAGCAATGAAAGCGGAGAATACATCGAACGTCGAGAATAAACCGAGCATCGAGAATACATCGAACGTTGAGTACAAATCGAACGTCGAGAATAATGTGAGTGCCGAGAACGAATCGAGCGTCGAGAATAAAGCGAGTGCCGAGAATAAACCGAGCGTCGAGAATACATCGAACGTCGAGTACAAATCGAGCGTCGAGAATAAAGCGAGTGCCGAGTACAAATCGAGTGCGGAGAACGAACCGAGCGCCGAGAATACATGGGACGCTGAAACTAAACCAGTGGAAGTGATTATCGTGGGCGCGGGCAGCCGCAGCATGAATTACGCGAGCTATGCCCTAAGCCATCCGGATCAGATGCGGGTCGTCGGGGTGGTAGATCCGAATGCCGACCGGCGCGCGCATACGGCCGAACGTTATGGATTGGCGGCGGATATGACGTTCGCGAGCGTGGAGGAACTTGTCGCGCGGCCGCTGCTGGCGGATGCGGTGATCAACGGGACTTTGGACGCGCAGCACGTGTCGACGAGCTTGCCGCTGCTGCGGAAAGGCTACGACCTGCTGCTCGAGAAGCCGATCGGGATCGCGGAGGACGAGGTGCTGGAGCTGTATCGCACGGCGCAGGCTTACGGCCGCAAGGTCATGGTCTGCCATGTGCTGCGGTATGCCCCGTTCTACGTGGAGCTGAAGCGGGCTCTGGAGGCAGGCACGATCGGAGACATCCTCCACATCCAGACCGAGGAAAACGTCGACTATCATCACATGGCCACGGCGTTCGTTCGCGGCAAATTCTCGAATATGGAGCGGGGAGGCTCGAGCTTCCTCATGCAAAAATGCTGCCATGACCTCGACCTCATCACCTGGTTTCAATCGAAGGTGCGGCCGGTCAAGGTGAGCAGCTATGGCGGCCGCTCGTATTTCAGGGAGTCGCGGGCTCCTCAAGGTTCGGGAACCCGCTGCCTGACCGACTGCGCGATCGAAGAAAACTGCGTATACTCGGCGAAGAAGCTGTACGTGGACCATCCGCTCTGGCCCGTATACGTGTGGCCTCGTTATCTGGACGGCGTGCGGCTCGGCGACGAGGAGAAGCTGGAGAGCCTGCGCACGGATAACCCGTTCGGCCGCTGCGTCTGGCGATGCGATAACGACATCGCCGATCATCAGGCGGTCATGATGGAATTCGAGAACGGAAGCACCGCCGTTCACAATCTGGTCGGGGGGGCTGCGAAGGCCTGCCGCACCGTGCACATCACGGGAAGCAAAGGCGAGATCTACGGCGAGCTTGAGGAAGGGTTCTACGTGGTGCGCCGCCCGGATCTGCGGGAAGGCGGCGTATACAGCGAGCAGCGCGTCGATATTCCGGTCAGCCGCGACATGCATGGCGGCGGCGATCACCGGCTTGTAGAGGATTTCGTGCGGGTGGTGCGCGGAGACGCGTCCGCCCGATTCTCCACTTCCCTGGAGCAATCCATCGTCGGGCACCTCGTCGGCTTCAGGGCGGATGCCTCCATGGTATCCGGGCAGTCGCTGCCGTTCGATTGGAGCGACGGAGTAACGCAGGGGTAGTCGCGGAGAACGAAGAGAGACCATCGAGAGAAGCTTCGGGGGGAGTCGCGGGGAACGAAGAGGACCATCGGGCGAAGCTTCGCGCGACGAAGTAACGCAGAGGTAGTCGCGGGAGACGAAGAGGACCATCGGGCGAAGCTTCGCGCGACGAAGTAACGCAGGGGTAGTTGCGGGAGATGAAGAGAGACCATCAGGCGAAGCTTCGCGGATGCCAGACAGCGCCGCGAAGCTTCGCTCTTGGCGTTTGCGGGGATAGAAGGACGCGATGGCATCAGGCAAGAAGGGCGAGAGGGGTTGCAGAATGTTGATGGAGGTTGCCGATGCATGCCATTATGTCCTGCTTGCTACCAGCACCGACCCTAAACCTAAGCATCCTCCGGCTAACGATTGTATGGATCGCTAATCGGCTCAAAATGCCCGTTTTCTATCGCTAACGTCTGCCAGGAGGCTTATTGTGCGATTTCCGCGAGTAAATCAGCCTCTATACGCCAAATAACGTCTGTCACAAACGTTAGCTTTTATTTAGCCGCGTTTTTGGAGAAATAGCGCCGCTGACAACCGTTAGGCGTTGGTGCTGGCCCGAGTTTTAGTTAAACGATAGGTAGCTTGCGCCTAAGGCTCGAAAAGTTGCATTAGAGTCATCAATTGGGGCTAGCGGAGGTCCATGAGGCTCGAAAAGTTGCATTAGAGTCATCAATTAGGGCTAGCGGAGGTCCCTGAGGCTCGAAAAGTTGCATCAGAGGCATAAATTAGGGCTAGCGGAGGTCCGTGAGTCTCGAAAAGTTGCATAAGAGTCATCAATTGGGGCTCGCGGAGGTCCGTGTGGCGCGAAAAGTTACATCAGAGGTATAAATTAGGGCTCGCGGAAGACCATGAGGCTCGAAAAGTTGCATCAAAGGCATAAATACAATCCAAAGAAACCCTCCGTCTTGTTAAAGACGGAGGGTTTCTCAATTATCCGAGGCTGCCGTTAGACAGCTTGTTCAGGAATCGCAACGAATCGAACGAACTCCATCGTCGTTCTCGCACGTCCTTATTTGCCGGACTGGTCATGGGGAACGGTGACCACGCTCGTCACGACGGTCTCGTTGCCCGCGTTGTCGGTAGCCGTATAAGTGACGGTATAGCTGCGATCCTTCTCGGCGCGCAGACTGAACGACGCAGCGGAAGTACCGATTTGCGCTTGAATGTCGTCGGCGCCGGCGTTAGGGTCGCTGCAAGCGATGGAGGTCAGGATGACCGACTTCACGCCGGACTCCGCATCGCTTGCGTTCACGGTGGCTTGGACGGGAACCATCTTATGGTTCGCCGGCCAAATCGACGTTTTGTCCAGCGTCACCGTCAGCGTCGGAGCTGTCCGGTCAACGCCGGCGCCGATGGATTTGACGGCTTCCGCATTGCCCGCTTTATCGACGGAACGATATTGGACCGTTGGATTGCCGCCTTGCCCGAGCGAGATAAGACCGGTATAGGCGGTCCAGTCCCCGCTGTCTCCGATTCGATATTCGGTTCTCGCGATGCCGGACAGATTGTCGGCCGCCAAGAGGGCAACCGCGGCTGGCGTGCCGTCTACGGCTTCGGCGATCGTGGAAGGAGGCGTCAAGTCCGCAAGGAACGATACGTTCGCTTCTTTCGTTACGCCCCCGAGCGTAACGGTGGCATGGACCGAAGTGATGCCTTCTCCGGCTGCGGTTACGATGCCATGGCCATCGACGTTCGCGACCGCGGGATTGTCGCTATCGTATACGATCGTCGCTTGGCTCAAATCCGCTGGATTCCCGTCGGTTCCCAAGCCCGTCATCGTTAGTGCCGCCGAGGATCCGGCTCCCAGGTACATGCTGTCCGCCGTCATCGCAACGGAAGAAAGCACTTCTTCCACTTGCACGTTCAGTTCCGAGATGACCGCCTTGACCGGAGGCTTGCCGCTTCCCGAGAACATCCCGATCCCGACCAGGAAGTCGGTTCCCTCGAATTCCACGTTCGCGGAACCGATGGACTGCCACCCCGCGTCTTTAAAGTAGTAGCCCGTGACCGTATTGCCTTCCTTGACCAGCTTCATCCGGAACGGGGCGTTGATGCTTTTGCCCGCGTAGTCCAGGAGCAGCCCGGTCGCCGAACCCCAGTATTGCTGCTGGGCAGGAGGCTTCTGCGCGTCCGAGATGCTCTCGTCATTGCGGAATACGTACCGGAGCACCTTGCCGGTGCCGTCCGTTCGGAACTGAACATGCTTCGAGTCCGCCGTATCCTTGGCGCGAATCATCAAGCCGACCGATGCCGGATCCGGAAAATCGAAGGAGTCGATGGTCGCCGTCAGCGTGACTTTAATATTAGGATCGGATAAATGAACGCCCTTGCTCAGGTAGACGAAATCATCCGATTTGTCCCAAACATTGTCCCCGACGCCTACGAGCGAATAACTGCCGTCGGCACCGACCGTGACGAAGCCCTTGCTGTGGGGGCCGTATTGCTTAACCGTCCAGCCTGTCGCTCCGGTATCCGTGCCGCCGTCAGGGAAGACAGTCAAGGTCTGAGCGGCTGCTTTGGTAATCCCGTCCAACGAGACCGTCGCGGACAGGGTGACTTGACCTTCCGACAGGGCCGTCACCGAGGCGGCGCCGTTGCTTACGCCATTAATGCGGAGGACCTGGGGGTCGCTGGAAACCACCTGAACGTCGGCTGCGGAGAGATCCGCCGGCAAGCCGTTCTGCAGCGATCCGGCCAGACTCAGCGTTTCTTCCTGCCCGACCGTGAACAGATTCGTCGGCGACGCGAACTGCACGTCCTTCAGGAGGCTTTGGCTCACGCCCGAATCGAACGGCGTGTTTTCGATCAGACCGGTATCGTCCGCGTAAGAAATGCCCGTTGCCGATCCGGGCTTATAGATGCGCACCCTGGCATCCGTATTCGTTGGCCCCGTTCGGAACGTGATTTCTTTGCGAACGAACTGCGTATCCTTGGACGTGATATCGATCGCGGTGCCGCCGTAATTGAATACGCCGAGAACGATGGATTCGCCGGGCTCGTTGTACACCCAGGCCACGAATTTATAGTCGGTGTCCGGCTTGAGCCCGGTGATTTTCTGCTCCACGCCGGCCCCGCCGGGGCCCAGCTTCAGACGGAATTGCCTTCCTCTTACCTGCCAGTCCGGAGATGCGGGGACTTGCTGAACGTCGGTGGTGCCGTTCGTCGTCCATTTCAGCCAGTTGTCCGTATTTCCATAGAAGCCGCTGTTCTTGATCAGGTTCATATAGGCCGTATCGACGGGAACGTAGGACGCGCTCGGAGGATTGACGAAATCCGGGCCTGCCGTCCAAGCGGTGCCGCCGAATTCATAAGCGCCCGCATCCGGGGCCGGACCTGCGTAACCGTCCGTGATTCCTTTAATGACCGCTCCCGCGTTGATCGCCGTCGAACCGGAAGCCAGCCGGAAGTCGTTCGAAGCGGGATTAACGAAGTTTACGCCGATGCTCGACGTCGTGTTGAACCCGTTCGCCGTGTCCGCCGTCAAGGAGACGCCGTTCGTGAAGATGTTATTGAACACCCGCGATCCGAACAGCTCTTGATTATAAGGCGGGGACCCCCAATATCCGACGCTGTTCGTCGTATTGTTCACGACCGTATTATTGTAGATGAGTCTGTAATTGCCCGGCGTATTGAGCTGAATGCCCACGTCGTTATTGTAGATGACGTTATGGTGCGCCACGACGTTGTTCGCGTAATTATCGAAGTAGAGGCCGACGCTCATATCCGAGCCCTTGCTGTCGTGAATCAGATTATGGTGAATGTTGCTGTTGCCCATATCGAGGCCCCAGCTATAGAGCAGCGCGCCGTCGCGGGAGAGCCACATGCCTTTCGAGATGTCGTTATACGAAATCTCTCCGCTGCCCGATCTCCAATAGATATTGAATCTGCCGGAATCCCGAATTTCGTTGCGGCTGATCAGGTTGCCGGTCCCGCTCGAAAGCTTGACCAAGGGATCGTAGGAGGCCATGTAGCTGCCGTCATGAATGACGTTGTTCACGATGCGGTTGCCGCTGCCCTCGATATTGATCAACGTGCCCGAGGAATAGGCGATCGTGCTGTTCTTGATTTCGTTGTTGTCGCCAACGATGCTGAGTCCGCCATTAAGCTGATCGGGGTTCGTCGTATTCTGCGAAAAGTTGGAGAAGTATACATAGTCCGCCTGAATGCCGTCCAGGACGTTATTGCTCGAACCGTTCATCGTAATGTTGGCGGCGAAGGTATGGACCCCCTTCACGACAATGTTCGATTTTCCGTTCAAGTTAAAGGCCGTCATGCGCTTCTTGACCTCGACGTTGGCGGGAACCCCGCCGTCCGGCGCCCACAAGTACACTTTCTTCGCTGCCTCGTCCACATACCACTCGTTAGGCGCGTCCAATGCGCCCAGAATGCCGCTGAGGAAATACGTGCTGCCGAGGCGGGGATAAAGCTCCGCATAATCGCCCGTAATCGGTTCGTATGTGAGGGTATGGGTCGTGCTGTTATAGCCCGCAACCTTGCTGGTCATGCCCTGGTAGGCGTTCCCGCCTCTCTCCCACACCAAGGCGTTCTTCCAAAAGTCGGCGGGCTGCGTCAGGGCGGAATCCACGATGGACGTTGCCGATCCGGCATCCGCGGTAGCTACGCCCGCTTTCAGCCCCGGCAGCGTGTAGGCGCCTATATTCGGCCAGCGCGCTTCCCAGAGAGGGGCAACGGCGGCGCCGTTAGTAACGAACAGCTGGTTTTCTTTGCCGAGACTCCAAGCCAAATCGGTTTTGTAGATATTGCCTACATGCTGCGTCCAGCCGCCGATAGGTTCGGTACCGCTTACGATAACATCCGCGCCGGGAGCCGTCCGAAAGGTGATGGGCAGGCCGCTGCTGCCGGACGCAGCGGGAGTAACCGTCTCCCGGTATGTACCCGACGCGATGATGCACGTATCCCCGGCCTTCATGAGTTGGGCGCATTTATTGATGGTCTTGAAGGGGGCCGCCTCTGAATCCCCTGCTGCGGAGTCGTTTCCGTTCGGAGCCACGTAGTAGGTCGTTTGGGCTGCGAATACGCTGGCCGCGGGCAGCAAATCGCCGATGAAGCCAAGCGTCAACGTTAACGCCAAGCCTATACCCAGCTTCGTTTTTCTTCTCATTACGCAATGCCTCCTCGATAAGTTGTATGGACATTATCCATACTTCTAACTTATCAATTCGCCCGATAATAGAAAGTCCAATATCCGCACTTTACTCTTGGATCATGCTGCATAATCTATACTTTTGTGAACCGCGGAATTTGGCGAGCGCGATCGTCTTGAACACAGGATGCATACGCGGAATTTCGAAGCCTCCCGTACCGTTAGTTGAGAAAAGTGCAGATCTGGCACTTCTTTTTACTTGAAGGCCTTGTTAAGGTTAAGGCACCGGCAAGCGGCCAGCTGCAAGGGCACGGCGGAATTGAGGCAGCGGCGTTTGTTTCCGCCTTGGCTGAGGCGGCCGGCCGCCAACCCAGCGAAGAGCGATGAATAGGAGGCAAAAGCATGCAAGCGCTGCGAATCGGAATCGTAGATCTGGACACGTCGCATCCGAACGGTTGGGTGCCGATCATCAAGGAATTAGGCCATCGGGTGGTGGCGGTGTTCGACGGGGGAACCGTTCATGAAGAAGGGTATGCCTCCCGGTTCGCCGAGAAGCACGATATCGGCGTGGTGTGCGAATCGTTGGAAGAGATGGCACGGCTCGTAGACGCGGCAATTATCCATAGCGTGAATTGGGACCTGCATGTCGAGCGCGCCCGTCCGTTCGTCGAGGCGGGCAAAGCCGTAATGATCGATAAACCGATGGCGGGCAGCATGCACGACATCCGGCAGCTCCTGGAGTGGGAACGCGGCGGCGCCCGCATTACGGGAGGCTCTTCGTTAAGCGTCTGCGAGGAGGCCGTCGAATGGCATCGGCAGCATGATCCGAACGACCCGATCGTGACCGTGCTGGCGGGCTGCTCCGTGGATGAATTCAATTACGGCATCCATGCGTTCTACTTCCTGCAGGCGATCATGGGGCCGGGAATCGAAAGCGTACGATCCGCGGGCGCGCATCTGCAGCATCAGATCGAACTTCGATGGCAGGACGGGCGCAAAGGATTCCTAAGCGTCGGGGCTACGCAGGGATACTTGCCCTTCTATGCGACGATCGTGACCGGGCATACGGTGAAGCATCTGCAAGTGGACAGCAGCCGATTATATCGTGCTTTCTTGAAAGCCAGCCTGCCCTACTTGGCTGGGGACGCGGAGCCCGCCGTTGCGCTAAGCCGGCTGCTGGAGGCGGAGCTCGCCGCGGCGGCCGCGAGAAAATCCATGTCGCTGGGCGGGCTGCAGGTCGCCTTAACGGAACTATCGGACGAAGATCAAGGTTACGACGGGGCGGCTTTCGCTGCGCAATACCGAATGAAAGCGAAGGGACAATAAAATGATCACGATCAGGAACACGAGTCTTACGGTTGAACGGGAACCGCTGCTTGCTCCATTCGGCTTCAAAGGCGGGTATGTGAACGAGCTCTGGCAATCCATCGTGACCATGGAGGATCGGGATGGGGATACCGGCGTCGGGCTTGGCGTCCAGAGCATTCTATGGTCCGATCCGCAGGTCTATAAACGATGGGGCAACGAACGCGGCAATGTATTCATGAACGAGATTACCCGCCATGCGTTGACGGCAGCTCGGAACGCCTCATTCAATACCCCGATGGACATGCTGGATCCGCTGGCGTCGCAGGCCCGGGAATATGCGTCCCGCGCTTGGGACGGGAACCCGCTCAGGGCGACCTTCGCGCTTAACGCGCTCGTTCCCGTCGATCATGCGGCATGGATGCTGCTGAGCCATAAATCACCGGGGGCTCGCTTCATAGAACTCATTCCGGAGGCGTACGGAGCGGCGTTGACAGCACGGCATGAACGGCTTGCCTGCACGCCGGTCGTATCTTACGGGATGACGGAGGCGGATGTCACGGCGCTGCTGGACGAGGGATATTTCGTGCTGAAAATCAAATTGGGCTCGGACCCGAATCAGGACGGAGATCCCGAGACCATGCTGGCCTGGGATATTCATCGGCTGACGGAGATTCACCGGATCGCGGAGAATCGCGTCTGTCTGCATACGGCTACTGGAAAAATCGCCTATTACCTGGACATCAACGGGCGGTACGAGAGCAAGGAATTGCTGCTGAGACTGCTGGACGCGGCGGAGCGAATAGGGGCCATGGAGCGCATTCTATTGGTGGAAGAACCGTTTCCGGAGCACGTACGCGTGGATGTTTCGGACATTCCTGTCAGGGTGGCGGGCGACGAAAGCGTGCATGACGAGAAGGATGCCTTGGAGCGCATCCAAATGGGATACGGAGCCTTTGCCTTAAAACCGGTCGCCAAGACGATGAGCATGAGCCTGCGCGTCGCGAAGATTGCCGGCGAGCATGGCATTCCGTGCCTCTGCGCCGACTTGACCGCGAATCCGATCCTGGTGGATTGGAATAAGAATCTTGCGGCGCATCTGCCGCCCGTGCCCGGACTTTCCATGGGCTTGATCGAATCCAACGGCAGGCAGAACTATGCCAACTGGGAAGCCATGAAGGCGAAGCATCCCATGCCGGACGGCAGCTGGATCGAGGCCGTGGACGGGCAATTCCGCCTGCCTCCCGAATTTTACGCGCATAGTGGAGGCCTGTTCGGCCGCGGCAAGCTTGGCTAACTGCAAGTCCAACAATACCCTGGGGAGGGAAAGAAACTGAATACGATCGAGCAATTGGAAGCGAAACTAGCGGAACCGTCGGAAGCGTTAGCGGCAGACCTGAAGAAGATCGAAGGAGATATCGTGCTGCTCGGCGTCGGGGGGAAGATGGGACCGAGCCTGGCCCGTCTATTAATGAACGCGATCCGAGCAGCGGGGGTCGACAAAAGAGTGATCGGGGTATCCCGATTTAC
Organism: Paenibacillus sacheonensis; assembly: GCF_009909195.1. Taxonomy (GTDB): domain Bacteria; phylum Bacillota; class Bacilli; order Paenibacillales; family Paenibacillaceae; genus Paenibacillus_Z; species Paenibacillus_Z sacheonensis. The sequence goes on from NZ_JAAAMU010000003.1 coordinate 539,229, forward strand.
CGAAAAAGGCCTTCGCGAGCAGCTCGAAGCGGAAGGCGTGCAGACGATCGCCTGCGACCTGCTGGACGACGAGCAGCTCCGGAAGCTGCCCGAGGTCCCGAACGTCATTTACATGGCGGGCAACAAATTCGGCACGACCGGCAACGAATCGTTCACGTGGGCGATGAATGCGTATCTGCCCGGCCGGGTGGCCGAGAAGTATCGAAAGTCGCGCATCGTCGCGTTTTCCTCGGGCAACGTCTATCCGTTCACGCAGGTCGGTTATGGCGGGGCGAGCGAAGCGACGTCCCCTGCGCCGATCGGGGAATACGGGCAATCGTGTTTGGGCCGCGAGCGCGTTTTCGAACATTTCGCTAAGAAGCATCATATCCCGATGGTCATCTATCGGCTCAACTACGCCATCGACATGCGGTACGGGGTCCTGCTCGAGGTCGCCGAATCCGTGAAAGCCGGCAAACCGATCCATCTGGCGACGGGCTACGCGAACGTCATCTGGCAAGGGGACGCCAACGAGATCGCCATCCGATCCCTGCTCGCATGCGAGACGCCGGTCCGATTCCTGAACGTTACGGGACCGGAGACGGTGTCGATCCGCTGGGCGGCGGAGGAATTCGGCAAGCGTCTCGGCATCGCGCCCGTCTTCGAAGGGTCGGAGTCCAACAGCGCGCTGCTGAACAACGCTGCCCTATGCCAGCAGATGTTCGGCTATCCGCGAGTGTCGCTGCTGCAAATGATCGACTGGGTCGCCGAATGGGTGGCAGCCGGCGGACCGACGCTGAACAAGCCGACCCACTTCCAGGAAAGAAAGGGGAAGTTTTAAGCAATGAGCAGCTTCCGACCCTTAAACGCCGAGCAGCACCAGGCCTTTCATGACGGTCTTGTCATTCCCGCCCATCCGCTCGCGCTGGATGAACGCAGGCAGCTGGACGAGAAGCATCAGCGCGCCTTAACCCGCTATTATATCGCCTCGGGTGCGGGCGGCGTCGCCGTCGGGGTTCATTCCACCCAATTCGAGATTCGCGAGCCGCGATTCAACTTATACGAGAAGGTGCTGAGGCTAGCCTCGGAAGAGGTCGACCGCGCGGCGCTGCAGCGTCCGTTCATCCGGGTCGCGGGCCTATGCGGTCCCGCGGAGCAGGCGGCGGCCGAAGCCGAGATCGCCGCAGGGTTCGGTTACGACGCGGGGCTGCTCAGCATGGGCGGGCTCCAAGGATTATCCGAAGCGGACCTGTTGAAACGGACGGAGAGAGCAGCCCAAGTCATGCCGATCATCGGCTTTTATTTGCAGCCTTCCGTCGGGGGCAAGCTCTTCAGCTTCGACTTCTGGCGGGCGTTCGCGGACATTCCCGGCGTCGTCGCGATCAAGGTCGCGCCGTTCAACCGCTACCAGACGATCGATGTCGTCCGCGCCGTATGCTGCTCCGAACGTCGGGACGAGATCGCGCTGTACACGGGCAACGACGACAATATCGTGAACGATCTGCTGACCAGGTATCGGTTCAACGTGAACGGGCGGACGATCGAGAAAAGAATCGTCGGCGGCCTGCTCGGCCATTGGGCGGTATGGACGCGCAAGGCGGTCGAGCTGCTCGAGGAAATCAAATCCGCCCGCAAGCACGACGTCATCCCGCTCGATTGGCTGTCCCGCAATGTCGAAGTGACGGATACGAACGCCGCCTTTTTCGATCCCGCGCACGGGTTCGCCGGGTGCATTCCCGGCATTCACGAAGTGCTGCGAAGGCAGGGCCTCCTGCGGGGAACATGGTGCCTGAATCCGCAGGAGGAGCTTTCCGCGGGACAACGGGAGGAGATCGATCGCATGTACGCGGATTACCCGCATCTGAACGACGATGAATTCGTGAAAGCCCATTTAGCCGATTGGCTTGCGTAAGGAGGCTGCCCGATGCGATTCAAGGACGTATTCTCTATCATCGGGCCCGGCATGATCGGACCATCCAGCTCCCATACGGCCGGGGCGGTCCGATTGGGCCGGGTGGCGGGCCTGCTGTTCGGCGGTTTGCCGAAGCGGGCCGAAATCATGTTCTACGGTTCGTTCGCGGCCACGTACGCCGGACATGGAACCGACTTGGCCGCCGTCGCCGGCCTGCTGGGGTTCGATACCGACGACGAACGCATTCCGGACGCGATCGAGCTCGCGGAGCAGGCGGGCATGCGCATCGCGTTCCGTAAGGCAAGCGTTCCGGCGGCGCATCCGAATACGTTAACCGTCGCGCTTCGCAAGGGGCGGAGACATGTCCGGATGACCGGCTGCTCGATCGGAGGAGGGAGCATCGAAGTATCGGAAGTGGACGGCTTCGAGTTGAAATTCACAGGGAACTACCCGACGCTGATCGTTTTTCATGACGACCGGCCCGGCATGCTGGCCGCTATCACGCGGCTGCTCGGCGATGCCGGGGTCAACATCGGCTACATGGACGTCGACCGCAAATCCAGGCTCGGCGAAGCGGCGACGGTCATCGAATCGGACGCTGCCATCCCGGCCGAGCTTAGGAAGCGGGTCGGGCGGATCGCCGACGTGAAGAGCGTGGGATATATTGACTTGAACGGCGGTGCGGCAAATTGAAATTCCGAACTTTAAAGCAGTTGGAGCGCCTGTGCGCGGACGAGGGCAAGCCGATATCCGCGATCATGCTCGAAGAACAGGCGCGGGAATCCGGGCTCGCGGCGGAGCAGGAGTGGGACAAAATGAAATCCTACTACGGCATTATGAAGGAAGCCGTGCGCAAGGGCATCGTCTCGGAGCGGTTATCCCGCAGCGGCTTGACCGGCGGAGACGCGAAGAAGGTGCACGAATATACGCGCCGGGAAGAGGCTTCGCTCGGGCCGCATGCCGGCGCGGCGATGGCATACTCGCTCGCGGTATCGGAAGTGAACGCCTCCATGGGCCGCATCGTCGCCACGCCGACCGCGGGCTCGTGCGGCATTATCCCGGGCGTGTTCGTCAGCAGCCAAGAGCGGTTCGGCTGGGACGACGATCATATGGTGGCGGGGCTGTTTTGCGCCGGCGCGCTCGGTTACGTGATCGCGAACAATGCTTTTATTTCCGGCGCCGAGGGAGGCTGCCAAGCCGAGGTCGGTTCCGCGATCGGCATGGCTGCCGGCGCGCTCGTGGAGCTGAAGGGCGGCAGTCCGGCGCAAGCGGTTCATGCGGTCGGCCTCGCGCTCAAAAACACGCTCGGACTCATCTGCGATCCGGTCGGCGGATTGGTGGAGATTCCGTGCATCGTCCGCAACGGGTTCGGGGCCGTGAACGCTTTGGCCGCGGCGGACATGGCGCTCGCCGGCGTCCGCAGCGCGATCCCGTCGGACGAAGTCATTCAGGTCATGCTCGAGGTCGGCAGCGCGATGCCGGACATCCATCGCGAGACGGCCGGAGGCGGGTTGGCCCAAACCCCGACGGGCAAAGAAATCATGAAGCAGCTGGCCGGTGCTCGGAAAAAGCGTTAGGCAGGTCCGAAGGAACCGTCGCATCGATCCTTTCCGCGGCATTAGGTTACGATGTACCACCCCAATATAGAAGAGGACGCAGCCACCGGTTTAGAGGGGCGCGTCCTTTTTTTATTGCCGTTACCGGTCTATCAAACGACGGGAAAACCGTCTATAAACTTCTCCCCAGCAGCGCCCCGACCTGTTCAGCCATCATTTTCGGCGGATGCGGCATTTTATTCTTAATCCACCACTCTACGATACCTACATAGGCGGTACCGGCGTATTGCAGCATAACGTCTTCGCTTAATTCCGCGTTTTTCCCGCTTTCGCGATCGATTTCTCCTTTGAATCCTTCCATGACGTAATCAAGCAGCCGGGCCCTGAAGGAGGGAGCCCCTTTGCTGGCTAGCATCGTCGAAAAAAACAGATGGTTTTTCTCGAAATACTCGAAGAACGGCACAAGCCCGCTGCTCCAATCCAGTTTACAGGCCCATTCATCCATTTCGCTTAGCTCGTTCATATGCGTCTCGATCAGTTTATCCAACAAATCGTATTTGTCCTGATAATGCAGATAAATGGTTCCGCGGTTTAAGTTAGCTTGGTCCGCGATATCCTGAATGGTTATTTCGTCGAAGCTTTTTGCGTTCATCAAGGCAATAACGGCAGTTCTCAAGGATTCCTGCGTCTTTGCAATGCGTCGATCCACTTTAGCCATCGTAACCCCACCAAACTTCTGTATGATAATGAACAGATTTGAATATTTTGTTGATATCTTAACACTTCGTCGTATATTAACCCTTGAACGGCGGATATTTACAATTATAATAATAGACATACGTTGATTAATCAATATACTTTGTTTAGACGCCCGCTGTCGCTTTCAGAAGTCGCCCGTCGTATCATCTGCACCGATCGTCATCCGAATCACTCATCAAACTTCAGGAGGTACTACCATGGTTATCGCTAACGCACGCGCAGCATTCAGTCCGGAAGGTCCATTCCAAACGACTACGATCGAGCGCAGGAATCTGGAGCCGCATGACGTGCTCATCGAGATCAAATACGCCGGCATTTGCCATTCCGACATCCATACCGTTCGCGGCGATTGGGGACCGGTAAACTATCCGCTCGTTCCGGGTCACGAGATCGCCGGCATTGTCTCGCAGGTGGGTTCGGGAGTCAAGAAATACGCCATCGGCGACCGGGTGGGAGTAGGCTGCATGGTCGATTCCTGCGGCGAGTGCCATAACTGCCATCAGGGAGAGGAGCAGTATTGTCTCAACGGAATGACAGGCACTTACGGCGCGATCGATAAATACGGGCAGCATACGCAGGGCGGCTACTCCACGCATATTGTCGTCACCGAGGACTTCGTGGTCCGTATTCCGGACGCGCTCGATCTTGACGTCGCCGCGCCTCTGCTGTGTGCCGGCATCACGACGTATTCGCCGCTGCGCCACTGGGGAGCCGCTCCCGGCAAGCAGGTTGCGGTCGTCGGCTTCGGAGGGCTTGGACATATGGCCGTGAAGATCGCTCATGCCATGGGGGCGGAAGTGACGGTCTTATCGCAAAGCTTGAAGAAGAGAGAAGACGGCTTGCAGCTTGGCGCCGACCATTATTATGCGACGAACGATCCGGAGACGTTCAAGGCGCTGGCCGGTTCGTTCGATCTCATCGTGAATACGGTAAGCGCGAAGATCGATATCAATGCTTACCTGTCGCTGCTGGCGCTGGACGGCACGCTGGTCAATGTCGGTGCGCCGTCGGAGCCGCTCGACGTGAACGTATTCTCGCTGCTCGGCCATCGCCGTTCGTTCGCCGGCTCGATGATCGGCGGGATCCGCGAAACGCAGGAAATGTTGGACTTTTGCGCGGAACACGGCATCGCGCCCGAGATCGAGACGATTGCAGCCGATCGGATCGACGAGGCTTGGGAGCGCGTGCTCGCTTCCGATGTCCGCTATCGGTTCGTGATCGACATCGGTACGATGGGGAATGCATAACGCGTCATTCTAGCACGCGTAACATCGGGGGCACGCCAATAGGGGCGCGCCTCTTTATATGTGGCAGAATTCAAACGCAAGTATAGTTATCGTGAAAAGAGCGATCCGGCTTTATCGGACAGTCCAGGGCTTCGTCGGCCTTGGACTGTCTTTTTGCGTTAGAGGCGACTTGGCCTCGTTACAAGATCCCCCTCCTGACGTCAAGTTCGGGGCTGTCCAGGCGCGTTTTGTACGGAAAAAAACCACATGAGCAGTCCGCCATAGAAGGAAAATGAGTTTCTAGCAGTAGAACCGGGCCGTTGATCATGGCATGCTGTTCCTAAATCGGAGGTGAATGACTCATGCGGTACGAACATCGCAATCGAAGAATAGCTTGCCATTATGATTGTAAACGTTTGCATTATTCGTGGTGCAAATGAAAAACATGAACAAGGGGGTGGAAGGATGACTCGCATAGCAATCAAAAAGACGATGGCGGTCGCCATGACGCTGATGATGATCTTGAGCCTGGTACAGGTTCCCGTATTCGCGGATAACGTCGATGCAGGGGACGACACGGGCATTTCTCCGACCGGAGCGGAGACGACCCCGGGGGACATCAAGGTCACCAACTTAGGGCAGATCATGCAGGACGCCGACAATTGGGAAACGGTCAGCATGGATGCGGCGAGCAGCATGACGCCGGCGCTGTTCAATATGGTGTTCGGCGCTCCGCAGCAGCAGGTGAACGGGACAGGCACATGGGCATCGCATCTTGTTTATGCCAAGCCGATTCCGTCAGACACCGCATGGGCGTTCGATATGCAGTTGAACACGCTGGGCAGCGACGCTCAATTCGGCTTTAAGGCGCGGACGACGGCGTTGGCTTCGGACACTTACACGCCTCGGATGTATTACGTCCGCTATTCCTCGGCTAACGGAGGCACCCTGCAGCTGCGGCGTTCCAACCCGGACTGGACGGAGACCACGCTCGCGGAAGTGCCCAACGACGGCTTGCTCGCCGTCAACGCGAAAGAAGAAATCGTCGTCGGGGCAATCGATGTGGACGGCGGCGTGAGACTCGTATTCGAGATCAACGGCGTCTCCGTGTTCGATGTCGTCGATACGGGCGCGGACTTTGCGCCTGCCGACGGCGAGAAAGCGGGCTACCCTGCAATTACCGACCAATCGCAAGGCTTTGAGCTCTATTTTCAGGGACTTACGGGCCAGACGGGCGGAACGGCCAATAACGCTCAGATTACCCCGGCCAACACGGACACCTATCCCATAACGCCTCTTGATACCGGAAGCGGCACGGCGGGGGACTATCAGCTCACCAACATCAACACGCTGATGAAGAGCGATGCAATCGCCAACTGGCAGGCACATCCGTCATCGACCGGCGATCGCGTCGACGCCTCCAACCGAAGCGTCATTCTTACTCCGGGGGCACAAAATACCGCGGTCAACTGGAGCAATTCTTTTTCCTATATGCAGCCTGTGGACAGGAACGCGGTCTGGGCATTCAAAGGGAAAATAGACGCGCTGGGGGGCGGGTGGATCGGATTCCAGCTCCGCGCGAAGAAGCCGTTAGTAGACGATTCCAGCACGACCGACTACTTCTTCAGGCTTGCGGGCGATCGGTCGCAATGGGATCTCTACAGGGTCACGAACGGCGCCGAGCAGAAAATCGTCGCTTCGGTGGCCAACGCTGCCGCCAAGCCCGGCGTGGTTCAGAACTACGAGCTCGGTTCGCTTGACGTAGACGGCGGCGTCAGGCTGATCCTGAAGATCGCGGGCAAGACCGTGTTCGATATCGTGGACACCGGCGCTTCTTACGGCGATCCCGCTCCCGAACCTGTGGCGCCCATCGACCAGGACGGCTATCTAACGGTCAACATGTATGGCATGACCGGCTCGGCGTTTACGATTTCCCCCGCAGACGGCCCGGTCAAGTCCGTGACCGTGGATCCCGTCAAGCTTGACGTCGGCAAGGGCGGGAACGCCAGCTTCGCCGCCGCGGTGAGCGTTGCGGAGGGTTCCGGCGCAAGCACGGACGTGACCTGGTCCGTTCAGGGAAACACCAGCGCGGGCACGGCGATTACCTCGGACGGCGTGCTGACGGTCAGCGCCGACGAAGGCGCCGGCGTGCTGACGGTGGTCGCCGCCTCCGTGGAGGACGAGCTCCAATCCGGCACGGCGATGGTCATCATTCCGGAAAACTTCGCGTACGGACCGTCGGAGCTTTACGTGTCGCCGGATGGAAGCGACACGAACGACGGCAGCATCGGCAGTCCGTTCCATACGCTGCAGAAAGCCAAGGACGCCGTGCGCGCCTACATGGCGAATGAGATGGTACCGGCCGGGGGAATAACCGTGTACCTCAGGGGCGGGGAGTACGTTATCGCTTCTACGGTCGATTTCGAGGCGGCAGACTCCGGTACGGCGGATAAGCCGGTCACCTATAAGGCGTACGACGGAGAAAACGTCATCTTCTCCGGCGCGCAGACGATACCGGGCTCGGCCTTTGCGCCCGTGACGGACCCGAGCGTCAAGGCCAGGTTATACCCGAACGTCGCGGACGGCGTGATGCAGGTAGACTTGAACGCGCTCGGCATCCCGAGCTCGCAGTGGGGCAGCATTCGCAGGGCAAGCCCCAACACCTTAGACGATCCGGATTCGACGCAGATGTATGTCGACGACATGCGTCAGACGCTCTCCCAATGGCCTAACCAAGGCTATGCCGAGACCGGCAAGATTACCGCTCCGCAGGGCAGCGCCGGGGCGACGTTCTCGTATGCCGACTCCCAGCTTATCCCCGAAACCGCCGACAGGTGGGCGCAGGCCGATCAGGCTTGGGCTTCCGGCTACTGGTATTGGGATTGGTTCAACGATTCGATGCCGGTTACGGCCAACACCTCGGACAGAACGCTGACGCTCGGCAGCACGTCCGATTACGGAGTGGCGAGGGACAAGCGCTTCTATGTGTTCAACCTGCTCGAAGAGATCGATAAACCTGGCGAATGGTTCCTTGATAGGGACACGGGCATCTTGTACTACTATCCGACCACTGACGATCTCGCGGCCAGCCACATCCAGCTTGCCACGCTCGACAAGAATATGATCCTTGTCAACGGAGCGAACTATTTGAGTTTTGAAGGCCTTACCTTCGAGGCGACGAGCGCGGCGGCCTTTACCATCAGGAACGCCGACCATGTCGTGGTGGCGGGCAGCACGTTCAGAAACCTGGGCGGCAAGGTCGCGGACATGAAGGGCACGACGAACTCCGGGTTCACCGGCAACGATATCTATGACCTGTCCAAAGGCGGAATCTATATCGACAGCTCGGGCGACAAGGCGAACTTGACCGCCTCGGGCGACTACGTGACGAACAACTACTTCTCCAGGTTCAACCTGGTCAGCAGGACGTACACCCCGGCGATCAGCGTCAAGACGGGAGCGGTCGGCGCCAGGGTGGCGAACAACGTAATCCATGACGGGCCTCACGCGGGACTGCTGGTCGGAGGCGCTAACAACGTCTTCGAGAACAACGAACTGTACGACCTCGTCTCGGAGTCCGACGACGCCGGCGCGATATACGGCGGGCGCAACTGGACCGACGTTAACCTCACGTTCCGGAACAACCTGATGCACGACATCACCGGGTTGGCAGGCAAGAACAGCGCTTACGGCATCTATTTCGACGACAACATGGGCGGCGAGGTGATCCAGAGCAACATGTTCTATAACGTGAAAACGCCTGTTTTCGGCCATGGCTCCTGGGGCAACCGCATCGACAGCAACGTGTTCGTCAACAGCGCCACGCCGATAAGCATCATTAATTACAACTGGAACCAAGGCAACCAGGATCAGATGGTTGGCCAGTACGACGCGATCGGCCAAGACAATCCCGCCTGGAACGCCGCGTACCCTTGGTGGTCGGCGAGAGGCGACGCGATAAACGCGCTGAATCCGCGCGGCGTCGGCCGGAGCGATGAGATGAATTCGGCAAAGGACAATGTCGTCACGAACAACGTCAGCTACGATTCCGGGGCATTCAACATCGCTTCCTCGGCTCAACCGACGTTGATCCAGCAAGACAACGTGACCTTGCCCGACGCCGGCGCATTTAACGATCCGTCCGTTCACGATTACTCGCTGCCTCAGGCGCCTCCGGGTATCGGCAGCGGATTCGTCAGTCCGGACTATGCCTCGATCGGGCAGTACATCGACCAATATCGAAGCAGCATTTTCGTTATGAACGATTTCAGCCTGACGTATCCGTTTAACGGCACGACGGACGTGCAGACTTACAAGCTCGACCTCATGTGGAACCACGCCGTCGGCGCGACCGATTACAACGTCGTCGTCGCGACCGACCCCGGCCTGGCGAACGTCGTGTTTACAGGCACGACCAAGAATACCTCCATCGAGGTTGAGGGACTGGAGTATGGCGGAAAGACCTATTACTGGCAAGTAGAGGCCGTCGGCGCTTCGGCGAAGAACCCGATCCGGAAACTCGACGAAAACGGCGTGTACAGCTTTACCACGGCGTTGAACGAGATTGCCGATACCCTGCTTCTGAGCGCGCAGATCGCGGTTAGCCAGAATTACCTCGGCAGCGTTACCGTCGGCACGGCAACCGGCGAATATCCGCAAGCGGCATACGATGCCTTCGCCGCGATCATCGCGGATGCGCAGGCTCTTATGGCCGAACCCAACGTTCCGCAAACGACGATCGACGCCAAGATCCAGAGCCTGAAAGACGGCATGGACACGATGGAGACAGCGAGAATCAGCGGTCTGGTGGACTTGAGCACGCTGATGGACGACGCGTCCGGGTGGAAGACGTCCTCCGGGGCGCAATTCAACCTGGCCGGCGCGCCGAACGAAACCATCGCCTTTACGGGCAGCTATCTCGGCTTCGAGGGGCATGAGCTTCCCAACTACGCCGTTTGGCATTTCAAGATGCAGCTAGGCAGCCCCGGAGACGGCTGGAACAACGACTGGTTTGCGATCTCGCTTCGCAACAGCAATACCATCGGGGACCCGTGGGGCGCCACGAATTACCTGCTCGGCTTTAAGCAGGACGTATTCGAGCTCCAGAAGTTCGGCGGAGCGTCCAGCCTGGGCGATTATCAGGTTCCCAATGACGGAATCTTCGAGCTGGGCAAGGAATACGACATGCAGTACGGGGTGTTGAATACCGCCGCCGGCACCAGGATCATCGTCAAAATCGACGGAACTACGATCTACGACTATTTGGATAATTACGACGGGACGACCAACAGCAATATTCCGGTCTCCGGCTATCTCGGCTTCCATCTATACGGCGGCCTGAGCGCTCTGCCGCTCAAGCTTTCTCCAGGCGGCGAGGCTGCGCCGGCAACGACCGACAAGGCGGCGTTGTCGACTGCGATCCAGACGGCGAACGGCCTACACGAAGCGGATTACTCGGCAGCAAGCTGGACCGCCCTGCAGGATGCGTTGGCAGCCGCGAACGCGGCGAACGAAGACGGCGATGCGACGCAAACCGACGTCGACGACGCGGCAGCCGCGCTGCAGGCAGCGATGAACGGTTTGGCTCCAGCCGTAACCGAGCAATCCGCTGCTCAGATCGCGGCAGGCATCGCCGGGATCGCAGCGCCGGCGAAGGATGCGACGGCATTGACATTGCCAAGCGTACCGGCAGGCTACACGGTGGCGATCAAATCCTCCAGCGATCCGAGCGTGATCGGGACAGATGGTTCCGTTACGCCGCCAAGCGCGGAGGCAACGATCCAACTCGTGCTGGAAGTGACGAGAACGAGCGATGGCACGAAGGCAGTTACGGGCATGCTCGCCGTAACGGTGCCGGAGAAGACCTATGTCAACCCGGGAACTGGAACCGGAACTGGAACTGAAACTGGAACGGGAACTGGAACCGGAACCGGAACTACGAATACAGGGTCGAAACCTACGGCCGATAAACCTGTATTCAACGAGAAAGTAATCGTGGCTGTGATCAAGGAGATATGGGCTCGCGAGCAATCTGCGACTTCCGTGGCCTTCTCCGACGTAGCCGCGGCTTCGTGGAGCGCATCGCTCATCGAACGCGCCGCGAAAATCGGCATCGTTAACGGCTACGAAGACGGCTCGTTCCGTCCCGATGCGCCGATCACGCGCGCGGAGTTCGCGGCCATGCTGGTGAAAGCGCTGGGCTTGCAGCCGAGAGGGGCTTCGGCCTTCACGGACACGGAGGGCCACTGGGCTTCGGGCGCGATCGGTATCCTTCGTTCTAACGGGTTGTCCGTTGGTTACGGCGACGGTACGTTCCATCCCGATCAAGAGATTACCCGGGCCGAAATCGTGGCCATGCTCGCTCGCGTGACTGATTACGTGACGCCTGCAAAACCGTTGTTCTCGGACTTGAACGGAAACTGGGCTTCGGACGAAATTAATGCATTTGCCGCAGCGGGCATCGTGAACGGCAGCGGCGACGGTACATTTGCCCCGAACTCCCCTGCTTCCCGCGCCGAGTCGGTGGCCATGATCATCCGCATGCTGGAGACGGTACTGGCAGATTAACCGTCAGTACCGGTCACGGTATAGAAAGGATCAAGCGCGGTAACGCCCTCGCTCCGTGGGATGTCCCGTTAGCCATTGCCGGGACATCCCTAAATTACGGCTAACATAAGAAACCTTTCCTTGGTCAAATGGAGGCGCCGCCCGACCATACGCCAAAGGAAAGGTTTCTTTGTACGTTCAACCTGCCATATCCGACTGCTCATCTGTCGTTTTTCCGTTCAAAACGCATCGGAGCGGCGCCTTCGGAGCGGCCGGGGATTCCCAAACGGGCGCTTCCGTAATAGAATCAGATGAAAGTGCTCTCAGACGGATGGTGATGACAGGATGAAATTGTTGGATCTCTATCGCTCGCGCAAATATTTCATGCGGCTGGTCTTCTCCTTTGCTTTGCTTGCTTCCATCCTGTTGATCGTGTTCGGCTCGCTGTTTTATTCCTTCTCCCAGCGCAGCGCGATGAAGCTGCAGCTGGAATCGACCGGCAAGGTACTCAAGCAGGTCAATTACAATATCGATAATTTGTACGATGCCGTGTTGAATTTTACGATCTCGACGTTCTCGGACCGCGATATTTCGGTGCTGATGCAAAACCGGGACATGGATATTTTCGATCTGTACAACCGGCTGCAGAAATTCGACTATATCGTCAACTCGAACCTGTTCGTCGATTCGCTCCTGATTTACAACGGGCATAACGGATGCTACTATATCTCGCCGCAATCCGTGCCGGTGCAGTGCGCGGCAGGCAGCCAATCCAATATATTGAAGCGCTATCAAAACGATCATGCCGAGATCCCGGACATGAAGTTTATGCCGGTTCAGGTGTCGGAGAACAAGGAACAACGGAACTTGCTGACCCTGTTCAAGAAAGAAGCGGGCAGCATCCTGATGGTCAACGTCAAGCCGCAATGGTTGTTCGATAACGTGCGCGCGATCAACGGGCTGGCCGACAGCGCGCTCGGCGATGTCATGATGTTCGATGCGGACGGCAAAATGCTGGAGAAGGATGCGTCGGACGGGGGCGATGCCGCCGCGAAACAGGCCGTTATCCGCCAGATCGACGCCAAGAAGGAGCCGGAAGGCTATTTCACGCTCGGAAGCGGGAACGGCAAGAAGCTCGTCATGTACAGCACCTCGGCCACGACCGGCTGGCGGATCGTCGGCATGCAGTCCTACAAGGCCGCGTTCGGGAGCCTGGATCAGATCCGAACGTTCTCGTTCCTGCTGCTCAGCGGGTTCATCGTGCTGACGTTGTTCGCGTCGACGTTCATCTCCATGAAGCTGTACAAGCCGATCGGCAGCCTGATGCAGTCGCTGCGAACGATGCCCGCGCGGATCGACGGCGTCGGGGGCAAGGACGAGCTGGCGTTCCTGACGTTGTTCAACCAGCGGATGCTGGAGGAAATGGCCAAGCTGGAGCAGGGCAATAAAGCGACCGAAAGCATCGCAAGGGACTATTTCCTTCGTCGGCTGCTGCTGGAGCGGCAGAAGATGAGCGGGGAGGAATTCTCGGAGCAGGTCCGGCTGCACGGACTGAAGCTGACGGAAGCGAACGGCGAGTATATCGTCTGCCTGCTCCGCATCGACAACGCCCTTGTCGGGGGGGAAACGGCCGAACTGCATAAGTTCGCGGTGCAAAATATTGCCGAGGAAATGTTCCATTCCTTCGCGCTTTCGGTCAGCGTGCAGCTCGGAAACGAGTTCGTGACGATGCTGCTGTCCGTGCCGCAGGCGGCCGAGCAGCGGCTCGGAGAGCTGCCGCGGGCGATCGCGAAGCTGCAGGACGTCGTGCGCAGCTATTACCACATCGGGCTATGCGCATCGGTCAGCTCCGCCGTGGACCACCACGAACGGCTGTCGGAGGCATACGAGCAGGCGCTCCTGCTGTCCGAATACCGAATGATCTACGGGCGAACGGCCGTCATTACGCCGGAGCTCGTCGCCGTCAACGAGCGGGGCGACGAGACGCAGCTGGACGATGCGTTGGAGAAGAAGTGGCTTGAATCGATTCGCACGGGCAACATGAACGCGATCGAGCAGCAGCTCGTGAAGATATTCAAACGGTTGACGGACTTCCGCATCGACCATCTACTGCAATCGCTGCAGTACCTGACGGCGATTACGGTTAATCATTTGAAGGACATGCATTTGGACGACACGCATGCCGTCAAGGCGTCGCTGCTGTCCTTCAACCGCCGCGTGATGGAGCGGGAAACGCTGGACGACGTGCTGCTGCAGTATATCGATCTGTTCCGGAAGGTCACCGAGCCGCGGCAGACGAGCACCGACGACAAAAACCGCATCTTGGCCGCCGCCCTCAAGGAAGCGATCGAGAAGCATTATTCCGACCCGAACCTGAGCCTGCAGTTCCTGGCGACGAAGCTCAAGATGAGCAAGGCGCATCTCAGCAAGGTATACAAGCAGTGCGAATCCGAATCCCTCAACGATTACATCAACAAGGTGCGGATCATGCGCGCCGTGTCCGAGCTGCAGAACACGGACACCACGATCTCGCAAATCATGTTCAATGTCGGCTTCGTCAGCGAGAGCTACTTCTACAAGATCTTCAAGCAGTCGATCGGCGCGACGCCGCGGGAATTCCGGACGAATCACGCGCTTAGCAAGGACTGAGAGGAGGGCGTCGAGCTTCCGCAAGGCCATTCGGTTGGCATGCGGGAGCTTTTTTTATGGCCGCCGGGGGGCAAGAAGCCGAGTCGCTCCAACGATCGTCGCAGAATCGGGGACGTCATTCGGCCGCCGAAGGGTCCGATGCGCGCCGCAAGCAGAAAAACGGGCATTGAGCAGTCCGTTTGTTCAGCTTTTTGCGGTTCCAGCAGTGGGAGCCGGCCTTCCGCGATGCCATACTGTGGACAGGAAGGAGGTGACGGAAATGCAATGGCTTGCACGTGAATGGAGACACGTCAAGAAGAACCGGGAACTGCTGCTGCTGAGTCTCCCGGGCTTCGTCTACAAATTTATTTTTTACTATTTGCCGCTGCTGGGCCTGGTAATCGCTTTTCAGAACTACAACTACACGAAAGGCCTGTTCGGAAGCAAGTGGGTCGGGCTGCATAATTTCAAGTTTTTCTTCGAGTCCGATTTGGCTTGGCGGGTGACGCGCAATACGATTCTGTACAACGTGGCGTTCATCGTCCTGACGACGATATTCGCGTTGGTGCTCGCCCTCATGATGAACGAATTGTCCAAACGGTGGTTCAAGATGCATCAGACGGTCATGTTCTTGCCCTACTTCTTATCGTGGGTCGTCGTCGGATACATCGCGATCGGGTTCTTCGATTATCAGCATGGCGCGCTCAACACGGCATTGGCGTCGTTCGGAATCGACCCGACGAACTGGTACCAGAAGTCGAGCTACTGGCCGACGATCATGATCGTCGTGCAGCTGTGGAAGGCGGTCGGCTTCCAGGCGCTCATCTATTATGCGGGCATTATCGCCATCGACCCGAGTTACTATGAGGCCGCGCGCATCGACGGCGCGACGAAGTGGCAGATGATTCGCAAGATCACGCTTCCGCTGTTGACTCCGCTCGTCGTCATCTTGCTGATCATGGCGGTAGGTAGCATTTTCCGCGCGGATTTCGGATTGTTCTACTACGTCCCTAACGACTCGAGCTTCCTGTACCCGGTAACGGACGTTATCGATACGTATGTCGTGCGATCGCTGCGCACCATCGGCGACGTCAGCATGTCGACCGCAGTGGGGCTGTACCAATCCGTCGTAGGCTTGCTCCTGGTATTGGTCACGAACTTCATTATCCGCAAGATCAACGAAGAGAACGCACTCTGGTAAGCCGGCATGAAAGGAAGTAAACGCAATGAAGCAAACGCTCACCGGCGGACGAGCGGTCGTGAATGCGATCTTCTGCTTGATATCGATCGCGATGATCATCCCGTTCCTCCTCGTCATCTCGATTTCGCTGTCCGACGAACAATCGCTCCTCGAGCACGGGTATAAATGGTTCCCCGAGAAATTCAGCACGCTCGGCTACCAGGTCATGCTGCGCTCCTCGCACGCCATCGTGCACGCCTACGGCGTCACGATCCTGGTTACCGTCATCGGTTCGCTGGCCGGATTATTGTTGACGGCCATGACGGCTTACACGATCTCGCGGAAAGACTACCGGTATCGGAAGCCGCTCACGTTCTACGTGTTTTTCACCATGCTGTTTCAGGGAGGCATCGTTCCCCTGTACATCCTGATGACAAGATATCTTCATCTGCGCAACTCGGTCTGGGCGCTGGTCCTGCCGCTCTTGATCAGCCCGTTCTACGTCATGATCATGAAAGGGTTCCTGGGCAAGATTCCCGGCGAGATCATCGAATCGGTCAAAGTCGACGGGGCGAGCGAATGGCGGATTTTCTTCCAAATCGTCCTGCCGCTCTCGAAGCCGGCGCTCGTCACGGTCGGCCTGATGCTGTCGTTCGGCTACTGGAACGATTGGTTCAACGGCCTGCTCTTCATCGACGATCCGAACAAGGTACCGCTGCAGCTTCTGCTGTACCGCAATATGAATGCCATCGAGTTTCTGAAAGCCACGGCCATCGCGCAGCATTTCAATATCGACGTATCCAAGCTGCCGAGCCTGTCCGCGAGGATGGCAATGACCATTCTGGCCGCAGGGCCGATGATGATCGTGTTCCCGTTCTTCCAGCGGTATTTCGTAGGCGGATTAACCGTTGGGGCTATTAAGGAATAATTCAAACTATCCATGGGGGGATTAAGAAATGGTTACATCGTCAATGGGCAAAAAAATGTGGGGGTCGGCGCTGGTCGCATGCTTGATGTTCGGTCTCGCGGCTTGCGGAAACAATGGAAACAATTCGAATTCCGGCGATGCAGCGAATGCGGCCAACGCCGATACATCGGGCAACGCGGCAGCTAACGGCAATACTTCCGCCGGCGCGACGAACGGCACGAATGCTTCCGGCGATGCCGCGGATGCATCGAAGCTGGAACCGGTAGATCTGACCTGGTATTATTTGCAGCCCGGCGCACAATCCGATCTGAGCTCGATCGAAGACGCCGTCAACAAGATCACGCAGGCCAAGATCAACGCGACGGTCAAATTAAAGCCGATCGACGGCGGCGAGTATAACCAGCGCATGAACACGGTCGCGGCTTCAGGCGAAGCGTACGATATCGGCTGGACGTCGAACTGGCTGTTCGATTACGTCGGCAATGCCAACAAAGGCGTATTCAAGCCGCTCGACGACCTGCTGGACAAATACGGCGTCGAGCTGAAAGCTTCGCTGCCGGACTTCATGTGGGAGCAAGTGAAAGTAGGCGGCCATATCTACGGCGTGCCGAACTATCAGAGCGTTACCGGCCGCGAAGGCTTCGTCGTGCCGCAGGACATCATCGACAAATACAAGCTGGATCTCTCGACGGTGAAGAAATTCGAAGACATCGCTCCGGCGCTGGACGCGATCAAGAAGGCCGAGCCGAAAATGTCGCCGATCGTCATGGACCGCAACGGCATGTTCGGTTACCTGATCAATTCCCAAGGCATCGATTCGATTCCGGTCACAAGCCAAAACCCGATCGGCTTCTACAATACGGACGACACGGTCAAGCTGTTCAACGTGTATGCTTCCCCTGAATTCAAGCACTACGCCGAAGTCGTTCGCGACTGGTACCAGAAGGGGTACGTCAATGCGGACGCGCCGACGAACAAGTCGGTGGACGACGTCACGAAAGCCGGCCAAGGGTATATTACGTATTCGAACGGCTTGAATCCCGGCTCCGAAGTATCTATGTCGAACAATCGCTACAACGGCAAGCCGGTCGTATTCGCGCCGCTGACCAACTTCCTGATTAGTTCGAACCCGGGCATCGCGACGGTCAATGCCATCAGCGCCAATTCGAAGAACCCCGAGCGCGCCATGATGTTCCTGAACCTCGTCAACACGGACAAGGAACTGTACAACCTCCTGTCGTTCGGCATCGAAGGCAAACACTACGACAAAGTCGGCGACAATACGGTCAAAGTGAAAGAAGACGGCGGCTACGCGAACAACTATCCATGGGTATACGGCGACACGTTCAACGGTTACCTGATGGACGGCCAAGCGGCGGACACGTTCGAAGTCCAGAAGAAGACGAACGCCGAAGCGACACCGACGAAGATCGTCGGCTTCAAATTCGATACGAGCAGCCTGACGGCGGAAATCGCCAACGTGCAGTCCGTTCTCGACGAATACATGCCGGGCCTCAGCACGGGCGCCGTCGATCCTGCCAAGAAACTGCCCGATTTCCTCGACCGTCTGCAAAAAGCGGGCATCGACAAGATCGTCGCCGAAGCGCAGAAGCAAGTGGACGCCTGGAAAGCGAGCAAGTAGTCGCCTTATATTCAGCATGAAAGCAAGCTAAAGCGAGTCAGGAATCATAATCGACAAGGAAGCCATAAACCAGCCTGCCCGGCGACCCTGCCGGACAGGCAAGCTTATGGAGCGGGGGTCAGGGACATGCATTCATCAGCCAGGGAAGCTAGGCTTCAAGCGTGGTACCGCGATGCGCGCATCGGATTGTTCCTTCATTGGGGCATGCGCACCGGCGACTATGACCGGGATCCGTTCGATCCCGGAACGCCCTATGCATACGAGACGGTCGAAGCCTTCGAGCAGGCGGCCGCCGATCATGGCTGGAGCGCGCAGCGGTGGGTTTCCACCGCCGTGCGTCTTCGGGCCAAATACATCACGCTCGCCACGTTTCACTGCGACATGGGTTATCTCAAGATTTGGCCGTCCGACGTGCCGGGCAGCGCGTGCACGAAGCGCGACTATTTGCGCGAGATCATCGATGCCGCCGCGGCGGAGGACATTCGGATCATCATCTACATCAACCGGGATGCGAAGCATGCCCTGCATCACGGCGTGCAGTGGCTTGACCGGGAAGCCTACCGCGCGCACAAAGGCGACGGGGACATCGATATCACGGCGAGGGACGGCTATCTCGATTACAGCAAGGACGTGATCGCGGAGCTGATGGAACGTTACCCGGAGATTGCCGGCTTCTGGTTCGACGGCTATCACGACAAGCTGGAGGCGCAGGACGCGTTCGCATGGATTCACGCCATTCGCGATGACGTCGTGCTGATCAACAACGATTTCAGCCACGGACCTGTAGCGGACGAAGACGCGATGGCGCTGGAGGATTTCGGCAAGCTTTGCTCGCCGGAGTACGACTACGCCAGCGGCACCTGGACCGGGCCGCATGACAAGGAATTCGCGTTCAAAATGAAATGGGACTGGTTTTACCTCGGCGAGGGCAAGCCGGACTGGGGCGCGTACGAGCTCAATTACGCGAACGTCGCCGACGACAGGGAGTTCGTCAAGCGGATCGTGACCATCGCGGGCTCTTCCTGGAACGCGCATCTGGGCTACGGGCCGAAGATCGGCGGCGATTTCCCCGATCTGGTGGAACGCTTCACGGCTCATTTCGAACGGTACCTATCCTGGGCGTCCGAATCGATCTACGGCACGTACGGCGGCGGGTACGACAAAGGCGGCTTCCCGCCGGGCCATTGGGCGGACGGCGCTTACGGCGTCACGACCGTATCCACGGACGGGCGGGCGCATTATATTCACGTGCTTACGCCGCCGGAAGGTTCGGAGCTGCGCCTGCCGGACGCGGGTTATATCGTCGAAGGCGCGGTCGACCTGAAGAGCGGGGACCTCCTGGTTGTCGCGCAGGAAGAGGGCTGGCTGACGTTGAGCGTGCCGTCGTGGTCCGCGGCGGCGGAAGACGGCGACACGGTACTCAAGCTGACCGTCGCCGCGGAGACCCGTCTCGTGCCGCGCCATGAATTGACGGCGAGCTGCAGATGGGAGATGCCGTACGCGCCGGCTTCGAACGTGCTCGATCCGCATTACGACCGATGGTTCAAAGGCGCTGGCGCCACGGTATGGCCGCAGTCGATCGACTTCAAGCTGGCCGCCGCCACGGAAGTCCGCGGGCTCGTCCTGCTGCAGCCGGAATCCGGAGCGGTGCAGAACGGCGGCTACGCGGCGCCGCTCAGCGAACGAATCAAGGCGTACGAAGTTTATGTCAGCGAAGACGGCGCGGATTGGGGCGAGCCGGTCGCGACCGGCGAGCTGCGCAATCAGCGCGGCAAGCAAGCGATCCTGTTTCCGCCGGTTTTGGCATCCTGCATTCGGTTGACGGCCAAGAATAACCACGGGGGGACGGGGACGTTTCAATTGATTTATGCAGACGTGCTGAAGCGCTAGCTTCGGGCATGAAGCGCGTCCGGCATTGCGAAGCCTTTGCCGGGCGCACCATACAATTAGGAGGGATTATGATGGGAATCGGCGTTAAGGGCAAGGAAGTTCGAAGCGAGACAAAGCGCGGCAAGCGCAAGCGCGTTATGGCTGCGTTCTCATCGTTCGCAATCATGACAGCGCTTGCATGCGGCGTCGCGGCGCCGCAGGCCGTTCATGCGGCCTCGAATTATTACGTTGCGCCAAGCGGCAGCGACGGCAATAACGGCACGTCGCTCGGCACGCCGTTCAAGACGATTCAGAAGGCGGCTTCCGTTGCGGCGGCGGGCGATACGGTCTATATCCGCGGGGGAACGTACCGCGAGACGGTAACGCCGGCCAACAGCGGAACGACGGGCAGTCCGATCGAGTACAAGGCATATCAGGGCGAGGACGTGCTGATCTCCGGCCTGGATGCGGTCAATACGAGCTGGACGAACTACACCGGCAATATCTACTATACGAACTACGCGATGGGCATGGGCGACGAGAACGCCGTCTTCGTCGACGGCGGCAGCATGACGTACGCCCGCTGGCCGAACAAGACCGGCGCGAGCCCGATGACGAACGACGGCGCCGCCGTCGGCAGCGGCAGCTTGACGAGCATTGCCGATACGGGGATGCCGAACCAAGCCGCCGGGTGGTATAACGGCGCGATCGTCTGGTCGATCTCCGCCGCCAAATGGACGGCATGGGGAGCGACGGTGACGAGCAGCGGAAGCGGTACCGTCAACTTCGCCATTCCGGGCGACATGGGCGATTATTTGAACCCGGGCGATACGACTCGGGGCGACAAGAACTATTATTATCTGGCCGGCAAGCTCGGACTGCTCGACGCCGAGAAGGAATGGTTCTACGATCCGTCGAACGCCCGCCTGTACCTGTACGCGCCGGGCGGGGCTAGCCCGACCGGCAAGACGGTCGAGGTCAAGGCCAGACGGCAGGCGATCGACCTGACGGGCAAATCGAACATCCGCTTCACGGGCATCGACATCAAGGGGGCGGAGATGAAGATCACCGGCGACAACAACGTGATCGACGGCATGACCGCCTCGTATATTTTCTCTCATAACGCGCGCGGCCTGTATCATACGCATCCGGTTGCGGATGACGGCATTCACATCATGGGCAATAACAATACGGTCAAGAACGGCGATTTCGGCTACAGCGACGGCAACATCTTCCTGCTCGACAAGGGCTCGAACAACGTCATCACGAACAACTATATTCACGACGCAGACCGGAACGGCAATTACGACGCGCCGGTGCGGCTCGAGGATAACGGCTACAACGACCGCAATTATACGACGATTACCTACAACACGATCTACAATACGGGTCGATCGGCAATTCACTTCACGCGGCCGGGTTATTTCGAGCATAACGACGTTTATCGCACGAACATCGTCGCCGACGACGGCGCGCCGGTCTATCTGGGCGGCGACCTGCTGAATTCGACGGTCGCGTACAACGTCATCCACGACATTTACTGGCAGAGCGGAACCAGGACCGGCGTCGTGCCGGCTGTCTATATGGACAACGGGACAGACAATGCGATTGCGCACCATAACGTCATTTACAACATTGGGCAGGACGCGGCGTTCCGGATGAACGCGCCGACGAACGGCGGAAGGTACCTCTACAACAACACGGCTTACAACGTGCCTTCGACGCTCGTGACGATGGCCGGCACGCCGGCGTTCGCGCAGGACAACAACCTGCTCAACGCGGCTTCGTCGAACTTCGCCGATGCGGCCAACCATAATTTCCGCCTCGTGTCCGGTTCGGGCGCCGTCAACGCAGGCTCGGTCCATGCGCCATGGACGAACGGATACGCGGGCGCCGCGCCGGACAAGGGCGCCTACGAATACGGCAGCGCGGACTGGACGGCAGGCGTACAGGGAGGCGGTTCATCCCCGGCCCTTCTCGGCTACGAAGCCGAAATGCCGGCGAATACGCTGGCCGGCGGCGCGTCCGTCGCTGCCTGCGGCGCATGCTCGGGCGGCAATGACGTGAAGAACGTGGGAAATAACGCGGGCACGCTGCAATTCAACAACGTCAATGTCGGCAGCGCGGGTACGCGGACGATGACGATCTCGTACTTAAACGGCGACGTCTCGGCGCGCAGCGCCTTGCTGAGCGTCAACGGCGGCACGGCGATGACGCTGAGCTTCCCGCCGACGGGCAGCTTCGGCACGGTCGGGACGATCGCGGTGAACGTCGCGTTGAACGCGGGCAGCAATACGCTGAAGTTCTACACGAACGCGGCGGGCGTGTGGGCGCCGGATTTTGACCGCATCGCCCTGCAGTCGACGGAACTGGAAGCCGAGGCGCCAGGCAACGCGCTTGCGGGAGGCGCGTCCGTCAACGCATGCGCCGCATGCTCGGGCGGCAGCGACGTGAAGAACGTGGGCAACAACGCGGGCACGCTGCAGTTCAATAACGTGACGATGACGGGCGCCGGAACCCGCACGCTGACGATCGCGTACCTGAACGGCGACGCGACGGCGCGGAGCGCGCTCCTGAGCGTCAACGGCGGCACGGCGACGACGCTGAGTTTCCCGCCGACGGGCAGCTTCGGCACGGTCGGGACGATTACCGTCTCCGTCACGCTGAACGCGGGCGGCAACACGCTGAAGTTCTACACGAACGCGGCGGGCGTATGGGCGCCGGACTTCGATAAAATCACCGTGTATTGATCGCTGGCGAAGCGAGAATGAACGAGCGGCGAACGAGCGGCGAACGAGGGGAAGGACAGGGGGATCGGCCTGACGGCCGGTCCCTTTTGGTGTTTCCCGGTCCGGTTCAAACGCAGGCTCTTCCAACGAATCGTAACTATCCGGTATGCAATTCCAGGCGGATTGGGGTATCGATCGGAACATCGTGTTATATCGCCGCCCATGAAAACGCTTCATAATGAGGGGGATTACATATCGAAGGAGGCGCGGATGATGATGACGCGGCAATTGAAGAAGGCCACTCTGATGGTGTTGCTTGCAGCGCTTGTATTCACGACAGGCTGGCATTCCACCGCAAAGGCGTTTGCGGAAGGCGCGGCCGGACCGCAAAGCTACGAAGCGGAAGCGGCAGGCAACGCGATGACGGGAAACGCGGAGGCAGGCGACTGCGAGGCATGCTCGGGCGGCAAGAAGGTCGGCGGCATGTACCAAGGGAGTTCCTTGCAGTTCAACGATATATCCGCGAGCGAAGCGGGCACGTACACGCTGAAGGTCTACTATATTTCGGGCGACCCCCGTTCGGCGAACGTCAGCGTGAACGGCGCCGACAAGCAGTACGTGGAGTTTCCCAAAACGGCGGATTGGAGCACGGTCGGCAGCTTCGACGTGACGGTCGAGCTCAAGGCCGGCAGCAATACGGTGCTCATCGACGATAACAATTGGTACGCGCCGGATATCGACCGGGTCGAGGTGAGCAGCGGAACGGGCGATCCCGGAGATCCGGGCACGCCGCCGGCCGGGGTCGCGTACGAAGCGGAATCGCCGGACAACGCGCTGGCGGGCAACGCGGAGATCTCCACTTGCGGCGGCTGTTCCGGCGCGAAGAAGGTCGGCAACCTGTACAACGGCAGCTCGCTGCAATTCAACAAGGTCAATGCGGACAAGAGCGGCAGCTATCTCGTCACGGTCTCGTTCATATCCGGCGATCCGCGGGCGTTCTACGTCAGCGTGAACGGCGGCGAAGCCCAGTATTACGATTCGCTGAAGACGGCCGATTGGAATACGGTCGGCACGATTCAACTGCCGGTTACGCTGAACGCCGGCGAGAACACGCTACTCTTCTCCGACGGCAGCAGCTACTCGCCGGACATCGACAAGATTCAAGTAGCGTTAGATGAAGGTACGGGCGGCCCCGTCGACGAGGACGAAGGCAGCATCGGCGATCCGCTCGCGAAGCAGACCTTCGGCACGATCGAGGTGACGCCGCATACGAGCGGTCTGGTCGTCGGCAACGGGCAGTATAACGTGACGTTCCATTCGTCCACGGGCTACCTGGACTATGCCTGGACGAACGGCCAAACGCTGCACGGCGTATACGGATCGGTGAAAATAGGCGACGACACGCTGACGACGAAGAGTTACGGCGCGCACGCCTTCGACACGACGGCGATCAAGCCGCTGCAGGACGAATTCGGAACCGGGATCGAACTGACCTTCATGCATACGGAGGCAGGCAAGCCCGCGCTGAAGCAGGTCTATCAATTCTACGACGGGCAGGCGTACTTCCTGACGAGACTGGACGCGACCGGCGATCAATCAATCAGCACCAACTACATCGCGCCGATCGTCGTCAACCGCACGGGCGGCGTCGACACCGGGCATGATGCGGATAACCGGGCGCTCTCCGTGCCGTTCGATAACGATGCGTGGATTCGCTACAAAGCGCAATCGGTCAACCGGGCAGATGCCAGCTACGAAGTGACGGCCATCTACGACAATGCGTCCCGGAACGGCCTCGTCATCGGCTCGGTTACCCATGATACATGGAAGACGGGCATCGAATGGAAAGGCACGGGAAACAAAATCAATCAGTTCGCGGTGTACGGCGGCGCCTCCTCCACGGTGACGCACGATACGCAGGCGCACGGCAGCATCAGCGGCACGACGGTGTCTTCGCCGACGATCATGGCCGGCGGATTCGCGGATTACCGCACCGGCATGGAGCAGTACGGCGATGCCAACGCGC
Organism: Paenibacillus sacheonensis; assembly: GCF_009909195.1. Taxonomy (GTDB): domain Bacteria; phylum Bacillota; class Bacilli; order Paenibacillales; family Paenibacillaceae; genus Paenibacillus_Z; species Paenibacillus_Z sacheonensis. Next base: position 564,209 of record NZ_JAAAMU010000003.1, read on the forward strand.
GGATCGCTCCGCCGCTTCCGCTCGGTCCGGAACTGCCGCAGGGCGTTCCGGTCGGCTGGAACAGCTGGGGCGCGTTCGGCAGCGACTTGAGCTATCAGGACGTGATCGACACGTCCAATTACTTCAAGGAGCACCTGGGCGAGCTCAACAATAACGGCGCCGTTTATATCAATCTGGATTCCTACTGGGACAACCTGACGCAGGAGCAGCTTGGCCAAGCGGTCGCCGCCATCAAGCATAATGGGCAGCAAGCCGGCATTTACTGGGGGCCGTTCGTCTACTGGGGGAACAACATGAGCCAGACGGTCGAGGGGACGAACGGTCAATACACCTACGGCGACATCGTATTGAAGGACCCATCGGGGAACCCGCTGCCGACGCTGGACGGCGCCTATGCGCTGGATCCGACCCATCCCGGCACGAAGCAGCGCATGGACGAGTATTTGAACCGGTTCAAAGGACTGGGCTTCACGTTCATCAAGCTGGATTTCCTGACCCACGGGTCCTTGGAAGGCGTTCACTTCGATTCGAAGGTCACCACGGGCATTCAAGCCTATAACGAGGGCATGAGCTACATGAACGAAGTGCTGGACGGCTCCATGTTCATCAGCGAGTCGATCGCGCCGATCTTCCCGTCGCAGTACGCGAACAGCAGACGGATCTCCTGCGACACGTACGGCGCGATCAACGAATCGGAATACGAGCTCAATTCGCTCACGTACGGCTGGTGGCAGAACGGCACCATTTACGGCTACACGGACCCTGACCATATGGCGCTGACGCGGGCGCGGTCTTTGGAAGAAGCGCGCAGCCGCGTCAACTCGGCCGTCATCTCCGGAACGGTGTTCCTGAATTCCGATGACGTCAACAACGAGACGGCGCAGCAATATATGCAGGAGCTGTATACCAATCCGCGCATCAACCAATTGGCGGTCAAAGGCAAAGCTTTCCAAGCGGTGGAGGGCAATACCGGCGCGAATGCCTCGGATGCGTTCGTGCTGCGGGACGGCAGCGATGCGTATCTGGCCGTCTTCAACTACAATCCGAGCCAAGCCGCCGATAAAACGATCGATCTCGCGCGTGCGGGACTCACGGCAGGCCAATCGTACACGCTGCTCGACCTATGGAGCGGCGATTCGTCCACGTTAAGCAGCGGATCGCTCGCCTTGACGCTCCAGCCTGCCGGCTCGAAGCTGTTCCGATTAACGCCGGTTCCCGTCGTATCGAATCCGGGGTCGGGCAATACGAATCCGGTTCCGCCGGTGACGACCGACCCGAAGGACCGGGCAGAGCAAGACATTGACGGCAAAGCAGGCGGCTCCCTGAGCTTGAAGGGCAGCATCTCGATTCAAGTGCCCGCTGGGGCGTTCGCAGGCACCGGCAAGCTTGCCGTAGTCGTGGTACCGCAAGGCGAGGAGCCGTCGACCGAAGGCTATCAATCGGCCAGCAGGGTCATCGATCTGACGTACAGCCAGGGATCGACGTTCGGTGCGCCGGTTCAGCTCACGTTCGATTATGATGCGAAGGCCGTATCGAACAAGGATGCCAAGCCTGCCGTGTATTACTATAACGAGCAGCAGCAGCGTTGGATCTACGTCGGCGGAACGGCGAACGGCGACGGCACGATCACGGTGTCGGTCAATCATTTTACGAAATACGCCGTATTCGCGTATCAGGGGAAGTCGTTCAACGACTTAGCGTCCCACTGGTCGGCATCCTACGCCGAGCGCTTGATCGGCATGGGGAGCATGAAAGGGTACGAGGACGGGAGCTTCCGTCCGCACGATGCCGTTACCCGCGCGCAATTCGCGGTTATTCTCTCGGGCTCGCTCGACTTAAAGCCGGCCGCGGGAACCGACGGCGCCAAGCCGTTCGCGGATGCGGCCGCGATCCCGGCATGGGCGGCAGCCGGCGTGAAGGCCGCGCAGGAAGCGGGCTTCATGAAGGGCTCGCCGACGGCGGGAGGCACCAGCTTCAACCCTCAGCAGCCGATGACCCGGGCGGAGCTGGCCGTCGTGCTGGCGCAGCTGGCGCTGAAGTCCGACGCATCAACGACTGCCTACCAAGACGCGGCGGCGATCCCGGCTTGGGCGGCGGCAGCCGTCACGAAGCTGCAGCAGTCGAAGCTCATGACAGGTTTCCCGGACCAAACTTTCCGTCCGTCAGCGACCGTGTCGCGCGCAGAAGCGGCCAAGGCCGTGGCCTTGCTGCTTGAAGCGCTGCATATCTAGACTGAGAAAGGGCGGGGAAGTCTCGAATCAAGCCCTTATTCCCGCTGCCGCGTGAACTCGACTGACCTCAAAAATAAAACAGCAGCAGCCAAGGACTCATACGGATTGAGAGACTCCTAACGGAAGGGCAATGCGTGTGACAAGCAAAGGTTCTCAAGGGCTTTTGAGGGAATTTGATCTTCATAGTCCACATTATCCTAAACAATACAAAACCCTCATTGATCTAGATCAATGAGGGTTTTTGGCTTCGCTATTGGTGGATTGGCTCTTATGCATTCCGGCTTGAGAACGTTGCCTACAATTTAGAAACGTTTGGAAACTTCCTTAGCGCGCGCGATTGCTTTTTCTTTAATAGTCGGAGCTTGCGCTTGTGATTTTAGTGCCGTTCCTTCAACAAAAATCGCCTCAATAGATTGAATTCCGTAGAATTGCAAAACCTTATTCATATAGCTGTATCCCATTTCAAGTGGAGCTAAAGGACCTTCCGAATAAACAGAACCACTAGCCTGAATGTGTAAGACTTTCTTGCCGGTCAACAGACCTTCAGGGCCGTTTTCGGTATATTTAAAAGTCTTACCCGGAATCGAAGTCGCATCCGTGTATGCTTTCAAAATCGGCGGGACCGTGAAATTCCACATCGGTGAAACATATACGTACTTATCGGCAGCCACGAATTGATCGACAATTGCCTCAAGGCGAGCCACTTTCGACTTCTCGGCATCCGTCAGTTGATCGAAAGACGAACCCGAACGAAGCTTTTCCCAACCTCGTAAAACATCAGCATCAAATTGCGGAATATTCTCTTTGTACAGATCCAAATGAACAATTTCATCGCCCGGATTTGCCTCGCGGTACGATTCGATAAACGCTTTGCCTACCGCGAGGCTATACGATGATTGAGGATCGAGAGGGTGTGCGGTGATATACAATACGGTTGCCATGAGTCAAAACTTCCCTTCTGTAACAGCATATTTATACTCCCGGGGATAATCATATTACATATACTTACTTATTTTAAGTAGGCACAATAATGTGGTATAGTATTAAAAAGGATACTGTCAGGGAGGCTGAGATATGCGAAAGAACTCTGACCAATGTCAATTCGTCGTAGCATTGGATTCGATCGTCGGCAAATGGAAACCGCTTATTCTTTACCATTTGCTTCAAGGCAAACCTTTGCGCTTCAATGAGCTAAGAAGATTGCTGCCCGATATCACCCAAAGGATGCTTACGCTCCATCTGCGCGAATTGGAAGAGGAAGAGATCGTCAAACGAGTCGTCTATCCGCAAATCCCGCCGAAAGTGGAATACTCCATCACGGAATACGGCACGAGCCTGTCTCCGATTTTGGAAACCTTGCATCAATGGGGTGTGGCCCATGTTGAGCGAAAGCAGCTCAAAAAGGAGAAAAATGAACGAACGGAAACGGACTAGCGTTTGACATTACGCTGTTCCGTTTCATTCTGCTCCGAATTACAATGTAACGAAGCGTTTACGAGGCATGTTTGGCGACGCGTCCTCACAAGCGTAATTGCAAATACGAGGCGCAGCCAAAGCTTTCGGCGCAGTTGCGAACAAACCGCAAAAGGTCCATTCAGGCATAACTCCTGAATGGACCTTTTGCGGTTTCTGCAACATTAGGCCGGGGCGTAATGTTGTTTTGAAAAACACCATTGGAACAAGGAGCGAAGCAAGACGAATGATTCTGGAGAAGCGCCAGCGTTCGCCTTTGTTACCGAATTCCAACCATGTCCAATTGTTCATGGGATCCGGTAACAACAGCGATCGAAAGAACATTCGTCTGCGCAGCGGAACTGTGGAAAAGAACTTGTTTTTCAATCTCACAGCACGCCCCGAGCCGGCAGCCGGATTTGGACGCTCGTCCCGATCCCCAGCCGGCTCGCGATAGACACGCCATAGCCTTCGCCGAACGCGAGCTTGATCCGCTGATCGACGTTCGAGATGCCGTAGCCGATCTCGCCCTTGGCCTGCAGCTTCTCCAGCGTCTCGCGCGTCATGCCCATGCCGTCGTCGACGATGGCCACGATGATGTCGTCGCCGTCCCGGAAAGCCCGGATGATGATGGTGATGCCGCAGTCGTCGTCCCAGATCGCGTGGTTGATGCAGTTCTCCACGAACGGCTGCAGCGCGAGCTTGACCGTATGATGCACGAGCACCGCTTCGTCGACTTGGAAATACACGTGCAGCAGGCCTTCATAGCGGATTTGCTGGATCGACAGGTAATATTTCGTCAGGTTGAGCTCCTCGTTGAGCGAGATCATGTTCTTCCCTTTATTGAGGGATATCCGATAAAATTTCGCCAGATGCGAGACCATATCCTGAATTTTCGGGTCCTTATGCTGCATGGCCAGCGCCGAGATCGAGGCGAGGGTATTGTACAGGAAATGGGGATTGATCTGCGCCTGAAGAATGTCCATCTCCGCTTCCTGCTTGGAAATTTCCTTCTTGTATACCTCGTTGATCAGATTCTTGAGCCGGCCGGCCATCTTATGAAGCGCGAACGACACTTGGCCGATCTCGTCATGTCCCATCGGCATGGTCTCCAGCTCGAAGTCCTCCCGTTCCATGCGGCGGATGCTCTTGAGCAGCGATTCGAACTGTTTCGTCGACAAGCGGGCGACCAGATAAATCAGAATGACGCTGAACAGGATGCAGATGGAGGCCATGACCAGAATCCGGTTGGAGGAGGCGATCGCCGGCGCCATGAAGCCGCTGTAAGGCACGATGGAAACGGTCTTCCAGCCGTTCGAGCTGGTATCGTACACGACGAGCACCTTCTCGCCTTTGTAGGTGCTCTCGAATCGGCCGTTCGCGCCGGACTTGAACTGCCCCGGCAGGAGCCGGCCCAAATCGGTATTCAGCAGGCTTTTGTCCTTGCTGGAGATAATGATGCCGTTCTCGTTCACGATGAAAATATCTTTGTTGCTGTCCTCCTTGCCCATCAGCGCGTAAAGATCGGTTTCCTTCACGTCGATCGTCAGGACGCCGTACGGAAAGTTCAGGCTGTTGTAGTTCAAATAACGGACGAGCGTGAACATCGGCTGCGGCTCGGTCAGCAGCGAGGCGTCCTGGGTGCCGGGCGTAATCGTGAAGATCACGTTGCCGTACGTATGCTGGACTTTGGTAAACCACGGCTGCTGGCGAATGGAATCGTCCAGCTTCTTGATGAACAGATTATCGAGCGGCATCTTCGGATTCGTCGAGTAGATCGCGATGCTGCTGACCTCCGGGTTGGTAGTGAGGACATTGTTCATCACGTTGTCGATATACCGGTAAGCGTCGAGATAATCCGAGTCGCCGTTGTACGCCTTGCTCAAATATTCTTGCAGGGTCGCATCCAGATAGAGCGACGCCGAGATTTTCGAATAGTTGTTCAGCTTGCTCTGCAGGTTGCTCGTGATTTGGGACGTGGCCAGCGTCATGCCGGAATAGGTCTGGTTAATGAGCTGCTCCTTGACCGACTGATACGAATAAGAGACGAAGAACAGCAGCGGGAGAATCGAGACGAGCAGGAACAGACTGAACAATTTGCCCCTCATGCTGAGGTTGAGAAACGGTGCGGTAAGATGGATGAACCATGAGCGCAGCATCATGCGGCAGTTCCTTTCGCCTACAAGTATTTCTTGCGGTATTCGTTGGGCGTGACCCCTTTATGCTTCTGGAAAAGCGAGCAGAAGTAGGACACGTTCTCGTAGCCGGCCGCCCGCGCGACCTCGTGGATTTTGAGCGATCGGTCCTTCAGCAGCTCCGATGCCTGCCCGATCCGCACCTTCGTCAAATATTCCAAGATCGTCTCGCCGGTCTTCTGCTTGAACAAGGTGCGGATGTAGTTCGGCGTCAGATAGACGCGTTCCGCCAGATCGTCGACCGTCAGCGCCTCGCCGTACCGTTCGTGAATCAGCGCGGTGATCTGATGGACGACGTTCAGATTCCTGTCCTGATCTTTCTCGCGAATGACGGCCATGATGCCGCCGGTCCAGGAAAGGAGGTAGGCATGCAGCTGCCCGACCGACTCCGGCTCGGTGATCGTCTTCCAATCGATCGCGAGCGGGCTGGCGCCGCCCGAGGCGCGGTTCTCGAGCAGCGGCGCATAGCGGCGCTCGATTTCGGAGATGACCTGCATGGTGCCGGCGATGATGGCGTCCCTGCTCGTGCGGTTCATGGCGAAATGCCGGAAGTAAGCGCCCAGCACCGCTTCCGCTTCGGCGGAACGGAGATGCGAGACGGCATGGTTCAGCTGCTCGGCGACGTCCATGGCGTGAAGAGCCGAGCCGGGCGCGGCAGGCGCATGGGCGGCATAGCGGATAACGCGTCCCGCTCCGCTGTAGAACTTGTCGCCGTTCGCTTCCCTGGCTTCGCCGAAGCGATCGGGAAGCTCCTCCAGATACCGCCCGAGACGCGAGATGCCGACGGACAGCACGACGCCGAAGCGATTGCCGGTCTCCTCGACGATCTCTTCCATTAACGCCTCCAACCCTTCGTCCTCCGCGTCGTCGTAGAGATAAGAGAGGGTGCAGAAGCGCTGTTCGTCCAACGGCCAGACGTAGGCCGGCGCCTGCATTCCGGCAAGCTTGCCCGCGGTCAGCGAGAGGATCGCTTCCCGATGTCTGCCGGCCGGCGCCGCATGCGCGGCCGCTCCCGTCCCGCCCCCCGGTAAGGACCCTCCGACCGTTCCGTTCAATCCCGCCGATCCCGCCGTCCCGGCCGATGCCTCCCATACGGCCGGATCGAGCGCATCCAAGCTGCAGACCCCGACCCGGTATCGGCCGATCGTCGGCAGCGGATGGGGAAGCATGCCGATGCGCCGGACCCATTCCCGGCGCATCTCTTCGTCCTGCTCGGCGGCGAGGGAACGGACGAGCTTCTCCTTCGTCGCTTCCGACGATTCGGACAGCTGCTTATCCTCCTGGCATTTGAGAATGACCCGCTGCATGAGCTGGGCCAGCTCGGCGGCATCGACCGGCTTGAGCAGATAACCCATCGCCTCGATGGTCAGCGCGGCTTTGATATATTGAAATTCGTCGTGTCCGCTCAGGAAGACGATTTTGACGTTCTTGTCGAGCTGCTTCGCTTTCGAAGCGAATTCCAGGCCGTTCATGATCGGCATGCGGACGTCGGTCAGAATGATGTCGGGCTTGCATGCCTCCATGACTTTAAGCGCGTCCCGTCCGTTCTTGGCCGTGCCCGCCACGACGATGCCCATGTCTTCCCAGCGTATATAATGCGCGATCGCGTTCAGCTCCAGTTTCTCGTCGTCCACAAGCAGAATTTTGTACAAGCGAAGCACGCTCCCATCGTAAAATACATACCGGATTCGGTTGTTTCATTGTAAGATTTGTAACGGTTTTCAACAATATCTCCCGCGGAGATGTGTAGGTTTGCGTCGCGTTTCCGTGAATCGGGTTATGGATGCGCTTCAATCGGCCCACTTATAATGGGGATACGAAATCGAACGCGACATAGGAGCGGCCGTCATTTGAGGAGGAAAGGCATGGAAGCGTACCTAGACAAACAACAGCCTCCCGCAATCGGGGGCAAAGCCAAAGCGCGCAAATGGCGAAAGATGAAGCAGCAAAAATACTTGTATCTGATGATTTTGCCCGCGCTGATCTGCACGATCATCTTCTCATACGGGCCGATGTTCGGCTTGTATATGTCCTTTATCAACTATTCTCCCGGCGGAGGCTCGTTCTTCCACCAGTTCTTTCACAGCAAATTCGTCGGACTCGAATGGTTCGACTACTTCTTCACGAACGGCGATTTCTACAGGGTCATGCGCAACACGCTCGCCCAGAGCTTGCTGTCGCTGCTGATCGGTTTCCCGGCTCCGATCATTCTCGCGATCATGATCAACGAGGTCGGCCGCGGCATGTTCAAGCGCATCGTCCAAACGGTTTCGTACCTGCCGCATTTCGTCTCCTGGGTAATCGCGGCGAACATCATCGTCACCGTGCTGTCGTCCGGCGGCGTGATCAATGAAATCCTGCAGTCGCTGCACTTCATCGACAAGCCGATCACCTTCCTGCAGAACGGCCATATGTTCTGGTGGATCATCGCCTTCTCGAACACGTGGAAAGACATGGGCTTCAACGCCATTATCTATTTGGCGGCCATCGCGGGCATCAATCCGGAGCTGTACGAAGCGGCCCGGGTGGACGGCGCGAACCGCTGGCGGCAGATGTGGAACGTGACGCTGCCTTCGCTCAAGCCGACGATCGTCATTCTATCGATTCTTGCCGTCGGCAACGTGCTGAACGCGGGCTTCGACCAGCAGTACCTGCTGCAGAACACGACCGTGCTTGAATACTCGGATGTCATCGACACTTATACGTACCGGTACGGCTTGCAGAACGGCATGTTCTCGTACGGCGCGGCCGTCGGATTGTTCAAATCGGTGGTTGCCTTCGTCCTGGTCGTTCTCGTGAACGCTTGGTCCAAGAAGGTCAACCAGCAATCCCTGTATTAATTCACCGGAAAGGAGGACGAAGACTTGACAGCATCCAAGAGCTACAGCGATCGCATCTATCTGACATGCGTATACGTATTTCTGACTTTCGTGTTCGCGATCACGTTTTATCCCTTCTGGAATATTCTCGTGCTGTCCTTGAACAGCGCGGACGATTCGGTCAGGGGCGGCATCTACTTATGGCCCCGCGCCATCAACTTCGACAGCTACAAGCAAATCTTGCAGGACGCGGAAATCCTGAACGGGCTCAAAGTGACCGTGCTGCGAACATTGATCGGCACGCCGCTCGCGCTGGCCGTCATCAGCCTGCTGGCCTTCGCGCTCAGCAAACGGGACCTGGTATACGGAAGAACCATCACGCTGTTCTTCATCTTCACGATGTATTTCGGCGGCGGCTTGATTCCGTACTACATGATTCTGAAGAACGTGCATCTCATCGACTCCTTCATGGTGTACATCTTCCCGAATCTGATGAACGTGTTCTTCGTGATCATCGTGAGGACGTTCATGCAGGAGCTGCCGCTCGAAGTGGAAGAGTCGGCCAAGATGGACGGCGCGAACGACGTACAGATCTACTGGCGGATCATCCTCCCGATCTGCGTGCCCGTACTGGTCACGATCGGCTTGTTCTCGGCCATCAACCATTGGAATTCCTGGTTCGACTCCTACGTGTTCACGTACAAACCGAACCTGAAGACGCTGCAAGCCGTGCTCGTGAAGATTCTCAATCAATACCAAACGGAATCTTTCACGTCAAGCGCCAACCAGATGGCAGATTCCGCCAAACGCAATGCCGTCTCGTCGGATACGATCCGGATGGCCGCGACGATGGTGGCGACGCTGCCGATCATCATGGTCTATCCGTTCCTGCAGCGGTACTTCGTGAAGGGCATGACGCTCGGCGCGGTCAAGAGCTAAGAGGGTGGATATAGGCCGGCTTCCCCGGAGGCCCTGAAACATTTCCAGCATTCGAACATTAAAGGAGGTGAGCGTTCCCCGCTCCAACGGAGCCGTCTTGCACGCCGGAATTTAAGTATGGTAGTATACAATTCTCACAGGGGGTTTTCTCACATGCCAGGATTCAAAAAATGGGGCACGCTGTCCCTTAGCCTCGCCTTGGTCGCCTCGATCGCGGCCGGCTGCGGAAGCAACAACGGCAACAACGGCAATAACGCGAATCAAGCGTCCGACGCAGGGTCGTCGAACAACGCCAGCGCATCGAACGATGCGGCGGGCAACAAGCCGGCTGAAGATTTGTCGCCGCTCAAGATTACGTTTTTCGATAAAAATACTGGTGACGCTTTCACCAACGACGTCGCCAAAGAAATCACGAAGCGCACGGGCATCACGGTCGAAATCCAGCAGCCGACGGGCAATCCGACGGAGAAGCTGAACCTCATGCTCGCCAGCGACGACCTGCCGGACATCGTGCTGATGGATCGCAGCGGCGACGTCGTGAACAAATACATCTCGACGGGCGCGCTTATTCCGCTCAACGACCTCATCGACAAGTACGGTCCCGACGTGACGAAAATGTACGGGGACACGTTGAACAAAACCCGCTACACGGACGGCAAAAACTACTATTTGTCCAACTGGTACGGGATGTCGGAAGGCGAGCCGGTATTCGGCTTCAACCTGAAGATGGACTTCCTGAAGGAGCTGGCGCCGGACAAGGCGGCAGGCGGGCAGCCGTTCACGGCCGACGAGTTCGAGCAGCTGCTGAAGGATTTCAAAGCGAAGTACCCGACGGTCAATGGAAAACCGACGACGGCCCTGACGATGGACGGCTCCAACATGGGCGCTGTAACGGGCACGTTCAAGGGCATGTTCGGCATGAAGACGTACTATGAGACGGACGGCAAGCTGCAGTACGACGTGGAAGATCCGAAGTACAAAGAAATGATCCTCTATATGAACAAGCTGTACTCGGAAGGGCTTATCGATACGGATTGGGCGATCAACAAGAAGGAATCCTGGCTGCAGAAGCTGTCTTCGGGCACCGTATTCGGCACGACGGGCGCTTACTGGGATCTGGGAACGGCGAACACGGCGCTCAAGAAAGACGGCGGCGAAGAGAAGCAGTTCTTCGACTATAAAGTCGTCGGTCCCGGCGTAGATCCGGCCAAGACGACCTACGGTCCGCAGGGCTCCCTCGGCTGGGATGCGATCGGCATCACGAAGGCCAACAAGAATCCGGAGCGCACGATGCAGTTCATCAATTTCCTGGCGAGCGAAGAAGGCCAGTACCTGCTGCAATGGGGCGTGGAAGGCAAGCACTGGGACATGGTGGACGGCAAGCACGTGCCGAAGCCGGAAGTGCTGAAGGGCTTCAAGGACGACTGGAACAACTACACCAAGACGACGGGTATCCGCAAATGGACCTGGTTCATCAAAGCGGGCAAAGGCTCGGACGGCACCGTGTACGACCTGGCAGGCCGTTATGAGCGCAGCGAAATCGACAAGATGGCCATCAAGAACTTGGGCGATTCCGTATGGAACACCGATACGTACGACAATCTCGGCCCGCAGGGCGGTACGCCGGAAGCGCTCATCTCGCAGAAGGTCAGCGACACGATGACGCAGAACATCACGAAAGCCATCATCGCCAAAACGCCGGAAGAAGCCGGCAAAGTGTTCGACAAGATGCTGGCCGACATGAAAGCGGCAGGCAGCGAGAAAGTCGAGAAGATCATCAACGACAACTACCAGGCACGACTGGCGCTTTGGAAATAATCATCATGACGAGAGGAGGTCGGCCGAACAGGGCCGGCCTCTTTGTCTCGACGTAACCGGAGGCGGAGAAGAATGACGATAACGAGAATGGAGCGGGAACAAGCCGTGGCGATCGGTAACGGTCACGTGCGCGTCGAATGCGATCTGGCAAACGGGACCGCCCGTATCGAATGGCTGGATTCGGCAAGCGTGCGCGGCATCCAAAGCCGGATTCGATTGGACGGCCGGATGGTCGCGACGAAGGATGCGGCGGGACGTTCCTATCGGTTCGAGGAGACAGCGGATGCTTTCGGAACGGGCGCGCGATTGCTCGTGCATCACCGGATGGACGAGCGGCTGGAGCTTGTGCAAAGCTTTGCCGTCCATGACGGCTCGAAGGAATGCTTCGTGCAGGTAAAGGCGTTGAGCCTGAGCGGGGAAGCGCTCGCGACCAATTATATCGCGCCGGTCTATTGCGACGGCGAAGGCGCGGACGGCGTGCTGAGCGTGAAAGCCGGGGCCGCGGATTCCGAGGAACAAGACGCGCTGCTGGCGCTGCTCGTGCCGTTCGACAACGACAAGTGGGTACGCTATGAATCGGTCGCGATGCCTGGGCATCTGGAAAGCTACGAAGTATCGGCCGTGTACCGTAACGCTTCCCGGCACGGGCTCGTGTTCGGTTCCGTGACCCACGATACGTGGAAGACGGGCATCGGGGTCGAGAGCGCTGCGGGGCAAGCGGTGCAGCGGCTGGAGATCTACGGCGGCGCGTCGAGCGACTATACGCGCGACACGATTCCGCACGGCATCGTCGCGGGAACCGAAGTCGCGTCCCCGACGATCTGGCTCGGCGCGTTCGACGACTACAGGGAGGGGCTGCAAGCCTTCGGCGAAGCGAACGCGCGCATCGAGCCTCCGCTGGCGTGGGAGGGGACGGTGCCTTTCGGCTGGAACAGCTGGTCCGCGGTCGGCGACAAGCTGAGCTACGAGAGCTATACGCGCGCGTCCGACTTGATTCGCGAGGTCCAGCAGCAGGGCTTTCACGACCAAGGCGTCGTCTACTTGAACTTCGATTCCTTCTGGACGAACCTTACGGCCGGGGAGCGGCGGCAGGCCGTCGAGCATGTCCATCGGAACGGACAGAAGGCGGGCACGTACTGGACGCCGTTCGCGTACTGGGGCAAGAGCGAGGAAGCGGGGAATCGGATCGTCGAAGGCACGGACGGACGCTATACCTATGCGGATCTGCTGCTGCGCGACGAGGAAGGCCGCGTGCTGCCGGATCTGGACGGCGGACTCGCGATCGATCCCACCCATCCGGGCAATCGGATGCGCACCGAATGGACCTTGCGGAATTTCGTCTCGGAAGGCTACGAGTACGTGAAGCTGGACTTCATGGCGCATGGGACGCTGGAAGGGCGGCATCATCATCCGGATATGCGGACGGGCATCCAGGCGTACCGGTACGGGATGCAGCATATTTGCGAGCTGCTCGATCCCGCGCGGATCGGCCGGCCGTTCTTCATCCATTTGTCGATCGCGCCGCTCTTTCCCCATCCGTACGCGCACGGCCGCCGCATCTCCTGCGATGCGTTCGGCGAGCTCAAGGACACGGAGTATATGCTGAATTCGCTGACGTACGGCTGGTGGATCAACGATACGCTTTACCGGTTTAACGATCCCGACCATACGGTGCTCTACAAGAGCTATAACCATGAACCGACGACGGAGCACGAAGGCCGCAGCCGGTTGAACGCCTCGATCATCGCGGGCACGCTCATGCTGATGGGCGACGACTTCCGGATGGAGGAGGCGAGCAGACGAGCGCGCGCGTGGCTGTCGGCGTCCGAGCTGATGGCGATCGCCCGCAAGGGGGAGACCTTCCGGCCGCTGGACGGGAATACGGGTCAGCGGGCCGCGGATATCTTCTACCGCAGGGATCGCTCGCCGGAAGGCGCGGAAGTCATCCATGTCGCGGTATTCAACTACGACAAGGAACGGTCCGCTGCCAAGACGGTCGACTTGGGACGAATCGGCCTCCCTGCCGGTACGGCGTATCGCTGCGAGGAGCTGTGGTCCAACGAAGCGAGCAGCGCGGAAGGCAAGCTTGTGGTCTCGCTGGCGCCCGCGGAGTCGGTGATGCTGCGGCTGAGCGCGATTGGCTGAAGGTTGGTGTTGGATATTTATAGGAAAAAATGCGGAACAGCCCTGAGGTTTTTCCGCGTTTTTTTGATGGGCCAGCATTTTATGGTTCTATTCCGTCATAACTTAATAAGTACCCAGCACGTAGTTGATGTCCGGTTTGTTAATGCCCATCATTTAACGACGAGGAGATGTAAATATGGGTAAAGTGAACGGTCGTCCTGGACCTCCTGGACCGCGAGGTCCTCAAGGTCCTCAAGGTCCTCCAGGGCCTCCAGGGCCTCAAGGACCTCCAGGGCCTCAAGGACCTCCAGGACCCACGGTAGAGGGACCTCATTTACTTCAAGAATTCGCAGGCGCAGTTGGCGCGGCTGGACCTGCAGGTCTTGCAGGAGCACTTGGGCCGGCTGGTCTTGCAGGACTTGCAGGGGCGCTCGGGGCGGCTGGACCAGCAGGACTGGCAGGACTGGCAGGAGCACTTGGAGCAGCCGGGCTTGCAGGTGCGGTTGGCCCAGCAGGAGCACCAGGACCTACTGGGCCTGCAGGGCCTCAGGGGGCAGAAGGGCCTCAGGGACTGATAGGGCCGACGGGACCGGCTGGTTCCTTTTCGGTCAATCGGATCTATGTCGCTAATTTCAATAGCAACGATGTATCCGTAATCGATGGGGCCACGAATGCGGTCGTCGCCACGATTCCCGTGGGGGTTAACCCGACAGGGATAGACGTCAATCCTTTAACCAACCGCATATACGTGTCGAATGTGAACAGTGCTGAAGTAACCGTAATCGATGGAGCTACCAATTCCGTCATCGCCACTGTCCCTGCAGGGGACGGCTCGGGAGACGTAGCGGCCAATTCGGCCACCAACGCCATATACACGGCAAATTTTAATAGCAATGACATTACCGAGATCAATGGTTTGACCAATACCGTGGTCGTTACTATTACGCCTGTCGGAGGAAATCCGTTCCCGACCGGAATCGCCGTCAATCCGTTCACCAATCGGATTTATTTGGCATGCTTCAATTCCGACATCGTTTCTGTCATTGACGGAGAAACCAATGCCGTGATTACTAACATTCCGGTCGGGGTTAATCCGTTCCGGGTAGGGGTGAATGCGGCAACGAATCGGATTTACGTTTCGAATTTTACCAGCAACTTCGTATCCGTTATTAACGGGTTTACCAACGCCGTAATCGCGAGCGTTCCGGTTGGGATTACGCCGGCCGAAGTGGGCGTTAATCCTGCCGATAATGCGATCTATGTTCCCAGTCGGGACAGTAATATTGTTTCCGTCATCAGCGGTCTCACGAATGGGGTCATTGCCGCTATAGCGGTCGGAAATAGCCCGAATGGGGTAGGGGTCAATCCGAAGACGAATCTAATCTACGTCACCAATCAGAATGATAATACCGTTTCCGTTATTGATGGCGTAACGCAAACGGTGATTGCTGTCATACCGGTAGGGGCGCGCCCTTTTGCAGTAGGCGTAAATCCGTAGAAACTTCTTACAAAAGGCGGTGATTAGTATGGAGGAAGTTCGAACGTTAGAAGAATTAATCGAACGGTTGTCTAAGCTAACCAAAGAAGATTCAATCTGCCAGGTTTCGATTCCCGGAAAAGGGACGTTCACGATCGTCCTGCAAGAGGACTATCGAACGGTGAATAATCGTCTCGATGATGAGAACAATGGGCGAGTTACGTCGGTATCCGAATTATCGAGGAATCCCTTTCTCTAAAAATTGAATTATAGAGTGGACCGCAGACTGGCGAAATGATTTGGAATCGTGATTGCGCTAAAGGGATCGATTTCTCAATAACGACGGTCTGATAAAACGGCTGTCAGGTTATTCCATTCTATACATGGCCCGCCTTGCAGAAATTTGTTATATAACCTCGCGTTCGGAACCGTTCCCGATCCGGTACCCATCCGGAATTCAATGACGGCACCTAGCCAAGTAGCCGGCTTCGCTATGGCCACGCTCCCGTTCACGATTGTCGAAAACGGACAACTAATGAGATTAAGGACCGCGAATCCTTGGCTTTTTAAACGATCATTTCAACTATCGTCTTATGGTCCGATGGCGGCAGCCGAGAACGAGGGGGGACACTGTACGAGGAATGAAAGCACGAAAAACGGTTGCTAGGGCAACCGTTTTTTCTTTGCCTTGGATACTCGCTGTCATCCAATACTAATTCAATTTCTTAAGCAAGATTGAAGCATTGACGTTAATTTCCGTTCCGCCGGCCAAAGTCTGAAGGGTAACTGCGGAAGCTGAAGTATGATTTCGGAGCGTTAGAATACCGCCGGAAGGAATAGCAACGATGACCTGCCCGACGTTTTTCTGCGTACCGGCTCCCGTTCCGTATGTGGCTCCTGCGATCGCATTGCCATTGAGCAGCAAGGTAAACTGATTTGGCTCTACGGCTGTTACGTTAAACGTAACCTCATAATCGCCCGGAACGGTAACTACAATTTGGGAAGTACCGGGAGCATGCGTAATACCGGGCGTAAGAATGCCATTCGTATCGAAAAGAACATCTGCATTTACCGGAACGACTTGGGCTAGTAAATTGTACACATATCCATACTGCGATAAGCCAAAGCCCGTGGCTCCATTAGCACCTGCAGCGCCGGTTGCTCCCGTTGGTCCTGTTGGTCCGGTTGCTCCTGCAAGACCAGCCGCTCCAAGTGCTCCGGCAAGTCCTGCCAATCCGGCAGGTCCGGCTGCTCCTAGAGCTCCGGCAAGTCCTGCCAGGCCCGCTGGCCCAAGTGCTCCCGCAAGCCCTGCAGGTCCGGCTGCTCCGATTGCTCCTGCAAGTTGTTGAAGTAATTGCGGTCCTTCCGCTGGAGGTCCGGGAGGTCCTTGGGGCCCTCTCGGTCCTGGAGGTCCAGGCGGACAATTGCATCTGCCCATGACTTCATCTCCTTATTCATTTAGATGCCTAACCAATGCCGACATTGCCAACGTTGAAGCTTCCACATACGTCCATCTTAATACAACAATAAAGCACAAAAATATACCTATAGTAGTTGCTGATAATGTAATCACCTACATAACGGAATCATTATCATCTCCTACATTTTGGATATTTAATAGGTTATGTAAGGGTTCTGGCTAATGCTTGGATATATGCCAGGGAGACATTTGATCAACGTCATTTGTCATGCGCAGCAGGCCATGATGAGCAGCTGCTTGTTCAGCTATAACAGGTTAATGCAACATGCTTTTGAGTTGCATCATGTATCGCCAAGCGGAATAAACTTCAAAAAAGAAGAGAAATGCCTCTACCGGCAAAATTACGCCTCATACAAACGGTCAAAAGGCGTTCAGCCTGCATAAAGGAGAGCATACACCTATGGGAAGATTTCGAGGTCCTCCGGGGCCACCAGGCCCGCAAGGTCCGAGAGGTCCGAAAGGTCCGCGAGGTCCCGAGGGTCCACAAGGCATTTGCTCCCCGTGCCCTACGGGCGCTCAAGGCCCTCAAGGCGTAACCGGTCTAACCGGGGCAACTGGCGCTACGGGAGCGGTCGGGACTACAGGCATGACTGGTGGGTTAGGGGCAATAGGCTCAACGGGAGTCACGGGTGTAACTGGGGCAACAGGAATTACAGGCGTCACTGGTGAAACCGGAGTAGCAGGAGTAACAGGAGCAACAGGAGCAACAGGAGCAACAGGAGCAACAGGAGCAACCGGTGAAACCGGTGGAATAGGCTTAAACGGAGTTACAGGTGCAACTGGTGTGGGTGCGACGGGAATAACAGGACCGACCGGGGCAACCGGAGTCACAGGAGCAACGGGTGCAGGTGCGGCGGGAATAACAGGAACAACAGGAATAACTGGGGTAACCGGAGTCACAGGAGCAACGGGTGCGGGTGCAACAGGAGCAACAGGAGCAACCGGGGTAACTGGAGTCACAGGAGTAACAGGACCAACGGGCGCCATTGGAGAAGCCGGGGTAACAGGAGAAACAGGAGCGACGGGAGCAATAGGGGCAACTGGAGTAACAGGAGCAACCGGGGCAACAGGAGCGACAGGAGTAAATGGAGTCACGGGTGTAACAGGACCAACGGGAGCCACTGGAGAAACCGGGGGAACAGGAGCAACAGGCGCCACAGGGGTAACTGGATTCACTGGATCAACGGGTGTAACTGGGGCAACTGGGCTGACCGGGGAAACCGGAGTCACAGGAGCAATAGGAGCAACGGGAGTCACTGGAGAAACCGGGGGAATAGGAGCAACTGGCGCCACTGGAGCAACAGGAGCAACGGGGCCGACCGGAGTCACAGGGCCAACGGGAGCAACTGGAGAAATCGGACTAACAGGAGCAACTGGAGAAACTGGAATCACAGGATCAACGGGTGCAACTGGGGCAACCGGCGCCACAGGGGTAACTGGATTCACTGGATCAACGGGTGTAAATGGGGCAACTGGGCTGACCGGGGCAACAGGAGCAACAGGAGCACCAGGAGCACCAGGAGCAACAGGAGCAACAGGAGTCACAGGAGAAACAGGAGTAACAGGAGCAACGGGAGCAACCGGGGGAACAGGAGCAACAGGAGCAACTGGGCTTACCGGGGCAACCGGAGCAACGGGAGCCACTGGAGAAACCGGGGTAACAGGAGCGACAGGAGTCACCGGTAGCGTATTAGGCTTTGCGGATTTTTTTGCATTAATGCCTCCAGATAATGCAGCAACGGTAGCTCCGGGTACTGACATCAGTTTTCCGCAAGATGGACCTACTAGTGGAGGGGCGATCGTCCGTACCAGTCCCAGTACGTTTAACCTGACTGCGATTGGGACTTATATGGTCTTGTTTCAGGTGAGTATAGACGAAGCGGGTCAACTGATTTTGACGCTAAACGGTGTGGATTTAGCCTATACGGTGGTCGGGCGGGCAACAGGCACTTCTCAAATTGTTGGCATGGCCCTTGTACAAACAACAGCCCCCAATTCAATTCTCACATTGCGAAATCCAGCCGGCAATGCTGCTGCATTAACGATTACTCCAGTTGCAGGAGGAACAAGACCTGTCTCCGCGCATGTTGTTATCACACGACTTGCCTGATGAAATTGAATTGAAAAGCAATTTAGAAATCCGCACAGAACTGCAGTTCATATGTCTAAAGCATATGAAACGTCATCCAGGGCCCATCTTTTGATGGGTCCTTTGTGTTGTCTGAAGAAACACGTCTAAAAGTAAGGCGGACTGGGCTGGCGAACGCCGGAACTGCTGTAAGAAGTGAAGAATTCGAATACATTTTTACTTTGACAAGCTGTGCCTGATGAAAATGCCTTCGTGAACGAAAGGCAGGGTAGCGCTGGTCGGCTAGCAGGATACTGCGCCTCTCCCGCTGTAGGCAGGGGCGGATCGCTGGCCGTCGACGGGGGCGCCGCTTTAGCCGATTCTTTCCAACAATGCGATGGCGATTACGAGCTCGCGTTCCAAGCATACAATAAGAGCTTCCGTCCGTTCATCGAGGACGTGCAGGCGAGCGCGGCACAATTCGGCCTGGAGTTTCTTGTCCCGCGAACGGAAGAAGCCATTCGTGCAAGAAATTCGCAGCCGCCTTCCGACATCGGACTTGCCTAAGAAATGCTTAGGGACAAGCCATACGCGTTGAAGGACTGCAAATCGTAACCGACAGGCTCCCCGTACGGTAGACAGGCGTGATCTAAAAAGGCTACTAGCGTGAGGAGGCCGCTGAAAAAGTGAAAGAAGGAGTAAGCTCTCCATTTTTGAGGAGCTTGCTCCTTTTTTTCTTTATAATTAAAGCAACATGAGAGAGTGCGGGTGACGAGATGATTCAACAACAGCAGGAAATGATGGTTAGCCCATACGCA
>NZ_JAAAMU010000030.1 GCF_009909195.1 Paenibacillus sacheonensis
GGCCGCCGAGCCCAGCAGGGCGGCCGCCGTGAGCGCAGCGATGCCGGCGCAGGCGGCGCCGGCCGTGCCGAACGCCGGCACGAGGGCGGCATTGAGCGCCGCCTTCAACCCCGCCGCGGCCAGCATGAGCAGGGCGGGGGTGCGGACCGCCCCCAGCCCCTGGAGCACGGCCGCCGCGAGCGCGCTGACGGTGCCCGCAAGCGCCGTGCACCCGACAAGGGCGAACGTGCGCGTGCCGGCGGCGTCCGCGTACAGCATGATATCGATGGGCTCGGCCAGCAGCACGAGCCCCAAGACCGCGGCTGCGCCGACGCCCCACGCGGCGCGCAGGATGAGGCCCCCCTGCTGCCGGACGGCGGCCGCGTCCCCGCTCGCGCGGGAGCGTGCCAGCGCGGGGACGAACGCCCCGCCTACGGCGCCGGCAATCATGACGACCAGCTGAACGAGCGGCTGGCCCCGGCTGTACAGGCCGAAGAGCGTCATCGCCTCGTCCTGGCCAAGGCCGGTTCCATGCAGCAGCCGCGGAACGGTGAACGCATCCACGACATTCAGCGCCGGTACCGCAAGAGCGCCCAGCGTTACGGGCACGGCCAGCCGCGCCAGCCGACGCATCAACGCGAGCAGGCTTGGTCGTTCGACATCCGGCTGCACGGAATAGCGTTCTGTCGTTTCAAGAACGCGGTTATCCCGTATCGCCTTCGACTGTCCCGAGGTGCCTTCGCCAGCTTCATGCTTACCCGCCGCTTCAACTCGAACGAGGCTCCCCTTTATCGGCGCCTGCCGCTCCTGATTCCGTCTATGCTCACCAGCCGGCACGCCGTTAATCCGTATCGCCGGGTCATGCGCCCAAGCCGGTCTTTCCTCTTCCGCGATCGCCCCTGCTTGGTCCCCAGCATGTCCGGGCCCGTCCGCAGCCATTCGACCTTGCCCCGAAGCCTGTCCACGTTCTGGTGAAAGGACGCGTCCGGTTCCGCCTGCTGCTCCCGAGGTCCTCCTCTCTTCCCGCAGCCAATAGCCAGCAATGACGGCTAGGCCCGCCGTCCCGCCGATGGCCGAGCCCGCCGTCGCACCGGCGGCGAGCCGATCATCCGCCCAGCCGTAATACCAGCCGAGCAGGAGGAGCGCCAGCATCCCGGCGACCCGTACCGTCTGCTCGGAGAGCTGCGATACGGCCGACGGCAGCATGCGGCCGCGCCCTTGGTAATACCCGCGGAACGCCGCCATGGCGGGGGCGACCCAGAACGCAAGCGCCGATGCCCGCACCGCGGGCGCCGCCGCGCTGTCGCCCAGCCAGCCGGCCACTTGGCTCGATCCGGTCCACAGCAGCAGAAATCCGGCAATGCCGCCCGCTGTCAGGAGCCAGACGCTTGCCCGCAGCACGCGCGCCGAGCCTTCTTGATCGCCGGCGGTGTCCCGCTCCGCGACAAGCAGCGACACGGCAACCGGAAAGCCTGCCGTCACCATGACGAGCAGCAGCTGGTAGATCGGATAGACGGCGTTATAAATCCCGAAGACGCGATCGCCGGCGATATTCTGAAGCGGTATCTTCTGCAGCGTGCCGAGCGTCTTGCTGACCGCCATGGCAGCCCCCATCAATGCGGCGCCTTTCATAAACCGCGGCCCATCGCCGCTCTGTCCCCCGCCTCGCCGCTTCGCGAACGGCCGTCCCGCAGCGGCCTCGCCGTCCGGCACCGTATAGCCGCGGTCCGGCTGTGCTTCACCGGCTTCCGACCCATGGGCTTCCGCCAATTCCGCCCGTGCACCGCTCATAGCCGCGTACGATTCGCCCGTTGCCAGCGCATCCGCCTCCCCGCGGAATGTCGTACGCCCGGCACCCTTGCCGGCAACGGCGCGCTCCTGTTGCTTTTGCTTCAACTTCTGCACCTGCCCGTCTCTTCTCCTGCCCCCATTATACCCTAAACGCAGGCGGGATGAGTCCGAACGAAGGCCCAAGTCGACCGAAGACGGCAAAAAAGCTCCCCTGAAGGCTTGTCCTTCAAGGAAGCTTAGCTGGGGCCGCAGCGGATTACTGCTCCATTTGTTTGGCTAGAAAACCCGCTGCGGTCTCCGCCATCTTCGTTTCCATCTGCGCCATCTTGACCGCTTCGTCCTTGCTCAGCAGGACAACCGTGCCGATCGGATCGCCGCCCGCCACGATCGGCGCCGCCACGAAGGAGCTGAACGTCTCCCCGATATCCTTCACGACTTCGAACGACCCGCCTCCGGCTTCCACGAGCGTCTTCCGGTTCTCCATGCAGCTCTCCAGCATGGCCCCGATCTGTTTCTCCAGATATTCTTTCTTCGGCGCGCCCGCTACGGCGATGATATTATCGCGATCCGTAATAAGCGTAATATGACTCGTGCTCTCCGATAAGGATTCCGCATACTCCTTCGCAAAATCGCCGAGCTCGCCGATGGGGGAATACTTCTTAAGAATGACTTCGCCGTCGCGATCAACGAATATTTCCAGCGGGTCGCCCTCGCGTATACGCAGTGTACGACGGATCTCCTTAGGGATGACGACCCGTCCGAGATCATCGATGCGGCGGACAATTCCAGTTGCTTTCATGTTCTAGTTGCCCCACTTTCCTTGGAAGGTTTTGAATTTGACTGGACACGTTTGGAAGCTGGTGCTGCTTTATTATTCAAGAGGAGAGAATCCTTGAAAGAGGTGTTTAGCGAACTGACCATAGTATTCATCCCCTCCCATTTTCTTATGCATTGCGCGGGACGCCGGAATCCATCATCTGGCGCCTCGGCAAGCCTCGCCTGCAAAAGGCGAAGGCGGTAGATGTTGCCATTCGGAAAATCACGTAAAAAAGCCATCCCTTCAGTTAGGAATGGCCGATGCAGACGATGTTTATGATTCGCCCGAGAGACCTTGATCGATGGCCTCCAGCAGCCGGTGCGTCTTATCGCAGCCGTACTCCCAGAACATGATGCCCGCGAGGCCTTGATCCTTCACGTACGCGCACTTGCGCGCGATGGACTGCTCGTCTTCATAAGAGATGAAGCTCGATCCGTTAAACAGGTACGGCGCGCAAGCCTCTTCATCCCAATAGCGGACATAGCCCGACTGACCGATATAATGAGCGGCCAGCTCCGTAAAAGAAGGTCCGTATCCCCCCGTAGTGCCTGCCATCTGGTGGAGGCCTTGATTATGGTCCGGAACCTGGTTCCATTGTCTGGAGTAGAAAGCCGCGCCAATGACGATCTTCTCCTTGGGCACGCCGGCGCCGACGAAGATGCGGACGGAAGCGTCCGTGCTGATCCGGAACAAGTCCCCGGCAGGCGTATATAAATTCGTATGATGACCGGTAAGCACCTGGAATCCGCCGCGCATGTCGTACGTCATCAGCTGCACGTAATCCAGATAGCGCTGCGCTTGGTCCATCTCCGTGCCGTCGACGTAATACTGGTCCGCGCCCGCCGCAATGGTGAGCAAATAGTGGCGCTTATCGCGCGAGCCGAGCGCGTCCAGTTCTTCGCGAATCGTTCGGAGCAGCAGCGTGAAGTTCTCTTTGTCCGCAGGATTCGACGCGATCCCTGCCTCGGCGTAGCACGGATATTCCCAATCCAGATCGATTCCGTCAAAAGGCCGCGTCGTCAGCACGCGAACGGCCGAGTCCGCCATCTTCCTCCTGCCCGACTCGGTCGAGGCCGCTTCCGAGAACCCCCCGGCGCTCCAGCCGCCAACGGACAAGAGCACCTTCAATTCCGGATGCGCTTGCTTCCATTCATGGATCACCTCCGCATGCTTCAGATGGTCCGTTACGATCTCGTCCTCGCGAACGTGGCCGAACGCAACGTTGATGTGGGTAAGCTTCAGCAGATCCTCCCGCGTCATCTCCGGCATCGCCTCGTCGACGACATAGCCCACCTTGATATGCTTGTTGGACATTCGCAGTTCACTCCACTCTCGATTGATCAGGCTAGGCCCGTTATGATTTGCATCGCTTCTCGTCCCATGCCGATCTTGTACCCGGAGGCGGCGTACCGAATCCGGTCTTGGCTGTCCGCGACGAATAGATGCGGGAATCCCGCTTCTCTCGCCGCTGATTGAATAAGCCTGTCCGGCAGGGGAACGCCGCTGGTTTCCAGCATGAACACCGTCCGGAGCGGCAGCTTCGGATAATGGGCGGGATCGAAGGAAGCCGTCCGCTCCGAATCGCCGATCAGCAAAACGATCGGAATCCCCAGCCCGTCAAACGGTTCGGACAGCTCGCTCAATTCCCGGAGCAGATGTTTGCTCGGCTCCCGCTCCGGTTCGATCCAAGCCACGATAGCGCCTCGTCTATCCGCTTCAAGAAGGTCCTCCCATGCGGCGCCCTCACCGTCCAGCCGCGCGATCGGCCTGCTGCGGTCGAAAGCGCCAAGATCCGGAATGTCGACCGCCGTCTCGCGGAAGGTCAGGGTTACGTCCGTCGTCTCCCCCGCTTGAACGGTAAAGTACGCAAGCCGCACCTTGACCGTGCCGTCCTTCATACGGATACCGGACGTTAACCGGTATGGCCCGGGTTCGACTTCGAACGGCTCTTCGTAAACCTCTTTCATCCCGTGCGGATATACCAGCGTCTTGTAGCTGCCTCGTTCCAAGCGGGCAAAGGTGAAATTCTCGGCATAGGAAGCGGCCGGCGCATCCGGTGAAGCCGCATCTCTATGCAGCCGAAGCCTGCCGACTGTCCGACGCTCCCGATCGCCGGAAGAAGTATCGTTCAATACGGCGTCCAGCCAGCTACCTTGCTCCATATACTGCGGCTTCTGCTCGCTCGGGTGCAGGCGCGCCGGGATGCCAAGGCTCCGGCAGACGGCCACGAACAGGATATCCAGCGACAACGGGTCGCCTTTCTTCAACTTGTACGTTCCCGCCGGGTTCCCTCTCCCCGATAAGTTCGGTATGTCCTGCCATATGCCGAAGTTATCCTGCAGATTCCGAACCAACTCGGATGGATCGGACCGGAATGCCGCGATTGCCTCCGTAGTGAACGCCTCCCGAAAGAGCCGCCGATAAGGAACGAGCATCTCGTGCAGCACCCGCGGGCAAAGCACGTAGCGGACGAATTCTTCCTCGCCGATCCCAGCGCGCATCTCGGCGCGCATCGCCAGCGCGCCGATTAGATGATCCTCCAGTACCGGACGGAACGTGTCCGTCAGATCCTTGTCATGCAGCGATTCCAGCAGACGCAGCGGCCACTCCCCGTATTCGCCCGAGCGTTCCCGCAGGAACGCGGCGATCTCCGCGCCGTTGCCGCGGGCCGTACGAAGCACGTTCCATACGCGGTCCGGCGGCAGTCCAACGGCCGCTGCGAGACGAAATGCTGCCTCTTTCCCTTGGAAGGTGCACTCATAGTCGGTCCGAATCTTCGTGCCTTCCTCCAGACGGCCGTTATGCCGCTCGATCTGCGCCGCGGTTAGCGGCTCCGCGGCTTCTCCTTCGCGTTCGGGAGGCGGCACCATATCGAATTCCGCGATGCCGGACGGCTGCTCGGACGCATCCAATACCATATCGACCGAGGCGCAGTCCTTCACCGAAATTTTGACTTCGCCCCACTTGCCGTCCTTCACGGCGCGAATGACCAGGTCGCCGAGCCCGGTCTTGAATGCGGCCATGCCCTGATCGTTCGTCGGCACGGAGGCGATCGGGAACAATTCAGCCATGTTGTACAGTTCGAAATGAACTTCAGCCCCGGCGACAGGCTCGCCGCGCCCGTTCGTCACGACCACCTGAATGTCGCGCGTCGGCGCGTATAGATCCAACAGATTGATCTCCGTAAACCATTCGTCGGCCAGGGTAATCGCCTCGGGGCCCGGATAATCCGCGTACACTCGCGTATTCACCAGCATGGCCCGCCGTGCCGGAGGCG
Source organism: Paenibacillus sacheonensis (assembly GCF_009909195.1). Lineage (GTDB taxonomy): Bacteria > Bacillota > Bacilli > Paenibacillales > Paenibacillaceae > Paenibacillus_Z > Paenibacillus_Z sacheonensis. The sequence goes on from NZ_JAAAMU010000030.1 coordinate 5,865, forward strand.
TGAACCAGCCCTGGTTGAGCCTCGCTTCCGGCTCGCACGCTCCGATGTAATGCCACTGCCCGTCCGCCCAGGCTTCCACCCAGGCATGATTATCGTCGCAATGGGCCCAGCGGGGCGTGTACACCTGGCGGGCGGGAATGCCGATGCTACGGAGCGCGGCCACGGCCAGCGTCGATTCTTCGCCGCAGCGTCCGCGCGCGTTCCGGATCATGGAGCGCGGCGACAGCGTTCTCAGATCGCTGCCCACGTAAGTTGCTTTCTCATGGCACCAATAGTTGGTCTCCAAGATGGCATCCTTCATCGACAAATGCGCCGTGCGGCCCGCCAGTTGATCATGCAGCTCCCCGCGGGAATCTTCGATATTCTCCGTATTCACCCGATAAGGCAGCACGAAATGCAAGAACAGATGATCCGGCACCCGATCGCCCCAAGGCGCCGTTCTGCGGATATCCAGCGTACATCGGACATGGCTTAAGAACAGCGAGCCATCATAATCCGCCATGTCGTTCACGGGCATATACGCGAATAAGTACTTTAATGCCCAAATTTCCTCTTCGGTCAGCGCTTCTTGGAAGACAGCGAAGAGCTCCTGCCTGCGGGCCTCCGCGAGCACTTCCTTCTCGCGGAATTTCCGCTCGATTCGCGCCATCTCGCATTGATCCAGCGAGAATACGGATGTCTGTTCGTTCACTCGGCTTGCTCCTTCCACAGCTTCCCGTCCTCCCGGATGCATATCACGGATTGTCCGTCCGCGGACGGTGCGTTAATTTGGAACAGACTGCGCGTCGTCTCGATGGCGGGTTCGATCGTCCAAGAATCTCCGTCCATAAGCAGCTTCGCGTCTTGGGTGAACTCCCCGTGCGCCTCGAAATAATTGCGTTCGCGGTAATACAGCCTGCGCAGCTCCCACTTGATCCGCTCGTCCGCCGGCAGCACGAACGACGAAGGTTTTCCGTCTCCATCGGCGAAGACGACGTAGCCCCACAGCTCCGGATAATGCATGTTCACGATGCCCATCGGGGACCACACCCAATTGTCTTCGGGAAACGGCTTGCCCGTCTCCGGGTTGATCGCTTTGCGGTATTCGCTGCCTCGCGCCTCGGCCTGCCATTCGACGCGCGAGAAATTAACGCGCCAGAATTCGCCGGCGCTCGGCGGCCGGCCACCAGTCGCGCATTCCCGCAGGCTCGTCCAAGGCATCGCGACCTCGACGCTCCACTTTCGATTAACCGCGGAAGGGTCGTTAAGCTTGCCGTCGATGTGCACGGCGGTCCTCAAGCCGTTAATATCCCAGCCGTTCACCGGCGGGCCTCCGTCCCGGTAAGGCTTCACCAGCAGCAAATCCCAAACCGTGTTCAAGGCGTTGATCTCGAATTCGTAATACTGATGGGAATCTCCGTCGGGATCGATAAAGATTTCAAAATCATTGTCATAGAAAATGACCGCGTCGCGCTCCGTCAACGTCGCCCAGATCTGGTCCTCGACCAACTCGGCCGCGAAGTAAAAGAACTCGTCGTCCCACAGCATTTTCGCCCGGGTTCGCTTCGCGGGCATAGGCTTGAGATCGCCCTCGATATCGACGAAATCCTCGGTCCATTCCGCCGCCGCCCAGAACGGCTTGTCGATACGGCCGTCCAGCTCCAGCGGCCCTTGCGCGCGCCGGCATACGTATCGTTCGGGAGCGTATGCGATCTTCGGCTCCGGCACTCCGCTTCGGTTCATGTCCATTCCCCCGTTTCGATTCGTTCTATGTGCAAAAAAATAAATTGTTGGTATGATGGGATGCATAGTAATGACGGCAGTACGGGGGGCAGCTTGTTTGAAGAAGAATTACTTTAAATCCAGGCTTTTTTTGAAATACATCTGGTCGTACTTGTTCATCCTGCTTATTCCGCTGGTACTCATGACGATTTTCATTTATCAAAACGCCGTCTCCAATCTGCGAACCGAAATCGAACAGTCCCGGCTGAATCAGCTGACGCAGGCCAAGGTAGTCGTCGACGGCCGGGTCAAGGAGCTGAGCGAGATCGCCTCGCGCGTCTCCTACGACAAGCGGTTGACGCCCTACCGGGTCCATGACCCGATCTTCAGCGGCGAAGCGATTCAGGCGTTGGATCAATACAAGTCGACGAGCTCGATCATCGACGAGATCTACCTCTTCTTCCACAAGGACGGGAAGATCTACTCGAGCAAAGGCCTGTACAATCTGGACGTCTTCGGCAACACCTTCAGCTTCAAGAGCTGGCCGACGGACAAGCTGTTCGAGGATTTGAACGCGGTCAAATACCCGACGATGCGGCCGGCCGATACGGTGACGAAGTCTTCGAACATGGCGGAACGCTTGCTGGCCTATCTCATTCCCATTACGCCGAACAATCCGGTTCCGCACGGAACGGTGATGTACCTGATCCGGGAATCCGAGCTTTCCAGCCTGATCGATACCGTGCTCGGCAGCTATCGGGGACTGACCTACATCTTGGATAACGAAGGACGCGTTCTTGTCGACAACCGGCAGGACGAGGCCTTATCCGCCTCTGCCGCGGCTTCCCTGATCGACCTTGCGCCGGGGATTCACGACCGCACGATCAACGGCCAGCCGCATTCGATCGTCTCCGTCAAATCGGAAACGAACGGCTGGACTTACGTGACGGCGATGCCGAGCTCGCAGTTCTTCAGCACCGTGCTGCACGTGCGCAGCTTCATCATCCTGCTGTTCTCGATCATCGTCCTGGCTGGAGCGGCGATCGCGCTCTTGCTGGCCCGCATGCAGTATCAGCCGATATCGATGCTGGTGGAATTCGCGGCCTCGAAGTCGAACGCGAAGCGTCCGCATGGCAGCCCCGACGCCGCCGCGCCCGTCAACGAGCTCGACCGGATACGTTCCGCGCTGCAGGAATACAGCTCGCGCGTCGACCTTCAGGAGCCCTTCGCGCGCAATCATTTTCTATCGATGCTGCTGAAGTACGGCAATGCGCAGAGCCTGTCTCCCGAGCTGCAGCAGTCCTTCGGCCTTCGCTTCGATCGTTCGCATCACTTCGTTGCCGTCATCGGATCCGGCGAGCCCGGCGATTCTCCGAACGACAGGCAGGAGCGTCAGGCAATCATCCAGCTGCTGAACCAGATCGAGCTCCCTGAACTGCAGGCGTCCGGATACGGCGTCGAACTGCCGCAGCTCGACCAGCTGGGATTGATTATCAGCTTCGATCTGGACGCCGGGGCAGAGACATTCGGCCGCGTCCGCCGGATCGTCGAGGCGGTCCAGGGCCGATTGGCCGACATTGCCGGCACCGTGCCGATCATCGGCGTCGGCAACTGCTACGAAAGCCCGGATCAGCTGAACCAATCCTTCATCGAGGCCTGTTCGGCATTCGAGCTGCGGTCCTCGGCCGGCTTCGGAACCGTGACCTATTTCGAGCTGTTGTCGGATGCGCCGGATCGGGCGGACTGGATTCCGAACCATACGCTGATGAAGCTCTCGCAAAGCTTGAAGCAGGGCAGCTACGATGTCGCCGCCCAAATCATCGGCTCGGCGATCCAGAGCCTGCACGCCACTTCCGCTTCCGCCCTGCTCACGCGCTGCGTCTGCTTCGATCTGCTCAATACGATGCTCAAGACCGCCTCCGAGCTCGGCATTCACAGCGTCGTTCAGGATATGTCGCCGGCGGCGATCTTCGGCAATTCGCTCGACGAGCTGGAACGCAGCTTCCTAAGCCTCGCCTCCGGAATCTGCAGCCATGTGGAGCAGAACGCGTTGAAAGAAGAACAGTCGCTCATGGACCGTATCGCGGCCTACATCGATGAGCGCTATGCCGATCATTCGCTCAGCCTCGAGAGCGTCGCCTTCACGTTCGGCGTCTCGCCGTCGCATGTCAGCCGCTCCTTCAAGGAGAAGATCGGGGTTAATTTCCTCCAGTATGTATGGCAGAAGCGGCTTGAAGAGGTCCGCCTCCAGCTGCGTACGACGGGCAATCCGCTCAAGGACATCATTCAGCGCGTGGGCTACCAGGATACGCCCAACTTCACGCGGAAATTCAAGAAGGAAACCGGCTATACGCCGGGGCAGTACCGCAAGCTGTTTGCCGAGAACGGCGAAGCCCGGCAGCTGCCGGAGGGCGATGATGAATAGGAGCCGAACACGCCCGGAACAGCAATAAAATAAGAGAATAGCCAACCCCCGTCTACCGGGCAAGGTTGGCTATTTGCTTTTTCCAGGCTTGCTATAGCTTGCTTTCGGCTCGCGTCGGCTTGCTTCGGCATGCTTTCTGCCCTGCTTTGGCTTGCTTTGGCATGCCTGTTCGCTAGCTTTTCGCTATAGGCTTGCTGCTCGCTCGCATCTAGCGATCGTACGCGCTTTGGTACAGCTCGACGATCCGGTCGCTGCCCATCTTCTTCAGCTGCGCCGCATACTTGTCCCAGTTGGACAGAGGCTCTTGCCCGGTTACGAATTTGGCTTCCATCTGCTGCACGTACGTGCTCAGATCGGCCAGCAGCGTCGTCGCTTCCGTCTGTTCTTCATTCGTCAGATAGACGTTCGGGAACGGCGATTTCGCGATCGGCGTCAGCTTGTCCGCGTTTTCCTTGTCCAGCCAGCGGTCGAAATCGCTCTTCAGCCCTTTCGTCAGCTCTGCCGAGCTCATGCCCGGATTCACGATGCCGAAGTTCGGCGTAAGCGTCCCGCGTACCTCTTCGCGGTCTTTGCCTCCCTCGACCGGAAGCCATTCTTTCTCGTGCGTCTCTTTATTCTTATATTTCCACAGCAAGTTCTCCGGCCCCTGCGAGAACAGCGTCGCGCCCTCGTAGCCGTATTGGTAGTCGATCCAGCGCATCGACGCTTCCGGCGACGGGTTCGAGCTGGAGATGGCAAAGGTGCCGTTGGTCGAAATGCCCGGATGCTTGCCGTAAACCGGGGATCCCGCCACTTCGCTCTTCACCGGCGTCATCAGGGGATTGTCGCCGCTAGGCTCGCCGCCCAGCGTGAAGTACGGGAACCAGTCGTTGAACAGGGCGACTTGGTTGTTCGTCCCTTTGGCTTTCTTCTGCTCCGGCGTCTGCGAGAAGGTTTCGTGGTCCAGCAGATCGTCCTTCCATAGACGGTTCAAGAACGTCAGATAGCCTTTATAGCCCTCTTCCTGCGGCGTGTAATGGACTTTTCCGTCCTTGTCGGCGTAATACACCTCGTTATAAATGCCCCAGAAGCCGAGGAAGTACATCCGCAGATCGTCCAGCTTGACGGAAGTGAGCGGCACCTCGTCCTGCTTGCCGTTGCCGTTCGGATCCTCGTTCTTCACGCGCTTCAGGAACGCATACAGCTCGTCGGTCGTCTTCGGCAGCTCCGTCACGTTCAGCGCTTTGAGCATCTTGCCGTTGTACCACATCGGGCCGCGGTACCAGACGGCGGACAGATCGATGTTCGGCAGGGAATAGATATGACCATCCGGCGTCGTGAACGACTTGCGGATTTCGGGGTACTGGTCGAAGATGCTCTTGATATTCGGCGCGTAGCCGCCATCGATATACTTCTCCAGCGGCACCAGCACGCCCTGCGTACCGTACGTGACTTGCTCCGCGGGGGTCAGATCGGCCGCATAGAAGATGTCCGGCAAATCGCCGCTCGCGAAGATGAGGTTCTTCTTCGTCGCGAAGCTGTCGATCGGCGAAAGCTGATAGTCCATATGGATGCCCGAGAGCTTCTCCATCTCTTGCATGACCGGCATTTTGTTCCAATCGGCGACGCCCGCGTCCTGCGACATCAGCTTGAGCGTAAGCGGCTCGCCCACGATCGGGAAGCCTTCTTTCTTTACGCCTCCCTCAGCGGCATTCGCATTGGATCCGGCGTTGGATCCGGCATTGGTTCCGGCGTTCGCTTCGCCGTTATTGCCGCCGTTCGAGTTCGAACCGCAGGCTTGAAGCAGCAGTGCGGATGCCGTGAGGCTGAGGAGGATCAATGATGCCTTGCGAACCTTTTTCATGACAACAACTCCCTATATGTTCTTGGTGCACGCTATCGCAAGATCAGGTCAGCCCTTCACTGAACCGATCATAACACCCTGTACGAAATACCGCTGCAAAAACGGATAAATGGCAATGACGGGTACCGTCGCTACGATGATGACGGCATATTTGACGAGCGCGGCGATCTCCGCCTTGCTGTTGAGCGCGGATGCCGTGGATGCATCCATCGCGCCCCCGCCCTGCGCCGCCATCTCCTGCAGGACGAGAATTTGGCGCAGCACCAGCTGCAGCGGATATTTGGACTGCTCGTTTAAATAAATCATCGCCGAGAAGTAGCTGTTCCAATTGCCGACGCCGTAGAAGAGCGCCATGACCGCAATGATCGGCATCGACAGCGGCAGGATGATCTTCAAGAACAAACGCATGTTGGTGCAGCCGTCGATCTGGGCCGCTTCCTGCAGCTCTCTGGGCAGCGTGCTCTGGAAGAAGGTGCGGGCGACGATGATATTCCAGATCGAAGCGGCCGAAGGAAGCACGATCGCTCCGATCGTGTTAATGAGGTGCAGCTTCTTGATAAGCAGATAGGTCGGTACCAGCCCGCCGCCGAAGAACATCGTGACCATGAACAAGCCCATGAACAGATTGCGGCCGACAAAGTCCTTTCGGCTTAAGGCATACGCCGCGGGCAGCGTGACCGCCAGGTTAATCAGCGTCCCGATGACGGTATAGACGATCGTATTCTTGTACCCGACCCAAATGTTCGTATTCTCGAACACCCGCCTGTATCCGTCGAACGTAATGCCGCGCGGCCACAGCCACATCTCGCCCGAGCCGACCAGCTTCGGATCGCTGATGGAGGCGCTGACCATGTAGACCAGCGGATAAAACACGATCAGGAAGGCCAGAAACACATAGATATAATTGCAAATGAGAAATATTTTGTCCCGTCCGCTTTCTTTCACGCCTGTTAGCATGCAAACGGCCTCCTCTCTACCACAAACTGTTCTCGCTCGTACGGCGGACGACCTGATTGACGACGATGAGCAGCACCGCATTAATGACGGAGTTGAATAAGCCGATCGCCGTCGAGAAGCTGTACTGGGCGCTCACCAGACCCGAGCGGTAGACGAAGGTCGAGATGACGTCCGACGAAGTCATGTTAAGCGGGTTCTGGAGCAGCAAGATTTTCTCGAAGCCGACGCCCAGCAAGCTGCCCATGCTTAGAATGAGGAGGATGGTCATCGTCGGCATCAGGGTCGGGATATTGATATGACGGACGCGCTGCATCCGCGTCGCGCCGTCGATGATGGCGGCTTCATGAAGCCCGGGATCGACGCCGGAGAGCGCCGCCAAATAGATGATCGTGCCCCAGCCGGCGCTCTGCCACACGTCCGAGAGGACGTACATCGTCTTGAACCAGCGCGGATCGGTGAGGAAAGCCGGCGATTGAAAGCCGAGTCCTTCGATGATATGCGTGATGACGCCGGTCGACGGAGAGATGAAGGTAATGATCATCCCGGCCATGACGACCATCGAGATAAAGTGAGGCGCGTACGTGACCGTCTGGGCCATTTTCTTGAAGAAGCCGTTCCGCACCTCGTTGAAGGCGAGCGCCAGTATGATCGGAATCGGAAAGCCGACGGCGAGCGAGTACAAGCTGATGCTTAAGGTGTTCCACAGCAAATCCCAGAAGTAATAGGAATGAAAGAAGCGCACGAAATGGTCGAAGCCGACCCACGGGCTCCCCGTAATCCCTTTTGTCGGAATGAAGTTCTTGAATGCGATTTGAATGCCGTACATCGGTCCGTAACAGAAGATAAGGAAGTAGATGAGCGCCGGCGCAACGAAGACATACAACTCCCAATTCTGAAGGATTCGCTTCCATGTGCGCCTCGAGCGTCCCGTCGACCGTCCCGTTCTCAATGCCGAACCGCCCGCAATAGCCGTTCTTGTATCCTGCATAGGATCACCCCTTCCTGATTTCATGGTCATGATGTCGTTTTGATGATTTCGTTTTCATGATGTCGTTTTGATGATTTCGTTTTCAAGCTCTGCCATTCGCTGCGGCGAACCCTATGTGTCAGCGTTTGCATCCTTACGGTAGCCGATCGTCCGATTCTTCGTAAATATGTCGTTTTCCGCTTCCTATGAAAGCGCATAACGCTAGGCTTTACGATACTTTTACAAACGCTGCTGACAAGTGGGCGATGTGTCGTTTTTGTCCGGCCGCACCGTGTTGACTGACCAAGGTCAAATTCGGCCAAGCGGTGTCGGAAGGTCAAACGCAGGGTGACGGAAGGGCGGTAGAGAGGGCCTATTGATGCAGTGGAAATGCAGTGGAAATACAGTAGAAACACAGTAGAGATAAAGCAGAGATATAGTAGAAAAAAGATAACCGCTGCCCTCTCCAAGCTGAATCCATTCCGTCTGCAGCCGAAAGATCCCCATCAACTCCATATGGAGCTGACGGGGATCCTGTCGGATCTTATTCAGTCTCGCCGAGCATAAAAAAAAACCGCTCATGAACGAGCGGCAGGGTGACGAAAGAACATCAGCGTAACCACGAAACCAAGCACGGCCAATACGCGGGCCTGCCATTGCCTTGCATTGCCTTCTCGTCTCATACGATCACGCCTCCATGTATCGAATTCGAAATCAACTCGTGCAATCAGTGCTTCAGCAGCTGTCCCAGCTCGCGCCGCAATGCAAGGAATGCGGGCATTTCCCGTACTTCCGGCGTTCGCTGCGCGGGCAGCTTGACGTCGAACGTCTTCAGGATCCGTCCCGGATTCGCGCCCATCACGACGATCCGCTGCGAGAGGAAGATCGCTTCTTCGATATCATGGGTGATGAAGAGCACCGTCGTCTTCTCTTTCTCCCATACTTCGAGCAGCATTTCCTGCATATCCAGCTTCGTCTGCGCGTCGAGCGCGCCGAACGGCTCATCCATGAGCAGCACCTTCGGGCGGTTGGCAAGCGCCCGGGCGATCGCAACCCGCTGCTTCATGCCCCCGGAGAGCTGCTTCGGATACGCGGCCGCGAACGACTCCAGCTTGATGACCTTCAGAAAATAATTGCTGATCGCCCGGCGCTCCAGCGTCGAGATGCCCTGCAGCTTCGGTCCGTACTCGATATTCTCGCGCACCGTCAGCCAGGGGAATAACGTATAGCCTTGGAACACCATGCCGCGTTCCGCTCCGGGACCGATAACCTCGTTACCGTCCAACGTGACGGAGCCATCCGTCTGCTCATCCAATCCCGCCACGATTCGCAGCAGGGTCGATTTGCCGCAGCCCGACGGGCCGACGACCGTCACGAACTCATTGGATCCGATGCTCAGGTCGATATCGGACAAGGCCGCGAAGCGGCTTTTCTTCGATTCGTACACTTTCCCGAGGCCCGCGATGACAATCTCGCCGCGCTGCCCTGCGGCACGCGTGCTGCCGGATGTCGGGACAACGGGCTCTTCGCGCGCTTGGATCTGCTGCTTGACTGCTTCCATGACATTCACTCCCGTTTCTTCTCCCTTGGCGGGAGTTGCTTGCGACGCCTGTTCCTTGAGCAGCCTAAGCCTGGACCTAGGCCCATGGGAACAATCTGCGGTTCAAGAAGGCGAAGATCCGATCGCTGATCAAGCCGAGCAGGCCGATGACGATGATGCCGACGAAGATTTGATCCGTATTCAGGAAACGCTGCGCCTTCATGATGGCATAGCCGAGACCGCTGTTGGCGGCGACGAGTTCGGCCACGACAAGGTAGGTCCACGCCCAGCCGAGAATCAGGCGGAGCGTATTCATCAGCTGCGGTTGGATGGCGGGAATGAGAACCGTCTCGATCGCCTTCCAACGCCCGGCGCCGAGCGTGAACGAAGCTTGCAGCAGGTCCGCGGAGACGCGGCGCGTATTATCGGCGACCATCAGCACGAGTTGGAAGAAACAGCCGATGAAGATCAGCAGGATTTTGGCCCACTCGCCGATCCCTGCCCATACCATAATGAGCGGAATGAAGGCGACCGCCGGCATGTAACGAATAAATTCCATGGGCGGCTCGACGAGCGCTTCCGCGTATTTGAACGTGCCGGCGAAGATGCCGAGCGGGATGCCGACGATGCAGGCCAGGACGAAACCGGCCGATACCCGGAAGACGCTGATTCCGATAAAATTCCAATACTCGCCTGAACTAAGCTGCTTCGTCATCTCTGCCATAACCTGACTCGGCGTTGGCAGAAAGACGGGATTGACCGCCTTCGTGTAGCTCAGCACGGCCCACAAGGCCAGCATCAGCACGAAGGACAGTCCTGCGGTGAAGGCGAACGGCCTCCCGCCGATCTCCTTGAAGATTTGAAAACGATGGGGCTTGCGGCGTCTAGGCGCGTTCATGGCTCATCACTCCTTAGCGGCTTTTTCTACGAATCTGGCGTCGAACAAGGCGTCGTAGTCTTTGATTTCATCCACCATATCGAGCTTCTTCAGAAATTCGTTCGTCGTTTTGGCGGTATAAGCCAGCGAGGTGTAGTCGTCGCGTTTGCCGAAGGCGTTCACGTTGTCCTGCGGCGTGAAGAGCTTGATGCTCGCAAGGCCGAGCTTGAAGTCTTCGGGCGTCGTCTCCGCATGCTTCGCCATCAGTTCGATCGCTTCGTCCTCATGGTCCTTGAAATAATTCAGGGCATCGAACCAGGCATCGACGATATGCTGGATATCGTCCGGACGCTTCTCCACGACGCTGTCGCGGAAGACGAGCAGATCCGGGATGAGGCCCGGCGTATCTTTGGAAGAGAAAAGCACCTTGCCTTTGCCTTCTTTGACCGCCGTCGTCTGGAACGGCTCCCATAGGACGGAAGCGTCCGTTTTGCCCGATATAAAGGCAGGGCCCGCATCGTTCACGGTCATGTTGACATACTTGACATCCTTCTCGTCCATGCCGTTCTGAGCCAGCGCCGTCAGGAGCAGCAGATGATCGACCGTTCCGAGCTCCGTCGCGACGGTTTTGCCCTTGAGATCCTTGATGGAGTCGATACCCGTCTTGCTGACGATCGCATCGCCGCCGAAGGAGTTGTCGTTGACGAGGACGGCCTTCAGGCCAATCCCCTTGGATGCCGGCGCGAGCGTATCGCTGAGCGTTTGGCTGTTCGCGTCCACCTTGCCGGTCGAGAGCGCCTGCAGGGAGTCGCTGTACACGGGGAACCATTTCAGCTCGACGTTTACGCCATGCTTCTCGAAGAACCCTTTCTCGTCGACCAGGTACCAGAAGAACCAGCCCGGCCAAGCGCTGAGCGCAATCGTGATCGGATCATCCGAAGAACCGGAGGACGTTTCCTTGGAATCTCCGCAGCCGGCAAGCACCGTGAGCATGGCAACCAACATAAGCAGCACAACCGATCGTTTCATCACTTTCATGTTCTCCCTACTCCCATCTCTTTGTAGAAGACGAAACGGACTCCGCGCATCGGCGAACAGCCGTTTCAGATCTTGCCGAAAAAAGAAAAAGCCTAAGGAGAGATCTCCCAGGCTTTTGTCCTTCCGTGTTATATGGCCGCATCCGCAGCTACGCGGAACGTCGGACCATACGCCGCCTCTTGGACCAGTCTGACCGAAATCGGTCACGGAACCCTAGACAGCATGGCGTTCCCAAGTGATGCAGCAAGCCGGGAACCAATATGCGATTGTTAGATAACCTTACATTTGTCTCTATTGTAAGAGCGAGGCACATGATGTGTCAACATGCATGTTAGGTTTTATTACATTACGACCGATTTATTTAAACCGTGAGGTAGTGCCGGATCACTTCGTCATTCAAATCGCCTAAGCTGCCTTCCCAAGCAACGGCGCCCTTCTCCAGAATATAAAAGTAGTCGCCGACGCTCTTCACGAATTCCAAACTCTGTTCGACGAGCAGGATCGCCGTCTTCCCGTCTGCCTTAATGGAACGGATGACATCCCGGATATCGTCGACGATGGACGGCTGGATGCCTTCGCAAGGCTCGTCGAGCAGCAGCAGATCGGGTTCGGACGCCAGCGCCCGCGCAAATGCAAGCTGCTGTTGCTGTCCTCCGCTGAGGTCTCCGCCCCTGCGGCCGTACATCGCCTGGAGCACCGGGAATTTCGCGATGGCCGATTCCGGAATCGTCTTGCGTTTTGCCGTCGATGCTTCGAGACCGAGCAGCACGTTCTCGAACACGGTCAGCTGCGCGAATACCTCCCGCCCTTGCGGCACGTAGCCGATCCCTTTTTTCGCCCGCTGTCCCGGTGCGCGCTTGGTGAGATCGCTGCCCTTGTACGCCACCGTCCCCTTGCGCGCCTTGATTACGCCCATGATGCTCTTCATCAGCGTCGTCTTGCCGACGCCGTTGCGCCCGAGCAGGCAGACGACCTGCCCCGGTCTTACCTGCAGCGTGACCCCGCGCAGGATCACGCTTTCTCCATAACCGGCTTCAAGCTGTTGAACGGCTAGCATCGACATCCCGCCTTTTCCCCAAGTACACTTCCGCCACCCGATCATCGCGCTGGACGTCCTCCATCGATCCTTCCTTCAGGAGCTTGCCCTCGTGCATCACGGTGACGAAGCTCGCGAAATTCCGAACGAACTCCATGTCATGCTCCACCACGATGACCGACTGCGTCTTGCGAATCTCCTCCAGGAGCTCGCCGGTCTTCTCGGTCTCGTTATCGGTCATCCCCGCCACGGGCTCATCGAGCAATAGAATCTCCGGCTCCTGCAGCAGCATCATGCCGATCTCGAGCCACTGCTTCTCGCCGTGCGACAGCCCGCCCGCGCGCCACTGCGACTTCTCCGCGAGTCCAACCATTTCCAGCTGGGCCGCGATGCGCTCGCCGTCTTCCTTGCGAAGCTTCGCGCGCATGGCCGCGAACACGCCCCGGTTCTGCTTCATGGCGATTTCGAAGTTCTCGTGCACGGTGAGCGATGCGAAGATGGACGGCGTTTGGAATTTACGTCCGATGCCGAGCTCCGCGATCTGGTGCTCTTTCCTCCGCGTAATATCGATGCCGCCGCTTTTCCCGAAGAGCACCTTGCCTGCCGCCGGCTTCGTCTTGCCGCAGATGACGTCGAGCATCGTCGTCTTGCCCGCGCCGTTCGGCCCGATCAGGAATCGAAGCTCCCCTTTCACCAGCGTCAGATTCATGCCCTGTACCGCTTTAAACCCGTCAAAATCGACAGTCACGTCGTCACACTGCAGGATAACGGACTCCATCTGCTCCTTCATTGGACGCCCTCCTCCTTCTAAGTCGTTTCAATTGGCCAAACAGACCTGCCGCTCCCTTCGGAAGGAAAACGACGACGACGACGAACAGCGCGCCCATGAAGACGATCCAAATATTCGGGTACGATTCACTAAAGGTACTCTTGGCGTAATTGAGCAGGACCGCTCCGAGCACGGCTCCGACCAGCGTGCCTCTGCCGCCGATTGCGACCCATAGCACCATTTCAATCGAAGGGACGATGCCCATCATGGACGGAGAGATGATGCCGACATGCAGGACGAACAGCATGCCCGCCAGACCGGCGAGCGCAGCCGAGAAAGCGAAGGCGACCATTTGATAAATGGCCGGATTGTAGCCGATAAAGCGAACGCGGTTTTCCCCGTCGCGGATCGCCCGCAGCACTTTGCCGAAGCGGCTCTTCACGAGGACCCGGCAGAGCAGGTAGGCGCCAATCAACGCGGCCACCGTTACCCAGTACAGCCAGCGCTTCGTCTCCGGCGATCCGAGGGAGTAGCCGAACAGCTTGCTGTAGCCCGTAAGCCCGTTGGTACCGCCCGTATACGCCTGCTGCCCGATGAATAGCGTGGTCGTAATGATGACGAGCGCCTGCGTCAGAATCGTGAAGTAGACGCCCCGAATGCGATTGCGGAACGTAAAATAACCGAGAATAAGCGCAAGAATCGCGGGCAATAGGATGCCCGCCGCGATGGCGAACGGCAGGAATTCAAACGGCTTCCAGAACCACGGCAGCTTCGTCAGCCCGCTCCAATCCATGAAGTCCGGCAGCTTGCCGCCGCTGGCCTGCATCTTCAGGTACATCGCCATCGCATAGCCGCCGAGTCCGAAGAACACGCCGTGCCCCAAGCTGAGAATGCCGGTATAGCCCCATATCAGATCAAGCCCGAGCGCCACGATGGCGTAAGCCAGAAATTTCGCAAGCAGGTTAAGGCGAAAATCGCTCAACACGAGCGGCGCGCAGAACAGCACGGCCGCCGCGGCTACATACGCGGCGAGCAGCCATAGGCGCTGAGCCGATAATTTTCGGATTGGCATGATGTCCTCCACCTTTCCAGGGCGCTGTTGCCCCGGATCTCAATTGTCCAAGGATCGCGAGCGCATGGCCACGAACCCGCTGGGCTTCCACTGCAGAAATGCGACGATGCACAGAAACACCAGTACCTTGCCCAGCGAAGCCGTCGTCCAATATTCGAACAGCGTGTTGGAGATACCGATCCCGAGAGCGCCGAACACGGTACCGACCAGCTTGCCGACGCCGCCGAGCACGACGACCATGAACGCATCGACGATGTAGTACGTCCCGATGGCAGGTCCGATCGGCCCGATGAGCGTGAGCGCGCAGCCCGCAATGCCGGCAATGCCGGAACCGATCGCGAACGTTACGGCGTCCACCCTGCGTGTCGATATGCCGAGGCAGGCGGCCATTTCGCGGTTTTGCATGACCGCCCGCATGCGGCGGCCGGGATGGCTGCGGTAAATATACAGATACATCACGAACAGGCAGACGAGCACGAGCCCGATAATGAACAGCCTCTTATAAGGGAAAACATTGTCGCCAACCGTCAATCCCCCATCGAGCCACGCCGGACTCTTAACCCCGACGTTCGGCGCGCCGAATACGCTCCTCGCCAGCTGTTGAAGCATGAGGCCGACGCCCCATGTCGCGAGCAGACTGTCGAGCGGGCGGCCGTAGAGAAACCGAATCAACCCCATCTCGAGCACGAGCCCGAAGATGAACGCCACGATAAAGCTGACCGGAATGGCAATCGCGAAGTACCAGCCGAACATGGAGGCCGGCATATAGTCGGCAAATAGATTCTGTACGACGTAGGCCGTGTAAGCCCCGATCATGATGAGCTCGCCATGCGCCATATTGATGACTTTCATCAGACCGAACGTGATCGACAACCCAAGCGCGATCAGCAGCAGGATCGAGCTCACGCTAATGCCGTTGAACAGCTGCAGGATAATAACGTCCATGATTTCACCCCTAAAGGAGACCTGTGTGACTAAGCAAGCATTCTGCCTGTAATGAATGGTTGGAATGGAACGTCCAATGTAACATAGGACTCGACGCCGCTTCGGCCGACGCCAATAGGGGAAGCACTCGAAGCCATCTGCCTGCGAATGCTTCCCCTGCCGAATGCCAGCTTCCACGATATGATTAAGAGGTTTGAAGAACGTTGAAGATAGTTAAAAAAGTTGAAGAGGGTATTTAAGCTACGTGCTCATGAGTCCGCGCTGTGCATGGTTTCTCTCGCTTCTCTCCCTATAGTCTCCGATACTATAGTTTCCCCTGTCGTCTCTATTCTATTTCTCTCTCTGTTCTCTCTATTCTCTCTATTATATTTCTTGCTTTGTTGCTTCTTTTAGTAAGGTCTTATGCGCTTACCGCTTATTTGCCTTCGCTCAGGCTCTTCGCCCAATCGTAGCCTTTCAGGAACGGATCCGGCTTAACCGGCGACCCGGAATTCCAAACTTCCTTGAACTGGCCGTCTGTCTGCACTTCGCCGATCCGCACGGTCTTATAGAGATGCTGCGTTTCGCCGTCGATCTTGACCTTGCCTTCCGGCGCGTCCCACTCCAGCTCCTTGGCCGCATCCTTGACTTTGTCGACTTCCGTGGAACCGGCCTTCTCGACCGCAGCCGCCCAGAGATACACGGCGTCGTAGCCCGCTTCGATCGGATCCGCCGTTACGCGGTCTTCGCCGTATTTCTTCTTGTAGTTCTCGACGAAGGTCTTGTTCGCCGGCGTATCCGTCGTCTCATAGTAGTTCCAGGCCGCGAACGTCCCAGCCAGCACGTCTGCGCCAATGCCGCGGATTTCTTCTTCGGCTACGGATACGGACAGCGTCGTCAGATCCTTGGACGAGATGCCGGCATCCTTCAGCTGTTTGAAGAAGGCTACGTTGCTGTCGCCGTTCAGCGTGTTGAACACGACATCCGGCTTGGCTTCCTTGATCTTGGAAATAATCGTCGTGTAGTCGGTGTGGCCAAGCGGCGTGTACTCTTCACCGGTCAACTGGCCGCCCTCTACCTTCAATTGCTCCTTGATGATCTTGTTCGCCGTGCGCGGGAACACGTAATCGGAGCCGAGCAGGAAGAACTTCTTTCCCTTATTCTCCAGCAGCCACGATACCGCAGGCACGATCTGCTGATTGGTCGTTGCGCCCGTGTACATGATGTTCGGGGATTGTTCAAGACCCTCGTATTGAACCGGGTACCAGAGGAGACCGTTCAATTCCTCGAATACCGGCAGCATCGCTTTCCGGCTGGAGGACGTCCATCCGCCGAATACCGTCGCGACTTTATCTTCGGAGATCAGCTTCCGTGCTTTCTCCGCGAACGTCGGCCAATCCGAGGCGCCATCCTCGACGACCGGCACGATCTTCTTGCCCATGACCCCGCCCTTTGCATTGATCTCGTCAATGGCCATCATTTCCGAATCCTTCACCGATACTTCGGAGATCGCCATCGTACCGCTTAGAGAATGAAGAATGCCGACTTTAATTTCCCCGCCGCTGCTGGTTCCGCTGCTGCTTCCACTGTCGTCCGTTTTGGCGCTATCCGCATTTGTCGTTGTTGAAGCCGCGTTATCATTCTTACCGCAGCCGGCCAGCACCATCATCAGTGCCAATAATACAAATACCCCGCTTTTCCAAAACTTTCTCTTCATTCTCCCACTCCCCATCCATTTTCTTGTCTCTTTTCCGAACATTCAATTGGATATGATTTCCATTGTTCGTGGGTTTATTATAAAATCATGTTAGGTTGTATGTCAACAAAGTTTACACAAGTTTTTAGAATGAATCATAAAATGAATATTTACGTCAAATATCTCATAAAAAATGATCAATATATTCAAATATATATCGGGGAATTTGGTTGTATGTTACTTTATGTAACATAACCAAAGAAAACCGATTCCCCATTAATGGAGAATCGGTTTTCATCTTAATAGATAAGCTTCATGTTACCTGTAGAACCAAATAAAAAATATTGAACGATAAGTCAATTAAAAGATCAATCTAAAAATCCCCTATTGAAACACAACACAAACCGGCTTCACCGACTCAAACGCCTCTCCTGTATCCGTCAAACGCCCCGTTTCCCGATCAATGCGGAATACGACGATCCGGTCGCTCTCCTGATTCGCCGCGAGCAAATAGCCGCCGTCCGGCGAGATCGCGAAATTTCGGGGCGTCCTTCCGCCGCTCGGGACGATGTCGATCAGCTCAAGCTGTCCGTCCGGCATAACACGATATGCGGCAAGGCTGTCATGACCCCGATTGGAAGCATACAGAAACCGGCCGTCCGGCGTGAGATGGATGTCCGCGCAGGTATTCTCGCCCTCGAACGCCTCCGGCAAGGTGGAGAGCGACTGCAGCAGCGTCAGCTCGGACGTCTCGGGCGCGTAGCGATAGGCAACAACCGTGCAATCCAGCTCGTTGACCACATAGAGCACATCCCCGCTAGCATTGAACGTCATATGGCGAGGTCCCGCTCCGGCGGCAGATGGGGTCGTGCGATGTCGGACAAGCTTTTGCGCCTCATGGTCAATCCGGTAATGCACGATCTCGTCGGTACCCAGATCTGCAACTAAGATATAACGGTTCGCTTTGTCCGGCATGGATGAGTGAGGATGCGGCGCCTCCTGCCTGTCATCTCGAGGTCCCCGCCCCTCATGGGCGATATGATCGGCCAGCATCAGCGAGCCATCCTCCCGAACGGCATACAGGCTAATCGTACCGCCTGAATAATTCGTCACCGCGAGGAGCCGTTCAGTCGCATCGAGCGCAAGGTGACAGGGCGATCCGCCTAAAGTAGAGCTTTCATTAATAAGCGTAAACGCATCTTTATCTTCACGAGTCGCATAGCTGTATACGCTCCCCGCCTCCGCGCCCGTTTCGCTGACGACGTAAAGCCGCGTGCCTGCCTGATTGATCGCGATAAATGAAGGATGATAAATGCCCGCAAGCCCGGACTGCTCCGTCAGCCGGCCGTCCTGCAGCCGCATTGCCTTCACGCCCTCCTGCTCCTTCGCGCCGTAAGATCCCGTGTAAAAAAGCTGCTGTTCCATGGATTTTTCCTCCTCTATAAGAATAAAACAAAACCCAGCCATTGCGGGCTGGGCTTGTCCATGCGGCAATGCTGCCCTTACCCGACGGTCCCCGATTGCTTACTTGCTCTCGGTTTTGTTATCGTTCGTGGCTGCATCGTCTTTCTTATCCGTGCCGGCGTTCGTCGCACCGTTCTTGTTCGTGTCCGTATTCGTACCGGAATTCGTGCCTGTACCTGCATTGGAACCGCCCGCCGGCGCAGCTGCTTGCGGCAGGTCGATCTTCGTGATCAGCTTCGGCAGATCGGTTGTCATGAAGGCTTGCAGTTTAGCGGAAGCCGCCTCCTGCTTAAGTCCCGATTTGTCCGCCTCCGTCAGCTTCTCGAACGGCGTCGGCGTACGTTTCTCGACTTTCATGACATGGTAGCCGAACTGCGACTGCACAGGATCGCCGACTTTGCCGATCTCCTGTTTGTTGGCTGCATCCTTGAACTCTTGCACCCAGCCTTTAGCCTGCTGATTCTCGTAGAGGCCGCCATTGTCCTTGGAGCCCTCGTCTTCGGAGTACTGCTTCGCGAGCTCTTTCCAGTCGCCGCCGGCATCCAGCTTCGCTTTGACTTCCTTCGCGATTTTGAGCGCATCCTCGTCTTTGCGTTTCTCGGCGCCCGTCGTCGGATCGACCGTCGAAATCAGAATGTGGCGAACGCTGATCATGTTGTAATCATCTTTGGTCGTGTCGAATTGCTTCTTCACGTCCGCGTCCGTTACTTTGCTTTCTTCGTCCTTCATGATGCTGGTGATCATGCCATAAAAGTAACGGATGTCCGCTTCTTTCAAACCGGCGTCATCCACTTTCTTCTTCAGCGTCGCGTCGGCGTCGATTTGGGACTTCACTTGCGTGTAGAAGCTATCGATGTTCTTCTGCTCCTCGTCGCTCAGCTTCTTGTCCGCCAGGGGCTTGTACAATACTTTATAGCCAATATATTCGCGGAGGAACTGCTCTTGCAGCTGCGGGATGCTCAGATACATCTCCGTCTGCGGCTGAACGATGCCGAAGAACGTGGAGTACTTCTTGAACTCACCCTCCGTGACGGTGCCGTCTTTGTAGGTCGCGACCGTTTTGCCGCCGCCCGCTCCGGGTGCCGAAGACTCCTCCTTCTTCTTGCCGCAGCCCGCCGCAAGCACGACGACGAGAACAGCCGCAAGCGCAAGCAGGATCATTCTTCTTGCCTGTTTAGTGCGTAACATCCTGTAGTTCCCCTTTCGATTGAATGGTGTCTTTATAATGCGTCAAAAACCGTTCCAACAGTTCAAGCTTCTGTTCCATGGACAACCCTTTGCCGCGCAACTGCACGAGCGGCCCTGTCTCTTGTCCCGCCGTACGCGCGAAGCGATTCTCCAGTTGGAGGCAGAGTCGGTCCACTTTCTTGATATCAAACCGTTTCTTCTCGCGCTCCGCAAACCTCAAGGTGATGTCTTCGCCTTTGCCGCCGATCTGCTCGATGCCGCAAACAGCGCCGAATACTTTGAGTCGGGCTACGGAGAGCAGGTTGTCTACCGACTGCGGCAGATCGCCAAAGCGGTCGACAAGCTCGTCGCGCAGGTCGTCTCCCTCTTCGAAGGTGCGCACCGCGGCGACTTTCTTATAAATCTCTATCTTCTGTATGCTATCGTAAATATAGGAAGACGGCAAGTAGGCATCAATGCTCATATCGATGACCGTGCTCACTTCCTTGACCGGCTCTTCGACGGCGCCGCCCATTTCCGCCTTCCGCTTGGCGATCTCGTCGGCCAGCATCTGCGAATAGAGGTCGAAGCCGACGGACGCGATGAAGCCATGCTGCTCCGCTCCGAGCAGATTGCCCGCTCCCCGGATGGACAAGTCGCGCATCGCGATCTTGAAGCCGGAGCCCAGCTCCGTGAATTCCTTGATCGACTGAAGCCGTTTCTCGGCTACCTCCGTCAGCACTTTGTCCCGCTGATAGGTAAAATACGCATAGGCGATCCGGTTGGACCGGCCGACGCGGCCGCGCAGCTGATACAGCTGGGACAAGCCCATTTTATCCGCATCATGCACGATCAGTGTATTGACGTTCGGAATATCGACCCCGGTCTCGATGATGCTAGTGCTCACCAAGACGTCGGATTCGCCGTCGAGGAAGTCGAGAATCGTCTTCTCCAGCTCCTGCTCGGACATTTGGCCGTGACCGACGGCTACCTTCGCATCCGGCACCAGCGCGTTGATCTGCTCCGCCATCTGGTAGATCCCCTGTACGCGGTTGAACAAATAGTACACCTGGCCGCCGCGTGCCAGCTCGCGCTCGATCGACTCGCGGACGAGCGACGGACTGTATTCCACGACGTACGTCTGCACCGGGAACCGGTTCTCCGGCGGCGTCTCGATAACCGACAAGTCGCGCACGCCGAGCATGGACATATGAAGCGTCCGCGGAATCGGGGTCGCCGTCAGCGTCAGCACGTCGACATTCGTCTTCAGCCGCTTCAGCTTCTCCTTATGCGACACGCCGAAACGCTGCTCTTCGTCTACGATAAGCAGTCCGAGATCCTTGAAAATCACGTCTTGGGACAGTATCCGGTGCGTGCCGATGACGACATCCACCGTACCGGCCTTGAGGCCTTTCATCGTAGCGGTCTGATCCTTCTTGTTCCGGAAACGGCTCAGCACCTGTACATTGAACGGGAAACCCGAGAACCGCTCGCGGAAGGTCTCGTAATGCTGCTGTGCCAGAATCGTCGTCGGTACCAAGATGGCCACCTGCTTGCCTTCGATAGCTGCCTTGAACGCTGCGCGCACGGCCACCTCGGTCTTGCCGTAACCGACGTCGCCGCACAACAGACGGTCCATCGGACGAGGGGTCTGCATATCCTTCTTGATTTCCGATATCGCCCGCAGTTGGTCGACGGTCTCGTCATAAGGGAACATCGCTTCGAATTCCTGCTGATACGAGGTATCCGCCCCGAAGCCGAAGCCGGTCGTCGCCTGCCGTTCGGCATACAGCTTAATAAGCTCGTCGGCAATATCCTTGACCGATGACTGCGCCTTGCTCTTCACGCGCGTCCATTCGCTGCCGCCAAGCTTGTAAACCTTCGGTTCCTTATCTTCGTTGCCCACGTACTTCTGAATAAGATCAATCTGCTCGATCGGTACGGACAGCTTATCGCCGCCCGCGTACATGATATGCATGTAGTCCTTATGAATACCGGCGATTTCCAGCGTACCGATGCCCATATATTTGCCGATGCCATGATTCTGATGCACGACATAGTCGCCGACCTTCAGCTCGGTATAGCTCTTGATCCGCTCCGCATTGTCCATCTTCTTATCGAGGCGGCGTGCCTTGCGCTGCTTCTGCGAAAACATCTCGCCTTCGGTAATGACGATGAGATGCACGGACGGCAGTTCAAAGCCGCTCTGCAGATTGCCTTCGATCAGCATCGGCGGCTCGATGCCGTAGTCCTGCAGCACCCGGCGCATCCGATCCATCCGTTCCGCGCTGCCGGCCAGCATCATAACGGTCGCGCCCGCTTTGCGCCAACGCTCCATTTCCGTTTTCAGCACGTTCATTTGACCGTGGAAATTTTGCATCGCGCGGCTGACGACATTCAGAATATTCTGCGGCTGCGTATGCGGGATCTGCCGGAGGAAGAGCGATAGGAACAGCGTCGGAAACGGACGGTGAAACAACACGTCGTCCGATGGGCGCGCCAAAGTCAGCGAAGGCAGCGCCTTGCCGTTGGTCATCAGGTGCGTCGACCATTCCGCCTCGTCCCGCTCCAGCTGGCGGCCGGTTTCGATGAGACGGGTCGGCTCGTCGTAGATCAGCAGCGTGTCCTGCGGTACGTAATCGAATAAGGTCTGACGTTCAGGGTAGAGCAGCGAAATGTATTTATAGATCTCCGGGAAATACTGATGCTCCCGCAGCTTGTCGATCTCCGAGCCGATCTCCGCGCGCAGCCGGTCCTTGGCCGTACGGTCGGTCATCTTCTGCAGCTGCTGCTCGAGCAGCTCCGATGCGTGCTGGGCCGCGTTCTCGAACCGGCGTCTGTCCGCCGTCAGCTCTTGGCAAGGCGGAACGCTGAACGAATCCAGCTTCTCGATCGAGCGCTGGTCGGAGGAGTCGAAGGTGCGAATGGAGTCGACTTCGTCGTCAAACCATTCCACCCGGTACGGATGCGGCGAAGTGAGCGGGAAAAAGTCGACAATGCCGCCCCGGACGCTCATTTCCCCTTTGCCCTCTACTTTATCGACGCGCTCGTAGCCGAGCTCTACCATTTGCCGTAAAAACGCTTCCAATGCTAGCGTCTCGCCGACCTTCAGCGCAATGCGCGCATTCGCCATGACGCTGCTCAGCGGCAGAAACCGGCGCACGCCGGAGAATGGAACGACAACAATCCCGCGAAAGCCTTGCGACAGACGGATAAGCACATCCATCCGCTGCGCCAGCGTTTCCGGGCTCGATATGGCCGCTTCGGCAGCGACAAGCTCATTGGCGGGATAGAGCAGCACCTCGCCGGGCGACAATAGCTCCACCAGGTCTTCTGCAATCTTCTGCGCTGCAAACATGTTGTGGGTCACCACGAGCACAGGGCGGTCGAGCTCCTGCTTCAGGGCGGCGATCATGACCTGACGCGATGAGCCGGCCAGCCCCGATATGAGCTGCTCGCGCATCCCTTTCTTGATTCCGGATACGACCGAGACAAAGTCCGTATCCGCGGCATAAGCTTCCAGTAATGCTTTCAAGTTAGCGGCACCTCGTTTCTTTCCAAACCGATCCGTTCCGTACTCCTAGGCGGCGTTGCCGGATGAAATAGCCAGCGCCGCCCTGTAGGGGCGGTGCGCGTTTCATCCGTCATTTTATAGCGTCAGCACACCTGGCATTCATAAATTGCTGCTAATCAAAAAAGAAGCCTCAGCCACGCGCCAAGGCTCTTGTATCGCTCTGCCGGCCAGCTGTCATTGCAGCGGATTCGCCACGAGCAGCAGCTCCGGATTGCTCTCTATCGCTTCGCGACAATAATCACAGACGACGTTAACCGTAACGTCTCCGTTCGAGTTATACGCTATTATATCGCTGCGCTCTTCGGGGGTCAAGAAATGGAAACCGAGCTGCGTCTCCGAGATGTGGGCGTTATCGATGGAGCCCATGGGCGTTTTGCAATGCCGGCAAACATAATTCACAGCCATATTTATGCCTCCTGAGTGGTCGTTATACCCTGGTCGCGAACTTTCGACTGATCCGTGAGGTTCTCTCACTGTTCAGTCGTACATGCCAGTTCGCTGCTCGGGTCTGCATCCTACCCTGGTCGCGAACTTTCGACTGATCCGTGAGGTTCTCTCACTGTTCAGTCGTACATGCCAGTTCGCTGCTCGGGTCTGCATCCTACCCCGGTCGCGAACTTTCGACTGATCCGTGAGGTTCTTTCACTGTTCAGTCGTACGTCCTAGTTCGCTGCCCAGGTATGCATCCTACACTCAGTATGCCCGCGGCCGCTCATATTTAACGGTTGAATTTGGCCATCGTGCGCTCGAATGAATTCGCAAGCGCGAACTCCGCCGCGTCGCAGCTCTCTTCCACCATCGCTTTCAACAGCTCTCCCTCGCTCTTCGGAAAATTCGAGAGCACGTAATCCGAGATGATCATCCCGTTCGTCGGCCGCGAGATGCCGACCCGGATGCGGTTGAATGTCTGCGTGCCCGTATGCTGGATAATGGATTTGATGCCGTTATGGCCGCCTGCGCTGCCTTGATAGCGGAGCCGGATTCGGCCCGTTTCCGTATCCATGTCGTCGTAGACGATAATGGCATCCTCCAGGTCGGCCTTAAAATAGTCCATGAACCCGCGCACGGTTTCGCCAGACAAGTTCATATACGTCATCGGCTTGATCAGCGCCACCTTCGTTCCGGCGACATTCCCTATGCCGATCAGCGCTTTGCATTTGTTTTGCGTCACCGGGATGCTCCACCGTTTAGCGAGCATATCGACGACCATGAACCCGACATTATGCCGCGTTCCTTGATAAGCGGTACCGGGGTTGCCGAGACCTACGATCCATTTCATGCTGTTGTCGTCAACTCCTGTTCGATATTCGAAAAATTCTTTTTGCCCATGCAACGAATCTTCATTCCAAAAGGTCATATGTATAGAGGCGGCGGACTGCCGAACTTCGTATGCAAAGGGGCGTTTGATCGATGTATATGAACGGTCAACTGATTTTCGACGATTTCCATTTCCAGGATCATCATGAATGCCATGTCCCCGTGCAGGTCTATTGGGGCCTTCAGCATCATGATATCGGCTTTGTCGAACAATTCAGTCCATCGTACATCAAGCTCAATAATATTTTCTACAGCCGGAAGCAATTTACCTTCGTGTCCAGGCCGGGATACTAAAAAAAAGTAAAGGGGCTGCATCGGCAGCCCCGCTTTCGTCATCGTTATTCCGATGTATGAACTTCCATCTTCGCTTCATGCGACCGCTCTGCGGCAGCTTCCGCGTCCTCTGCAGCCTCTTCCGCTTCTTCCGCCGTGAGATCCTTCTGCGGCAGCAGGATCGTGACTACGACATGATCCGGTTCCACCCGGGTCGTTACGCCTTCCGGCAGCTTCAGATCGGCAACCAGCAGGTTCTCCCCGATACCGAGTCCCGTCACATCGACCTCGATCGCTTCCGGAATCCGATTCGGCAAGCAGTGAATCTCCAACTCGTGGAGCATCGCTTGCAGAATGCCGCCTTCGCGTACGCCGGAGGAGTCGCCAACCATTTCGATGCGCACCATGGTCTTGATCTCTTGATTCATATTGACTTGATGGAAGTCAACATGCAGCACATTGCGAGAGAGAGGCTCGCGTTGTACCTCCGTGAGCATGACAGGCTGTTTGCCCGCGCCTGGGATATCGAGCTCCAGCAAAGCATGCGGATGGGACCGAAGCAGCGCCGTCAGTTCCTTCTCATTCACCGCCACGCTCAGCGGCGTGCTGAGCTTTGAACCATATACGACGCCGGGAACGCTTCCCCGCAGCCTCATTTTCCGTAAGTCGCCTTGCGTACCTGTTTTCCGTTCTTCGGCTTGAAATGGGATTGCCATTGTGGAAACCTCCTTGTACAATTCGATTTCCATATATTCATACCCATTCCGGCTCGTAATTAAACGATTCTTTCGCCGTGCAAGCACGCGCATCGGCGTGGTGAAGGCTCGCTGCACGCAAGAAAAAGACCCCGTCGACGTCTGCAACGTCGCTTTAGGAGTCCTCTTGTCAAGATGTCAGGATACGATTCATGAATGAAAACAAAGCAAATTAATCTTTTTTGGATTTTGCTTCTTTCTTCGCTTTGGCGCGTCCGCGCAGCTTCTCGGCGTAACCCGGTTTATTCTCCTGGCGCGCACGGGCAATGGCCAGGTCGTTTGCCGGCACGTCATGCGTAATGGTCGATCCCGCCACGACATAGGCGCCGTCGCCGACTTTAACGGGGGCAATCAGATTCACGTTGCTTCCGACAAATGCATTGTCGCCGATTTCCGTGAGCGACTTGTTATAGCCGTCGTAATTGACCGTAATCGCGCCGCAGCCGATGTTCACGTCCTTGCCGACCTTCGCATCGCCTACGTAGCTCAGATGCGAAACCTTGGAGCCGTCGCCCAGCTCGGCGTTCTTCAGCTCGACGAAATCGCCGATCTTGCAGCCGACGCCCAGCTTGGAGCCGGGACGAAGGTTCGCGTAAGGGCCAACCGCGCTTTCATCGCCGATCGACGATTCCGCGATCACGGAATGTTTCACCGTCACGCCGCTGCCGATCGTCGTATCGGCAATGTCGGCATGAGGACCGATGACGCAGTCTTCGCCGATCATGGTCCTGCCGCGCAGCACCGTTCCTGGATAAATGACCGTATCGGACCCGATAACAACGTCTGCCTCGATATAGGTCGCGGCCGGGTCGATCACCGTAACGCCCCCGATTTGGTGCTTGCGCACGATGCGCGCGCGCATGAGCGCTTCTGCTTCGCCTAGTCCGACGCGGTCATTGACGCCAACGCCTTCCGCATAGTCCGGCGTGCAATAGGCACCGACGATCTCGCCTTCGTTCTTCAAGATCTCCATCACATCCGTTAGGTAATACTCGCCCTGCGCGTTGTGATTGGTCACTTTGGCGAGCGCCTGGAACAGCTTCTTATTATCGAAGCAGTACATGCCCGTATTGATCTCGCTGATTGCCGCCTGCTCCGGCGTGCAGTCTTTCTGCTCCACGATACGCATCACGTTGCCCGCTTCGTCGCGAATAATACGGCCCAGTCCCTGCGGATTCGGCACGACCGCCGTCAGCACCGTTGCCGCGGATCCGATTTCCGTATGGTAGCGAAGCAGCGCGCCGATCGTTTCCGACGTCACAAGCGGCGTATCGCCGTACAGGATAACCGTCGTACCTTCTTCCGCGCCGAGCAGCTGCTCTGCCTGCTGGACCGCATGGCCCGTGCCGAGCTGCCGTTCTTGGAGCGAGAATTCCACTTCATCCCCCAAGAACGAGCGAACCGTCTCCGCGCCATGGCCGACGACGACGACCGTACGCTCGCAAGCGGCATCCTTCACCGTTTGGAGCACATGCGCCACCATAGGCTTGCCGCACACGGGATGCAAGACTTTATATAGTTTGGATTTCATGCGTTTTCCTTGACCTGCTGCAAGGATGATAGCCATTACTTTCACGGAATGTCCCTCCAACCTGAGTCGCCGATGGACTCATATCTCAAATGCTCTACTGAATATAGCGTATCCCAAGGCAAAAGAAAAGAGAGCCTCGCGGCTCTCCTCCTTGAAGATCCAATAGTTGTATGGTCTCATTAAGATACCGCACTTGGATTTCTCCGGAATGAAATGTGCCCTGCCGCCAGAAAGACGGCGATCGCCATTCCACCAAAACTACCCCAATATTCCCAAATTAAGCGCCTTCTTCAATGACTTCTTCTTCCGTGGCCGCACGCTCGTACTCAGCGAGTACGGCAGCTTGAATCTTCTCCCGTGTCGTCGAAGAGATCGGATGTGCAATATCGCGGAACTCTCCATCCGGCGTACGCTTGCTTGGCATAGCCACGAACATCCCATTGTTGCCGTCTATCACGCGAATATCGTGAACGACAAACTCATTGTCAATGGTAATGGAGGCGATCGCCTTCATGCGACCTTCGGAATTTACTCGGCGGAGTCTAACATCGGTAATTTGCATCTGTGTTCACCACCTTTGCCTATAGAAGACTTGGTGTATACTTCCACATTTTGATGCGAAATCCTTCATGTTTGCGGGAATTTATTGGTTAATTTTGAAAATTTTTTTCGTCGTAAAGATTATTCTTTTTTATTCGACTTATATCGATACGATAAGCTCGATTTCGACAAGAACATCCTTCGGAAGCCGCGCCACTTCTACGGTTGAGCGCGCAGGCTTGTGGTTGCCGAAGTAGGAAGCGTAGATCGTATTGAGCGCTGCGAACTGATTCATGTCTTTGATGAAAACGGTTGCTTTAACCGTGTCGGACAAGGTTGCGCCTGCCTCAGCCAAAACCGCTTCCAAATTACGAAACACCTGGTGCGCTTGTTCCTCGATCCCGCCCTCCACGAGGACGCCGTCCGAATTCAGCGGTATTTGTCCCGACGTAAAAAGCAGGTTGCCAAGCTTCATCGCTTGGGAGTAGGGTCCGATCGCGGCAGGCGCCTTGTCGGTCGAGATGATCTGTGGTTGTACTTTCATTTTGCAATCCTCCGTTTTCTTGTAGGTATACCGCTAACATAGGCGTGCCTATAAGTTGAAATAGTTGCCCGGGATGACTGTCGTCTGCTTCGTCTTCATATCTACGGCCGTCAATCTGGCCAGGGAAACATAATCTTCCAGCAGCCGCTCCTCGGTATCGAGCTCGCCGGATTCCACGAATACGCCAACGCCCGCGACCTTCGCATTAAATTCATAGAGCAGGTCCATCATGCCCTGGATCGTACCGCCGGCTTTCATGAAATCGTCTACGATGAGTACCCGTGCGTCCTCTTTGAGCGCGCGGCGTGCCAGCGACATCGTTTGGATTCGTTTGTTGGAGCCGGAGACGTAATTAATGCTCACGGCAGAGCCTTCCGTAACTTTGTTGTCCCGGCGCACGATGACGACGGGCAAATTCATACATGCAGCCGTAGCATAAGCGAGCGGAATCCCCTTCGTCTCCACGGTCATGATGACATCGATATCCGCATCGGCGAAAGCAGTCGCGAACATGCGTCCGACATCAGCCAGCAATCCTGGCTGTCCCAGCATATCCGTCATATATAAATATCCGCCGGCCAGCACGCGCTCCGGCTGTTCTAATTGGCGGCAAATACCGTTCATAATGCTCAGCGCTTCCGAAGAGCCCATTTTCGGCGTGTATTTAACGCCGCCAGCCGCGCCTGCGAGCGTATGAAGCTCGCCGAGCCCTTCTTCTTCGAAAACTTCCTTAATAATGGCCAAATCCTCGCTGATGGATGACTTGGCAGATTGATAGCGGTCCGCGAATGCTGTTAGAGAAATTAACGTATGGGGGCGCGTAAGTAAGTATTGCGTCATCTCAACTAACCTTGCACTTCGTTTTAACTTCTTCAAATGGTTACACCCCCGGCTAAATCCGAATAATATAAAGACAATATACCATTTTCATACGGATTTAATCAAGGTTTACGTAGGCTTTATGTCAGCATTCTTACCACATAAACTTCTTTGCAAAATCCGCGCAGTCCATTATAGATTCTCGAGACCTTCGCTTCCTTGCTGACCAAACCGAATACGGTTGGCCCGCTGCCGGACATCAGAACGCCATCCGCACCGAGCCGCTGCATGCTTTCCTTCAATTGAAGCACTTCGGGATACAGCGGCAGGGTAACGGTTTCCAGTACATTGCCGAGATTCGCGCATACGTCCGTAAACGATCCATTTGCAATCGCTTCCACCATGTTTTTGGTCGAGGGGTGCTTCTTCAACTCGGATGCTCGCAGTTTACCGTACACGTCCGCCGTCGACACATTGATCGGCGGCTTCGCCAGCACGACCCAGCATTGCGGCGGATTCGCGATCGGCTCCAGTTTCTCGCCGCGTCCGCGCGCGATGGCGGTGCCGCCAGTCACGCAGAACGGAACGTCCGAGCCCAGCTCGGCGCCCAGCGTACAGAGCTCGTCCTCCGAGATGCCAAGCTGCCAGAGGCGATTCAATCCGCGCAGCGTCGCCGCCGCATCGCTGCTCCCGCCAGCCAGTCCAGCCGCAACCGGAATATTTTTGTCCAAATGGATATATACGCCCTTGCGTACGTTATATCGGTCCTTGATCAGCCTTGCCGCTTGAAAGGCCAAGTTTTTCTCGTCCAGGGGAATATAGCCCGCCTGGCTGGATATAAAAATGGAATCGCTCGGCAATTCCTCCATCTCCAGCCGGTCAGCCAAATCGACCATGGTCATAATCATTTCGACTTCGTGGAAACCGTCCTCGCGTTTGCGCATTACATCCAAGAGCAGGTTAATCTTGGCCGGCGCCTTCTCATAGATCTTCATGTTCGATTCACCCGTCCATTATCGTTAAACTTCACATATTATAACAAAAGGTCATAAGAAAAGCTAAGATGGAGGCGAGTCTGCTGCTGCGCCGCTTCATCTTAGCTCGTTTAGCCTCTTCTTATTGATACATGACGGGCGATTGCTGCTGGGCTCCTGCCATGGCTTGCTGCATATACGGAGGTACGCTTGCCACTGGCGATCCTGCTGGCTTCGTATGCGAGACGGCGGTATTGGTGTGCGCGCCTCTATAATTGGACGTTTGATAGCTCTGGGTTGGCATCTGCGCCCGCGTATTCGGCTGTGCCTGCATTTGCGTATGCGGTCGTGCCTGCGGTTGCGCGGCTTGCTGTGCCTGATATTGCTTCGCAGCAGCCTGCTCCGCCATCTGAATGGCTCGTTTAACCATGTTGCCGGCATCCTTCGCTTTAATGCTGCCCCAGCCTTCCCGCTGAACCGTGTCATAGAAACCAAGATCCTTGGCCAGCTCGTTCTTCAGCTGTTCGCTCATCGTACTGCGTCTTCGGGACATCAGGTGCATCCTCCTTATAAGTTCGCGTCTTACCGTTAGTATGGTTGTTTTCCGCATTCTCATTCCTGGGAGGAAGTCGTCCCAACCGGCTGCGGCGCACAAAAAAAATGCAAGCAACCCAAACGCTTCGCGTCTGCCGTTGCCTGCATCATGTAAGGAATCCAAAGCATACATTCCGTTTGTTTATTACTGTATATAGGTAATGCGTACCTGACCGTCATCGCTGTCAACCATCACTTCAACGGATTCCGTCAAAATATCGGCGTAGCTGTAAGACACGCGTTTGAACGCATGCTGTTCCTGATCAAGTCTGACAATGAATACAGAAGGGTAGATTTCTTCTAATACACCGGTCCGTTCAATAGTCTTTCGACGACCACCGTTTGCACGAAGACGTATTTTGGATCCGACATGGGTTTCCAAACTGCGTTTAATCTCCAATAGCGCATTTTTAGCCATTGTGCACTACCACCTCTTTCCTTGTCCATTATAACCAAGGTGAGGTGATTTGTCAAAAAAATTTAATTATAACAGTGGGCTAAATATATTGTCAATATAAAAAATCTTTATTTTTTCGACTTCATGTATATTTTGTCCTGCCTGCAAACGACCTATACGGTCGCCTTCACGCCGGTCAGCGTGCGGGGTTTCGGAAGGCCTACCCGATGCTTGCCAAGCGTTTCAATCCCGCCCACGCCGTCGATGCCGCTGATGGTGCCATGGATGACGTCCGTCAGATTAATGGTCTCCCGGATCGGCGTATAACTGGCTTTGATCGCGATGTAGACAGGATCCAGCGCATGGATGAGTACTCTGCCGGGCGAACTGGCAAAATTCGAGCCCGACTGCAGCAGCGCTTCATAATGCGACTGGCAGGCACCTGCTACGATGATCAAACTGTCCCGGTTTTTCTCGTACTCGCGGGCGATACGAACGGCATCCACGAAATTTTGCGAATTTTTATAGGACGCCAGATTGCTCAAATCATTCTGTTCCCGGTTCTTCAGGACGCCATCATGCCCGGTAATGACGATAATATCTGGCTTGATCTGGGGAAGCAGCCGATATACGGCATCGGCCATCTGCGACTCATGCACGAATAAGCCATGAGCTGGAACGCGCATCTGCGTATACAGCTGCATGCTCTTCTTCATATAATTACTGTCCCCGTCCAGATGGAGCACCCTGCCGGGCACTTCGAAATAAGGCTGGGTCTGATTCTGTACGCGGAGCAGCTCCCGTTGAATAATTTGCTGCTGGCGCTCCTCCTGCATCCGCTGCGTCGATTCTCCCGCCCGCAAACGCGCCTGCCGGATCGCAACCGGCAAATCGCCATCCTTGACGACCGATAAATCGACTATGGGTGCGTCTGCAAGCAGACGGTAGTCCGTGCCCTTCAAAATGGCTGATTGTTGATCAATTGTCGCAACACGAAAAAGGACGTCCCCGCCGTAGGATTTGCGGACGACCAGGTCCCCTTGCATCATGGGCAAATCACCTCTTCGTCTATCCTATGGGGAGACGCCCCTGATGGTGCGCTTCTTTGCGATGTTTTGCGGCCCCTGCCGTTAGGCGGGCAAGCCCGCTTTCAGCAGGGCATGGCTAAGCGATGCGAACTCCGCCAGCGACAGCGTCTCACCGCGGCGCGACGGATCAATGCCGATGCCT
Organism: Paenibacillus sacheonensis; assembly: GCF_009909195.1. Taxonomy (GTDB): domain Bacteria; phylum Bacillota; class Bacilli; order Paenibacillales; family Paenibacillaceae; genus Paenibacillus_Z; species Paenibacillus_Z sacheonensis. The sequence goes on from NZ_JAAAMU010000030.1 coordinate 37,889, forward strand.
TCCAGCAGCGGTCCTAACAGCTCGCGATTCGGCTTACCGACATAAGCGGTCAAATTATTCGCAATCGTCTTGCGTCGCTGCGCGAAGCAGGCCTGCACGGTCCGGAAGAAGAACGCCTCATCCTCCACTTCGACCGCGGGCTTGTCCCTCAGCGATAATTTGATAACCGCGGAATCGACGTTCGGTTGGGGAATAAATACCGTGTGCGGCACGATGCAGACCAGCTCCGGCTGGCAATAGTACTGCACAGCCACGCTGAGACTGCCGTACTCCTTGCCACCCGGCTTGGCCGCCATACGCTGTGCGACTTCCTTCTGAATCATAACCACGATATGTTCCAGCGGCAGCTTCTCTTCCAGCAGCTTCATCAGAATCGGCGTCGTCACGTAATACGGCAGGTTCGCCACGACACTAACGCCGGATAGGCCGGCAAACTGCTTCTCCATCAGGCCGGGCAGATCCAGCTTAAGCACGTCGCCATGCTCGACATGCACATTCGGCGTATCCGACAGCACGTCCTTTAGAATGGGAATCAACCGGTTATCGATCTCGACTGCGGTGACTCGCCCTGCCGTTTGCGCCAGCCGCTGCGTCAGCGCGCCGATGCCAGGACCGATTTCCAGCGCGCCTTTCGTTTCGTCGAGCTCCGCCGCGCTTACGATTTTGTTCAATATATTTTGATCGATCAGGAAATTCTGTCCGAGGCTTTTCTTGAACGTAAAGCCGTATTTCGCGATGATGTCCTTCGTGCGCTTCGGCGAGCCGACTTCCGCGGTCGCTTTGAAACCTTCTGTCATGCCGATTAGTCTCCTTCGCTCTCCATCGCCTGCAGGGCACGCCGGAATTCTTCCCGCGTAATCCGGAACGTGGAGCATCGTTTATAGAACTGCTTGCCGTTTGCATACCCGATTCCAAGCAGATTGCCCATCTTGAGTCTTCGCTCCGACGCCTGCGGATGAACGAGCAAGCCGGCCTGCATAAGATCGTCCATCGTAATCTCCGCGAGTCCGCCGTCCCCTTCCGCCGCTTCCGTCCGCAAATTGCTTAACGCATGCCGGATAGCCTCCGGGGACGCGTTCTCAACGCCGATATCGCCTTTGTATAGCGCGTCCGCCTGCGGCAGGAACGCATGCTTGCAGCCTGGAACTCGCTGCGCAACGATTTTGCGGATGCGCTCGCCTGCGTGATCCGGATCCGTGAATATAATGACGCCTCGGCGCTCCTGCGCCAGCTCGATGCGACGCAGCACGGATTCTCCAATGGCGGAGCCACCCGTTTCGATCGTCTCGGCTTCAACGGCACGCTTGATCGCTACCGTATCATCCTTGCCTTCGACGACAATGATTTCTTTCATCATAGGAACTTTATTCCTGCCTTTCAAGCAATCTTACCTGGTAGACAAACAAGCAAAAAGAAGAGGCGTAGCCTCTTCTTATCATGGCATATTTAAGCACAAATTACGAATATGAATGAAGTAGAGCAGCGACCGCGCTTGTAAGCAAACAAGGGATCTGTTCCGCTTCGTTCCATATTCAAATGATAGCCGTAAGCTAACCCGGTGTCTACAGCGACTCCGGCTTTTTCGGTCCCAGGACGTAAACCGTGAAGCCCCGCTTCCGTCCAAAACGGTCTGCGTACGACTCGCTATCGAAGTAAACGTCGATCTTGTTCCCTTTGATCGCGCTGCCGGTGTCTTCCGCACGGCGGAAACCGATTCCTTCAATATAGACCCAATAGCCGATTGGAATCACCCTCGGATCTACCGCAATCGTACGACCTTCCTGAACTCGGGCACCGGATGCCGTTATGCCGTACTCCGGATGGCCCTTGGTCTTGCCCGTAGAGGCCAGACCGGCTGAATATGCCGTCAGGGTGACGTTCTTGATTATTTTCTTCGCGTTGAAGGTTACGCCATGCTTCGTCACGGTCGAAGCTGTCTTGGCGGACAATACCGCTACTTTCGGCTCGGGCTTCTTGGTCCCGACCGATACCACTTGATTGACCGTTGCTTGCGGCGTCAGCTTCTCGACGAGCGATTGCGATACGAGTACGCCGTCAGCGAATACCGTCTCGTAACGTTTAACGACCTTGCCCTGCTTGCCCGACCGGACAAGCTTTTGTTTCCCGAGCGCTAGCTTCGGATCTTCCTGCTTCACCACCGTGAAGGGAACATCGTACGTGCTCTCGGAGTATTTCTTATCGATCCGGGTGACCGTGATGGTCATATTCGGTTCCAGTGCAGCCGTCACGGAAGGGGATACCTTATCCTGACTGCGAACCGTTATATCAGCCTGATCGATCGCCGCCTGTACAGTTTTCTCTGTCGTGTACAACGTTCTTGCTTTGCCGTCAGCCTTTACAATAAGCGGGACCGCCTGATCGATTACGATCCGGTCGCCGTCGTTTATTCCGCCATCGAGCGGCATCGACACTTTGTCATGAGTGCCGATTGTAATGGCTTGTTCATCCAGTAGGCGTTGAAGGACCCATTGTTTCGTGGATACAATGGTTTCTCGTCCGTTCAATACTACGGAGACATGCTTGTCAGCCGTTCCGTACAACAACACCAAAAACATGAAAGTCATAGCGATTGAGATCATGGCGCTCAGTACAATTAAACGCACATTCTCATGCTTCCATCGCAATGCGAAAGACATGCTGGATGATCGTTTCCCATGGGTGTCCTTAAGCTGGAGTTCTCCCACTTCATCGGTCCTCCTTACATAGCCCCGCCGCCTTGTTACGCATGATACTTAGACGCGACTATTGAGTATTTGCGTGCAAGCACGCATTTTCGGCAATTCGCCCCGGCTCCTCCTCACGATATACACCCTATGTCGTCAGTTTACGCAATATTCAAACAAAAAGAAGCCGACGACAGAGGATCTGTTTCGTGGCTTCCCATTGAATAATGGCAGCTAGAGTTGCATGCACGAGGTTGATCTCTCTTATGGACGCTTGCGAGGTTAGCTGTCGGATTCGGGCGTGAGAGTCGCCCTATTCGCTCGCGACGCTTGATACCCCAGCGCCCTTCTGCGAAATTCACCCCAAGAAGAATTTCAATGTCTCCGCTGTCCGAAATGATACAAACAGTTTCAACAATTGGTTCCCCCGCTCTCCGGTTACCGGAGATTAAGCGATTATTTTGGAAATGGAATACATGTTTTGTTGCTCTGAGATGAATCATACAGTCTAGCGCTGCACATTGTAAAGAACTGATTAATGACGATTTTAGTGAATTTCAAGGAAAATTACGAGAAAATCACGTGATTTTTGGATCAAAAATCACTTTTTTCACCGGATTTCATCCAAATGCTTACTATTTGCCTTGATTTCATGAGATTCCAAAACATTTCATCGCGTTTTCCGTTGTAATCTTCCCAATTTCTTCTACAGATTTACCTAAAATCTCCGCCATCGTATTTGCTACAAGACGGACGAAAGCAGACTCGTTTCGCTTTCCGCGATAGGGGTGAGGAGCCAAATACGGAGCATCCGTTTCGATCAATAATCGGTCTAACGGCACCTTGGCCATTACCTCTTTCGGGACCCGTGCATTTTGAAATGTAAGCGGTCCACCGAACGAAATATAGAAGTTCATGTCCAGGCATTGCTTGGCCGTTTCCCAGCTGCCGGAATAGCAGTGCATGACGCCTCCGACCTCGCTCGCTTTTTCCTCGCGCAGAATACGGACCACGTCCTCGTGCGCGTCCCGATTATGGATCACGATCGGCTTGCGCTTCTCTTTGGCGAGTGCGATTTGCTGCCGGAACACGCGTTGTTGAACGTCTTTCGGCGAGGTATCCCAATGGTAATCCAGCCCGATTTCCCCAATGGCTACCACCTTCGGATGATCGCATAGCGAGGCGATCCATTCCAAATCCTCCGGCTTCATATCAATACTGTCCACGGGATGCCAGCCGACGGCGGCATAGATGAAGGCGTACTGCTCGGCAAGTGCCATTGTGCTCGGAATGGTCTCCCGGTTAAATCCGATGTTGATCAGCTTATGGATTCCTTCCTCTTGTGCCCGTTTGATGACCTCGGCGCGGTCTTCGTCGAATTTATGCGAGTCCAAATGCGTATGCGTGTCGATTAATAACATCTTTTTCGTAACCCCTTTCTACATTAAAGCAAATAATTCGCGTATATTCGCGGACAGCCGATGGGCTGATTCACGAAGCGGCTCCTCCGGGTAATACAGGTGATACTTCCCTTGGTGAATACCTGTAATGGAACGGACAATGTCGGAACGTCCGGAGATTTCCGACAGCTGGTCCTCGCCCGACAACAGCAGGATCGGCGGTTTTTCCTCTTTTTCCGCCTTTGCGGATGAACCTGGACGATACACATGGTAGGGCATGTCATAAGGAAAGTCAATTTCCAGGTGATACTCGGGATGAAGGCCCACCGCGCTAAACTGACTGCGAATTTCCTGCCACAATTTTTCGTCGGCTTGATCCATGGTTATATACTTGTACAGCCTGCGATTCAAGAAGCGGCGGCACAGATCGGAAAGCACGGCATCGGGTTCGCCGGCCCATGCGGAGAAGGCGGTTTGCACGAGCGCTTCGTCCAGTGCGACATAGTCCTCGATATCGATAGTCCCCGAGATTAACTTCTCGAGCGGCGACATCATCCAGGTGAACGCATAGCCCGCTCCATGAAGTTCCTTCGCCCTGCGGAAAATTTGCTTTAGGATGATCTCGGAGCTTCGCGTCACGGGATGAAAATACACCTGCCAATACATCTGGTAGCGGGACATGAGATAATCCTCGACGGCGTGCATGCCGCTTTCCTTGACGACGATTTGTCCCTGATACGGTCGCAGAACACGCAGGATCCGCTCCAAATCGAAAGTCCCGTAATTGACGCCCGTATAATAGGCATCGCGAAGCAAATAATCCATTCGGTCTGCGTCCATTTGACTGGATACCAGCGACACCACGATCGGTTCATGATAGGATTTGCAAATGACCGCAGCAACCCGCTCCGGATAAGAAGCATCATATTCGCGCAGCACCTGGTTGATTTCGGTATCCTCCAGAAGAATGCGGCATGTCCAAGCTTCATGATGCGTGTCGAACACGTCTTCTATGGAGTGCGAGAACGGCCCGTGACCGACATCATGAAGCAGGGCGGCGCATAAAGCTACGAGCTTCTCCTCCTTCGGCCAGCCGGGATATCCGCTTCGCTCGAATTGGGAGATGATTTTGCGCGTAATTTCATAGACACCCAGAGAATGCGAGAATCGACTGTGTTCCGCGCCATGGAAAGTCAAATACGAAGTTCCCAGCTGACGAATGCGGCGCAAGCGTTGAAATTCGCGCGTATTGATCAAATTCCAGATCAATTCATCTTGTACATAGATGTACTTATGGACCGGGTCTTTAAAAACCTTCTCCTCGGGAAGACGATCCTTTGCACGACTAACTGTCATTTCTACACGCTCCCATCGTTCGGTATTTCGACATAATTGTCGAACTATTGTCGAATTCTGTCACAATACTATTTCCAATATGTACGTGGTTGTTGTACTATATAAAGTAATGACAAATGCCTTATTCTAAAGAAATAGTGGTTACATAAGCCCTTGATCGCCATGGAGGGCATGTTGACTATTTTGGTAATCGTTGGTATTATTAAGACATTCATTGATAGAATTTTGTCGAATATTGGCGACTTAATACTATGAAAGGGGAATGAATAGTTATGATGAAATCCACTGGTATCGTTCGTAAAGTTGATGAACTCGGCCGTGTAGTGATTCCGATTGAATTGCGCCGTACGCTCGGCATTGGGGAGAAGGACGCCCTGGAAATTTACGTGGACGGCGAGCGGATCATGCTCAAGAAATATGAGCCTGCTTGCATCTTCTGCGGCAATGCCGAGAACGTAGCCTATTTCAAAGGAAAAATCGTCTGCAATGTTTGTTTGACGGAAATGCCAACTCCTATTACAAAATAAGAGACAAATCCAGAATTATAGGTTATAATGAAATTATCCAATTTGTTAATTCTAACCTTTTTCATACTCCTTGATGCCTTCCTGTGCCATCCGGCCAGGGAGGTCTTTTTTTATTTTTTCATCACTTCATTATATACGTCCCGCTTCTGCAGCCCCCGGTCCGAAGCCACGCGTTTGATGGACTCTTTTCGATCGCCGTTTTGCGCTTCATAGTACGCTACGTGATCCTCGATGCTAAGCGGAATCCACCACGATGCCTCCTCCTGCTGCGCAGCCGCTGCTTCCTCACCGCTTATTCCCGCAATGACAAGGCAGTATTCCCCGATAGGCGGGTGCTCTTCCAGCCAAGCGATGCATTCCGAGATCGTGCCGCGCACGATTTCTTCATGCCGCTTGGTCAGTTCCCGAACCATCGCGATTCTTCGATCTCCCCATTGCTCCAGTATGACCGGCAGCGTTTTTGCTATGCGATGCGGAGACTCGTAACAGATCAACGTTTCTTCCTGGCGCTGCAGCTGATTCAGCCAGTTCACAAGCGGCTTACGGTCCCGCGGCGGAAAACCCGCAAATTGAAATCGATCCGTCGGCAATCCGGAGACGATCAGCGCCGACAATGCCGCATTCGCACCAGGAACCGGTACGACTTTCAGTCCGCGTTCAGCCGCAGCCGCAGCCAGATCCGCTCCTGGATCCGAGATGGCCGGCATGCCTGCATCGCTCACGAGCGCAATGGATTGCCCCGCTTCCAATAAGCGAATCAACTCAGGACCGCTGGCCTCTTTATTATGTTCATGATAGCTGACCAGCCTGGCACCGATCTCGAAATGAGCAAGCAGCTTGCGCGTCTGCCTCGTGTCTTCAGCGGCGATCAGATCGACTTCCTTGAGAATGCGGATCGCCCGAAACGTCATGTCTTCCAAATTGCCGATCGGCGTACCGACCAGATACAGCGTGCCTTGCGCTTCTCCGTCTCCGTCCTTAAAGCTGCGTTGTACGATCATTGTCCGTCTCCCTCCGTTCCCGCGGGTTTACCCGTGCGATCCCCATAGTAGATCTGCATTAATTCTTCATTATATACGCGCTGTTCATTGTACACGATAAGAGGCGGCAGCATCCGCAGCTCCGGCTTGCCATCTCGGGCTGCTTCGATTAACACCATGTTGGCCTCCGAATCGCTGCTTGGATGAACGAAGCGCATTCGTTTCGGTTCCAGCTTCCATTTACGCATCGTTTCCAGAATTTCGACCAGCCTGGAAGGGCGGTGAACCATGGCGACGCGCCCGCCCGTTCGGACGAGCCTTGCACAAGCGGCTACAATATCGTTCAGCGTGCCGTTGCGTTCATGGCGAGCCATCGCAAAATGCTCGTTCTCGTTCTGATCGCCCGTTCCAGCCGGCATATAAGGCGGATTAACCGTAACGACATCGTAGATGCCTTGCCCGATCTTTTTATGAAAATCCCGCAAATCGCCCTCATACACCGCTATACGATCCTCTAGTTCGTTCGCCGCTATGCTGCGCCGTGCCATATCCGCCAAACGCGGCTGGATCTCGACCGCATCGATCGCCGCCTTCGTCCTCGTTGTCAGCAGCAGTGGTATCACCCCATTGCCGCTGCATAGATCCAGGATTTTGCCGCGGGGCGGCACAGCCGCGAATCGAGCCAGCAATACGGCGTCCATCGAGAAGCTGAACACGTCCCGGCTTTGAATGATATGTAGTTGATGGGTCAATAAATCGTCGAGCCTCTCGCCCGGGTTCAATGCCACTTCTTTAACCACGTCTTCATGCTCCTTAGTCTGTTCGTTCTATTATATGCAAACAAGACCCTGTGTTAGAGGGTCTTGTAAACTAACCGCGCCATTCGTCGGCAGCGTAGATGTTCGTATTAATCTTTATTGAGAAACGAGAGGCAGAACAAACAGTCGCCTTCCGTGCGCAAATGCCCATAATACAAATTACAAATATGAAATCCTTCATGATACAGCCGTGCTAAATTGTCGTAGCCCTGTCCAACTGCCGACGAATCTCCCGTCACTACCGGTTCATCGTTCGTTCCGGCATCTTCGGCCGCTGCATCTTCCACGATCACGGGTTCCGTCTTCGGCGTATACGCCGCGGTTTCCCGCTTTAATACTTTGCGCAGCTGTCCATTTTCTATGCTAAGCCGGTTATTCTCTTCAAGCAGCGCTTTAATCTTCTGCTTCATCGAGCCCAGCTCCGTATACAAACTGCCCATATGCGCTTCCAAATTGCTGATTTCGCTAAAAATGTCTTTTTTCAAGTTTCCACCCCAAGGCTATACAGCTTCGGATTTCACGTGGCCTGCTGGCCTTATTTGATGACGACGTCATCCATCGGTAATTCCTTCGGTTTGCCGCCGACCTCGAACAATTGAACATAGACCGATTTGGTACCGGCATTGATACCCGTTACTTTGCCTTCGCCATAGGAGGTGACGACGATCTTGCCTATTGCGGGAAGCTCTTCACGGATGCTTTCGTAATTGTCGTGCTCGTACTTAAGGCAGCACATCAGACGTCCGCACAACCCGGATATCTTCGTTGGGTTCAGCGACAAGTTCTGATCCTTGGCCATCTTGATCGATACGGGTTCAAAGTCACCCAGCCAGGTCGAGCAGCAGAGCACGCGTCCGCAAGGGCCGATCCCGCCCAGCATCTTCGCTTCGTCGCGAACGCCGATTTGGCGAAGTTCAATCCGTGTGCGGAATACGCTCGCCAAGTCCTTCACCAGCTCGCGGAAATCGACCCGTCCCTCGGCCGTAAAGTAGAAAATGATTTTATTGCGGTCAAACGTGAATTCGACATCGACCAGTTTCATCTTCAACTGATGATCCCGAATCTTCTCCAAACAGGTTGCAAACGCGTTGCGTGCCGCCGATTTGTTCTCTTCGACGATCTTCGCATCGTTGTCACCCGCAATCCGAATGACTCTCTTTAGCGGAAGGACCACATCCGATTCACCGACTTGTTTGGGTCCTACGACTACTTTTCCGTACTCGATCCCTCTTGCGGTTTCCACGATGACGTACTGTTCCTTTTCCACCTGGAAATCGACGGGATCAAAGTAATAAATCTTGCCCGCCTTCTTGAAGCGGACACCCACGACGGTATACAATTATTCACCCCTCCTGTACGCGGATCAGCAGCTGTTCGAGCGCTAATTGCGCCGACACGTGCGCGCGGATGCGCTTGCCTGCTTCCAGCGTGTACTCCATACATGCCACCCAGCCCTCTGCCGGGCGTGAATAGGCATGCTTGCCAATCCAATCAAGCTGATCTATAAAAACGAGCGACTCATGTCTTCCTGCTTGAAAATGAATCATATCTTTGTACCACAGCGTCAACAAAGACAAAAGAAGCTGCGGCTGTTCACCAAGCTCCGTCTTCATGATTTGCTGCTGCAAGGACATCATTGCCGCGGTGAACCGGCTTAGACTGTCCTTTCCCAATTGTATCACTACGTTTCTCATTTCTGCAAACCCATTCTGCTGGATAAGCGCCCGGCATGCGTCCAGTCCCGAGGCCAAATGAACGGCGGCGCGCGCAGGCAATTGGGGAAGGCCCTCATCGACGAGCGTTTGCAGCATCTCATTCGGTGCCAGCGGCATGAAGGGCACGAGCTGCGTGCGCGACCGAATGGTGGGGAGCATCGCTTGTCCATTCTCGGTAAGCAGAATCGCCACGACCGGCGATTGGGGCTCCTCGAGAAACTTCAGCAGGCTGTTGGCAGCTTGCAGCGTCATGCTCTCCGCCCGCTGCATGATGTATATTTTTCGGGCCGTATTTAGGTTTCGATAAGCGAGCTCGCGCTGGAGCTCGCGAATTTGATCGATTTTAATCGAATTGCCGTCCGGTTCGACGATATGCAGATCCGGCTGATTGCCGTGCTCGAACTTCCGGCATTCCAAGCAGTGGCCGCAGGCATCGTCACCGCCTTCCGTGCAGAACAGCGCCTTCGCGAAAGCCATGGCCATTTTCGTGCGCCCGCTCCCCGGAGGTCCGCTGAATAAGTAGGCATGCGACACCTTGCCGCTGCTCAGCGCAAATTGCAGGATGCGTTTCGCCTTCGATTGTCCGGCAACTTGTGCGATGCTCATAGATCAGGAATCCCTTCTTTATCAAAAAAACAAATTAATCAGCATGCCGCGAATATCGCCTACCGACTGCAGCAGCTTAAGACGCCCGTCTTCGCTCTCCAGCAGCTCCTCGCCCATCAGGACGAGCGAGGCATCGATTTCCTCCAGCAGCTTGTAGCGCTTCGTACGGCCCCGCCTGTCGAAGCCTCGGGTTTCTTTCATGCCTACGCCGCGGCGAACCGTGTCTTCAAGAAACTGCTTCACCATTTGGCGGTACAGCTTCAGCTCTCTGACCGTCATCGAACGCGCCAGTCGTTCGCCTTGATTATGAATATCCTTCAGCTTTTCCTGCAGCTGCTCGATCGTCCGCTGTTCGTCCTGCACGTTCATCACGTCGGAAAAACTTTTCATGACGACAGGTCGTGCGCCGGAATCCGGCCGCGATCGATCGGCACCTAGAGGACGCCATCCGGGATTGATTTTCATTGCTCATTCACGCCCATTCAGAAATGTTCAAAACGCTCGACAGGAACGACGAATACTGCCGCGCCGCCAACCTGAACCTCTACCGGGAATGGAATATAGGAATCGGTCGTGCTGCCCATTGGGGATACAGGAGAAACAAGCTGGTCACGGACCTTGCAGTTCGAACGGATGACGTTCAGCACTTCGTGAACCCGCTCGTCTTCGATCCCGATTATGAATGTCGTATTGCCAGCACGCAGAAATCCGCCGGTACTTGCAAGCTTCGTTGCCCGGAAACCTTCTCTTACGAGTGCGTTCGACAGTCGATTGCTGTCCTTATCTTGAACAATCGCAATAACTAATTTCATCCTAATCCCTCCCATATTCCTTCAAGAAACCACAGGTCATGCGGTTTCATTGAAAATCGACTCTTCTTAATTATTTGACGCGGAATGCGATTAATCCTTTAAATTCGCGCATTTAAGATCGTAACGACGTCCCTCAGAACATACTCTGGCGCTTGTTCCGCATCAATCCGCTTGATCCGTTCAGGCTCTTTCGTCATCAGCTGCCTATAGCCTTCTCTTACCGCCCCATGGAACGAGAGCCCCTCCAAGTCCAACCGGTTGATTTCTCTGCCCTCGCCTGCGTGAATGCGTGCCAAACCGGCCTCCGGCGATATATCAAGCCAGAACGTGAGCGTCGGCATATGTCCGCTAATCGCGAATTCATTAATGGATTGGACTTCCGCAATGCCAAGGCCGCGTGCATACCCCTGATAAGCCAAGCTGCTGTCGATGAAACGATCGCAGATGACGATCTCCCCTCTTGCGAGAGCAGGCAGCACCTTCTCTACTAAATGCTGGCGTCGCGCAGCTGCGTAAAGCAGCGCTTCCGTACGGGCATCCATCTCTGTATTTTCCTTATCGAGCACAATCCCGCGAATTTGTTCCGCAATCGGAATGCCGCCCGGTTCTCTTGTCGTAAGTACTTGCCTGCCTTGATTGCGAAGGGTCTTGGCGAGCTGCTCGATCAACGTTGTTTTCCCTGCGCCTTCTCCGCCTTCAATCGTCAGAAACCATCCTTTTTCCACTGCCGTACTCCTTTTGTCCTGTCTGTTAATACCCTTATCATATCAAAGCCAACCATAGGCGTAAATCGCTACCGATCGGCGGAAACCGCTATTGTTCGCATGGAGGGATCAACCGCCCCTTGGCATCTGGCTCCGTCTGCAACCAGCTGTGTAATCATGGTTATGGCATGAGCGGATATTCGTTCTCCTTCATAGAGCAGAGGAATACCCGGCGGGTAAGGAATGACGGTCTCGGCCGCGTATCGTCCTTCTGCATCATTCAGTGGAATACGCTCCGTTCCGCTAGGATTGAGACGGTTGGCACCGATGCGATTGAATTTTACCGGCTCGGATAGGCTGCCTTGCAATGAAACAGGTTTATATTCCATGCGAGTACCATTTGCACAATCGTTCGACTCCACTTCCACCATAATCAAGCTTAAGGCTTGTTGAAGCCGCTCCACTTCTTCTATAGAAGCGCCGATACCCAAGAGAAGCACCACATAACGGGAATCAGCCATTTCTGCGTAAATACCGAACGTTTCCAGCCTTCTCTGCAGTTCAAATCCCGTCAAACTACCCGTACGGTCATAAATCAGCACGCGTAGCGGATCCAACTGTGTACCATATGTCGTCTTCCTTATTAGGCCGATCGAACCCTGCTCAGAGACCCACTGTTGAAAAGCCATTGAGGCTGCTAATCCACGTTCAAACATATCGCTGCCATACCCGTCTATCATTGCCCGGGTAATATCAAGCGAAGCCATAATGGGGTAGGACGGGCTCGAGCTCTGGATCATGCGCAGCGCATCTGCGATAGCGTCTTGGTTTATCCGTTCACCTTGGATATGAAGCATAGCCCCCATTGTAAGGGCTAGTAAGGTCTTATGGGTAGACTGGACGACGGCATCCGCGCCAGCCTGAAGAGCCGATTGCGGAAACGCCGAATGAAGTCCATAATGTGCGCCGTGAGCCTCGTCTACGAGCAGCATTTTACCGTATCGGTGTACGAGGTCTGCATATGGAGCTAGATTTACGCTCAGGCCATAATAGCTTGGGTTAGTCAGGAATAGCGCTTTGGCCTCCGGATACTGCTGAAGTGCCCGTTCCACTACCGCGAGTGACGGAACCGCGTCAAGACCATAATCGGAGTCCCGTTCCGGCATGAGGAACACCGCCCTGGCTCCCGATAGCTTCAGTCCATTAAGGACCGATTTATGCGTATTCCTCTGGACAAGGATTAAGTCATCGGGTTCGCAGGCCGCTAGAATCATCGCCAGGTTCCCCGCCGTGCTGCCGCCCACCAGGAAGAATGTCCGTTCTGCTCCAAACGTGGCTGCAGCCAGATGCTGCGCTTCTTCAATAATGCCGGATGGTGCGTGAAGATCATCGGTCATGGATAGCTCTGTTACATCCATCTCCATAACGGTTCTGAATGAGTGTAAAGCATGATCCGGCAAGCCAGGTACACTCGCCAGAGACTTCCCGTATTTATGACCCGGCACATGATAACTATCGGGATGAGAGGCATATAAGGCGTATAGGGAATCAAATAGTGGCGCGTACCACGTTGGTTTCTTATGTTCGGTCATAACGGGCTCCTCCGGCTTCCATCTCGTCTATCCTACCATCATAATGGATTCCGGGGGCGACATAAACCTTGCCGCGCTTAGAAACAAAATAATCCTAAACTTCCTCGCTTGCGAATCAACGAGAAAATCAAGGATCATAAGCGCAGCTGCAATCTAGTGTGAGAATTATGCATTATTCTGGAGCCAAATCCGTCTAAGCTGATGAATGAAAAAGGGATACTTCGCATCCTGTACTTCCGTATGAACCATTTCAAGCTCGCAGGTATCGCAAATAAAACCATCGATAATTCGAATACCTTCCTGTTTCTCATGACCGCAAATGATACATAGACCATTTGATGTTTCTTCCGTCATTTCGCTTCACCTCACCCAGCAAAAATAGGTCATTTCCTCTAGTATGCCACAAAGTCTAGCAAGCTATACGGCTTTCATAGCCCATTTCAAATAGTAATACAGTTTATGTCGAAACGCCTAGATTGGTGAAGGATAGCTTGCACTTCTTTTCGAACGGAAGTCTACACATTCCAACGGCGAAATCCGATATTTGGTGTAGAACAATGAAAGGCGCTGACGAAATGATTAGGGGCACGCTCGCCGAACAAGATAAAGTAACGATCTATCAATATCAGCTAAAGCTAAAAATACTCGTTCGAGATGAACTGTATCGCAGTTATCTCTGTGCGATTGCGATTCTCGCGATCTTCCTGCTGCTTATGTATCGTCTAGATGGCGTCAAAGCGCTCGGAATCGGGATTCTCTGCAGTCAGTTTATTCATTTCCTTATCATTCGGCTGACGCTCATACGCGTGGATGAGCCGGATTATCGACGGTGGGGCTGGCGGGTCCTCGGGGTATGGATCGGATACATTCCCGTTGCTTATATGGAATTAGGACTCTTCCGCAGAGTGCACCGACATTTATTTTGGCTCGGGCTATGCGCAATCGGTTTATTATACCCCTGGGCTAACGAAGCAACCATGATCAGCCTTACCATGAGTCATATATGGTTCTTGGCTCCGCGCTTCATCATGATCAGAAGGCTGCGCAAATCAAGGCGAGATGGGATTCTCAAAATCACTGCAACTGAAGTCAGCTACTATCATCGATAAATGCACAAAACGTGCAGATGACTGTAGCTGGTTTTTTTATGGAATGACAAGAACAAATAAGTCAATGCAACAAAAAACCGACTGCAAGTTGCAGTCGGTTCATCGTGCTTGGCAACGTCCTACTCTCCCAGGACCCTGCGGTCCAAGTACCATCGGCGCTGGAGGGCTTAACGGTCGTGTTCGGGATGGGTACGCGTGGTTCCCCTCCGCCATCG
>NZ_JAAAMU010000031.1 GCF_009909195.1 Paenibacillus sacheonensis
CCCATCTGCAAGTGACAGCTTGCGCCGTCTTTCCCAGTCTCCCCATGCGAGGTGACTGCGTATCCGGTATTAGCATTCGTTTCCGAATGTTATCCCGGTCTTCCAGGCAGGTTGCCTACGTGTTACTCACCCGTCCGCCGCTAAGCCACTCCCGAAGGAATAACTCCGCTCGACTTGCATGTATTAGGCACGCCGCCAGCGTTCGTCCTGAGCCAGGATCAAACTCTCCATAAAAGTGGCCGAAGCCATTGTATGAATTCGCTTGTTAGCTCATTCAAAATACTAGCTTGCGAAACGTTAATTTCGCGATTTAAGACCTTTTGACAGGTCGCTCATTGTTCAGTTTTCAAGGAACAAATTGTTTCGCATTTCTCCCCAGCCTCTCGGCCGGAATTAGAATATATCATATTTCGAAATCGTTTGGCAAGCTTTATTTTCAAACTTGTTTCGATTTCGATCACCGTTTCGACGTGTCCGTCTCGGTCGGAATTAGAATATACCATGTTGGCGGATTGACTTGCAAGTTGTAAAATTTGACATATTTCTTATGCGTCTATATGGTAAGAGTCTTCTTCTGCCTCTGAATCAAAAAGCAAGCTTCCCGGACATCCGGAAAGCTCGCGCGTGTTCTACTGTTTCGCCAGGAACGCATCGATTTGCGTTTGCAATTCGGCTTGAATCTTATCGACGCCTGCCGCTGCCAGCTGCTTATTCAAATCTACGACGCCTTTATCGATGTCTTTGATCACGCCGTATTCCAGCGGAATCGCATAACGGAGCATCACGTTGCCGACGTTCGCGATTTCGGTTTTCACTTTGCTGTTGTCGAATACGAACGTCTCCAGCGGATAGTGGTACACGTTCGCTTCCCAGCCCTTCGCCAGGTCGGATGCTTCCGTCGGGAAGGCTTCGTTCTGAAGGTTCAGCGGCGAGTTGAAGTTCCAGTTCGAGAACCCCGTGAAGTTCGGATTCTTGTCGAGCGCCTTGTATTTGTCGTCGCCCACCGGTTCGTAGTGCACGCCGTTGATGCCGTACATCATCAAGTCGTGCAGCTCTTTATCGTTTTGCATGAGATCGATAAACATCATGGAGCGCTCGACGTTTTTGGAATTCGCATGAATCGACGTCCCGTTCTGCGTCGAGATCGCGACCGATTTTTTCTTGCCTTGGTTAATATCGGCCAGCGCGACTTCATAAGGAGAGTTTTCCTGGCGCATCAACGCCATAAGGGCCCCAAGCGTTCCGTTGTTGTGCGTAATCGATGCCGTCTTGCCGGCTTTGAAGTCCGCCTGATGGTCGTTCTTGCTGTTCAGCACGTTCTTCGACCAGGCATTGTGATCCGCGAGGTCTTTATAGTAGACGAGCAGATCCTTGAACTCCTGCGTCTGGTAGACGTTAAACACTTTCCCTTGCGCGTCCGATAGCTTGAACGCAAACGGGAGGTCCAGGTCGAACATGTTCCACTCGTTCTGCTGCTTCAGCAAGACGCGGTCCAGGTTGTGATATTTCCAATCTCCCGTTTCCGGCGTGAAGGGCGTAATGCCTTTCTCGTTCTGCGCGACCGTCTTCAAATACGTTGCATACGCTTCGGGGCTGTCGATGGCAGGGAGGTTGTATTTCTTGCGCAAATCCTCGCGATACAAAATAAGCTTCTCTACGGATTCCCCGTTATTCTGCGGAACCATGTACAGCTTGCCGCTCACTTTCGCTTGATCCCAGCTTACCTTCGGCATGGCTGCCCATGTTTTCGGCATATATTTGGCAAGCATCTCGTCCGTCAATTCCAAGAATCCGCCCTTGAGCGCCTGGTCGTTGTAGCCGGCCCAGTTCGCCGAGTAGATCAGATCGAAATCTTCGTCCGCCGCCAGCTTAAGCGGGTATTTCTGCGCCCATTCCGACCAGTCCAGAAACTCGCCCTCGACCGTCGCGTTGATCTTTTCCTTCAGCTTCTTATTGATCTCGGCGAAAACGGAATCATAGTCGACAGGCTTAGGGCCAACGAAGACCATTTTCAGCTTCACTTCTTTGGATGTATCGAGGCCTGCGTCCGCGGTGCCTGCGGCGTTCCCGGCGTTCGCGGCGCCGTTTCCTTCGTTATCCGCCTTCGCTGCGTTGTCGGTCTTCGTTGCATTGTCTGCAGCGTCGGCAGGCGCATTGGCATTCTTGTTTTCGTTGCTGCCGCATGCGCTCAACACCATGACGAAGGTTAAAACGAGCGTAAGCATCATCATCCATCTGGTTCTCTTCAGCATTTCGAGCCTTCCCCCTAGGTAATGGAATGTATCGATAAACCGGGCAGGCCCGGGTTCACCCTTTCACGGCGCCGATCGTCAGCCCTTGCACGAAATATCGCTGAACGAACGGATAGGCTAACAGAATCGGGCCGGTAGCCACGACCGTCATCGCCATCTTCAAGCTCTCGGTCGGAATCGACGTGGTTACGACCGCTCCCGCGCCCATCATCGCTTTTCGCATGCCGTCCATATTGCCGAGCATTTTGTACAAGTAGTATTGCAGCGGCATCAGCTTGTCGTCGGAAACGAAGAGCAGCGCGTTATACCAGTCGTTCCAGTAGGCCAGGGCAAGGAACAATCCGATCGTGGCGAGCGCCGGCTTGGACAGCGGCAGGATGAGGCGGGCGTAAATCAGGAAATCGCCGGCGCCGTCGATCTTGGCCGATTCGACGATCGCTTCCGGAATGCTGCCCATGAACGACTTCATGACGATGATGTAGAAAACGTTGAGCACCATCGGAATCACCAGGGCCAGCGGGGTGTCTTTGAGATGAAGATAATTCACGATCAGCAGGTACCACGGAACTAGTCCACCGCTGAACAGCGTCGTAAAGAAGAAGAAGAACGAGAATTGATTGCGCCACTTGAAGTCCTTTCTGGACAGCGCATAAGCGGTCATCGAAGTCAGAAACAAGCCGAGCAGCGTGCCCGCTAACGTCACGCCTATGGTCACCGTATACGCGTGGATCATCTCGTCGGGATACTTGAACAAGATGCTGTAGGCTTCCGTGGAAAACGCCGTCGGCAGGAATTGATAGCCGTCCAACGTGATTTTGGTTTCTTCCGTAAGGGATGACGATACGACAAGCACAAACGGAATGACGCATAGAATCGCGAGAAGAACGACATACACATAACCGATACCCGCGAACAGTTTACGATCGAGCTGCTTCATACCGTGACCTCCATTATGGGAACTCCTGAATCCTTGCGAGCCTTAAAACAACGCGCGGTCCTTGTCGTATCGGCGAACCGAGTAGTTCACGGCCATGATCGTCGCGAAGCCAAGCACGGACTGGAACATCCCGGCCGCGGCGGACATGCCGATATCATTCGACGTGATAAGCGATCTGAATACGAACGTGTCAATGACATCCGTCGCCGAGAATAACAGGCCGTTATTGCCGATCATGTTGTAGAACATCCCGAAATCGCCCCGGAAAATGTTCCCGACCGCCAGCAGCACCAGAATGATCACCGTGGGATACAGGTTGGGTATCGTCACCTTCGCGACTCGTTGGAATATGTTGGCGCCGTCGATTTCCGCCGCTTCGTACATCTCGGTATCAATGCCCGCGATCGCGGCGAGGTACATGACCGTTCCGTACCCGAGACCTTTCCAAGCGGAGACGAGGACGAGAATATACGGCCAATAGGCAGGCGTATTGTAAATATCGACCGGCTCGAGTCCGAGGCCCCGGAGCAGCGCGTTCACGGTGCCGATATCGTAATTCAAGAGGTTATAGGCGATCGCGCCGACAACGACCCACGAGATGAAGTAAGGCAGAAACATCGCCGATTGGGCGATTTTGCGGAACCACTTGCCGCCGACCTCGAACAAGACGATCGCCGCCGCGATTTGCAGCGCATTATTGACGACGATGAACGCGATATTATACAACGCCGTGTTTCTCGTTACGCGCCAGGCATCCCCCGATTCGAAGAAAAAGCGGAAGTTGTCGAGCCCGTTCCAAGCGCTCCCGAATATGCCTCCGGCGTAGTCGTAATGCTTGAACGCGATAATAATGCCGGCCATCGGGATATAAGCGAACAGGACATAAAACAGGACCGCCGGCGTCAGCATGAGCAGGATGACCCTATACCTTTTCAAATCGTTCCAAAACGGATGTCTATTCATCTGGGATCGCCTCTCTTCTCTATATCTCTCATTATAAAAGGCAGGCTGCGGCGAGGTAATTCAGCGATTCAACTAAACCTAATACTAATTCAACGATTCCGCGCAATAAAAGAAGCCCATGTTCTCCGTTCAGAACATGAGCCCCGCAAATAAATGCATTTAAATCTTGTTTCTCTTCCGGTACTCGCCGGGCGACATGCCCATATGCTGCTTGAACTGCCGATTGAAATAGATAA
The DNA here is from genome assembly GCF_009909195.1 of Paenibacillus sacheonensis. Classification (GTDB taxonomy): domain Bacteria; phylum Bacillota; class Bacilli; order Paenibacillales; family Paenibacillaceae; genus Paenibacillus_Z; species Paenibacillus_Z sacheonensis. Next base: position 4,389 of record NZ_JAAAMU010000031.1, read on the forward strand.
TGTTCTTGTAGCCCGCTTGCTCCGCGATCTCGTATACCTTCTTCGTCGGATCGCCGAGCAGCTCGCATACCCGCTTCATCCGCAGCTCATTGAGAAAATCGCTGAACAGGCTGTTGGTCTCGGCCTTGAACAGCTGACCGAGATAGTTGGGCGTAAAGTCGAAATGCGCGGCGATTTCGTTCAGCGTGATTTTGTGCTCCAATCGTTCTTTCACGTATTCCGTGATCGCATCGATCAGCTTCCGCTTCTGCCGCTGCCGCTTCAGGTACAGCAGCTCCGACAGCTCGAAGAACCTTCTTCTCAGCCACGAGAGAATATCGTGCATCGTCTCGAACTGGAACAGCACGAACGGTTGATGGGAATCCCAGTTCAAGATGTCGTACAAATGCTCGTTCATTTGCCGCAGGTCCGCATGAAGCTTCGAGGTCATGCGAATGATGATCTCGTAGATGTCGTTCTTCCGGGAGACCAGGCCTTGCCCGGCAAACAGCTGCAGCAAGCAATCATCGATAGTCGTCAGGTCGTAGTCGAGCATGGCCTTAAGCATCCTGTCGACGACTTCCTCGACGTCCGAAGCGATTTTCTCTTGGGGATGCCACTCCGAGGCATCTTGAATGAGCCGATTCTTCCCTACGATCCATTTGATGCTCAGCGCGGCCTGCGCCTGACGGTAAGAGTCGTGCAGCTTGTCGAGCTCGGTCGCGTACATCCCGCTGCCGATCGTAAGCGAGAAGGAGAACGCCTGATTGAACGCCCCGATCAGCTCTTCAAGCAAGGGCGCGAAATAGGGCTCCTGAACGGCAGCCAAGACGACGAATCGATAGTCGTAGGTCGTGATGACCATACCCGCATGACGATCGTGGGCAAATGTCCGAATAAACTGACTGGCGCGGGCGGTCCATATCCGCTGCTCTTCCTGCGTCCAGGACTGGATCTTCCACGCCATGTCGTCGATCTCGATGACGGCGACCGCCGAACCGCTCTGCAAATACGGTGCGAGGAAACCCTGAATATGCTTCTCGGCATGCCCGGGAGCGGCCTCGTTAAACCAGCGCAGCAGCAGCTCCTGATTAACGAGCGTAAGCGTCTCCGACAAGGAGATATGCTGCTTGCGCTCCTGCTCGATCTTATCGCAGAGCTCGGTCAGCATTCGGTTCAGCTCTCCGTTATTGACGGGCTTCAGCAAATACCCCGACGCGTTCAACTGAATCGCCTCTTGGGCATAGTGGAAATCCTGGAGGCCGCTAATAAAGAGAATATGGACCTCGGGATTCATCTCCTTCGCTTTTCGCGCGAATTCCATGCCCGACATAATCGGCATTCGGATATCGGAGAGAATGATGTCGATCCGATGCTGCTCCATCATTTTCAATGCGGCGAATCCGCTCGCTGCCGTTCGCACGCTATGCAAGGGCAAATGCCCGCTGCCTGCCACTCGGCGCCTCAACCATTCCAAATCGACGGCTTCGTCGTCCACCAACAGAACGTTAATCTCCATGTCTAGTTCCCCCTACGCGCCCTGGACTTCCCGGATCTCTTCATTATCGACCGGCAGGATGATTTGAACGGTCGTTCCCGCGCCGAAATAACTGCCGATCTGAATGCCGAAGTCATTGCCGTATCGCAGCTTGATTCGTTCTTCCACGTTCTTCAGCCCGTAGCCGTCCGAACGGAACGTGCTTAACCGCATGTTTCTGATCGTATCCGGGCGCATGCCGATTCCGTTATCGATGACTTTGAGCTCGATGCGGTCGCCGAATCGCTTGCCCGTAATAATGATCGCGATCGTCTCCCCGAACCAGGCGTGCTTGAAGATATTCTCCACGAACGGCTGCAGGATCAGCTTGATGATGGGAACCTGCAGAATCCCAGGGTCGATATCGTAATGCACCTCGAAAGCGTCCGCGTATTTGACCCGTTGGATTTCCAGATACATCTTCACCTGCTCCAGCTCGTCCTCGAGCGAGATATACACCTGACCTTCGTTCAGCGTCAGCCTGTAAAATTTCGCAAGGCCCTGCACCATGCTCGTTACCTTCTCCGCTTCCCCCATATTGGCGAGACTGCCGATCGTGGACAGCGTATTATACAGGAAATGCGGGCTGATCTGGGCTTGAAGCACATCCAGCTCGGCCTGTTTCTTCTGAATGCCCTGCTCGTACACGTTGCGAATCAGTTCCTGGATGCTCGTCGCCATCTGGTTGAACGAATTGGATATGTAGACGAACTCGTCGTTCCCGGAAAACCCGATTCGTTTATAGAAATTCCCTTCCTGAAACGAGCGGACCAAGTACACGATGCGCTTGATCTTCTTGCCGGACAGACGGGCCACCAGGAACCCGATAAACGCCATTACCGCGAAGCTGATGGAACAAACGGCCGTGATCGCGAACTGCATCCTGCTCGCGTCTTTGTACAAATACGTGTGCGGCACCCTTACTTCGATGACGTAGTCGGATAACGGAAGCTCCTCGCTTATGACGAGATACGAGCCTGCTTTCGCTTGTTCGTTCACCTTGCCCTGTTCGTACATCTTGAGCCCCGAAGCCCTGTCGATCAAACGAAGGTCGATACCCTGCTCGATCGGAAACGAACTGAAATTCCCGAACAGCTCGTCGATCCTCGCCGTGACGCGAATATAGCCGATGACGGCAGGACCCACATTGGAAGAAACGAGCTTCCGGAAATAGGAGATATTGCTCAGCTCCCGATCGGTGTCCGCTTGAAGCCACACGCTGTCTTCGTTGCCCGCCACGATGGACTTGAACCATTCCTGCCCTTCGATAGCCTGCTCGGACAGCACGTAATAATCGCTTCTGCCGATCGGTTCCGACATCTCGTCGCCAGTGATATCAAGCATCGTCTCATTGAGAGAATAGAGCACCAATCTCAGCTTGTTGCCGTACAGCTGCAGCGGAGCCTTCATGTAAGGAACGATATCGTCCCTCATCTTGAGCATGTTCTCCAAGGGCTGCCCCCTGAACTGAAGCGCGTTCTGAAAGGTCGTATTCAGGAACAGCGAATTGGTCATGCGCTCGATCTCGTCGGTCTGGTAATGGATATTGCTCATGGTCTGCTTCAATGCGGTCCGGACGTTCGTCTCCGCCATCTCCGTCCTGGATTGAATGAGCATCGTGTAGGCGATATAGCCAACCAGCATGTCCGTCAGGAGGACAAGGACGAGATAAGGAATCATCATCTTGTATGTAAACGGGATATACTTTTTATTCGGCCGGGACCTGTCCATGCGCATTCTCCCTTGCGTCGGTGTAGGCGATAGCGGCTGTCCGCCAGTCTCATCCATTCTACAATGAGATGAAAGCGGTTACTAGCGTTTGCGTCTTGGAAAACCCGCCCTGCACGAAAAAGGCCCCGAGGGATAGACGATTGGTTTGCGCGTACAACCGAGGTTGTACATGCAGCATTCGTCTGGATAACCCTCGGAACCGTTCATGATCAAGCTTTAAGATACTGCATTATTCTATTCCATCGGATGCTTTGCCCCATTAATCCTTGAAGGTTTGCTTCACTGCCTCGAGGTAGCCATAACCATACAAATCATCCGGTTGAAGATAGCTGGTTTCCGTCCATTCGTTCCAGCTGTTAATGGTGATGAGCGGGCGCTGTTCCGGATGCTTGTCCGCATACTCCTTGGCCAATTGAAGCGCCTTCCGCACCTTCTCCGGCGTGTTCTGCTTGACGATGCCTGGACGGAACTGCTGGAATCTCGGATTGTTATCCCAGCCGATGGAAATATGCGGGTAATACGGAATGTCGTAGGTTTGGTCGATGCGCTCCCATTCCTGAACGACGTCCTTCATGATCTCCTCATAGTCGCGATCGATATCGGCAAAATGCACGAACTGATAGTGGGACATGCTGTCGAAGCCCAGCAGCGAGACCACCTCGCCGGTAGTCGCTTCCTTGCCGCCGTCGACGCCGCTCAGATTGAAGTTCATCTCGCTCCACATCGTCAGCTGCAGATGAAGACCCGGAAGCCCTTCCTCGACCGCCCGGCTGCGGAACCAATCGAGCGCTTCTCTCGTCGCGGCCGCTCCGCCCAGACCCTTCATCAGATTCGCCAGGTCGTAAATCATAAATACGGGCTTGTCGTCGATCGTATAGTAGGAAGGATGCTTGAAGTATTCGGTAATCAACCGGTTGGCGATCCGCTCGAACTCGGGGCGGTCCACCGACGCATCCCAAATGACCGTATCCTGCATATGGGAAAGCCGAATATCCCACGTATGATTAACGTCGTGATTCGCCCACATCAAGTAAAATTTAACCCTGTCGTTATTTCGCGCCTTTAAGTATCCGTCGTTTAGGCATTGCTCCAAGAACGGACGCCTGTCGTACCAGTACCAGTCATAGATGAACACATTGACGCCGTGGTCTGCCGCGGCATCGATCTGCATCTCCATTACATACGGATCCGCTTCATTGACATAGCCCCACAGCGGCTTCCTCGGCCAATCGTGTTCCGGAAATTTCTTCACCGCGTTCTTGACGGACTGCCACTCCCCGATTCCTTCCGGCCAAAACATTCTGGTTCTCGGTTCGTCGCCCGTATAAGCCGGCCAGACATACGCCGCTACATCATAGCGATTCGAATTCTTCATGCGAAGCCCTCCTGATCGATGTATGTGTACGAGAAGCAATGATTTCCAAGTTGAGATTAACCCTTCACGCTGCCCATGACAATACCTTTCATGAAATACTTCTGCAGGAACGGGTAGACGGCCAGAATCGGGGCGGCCGCAATGAAAATCTGCGCGGACTTCAACGTTCGGTCGGACACCTGGGACAGCGCTTTGAGCTCTTCTTGCGAAGCGGTCGTGAACAGCGACATGTCGCGATTGACGATGATGGTCTGCAGATAGGATTGCAGCGGGTAATGGTGCGGCGAGCTCATCAGAATCAGGCCGTCGAACCACGAGTTCCAATGCCCGACGCAGGTGAAGAGCACCAACGTCGCGAGCGCCGGCTTGGAGAGCGGCAGATAAATCCGGCCCAGAATGGACCAATGACCCGCTCCGTCGATGAAGGCGGATTCGCCGATTTCCTTCGGGAGCTGACGGAAGAAGTTCAGCAGGATGAGGACGTTGAATACGGGGAGCGCGCCCGGCAGAATGAGCGCCCATACGGAATCCATCAGGCCAAGCTGATTAACCGTCATGTACCAGGGAATGAGCCCCCCGCTGAAGATGATCGTGATGAACAGGTACCATGAATACACGTTCCGGCCAAACAGATCGCCGCGCTCCTTGGATAACGGATAAGCCGCGAATATCGTTAGCAGCATATTGACGGACACGCCGAGCGCGACCCGCTTCAACGTCACCAGGAAGGAGGCGAGAAACTGCGGATTGTTCAGCGCGTATTTGTACGAACTGAGGTTGAATCCGACCGGCCAAAGCGTTACCTGACCGGAAGCCGCCGCCGTGCTGCTGCTGAAGGATACGGCAAAGACGTGGATAATCGGGAAAATGCACAGCAGCGCACAGGCGACAAGGAATACATAGTTGAAGCCTTCGAATAGTTTGCCGCCAAACGATCGGTGATGCATGATGTCCGCCCCTTTGTCAGAATATGCGATAGCCCGCGAATTTGGAGGCAAGCTTGTAGCCCGTGACGATGAAGATAAACGACACGACCGACTTGAACAGTCCGACCGCCGTAGCAACGCCATATTGGCTGTTCAGCAATCCGATCCGGTAAACGAACGTATCCAGGATGTCGCCGGTCTTGTATACGACAGGGCTGTACAGGTTGAATACTTGCTCGAAGCCCGCGTTCAGCACATTGCCGAGACTAAGCGTCGCCATCAGGACGACGATGGGCATAATGCCCGGAATGGTGACATGCAGCACTTGGCGAAACCGGCTGGCGCCGTCCATGATCGCCGCCTCGTAGAGGATGGTGTTAATCGACGTGATCGCCGCCAGGTAGATTATCGTTCCGTACCCGAACTCCTTCCAGACATCCGTCACGACCAGGATATAGGGAAACAGCTTCTCGTTGGCCAGGAAAAACACCGGTTCGATGCCTAGGCCCTTCAGCATGAAGCTGATGATGCCGTCGGTCGGGGACAAGATATCGATCAGGATGCCCGACAGGATGACCCAAGACAAGAAGTGCGGAATATAGATCAACGTCTGGATGGAACGCTTCACGAAGCTGCGCCGAACCATATCCAGCAATATCGCAAATACGACAGGGACGACGAGCCCGAATACGATCTTCAGCAAGGCGATAAAGATCGTATTCCACAGCACCTGCATCGTCTCCGGCATGGCATAGACGTAGTCAAAGTTCTCGAGGCCGACGAATTTGGAATGGAAGAACCCTTTCGTCGGATTATAGTTCTGAAACGCGATCAGAATACCCGCCATCGGATAGTAGCTGAAGATCGCGACCAGCACGATACAGGGAAGCAGCATGAGGTGCATCGGAAGCTGCTGCTTGAGCTTCGCCGCGGCGCGCGCGCGTTTGGTAGAACCGCCGGTTCGGGCAGCGCTTGGTCTAATCGCCATTCCCCTTACACTCCTTGTTCAAGTAATCGCCGGTTGAAGGAAGGCTCGCCTCCTTCCAACCGGCTCCTTTGCCGCTGACTTGCTTAGCTGCGTTAACTGACTAGGCTGTATAGCCTTGATTGGCTGCTGAACCTTAGCTGCCGTATCTTACTTAGCTGCGTTTACTTCCTTGGTGATATCGTCCCCGCCGAGCTTCTTCCACTTCGTCACGTAAGCGTCGAACTCGTCGACCGGCGCTTTGCCCATGATGATTTTCGTGAACGTTTCGGCGCGCATTTGGCTGAGCGTCGCTCCCTTTTGCGTCGCCGACTCCGTATCGGCTTTGATGTAACCGTTCTGCAGGAAGAGGCTGCCCTTCTCGTAGAAGTCGATGACGTTGAACGCGCTGTTCTCCGGACCGGACCAGGCGAAGGCGCTCCACAGCTTGTTGTCGCCGGCTTTGTACTGCTCGATCTGTTCCACGTTATCCTTGACCCAGTAATTTTCCTTGACCGATTGATCCTTGTCGTTGAAGTACTTGTTCACGTTCTGATGAATGAACAAGTTCTGCTGCGGGTAGAACGACGTCATCGTAGCCAGCGAGAAGTTCTGATCCGGCTTGGTTTCCTGCTCCCCGTTCTTGCCGTGATAGATGGGATCGAAATCCGGGCTGAGCGCAGGGTCTTTGGCGTAGAAATAGTTGTACAGCTTGATCGCCGCTTCCGGATTCTTCATATTCTTGTTCACGACGTAGAACGTGCTCGCGGAACCGTTAATCATCGGCTTGGCGGATTCGCCGTCCACGGAGACGATCGGGAATGCCTGCCAATCCGCTTTCGGATCCTTGTTCTTCGAATCCTGCAGCGGGTAGAACGGATTCCAATGCTGGCCGAATTGCATGCCGACCTTGCCGGCCGTTACCGACTCGGCGACCTTCGCGGAATCCTTGACGGAGAATTCCTTGTCGATATAGCCGTTCTTGTACATCTCCGCCACTTTGGCGAGCGCGCTCTTGACTTCGGGCTGAATGCCGCCGAACACGAGATTGCCCGACCCGTCATCGATCCAGCCGTTCGCGTACGCATGATTGCCTTCGAAGAAACCGTCGAGTCCGGCGAATCCGCCGAACAGGTCCTTCACGAGCCCCAGTCCGTAAGTATCGTCGGCGCCGTTCTGATCCGGGTCGTTCTTCGTGAACGCCTCGGCGATCGCCATGACGTCGTCGATCGACTTCGGAGGCTCGAGGCCGAGATTCTTCAGCCAATCCGCCCGGATCCATATCATCGATGCGCCGTCGATCGCGCCGTTCACTGCCGGAAGACCCATCAGCTTGCCATCCACGGTAGCCTGATCGATGCCGATTTGTTTGTCGGCGTCCATCATTTGCTTCGTGAACTCGGAGGCGTTCTCGTCGAACAGCTTCGTCAGATCCATGGCTACGCCGCTGTCGACCAGCATCTTGAATTGGCGCGGGTTGGCCGGAATAATATCCGGCAGATCGTTGGCGGAGATCGCCACGTTCATCTTCTGTTCCATCTGCACGCCCGGAACCGTCCAGAGGTATTTCACCTTGATGCCCAGCTCCTTCTCGTAGCTGCGCGTCCATATATTGTCGTCCACGACGTCCGGTTTGATCGTGACGGCTTTCTGCACTTGATCGCTCAAGCCCATGACCGATGTCACCGTAATCGGAGGATTATAGATGCCCTTCGCATCTTCTGTATTCGAGACGGTCGCTTCCCCTTTGTTGTCATTCGAAGTATTGCTTGCTTTGGCGGAATTATCGTTGGCGTTGTTCGTTGCAGCGTTATCTCCGCAGGCCGATAGAACGAGAATCGCTATCGCCAGGACGGAAATCAGGGATGCTTTCGTGCTCAAAGCTTTCTTTTCCATGCATGTTCCCCTTTTATCGTTTTTTTACAGTGGCCGCTGTGTTTCCATTATAGAAATTGCTGAAGCGCTTTCATACCATCATTTCTTTACGCCCGATTCATTTGTTTACCTGCGGCAGGCATCCCTGAATTCTTGCGGGGCGAGACCCGTCAGCTTCTTGAAGGACCGGGCAAAGTTCGAAGCCGAACCATATCCGAGCGATGCCGCGATATCGTTGATGCGGTTCTCGGAGTCGGCCAGCAGCTGCTTGGCCCGTTCCAGCCGGACCGTCTGGATGAATTCGGACAGGTTCAAACCTGTCTGCTGCTTGAAGAAGCGAGATAGATAGGTGGGGTTGAAATGAACGAGATCCGCCAGCCGCACGAGCGAAATATCGTCATGCAGATGCGCATCGATGAAAACTTTGACTTTGGCGACGATATCCTGGGACCGCGCCTCCTGCTTATCGGTGCGAAGCATCTCCGTCCCCGCGCCGAACCGGGAATCAAGCAGGAGGGCGAGCGATTGATGGACGCCCGACATCTCCGCCCACTGCAGCGTCTCCGTGCGGACCGCAAACGAAACCGTTCGCCCCGTCGTCTCCTTGGCTGCCCGCTGAATGGTCTCGAGCGTCTCGCGAATGAACAATCCGATCTGCTCGTTACGCTGGACGGAGTTATCCGTCCTATCGCTTGCCGGCTTCATCTGCAGGAGCCAGACCATGAGATGGGAACCGGATGCGGTCATCACGCTTTCCACGAGCGGCGAGAAATACTGCTCGGCAATAAGGCGGATCGTCTCCACGGCTGCCTTCCTGGCCATATATCCGGATGGGACCGGGGGGAATAACGCGTCGAAGCGGCAGACGGCCATCCAGATCGGCTCATGGGGATCAATCGGCATGCCGAGCCGTAACAGCTCTTCGGCAATCTCTGGACCGGCCTCCATCTCTCCGTTCAGCGCGAAGCCCAGCAGGTCCTGGAGCGTCATCTCGTTCAGCGCGCGAAGCCTTTCCCGCGCCTCGGCGATCAGCGCTTCGGCTCGAAGCGACCGCTCGATCTCCGCTATGGTCTGCTCTACGGCCTCCATGACTTTGCCGTATCCTTCCGTCTTCAGAATATAACGGACTGCACCGTACTCCATGGCGCGGTGCGCATAGTCGAACTCCTTGTATCCGGTGAGAAAAATCACGCGGCACGAGGGCCAGCTGTTCTTCACATGGTGAAGCAGGCCGATTCCGTCCAGGCCGGGCATGCGAATGTCCGATAGGATCAGATCGACTTTCATCCGGCCTAACAGCTCGAGCGCCGCCTTGCCGGAATAGACGCGATGCACGTCCAGTTCCCACTGGCCGCATGCCTTGAATTCTTCATACAAGCCGTCCGCGATAATCGGTTCATCGTCGACAATCAGAAGTGTATACATCGGATTCTCCTTCATCGTTCAAATGGTTGTCAGCCGAATCGTGACGACGACGCCGAACGGACCGCTTGCAAGGCTGAGCCCGCTCCGCTCGCCGAGAAGCAGCCGGATCCGCCGGTGGATGTTGATCAAGCCCGTGACTTCCGCCTCTTCGCTCGATTCCCGATCGGACTCGAAGCTTCGGAGCTGCTCGTCCGTCATCGGCGCGCCGTTGTTCGCGATTTCAATCCGCAATCCGTCCTGCTCCGGAGCAAACCGGACCTGCAGCAATCCGTTCTCCTCCAAATTCTCCAGGCCATGTTTCGAAGGCATTCTCCAGAATGGGCTGCAATATCAATCGCGGCACCTTCTCCTGAGCGTAGGCCGGCGGCAGCTCCTCGAACGCCACCCGGATGCGGTTGGAGAATCGGATGGACTGGATGTCGCAATAGGTTCGCGCGTGGCTCACTTCCTGCTCCAGCGTCACCTCGTCGGATGCATTTCGCGTGACGAATTGAAAATACTCGCCCAGCTGCAGCTGGAATTTCATTAACTGCTCGTACTCGCCGCGCCTCGTCATCGTGTACAGGATGAAGAAGCTGTTATAGAGAAAATGCGGATTGATCTGGGTTTGCAGCTGCTTCAGCTCCGCCCGTTGAACCATGATGGTCTGCTTGTAGTTCTGGTCGATCAGCGACCGCAGCCGCCCGAGCATCGAATTGAAACGGTCGTAGATAAAACCGAACTCGTCTTCGAAACGATGGCCGATCGCGAACTCCATATCGCCGTTCTCAAGCCGCCTGAACCCTCTCATCAAAGTGTGAAGCGGCATCCGGATAAAGCGAAGAATCGCCAGCGAGAATAGAATAATAATCAAGAGAACGGCAATCGAAAGGAGCCAGAAGGAGAATTCGTATTTCCCGAGTCCGGCAAACAGCGTGCTCTCCGGAATATAGCTGACCAACGTGAGACCGAGGTAGGCCGACGGATGGTAAATATACAGGTAATGCTCTCCCTTCACTCGGATCGAACCGCTGCCGCTATCGGAAGTGCCCGCGAGCGAGCGGATTCGTTCCTGCGTCGGCGTCACCTGGTTGTCCGATATCAACAGCTGCTTGCGAGCATCCATAAGGAATGATCCGCTGTTCTCGTTCAGATTGAATTGCTGCAGGGATTGCTTGAATTGAGGGAGGGATAGCTTGATCTGCACCGCATATAAAGGCTGCGGGCTTTTCTTGCTATAGTTGGGCGGGAAGTACGCGTTAAGGACAAGCTGCTGCTCGCTGTAGATAAGCTGGGAAGGCGTTGAATTATCGAAGGCCGTCATCCGTAACGAATCCGCGCTTTGGAAGTCTCCTATGCTGCCTTCCGCGGGAACCGTCCGCCCGATTGACGGAATGTATGCGGTTACATTTTCGATGTAATTGCTGCCGTTCTTGATCGCGCTCAACCGCTGCTGCAGCTTGTTCAGATAGTAGCCGCGTTCGTAATTGTCCATGAACGGATCGCCGTTGGCCAGCCGGTTAATATCGTCGTTGTAAAGCGTATCCGACTGTACCAGCTTGAGCCGCTGAATCTCCTGTTCGAGCTTATCCAGATAGTAGGACATCTGAGCGGCCTTCGTATTGAGGATTTCTCTCTTGATCGCGGTTACGCCCCACTTGTACATGCTGATTCCGATGCCGTACAGCGGCACCATAATGATCAGAAAGGTTAGAACAAGCCGCACAAAGATCGATCTTCGCCAAAACCTCATTGCCTTCAAATGGGCATCCCCCTTCTATTCGTGAACTATTCCCTCCCTTATTAAGCCATAAATCGTCGCAAAAGCACATCCCGTTAGCATACACGGCAGACCGGAAACTAACCTTCCGGTTAAGCCGCCGTTGTTTAGGCATCGGACTAGGACTAGACTCGCGGACATAGGGTGGATAGTGGACGGAAATGTCATCTGAAAAGGGGAGCTGCCGATATGAGCTTTGAGGATGGCGCGCGCTTCGAACTCCGATTCTGGCTGCAGGTATTCGGCGATCATGCGAGGTTTATCCGCGATGCGCTGGCTCCGGGCGAAGCCGTGGAAATCGCGCGTGCGCAGCAGTTCGTTCAAGCCTTCGATCAACTCTTGTCTTCCGCGCGGCAGAACTTGAATCGCGAAGGCATTGCTGCCTTGCTTCAAGCCGTCGATCCTTGGATCTCGCAGCTTCGCGCCTATAAACTCCACTTGCTGGAAAGATCGCTGACAGGAAATATCGTCATTGGCTTGGCCCCGACCTTCCTGAGTCACATGGTCAATGAGCTCGAGGAGGCGATGCGCGTATTCGCGGCACTGAGCCGCGGCCAGCTTCCTCCTCCGGGACCGGCAATCCACCAGCATTTATTATGGCTTCAGGATGCGGTCGGCCACGCGGGCATTTTGTCGGGCGATTTTGATGCAATCGAGCGGAATTGGAAAGACAAGAGCGGGGAATTCGAGCTCTACTTTCAAAACTGTTATCTCAAAGCGATCGAGCTTGCGGGGTATATGCGCACGAACCTGACGGATTTCCCTGCTTTGCGCCGGTTTAACCAGGAAGCGAACACGATCATGCTTCTCTTCATGAAATTTTTGACCGAAATCGAAGAACTCACGGCAACCAAAGAGCTGCTGGGAACGTTAACGCAGTTAATCCCCGATCATATGTATCGGGAGGAGTGCTATTATTTGACCAAACTCTCTCAGGCTGCCGCCGGCATCCCCCGTCCGGATTGCGATCCTGCCAAACCTAGAGCGGGGAACTAGCTCGGTATTGCCGGCAGTCCTATTGCGTTCAACGAGAAAACGGCAGCTTTATCGGCTGCCGTTTTCTTGTGTTTCATTGCCAAGCGATCATGACGGCGATCAGCGCCGCCAAGGCGGGAACCCCCTGAATATAGAGAATGGAACGCTGGGCGGTCAGTCCTCCGAAGAGGGCGGCGGCGATTACGCAGACGAGAAAGAACGCCTGAATCTGATAGCCCGTGCCCGACTGCGGGTGAACCAATCCCCATACGAGCCCGGCCGCCAAAAATCCGTTGTATAATCCTTGGTTGGCGGCAAGGGACTTGGATGCCCGCGCGAAGTCGGCCGACGTTCCAAACCGCTGCATCGTGCGGGGAGCGGTCCAGAAGAACATCTCCAGAATCAGAATATACAAGTGCTCCAAAGCGACAATGCCTACTAAGATCGCTGCTGCTATCATATCGAAATGACTCCCATCGCCTAAGATCCTTATCGGTCCGTTCGCTCCACTCTACCACATTATTCCTGGCGCGAACAAACCTTGTTTTCTCGTACGAGAAGGACTTAGGACGATTTCAAAACCTTCAGTATCGCGGAGACGACGCCTATGTGTTGAAGCATATGCAGCACCGTGGAGACGATCAGCTCGTCGACCGTTTCCGCTTTGAGAAAGTTCGGCTTCACGGGCAGGTCCAGCTTGTCCTGCTGGGATTCGCGAATCATGAACCGCTGTTCTTGCAGCTGCGCGATCAAGAGCTCCCACGCAGGCGGTTCCTCCTGCCAGTCCGCGGGCTTCGTGCCGTACGCGAACAACGCCTGATACCGTTCCGGAAGCACCTTCGGTTGATTCGAGAGACCGAATACATGGAACTCGGTTACCGTGAGCACATGCCCGACATGCCAGTGAAGATGGTTATTAAACCCCTCGGGAATCACGCGGCGCTTGTCTTCCGGGCACTCCCCGAACAATCGAAGCAGGACGTCAAGCCGGCTGTCCAGCAGCTCGAATACAAATTCGTTTCTCATGATTGTCCATCCTCCTGAAAGCTCTTGGCATATTCGCCGTACCCTTGCCGTTCAAGCTGATCGGCAGGGATAAACCGCAAGGACGCTGAATTCGTGCAGAACCGCAGTCCCGTCGGCTCGGGTCCGTCATTATACACGTCGCCGAGGAAGGAGTCCGCGTATCGGCTTCTCACCTGCGTCGTGGACGAGGCGGAAGCGAACATCCCGCCGGCCTCGCGGTACACGATATTGCTCGGCTCGAGCGGTCTCGTAAAGCTCGCCCACCCCGTGCCCGCGTCGAATTGGTCCTTCGAGCTGAACAGCGGCTCGCCCGACACGATATCGACGTAGATGCCCGCTTTCTTGTTATCCCAGTATTCGTTATGGAACGGCTGCTCGTCCCTGTTATGCTGCGTGACGTCGTACTGAAGCGCCGTCAACGATTTCAGCCTTGCCGCTTTGTCGATATCCGCATACTTGCTTTCAAGTTTTTTCACGATGCGATCCTCTCCCCATACGCGATTCAGATAGGCATCCCGGCCGGAGCCGATGAGGTTGCTTTGGAAGCCGGCCGGATTCGTCTTGTAGAAATCCTGATGCTGATCCTCGGCTTTATAGAACGTCGCGGCGGGCAAAATGCCCGTCACGAGCGGTTTGGCGAATTTGCCTTGCGCGGCCAGCGCCGCTTTCGATGCTTCCGCCGAAGCTCGCTGCTCGTCGCTGCCGTAGAAGATAGCCGAACGGTACTCCGTGCCGCGGTCGCCGAATTGACCTTCCGCGTCGGTCGGGTCCGTGTTGCGCCAGAACACCTGGAGCAGCTCGTCGTACGTAATCCGATTCGGGTCGTATCGCACCTGCACCGCTTCGAGATGTCCCGTTCTGCCGGAAGACACTTTGGCGTAAGTAGGATCGGCCGTATGTCCGCCCGTATATCCCGTGACGACGCTCAGCACGCCGTCCAACCGTTCGAAAGGCTCTTCCTCGCTCCAAAAACAGCCTCCCGCAAATATCGCGGTCTTGAAGTTCGTGCCGGTAATTTGATCAAGCTGCGTTCGTAATCCCGACGCCTCCGCGGTCCCGCGCTCATGGGACGGAGCATACGCGGCATACAAGATCACGGCCGCCAAGCCGACGGGCAGCGCATAACGCTTCAGATTCAGTTTCATTCCCCTTCACCTCTGCGGAATCGATTAGGTTGCGTATGTCTTTCTTAATGGTTCAAGATTCTTAATCATTTAAGATGCTTAATAATTCAGGAAGCAGTTGATTTCAAAAAAAGATCCGACGACAAGCACAGCGAGCAGAGACACCGTCACGATCCGCAGCTTGAAGCTGGTTTTGTTCTCCGTCATTACGTCCACTCTCCTTTTGCGATTATGGCCTTGCCGGAGGTTTCTGGTGCTCGTCCTCCTCGTTTCTTTGCTCTTTGATCTTAACAAAGAACGCAGGGGAGCAAATCTGGTGAACGTCATGAGTTCACGCCAAAAAAGGCACTACTTCCGGGCATTCGTCATGATCGAGATCATGCCCTATGCCAAAAGTAATGCCTGCTGCATCGGATGAGAAGAACGAATCTCAGATCGAACTCGAAACTCAGATCGAAAAACGAACCGCGAATAACGCGGCTTGCGTTCTGTCGCGCAGCCCAAGCTTCGCGATCAGATTGGAAACATGGTTCTTCGCCGTGCCTTCCGTTATCGACAGCGATTCCGCAATATCCTTGTTGTTGAACCCTTGTCCCAACAAGGAAAGGATTTCTCGCTCCCGGTCGGTCAGCGCCGTTAATCCTTCTGGCGCTTCCGTGCTTGCTAGACGCGCCTTATCCGGATTCCATTCCGACATTTTTTTCATTTCCCGCATCAGCACTTCCGTTATCTCGGGTTGGAGCACGGTGCCTCCGTTGTACACCGTATGGATCGCGCTTACGATCGCCTCCGCCGGCAGATCCTTCAATAGATAGCCATGGACGCCTTTCTCCAACACGTTCAAGATAAGCTCCGCGTCATCGAACGTGGTCAGAATCAACACCTTCGTGTCCGGCGCGTGCTTGAGAATGAGCTCGGCTCCTTCCACGCCGTCCATCCCCGGCATTCGAATGTCCATCAGCACCACGTCCGGCCGCTTCTCGAGCGCTTGGGAATAAGCATCCCTTCCGTCCACTGCCGTACCGATGACTTCCATGCCCGCTTCCAAGCCGATGATGGTGGCGAGTCCCTCTCGCATAAGCCGTTGATCGTCAACGATTAGAATTTTCAATTGCTTACCGCTCCATTTCCGCCACGGAATACGGGAAATTGACTTCAACGGCAAAGCCCCTTCGCCGATCCGCCCCAACCTGCACTTCCCCGTTCCACTCTCTGACTCGTTCTTGCAAATTAATAATGCCGAACCCCGGCTTGAATGCGGCAGGCACCTCGCCGTCATTGCGGATGCGCAGCGAAAATCCGCGCTCGGAATAGGCGAGCTGGATCTCCGCCGTTCTGGCGTGTCCGTGTTTCTGGGCATTCGTAAGCGATTCCTGCGCGATCCGATAGGCGGTCAATTGAAGCTCGCCCGGCAGGGCGACCGGCGTTCCGTCCACCTCGACCGTCGTCTGCACCTCGGCCCATTTGCTGAATTCCCGGGCCAGCTGTTCAAGCCGATCGCCCAAGGAGGCGGTCTTGACCGGTTCATCCCGAATCGCCCTGACCGAGAGCCGAATCTCTTGCAGCGAATCGCGGATTAATTGCTCGCACGCCAAATAAGTTTGCGCGCTTCGCTCCGCATCCACCTGGCTCAGCTTGCGCGCCGCCTGCATCTGAACCAGCAAAGCCGTCAGTTTATGGCCTGCGCTGTCGTGAATGTCCCGCGCGATCCGCACCCTTTCCTTGGCTGCTCCCCATTCCTCCGTCTGGAGCGCGTACTCCTGCAGCTTTGCATGGGAGGCCATCAATTCCGCGTACAACTCCATCGTATGTTGGCGCGCGCCCCGATAGAAATTCACCAATGCGCTAACGATACCGGCGAAAACAATAAACGAACCGGTCGTAAAATAACCGACTTCGTCAAAGTCCCGGTATACGTACCAATCGATGCCGCCCATCGTGACCACGTATAGGACCAGCAGCAGCAAACAAGTCAGGATGAGCGTCCGGGTCTTCTTCACGAACATGAATATGGCTAAAGCCGTAATTCCGATAAAGAGATGATTGGGGAAATCCCCCCCGATATAAACGTAACCGTACGAAGCGGACACCAGGAAATCGATGATCAGCAGGTGAAACAGCCAATTTTGCCTCTTGTTCCAATCGAAGTAGACGAAACCGACGAACAGGAATGCCGCTAACGAGAAGAGTACGAAGCTAAGTCTCCAGAAAAACGATATCGAATGTTCA
Source organism: Paenibacillus sacheonensis (assembly GCF_009909195.1). Taxonomy (GTDB): domain Bacteria; phylum Bacillota; class Bacilli; order Paenibacillales; family Paenibacillaceae; genus Paenibacillus_Z; species Paenibacillus_Z sacheonensis. Next base: position 21,314 of record NZ_JAAAMU010000031.1, read on the forward strand.
AAATAAAAAATACCCGTCAAAGCGAGATCAAACGCAAACTTCAATCCGAAAAGCCATTTCCAAACAACGGGACTCCATCTTCTTCCATAGGCGTCTTCCTTGTCGGCGGTTGTATGCATAGGTCCTCGATTTCTCTCCATGAGTGTCTTCCTTCTATATTGTTCTGCATGCATTCCATCTTCCGCTCAGCGCTGCTTACCCGCTCCGGACCTTCGGAGAAAAAATGCCATCTTAAACTTACCATGACGGTTTTCACAAAATCAAACATTCGACAACGATGGCGACTGATGGCTCGCGGCAAGTACCTTCGTGCATCGGTTCAAACGACCGCTTGACAAGACCTCGTCTTGCTGTTAATCTTCGAATAGTTAATTAATTAACTGTGTGTTTTCAACCTACATCCACCGCGATTCTCAGCTTCGCGACCTAGGAGGTTTTATGACCGAGAAATGGAGCCCGTTCGAACGACCCGTCCTATCGGTCGATGTGTTTCTAAGTTTGTATAAGACCAATCATCATCTGGTCCAACAATTAGAAGAGCAGCTGGCAAGCTTCGATCTGACGCTCGGCCGATGGTGCCTGCTGGTGGCCCTCCGCTCCGGCAGCAGAGCAATGCTTCCCTCCGAACTCAGCGACGATCTTGCGGTAACGAGAGCGAATATCAGCAACTTGTTGAATTCGTTGGAGAATTCAGGCCGGATTCTACGGGAATTCGATCCTACGAACAGGAGAAGAATCCTGGTCCGTCTAACGCCCGCAGGTCATCAGCTGATATCCGACGTCTGGCCTGTCTATGAGGAGACGATCGCACGAACCGTCGGCGAGAAGCTTACCGATCAGGAACAAGCACAGCTGAAAGGTCTGTTGAAAAAGTTGTTTTAGCCCCTAGTCCGATGCCCCTTCGAGAAAGGGCATCACTTGACTTTTGATTAATCAATTAATTATTAACTAGATAATTTAAGCCAAAGCTTACCGCATTCAGGGAACTCATTCGATAACCTTTAAAGGAGATGTTAGTTATGACGTACACAGACAAGGTTGCTATTATCACGGGCGGCGGCGCCGGTATCGGACTGGCCGCGGCTCAACTGCTCGCTTCCAAGGGAGCGAAGGTGCTCATTACCGGACGCAGAACGAACGTGCTGGATAAGATTGCCGCCAGCCATCCGGACATCGAAGGCTTTACTGCGGATGCCTCCGATCCGGAGGCGGCTGCCCGGACGGTCGCCGCTGCCATCGAGCGCTGGGGCCGCCTCGATATCGTAATCAACAATGCCGGCAGCGGCGCCATCCAGCCGCTCGCGACCGCGAACGCGCAGGCGATCAATGATATTTTCGCCGTGAATGTCACTGCGCCCACGCTGCTTGCCGCCGCCGCTCTTCCGTATCTGGAGGCGTCCAAGGGCACGATCATCAACATCTCCAGTACCTTCGGAAGCAAGGCGGGTGCGGGACTGTCGCTTTATTCGGCGAGCAAGGCAGCCATGGAACAACTGACGCGCTGCTGGGCGCTCGAGCTCGCCCCGAAGGGCATTCGCGTCAACGCGATTGCATCCGGACCGGTCGAATCGGACTTCCTTCGCGAACGCATGGGACTCTCCGACGAACAGATCGCCGCGGTCAAGGAGCAGGAGGTTCAAGCCATTCCGCTCGGACGCAGAGGCGTGCCGGACGACGTGGCGCGCTGGATCGTTCACCTCGCCGATCCGGAGGCAAGCTGGATCACGGGTCAAGTCATCCCGGTCGACGGCGGACTTACGATCGCTTGACGCCGCGTCTTCTTCCTTCCTCCTTCCTTGAACGCTTCGCAATAAATAACGGGATAGAGCAGCCTGCCGCTCTGTCCCGATTTGCTTTGTCCCGTTTGCTTTGTCCCGGTTTCCCTTGCTTCTGGCCACTACTCTTCCAAAAACCAGCGCCACCGCCATCAAGTGTAGCGAACCAAAAGTTGGGGCATAGTATCAACACATCCAAAATCATTCCAGCGGCAGGAGCCTAATTGCATGCCTTCCAATGAAAGCTTCACCTCCAATGAACGCCCCAGCTTGCAAGAGGATCCGGTTCGCAGGGTCGGTCCGGACCTTGGGGAGAACGAACAAACACTTCAAGCCATCTTCGAGCTATGCTCCGATGTCGTGTTCCGCAGCGTAGCCTTGCAAGATAACGCCAAACTTCTGCTGGTATACGTCGACGGCATGATCGATAAAGACGTTGTGCAGTCCAGTATTTTGAGGCCCTTGATCTATGACGGACTTCCCCAGGGACTCCGGACATTGGACAGCTTGGCCCAAATGTGCGATCTGCAGCTTGTTGCGGCGCTGCGGACCAGTCGGGTAACCGCGTTCGAAGAAGCCGCAGATGCTATTCTTCAAGGAAGCGTGGCCTTCTTGGCGGAAGACGAAGACTCCATTCTCCTGGCCGATGTGTCGCAATACGAAACCCGCGCCATCGAAGAGCCTTCGACGGAAGCGACGCTGCGCGGAACCCGGGAAAGCTTTACCGAGCAGCTGCGGACGAATACGACCATGCTAAGGCGGATCATCACGACGCCGAAACTCAAAATGGAAACGTTCCAGGTCGGCAAATTGACGAAAACCGAGGTCGTTCTCTCCTATATCGACGGTATTGCCGCTCCTGGCTTGATCGATCAAGTCCGGTCGAGAATCTCGGCGATCGATATCCCGAGCGTCTTGGAATCCGGCTATATCGAAGAATATGTCGAAGACACCAACTATTCGCCTTTTCCGCAAATGCAGAGCACCGAACGGGCCGATGTCGTGTCCGCGGGACTGCTGGAAGGGAGAATCGCCATCTTCATTAGCGGCACTCCGATCGTTCTTGTCGCCCCCATGACCTTCTGGGACGGACTACAGGCCCCGGACGATTACTACGAACGTTTCCTGTATGTCACTATGAACCGATGGATCCGGTATATCTTTTCGCTCTTCTCCCTTCTGTTTCCGTCCATCTATATCGCGCTCACGACCTATCATCCGGAGATGATGCCGCCGAAACTGATGCTCAGCATTACGGGTCTCAGGGAGCAATCCCCTTTACCGACGGTCATCGAGGTCTTCCTGATGGAATTTATGTTCGAAGGCTTAAGGGAAGCGGGCATTCGCCTTCCGATGCAAATCGGTCCGCTCGTCAGTATCGTGGGAGCCTTGGTCATCGGTCAAGCGGCCGTTGCGGCAGGAATCATCTCGGCGCCGATCGTAATCGTCGTATCCGCGGCCGGCATTTCTTCTTTCGTCATCCCGCGTTACCGCTTTGGCTATCCTTTTCGAATGCTGAGGTTTCCGCTGCTGCTCCTGTCCGGATTATTCGGCCTGTTCGGCGTGGCGCTTGGATTGATCGTCATCCTATCGCATTTGATTCAATTGAGTCCCTTGGGATCTCCCTATCTGGAGCCTATCGCCCCGACGAAGAAAAACATGCTGCAGAACGTCTTTCTAAGAAAGCCGAGAAAACGTACGAGCTAACAGAAACACCTGAAGGTTAAGGTGGTTATTCAATGAAGAAAACGATGATCGTCCTTTGCTTCCTGCTGCTTTCTACCGTAACCGGCGGCTGCTGGAACCTTAGGGAGCCCAACCAGCTTGCGATCGTTATCGCTGCCGGGCTGGACGCGAGCGAAGACGGACGACTGAAGGTCAGCTCGCAGATCGCGATTCCTGCCGGTCTAAGCGCCGAGGATAGCAATGCCGGCAGGAATCGAAGCTTTGTCGTTGTGAGCGCTTATGGCAAGGACTTTATGGATGCGGGGCAAAACATTCAGACGCAGCTCTCCCGCACCTTGTTCTATGCCCATCGCCAGACGATTCTGATCGGCCAGCGAATGGCGCAAAACGGACTCGCGAAACACGGGATACACCGATATCTGGACATGATCGTCCGCAACCCGAAGTCGGAGATCCGATCGGTCATTTGGATCGTAAAGGACGGGGAGGCAAAAGATATCCTCGGGACGAAGCCCGTCTTTGACCCGCTGCTCAGTACGGCCCTAAGCAGTATCCAGATGTCGCTCGGAATGAAGCCTTATTACTATCGGGAATTTCTAGCGGATTCCTTGACGCACGGAGGCGCCATTCTATTGCCAGCCATCAGCCTCCAGCGCTCCAGCACCAAGTTCGTCTATACGGGGGCGGCCGTGCTGAATAAGGAAGCGGAACTTCGGCTCAGCGGATATTTAAATCCGCTTGAATCGTATTATGCGAATTGGATCACCGGACGGCAGAGAATGCTTACCGTTACCGCGCTTCAAAGTCAAGGCGCCGGCAGCAGCATCAGCATCCGGGTAAAGCCTCTGAAGCGTCACGTTAGCGTCTACAAGGACAAACAAGGCATGCGCGTCCATATCCGTTTGCACGGCAACGGAGACATCGTGGAAAATAATACGCTGCTGGACCCGTCGAACGCCAAGGATCTCCACATCATTCAAGACCAGTTAGGCAAGGTAGCGAATCAGGCTGTCGCCCACCTGATCGATAAAGCCCAGAAGCAATACAAGGTGGATTTTCTCGGAATCGGCGAGCACGTACACCGCAAGTATCCGCAAGAGTGGAAGTCATTGCAGAAGGACTGGAACGCTACGTTCGCCAAGCTTCCCATTACGGCGGAGGTCCACCTGCGCTACCAGGATCCGGGGCAAACGAATTCTTCGATGTGAGGCTGCTTGTGCATGGAGCACGGAAAGGACGGGAGCGATGAAACTAACGGGCTCGCAAATATTCTGGATCGTCGCAACCGCGGAGATTGTCATGGCTGTCTGGCTGCGGATCTCCCCTGCCGTGGAGATCGCCAAGCAGGATGCTTGGCTATCCATGCTGCTGGCCTGCATGTTGGGCGCGGTGATTACCTATTTGGTCGTCAAAGTCGGCCTGCGGCATCCCGGCAAAACCTTGGCCCAATTCAGTCAAGAGCTCCTGGGCGCATGGCTTGGAAAAATCGTGCTCCTACCCTATTTTGCGGCGTGGTTCATTCTATCCGGAGACGTGCTCCGTTCCTTCGTCGACTTCATCCATCTGGTCCTGTTGGACAAGACGCCGGTCTGGGTGTTGATGATCATGCTGCTTGGTGCTGCGGTTTATTTAACGGCAACGAGCGCGATAACGGGAATTGGGCGGTTTTGCGAGATCGTGGGTCCCGTGACGATCCTCACGCTGCTGCTCAGCTTCCTGCTGAATATATGGAATCTGAAGCGGAGTCATCTGCTGCCGGTCTTCGGCGATGCGAATCTGTCCGAAATCGCGAAGGCTTCCCTCGCTCCCGCCTCATTTCTGGCGGAATCGTTCATGCTGCTCGTCTTGCTGTCGTTTGCATCGAGTCCCAAACATATCATGAAAAGGTCTCTGACTAGCGTGCTGTTCACCGGAATCGTGGTCGCGATGTCAACGGTCATGGTGCTTCTGGTATTCGGTCCGTTGGTGGCCAAAGAACTACGATTCCCTTATTTCATGCTGGTTCGCTCGATTAACATCATGAATTTCATTCAAAACCTGGATATCCTGGTCATCTTCATCTGGATCTTCGGGGTGTTCGCCAAAATTTCGTTGTATCTCTTCATCACCAGCTACGAGATGGCGCAATGGCTCCGGATCAAGTCCTGGAAACGAATGATATGGTTCAGCGCTCCGGCCATCTTTCTGATTGCCATGTTTATTCCCGGCGAAGCAGCCATCCTAATGCTTCAGAAGCTGTGGGAAACCATCGTTATTCCGTTATGCGCGGTAGCGATTCCATTATGCCTGTGGATCGTGTCAGCCTTGAGAGGCAAAGCGGTCAAGACCGAATAATCCAGCCCATAGAGAACCCTCGTTTCCCGGGGCCGTTCGGCCAGAACCGCCGCAATTAGGCCGCCCATTAGAAGTCCGTTCGCCTTTACATGCTATAGCATATAATGGCGGCAGCATAAGCCAATACACTCAACACGATTGCGGGAATTGCCTTCTTAAACGGATCTCTTGCAATCACAAGCAGCATAAAGGCGGCAACCAGCATGGTCGAACCTAGCAGCAAGCCTGACAATACAGCCGTGATCGGGAACCAATAACCCGCAATCATGCCGATCGCCCCAACGATTTCGATGGCACCGGTCAACGAATTAAAGATAGGCGGGAGGCCGAGCTTTTTGAACTCGTTTGCCATTTTCCCGGAGATGATCGTGGTGCCCGTGAACAGAAAGAATATCCCCAACACGGCTTGAACGCTATGAATGAACGTCATCAATGGAATCACTCTCTTTCTTGAGATAATGAGGGTCGCGCTGCGCGTCAAAATTACATGCTATAGCATATATAATGCGTAAAGGATTAGTCCTCCTTTACGTTCAGATAGAGCTTATGAAGCGTGTCGTGAAGCAGCGCAAGTTCGGCCTGGCTTAGATTACGGGTCAACACCTCGTGCGCCTCCCGTACCACAGGCAGCAGGCTCGTCTTAAGCTGCATGCCTTTGGCGCTGAGAAACAGGTTATGGGAACGTCTGTCGTCGTTGTTTTGCACCCGCTTCACCATGTCTTTCTTCTCGAGCGAGGCGATCATCCTGACGACCGTGCTTTGATCCCTGTCGATCGCTTCGGCGATTTCCTTCTGCGTCAAGGCCCGATCGCCGTCAAGCACGCTGATGATTCCCCACTGTTCCGGCGTGACCGAATAAGGTTTTAGTTTTCGGATGAAGAAATTGGTTAGTTTCATATCGGTTCGATGGATCAGGAATCCGGTCAGATCGAATAATTCCATAGCGGGTTTCATTGCAGCCCTCCCGTGAATTTAGATACTCTTTTATTTACATGCTATAGCATATACTAATGCCTATTCTTGAAGTTGTCAACGAAGCATGCGTGATGTCGCTGATTCGACATGCTTTTCCTACCGACGATTTCATAAATATCCTATCTGCGAACGCTGCCTTTCGATACAATGGACATGATAATAACTAACTACTCCATAAACAGTTAGAAACAGGAGGAATTCTCAAGATGAACGATTCATTCGAACAACTATTCGCTTCGGCTCCGGTACGGCAGCTGCTGGACCAGATGTACGGCAGCGAGGAACGAGAGCAGCAGATCGATAGGTACCGGGGGTGCATGGAAGGATACGGTGCGCAATACGGAAACACGGCGTCGTTGAACTATTTCAGTGCTCCGGGGCGCACGGAGATCGGCGGCAATCATACGGACCATAACCATGGAAAGGTGCTGGCGGCCAGCATTCAGTTAGACACGATTGCGGCTGCGGCAGCCGTGGACACCGGAGTTATCTCCGTCATTTCCGAAGGGTATCCCGGCTTGTCGGTCATCCCGCTCGATGATTTGGAGCCTCAGTCGGGCGAAGGCGGGACGGCCGCTTTGATCCGCGGCATTGCCCACGGTTTCCGGCAGCACGGGTACCGAATCGGCGGGTTCCAGGCTTACGTCAGCAGCAACGTGCTCCCGGCTTCAGGACTGAGCTCCTCGGCCTCCTTCGAGATTCTGATCTGCCAGATCCTAAGCACGCTCTATAACGACGGAGCGATGGATGCGGTCATGATGTCGCGCATCGGCAAGCATGCCGAAAATCTGTATTGGAACAAACCGTCGGGAATGCTGGACCAGATGGCCTGCTCGCACGGCGGCTTGATCACCATCGACTTCAAGGAGCCGGCAAAGCCTCTGATCGAGCGAATCCCGGGTACCTTCGAGGAAGCAGGCTACAGCCTCGTCATCGTCGGCACCGGCGGTAACCATGCCGACCTGACGAAAGATTATGCATCGATTCCGAACGAGATGCGGGCGGTGGCGCAAGCTTTCGGCGTAGAGGTATGCCGCGATCTGACGGCGGAGATGATCTATGGCCGGCTCGCGGAACTCCGCGAAACTGCCGGCGATCGAGCCGTGCTGCGGGCGCTTCATTTCCTGGATGAGAATGACCGCGTCGGTCGGCAAGTGGAGGCCGTTAAGGCCGGCGAGTGGAAGGACGTGCTGAAGCATATTACCGCGTCGGGCAATTCCTCGTGGAAATGGCTGCAGAACATCCATCAAGAATCGGTGTCCCATGAACAAGGGATCGCGCTCACGCTCGCCATTACCGAACGTTTCATCGAGCGGCTGGGCGACGGTGCCTGCCGAGTCCACGGCGGCGGCTTTGCCGGCGTCATTCTGGCCGTTCTGCCGCATGCGGCCGTAGCGGAATACCGGGAACTGATCGCGCGTACGACCGGCACCGAGCTGTTCAAGATCCGCGTGCGCGAAGTCGGCGCGGTGTGCTTGAATTCGAGTTCGTATTGAATTAATTGTCCAGGCTCTGAACCAAGGCGCGAACGGCTGCCTGTTGAAGGACATGCCCTCGGATGCCATCGTCAGCGCCATCCATGCCATTCACGCCGGGGGCTTGGTGCTGCAGCCGAATATAACGGCCCGTATTCTCGTTTCGAGGAATGGAAGAAGAGCGTGACGATCGTTTCTACCGAAATCCCCGGTCCCGCTCGGGGTTTCGCGCGAATCGGCAGTCTGTCGGACCGAGAGACGTGATGTACTGCGGCTGCTCGGGCGTGGTTTGAACAGCCGGGAAAGCGCCGACGTGCTGACCATCACCGAAGGGAACGTCAAGAATTACGTGCCCAACGTCAACGCGAAGCTGGAATTGCGCGACCGTCTTGAGGTTGCGATCTTCGCTGTAAAGCATGGACTGGCCGCTTTCGAGGCATGACTTTCGGCATAGAAGTATGTCGGAAGAGAGAAAAGAGATGCTCAGGCATCTCTTTTTTGCTGCCTGCAATCTATCGTCCTGCAGATTCGCCTTGCCGCCGTCCTTGCTAAGCTTGATTAAAGAAGGCAAACGACAATAGGAACGTTGGATATGTTAAAACAATCGAAACGTATGATGATGGTGCCAATCGGCATCGGCAGGTTGCGGAGCGTTTGTACGCCCGCGGAAGCGGAGGACAAAGGCGCGTCCTCCACCAAGGCGTTATCGCAGTTTAAAGAAACCACCCATGACCGGATCGGCACTTGGTGACAGCTCCGCTGGTACTACACCCCGGAAAGCACGAAGATGAAATATAAAGTATCATTTTTTGATACATTCAGAAAATAGAATCAATCTTGTAAGAAACAAATACAAATCCACAAAGGAGAGAACAAAATGACTAACTACGCCATCAAAACAATCTCGGAAAACTACAAAATGACTGCTTTCGGTGTTTCACTTGAGGACTACAACGACTGGGCGGGTAATGCAGCAAAAACTGCAACGAAAAAAGCTGAAATTACTGAAAACAACAAGCTTGCTGAACTTCTCGCACTCGCGGACGGGCAAGAGTATCAAATCAATTACGTGATCGCCGGCAAGGCTTGGCGCGGCTTCGGCGTGATGGGCGAGTTCAACGTGGAGGGAGCGGACGTCCTCGATTTCCTCGCTGGCGACTACCTCGTCGTGCCTGGAACAAGCGCTGACAAAGAGCGCCTTGCTGACGAAATCACTGGCAAAGTATTCGGCGGCATGTTGCAAGGAATCACAGACCACAAGTACGTTGGATCTGGTAACTCAACATTTGTTAAAGCAGCTGAAAACGGTGAATTCTACGGCGAAATGTGGCTTCGTGTACACAAAGTCGAAGGCTAATTGCTGAATATAAGGAGATTTCACATGCCTATGGTAAAAAATAAGAAGAATGCCCAAACTTGAATCAACAATTATGAGGAGGAAACAAAATGAGTACGATTGGCGTGGAAATAACCGCGAAAGAACAAATCCAGCCCCGAGTTAAAATCACCGCATATTGGGTTACAACGGTACTGCTTGCATTCGTTGAGGGAAGCGGAGGAATTGGGGAACTAAGCCATCAATGGGGAACGCTCGATACAGTGGAGATAGTAGGGTATCCGGTATACTTTCTGACCATTATCGGGATTTGGAAAGTGCTTGGGACGTTAGCCATCCTCGTGCCGGGCTTTCTACGGCTTAAAGAATGGGCGTATGCAGGCATTTTCTTTGGAATGTCGGGCGCAGCGGCATCACATGCATTCGTGGGGGATTACGGAGCTTATGCGTACCATATTTGGAGCACTGTTGGTCTTGCACTCCTAGCTCTCGCCTCGTGGGCGCTACGTCCGAAGAGCCGTAAACTTTAAGGAGCTAATGAAATTAACAGCTGTCCTTCCTTATAAGGAGTTTTAATTCTGAGCGTTTCTAGACACTTAATGCTTTTAAATACTCCGAAACCCCCAATGCATTGCCTCCAGTTACAAACCTCCAAATACCTTCTTCCAGCCTGTAGACGATATGCCTCACTGGTGTCGCTTCGCTGCGGATGGGGACGGTTGCTGAAATTGGCTACAACGTTGACGACTTTTGGGTAGTTAAAATCAGCCCCTCACCGATCTCGTCGGCGCAATGATACAGACCGTGTCCACCTTTCCCCATATAAAAAAAGTCCCGATGACATTCAATCATCGGGACCAACTATGCGGCTCAATACTACAGACTGGTTCCACAGTTTCTTTAATGGCACCTTAGAATTTTAATGGGTTCCATACTTTCTTTAATGGTTCCATACATTTTTATCACTGCTGACCATCATCAGCTACAAGCTTTATGATAGGCCTACTCCACCGTGACGCTTTTCGCCAAATTCCGCGGTTTATCCACGTCATTGCCGCGCGCCAGAGACGCGAAGTAAGCAATCAGCTGCAGCGGTACAACGGACAGAGCCGGCGCAAGCAGAGGCAGCGTCTTCGGAATCGCGAACAGCTCGTCGACGGATTTGCCGACTTCTTCTTCCTGACCTTCGTTAACGAGGGCAAGGACATGCGCGCCGCGCGCTTTCACTTCTTTAATATTGCTCAACGTTTTCTCATACAGATCTTCCTGCGTAATGACCGAGATGACCGGAATGCCTTCTTCGATCAAGGCCAGCGTACCATGCTTCAGTTCGCCTGCCGCATACGCTTCGGAGTGAATGTACGAGATTTCCTTCAGCTTCAGCGATCCCTCCTGCGCAACGGCGAAGTCGACGCCGCGGCCGATGAAGAACAGGTTATTGTGCTTCGACAGGGATTCCGCTACCTGCTTCAACACTTCGGCGTGCTCCAGGATTCGCTCTACCTGCTCAGGCAACTCGCCCATGGCCGCAACGACTTCCGATACATACGCTGCATCGCGCGTGCCGATCGTATCCGCCAGAAACAATCCGAGCAGATAGAATGCGATGAGCTGCGACGTGTACGCTTTGGTCGATGCCACGGCGATCTCCGGGCCGGCCTGCGTAATCATGACATCGTCTGCTTCGCGGGCAACCGAGCTGCCGACGACGTTCGTAATCGCCAGCACGCGGGCCCCGCAGCGTTTCGCTTCGCGCAGCGCGGCGAGCGTATCCGCGGTTTCGCCGGATTGGCTGACGACAATCACGAGCGTATCCGGCGTGATAATCGGCGAACGGTAACGGTATTCGGATGCAACATCCGTCTCAACCGGAATGCGCGCCAAGTTCTCGATGACCGACTTGCCGACCAGACCCGCGTGGAACGCCGTTCCGCAAGCGACGATATGAACCTTGCGAATCCCACGAATCTGTTCAGCCGTCATGCCGATTTCCTTGAGAACGACGGATTTGCCGTCATCCGTAATACGTCCCATCATCGTGTTGCGATAAGCTTTCGGCTGCTCGTAAATTTCTTTCAACATAAAATGATCGAATCCGGCTTTTTCCGCCGTTTCCAAATCCCAATCGACATGGAATATTTCCTTGGAAATAAACCCGCCATCGATCGTCATCAATTCGACACTGTTCTGCGTCAGAATCGCCATTTCCCCGTCATTCAGGATGTATACGTCGCGCGTATGTTCCAGAATCGCCGGAATATCGGAGCCGATGAAGTTCTCGCCTTTGCCCACGCCGATAACGAGCGGACTGGCAAAACGCACGGCAACCAAGCGGTCCGGTTCGAATTCCGTCAACACGCCAAGCGCAAACGCGCCGCGCATCCGTTTAACCGCACGCTGTACGGCCTTCACGATGTCGCCATCATATTCGTCCGCGACGAGATGCGAGATGACCTCCGTATCCGTTTCCGATACGAATCGGCAGCCCTTCGCAACCAGCTCATCCTTCAAATCCAGGTAGTTCTCGATAATGCCGTTATGCACGACAGAGAACTTGTGCGTGTTGTCCGTGTGCGGATGAGAATTCACATCCGACGGCTTACCGTGCGTTGCCCAGCGCGTATGCCCGATGCCCACGGAGCCTTCCAACGGCCGACCGTCCAGTTTCTCCTCCAAGTTGGCTAGACGGCCGATCGACTTGCGTACTTCAAGTCCGTTCTTCGTGAATACGGCAATGCCGGCGGAGTCATAACCGCGATACTCCAGCTTCTTCAAGCCCTCGATCAAAATATCCTGCGAATCCCGTTTACCGATATATCCTACAATTCCACACATATGAATAGACCTCCGTTATCGAATGTATAGCGGTAACGGATGCCTTCGAATACCTGTCAAAGCATGGCGGCACAAAGCCGCACTATTCTCCGGCATCGATCCGCAAAAGTATAAAGACAATAAGAAATAAAGCGCAGCCTGCACATTCAAAAATCACCGGGCTGCTAAGCCATTGAAATATTTCGCATGCTTGCTGCCGTACGAAGAGAAGTCAGCCAACGTATGCACCGACTTTCAAATCCGTTTCTCCAGACCCTCATCCCTAAATCCAACCGTCAGAATCCAGCAGAAAACAAACAGCTGCTTGGAGCCGTTTACCTTCCATCGTTCTAGTCGCTCTGATGGCTGTTTTAGCGCAGACGGCTTCCGTTGCCGTCCCTCGCCTTCTTTACTATGAAGCATCCTGTCGACCTTTTGTCAGACCGGTCGCCCGGTCCATTTGAGAATCGACTTTCGGTTGAATGCAAAACCGGGAGGTCCCCGCCGAAATTTCGAACACCTCCACCTCGTCAGCTTGCCGTTCATTCAGCCGATTGTAGATCCGCATGGCCCGTTCCGAATTGGACCGCTGCAGCAGCTGCATGAATATGCACAAGCTCTGGCGCTTTGTGATGCTAATAACCGCTATCCTCGCTTTCCTGCTTGAATGTCACTACCTACTATATGCATTTTACGGGAATCGTGCAACCCAATCTTCAGGTAACCGTTTCCAACCGCTGTTAATCAGCAACTTTGAAATTTTACCAATAGCTCTCGGATCACGAGAAAAGCAACCCCGAGCATATGTTTATGCTTCTAGGGTTGCCTGTTGGGCCGCATATTTATTCCGTGCCAATCTCCGTGCGAACCGTATCCACGATTCGCGCCACGTAAGCCTCGACTTGATCCTTCTCAGGGCCTTCCGCCATGACGCGGACCAGCGATTCCGTACCGGAAGGACGCACGAGCACGCGCCCGTTGTCGCCCAGCTCCCGCTCCACATCGGCAATTACCGCGGCAATGGCCGGATTGGTCTTATAGGCATTTTTGTCCGCCACGCGCACATTGATCAGTACCTGCGGGTATTTGCGCATCAGCTTCTTCTGCTCGCCCAGCTTCTTGCCGGAAGCCACCAACGTGTCCGTCAATTGCAGCGCGGTCAAGATGCCGTCGCCAGTCGTATTGTAATCCAGGAAAATAACATGACCGGATTGCTCGCCGCCGAGATTGAAGCCGCCACGGCGCATCTCTTCCATGACATAGCGGTCGCCTACGGCCGTCTGCGCGGTGTTCAAGCCGATCTTCTGAGCTGCCTTGAAGAAGCCGATGTTGCTCATGACCGTCGTTACAATCGTATCATTCTTCAGCTTCCCATCCCGCTTCATCGCGTCGCCGCAGATGCAGAGAATATAGTCGCCGTCCACCTCTTCGCCGTTCTCGTCGATCGCGATCAGCCGATCCGCATCGCCGTCGAATGAAAGTCCCAGGTCAGCCCCGTGCTTCAAGACCTCTTCGCGCAAATACTCCGGATGGGTCGAACCGACGCCGTCGTTAATGTTCAGGCCATTCGGCTCGGCCCCGACCGTAATCACTTCCGCGCCAAGCTCGCGGAATACCGTCGGCGCAATGCTGTGCGCCGAGCCGTTCGCGCAGTCCAGCACGATCTTCAGCCCGTTGAAGGAATGGGATACCGTCGTCTTCAGAAAATCCATGAAGACGCGTTTCGCCGTTTCATCCACCGTGACCGTCCCGATGTCGCCGCCTTCCGGGCGCGGCAGTTCGTCGACTTCCGCATCCATCAAGCGCTCGATCTCGTTCTCCGTATCGTCGGAGAGCTTGAAACCGTCGCCGCCGAAGAACTTAATGCCGTTGTCTTCGACCGGATTATGCGAAGCGGAGATCATAACGCCCGCATCCGCGCCGAGAACACGCGTCAGATAGGCTACGGCCGGCGTCGACACGACGCCGATCCGCACGACGCTTGCGCCGATCGAGAGCAGGCCCGCAATAAGCGAAGCCTCCAGCATAGGTCCCGAAATCCGGGTATCCAGTCCAATTACGACTTTTGGCTTATCTGCCTGCCCGGCGAGCACGTAACCGCCGCAGCGTCCGATTTTATAAGCAAGCTCAGGCGTAAGCTCACGGTTTGCGACACCGCGGACACCGTCCGTCCCAAAATATTTTCCCATGGTTGTAGTTCCCCTTTGATTATTGATTTCCGTTCACTGGTTGATTGTTTTTCGTGGTATCCGGACTCTCGTCGACGCCCTCATTGCCCGGCTTCTGCTCAGCGCCGGCATTGGAGCCGGCTCCCGTTCCCGTTCCCGCGGTGCCCGATGGATTATTACCGCTGTTGCTTCCGTTCGTGCTTCCGCCAGTCACGGCCCCTGAATCCGCATCGGGCTCGGTATCCGTTTGTCCGTTTGCCGGCAAGCTGCCGTCAGGCGTGTCGGTCGTAGCCGGTGCCGTGCCATCCGTAATCGTGACCGTAATGCTCAGCGAAGCGCCGGCCGCTTGGTCAATGAACCGCGGCACATGCATGGCCAGCGGCACGACGTGGCTGCCTGGACCAAGCCCGCTCAAATCCGCGACGAGCTGCACATCCTTCGTGCCGATCTGCGCCAGCATGTTCGGCGCGCCGCTGATCGAAGCATCGACGCGGCCATCCTCCGGAAGCGCGATTTGCGCCTTCAGCCCTTCGGATAACCCGATCATCGTAACCGGCAGCTTCGGAAGCACCTTCGTTTCCGCGGATACGATCGTAAAGTCGAATGTTACCGTCGCCGGATCTACCGTTGCGATATCTTTTCCGGGTTCGACATTGAGCTCCATCGTACCCGATTGTTTCACTTGCGACAAGTCTATCGTCAATCCATCATAAAAATCATACTTATCGAGCACGTCCTGCGGCCCATAAATCGTGATCGCGTCCACGCTTTGTTTGAACGACGCAACCGCCAGGCCTTGCGGCAGACTTCCCTTGAAGCTGACCTGCAATGGAAGCTTCTTGAATGGTTTCGTAATCGGAATTTCCACCTCGACGACGTTGGGACTAATGATGGCATCCGTGAGCTCGTTCCCGTTCTTGTCCAGTGCCGTGAGCTTCAGTTTCTTGTCGCTGACGGTTTCCTCCTCGCCGTCTACGGACACCGTTGCGCCGACGAATGCCACCTCGTTCATCTCGTCCTCCGGCAGCGTGACATGTACGCGGCCGTTTGGCTTGACGAGCGGTTGACCAAGCTTATACCCTTTGCCCGGCGTCCCTTCGGCATTGATTTGAACCTCGAATTCCTTCGTCAGCAGCCGCTCCAGCACGACCGTTACATTGCTCGGTTGCGCTTCGATGAGCTCGAGTCCCCGCGGCAGGTTGACCTTAACGGGAAGCACCATCCTGCCCTCGCTGGCCTTGCTCAGATCGACCGTAACCTGATAATCATTGTTATGCGAAGCAATCAGCAAATCAGACCGCGATCCGCGAACCGTCAGATGCACAACCTCGGGATCAAGCAGGCGCAGCGCATAATTCTTATCGTCCATGCCGATCGGCTTGATCTGCACGCCGTCGATGTCGCGCGTTTCGGTCAGCGTCGACACCGTATTCGGCGTTTCCTCGGAATCGAAATGAACGACCGCCCACATGAGGATCCCGATCAGCAGGGAGATGATCTTGAGCGCCGTGGGATGATTGAGCCATTTATCCATGTTCGTTCCCTCCTTTCCGTTTCCAGAAAGGTATCTTCACGCCGCCTTGCCGCTCGCGCGTCTTGGGCTTCGGATTCAGCTCCTCGTACAGCTTCGAGATCAGCGATTCTTCTTTAATGTCGCGAACGATCATTCCGCCGACCGCAAGGGAGATTTGCCCCGTCTCCTCCGAAACGATGACCGATACGGCATCCGACACCTCCGTAATCCCGATCGCAGCCCGGTGGCGCGTGCCCAGCTCCTTGCTGATGAACGGATTCTCGGACAAGGGCAAATAACATCCGGCCGCCTTGATTTGGTTGCCTCCAATGATGACGGCCCCGTCGTGCAGCGGCGTATTCGGAATGAAAATATTAATGACCAGCTCCGAGCTGACCATGGATTCCATCCGAATGCCGGACTCCGTATAATCCTGAAGTCCGGTCGTCCGCTCGAATACGATCAACGCCCCGATTTTCCGCTTGGCCATGTAATTCAGCGCCTTAATGATCGCGTTGATCCGATCGCTGATATCCGGGTCGACGACAGACGTGCGGCTGAACAATTTGCCACGCCCCAGCTGCTCCAGCGCCCGGCGAAGCTCCGGCTGAAAGATGACGAGCACTGCGAACACGCCGAGCGTGAACATTTGGTTCATCAGCCACTTGAGCGTATACAGGTCGAACCAAGTGCTGATCGCCCACGTCACCACGAGAACGATTATCCCTTTGAAGAGCTGTACCGCCTTCGTGCCGCGAACCAGTATGATGAGTTTGTAAATAATATAGCTAACGACGGAAATATCGATAATATCCTTGATTAAGACCGTCCATGTCATATCGTCAAAGTAGTTCATACGTCAACCCCCAAAGACCTAACGTGCGTACACATTAATCCTTTTATCGGCATTCTAACCTTATTATTTTCTAGAAACGGGGTTGCAAATCCTCTTTCCTTCACAAAAAAACCTCCCGCGTAAGGGAGGCAGAACATCAATAGGCCAAACTGCTGATGGAAGTCGTAACTTTGTACCAAAACCAGTCCAGCGCCTGGTCAATCTGCTTCACTTCTCCTGAGATATGTGCAGTGGAGGCTTCGTACAGCGTTCCTGAGATAACCGTAACATCCCCATCCACTTCGCCGAGTACGTTTGCTTTTCCGTTTTCGACCGTCAGATCGCCATTGATATGTGCGCCCGCAGGCACGGTAACGGTATCGCCTTGGATGACGACTTCCGCCAAATCAGGTCCCCGAACTGCCAATTCGCTGTCTTGCTGCCACATCGCCAGAAAACTGGAGAACATCACAAGCACGAACACGGCGGCAACCGAGACGGCCGGGTGATTCCGGACCCATCTTGCGAAGCCGGTCCCTGTTCTGCGGCGCTTGACCGGCAGAGCGGACATGATACGCTGCGTCAACTGCGAGGATTGTTCGGCCGTAACGACGAAGTGCGTGTCCATCATCCTGTGCGTGAGCGCTTCCGTCTGTTCCAGCTGTTCCATTCGGATGCGGCATTCCGGGCAAGAAGCAAGATGCTCCTTAAGCTCTGCAAGATCTTGATGGGGCAGCTCGTCGTCCAAGTAATCATGCATCAACATGATGGCGACGTTGCAATTCATAGCAGCCAGTCCTTTCTTCGTTGTAATTTCACAGTAGTATTCGATACGTATGAAAGAAGCAGATGTTTCACTTTTTTCTGGAATCCGCGGCTGCCCAATTTATGGTTCATCGCCGGCGGACCCATTTCCCTACAGCTTATGCTCCAACTTCTTACGAAGAAACTCCCGGCCGCGGTGCACCCGCGTCTTCACGGTCGTGACGGGCATCTCCAACACGTCTCCGATCTCTTGCAGCGAGAGCTCTTCCAAGTACCGGAGTACCATGACCGATTTGTATTTGGCAGGCAGCGTTGCAATCGCTTGATGAATAATACGCTGGGTATCCGACAAGAGCAGTTCGCTCTCCGGCGTCCGGTCATCGCTCGGAATCATCGCATAGCCGTCCAACCCTTCATGCTCGCCCGATTCCGCATCCAATGAGTACACCGGCTTGCGTTTGCGAAGGAGATCGATGCATAGGTTCGTAGCGATCCGATAAATCCAGGTCGAGAATTTCATCGTTGCGTCGTAACGATCCAAATTTTTATATACACGCAGGAACACGTCCTGCACGACATCCTCTGCTTCCTGACGGTTGTACAGCATCCGGTAAGCCATATGGTAAAGCTTGTCTTGGTATAGCTCCACGATCTCGGCAAACGCCCGTTGATCGCCTTGCAGTGCCATTCTCGCTAATCTCGCCTCTACTGATAACAATGCGACTCCTCCAAACCCGCCGTATCCAATACACGACGTTTTGATTATACCGTTATGAGCGTGCGGAGGCAATGAATGAGAATGGAAAAGGAAATCAATTGCAGAAAAACGCATTATTTTCTGTGCATAATGATTTCAAGCGTCTATCCACATGCTCATAACACATAAAATAAGTACTATCCACAGGCTTATCCACATATTCCTCACAACTATGCAGGGAACTGTGGATATCATTTTGAGGACAATAAAAAACCGAGCTTGGAATGGATAATAGCCATTCCAAGCTCGGTTTATTTTAAAGCGTTATTCACAGCCTCTTGCAGGGAACGATACGCGCGGCCTTTCGTGGCTCGTAAACGAGACGTCCCGATCGCTTAATGCTGCGAAGCCTACCGGCTACCGTCTTCGCAAACCAATCGTCCCATTGACGAATGCTGCGCGGCCTAGCGTCCGCGCAAACCAATCAGCTGATCAACCCGTGTTTCTCAACCCTGCCGCGATTCCGTTGATCGTCAACAGCACTCCCCGGAGCAGCTCCAGATCGTCCTCAGCGCCTTTAGCGCGGCTTTCACGCAGCTCTATTAGCAATTGGACCTGCATGTAGCTCAGCGGATCCACGTACGGGTTACGCAGACGGATCGATTCCTGGATAACCGGTACGTTATCCAAGATTTCTTCCTGCCCCGTGATTGCCAAGATGAACGAGGATGTCCGAGCATACTCCTCCTCGACTTGCGTGAAGATGCGATCGCGAATCGTTTGATCCTCGATCATGCCCGCATATTCCTTGGCGATCAGAAGATCCGCCTTGGCAAGCGCCATTTGCAGATTATCGATTAACGTCGTAAAGAACGGGAACTTCTCGTACATCACGCGCAGCGTATCCAACCGTTTCGCATCGTCTTGAACGTAGTTCTGCAGCGCCGTGCCTGCGGCATACCATGCCGGCAGCAAGTATCTGCTTTGCGTCCATGCGAATACCCAAGGAATTGCGCGAAGATCTTCGAAACGGTCGCTACCCTTGCGTTTCGCCGGACGGGAACCGATGTTCAGCTCGCCAACTTCGGGCAGCGGCGTCGATTCCTTGAAGAACGTCATAAAGTCCGGGTCGCGGAAAATCAAGTCCTGGTATTTCGTCAGCGCCGTCTCCGAGATCCCGCGGGCAATCTCTTCCCACTCCGCCGTAGCCGCTTCTTCCTGTTCCGGATATTTCGCCAAACGCGAAGCTGTCACAAGCGCCCAAGTCGCCTGCTCCAAGCTGCGGTACGCAATGCCCTTCAAAGAATAACGGGAAGACAATACTTCGCCCTGCTCCGTAATCTTGATGCCTCCGCCTACCGTATGCGGCGGTTGTGCCAGAATGCTGCGATTAAGCGGCATTCCGCCACGGCCGAGCGCTCCGCCGCGGCCATGAAAGAATTTCAGCTTCACGCCGAATTTCTTCGCTGTACTCGTGATCGCGTTCAGGGCGACACGCAGCTCCCAGTTTGCCGTAACCACGCCGCCATCCTTGTTGGAATCGGAATAACCGAGCATGATTTCGTGCTGATTGCCGCGAGCCTCGACGGCCTGCCGGTAAATCGGCAAAGCAAAAAGCTTTTCCATAATGCCTGGCGCTTCATGCAGGTCGTCGATCGTTTCGAACAACGGCACGGCTTGCAGCGTGCAAGTGATGTTGCCGTTTGCTTCTTTGCGGAACAAGCCCACTTCTTTCGCGAATACCATAACCTCCAGCATATCGCTTGCGCCCTGCGTCATGCTGATGAGATAGCTGGAAATACAGTTAGCACCGAATTCGGCTTGTGCGCGGTAAATCGTATGGTAGACGTTCAAGCATTCGCGCGTGCCTTCAGAATAGGCAAAATGCGGCGACGTAAGCGGACGCGGATCGTTCAGTACTTCATGCAGCAAATGAATTTTATCGTCTTCAGCCAGAGACGCGTAATCTTCTACGATATTCATGTTCGCCAAGATTTCCGTCATCGCACTCTCGTGCTCTTTGCTGTGCTGACGAACATCGAGCGCAGCCAGGTGGAATCCGAACAGCTCCACTTGACGTATCAGCTTGCGAATAAGCGTATCGGCCACGTAATCAGCGAAATGATGACGAAGGCTCCGGTCGATGACCAGCAAATCCTCTTTCAGCTCTTCCGCGCTGTTGTAACGCTTCGCCGACCCCTTCAGGGAATCATCCAGCGCATTAGCCAGCTTTTCCAGCATGTAGCCGAGTTTGATGCGGTATGGTTCCTTCTCATTACGCCAAATATCCGCGCCGCGGAGCTCAATCTGCTCGCGATCCTTCTTAATGGACTCGATCAGTTCGTCCGTGACATCGATGATATTCGTGCTGAAGCTTAACTGACCCATAACTTCTTTCAATAGCTCTTCGTATTTCTCGAGCGCGAGACCGCGTTGCAGCTTCAACGTCTCCCAAGTAATCTTAGCCGTTACCGAAGGATTGCCGTCACGGTCGCCTCCGATCCACGAACCGAAACGAAGGTAGGTCGGAACATGCCAGTGTTCGTCGGATGGGTAGTACTTGTCCAAGCACCGTTCCAGCTCTTCATATACGTTAGGAAGCACTTCGAACAACGTCTCGTCGAAATAGTACATTCCGTTTCGAACTTCATCGATGACGGTCGGCTTGCGGTCGCGAAGCTCATCGGTTTGCCACAATGTCAGCACTTCGTTCAACAGTCTCTCGCGCAGCTTCTCGCGTTCGCGGAATGTCAGTGTCGGATCGTCAAGCTCCATCATGTCAGCGGCGATACGTTGATGAATATCGAGAACAGCGCGGCGCGTCGCCTCCGTAGGATGTGCGGTCATGACGAGTTCCAATGAAATATCCGCAATGATCGCTTTCACGTTATCGACCGAAATGCCTTGATCCTTCAGCACTTGAATCGCGCTTTCAATGGAACCTGGCTGTACTTTCTCGCCCGATGAACGCTCATAATCGCGTTTGCGGCGAATCCGGTGATTCTGCTCGGCGATGTTCACCAATTGAAAATAAATGGCGAAGGCGCGAATGACCTGATAACGAGTTGCGGGAGTCAGCGCATCGATAACCTGTTTGAATTCCTCGTCCAGTTCCGGCAAAAACTCAGCTCGCAGCGTTTTGCTCATTTCACGGATCTTCTCAACGGTTTCCAGCAGTTCATGACCGCCTTGATGAACGAGTACGTCCCCTAAAATGTTCCCCAGGAAACGAACATCACGTCGCAGCAAGTTATTGGCTTGCGGTCGGTTTGTTGTCATTGTAGTACCAGCCTGTTCCGACATTCCTAATCCTCCTTAGGGTTTGCGATGCGAAACCATATCTTAAGCTTCGTCGATGGTCAGCAGAGCAAACCACTGCAAAAGCATAATCTTCGGTTTATAATGCGAAACGCTTCCCTATTTGTATATAATAACGGCCTATCCTCAGGTCTTGCCTGCAGCAATCCTCACCATAAGCCAAATTAACCGATATCGGCGATTTTAAACTCTCATCATCATACTACAAATCAAATAACGGTAAAACCTTTTTCACCGGCATAAGAAAAGGAAATACAGGTAAAATAAAAAAGCCTTGGAATCCCAAGGCTTGAATGGTTAATATGGAGCGGGTGATGGGAATCGAACCCACGCTATTAGCTTGGAAGGCTAAAGTTCTACCATTGAACTACACCCGCAGAAAATATGGTCGGGACGACACGATTTGAACATGCGACCCCCTGGTCCCAAACCAGGTGCTCTACCAAGCTGAGCTACGTCCCGATATGTATCATCTGCTTTAAAGAAATGGCGCGCCCTGAGAGATTCGAACTCCCGGCCTTTTGATTCGTAGTCAAACGCTCTATCCAGCTGAGCTAAGGGCGCAAATATGGAGCGGAAGACGGGAATCGAACCCGCGACCCTCGCCTTGGCAAGGCGATGCTCTACCGCTGAGCCACTTCCGCATTTCAGTGAGCCACTTCCGCATTTCAGTGTCAGTCGCTTTTTCTCAAGCGCGACAAGTAATAATATATCATGGTCACAAGCAGAATGCAACCTCTTCACAGAAAAAAATTAAACTTTTTTCGAGAAGCACTCTGCTCATGCTCTAAAGCCCTTTCCTCAAGCCATTCGCATTGCGTTTAGCTTACTTTTACGGGCTCTAAAATCATTTCTGCAACCTGCGGCTTATTGTCCGCTAGCGCAAACGGGAAGCACAAAGGCACGCCAGTACGCGGATCCGGGATAATGTCCGTCTCAATGTTGAAAACTTCACGCAGGACATCTTTCGTCATAACGGCTACCGGTGCGCCTACGCTAACGACTTGCCCCTTCTTTATGGCAACCATATGCTGCGCGTAACGGGAGGCATGATTCAGGTCATGTACAACCATGATAATCGTTCTTCCGGCAGTAGCATTCAATTGTTGAAGCAGCTCTAATACCTCAAGCTGATGAGCCATGTCCAAATACGTCGTAGGCTCGTCAAGGAACAGCAGATCGGTTTGCTGCGCAAGTGCCATTGCGATCCAAGCACGCTGCCTCTGACCGCCCGAGAGACGATCAATAGGACGGTCCTTGAACTCTAAAAGTCCGGTGCTCTCTACGGCCCATTGAATGATGGAACGATCTTCTTTGCTCAAAGAACCGAATCCGCGCTGATAAGGGAAGCGTCCGTACGAAACAAGCTCCGAGACGGTCAAACCGTCAGGCGCTGTTGGATTCTGAGGAAGAATCGCCAGCTGCTTCGCAACTTCTTTGGTCGATTGTTTATGAATGGACTTCCCATCCAGCATAACCGTTCCATTCGAGGGGGACATCAGCCTAGCCAGCGTTTTCAATATCGTGGATTTACCCGATCCGTTCGCACCCACAAGCGCCGTTATTTTGCCTTTGGGAATCGCTATATTCAAGTCTTCAACAATCAGCCGGTCTTCATAGCCGATATTCAGATTATTCGTATGCATCGCTTGCATCTCATCCACTCCTTAAAGCTTCTTATGGCCTTAATGATAACCGTTCTCATAAAATATCCATCTATAATGATAACCATTCTCAGTATATGCGTCAAGTAAATTGACCCTTATACACAGAAATATATTTATTCATGTGGAAAAACATTTACATAATAAATCTCAATTAATCAATGCATAATTTAACGCTAGATATTACTGTTCTGTTTTACCATCAATTGTGCTGTGGGTAAATAACATAGGCGTTCCGTGGCTTCCGAGAGGGCAAGCAGCGTTATCCACAGACTTATGCACAAACACAAAAAGACCCAATGCGGGCCTTTCCATGAATGCGCGTAGAGGGACTTGAACCCCCACGGTCGCCCGCCAGATCCTAAGTCTGGTGCGTCTGCCAATTCCGCCATACGCGCATGTTATATAGTTCCATTTCCTACAAAAGGAAAATGGTGAGCCATGTAGGACTCGAACCTACGACACCCTGATTAAAAGTCAGGTGCTCTACCAACTGAGCTAATGGCTCATAAATGGCTGGGGATCTAGGATTCGAACCTAGGGATGACGGAGTCAAAGTCCGTTGCCTTACCGCTTGGCTAATCCCCATTATTTAAATGGTGGAGGCTGACGGGATCGAACCGCCGACCCTCTGCTTGTAAGGCAGATGCTCTCCCAGCTGAGCTAAGCCTCCGGGTTGAGAGAGATGGTGACCCGTAGGGGACTCGAACCCCTGTTACCTCCGTGAAAGGGAGGTGTCTTAACCACTTGACCAACGGGCCATTTTAAAAAAATGGAGCTCTCAACCGGGATCGAACCGGTGACCTCATCCTTACCATGGATGCACTCTACCTACTGAGCTATGAGAGCAAAAATGGCTCCCCGAACAGGACTCGAACCTGTGACAACTCGATTAACAGTCGAGTGCTCTACCAACTGAGCTATCAGGGAACGGTATGTAACTCGGGCAGCTTACACCCTGAAAACTGGATACGAACCTTTGCGAAAGGTGTCTTGCTTAG
>NZ_JAAAMU010000032.1 GCF_009909195.1 Paenibacillus sacheonensis
CGCGGCCCTCGCCGCGCGCACCGCCCGCTCGCGGCTCGCGCACCGCGCTCCGCTGAGCGGAGCCGCTGTCGCGTCCGGCTCCGCTTCGGCCGCCACGGCTGCCGCCGCGCGAGGAACCGCGCTCGCCGCGGCCTCCAAACCCGAGCTCGCGGGCGAGGTCGCCGTTGCCCGCGCCCTGCGCCAAGTTCTCGAGCATCGTGAAATCGATCGTATGCTCATCCATATTGACCCGCTCCACGCGGATGCGCACTTCGTCGCCGATACGGAACGTCTTCGACGTCCGCTCGCCGACAAGCAGCATATGCTGCTCGTGGAAGTGGTAATAATCATCCGAGAGCTCGCTCAGACGAACGAGCCCTTCGACCGTATTCGGCAGCTCGACGAAGATGCCGAAGCTCGTCACGCTGCTGACGATGCCTTCGAATTCCTCGCCCACCTTGTCCAGCATGTACTCGCACTTCTTGAGTTTATCCGTGTCGCGCTCGGCATCGACCGCTACGCGCTCCCGTTCGGACGACTGCTGCGCAATGTCCGGCATCCGCGCCGCAAGCGCCTCTTGGCGGGCATCCGACAGCGTACCGCCATTCTCCAGGACCTCGCGCATGACGCGGTGGATGACCAAATCCGGGTAACGCCGGATCGGGGACGTGAAGTGCGTATAGAACTCTGCCGCCAGCCCGAAGTGACCGAGGCTCTCCGCATCGTACTTCGCCTGCTTCATGGAACGCAGCATCACCGTCGAGATGACCGTTTGCTCCTTGGCGCCGCGAATATCCTCCAGCAAGGTTTGCAGCGCCTTCGGATGAATCACGCTGCCGCCCTTGCCCTTGATCTTATAGCCAAAATTCGCCGCGAATTGCACGAAATGCTGCAGCTTCTCCTGGTCGGGATTATCATGCGTCCGATAGACGAACGGCACCTTCAGCCAGTAGAAATGCTCCGCGACCGTTTCGTTCGCCGCAAGCATGAATTCTTCGATGATCGACTCCGCGATCGAACGCTCGCGTTTGACGATATCGACCGCTTTGCCCAGCTCATCGACGATGACCTTCGCTTCCACGAAATCAAAATCGATCGCGCCGCGCTTCATGCGCATGTTCCGCAGCCGCATAGCCAGCTCTTCCATCAGCTTGAACGTGTCGACCAGTTCTGAATAGCGCTCCGCGACTTCCTCATCCTCGCCCTGCAAGATCTTCCGCACGTTCGTGTACGTCATCCGTTCTTTCGTCCGGATCACGCTCGTGAAGACGTCATGGCGAACCCGCTTCAGCGTCTGCGCGTCGAATTCCATCTCGCAGGACATCGTCAGGCGATCTACCTTCGGATTCAACGAGCAGATGCCGTTCGACAGCCGGTGAGGCAGCATCGGAATGACCCGATCCACGAGATACACGCTGCAGCCGCGGCGGTAAGCCTCTTGATCCAGCGCCGAATTCTCCGGCACGTAATAACCGACGTCGGCGATATGAACGCCCAGCACGTAATTGCCGTTCTCGAGCCGCTCGATATTAACCGCGTCGTCCAGATCCTTCGCGTCTTCGCCATCGATCGTGACGATGACTTTATCGCGGAGATCGCGGCGTCCCTGACGCACGATCTCATCCTCCGTAATGGAATCCGGCGCCGCTTCCGCTTCCGCCATGACGTCCTCGGGGAAGCTCTCCGGCAGCTGATGCTTGCGGATGATGGACAGGATATCGATGCCGGGATCGTCTTTATGCCCCAGAACCTCGATGATCTCGCCTTCCGCTGCCGCACGGCCCTCGGGGTACGATACGATGCGCGCCACGACCTTCTGTCCGGTCACCGCGCCATGGAACTGCCCCTGCGGGATGAAAATATCCCGATTGATCCGTTTGTCGTCCGGCAATACGAAGCCGTACACCTCATGGTTTTGGAACGTGCCTACGATCTGCGTTACCGCGCGTTCCGCGATGCGCACGACCTCGCCTTCCATGCGGCCGCCGGCCGCGCTGCGCGACGTAATCCGTACCAGTACGATGTCGCCGTTCATCGCGCTCTTCAAATCGTTCGCGCCGATATACACGTCCCCATGCGCCTTATCCTCCGGCAGGAGAAACGCGAACCCTTTCGCATGCGCCTGAATTCGCCCGCGCACCAAATTCATCCGTTCGGGAAGACCGTAGCGGTCGTTGTCGTTGCGTACGATTTTCCCCTCGTTTTCGAGCTCGTTCAGCAGGACCAGAAAGGTCCGGAACGATCCTGCGTCGCCCGTGCCGCCGAGCTCTTTATCCAGCTCCTGGTAAGTCATCGGCTTGTACGCCTGCTCGCGCATATAATCAAGGAGCTGCTGCTCTGTTACCATTCTTTCTCACCTCATAATACCGCGATGCCGTCCATCCACAATTGCAGCAGTCGGTTGATAGATTTATCATATACTATATAGTATACACGAAAGCAGAGAACACCATCCGCGGCTGCCCCGCTATTTTGATAAAATTCCCTTGCATCATTACCCTGTAAACATCTTCCATAAACAAAAGGCAACAAAAAAAGCGGGCCGAGAAGCCCGCTTTCGCTCTTATCATTAAACTTTTACGAGATAAGCAACAACAAGCGCCAAAATAAAGAAGCCTGCTGCGACCGCAACCGTCAGACGCTGTAGAAACAGGTCCAGGCCGCGTGCTTTCGTTTTCCCGAACAGATGCTCGGCACCGCCGGAGATTGCACCAGAGAGACCTGCGCTCTTCCCTTTTTGAAGGAGAACTACGCAAATTAGAGCAAGCGCAAAGATAACAAGCAAAATTTTAAACGTAATATCCATCGTTCCACCTCCTGCACAAGGAGCAAATTTTCTTTGCCGCTGCCTTGTCATAGAGGGGACAAGACCTAGAAACAGCATTATCATTGTACCACAGGGGTAAAGCGAATTCAAGCTAGCAGATTTTATCCTTTTGCCAGCGAATGGACTCGTCGAACGGCAGGAATTCGAAGGCCTCCTGCTTCCAGTAATACATCAAGTCCTCCCTCGTCCACCCCTCGTACAGTTCCTCCCAATCGAAAGGGCCATGCGGCAGAAGCGACGCATTCTCGATCGGCTGACTGACCGGCTGATACCGTAAATCTAGGGAAAGCCGCACGCGTCCAGGCTGGAAGTTCGGCAGTGCCTTATGCACGGTCAGACTGTGAAAAATAACGATGTCGCCGGCTTCGTAGTCGCCTTCCGCCCATTCGAAACCAAGGTTGCACAAGATCGTCTCCAATCCGCCCGCTCCTTCGGCCGCCGTTACGCCGAGCAAGCCGGCATTGTTGCTGCCTTCGAGAATGGACAATCCGCCCAGAGAACGCGGCACGTCGCCCATCGGGGCCCAACAGGTCCACGTCTCGTTGGCTCCTTGGATGTGGAGAAAATCCTGATGCGGCGGCGTCACTTTCAAGGCATCGCTCGGCAGCATGATGCGCGCGATGTTGCGCGGATGCACGAAGGCCCGTTCGCCGAACAAGGTACCGAACATGCCGAGCATCTTGGGATGATGCGCGAACGCATGGAACGCCTCCAGCTTCTGCACTTTGTGGTAGACCTGCTGCGTCGTGCCGATGCCGTTCCAGTTGATTTCCTCCGGCTTCAGCCGTTCAATGAGCGGCAGGTTGCCGATGCCGTCCATGATCGGCTGCGAAGGATCCAGCAGTCCTTCCTGTTCCAGCACGCCGAGCAGCATTTGGCGCATCTCCATGATTTCGTCCCGCGAGAAGAAATGCTTAAAGAACAGATACCCTTTCTCCTTGGCGGCCTTTCGCAACTCCTCTGGCTGCGACAACAGCGGCGTCGCGTCCTCGAACCGTTTCGTTGCCGGTTTGATTGCCGGATCCATACCGATCCCGTCCTCTCCATGATGGTCGTTCCTGATGTTAACGATGCGTGCCATGAAGAATAATGACTCGCCTGATTAACCATTGCCGACCTTATGCGCTCATTGTATGCTTATAAGGAGGAGAAGTATTTGCAGAGGTTCGATCGTTTTTTAACTTTGAGCGACATTTTGTAACCGCCTTCAATTATCGCCTTCGTAATGTTGTTCATGTTAATCAATGAATGAAAAGCATCAATATTATACTGCTGCAGGTTATCGTGCTCGGGGATCGGAGTGGGTGATGACCATGAACGAAGGCATCAATAGCATAGGTTTGGATGGCTGCGAACTCCCTGCGGCACCGATACCTTATTCGGTCCCGTGGGAGGAGCTGCAGCCTGTGGTATGGTATGCCAACCGCATGCAGTGCCCGCCTGCATTCGCCTTCGGACCGCGGGTGATCGACGAGCATCAATTTATATTCGTGGCGGACGGCTGCGGGACGGCTTGGATTCAAGGCGAGCGTTACGATGCGGTTCCGGGCAGCTTATTTTATTATGGGCCGGATACGGTGCATGCGTTCATCGCGGATCACGAGAAGCCGTTCCTGCTCTACGGTCTTCATTTCAGCTGGCGAGGCGACTATAAAGAACCCGGCACGGGCATTTCCGTTCGGGATGTGCCCTTCGATCCGGCGAAGGATGCGAGAAAGGATAACCGGGTTCTGATTGGGGGCGCCGAGAGTGCCGAGGAGAGCTTGTTGCTGCAGGACTGCGCCTTACTGGCGGTAGAGCGGTTCGAACCCCGATTCGCCCGCATTGCGGAATGTTTCGGCCTGGATGACCGCATGTTCAAAGCCCCCCTGCTGCGCGGCCTGCTGCTGGAGCTGCTGGCGTCCATGAAGCAGTGGGAGCATCGCGCCGGTCGGGGTCGGCAGGTCTCGCCGCTCATTAGCGGGATCGCCGAGCAATTGAGCGGCCATGCCCGCGAGCGATACGACCATCGATGGCTCGGCGAGTGGAGCGCCTATCATCCGGACCATATCGCCCGCCAATTCCGGGCGCAGCTCGGCGTGACGCCTTACGAGTATTTCATGAGCCGCAAGCTTCAGCTGGCCAAAGAGCTGCTTGCCCGCTCCGAGCTCCCGCTCCTCGCCATCGCCGATGAATTGGCCGCCGGCAGCATCCACAATTTCACCAAATGGTTCAAGCAGCATACGGGCCAGCCTCCGGGGAAGTTTCGGCGCGGGAGTCGATTTATCTAGCTCCGGTAATGGGCTCCGGTAATGCGATGGGCGCTCCCGTGGTGCTTTGCACCAAAGTCGCTCCCATTCGCATTACCTTCGCTGCGGGGTTGTGGGGGCTTGGCCCCCTGTCCCCCTTTAGGCCCGTTGCGCTTAGCGCCCGTTCTAGTGCCGTGGCTCTTGCGCCTCGTTCGGCCCTCGCTCTCGAACGCCCGCCCCTGGATGCACATGCAAAAAGGTCCCACTATCCACTCGTAAGCGAGCGGCAGCGGGACCTTTTACTTAGCTAGTCGAGTACTCTGGGCTGGCTAACCTTCATTAGAACCCGTTCTCGCGGAAGAAGGCCAAGCTCATCTTTGCGCTCTCGAGCGAGGATTTCTCGAACTCCTCCTGCTCGACGATGAAATACGCGATACCGACCTGCTCCGCTACTTTTAGGACGCTCTTCAGATCGACGACGCCTTTGCCGACTTCCGTATCGCTGCGGCCTTGGCCGAAATCTTTAAAATGCGCCAATGGCACCCGGCCCGCATAACGCGTTACATAATCGACCGGCGTTTGGCCGCCCATGTGCACCCAGCCCAAATCGAACTCGGCGATCAGGAACTCGGCCGATACTTTCTCCAGCAGCCAGTCGATGACCGGTTTGCCGTCCACTTGCTTGAATTCAAAATCATGATTGTGGTAGCCGTACTGCAGGCCCGCTTCCTTCACTTGCTTGCCGGCCGCTTCCAGGATGCCCGCCAGTTTATTGACGTCATCTAGGGTCGGATTCTCCGGCAGCGGCGCCCACGGCGTAACGATATACTTCAAGCCCAGCTCCTTGGCGTATTCGATCTGCTTGTCGAGATCGGCGGAGATTTTCTCCGGCTCGCCGAAATTCAGTCCGATATGTGCCGATGGCGCTTCCAGCCCAAGCTCGTCCAACAGTGCTTTCAGCTCTTTGGCCGGCGTATTGTAATATCCCGCGAATTCTACTGCCGTGTAGCCCATTTCCGCCACTTTACGAATCGTGCCCAGAAAGTCCGTCTCCGTCTGGTCGCGAAGCGTGTACAATTGCAAGCCCACTACCGGTTTTGCCACGATATCCACCTCGATCATGAGTATTGTCTGCCGCAAGTAATAAAAAGAGGAGAGCCGCGGGTCCTTGCGCCCCGCTTCTCTCCCCTAATTATAGACATCCCTTCCGGCGATACTACCATGCCATTTGGGACATTCATTTGCATTTTTGGCCTCGTGCCGGCATCCTATGCCGTACGAGATTCCGTTTTATTTAAAGTTCTTGAGGTTATAGAACGCGCTCTTGCCGGCGTATTGCGCCGTGGAGCCCAATTGGTCTTCGATGCGAAGCAATTGGTTGTATTTGGCGACGCGGTCCGTACGGGACGGAGCGCCTGTTTTGATCTGGCCGGCGTTCGTCGCAACCGCGATGTCCGCGATCGTGCTGTCTTCGGATTCGCCGGAACGGTGCGAGATCACGGCCGTGTAGCCGGCGCGTTTCGCCATTTCGATCGCGTCGAACGTCTCGGTCAGGGAACCGATTTGGTTGACTTTAACGAGGATCGAGTTGCCTACGCCCTTCTCGATGCCGTCGGACAGGCGCTCCGTGTTCGTTACGAACAGGTCATCGCCGACCAGTTGGACTTTGCCGCCCAGTTTGTCGGTAAGCAGCTTCCAACCTTCCCAGTCGTCTTCGGAGCAGCCGTCTTCGATCGTGATGATCGGGTATTTGTCGGCCCACGAAGCGAGCAGGTCAACGAATTCGGCGGACGTGAACGAACGGCCTTCGCCTTCGAGGTGGTACTTGCCGTCTTTGTAGAATTCCGTGGACGCAACGTCCATGCCGAGGAATACGTCTACGCCCGGTTTGTAACCCGCGCGCTCGATTGCGGAGATGATCGTCGTGATGGCTTCTTCGTTGGAACCCAGGTTCGGCGCGAAGCCGCCTTCGTCGCCGACAGCCGTGTTCAGGCCTTTGTCTTTCAGAACCGATTTCAGGTTGTGGAAGATTTCAGCGCCGATGCGAAGCGCTTCTTTGAAGCTCTCGGCGCCGACTGGCAGAACCATGAACTCTTGAACGTCGATGTTGTTGTCGGCGTGCTCGCCGCCGTTTACGATGTTCATCATTGGTACTGGCAGTGTTTTTGCATTGAATCCGCCCAGGTACGTGTACAGAGGTACATCAAGCGCGTCAGCAGCTGCCCGCGCGCAAGCCATGGATACGGCAAGAATCGCGTTAGCACCCAGGTTGCCTTTGTTGTGCGTGCCGTCCAGTTGAATCATCTTGCGGTCGATCAGCACTTGGTCCAGCGCGTCCAGGCCGATAATTTCGGGAGCGATGATCGAGTTCACGTTCTCGACTGCTTTCAGAACGCCTTTACCGAGGTAACGGGATTTGTCGCCGTCGCGAAGCTCAACGGCCTCGTATGCGCCCGTGGATGCGCCGGATGGCACGATTGCGCGGCCTTTGCCGCCGGACTCCAGCATAACTTCGACTTCAACGGTAGGGTTGCCGCGGGAATCAAGAACTTCGCGTGCGTAAACGTCAGTAATGATAGACATAGTGGAAACACTCCTTCAAAGTTTATCGTTTTATGCCGGACGGACGCGCCTAGCGAGGGCACGATCGTCCGGTCTTCGTCGTTTAAGATTGTACTTGATCTCTTAGCCTTGGACAAGCGACCGGCCGGTCATTTCTTCCGGCTGCTTGAGACCCGCGAAGTGCAGGATCGTCGGAGCGATGTCGGCAAGAATGCCGCCTTCGCGCAGCGGACCGACTTGACGGGTCACGATGAACGGAACCGGGTTCGTCGTATGTGCCGTGAACGGACGGCCGTTCGGGTCGATGACCATGTCCGCGTTGCCGTGATCGGCCGTGATCAGGCATACGCCGCCTTTGGCCAGCACCGCTTCCACGACTTGTCCGAGGCAGGCATCCGTCGCTTCGACCGCCTTGATCGTCGGCTCCAGCATGCCGGAGTGGCCGACCATGTCGGGGTTCGCGAAGTTCAGGATGATCACGTCTTGACGGTCGTTCTCGATCTCGTTGACCGCTGCCGCCGCGACTTCGTATGCGCTCATCTCGGGCTTCAGGTCATACGTCGCGACCTTCGGCGAAGGAATGAGGATGCGCGTCTCGCCCGGCAGCTCGTGATCGCGGCCGCCGCTGAAGAAGAACGTGACATGCGGGTATTTCTCGGTCTCGGCGATGCGAAGCTGACGCTTGTTGTTCTGCACGAGCACCTCGCCCAGCGTGTTGTCCAGGTTCTTCGGTTTATACGCGACGAACCCGCCGACCGTTTCGCTGAACAGCGTCAGGCAGACGAAGTACAGGTTCTTCGGCGCCAGCGGACCGCGGTCGAACCCGCGGAAATCTTCGTTCGTAAAGACTTGCGACAGCTGGATCGCGCGGTCCGGACGGAAGTTGAAGAACACGACCGCGTCTTCGGATTCCACGGTGCCGACAGGGCTTCCGTCTGCTTTGACGATGACCGAAGGCAGGAAGAATTCGTCGAACACCGATTTCTCGTACGATTCCGTTATGGCTTGGATCGGATCGGCGTATTGCGGGCCTTCGCCGTATACCATCGCGCGGTACGATTTCTCGACGCGCTCCCAGCGTTTGTCGCGGTCCATGGCATAATAGCGGCCCTGCAAGGTCGCGATTCGGCCGATGCCGAGCTCTTGGATCTTCGCGATCAGCTGCTCCAGATATCCTTTGCCGCTGTCAGGCGGGACGTCGCGACCGTCGAGGAAAGCGTGGATGTAGACGTCGTCCAACCCTTCTTTCTTCGCCAGCTCCAACAGCGCGAACAAATGCGCGATGTGGCTGTGAACGCCGCCGTCGGACAACAGTCCGTACAGGTGGAGCTTCTTGCCGTTCGTCTTCGCGTGGCGCACGGCGCCGAGCAGCGTCTCGTTGTCGAAGAAATCGCCGTCGCGGATGGACTTGCTGATGCGGGTCAAATCCTGATACACGATACGGCCTGCGCCGATGTTCAGGTGTCCCACTTCAGAGTTGCCCATTTGACCATCCGGCAAACCTACCGCTTCGCCGCTCGCCGTGAGCGTCGTATGCGGGAATGTCGCCCAATAGCGGTCGTAATTCGGTTTGTTCGCTTGCGCGACCGCATTGCCCGTCACGTCATTGCGAAGGCCGAAGCCGTCCAAAATGATTAGTGCTACAGGAGCCGTCATCTTACTTCGCCCCCTCGACAAGCTGAATGAAGGAAGCAGGCTCAAGGCTCGCTCCGCCTACCAAGGCGCCGTCGATGTTGGATTGTCCCATATATTCGCTAACGTTGTTCGGCTTCACGCTGCCGCCGTATTGAATGCGGACCGCATTCGCCGTGGCCGCATCGTACAGACCCGCAACGACGCCGCGGATGAACGCGATAACGTCTTCCGCATCCGCGGATGTCGACGATTTGCCCGTTCCGATCGCCCAGATCGGCTCGTAGGCCACGACGACTTCAGCCGCTTGCGCAGCAGACAGACCTTGAAAAGCCGCTTCCGTCTGCACTTTGCATACGCTCTTCGTTTGCTCGGCTTCGCGCTCTTCCAGCTTCTCGCCTACGCAGACGATCGGCGTCAGGCCGTGTTTGAAAGCCGCATGCACTTTCTTGTTCACGATCTCGTCCGATTCCGCGAAGTAAGCGCGGCGCTCGGAGTGGCCGATGATGACGTACTGCACGCCGAGGTCCTTCAGCATGATGCCGCTGATTTCGCCCGTGTATGCGCCATTGTCCTCGAAGTGGACGTTTTGCGCGCCAATGGCGATCGTCGTGCCTTTCGCCGCTTCTACAAGCGCCGGCAGCGTCGTGAACGGCGCGCAGATGACGGTTTCGACGCCGTCGACTTCCGCTTTGCCTTTCACGTCCGCGAAGAATGCCGTCGCCTCTGAAACGGTCTTGAACATTTTCCAGTTGCCCGCAATGATCGGTTTACGCATAGTCGTAATCGCTCCTTCAGCTAACTTGAGTAACTGCTATACTGCTATAAGCCTACTGCAGTCTTATTTATCGTTCAAAGCAACAACGCCCGGAAGCGCTTTGCCTTCCATGAATTCGAGTGATGCGCCGCCGCCAGTGGAGATATGGTTCATCTTGTCAGCCAGGTGGAACTTCTCGGCTGCCGCAGCGGAGTCGCCGCCGCCGATAACCGTGTAGCCTTCCGTTTCCGCACATGCTTGCGCTACCGCGAGGGTACCGTGCGAGAACGGTTCGATTTCGAATACGCCCATCGGTCCGTTCCAAACGACCAGCTTGGAATTTTTGATGACGTCCGCGTAGAGTTCGCGCGTTTTCGGTCCGATGTCGATGCCTTCCCAGTCGGCAGGGATGCCGTCAACGTCGACGATTCTTGTGTTGGCGTCCGCGCTGAAGTCGTCCGTTACGACGATATCGACCGGCAGCAGGAACTGCTTGCCTTGTTCCTTCGCCTTGTTGATGAATTCCAAAGCCAGGTCCAGCTTGGAGTTATCGCACAGCGATTTGCCGATTTCGTAGCCTTGGGCCTTGAAGAACGTGTAGGACAGGCCGCCGCCGATGATGACATTGTCCGCGATCTCGATCATTTTATTGATGACGTCGATTTTGTCCTTCACTTTGGAGCCGCCGACGATCGCCGTGAACGGACGCTCGGGATTGAGCAGCGCTTTGCCCAGTACGTCCAGCTCTTTCTCCATCAAGAGGCCGGATACTGCCGGCAGGAAGTGAGCGATGCCTTCCGTCGACGCGTGAGCGCGGTGAGCGGCGCCGAATGCGTCATTGACGAACAAGTCGGCCAGCTCGGCAAAAGCTTTCGCCAATTCCGGGTCGTTCTTCTCTTCGCCCTCGTAGAAACGAACGTTCTCGAGCAAGAGCACTTCGCCTTCCTTCAGGTCGGCTACTTGGGCCTTAACAGCTTCGCCGATCGCTTCGTCGGCTTTCGCGACCGGCTTGCCCAGCAGCTCGGACAGACGCTCGCCGGCTTTCGTCAAACGCAACTCTTCCACGACTTGACCTTTAGGACGGCCCATGTGGCTCGCAAGAATGACCTTCGCGCCGTTCTCGATCAGGTACTTGATGGTCGGAAGCGTCTCGCGGATCCGCGTATCGTCCGTAATCGCTCCGTTCTCCATCGGTACGTTAAAATCCACACGAACAAAGACACGCTTGCCTGCCACTTCAACGTTGCGTACACTTTTCTTGTTCATTAGCAGTAGTCCTCCCGAGTACCCACGCCGCCGAAAGGCGGAAAAAAGGTCGAAGTTTATTTAAATTCTCCACGCTATCCATCCCGCTCTCTAGCGGGTCTATTTCTCTATGTGTAAGTGGCGCTTGAAAGCGCCATGCTCTACGAAAGCGATGCCGCAGGCCCATGCTCTACAAAAGTGGTGCCGCAGGCGCCATGCTCTACGAAAGTGGTGCCGCAGGCACCATGCCCCTGCCAGGTTCCAGCAGGGAACCGCCATACGCCCTTCCAAGCATCAGCGAAGCGCCGATGCGGCTTCTCGGCCTCTCAGAATCACCCGAAAGTCTCTTGACCTTCCAGTCCCCCGGGAGCGCCAAAATGGAAGCTTACGCCCCCGCGGAGCCCCGCAGGGCGGAGCAACAAGGGCGTATGGCGGGCCCCCATAAACCACCGCGAAGGAGCTGCAACAGGCAGCTCCTTCGCCAAACGTCGGGTGTCCAGAGGGGGACCCTTGGAATCCCCCTTACAAAGGGGGACTTAGGGGGATGATTCCCTCTTACAGACCTTTCGACGCGATGTATGCAGCTAGGTCAACGACGCGGTTGGAGTAGCCCCACTCGTTATCGTACCAGGAAATGACTTTTACCATGTTGCCTTCAACGACCATCGTCGACAGCGCGTCGATCGTGGAGGAAGCAGGATCGTGGTTGTAGTCGCTCGATACAAGCGGCTCTTCGGAGTAGTTCAAGATGCCTTTAAGGGAAGTTTCGGAAGCGTCTTTCAGCGCTGCGTTTACTTCTTCGACCGTAACGTTAACTTTCAATTCGGCAACCAGGTCGGTTACGGAAACGTTAGGCGTAGGTACGCGCATAGCCATGCCGTTCAATTTGCCTTTCAGCTCAGGCAGTACAAGGGATACCGCTTTTGCAGCGCCTGTCGAAGAAGGAATGATGTTTTCTGCGGCAGCGCGAGCACGGCGCAGGTCTTTATGCGGAACGTCAAGTACGGATTGATCGTTCGTGTACGAGTGAATCGTCGTCATCATGCCTTTTACGATACCGAATTTGTCGTTCAGCACTTTTGCGAACGGAGCCAGGCAGTTCGTCGTGCAAGATGCGTTAGAGATAATCGTGTGGGAAGCCGCATCGTATTTCTCTTCGTTAACGCCCATTACGATCGTGATGTCTTCGTTGGAAGCAGGTGCGGAGATGATGACTTTCTTCGCGCCGCCTTTCAAGTGAAGCTCGGCTTTTTCTTTCGCCGTGAAAATACCCGTGGATTCAACGACGATCTCGGCGCCTACGGATGCCCAAGGAAGGTTCTCAGGGTTGCGTTCAGCAAAAACTTTGATTTCGCGGCCGTTTACGATCAGCGCGCCTTCTTTAGCTTCAACCGTGCCGTCAAGCTTGCCGTGCGTCGTGTCATATTTAAGAAGGTGAGCCAGCGTGTTCGTGTCCGTCAGATCGTTTACTGCGACGATTTGCACATCCGGGTTGTTCAATGCTGCGCGGAATACGTTACGACCGATACGACCAAATCCGTTAATACCAACTTTTACCATTTTTGTTTCCTCCTAGACATGATTTCATTTATCTCAAGACGATAGTCCGAAAGGCCGGCGGGCCGTCCGAGTCGTCAAGATCACATTCATACATTGCTTAACTCCTTGTCGATGATCGCCGCAATCTCGAGTGCAGCCGATTCATCCGTAACCAGTACGTCATCATGGCCGAAACGCATAACGGCCGCGATAGCCTCGCCTTTACTCCGTCCGCCCGCAATTGCGATAACGACCTCCGTATCCATGATGTCTTCCAGCCGCAAGCCTGCGGTGAGCATCTTATGGACGACGGCGCCGTTCCGGTCGAAATAATAACCGAACGACTCCGCAAGCGCGCCTTCCGCTTTCATGGCTTCCACGACCGTGTCGTCCACGCGTCTGCGCCGGGCCATGACCATAGCGTCCCCGATGCCGTGAATGACGATGCGGGCGCTGCGGATCACTTCGACGATCTCGCGCACGTTGGGCTCCTGCATTAAGGAGGTGTATGCTTCTTCGCCTAAATGATCAGGCACGTGAAGCATTCGGTACTGCGCGCCCGTTCGCTTCGCCATGGTGGAAGCGATCGTGTTCGCCTGGTAATCCAGGCTCTCGCCCAAACCGCCGCGCGCCGGAACGAACAAATTCCCTTTCAGCGGCGTTTGGGACGACAATTGATTCGCCACCTGGGCAAGCGTCGATCCGCCGGTTACGGCGACGACATCGCTGTTGCCCATGGCTTTAGCAAGCACGGCGCAGCCGGCTCTGCCAAGTTCTCGTCTTGTAACAAGCGACTCATCGGAATCCCCCGAAACGATGACCACTTGCTGCAAGCCGAAATACTTGCGAATCTTCTCCTCCAGCTCGGATAAGCCGAACATCGCTTTGTAGAGCGGCTCCATCTCTTCCAGCAGACGTTTGCCAGCTTCGCTGATTCGCATGCCCGCGGCATCGATGATGAGCAGCTCCTGCGCCTTCAAGAAATCCGTCTCCGCGCGGAGTACCCGTTCCGTCATCTCCAATGAAGTGGCAAGCGAACGCCGTCCGATCATATCCGAGAGCATGACCTGGCGTAAAATGAGGTACCGCTTGCGCATGACGACAAGCAAGTCCGGCAGAAGCTGTTGTTGTATAGCGATGAGCGCGTGCACGTTCAACATCCACTCCTGTTGCAGAAGAGCTGGGCCAATCCGTTGGGAGCTTGCGATTATGATGGACATAAAATGTCCCGCATGATCGTTTTAAGTCCCACCACTATTGTAACCCATCCGGTTGGAGGGGGCAAGGCCGGTTTGTCGTTTGAAAACGATTACCGTCACGATTTGAACAAATTTATTTTATGGCATGGCCTTGCTTTTCCGCTGGGGATCCCCTATAATCATATTTACTGTCACTGTGCGCCCGTGGTCCAATGGATATGACGTAGGCCTCCGGAGCCTGAGATCGAGGTTCAATTCCTCGCGGGCGCGCCAATTACCTTTTGAACATCAATAACCTGATTATATCGAGGACTTCCGTTCATTCGGAGGTCCTTTTTGTTTGCCTAAGCCCCTTGCCACCTCAATCAGCATCTCCAATTCCAACGCAATGTAACCTTGCAGCCGTACGGTTTTCAAGCGTTCCGCTCATAATTTGACCTTCTTTGACTTTTGCGTTTTAATCCGTTATGATGTGTTTACACGCATTAATCAACACCACCATTTTCGCTTTAGGAGGGAATTACGATGGAATCGATGAATTTCGTACCCATGGTTATTGAGCAGAACAACCGAGGAGAGCGCGCTTACGACATCTACTCCCGTTTGCTGAAGGATCGGATTGTATTCCTCGGCACGCCTGTCAATGACATGGTCGCTAACTCCATTATCGCGCAGCTGCTGTTCCTGGCGGCAGATGATCCCGATAAAGACATCTCGATTTATATTAATAGTCCTGGCGGTTCCGTCTCTGCAGGCCTCGCTATTTTCGATACCATGAATTTCATTAAACCCGAGGTCTCGACGATCTGCGTCGGCATGGCCGCATCCATGGGCGCTTTCCTGCTTGCGGCAGGCGCCAAAGGCAAGCGTTACGCGCTCCCCAACAGCGAAGTCATGATTCACCAGCCGCTCGGCGGCGCGCAAGGCCAGGCCAGCGACATCGAGATCCGCGCGAAGCATATCCTCAAGACGCGCGATACGCTGAACCGCATTCTCGTGGAACGCACCGGACAGTCACTGGAGAAAATCGAACGCGACACCGACCGCGATTACTTCATGTCCGCTGCCGAAGCTGCGGCATACGGCCTGGTTGATAAGGTCATCGAGAAACTATAAAGGTTCCGTACCTGCGTCACCGCAATTCCAGTCAAAGAGCGTTCTTCCCGCCAAGGAGGAACGCTCTTTTATTTCATAGCTCCGATATTCAGGATCACAGATCCGCTCGTTTGTCAACAACTTTTCAACCTGCCGAACGGTTAAGGACGTTGCCTTCAAATCATGTTAATATGTACTAAATGATTCCAGTTTCAACTTGATTTAGGCTACTGTTCGGAAATCTATAAAACGGAGTTGCACACGTATGAAACTTACGAACCCATTCGCAAGTGTGCGAAATTTCATTCGATCCACTCACCCAGGCAGCAATGCATATACGCCATACGCACCAACGTTCGAACCGAATTTCCAGCACGCTTCCGATGACGAACCCGATACGCATAACTTGTTTCTGCCGATGCAGGACAGGTCGCTGCTGCTGCGCCCGCTCAGTGATTCCCACTTGATCGAAGTGTATCACGAGGCCAAGGCCATGCAGCTTTCCGAAGAGTTCATCGGGTTAATCGAGCATGCGCTCGAGCAGCGCGGACTGAGCAGTCACTTGAATGACGACCACAAATCCTTAGCTTAATCGAGACTGCTTGGCAAGAGGCAGACCGTATTCCCATGCCGGAATACGGTCTGTTTTTTTAACGTACTGGGAACGCGGTCTCACCCCCTGCTCACCTTTCCGCATCCAAAATGCACTGCCGGCACGAAAAAAGAACCGTTCTATCGACTGATGGTCGATAGAGCGGTTCTTTAGGGTTCTTTACCATTCTTCACGGTGCTGCTAACTTATTGCATTTCGTAAACGACCGTAATGTCAGTCGTCACCGTAATCTCCCCGGTTTGTACGCTCGTGCTCGGAGCGCCCGCGGCCGAATCGGCAGCTGCGGCCATCTCGCCTTTACCGTAGTAGATCGGCCCG
This sequence comes from Paenibacillus sacheonensis, assembly GCF_009909195.1. Taxonomy (GTDB): domain Bacteria; phylum Bacillota; class Bacilli; order Paenibacillales; family Paenibacillaceae; genus Paenibacillus_Z; species Paenibacillus_Z sacheonensis. The sequence continues at coordinate 15,995 of NZ_JAAAMU010000032.1, forward strand.
CTGTTTGCGCTGTTTTGCGTGATCGTAAGGACTTCTTTTACTTGTTTGCCTGCCGCCTTGGCCAGGGTTTCGGCTTTGGCCTTGGCATTGGCCATTGCCTTGTCGAGCGCCTGCAGCTCGTATTGATCCTTCTTCTCCGTATCGAACTGCACGCCGTCTACGCGATTGGCGCCCGAAGTGGACAGATCGTCCAGCAGCTTGCCGATGCCTTCGAGGTCGCGAGACGTCACTTGGATGTTGTGCACCGCCAGATAGCCTTTGATTTTGCTCGTGCCGTCCTTGCTGTTATATTCGTACTCCGGCTGTACGTAGAAACCCGTCGTCTTCACGTCCTTCGTCGCAACCTTATACGTGCCGTACAGCAGCTTCGTCAGCCCCGCGAACTGCGTTGCATTCTTGGACTGCGCTTCCTTCGCCGTCGCCGCGCGCGCTTCCACCGCGACGTTCAAGTACGCCACGTCCGGCGCCGTCTTGAGTTCGCCATTGCCGGATACCGTGATCGTGCTTTTCTGTATAATCGCACTGTTATCCACCGCATATACCGGCTTGCTGCCATGCCCTGCACCGCCAAGCACCGCACCCACTCCTACTGCCAGTGCCAATACCGGCACCAGCGCCCATTTCGGCTTCACGATCTTCATCACCCATCGCCCCTTTTCCATCATTAGGTGGTTCTACTGTATCAGACGCGCCATGCATCGACGATGTTGCGCTTACATTCAAAATTTTGTAATTTTCCTGCCATCTTCGTCCAAAAAAAAAACGGCATAAAAAGAAAAAACCCCCGAATGGGAGTTTCCTCGTATCGAAATGAGCAGCCCCGAAAACGGGCGCTATTCCGTCATTATTGATTCTCGAGTTCTTCCTTGCTGACCAGGTTAACTAAAGCGGTTACAGCTTGGTCGGCATCCGAACCTTCCGCGCTAATAGTGACCTCAGTGCCTGAACTAATAGCAAGGCTCATAATCCCCATAATCGATTTTGCGTTCACTTTTTTATCGTCTTTCTCAACAAAGACCTCGGAAGAAAACTTGTTCGCTTCCTGAACAAAAAGTGCGGCCGGTCTTGCATGAAGACCTGTCTTCAGTCGAACGACAACCGGATGCCTTGTCATGGAAACCTTACCCCCTATACGAAATTCATCCCTTACAAGCATGCAAACGTCATTTTATTCACTATTATACCACTTTTACGACTTGTACACTAGCCTTGGCCTAACCATTCCTTAATTTTTCCGCAAGCTCATCGATTTTACGCAAACGATGGTTCACGCCCGACTTGCTCACTTTTCCTTTGAGCATCTCGCCGACTTCCGTTAAATTCAGGTCCGGATGGCTCATCCTTATATTCGCTACCTCGCGGAGCTTCTCGGGCAGGGAATCCAGCCCGACCTCCCGTTCCAGCAGCTTGATATTATCGATCTGGCGGACAGCCGCACCGATCGTTTTATTCAAATTTGCCGTCTCGCAGTTCACGATTCGGTTGACGGAGTTGCGCATATCCCGCATGATTCGGACATCCTCGAACTTGAATAACGCTTGATGCGCGCCGACGATGCTGAGGAGCTCGATGATCTTCTCGCCCTCTTTCATGTAGAAGATGAACCCCTTCTTCCGTTCGATGCAGCGGGCGTTCAAGTCGAACTTGTTCGCCAGCTCTACGAGCGCCTGACAGTGCTCTTCGTACATCGTAGCGATTTCCAAGTGGTACGAGGATCCCTCGGGATTGTTTACGGATCCTCCAGCCAGGAAAGCGCCGCGCAAATACGAACGTTTGCAGCACGACTTCCGAATGATCTCCCGGTCGATGCCCTGATTGAACATGAATCCTTCGGATACGATCTTGAGATCGCTCAAAATCTCCTGCACCCCTGCGGGGATACGGACGATATAAACATTATTCTTCTTCAGCCTCATTTTCTTGCGAACCAGCAGCTCCGTATGCACGGCAAACTGTTTCTTGATGAGGGAATAGATCCGTCTTGCGATAGCTGCGTTTTCCGTCGATATATCGAGGATGACTTTACGGCTGGACACCGAGACCGAACCGTTCATACGAATCAGCGCTGACAGCTCTGCCAGCTCACAGCACGGATCCGCTTCGATGAGCGTCAATTCTTTTTTGGTTTGTCCCGCAAAAGACACGTACCCTCACCTCTTTCGTTGCATCCAGTTTTCCACAAGCTGATAAATATGGTGGCTCAGCCTTGCCGCGTCATGCCGCAAATAGGTGCGGAACAAGACGAGCTTGTCGGCAATGACTTCATAGCCGCGGCGTTTCACTTCTTCCAGATCCAAATGCACGGCCTTCGCGCCCATTTCGGCGTACTTCTGCTGCACCTGCTCCGGAATTTCGCCATCGTTCACGATGACGTAGTCGAACAAGTGATGGCCGATATGCGCATGCACGGCCGCCAAATGATCGCTGACCGAGTAGTTATCCGTCTCCCCGGGCTGCGTCATGACGTTGCAGACGAAGATTTTGACGGCGTCCGACTCCACGATGCTCTGGGCCAGCTTCGGTACGAGCAGATTCGGAATAATGCTCGTGTACAGGCTGCCAGGCCCGATCAGGATGGCATCCGCCTCGCGGATGGCCTCGACCGCTTCCTCCAGCGGCTCGACATCGGCCGGCTCGATAAAGACCCGCTTGATTGCTTTGCCTGCTTTCGGAATATTGGACTCGCCCGTAATGATCGTACCGTCGACGGTTTCGCCCTTCAGCACGATCGCTTCGCCGGCTGCCGGAAGCACGCGGCCCCGAACGGCCAGCACCTTGCTGAGCATGCGCACCCCGGAGACGAAATCGCCCGATATGTCCGTCATTGCCGCCAGCATCAGGTTGCCCAGGCTGTGGCCTGCCAGACCGGTACCGGAATTAAACCGGTACTTCAGCATGTCGGAGAGCAGAGGCTCCACGTCTGCCAAAGCAATCAGGACGCTCCGAATATCGCCCGGAGGCGGCATTTGCAATTCATTCCGGAGAATGCCGGAACTGCCGCCGTCATCCGCGACCGTCACGATCGCGGTAATGTCGAGCGGCTTCTCCTTCAATCCCCGCAGCATAACCGATAGTCCCGTACCGCCGCCGATGACGACGATCCGAGGCTGTTGTTCTTTCTTGCGTTCCGCCATGCTGCGCTCAGCTCCGATCACGATCTGCATCTCGATGACTGACACGAACGATCTCCGTATCGCTGCTGCCGAGCATGCGGCCCAGATACTCCGCAATGGCAACCGAGCGGTGTTTCCCCCCCGTACAGCCGATACCGATGACGACCTGGCTCTTGCCTTCCTTGCTGTACAGAGGGATCAAGAATTGGAGCATATCCAGCAGCTTCGTCAGGAAGGTCTGCGTCTCCGGCCACTTCATCACATATTCGTAAACCTCGGGATCCTGACCCGTGTTGGGGCGCAGATGGTCGACGTAATGCGGATTAGGCAGGAATCGGACATCATAGATCAAATCGGCGTCGATCGGGATGCCGTATTTGAATCCGAAGGACGTCACGTTGACCGAGATCGTGCTGAGATCGGTATTCGTGAACCGGGATATGATCCGTTCCTTAAGATGAGCCGGCTTCAGGTTGCTCGTATCGATGACCTGCGTTGCCCAGCCCTTCAGATCCTCCAGCATCCGGCGCTCCAGCTTGATCCCTTCAAGCGGAAGCCCTTCGGTTGCCAGCGGATGCATCCTGCGGCTTTCCTTATAGCGCTGAACGAGCACGCTGTCGGTCGCATCGAGGAATAGAATTTCGTATCCGATCGTATAATGCTCCTTCACATAGCTGAGAGATTCCGACAACGCCGTAAAAAACTCGCGCCCGCGCAGGTCGATTACAAGCGCCACTTTGCCGATTTTACCGTTGGATTGCTCGATCAGCTCGGCAAACTTCGGAATGAGCACCGGCGGTAAGTTATCGACGCAGAAAAACCCGAGGTCCTCCAGGCTCTGCACCGCAATCGTCTTGCCGGCACCGGACATGCCCGTGATGATGACGAGTCTAGCCTTCGCTGTCCCTGCTTCCATCGTCAATCCCTCCTTAAACCGAAACCCTCTAAACTATGAACGAATAATAAGGCCAGCAGCGCCGACGACGCCCGCGTCATTGCCGAGAATAGCCGGAACGATCTCTACGCCTTCTTGCGCCATGGCAGGCGTCGATTTCCGGAACACGTCGCGGATTTGTTCGAACAGGAACTCGCCCGCTTTGGATACGCCGCCGCCGATAATGAAGCGCTGCGGGTTAAGCACGACGGCAACGGTCGCCATCGATTTGCCTAAGTAGAATGCTGCGCGATTCACGATGCGCGCCGCAACCTCGTCTCCGGCTTTCGCCGCGTCGATGACGTCTTTGGCCATGATGTTCTCGACGAACGACAGGGACGTGCGGTCTCCCCGCTCTACGGCGTCTTTGGCCATGCGAATGATGCCCGTCGCGGAAGAAACCGTCTCCAGGCAGCCTTTGTTGCCGCAGCCGCATTGGATCGCTTCCAAGTCCGGTACGATCGCCATATGTCCGAGCTCGCCGGCCATGCCTTTGGAGCCCTCGACGATTTTGCCGTTAATGATAACGCCGCCGCCGACGCCCGTTCCCAACGTATAGCACACGCAATCCGAAATGCCGCGGCCCGCGCCAGCCCAAGCTTCGCCCAGCGCAGCAACGTTCGCGTCGTTATTCACAAGAACTCTCTTACCCAGTTTCTCTTCCAAGATATCTTTAAGCGGTACATTCTCAAAGAACAGGTTGACCGATTTATGGACGAAACCGCGCGGAATATCCAAGAAACCGGCAATGCCGATGCCAACGCCTTCGACCTGCTCCCACTCATAAGGAGACTGCTCGACGATCAGGCGAGCGTAAGCCGCGATGTTCTCGCATACGTTATCGGAGCCTTTCTCCACTTCCGTCGGTCCTTCGTACGTATGCAGCAGCGCACCTTCGATATTGCAAATGCCTACTTTGATGGACGTACCGCCAATATCAACGCCAACGACAATTTTCTCAGACATCAATGGGCCACCTCTATACTAATATAAGGATCTGGTGTTGCTTTCGTTCCACCTAAAACTATAAGCGAACGCTACCAACTGGTCAAGAATAAGCCATCCGGGCAAAATAGCGCTCGTACGGGGTATCCCGCTTACATGAAGCGACGCTGTTCGATAGTTCGAACAGCGCCCTCCATACTCTCTTCGCTGACCGGCGAACCGGCAATTAGAGCGATTGGCTCCAGTCGTGAACCGCGTGGCCATCGAGGAATTTCTCGCAGTCCAGCGCTGCCATGCAGCCGCTTCCCGCCGCCGTGATGGCTTGACGGTATTTGTGATCCTGTACGTCGCCGCAGGCGAAGATGCCAGGAATGTTCGTTTCCGACGTGCCCGGCTTGACGACCAGATAGCCCGTCTCGTCCGTTTCCAGCTGACCGTTCAGGAACTTCGTATTCGGGGTGTGGCCGATTGCGACGAAGATACCGTTCGTCTCGATGACTTCCTCTTCGCCCGTCTCGTTGTTCTTCACCTTCAGCCCCGTTACGCCCATGCCGTTCGCTTCCACTTCAAGCGGCGTGCGGTCCAGCGCCCAGCTGATCTTGCCGTTCTCGCGGGCACGGTCCTGCATGATTTTGGATGCGCGCATCTCGGGACGACGATGCACCAGCACGACTTCCGAAGCGAAGCGCGTCAGGAAGTTTGCCTCCTCCATGGCGGAGTCGCCGCCGCCGACGACGATGATCTTCTTGCCGCGGAAGAAGAAGCCGTCGCAGGTCGCGCACGTACTTACGCCGCGTCCGACGTTCTCGCGTTCATTCGCGATGCCCAGATACTTCGCGGATGCACCGGTCGAAATAATCAATGCTTCGGCTTGCAGTTCGCCTTGGCCTTCCACTTGCAGCGTGAACGGACGTTTCGACGTGTCGACGGAATTGACCCAGCCCGTGCGGAATTCGGCGCCGAAGCGCTCCGCCTGCTTGCGCATGTTAGCCATCAAATCCGGTCCCATGATGCCCTCGGGGAATCCGGGGAAGTTCTCGACCTCCGTCGTTGTCGTCAGTTGGCCGCCCGGCTCCGGACCTTCGATAACCAACGGGTTCATATTGGCGCGCGCCAAGTAGATGGCAGCCGTCAGTCCCGCAGGACCAGTTCCGATAATAATTGCTTTGTACACGAATATATCCTCCTTTGCGTTTGAAGCTCCCTTACTCGCGATGTTCCGAAAGAGCCGGGAAAGTCATTCTCATTTTTTCCTTAATGCCGCATATTTCATCAATGCGCTTGGCGCATTTGCTGACCGTCGCGATCGAGATGCCGTACCGCTGCGAAACCTCATGGTAGGAAATTTCGCGGCGGTGCATTTTGGCGGTCAAATATTCCAGAGCCGCCGCCCAGCCCTCTACTTTCCCGAGCTTCGGCACGTCGGGATATACCCGTGACAAGAACTCGATCCACAGCGTCAGCAAGTCGTGCTGCTGAACGAGATCGTAATGCTTGTTCATGTGCGCGAGCGCGGATTCCAGCACGGACTGCCATTTGTCCTCCCAGATCGGAAGACGGGACGGCATCCGGCTGTGCTCGATGACCGTTTCCTTGCCCTCGAGAATTGCGCGAAGCGATTCATGCACGCCGATGGAACGGAGCACGAAGATGGCAATCCGTTTCAGATAGTCGTCTTCCTGCGGTTCGATGATAAAGTCGCGCAGCGCATCCTTCACTTCATTGTCGGCGATCATGCCGAGCGCTTGAATGACCTGCAGCTTCGTATGGCGGTCGCCGTGGCGCAGCGCCCAGAAGAAGGACGAGCGGACGAGCGGATCCCGTTTCATGTGATCCGGCAGCGATTCCGTCGATTTCTCCCACAGCTTGAACTGTTCCTCGAACGGCAGGTGGTAGTGATAGCTCGCCGGGGCTGCATGCTGCCCGTTCTCCATGCGATCCAACTGTTCCAAATAGTAACCGGGCACATGAGAATCCGCGTCCATCTTCTTCACTTGCTGCCACAGGCGGCGCGCTTCATCGTAACGCCCCATATTGCAGGCCGCGACGGCTGCGTAATGGTACAAGCAAGGGTCGGATTTCAGCGCGCCGTCCTTCAAGAGACGCATGAAATGGCGATAAGCCTCGCCGTGTTCTCCTAGAATGCCCATTGTCGTTGCCAGCTTAAACACGTGCTCCTGGTGGAATGGCACCGTTTTGCAAAGCATCTGAACAAGAGGCGCAAGCTTTTCTTTGTCCTCCGCGTGCTGGTAGAAGATCGCCAGGTTGCTCAAGGCGTGCAAATTGCCAGGTTCGAGCTCCAGCACCTGCTTGATCGTCGCCAAAGCTTTATCGAAAATACCCATATAATAATAGGCCAAGGCCAAGTTATTCCGTGCGGCCAAGAATTCGCCGTTCTTCTCCACGATGCTCTCCAGCAGCCGGACAGCTTCGACGAATTTCCCTTCTTCGAGCATCGCCCTTGCTTGGTCGTGCTCGAAGAATCCTTCGCGCGCCTTGATGAACGCGAGCTTCGTCGGACGCTCGAGCTCGAAGTGAAGCAGCTCCATCATTTCTTCCGCTTCGTCAAGGAACTGCCCCTCGGCGTCTTCCTCCAGGTAGCGGACGAGCGAGTCTTCCGCCGCTTCGTACATCTCCATGTTGGCGAAATTGTTCGCCATATAAAAATGACATTCCGTCATTTCGGGATCGAGCTCGTCAACAATCGACAGGAGAATACGGTTCGATTCCTCGTAATTCCCCATTTCAGACAAAATTCCCGCCATATTGCAATGGTTGACGGGATTTTCCGGTTCGTATTCGGCCGCGCGCCGGAAATATTTCAGTGCCTTGTCATAATGATAACGATCCATCGAGCGTACCGCACGCTCGAAGAAGAACGTTGCGTCCCACTGAATAGGAATGATTTTCGTGCTGCGGCTGGCTAGCGCAATTTTCTTTTCTTTCATAACACAAGGCACCTCCCTTGGCTTGCATACCCGAGCAGCGAACGTAGTTCGCGACCAGGGTCGTTCGCACGGGCAGGCCGTACTGATAGAAATGCAATCCGAGTGAATGCACGTCAGTACGACCGGCCCTCTACAAAGTTTATACGATTATACCATAGCGCGGCCTATCCTTACACGAAAGAATATGTGGCAAATCGCGGGCAGCTGCCCGCGATTCGAGGTTGGTGGCCGCTTGCCGCGGCCGTATAGCGATGCTTGAACAGCTTGGCCGACGCTAGATACCGGCGTTTTTGAAGAGCGTGCTGATGGAGCCGCCTTCGATAATGATCCGCGTCGTTTCCGCCAGAATCGGGGCGACCGACAGTACCGTAAACCGATCGGAACGATTGTCCGGAAGCGCGATCGTATCGGTGACGATGACTTCTTTAATATTGGGATGGTCCAATCGCTGCAGGGCAGGACCCGAGAAGAGCGGATGCGTTGCGCATACGTAGACGTCATTGGCGCCGCGTTCCTTGAGGCCTTCCACGACGTTAACGATCGTGCCGCCCGTATCGATCATGTCCTCGATAATGATCGGCGTGCCGCCCTCGACATCGCCGATGACGTGGGTGATGTTGGACTCGTTATGGGCCTGACGTTTCTTGATCATGATCGCGAACGGCGCATCCAGGTAATTCGCCAGCTTCTCCGCTGTCGACGCACGGCCGGCATCCGGGGAGACGACAACCGGATTCTTGATGTTCTTCGATTTCAGATAGTCGCTGATCAGGTCAAGGCCTGTCAAGTGATCCACCGGAATGTTGAAGAATCCTTGAATCGCCGGCGCATGCAGATCGATCGTGATCACGCGCGTCGCGCCGACCGTCGTCAGTACGTCTGCAAGCATTTTGGCCGAAATCGGTTCGCGCGGAGCCGCTTTGCGCTCTTGGCGCGCATAGCCGTAATAAGGCACGATGATGTTCACGGTACGGGCGGAAGCGCGCTTCGCCGCATCGATCATGACGAGCAATTCGACAAAATGATCGTTGATGGGATGCGAGAACGACTGAACCAGGAAGACGTCGCAATTGCGAATCGTTTCCTCGTAATGGACGTAGATCTCGCCGCTTTTAAACCGGGACACCTTGATTTTTCCGAGCGGGAGCCCGAGCTCTTCGCTGATACGTTCAGCCAATTTGGGATTCGAGGAACCCGAGAAAATACGCAGCTTGTCGCTAAACAACATAATACCCTCCTGAGCGATTGGACCACTAAATTATAATGCTTGTTCTTTACTACGTCTGGGAGACCGAATAGTAACAACTGTCTCGCCGGTAAAATTCTACATACCGCTTGTTTCGACAACTTTCATTATACATGGAATTAATAATAATTCAAAAAAGGATCGCTTGGCTTCGCTTTCCGCCAGCGGCTTCTTGCCCTTATTAAGCGGCCCGGATCATGCCTTTGCGGATGATCGCGCTTCTTTTCTCCTCGTAAGCCTATTTTCGAATTACTCGAACGCGACAGACCGAGCGCGCGGCGTCCACGGCTCGGTCAAGGCGAGAGGCTTTTCCAAATTCACGCTAGGAGGATTGCTTGATCTTGTTGTGGCGAAGGCCAAGCTCTGCCATGACCTCGTCCAGCGACAGTCCCCGCTCGCGCAGCAGCACCATCAGGTGGAAGATGAGATCGCTCGTCTCGCAGCGAAGCTCGTCATTATCCTTGTTTTTCGCCGCGATGATGACTTCCGCCGACTCCTCGCCTACCTTCTTGAGGATCTTGTCGACGCCTTTCTCGAACAAATACGTCGTATAGGCGCCTTCCGGACGCTCGACGTAACGCTGCGCGATCGTCGCTTCCAATTGGTTCAGCATCGCGAAGCGGTCGCTGGACTGCTGGAACGCGCTTGCGCCCGCTTCCGTTCCCTTCACGCCTTGGATCTCGCTTGTAAAGCAGCTGTACGATCCCGTATGGCAAGCCGGACCGTTCTGTTCGACGCGTACGAGCAGCGTATCGCCGTCGCAGTCATAGTGCATGGAGACGATGCGCTGCGTATGCCCGCTGGTCGCTCCTTTATGCCACAGCTCGCCGCGCGAACGGCTCCAGAACCACGTCTTTCCCGACTCCACGGAGAGCTTCAGCGATTCCTCGTTCATGTATGCCATCATCAGCACTTCTTTGCTCGCGACATCCTGTACGATTGCCGGGACCAAGCCCGCCTCGTTCCATTTGATCTCCGCCGCCGCAGCTTCCAACGCATTCCCTGTGCTCATCGAATCTCGACCCCTTTCTGCCGCAAGTCGTCTTTCACATCGCGGATCGTCATTTCTTTATAGTGAAAAATCGTCGCCGCAAGGCCTGCGTCCGCATGGCCCTGAAGGAATACATCGTGAAAATGCTCCACTTTTCCCGCGCCGCCGGAAGCGATGACGGGAATACCCAGCGAGTCGGATACGGCCCGCGTCAGCTTCAGGTCGAAGCCGTCCTTGGTGCCGTCCGCGTCCATGCTCGTCAGCAGAATTTCGCCGGCTCCGAGCTGCTCGACCTCTTTGGCCCAGGCCAACGCCTTGATGCCCGTCGCCGTCCGTCCGCCATGCGTATAGACTTCCCATTCGCCCCAGGCCGGGTTGAATTTCGCGTCGATCGCAACCACGATGCACTGGGAGCCGAATTTCTTCGCCCCGTCCCGGACGAGCGTTGGGTTCTTCACGGCCGCCGTGTTGATGCCGATCTTGTCGGCGCCCGCGCGCAGCAGGCGCTTCATATCGTCCACGTGGGAGATGCCTCCGCCCACCGTGAACGGAATCGTAATTTCGCCGGCTGTCCGTTTGACGACTTCGACCATCGTCGCCCGTCCTTCCACCGATGCCGAGATATCCAGAAATACCAGCTCGTCCGCGCCTTCTTGATCATATATCGCGGCCAGCTCGACCGGATCGCCGGCGTCCCGCAGGTTGACGAAGTTCACGCCTTTGACGACGCGCCCATCCTTTACGTCCAGGCAGGGGATAATCCGTTTGGCTAACATTCGGGATCCTCCCTTCCACTCATTTTATAGGTACAGCCTAAGGTGACTAACGGGTGACGGCCGCCCTGGTAAGAGCAAGAAAATTGCGCAGCAGGCTCATGCCGAGATCGCCGCTTTTCTCCGGGTGGAACTGCATGCCGTATACATTGCCGCTGCCGACGATCGCAGTCACTTGGCCATTATAATCCGTTGTCGCCAGCAGATCGCTCTCGCGCTCCGGCTTCGCGTGGTAGGAGTGCACGAAGTACACATGACCTGGCTCAAGACCCGCGAACAACGGTGTTTCCTGACGGAAGTCCAGCTTGTTCCAGCCCATGTGCGGCACCTTGAAATCTCCCTTGAACCGGATGACCTTGCCCGGCAGCAGATTCAAGCCTTGATGCGGCCCGTACTCCTCGCTCTCGCTGAACAGCAGCTGCATGCCGAGACAAATCCCGAGCAGCGGTTTGCCGGACGCGGCGTAATACCGGGTAACATCATCGAGCCCCGTATTTCGCAGGTTCTGCATCGCATCGCCGAAAGCTCCGACCCCCGGCAAAATAGCGCCGTCCGCTTCCATGATCTCTTTCGCGTCCGCCGTCACGACCGCCTCGTAGCCGAGCCGCTCGACCGCCTTGCTGACGCTGTGCAGGTTTCCCATGCCGTAATCGATGATCGCGATCATCCTACAGCACTCCTTTCGTCGAAGGCACTCCTTGCACGCGCGGATCGATGCTGCTCGCCTCATCAAGCGCGCGTCCGAGCGCCTTGAACACCGCTTCGATCATATGATGCGTATTGAAACCGTAATGCACGATGACGTGCAGCGTCATGCGCGCTTCAAGCGCCAGCTTCCACAGGAATTCTTGCACGAGCTCCGTGGAGAAGCTGCCGACTTGCTGGGAGGGGTACTGCGCCCGATACTCGAAATGCGGTCGATTGCTGAGATCGATGACAACCTGCGCAAGCGCTTCGTCCATCGGAACGAACACGGATGCATAGCGCTTGATGCCCCGTTTATCGCCCAGCGCCTCGCGAATCGTCTGCCCGAGGCAGATCCCGATATCTTCGACCGTGTGATGGTCGTCGATGTCCACGTCGCCGCGCGCTTCGACCGTCAGATCGAACTGGCCGTGCTTGGTGAACAGATCCAGCATGTGGTTCAGAAAAGGGACGTCCGTCTCGAGCTGCGATTGACCTGTCCCATCGATGCCGAACGCGAGCGTAATGTCCGTTTCGTTCGTCTTGCGCGCCACGCTGGCCGCGCGAATTCCGTTATCCGTCATCTTAACATCCTTCTTTCGCCTCAATCTTATCGTGCAGCCGCCGCTCATTGTCCCGCTGTATGCGGATATGGCGGCGGGAGTTCGCTTCTCTCCCGACCGGTTGACCGCTAGCGTTCCCGCTCCAGCCGAATCTCGATGGCTCTTGCATGGGCCTCCAGGCCCTCGTGCCGGGCCAGCGTGACGATTTGATCGCCATTTGCCAACAGCGCGTCCTTGCTATAGTAGATGAGGCTGGATTTCTTCAAGAAGTCATCCACGTTAACCGGCGAGGAGAATCGCGCTGTGCCGTTGGTCGGCAGGATGTGATTCGGACCGGCAAAATAATCGCCGACCGGCTCGGAGCTGTACGGCCCGACGAAGATCGCGCCCGCGTTCTCGATCCGGCCCAGCATCGTCATCGGCTCGGCCGTCATGATCTCCAGATGCTCCGGCGCCATCCGGTTGACCGCGGCAACGGCTTCATCCATCGTATCCGCCAGCAAAATCGCACCGTAGTTTTCGATGGATTGGCGAGCCGTGCCCTCCCGCGGCAGCGACGACAGCTGCTGCTCGACTTCGACGGCTACGGCATCGCCGAGCGCCTCCGAGGTCGTCACAAGAATGGCCGACGCCATTTCATCGTGCTCTGCCTGTGACAGCAGGTCAGCCGCCACGTAAGCGGGATCGGCCGTCTCATCGGCGAGCACCACGATTTCGCTCGGCCCGGCGATGCTGTCGATCGCCACGACGCCGAACACGGCACGCTTAGCCAGCGCGACGTAGATATTGCCGGGACCGCAAATCTTATCGACCGGCGGTATCGATTCCGTGCCGTAGGCGAGCGCGGCAACCGCCTGCGCGCCGCCGACGCGGTACATCTCCTTCACGCCCGCTTCCGCGGCCGCGACTAGAATGTACGGGTCAATCCCCGCCTTGCCCCCGGTCGATGGCGGTGTCACCATGACGATCTCGGGAACGCCGGCCACCTGCGCCGGAATCACGTTCATCAGCACCGAAGAAGGATACGCCGCCTTGCCGCCGGGTACATAGACACCGACGCGTTTGAGCGGCCTCAGCAATTGACCGAGCATCGTTCCGTTCGGCTGCACGTCCACCCAGGACTGCCGCAGCTGCTTCTCATGGAACGCGCGAATGTTCGCCGCCGCTTGACGAATTGCCGTCAGGAAGTCCGCATCGACGCGGTCATAAGCCGCTTGGATCTCCTCGTCCGGAACGCGAAGGTCAGAGGCGTCCAAACTCACCCGGTCCAGCTGCCCCGTATACCGCAGCAGCGCCGTATCTCCTTCTGTCCGTACCGCCTCGACGATCCGGGTGACTGTTTCATTTTGCTCCGGGGAACCATAGTCCACCTTGCGCGTTAAACCAAATTCCTCCGCTCGCAGCTTTCGCATGCCGCCTCCGCTCCTTCCATGCTTTCTTGATATATGCCTGCAGCTGTTCGCTTGCAGCGTTCACTCGTGGCGCTGCTGCCCTCGGCAGCTGCCTGCCAGCCTGGCTTATACGCCAGCGCCCGGCTTGGCCGCAATCGCATGCTGGAGCTTATCGCACAGACTTTGGATCGCTTCGTTCTTCATCCGGTAGCTGACGCGGTTCGCGATCAGCCGGCTCGTAATGCCGAAGATCGTTTCCATTTCCACAAGACCATTCTCCCGGAGCGTCTGCCCGGTTTCCACCATATCGACGATCCGATCGGCCAGACCGATCAAAGGCGCCAGCTCGATGGAGCCGTTCAGCTTGATGACTTCAACCTGCTGTCCTTGCTCGCGGAAATATTGGGAAGCTACGCTCGGATATTTCGTGGCGACGCGCGGATGGATGACCGGCTTCCAGTCCGGCAGTCCGATGACCGACATCCGGCACTTCGCGATACCGAGATCCAGCAGTTCGTAGACATCCTTGTTTTCTTCCATCAAGACGTCCTTGCCCACGATGCCGATATCCGCTACCCCATACTCCACGTAAGTCGGCACATCCACCGGCTTCGCCATAATGAACGACATGCCTGCTTCCGGCAGCTCGATAATGAGCTTGCGCGTGTCATCGAAGTCGCTTGGAATCGGCACGCCCGCTTCCCGGAACAGATTCGAAGCTACTTTATAGATGCGGCCCTTCGGCATCGCAACCTTCAACAGCTCACGGCCGGAGCCGGCTGCCTGCAATTCGTTTGGATTCATGCCACCCTACTCCCTTTCCCGTTCCCCGCCGAAGAATGTCAACAGCTTCGTAAAGGCGACGCCTTTATAGTGCACTTGTTTGCCAGTTCCCCCTGCCGCCGCATCCCGAACGGCTGCTTTGGAGGCTGCATCCATGCGTTCGGTCACGACCGATACCGCCGCGCCTTTCGCGCGCAGCTCACGTGCTGCATCAAGAGCAGCGGTGCGCCCATCCGCATCATAGCCGATCAGCACGCGTTCGGATATGGATTCGCTCAAGCTGTCCCCGATCAATTCCAGAATCCGCGTCGTCTTGAGCGCAAACCCAGTCGCCGGTGCGGGACGTCCGAACTGCTTCAATAAGTTATCGTAACGGCCGCCGCTCGCAACCGGGAAACCCAGGTCTGCAGCATACGCCTCAAACGTCATCCCTGTGTAATACTTAAAATCGCCAATCATGGTCAAATCAATCAGTACGTGCTCGCACACGCCATAAGCTTCGAGCACGTCCCACATCTCGCATAGATGACGAATCGATGCCTGTGCCGTCTCGTCCAGGCTAAGCGCCAACGCCTGACTGCAGATTTCTTGACCGCCGCGCAAGCGAGTGATGCCTTCAAGCTCGCCTTGCATCTCTTCCGACAGCGTCAGCGAACGCAGACGCTCGCGGTAGCCGACATAATCGCGTCCGAGCAGATGCGCCTTCAGATCTTCCTGGGCTTCACGCTCGCCGGGCAGCGCTTCTTCGAACAGACCGTTCAAGAAGCCGACATGGCCGATCGCGATTTTGAACCGGCTCACGCCCGCCGCCTTTAGCGACGCGATCGCCAGCGCCACTACTTCCGCATCCGCATCCGGCGAAGCATCGCCGACAAGCTCTACGCCGGTTTGATAAAATTCCGCCTCGCGGCCCGCTTCTTCCTCGATCGCCCGGAATACGTTCGAATGATAGGACAGGCGGATCGGGAACTGCGCGTCCTTCAGGACGGAGGACACAACCCGCGCGATCGGAGCCGTCATGTCGGACCGCAGCACGAGCGTCGTACCGCGGTTATTGAGCAGCTTGAACAGCTTCTGATCGGACGTAGAGCTCGCTACGCCTACCGTATCGTAATACTCCATCGTCGGGGTCATGATCTGCTCGTAGCCCCACGAATCCATGCATGCCAGCACTTGATTTTCGATCTGTCTAAGCTTCGAAACGGCATGCGGCAAATAATCTTTGACTCCAATCGGTTTCTCGAACACCTTCGGTTTGGACATTTATATTCACCCACAGCGCTTTAGTTTGTTAACGTGTTACCATATTACCATACTGCCAAAATAAAGGATTAGTCGTAATAATACCACGCTCTATTTATTCCGTCAATATGGCTTCCCTGGACCAGGCGCAGCCGGAACGGTTACTTATATGCCTTACTTAGAGCGTACAGCGTACAAGCCGCACGCGCCAACAAAAAACCGGAAAGCATCGCTTCCCGGTTTTTGCGAGCGGTTCCTTCATCCAACTATCCACCAGACCACGCAACTTCGGACATAAATGATCATGCGCACCATGGCAGCAACTTGTCCGAATCATTCCTGTTTCATCCGAATGTCTCGAATGGGATTCCCGCCGACGAAAGCTCCTGGTTGCACGTCCTTATGGACGACCGATCCGGCGGCCACGACCGCCCCGTCCCCGATCGTCACGCCCGGCAGAATGGTCGTATTCGCGCCGATCATGACTCCGGAACCGATATGAACGCTGCCAAGCCGATACTCGCCGATTAAATATTCATGCGTCAGGATCGTCGTGTTGTAGCCGATGATCGAGTTATTTCCCACCGTGATCTTTTCCGGAAAGAAAACATCGACCATGACCATCAGCGCAAACGCGGAATGGCGCCCTACCTTCATCCCGAGCATATGCCGGTAAATCCAGTTTTTGACCGGCAGGGAGGGACAGTAGCGCGCCGCCTGGATGAATACGAAATTACGTACGGCTTTCCAGCGGCTGACGGTGCGGTACACCTGCCATAACGCGTTTGGCCCTTCCACCGGATAACGCTCCACGTTTCTCAAGCAGCCTACTCCAATCCCGCCAAAGCGTATAGATCGCGCATGTCATGGATGATATGCCGCGCACCGCTCTCCTTCAGCACCTTCTCGCCCTTGAGCGACCAAGCCACCCCGACAGAGATGACGCCGGCCGCTTCCGCGGACTGAATGTCGACGATGCTGTCGCCGACCATCATTGCGGCTCCCGGCTCGATGCCCAGCTTCTCCAAGGCAAGCCGCACGGGCTCCGCATCCGGCTTCGGACGCGTTACGTCTTCGATTGTTACGATTGCTCCGGGCTCTACATAATCATACAACCCTGCATAACGTAATCCCTTTTCGGTCGTTAGCCGTATTTTCGTCGTCACGATGCCGATCTTGATACCTGCCGCATGAATCCCCGCCATCACTTCGTTCACATTCGGAAAGGCTTTGACGTACTCGTCATGCAATCTTAAATTCACTTCGCGATAGGCGGCGATCAGATCCTCGACTTGTTCCCGTCCGGAGAACTGCTGCAATTGTATGGACAGCGGAAGCCCCATGCTTGGAATGATGTGCTCCCGGTTAAACTCGGATGGCACGATGCCCTTGAGCGCATAGAGGAAGGATTGAATGATCAACTCGTTCGTATCCATGATCGTGCCGTCTAAGTCGAACAAAATCGCTTTCGGTTTCAATGACATGCTAATGATGTTGCTCCTTTTATCTCGAATCTCCCGTTCCGTGCTCGATCGTCGTATCATCGGAAGGGGTCGAACGCTTCTTATCTTCCACGCCTGCAGGCATTCCTGTTTTGTAATTGATAATCGGATCGTTATAGCGTTCGGATGCAGCACCCGTACGACGGCGAATGATGATCATGGCGATGGATACGATAATGAGCAATACGGCCAACAGCTGCGAGACCCGAATATTTCCATAGGTCGGATCCAAGTATCCTTGCTCGAAACCGAATGCTTTCATCGGCGACCAAATCGCGTTCATGAGGGAAGCAGCCCAGTCCGCGCCAATGAAGGCCAAGCTGTCCGTACGGATCCCTTCCACGTAGAAGCGGCCCAGGGAGTACCAGATGAAGTATGCGAAAAGCAGCTCTCCCGCGCGCAGGAAAGGACGGCGGCGCAGCACTAGGAAGATCACAAGGCCGGCCAAGTTCCACAACGACTCATACAGGAAAGTCGGATGGTGGAAAACCCCTTCGACGTTCATCTGATTGACGATCCA
This sequence comes from Paenibacillus sacheonensis, assembly GCF_009909195.1. GTDB lineage: Bacteria > Bacillota > Bacilli > Paenibacillales > Paenibacillaceae > Paenibacillus_Z > Paenibacillus_Z sacheonensis. Next base: position 33,630 of record NZ_JAAAMU010000032.1, read on the forward strand.
GTCCGGCAGGTGCAGTGTATCGCGCAGGAAGCTTTCTTTGACAGGACCGCCGTAGGCTTCCTGATTGACGAAGTTGCCCCACCGACCGATCATTTGGCCCGCGATAAGCGACGGCGCGCAGATATCGGCGATCCGCCAGAAGCTGTAGCCTTTTATTCGGAAATAAATGATCCCGCAGGCGAAGGCGCCGATTAGCGCACCATAAATCGCGATTCCGCCATTCCATATTTTGAAGACGTCGAGCAAATGGCTTTTGTACTCGTTCCACTGAAACGCCACGAAATAAATACGCGCTCCGATAATGGCCGAAGGTACGCCGAACAGCAATAAATCCATGAAAAAGTCCGGTGACAGCCCGAAGCGTTTACCCTCTTGCACGGCCAGCAGCAGGCCGACGAGCGCCGCCGTTCCGAGGATGATTCCGTACCAATGCACGCTGATCGAGCCCAGCGAGAATGCGATCGGATCTAGACGTAATCCAAACATGCGACAATGGCTCCTTCTCTACTATCCGTATTGGTCTTCCGAGGTCATACTCGAGAACGAAGTCGAGCGCTCGTACTCAATCAAAATCATCCGAGTCTTCCGCGATCGTCTCCGTCAATTTGTTCGTAAACTGCAGTGCCGCGTTATATCCCATTCGTTTCAGTCGGAAGTTCATCGCCGCTACCTCGATAATGACGGCCAAGTTTCGGCCAGGTCGAACCGGCACCGTTACGATCGGCACGTCCGTATCGATGATCCGAGTCGTCTCTTCATCCAGTCCGAGCCGGTCGTACTGCTTATCGGCCTGCCAGTTTTCCAGCTTAATAACGACGCTGATCCGTTTATTGTTTCGTACAGCTCCCGCGCCAAAGAGCGTCATGACATTAATAATGCCCAATCCACGAATTTCCAGTAAATGGCGAATGAGTTCCGGTGCCGTACCGTGCAGTTGCCCGTCCGATGTCTGCTTGATCTCAACAGCATCATCCGCCACGAGTCGGTGGCTTCGTTTGACAAGTTCAAGTGCCGTCTCGCTTTTACCGATGCCGCTGCCGCCGGTAATCAGCATGCCCACGCCATACACATCCACTAGAACACCGTGAATCGTTGCTGAAGGCGCAAGCTTGCGTTCCAGGAAGTTGGTGATCCGGCTCAAGAATATCGTGGTCGCCGTATTGCTGCGCAAAACCGGAATTTGACGCAGGTTAGATTGGTCCAGCAGCTCGGCAGGAGCGTCCAAGCCGCGCGTAATGATGAAGCAAGGGGTCTCGTCGTCGAACAGCCGTTCGATCCGGTCCATCCGCTCTTGACTGGAGAGCGTGTCCATAAACGTAATTTCCGTCTTCCCGAGAATCTGCACCCGTTCCTTCGGATAGTAATCGAAATAGCCTGCCATCTCAAGTCCCGGACGTGACAAGTCGTCCAACGTAATGCTGCGTTTCAGGCCATCTTCGCCACTCAAGATCTCGAGCTGAAACTGGCTCACGAGATCCGAAACTTTCACTTTCTTGCCCATCGATTGGCCTCCTCAAAATCGCAGCCGGCTACGAGTTGATTAGTATTAAAAATCCAGATGTATTCATCCTATAGGAAATAAGAACCGAAATCAACGCCTAGGCCGCAAGGCGCCCGTAAGGGCCTGCAACCGCTTGCGTTTCCAAACAAAAAACAGCCGCCCGATTGAATCGGGCGGCTGTCTATAAGAAGAATGAATTGGATTAAACTTCGAATACGTTCAGTTCGCTTTCTTTGTCGAAGATATGAACTTTGTTCATATCCAAAGCAAGCTTCACGTTCGTACCTTCTTTAACACCCGAGCGGCCATCAACACGAGCGATAACGGAATCTTTGCCCAGACCGTTCAGGTACAGGAACATTTCGTGACCCAGGTTCTCAGCAACTTCAACGTGAGCGTTCACGATCGTTTGCGGGGAAGCCTCGTGGAATACCGGCTCTTCATGCAGATCTTCAGGACGAATGCCAAGGATGATTTCTTTGCCGATCAGGCCTTTATCGCGCAGTTGTTGCGCTTTGCCGTCCGGAACAAGAACGTCGATGTTCGTTGCTTTGAAGCGAACCGCGCCGCCAGCTTCAGCAAGCGTACCCGTGATGAAGTTCATCGAAGGAGCGCCGATAAAGCCTGCTACGAAGATATTAACTGGGTGGTTGTACAGCTCTTCCGGGGAAGCAGCTTGTTGAATGATACCGTCTTTCATAACGACGATACGGTCACCCATTGTCATGGCTTCGATTTGGTCATGCGTTACGTAGATAACAGTCGTTTCCAGACGTTTAGCCAGTTTGGAAATTTCCGCGCGCATTTGTCCACGAAGTTTAGCATCCAAGTTGGAAAGAGGCTCATCCATCAAGAATACTTGCGGCTCACGAACGATTGCACGGCCGAGAGCGACACGTTGACGTTGACCACCGGACAACGCTTTTGGTTTACGGTCAAGCAAATGCTCGATATCAAGAATTTTAGCGGCTTCACGAACGCGTTTGTCGATTTCCGCTTTTTTGAATTTACGAAGTTTAAGGCCGAACGCCATGTTTTGGTACACGTTCATGTGAGGGTACAGGGCGTACGATTGGAATACCATCGCGATGTCACGATCTTTAGGGGCTACGTCATTAACAAGACGTTCGCCGATGAACAGTTTACCTTCGGAGATTTCTTCAAGTCCTGCGATCATACGAAGCGTTGTGGATTTACCGCAACCGGATGGACCTACAAGAACCAAGAATTCCTTGTCTTTAATGTCAAGGTTGAAATCTTTAACCGAAGCGAGATCAGTACCCGCATATTTTTTGTAAACGTGCTCTAAGCGTACACCAGCCATTTGTATTTCCCCCTAACGATTATTGTCTTTCATTACATTTAGTTTATATCAGCACTGTCCAAATGACTATGCACATACTTTACAAAAAAACTAAGCCCTTTTCGTCACTTTATACAATAGTAAAATAATTTTGACGAGTACGGCGTCACGAAACTGTCGGACATCCAGCTCCGTTTCTTGTTTTAACTTGTCCAACCGGTAAAGGAGCGTATTCCGATGAATATAAAGCTTCTTCGCGGTTTCGCTTACGTTGCAATCCAAAGCGAAGAACGTTTCCAGCGTCGTCAAGATCTCCGGGTCGAGGAAGGCGTCCGTTCGCTTCAAAGCCTGTTCCACGAATTTGATGCGGTGAACTTCCGGAATGGTGTTCAGCAGCCGCTCTAGATGAAGCAACCAGGGCAGATGAATGTTGGATCCGATATGAAACGCTCTTCCGAGATGCACAGTCTCTCGAAGCAAAGCCGTCGTGCCGACGATTGAATTTGCGGGAGAAATCGGATGAGACACAGCCAGATGGCATTCCCCCATCCACTCGCTTTCAAGCATCTCATGCAGACCGAAAGCAATCGAGGACAAGCTCTCCTCGAGCGACTCCTCCGTCTCCTCGTCCCGTTCGCCCGATTGCGCATCGTTAATGAGGGAAGCCGGACCGAGGATCAGCCATTCTTGTTCCTTTAATGGTATAAGAAGCACTTCTTCCGCGAGGAATGTCCGCAGCAGCTTCTCAAGCTCACTGAAGCTGGCTCCGCCAGGTTCAGCTTGTTCACAAACGAGCAGAAACGGAATCATGGATGAAAACAATCGGCCTCTCGAGATGAGACGGTCCGGGAGCAGCAGCTTCGGTTCACTCGCATCGAGCTGCTCGTCGATCCAAGAACCAAGCTCTCGTACATAGCGCTCCGATTCCGAAAACCCATCTAAGCTTTTGGATTTGTCCCCGAGCGATTGGCAGATCGCCCATCCGATTAAGCGCAGCTCGGTATCTTGAATTCCCTTTCGAATGACCTCCAAGACTTGAAGACGCTCGCCTTCCTGTTCGAGAGCAAACCATACGACACCTTCCGGGCCGTTGACATAATCGCCAATTGTAACCGCATTCGTTTTAGATTTCTGCAATCGGTCGTATGGTTGTTTACCTTGTTCGCCGCTTAATAATCGCCAGTCCTGTATCGGGAGCTGATGCTCTCGGACCGGGCAATCCAGAACGGCCTGCAACTGCTTGATCCATTTTGCATCACTCATGGGCTTGCCCCTATCCATCGGCGCGAAAAATGCGCTTTTTAATGCACAGTATATCATATAAGCCTTTTTTTTTCAGCCTAAGGCCAGCAGCAGGACCAGCGAGAGCAGGGAGAACAAGGCCGCCACCAAATAGATAAAGGATACGGTTTGAATTTGCGTCAGTCCCCATCGCATCAGAACATGATGCGTATGAAGCTTATCCGCGCGATGCAAGCCTTTACCGGATATGAGCCTTCGCAGCATGACGACGGCCGTATCGAGGATAGGCACACCCAGAGCCAGCAATGGAACAGCAAGTGTGACCATGGTCGCGCTTTTAAATGCTCCATCCACGGCAATGACGGCCAACGCATAGCCTAGAAACGTTGCTCCGGCATCCCCCATGAAGATTCGCGCCGGATAAAAGTTATAAAACAAAAAGGCTGTGCACGCCGCGACTAGAATAACGGCAAGCATTGCCGTGGGGTACTGCTGTTTATATAGTGCCGCAAGAAACAACGTCAGGGACGACAGCGTCGATACCCCTGATGCCAGCCCGTCCACGCCATCGATGAAGTTAATCATATTGATCAACGCGAAAACCCACATAATCGAGCTGACCGCGCCAAGCCAATCCGGGAATAGAATCATCCCATGCGGACTTGAGAGCCCCTCAATATGTATACCGAATCCTAAGGGCAAAGCGGCTACAGCCAAATAAGCAATAACCCGGGGCCACACCGGGAAGTCCTTCCCCTTTGATTTAGAAGCATCATCAATCAGTCCAATGATGACGAGAAGAAGCCCGCCCAGGCTAATGGTCAGGCTAAGCCGAGTTATGCCCTGAAATAAAAACAATGTCGCAATGACACCGACATAAAGAGCCGCGCCTCCCATAAGCGGCACGGGTGTCGTATGGATCTTACGTGCATTCGGACGATCAACGAATCCTTGTCGGATTGCAAACCGGCGAAGAACCGGAACAAGAACGGCAACCAAAGCAAAACATACCAGTGCAGATAATCCATAATTCATTCTTGCGGAAGAACCCCCTAAAGACATGAACGCTAATGTCGATGAGTTCAGTTTACCCGCAGTTTGTTGAAATACTCCGATCTTAAAACACAAAAAAACCTGTAGGTCATTGACCTACAGGCGTAATGGATATCGAATGGTGAGCCATGTAGGACTCGAACCTACGACACCCTGATTAAAAGTCAGGTGCTCTACCAACTGAGCTAATGGCTCTTGCTGTAAAGGAATGGTGGAGGGCGATGGATTTGAACCACCGAACCCGAAGGAAGAGATTTACAGTCTCCCGCGTTTGGCCACTTCGCTAGCCCTCCACATTGTACATCAGGCGCATTAGCCTTCATAAAGATGGTGGCTCGGGACGGAATCGAACCGCCGACACGAGGATTTTCAGTCCTCTGCTCTACCGACTGAGCTACCGAGCCTTACTTGAAAATAAATGGCGGAGCCGACGGGATTCGAACCCGCGGTCTCCTGCGTGACAGGCAGGCATGTTGGGCCACTACACCACGGCTCCGCGATTGTAAAGATGGTGGAGGCTGACGGGATCGAACCGCCGACCCTCTGCTTGTAAGGCAGATGCTCTCCCAGCTGAGCTAAGCCTCCATGGGAATGTGGTAGCGGCGAAGGGACTCGAACCCCCGACCCTCCGGGTATGAACCGAATGCTCTAGCCAGCTGAGCTACACCGCCACATTGTTGCCTCATCATACTGCTTGTCCATCACGACTGAGGCAGTCGTTAAGGTCAGGTTTAGACATCGCCAAATGTCTTTGTAATCAGCAATAAACCATTGCACTAGGCAGCCGTTTAACACTGAGTTACACCCTGAAAACTGGATACGAACCTTTGCGAAAGGGGTCTTGCTTAGCTGAGCAACGGGATAACTTCTAGGATAAGCCCTCGACCGATTAGTATTCGTCAGCTCCACGCATTGCTGCGCTTCCACCTCGAACCTATCAACCTCGTCGTCTTCAAGGGGTCTTACATACTGGGAAATCTCATCTTGAGGGGGGCTTCACGC
>NZ_JAAAMU010000033.1 GCF_009909195.1 Paenibacillus sacheonensis
AGGCCTCGGTCATGCGACCGAGGCCTTCTCTATTTATTAACGTCTAGCGCCTAGACATCATTCGCTTCACCATCATTAGCTTGCATGTCCTGCGCTATTTTACCAACGAAGCTCCGGCAACGGCAGGAATGTCATCGCGATCGGTAGATTGCTTCCTCCCGCAAGGGTGAAGACGAAATCCACCGACTCTTCCGTATTGCCGGTCCGATAAAGCACGGCGGCTTGGGTATTATTCATAAGCGAGGCCGTCACGACCTGCCCATTGACCATAAAGGCCCCCGTGTAGATCCCGCCGCGCGGGTTGAGAGCGATCAGCGTGCGAGCCGCTACATGCGGCAGGTGAAGACGGTACAGCGTACCGAAATTGCCCGTATTGTATTGCAGTTCGCCGGTGGTATCGTCGATACCGTCCAGGTACTTGTCGATCGTCTTGTCGCCGAGCGTGATGCGCTGCTCCGTGTCGCCCAGCGTATCATTGATGTCGATCGTGCGGTCCGCATTGTTGAACGTGCCTCTGACATGGATGCCGTCGCGCGGCATGACCGATAGGTTCGGCAGCTCCGCGATGGGATTCTTGCCGGCCGCGACGACCACGACGTGGAATTGCAGCTCTTGCTCGCTGTAAATGTCGGCATAGGCGGAGATGACGTCGTTCAGTTTCAACGGCGTTTTCGAAATTTCGGGCAGTATCTCGATCGTTTGATGCGGACGAACCGTCATCCATCTCGGGGCGGGATTGCTGCCGATCGAGGTTAAGTAACGGGACGTCGACGCCATCGCCGTATTGCCGACGCTCGGATCGGGACCGCCGACGCCGATCGAGCTCGTATTGACGTTGACCGGCGTGCTGTTGTTGTTCGTCGCGAGCAGGTAAATCTTAACCGGATAGCCGATTTTGTTTACGTTGTGGAACATGAACCGCACCTGGCCCGTCAGCTGCGCTTCGTAAGCGATGCCCTCCTGCAGCAGCGTCTCCGGGCTGTTGCTGCGTACCATTTGGGACGGCACGGAATTAATCGTGTAGCCGATCGAAGGCATTTTCGGAACCGACGCCGGATCGATGCTGAAATTGCTGCCGACCTTCGTATTCAAGCGATAGTATTCGTCTTTGGTATACAACACTTCGCTCGTTACCGTAACGGCCTTCGTGACCGTCGAGGTCAGTCCGTGACTGTCCTGTACGACGAGCGTAACGAGCTTATCGCCAGGTTCGAAGAATACCTTGTCGTTGCCCGTGAACGTGCGCTTGACGATCGCGTTCTCGTCATCCGAGCTCAGATCGACATAGCTGATCTCCTCGCCGATGCGGTACTGCGACTTCTCGGTCGTGAAATCCGCGACCGGCGGCTGGTTCGGCAATTTAACCGTAACGGTGACGGAGTAAGGCTCGCTCCATACGCCGTTCGTATCTTCGACCTGCCTTGTTATGACGTATGTCCCCGGATCGGGGAACACGTCCATGCGGCCTTCCCATCGCTCGTCCACGAACGGCATTCCGGTCGGGTTGGTCGAATGATCGATGTAGGATACCATCGTTTGACCTGCGTAAATCTCTGTCGGATTGACCTCGAAGGCTGCAGTCGGCTTCGGCGGAATGACGACCGTCGACCATTTCAAGGTAATCGTCTTGCCGACGACCGCGATGGAGCTGTCTGCCATTTCGCCCCACGAGCGAAGCGGCACCATGAGATAGCCGTTTGAAATATAGGGTACGCCGGTCAGCTTCGTCAGCACGCCGTCCCGGTAAGCGTAGCCGCTGCCGATTTTGAATACGAGCTCATGCTTGTCGCTCTTCGCAGTCGATTGTTTCTTCTGCGCGTCATACGAGATCGCGTACCCGTAGCGGGCAGCAATGGAGCTGAACGGAAGAAACGTCCGTCCAGCGATGTTCGCTACCGGCTGCGCGGATTTGTAGGTCTTGCCGTTGTGCACCATATTAACGCTTCCCATCGTCAGTACAAGCTGATCCGTTACGATGGAAGCGGCGTTCGTAGTTATGGGATCCGCGAAACCTTCCGCAGAAGCGCGACGAGTCGCAGTGTCCGTGAAAGTCAAGAATAAGAACGATACGATCAATAACCATTTCAAAGCTTTCATGCAGTGTCTCCTCTTCTCTCTCCTTGATGCCCATGCGCGTTGCAGCGTCTGTCATGCAGGCTGTCCTTCAACCTGCCCTGACAACATTAAACGACAAAGGCAGCTTAAAAGTTGCGGAAGATTGGAAAGTGACACGGTTTCGACATATCTGGCACTCGATCAGCGGTTTACGCGCATGTTAATAAGGAAGAACGTAACCATGACGATAAACGAAGCAACCGTCACCAGCGCGAACGTCAGGCGAAGCTTCTTCTTCTTAGCCAGCCGCTCTGCATCCCGCTCCTGACGAGCGAGCGTCACCGCGCGATGCACGAACAGATACACGATGGCCAACGTGACGAAAACCATATTCGATAAGAACCATAATTGCTGCCAAAACATGAATGACCTCTCCCAACCTCAGGTTTACAACCATAACAAGTAGACTACCGGAATCGACACGAGATTGCAAACCTCGGCTATGCTATAATAGACAAAATCAAGCTGCTCTCCGCAGGCAGCCTCTAAGCGCTTCTCTCTAACCGAAAGGATGATCATAACCATGACACTAGCTGCCGATTCCATAAAAGGGACGTTCGAAGGTTTTACCCCGGATGATTTCGACGTCTTCGCTATACCAGGGCTCGAGCCGAGAATGGACGCGCTTATCGCCCGCATTCGCCCGAAGCTTCATGAGCTCGGCGACCGACTGACACCGTTCCTGACCGAACTCTGCGGCGAACCGATGTTCCCGCATGTCGCCAAGCACGCACGCCGAACGATCAATCCGCCCAACGATACGTGGATTGCCTTCGCGCCGGGAAAACGCGGCTATAAGATGTTTCCGCATTTCCAAATCGGCTTGTTCGGCTCTCACTTGTTCATTCAATTCGCGATTATCTACGAGTCCGACAACAAGACCGTATTCGCGGAGCACGCGCTTCGGCAGCTGGGCGACATTGAAGGGCATATCCCCGCGCATTACGTATGGTCGGGCAACCATATGGTGCCAGGCGGCGATACGCAGGAAGAGCTCGGCCGCGACGGTCTCGCCAAGCTGTTCGAACGGCTCCGGACCGTGAAGGCATCCGAAGCGCTCTGCGGCATCGTCATCGACCGCGAGGATCCGATTCTCCGCAATGGAGAAGCCTTCCTGGCCAAAGTAAAAGAAACGTTCCGCACCGTGCTGCCGCTGTACAAAATGTCGTTCTAACGCATCTCTTCCTTGCCTATCGCCATCGACTGCGGTCGGCGAAATCCACGATACGAAAAGCCTCGCGCCGAGTCGGCGCGAGGCTTTTTTCTGATGCCAGTAACGAATCATCCTTCGAATCATAGACCGTTCTGAAACTCTTGCTATCCTTATGCCGCGTGGTTTACGCTCGCGCTGACGCGCTGACGTTTCGATTTGCGGAAGAAGAACAGCTCGTAGATGCAAGGTACGATGATCAGCGTCAGCAGCGTCGCCGCCGCTAGCCCGCCGATAACGACGATCGCCAAGCTTTGCGAGACGATGCTTCCGCCTTCCGTGGAACCGAAGACGAGCGGGAGCATCGCGGAGATCGTCGCGATCGCCGTCATGAGAATCGGGCGGGCACGCGTCGCCGCCGCTTCGATCAACGCTTCGCGAATCGTCATCCGCTGTTCGTTCTGCTTCACGCGGTCGATCAGCACGATCGCGTTGGTGACGACGATGCCGACGAGCATCAACGCGCCGAATACGGCGGTGAAGTCCGGCGAGATGCCGGTCACGAGCAGTCCGACGACGGCGCCGATCGCCGCCAGAGGAAGCGAGCACATAATGGCCAGCGGCGCGCGCAGCGTCTTGAACGTCAGCACCATGATCAGGTAGACGATACCGATCGCGACCAGCATGATGATGCCGAGATCCGCGAAATCGGAAGATTGGTCAGCCGAAGCGCCGCCGACCGTAAACGTTACGCCCTCCGGCGTCTTGAGCGCGTTAACCTTCTTCGTGATCTCTTTGCCGACGATCGACAGCTGTTTCGGATCGACGTCCACGGCGACGCGGACGTACGGCTTGCCGTCTTTATGGTAATACACGCTGGCCTGCTCGCTCTTCACGAGCTTCGCGACCGAGGAGACGTCCACCGGACCGGAAGCCGTCATGATCGTCAATCCGTTCAGGTCGGCTTGCGATGCCGGATCTGCCGAAGGCTGCAGCACGACGTTCGTCACGCGATTGTCGATCGTAATCGAACCGAGCGGAATCGGGTTCAACAGGCCTTGCAGCTGGGAAGCGACTTCCTGGCCGTTCGATTTCGAAGGATCCAGCTGGAACGTGTAGACCGGTTTCTTCTCTTCCTGGTTCGTTTTCACTTTCAGGACATCCTTGACCGGCTTGATCGCAGCTACGACTTGGTCGGCGCCATTGGCAATCGCGTCGAGGTCGTCTCCCGTTACGTCGACGATGACCTGCGTTCCGCCGGAGCCGCTCATGAAGTCCATTGCCCCGGCGTTCAGATCCGCGCCCTTGAATGCAGAACGCTGTCCTTGCACGTCCGCGATCACTTTCTCGGCATCCGCGCCTTTTTTCATCTGCACCAGGTACGTAACGAGCGTTGGCGAGGACACCTCGCCGTATTGCGCCCCGTCGGAGCTGTTGCCGTTTTGCATCAGCACCCAGTCGATGTCGGAGCTCTTCGTCAGGAACGCTTCCAGCTTGCGGCCGCCTTCGACGACTGCATCATGCGGCGTCTCGCTCGGATACTCGAGCGAAATATTCAGGTTGGCCGCATTCGACGAATCGATTGCCCCCTTCGGCATCGACATGTATGCGCCGACGGAGCCGATCAGCAGGACGACGGCGATGACGAGCGGCACCCATTTGTGCGCCAAGCACCAGCCCAGGAAATTCGAGAACCGTTTCGATCCTTCGTGTTCTTTCATCTTCGTATTGCGCAGCAGCACCGCGCTGAGGAGCGGCACGACGGTCAAAGCGACCAGCAGCGACGACAGCAGCGAGTAGGTCACCGTCAATGCGAACGGCAGCAGGAACGCCTGCAGCGAACCGCGCAGCAGTCCCATCGGCAGGAATACCGCGACCGTAACCAGCGTGGAAGACGTGATGGCCGTGGCCACTTCCTTGGTCGCGTCCACGATCAAGCCGACCGAGAACGTTTCTTTCTGCAGCCTGCGGTAGATGTTCTCGATGACGACGATGCTGTCGTCCACGAGACGTCCGACCGCGACCGCGACGCCGCCGAGCGTTATGATGTTCAGCGTCACGCCGGACATTTGCAGCAAGTACAGCGTAATGCCCAAGGAAAGCGGGATCGACACGATCGTAACCAGCGTCGCCCGAATGTTGCGCATGAAGAGCAGGATGACGATCGTCGCGAACAGCGCGCCCATTAATACTTCGCGAAGCATGGAGTTAACGGAATGCACGACTTGTTCCGACGTGCTCGACAGCACTTTGATGTCGACGCCTTTCATGTCCTTGTTCAAGCGCTCAACCGTATCTTGCACGGCATCGCCCACCTTCACGGCATTGGCGTTGGCCGTTTTGGAAATCGTCAGCATCAGCACGTTCTTGCCGTTCAGGCTGCTGATGCTCTCTTGCTGGTTCTCCAGCTTCACTTCGGCTACGTCGCCAAGCGCGACGCCCTCCGCGACCGGCAGCTTGCGAAGCGTATCCAGATCGCCGACATTCGCTTCGACGATAATATTGCCGGAAGCGCCGTCGATCGTTTTCTCGCCGATGGAAGCCGAGACGCTCCGGCCTTGCAGCACGCCCATCAGCGTTTGGTAAGGCAATTTTTTCGCTTCGAGCTTCGCTTTATCCGGAATGATCGAGATGCTCGGGGTCGATTTGCCGCCAAGGGATACTTGACCCGCGCCGTCGACTTTCTTGAACGCGTTGATCAATTCCTTCTCCGCTTGTTCCCGGTCGGCTTCGTTCACGCCGTCAAGTCCGACGGATACCCACGAGATCGGAATCATCGAGGTATTAAACTGCACGACGTAAGGCGCCATGACGCGTTCAGGCAATTGCACGGCGCGGACGGCCGTTTCGACCTCGGCCTTCGCCTCTTTCATATTCGTCTTGGAATCGAACGCCAAATCGATCTTGGAAAATCCGTTGCCGGACGACGAGGTCATCAGGCTTTTGCCTTTGACGAACTGCAGCGCGTCCTCCAGCTTATTCGTCACTTCGGTTTCCATGGATTTGGCATCGTAACCCGGTCCGATCGCAGCGACCGTAACCATCGGGTTGTCCGCCTCCGGAAGAAACTCCATCGGGAGCCTGAAGTAACTAATTACCCCCATCGCCAGCGCCATCAGCACGACGAGCTTCATTGCGGCTTTGTTATTGAAAGCCCATTTCGTAATCCACTGCATTCTAATTCCATTCTCCCTTCGACCTATGGTTCTCCTAGGAACTCCTGGATAAAGTCTACCTTTTTCCAGGGGATATCCGTAAACGTCTGCAGACCAGTCTTTATCCCCGACCTAAGACGGAGGCGGAACCGCGTCCGGCGATGTACGCGATTGCTGTTTCCGCGTAGCCCATGCATAAAATCCGGACGATTTTGGAACGCTGTTAACCAAGCGCAAGCTGGAAAGGAAGGGATGTTATGCCAGCGCCGATATTTTCGAATATAGACGCGAATTTCGCTTATATCCGCTCCCGATTCTATCCGTGTTCGGATCTGACGATGCTCCAATGGAATTACGGTCCCCAGCATAAACTGCGGGCACTGTCGGTCTACTTCGATACGCTCGTGCTCGACAAGCGCACCAACTACTTCCGTCAGACGCTGCAGGATCTCGTCCCCCATCGGGTCGCCGACGGCAGCGAAGTGACGCTGGATATGATCGTTCGCTTATTCCGCCAACATATGACGACGGAAGAATCCGGCACGCTCGTCGACTCGCTGGAGCAGGCCGTGGACTTTATTCTCAGCGGCTGCCTGGTCATCTTCATCGACGGCTGGGATCATGCGATCTGTTACCGGACCGGCAGATTCGAGACGCGGCAGGTGAGCGAGCCCGTTACCGAACCCGTCGTTCAAGGCCCGCGGGAATCCACCGTCGAGAACATCAAGAAAAATATCGGCATGATCCGTACCCGCATCCATAGCTCGAACGTCAAATTCAACTTCATGCAAACCGGCGGAGAAGCGCGGACGACCATCGCTTTCGGTTATATGGAGGGAATCGTGGACCCGGCGACGCTCGATGCCTTCTTGACCCGTCTGGGCCAGCTGCCCGACGGCGACGTGCTGGAGACGAGCTTCATCGAGGATATCCTGGAAGAACGCACCTGGACGCCGTTCCCGCAATTCCGGTACACGGAACGCACCGATGTCGCCGCCGCCTCCCTGCTGAACGGCAAAATCATCGTGCTTGTCGAAGGCACCGGCAGTATTCTCATCTGCCCCGCGACCTTCTTCGAGCTGATGCAATCGAGCGAGGACTTCTACCAGCGTACCCTGATGTCCAATTTCATCCGCATTTTGAGGTTCGCCGCTTTCATGATCGCGCTCGGCCTGCCGAGCTTGTATATCGCCATCTCAACGTTCCATGCGGAATTGATCCCGACCGTCCTGCTGCTTGCCGTCGTGGATTCCAGGGAAGGCATTCCCTTCCCCGCGTTCGCCGAAGCCATCATCATGGTCTTTATTTTCGAGATTCTCCGGGAAGCCGGCATCCGGCTGCCGCGCCCCGTCGGCTCGGCCGTCAGCATCGTCGGCGCGCTCGTCATCGGGGAGGCCTCCATCAACGCAGGCATCGTATCCCCGATCATGGTCGTATGCATCGCGCTGACCGGGATCGCGTCGTTCGCCCTGCCGCAGTACAATTTGGCCGTTTCGCTGCGCCTGCTTCAACTGCCGCTCATGATTTTGGCATCCACGCTGGGCATTTTCGGCCTCATGATCGGCTTCTTCCTGATGTGGATCCATTTGATCAGCCTCAAGTCGCTTGGCGTGCCTTACCTGAAGCCGCTTGCGCCATGGACGATCGGCGAATTGCAAAATACGGTATACCGGAAACCGTTGAAGACTTTAATGAAGTCAAACAGACGGAAGGGCCCGCAGTTGAAAGGGAAATCCTAACGAACGGAAGGCATGGTGGTGCGCATGGCAACGAAGCGGATTCGCGCGGCGGCTTTGCTGGCAGTCCTGCTGCTGTGCAGTCTCTGCGTCTCGGGCTGCGGCGACCGGGCAGAACTGCCGGACAAAGCCTTCGTCATGGGCGTCGGCATCGACGATGCCGGGGACGGCGAGGTGCTGGTCACGTTCCAGGTGTACAAGCCGTCCCAATCGGTCGCCGCCAAAGGCAAGCCCGGCAAGCCTTACATTAATATCCGAACCAAGGGCAAGTCCGTCATGGAAGCGGTTCGCGACATTACGATCCATCTCGGACGCAAGGCGCAGTTCAGCCATATGCGGGTCATCCTGATCAGCGAGCGGCTCGCGCGCAGAATCCCCATCACGCTGCTGCTCGATATGTTCTATCGCGACAACGAGCCCCGCCTCACCAGCACGGTGATGATCACGAAGGGCCGCGCGACGGACTATTTCGACAAAGTGCCGTTTATCGAGAATACGATCAGCCAGCAGTATTATTTGAGCGAGAAATCCGAGCAATATTACAGCGGGAAGACGGTCGGCACGACGCTGCTCACCCTGGCCCTGCAGCTGCGCAGCGAATCGGCGATCGGAGCGGTTCCCTACCTTGCCCTGAGCGGAAAGGATACCGGTACAGAGCCCGGCGTCTCCGGATTGATGCTCGTCCAGAACGGCATCGTGACGACCAAGTATTCCGGGCAGCAAACGGAAGGGCTGTTGAGGCTGCTCGGGCATGACAATAACGGCATCGTCGAAATTCCGTGCCGGGCCGGCAAGCCGCGTGAAGACGAAGAGAACGGAGACGAAGGATCGAACATGACGGACGCGGGAGGCGACCAGAACACGGCTGCCAAGCGCCTGAACGAATCCGCCGAATTACTTCGCTTCTCGAGCACTCGGACACTCGAACTGAGCGGCGGCGAAGTAAAAGCGCACTTTCGCGTCCATGCGGCAGTCGCGACGCTCGAGCTCTCCTGCACGAAGCTCGACACCGAAGCGCAAGAGACCGCCTTCGCGGATAAAATATCCGCGGAGCTCAAACGCCAGCTGCAACAGTCGATGAAGCAGCTACAGCAGAAAAAAGCCGATTTGCTCGGCATCGGCAACGATATCTACAAGCATCACCCGCGGCTTTGGAAAAAATGGAAGCCGGACTGGCCGGACAAATTCGCCGCGATGGATGCCGATTTCGAGGTCGACACCGTCATATTGACGCACGGCACGACCGCCGGCCGATCGCTGCTGGCAACCCATCCCGAATAACGGAAGTGACCGTCATGTACATTGTCATCTTGAGCCTATGCATCGTTTGCGTGATCGTCGCCGACTACAGAGAAGGCGTACGGGACGGCCCCCGCCCCTCTCGGACGAAGCTGACGTACGGGCTGCTGCTCGCGCTCGCGCTGTACCACATGGCCGACGCGACGGGACTGATTCACGTCATGACTTATTACGATACCGCGAACGCGCTGTTCGGCCCGGCGGCGGACGCGCTGTTCAAGTGGTTTAAACTGAGAGGGTAGGTGAGCGCCATGGCGAAAACAATCACGGCAAATCAAGCCGCATTGCTGCTGTTCGTTTTTATGACGAGCTCCTCGATCATCAATATCCCGGGACCGACGATTCAGTTCGCCGGAAACGCCGCTTGGATCAGCATCCTGATATCGGCCGCGATCGGCATGCTGACCGTTCTCCCGGTCATTATGCTGGCTAAGCGCCATCCCGGCCAAAACTTCATCGAGTACAGCCGAAATGTCGTCGGGGCGCCGATCACGATTCTCTTCGGCCTGCTCTTTCTTTACTATCAGACTCATATGGCCTCCGCCATCGTCCTCGATATCGCCATGTTCCTGAACAGCTCGGTGATGCGGAATACCCCCTCGTACTGGTTCATTCTCCTCTCCTTTCTTGTCGCGGCGCTGTCCGTACGTACGGGCATCGACAAAATGACGGGGCTGTTTCCCGTGCTCATGGCCAGCGTCATGCTGTTCGTGGTGTTGGTTACGCTTCTATCCATCTCGAATTATTCGTTTGGCAATCTGCTGCCCGTCTTGCCCAATGGCGCAAAGCCGCTCCTGCAAGGCGTCTACACCACGTACGGCTTTCCATATTGCGAGGTCGTGCTGTTCTCCATGATCCTGTGCTACGTAAAGGCCTTCGGGAAGAGATTCGAGTTCAAAGCGCTGCAGGCCGTGCTAGCCAATGCGCTTTCGCTTTCAGGCGCGACGGTCGTCACGATCCTCGTCTTCGGTCCGATTGCCGGAGACCGGAAATACTCGTTGTTCGAAGTCGCCCGCACCGTCAACATCATCGACGTCTTCTCCCGGATGGAAGCGCTGATCGGCTATTCGCTTATTCTGGCTTCATTTATGAAAACGACGATCGTGCTCTTCACGGCCCACCAAACCCTCATGCATCTGCTCAAGCTGAAGCAGGACCGTATGCTCATCTTCCCGCTTGCTTTGTTCATGGCGGCCATTTCGCTGGCTGCGGCGACCCGCGGCGAGACCAAGTGGCATTACGAGGTGTCCGCCATCCACCCCTTGTGGGGCTTCTCGTTCGCGCTCCTGCCCCTCCTGATCGTCTTTGCCGTAGACTTGATGAGAGGCAAGAAGGATGACGCCCAGCCGCCGCAAGCCGCGAATGGGCAGGCGAATAAGGAGCAAGGTGATTCGGGGCAAGCGAGTAAGGCGCCGTCGAATGCAAAGCAATCGGATACGCAGCAATCGAGTACAGAGCAATCGGATGCCCAGCCATCGAGTACAGAGCAATCGGATGCCCAGCCATCGAATGCATCGCAGGGCAATTCACCGCAGGCGAATGCATCGCTGTCGAATTCGATGCAAGCGCCTCAAGCGAACGCGCCGCAAGGGAATTCGTCGAAAGCATAAGCGATGTACCGGCTGCGAACAGCCATGCGAAAGTCGCCTTCAAAAAGGGCGAATTTCAAGAATAAAATGAGTGATTACTCACTTCTATTTTCGGGTATTATCGCGTATAATAATTGTGAGTAATCACTCATTATTTTGAAAGGCGTGATTCCCTTGTCTATGACTCCTCCCTCATCATCATCATCTTCTTCTTCTGAGCCGGTGGTCGACGTACGGAACGTGACGCGCCGCTTCGGAAGCCGGACCGTGCTGGACGATATCTCGCTCCAAGTGGAACGCGGCGAATTGTTCGGCCTGCTCGGACCGTCGGGCTCCGGCAAGACGACGCTGATCAAGCTCATGACCGGCATCGACAAAGCCGACGGCGGCACCGTTCGCATGCTTGGCGAGCGGATGCCGAAGCTCGCCATGCTGCAGCGGTTCGGTTACATGGCGCAGTCCGATGCGCTCTATTACGAACTGACGGCCAAGGAAAACCTGAGCTTCTTCGCGGCGCTGTACGGCTTGAAGGGCGAACGGCTGCATAAGCGCATGCAGGCTGCCATGGCCGTCGTCGACTTGGAAGACCATTTGAACAAAACCGTCTCCGCCTACTCCGGCGGCATGAAGCGGAGGCTGTCGCTCGCGATCGCGCTGCTCCACGAGCCGGAGCTGCTCGTCCTAGACGAGCCGACCGTCGGCATCGACCCCGTGCTTCGGCAGTCCATCTGGCAGGAGCTCGAAGCGCTGCGGGAGCGAGGGACGACCATCATTCTGACGACGCATGTCATGGACGAAGCGGAGAAATGCGGCCGGCTCGGCCTGATCCGCGACGGAAAGCTGACCGCCACCGGATCGCCCGAGGAGATCAAACGGCAGAGCCATACGCAGACGATCGAGGAAGCGTTCATCGCGCTCGGAGGAGGTGTCCGCTCATGAGAATTCGCGCGCTCGCCATCCGGATTATCCGTCAATTCGTTCGCGACAAGCGGACGCTGGCGCTCTTGTTTCTCGCCCCGCTGCTCATTCTCGGCTTGATGAAGCTCGTGTTCAACGGCAACGCGGTCGAACCGGATATCGGCCTCATTCAAGCTCCTTCCGCCGCGATCGCCGAGCAATTGGATAAGGCCGGCGCGACCGTCAAGGCCTATGAGCAGGCGCAGGACGCCGAACAGGCGCTGCGCGAGCGGAAGCTGGACGCGTACCTAACGTTCGCGGACGGCAAACCGGCTCTGCGCCTGGAGGGCAGCGATCCCTCCATGAACCAGTCGGTCCTGCTGCTGCTGCAGCGCACGATGAACGCCGGCGCGCAGGCCGTTCAGCCCGAAGTGACGTACTTGCACGGAACGGACGACATGGCCTCTTTCGATTTCTACGGCCCGGTTCTCATCGGTTTCTTCTCGTTCTTCTTCGTCTTTATGCTGGCCGGCGTTTCCTTCCTTCGGGAGCGTACGAGCGGCACGCTGGAACGGCTGCTCGCGACGCCGATCCGCCGGACCGAGATTGTGTTCGGCTACTTGTCGGGCTTCGGACTGTTCACGCTCCTGCAGGCCGCATTGATCGCCTGGTTCTCGATCGACGTGCTCGGCCTTTATATGGACGGAACGATCTGGTACGTCCTCTTGATGAATCTGCTGTTGTCGCTTACGGCATTGACGCTTGGCACGCTCCTGTCGTCATTCGCAAGCAACGAGTTCCAGATTATTCAATTCATTCCGATCGTCATCGTGCCGCAGGTGTTCTTCTCGGGCCTGTTCAATCTGAACGCCATGACGCCGTGGCTGCAGCATCTCAGCCGCGTCATGCCGCTTTACTACGGCGCGGACGCGATGCGCAGCATCATGATTCGGGGCGAGGGCTGGTCCGCGATCGACACCGACGTGTACGTGCTGATCGGCTTCTCCGCCGTTTTCGCGCTGCTGAACGTCATCGCGCTCAAAAAGCACCGCGCCATTTAAAAGCAGCGGCGGCTGTGCTAGGATAGGGGCTATATGACAAGATTGGATGCGCATTAAGGAGTTGGCGTCATGAGCGACACGAAGGAAGAATGGATCGAAGAACTGCTGCGGGGCGACGAGGAAGGCCGCAAGATGACGGAGAAACAGTCGCGGATCGTCCAAGCGGCCATTGAAGTATTCGCCGAAAAAGGCTATGCCGCCTCCTCCACCAACGAGATCGCCCAGCGCGCCGGCGTGGCGGAGGGAACGATTTTCCGCCACTACAAGACGAAGAAGGAGCTGCTGCTCGGCATCGTGGCGCCCGCCATGACGAAGCTGATTACGCCGTTCGTGCTTCGCGGCTTCAATAATGTGCTCGATTCGGAATACGACAGCTACGACCAGGTGCTGCGCGCAATGATCGAGAACCGGATCGAATTTCTGCGGAAGAACCGGAACGTCCTGAAGATTCTGATGCAGGAAATTCCGTTTCATCCGGAGATGCAGGAACGGTTCCAACGGGAGGTCCTCGGTGTCGTCCTGGAACGTTTGAAGCGAATCGTGGCCAAGTTCCAGACGAACGGCCACATGGCCGAGCTGCCCTCGGCGACCGTCGTACGGCTCAGCATATCCGCGATCATGGGCTATATTGCCGTTCGTACCTTCTACGGCGAACGGGAGGATGCCGTCTGGGATGATGAAAGGGAGCGCGAAGATACGATCGCGTTCGTCATGCGCGGCTTGGGGTTGACGCGTTAGGCATGAAAAGCCTTGCATGGCCTACGCCGTGCAAGGCTTCTTCGATGTCTTCCTTTTACCGCTGCGGCGGGGCCAACAGCTTATCCTCCCTATCGAGTACCGTACCCGCTTGCGATACCCGTTTGGTCGGCAATCATGCCCGGCGAACGTATTGATGGAAGAAACACCGCGCAAGCTAGGCGGACAACATGCAAAAAGAAGCTTCGCTTCGGCCAAGGCCGTGCGAAGCTTCTTTTTGCAGGATCGATAACGGTCAGCGATTCAAACAGAGGCCGACGTCTTCATGGCGTCCCGCTCGCGGTCCAAGGCGCGGAAGCGGAACAGGAACGCAAGCGCCGCGACGGAGAGTATCCCTCCTGCCACGTATGGCAGCGTCAGATGGACGGAAGCCAGTCCAGCGCCGACGAGCGGACCGATAATGCGGCCGAGGCTGTCCATCGAAGAGCTGAGGCCCGATGCCACGCCCTGGCCGACCGTCGTTCGTTGCGTAATCAACGACGTCACGCATGGACGAATCAAGGAGTTGCCGATGCCGAAGATCGCCAGGTACACCGTGGCCGTCGACAACGAATGCGCGCTCACGAGCAGCAGGAAGCCAATTGCCGATATGACCAGACCCGCCGCGATATACGCCGGCTCTTGGCCCTTGCGGATCCTCCGGCGAACGATGCCGCCCTGGACTAGAGCGCCGACCAAGCCGCATATCAGGAACATGAAGCCGACCTGAAGCGGCGTGACGTCGAACCTCTGAATGCCGAACACCTGCAGCGTCGCCTCCAGGCCGGCCAGCGACAAGGAGACGAACAATGCGAGTACGTAGAGATATTTCAGGGAGCCGGTGAATGCGCTCCATCTCGAAGGCTTGCGTTCATGCGCGCCCCGGCGCTTGTCCGGCGTCAACGACTCCGGCAGCTTCATGACGGCAATGAAGAACGTGACGAGCGCAAGCGCGGCAGCCGCGAAGAATGGCGTGTTCTGCGATACAAGGCTAAGCAGGCCGCCGAAGCCGGGGCCGATCGTGAAGCCAAGCCCGATGGACATGCCGACGAGTCCCATGCCTTTCGTGCGCTGCTCCGGCGGCGTGATGTCCGCCACGTAAGCGACGATAACGGACGTGACCGCGCCGGAGAATAATCCGCCTAGCACGCGCGATGCGTACATAATCGCCAGGCTCCCGTCCGCGATGCCGAACACCAGGAAGCTTGCGGCAAAGCCGAGCACGCCGATCAGGATGACGGGCCGGCGTCCGATTCGGTCCGACAATCCGCCCCAAAGGGGCGAGATGATAAATGAGATGAGCGAATATAGGGAAAGCATCATTCCCGTGTGAAATCCTACCGATTCCGGGCTTGTTTCTTTGATGAGCTCCGGCAATACCGGGATGATGATTCCGAATCCGATAAAAGTCGTTATCAGCATGACCATAACAATGCCCAAACGTCTGTCTTTGTTCATGTTGTTCCCTCCACTCCAATCATCGTACCACATCTGTTCGATGTCTGGTTATGAACAAATGAAGAACAAACAGGAGCAGCAGGACGGCGCCGCTGACGAGAAACGGGGAATGCGGACCGAGCTTATCCCACAGCTTTCCGGATGCAATGCTGCCGAATACCATGCCGAGTCCCTCGATCGTCAGGAAGAAGCCCCAGACGGCACCGCGTTCCGCTTTCGGTATCGCCTGCGCGATCAAGGCGTTCCAGGCCGGGATGATACAGGCATAGCCCAAGCCTACGAAGGCCACGATCAACAGCACAAGCGGCAGCGAACGCGTGTAGCCAAGCGTCGTAAGCGAGATCGCGGCCGTAATGAAGCCCACATGCAGAAACCACTTGGTGCCGAAACGGTCCACCCACTTGCCCACGGGAATCAAGCCCAGTACGGTAACCGCGCCGCCAGCAACGAGGTACATGCTGTACTGCTGGGGGCTTAGGTGCAGCACGGTCCGAGCATATTGCGTCAGCACGGGCGTCAGCAGCCCTAGCGCGAAATTCTGGGTAAACATCGCGGGGTAAAGCAGCTTGCTGGCATGCAGCGATGAGCCTACTCGCGCCAAATACCGCTTGATGCGCACCATCATCGGCAAATGCTCATGTGCGGCTGCCGGAATCTTCGCGATCTCCCGGTTTTCGAGGGCGAGCGACTGTTTTCTTCCCGGCAGGAAGAACGCGACCAGCACGACGACGAGCATCATGCCGATGAGAATGCGGAACGCCGGTGCATAGGTATGTACAATGAAGAAATTGATGACGATCGGTCCGCAGCCGACGCCTGTCAGCCAGGCCATATAGACGACGCTCATGATCGTGCCGCTCGATTCATTGCCGGCCACGGTGGTCGCTCCGTTAATGACGCAAGGCCAGAGCGGCGACGTACCGATGCCGAGCAGCAAGCAGGCGGCCACGATCCAGCCGAAACTGCTCGTGAAGCTGACGATCAGCACGGATGCGCTCGTAAACAGAACGCCGAACAGCATCACGTAACGATAGCCGAAACGGTCGATGATCCAGCCAAGCGGCGATCGGAACGCATTGTCTCCAATATATTGCAGCGCGAGCGCCCAGCCGACGGCGTACGCGGTCAAATCCAGCTCCTGTCTCATATAGACAGGTAGAATAGACACAAGCAGCGCGCCCTTAACGAATTCGACCAAATACATGATAACAAGCAGCTGGACGACGAACGGCGACGACAGCACTTTTTTACCTGCCCAGCTCTTTGCGATCTCCATGTCGGTTCCCCTTCCCTGCCTATCTTCTAATTAAAGGCTACGTTCACTTAGTCTCAACAAAAATGCCGCTTGCAATCCCCCCCGATTTTGCTATACTCAACTTTGTTTGTAACAATCCAACATGAAAGGCTGGGATGAAGCAATGGATCATACCCGGACCCCGCTGTTCACCGCTCTGAGGGAACATGCGGCAAAAGACCCCGTGCAATTCCACATTCCCGGACATAAGAAGGGTATTGGCAGCGATCCCGAATTCCGCGAATTTATCGGCGACAATGCCTTGTCGATCGATCTGATTAATATAGCGCCGCTGGACGATCTGCATCAGCCCACCGGCGTCATTGAAGAAGCCCAGATACTGGCAGCCGATGCTTTCGGAGCTGATTATACCTTTTTTTCCGTGCAAGGGACAAGCGGAGCCATCATGACGATGATTCTAAGCGTCTGCTCACCGGGCGACAAAATCATCGTTCCGCGCAACGTGCATAAATCGATCATGTCCGCGATCATCTTCGCCGGCGCACGGCCGATCTTCATCTCGCCGGCGCGCGATGCCAGCCTCGGGATCGACCATGGGATTACGACCCGCTCCGTGCAGCGGGCGCTCGACCGTCATCACGACGCCAAAGCCGTACTGGTTATTAACCCAACTTATTACGGCGTATGCGCAGACCTGAAAGAAATCGTGGATCTGGTGCACAGCTACGATATTCCCGTGCTTGTCGACGAAGCCCATGGCGTGCTGATTCATTTCCACGAAAAGCTGCCGATGTCGGCCATGCAGGCCGGAGCCGACATGGCAGCGACGAGCGTGCACAAGCTGGGCGGTTCCATGACGCAAAGCTCGATTCTGAACGTTCGCAGCGAGCGCATCAATCAGAAGCGCGTGCAGACGATCATCAGTATGCTGACGACGACTTCAACCTCGTATATCCTGCTGGCTTCGCTCGATACGTCCCGCCGGAATTTGGCCATGAACGGCCATGATATCGCGGAGCGCGCCATACGCCTCGCCCAGCATGCGCGTAACGAGATCAACACTATGCCTGGCCTTTACTGCATCGGCGAAGAAATTCTCGGTACCGAAGCAACTTACGACTACGATCCGACCAAGCTGACGATTCACGTGCGACACCTCGGCATTACGGGCTACGAGACGGAGAACTGGCTGCGCGAGCACTATAACATCGAGGTCGAGCTCAGCGATATGTACAATATTTTGGCGCTCGTAACGCCGGGCGATACGGATGATTCCGTCAGCAAGCTTCTCGTCGCGCTGCGGGATCTGGCCGAACAGCATCAAGTGAACGAAGCAAACGAGCTGATCGTCAAAATCCCGGAGATCCCGCATCTCTCGCTGACGCCGCGCGACGCCTTCTACGCCGATACCGAAGTCGTGCCGTTCAAGGAATCCGCCGGCCGTATCATCGCGGAGTTCATCTACGTCTATCCGCCGGGCATTCCCATCCTGCTGCCAGGCGAGGTCATCTCGCAGGTGAACATCGATTATATCGTCGATCACGTCGAAGTAGGGCTTCCGGTGAAGGGTCCTGAAGACCGCAGCATTCAGTTCGTCAAAGTCATCGTCGAAGAAGAGGCCATTTCATAGACCCGCTCCGACCCACGAAAACCGATTACGGCTCGCAATTGAGCCGAATCGGTTTTTTGTTTTGCCATTCGCTTTGCCTGCCTATTCAATTTCCTCACCTGCGATGGCATAGACTTGTCCTCCACCGGCCAAGACTGGTCCACTGGCGGCTGCCGAGGTATTCGGCCCGAATACCTCGTACTTACCGATTATTGTCAATCGTTAGGCGGAATGCTATGATGTTGGAGGGGGTGGGCGATTATGAGTCAAAGCGCTTACATTAAATTCGTGCAAGGTTCCGCGGTCGAAGCTCTCAGCCTCTCGGAGGTCAAGGAACGGCTCGGCCGTTACAAGGAGCAAACCTCGCTGACCGGGCAGCAATTGGACTGGGATTATGCCGAAGCCGCTTTTCCGTATACCGTGGAGGTTAAAGCGGGCGAAGAGGATCGCTGGTTCTATCTGAAAGGAACGACGCCGCAGTACAACTATATTCTATTCGGAGTCGGTTCGGAGACGGAAGGCGAGAAAACCGTTTCCCACATCCAAGTGGTACTGCCCGATACCGCAACCCACGGCGATAAATCCAAAGCGAACGAACTATGCAAGTATATGGCAAAACAATTGCTGGCCGAGCTGAAGATGTTCAACGGACGGACGATCTATTACAACCCGCGCAAATAATGCCCGTCCGTCATTTCGCTGAAACGATAAAAAAACTCCGCTGCCGGACCGGCAGCGGAGTTTTCGTCGTATCTTATTCGCCTTCGTTCTCGCGCTTCGCGATTTCTTCGTAAATCGCCGTCACGCGCTCCCATTCTGCATCGTCTTCGATACCGACCAGGAAAGCTTCGCCGTCTTCTTCTTCGATACGGAAAATAACGCCGTCAGCTTCAGGATCATTGCGATCAAGCAGCACGGAATAGACTTGTTCTTCGGATTCAAACGTAAATACCATCACCATTTCACGCTCGGTGCCTTCCTCGTCCGTGACAAGGAAAACATGCTCTTCATGGTCATGATCGTGGTTGCAATTCTCATCATGTACGTGGTCGCTCATTGTAAACCCTCATTTCCATTTCAATAGATACGTTTCCTTCGTATCGTAACATGGAACATGTTTCGGGTCAAACGAAAGCGCTCCTGCCGAAAAGGCAGGAGCAAGGCGGTTCGTTTAAGGAGCTTTGGCCGTAATCGTCTTCTGCGAGACCAGCTTCCAGTCGTCGCCCGAAGCGAGTTTCATATAGAAATTAATCGTGTATTTCCCGGCCGTATCGAAGCTGTACGTGTAATCGTCCGTCCGATACCAGAAGTTATCCTTGTCGACGGAGACGTTCTTGGATTGAATGACCTGCTCGATTCCGCTCGGATCCGCGATCGTCACCTTCACGGCGGAAATATCGGTTAAGAGATTATCGATTTGGGCGAATACTTTGAATGAAATCTTATTGCCCTTCACGACATTCCCGAAAATCGTCGTGTCCTGGAACAGGAACATATGCACGTTCGGTTTATAGATCGTTACTTTCTTCGTGCTCTCGTCCCAGAATACGAGCGACTGGAGCGTATTGGCTACTTGTCGAACCGATAAGTAGGTTTTGCCATCGGTAAATATTCCTGCGTCATCCAACTCCCCGCCATTGACGATGACCCGGACCTTCTGCGACGCCGAATCCGCGAAGAGCATCGTACCGCCCCACAGCGACAAGACAAGCGTTGCAATCAGAAGCTTTCTGAACCTCATGGTAGTAGTACCTCCGTCCATTAATCTGGATGTTTGGTTATACTCGCCAAGTCGTCCAAAGTTGCGCCAATTCGAAAAAAATTTTCCTCTTGCCAACCCTGTCGCTTTATGTTGAAAACTGCGCTTGCCTGGGAAATAATAAACATTCCCTGCATGGAGCAGACTTAGACGAATGTCCTCGTCAATATGCACGGAACCCCTTTGCCTACCGCTCCCGGCTGCTTCATGCTTTCGTAATAACGCATCCCGCGCGCGCAAGGGGTTTTGCATACCGCGCATGTATCCGAGAGCACCAGCTTGAGTACTGCCTGCTTACGGTCCGAAGCCGATTTCTTCTTCTTAACGACCTTGCCTTTGCTCGGAGCTTTTCCTGGAGCCATTTTCCGCACCTGCCCATCTATGATCCGTTCCTTGCTATCGTATGATGGACCGTTCAAGACGTGCCTGGCCTACGGAACGCAGTCAGGAAATAGTTTTTCTTTCCATTTCCGACGAGAGATGATAAATTGAAAAGTATCGTAAAACCTTGGGGAGGATGTCCACTTGGATATTCAAATGCTCGGAACGGGCAGCGCATTCGCCAAAACCTACTTTAATACGAACGCGCTGATCTACTCAGGTAACCATACGCTTCTACTGGACTGCGGAATTACGGCTCCGCTCTCCTTATATAGGCTCGGCAAGCCGATGCGCGACATCGATGCCCTGCTCGTCAGCCACATCCACGCCGACCATATCGGAGGCATGGAAGAGTTCGCTTTTCAAATGAAGTTCGTCTTCGAACGCAAGCCGCTGCTGTTTATTCCCGAACCGCTGGCCGCGCCCCTATGGGAGAGCTCGCTCAAGGGCGGATTGCTGCAGGACGAGTGCGCCTCGCTTGAAGACTATTTCGAGGTGCGTCTCCTACAGCCAAACGTGAAGACGACGCTGGTTCCGGGTCTAATCGTGGAACCGATCCAAACCGCGCATATTCCGAATAAAATCAGCTACTCATATCTCTTTAACGATACCTTCTTCTACTCGGCTGATTTGATCTTCAACCCCGATCTGCTGCGGGAGCTCGTCGAAGAACGCGGCGTGGAGACGATCTTCCACGACTGTCAGTTGAAACCGCCCGGTGTCGTGCATACGACGCTGGCAGAACTGCAGTCCCTTCCTTTATCGGTTCAGGAACGGATCTGGCTTATGCACTATGATGATACGAAGCCGCAGTACGAGGGCCAAACCGGCGTCATGCGGTTCGTGGAACAGCATGAGCGCTATCGGTTCTAATCAATCGTTCCGTGCTGGATGACGGACATGCCCTGCTGATGTCCGACGGCATGACAAAAGCCCGCTTAAGCAGCGGGCTTTTATTCATGTTGCGCATACGATATGTGACAGAGACAAACGGTTATATCGCCTCTGACTGAAAGCTCTGGAACGGCGGCTAGTAATTCGGCAGTTGATCTAAATTGTTCGTCGGGTCTCCGTCCGCGTCGCCGCGGATGTAGATGTCGCCGTCTCTGCCTTTAAAGGCGTTGACGCCGGCAATCGTTCCGTTCTTCACTTCCGCAAGCGCTTCTTCGTAATTCAATTCACGGCCGGACGAGGTTTTGAAGGACATCAAATCGCCGTCACCGTTTTTGCGGGCTGCAACGAACGTCTCCCGGTCCGCTCCTCCTGATTCGTCCATCGGATGATATAAGCGTTTCATTGGTGTTCCTCCTTCGAATTTGTAGATGCTTCACTAGGGTTTCTCAATGGCCTTCCTCCTATTCACGTAAGACACGCAAAAACGGCTTCGTCCGGTAGACGCACTAGCGCCTGGACGAAGCCGTTCATTCGTTCGCTGTTGTTAATTATTCAATAGAGGCGGCTTCTGCTGGCCGGCAGACGGCTCACCCGGTAATTTGGGCACCAGTTCGCGCGTTTGATCGAAAGGCTCATA
Source organism: Paenibacillus sacheonensis (assembly GCF_009909195.1). GTDB lineage: Bacteria > Bacillota > Bacilli > Paenibacillales > Paenibacillaceae > Paenibacillus_Z > Paenibacillus_Z sacheonensis. Next base: position 21,731 of record NZ_JAAAMU010000033.1, read on the forward strand.
GACGTCGCTGAATACAGACTGCTCCTGCGGATATACCGACCTGGTAACGCTGTCATAGAGCATCGTCCCAGGAGCGGATGCGGGGGCAGACGGCTCAAGCCGAGCGCAGCCCGTGCAGCATAACAGGCTTAGGATTACAAAACATCTTTTCTTCATGGCTACCACTCCCGATTGCGAGTAACAATCTTTGGAATAGTATACCCATTGCGAAGAATATCAAACGCGGACGAGCGCTTCGCTCGCCGCTTATCGCTTATCTCTTGCCTCCGGAGGCAGCTTCCGCTTCCATACGTAGCTTTCATCGTACGTGGTAGAATCTTGAATGACCATCTTTGCCACGTACACGCATACCGTACCGACAATGCCAAACAGTCCAATCAGCCATACCGCCAAATAGGCAGCTTCTTCCGCCACTAGACAACCCGCCTCTCCAAGAATCGATGCTTGAGTACACCTTATGCGGGTTTACGAAGAATTAGAATCTTTTTCGCAAATAGGGTTGACTTCCAATTTAAGCTTTGCTATATTATTACTTGTCGCTGCAACAAAACAACATGATCTGGTAGCTCAGCTGGGAGAGCACTATCTTGACAGGGTAGGGGTCACAGGTTCGAACCCTGTCCAGATCACCATTATACAAATTCAAAACCCCGCGGAACGCTGGGGTTTTTTCTTTTATATAATCGCTGCATTTGCATGAAGATGTTCCCATCTCATTTATGAATAAGGCAAAGAGCCTTCGGGAGAGATCCTGACGGCTCTTTTTTGTCTTGGATCGGGACGGACCTGCTACTTTTGAATAAAATAGATGACGATAAACGCGACTGCGCCCACGCTAAACGCGGTATAGAAGAAATATCCAAACCATCGTAATGGTTTGGGCAGACTGTCTAAGTCTGCGCCTTTAGCGGGCACGCCCATGATTTTGTGATAATGGTCGGTTACGCTGTTAAAGGATTAGACCTCGTTTTGCTGCATTTGCCGGATGTCGTTCGTAGTTTGGGTTTCGTGTATTTTCATTTCGTATCCACCCTCCCGTAAAACAAGTATCATCTCCATACTAACACAATTTCTTTATTTCGCCCCAACGCTTCAATCGCCCGTTTATGCGAAAATACCCGGGAAATTCTTTTTTTCCATACGGACCTGTATGATGACCCGGCTCTGAAACGAATATGCATGTCTCTGAAGCTTGACCATAAAAAAATCGTCTCCCCCTCTTGCAATCTCGGATTTTTTCAGCTATAATCATTTTTACGAGAAAGCGCAAGGCCTTATATGATCTGGTAGCTCAGCTGGGAGAGCACTATCTTGACAGGGTAGGGGTCACAGGTTCGAACCCTGTCCAGATCACCATAATTCGACTTATCAAACCTTGAGGAATCAAGGTTTTTTTTGTATGCAAAAAACGGACAGCGCCTGATACAGGCATTGTCCGTTTTGCTTTATCTGCTATGACTTGTAGCCGGGCAGACTCGCATTCTGGTTCGTCAGTTTGGGCAGTAGGTTCAACGATTCGATATGCGCTTTCGTCTCCGGCGTACCGAGCTCGTATACATAGGCATACAGATCGAGCAGATCGTCGCTGAACTCTTCCGTCGCGGGATCCTTCTCGGCTGACTTAAACGGGATTACCGCTCGCAGCGAGGTGATTTCATCATTCCGGTCTTCCCGATCGAGCTTGCGCTTGAGCGCCACCAGCTGCTTTTCCGTCGCCTGTATAGCCAGATGGTCAGTCTCCGGCGGTTCCTCCTGAATCGTCCGCGCGGATATCGATACATAGTAAATTGGCAATGGCATGACTATTCTCCCCTTTCAAGCGGCTCCGCGGCTGAATGGAACATGCTGTGCGATCCGCCATACTGTTCTTTACACGGACAGACCATAAGCGAATCCACCCGTGCCCGAATTCCTGCTTTCCCGCCATCCAATCCCCTCCCCGGCAGCCTTCATATGATGACGACAAGGAGGGATTGAAGCATGCCCAAATACCGCATCATCGTGGACTTGTCCGACCGTCAGCTCTATTTGTTGGACGGCAGCATCGTCGTCAGGGGCTTCCCGGTCGGCATAGGAAAGATGCTCACGCAAACGCCTGCCGGCGAATATGAAATCATCAACAAACAGCCCAATCCAGGCGGACCGTTCGGCGTGCTCTGGATGGGACTCTCCAAGCCGCATTACGGCATTCACGGCACGAACGACCCCGGCTCCATAGGCAGGGAAGTTTCACATGGCTGCATTCGGATGTACAATGAAGATGTACTGGCGCTATCGGCGCTCGTGCCGATTCATACGCGCGTCACCATTAGACCCTAGCAGCCTTCAAGGCAGACGCCGCCTTCCGCTCCTGCAACTTTTCATGAACGGGGCGCGTCTACATAGATGAATCGATTGACAAACATTTCTATTGAAAGCGGGTGGAATGAAATGAGAAAACCGTTAGCTGCCGTCAGCGTCATCTTGCTGCTCTTCGTAGCTTTGGCGCAGTCGGCGTGGGCATTCTCCGATACGAAAGGACATCCGAACGAATCCAAAATCAACGAGCTTCAGAAGCTCGGCATCCTCTCGGGCAGCAATGCCAAGACGGATACGTTCGATCCGAACGGCAAATTGACCTACGCTGCAGGCATCTCGATGATCGTCAACGGTCTGGGATTGAATTTGGACGGCATCAATTTCTTCAAGGAACCGAAAGTGACCGACAGCTTCCCGAACATGAAGGACGATGCCTGGTATGCGAATACGTTCATTATCGCAGCCGCGAACGGACTCGATATCCCTCGCGAAACCAAGGCAAATAACGAGATGACGCGCGAGCAGTTCGGCCATCATCTTATGCAGGCACTGCTCAAGAAAGGCGACTACGCCTTCATCGATCTTTACGTGATGCTGAATGACGAAGCGGATGTGAATCCGGATTACATGGGGAGCATTCAGAAACTCCTCATTACCAAAATCGCCAATTTGGATGCCAAGCAAAATTTCTATCCGAAAACGATCATTACGCGCGGCGATGCTGCGGGCTGGCTGTACGATACGATTCAGTTCGTCAATACCAACGCGCCGATCGAACCGCCTGATGCGGAACAGCCTTTCCCGCTTACGGATTTGAAGCTGACGACGGAAGCGATCAGTCCGGACGTCAATAAGGTTACGTTAAGCGCACAGGCGCCACATCCCGGTTATGGCGTACGGATATCATCGATCGAGTTTGCCGGCGACCAAGCCGTCATCCATGTTGAAGCGATCTATCCCGACAAAGATAAACAGTACCCTCAGGTCATCACGGAAGTGAAGGCCGTCACGTATGTTTCCTCCGCCTTCAAGCCCGTTATTGGCGAGAACGCCATGGATGCAGGTTCCGGCAGCTCGGCTGGCGGATCGACCGGCATCATCGGCAGCGATGGCGATACGCAGAGCGATTAGTGTAGTTAAATAGATAATAGCAACGCAAGAAGAAGCCCCGGCTGGATGCCTGGGCTTCTTCTTGTCTCAGGGCAGAAAACCTTCCTGACCGAAATAAACGCTTCCCTGCGGCATGAGTGCACGCAAGTCATCAACGAAAGCATCCGCCGTCTCCGGCGCATAGAGCGATTCCGCTCCTAAAGCACGGTAACGCTCGGCCATCTTCAGCTGCGCGGAGCGTTTCCCGCCGCTGCCGTCGCCCCGGAAGAAATCGTCCACCACGACGCGTTCGGCTGCTTCCGCGATCAAGGCCGGGAAGCCGGCGCTGCATGGAAGCAGCGGCGATATCGCAATCTGCGTCGGAATGCCGGCTTGCCGCAGCTCCCTGATCGTCCTGAGCCTTGCCGCGAGCGGCGGAGCATACGGCGTGAGCGCCTTGCGGACAGCTTCGAGATCGGTTTCGATCGTCAAGCTTACGCGCACCCGATCTCCCATTTGCTTCAGCAGATCGATGTCCCGCGTTACGAGCGGACTTCGCGTTTGAAGGAGCAGAAACTGCGGCGGCTCCTCTGCCATTGCTTCGAGCAGCTGGCGCGTCAGCTTCTCTTTATACTCGACGGGCTGATAGGGATCGGTAGCGGACGACATGAAGATCGTGACGCCGCCTTTCGCGATCGCTCTCCGCCATTCCTTGCGAAATCCTTCGCCATCGAACGGCTTCGGCTCGACCCATTCGCCCCACGGATTCCCCTTGAACAGCGCAAGCGGCATCCGCCTGACGTAACAGTACGAGCAGCCGAACGTGCAGCCGACATACGGATTGAGCGTATATGCGTAGCCGGTCAGGTAACCGGACGCGGGATTCAACCAGCGAACCGTTCGTTTCTTCTCCTTTTCGAGCTCAGGCACGCCGCCTCACCTCTCGCCCGCTGCCGCGGCTTCCAGCTCGGCAAGCGACGGGATCTGCCATTCGATTTCCTCCGCCCCGACTTGGCGCAGGCAGGCATTGATTTTGGAGTATGGCCGGCTGCCGAAGAAACCGCGGCGCGCCGAGAGCGGACTCGGATGCGGCGAAGCGAGGACGAAATGGCGGGCCGTATCGATAAGCGCTTCTTTCGCCTGCGCATGTTTGCCCCAAAGGACGAATACGGCAGGCTGCTCCCGTTTGTTCAACTCGCCGATCACGGCGTCCGTGAACCGCTCCCAGCCGAGTCCTTGATGCGATGCAGGCTGGCCGTCCCTGACGGTCAACACCGTGTTCAGGAGCAATACGCCTTGCTTTGCCCAAGGGAGGAGACAGCCATGGTCCGGAATGGAGCAGCCGAGATCGTCGTGCAGCTCCTTGAACATATTTTGAAGCGAAGGCGGTTTCTTCACGCCCGGCATCACGGAGAAGCTGAGCCCGTGCGCCTGCCCGGGGCCGTGATACGGATCCTGGCCGAGAATGACCACCTTCACCTGCTCGTACGAGGTATACCGGAGTGCATTGAAGATGGCAGACTGTGCCGGATATACGATTCCCTCTTCGTATTCTTGATCAACCGCCCGAAGCAGCTTGTAGAAGTAGGGCTGCTCGAGCTCGGGTGCCAGCATTTTCGACCAATCATTTTCAAAGGATGGCTTGATCATGTTCGCACTCCCTTCTTCATAGAAAAACCTCCCGCGCAGCGTGTCTGAACCGATCAGAACGCTGTCCAGGAGGATCTGGGTCCCTCTAGTATATGTAAACAAGAATGGAAATTCAAACGCTATTCTCTGTCAAAAAAACGGCTGGCTTCCAGCTCTACTTCCTCTACGTACACATCGCGAATACGCTCGTCCCGAAAATGTTTCCAAATCTCGTAATAATCCTGCTTCATATAAATGTTCATCCGGAACTTCCCCATTCGAAACATGACCTTGTAACCGACGATCTTCTCACCAGGCATTATTGCACCCCGCTCCATGATTGTTGCAACCCCCGTGCTTGTCCGTACACAAGTCAAAGTATAGCGATCTTGAAGTCGCTTTGGCAATAAGAAAAACACGTTAGTACGCAAACTTTCGCGGGAATAGCAAATCGCACGTCGTGACCTTCTCTATCGTAGATGTATTCCACTGGGACACCATCCTGTTTAAAGTAATCCGTATTAAATAGTACCATAATAGATGGATATAGATAGGAAAATTTTGAGAATCGGCACTGCACGCTGCCTTCACTATTGCTGGATTTCGGTCATACAACTAGAAATAAAAAAACCTCCCGTGCAGACTGATCTAGTCGAATCTGCTCAGGAGGTACGAGATGCTTCTTATGAATTCTGCAGGTTCCTTGAAACGTACAGATTGTAAAATGGAAAATCTCCATAAAAAACAAAAAACCTTGAAAGCTCAAGGTTTACTTAAAGTGCCGAGGACGGGAATCGAACCCGTACGGTGGTCACCCACCGCAGGATTTTAAGTCCTGTGCGTCTGCCAGTTCCGCCAAAAGCTTGATAATACTGACTTTTTATCACTTACCGTATTGTAACCACTCAGAACCTTTCGCTAACTCTTCAATTGAGTTCTGTGTACAATAACGTTACCAATATTTATCTAGTTTGTCAACAATCGAGAGTGATGATACCATATTACTATGAGACGACAGTTTCGGTCGTAAGGAACATCGCCGCTACGGAAGCTGCGTTTTGCAGAGCAAACGCATTACTTTCGCAGGGTCAACGATACCGGACAAAGCATTCTAACCATATATCACTTGTCATTATAATAAATTTAGAGCAATGACCACTTCTTGATAGCAATCGTACAATTACAGAATAAACAAGTGGCTTCTTGATGTATATAGTCGCTCCGAATCTCACTTAAATTCTTCAAACACCACTAAAAACAAAAACCCCTGTGATGATCAAAGCAACTGAAAGAAAGTTTATAAATAACTCCAATCTACTCCCACTCGATCGTAGCCGGCGGCTTCGACGTGACGTCGTAGACGATCCGGTTCACGTTCTCGACTTCGTTGACGATCCGCACGGAGATTTTTTCGAGAACATCCCAAGGGATGCGTGCCCAGTCGGCGGTCATGCCGTCGATGGACGTCACCGCGCGGATGCCGACGGTGTACTTTAATTGAGTTAATTACTATTCGATTATCACGTTGTTTTCGTATATCAATTGTAGCGGGTAAAAGTAGTGTTTTCAAGTAGTTAGCTCACTAATCTAAGAATGCTACCTATTTCGCTCACAAAATTAGAAGTACCTTATTCCTATACTAATTATTTCTTTATGTGATGCACACTTCCCATGTATAATGTTTACAAATGGAAGAAATATGAAAGTGGGGTTTTCCTTTGATTACCACTATAGAGATATCTGTTAGTGATACTATTTCAACAACTGAGAAAGGTAAGTTGTTAGAAAATCTTGGTAGAGAGATTCTTGAAACAATGCAATACGAAGTTATAGAAGAAGTTAGATTAACAGGAATTGAAGTAGACCTATTCGCTAGGCATAAAATGACCTCAGAAGTAATCTACGTTGAATGTAAAGCATACAAAGATACCAATACGATCTCTGGTGATGTTATCACTAAACTTCTTGGGAATGTTCACCTTAAGGGAGTTTCATCTGGTTGGCTTTTATCCACTGGACCGCTTGGTAAAGAGGCAAAAGGAATTGTTGAAGAATGGGTACAAAATCCACCTGAAAAAAGAAAGCTATTACAAGTTTATTCTCCAGATAAATTAGTCAGTTTAATAGTCAACTCAGGAAAAGCCTGTAGCCCGCTTTCACTAGCTTATCCAAGTAAGAGTTCATTCTCTGAAAATGTGACCCTTCTGATCACAAACCACGGGCGATTTTGGGCAGTGCCGCTTATTCATGTGACTGCAGGTGTACCTTACGCTGTAATGCTATTCGATTCTAAAACAGGAGAACCTATTGCAAACCATCAATTAATCGACTCAGTCTCAAAAATACCCTCCTCTTTTCATGAGTTAGAGTGGCTATATCCCCATGCTAATAAGCAAGATGATTCCTTTAGTAATCAACTCGCTAAAGAATCAGAAAGTATTGTAACGGTATCCTCAGGCGACCAATGGGCGGACTATCGACCTTCGCGCCCGCAAGATTTTGTTGGAAGAGATGTCCTGTTTCAAGATGTTTATAGGTTTATTGACAACGTTCGAAACTCAATAATTAATACGAGGCTATTAGCACTGAAAGCCCCATCTGGATGGGGGAAGAGTTCAGTGCTACTTAAGTTAGTAGAGAAATCCAAAGGCTCACGTCAGAGAAATAAAAATTATATATATGCTGTCGACGTTCGTGCGGCTACAAGCCATAGATATGCTGAGTTCTCCTTAATAGAATGCCTTAATTCCGCAGTTAATGATAATTTCGTAAAAAAACCTAGCACACCAATAAAAATTTCAGATACGAATAATCCCTTATCAGACCAATCATTTATAGAAATCATCCAGACACTCAGGTCTGAAAATAAAGTAGTTACATTAATGTTTGACCAATTTGAAGAGATATTTTCCAAAAAGGAGCTATTTCCGCTCTTTGAAAGCATTCGAAGACTTAGCATTGCCGTAGACGCCCTTCAGGAGAATATTATTATAGGCTTTGCTTGGAAAACAGATGGAACGGTTCCTACTGATCATCCTGCATATCACTTATGGCATGGACTATCTGATAGGAGAAGAGAATTTACACTAAATCCATTCGTAGATAAAGACATAGTAAAAGCGCTCTATATCTTTTCTAAAGAGTTAGGTGAAAACCTAAACCCGATATTAAAGAGGTATCTTAAAGACCATTGCCAAGGTTACCCCTGGTTACTGAAAAAACTGTGTATTCATGTATTTTCTTTATTACAAGGCGGAAATCATCAAGATGAAATATTAGGTAAAAGCCTCAATATCAATGAGCTATTTGAAAAGGAAACTAGCGAGTTAAGTAGTGTCGAACTTGCCTGTGTTAAAAAGGTAGCACAAGATTCACCAGTTGAGTTTTTTCAAATGGTGGAGACTTATGGAGATTTAACCATCCAATCTTTAATTAACAAACGGATTATTTTAAGAAAAGGGCAGAAATTAATCTTGTACTGGGATATTTTCCGTGATTACATTTTAACTGGAAAAGTCCCTCACATTCCAGTTAAATATATACCACAAACCCAATTTAGAAGATACAGTTCAGCGTTACAAGTGCTTATAGACAGTCAGTCATTAACAATACCCGCTTTTGCTTCTAAATTAGGTATTGGTAGAGATGCTGCAGAGAATATTGTCAGAGATTTCGTTATGCTTGGTAATGCTTCTAGACAAGGGGAGAAACTTACAATCCTGCAAGACAGCATGGACGAAGCTTACACTAAAGTTGTGGACTTTTTCACAAAACATATCATTTACACGAAAATTAACGAGGGATATGGAAATAACTCTTATATCACTTTGGAGAATTTCGAGGAATATTTTAATGAAACTTATGAAGCGTTCTCTGATAAGACCAAGAAGCAATATATAAATATTATAAATGGTTGGTTGATGGGGGTAGGGTTTATTGAAATAAAGGGTAATAAAATTTTTCATGCCATAGAAAGCACAAGGGGATTCTCAAAGAAAAGTTTCTCTAAATTTAAACGTGCAAGAAACGCAAATTTTCTGGGTGAATCCCCTCCCGAACGAGTATTGGAATTAATTGATTTGATTAACAGTGGACAAACCAATGAAACAACCCTAAAAGCCAATGGCTACCGAAATGCTATTACCTTGCTTAATTCAGTTGGAGGCTTATCAATAGAGGATGGAAACTTATCTCTACTATACAAGCAAACGGATACTTCAGAATGGCTTGCAAAGACTGTTCTTTCAACGCCTACCTTAGAAATTGTAAGAGCATACAAAAATAAGAACGCTATCGATATAGGAAACATCATTTCTTTAGAGCTAAATAAACGTTGGATTGAATCCTCCCAAAAGAGATATGGTTCTGCGCTTATTCTATGGTATAAGTGGGCAATGGAAGTAATAAGTAAAGCCACTGTTAATGTATAAATACTGTTAGAACAATCCTAAGTCATGAATGATACTCACTTGTAACACCTACCCCACTAAACTTTTGCAGCGGCTTATTATTTTATAACAAAACTCCACTATGCACAGTGGAGTTTTTCGTTGCATTATGTGTCAATATCAGATTCCAATACACCCCACATAAAGCTCCACTCACTAAAATATCTAAACTGATTTCGGTTTTAAACGCTTCCTGTTAAAGAGTTCTAATTTAGACACCTCGTAAATATTAAACAATAAGCTTTCCAGGATTTCTATAGCTCTTCTTAATATATGCTCGTCATGCCTTGTAATTTCATGTGCAGATACATTTCCCATTTCTCTAATTTGGTGTAATACCATTGATTGAGGCTCTGTTATAATCCCACTAATTAATAATTTTTCAATTTTTTCTTGTAAGCCTAAATTCTTTACTTTTTGCTCACCTGTGGCAGAATCAATTTTTTTTGTCCCATCTTGATTAACTAAGTACTCCTTATCAATCCCTTTCTCTTTGCATACAGCCTCAATGATCATTCTTAAACCAACAGAACACAGAATTAGCGAATCCACATTGTATGATTTTACAGCCTCTTCATATATATCCTTGATGAATCGCGGTACGTTATACATTTTCTTTTGAGAAAGTAAACTATGTTTGTTCTTAGGTTCTTCAGGGTACACCGTATATGTAGAATACCAGTACCTCTCTCCATCATCATCATGTTCCCACTGATCTTCATCGTCATACTCTCTCAAAAAAGATATACTGTCACATCCATTACATTTAACGATGTAGTAATTATCTTCAAATTGAAAATCAACATTTTTATAATCCGAAGAGGATACCTTAAAGTGCATCAATGAATTGTCCTGTTCTAGTATGCTGTGGTTCGTTTTTTTATTGCATTCCCTGCAGTAGACTTTTTCAGATATATTTTTCATTCTAAATAGAGCTCCTCACTTTAAGCTTATTATTATGGTAATTTAGGTAATTAACTGAGTTTTCCTCTTAGCTATAGCTCTATATAACGTTGCTCTCTTTACACTCGTCAGTTCCTCAATCTCTTTAACAGTATACGTCTCAGAATCATATAACTTTAAAGCTTGCTCAAGCTTCTTCTGGTCACTTACAGGTCTGCCACCTTTTCGCCCTCTTGATCTAGCCGCCTTCAACCCAGCCTGTGTACGCTCAACTATGATATTCCGCTCAAACTCCGCAAAAACTGCTAACATACCGAATAGAGCCTTCCCTGCGGCAGTCGTTGTGTCAATAGAATCATTAATTGAAATAAAGTGCGCTCCTTTTATTTTAATATCATCTAACACTTGAATTAATTTACCTGTAGAACGGGCAAGCCTGTCCAACTTATATACGACTAATGTGTCACCCTCATCTAATCTGTCCAAGACCTTTTTTAGTTCCTCACGATCATCCTTTGCACCACTAGCCTTTTCTTGAAATATCTTTGACACCCCATACTTGTTCAGTGCGTCGATCTGCAAGTCTAGCGTTTGGTCTGCTGTCGATACCCTTGCATACCCATATGCTCGAACTCCCATTTCAGCATCTCCAATCTTGACTCTTCTTAGGATAATTATACCAGAAAAACGCTATTTTTTGATACATAGATTTTGATATGAGTTTAGATACATTTTCACTCTCTTAATCGAATAAAAAGAGCCATTTCCCGTGTTTATTGGAAATGACTCTTAAACCTTCGTTTTTGACATAATTAATTCGATCGTTCTAACTGTTAGGGATTATTGATTGTATCAATTATTGGAATTCCAAGCGAATTCATGTTATCCCTTATATAATCTAGTAGGAAGTATGTGCTCTCAGATAACGAACGGAAATACTCGTCTTCAAGTTCATAAGTATTGTTTTCGTGCACAATTGAATTTCGCTTTTCGACTAAGTCAATAATAATATTCTTATTACTTTGATCAATTGGAGCGGCATTCAATTGTCTAATTAATCTCTTAAAACTATCTTTGAATTTTCCTCCGTTACATAATGAGGCCGCCTTTTCACATAGCGTCTCAATGTAACTTTCCTTTGAATCATGATCTAATAGTTCATTTAATGTTAACCCTAGCTTATCCTTGTCATTACTAAATTGCTCAAAGATAATATTATTAATTTTCTTTGGATTTTCCATAAAAACAAGATAAAAAGTTTCATAAAACAAAGTTTCTACTAACGTTGCATTGTAAACAATAAACTGATTAGAAATGAGTTCTTTCATTGCTTGAATATCTGTATAAAACATATCGATGGTTGCTTTTCCATCAGGATCATTGTAGAGAATATTTTTCTCTTCTCCATTCAAATCAAAAGCCGACCATGAATTTTCCATATGGAAAGTATATGCTTGTTTGTCATTCAAGTAACTTTTTAGCTTAAATAAACCGCCATTTGCATCATTGAACCTCGTGAACCATACATCATAATTGAAAGTAACAGACATGAGAAATCCTCACTTCTCTCTTGATTTACACTTCAAAAAGTAAATAATTCCAAGCAATACTATAACACTTCGAAATCTATCTCGATACTATTGTATTTCTCGTTGCCATCTGATGAAACTCTTCACCTCAATTATCTCTAAACTCCCCCTTCATATGGGTTCTAATTCCATGTCCATATTAATTAAACCACGATTCGAAAACAGTATTAAATTACAAATTTCCGAGATAGCTTCATTTAATTTAAAGGTTTAATTTATCAGTAATTCATTGACCAAATTAGTTCTTTTAAAGGCTTCAATCTCCTTGTTATAAAGCTTTCAGATATGTCCGCATAACTCCAATTATGCGGACATGGCTATGAGTAAGGGGGGGATGGTTAACAGGTGAAATACGTTCATATAATCTTTATAAGACGTAAACACATCTATCCAGTAAATTAATTTCGAATTTACGATCCCGATTAAATAAAGAATCCTCTCACAAGCCTTTCGCAACCACGATAAGGCTTACTCGGAATTTCAGTTTATGATTACTACATTATTGAAGAATAAACGACAGCGAGGACTTAGTCGGAAATATAAGTCAGTCCCTCGTGTCCTAAAAAAATGGAGCAGTTGCCGGTGGCAAACTGCTCCTTGGTGCATTCGACGATAGTCCCAGTTAGCTTAATCGCCGATCAGCCATCCTTTGATTTACTTTTTCTTTTTAATAAATAATAAATGAATACCTAAAACTTTAAAGATAAAAGCATATGTTTTTATCGCGATTACAAAAGACCCCCGAAGGGTCTTATTTAATCTGTTCTACTTTTACTTGCTTGTCTACGCCATCAACCATCATGTACCAGGACGAGCCATCTTTATAAATCGTAACTTTCGGGTTAAATTTATACGTATATTTATATTCATAACTGGTTTGTTTCCATATCTGCCCATTCTGTAAAGTGAATAGTTTACCATTTTCAAATCCATCAAACTCGCCGTCTATTTTACTAACGATTGTCGCAGACGTGGTTGAACCTGTGGCTGTCCCACCAGAAGAAGAACTATCAAACCCACTCCAGACTGTATCTTGTTTCATCTGCTCAGCGGTTATCTCGTCATTTCTAAACTTTTTCAATGATGCCGTTTTCGCCTCGATATAACCTATGGTCGTGTCACCGTTATAATAAACAACACGAGAGTATACAGCATTGTAATCAACCATATCATTAAGTATTTTTTGAATTACTTTCCAGTCAATATCAATACCTGATTTCTCTTGGAAGTAAACAATGGACGTTAGTTCCCCATTTATTTTTACTAAGGTGACCCCGTCGCCACCGTTAGAAATAATGTTGTTTGCTATATTGGAAGGGTTGACTGATGATGTTGCAGGCTCAGTTGTTGTTTTATGTATATCTACTGTTTTTGTTGACTGATTCCAAGTATATGTGACCCCTGCATATTTTAAAAGATTTATAGGAATCATAGTTCTTCCATTAAAGGACATTCCAGGAACATCACCTGTTTTCACAAGTAATGGTCTGCCATCAACAGTAATTTTAATAATATCATTACCCTTGTATGTACCCCACATGCTTGCTGCACTAACTACACCAGATAACGCAACTACACCTGCAATCGTTAAGCTTATGACCTTTTTCTTCAATACCGACACCTCACCTTTTTATTTTCAAGTCCTTACGATCAGCCCGACTTTCTCTGGCTTCATTCGTTGTCCAGAAAGTAAATCCAAGATGGAGCTGCTCATCATCATCGATCCCTGAGTTAATTACTTTATATATACCATTGTTACTATAGCCATTAAATTGTTCAAGCCTTCTTAGATACCTAAAGCACTCTTGTAGGTTTACAAATTCTCTTTCTGGCCGATTATTTTCTTTTAGAAACACAGGAATCCAATTTGTATTTATCTTAGACGCAGCAGTCGACATTAAACTCTCCCCCACGATTCTTATATCATCCTCTAGTCCTATTATACAGTATTTCCCACAGTTCCGTTGCAACTATTAGACAAAAAAGACATCCCTGTTTTGTGAGATTAATCTCTCTACAGGAATGCCCACTATATCTCTAAAGCTTTATTTACAGGACAAAAGATTCGAACGAAGGATGGCGTAGTCGCCCCTCTTTCGTATAGCATTGAAATTTAACTTTGCAGGTTAGAACAGGTTCAATATATATCCAGTCCTTACTCTCCCCACGTACGATCTGCTTGGCAACTGCTCCGAATGCTTTCAGAACTTCTGAAGGTGGGGGAAACTCAATTACCCCTATATGCTGCCCTTTTTTAGTCAAACTCCATCCAAACTCCGACTTGCGAATCCCTGATATTTTAAACTCACCATACTGGTAATTCTTCGTTTTAATCCATACATTCTTTGGCCTTGAATCTAAGCTATAATGACTGTCTGGATTCTTCGAAACAATACCTTCTAGTCCAAGCCCCTTGACCTTCTGGAATAGTCTCTCACCGTCTTCATGCATTGGTGTAACTGAAATGACTGGTGAAGGTATTACGACTCTCTGAAGGCATTCTAGACGCTTCAGGAGACTTGTCTTAAAAAAGGATTCCGAATTGAGCCAAATAATATCCCATAGCGCAAAATGTGCTGGAAACTGTTGAACATGTTTAAGTACAGATTCAGATTTCTTTGCCTGGAAGCGGGTCATCACATCTTCAAAGCATGGCTTGTTTGATTCGTCTATGCAGATGCATTCACCATCTAAGATGGCTTGAGAGCAGTTTAATCGTATTTGTTGCAGTTCAGGAAAACGTGATGTCACTTCTGTTCCTTGGCGAGTGAAGGCACGTACCTTCCCATTATCGTAATGTATCAAGACTCTGAAACCGTCCCACTTTATCTGATGTATCCAACCTATTTTATTAATTACAGTTGAGGATGGCTGAAGTAACATTGGCTTGATTATTGTATTGAGCATAAACAAAATCCTCCTATGTATAAGCTTATCATGGGAGGATTCTATTTTTTATATGAGTTCACTGGAAAACAATCCAACTCGAAGCAATGAGACGACCGATACTCCAAGAGACCGCGCTTTCTTTTATTCAACTATCGTGTCCCGTTAGTTCAATAAGAATTACTTCCCTATGCTCCTTAACATTTTTTGTAGTATAATTTTGAGTATAGATAATGGTTGTCGGTTTTAATAAACTATTTGCTTAAAGGAGTGAGAAAATATGAGCAAAAAAAAATTACTAATAGATTATAGAGAATATTGCAATACCCCTGGCAATGACCCAAGATTTTATTATGACGATTATATGGAAAATAAACTTGAAATGTCTAAAACTGCTAAAACTACTACAAAAGTCGGTTTTAGTTTACTTGGTGGTGCAATTCTTGTATATGCCGCATACGGGCTTGGTTCCTATTTAATAGATGAATACGATAAGAGAAAAAAAGAGCGAAAACAAAAAGAAAAAGAAAAGCTCTAGCCTATTTTAGGCTAGAGCTTTTTTCTTACGTTAATCCATGTCAATACTCAACAGTTATTAACACAAACTTATTTAACTATCCTCCCTCTATGGAGAATCACTTTGCTCTTAAATGCTCGCATTTTCGTAGGTTTTGACCTAGTCTTCTTCATAACAGATAACATCTAGATGGAACGAAGTTGTAGATGAAGAAATTTATGGGGCTGGTAAAGGCGTAAAAAAGCC
>NZ_JAAAMU010000034.1 GCF_009909195.1 Paenibacillus sacheonensis
GCCCGAGCCGGCAGACCCCGGCGCGGGCGCGCATGCGCGCGGCGAGCGCATGCGCTGCGCGCTGCGATTCGCCGGCGCGCTGGCAGCCGCCGGCGTGATCGCGCTGCAGGCCGCGCAGGGAGGCGGCCTGGTCGCGAAGCAGGCAGACGAGCTGCCGGCCGTCTACCAGCTCGATCAGGGGCTGCGGCAGATGGCGGCGGAGAAGCCGGATCGCCGGATGGTCGTGTACGACTGGGAAGAAACGCGCGTGCTGCAGTACCTGCATACGCCCGTAACGAACCGGCGCATCGAGACGTACGCGTATTTTCTAGCGGACGTACAGGCGGACCCTGGGGCGACGATCCTGCTAACGGATCATGTGCTGCGGGGCTTCGAAGAGCAGGCCGGCCCGCTTGCCGATCATGTGGAGCCCATTGCGGTCTATCGGAGCAATTCGTTGTTCGAGCCGGTCTACGACCGAATCACGCTGTACCGGTGGCGCAATTCGCCGTCGGACTAGACGCCGCTCATGGTCCACCCGAACAAAGGTGGCCGGCATATGTATTCGTTTTCACCCGCCGAGTGGAAATAGTAAATGATTAGTAAAAAAACCTATTGACGCTCTAATTGAAAATGATTATCATTGTTAACGGGCCGATCGAAAAAAGCTCGCCCTAATTGCAAGCAATTATGAATCATGAAAGGTGAAATACAATCATGCGCATGATGACCACGAAGATCGCGATGCTGGTCTTTGCGATTTTCCTTACCCTCGCGCCGACGGGTGCCTGGGCCTATTCCTACGGGGATGCCAATACGGAGGATGTAGCGGAAACCTTTAAACTGGTCGTATCCGCGGTCGGCAAATCGCCTGTCGATTGGGACGGCGCGCTAGCCGCCCATAAGGAGCGGCGTTCCGAAATCGCGGCGCATTTCGGCGAACCGGTTGCCGCAACGCTGGATGCCGACTTAAAGGAGCACAAGGCGGCAGAGACCATTGCCAACTACAAGGCAGTGCTCATTATGAACCTGGACCGCCGCTTCGATAACGCCGTCCAAAGCATTGCCGATTATGCCAAGGCCAAGCTTCTGCTGGCCAAAGCAAGAGCTACATACGAGGCGCTGGCGCCTTATGCGGAATCCAAATTGTCCGCAGCCAAGCAGGACGGTTTGTCGGCCGACTTCGACGCTGCGCTTAAGGCGATCGGCAATCCCGGATTGTTCGGCGTAGGCAAGAAGGATTCGGACGAGGCGGCGCTCAAGACGGCCGTCAATCAGATCTACGGCACGCTCAAGCCGCTCTTCCCGTATACGCCGTACAAAGCGCCAGCCAAGCCTTCGGCCGGCAGCGGAACCGCGGCAGGGACGACTGGGGGCGGCAAGGGCGCGACGGATGCGGGGGCCGGAACGGCAGCTAAGCCGCCGGCCGGATCGAATGACGGCGGCTCCAAGCCGGCGACGAAGCCTGGCAGCACCGAGGCCGATGCGCCTGACGCCGTGAAGGATGAGCCATCGAAGGACAACGCGGCGCCGCCAACGGACACGTCGGCGGGTAACGGCGCGCAAGCGGGCGATGCGCCGGCGGACAACAAACCGTCGGAAGAAGCAAGCGCGGATGCGCCGCCGTCAGCTCCTGACGATACGGCAGGGCCGGCCGATGCCGGCGGCACCGCGGCGAACGAGCCGGCCGCAGGCAATGCGCCTGCCGACACGGCAGACAACGCCGACAATTCGTCCGTTTCGGATGCCGCAACGGACGCGGCCGTTCAAGCGGCCGAGCCGGACACGATCGACGGGACGAAAGTGCATGCGGCCATGGACCGCGAAGACAAGACGAACCCGGCCGTCACGATCGGCGTTATCGCCGGCGTGGTCGTCATCGGCGGATGTGCCGTATTTTGGGCACGCCGCAAAGGATTTTTTTGAACCAAGGCTCGTACTCGTAATCCACTACATTATCGGGAGTGTCGATCGATGAAACGCGTGAAGAAATCGCTGTCCGTTCTAATCACGATCACCATGCTGGCCACCGCCGTTCTTACTTTCGCGGCAACGGCTTTTGCTGACGATGCGCCGCAGAAAGCGCCCGTGAACACGGATGTTGCGCCGCAGCTGCAAGCCTATACCGACCTGCTGGGCTTGCTGCAGCAGAAGAAACCGATTGCGGACATCCGCGCCAAATACGATGCCGGCTTCAAGCAAAACGTGCTTGGCGTGGACGGCAGCATCAAAGCGGGCGATCCGGTCATCAACGAGAACCTGACGTTCGTTCTGGATCATGCCGCGGACGGCTCGCTCAGCTACGAACAAACCGCGCAGGCGCTCGACAAAGGCTTGCAATGGTACTTCTACTTCCTCGTCAAGAACCTGCTGAATGTAGGCGGCAAAACCGCCTTGACCGCAGGCGACCAAGCGACCGCGCAAGCTTTCGTCGATAAAACGGCTCTCGTTTATACGACCGCGCTGGATGCAACGGTCAAAGCCACGGACGCGGCCTTCGGAACCAAGTCCTCCGCTTTCTTGACCGATACGGTCATTCCGGGCTTCAAATCGGATATCGAGAAGAAAGACGTCACTTCCTTCAACGTGCATCGCCAGCTGCTGGATAAAACGTTGATCAAAGTGTTCTCGCTCGCGACGCTCTCGTCCGCGAAAAGCGTCCAAACGCTGTCGGCTGCCGAGAAGCCGGCCGAAGTCATCAAAGGTTTCTTCAACTTCATGAGCGTGTATGGCTACCTGCATGGCGGCAACGCGGTTGACGCAGACGTTATTTATAACGCGTTCGCTTCCGGCGACGCTTCCAAGATCAATGCAGCCGCGATCGAGAAAGCCGTAATTCGCTGCAATATCGCGAAAGTCAGCGCTTATACGATCGAAGTGCTGGAGAAGCTCGAGAAGAAAGACGCTGCGGGCGCAGCCGGCACCGGCGGCGAGCTTGCGGGTTTCTACGGCGCCCTTGAGCCGTTCCTCGGCACTGCCTACGCACCGGAACTGAACGACCGCATTTTGGCCGCATCCGCTGCCGGCAATGCCGATGAGGTTCGCGCGATCGGTTACGAAATGGCCGTATCCGCAGCGACGATCGACGGGCTTGCGTTCAAAGCGGGCGACCAATCGGCACTCGTTAACGGTAACGCGCAGACGGTAACGGCATCCTATATCGACAAGAAATCCGGCCGCACGCTCGTTCCGACGCGTTACCTGGAGCTGCTCGGATTCGCCGTAAGCTTCGACAATGCGACCAAAACCGCTAAAGTCGCGAAGGATGGCGTAACGCTCGCGCTGACCATCGGCAGCGATTCCGTTACGAAGAACGGCGAACCGATTGCCGACTACAAGCTGGACCAGGCCGTCGTCGTGAATTCCAACGTGACGTACCTGCCGCTTCGCGCCATCGCCGAGCTTTCCGGCAACCATATCTATTTCAAGCAAGGTCAAGTCATCGTGATCAAATAGGCTGCCTTCTTCGGCGCCGTTCGCTTCCCGCCCTCCATGCAGGGCGGGTTGCCGCATGTTATGAACATGGTTAAGGAGTGGGAATGCGTCATGAATTTGCAAGCTTTTCTCATCACGTTCCGCGAAGCGTTCGAAGCGATCTTGATCGTGGGCATCATCGTCTCGTATTTGAACCGTATCGGACAGTCCAAGTGGAACAAGTTCGTGTGGCTCGGCGTCTTCATGGCCGTCGTGGCCAGTCTGGGCGTCGCGCTGCTGTTCCAAATCGTCCTCGACGGCTACGCGACCATGAGCAGCAAGGATTATTTGCGCATCGGCATCCTGATCGTCTCGGCGGGCTTGCTGACGCATATGATTCTCTTCATGAGCAAGCAGAACCGGGAGATGCGAAGCAAGCTGCAGAACAAGGTGGCGCTCATTCTGACGACCGGCGGCGCCGTGAACATGATCGTGCATTCGTTCCTCGTGACGCTCCGCGAAGGGGTGGAGACCGTATTCTTCTTCGCGGCGATCTCGTCGGGCGATATCTCCCAGGCGATCCAAAGCTGGGGAGCGCTCGCGGGCCTCGTGGCCGCGGGACTGCTCGGGCTGATCGTCTTCAAAGGCAGCAAAAAGGTACAAATCGGCACGTTCTTCAAAGTGACGAGCATCTTCCTCATTATGATCGCGGCCGGGCTGCTCGTTCAGGCCGTCGGCGTGCTCCAGGACCTGCGCGTCATCGGGAGCGTCTACAAAACGCCGGGCGGCGAAATTGCCGCGATGTACGATTTGACCTGGCTGCTGCCGGAGCATCCGATCGACGAAACGAACTATATTCGCGATACCGGGCATCATCCCGTCTTCCATGGGCAGCTCGGCGTTTTCTTCAAAGCGTTCCTGGGCTATTCGCAAGATCCGTCCTTGGAAGAGTTCGTCTGTTATTGGCTGTATTACGTATTCGTCTTCATCCTCATCGCCAGACAGAAGAGGGTCGAAATCTTGGCCGCGGCGCAGGCGAGAGACAGGGAAGCGGCAGCGGCGGGAGCAGGCCAGTCTTCGGCAGATGCCGCAAGCATCCCCGCGGAAGCGCAGCCGCCGGGCGATGACCAGAACCGCAGGGATCGGCACGCAGCCTTATAGCGCAGCGACGCAATAACAAGTAAAGCGTCAGCGTACTGGCGTGCGGCGGTTTTCCAGGCAACCGGGTGCCGGGTAAATGAAATAACATCATGAAAGTCTCCGAACCCTTATTCCGCCTCCGTCGGAATAGGGGTTTTTGACGTGCGGAGGCGGCAGGCGCCGGCTGCTGTTCATGCCCATTTTAATTTGTTCAAACAATTGCCGCATCTTATTTGGACGCGGGCTGCATATAAATTTCAGACCATGCCGATTCTAGACTTACATGCATTGGATGGAATTGGAAAACGCGTCAAGGAAGCGCATCCAACTGGGTCATAGACGCAAGTGGCAGGTTTTGTTATAATTGTGAGGGAATTTTGTCCAAGTTCACCGCACGTATAACGCCCTGTAGATCCCTAACCATGGAGGCGAAAGTTGTGGAGAAGTACATCAACAATTACGTTATCGTAGCGATTTTCATTCTGCTCGGCATTTTGCTTCCGGTCGTCGCGTTAACCGTCGGACGGCTTCTTCGGCCGAACAAGCCGAACGAAGAGAAGAAAACCACTTACGAGAGCGGGAACGAGCCCGTAGGGGAGGGGCAAGTTCGGTTCAACGTGCGCTACTACTTGTTTGCGCTTATGTTTGTCGTCTTTGATGTCGAAACCGTTTTCCTATATCCGTGGGCCGTCGCGTATAAGCAGCTCGGCCTTTTTGTGCTTGTCGAAATGGCGATCTTTACGGGACTTTTATTGATCGGACTACTCTACGCCTGGAAGAAGAAGGTGCTGAAATGGAATTCAATCTAGAGTCGATTACCCCTGAAGAGAGACAAGAGCTGGAACGCAACGTATTTATGGGCACGCTGGAGCAGCTCAAGGCCTGGGCGCGTAGCAATTCGTTGTGGCCGCTGACGTTCGGACTGGCCTGCTGCGCCATCGAGATGATGGGCACGGGCGCGTCGCATTACGATTTGGACCGTTTCGGCGTCATGTTCCGCACGTCGCCTCGGCAATCCGACGTCATGATCGTCGCCGGCACCGTGACGAAGAAGATGGGACCGCTGCTGCGCCGGCTTTATGACCAAATGCCCGAGCCCAAGTGGGTCATCGCGATGGGCTCCTGCGCGACCGCGGGCGGGCCGTACGTGAAATCGTATGCCGTCATGAAGGGCGTCGATCAGATCGTTCCCGTCGATGTTTACATACCTGGATGTCCGCCTAATCCCGCCGCGCTCATCTACGGCATCAATAAGCTGCAGGAGAAAATCCGCTACGAAGCCAAGACCGGGAAGCGGGTGACGAGCCGATGAGCGATGAGAAGGAGAAGGATTCCGGCCGGCCGAATGGACCGGAAGCATCCGAACCGGAGACGCCGTCCAGCGAAGCCGCAGCCGACGGCGCGGCCGGGATGACCGCTAAAGAAGGAGCTAATCCTTCTGCCGATCCCGTTTCGCCGCCTGCCGCAGAACCGCGTGCAACAGTCAGCGGAACACCTTCTGTGCCTGAAGCAGGCGCCGATTCGAACGCGTCGACGGCTGCGGATTCCAGCAGTTCGGAATCTCCTGCTGCTGTCGCCGGAACTCCCGGAGGACCTGCATCGGAAGCAGGCATTCCGGATGCACCGGCGGCTGGAACGGATGACGCCGACGGCGGTACGTCCTCCGCGGCAGAGCCCGCTTTAAGCGGCAAAGCATCCGCAGCGGATGCCGGCACGCCATCCGCAGAAGCACCCGCCCCAAGCGGCGAGGCGCCTGCGGCCGATCCCGAGCGGGAAGCGAAACTGAAGGCGGCAGCGGAGGCCCGCGCAGCCCGTGCGGCTGCCAAAGCCGCTGCTGAAGGCAGCGCGCCGACAGCAGACGGAGGCACGCCGTCTGCGGCAGCTCCTGCCCCGAGCGGGGATGCGCCCGCGGTCGATCCCGAGCGCGAGGCGAAGCTGAAGGCCGCGGCGGAGGCCCGCGCGGCGCGTGCGGCAGCCAAAGCAGCCGCCGAAGGCGGAGCTCCCGCAGCCGACGCCCGCACACCGGCTGCGTCCGCCTCAAGCGGGGATGCGACTGCAGTCGACCCCGAGAAGGAAGCGAAGCTGAAGGCAGCGGCGGAAGCCCGCGCGGCTCGCGCGGCCGCCAAAGCAGCCGCAGAAGGCGAAGCGGCTGCCCCGCCGGAGCCGAAGCCACCGTCGCCGATGCAGCCGCAGCTGGATCTCGCTGTCGAGCTCGTTCGTACGTTGACGGCTGAGGATGCCATCGAAGAAGCGTATATCAATGAGCTGGACGGCCATCGGCCGACCTTGATCCTGCGCGGCGAACGGCTGCTTGCCGCAGCCGAGCTGCTGAAGTCGCACCCGAAGCTGCGGATGGACTACATGCGCAATCTGTCCGGCGTTGACTACGAGACGCATCTGGAGGTCGTGTACCATCTTGTCTCGCTGCAGTCGGGTCGGGAGATCGCCGTCAAAGTGAAGACGGACCGCGAAGCGCCTTCGGTACCGTCCGTCGTCAGCGTATGGGAGACGGCCAATTGGAACGAGCGCGAGATCTATGATCTCCTCGGCATCGACTTCCCGGGCCATCCCGACCTGCGGCGCATCATGATGCCGGACAATTGGGTCGGCTACCCGCTGCGCAAAGATTACGAACCGCTCGACTCGGAGGTGTGACGGACCGTGATTCGAACCGAAGAACTGCTGCTTAACGTCGGCCCGCAGCATCCCAGCACGCATGGCGTTTTCCGCATTATCGTCAAGCTTGACGGCGAAGTCATTACGGAAGCGACGCCGGTCATGGGCTACCTGCACCGGGGGACGGAGAAACTTGCGGAAGATCTGAATTATACCCAAATCATTCCCTATACCGACCGGATGGATTACGTATCCGCGATGACGACCAACTACGTGCTCTGCCACGCCGTCGAGAAGATGATGGGCCTCGAGGTGCCGGAACGGGCGGAGTTCATGCGGCTGATCGTGATGGAGCTGCAGCGTATCGCCAGCCATCTCGTCTGGTGGGGCACGTATTTGCTGGATATCGGCGCGATGAGCCCGTTTCTGTTCGCGTTCCGCGACCGGGAAATCATCATTAATTTGTTCAACGAGCTGTGCGGCGCAAGGCTGACGTACAATTACATGCGCGTGGGAGGCGTCAAATGGGATGCTCCTCCGGGCTGGATCGAACAGGTGCGCGATTTTATTCCCTACATGGAAAGCAAGCTGGACGAGTATCACAACCTTGTCAGCGGCAATGAAATTTTCCTGGCCCGGATCAGGGGCGTCGGGCGTTACGATGCGGCAACTGCCGTCAATTTCGGCTTGTCGGGCGCGAACCTGCGGTCCACCGGCGTGAATTGGGATCTGCGCAAAAACAAGCCGTACAGCTTGTACGACCGATTCGAATTCGATGTTCCGCTGGGAAGCGTAGGCGACTGCTATGACCGGTACAACATCCGTCTCGAGGAAATCCGCCAGTCGCTTCGCATTCTGAAGCAGGCGCTGGAGCAGTTCCCGGGTCCGGGCGACGTGATGGGCAAGGTGCCGCGGGTGATACGTCCGCCGGCAGGCGAGCTGTATGTCGGCATCGAATCGCCTCGCGGCGAGATCGGCTGCCATATCGTATCCAAAGGCAAGGCGGAGCCGTATCGCCTCAAATTCCGGCGTCCTTCGTTCGTCAATCTGCAGATTCTGCCGAAGCTGCTCGTCGGCGAGACGATGACGAACCTCATTACCATACTAGGCGGCATCGATATTGTCGTCGGGGAGGTCGACTGCTAATGGGAGCCTGGCTTGACGAAACCTTGACCTGGGGCCATGCGCTCTTGTTCTTCCTGTGGGGCGTCATCCTTCTCATGATCGTCCTCGGTTTCGTAACGTACGCGATTTTCTTCGAACGGAAAGTCATCGGCTGGATGCAGTACCGGATCGGTCCGAACCGGGTCGGACCGTGGGGGCTGCTGCAGTCGGTAGCCGATATTACGAAGCTGCTGATCAAAGAGGATACGATCCCCCGCAAGGCGGACCGGGCGCTGTTCATCCTGGCCCCGGCGCTTGCGTATATACCGGCCTTTGCCGTGCTGGCGGTCATTCCGTATACGAATAAGCTGTATTTTGCCGACATCAATGTCGGACTGCTCTACTATGTCGCGTTGTCGGGCATCTCGACGATCGCGATCATCCTCGGCGGCTGGTCGTCGAACAACAAATACGCGCTTCTCGGAGGCATGCGCTCCGCCGCGCAAATGATCAGCTACGAGGTGCCGCTCGTCATCTCCGTCGTCGGCGTCGTCATGCTGTCGGGCACGCTGAACCTGCGAGGCATCGGCGAGCAGCAGGGGGACTGGTTTTGGGAATGGAACTTCCTGCCGCAGATTCTGGGCTTCGTCGTCTTCATTATCGCGGCGGTGTCGGAGCTGAACCGTACGCCGTTCGATTTGCCGGAAGCGGAGTCGGAGCTTGTCGCCGGCTATCACGTCGAATACAGCGGATTCCGTTTCGCGTTCTTCATGCTGACGGAGTACGTGTACGTGTACGCGATCGCCGCGCTGACGACGGTGCTCTTCCTTGGAGGCTGGCATGCGCCGTTCCCGTTCCTGGACTGGGTGCCGGGAATCATATGGTTCCTGCTCAAATTCACGTCGATCGTCTTCTTCCTGTTCTGGATCAGGGCGACCCTGCCGCGGATCCGCATCGATCAGCTCATGGGGCTCGGTTGGAAGGTCCTGCTTCCGGTGGCGATTCTGAACGTGTTTCTGACGGCGGTTTACATGGAGCTGTTCATTAAATAGGGGCGGCTTCGTCACAAAACGAAGCGTAAGCTTTCGAAGTAGTTTTGTTTTATGCCGGGAGCCCCGGCATAGGCTTCGCACCAAAACTTAGCATAGGCTTCCGAAGCAGTTTTGTTTTACTTGTCGGGAGCCTGACAAGAGCTTCGCACCAAACGAAGCGTAAGCTTTCGAAGTAGTTTTGTTTTATGCCAGGGGCCCCGGCATAGGCTTCGCACCAAAACTTAGAGGAGGGCGAAGAATGAAAGGTCTCTTAAAAGGGCTTGGCGTCACGCTGCAATCCATGACCAAGAAGAAAGTGACGACCTCCTATCCCGATGTTCCGATTATCATGCCGGACCGATTTCGCGGCATTCAGCATTTCGAGCCCGACAAATGCATCGTGTGCAACCAATGCGTGCGCATCTGCCCGACCGAATGCATCACGCTCACGGGCAAGGCGAATCCGGATCCCGACAAAAAGGGCAAGGTCATCGATACGTACGACATCAACTTCGAAATCTGCATCCTGTGCGACCTCTGCACGGAGGTTTGTCCGACGGAAGCCATCGTCATGACGGGCAATTTCGAGCTGGCGTCCTACAGCCGCGACGATTTGTTCAAGGATATGAAATGGCTGGACGACAACAACCGTCATGTCCGCCAGGACAACAACAATATCGGCGCGCCCGCTGCAGCCAAGGGAGGCGCGAAGTAACGCATGTTCAATATCGATTTCACCGGCGAGTTCGTCGCGTTCTTCGTATTCTCCGTCTTGATTATCAGCGGCGCGGTACTGATGGTCAGCTTTACGAAAGTCGTGCACATGGTCGTTTCGCTGGCAGCCGTTTTCATCGGCGTCGCGGGAATGTTCATTTTGCTGGACGCCGAGTTTCTGGCTTTCGTACAGGTGCTCATCTATGCCGGCGCCGTCTCTATTCTGATGATCTTCGGCATCATGATGACGAAGCATCAGGACTCGGGAGCGGAACGGCCGCGCACGCTGAACGATACGTTGTCGGCGATCGGGGCTTTGGCGCTGTTCGGCATCCTCTTCTATGCAATCCGCCAATCGGATTTTCCGGAGCCACAGACGGTTCCGGACGGAACGGTCGACAATACGATGGCCATCGGCCAGCAGCTGTTTACTGGTTATGTCGTGCCGTTCGAGCTGGTGTCCGTGCTGCTGACGGTCGCGTTTATCGGCGCGATCGTGCTGGCGAAGAAGGAGGCGGACTAAATGTTATCCTCGTATTTAACCATGGCGGCAATCTTGTTCTGCATCGGGCTGTACGGCGCCCTGACGAAGCGCAATGCCGTTATCGTCCTGCTGTCGATCGAACTGATGCTGAACGCGGTCAACTTGAATCTGGTTGCGTTCTCCAAATACGGGGTCGTGCCTTCACTGACAGGGCAAATGTTTACGCTGTTCAGCATTGCGGTCGCGGCTGCCGAGGCGGCTGTCGGCATCGCGGTGCTGATCGCGTTATACCGGGCGCGCGGTACCGTCAACGTGGACGATTACGACGAGATGAGGAGGTAAGCGCGTATGGATACGACTTTTTCGCAGGCTGCCTGGCTCATTCCGCTCTTTCCGCTCGCGGCGTTTCTGCTGCTGCTGGCCTTCGGCCGCTCGTCCCGGATGATCGGCGTCCTGCTCGGTTCCGTCAGTTCGCTCGCGGGCTTCGTGCTTTCGCTGTTGGTGCTGATCGAGCATATGACGAAGGGTCAGCATGATTATCAGTATGCGGTCAAGTGGATCGACACGGGCAGCATCGTTTTCAAGGCCGGCTTCGAAGTGACGAATCTGACCGCGCTCATGCTCGTCGTGGTCACGGCGGTCAGCTTCCTCGTCAATGTCTATTCGGCCGGCTACATGAAAGGCGACGAACGGATTTCCGTCTTCTACAGCTATGTGGCGCTATTCACCTTCTCCATGCTGGGATTGGTGCTCGCGGACAACATGCTGACGCTCTATGTATTCTGGGAGCTTGTCGGCGTCTGCTCGTTCCTGCTCGTCGGCTTCTGGTTCAGCAAGCCGGAAGCGAGAGCGGCTGCCAAGAAGGCGTTTATCGTGACGCGGATCGGCGATGCCGGCTTGCTGCTCGGCATTCTGCTGCTGTACTGGTATATGCCGGACCACGCGCTCGATTTCGTGCGGATCGGCAATGCGTTCGAAGGCGGCACCGGCGTCATCGCCGCAAGCGTGACGACGTGGATCGCCATTCTGATCTTTATCGGCGCCGTCGGCAAATCCGGCCAATTTCCGCTGCATGTGTGGCTGCCGGACGCCATGGAAGGCCCGACGCCGATCAGCGCGCTCATCCATGCGGCGACGATGGTCGCGGCAGGCGTCTACCTGGTCGCGCGGACGTTCGATATTTTTCAAGCCTCGCAGACGGCCATGGACATCGTGGCGTACATCGGCGGTTTTACCGCGATCTTCGCGGCAACGATCGGGGTCGCGCAGAACGACATCAAGCGCATACTCGCGTATTCGACGGTCAGTCAACTGGGCTACATGATGATGGCCCTGGGATTGAATTCGATGACGGGCGGGATTTTCCATCTCTTTACGCATGCGTTCTTCAAAGCGCTTCTCTTCCTGGGGGCGGGCAGCGTCATCCATGCCGTACATACGCAGAACATTCAAGAGATGGGCGGGCTCGGTTCCAAAATGAAAATTACCGCCTGGACGTTCGGCATCGGGGCGCTGGCGCTGTCCGGCATCCCGCCGTTCTCGGGTTTCTGGTCCAAAGATATGATTCTGAATATCGCGTATCACGAGAAACCGGCGCTCTTCGTCATCGGCGTCGTGGCGGCGTTCTTCACCGCCTTCTATATGGCACGGCTCTTCTTCCTCGTCTTCATGGGCAAGCCCAAGGGAGAGCGCCATGCGCATGAGTCGCCGCCGTCCATGACCGGTCCGCTGATCGTGCTCGCGGTGCTGGCGGTCGTCGCCGGCTTCGTGCAGACGCCGTGGAACGACACGCTGGGGAATTGGTTGACCGACGGCGCGGAGCAGGAGAACGGCGGCGGCGGTCTCGTGATGGTGATCTCCGCGGCAATCGGACTGCTCGGCTTGTACATGGGCTGGCTCGTATTCGTCAAAGGCATGATCTCGCGCGATTTCGTCTCGTCGCGAGCCCCTTGGCTCGTCCGTTTACTGGAACGAAAATATTATATCGACGAGCTGTACGAAGCTGCGATCGTTCGTCCGCTGCGCGCGCTTGGCGGCCTGCTGAACGGCATTGACGATTATGTCGTAGACGGGCTCGTGCGCGCGGCCGGCGGAGCGGCGTTCCTGATCGGCAGGGGCGGTACGCGGATGCAGAACGGCCAAGTACAAACCTACGGACTTATCACCGCGTTCGCGCTCGTCATTCTAATTGCGGCAGTCGCACTAAGGAGGTTCTGGTAATGCTCGCGGATCTTCCGATACTCTCGCTGATTACGTTCTCGCCGCTGCTCGGCCTGCTGGTGCTCCTGTTTCTCCCGAAACAGCGCAGCCGCTGGATCAAAGTAACCGCCATTACGGCAACGCTTCTTCCGCTCCTGCTCTCGTTATGGCTGTACGCGGACTATAACGGCGTCAAGGGCGGCAAGCCTTACGAGGAAACGGCAACCTGGATCTCGACCTCGCTCAATAAAGAAGCGGTAGGCGACGTGAGCTCGTACACGCTGGAATTGCAGTACCATATGGGCGTGGATGGTTTGTCCATGCCGCTGCTCTTGTTGACGACGATCGTCGGCGTCATGGCCGCGCTCGCATCGGTGCATATCAAGAAGCGGTGGAAATCGTTCTACATTTGGTTCCTGCTGCTGGAGGTCGGGATGATCGGCGTTTTCCTGGCGAGGGACGTGTTCCTCTTCTTCGTCTTCTTCGAAATGACGCTCATTCCGATGTTCTTCTTAATCGGAATCTGGGGCTATATGAACCGAGAGCAGGCGGCGAACAAGTTCTTGATCTATAACGGCATCGGTTCCGCGATCATGCTGCTGGCGTTCGTGTTCCTGGTCGCCACTGCCGGCTTTCGGGCGGATCCGCTTCCCGACCAGCAGCAAATGCACTTGTCCTACAGCGGCAGCTACGATGTCATCGGCTCGAATCTCGCCGACAAGGACGCTTACGTCAACATGCCTCAGCTGGCGCAGGGGGCGGACAATCCGCTTTATCTGTCCGATCGCATGCATTGGGTGATCTTCCTGCTGCTACTGATCGCCTTCGGCATCAAGCTGCCGATCTTCCCTTTCCATACGTGGATGCTGAAGGTGCATGCGGAGGCACCTCCCTCGGTCGTCATGATCCACTCCGGCGTACTGCTCAAGATGGGAGCCTACGGCCTGCTGCGCTTCGGGGTGTTCATGTTTCCCTCGCAGACGCATGACTGGGCAACGGTACTGGCGATATTGGGCGTCATCAACATTCTGTACGGCGCCGTGCTTGCGCTGGTGCAGAAGGAATTCAAGCTGGTGCTGGCCTATTCTTCCATCAGCCATATGGGCATCGTGCTGCTTGGGATCGCATCCCTCAACGAGATCGGGCTTCACGGAGCGATCATTCAACTCGTCTCGCACGGCTTCATCTCGGCGCTGCTCTTCCTGATCGTCGGCAGCATCTATGCACGCACGGGCTCGACGGAGCTTAAGGATTTGGGCGGGCTTGCCCGGAGCATGCCGTTCCTGAGCGGCGTCCTGCTGACGGCAGGGATGGCTTCGCTGGGACTGCCGGGCTTGTCCGGGTTCATCGGGGAGTTCCTGTCGCTGCTGGGCTTGTTCGATTCCATGCGCGTCATCACGGGCATTGCCGTGCTCGGCGTCATCCTGACGGCGGTCTATGTCCTCCGCAGCGTGCTCGGCATTACCTTCGGGGCCGTCCCCGAGCGGCTCGCGGCCGTACGGGACGTGCGGCTCGTCGAAGCGGTGCCGATGATCGCGCTGCTCGCGTTTATCGTATTGATCGGGGTGTACCCGGCCGTATTGACGGAGCCGATGCAGCATGGCTTCGACACGCTGCTGCAGCAGCTATCTGAGAAGGCGGGGAGGTAGGGAATATGGACGCTGCACAACAATTGCAGTCACTCACCTGGAGCGATGCGGCCTATCTCGCCCCGGAATGGATTCTGATCGCGTTCATGATCGTGCTGGCCGTGCTGGACCTGTTCCTGCCGCGCCGCGCCTTGACGGGCTGGCTGACGCTGGCCGGCCTGCTGACCTCGCTCGGCTTTGTCATCTGGCGCTTGACCGAGCTTGCGGGCGCGACGCCGCAGGCCGGAGCAGACGGGCAGGCCGTCTCCGGCGTCATTCGGATTATGGCGGACAGCTATCGGATCGATTACTTTTCCAGTCTGCTGAAAATCATCTTCCTCGTCGCTACGGCGCTGATCGTGCTCATGAGCCTGGGGACGGTGCGAAAGGCGGACATTCCGGACCGCGGCGAATTTTATTATTTGCTGCTGCCGGCCGTATGCGGCGCGATGATCATGGCTTCCTCCGGCGACATGATTACGCTGTACATCGGTCTTGAGCTGTTGAGCATCACCACCTACGTGCTCGTCGGCATCCGCAAGCATTCGGTTCAGTCCACGGAGGCGGCTTTCAAATACGTCGTCACGGGCGGCATATCCTCCGCGCTGATCCTGTTCGGCATGTCTTATCTGTACGGCATTACCGGCGCAACGAACTTGGGCGCCATCGGCGAAGGTCTCAAAGCGCACGCCATCGATTTTCCGGCTATTCTGTACGTGGCCTTCTTCTTCATCCTTGCGGGTCTCGGCATCAAAATCGCCGCTGCGCCGTTCCATTACTGGTCGACGGACGTGTACCAAGGCGCGCCGACGCCGGTCACCGCTTTCCTTGCGGTCGTGTCCAAGGGCGCTGCATTCGCCGTTATTTTCCGCATCGTATATAACTTGGCCTTCTATTCCTCCTCGCCGGGCAAGCCGGTAGCGGATGATGTGTTCCTCGTGCTGCTGATCCTGGCAGCGGCGGCTATGCTCGTCGGCTCGACGATGGCGCTGCGGCAATATAACGTGAAGAGGCTCTTCGCGCTCTCTGGCGTGGCCAATGCTGGCTATATGCTGGTTCCGCTGGGCTTGTCGATCAAAGGCATGCACGCTTCGGGAGTCGGCGAATTCATCTTCTACCTGGCCGCGTATCTGCTCATGACGATCGGCGCGCTGACCGTCTACGCCGTCATTGCCAAATCCACGAGCCAAGAGGATGTAGGCGGCTTCGCGGGGTTGTATTACCGGGCCCCGTGGACGGCGGCGGCCATGATCGTCTTCATGCTCTCCTTGGCCGGCCTGCCGGTGACGGGCGGTTTCTTCGGGAAACTGTTCATCCTGCTGGGCACGGTACAGTCCAAGGACTACTGGATTGCCGCAGTCATGGTCGTGAGCAGCGTCATCTCGTATTACTTCTACTTCGGTCTCATTCGTCAAATGTTCATGCGTTCGACGAACGAGGCGGACGTGGAGGTTCCCGCGACGAGCGGCATCGTGATATGGCTGTGCGCGGCCGCTACGGTCGCGCTCGGCATCGTGCCAGGGCCGGCGCTCGACTGGATCAACAGCCATTTCTCGTTGGTGAACGATCTGTTTATAAGCATGGGTTAGCAACACGTCGTAAGGCAGCGCAGCTCAACTCGGCGATTGTTGCTATTCGCCAAGCCTCCAGCCCCGATCCGAAATCGGGTGCTGGAGGCTTTTGCTTTTGGCGTTTTGTTCACAGCATCTTCAAGCGTAAGTACGCGTGATGACTCATAGTATGGATTGTAATGATTACATGCGGGAAGTTGACCGGGACGTTAGACCTGTTTCTTGTCCATTCTACATTCGGTCACAAGGAGAACGGGGGGCTTGAAGCGAACAGTTTCAGATATCAAATTGCGGGTTAAAGGCAGAATATGATGAACAACAGATCTTGGAAAGCCACTTCGATTCCCCTATCCTCAAAGCCGGCCCCCGTGCCTTGCGGGGCCTGTTCCGTCGTGCCTGCAAGGAGCGCTGACAGGGATACGGCACGCTGTTCGGACCGAAGCGTTATCCCGGGTGGGCATGATGCTCCGGCTGTGGCTGAAGTCATGGCTCATGCCCGCGCAGGAGAGACTAATGATCGGCATGTCGACCTTCGCAGGGCGCAGGCACAGGCCGATCGGGTTGGAGCGGCAGGCACGCGTGCCGCTCCGTCAGCGCGCTTCGCGCGCTTGGCGCGCCGCGCGCTGGCCGCGGGGCTCGCGGCGCTGCTGCTCGCGGGCGCCCCGGCGGCGGCTCCGCACGCCGCAGGGGCCGCTCCCGCGGCCCCGCCTCCGGCGGCCGAGGCAGGCCCAGCACAGCACGGGCCTGCCCAAGGCGCCGCCGGCGGCGGCTGCGATGAGCCAGCGTCGTGGCTCATCAAATGGCGCGAGCCCGCACAGGCGAAGCCTCTGCGCGGCACCCGCGTGCTCCGCCGCCTGGCGTTCCCGGCGGCGGCCGTGGACGTCGTCCGCCCCGAGGATCCCGGGGCGGACACGTCCGAGTGGCTCCTCCGGCTGCAGCAAATGCCGGAGATCGCTTACGTGCAGCCGGTTAGCCCCGTTCATATGCTCGCGGCCGAACCGGCGAGCAATGACCCGGGCCTGCCGAAGCAGCATTACCTGTCGCAGATTCACGCCGACGAGGCGTGGGCGACGACGCATGATCAGACCGACCTTACCATTGCACTCATTGATACAGGCGTTGATCTCGATCATCCCGATCTGCAAGACAATCTCGTTCCCGGCACGAACCTGGTCTCCCCGGGCAAACCGCCGGAAGACGACAACGGCCACGGAACGGCGGTAGCGGGCGTGATCGCCGGCGAAGGGAATAATAAGCTCGGCATCGCCGGTATTCTTTGGCATGCCAAGATCATGCCCGTAAAGGCGCTCGATGCCGACGGCTACGGCGACGAAGCGCGGCTCGGCGAAGCCATTACGTACGCCGCGGACCACGGCGCGCGCATTCTGGTACTCTCCGTCGGCCTGTACCGGTACTCGCCGTATTTGAAGGACATCGCGGCTTACGCGGAATCCAAAGGCGCGCTGCTCGTGGCCGCCAGCGGCAACGACGGCGGCATCCTGGGAGCTAAAGCCAAGGTCAAATATCCCGCCGCTTACCCGACGGTCATGGCGGTAGCCGGGGCGACGCCCGAGGGCGATCCGGAGACCCGTTCCAACGCCGGACCCGAAATTGATCTTGCGGCTCCGTGGAGCGTATATACGACGGCGCTTGGCGGAGGCTATACGCAGGAGGAAGGCACGTCAATGGCGGCGCCTCAAGTCGCAGCGGCCGCGGCGCTTGTCTGGTCCGTGCATCCCGGCTATAAGCCGTATCAGGTGCGCGCGCTTCTCCGCCAGTCCGCCAAGGATATCGGCAATTCGGGGTTCGATAATGCCAGCGGCTACGGCTTGCTGCAGATCGACCGCGCGCTCACCGCGCCGCTGCAGCCCGACAGCTTCGAACCGAACAACAGCCGCCAGGCTGCAAAACTGTTCCCGCTCGGCACCAAGATCGCCGCGGAACTTGGGAGCAGCGCCGATACGGATTGGTATCGCATCGAAGCCCCGTACGACGGCAAGATCACGTTTCAGGTCCAGAGCCTTCCGGCGGAAGGAGATCGTTTGCCTACGATGCAGCTGACCCGTGCAGGCGACACGTCGGATCAGGGCACGCAGTCGACGAAGCTCAGCAACCAAACGGTCGCATGGAACGTAAAGAAAGGGCGGAATGATTTTGAGGTGCGCTTCTTCAGCCGAACCGGCAAGCAGAAGCTTACCTACTTGATGACCTCGTCCTTCCAGATCGCGCCGGATGCTTACGAGACGAACGATAAGCCCTATCAAGCGGCTTTGCTTCAGCCGAAGTCCCAGCAGGTCGCGGGCAGCTTCCATCAAACCGGCGACCTGGATTGGTACGCGGTCCGTTTCGAGACCGCCGGAACGCTCAAGCTGTCGATGACGACGGACTCCGCCCGGATAGATCCTGCTCTCGCATATCAAAGGCAAGGCGGTCAACTGGTCGAAGAGGATGCGAACGGCGAGGGCGAAGGAGAGGCAGCGGCGCCGGTCGATATTACGCCGGGCACGTATTATATCCGCGTTCGCAACGCCATATCGGAGCAGGCGAGTTCGACAGCCTCGCAATATAAGCTGAACCTGCAGTTCGTCACGAGATATGCCGATCCCAATGAACCCAACGACCGCTCTTACGAGGCGACGAGCATAGCGCCCGGCTCAAGCTACTCCGGCGTTATCGGTAAGGCAGGCGACGTCGACTGGTATCAGGTGAGGCTGTCCTCGGCCAGCATGGCTACGCTGCAGGTGAAGGGCATTCCAGCCGGCATTAGCATGAAGGCGGAGGTGTACGACCAGCGCCAGAAGCAGCTATTCGCGCTCAAGTCTTCGCCGAGCGCTTCAGCCATGGTCAAGGAGCAGCGTCTCGATGCCGGACTGTACTATATTAAAGTGACGGCAAGCACGGCCTTCGATAAGCAGGTTTACGGACTGCAATTGAAGGCGGAGAAGATGGTTGCCGGATTTCGGGATATCGACGGGCATTGGGCGGAATCGGCGATCGCCGCGCTGAACAAGAAGGGGATCGTCGGCGGCAGCGGCAGCTATAGATTTAATCCGGACCAAAGCATCTCGCGCGCGGAAGCGGTGTCCATGCTTGTTCGGGCCTTCAAGCCTGCGGGCGGCAATGCCGGGACAACGGATTTCCGGGATGTCGAACCGCGTCATTGGGCCTACTCGGCAGTGATGGGAGCCGCGAGGTCGGGCTGGGTCGGAGGATATCCGGGCGGGAAGTTTGAACCGGGCCGTCCTGTCTCCCGCGAAGAAATGGCCGTCATCCTCCTGCGTGCGCTGGATGCGAAGAACATGCGTCCGGCAGCCGCCGTATACGGCGACGTAGCGGCGAACCGTTGGTCCGCGCCGGCCATTTGGACCGCCAAGCAGAAAGGGCTGATGGGCGGCTACCCAGAGAATCGATTCGAGCCCGAACGTCCGGCCACCCGTGCCGAGTTTGCATCCGTTCTTTTACGCGCCATGACGTAATCACGCCGTTATTTTAGATAGGAGTTAATGGAAAATGGATCAAGTCGCTTCATCGGCAGGCATGCATGCGTTAATGTCGATCGTCATTGAATTGTTCAGCATCGCGCTGGCCTGGATCGTAATCCAGGAGCTAAAGTGGGATTCCATCGTCAAGCGTCCCCGCGGACCGCAGACGAGGATGCTCCAAATCGTCGTGTCGATCGTACTGGGCCATGGATTCGCTTCGTTCGTCCTGGCTTACTGGAACTGGTCGAGCCTGCTGAAGGGAATTGTCGAATAACAACCCGGAAACATGTTAACAATGGGTAATAGATGACGGTACGAAACGCGAAATGGCTTGCGAATAGTATAAAATGCCGCATTTTGGCAGGTATAAAATAAGGCTTGTCGATTCTTGTAAGCGGATGGTAAGATGTAGTTTGGGTACGGATCGGAGTACCATTTAATTCCTTGTAGATGTCAAAGAATCCACTGCACGCGGAGGGAAACCTTAAGATGAGCAAAATAATCGTCCGCGGCGGCAAGCGACTATCCGGAACTGT
The DNA here is from genome assembly GCF_009909195.1 of Paenibacillus sacheonensis. Taxonomy (GTDB): domain Bacteria; phylum Bacillota; class Bacilli; order Paenibacillales; family Paenibacillaceae; genus Paenibacillus_Z; species Paenibacillus_Z sacheonensis. The sequence goes on from NZ_JAAAMU010000034.1 coordinate 19,899, forward strand.
CCGCGTAAGCGGCGCAAAGAACGCCGTATTACCGATTCTCGCTGCCACGTTACTCGCAAAAGATGGCGAAAGTGTCATCCATGACGTACCTTACTTAGATGATGTAATCACGCTTCAACAAGTGCTTTCCGCATTGGGCGGCAAGCTGACATATGATAATGAGACCATGCGCATCTCCGCTGAACATCTCGTATCGTTCGAAGCCCCGTATGAGTGGGTGCGCAAGATGCGCGCTTCGTTCCTTGTCATGGGTCCGTTGCTGGCTCGTCTCGGCTGCGCAAGAATTTCGCTTCCGGGCGGATGCGCGATCGGAACGCGTCCGATCGACCAGCATTTGAAAGGCTTCGAAGCCATGGGCGCGGAAATCGTGCTCGGCCAGGGCTATATCGAAGCCCGGACGGAAGGCAAGCTTCGGGGAGCCAAGATCTACCTGGACGTCGCGAGCGTTGGCGCTACGGAGAATATCATGATGGCAGCCGCCCTTGCGGATGGAACGACGACGATCGAGAACGCGGCCAAAGAGCCCGAGATCGTGGATTTGGCCAATTACCTGAATGCCATGGGCGCGAAAGTCCGCGGCGCAGGTACGGGCATTATCCGCATCGAAGGCGTGGAGTCGCTGAGCGGCGTAGCGCATACCGTTATCCCTGACCGCGTAGAAGCGGGTACTTACATGATTGCAGCCGCTATGACCGGCGGCGACGTTCATATTGAAGGCGCGATCGGCGATCACTTGGCGCCTGTTATCTCCAAGCTGCAAGAGATGGGCGTGAGCATCACCGAGACGGACAGCGGAATTCGCGTCGCTGCGGCGAAGAAGCTGAAGTCCGTCGATGTGAAGACGCTCCCTTATCCGGGCTTCCCGACCGACATGCAGTCGCAAATGATGGCGCTGCTGATGGTTTCGGAAGGCACGAGCATCGTTACGGAAACCGTCTTCGAGAACCGCTTCATGCATGTCGAGGAGTTCCAGAAGATGAACGCGCATATTAAAGTGGACGGACGTACGGCAATCGTTTCCGGCGGCACGAAGCTGACGGGCGCGAAAGTAACGGCAACGGATCTGCGTGCCGGCGCGGCGCTTGTGTGCGCGGCATTGTGCGCGGACGGCGAGAGCGAGATCAGCGGCCTTCATCACGTGGACCGCGGTTATGTGAACATTACGGGCAAGCTGGCGTCTCTAGGCGCCGAGGTTTACCGCAAGGAAGACGACACCGAGACGGCGCAGCCGTCGTACGTCAAGGTGCTCGAAGGCGTAGCGGCCGTATTGGAAGAAGCGGAGCCGGCGATCGTGGCCGCCCGTACGCAAGAGCCTGCCAAGCGGGAGAAAGAATTGCCGCGCATGAAAACCGCGCAACCAACCTGGGCCTAATCCCATTCCTGACAACGGCCCCGCCGTAATCATCATACGTACGAATCAAGAAACCCTATTTTCGCTCCTTTTTGGGAGAAGTGAAAATAGGGTTTTTTGCGTTTAAGCGGATTGGTTTGCGTTCACCGACGAAGGTCGGGGAATGCAGCATTCAGCTGCTCCGTGAGCATAGGATTGGTTTGCGTTCACCGACGAAGATCGGGGAATGCAGCATTCAGCTGCTCCCTCATTCATCCGCTTCGCCACCACGGATTTTAACTCCGCTCTATTTATCCCGTACTATCCTATCTTTGCGATTCATAGACTGTAATAGGGTAGCGCTTGGAAACAGAGAATCGAGGAACCGAAAGGAGCCATGCATGAAGCGGGGAAGATGGAAAGCAGGACGCTCTTATCGTCGTCGGTTTTGGACAAGGGGCTGGTGGTTCGGATTTCTATGGGGGCTGCTGCTCGTGCTTCTCGTGAAAGCGGCAGTCCATTACCTGGCGCCGTCAGCGCAGGCTGAAGGGCGTGACACGGCAGGGATGCAGGAATCAGCCCCGGCCCAGGCCGACGGCATAGAAAGCGGCACGACGCCTCCGGCAGGCGAAGAGGCGGGTTCTCCGTCCAAGGGAGACATTCCGGCCGCATCCGGACTCGGCGCCGGCGGGGCGGCAGATGCGGACAAGCAGCTCAGCGCCTATGATAAGCTGCGAGTGTCCGTCTATTTGACCAAGGAGAAGCGCATTGAGAAAATACCGATCGAGCTGTATGTGCGCGGCGTCCTGGCGGGCGAGATGCCGGTGGATTTCGAGCTGGAGGCCTTGAAGGCGCAGGCGATCGCGGCACGGACGTACATCTACAGGCGGCTGTTGACGGGCGATCGAAGCGGGCTGACCGAGAAGGAATCGGCTGCCGACGTGGACGATACCGTGCTGAACCAGGTTTATATTTCGCTGGGCGATCTGCTGAACCGATGGAGCGGGTCTGCCAAGGACGCGAATTTGCAGAAGCTGAACGACGCGGTCGAGGCAACGAAGGGGCAGATCGTCACGTATGGCGGAGAACCGATCCAAGCCTCCTTTTTCTCCACGAGCAACGGGTACACGGAGAACGCTTCGGACTACTGGGACGTCGATCTGCCGTATTTGCGCAGCGTGGCCAGTCCGTGGGACAAGGCGATCTCGCCGAATTATCAGGAGAAGATGACGATGAAGCTGAAGGATGTCGCGGCTAAGCTTGGCGTAAAGGCGAGCGAAGTACGAAATATGCGCATTCTGGATAGGACCTCCGGCTCGCGCGTCAAGGGCGTGAAGGTTGGCGGCGAGACGTTCACAGGTAGAGAGATTCGGGAGAAACTGTCTCTCGCATCCTCTGATTTTACATGGACCATCGACGGCGACGAGATAAACCTTCTAACGAGAGGCTATGGCCATGGCGTCGGTTTGAGCCAGTGGGGGGCTGACGGAATGGCCAAGGATGGCGCAACCGCGCGGCAGATCCTGGCGCATTATTATTCCGGCACCCGAATCGAGCAAGCCAGCGGCGTGCTAGACTAGTTTCTGCGACTCTCTTCTTGCAATCTCAAAAAATGTAAATCCCTCACGTATAAACTGCTAGGTTTCGGCAACAATGGCTAGTGAGGTGATCGAACAATGAGTGATAACAAATCAAAGTTCAATGAAGAAGCTCCCAAAAATGCACTGGGAGGCAAAGCCGTCAAACCGTCTGCGTGGAGAAAGCTGATGGCAAAGAAATGGGCAGCACCATCAGCGTTTTTGGCCGCCGCAGCAATCATCGTAACCTTAATGTGGCTCTATGGGGGAGCTGGGGAAACAACGGACAAACCGGCCAGCACCACCGTTGATTCCACACAAGGGGTTACGGACGAACAATCGCTTGAAGATCAAGTTCCGGCTGACGATGCCATGGTTGAGAAGTCCGGCAATGAATTGATGAAATGGCCGGCCGACAAGAGCCAGCTCGATGTGGTAGCTCCATTCTACGACGAGAAGTCCAGCAGCGAAGAACGTCAAGCGGCTTGGATCGAAGCTCCGGACAACACGCTGATTCCTAACCTGGGTATCGACCTTGCGAAAGGCGACCTGGCATTCGACGTATCGGCAGCGCTGAGCGGCGTCGTAACCGTATCCGAGAAAAACCCGCTTAACGGCAACGTGGTTCAAATCAAGCACGCGAACGGGCTTGTGACGATCTACAACAGCCTGAGCGACGTTCAAGTCAAAGTGGGCGACAGCGTGAAGCAAGGCCAGCTGATTGCGAAGGCGGGCCGCGACGAGCTGGAGAAATCGCTCGGCGTCCATCTTCACTTCGAAGTACGCCAGAACGGCAAGGCGCTGAATCCGACTGCGCTGATCGAAGCTGCAAGCGCGGATTCCCAGCAATAACGCAAGGCGGCCATAGATCGCAGCACCTTTTAGAAGGCAGGATTCCTGCCTTCTTTTTTTGCGTTCGCGGCCGCGGTTTGAAAATAATTGCAGTTCTTGGGCTTGTCACGCTTGGACACAGAGAATATATACCCGTACCCCTCATATAATGTACCAAACTATCTCGAGTAGGGAGGCGGGAGCGTGCACGATTATATCAAAGAACGGACCATAAAAATCGGCCGTTGCATCGTCGAGACGAAGCACACAGTGCGGACAATCGCGAAAGAATTTGGCGTCTCCAAGAGTACGGTGCACAAGGATTTAACCGAGCGGCTGCCGGAGATAAATCCGGATTTGGCGGACCAGGTGAAACACATCCTGGAATACCACAAATCCATTCGGCATCTGAGGGGAGGAGAAGCGACGAAAATCAAGTACAAAAAGAGCTCTGGACGTAAGCGGGAAGTCCTGGCGGCGGCAAAATCGTAAGCGATTTTTTCTACAAGAATAGAGGATTTTCGTCCCTTTCAGCGAATACTATACAGGATGAGGATTGTACTCGACTATTATTCGCGCTGGAGGACTTCAGACTTATGTTTAGCAAGGATATCGGGATTGATTTGGGAACTGCAAATGTGTCCATTCACGTTAGAGGGAAGGGCGTCGTTTTGGATGAGCCTTCGGTCGTGGCGATCGAAAGCGAAACGAAACGCGTGCTTGCCGTTGGAGAAGAGGCGCATCGGATGGTGGGACGGACCCCTGGAAACATCATCGCCATCCGACCGCTTCGAGACGGCGTTATTGCCGATTTCGAGATAACGGAAATCATGCTGAAGGCTTTCATCGATCGCGTCGGCGGCCGCTCATGGTACAGCCGCCCTCGCATCCTTATTTGCGCGCCGACGAACATTACGTCGGTCGAGCAGAAGGCGATCCGCGAGGCGGCGGAGCGCAGCGGGGCGAAGGATGTTTTCCTGGAGGAAGAGCCGAAGGCAGCCGCGATCGGCGCGGGCATGGACATTTATCAGCCTAGCGGCAACATGGTCGTCGACATCGGCGGCGGAACGACGGACGTAGCCGTCCTGTCGATGGGCGATGTCGTTACGGCCTCGTCGATTAAAGTCGCGGGGGACAAGTTCGACGAAGCCATCATGAAGTACATCAAAAACAAGTACAAGCTCTTGATCGGCGAACGGACGAGCGAGGATATCAAGATCAAGATCGGCACCGTGTATGACAACGGATTCCGGGACGAGATCGACATCCGCGGGCGTGACATGGTGACGGGCTTGCCGCTTACGGTGACGATTTACTCGGACGAAGTGCGCGAAGCGCTGTGGGAGCCGGTGTCGTGGATCGTTTCGGCCGCCAAGTCGGTGCTGGAGCGGACGCCGCCGGAACTGTCGGCGGACATTATCGACCGCGGCGTCATTTTGACGGGCGGAGGCGCGCTGCTCGGCGGACTGGACGCGCTGCTGGCCGAAGAGTTGAAGGTGCCGGTGCTTATCGCCGAGGACCCGATGCATTGCGTCGTGAAAGGGACGGGCCTGCTGCTTGACCATCTAGACCGCACGCCTCGCAGATCGGACAACTCCAGGCGCTAGAGGGCGGTGAGCTGGACGGCGAGCCGATGTTCGGGTAGGACGTCTAGGGGGACGTGCCGAGGGATGTGGGTCACAGAATAGGTCTAAAGACACGCCAGCCGTCTATTCATCACGAAACGTTGTTATCCGATATATACGATATAGCTTCGTTGTGTTCGGATACTATGAGAAGCGCTCAGGAGGATGCTCCATGCTAAGAGGTCTCTATACGGCTGCGGCGGGCATGATATCGCAGCAGAATAGACATGATACCGTTACGAACAATATCGCCAATATGAATACGCCCGGATATAAACAGAAATACGCGGTTACCCATTCCTTTCCCGATATGCTGCTTCATTTGACTGGTTCGCAGGATGTCGACAATGGCAAATCGATCGGCAAGCTGAACACGGGCGTCTTCGCGGAGGAGAGCCTGCAGGTCAATCTGCAGGGTGACCTGATGCAGACGAACCAATTCAGCGATTTCGCTATCGTATCCGATATCGGCGTGCCAGGGGTCAACTTCGATTCATCCGGCAAAGCCGTGGCGGCAAACGGAGCGTTGATTTTCCAACCGCAGGCGTTCTTCACCGTACAGAACGCGAATGGCGAGACACGCTATACGCGGGACGGCCAGTTCAAGCTGGACGAGCAGGGATATCTAACGCTGCCCGACGGCTCGCGCGTGCTTGCCGCGGACGGCAATCCGTTTCGGATTCCCGCGGGCGTGACATTGAACGATCTAACGCTTACGAGCGATAACCAGCTCCTTAATCCGCTGACGGGCGCGAGCGCCGGACAGCTGCTCCTAACCCGGGTGGACAACCCGAACGACCTGATTCGCGAAGGCGACGGCAAATTCAAGCTTGCAGACGGAGAAGAGGCGGCGGCGCGTCCCATCAATGCTCAGGACCGCGTCGAAGTGCGCCAAGGTTTCGTGGAGCGTTCCAACGTAGACGCCTCCCAGTCCATGGTCGACCTCATGTCGGCAGCCAGGGCGTACGAAGCCAACCAGAAGGTCATTCAATTCTACGATAAAAGCTTGGATAAGGCCGTCAATGAAATTGGACGCATTTAACTTCGCGTATAGTAACGCAGGGCAGGGGCTGGTCGTACTGAAGTGCATCTTTAATGCACATCATAGTACTGGTCGCCTGTGCAGCCAAGGAGGCTAACGGAATGAACGGTTCTACGATCAGCGCAATGGCATCTATGAGCGGTCTGCAGCAGAAGCTGGACATGCTTGCGGATAATATCGCAAACGTGAACACGGTCGGCTACAAACGGAAGGTCGGGACATTCGAGGATTTGCTTACGACGCTGAAGGAGCAGCCGGAGGCATTTAATCAGCCCGGAAGACTGACGCCGATGGGCTTCAATCAAGGGTGGGGCTCGCGCCTGACGATGGTACAGCCCGACTTCTCGCAAGGGCCGCTGCAGCAGACGGATCAGCCTAACGACGTTGCGATCGAGGGCAATGCGTTATTCCAGGTTAGCGTAGACGATGCCGGCCATACGGGCTATACGCGCGGGGGATCGTTTCAAACGGTATTTACGCGGAGCGGCATCAACATCCTGACGACGAAAGAAGGCTACCCGGTGGCCTCCGTCGGCGGCAGTTCGATCGAAATTCCGCCGGAAGTGAAATCGGTGCAGATCGACGCGGCCGGCAATGTCGTCGGTACGATGCCAACGGGCGAGATTCAGCAGCTGGGTCAGCTGAAACTGGTGCAAGTGGACAAGCCGGGACTGCTCACGCAGGTCGCGGACAATCTGTTCACGGTCGCCGACGGCATGCAGCCGGGCGACGTCCTGCATGACGTGACGGCAAGCGCAGAATCCAAGATCGCCATTAAACAAGGTTACCTCGAACAGTCGAATGTCGTATTGGCCGACGAGATGACCGATTTGATCAGCGTGCAGCGGGCCTATCAGCTTAGCGCAAGAGCGTTAACGTCAAGTGATACGATGATGGGTCTTGCGAACAATTTGCGCGCATAGGAAATGAGTGAATGCCTAATGCCTATCGATTCAAAGAAAGAAACGGCCGCCGGGCTGGAAGGCGTAACGCCTGCAGAACGCGGCAATCTGCTTGGCGCTTCGGCTGCCGCGGCTCGTCCTGAACGGGAAGCCTCCGGGGCGGAAGCGAAGAAAGCAGCGCGCAAGAAACGTAATCCCGCCGTCCGCGTCCTAAGATGGACGCTGCTGAAGAGCATCGTGCCCGTCCTGTGCGTGCTGGCTGTTATAGGCGGTATGTACATCGGATATGCGGTTCTCGGCAAACGGCCGGGCAGCGAAATTTTCGAACTCGATACATGGAAGCACATGTATGATCTTATATTCGCCGATTGATTCTGAATCGGCTTACTGCCTGCATAGCCTAGCTATGCAGGCTTTTCGTTGTAAGCGGACAGCTCTTCTTGGCGAAGGAAGCAAGGCGAGATGCGGATAAAAAAAGCAAGCCTGCGCGCTCGTCACTGTGAGGACGAGGCTGCGCAGGCTTGCTGGGGTGGCAGGATAGCCTCCGGGGCTGCTATTTGACGGACACGCGAATGCTGGCCGTCTTGCCGTCTACTTTGGATCGAATGTACGTGGTGCCTTTGGCGACCCCCGTGATGATGCCGTCCGTGACGGTGGCTACTTTGCTGTTGCCGGTCGTCCATACGCCTGTCTTCGTAACGTCGCCGGTGCGTCCGCCTTCATATTCGCCGATGATCGTGACGGCTTCCTTGCCTTCCGGCGCAAGCGTTAACGCTTTGCTGGAAGGCGTCAGCTTCTTCAGTTTGCCGATGACGGTAATGGTCACGACGACGGATTTGCCTTGATAGACGCCGGTCAGCTTGCCCGTGCCTTCTTTCAAGGTTTTCAGGGAGCTGCCTTTGATCGTCGCGAGCGTCTCCGGTTCGAGGCTCCAATTCATCTTGGTTGCGAGCGATATCGTCTTGCCGCTCTTGTAGACGCCCGTTACTTTCATCGTATAGGAACGTCCGGGACTGAAAGTGAGCGTCGTATTGTCCACGGTCATCTTCGTGATTTCCTCTTCGATCGTCACGCGGACGATCGCGGATTTGCCGAGGTACGTCGCCGTAAGCGTGGCGGACGAAGCTTGGATGCCTTTGATGTTCGGCGCCTTCACGATGAGGTTGGACGAGGAACTCTTCCACGTCACCAGGGAAGTGACATCTTCTTCTTCGCCGGTATCATAGGTCATCGTCATCGTCGGCAGCTTGGTGTCCTTGCCGATGACAACGGACAGGTTGGCTTGGTCGGCGGTCAGCAGGAGCGGCTGCTCATGCACGTTCACCGTAACGGTTACGGTCTTGCCTTGCACGTTAGCGGTAAGCACCGCTTTGCCGGTTTTCTTGGCTTTCCATTTGCCGTCGACCTTCTCGATGACTTCGGTGTCGCTGCTTGTCCAAACGGCGAGGTTGGTGACATCGACCGTCTCGTCTGCAAGGGATGTAGCGGACAGCTTAGGCAGCGCGACATCCGCGCTGTCCACGAAGGCGTCGAGGCTGTCTTTGGCCACGGTCAGCGTGGCGATCGTCGGATAGACGGTCACGTTTATCTGACGGGACAGCCCCTTGAACGTGACTTTAATGACGGTGCTGCCAACGCCTTTGGCTGAAACTTTGCCGTCGTCGTCCACGGTCGCCACGTAAACGTTGCTGGACGTCCAAACGGCTTCCGACGTTACAGGCTTCAGCGTCCCGTCGACGTCGAAGAATTTGGCATTGAGCAGGAAGGGCTCATCCTTCAGGGACACATGCTGATCTTCCTTCGGCGTGATGTTCAGCGCTTCGTAGGCCGGTCTCACGACGACCGCCACGCTGCTGCTTACGCCGAGATAACTGGCCGTAATCGTCGCGGTACCCGTGCCGATCGGCGTCACTTTGCCGTTCTCGACGGTGACCACGGCCGCGCTGCTCGTCGACCATACGATATCCTTCGGCGTGTCGCTTGCGCCGGAAGTGTCCACGACCGTTGCCGTCAGCTCCTGCGGATTGCCATCGAAGATGAATTCAAGCAGATCGGCTTTGCTGCCGCCCTTCGTCAGCGAGAGCGACTTGTAAGGCGACGTGACGGTCAATTTCACCGTGTCCGTTCGGCCCTTGAACTTCCCTGTGATGGTCGTCGTGCCGGCTGCCAGCAGCTTGATTTCGCCATCTTCCACGGTGGCGACGCTCGACTCGGAGCTTGTCCAGGTCGCATCGTCCGTGACGTCGCGATCTTCTGCGCCGCTCTTCGCCGCAATCAGCACGTAATCGATGTCGTCGCCGAGCTTCACGTTGACCGCGGAATCGACCGCCGTGCCGGCGCGCTTGATCGTTACGCTGTCGTATAGATAATCGACGGTGACCGGAAGCGATACTTTATAGCCTTTGTAAGTTGCGCTGATCGTCGCGGAGCCCTTGGCTACCGCCGTCAGCTGGCCGCTTGTTACTTTCACGATGGAAGCGTTGGAGGTGGTCCATGCAGCATCCAAGGTCACGTTCTTCGTTGAGGACGCACCCGATATCGAGGCGGATAATTCAATCTGAAGGGCATCGTCGTCGATATAGATACGGGCTGTCGACGGTGCGTTGTCGAACGAGATACCGGTGACGACATCCTCCGCATAAGCCAGGCTTGCAAAGGTCGAGAACGTGAGGACAATGGCGAGCAGAGCCGTAAGCCATGGCCGGAATTTGACGGAAGCGACGGGTTTGTTCATGCGCATGCTGGGTTCAATACCTCCAAAGACGTGAATTTTTCCTTCTATAATATAGAGGCGTCTTGCATGATGCCGGCTATAGGAGAAGGAATGAAACGCCGCGTGCCGCAGAGGCCGTGGACAACGTTTCGTCTTGTCTCTTTAATTAACGGTTTCGGAGGTTGAAAATTGAAGGCATATGCTGTAAAGCTTCAGATTTTGTTCTTGTAAAGCGAGTGCGTGCATCTCCCTAAAATCATTGTGCGCCGCGGTATCCGGCGTACCGGGCGATGGTTTTATTTTTTCCAGCGTAGCGGTATAATGGGTTAGAATGTCTGCACGAATCGCCTGCAATAGCGAGCGATAAGGAGGCGTAAGCGCAATGAATGTGCCCAATATGCTCACCATGGTTCGCTTCGCGTTGATTCCCGTCTACATAGCCGTATTCGCTTCGGATTCTACGAATCATATGAAGTGGGCGTTTTTGATCATCGTCGTTGCAGGCTTGACGGATATTCTCGACGGCTACCTGGCGCGAAAATACGGGCAGGTCACTTCGGTGGGATCCATGCTGGACCCGCTCGCGGACAAGACCATGATGATTACGGTCATCTTGTCCCTGCTCCTTACGGGGCACATTCCTTGGAGCGCGGGAGCGGCGATTTTCATTCGGGACGCGGGCATGATCCTAGGGTCGGCATATTTTCATTTTCGGGGAAAAAAGACGGTGCCTGCCAATTGGATGGGGAAACTCACCACGATGCTCTATTATTTGGCCATCTTCTTCATTTTCTTCGAAATGCCATGGGCGCGCGCGTATCTGTGGTGCGTCATCGGGTTTTCATTCGTGACTTCCTTTATCTACATCGGCTTGTTTATGGCGCTCAATCGGCAAGGCAGGAAGACGAAAGCAAGCGGCGATACGGAGGGCGCATCCGGCAGCGAGAATCATACCCACCAAGCCTAACGGCAATAAAAAGGAGATTGAACGCGCGCTTCTTCGAGCGGACGCGAACAATCTCCCTTATCTTAACCCCACGACTGCAGTTCGTGTAGGATGGCCTTATTGTGGCACAATAATAAGCAATTTATAACATGCATGACGAAAGGAAGAATCTGAAATGCTCGATATTAGGCAAATCCAAGAAATCATTCCGCATCGCCCGCCGTTTCTGCTGGTCGATCGCATCCTGGAGGTCGAAGAGGGCAAGCGCGCGGTCGGCTTGAAGAACGTCACGATGAACGAGCCGTTCTTCACGGGCCATTTTCCGGCGTATCCGGTGATGCCGGGCGTTTTGATCGTCGAAGCGCTGGCTCAGGTCGGCACCGTGGCGATATTGATGGTGGAAGCGAACCGCGGCAAGATCGGCTTCTTCGCCGGCATCGACAACTTCCGCTTCCGCGGACAGGTGACGCCGGGCGACACGCTGATCCTCGAGGTGGAGATCACGCGCCTCAAAGGACCGATCGGCAAAGGACAAGCTACGGCGCGCGTTGGCGATAAAGTGGTGGCCGAGGGCGAAATCATGTTCGCGCTGAAGGATCCGGAATAATTTGCTGAAGGGCATGCGCCCTGCGGGCGGAGTGAGCCTACGATCGCTGTTGTAAACGGGATATTTTCATTATATAAATTCTGATAAGGTGATATCCCGTTTACAAAGGCGAACGCTTCGCTTCTACGGCTTCACTCCGCCCTCCGGGCGCACTACTTCAGCAGGACATTCCAAAATCAGTCCGCGCTCACGAACAGTATAGATACAGAAAAAACATGGAGAGGATGCTGAAGATGAACCAACTGGCTGTTGAACGTTACGAGGCTTGGCTTGCCGACCCTTCTATTGATGCCGCTACGAAAGAAGAATTGGCTGCTATTCGAGGAAATGATAAAGAAATCGAGGATCGCTTCTACCGCGAATTGGAGTTCGGTACAGGCGGTCTTCGCGGCGTCATGGGGGCCGGCACGAACCGGTTGAACGTCTATACCGTCGGCAAAGCGACGCAAGGCCTGGCCGATTGGACGGTTGCCAAATCCTCGAAGCCTTCCGTCGTCATTGCGCACGACTCGCGCAACAATTCTCCCGAATTCGCGCTGGAGTCGGCGCTCGTGCTGGCTGCAAACGGCGTGACGGCGTATTTGTTCCAGTCGCTTCGCCCGACGCCGCAGCTATCCTACGCGGTGCGCGCGCTTGGCGCGACGAGCGGCGTGGTCATTACGGCCAGTCACAATCCGCCGGAATACAACGGGTATAAAGCCTACGGCTCCGACGGCTGCCAGCTCGTGCCTGCAGACGCCGCGCAAGTGATCGGCGCGATCAAAGCCATTACGGGCTTCGATCAAGTGAAACGAATCAGCCGCGAAGAAGCGGAGTCCAAAGGCCTGCTCCGCTGGCTCGGCGATGCCGAGGATCGCGAATACATTCGCACCGTTGCGGCGCAAAGCTTGAACAGCACGCTGCTGAAGGGCGGCCTCGGACAGGATTTGTCCGTCGTCTACACGCCTCTTCACGGCGCAGGGAACATGCCCGTTCGCGAGGTGCTCAAGGAAGCAGGACTGACGAACGTGCACATCGTGCCGGAGCAAGAGCAGCCGGACGGGTATTTCAGTACCGTCAAATCGCCGAACCCGGAAGAACGCGAAGCTTTCACGCTGGCGATCAAGCTGGGACAAGAGGTGAACGCGGACATCATTATCGGCACGGATCCCGACTGTGACCGGATGGGCGCTGTCGTGCGCAACAACGAAGGCGAATTCGTCGTATTGACGGGGAATCAGTCCGGCGCAATCATGGTCAATTATTTGCTCGGCACGCTGAAAGAACGCGGTCAACTGCCGGCGAACGGCGTCGTGGTCAAAACGATCGTGACGAGCGAGATGGGCGGCGATATCGCCTCTTCTTACGGCGCTGAGGTGGTCAACACGTTGACCGGCTTCAAGTACATCGGGGAGAAAATGACCCAGTATGAACAAACCGGCGATCACACCTTCCTATTCGGTTATGAAGAAAGCTACGGGTATCTAGCCGGCACGTATGCCCGTGACAAAGACGCGGTCGTAGCCTCGCTGCTCATTTGCGAAGCCGCCGCTTACTATAAGAGCCAAGGTAAGACCCTGTACGACGTGCTGCTGGAGCTGTATGCGCAGCATGGCTACTACATGGAGCATTTGGAGTCCCGTACGCTGAAAGGCGTGGACGGGGTACAGCAAATCGCCGCGATCATGCAGGATTGGCGGAATAATCCGCCGACGGAAGTGGCTGGCGTGCGTTTGCAGCAAGTGCTCGACTATCTGCCGGGCTTGGACGGGCTCCCTTCCGAGAACGTACTGAAATACTTGCTTGAGGACGGCTCGTGGTTCTGCCTGCGTCCATCGGGCACGGAACCGAAAATCAAAGTGTATTTCGCGGTTCGCGGACAATCGTTGGACGGGGCGAAGGCCGCCATCCAATCGCTGACGGAAAACGTAATGAAGCGCGTTGACAGCAAGGCTTAAGCAGAAGCTTTCGGGCGGGGCCGCGGCTTCGCCGGAAATACGTTAAGGAGTGGAAGTTTGTGCGTCAGAATTGGCAGTACTGGAATCGCAAAGCGACAGCAGCATTATGCATCCTCGTCATCATCGGTATTATTGCGGCATTGCCCATCGCTGCGAACCGCTGGAAGATCGAGCGTTCATCCAAGCAGGTCGATATCGTGTTCGATTATCGCGATTTGGTTCAGGTCGCAGCGTATAAAGCTCGTCCGCAGCAGTACATTCAGGATGAGCTCGTTAAAATGAGAACGGCCGGCATCGGATCGATGGCGATATTCGAAACCTCGCTGCAGGAGCTGAAGTGGGAAGGACGCCTGTCCATATACGGCTCCGACACGATCAGCGACCTGGAAGGCAAGCCGCTGAACAAGGATGAGAACTTCACGTACGTGCTGTTCAATTCCAAAGCGGATGAGGATGCGCTTCGTCCCGTTATCGAGGAGACGTTCAAGCTGTGGGACATCCCCGTGGCGCCATGGAGCTTCAAAGGCAGCAACGGGCTTGTCATGCAGACGCCGGTCGAGGATGCCATGCTAAAAGCGATGCAGCCCGATCCGCTGGCTGTTCAAATGCTGCACGATGCCGGCTTCCGCATCGTCCCCCGCTTGTCGGACCGGGTGACGTATAATGCCGCCGAAGTGGATAAGCTGCTGGATTCATACCAAGAGATCGGCGTGACACGCATCTTGTTCGACGGCAATGCCGTGAAAGGCTATGGAGACAATGCCGAGCAGAAGAGCTTGACGCTGTTCGCCGATTCGCTCAACAAGCACGGAATCGGAATCGCGACGATTGAGAATTCTAAGCCCCAGCAGGGTATGAATACGCTGGCTTATCTCACGCATTATAATGTAGCGAGACTGTATTCGCTTCCGGATAAAGACGCTGCCGGCATGAAGCCGATCGATATCGCGGATCGGTTCCAACTGGCCGTGAAGGATCGCAGCATTCGCATGTTCTATATCAACGCCGCTCCTGCGAGCAATGCGGCGAAATCCACCATTACGGATCCGATGGAGAATATCTATAACTCCTTGCAAGGTGAAGATGGTTTCCTGGCCAAGATGGACAAGCTCGGCTTTACGGCTGGTCCGGCCGAGAAGTTCGACTATACGTCGCCTTCCTGGCAGAAGCCGCTCAAGGCAATCGTGGCGCTCGGCGCTATCGCTTTCATCACGCTGCTTATCCAGGCGTTCCTGCCGGGCGTTGCGATTCCGGTATTCCTGCTCGGACTGATCGGAAGTGCGGGACTCTACGTCGTATCCAAATCGATCTTCGAGCAAGGCTTAGCGCTAGGCGCCGCAATCAGCGCGCCGACGCTGGCCGTTATCTGGGCAATCCGCCGCGTGCGGACGCACACGGTCGGCAGCCGTCGATCGATCGGAGGCGCGGATGACGCCGCTGCCGCTCGCGCGAACGGCGGCATTCTCTGGATTTTCCCGGGCATTACGGCGGGACGCCGTTTCTTGATGGCGATCGCGATCTTCGCGACGACCTCGCTCATCTCGCTCTGCGGCATTCCGTTCGTCGTCGGCCTGCTGAACAATATTACGTACAAGCTCGTGCTGGAACAGTTCCGCGGCGTCAGCATGCTTCATCTGGTGCCGATCGGGCTATCCGCGCTGTATCTGCTGCTGTATACCGGCGATTCCGTTATCGGCAATCTGCGCCGCTTGCTGAAAATGCAGATTACCGTTCTGTGGGTGGGTGCCGCAGCGGTGCTTGGCGTGGCAGCCATGTATTATCTGTCCCGTACGGGCAACGAAGGCTCGGCTTCGTCGATCGAGCTCACCTTCCGTAATTTCTTGGAGAACACGTTCGGCGTGCGTCCGAGAACGAAGGAATTCCTGCTGTCGCATCCGCTGTTCTTTGCCGGTATTTTCCTTGCGCTTCGTTACCGCGCGGCGTGGGTATTATTTATCGTAGGCGCGATGGGGCAGCTGTCGATGGTGGACACCTTCGCGCATATTCATACACCGCTTTCGATTTCCTTGATCCGCGATTTGCTTGGTCTCGCGCTCGGCGCGCTGATCGGTCTCGTCTTGATGGGGATCTGGCAAGTGTTGGAAGGAGCTTGGAAACGATGGGCACCACGGAAACCGGCCAAAACAACGCTCAAATCCGGCGCGTAGTCATCTCCGGCTATTACGGCTACCGTAACAGCGGCGACGAAGCGGTTCTCAAATCGATTTTGTTCGCCCTGGCGGAAGAAGGCGCAGCGCAGGGCATCCGGATCGTTCCCGTCGTGCTGTCGATCGACCCTGCTTCGACGACGGAGATGTACGGCGTCGAAGCCGCCCACCGGATGCGCTTCGGCGATCTGCTCCGCGCGATTCGCGGCAGCGACGGTTTGATCAGCGGCGGCGGCAGCCTGCTGCAGGACGCGACCGGCGCGAAGACGATCCCGTATTACACGGGCGTCATCAAGCTGGCGCAGCTGCTTGGCAAGCCGACGTTCATCTACGCGCAGGGCATTGGCCCCGTGAATCGCCGGTGGATGGACCGGCTGATTCGCGGGGTGATGAAGCGCAGCGCGTACGTGTCCGTGCGCGACGCGGAATCCGCCGATTTGCTCGGGCGGATGGGCGTATCGCGCGACCGGATCGACGTTGTGCCCGATCCGGTCATGGCGCTGCCGCTGCCGGCAGCGCAGCCGCTTGCCGGCGCGGCCGCAAGCGGTAGTGGGGCCGCCGGCGCGGAGCGGGCGGCCCT
>NZ_JAAAMU010000035.1 GCF_009909195.1 Paenibacillus sacheonensis
GGCACGCCGCCAGCGTTCGTCCTGAGCCAGGATCAAACTCTCCATAAAAGTTGGATTGGTTTGCGTTCAAAGCCAAAGCTTTGAATGCAGCATTCCAACAGAAGGATGTGCTTGTTAGCTCATCGCTGACTTACATTTAATGACCTTTTGACAGGTCGCTCATTGTTCAGTTTTCAAGGAACAAATTCGTGTGTCGTTCGCCCAATGTCTCAGCGGCGACTTGATTAATATATCACAGTTGCTTGTCTCATTGCAAGCTTTTTTTATTTTTCTTATTAAAAAACTGTGATACATTTCTTTGCCTCAAAAGCGGCAAGGAGTAATATATCACAGTTATTATGGAAGGGTCAAGACATCTTCACAATTTCTTTTTATATCTTCGCAGGTCACCGTAATATCAAAAGGAACGCAGCACTTTCGGCTGCGTTCCCTACATCTATTATTCGCCTGCGCGCTCACGCATGGCCGGGAATAACAGTACGTCCCTAATTGAAGGTGCATCCGTCAACAGCATCACCAAGCGATCGATCCCGATGCCGAGTCCGCCTGTAGGCGGCATGCCGTATTCCAGCGCGCGGATGAAGTCCTCGTCCATTTCGTGCGCTTCATCGTTGCCTTGTTCCTTCTCGACCAGCTGCGACTCAAACCGCTGACGCTGGTCAATCGGATCATTCAGCTCCGTAAAGGCGTTCGCGTGCTCACGCGCGACGATGAACAGCTCGAAGCGGTCGGTAAACCGCGGATCAAGGTCGTTTTTCTTGGCGAGCGGCGAAATCGCGACAGGGTGGCCCGTTACGAACGTCGGTTGGATCAGCGTATGCTCAACGAATTCTTCGAAGAACGCATTAAGGATGTGACCAAAGGTCATATGCGGCTCGACCTTCACGTTGTGAGCCTTGGCAAGCGCATGCGCTTCCTCGTCGGTCATTTGCTGGTTGAAGTCAACGCCGGTCGTTTCCTTCACGACGTCGACCATGGATACGCGGCGCCATTGCGGCGTCAGGTCGACCTCTTGACCTTGGTACGTAATCTTCGTGGTGCCCAGCACTTCTTGCGCGATGTGAGCAATCAGCGTTTCCGTGAGCGCCATAATATCTTTGTAGTCCGCATAAGCTTCATACAATTCAATCATCGTAAACTCCGGGTTATGACGCGTCGAGATGCCTTCGTTACGATACACGCGGCCGATCTCGTATACTTTCTCCATTCCCCCGACGATGAGACGTTTCAGATGAAGCTCGATGGCGATCCGCATGTAGAGCTGCATGTCCAGCGCATTATGATGCGTGATGAAGGGACGGGCAGCCGCTCCGCCCGCGATCGCGTGAAGCGTAGGCGTCTCGACTTCCAGATAGCCGCGCGAATCCAAGTAGCGACGCATCGATTGAATAATGCGCGAACGTGAGATAAACGTTTGCTGTACGTCCGGATTCGTAATGAGATCGACATAGCGTTGACGGTAGCGAAGCTCGACGTCCTTCAGACCATGGAATTTATCAGGCAGCGGGAGAAGCGATTTGGACAGCACCTCGATTTCTTTCGCCTTAATGGACGTCTCGCCCGTGTTGGTCTTGAATACCGCGCCTCGAACGCCGATAATATCGCCGATATCCAGCAGTTCGAACGCCTGATACTGCGTTTCGGCGACGGAGTCTTTCCGTACGTAGATTTGAATCTTGCCGCTTAAATCCTGAATATGCGCGAAACTGGCCTTACCCATGCTGCGTTTCTGCATAATACGGCCCGCAATCGCCACTTCGACGCCTTGCGTCTCCAAATCTTCCTTGCTTACTTCGTCATACGTTTCGAGAATCTGCTTCGCGTGATGAGACCGTTCGAATTTGCCGCCGAAAGGATCAATCCCCAGACCGCGCAGTTCATCCAGTTTATCTCTTCTGATCTGCAGAAGCTCGCTCAATTCTTGCTCTTGCGTACCCGTACCCGTACCCGTACCCGTTCCTTGCTCCACCGCATTTCATCTCCTTATCGTTCCAGCAGGCCGTCCGAAAACCGCCCGCTGCTTAGTCCCTGTTATAACCAAAACTACTCCTCTATGTTGAAAAAAGCTTCCACAAGGAAGCTTTTTCGAAAGGCATGCCTGTTTTATTTCTTGATATCGACGATTTTATATTGAATAATGCCGGCAGGCACGCTAACTTCCACGGTAGTGCCTTTGCTCTTGCCGAGAATCGCTTTTCCAACCGGGCTTTCATTCGAAATCTTATTCTTAAGCGGATCCGATTCCGCCGTGCCTACGATCGCATATTCCATCGTATCGCCGTATTCAAGGTCTTCCACCGTCACGATCGAGCCGATGCTGACCGTATCGATGTCAATATCGTCATTATTGATGATGCGCGCATTGCGGAGCATCTTCTCCAGCGTAATAATACGGCCTTCGATAAACGCCTGCTCGTTCTTCGCATCCTCATATTCCGAGTTCTCGCTGATATCGCCATAGCCGATTGCCACTTTGATCCGTTCGGCAACTTCGCGCCTCTTGACGGATTTCAGGTTCTCCAGTTCGTCTTCAAGCTTATTTAGACCGTCTTGTGTAAGAATAATCTCTTTATCGCTCATGTGACCATTTCTCCTGTCGTGTGGCTTTTATTCATACCGTGTATGAGCTCACTGTTACTTAAATATATTACGCTTCATGCCCTTGATGACACCGCGCAGTAAGCAGTTCGACATTCCCAAACCCAGGCAGACGGTTTGTTATTGGAAGATTATATTGCAACTTTATCTATATGTCAACGAAAGCCAATTCAATATGTAATCGCTTTACTTCCTGAAACGCAAAGGAGCCGTTCGGGCTCCTGTGCATTCCGTTATTAGTAAGCGACAGCTTCTCGGATGGAGATAACCGCGGCCACGGGGGCTTCGCTTATCTCGCCTAAGGAATCGACAAATTGCCCCAAAATGCTTACCATCTTATCGCGGGTCGTTTCCTCCATGATGACATCCTTCACGCGGGCGCCTCCTGGAATGCCTTTCAGGTACCAGGCCAAATGCTTCCGCATCTCGCGAACGGCCGTGAATTCACCCTTGAGATTCACGAGCCGGTCCATATGAAGAATCGCCACGTCCATCTTCTCGCGCGGAGTGGGATCGTTCAGCAACTCGCCCGTCGTCAGATAATGAATCGTGCGGTACAGCATCCATGGATTGCCGAGTGCGCCGCGCCCGATCATGACGCCGTCGCAGCCGGTATGATCCAGAATCTTGCGCGCGTCCTCCGGCGTAAATACATCCCCGTTGCCAATAACGGGAATCGATACCGCCTGCTTAACCTCTCTTATAATATCCCAATTGGCCGTACCCGTATACAATTGCTCCCTTGTACGCCCATGTACGCTGACGGCTTTGCCGCCCGCGCGCTCGACGGCCCGGGCATTCTCGACCGCATAGATATGATCGCTGTCCCAGCCGATGCGCATCTTGACGGTAACGGGCTTCTCGACTGCCTCGACAACAGCCGACACCATTTCATAAATTTTATTCGGATCGAGCAGCCATCTGGCACCCGCATCGCATTTTGTTACTTTCGGCACAGGGCAGCCCATGTTGATGTCGATAATATCGGCATTCGTTTGTTTATCGACGATTTTCGCCGCTTCTACGAGCGATTCCCGGTCACCGCCGAAAATTTGCAGGCTGAGCGGCTTCTCGCGATCGTCGACGTACAGCATCTCCATGGTGCGCTTGTTGCCGTGCAGAATGGCTTTATCGCTGACCATCTCGGCGCAGACCAGGCCTGTGCCGAATTCCTTGGCTATCAGTCGAAATGCCGGGTTGCACACGCCCGCCATCGGCGCCAGCACGACTTTATTTTTCATCTCGATGTTTCCGATTTTGAGCATGGACATCCGGTCTCCCTTCTGACTCGCAAAGGATATTGATCATTCAGTGTGACGATAGGGCAAATTCTATGATTCAGCGGTTAAGTCGGCGTAGCTGACTCCGAGCGCATCCGATATTCGCTCCAGCAGCTTGGGATCCGGCTTGCGCGTTCCCCGCTCGAGCGAGCCTAGAACCGCAACGGATATTTCCAGCTTGGCAGCCAGTTCCTGCTGCGTGTACCCTTTCAGCTTTCGGAATGCGCGGACGCGCCCTGCCAATTGATCGTATTCCATAGCGCGATTCCTTCCCCTCTGTCCTGCAACGCTCGCTGCGCGATATCGGTTGCTTGCTTGTACAGCGGATGCATGGCTTCCAGCACATCGGCAAGCGGAACGAGCACGAATGCCCGCTCCATCATTCGCGGATGCGGCAAAGTCAGCTCTTCCCCCGACAGCTCGACGGCTTCGTAAAGCAGCAAATCCAAATCGATCGTTCGCGGTCCCCAGCGGATATCTCTCGTGCGGCCAAGCCGCCCCTCCATTTCCAGCATGGCATGAAGCAGCTGAAGCGGCGCAAGCGAGGTGCCGAGGGCGGCAGCCATATTGAGAAAAGCCGGCTGATCGGTGTAACCGACCGGTTCGGTTTCATACACGGACGATACGCGAAGAACCTGAATATCGGGATGCCGGTCCAACAAGCTCAGCGCATCCTGCAGAAGTCCTGCCCGATCCCCGACGTTGGAACCCAGCGCAATGTAAGCCACTCGGTAAGCTTCCTTCAGCCGTTCATTAATTGGCGGGTTGTTGTCTTCCATGGTCATCCCGCTTTCTGCATAGTTCCACCGTTACCCCGTCGAAATAAATTTCGAATGGCGGATGCGGCTTCGTTACGGATACCGTCACTTCATTTACACTAGTATAAGCGTCGAGCACGGCCGATGCAATGTGACCGGCTAAAGCCTCGATCAGTTTGAACGGCGGACCTTCCACGATCGTCTTCACGAAAGCGTGAACTTCGGCATAATTAATCGTCGCCTCTAGATTGTCCGTGGCCGCCGCCTCCGATAAATCCATTTGAAGCGAGAGATCCACGAAAAACTGCTGACCCAGCTTATTCTCTTCGGGAAAAACGCCGTGATAGCCAAAAAAACGCATTCCTCGCAATGTCATTTTATCCATAGTCATGATTTCATTCCCCTTCCCTTTCCCCAAGCTGTACTGCCGCTCCCGCTCGCTTTAGCTTACAATAACCGCGCGGCGCGATTCTTTAACGCGGATAGACGATGGCATCCGTCATCATGGCCGCTTCACGGTTGCTGCGTACGTCATGCACGCGCACGATCTGACAGCCCTGAGCGATGCCAAGAACCGTCGTGGCGGCCGTACCGAAGGCTATCTCGTCCGTACCCAATCCCAGCGTTTCGCGAATGAATTTCTTGCGGGACGTACCGAGCAGCACGGGGTAGCCTTCTCCGGTCAACCGGTGCAGCTGGTTCATCAGCGCAAGGTTATCCTCGTGCGTTTTGGCGAAGCCAATGCCAGGGTCCAGCCAAATACAATCGTCCGCGACGCCGGCTGCTCGCGCAAGCGCAGCGCTTTCCCGAAGATCGGCCAGGACATCTGCCGCGAGATCCGCATAGTCGCGATTATGCCGATTGTGGCT
This sequence comes from Paenibacillus sacheonensis, assembly GCF_009909195.1. GTDB lineage: Bacteria > Bacillota > Bacilli > Paenibacillales > Paenibacillaceae > Paenibacillus_Z > Paenibacillus_Z sacheonensis. The sequence continues at coordinate 5,506 of NZ_JAAAMU010000035.1, forward strand.
GATAATGACGGGGCATCGAAAGTCGGCCGCTACCCGCGCCATACCCGGGTCGCCTTTCAATCCCCAAATATCATTGATAATGTGGGCGCCAGCCTCCAGTGCCTGCTTGGCCGTTTCCGCCTTGTACGTATCAATAGACAGGGCCATTGCCGGGAGAGCCTCCCGAATGGCGCGTATGACCGGGAGGACGCGCTTCAGCTCCTCTTCCAAAGGAACGGCTGCGAAACCGGGACGCGTAGACTCGCCCCCGATATCAATAATATCCGCGCCCTCCGCAGCCAACCGACGCGCCTGTCGGACTGCGGTATCGACGTCCATATAGCGTCCTCCATCGGAAAAGGAATCCGGCGTCGTATTCAAGATGCCCATGATGCACGTACGCTGCCCCAGCTCCAGCTTGGCTCCGCCCGGGAATTCATAGCTGCGTTTGTAGGGCCACTTATTAAGCTTAAGCCGCTGGTTCTGTTGTAGATCGGCCTGTTGAACCTGATGAGTCCGTTGAAGACGAGTCTGCAAGTGATGAGAATTCATAGCCCGGTATCCTTCCTGTATAGGGCCAGCAGCCTAGATGTCATCGGTCCCGCTTGACCGCCGCCCACTGTATACGTGCGTCCTTCCGTATTTCTTAACGTTGTAACGGGCACAAGCTCCTGCACGGAATTGGTGACCCACGCTTCATCCGCCATGGTAAGCTCGTCCCACGGATAAAAACCTTCCTCAACGGCGATTCCTTCTTGGGCAGCAAGCTCAAGTACCCGAGCCCGCGTTACGCCCGGCAGAATGCCTGTCGCGATCGATGGCGTGAACAGCTTGCCCGCGCGAGCCCAGAACAGATTGCTGACGATGCCTTCGGACAGCCAGCCTTCCCGTGTAAGCATAAGACCTTCGGCGCCCTGCGATGCCTCTACTGCGGTTAATTCCCGCTTTGCCAAAATATTATTCATATAATGCAGCGATTTTAGCCGAATCTCGCCCTCGGGCGTATTGCGTCTTGTCGAGAGCAGCACCAACTCGCGGCCGTCCGTGTACAGCTTCGGATCGAATGCCATCAGCGGCTTCACGAGCAGCAGCGCATTAGGATGCTCGTATTCGCTGGAAGGAAGCCCGACAATGCCCTCACCTGCCGTGATGGTCAGCCGGACGTAGGCTTCCGTCAGCTCGTTCGCGGCCATCAGCTCCCGAAGCCAGACGCGAATGTGCTGCTCGTCCGGCTCATAGCATATGCCGATCGACCTGCAGCCCTCAGTCAAACGCCGCAAATGACGTTCCAGCAGATATGGCTGGCCGCCGTAGGTCCGGAATGTCTCGAACAACCCCATTCCATATAAAAAACCGTGATCGTAGACCGAGATCACGGCTTCCTCCTGACGTTTGATGCTGCCATTCCATCCGACGCTCATCGCGCCGCGCCCGCCCGCGTGCGGAGGAAATTACGGAGCAGCGTCAGGCCGTTCTCGGTAATGATGGATTCCGGGTGAAACTGCACCCCTTCGATGGCGTATTCCTTGTGGCGAAGTCCCATGATTTCTCCTTCGCTCGTCTCCGCGCTGATCTCCAGGCAGTCCGGCAGCGTCTCGCGCTTCACGATCAGCGAGTGGTATCTCGTCGCCGTGTACGGCGAAGGAATGCCCGAGAAGATCGTACGGCCGTCGTGATAAATCTGCGAGGTCTTGCCATGCATCAGCTTCTCCGCGCGCACGACATCGCCGCCGAAAGATTGTCCGATCGCTTGGTGTCCCAGGCAGACGCCGAAGATCGGGATCACGCCTTTGAACCGGTCGATCAGCGCCAAGCTTATGCCCGCCTCATTGGGACTGCACGGTCCAGGCGAAATCAGGATATGGTCGGGAGCCAGCTCTGCAATGCCTGCCAGATCGATCTCGTCATTGCGTTTGACGACGATATCCTCGCCGAGCTCTCCCAAGTATTGCACCAGGTTATACGTAAACGAGTCATAATTATCAATTACCAAAATCATGCGCGTTTCCCCCTCCGGTAACTAGCTGGCCGCCTGCCGTTATCGGGCCCAGCGCCGCCCACTGCTCGTTGTACTGAATTGCCTTCCACAGCGCTTTAGCCTTGTTCATCGACTCTACGTACTCGCGTTCCGGCAAGGAATCAATGACGATGCCGGCGCCGGCTTGAATATGGACGACCTCTTCCTTCACGAGCATCGTGCGTATAATAATATTAAATTCCATATCCCCGTTGTAGTCAATCCATCCCATCGACCCCGTGTAAGGCCCGCGCCTCGTGGGCTCCAGCTCCTCGATGATCTCCATGGTGCGGATCTTAGGCGCGCCGGTGATCGTTCCGCCCGGGAACGTCGCGCCGATGACATCGTATGCATCTTTGCCGTCTGCCAGTCGGCCTTCGACTTGAGAGACCAAGTGCATGACATGGCTGTAATACTCAATGACCATCAGTTCCTCGACCTTCACAGTCCCGAAAGCCGAGATACGGCCAAGGTCATTGCGCTCCAGATCGACGAGCATGATATGTTCGGCCCGTTCTTTCTCCGTCCCCAGAAGCTCGTCCGCCATCCTGCGGTCCTCTTCTTCCGTGCGGCCGCGCCTTCGGGTACCCGCGATCGGGCGCGTCACCAGCTTGCCATCCGACAGCTCCACGAGAAGCTCCGGCGATGCCGACACCAGCTGAAAATCAGGCGCGCTCATATATCCCATATAAGGAGAGGGATTCACCAGCCGCAGCCATTCGTACAGCTCGCGCGGATCCGCCTGGGACGGACGGTCCTGACGCTGGGACAGATTCACTTGAAAGACATCCCCGGCCGCGATATACTCCCGGATCCGCTCGACCGCTGACTGGTAAGCCTCTTGGGAGAACGGTGATTGAATACCGCTCGTCGGTTCCGCGTCGACATTGGCCATTCGATCCGCTATGAATCGGGTCCGTTCTCCGCGAAGCTTGGCCGCCGCTTCCCCTGCCTGGCCTTCCGCGAACGTCGTCCATTGCTTCATCAGCTCATCCGCCCGGGATACGGCCTTAGCATACAACGTTTCCAGCTGCGCCCGAGGGAGTGCTGCCGCGTCCGCAACCTCCGTATGCACCGCCGCATACAATTGCTTCTGCTCATGATCAATGATCCACAGCTCGTTCATCCGCATGAACACATAATCCGGCAATGCAAGATCATCGGCCGCCTGCTCCGGTAGTCGCTCGATCGTACGAATGACATCATAGCTCCAGTACCCGGCGCTGCCGCCCGTCCATTTGGGCGCTCCGGGCACGCGCGGCGCCCGGCGTCCGCCCATCCAGCTGCGGACCGCATCCAGCGGCTTCTGCTCGTATACGGTCTTCTGACCCGTTGATTGATCGACTGCTTCTCCGCGTAAGCCCTTGCCCCGTATAACGGATGCCGGCTGAAGCCCGAGATAGGTGTATCGGCCGACTTTGCCGCTCTCCAGCACGAATGCGTACGGAGAACCCTGCTTCCATGCATGCTCCCATGAGGCAGGATTGCCGCCGTCATTGCCGTCCAGGGGACGCTTCGCAAGCAGCGGCAGTGACGTATAGCCCTGCGCCTGCCAGTCCAGCCAATCTTGAAAGGCCGTCCGTTCCATTACATTGCCGCCCTCCGCTTCTTATCCGTTCCAAAATCCCGTTGCGCGCTTTGTTTGGAAGCTAGTATACCGAACTTGCTTGGAAAAGGAAAGGGCCGGCTGCGCCTTGGACTGCTGTCCGCCGCCGCCGACCGGCTCCTAGCGGGGATGAGAAAGAGGACCTCCCACAATGAAGGTCCTCTTCCTTATAATCGGCCATCTGCCGGTATGAGTTCGTGATTAGTTCTCGAAGTTGAACAGCGGCGTGGAGAGGTAACGTTCGCCGTTGGATGGAACAATCGCCACGACGCGCTTGCCTTTGCCGAGCTCCTTCGCTACTTTCAGTGCCGCGAAGATCGCGGCGCCGGAGGAAATACCGCACAGAATGCCTTCTTCTTTGGCAGCGCGGCGAGCGGTTTCGAATGCTTCCTCGTTCTCGATCGTAATAACTTGATCGTAGATCTCGCGGTTCAGAATCTCAGGGATGAAGTTGGCGCCGATCCCTTGGATCTTGTGGCCGCCTGGGCTGCCGCCGGACAGCAGCGCGGACGCCGCCGGTTCCACCGCAACGACTTTGATGCCCGGGAAGTTCTGCTTCAGCACTTCGCCGGCGCCGGAAATCGTACCGCCGGTTCCGATACCCGCTACGAAAGCATCCAATTTACCGTCAAGCGAGTTGATCGCTTCTACGATTTCCGGACCCGTCGTTTCGCGGTGAATTTTAACGTTCGCTTGGTTCTTGAATTGCTGCGGAATAAAGTAGGAAGGGTTCTCCGCTTGCAGTTCCTCTGCACGGCGAACCGCACCGTTCATGCCTTCTGCTCCAGGCGTCAGAACAAGCTCGGCGCCATAGGCGCGAAGCAGGTTGCGGCGCTCGACGCTCATCGTCTCAGGCATAACGAGAATCGCTTTGTAGCCTTTTGCCGCAGCGACCATCGCAAGACCGATTCCGGTGTTGCCGCTTGTAGGCTCAACGATCGTATCGCCCGGTTTGATGCGGCCCTCTTGCTCGGCAACTTCAATCATGCTGATCGCAATCCGGTCCTTAACGCTTGCACCCGGATTCTGATATTCCAATTTAACGTAAATTTCAGCGCTGTCCTCCGGCACCAAACGGTTCAAACGGACCAGCGGCGTATCCCCGATTAGCTCCGTTACGCTCTGTACAATTTTAGCCATGAAAGTTGCTCCTCCTTATTCCGACTAATTCAGTTGGTATTACCTACATATTAACAATCTTCACCAGCGGTTGTCAATAGCGAGTTTCGGCAGCATAGGTTCTCGGACCCGGTACTATGGCATTACGACGGCATTATATTTCACGAGCAAGCGGTCTTCGATCGCCCGTTCGCCGTTCATCTTCGACACCGCGATTTCCCGCTGAGCCTTATCATGCCTCTGCTGCTGGTCCAGCTGCTCGTCCGTCTTCTTCCCGGTCAGAAGAAGGACCGCCTGTCCCTGATCGACTTCGACCGGTCCGGTCGTCTCGCCTACGCCTAGCCGCTTAGCTGCCTCGAGCATATGCTGGTCAACGATGGGATCATCGCTATCGATATACCCCAAATCGCCCCCGCTTGAAGCCGTGTCTTCATCATCGGAATAGGTTCGGGCCAGCATCGCAAAATCCTGACCGTCCGCAAGCATCCCCAGCACCTCTTCAGCGTCCTTCTGCGTTGCCGTTACGATCCACGAGACGCGTAGCTGGGCGTGCGGCGCGAACTCCTGCTCGTTGTCCGCGATGTAGGCATCCTCTTCGGCTTCGCTGACGGGAGTCAGCCTCACGGCAATCTTCTGCAGCAGCAGCCGATACTTGGCATCATCCCGAATCTCTGCGGGCGTCAGGCCAAGCTGTTCTTTCATCGTATCGAAATACTGCTGTTCGCTGTCATACCCGGCCATCGATGCGGCCAGCTCCCGATCCACCTCGCCGCTCGCCGCTTCCAATCCGTAAGCGAGCGCTTCCATCCGAATAGCCGCGCGTACCATCAACGTGCGCAGTACGTCTTCGCCGTATTGCAGCCGCAGCTGGTCGTTTAGCTCCTTGACCGTGATCTGCTCGTCGCCTACTTTCGCCGCAATGGAGCCCGGCGCCTCTGCGGGTGAACCAGCGGGAGGCGCTGCGCTATTGTGATCCTGCGCGCCTTCAGGCGGCAGCTGAGGTTCGGCTCGCGGAGGCAGCAGCACGCGGTACACGACGATCAACGCCAATAGGATCAAACACAATGCTTGAAGCATCACGATGCGCTTCAGCACCCGGTCTTTATTCATGATCGCTCGGCCTCCGATTAATGCATCCGTCATGCAATTCTAATGCATTCATCATGCATCGTTCATGCTTGATGATGCATTGTTCATGCATCGATGATGCATTGTTCGTGCATCGATGATGCATTGTTCGTGCATCGGTGATGCACTGTTAATGCATCGGTTTCGGCTTCGCCTGTTCGAGCAGCATCTCCAGCTGCGGACGGTCAAATACGTACTTCTCGTTGCAGAAATGACACTCGACTTCAGCTTGTCCGTCTTCGTCAATAATTTGTTTCAGCTCTTGTTCGCCCATGCTGATGAGGGTACGCTCCACGCGTTCTTTGGAGCATTGGCATTTGAAAACGACGTCGAGTTCATCCATAAGCTGCAGCTCTTCGCCAACGATCCAGCGCAGCAGGCCTTCCGGCGTCTCGCCTTGTTCAAGCAGCGCGGAGATGGGCGGAAGTCCCGCAATCGCAGTCTCCAGCCGCGTAATTCCTTCTTCGGTCATACCCGGTAAGACTTGGACGATAAATCCCCCGGCCGTGATCACGCGGCCGTATTCATCTACGAGCACGCTAAGTCCGACTACGGATGGCGTCTGTTCCGAGGTGGCGAAGTAATACGTGAAGTCTTCCGCGAGCTCGCCCGAAACGATCGGCGTGCTTCCGCGATAAGGTTCTTTGAGACCCAAATCTTTCACGATATGGATATAACCGGAGCGCCCTACGGCGCCCGCTACGTCAAGCTTGCCCAAAGCATTGCTTGGCAGCTGCACCTCCGGGTTATCCGCATAGCCGCGGACTTCGCCGTTTGCGTTGGCATCGACCACGATCTGACCGACCGGGCCGTCGCCTTTGACTTGAATCGTCAGCTTCTCCTTGCCTTTCAACATGGCTCCCATCATGGCGCCCGCCGTAGCGGTACGGCCAAGAGCGGCCGTCGTTGTCGGCATCGTTTGGTGCCGTCTGCGCAGTTCCTCGACGAGCTCCGTCGTTTGGACGGCAAATACGCGCAGTTGACCGTTCCATGCGGTACCCCGAACAAGATAATCGTGTTTCGTTGCATCTGCTGCCATAGTAGTGATGGCCTCCTTACTCCTTGCATTTCTCTATCTCAGACGAATCGTTTCTATTCTTGGTTGCGCTCGTAAATCATGCGAAGTCCTTCTAACGTCAGCAGCGGATCGACTTCCTCGATCGTTTCCGACTCCGCGGCGATCAGATCAGCCAAACCGCCGGTCGCGATTACCCGCGGATTGACGTTGAACTCTTTGCGGATTCGGGAAACGATGCCATCCACTTGACCTGCATAGCCAAAAATAATTCCGGCCTGCATGGAAGTAATCGGATTGCGGCCAATGACGCTCTTCGGCCTCACCAGCTCGATCCGCGGCAGCTTGGCGGCGCGTTGGTACAGCGCCTCCGTCGAGATACCGATACCCGGGACGATCGCGCCGCCCAAATAATTGCTGTCCGCATCGATATAATCGAACGTCGTAGCCGTTCCGAAATCGACCACGATCAGCGGTACCCCGTATTTCTCGATGCCCGCCACGGCGTTGACGATCCGGTCGGCGCCTACTTCGCGCGGGTTCTCGTAACGGATATTCAGCCCCGTTTTGATGCCGGGACCAACGACAAGCGGCGTTTTGCGCAAATATTTCTGACACAGCTGCTCCAGCGTACGCATCAGCGGCGGCACGACGGAGGAAATGATCACGCCTTGAATTTGATCCAGCCTTACGCCCGCGATTTGGAACAGATTGTGAATCATAATTCCGTACTCATCCACGGTCGCCGAGCGATTGGTACTGAGGCGCCAATGGTAGACCAGCTTACGCCCTTCGTAGATACCGAGCACGATGTTCGTGTTCCCTACGTCGACGACAACGATCAAGCAGGAGCGCCTCCCTTTTTCCCGTGCAGATCCAAGCTGATATCCAGCGACTGGAACGAATAGGTCAGACCGCCAACCGATATGACGTCGACCCCGCATTCCGCGATGGCGCGGACGGTATCGAGCCGTACGTTGCCCGATGCTTCAACGATGACGTGGGGCGAACGAGCTTTGATGATCGACGAAGCTTCGCGCATCCGCTCATGCGGCATATTATCGAGCATGATGATATCGGCGCCGCAAGCGAGCGCTTCTTCGACCTGTTCCAGCGACTCGGTTTCGACTTCGATTTTCATCGTGTGGGGAATCGCATGGCGCGCGGCCGTCACGGCGCCGGCAATGCCGCCGGAGCCTTTGATATGATTGTCCTTGATCATCACCGCATCGTACAAACCGAACCGATGGTTGAAGCCGCCACCTACCCGAACGGCGTATTTCTCCAGCTGACGATGCCCCGGCGTCGTCTTGCGCGTGTCGACCAACCGCGTCGGCAGGCCTTCAAGCGCATCGACGAATGCGCGCGTCTTCGTAGCGATGCCCGACATCCGCTGCATCAAATTCAGCGCGAGACGTTCGCCGGTCAAAATGCTGTGCGTGCTGCCTTCGACTTCGGCAATCACGTCCCCTTTCGCAACGCGGTCGCCGTCGGCCGCAAGCGGACGAAACGCAAGCGACGCATCGACGACTTCGAACACGAGGCGCGCGATCGGAATACCAGCTAGTATGCCTGATTCCTTCACATGAATGACGGCGCTCGAGCGACTCCCCGCAGGAATCGTCGCCCAGCTCGTAATATCGCCCGATCCTATATCCTCCGCAAGCCATGCCCGAATCTGCGTTCTCACCGTCTCCGCGCCAATGCCTCCGGGCGTTCCCGCCATAGCCTCAAACATCTTCAATCCGCTCCTCTGTTAAGCCGTGATCGCGATTGAGCACGACATGTTTACGCCACACCGAATCGTTCCGTTCCGGAAAATCTTCGCGGCTATGTCCTCCGCGGCTCTCTTCACGCATCGCGGCGGCATTCGTGGTCAGCATCGCGCAGGTCAACAAATTGGCGAATTCATATTCCTCGCGCTTCGTAATCACCGACCGGAAAATCGAGCTGAGTCGGCTCAGCTCCTCCGCCCCTTTACTGAGACCGCTGGCACTTCGGCGAAAACCCGCATAACGCACCATAATCTTCTGCAGCTTCAGCCGTTTCTCCACGACAGCCTGAATCGGAGCCTCGCTCCGCTCTAGCGAATCCATATGCAGACGAACGTCTTGCTCCTCAAGCGGAGCAAGGGCATTAATCCGCTCCACGATCCGTCGCCCGAATACGATCGCCTCCGACAGCGAGTTGCTCGCAAGCCGATTCGCCCCGTGAACGCCCGTTGAGGAGCACTCTCCGCAGGCAAACAGCCGGGACAAGTTCGTTTCGCCGTGCAGATCCGTCTTGACGCCGCCCATCATATAATGCGCAGCAGGCGCGACCGGAATCCAGTCCGTAGTCAAATCCAATCCGTAACTCAAGCAATATTCATAGATATTCGGAAAACGGTGGCGGACCATATCCGGGGATTCATGCGTCACGTCCAAATAGACGAAGGGCGACTTCGTTTCTTCCATCTCGGATACGATCGCGCGCGCCACGACATCCCGAGGAGCAAGCTCCAACTGCTCATGGTACTTCTCCATGAACCGTTCGCCTCGAATATTGCGCAGCACGGCGCCTTCGCCGCGAACGGCCTCCGAGATCAAGAATCGCGGAGCTCCGGGATAACAAAGCGAAGTCGGATGAAATTGAACGAACTCCATATCCCGGATATCCGCGCCGGCGCGGTATGCCATCGCGATGCCGTCTCCTGTCGCAACTTCCGGATTGGTCGTATAACGGTAAAGCTGACCGGTCCCGCCAGAGCAGAGAACCGTCGCTTTGCCGCGCACGATCAAGCGCTGACCGTCCGGCTTCTGGACCAGCGCGCCTACGCATACGTCGCCGTCGGTAATCAAATCAATGACAAAATGATCGTCCCACACATCGATGCGGGGATTAGCCACCGCTTTCTCCGACAGTGCACGAACGATCTCGAATCCGGTAGCATCGCCATTGGCATGCAAAATACGCCGTTGACTATGCGCCCCTTCTTTGGTTAAAGCGAATTCACCATTCTCGACATCAAACTGCGTGCCCATCTTCACCAGATCCTGAACGCCCATCGTGCCTTCATGCACGAGCACGTTCACGGCTTCGACGGAACAGAGCCCTGCCCCGGCAATCAGCGTATCCTGACGATGATAAGCGGGGGAATCATCCTCCGAGATAACGGCAGCAACGCCGCCTTGCGCATAACGCGTGTTGCTGTCGAGCAGCGATTTCTTCGTAATCATCAGGACATCATTGTCCTCGCTTGCTTTAATCGCGGTAAAAAGACCGGCGATGCCGGCCCCTATGACAATAACGTCCTTATAAATAACCGGCAGCTCTTCCAGCTGCACATCGACGAGGTAACGTGGAATCATATTCGATGCTTTCCTCTCTTCGGAAAGTAGGCCGCGCATCTTATTTCACCTGCAGCATGCGTTCCAAGGATAGACGAGCCTTGTCGGCAACGTCTTCAGGCACATAAATTTGCGGCTGCATCGTCTCCAAGCATTTCACAAGCTTCTTCAAGTTATTGACCTTCATGTTCGGGCACACCAAATACTTGGTTGCAAAATGGAACGTCTTGTTCGGGCTGTCCAGGCGGAGCTGGTATCCCGTACCGTCCTCGGTGCCGACGATGAATTCTTGGCAATCCGATTCCTTGCAATATTTAATGATCGCCGTCGTACTGCCGACAAAGTCGCCGAGCTCCACGACTTCCGGACGGCATTCCGGATGCACGACAAACTGCGCGTTCGGATATTTCGCCTTCATTTCCTCGACGTCTTTCACGGTCAGCATGTCATGCGTGTTGCAATAGCCTTCCCAAATAATCATTTTCTTGTCCGTTTTCTGCTGGACGTAATGGCCCAGGTTCTTATCCGGCACCCAAATGATTTCATCGGAATCCACGGAGTTCACGACGCGCACCGCGTTCGCGGACGTACAGCAAATATCGGTTTCCGCTTTGATCTCGGCAGAGGAGTTAATGTAAGTGACCACTTTCGCGTTCGGATGCTGCGCTTTCAGCTTGCGCAAGCCGTCCACGTTGACCATATCGGCCATCGGGCAGCCGGCACGTTCATCCGGAATGATAACGGTTTTGTTCGGAGCTAGAATCTTCGCGCTCTCGCCCATAAAATGAACGCCGCAAAATACGATGACGTCGGCATCGGTTTCGGCTGCTTTCTGCGCAAGCAGGAAAGAGTCTCCCCGGAAATCGGCCACCTCTTGAATTTCGTCCCGTTGATAATAATGTGCGAGTATGATGGCGTTACGTTCTTTCTTCAGCTGCATCAAACGTTCCCGCAGTTCACGGTTTTGCTCCGCCTTCCGCTCGAGAGCTAATGCTTCCATGGCTACTTCTCCTCTTTTCACTAACTTTGTGAACAGATGCACAAACTCTGACAAAATAAATCGGCTCTTCGCCTCATTACCTGTTCGTGCAGCTATATAATCGAGAATTGCAAGCTTGAAGGTGGCGGCTGTCGTTAGCATGCCCCCGCTTTCAAACCCTTGATTCACAGTCGGCGTTACAAGTGATTAACATTTAATTTACACAAGGTGCGGTATGCTGTCAACTCATAAAAGCGGCCATTTTGGCCGTTATCGGCAGGTGAGGGCGGATTAGAAACACACCGGTCCCGCAAGCTTGATTCTTCTTGACTGCAGGCCGTTCCGTTGCCGAAATCGCGTTTCGTGCATAAAAAAGCTGCCCACCGCAGTTGATTCCGCGATGGACAGCTTCGCTGTTCCCGAAATTACGATTGTTTCGATCCGTCGTCGTTGCCGCTGTCCGGGTCGATTGGAGGGACGAGATCGCCGGCTTCCTTCGATTGAATGCGCACTTTCACGCCGCCGATCGTATCGACGATCGGCTCGCCTTTCGGCTCATCGGATACAGGGCCGCTATCCGGCACGCCGCTGCCGTCGAGAGAACCGCTCTCGATCAAGCGCTTGATTTGCTCGATCTCGAGTGTCTCTTCGGAAAGCAAGGTTTGTGCAATGAGATGCACTTCCTTGCTCTTCTCGGTAAGGAGCTTCTTCGCCCTTGCATAACATTCTTGAATGATCGACTGCATCTCTTGGTCAATCTCGTAGGCGATGGCATCGGAGTAATTCTGTTCATGTCCGATATCGCGGCCCAGGAATACTTGACCTTGCGAGCTGCCGAATTGCATAGGGCCGAGCTTGTCGCTCATGCCGTACTCCATAATCATGGCACGTACGATGCTCGTCGCTTGCTTGAAGTCGCTGTAAGCCCCGGTGCCGATTTCGCCGATGAAAACTTCTTCGGCTACGCGTCCGCCGAGCAGACCAGTGATTTTGTCCAGCAATTCCTGTTTGGTTGCCAGCATGCGGTCGCCGTCTTTCGGAAGCATGATGACATAACCGCCAGCCTTGCCCCGAGGAATAATCGTAACCTTATGCACTTGATCGGCATGCTCCAGGAAGTAGCCGACGATGGTATGGCCGGCTTCGTGGTAGGCAACGATCCGCTTCTCGCGATCGCTGACGACACGGCTGCGTTTCTCCGTACCGACAATGACGCGATCGATGGCATCGTCCACTTCCAGCATGCCAATGTCTTTCTTGTTGCGGCGGGCTGCAAGGAGTGCCGCTTCGTTAAGCAGGTTCTCCAGATCGGCGCCGGTAAAGCCTGTCGTGCGCTTGGCAACGACATCGAGCTTCACGTCGCGCGTCAGCGGTTTGTTGCGCGAATGCACTTTCAATACCGCTTCGCGGCCTTTCACGTCCGGACGGTCAACCGTGATTTGACGGTCGAAGCGTCCTGGGCGAAGAAGCGCCGGATCCAGAATGTCCGGACGGTTCGTCGCGGCTACGATGATGATGCCTTCGTTCGCGCCGAAGCCGTCCATCTCGACGAGGAGCTGATTGAGCGTTTGTTCGCGCTCGTCATGCCCTCCGCCGAGTCCGGCTCCACGCTGACGGCCGACGGCGTCGATCTCATCGATAAAGATAATACAAGGCGCATTCTTCTTCGCATTCTCGAACAGGTCACGCACGCGGGATGCGCCGACGCCGACGAACATCTCGACGAAGTCGGAGCCGGAGATGCTAAAGAACGGCACGCCCGCTTCGCCCGCTACTGCGCGTGCAAGGAGCGTTTTACCGGTACCCGGAGGTCCGTTCAGCAGGACACCCTTCGGAATTCTTGCTCCGACGGCCGCGAATTTACGCGGATCCTTCAGGAATTCGACGACCTCGACAAGTTCCTGTTTCTCTTCGTCTGCGCCCGCCACGTCCTCGAACGTGACGCGCTTCTTCTCTTCGTTATATAACCTCGCACGGCTCTTGCCGAAGTTCATGACTTTGCCGCCGCCGCCTTGAGCTTGATTAATAAGGAAGAAGAACAGGATGAAGATGATCACGAACGGAATGATCGAAGTCAAGAAGGTCAGCCAAATGCTTTGACCTTTCATCGGCTTGTTCTTGATTTGGAATCCGTTCTTGGCCTGCGCGTCGAAAACTTCCTTGACGACAAACTCTTCGACGTTGGAGTGGGTGTAGAATTGATCAGAGTCGGCGTTTTCCGGCTTACTCTTGTACTCGCCCGTAATCAAATACGAATACCCGTCGAATTGGTACGAAAGCTCAGCGATGTTGTTCTTCTGGAGCTCCGTCCTAAATTGGTCATAGGTAAGCTCTGAGCTTGAATCGTTTTGGCTGCTAATAAATTGGAAAATCCCGACGGTCACCAAAAAAATAATCAAATAAAAGCCAGTGTTGCGGATGATCCGATTCATCCCCTACCTCCTCTCAAGACGCAAAAAATAAGTTGACCTTGCTCGAGAAGCACCCTAGTGCAGGAGCCTCCAACAAGGCGGGATTGCATCCATGTCTTCCTCATTACTTCTCGTAAACCTCGGGATTCAAGATGCCGATAAACGGCAAGTTGCGGTAATGCTCCGCATAATCAAGCCCGTATCCGACGACGAAAGCGTCGGGGAGAACAAAGCCTTTATGGTCCGCTTCCAACTCCACCTTACGGCCTGCCGGCTTATCAAACAGCGTAACAAGCGTGATGGATTTGGCGTTGCGGCGCTCGAGCACGTCGATGAGGTAGCTGAGCGTAAGCCCGCTGTCGATAATATCTTCGACAATAAGCACGTCGCGCCCCTGCACCGAAGCGTCCAGGTCCTTGATGATCTTAACGACGCCGCTCGTCTTGGTCGACTGACCGTAACTGGACACCGCCATAAAATCGATTTCAAGCGGAATCGTAATGGTCTTCACCAAATCCGCCATAAAAATAAATGCGCCTTTGAGCACGCAGATAACAAGCGGGTTGCGCCCTTCAAACTCACGGCTGATGGTTTCGCCAAGCTCCTGTACCTTCTGCTGAATTTGGTCTGCGTCGTAAAGCACTTCTTGAATGTCGTTCAGCAACTCGGGCCCTCCTAAATGTTTCTTGCCTATACTATGAATGGTTCCGCGCATCTTATTCGGACAATTGGTCAACCGTTAAAATCCGACGCAAACCGCGCTTTCATGCGCATGACGCGTTTTGTCGAATCCGTGACTTGAGCCAGCGCCGATCTGCGAATGCCAGGAATCCATAGCACAAATCCATTGGCGTCGACAACAATCGGCAGTACCTCGCGGCGCGAGGGAGCAACACGATCATCAACGAACATATCTTGTACTTTTTTGGTGCCGTTTAAACCAAGCACCGCCATGCGGTCCCCGGGTTGCCGGTTGCGAATCGTGAGGGGATACTGAATCCTGTCTGCGTCGAACAGCGCTTCAAGCCGGTTGCCCGGTCTGCGCGCGGCCGATCCCGCCATGGCCTCAAACGTCAATTGCCCTTCTGCTTCAGGCAGCATCAAGGATGTTACGTCCGTTGTCACCGCATAAGCGTAGCCGCTTGAGGAGGTCGATCTCTCTCCCGGAACGGAACGGACAAACAGCAAATTGTCGTACTCACGAATGAACCGGATACCGCCGCCTGCATCCAAGCTCCACGTCGCGGCCGCGCGCTCGGAGGCCGCAAGACGTATCGTTTCTATGCTGTCGAATGAGGAGGGATCCGTTTCCAAGCCAATATAGTTCAATATTAGTTTAATCAATCTCCTTTGTAAAGCGACGTGCAAACCGAGCAGCGCTTTGCGGTTCAATTGGCATCCTTCGCGGTGCGGCAGGACATGGCGTTCGTAGACCGCCCTCGTTTCTTGAGCCAGCCAGTCGTCCTCGGCGGCTGCAAGCTCTGCCAATCGGGCGAGTGACTGCGGTAACTGCGGGTTATGCGCCGACAAGTACGGCAGGATATCCAACCGGACATGGTTGCGAAAATAGTGCTTCTGTCCGTTGCTGCTGTCATGACTGTACGGAATGGCCCACAAATCGCAGTAGCGCAGGATGTCTGCCTTGTATTTACGCAAAAGCGGCCGAATAAGTTCCACGTTTTTTTCGGATCTAGAAATGGGAATGCCGGCAAGCCCGGCAAGTCCGGTTCCGCGTATGATTCGCATGAGGACGGTTTCTGCCTGATCGTCGGCATGATGGGCAAGCGCAATCCGGGATGCGCCATATGTATGGGCGACGCCATGAAGGAAGCCATACCGCTTCTCGCGCGAAGCGGCTTGGCTGTTCATGCTCGATGCTTCTATATAAGCAGGCATATCGATAAAAGTAGATTCGCAGGGAATCCCGAGCTCGGCGGCGTAGCCCCGAACGATTTCCCCTTCTCTGGCAGATTCCTCGCCCCGGAATCCGTGATCGAGATGGGCGGCTACCAACGACAGCTGCTCGGCTCCGGAAAGACGGTGAAGCAGATGCAGCAGCGCCATGGAGTCCGGTCCCCCGGATACTGCCACCACCACCGTATCGCCCGCCGTCCAAAGCCCTTCTTCTCTGGCAAGCTCTATCAGCTCGCCAAGCCATTCATCCACTTCCTTCATTCCTTCCTGCACGTCTACTCTACCAGCTAGACGTCTCTACCTAAGCAATCGCGATAACCCGACGGATGCGGCAATGCTGCGAACGCACCGGGATCGAGGATGAAGAGGAGTCCGCTACAGACCTGAACGAAGCAGCCAATAGACCGTGGTGGCGAGCACGACAGCCGAAGCGGCGAACAACCCCTTCATCCAGCGCGGGGCCGGCGCTCCCGGTCCGCTCCGCTCGCGGCTCGGCCGGTGCATCCACTGCTGCCAGGCGGCAGCCGCTTCGCGCGCATTGCCGAATTCCCCGTAGAACGCCTTGCGCAGCCATCCGCTCATGGGCTTCAACTGCGGGCTCGTCGCCGCAAGCTTCGCCAGCTCTTCCTGCGTTCGCGTCTGCGGCAGCAGCCCTGCCGAGAGCTGGGCAAGCCTGCGGCCTTCATGCAGCTGCAAGCAGAGAACGGCGAAGGAGAAGAGGTCGTAGCCGGCATTGGCGGTACGCGATCCCGCGTTCCAATACCCGCGGTCATAAATTTCGGTAAACTGCCGCACGCCTTTGCCGAATGCAGTCGCGCCGCCGTAATCCACAAGCTCCGGCCGCCCGAAGTCGGCCACGATGACGTTCTCGACCTTCAAGTCGCCGAAAGCCCATCCGGCTTCGTGCAGCTCCGCCAGCTTGTTCAACAGATGAAAGCCGACAACGGGAAACCATTCCTTGCCCTGGCGCTGCAAATACTCGCCGAGCGTCATCCCTTTGATATAGCGCATGACATAGAACGGATAATCCTTGCCATCCGCCGCCTGGTAATCGTCCACGTCGACCAGGAAGGCGCCGGACTTGGAGCCCTGCTTCTGTTTCTGCTTGGCGATCGATTGCAGCACATTCACTTCGGATTGAAGGTCCACTGCGTCTGCCCCGATCTTCAGGGCGTAATAGTACCGCTGCCGCTCCACCAAGAACACCTTACCGTTGGCGCCTTCGCCGAGCGGTCTCTCGACCCGGTAAGTGCCTTGCTTCCATTTGCCCCGGATCGGCGTGCCGCGCGGAAGGCTCCAGTCAAACGACGTAGTCACTCATCATCCCGTCCGTTTCATCATTCTTCCTATTACCATAATCGGCTTTTTGGTAAAAATCAATGACATGCAGGATGGCCGGACCCGTCGGCGTGGTGCCGCGCATCTGAAGCCGCGGGAAAATCGCGTTGACGCCGCTGATATCCCGCGTCCAATCGAGGTCGAGCTTGCAGTCTTCCCCATAGGCGGAACCGGGGAAATGGAATACGGCGAGCTCGCTGCTGCCCTGTCTGGACTTGAGGCTGATTGCCAGGTCGCGGATCGCTTCCTCGACCGCATGGAGCTTGGGCTTCATGCTGGCGCTGGCGTCGATCAAGAGAGCCACGCTCAGACTGCTCGTCTCGCTCAGGTCGTCGATGACGCGAACGACTTCCCCCCGTTTATCGGGCGGCAGCTCCTCGATCGAAGACGCGCCGAGTACCTGCTTCAGCTCGTGGTGCACGGCATGCTGTATGGTCTGCACGACCGTCTTGCGCGTCAGCATCTGCACCGTTTGGGACAGCTGGCGCGTATGGGACAGCCGGCTGAGGCCGCCGCCGGCTTTCGCGATTTCCTCGATTTCATTCGTGCCGAATTCGACAAGATCTCCTTGATCCACGATGCCGACGACATTCACCGTAATACCGGAGGCATGCGCCTCCGCTGCCGCAATGACAGGACTGACGCCGACATTCGAGCAGCCGTCAGTCACTAATAGAATTTGTTTCATTGTTCATTCCCCCAATTGCTTGAGATTCAAACCCAGGCGCTGCCGCTGGCTAGCACTCGTTCTATCAGCATTGCCACATTTGAGAGAGGCTAACCGTTCGTGCGCATAACGAAAGCCGATGAGAACGGCGGTGCGTCTGCCAATGCCCGCGACCTATTCTTATATTCGCAGGGTCTAATGCAACCGGGAGAAGGTAGAGTCCGACCCTCTTCATAGGAACTCGGATCAACGCAAAAAGCCTGCCCGTAACGGGCAGGCTTGGCCGTATCAGCCTTCGCCGATCATTGATCCCTCAGAATGGCCGGTTCGCGTTCCGGCGGCTGGGAATAGGTTGTTCGTTTACGCTGTCTAGGTTCCGACATTCGTTTCACCTGACCGGCATCATCGGCCTGTTTCGGCGGCCCCATGCCTCCCGTGCGCTTCTTCGCCGGTCTCGCCCCAGCCGCCGGCAGCAGCTGTTCATGGACGAATGCCGCCGGTATCGGCGGACGGATGCCGCGTTCAGGCACCGCCTCTACCAGACTCGCCATCGGAGCGAGCTGCGGATCGGACTGTCTATTTTCCTGCGCCTGAACCCGCGCAGGCATCAGATCATCTCGTTTATGCTCGCTCCCCGCGGCAGGCTGCAGTTCATTGGGCATCGGCGGCCCGCCGTTGAAGTCCATGAGATCCACCACCTTCGTGCGGCTATCCGGCATTCGCTTGCGCGCTCTTCTTCGCTCCAGCTGGATGACGACTTCCCCTCTCGTATCCGCCTCGATTCCGTTCTTGTTCACGGATGAATCCGTTTGAACCACCGCAGCCGACTTCTTGCTTCTATTAAAAAATGCGCTTCGCATGATTTGGAACATGTTCATCTCAGCTCACCGTCCTTGGACGCTCGACCTTGGTCATGCCAGGCCAGCGGAATGTTGCCCATTCGGGCTGATGCTTGTCCACTCTCGCGACGACAACCGTCATATCATCCACAATGTCGCCTTTATGGTGCCTTACGACCGTATCGAGGAGCGAATCGGCAATTTCCTGCGGATTATCGGTCTTGATCTCATGAATAATTCGCTTCATCCACATTTCCTTGTTGACGGCGTGCCCCGGGGCATCGTAGATGCCGTCGGTCATCATGATGAGCGTATCCCCCGGCTGCAATTGTACGCGAATCAGATCTATGTCAATGTCCTGCAAAATCCCTACCGGCAAATTGTTGGCCGAGATCGGAATCACTTCGTTCCCGCGCTTGATAAAGCTGGGCGTTGATCCGATTTTCATAAAAGTCGTCTTCGCCGAATACATGTCGATGAGTGCGACATCGACCGTCGCGAAGATTTCGTCCGAGGAGCGAAGCAGCAGTACGGAGTTAACCGACTTGATCGCAAGCTTCTCATCCATGCCGGACTGCAGCAGCTGCTGCAGAATCGAGAGCGCGGTACTGCTTTCCTGCTTCGCCCGCTCCCCGTTGCCCATGCCGTCGCTGATCGCTACGGCAAACTTGCCATTCCCCAGTTCGACGGTGCTGAAGCTGTCTCCCGATAGCAAATCCCCGCCCTTGGCGAGACCGGCCACTCCGGTCTCCACCTCGAATGCCTTGGCCGTGCCGAAGATGACAAGCGCGGCGCCTCCTTCTTTCTCCGGCAGCTTCTCTGCCATGACGGCGATCGGTTCGCCCAGAATGTCGGACAGCAGCGGCGCGATGATTTTACGGCATTCGTCATACCCTTGACCGAAGGTGTGATACACCTCGATCTCAACATTCCCCTCCTCCAAATTAATCACTTCGATGCCCTGTATCGATAAACCGAGTCCTTCCAGCGCCTCTCGGATTTGTTCTTCCTGCAAATGCAGCTGTTGTCCTTCCCGTCTGATCTCCTTCGCGAGGTCTTCCATGACCTGCGATACGCCGGACAGCTGTTCGGCTACGAGCTGCCGCGAATCGCTTAATTGCTTCCGCCATCTTTGGTCATGCTGATACAGTTCATACTGCTGCTGCATCACCCCAAGCACCTGCTGCGGCTTGTTGCAATGCTGGCTCCACTCTCTCGGCACCTCCTTCGGGCCCACGCGCCGTCCTTCTTCCACGACCGTCATCATACCCGTCATCATTTTGTACGTCTCGTAAAATTTCCCCTCCCAACATGAAGTATTGCGATGACAGTTGCTGCATGTCTGTTCCGCGGCTGCATTCATGAAGTGATTGACGGTCTCTTCACGCTTCGTCTTCTCGTCCTGTACACCGCCGAATTGCCCGAAGCTTCGGGACAGCTGACGAAATACTTCCGAGAATTGCGCAACCCGCTGCGCTGTCACATCCCGTACGCGCTTGGCGTATTCATGCTGGGATTTGACATGTTCCTGTGTGCCGGGCACATATTTCGAAATGACGCGCGTAATCGATTTGGGCGTTAACAGCAGCAGCGCCGCCGCAACCACGGACTCCCAGGTCGAATTCATAACGTCCGCCTGGTTGCCGATATAGATGGACAAGATACACGAGCCGAGAAGCATCCCGAAGGCGACGGCCATTTTGCCCCCTTCGCGAAGCAGTCCGGCCAGCAGACCGGCAAATGCGAGCAGGCTCATCTGCACGATCGCATTGGCGTCGGCCAAGCTTAAGATCAATCCGGCGACGACGCCGACGGAAGCGCCGAGCGGCGCCCCGCCAACTAACGCGAAGAGCAGCAGCATATAACGCGACATGATGTGTTCGATAGACAAGCCTTCGATAGCCCAGCCTACCGCTCCCGTCATGATGGAAGCCAGCATGATCATGAGACAAATAATTTCCTCGTTCTTCAGCGCGGATGTTTTCTTGGTGAAGGTCAGCACCGGGATGGCTTGTACGAAGACCAGCGTCAGCACGAAAGCGAGCGATGCCTCCACGCCGACCATCATCAGCTCGTACCACCCGAGCGAGTTTTGGGTCACGACGCCGAAGAGCCTGACGAGCAAGGTCGCTACGAACACGAGCAGCGGCGCATATGAGAGCTCTGCCCGTTCGTAGGCCTCCAATCCCCTCATCAGCAAGTAAACGGCGGCAAGCTCCATGGCGATCCACACTGGTTCCGGCGAGACGGCGAACCAGCTGCCGGCGATGATCGCAGCGGCAACCGGCAGGTATAAATCCCGCCGAAGGAAATAGATGACCGTGAAGTAGGCAACCGCGAACGGGGCCAATGATTCCAAAATGACGGCTCGTCCAAGAAGAAATCCGACGGCCATGAGAATGAAGGTCCACTTACGCGAGGCGATTAGGTCTGATAAGCGAAGGACGCCTGTGCGATCCAGCCCTTTATGAAGAGCCGATTGTACGAAGCTTGTTTTGCGGACGCCGGGGAACATCACGACTTTCGGTTTCGCTGCCATGGTGAGGAGCACCACCCTTTTCAAAATTAATGTATCGCCATTATAGAATCGGACAGCCAAGAAAGTTTGTCAGAAAGCGTTGTCATCGCAAAAGTTTTTTCCGACAATTTCGCCGAGGCGGGCGGCGGCGTGTCGCTACCCGCCTTTCCTGCGGTTCATATGGGATTAACCGTGGGCTGCGCTGTCCGGCGCCTGAGAATTTCAACAAAATCTGTGGCCGTTGTCGGCGCCGACGATGACAAATCGCCGTCCGAACCTGTCGGGATAACGTGAGAACAAGAGAAAAGTTTTTGCGGTGGGCGGGTATATTTCTTGAATGGGCTGCATAACCATCGCGTCAGCGGACGTAAACCGGGGTTGTCGAGGCGGAAATACCGGGGAGAGCCCCCGTAAAGCTGCCTTGCCTTCGTGGAAATTGTCTATTGAAATCAGAAAAGGCAGCGCCTCGGGGGCACTGCCTTCAAAGATACTATGCTATTAAACGCGCTTCGCTCCGCGTCCGCCGCGTTTTGATTCCGTGTTCTTCTTAATGGAGGACATGCGTTCTTCGCTGTCTTTCAGGAAGCGCGATACTTTATCCTCGAAAGAAGGTTTACCGTAGGCAGGTTTGCCGCCGCCAGCTTTGTTGAACGGACGTCCGCCGCCACCGCCGCCTGGACGATTGAAGCCGCCGCCACCGCCACCCGGTCCGCGATCTCCGCCACCTGGACGATTGAAGCCGCCGCCGCCCGGTCCGCGATCTCCGCCGCCTGGACGATTGAAGCCGCCCGGACGATCTCCGGAACGTTCGCGCTGAGGAGGTACAGAACCTTCTGGCCGGTCGATTGCTTGTTTGATGGAAAGCCCGATTTTTCCGTCTTTGTCTACATTAATGACCTTCACTGTCACAACATCTTCCAGCTTCAAATGGTCCTTAACATCCTTGACGTAGTTATCGGCAATCTCTGAGATGTGAACTAGCCCTGTGACACCTCCCGACAAATCGACGAATGCTCCGAAATGCGTAATGCCTGTCACCTTGCCTTCTAACTTGGCGCCCACTTCAATTGCCATAGGTAAAAATGTTCCTCCCTAACCGTTATGCGAAGCTTCTAGCTTCGAGGTCCGCAGTTCTAAGAGCCGCGGGTGATAATAAGGTAAGCCGAAAAATGCGGTTACTAACGTGATTATACCCGAACCGCAGAAGCAAGGCAACAGACGGATACCCGCATTGGCGCCCAACTACGGCTGCTGCAGGACCTCGATGGGACGTTCGCCCTTCTTCACCATGCCGAGCTCCTGCGTCGCCTTAAGCCCAATATATTCCGGATCGTTCAGCCGCTTCACTTCGAGTGCCAGCGCATCGGTTTGCTTGTTGGTCTCGGTGATCTTATTCTTCGCGGCAGCCAGCTTCTCTTCCGCCTGGCTCTGGTGACTCACCTGCGTAGCGAATGTATAGAGTGCCCAGCCCATGAAAAGGATAACGAACATTAACCATAGCTTCAGCCTGCGTTTGCTGCCTGCATGCGAAGAAGATGGATTCGCGCTTGCCGTTGTCATTTCATGAGCCTCCTGACATGAATTTAATCGTGGTCCTTGTTCGAATCCTTGCGGTTCTTCCAGCGCTGCCACAGCCCTCTAAAGGTACTGATGCCCGACTGGTACCGTTCGGCAATGCGCCACTTGGCGATAAGAGGATTTACCCATTTATTCCACCAGCGAAACGCCGGCTTCCAAATCGGTTTGGTCATCCATGATAATAGAAGCCAAAGCGGACGAAGCAATTGTACCACAATTTTCAAGAGGAACATAGCAAACGCCCGGAAAAAGGCCAAAATAAGCTTGGCCAGCCGATAGAGCAGAATAATCGGCTTGACGACCAGCAGACGAAAGGCACGTATCGCGAAATCCGTCACGGCACGGACGGTAAGAATCAGCAGCTTCACGAGCCGGACGGTGATTTTGCTGAACAGCCAGTAGTAGCAGCCGATACCGAGGATAAGACCGAGAAACACATAGAACCGAACTTCGCCGTGATTGCTGGAGGACAGCACCTGAAAGACCGCGATCGTCGCGGCAATCCAATACAGCAGATCGAAGATCGGCACCCAAATGCGGCTGATCCGAAGCTCGTCCGACACGACGCGGTAACCGTCGAAAACGATGCCCATCCCGATCCCAGAGAGAAGCATCGTCATCATGGTCCAAAATTGCACGCTAAGGCTCACGCTCACTTGAACATCTTCCCGAATAGGCCCTTGGACTTCGAGGGCGAATTGCCGTCCAAATACGTAAGCGAGTTAACGAGCCCCTCGATAGCGACAAGCCCCTGTTCCAAGCTGAGATGCTTCATGTGCAGATTCTGTCCGCGAATCGCGAGGAAGCCAAGCTCCGTCTCCAGCAGAAATTCTTCGTTGTCGAAGCTCTCTACGTTCATGACGCCGGTAATCTCAAGGATCTTGCGGTTAAGCATTTTGATTTCCTGGCGTTTCTGGCCTTTGTTTCCTTGCTCCGTCATTGCCCCGTCCCCCTCCTACGAGCGTACTGGTAACTGAGACTAGCCTATGAGGACGGGACAGGGATTAGAACGAAAAAAGCATAACCCGAACAGCCGCTGCCGCGGGCTCCGATAACGGCGCAGGCTTTCACCCCTCCATTCCATTCACCCAAACTCTCGGCCCCTAGCAGTCATAGAATAGTAAAAAAAGGATAGCTAAGGAGTGAGCGCGAGAATGAAAAGAAGCGTGCAGCAGGAAGTGCGGCAGTCGCGGTCATGGAAAGGAAATCAAGGAAGAAGTCGGCGAGCGGGCGGGAATACCTCAGCGGCGGATGCAACAACGAAGGCAACGGCGGTAGCTGCAAGGGCCGCTGCAACAGCGACGGCAACGGCTGCTGCAAAGGCAATGGCACCGCGGCAACGCCTCGCGCCCGCAGTAGGGGCGACGCCAGCGATGGCTGAAGGCGCGGGAGCCGGCATGATCGGAGACAGCGGCGCGCACGGCGTTGCTGAGCCCGTTTTTACCGAGGGCAATCCGGCCGCCGTTCCTGCGGCGGGGGGCTTGCCCGGTGCACAGGCCGGACCCGCGCAGTGGAACGTTCCCGGCAATCGGCCGGAGAACCTGTTCACCCGCATCGGCGGCATGGAAGGCATTATGACGGGCATGACGAACGTGCAGAAATTGTATGGCATGTACAAACAAATACAGCCCATGATGAAGTGGCTGGGGGGAATCGGCGGCGGAGGCGGAATCGGAGCGACAGCTGCCATCCAGTCCTTAGGCAAAGGCGCCTCGCGCCATCGAAGCGGCCGGACCGCCGGCAAAAGATCGGCATCCGGAGCCGGCAAATCGGGCTCCGCTGGCAAGAAGCGGCGCTAGCGGCAGGTCGCCTGCAATTGACGATCCGCGCGGGCATGGAATACCGCTCCGATTATAAGGGCGAGACGAGTAGAAGGGCACGCGAAAAAGAAGGCCTCCCGGCATGCCGGGAGGCCTTCTTCGCTTATTGCCAGTCGAGCTTGTTCTCGGGCTGGCGGGATTCTTCTTTCAACAAAGTATACATGCCGCTCGCCTCGTCCTTCTTGGTCGTCTCCGCGATCCGCTCCACGCGGACGGTGACGATCTTCTGGCCGTATTGAATCTTGAGCTCGTCGCCGGCTTTGACGGTGCTGCTCGCTTTGGCTTCGCGGTCGTTGATCCAGACGCGCCCTTGGTCGGATACGTCCTTCGCAACGGTGCGCCGCTTGATCAGGCGGGATACTTTGAGAAATTTATCGAGACGCACTTACTTAATGGCGTCCTTGAGTTTGTTGCCGGCTTTGAATGCGGGTACTTTGGATTCGGCGATCGTGATCGGATTGCCCGTTTGCGGGTTGCGGCCCGTGCGTCCGGAACGTTTGCGCGTCTCGAATGTACCGAAGCCGATCAGTTGTACTTTGTCGCCGGTTGCCAGCGCGTCAGTAACTTCACCCAGGAAGCCGTTCAGGACTGCCTCTACGTCGCGTTTCGTCAAACCGCTTTTTGCTGCAATGTTGTTCACCAAGTCTGTTTTGTTCATGAAAAATCCTCCTAATCGATCAAATATAGTTGTAGACAGCCAGAAAGCCGCCGCATAGCTTGATTTCCTCAACGTAGTATTCTGCTTGCTAGCAAATAAATCCTGCCTGACTGGAAAATTTTTTTGTGTTTTATGAGGAAATTAGCCGAATTTTGACGAATCTTCTGAAATGTTTTCAGGGCAGCCTTTTGGCTTCCTCCCAAAAACGATCCATCTCTGTTAAATCAGTTTGGTCAAAGGTTCGCCCGCTTATACGAAGCTGCTCCTCAATATATGAAAATCGTTTCTTGAATTTCATATTCGTGCGGGCAAGCGCTTCTTCCGGATCGGCTTTGATGAACCGCGCGGCATTGACTGCCGCGAACAGCAGATCGCCAAGCTCGCTGGCCTGCTCGTCGGCATCCTTATCGGCAATCGCCTCCCGCAGCTCGAGCAATTCCTCTTGAATCTTGTCCAGCACGGGTCCGATCTCGTCCCAGTCGAAGCCGACCTTGGCCGCTTTCTTCTGGATCTTGTAAGCTTTCATCAGCGCCGGGAGATCCGGAGGTATGCCGTCCAGCTGCGAGGCGTTGGACGGATCGATGCCCTTGCGGCGTTTCTCCTCGGCCTTCATCCGCTCCCAATTCTGCAGCGCTTCCTGCGCGTCGCCTGCGGCGGAGTCGCCGAATACATGCGGATGGCGGAAGAGCAGCTTCTCGTTAAGCGTCTGGATGACATCGTACACGGAGAACGTGCCGGTCTCTTCTTCCATCTGGCTGTGAAGCATGACCTGCAGGATCACGTCGCCGAACTCTTCGCGCATGCCGTCGGGATCGTCGTTGTCCAGCGCTTCGATCGCTTCGTACGTCTCCTCGATGAAGTTCTTGCGGATGGACCGGTGCGTCTGCTCCATATCCCACGGACAACCTTCGGGGCTTCGCAAAATCGCGACGATCTCGTGCAGCCGCTCGAAGCTGCGATTGCGCAGCGAATCGTCCGTGGACCGGGGCAGATAAATGAGCGACAGATTGCCGTAGCCCGGCGTTCGGTCGAGCTCGTACAGCGGGACGGTCACGATCCGTTCTTCGCCCGGGACGCCAAGCGCGTGTCCGATGGTTACCGGATGATCGTCCGGCAGCAGCTCCATGAGCGTCAGCTTCACGTCGGATGCCGTGAACGTATCGTACACCTGCCCGATGACGGTATGCAGCTCCGTCCGAACGAGCGACGGCTTGAGGCCGGCAGCGTCCAGCAGCTGGAAGCCTTCGATCGGATCGAAGCCGAGGCGCGTGAACGCTTGGTCCAGGAAGCTCTCGCCGCCGAGGATGTGGAGGGAAATGCCGTGCTGCGGGCATCGCTCGCGCAGCAGCTGCACCGTGCGCTCCGCCACCATCGGATGGCCGGGTACGGCATAGATCAGGGATTGCTTCGCTTGGACGGTCTCGATGAGCGCATTCGCGATGGCTTCGTACACGTCGGGAAACGAATCCATCTGCTCGTAAAAGGCATCGAAGGTGTCGTACGACAGATTATGATCGGCGAACAGACGCATCATGGGATGCTTGTCCGTCCGCACGTAGCGGTGCTCTGTCTCCTGCAGCTTGCGCCACGCGCCGAGCGTGAGCTGATCGGCGTCGCCGGAGCCCAGCCCGACGACGGTAATGGTCGATTGCATCGTTCGTTACCTCCTGGCAATGATTTCTCGCATAACTGGATTCATTATAGCACTCCGTTCCCGCGAACAGAAAAATCCACCCCGAGCGAACGCTCGAGGCGGAGCCTGGCCGGGAAAACGGACTGCCGCGCAGCTTGAATCCATGCGGCGGGCTTGGGTTCCGAATTGCAGGTTTCATGCAATGGCCGAGTCGGCTACCATCCGCGATCGCCGCAGAGGTTTCGCGCTTGACCCGGCGTTTATAGGCGGGGCGTTATCCAACTACGGCTTCGCCAGGAACTCGGTCGTGAAGGCTGTCGTCACGTCCTGCTTCTCCTTCAAGCCCTTGATCTCGATCAGTTGATCCTGCAGCTGGTTCCATCTGTCTACCGTCATGGCGCCGATGCCGTTCGCCTTGGTCTCGTCGGTCAAAATGAATTCCTTCTCGTGCTCCGCTTCGTAATCCATCGCGTCCAAAGTCGCCTCCGGGTTGTAGGTCTTGATGAGCGGATTGACGGTCTTGTAGTTGTCCAAATAGTAGCTCCAGCCCTTCTGGCTCGCCTGCACGACGGCCTTCACGACATCCGGGTGCTTAGCCAGGTAATCCTCCGTCGTGAACAGCACGTCGGCATAGTTGGCATAGCCCGAATCGGCGACTTTCAGCAGGGATACGTCGACCCCTTGGTTGGCAAGCGCGTACGGCTCGTTCGTAATATAGCCTTGGTTCAGCGACTTCTTGTCCTTGATGAAATTGACGAGCTGGCCGGTGTAGGCCATCGGCTTCGCTTTCGTCAGCTTGAACTTGCTCTTGATGTACTCCCAATACAGCGTGCCCGGCGTCACGTACACGGTCCGGTTCCCGATATCGGCGAAGCTCTCGATCTTGTCGTCCGCATGGTGAATCAGCACTTGGGGCGAATATTGGAAGCCGGCCAGGATGCCGACGACCGGAATGCCCTGCTGCCTCGCGAGCAGGATGTCATCCGCGTAGGAGATGCCGAAGTCGGCTTTTCCCGAAGCGACCAGCGTCATGGCGGAGATCTGAGGACCGCCCGGCGTAATCGTCATGTTCACGCCGGCGTCCCGATAATAATTTTGTTGGAGCCCGGCAAAATAACCCCCGTCCTCGCCTTTTGCATACCAGCCCTCGATTAAGGTGACATCTGCCGGATTGGTGCTTGCCGGAGTTCCCGCGGCCGGCTCGTCCGCAGCGGCCGAGGCGGTATTGGCCGGATCCGCGGTTGTCGCGTTCGCTGCCGGCTTGGCATTCGAGCCCGGATCGTTCTTCGCGTTCGTGCCGCAGCCCGCGAGCGACAGCAGGATGAGCAGCATCCCGATTCCTGTGCCATCTACCTGTCTATACATGGTATCCCTCCCGTATTTCGATCCCATCCAGCTTCTCTCGTATACGCCGTCTCGTTCGGATCCTTACGACGTTATTGTAAGGTCTGCTAGAAGTATATGTAAACATAATTGACATAATTTTGGGGAAATAACGAAGAACCATGCCGGTTTTTGTGCACAATGACAAAATTGGATCCGATTCTCGCGTAATATGTTCCATAACTATTACATCAATATGTCATTTGCAGGATATAGAAAAGGCCCTTCTTCCTCGAACGAGGGAAGAAGAGCCTTGGTCTTGGCGCCAGCCTAGGCGCCTTTGGGCAGCAGGCGCCAGCGGGCCAGCCGGGCGGCCAGCGCATCGCCGCCCGGCAGCGCGCGCAGCTCGCGCGCGCTTATGCCGCCGAAGCGCAGCACGGCGGCGGCGAAGAGCGCTCCGCCGAGGGCGGTGCCCCCGAGCGCGAGCGCAGCCGCTGCCGCCCGCGGCGGCAGCACGAGGCCGAGCAG
>NZ_JAAAMU010000036.1 GCF_009909195.1 Paenibacillus sacheonensis
GAGGATCGTCCGCGCCGGAGCCGCGGGGGCCGCAGCCGCATGGAGGCGCAGCCATGCGGGCACGGCCCCGAGGCGGAGCAGCGCCCGGGCAATGGCGCCGCTCGCCGCATCCTGCGGCATCGCGCGCTCCGCGCCCGCGAAGGCCGCGAGCGCCGCCCGGGCGGCGGCTTGGAACGCGCCGCCCGGCTGCTGCTCCAGCGCTATGCGCGCACGCTCGGTATCCCCTTCGCCCAGCGCCAAGGCAAAACCATACAGCGCCAGCCGCTCCGCATCTGCGTTTCCGGCGTCATAGGCGGCTTCCCAAACCTGCCGTCCTCGCTCCGCTTCTCCCCGCTGAACCAGCCATATCCCCTCGGCCAGTGCGCCAGGCGAGGTTCCTTCATGTTGAAGACGCTCAGCGCCGCCATGGGCGCGCGACCACAGCGCCGCCGCTTCCTCCGGCAGCCGGAGATCGAGCAGCCACTCGGCGAAACCGTCTCCCAACCAAGACAACCGCGCAGCCATGCCTGTCTTTTTCCCGGCTTCAGCCCCCAGACCGGTCTCGACTCTCTTCTCGCCCCCTGCCGCTTCGCGAATCCCACCATGCCGCAGTGCAGCACCTTCAGCCGCTTTCAGCCACAACGGCCGCAGCGAAACATCCAGCCGGCCAAGCAGGAGCAGCCTTTGCCATGCCGGTGCATAATCCGGCCGCAGCGCGATGGCCGAGACATAAGCTTCGGCAGCTTCGCGGAAACGATACATCCGCTCCAGTGCAGCCCCCGCCAAGCCAAAGGCGCGATAAGTCCCCGCCCCTGCCGCAGTCGAGAACCAGATCGGAGCCGGTCCCGCCCGCAGCGCTTCATCGATGCAGCGCAGCGCGGATACAGGCTCGTCAAGCGCAAGCAGCACCTCGGACCTCGCTTCATGCGCATCCGCAAAATCAGCATGCCTCTTCGTACAAATCGCCGCATACCGCGCAGCATCTCCCAGACGTCCCACAGCCCGGCAGGCGTGAACGACCTTCAGCAGCAGATCCGATCCGTAGCCGGGATCATGCGCCAGCTCGGCAAGCGGCTCCAGCCAAACAAGCGCCGCAGCGTAATCGCCGCACGCGAACAGCTCTGCGCCCGCAGCGTACCTCAGCCCTGGATTATCGGGGGCCGCTTCAAGCGCGCGCTCGAGCAGACGCCTGTTGCGCGCGAACTTGTCCCGCTCCGCGATGACGTCGTCGCGATACCCTTCATGCCGAATTTCCAAGCCCGCCGCATAGCCTACCGCCTCGGCTCCGAACGCTTCGCCTATCGCGGAGGCTGCCTCTTCGTGCACCAAACCTCGAAAACGAATCCGCTCGTCGCGGCGGAACAGTCGGCAAACGGCATCCGTCACCGTGCCCGCATGCGCGCCGCTTCCGACCCGGCTGATCACCTGGACAAAATATCCTTGTTTGGCCGTATCCGCAAGCAGCGCCTGCCACGCGGCCGCGTCCGTTACAATCAACTGTTCGTCGGCATCCAGCACGAGAATCCACGACTGCGAAGCAGCGGCCAGCGACAAATTGCGGACCGCGGCAAAATCATCCGTCCACGCCGTATGGATCACCCTCGCGCCGCCAGCCTCCGCAATCGCCGCCGTCCCGTCGGTCGAACCGGTGTCGACAACGATCATCTCGGTCACGAAAGCAGCAGCCGAGCGCAGGCAATCCGCCAAGAAGCGGCCTTCGTTCCGCACGATCATGCACAGCGATACCGGAAGCGGTCCGCCGGCGAAGCCGTTACCGTCATCAACGCCGTTCGCCGCTTCTTGTCCCATGAAGGTCACAGGCGCTCACCCCCTGACAGGCAATGCCAGTCTAATGCTCTGCACCGCCTGCGCATGCTTCGCGGATTGCTGCGCGGCGGCCAAATGCCGGTCAGCCAGCGCGCATACCGCTCTCGCGCCGGCGCGGACGCCCTCGCGCACGGCAGCCGTGTCCGCTCCGGCCTCTCCGCTGTCGGAAGGCTTGCCGCTAAGCAGCATGCCGACCGCGCTTCGAATGCGCTGCTTAGACTCCGGCCCGCCTGCACCGCCGGCCAGCAAGAACGGCAGCCACTCGCGCACGGCGGACGGGACGGGCTCAGCAGTCTCGGACTGAGGTTCCGGCCCTGCCACGGTCGCTACCCCTGCCTCATTCTTTCTCTCTGTCGTCTCTGTCCCTGTTTCTGTTTCTGTCTCTGTCTCTGTTAATGTTTTTGTCATTACGATAGCCTCTATTATTGTCTCCATCCCTGACTCAATCTCGTTCTCGACGTCTGTCTCTATATCTATCTTTTCCACAGCCTCTATCTCTTCCGTTGTCTCTACTTCCGTCTCTGTTTTCGTCTCTACTTTCGTTTCTACTCCTGTCTCTGCTTCGGTCTCTACCCCTGTCTCTGCTTCCGTCTCTGCCCCTGGCCCCGTTTCCCTCTCTGCTTTCGGCTCTACCCTTGTCTTTCGTTTCTTCTCTTCCCCTGTCTCTAAATCTCTCCCTCTCTCAAACTCGGGCTCCCTCTCGGCCCCGTCTCTCCTCGTCCTCGCACCTCTCTCTATCCTTGCTTCCGCTTTTCCCCCTATCTCTGTCTCTACTTTCATCTCTGTTTCCGTCTCTACTTTCATCTCCGCCTCAGCCTCTACTTCCCTACCCGGCAGAAGCCAATCCATGGTCGCCCGCCATCCCGCAAGCCGGCTTTCGGCCGCGCCGGCAGACCCGCCCGCCGAAGCCGCATTCGCCTTCCTGCTTGGCTCGACGAATTGCTCTCCGTCATCGGTACCTGTACCCATCTTCCCGAAAGCCGCGTCACTCCCGGCAGCCCGGCCCTGGTTCGCTTCCCCAGCCAGTCGCGCATGCACGCCCGCCAGGCCCAGCCAAGGCTGCAAAACCGCACGTTCCCCCTCATCCGCTCGCTCCGCCCATTTGCCCAGCCATAACCGCAGTGCTTCATGACAGCCGCAGTCGAGCAGGATGCCCGCAAGCTTATCGACCGCCCGAGGCGACGCCAGCGTAAACCGCGTTTCGATGAATGCCGCCAGCCTCTCCGGCACCGAGGACACGTTCATCATGCGGCAGAGCCGGTACAACGGCGCGAGCAGACTGCTCTTATGCCGCACCGCTTCCGTATACCAATGCGCGGCCGTCTCCATATCCTGCTCCGCCTCGTGCATCGTGCCGAGCCAATAGGCCGATTGGTAGGTGCCCATGCCGTCTTCCGTATGATAGAGCGCGGGCGCCTTGCCGATCGCGAGCGCGGCGGCGAATGCCTCGGCTGCCTGCCGTCTGCGGCCGAGCGCGGCCAGACTTACGCCCCGGGCATGCTGCAAATCCGGATATTCCGCGTACCAGATCAATCCTTCCTCCGCGCTGCGAAGCGCTTCTTCCCAGCGGCGAAGCACCTGCAGGCAGCTCGTTTCATGCTTCACCAACAGGTGGGCATAGCTGACCGACGCGTAATCAATCCCGTCCCGAGCCCGCCGGAACGCCGACAGCGCCTCCCCCACCTCGCCAGCGCGAAAATACTCGACCCCAAGGTTATACCAGTTGAACCGATTGTCCGGCTCTTCTTGTATCGCCAGCTCGAGCAGCGTCCGGTTGCGGTTCACTTTGTCCTTGGCCGCCACGACCTCGCGCCGATAGCCGTAATGGTGGATGATCACGTCGCTGAGATGAAACCGCGCCTGCGGCGTATGCCGCATGATCGGCGCCGCGATCTGCTCATGAATCCGGCCCTCGAAACGGTATCTCCGGTCGTTGCGGAACATGCGCAGCACCGGATTGATCGTCGCCCCGTCGCCGCCGTCCCCGGAGTAATTCCATACGTTCAGGAAATACCCCGTGATCTCCCGGTGCTGCGCCAGCGTCCGCAGCTGCTCCCGCGTGCCGGCATCCAGCTCCTCGTCGGCATCGAGAAACAGAATCCACTCGCCCTCCGCGTGGACCAGTCCTTTATTTCTGGCGCCGGCAAAATCCTCCGTCCATTCGCTGCGCACGACCGCCGCGCCGAATTTGCGGGCCATCTCCACCGTACCGTCGGTAGAGCCGGTATCCACGACGACGATTTGATCCGCGATCCCTTTCGCGCTTCGGAGACATCGGGGCAGATCGCGCTCTTCGTTCTTCACGATCATGCAGAGCGTAATGAGCTTCGTCTTATTCGCCAACGTTCATGCGCCTCCTTTGCGCGGCGGTCCAAGGCGTCCGCCAGCCCGTCGCTTCCGTCTGCATCATCGCGAGCTGCAGCTGTTCGAGATCCGCGAGCGGCCAGCCGCCGCCGTAAGACGCCGTCGCGCTTCCCGCCCATGGCAGCAGCGCCTCGCGCGCAACCGCCAGCGAGCAAAAGGCAGCTCCCAGCTGCGCGCGCGTCCGTATCTCTTCTTCCGCGGCCGCTTCCTCGAACATCCCGAGGGCCTCGCTGTACAGCCCCTTCAGCATCAGGAGCTCTCCGAAAGCGAAGCTTTCCTCCGCCCGAAGCGGCCGCTTCTCCATTGCCCGAAGCAGGCGCCCCGCTGCCGCTTGGGCATAGCCGTGCGCGTACAGCAGCGCGGCGTGCCGATCCTCGAGCGCCGGAGCTGCCTGTGACAGCCTGCCCGCAAGCCGTATCAAGCCAAGCTCGAGCGAACGTTGCGACAGAAACTCCAGGAAAGAGACCCAGCCCGGCAGCGTCGTATTCATGCCTTCCGTCCTCACCGCGCGAAGGGCCGCGAACGGGGCCGCGTAGCGTTCCACGGCAGCGAACAGCTGCAGCAGCTCCTTGTTCTCGGCGGCAAGCCGTTCACGAAGCGCGCCGCCCATGGGCTGGCCGGAGTCCCAGCCATACAAGGCGGCATCTACGCAATAGCCGACCGCGGTCTCCCGCTGAAGTTCCATTGGCGCTATAGCGGGCTCTGTCTCTTCCCGCGCTCCGAGCGCGGCCAGCAGCAGCGCCCGGGCGGCGCCCGCATCCCCCGCGCCGGCGAGGCAGGCCGCATAGGCGCGGGTATCCTCCGGCGCGAGCGGTCCGGCCTCGCGCCAGAACGGCAGCGCGGCGGCATGCCCGCCGATGCCGCCGAGCACCCGGGCCAGCAGCGCCGCATCCCCCGGCGCCGCTTCGCCCAGGCACGAAGCCAGCGCAGCCGCAATGGCTTCGTCGCGCTCGCCCGCGGCCTGCAGCTGCTCCGCCCAGCCCGCCAAGGCCGGGCTGTAACGCGGCGCTTCCGAAGCCGCCGCCGCGTACAAGCGCAGCGCATGCTCGCCGCGACCAAGCGCGGCCTCCGCCGCCGCAAGCCCGCAGCGGGCGCGGTAAGTTCCCGCGCCCGCCTCACTTACGGTGCCGCGCGCGGCTTCGCCTGCTGCCAGCGCCGCCTCATAGGCGCCGCGCGCATCCAGAACGCGGCGCTGAGCCATTAGACTATCGCCGTATACGAGCTGGATGTCCGGATGGTCGGCGTATCGGTCCACTTCGCGATACAGCAGTGCCGAAGCAGCGTCCGCATCGCCCAACGCGAGCAGCGCTTTCGCCCGATCGCGAAGAAGCATCGCCCGGTAAGGCGCATCCGCCGGCGCAAACAAAGAAGCCAAAGCAAATGCCGCTGCGGCATCCTTTGGCTTGTTCAACTGGCAGAGCGTCACGCCCTTATTGTATAGGTGGAACGGATGGTCAGGCTCCTGCTGGAGCGCTTTGCCGATCAAGCGGAGATTGCGCTCTGCTTTCGCTTTGCGCGTCATGATCTCAGGCAAGTAGCCGTCATGCTGTAAAAGCAGCCCGCTGGACGGGCCGTCGACCGCATGCTGCACCTCGCCCGGACGGACGAGCTGCTCGTGAATAAGTCCGGCATACCGCAACCCGCAATCCGTCCGGAAGAGGCGCACCGCATCATGTCTCATGATCTCGCCTTCCTGACGGCCGTAGCGGTTCGCGATATTGACCGAGAACGCGTCTCCCGCTGCTCCGCGCAGCAGGCTCCGAAGTCCGGACCGGTCCATGCCGGTATCCAGCCATTCGTCCGCATCCAGCGCCAGCACCCAGATCGTACGCGATGCTTCCAGCCCTGCGTTACGCGCCGCGGCAAAGTCGTCCTCCCACGCCGCTCGGACAACCCTGGCTCCAAAAGCTGCTGCGATGTCGACGGTCCTGTCGATGGAACCGGTGTCCGTAACGACCATTTCATCCGCAAGCCCCTGTACGCTGCTTAGGCAGCGGCCAAGAACCTCTTCTTCGTTGCATGCCAGGATATGAATGCCGAGCAGCATGGAATCACGCTCCCATATTAAGTGCCTTGTGCGTTGAAGTAGACGTCGATGGTCGTCGAGCTTCCAGCAGCGGACGAGCGATAAGCCAGCCGCGTATACTTCAGGAACCGCTGCGGTACGAGCACATCCACGCTGCCGGCGGCAATGCCCGTCGACGTGTCGACGTCAGCGTACCAGTTGGTGCCGTCGGCGCTGATTTCCACCCGGGCGTCCGCTCTATTCGTGCCTGGACCGCGGTTGTAGACGAAGAAGGAGTACGTGCCGAGCACGCTGGTCGTCACCGGGTTGAGCGCCGTGAATGCATTCGCCGTTACGAGCGCGGTGTTCGCTTGCTCGACGAAGCTCTTTTGCGAGATCGAGGTCACGCTGCTCAGCGTACCTCCCGTAATCGTTGCTCCCATGACGCTGGTTATGGTACCGTTCAGCAGGTTCGTCAACGTTCCTGCCGTAATCGTCGCGCCAAGCACGCTGGTCAACGTTCCATCCAGCAGGTTCGTGACTGTTCCCACCGTCACCGTACCACCGGAAATGGCTACCGTACCGGCTGTAATCGTTGCTCCCATGACGCTCGTGATGGTACCGTTCAGCAAGTTGGTCAACGTTCCTGCCGTAATCGTCGCGCCAAGCACGCTGGTCAACGTTCCATCCAGCAGGTTCGTTACCGTTCCCACGGTCACCGTACCACCAGAAATGGCTACCGTACCGGCCGTGATCGTTGCTCCCATCACACTCGTGATGGTACCGTTCAATAGGTTCGTCAGAGTTCCTGCCGTAATCGTTGCTCCAAGCACGCTCGTCAATGTCCCCGCTGTAATCGTCGCGCCAAGTACGCTCGTTAACGTTCCGTCCAACAAGTTCGTCAACGTTCCCGCTGTAATCGTCGCGCCAAGCACGCTCGTCAATGTACCATCCAACAAATTATCAATCGTGCCCACCGTCACCGTACCGCCCGAAATCGCTACCGTACCGGCCGTAATCGTTGCTCCCATGACGCTCGTGATGGTACCGTTCAGCAAGTTGGTCAGTGTTCCTGCCGTAATCGTCGCGCCAAGTACGCTCGTTAACGTTCCGTCCAGCAAGTTCGTCAACGTTCCTGCCGTAATCGTTGCCCCGAGCACGCTCGTCAATGTACCGTCCAACAAATTATCAATCGTGCCCACCGTCACCGTACCGCCCGAAATCGCCACCGTTCCGGCCGTGATCGTTGCTCCCATGACGCTCGTGATCGTACCGTTCAGCAAGTTCGTCAACGTTCCTGCCGTGATCGTTGCTCCGAGCACGCTCGTTAACGTTCCGTCCAGCAAGTTCGTCAACGTTCCCGCTGTAATCGTCGCGCCAAGCACGCTCGTTAACGTTCCGTCCAGCAAGTTCGTCAATGTACCGGCCGTAATCGTTGCCCCGAGCACGCTCGTCAGCGTTCCCGCCGTGATCGTCGCTCCCATTACATTGGTCAGCGTTCCATCCAGCAGGTTCGTTATCGTGCCGACCGTCACCGTACCGCCCGAAATCGCCACCGTACCGGCCGTGATCGTCGCTCCCATGACGCTCGTGATCGTACCGTCCAGCAGGTTCGTCAACGTTCCTGCCGTAATCGTCGCACCCAACACGCTCGTCAACGTTCCCGCCGTAATCGTCGCGCCGAGCACGCTGGTAATCGTTCCGTTCAAAATATTGTCGATCGTACCGACCGTCACCGTACCGCCCGAAATCGAGACGTTACTGATGGTGCCGTCCAAAATAATATTCAGTATATGACCGGCCGTATCCGTTGCTACCGGCTGCGGCGTCAACGTCTCGTCCTGCCCGAATATTAAAGTGCGCAGCTTGTCGGGATTCGGATTAAAGGCTGAAAAATTCGGCATCGTTCCTCACTCTACTTTCAACAGAATAGTTCGTAGCCTCTTGCTGTTCCGTCCATTCATCTGGCTCGCTGCGATTGGAAGTAAACCGTTACCCCCGTCGGCTTGCCCACGTTCAGGGATCTCACCAGTAGCCTCGTAAAGCGTTGAAATCTTGCCGGCACGACGACCGCCGTTGCTCCGGTCGGCACGACCTCCTCCACGTCGATCGTGTAGTCCCGGCCATTAGGCCCGATCTCCACCTGCGCAAGCACGGGCTCGCTCCCTTTATTCACGACCGCATACGAATACACGCTTTTATTCGAGGTGTCCTGGGGAGGCAGGGCGATAAAATCATCCGTCGTGGAAATATCCGCAAACACCTGCTCCGAGAAAAAAGGACTCGCCGGCTTGCGATTGCTTCCGCAGGGTTTCTTCGACTCTCCGTTCTTTTTGCAACGCGGGGGAAGGCAGCTCCTTCCCTTGCGGAGACAGTGGCGCGTCTTTTTGCTCATGTCATCTTCCCCTTGGTTAACGCTCATTTACTTTATGTCCCTATCCAATTCATGGAAACGGCATGTGTCCGCGGGTCTACTGGCCCCTTTTGCGCAAAATCCATGTTCCCCCAAGGCGGGCAGGCCCTCCCGTCCCATATAATGCAGCAGAGGCTCCCTGTTCAAGGCAGAGCCACCCCAGTCCGATCGAGGTGCTGCATGAACAACTTCAATGTATTTAATACCGAACATAACCCCGTCTATATGCAGCAAAATAACGTCTTCACCTCGCCTGGCATCAACGGAATTCCCGAGCTAGACGCCGCCAAGAGCGGCGCGCTCTTCCTATTGAGCACCGGCAGCGTTGCCGTCGGCGGCGGCACCTCGCTGCTGCTGCAAGCCGCGAACCCGTCCGGCAGCGCCAAGAAACTGTACCTGTCCCGCATTTCCGGGGGCGCATCGGCCGCAGCCGCGCTGACGGTCTTCTCCGGCGGCACGATCACGGGCGGCACGACCCCGGCTCCGGTCAACGCCCTGCTCGGCAGCGCCACGGCAACCGTCGCGACGACCAGGCAGAACGCCGGCACGCTCGGGGGTACGCCGACGACCGTCATGGCCATGCAGATCACGGCCGGCATGTACGTGGTCGACTTCGGGGGCGGGCTTATCGTGCAGGCGAATCAGACGCTCTCCGTCGCGCTCGGCACCGGCGCCCTGACGGGCTCGATCAATCTGACGTGGTGGGAGGCGTAACGCATGCCCAATCATTTTATTTTCGACCAAAGCAACAGCAATTTCTTCGGAAAGCTCGTCAACACGTATGCCGCGCCGGGCGTGGTCGCTCCGCCGGACAACGATGCGACCGTGAATGCCAGGGAGTTCGCCACAACCTTTACCACGTCCTCCTCGCTCGGCATACTCGGCGGTTCCGTCATTGCGTCCATGCAGCTTACGAATCCATCGGGCAGCGGCCGTTCGCTCTATGTCTCGAACATGGCAGGGGGCGTCGGCGTCGGGCTCAGCCTGCTCTCGAGCTTCAGCGGTTCCCTGGTCGTCGCGCGCGGCGGCACGATCGCTTCCCCTTCGACGCTGACGCCGGTCAATACCCTATTCGGCAGCGCCGCGGCAAGCGTCATGACCGCAAGGTCCTCCACGAGCGTCATTAGCGCCGGTACGAACTTCCTGAGCTTCCCGCTGGATCCGGGCATGTTCAGCCTAGGCTTCGGCGGCGGCATCATCGTACCGCCGAACCAGAGCCTCTCCATGACGGTTAGCGGCGCGCTCAGCGTCGCCGGCACGCTTTCCTGCTTCATTAACTTGACGTGGTGGGAGGCATGAGCGCATTGGCAGGCACTCGGCGCTCATCATCAAAAACAGCGGCCGCCCCGGACACGAACATCGTATCCGAGGCGACCGCTGTTTTTGTGGTCGAATCCATCGCTTAGTGCGGTGCTTGCGTGAAATGACTCCAAGCTTCTTCGCTCAGCTCCCCGTTAATGGCCGCCGCGGCCATCGAACCGAGCGAAGCCGCCGCAATCGCCTGATGCATCCGCGTTGCCGCATCTCCGGCGCTGAAGACGCCCGGAACGTTCGTCTTGCCGAAGGGATCGACGACGACGGTTCCCGCTTCCGCGATCTCGCAGCCGATCGCCCGCGGCAGGTCCGATCCTGGGACGAGCGTCGTTCGGAAAAAGATCCCGGTGCACGGAACGGTCGTTCCGTCGGTCAGAACGACCTGATGGACGATTCCGCCTTCGGAATCGACGGACCGGATCGGGGCGTCGAATACAGGTATTCCACGCTGGCTCAGTTCCTCGCGATGCGCCTCCGTCATGTCGCCCGAACCATTCGTGCAGATCGTGAACCGGTTGGTCCAGCCGGCGATCAACTTGGCCATATGCAGCGCATCCGCCCCGCTCGAGATGACGACAAGCGGCTGATCCCGGTGTTCCCAACCGTCGCAATACGGGCAGACGAAGGCGCTTTTGCCGTAGACGTCGGCGAGGCCTTCGATCGTAAGCGGGAGGTCCTTCATGCCTGCCGCGAAGAGCAGCTTCCTGCTCCGATAGCTCTCTCCCCCCGCGGTCGTAATGCGGAAATCGCCATCCGTTCCCGCAATCGATACCGCGGTATCCGCGACGAAGCTGACGGTCGGGTAAGCGAGGATCTGTTCCCGCGCGATTCGTCTGAATTCGCTTGGAGCGATTGGATCCCGCGTCAGAAACCCGTGCATCTCTCCGGTGACCCGGTTGCGCGGCTTCCCTTCGTCGATTACCGCTACCTTCTTCCTTGCCCTGCCTAGTACAAGAGCGGCGCTCAAGCCCGCAGGCCCTCCGCCGATGATGACGCAATCGTATTTCATCCTCATTCTCCTTTTTATGATTCTCATTTATTATTAAAGACATAATAGACTCTTTATGTCCCTAATTACTTCAAAAAAAGACAGCCGATTACTTAGCTTGCATGAGCTTCGCCACATCCGCTATCTTCTTGTTCCCCAAATACTGCTCCATCTGACGTTCGGATTCCATGACAACCTGCTGAATCAGGCACTCGCTTCCGTGGTCCATGCTGCATTCGAACAAGGAGGCGGTCCCTTCGATCGCATGGATGATATCCAAGAAAGAGATATCCTCCTGCTTCCGGCGGAGACGATAGCCCCCGTTCGCGCCCGTTGCGGACTGAATAAGACCGGCCTTCACAAGCTTGGTCATCATCTTGGACAGGTATGTCTGCGACACGCCCAGCTTTTCTGCCAGCAATTGCACGCCGACGGGCTTGTCGGGAGCTGCCGTCACCAGATACAGCATCGCATGAAGCGCGTAGTCCGTCGCTTGGGAATATTTCATGCCGCACCTCCTGTTATAGACTTTAGGAATCCATAATAACTCTAATCATTCCGAAATGCAAGCAGGCTCCTGCCGCGCTCTGATGCAGCTTGGGCGGCCGCCCATGCAACCTCGGCCGAAGCAATCGGCCGGTATCGGTCACAAAAACGGCATTTAAGTCATAACAAGCGGCAGACTCGCAGGGAAATCCATCGTATACTAGCGCTGTCTTCGACGAATCGAACGATTTCGCCGGGATGAATTCACATTCCCTAGGGAAGGAGGTCAGCTGCAACAGCGCAAGCCGACGATAACTAATCCCCTATAGGAGGAATCAAAATGACAATTCGCATGAAACCGACCCTGCATTTATTCTTGGCCGCCATCATGGCAGCGGTTCTCTTCGTCGCCTGGGGCACGCAAGCCAATGCCAAATCGTTATCCTTCAACGCTTCGGACGATTCGTGGATGTGGGGAACGAGTTCGATGACGTATACGGACCCCGTCGTCAACGTGTTAAGCAGCCAGGATAAGAAAGCCTACTTCAAATTCGCCGTCAGCGGCGCGGGGACCATCTCGAGCGCCATTCTGAAAGTAAAATGCGTGACGGGCGGGACGGCGACGATCGGCGCTTACGCGGGCACCGGAAACAATACATGGACGGAATCTACGCTGACTTGGGTCAACCTGCCAGCCGTCGGCAGCCTGCTCGAGTCCAAGAATATCACCTTCGAGGCCGGCAAGACCTACGCGTTCAACGTAGGCGGGCTGGTTACGGCGAACGGCACGTATTCGCTCATCCTGAAGGGGACCGCGGGCAGCGAAGTGACCTTTTCGACCAAGGAAGGCTCCAGCGCTCCGCAGCTTATCGTCTCCGACGGAACGACGCCGGTTACGTCGCAAGGACCTAGCCTTGCCGGCTATACGCTCTACAAAGACTACTCGTTCGGCACGTCCAAGAACGTAAACAGCCTTACTGCGCTGTCCAACTCGTTCAACGCGTACGGCATCGCCGGCACGACCGTTATCAACGGCGAGTGGCAGCGATATCAGCCGATCAACGCCACCAACCATGTGCTGACCGCGAACTCGCTCGACTTGACCGCTACGCCGAATCTCGGCGGCGTGTATGACGGCGGCATCAGCAGCGGACAGATCACGACGAAGGAAACCTTCTATCCGTCGAACGGGAAGACGTACATCTTCCAGCTGCGGGCTAAGATTCCGAACGGCATCGGCACATGGCCGGCCTTCTGGATGTATTCGCCCGGCGGGACGGGTTCGACCTCATCCGAAATCGATATTTTCGAGTTCTTCCAATCCCCGACGCAGAACCATTACGACTGGACGGGTTACGACCATGGCAGCGGCGTCGGCGCCAACTACTACAACATCATGACCAACCAATGGGTCTGGCATCCGGGAACGGATTTCTCGGCCGACTATCATCTGTACACGCTCGTCTGGAAGGAAGGCGAGATCCAGAAGTGGGTGGACGGCACCTTGGTCAAAGGCACGAATTTCGATTGGTACGGTCCGGCGCCGCAGGTGCTCATCAATCTCGCTACCGGCGGGGGCAGCAACAGCAATCCGACGGCCAGCACGTTCCCGGCTAAGTTCAGCCTCGATTATTTCCGGGTTTACGTGAAGAACTGATTCTCGAAGGTTACGGCCGGCGACGCCTCGCCTGCTGACGAGCGCGGCAAGACCAGGCGGGAGCTCATGCTTCCGCCTGGTTTTTTCTCGCTCCACCGTCGGGAGTTAATGCGCATGTGCCGACGTGCATTGCAACAAATCAGGGGGCTGGAGGAGCCGAAAACGGGCCAGGATTTGTGCAGAACAGCACTTTGGAACGCTCGAGGAGTTGAGACGAAGCGAATTTGTGCAATTCAGCAGCTTTTGAGCGCTCACGCAGCTGAAGCAGAGCGAATTTGTGCAATTCAGCAGCTTTTGAGCACTCGAGGAGCAGAACCAATGCGAAATTTGTGCAGTACTGCAGCTTTTGAGCGCTCACGGAGCTGAAGCAGAGCGAATTTGTGCAGTACTGCAGCTTTTGAGCGCTCGAGGAGCAGAACCGATGCGAATTTGTGCAATTCAGCAGCTTTGGGAGCTCGATGTGCCCGGGATAGGCACGGACCGTTTCCATGTAAACGAAACAGTCCCGCGTATCCGTTGCCTCCCGGCCGAATAACAAAGAACCCTGAAAACCGCTTACCTACAGCGGCATTCAGGGTTCTCTTCGTTGCTTCGCCGCCAATGCCCGCGCGATGCCGCCAACGAACGGCTTGCACGAATTTATTACTCTAACTTATCACTCTGCATGTCCGCTGCCATGCGGGGAAACTTGCCGTTCGTTCAATCCCGCGAACCTTCGCAGGAACGGGTATGCACGTCGGCCGTCAATTGCTGCAATTGCCCCCGCAGCGAAGCGATCTCCTCCGGCGATAGGCTCGTCTGGCAGAAGACGCGCTCCGGGATAACCGCCGCCCGCTCTTTCAGTGCCCGGCCGTCGTCCGTCAGCCTGACGATGACGCTCCGTTCGTCCTGCGGATCGCGGTCCCTGCGAAGCAGCTTCATGCTCTCGAGCTTCTTAAGCAGCGGCGTCAGCGTGCCGGAATCGAGGTACAGCCGCCGGCCCAGCTCCTTGACCGGCACCTCGTCCTTCTCCCACAGGGCAAGCAAGGTGACATACTGCGTATACGTAATGCCAAGCTCGTCCAGGAACGGACGGTACAGCTTCGTCACCTCGCGCGCGCAGGCATAGAGGGCAAAACAAAGCTGATTGTCCAGCTCGAGCAGCGCGTTATTCTCCATGTCGGGTCTCCTCTCTCTCGATGCGATGCCATACGATAGGAATGCGATCTATACGATCAGCACAATTAAATTGCATACAATTTATGTGGTTAGAATAACAGCTGACATTCGGGCTGTCAACCGTATCTCTTCTCGTTATTCCCGTTTCAACGCCATAAATTCCCGAAGCATGGCTATTCGCCAGACCACGATCATGCCGAACGCCAGCACGAAGAACAGCGCCCCCGTCTGCGGGATCGAGACCCTGCTTTCGACCGCATTATGCACCAGCAGCCGGATGACAAGCAGGCCAAGCAGGATGAAAATGAACATTTTGGAGCGCTTCAGCACGATCTCGTCCCCGACCCGCTCCAGCTTGGACGTGCGGATGAGCGGAAAGGCGAATACCGTGGCGCCCGCGGCAAACGCGATCAATGCCCATGTCCACGGTACATGCGTTTCCGGAACGACGAACATGAGGAAGCCGGTGGACATGCCAAGCGGCGGAATGATGATTTTGCGCATCGTGGTCGGGCGGTTGCTGGCTCGCAGCCGAAGAAACATGACCGCCACGCCGGAGAGCAGCGTGATCACGATCGATGCGACATGACCGAACGTGAAGGAATTCGGGAGAAAGCTCATCAAGACGCACTCCTTTGGGACAGCAGCTATGGCCGGTTCTTTGTCGACGCATTCTCTCTTATCCTACCTATTTTGCGCCGCCGTTGCAAACGCCGCCATCGGTTGGATGACGTCTTCGCCTTAGACGAGCGCGTCCCTATGAATCTTCACGACGGCCTTCCGGATGCGCATGTCTTCTTCCACGGAGCAATTCGGACGATGAATGTCCGTCGGGAACAGCACGAGGAAGTCGCCGGGTACGAGATTTACGGCATTCTCGTTGCGGACTTCGCCGTAGAAGGCAATGTCCTGCGTATCATAGCGGTTATCGACGATGATTTGCTCCTCGGATACTTTAGCCACGCGCATCTGTTCGCGCCCGCTCAGCAGCAGTTGAATATCGGTGTGGAGCAAATGCGTCTCCGGCTGCACCTCGTTCCAAGGGCGCGTGTCGGGCTCGTTGACCAGCAGGTACATGCCCTCTTCGCCGAATTCATGACGGCCTGCCGGGAGCGCATCCAGGTCCATGCCCTGCAGCCGCTCGATCGCGCGCCGTACGCCTGCCGGAAACGTATCCTTTTCCTGTTCCCAATTGTTCATATCGCTGTAGATCA
Organism: Paenibacillus sacheonensis; assembly: GCF_009909195.1. Lineage (GTDB taxonomy): Bacteria > Bacillota > Bacilli > Paenibacillales > Paenibacillaceae > Paenibacillus_Z > Paenibacillus_Z sacheonensis. The sequence continues at coordinate 15,406 of NZ_JAAAMU010000036.1, forward strand.
TCGTTCTAGCTCCCTTCGGTTACGATCGATTTCACTCTTCCCACGTCGCCGCTCTGCAGGCGGACCTTGATGCCATGGGGATGGTTCTGGGAATTGGTCAAGATGTCCTTGACGATGCCGCGGGTCAGCCGCCCCGTCGGCTGGTCCTTCTTCAATACGATATCGACCGTGATGCCCGGTCTGATGCTCGCTCGCTGTTGTCCGTTTGCGCTCATTTCGATGCTGGCTCCTTCTGCATGGCTTGATATTGATCACATCATAAGCCAGCAGGCAGGCGAAGTAAAGAAATCCGCCGTTCCCGCCGAATTTTGATTGACATCGATAATGAGAATCACTATCATTAGGAGAGAATTGCAAATGCCACGAGGAGAGGTTGGTTCCGGACGCATGAAGAAAATCAAATACTGCTGCCGCAACTTTAAGCATGGCTCCAAATCCGTGTTCAAGTCGATCAAGCAGGAGTTTCCCGATTTGAAGCAGAAGAAGAAGGACTGCCTCGGCAATTGCAGGCTGTGCGCCAAGCAGTGCATGGTACTGATCGGCAAGACCGAAGTTATCGTCGCCCCGACCGCGGACGTGCTGTATGCGAAGCTCAAGCATCGGATAGGCTAATATGGAATAGTATGGTACGATAGGAGAAGAAGCATCGGGCGTCCTTCAGGGCGACGAGGGACTTCTTCTCTTTATGTTTACCGACAACCATTATGACAAGGGAGGTGCGGCCGATGATGAAGGAAAACCTTAGCGAAGCTCTGAACGAGCAGCTGAATTTCGAGTTTTATTCCGCACATGTGTACCTGGCGATCGCGGCCTATTGTTCCGGGGAGAGCCTGGACGGCTTCGCGAATTTCTTTATCGTGCAAGCCGAGGAAGAGCGATTCCATGCCATGAAGATGTACAAGTATCTCAATGACCGCGGCAAACGCGTCAAGCTGGCCGGCATGAGCACACCCAACAATGACTATAGCTCTATTCTTGAGGCATTCGAACATGCTTATCATCATGAGCAAGAAGTCACCAAGCGCATTTATCACCTGTCCGACATCGCGATGAACGACCGCGAGCATGCGACGATCCAGTTTCTGAAATGGTTCATCGACGAGCAGGTCGAGGAAGAATCGATGTTCGACAGCATCATCAACAAGCTCAAGCGGATCGACAAGGACAGCAACGCGTTCTTCATGCTCGATGCCGAGTTCGCGGCACGGACGTTCGTTCCGCCGACGAACGCGTAATCGGCAGCACGCTGCCCGCACAAGAAGAAATGGCTGCACGGGTTACCCAACCCGTACAGCCATTTTTTGTCTTCCTCGGATGCTCCCCTTCGCGCAGGACACGGTTCCAAGCCATATAAAAAGGGCCTCTGCCCGCGCAACTCTTACCTCTTCTTCGTCGTCAGAATGGTGAGGGCGAATTTTGGCAGCACCAGCTGGCGGCGCCAGCGCGACGGCTGCTTTAATAGCCGGTACAGCCACTCGACGTTCAGCTTCTGCCAGATCACGGGCGCACGCTTGACCTTGCCCGCGATCACGTCAAGGCTGCCCCCGACGCCGAAGGCGACTTTCGCGTTCAGGCTGTTCTTGTGCTTGTAAATAAACTTCTCGGCATTCGGCGCACCGAGCGCCACGATCAACAGATCCGGCTGCTTCCGCCCGATATCGGCGACTAGCGCCGTTTCCTGATTGCCTTTGAAGTAGCCGTTATGTCTGCCGACGACATTCACGCCGGCGTACTTGTCCTTAATAATATCCACGGCCTTCGCGTTCGTCTCCTCGTCGGCGCCGACGACATACAGCGAGAACCCGCGCACCGCCGCTCCTTCAAACAGCCCAATCAACAGGTCGTAACCGGTCACCCGCTCCGGAATATGCGTTCCCTGCCACTTGGCCGCCAGCACGACGCCGATGCCGTCCGGCGTAATGAGATCGGCCGCATCGACGATCTCCCTCAGCCGCGGCTGCTGATTTGCTGCCATCACGATCTCGGGATTGGCCGTTATGAGATGAAACAGCCCGCGCTGCGCCCCTTCGGCTCGTTCGCCCTCAAGCTTGCCCTGAAGCAGCTTCACGGTATCCGAAAGCGTCAATCGGGAGAAGGGCACGCCTAATATCTTGACGGAATCCATCTTACACCTTCCTCTGCACTCTTATGTTGTCCCCTATTGTAGCATAGGGGGGATTCCGGCGAAAGAAGCCCGCCCTCCCGCGGCCGAGCGGCCCCCGCTCTCCGGCCCAGGGCCGTTCCCGCGCCGCTTGCGCTAGCGAAACTTATCCGCGATCCAGCGGATAAAGTCGCCGATGATCGGCACGAGACCGAAACCATGGTCGCCGATGGCGACAAGGCCATAGACGCGATCGCCGATCGCAACCGCGCCGAGCACATGCTCGCCGATCGCGACGGCGCCCAGCGCGTTCTGGCCGATGGCGACGGCACCGAGGGCGGATTCGCCGATCGCGACCGCGCCAAGCGCGAGATCGCCGATCGCAACGGCACCGGCAGAGAAGCCGCTGGATATCGCGACGGCGCCGAGCGCCAGCATCCCGCCGAGGGCCACCGCGCCGAACGACATTATGCCGACGGCGACGGCTCCGCCGGCAACCAGTCCAACCGCGATATCGCCCAGCGCGATAAGGCCGAAAGCGATTTTGGGTTTGCCTTTACCTGCGCTTGAACGGATGCTGATGATCGGGAACTTGGCGGCCGGCCATTGGTAATCGATCTCGTCCCGTCCGTTTTGCCCCAAATAACGATTGAACCGAAGCAGCCGATTCCATTCAAACATGGCTCGTCGTCACTCCCTCATGTGCCCGTTGGTGATTCAGGGCTTTGTTACCAGCGTATACTAAATACAAGAGCGCGGGCAAGCTTGCCGGCCCCGCAAAAAAAGATAATTTTGGCGTTTCGGCTTTCCGATGATAATTAAGAAAGCAGGTGGATGCAACATGAGAAGAAGCTATGCATTTCTCGGGGGCATGATCGTCCTTATGCTGGTTTGCGCCGTTCTGGCCGGCTGTTCGGAAGACAACGGCGGCGTGGCCAACGCCCCCGGCAAGTCGCCTTCGACCGATCAAGGCGATAACTCCGGGGTGACGCCCTCCTCGAATAACGGTACGCAGGCGAATAACGGCGGGGACAGCACGATCGATCCGACACCCTCTAACGGAACGAATACGGGGAATGGCGGCGCGGCTAGCGAGCCGGGCGGGCAGGTGAATAACGATGCTGGGACGGGATCGGCGCCGAAAGGCCAGGCGAACGACAATGCCGGAACGGCGACGGATGACGGGAAACCGAAGATCGTCGCAAGCAACGAGGCATTCCGCGTGTACGGGCCGGCTCCGGATTCGGTCGTCGGCGAGAAGTTTACGGTGAAGGGGCAGGCGCGCGTCTTCGAAGCCGCGTTCAGCTACTCCTTCGAGGATGGACACAATATTCTCGATGAAGGTCATACGATGGCCGACATGGGTGCGCCGGAATGGGGCGAGTTCGAGTTTAAAGTCTCCTTGAAGGAGATCCCGACCAGCCCGACGGGCGTGCTGACGATCTACGAATCAAGCGCCAAGGACGGTTCGCCGGTCCACGAGCTGCATATTCCTTATAAGTTCGAGGATGGGCTGGTGAAGCTGGAAACGGAGTAGCGCGGCTAGCGCAGCGGGCTTGCAGCGCTCGTTGGCGCTCTTCGAGGCCGGTTCGGCCCGAAAAGCTGCTGTGGTGCAGCTATTCGCGCTCTTCGAGGCCGATTAGGCTGGAAAAGCTGCTGCGGTGCAGCTTTTGCTCTCTTCGAGGCCGGTTCGGCTGGAAAAGCTGCTGTGGTGCAGCTTTTAGCGCTCTTCGAGGCCGATTAGGCTGGAAAAGCTGCCGCGTTGCAGCTTTTTGCGCTCTATGAGGCCGGTTCGGCCCGAAAAGCTGCTGTTGCGCAGCTTTTAGCGCTTTTCGAGGCCGGTTAAGCCCGAAAAGCTGCTGTGGCGCAGCTTTTGGCGCTCTTCGAGGCCGATTAGGCTGGAAAAGCTGCTGTGTTGCATGGCGCTCTTTTTAGGCCGGCTCGGCCTGAAAAGCTGCTGCGGTGCAGCTTTCGGCGCTCTATGAGGCCGGTTCGGCCCCAAACGCTGCTGCGGCGCAGCTTTTGGCGCTCTATGAGGCCGGTTCGGCCCGAAAAGCTGCTGCGGCGCAGCTTTTGGCGCTCTTCGAGGCCGATTAGGCTGGAAAAGCTGCTGCGGCGCAGCTTTTGGCGCTCTTCGAGGCCGATTAGGCTGGAAAAGCTGCTGCGGCGCAGCTTTTGGCGCTCTATGAGGCTGGTTCGGCTGGAAAAGCTGCTGTGGTGCATGGCGCTCTATGAGGCCGGTTCGGCCCGAAAAGCTGCTGTGGTGCAGTTTTTGCGCTCTATGAGGCCGGTTCGGCTGGAAAAGCTGCTGTGGTGCAGCTTTTGGCGCTCTTCGAGGCCGGTTAGGCCCGAAAAGCTGCTGTGGTGCAGCTTTTGGCGCTCTATGAGGCCGGTCCGGCCCGAAAAGCTGCTGTGGCGCAGCTTTTGGCGATCTCTGGGGCTGGTTAGGCCCGAGGGAGGCCAACGCTTCCGCGTCTCCTATTCAGTCGGTGCTTGCCTTGTCGTCGCCGATCGTCCCGCCGATAGCCAGCACGTATTTCAACGGTGCGTTCCCCGCTGACGGGGAGGGATAGTTTGTAGCTGTATCCCTCCATCAATACCGGTCTCTCCCGATCGGCGTCCGCGAATTGCCAATTGCCGTCGCTCCAGACGAAGATCGGCTGCAAATTTTCGGTGCGGGCGGGCAGGTCTTTGCCGGAGATGTTTTCCGACCGAATGGTTACGCTGCCTTCGGACGAACCCGGCTTGGACGGCGTTACCGCAATCAAATAAGGACGGATGACGCCTGCCTCCGTACAGGCGGCTTTCGGGGCGCCGGCGTTCAGCGGCCGCTAACGCTAAATTTTGGGTGCGTTCAATTCACACACTCCTCTTCTCTCCGACTCACGCCTCGTATGACGACAGCGAAAGGAATGAAGTTCAGCACTTCGGCATCCCAACGAAATAAAGCCTGCCCGTTACAGGCAGACTCGGTATGATCATCGGACTAGCGTGGCTAGCCGGCTTCATGGAGCGCCGCAAGCGCGGACGCTTCTTCGGCCATGAAGAAGAACTGTTTGCCCTGATTGCATTCGTAAATGAAATTCCGCAGACTCTTGCTGTCATAGCCGCTGAAATCGCCGACGATGGCCAGCTTGACGCGATAATTCGTAAACTTCTGCAAAATATCCCCTGCCAGCTTCGTACGCAGTTCGAAGAAATCCTCCGCGATGTTCTCTTTGCGGATGAGCAGCTTATTGCTGTCCCCGTCATAGCTGGCGGTTGCCATCAGATCCAGCGCGTCCTGCACGCTGCCGATGACGATCCCGTCGCTCTCGATGATCGCCACGTTGGACGACCCCTTGCGGTCAAAAGTCATGTTCATCTCAATTCCACCTTTCGTTTTCTTGGCCCGCCGTCCGCCAAGCCAGTCGCTCTGCTCACGTAAGCGCGTCGTCCATGGCCGCGACGACTTAAAGGCTAAAGGCCGTTCGTCGGGATCATGCACTGGATATCAACTCGGTTCCTATGGTCATCTCGCCTGAGACGCGATTTCCTCCAGCAAATTTGCGCTGCTTTGCTCCAGCTTCATGGGGAATAGCTCCGTTTTGCCCGGTGCCAAGTTCTTCAGCTCCGAATAAACGGCGTCGGAGGCATAAATCTTGTCGAAGCTCCGGGCGGCTTCGTTCAAGCGTTCGCGCTCGTTCATCCCGATCACCTCGGTATGCAGCGCCTGAATCCCGGCTTCCCGAATCCGGCTGGCCATCCATTCGCCCCCGATTCTCCCCAGGCATACGAAGGCGACTCGGCTCCCCTGCTTCAAATTAGCAATCGCGAGCAGCAGCGAGGGTTCGACGGCAGCCCCGATGACGATGACCTTGCGGTCGTGGCGGGCAAACAACGCCTTGGCCTCCTCCGCATGATTCAAGGTCGCGACAATGGCATCGCATCTTAGAGCCGCTTCCCTTACGGCGGCATCCCCTGGCGAACCTTCATCCAGGAAGAGCATCTCGACCTCTCCTCCGGTTGCCTGTTCGATCCGCGAGCGATAGAAGGGATGATCATGTCCCTGGCATTCGACCAGCAATATCCGCAGCTTCCCGGTTGGACGGGGCGGCTGCAGCAGCGTATAGGCCAGCCCCGCCATGAAAAAGGACTTCAAGTCCATGCCTGCTGCCGATGCCTCGCGAATCGTATCGTCGATCAGCCGCTGCATCGACTTCCGTTCTTCCACGAGCGATCGGGTCCGGCTCCCGCCGGCGATCTGCGTGCCGCGTCCCTTCTGCATCGTAACGAGTCCCTCGTCGCGCAGCTGACTGTACACCCAGTTGATCGTATTCCGATTAAGCTCCAGCTCATCCGCCAAATGGCTTGTCGAAGGAAGCATGTCGCCGACTTCCAGCTGTCCCATGCCGATGAGCCACTTGAGCTGGTCTTTGATCTGCGTATTTACGCTGAAGGTCAATTGGGGATCGACTTGCAGCAGATAGTTTTTCTTTTCCATCGCAAACACCCCGTTACATAGTTTTCTAGGTATATTATAAACCAGCACCACCCATAATCCAACGTTATGAGGAGCAAAATCAATCATACCCTTGCCTTTTCTTAGGGAGATGTCAATGAAAGAAAATAGGTTGACACTCACCTCATTTAATTATATAACTAGTTAACTAGTTATTTAAAGGATGGTGCCGTGATGCAAGCAGACAACGATACAAACCCTTCATTTTGGCGGAAAATGAGCGGGAAGGGCGGCAATCCCGTCAAGGTCGTGCCCCGGAATGCGCTGATCGGCGCGATCGGCGGATTTACTGCCATCCTGCTTCTCGCCTACCTCTCGGACTTGACGACGGCAGCATGGATGATGGCGCCGTTCGGCGCGACCTCCGTATTGGCGTTCGGTCTCTGGGATGCTCCGTTGTCCCAACCGCGGCATATCATCGGCGGGCACTTCATTTCCACGTTGGTCGGGCTCGTCTGCCTCCATCTGTTCGGTTCAAGCAATGAGGTGCTTGCAGCAGCCGTCGGGCTCTCGATCGCGCTCATGATGCTGACGAGGACGACGCATCCGCCCGCAGGGGCCGATCCCTTGGTCGTGATTCTAAGCGGCTCCGGCTGGTCTTTCCTGATCGCGCCGGTCTTAATCGGCTCCGTGCTCATCGTCATCGTCGCATTGATCATGAACAACTTGGACAGCAAGCGCAGCTATCCGACATTCTGGATGTAAAAAAACCGCCAACGGCGGTTTTCGGATTGAAGAGAAACCCGCCTTAATAAGCGGCAGGTTTCTTTTCATTTCAGGCCCGATTGAGGGTGATATATAAGGACGGCAGCGGGCACATCAGCAAGCAGCGGAAGCTGCCGATCGTAAAACGACGTGAGTGTGGACTGATTCCTGACTTCTAACGGCTGCCAGCGCTGCTAATCCCCCCTAAAACCGGCGAAATAAACCCTAACGTTCCTGAGAGACGTTATTGGGCGTATATGGGCTGATTTCACCAAAGAAATCGTGCATAAGCATCCTGGAAATCATTAGCGAAATAATAAGGGCATTTGGACCCGAATAGCCATCCGTACAACCGTTAGCTTCACGAACGCTTAGGTTTAGGGGGATTGTCGAAGCAGGACTATAACGGCATGTAAGTGCGAACTGCAATCCAATAGAGTTCTTCTATTTTTGATTTTCCGGACATTCCGAAAACCGCTAGCGGCGGTTTTCTTACGCTCTGCTGGCCTAGCAGCCTCAGCCGCTTAGCAGCCCGGCTTCCTTCAGGTTCAAATAGCTCGCCGTGATCGTCTCCACCGGAGACAGGTTGCGAAGCCGGTCCTGCTCGACGACCATCCACTCGACGCCGATCTCGCGGGCCTTCAGAATCGACGGCGCGATCCGAACGATGCCCGTGCCGACGGCCGTCCATTGATCCGGCTCTTCGGTCGTCCGCACGTCTTTGACGTGAATGGCGGGCACGCGGCCGGCCATCTTGTTCAACACCTGAACGGGATCCGCGCCGCCCATCGTGATCCAGGCAATGTCCATTTCGAAGTAGACGGCCTTCGGATCCGTATATTCCGCCAAGATATCCATCGCGGCGACGCCGTTCCACGCCGTCTTGAACTCATGCGCATGATTGTGGTAGCACAGCTTGATACCCTCTGACGCCAGCCTCACGCCGGCCTTGTTATAGAGCTCGGCATCGCGAAGCAGCTCGTCCTTCGAATCGCACGGCCCCCACCACACCGTCACATGCGGGGCCTGCAGCGCCACGGCGTTCGCCGCCAGTCGATCCAGCCCTTCGCGCAGCGTTTCGCGGCTGGCGCTGAGCGTGACGGCCTGCATTCCAAGCGCATGGAATCGTCCCAGGTTGCTTCGGACATCTCCTTCCAGCAGCCATTTCTCGACGCCTTCAATGCCTTGATAGCCGATGGCCGCCGCCTTGCTTGCCGTTCCCCAAAAGTCCGCTTCCAGTTCTTCATGAATAATGCCGATCAACCCAAGCTTCGGATTCGTCACCTTCGCTCACGCTCCTTGTCCGGCCGCGGGCGCAAAATGGCCCGCTTCCAGCAGTTGAATAAATGGATTATCGTTCATTCCCGCAAGCGGCAGCTCGATCCGCGCATGGCGGCGCACCGACTCGTAGAAGGCATAGATGATCTCGCTCGCGCGAAGCGCCTTCCGGTACGAAAGCTCCGGCTCCCGCCCGGCGGCCAGACTGCCGACGATATCTTCGACGACGCCCGCCATCTGCTCCCGCTCGGAGCTCGCCGGCATCTCCGGCTTCCAAGACGGATCGTCGTAGATGACCGCCTCGCCGATCTCGCCGTCCCAATTCACTTCGATGAACCCCTTGCTGCCGATCAGCCTCACGCCGGTATGCATGTCCTGATCCGGCCCGCCGGTCTGAACGTTCGCGCGGACGGCATTCTCGAACACGAGCGTGCCGACGGCCATGCTTTCGGCGCTCACATCGAACCAGTTCAGCGGATTCGTGCCGTCAACGGCGCCGAGAACCCACTTCGCGCCGAACTCGCCATTGAAGCTGAGCGCCTGGTCGAACGTATGCGTCCCGCAGTCGAGCAGATTGGGCGGCGAATAGAGGTCCATGCGGAGCAGTTGGCCGATTCTCCCCTTCTCCACCCACTGGCGGACCAGCCGGTTGCCGGAGGCGAAACGCCGCTGATGGCAGAACGTCAGTTGGCTGCCCGTCGCTTCGGCGATGCGGGCCATCTCCAGGCAGTCGCCCCAAGCCGGCGCCATCGGCTTCTCGGAATGGACGGCCCGGACGCCGGCTGCGGCGCATGCCCGAAACATCTGCAGATGGAGCGGCGTCCATAGGCAGGAGATGACGATATCCGGCTTCACTTCCGCCAGCATGACCTCGTAGTCGGTAAATAAAGCCGCGCCGAAGCCGAATTGCTCATTGAAGGCCTGCGCCGCCTCCGCGTAAAGATCGGACAAGGCAACGACCTCGCAGCGGCTGTCCTCCCGAATTGCCGCCGCATGGGCTTTCGCCCGATTGCCGCAGCCGATGAATGCAACGCGATACTTCTCCAATGCCATAGCCCCCTAAGTTTCCTCGTATTTGAACTCAGCTTAACATAGGAAGGAAGGCTCCGGGGATAGAGAGTTGTACGGACCGCGTAGGAAAATGGTCTCCTCTATTGCGGGACGGCGCGTCGGCTTCGCCCGTTCAGCATATCCTTGCGCCGATAGGCGCCGAGAATGAAACCGAGCGCGCCGAGTTCGACGATAGTATTCGCGTTCCAGTTCAGAATCGGCAGCTGCATGCCGCCGATCGACGGCAACAGGCCTACGCACATGAGTAGATTCCATACATATTGCACGCCCATGACGGCGGCTAGGCAGATGACCAAACTCTTGGCATAACCTGCTGGGAGCCGCATGCCCATTCGAACCAGTCTGACGACGAAGACCAGCGCAATTAAGGCTGCGGCGACGCCGAACACCCAACCTAGGCTGTACACCAAGTACGAATATGTGAATTCGCCCATGATATCCGGCAGCGTACCTAAGGATCTGCCGAAGCCCTGTCCCCACCAGCCGCCGGAATGGATGGCGTCCAAGGAACGAATCGTATGGTAGTCGCCCGCATTCCCGCGATGGAAGAATGCCTTCTGGCGCTCCCAAATCGACAGCCAGAGATCGCGGTTATACCGCTGTTGAACGTATAGCAGCAAAACAGCGATGGCGCCTATTCCGCTTAGGAGCATTTTCCATCTGCCGTTGAGAACCAGAAGAGCAGCCAGACCAATCAAATAAACGAGCAGCGGGCCGAATGCGGGCGCAACCGCGAAGAAACAGGTCGGCAGCGCCACGTACGCGGCTGCTCCCCGCATCAGTCTGCCAAGAGTCTCAATTCGGTTGCCGGCACGAATTGGCCGCTCTCGATGCAGCATTCCCGCAACGGCCATGAGCAGTACATACGGCGCCGCCGCGTACGCATTGACGACGAACGCTCCGGCCCCGATCCACTGCTTTGCGCCGTTGACCATCAACCCGTGCGACAGCGTATAAGCCAGGAGCAGCAGCATCCCTGCGTACAAGCTCCACGAATACCGCGCCAGCTTGCGATAATCCGCGAAATACAACCCGCACATGGCGCCGATGCCAATGACCGCGGCCAGCATTTTGTGCGGGACCGACAATCGGCCGCCAAGCGCGAGATCGAGCGAGAACATCGTCACCAGTCCAAGGAGAAGCAGGCAGCCCGCCAGCGCGATGACGCTCCATTCCGGTTTTGGCCGATGCGCCGCATGCAGCTGCCTGCCCACCTGATCGGGATCGCCCATTTGCAGCAAAGCATCCTGAATCGCTTCTTCTTCCGTGCAGCCGCCCCGCTCGAACCGTTCTTCGGCCAGCGCCTCCAAGTGGCTCAGCATTTCCAGCCTAATCTCCTCGTGCATCGACCGCGCCTTGATCGGCGCGCAAATCCGGTCCAAGTAGCGGGCAACGTCCGCATGCCGTCCGATCTCCGTCATCAGGCCCGCCCCTCCCCGATCAGCCTCGATACGGTCGTGCTGAACAAGGACCACTCGCGTTCTTTCTCGACCAGCGTCCTGCGTCCCGCGTCCGTCAGCTTGTAATACTTGCGCTTGCGCCCGTTTTCCTCGCCCCAATAGGCTTCCACGAGCCGTTCGACCTCCAGCATGTGAAGGATGGGATACAGCGTACCCTCCTTGAACGCGAACAGCCCGTCGGACTGCTGCTCGATGCGCTTCGCCATCTCGTAACCGTACATGTCGCGATGCTCCAGCTGCTTCATCATCAGAATCACCGTGCTGCCCTTCATAAGTTCTTTGTTGATCTTCATGCGAACCTCCATCTATACATCGTTTATCTATGTATCGTATATCTATGTATTAATATAGGAGAATTTCCCCAGCTTGGCAAGCGCAAATAAGACATGCATGGACGGGGACACAATGGACGGGCCGCGCCATCCATGAGAGAATGAAGCTTCACATCCAATTACGAGGGAGCGGATCATCATGAAAATGGCATTTTTAGTCATTGATATGCAAGCCGTACATGTACGGGACATCGACCCTAAGACCGTGAACCGGGCATGCGAGTACATCAATCACGTGTCGGAGCTGACGCGTTCGAATGGCCACGCCGTCATCCACATTCAAGATATCGAAGGCATGAACGAAGCGAACAAGGAATCGTACGCTACGATTCCCGAGGTTCAAATGGGCGACAATGATCTGATCCTAACGAAAGAGCATTCGAACTCGTTCTGGAAGACCGCGCTTGAACAGACGCTGTCGGATCAAGGCGTGGAGCTTGTCGTCCTGGCAGGTAATGCGGCGGAGCATTGCGTGTTGTTCACGTATAACGGGGCGATCGAGCGGGGATTTACGCCCGTCCTGCTGCAAAACGGCATTTTGAGCTCGCAGCCGGAAGCCATCGCGGCCGCGTACCGGGATCGCAATCTCGTTTCGTATCCTGTCATCAACTATCTCGTGAAATAACGCGCGCAAACAAGCGGCAGCTTGGACTTCGACGTCCGGGCTGCCGCTTATTCAACGAGGCGCGATTAGGTATGGCTGTCCAATCTCGTGGCAACCTGCCAGCGAACGCCGAACGGATCGACGAGCCGGCCGAACATGCTGCCCCAGAACATTTTGGCGAACGGCATCAGCACTTGGCCTCCCGCAGCCAGCTTGGCGAAGGCTTCGCCAGCCTCCTCCGCGGACTCGTATTCCAGCGTCAGATCCATTCCGCTGCCGCGCTCGACGGGCCCTGCATCCGCCATATAGAAGGTCAATCCCGCCGCCTGCAAGATCAAGTGCATGACACGCTCCTTATCGTCGGGACTGCTGCCCGGCATGTCGCCGAAAGTTTGCACGCTTACGATTTCCCCGCCTAGCGCTCCTGCATAGAAGGCCGCCTGCTCGCGCGCGTCGTCGCTGTAAATGTACGGGATCAGTTGGGCCATTGTACTCGCTCCTTTGTTGGGTGGATAGTTGATAACGAACAAACGGGACTGCCGCCCTACATGTCCCGATGAATCCAGAATCGCCTCACGACATTGCCGTTCGCTTCCGTGAATTCCGAATGAAATTGCCCGCCATTGCCGACGATCGTTCGTTCGGAACCGGTATTGCCGCGATCGCATACGACGAGCACGTCACGGATGCCGAGCCTTTCCGTCAGGAGCAGCGACTGCGCCAGGATGGACTTCGCGTATCCCCTTCGCCGCCGGGAAGGGACGACGCCGTACCCGATATGCCCTCCGCTCTCGGCCAGCTTTCGATTCAGCTCGTGCCGGATATTCGCCGCGCCGACGATTGCGCCTGCTTCGTCCATAAACCAGCAGGTCGTGTGCGTGACCAAACCCTCCGGGGCCGCCTGCTCGGCTTCCCGCAGAAACCGGACATATGCCGGGAAATCGGACGGATCCTTGCCGACGACCCAAGGAACGATATCTTCCCCGCTGGCGATCCATTCGTCATAGAACGCCATGTAGGCCTCCCGATGCTCCGCCGCCGGCATCACCAGCCGAATCCGGCCGCCGGTCGGCACTGTCACGGATTCCTGACCGTTCTCCATTGGCTCCCCTCCTCTCCAAATAAGAAAAGGCAAGGCATCAGTACGTACTCTGCTGCCTTGCCTGTGTAATCTTTACCGCGAGCGGCTGCGCTGCGGACGGCCTCCGCCGCCCTGCTTGCCGCCCGGGCGGCCGCCCTTGGCGCCGCCGGACGAACCGCGTCCGGCGGATGAGGCGCGTCCGCGGCCTTTATCGCCGCTGCCCGGGAATGCCGGGCCGCCGGAGCGGCCGCGTGACTCGCCGCCTCCGCTGCGCGCGCCTTGCTCCGCCGAGCGGAACGCTCCGCCTCCGCGCGGCGCCGATGCTCCGCGATCGCGGGACTCGCCGCCTCCGCTGCGCGCGCCCTGCTCCGCCGAGCGGAACGCTCCGCCTCCGCGCGGCGCCGATGCTCCGCGGCCGCGGGACTCGCCGCCTCCGCTGCGCGCGCCCTGCTCCGCCGAACGGAACGCTCCGCCTCCGCGCGGCGCCGATGCTCCGCGGCCGCGGGACTCGCCGCCTCCGCTGCG
>NZ_JAAAMU010000037.1 GCF_009909195.1 Paenibacillus sacheonensis
GCAGCGGCGGCGGGCGAGGCTTCGCCGCCGCTGCCGCCGGTGGTCGGCGTGTCCTTGCGGCATTGGCGCAAGGACGGGGCCGACCTGGCGCGCGCAGCCGCCGCGCTTGGCGCGCTGGCTCGCAGCCGGGCGGTGCGGCTGCGGTTCCTCCCGTTCCACACCCCCTCGGACGTGGAAGCGTCCAAGGTGGTGATGGAACAGCTGGGCGATCTCGGCGAGAGCAGCGCCGAGATCGTCTCGCCCGGCGATGACCCGCAGGCGATGCTGCTCGAGGTCAGCCGCTGCGATGCGCTGTTCGGCATGCGCCTGCACGCGCTGATCTATGCGGCGAATCAATCCGTGCCGCTGCTCGGACTTTCCTATGATCCCAAGATTGATCAGTTTCTGAACCGGCTTGGCTTAAAGGCTGCAGGAACGACCGATTCGCTGGATCCGGAAGCGTTCGCGCTCGCGATGGGAAGGCTGCTCGACGAGCCGGCGCAGTGGCGCGCTGAACACGGCGCGGCTATTGAACGGTTGAAGCGGGAAGCGCGTACGCCGGCGAAACAAATCGCGGCGAAATTACGTTAATCTAGATATAGAAGCTTCCGCCTCATTTAACCCCAGGTTCGCACGAACATGTAGTTATGCGGCCGTAAATCGAAGCGAAAGCGCTGTGAGCGAAAGAAAAGGTCGCAAAACCATGCCCAAGCAACCGAAATATCCGTTTATTTCGTGAAAATCGCTTGAAAATGAGAGTGGAGTTTCTTTTTCAAACAGCGTATAATTCTATCCGGCGATAGCTATGAAAGGGAGATGGAAATGAGTCACGTCGTTCTCTATACAGCTGCATTCATAATTTCATTATGTTTAGCACTGGCGCTCACCCCGCTGGTCATCAAACTTGCTTACAAAATCGGGGCGATCGATAAGCCGAATCACCGTAAGGTTCATACGAAAATCATGCCGCGTCTTGGCGGCTTGGGCATATACGCAGCATTCGTCGGCGCCTATTTTGCCGTACAACCGTTTATTCCGGAAGGTCTCTTCCGCAGCTATGATAAGAATCTCGTTAACGCCATGCTCGCAGGCGGTACCATCATCGTCCTGATCGGGGCGCTGGATGACCGTTTCGAATTGTCCGCGAAAGTGAAGCTGCTCGGACAAATCATCGCCGCATGCGTCGTCGTCTTCGGCTTCGGAGTCAAGATCGACTTGCTGAACATTCCGTTCGGCGAAGCCATGCAGCCCGTCGCGGCTTGGGTCAGTATTCCAATCACGATCTTGTGGATCGTCGGTGTAACCAACGCCATTAACTTGATTGACGGCCTGGATGGCTTGGCAGCCGGCGTATCGGGTATTGCCATCGGCACGATCCTGATCATGGCCGCAGTCATGGGTTTCGCGCCCGTCATTCTGCTAAGCGCATTGCTGCTCGGCGGCGTTATCGGCTTCCTGGTGTATAATTTCCACCCGGCCAAGATCTTTATGGGCGATACCGGTTCATTATTCTTGGGCTTCGGTCTCGCGACGCTTTCGATGCTGGGCTTTAAGCAAGTGACGATGGTTTCGTTCGTTACGCCGCTTCTCATCATCGGCGTTCCGCTGTCGGATACTTTCTTCGCGATCATCCGCCGCTGGATTAACAAGAAACCGATCTTCGCGCCGGACAAAGGCCATCTGCATCACTGCCTTCGCGAGCTCGGTTTCAGCCACCGCCGTACGGTATTAATTATTTACGCAATCGCATCGTTCTTCGGACTATGCGCGATCCTGCAATCCACCATTGTACAGTCGGATGCAGCCAACTGGATTACGTTCGGGGTTATCCTCGTGATCGTCTTCTTCCTCCAGATCGGAGCGGAGTTGATCGGCATCGTGGACAAATCGCGCCGGCCGCTCCTCAGCTTCCTGCAGCGTCTGCTGCTGAGAACCGAGCAGTCGCGGTCCAAGTAATAAAAGTCACGTAATGTAAGAGCCTTGACCCAATGGGTCGAGGCTCTTTTATTTACCATTTTTTGATATTTTTGTCGGTTTTCATTTCTGTCTAATCCTAAACTTTATCCTTCGGTGAGCCGATAACTACAATACAGGTTTATAGTGAACAAGTTTTTATTTTCGAGGAGGCTTACCGTGATTAAGAAATTAGGCACTTGGTTTATCTTACTGGCCTTGATCATTCAGTTGGTACCCGCAGGCAAGCTGGATACCGCGCAAGCGGCAACTGGTAACTTCACGTTCCCGAGCGAGAGCGACCAAATCGGTTCTCCGCGCGTTACGACGGACGAGCGCGTTACCTTGACCGGAACGATTAATAACGTAGACCCGTCGTCAATTTCATACAGCGTTTACCAAATCATTGATCCGACAAATCCGGATAAGCTGGGGAGCGTGCGCGAGAACCTCACCAGCAACGTTTCGGTAAGCGGGTTCAACTTGCAAATTTTCAATATTCAGCTCTTCCCGGGGTTGAATAAAATTACGTTCAAGGGCACGCAGGGCGGAGGAGAAGTGACTAACTCCATCTTCGTAGAATACCGCAACGGGCCGATGCTCTATGATTTAACGGCCAACTTGGACGGCAACAACTTCCCGATCGTGGAGAACGGAACGACCGTCGTTCAATCCAATACGTCGCGCGGCCGCGATTCCGCGGACATCAGCATTACGGGTAAGGCACCGAATGCCCAGCAAGTGACCATCGTCGTCAACGGTGCGAGCAAGACGTATTCCGTCAACAGCAGCAATCAGAATTCGTTTGCGGCTGCGCCGATCACCTTGCAGAAGGGCAAGAATCTCGTCACGATTCGCATTAAGAACGGTACGCAAGTCATCGAGACGTCGCGCGATATCGCTTTTTATAACGGAAGCGTGACGTTTTACGACGTGAACATCAATGAGCTCTCTGCTGCGACTACCTTGCAGTCCGCCGCTTTGGAATACAATCCGAATTTCGTCATCGATCCGGCTAATGCCCTGAAATTGACGGGTAAGGTTATCGTTCCGAACAGCCAATACGTAAACGCCGGTGATACGACGAATACAATCAAACCCCACCCGGATCCAACGCAGGTCTTGAACACTTTGACCGCAAGCTATAAGAAAGCCGCAGATCCGGCGTTTGCCAACTTGACCGTTTCGAACGTTACGATCGTAGGTCCATATTCTCCGACCGATAAATTCTTTATCTACTCCTATGAGATCAGCCTGCCAAGCGGCTTGTCGCTCGATGCGCTGTATAACGTGAAGCTCATGGGACGTAACGAAGAGAACGCACATCTTAACCTGACTCCGACGGAGCAGGGCACGGATGCGCTCTACTTCTCTTTGCGCGATAAAACCAAGCCTTTTATCAGTCAAATCAATTATTTGCCTAGTTATAAACCCAATAATTATCAGGGAATCGAAGGCGTTTCGCTTGACGGGAAAAACATTTACGGCTTGCCTGTTGGCATCGAAGTGTTGGTAGGGAATCCGAAAAACTCGACAGCAGACGATGTAACGGTTACGAGTATTGCGGACAGTTACGGTCATACACCGGTTACGCCAACCTTAGTCACTGCCCCTCCAATCGGCGGTACGTTGCCTTCAGGGCAATATGCCGTGCGCGAGAAATCGCAGGTGACGAGAACCGTCAACGGGACGGCTCAATCGTTTACGCGCGTTGTGCTGGAGTTCTACAAACTGCCGTTTGAAGGCACCCAATCGATCACCGTACAGGTAGGCGGAGCAGGAGGCAATAGCTCGTCCGCAAAATTCACGATGCTCTATGGTCCATACGTTAGTTTCAATACGATTTTCGATGGTATGACAGTCAATGACGATTCTACTAAGTCGCCAACCGACCGCGTATCGGAAATTATTCATACCAAGCTCGGGGACTTCCAAGGCGTGCTGCAAAATATCAATAACACGAGCGAAATTAATTACAATACATCTAACAACAAGCCGCGGACAATCTTTTTCTATATCAATAACGTAGCTTTTCCTTTGAAGCCGGTCGGTACCGACGTCACGCAATTCGTCCTAGATCCAACCGGTTATGCCAATGTATATACTGATGCATTGAACGCGCTCTTTAACGGCGAGAATACCATCAAATTCGTCTTCCAAAGTTCGAAGAGCTATTATGAGAAAGTCGTGAAAGTGAACAAGGTTCCGACGAATCTTCCAATTATTCCAGCGGATTCTACGGGCGTTTATCCGTTTACGTTCACGGATGCCATCAGCGATCCCAAGCCGATACTGAATGATCCGAAGTTCGTGAAGAACGGGGGCCTCTATAACACGACGGAACCGTTCATGAATATCTTCGGAACGTTCGACTTCATTGATTTAGGCAAGACGGAGCCCGAAGTCATCGCCAAAATGGCTTCGTTGCTGCCCGCATCCGGCCACCGTCCCGCCGATGATTACATTTTCAAAATTACCGGGGCGTCCCTGGCTGCTCCGTTAACTTGGAAGCTATCCGATCCGTTCCAACTCGTCAACGGAGATACGCCGGTTGGTACCGGCATGTATCCATCGGGTGCGAGCATTAATGGAAACCTTGTCGTTCGTTACGATGTATCGACGCAGTCTTTCGAATTCTTGCTCAAGAAGCAGGAGTTGAATGCGGACGGCAGCTCCAGCGTCTATCTATTCAACGTATTCAACAGCGGAGAAACGGGCCCGAAAGCAACTTACCGGTTGGAAGTAGACCCTACGGTCCTGCCGTACAAAATCCTTCGTCCGTATCTGCCGGCGGAAGGCATCGTCAACAAGAACTTCGTCGATGTCATCATTAACGCCAAAGGCGCGGATAAAGTGACCATTAATAAGCAAGCGGCAGATAAGTATGCCTATGATGCAGACAATAACCCGATTAATGGAATCGAGTATCCAAACGCTTTTAAAGCAACGATCAGCGGACTTAAACCGGGCGTGAATAAGATCAATTTCACGATCGAGAGCGCTTCGGATAAAGTCAGCAACTATTTCGAGGTAACGTACACGCCGACGAATATACCGGGTGCGCAATATCTGGATGAGATGAAGAGCTCGAACAAGGTCTTTGACGGTGCGGTCTCGTTGACCTTCCCGAAAGGAACGGCGCTGATCCGCCGCGACTTTAACGTCCCGGCGAATCTTAAAGGCCAGATCTTTACGGGGCATAAACTGCTCTTCGCCATCGCTAACCCAGAAGACGGCGTCGTGGACCGTCGCGAATACGACAGCCCGCCTGCGGACTTTGATTTGATCATGCAAAACTTCGGGACGCGCTTTAAAGTCTCGTTCCCGACCAGGTTCGCCAAGTCGAGTCCGGTTTACTGGATTGACGCCGGTCTTGCTGACGACACCACGACGCCAAATTACGATCCGCTTAAAATGGGTGTGGACCCTTATCAATATCCTGGCGCCAAAGGTCCGGAAGGCACTAAGATTCCGACTTACGATGAGCGTCCGGATGACCGGGAGCTTATCGCTTCCAAGCGAGGTTCGTTGACATTGTCCTTCGACCCTAGCATCCGTAATACGGCCGGTACGATCGTTACGGTCTACCGTTATGACGTAAAGAACAAGTTCTGGGTCAATCTGGGAGGAACGGTAGACACCAAGAAAAACTCCATCACGGTACCGTTCGATCAATTCGGTTATTACGTCGTTGCCAAGATGACGTATTCGTTCTCCGACGTAACGAACCATCCTTACGCCCGCAACTATATGGAGGCTATCTTCTCCAAAGGAGTCATGAACGCGGCTAACTTCGATGATTTCGGGGCGGATATGTATTCAACCCGGGGTGAGTTCACGCGAATGATCGTGAAGGCATTGGATATTCCGCTCAACTATGAATTAAGCAAACCGCATTTCGATGACGTACCTCCGATTATTAATCAGGACGCGTTGTGGGATTTCAGCTACATCGAGACGGCTGCGAGAGAAGGAATCATTCGCGGTACGCAGCCGCGAGCATTTGAACCGTCAGCCAACCTCACCCGCGGCGATGCAGCCGTGTTCCTTGCTCGGGCGCTTAATCTGAAGTTAGAGACCGATCCGAAAAAGATCGATGCAACGCTCCAGAAGACGTTCAAAGATTATGCGGATATTGATTACTATGCGAAAGCGTCTGTTCTTGCAATTGCCAAAAAGGGGTACATTCAAGGCTCGCCGATAGATCCTAAGGATCTAAAGAAGGGCTATACGTATGAACCAAAGTCCAGTCTGCTGCGTTCCGACGCATCCATCATCATCGGTAAAGTGCTAGCCGATCTAAAGCGCCTGCCTAAACTCAACTAAATTGGACGACATAGGGCCGCCTGGTTAATTCCCGGCGGCTTTCATGTTCCTGTAACAGTTACTAACGATTGCTATAGTTCTCTTTACATGGGAAATGTTATCTATCGACGGAAATAGGCCAAACGTCATATAATAGAAAACGTGGTAGAGAAACCATCCTATTACATAAGACCCATCGACAGTTTCGTGGGAAAATGGTGTCGTGAAAAGTTTTTAAAAGTTTTTTTCTCGACAACGCAACTTTTCCGAAACCTGTGCGTTTAATTACATGAAGATGGCGGTAAGAAAGCTTATCTGGCGATTGATAGGGCATGGTATCATTTGTGAAATTGCTCTTTACGCTAATAGGTGCCCATTGTATAATGTTCTAGTGGTGCTCGTACCTACCATTTTTTTCATGTCTATTTTTGTTTACAAGTTTCTGCGACAAGTTCCTACATGGAATTACTTTTTGCAGACATTATTCATACGAATTATGCTCAACTCGTGAAAGGGGGTGAATCGACCAATGAGAAGAACGAGCAATCAATATTCTAAACAAAACTCTCAAGAACCGAAGGTATTTAGAGGAGGAGACAAAAAGGTTATGAAAAAAAGTTTATCCCTAGTAGTAGCAGCAGCTATGACTCTTACTACAGCTTCCGTAGCATTCGCTGACGCAGCTCCAGCAACGACTGAGCTTTCCGCTCAACAAAAATTCGACGCTCTTAAAGCACTTGGTATTTTCTCGGGTTACCCAGACGGCTCCGCTGGCCTGGATAAAGAAATGACTCGCGCTGAGTTCGCGAAAGTACTTACTCTGCTTTCCCAACTGGAGCCAGACGCTGCAGCTGCAAAAGTGTACACGGACGTTCCTGCTACTCACTGGGCAGCTGGATTCATCGGTGCTTCCACAGAAGCTAAATTGCTGAACGGCCTGGGCGCTAACAAATTCGGTCCATCCGGCAAAGTAACGATCGAGCAAATCGCGAAAGTTGCTGACCTGGTTGCTGGCGTAGAGCCAATCGAAGGCGAAGTTTCCGGTAAAGTATCCGCATGGGCTAAAGGCTATGTAGCAGCAGCTGTAAAAGCTGGTCTTCTTCCTGAGCTTCCGTCCTACCAAACAAACGCTACTCGCGAATTGCTGGTAGAAGTATCGTACGACCTTGCTGCTGAAACTTTGGTAACAGTAAAATCCACTAAAATCGTTGACGAGAAAAACATCGAAGTGACATTCTCCGATGGTGGCGTTGTTAAGAAAACGCTTGATACAGCACTTGTTGTTGGCGTAGCAACGAAAGTATCAGTTGACTACAACGGCAAAAAGTACGAAGTTGAGGTTAAACTTGATGTTTTGAAAGTGTCTGACGCAAAACAAACGGGTGCTAAAGTAATCACGGTTAACTTTAATAAACCGGCTACTGATGCTGAAAAGACTGCTACCACGTTTGAACTGAAGAATGGTCTTGTACCTTATGCTGTTACAGCTAAGTATGCAGACGACAACAAATCCGTTGCCTTGACTGCTACATTCTTGCCTGCAGGTGAGTACACGCTGAATGTTAAAGGTAGCGATCCTGTTACAGTGAAAGTAGAAGACGAAAAAGTCTCTAAAGTTGATATCGGTGCACTTACTCTTCAAAAAGGTACAGCTCAAGATCTGAAGGTAAAAGCTTTGAACCAATTTGGTGAAGAAGTAACTGGTGCAATTGGTGACTCGAACATTAACGTTTACAACGGCAAAACGGGTCTTCCGGTAACTGTAACTGGTGGCAAAGTTGACCTGAGCGGAGCTGACGTTGATAGCGCAATCGTTGTAACAGCTCTTCATACTTCGAGTGGTCTGACAGCTACTAAAACGTATAAATTGGTTGATGCTAGCTCGGCTACGAACATTCAATTGGGTGCAGTAGTTCCGTTGAAAGACGAAGCTCGTATCTCCGTAAGCAAAGTAGGTTATGTGCTTCCATATACGATGGCAGACCAGTATGGACAAAAAGTTCTTGTTGCAGGTGCAAAAGCTGTTGCAGGTAACAAAGTTTCCTTCGGTGGAGCAGTTGACTTTGTAGTAAGTGACATCACGGTTATTGACCCGAATTCCTTCTCCGTTGATGCCGATGGTGTTGTGAAATTCAACACTACTGCTAAAGCTGGTACAGTTGTTATCACAGCAATCAATAGCAAAACTGGTGCTACTTCTAACACTACAGTGAAAGTAGAAGCTGCAAAAGCGCTTAAAACTTTCCAAATCGCACATCCAGGTGTGTTGGTTGCTGAGCATGAAGACGTAAAAATTCCTTACGTTGCTGCTGATACGTATGGTGTGCCAATTGACGCTAAAGATGTTAATGCATCTGTAATCGCACTTGGAACTGGTTTCAATATCACGTCTTCGAACCCAGATGTTGATATCGATTCTGCAAGCTTCAATGCTAAAGGTGAATTGGTTGTTCAATTTGATGGCTCCGGTGCTACTACATTGTTTATTTGGGTGAGTGGTCAGATCGCTTCCCAAGTTAATATTGATGTAAAAGCCGAAGCAGTACCTACAAAAGTACTTAGCGTCAAAACAGGTGCTAAAACTACACTGGGTATTAATGGTGTAGCTGACCTTACTATCGATCAACTGAACGTGGTCGATAACTACGGCCGCCCAGTAACTAAACTGACTGGCACTTGGGCTCTTACAGCTGTTGAAGCTACTCCGGCACCAGCCGCTCCTGCTGCAGATACTTCCGCAATTTCTTATGCAACAGGTAAAGTAAAAGGCGTTACTGCTGGTACAGAAAAAGTAACAGTAGGTTTGAGCCATGGTGGCACTGCAGTTGCAGGTTCGACGGCTGAAGTTACTTATACAACTGTTGCTGATGCTGATATCAAATCCTTCTCCATTGCAACAATTGGCACAGTCTACGGCGGCACAACTGGACGTCAAGCGGACCATGACATTGCTGTAACGCTGGTAGGTAAAACAGCTTCTGGTAATGAAGTAGCGATTGACCAAGCTCGCTTCCTGACTTCGATTACTAGCTCCGACACAACGGTAGCAACAATCGGCGCTGGTAAAGTTCATGGCGTTGCAAAAGGCACTACGAACGTTGCAGTGTGGAACGGTGCTACTAAGCAAGCTGAAGCGGCTGTAACGGTATCCGATGCAGCACCAGTAATTGCTTCCGTAGCATTTGATCCAACAGAAATCAATTATGCAGCTGGTTTGGATGTTTCGACGAAGCTGGCAGTTAAAGATCAATATGGTGTAGCAATTGCGAAAACTGGTACGTATGCATCTTCCGATGCTTCTAAACTTACTGTTTCTCCAGCAGGTGTAGTAGCTAAGGTTGGCGCAGCGACAGGTCAAGTTACTGTATCCTTCGTATCCAATAACGGTATTGTAGCTACAATCATTGTTAATCTGTAATAATTTATTTCGAAAGAGAGCCTAGTATAACTAGGCTCTCTTTTTTATGTGTAGTGGACCTTAGTCGACCTAAATGCCTTCACACAACCTTCATCACGTTAAGGTATACTCGTAAATATAACTTTGGCGTGAAACAAAATGGTACTCCGCAGCGTCTAATAGAGTATCGATTCCAGGAGGGATGAACGTGGCAAAAAAGTGGGCGAAGTTCGGGGTAGTGGCATTGGCAAGCTCGGCGATGCTCTTTCAAAATGTCGATTTTTCAATAACGCCTGCATCAGCGGCAACGGCTAGCACGAGTTCAATTGCTAGCAAGATCGTCAAGCTGAACGCATCGGCCTATATGAATATTCGAGATGTGCATATGATGATGCAAGGCAAAGGCAAGGTGTTAGTGTATTCGGTTAGCATTACGAATAACAGTAACTCCTCGCTAGACTTAATCGACTACTGGCTGCGCGTGAAGACCAAATCGGGCAAGTCTTTCAAAACGACGATTATAGATGCGGACAAAGACGTGAAGGATGTCCCAGCGAAGACGACTCAGTATTTGACCTATTATACGGTTGTAGATAATCAAACGAAGCTGACGGACCTTACGTTCCAGGTCGTGAAGTGGGATTTTTCCACTGCCAACTATGAGCGTGTACTAGGCAATATTCAATATCCGTCGAATGGTACGGATAAGATTGCACCGTTCAAAGACTCAGTAATGCTCTATGACAATAATAAAATTCGCAGTGCGATTAAACAGTCCTACATAACGACGGACGCAAACAATGCTTACCTCGTCGTCAATCTGCTCGTCGAGAATGTTGGCTTCCAGTCTAGTGATTTATCGAAGATGAATTTCTTCGTTCAAACTGACAGTAACTCTGTCTATAATGTAACGGCATCGGGACTCGATCAAACGACGATTCAACCAAAGGAACGCAAAATCGTAACGCTGCATGCGACGATTCCGTTGGCTGTAGCCAGCAAAGCTTTATCGCTTGTCGTTGCGCAGAACGATGATGCAACAAAAATTCAGCTTCCGGTTGGTGTTTATTCGTTTCCAACGACTAAACCGCTAGCTGCCGCTGCCGTAGGAAAAACGCGGTTGGTCTATTTGGCGGGCTCTCCGACGAATACGATTGCGGGTCAAGCGTTTGTATCACAAGGCACGAGCAGCAAAGACCTATCGATGGAGTTCAAGCTCACGAACATCGGAACCGCCTCGATTGCAAACCCGGCCCTAGATTATTTTATCGTGACTTCTTCAGGTACCAGCTATCCGTTGTCCTACGAGAAGGAAGAGAACGGCACGCTGCTGCCCAACATCGAGAAGACGGTCTCGCTGAGCGGCCAGGTTCCTACCAATGTATCGCTGACGAATGCACAGCTTGTCGTGAAATCGCAAGCGACGGAGAAAGAGAAGTCTTACATTATTGGCACCTACGCGCTGCAATCGACCACTCAACAGGGTTCGCTTGGTGGCAGCTTTATCTATAATAATGATTTTACCGTGAAGCTGAATACGATTCAGCGCGCACCATCGAGCGATAACGACGTGCTTGTCGCTACGCTATCGGTTACCAATCGAAGCGCGGCAACCGTACACATCCCTTCGATAGGCGGATACTTCATGGTCAACGGCGTGAAGGTCGGAACGGAGCAGAAGTCGGTCGCTATGGATGATTCGGTTACGATCGCACCTGGGGCTTCGACCGACTTCGTCGTCTATTCTTCAATTCCGTACACAACGGCAATTGATAAAATCACGTTCGTGAGCACGGAGACGGTTCAAGACAAGGCGGGCAAACAGCTATATCAATTCAGCGCGCAAACGTTGAGCGATATTCCGTTCAAGAAATTGGACGAAGTCTATTCAATCAATGGCATCGGCAAGCGTTCTACTATTAACGTACTACGGACGGCAGTCTTCGACGGCACGACAAAAAATAATTTCTATGCCGAGTTTGAAGCGGTAAATAATGAATTGCGCTCCGCACCGCTTGCGACGCTCGGCGGTTATATCGTGGATAAGAATGGCATCGTGGTTCCTGTCACATTCGCAACGGTGAAGGATAAGCTTTCACCTAACGGCAAGGCGCTGCTAAGTGCTTATGCGGCAATCCCGAAGAGCTTCGATACAAGCTCGTATAAGTTAATTCTCGGACAGTCGATTGGCACGGACACTAGCGGTTCTGGATCTGGCGGCGGTACTGGAGGAACGGGCGGTACTGGAGGGAGCGGCACGGGGACAGGTGGAACCGATACCGGCGGTGTAACCGAGAGTCCTGTGCTCGTAAACATGGTCTCTTACTCGTTAAATGCATTTACCCCAGTGACGAGCGCTGACCTTGGATCGATTCCATTTGCAGGTTACACATTCGGTATGCACTACATAAATGCATTTCTGAATGTCGTAGGTCAGTATGATGTAAATGGCCTTAAGATGACATTCGATTACGATTTGGAGAAAAACCAAGATTACGAAATCATAACAGGTGATCATAAGTTGCTTATCGAGTTCATTAATCAGGACACTAATCATGTCACGTATTCTAAGCAGTTTTCTCTAGAAACCGGCTCTGATACAGAACAGGCACTGACTATTTCAAAGAACAACCCGTTCTCGATTGTTTTTACCGACTCAGATATTCAAACCAAAATACAAAAGTACGACACCTATAAAGTAAACGTCTACGACGTCTTCCAAAATAGCAAGCTCTTGCTGGCCAGCAAAACGATGAACTGGTTTACGACTACTCCTTAGACGCTCCACATGAAACCAAACCTTGAAGAGCCGGCCCATCCAAGCCGGCTCTTTCTTTTCATAAAAGTCGGACACCTGCCGATAAACATGTAGACGAGTCGATTAGGAAATGGGAAAGACGAAGTAAGGGCAAGGAGGACTAACAAGTGAAACGAAACGGGTTAAAATTAGTATTATCGATTGCGGTAGTGGGGGCGGCTTTTTGGGTCGGGACGACCATAGCGAGCAACGCGGAGGGCGACGCTTCGTCCGTGACGCCGGGATCGGTCAATGATCCGGTCGTGACGAAGAGCTACGTCGATCAACAGTTGGCGAGCATCGGCAAGGGCGGCGGCGGTACAGGAACCGGAAACCAAGGCGGCGGACAAGCCGCGCAGCAGGTCGATGTGGTCACCGTGCCGGTCGGGAAATTTCTGATTGCGGATGACGGCGCCGAGTTTATCGTTCGGGCAGGCAAGGCCGTGGTGTATAGCGCGGACAGCAATGGCATTTCGGATCTGACCGACGGGAAGGATATTACGAACGGCAAGCCCGTTCCGAATAATCATCTCATCTTATTCCCGCGGGGCGGACGAGGCGTGACGCCGGCTCCGGGACAAAAGACGGGGTTGACCGTCATGGTACGCGGCGACTATGAGCTTTTGGCGCAATGAGCGTTACTAATAGTTATTTTTGCCCGTACTGACAACAACTTATCCGCTTCGAATGTCCGGCAGCGGACACACTACAAGCATCCCATTAGGAGGTGCTTATCCATGTCAAGAAGCAATCGTAAAGTCGTTCCTGAGTGTGCCCATGCGCTGAATCAAATGAAGTATGAAATTGCTGCTGAGCTTGGTCTCATGACCGGGGGCTCCGCAGGCGGCGCGGATACGGAATTTGCATCGGAATTAGGCGGAACGGCAAGCGGCGGTGGACACGTGAACTGGTCTCAGATCGCGACGCGGGATGCGGGAACGATCGGCGGAAGCATCACGAAACGTCTTGTCCAACATGCAGAGCAAGTGTTGAAGGGCCTGTAGCAAAACATCGCGAATAAGGTCGGCGGCGAGAGCCCGGATGTGGTTCCTGCCATTGACACCAAGCGACAGATTCGGTATCATACTGTTTTAGAGAGTTCTTAATGAGACCTTTTCCACATCGGAAAAGGTTCATTTTTTGAAATCCGAGAATCTGTACTTTCATTATTCTTGGCTTGGATTTCTCGAGATGAAACTCATTAGCCGTCATCACGGCGGCGGCACCGTTTCACCTTGGAATCGAAACGTTCAGCGTTAGATCCCGTATGGGACGACGATTTTCTAATAGAGTCCCAGCAAAATGCGCAAGTTATGCATCATACTTAGAAATTTTGATTTTGCAGGAGGTTGAGTTTTATGTCGCTTAAAGGACGTCATTTGTTCACGTCTGAATCTGTAACAGAAGGCCATCCGGATAAGATATGCGATCAGATCTCTGACGCGGTTCTGGATGCTTTTCTGGAAGTTGACCCTTACGCGCGCGTAGCGTGCGAAGTTTCCGTCGCTACCGGTCTTGTACTTGTCATCGGTGAAATCAGCACAAAAGCGGATTACGTGGATATCCCTTCCATCGTTCGCCGCACGATTAAAGACATCGGCTACACGCGTGCCAAATACGGCTTCGACTCCAGCACTTGTGCAGTGCTGACGTCGCTTAACGAGCAATCCGCGGACATCGCGCAAGGCGTCAACGCTGCGCTTGAGTCCCGTGACGGCGTAGATGTTCGCCAAGAGAACGAAGACATCGGCGCGGGCGACCAAGGCTTGATGTTCGGCTTCGCGTCGAACGAAACGCCTGAGCTGATGCCGCTTCCGATCGCGCTTGCGCACCGTATCTCGCGCCAACTGTCGGAAGTTCGCAAGAACGGTACGCTGGATTATCTGCGTCCGGACGGCAAAACGCAAGTCACGATCGAATACGTGGATGGCAAACCGACTCGCGTCGATGCGATCGTCGTATCCACGCAGCATGCGGAAGAAGTATCGCTTGAGCAAATCCAAGCGGACATTCGCAAGCATGTCATCGCGCCTGTCGTTCCTGCTGAATGGCTGGACGAAGAAACGAAATACTTCATCAACCCGACAGGCCGTTTCGTCATTGGCGGTCCTCAAGGCGATGCTGGTCTGACTGGCCGTAAAATCATCGTGGATACGTACGGCGGCTACGCGCGTCACGGCGGCGGTGCATTCTCCGGTAAGGATCCAACAAAAGTCGACCGTTCCGCAGCTTATGCTGCACGTTACGTTGCGAAGAACATCGTAGCTGCTGGCTTGGCGGACAAATGCGAGATCCAACTTGCTTATGCGATCGGCGTAGCTAACCCGGTTTCCATCAACGTGGATACGTACGGTACGGGCAAAGTAGACGAAGAAGTGCTTGTCGAAGTCATCAAGAATAACTTCGATCTGCGCCCGGCTGGCATCATCAAGATGCTTGACCTGCGCCGCCCAATCTACGCCAAAACCGCAGCTTATGGGCATTTCGGCCGTACGGACATCGATGCCCCATGGGAAAAAGTGGATAAAGCAGATAAATTGAAAGCCGACGCGCTTCGCTAATTCTCGATTCGCTCATAAAAGAGCCGCTCCCTCCAAGGAGCGGCTCTTTTGCATGCTCAGACAGTATTGGGCACCTACATTCGGTACGAGGCTTCCGCGTTTCGCATCCTTCGCCCATTTTCTCCAAGCATCTACACTTCAAGCCCATTCCAGCCGAAAAATAAAGTACGAGTGTCTTCATTTGGGGAGTGGGTAATAGTGGTTCGAAATCGTAAACAGGTATCCTTCGTAATTGCAGTCATCATGGTCCTGCAAATCGCCCTAGGCGGGCTGACGGCCAAACCGGTTTCCGTAAAGGCTGCCTCCAGCGGGCCGGTTATTTCCAGCATGTCGCCGTCGGCGAACGCCACGAACGTGCGTACTGACGATAAGCTCGTGCTTGCGTTTGACGAGAACGTCAGAAAAGGAACGGGCAGTGCGACGATTCAAATTCGCAAGCAGCTGGACAACGATGTATTCGAATCTTATGTCGTGTCATCGGACGACAAGGTGACGGTCGGAACGGGAGCGAATCGCAATGTAGTGACGATCTCGCCAAGCAAGAGCTTCGCGCTTAATACCAGTTATTATGTAACGATCGATGCAGGCGCGTTCGCGAACGAAGGCAATAACGAAAACTTCGCCGGTTTAACGAGCGCGGTCGGCTGGAGATTCTCGACGATCGCTTCTACGGATACGACGCCGCCGGCGCTGAATTCGTTCCTCCCGGCTCATCGATCTACGGCCGGTATTGCGACGTCCTTGACGTTGAACTTCAACGAACCGGTCTACGCATCAAACGGGAACATCACGGTGACGAATGTAAACCAGCCATCCGACGAGCAGAACATCAGCGTCAACTCGGTTGGCGTAAGCGGCAGCTCGACGACAAGAATCACGGTTGCGCTGCCGAGTACGCTGCAAGGAAGTTCGGAGTATTCGGTCAACGTGCCAAGCGGAGCATTCCAGGATGCGGCCGGCAATGCGTTCACGGGCATCTCCTCCTCGCAATGGCATTTTACGACAACCGCCCCGCCGCTAGGCACCCCGGTGCTTCAGCCGGCCGATAATGCTTACGCGGTAAAGGTAGGGGCCAATCTAATCCTGAGCTTCCCGCGCAAGGTCGCGGCGAATGCGGGATCGATCCGAATTAACAAAATCGCCGATAATTCGACGGTGCAGACAATTA
Organism: Paenibacillus sacheonensis; assembly: GCF_009909195.1. Classification (GTDB taxonomy): domain Bacteria; phylum Bacillota; class Bacilli; order Paenibacillales; family Paenibacillaceae; genus Paenibacillus_Z; species Paenibacillus_Z sacheonensis. The sequence continues at coordinate 16,161 of NZ_JAAAMU010000037.1, forward strand.
GCGTAAACTCGGATAGAGTGACCTATGCGCCTAACGGCAACGGAACGGACGTTACGATCAACCCCATCGATGACTTGGCGCCGAATACCGGCTTCTACGTGCTTATCGACGGAGGGGCTTTCAAGGATGCTTCGGATCCGAGCCTGGTGTACCAGGGCATCTCGGATGCGAGGACGTGGAGCTTCGTGACGGATCCCGGCGATGATCGGACGGCGCCTACGCTGCTAGCCGACCGTAAGCCGCTTAGCGCACAGGCGACCCAAACCCCCGAGCTGGAGCTGAATTTCTCCGAGCCCGTGTACCCCGGTACAGGCAATATTACGATTCGCTCGTATCCTTCGGGATCCGTCTTCGCGGCGATTCCCGTGACGTCGTCCAGCGTAAGCGGAGGGGGAACGGCCAAGATCACGGTGGCCAATCTGGATAAGTCGTATGTGAATAACGCGACGTACTACATCGAAATTGGCGGACAAGCGTTCTCCGATGCGAAAGGGAACTATTTCTCCGGCATTACGGGATCAAGCGAATGGCGCTTTACCGTGACGCAGGACAGCGAGAAACCGATCCTCGTCCTTCAATTGCCGGCAAATGCGGAGCAGAATGTAGCGCTTCAAGGCACAAGGCTGGAAGCGACCTTCAGCGAGCCGATCATGCTCGGTTCCGGCGCGCTGGTGAACGTCAAGCAGGTAAGCAGCTCCTCAAGCGGCACGCCGCTCTCGACGACGCTGTCCGTCGATCCGACGAATAATCGCAAGCTGCTGATCGCGGTAAACGGCACGATGACAGCCAATACGGATTATTACGTCGAAATGGCGGCCGGTACGGTAACCGACTTGGCGGGCAACATGTTCGACGGTATCCTCAATCAATACCAATGGAAATTCCGAACATCCAACAGCACGTCCGGTGCCCCGACGGTGACGAAAGCGGAGCTGGTCGGTACCATTAAAGTGGCAATTACCTTCAATGAAAACCTGGATACAAGCACTGCGGCAAAGCCGCTTCCGGCTAACTTCTATGTCACCGTCAACGGAGCTGGACGAGCGGTCACGAATGTCGCGATCAGCGGTCAAGTCGTAACGCTGACGCTGGCGAGCGCGGTGGCGTACGGGCAGACCGTTAAGGTTTCTTACTCGGCGGGCACGTCGCCGATCAAGGATCTGTCCGGCACTGAGGCGGCCAACTTCTCCGATGTGAGCGTGTCGAACGTGCTGGATACGACGGCGCCTTATCAAGTGAGCGGGTCGCTCAGCGGCAATTCGATTCTGGTGACATTCAGCGAAGAGCTGGCTTCGGTCAGCCCGTATGCGTATTCCCAGTTCTCGGTTACGATTAACGGATCTTCGCGTTCGGTCACGAGTATCTCCAGCTCGGGCAGCATCGTGTTTCTAACCTACAGCGGTACGTCGGCGACAGTCGGACAAACCGTGTCGGTGTCCTACTATAGCGGATCGTATCCGCTCAAGGACTTGGCGGGCAATGCGCTGTATTCGTTCAGCAGCTTCTATTTGCAAAACGGTCAGGATCAGAAGGCGCCAATCCTGCAATCCGTCAACGCTGCAGGTTCGCTCGTTACCTTGACGTACGATGAAGCGCTGAATACGGGGCTGACGCCGCCGGCTTCGGCTTTCTACGTGACGGTGAATGGGACGACGCGCTCGGTGTACAACGTCACGGTGAGCGGAGCGCAGGTGCTCTTGACGATTTCGTCCGCATTATCGACGGGCGACTCGGTGCTGGTATCTTATCTCGGCGGTTCACCTGCGCTGACGGATCTCGGAGGGAATGCCGCGCCTTCCTTCAGCAGCACGCCGGCTAACGGCGGAAGCTCCTCTTCGCTTGGGTTGAACGGCATCATCGCGAAAGGCAGCACGATTACCGTCAACTTCTCTACGGCGCTTAGCAGCAGTTATGTACCGACGATCTCGCAGTTCGCGGTCAAAGTGAACGATACGTCGCGGCCGATCCTGAATACGGCCATCAACGGGGCGGCGGTCGTCTTGACGCTGTATACGCCGGTCGCCATCGGGGATACGGTGAAGGTTAGCTACAGCAGCTCGGGGTACGGTCCGCGTTCGGTGTCAGGAGTCCTGCCCGCATCCTTCTCGGATTCCAACGCGGCTAACCAAACGACTTGGTCGGACAATGCGAACGGCGACTTCGAACAGGCAGCCGGCGGAGGACTGGGTATTAAAACTTCGGTGGCGACGACATCATCCGCGGTATCGCCGGCCGGACTTCCCGTGCGTCAGTATGCCTTGTCCTCGGAAAAGGTTACGAATGCCTACAACATGATCCGCTCCGTGGGAGGCATGGCTCCGAGAGTCGTCTTCACGGTACCGAACACGGAGAGCGCGGCGATGGTCGCCTTGCCGCTCGGAGCATTGGAGGACGCGAAGAAACTGACCTCGAACGCCTCGATTGGCGTCATCTATAAGTCCGTGACCTACGATATTCCGCTCAGCGCGCTGAATTTCACGCAGCTGGCGCAAATGATGAACGCGGGGAGCGCGGTCGGCCAGTTGATCGTCTCGATCGACACGAATGCAAGCTCGCTGGCGACGTCGCTGAACACGCAGTTAAGCAACACGGGCGCGCAGGTGCTTGTCAGCCCGATCAGCTTCCAGCTCGCGGTCACGAACAACGGGGTGACGAAAGCCGTCGATAACCTTAGCGCTTACGTAACGCGCTCGATTACGAGTTCGGCGGTGCTGGACGGCAAGCAAACGGCGGTCGTCTGGCTGGATCCGCAGGCGGGCAAGCTGTCTTACGTGCCGACGCAGGTCACGCAGGCGAACAATCAATCCGTCATTACGTTCAAGCGCAAAGGGAATGGCGTCTATGCGGTCGTAAAGGGCGGAGTGAACTATACCGACTTGAAAAATCATTGGGCGCGCAACGATATTCAGCTGCTGGCGAATAAATACATCGTGGAAGGCAATACGCTCACCAACTTCGCGCCGAACAAAGCGATTACGCGCGGCGAGTTCGCGATGTTCATCGCGAAGGGTCTTGGATTGACCGGAGACCGGGCGGCATCGGCGAAGTTCAAGGACGTGAATACCTCCACGAGCCTTGCGGCTTACATCGGAGCGGCGGCAACGGCAGGCATCATTCAGGGGATGACGGACGGCAATTTCAAACCTAACAATCCGGTCACCCGCGAAGAGATGGCAACCATGATGATTCGCGCGGCCGCGGCGGCAGGCGTACAAATTACGCTTCAAGGAACGGCGGTCACCACGCTGAAGAAGTTCAGCGATCGGGGAAAAATCGGCACATGGGCGCAAAACGATGTCGCCAAAGCCGTTCAGGTCAGCATCATCAGCGGTCAATCGGCGACGTCGTTCGGCGGTAAGAACAAGGCGACGCGCGCGGAAGCGGCCGTCATGGTGAAGCGCCTGCTCAGCTACGTGGATTTCCTTGATATCTAGGAAACCGCAGTCGCCCGCGGCGATCCTGCTGTCGGTAGAATTTAGAAGAACTTAGTAGAAATTTAGGGAGATATTTAGAGAGAATCAGGAGATGTTTGGTAGAATTAGAGCTATCCCGTCGAAAGACCGCGGATAGCTTTTTTTTGTCGGTCGAACGATGGCGATAGGAGTCTTCTATCAACCGTAACTTTTCCAATTCATTCATAGTCTAACTTACTAGACTTTATGATGGGAGAGTTGCTAGAATCATGCAAAATGAACAGAAGACGAACCGGATGCCGGGCAGAAACGGCAAACGATTGCTCATATGGACCCTTGGAGCGACGCTGCTTGCGCAGCCGATCCTGCTTGCAGTGCCTGCATTCGCATCGGCGGATAACGCCGTGACTGCGGCCGCAACGACCGGAGCCGTGCAAGCGGCGGTTAAAAAGCTGGCGCAGACCAATTCGGAGATGATAACGTCCGGCGCCAAGCGCATCGACTATACATGGGTCAGCAAGGCAGGGGCGACACCGTCGAAGGTTCATGTGATCGAGGTCGATTTGACGAATCCGTACGTGAAGCTCGACGTCATGAACGGTAAAGTCGATTCGGTCTCGAGCGTCAGCTCCGTAGGGAATATGGTCAGCAAGTACGGAGCGGTCGCGGGCGTGAACGGCGATTATTTCAATACGGCGAACGGCAAAGGCGCGCCGATCGGCGCGGAAGTGACCGGCGGGCAGTTGGTGTCGAGTCCGTCGCAGCTGACGGGAATGTACGCGTTTGCCTTGACGAACGATCATAAGCCGACGATTGATACATATGGTTTTGAAGGGGTGGTTACGGCGGCGGACGGTTCTGTCTTCCCGTTGACCGGCATTAACAAAGCCGCGTATAAAACGGAGCCTAACGACGGCTTCAGCCATGCCAATGCGATGTACGTCTACACCAGCGCCTGGACGCAAACGAGGCCGGACATCAGCGACAGCGCGACGACCCCGACGGAGGTGCTCGTGCAGAACGGGATCGTAACGCAATTCGCGGACAACAAAATGATCACCGGCCCCGTGCCGGCGGACGGCTACATTCTTCGGACGCATGGCAAAGCGGCCGAGTTCGCGCGCGCACATCTGCAAGTAGGGACGCAGGTAAACGCCAATTACAACCTGATCGCGCAGTCGACCGGACAGAAGATTAATCCCGATGCGCTGCAAATGTTGATCGGCGGCCACACCATCCTGGTCAACGGAGGCGCAGCTGCCACGTTCTCCCGCAGCACGAGCAGCATCAGCCCGAATTCGGCCCGCGCGCGGACGGCGCTGGGCTACACGAAGGACGGCGCGAAGGCCCTGATCATTACAGTCGAGGACAGCGATAGCAGTCAGGGAGCAACGCTTGCGGAGCTGCAGCAGATGATGGTGCAGCTGGGCGTCTGGAAAGGCATGAACCTCGACGGCGGCGGCTCTACGACGATGATCTCGCGTCAGCTCGGAGAGACGGCGACGCAGCTTGCCTTCCCGACGGAGTATGGCGTCACGCAGCGGCAGGTCGCCAACGGCCTCGGCGTATTCTCGACGGCGCCGGTAGGCGCGTTGAAGGGCATCAAAGCGAGCGGCAGCAGCGTGCTGTTCATTGGCCAGCAAGCCTCGTATACGATGAAAGCCTATGATACCTACTACAATCCGGTGAATCCGGGCACGCTGCAGCCGTCTTGGACGGCCGGATCGGCGCTTGGCAGCTTCGCGGGCAATACTTTTACGGCGGCGAAAGCGGGAGAGACGACGATTACCGTCAAATCCGGCACGGCCAGCGATAAGCTGCCGGTCGAAATCATCGGCGGCGCTTCGATCGCCGCGATGACGGTGGATGCCAGCTCCCTCGTGCTGGAGTCGGGCAAGTCTATGAGTCTGCCCGTCCGTGCGACGCTGAAGGATGGCCGAAAGCTGACGGTTCCGTCCGCATCGGTCAAGTGGGAGCTTCGCGGCTTCACGGGCACGATTCAGGACGGCACGCTGACGATCGGGACCGTAAACCCTGCTGCGAAAGCCGGATATATCATTGCGCATTATGACGGATTCTCGTCCATGGCGGTACTGACTTCGGGCGCAGACAAAAAATTCGACGATTTCGAGCAGGCGACCTATCCAATTTCGTTCCAAGGTACGAATGGTGTAGTGGGAACATCATCCATCGTATCGGGACTTCCGGGCACGAATAGTTCGAGCGTCGTGCAGCTGCAGTATGATTTTACGAACGGAACCGGGACGAAAGCGGCTTATGCCGTATTAAACGGAAGCGGCCGCCCGGTGGAAGGCACGCCTTCCGGAATGACCATTGACGTGATGGGCGACAACAGTTTGAACTGGGTTCGCGCGGAGATCATCGACGGCAAAGGCGATGCGCATCTGATTACCCTTGCCAAGCAAATGGACTGGAACGGTTGGAAGACGATCAAGGTGAATCTGGCAGCCGAGGGCTTGTCGGCGCCCGTGACGTTGAAACGTCTCTATGTCGCTTCGCTGGAGGACGGACAGGATGAGCGCCTGCTTACCGGTACGATCGCCTTCGATAATATCTCGTTCCAATACCCTGCGGTCGTTCCCGAGCCGCCTCGGACGCGAGTCGACCTGAAGCTCGGCTCGAAGAATGCCGTGGTCGGCGGACAGCCGGTTAAGCTCGACGTGGCTCCGCTTTTGCTGGACGGTACGACCTATCTTCCGCTGCGTTTCGTGACCGAAGCCATGGGTGCCCAGATCGATTGGGATCCCGTGCTCAAGCGCGTGTCCATGCTGCGGGGGGGCCAGTTCATGGAGATGGTCGTAGGAAGCAAGGACTTCGTGTTGACCGGGGTGCGGAAGCAGTCCGAGGTCGCGCCGATCATGCGCAGCGGAAGGACCCTCGTTCCGATTCGCCTCGTATCCGAGCAATTGGGCCTAGTCGTGAACTGGGATGGCAAATTGGGGACGATTACCGTCGAATGAAATGAATGCCTGCGACTGATTATGTGATATGATAGAATTAGTAGAACATGCAGAAAGTGGGCTTGGAAGGCATGGATTTTCGTGTGGATGATATCGACCGAGTCATCAAGAATGCGGTTTCCGTCATGGAGGACAGCAAATATCAAATTTTCGAGATTTGCGAATCGGCGCGAAAAGAAATGTTTTCGTTAGGCCAGGAATTAAACCAAGTATTAGCCGAAGCCGGGGACATTATCGACAAAGTCGACCGGCTGGAGCTCGATTATCGCAGGGCGAGAATCCGGTTGACTGAAGTCAGCCGGGACTTCGTCCGATATAAAGAAGAGGACATCAAGACCGCCTACGAGAAAGCGACGCAGCTGCAGCTTGATCTGATGATGTTCCGGGAGAAGGAAACCTATCTCAAGGCAAGGCGCGACGAGCTGCAGAAGCGGGTCCGCAATGTCGAGAAGTCCATCGAACGGGCGGAATCGATCGCGTCGAAGATCAATGTCGTGCTGGAATATTTGTCCGGGGATTTGAATCAGGTTACGCGCATTCTGGAATCCGCCAAGAACCGGCAGCAGATCGGTCTGAAGATCATTTTGGCCCAGGAGGAAGAACGCAAGCGGATCGCGCGGGAAATTCACGACGGTCCGGCCCAATCGCTCGCGAATATAGTGCTTAGGACGGAAATTGCGGAACGGATGCTGGTGAAGCAGGAATTTCAAATCGTGCAGGACGAATTAATAGATTTGAAGAGTCAGGTGCGCTCGGGCATCGAAGAAATCCGCAAAATCATTTTTAATCTTCGTCCGATGGCATTGGATGATCTGGGACTTGTGCCAACCCTTCGCAAATATATTCAAGACTACGAGGAAAAAAGCAAGATTCGCACGCGGTTCGAAACGATCGGCAAGGAAATTCGACTGCCTTCGGCAATGGAGGCCGCCATCTACCGCATGGTACAGGAAGCCTACAGCAATGCATTCAAGCATGCGAATCCGACCTTCGTCTCGCTCGAAATGACCTATCAGGCGCAAATGGTGAAAATTGTCGTCAAAGACAACGGCATCGGGTTTCATACGAACCAGATCGAATCCAAAGCCAAGAACAGCGTTCATTTCGGATTAATAGGCATGCGGGAGCGGGCCGAGCTGCTCGAGGGGAGGATGGAGATCGAATCCGTCATCAATCAGGGCACGACGGTCACGATTCATATTCCCATCAACGCTGAAACTAGAAAGGAGTAAATGACGATGGATTTCAAAGCTTCTGGCGGCAAACGCAAAATCAAAGTATTGATCGCTGACGACCATCAGCTATTCCGCGAAGGACTCAAACGGATTCTCAATATGGAAGACGATTTGGAAGTGATCGGCGAATGCAACGACGGCATCCAGGTGCTTGAATTTTGCAATCAAACCAAGCCGGAGGTCGTATTGATGGATATCAACATGCCGATCGAGAACGGCGTGGTGGCGACCGAGCGTCTCCGCGATATTTTCCCTGAGGTTAAAGTCATCATTCTCTCCATCCATGACGACGAAAGCTATGTCTTCGAGACGCTTCGCAAGGGAGCAAGCGGCTATCTCTTGAAGGACATGGAAGCCGAGGCGCTGGCGAATGCGATTCGCTCGGTCGTGAACGGCTACGCGTACATTCACCCGAAAGTAACGGGCAAGCTGATCAACCAGCTTCGCCGCATGACGTATCTCGACGAGATCGGCGCAACGTCCGGCGCGGCAGCTGCGCGCGAAACCGGCGTGAAGTTCATTCCGAGCGAGGACAACCCGCTGACGCGCCGCGAAGCCGAAGTGCTGCGCCTCATGGCGGAAGGCAAGAGCAACAAGATGATCGGCGAATTCCTGTTTATCAGCGAGAAGACGGTCAAGAACCATGTCAGCAGCATTCTGCAGAAGATGGAAGTCGACGACCGTACGCAGGCCGTTATCAACTCCATTAAGTTCGGCTGGGTAACGCTGTAAGGCAGGGCATACATAACACGAGAGACTCCCGCGGCGCGGGGGTCTTTTTGCTGTTTGGGGAGAATCGCAGGTGAGTTGGTAGATCGAGCTGCATGGCGCATCAAGCAGGCGTCGGCCGGGCGGCGATTCGCCTGTCCGTGAATGACCGTAACCTCTAGGCGCATCGCGGCATATGATGTCGCAAAAGGAGGTGGACGCCTTTGATCGCGGTACTGCTTTGTATTGTGGGTTGTTACGTCCTGGCTGCCGCCGTTATTTTCATCTTGGCGGCCATGCGGCGCGGACGGGAGCGCAGCGCGAAGCACTACGTGCTGCTGGCGGGCAATGAAGGCCAGCGGATGGAATGGTACATGCGTTCGCTGCACCGGTTCTCGCATTTGACGGGGACGGATGTGAAGGTGACGGTCGTCGATAATGGTTCCAAGGACGACACGCTTCGGATTGCTCGCGTATTCGCAAAACGCGGGATGGATGTGCGGGTGCATGCCGGCGGGGACGTCATGTTCGAGGGACAGAATGGTTCGGGTCAGGTAGAGGCAGGAAGCGCGGATGCGGGCTCATCGGCTTCGGCACAAAATGCCGTTCGGGCGGAGGAGAAAGCCGGGCGCTCCGGGAATTGGCAACGGTTACGCGCGATTTGGAGATGGCGCGTTGGCGATGGCGCGGATAACGAGGCTCGGGCTACAGGGACATGGAGCGACGGGCTAAGGCAAGGTGGGATCGAGGGCGCAGACCGCGGAGGAATAGAGGGCAAGGATGGGGAAGCAAGGGTCGGCGACGAGGCCGAACCGACGCATTTGCTTTGGGTGCTGCAGGCGGAGGGCATCGTATCCGTGAAGGAGCAAGCGGTGCTGATTGACTTGCGCAATCCGGCGGACCTGTCGAAGCTGCCTTTTTGAGAGGTCGTTTGCGTGGATTGCGGGCAGTGCGGGGGAAGCGGTAGTCGTGGGCAGCTGCGGTGGAAAGGGCCGATCGTGGCAGCTGCAAGAGAAAGTCTGACGCGCAAAGCTGAAAACTTCTCGGCGAATCGCAGCATTGCCTCTACGGGGAAGGAGAATGTATAATCATAGCAATGGAATATAGCGACGAGTGAAGCACACCCGTATTGGCTGCCGTAGGCAGTCAGGGGTGTGCTTTTTTGGTTTTTCGGAAGGATTGGGGGAGTGAGGATGGCGTTGGGGAGAAAGGCATGTAGTGAGGGAAGTATGGGGAAATGCAATGGGGAGGAGCTGCGTCGGAATAGTCTTGAAGCAGGTAAGTTGGACCCTGTAGGGAGAGCGCGGCAGCGAAGAGCGCGAGTCGATTAGTATCGTGGCTGAATGAGTGTTGGGGGACCGGTAAGTAGAATAGCTTCAGATCAGGCGCGTAACTGGGAGAAGCGGGTTAGAAGAATCTAATTGAGTAGAAGTATCGTGGGCTGAAAGATTGTTGGGAAAACGGATCAGTAGAATAGCTTCGGGCCGGGAACGCAGTTGGAAGAAGCGGCCAGAAGAATGAATTGAGTAGATGGTGCGTAAGGAGAATTGCGAACAGCACTTCCTCGTTGGTTGGTAGAACGCAAGACTGACTTATTTCATGCGGTGAACACGTTGGAGGGGAAAGGCTATGAAGGTGACGGTGTACGCGGTTGGGACAGGGGCGGAGTCCTGGGCAGGGTGGTCCATTGCGCCGGAGGTCGATTACGCGTTTTGGTGCCATGGGGAATTTCGCGCGGAGGCGGAACGAACCGTTCGGAGCTGGGGAAGTTTATCCTCGGCGGAGTCTTCAGCGACAAGCGCGAAGAAGGAGATGGATGTTACCGATCGCGAGGTAGACGAAAGAGATAAAGGGCTTGCTGCCGGGAAGCGAATTAGCGGTGAACGGAAAGAGACTGGCCGCGGGAACGCCGATGTTATGGTCGCATGGTCGGAGCCGCTGCCTCTGGGGCATGCGCTTGAGGTCGTTCGCCGCTGGCCGGCCGGGAAGGTGCCGCCAGCGCGAATGGCCGTTACGTTGTCACGGCTGATCGACAACGTATGGGCGGGCGACGCCCGCATGGGGCTGCCGGTTCCGCGGCAGCCTGCCGCACATGCGGAGCATGTGCTCGCCGCGGCCGAGCTCGGCGACGGCCGCGCCCGGGCGCTGGCGGCGCGCGCTTGCCGCGCCGCGGCGCTGCTGCAGGGCCGAGCGCTGCTAGGCAGCGAAGCGCTCGCCCTGCTC
>NZ_JAAAMU010000038.1 GCF_009909195.1 Paenibacillus sacheonensis
CTGCCAGAAAACCAATTTCCCCATTTGATACTTCTTCGAGAATAGCAAGTTTCTCCAAAGCACTATACTTTCCTAGAGACATAAAAAACTCCCCTAACGATAACAGGTTTTATTATTTCACCTGTCTACCGTATGGGGAGCATATCATAGCCGGTTGCCGTTGCGTCTTCATTCAACTATCGTTCCCCGTTAGTTCAATGAATTTTGCACTTCTTTTCATTTAAAGATAATGTCCAGCAAACGAAATTGCCAAGTGTGCGCAGGAGTGAGTTAACAATTCAAGTCCTAATCTTGAGGTATTTAGAAGGACAAGGTCTTTACCCGTATCTGTTCTTAACTGCTTCTCGTACTTCCAACTTTCCCATTTGGTTTGCTCCCCTCATACGTTAATTTAAAAGCGCCGGTCATCGAGCCATCGAGTCTCTTATTTACTCCTTCGGAGTTATATATTTTTCAAGAGATTTCCGTATCATGGTAGATATATGGTAAGTAAAAGATGGGAGTGAATTTTCATGAGACCACGGTTTATGCTTTTGGCTTTTGGATTTCTCACGCTGATGCTGCTTCTGCCCTTTCGGGCAACCGCCTCGGAGGCCGGTTCCGCGTTAGAAGCAGAGAGTTCGAAATCAGGTGTAATAATGGTTGCAGGAGGGCGTGGGCATGGTCTGGCTCTAAAACAGGACGGAACCGTTTGGGCGTGGGGGCTCAATTATAATGGTCAACTCGGTGAAGATCAGTTCTACGACCGATATACTCCGATTCAAGTGCAGCGTCTTGGCTCAGTGATCGCAATTGCTGCTGGAAATGAGCATAGTTTGGCTCTCGATAGTGATGGAACCGTCTGGGCTTGGGGAAATAACGCTTCCGGTCAACTAGGTGATGGAAGTGGATCGCCGGGTTTAGGGCGTTATGCCCCCAATCAGATAAAAAACTTCAGCTCCGTAGTCGCCATTGATTCTGGAGCAAACTATAATTTGGCTCTTAAAAGTGATGGAAGCGTCTGGGCTTGGGGAGCTAATTCTTTCGGCCAACTAGGGAATGGAACCACGATAGAGCGACATACTCCCGTTCAAGTTCAGGGGCTCGACTCGGTTGTTGCCATTTCTGCGGGTACCGAGCATAGTATGGCACTCAAGAGCGACGGAACCGTCTGGGCTTGGGGAAATAATACTTCCGGTCAGTTGGGCGATGGAACCACAACCCACCGTTATGTTCCAGTTCAAGTACAGGGCATCAATTCGGCAGTCTCCATCGCTACGGGCGGCAGCCACAGTTTAGCGGTTAAAAGTGACGGAACCGTCTGGGCTTGGGGAAATAATACTTTCGGTCAATTGGGCGATGAAACCACGATAGAGCGACATACTCCCGTTCAAGTTCAGGGTCTCGGTTCGGTAACAGCCATAGCAGCCGGCATCAGAGGGGGACATACTTTGGCAGTCAAAAGCGACGGAACCGTCTGGGCTTGGGGAAATAACGCTTCCGGTCAACTAGGTGATGGAAGCAATATCAATCGTTCTTCCCCCGTTCAAGTAACCAATCTCGACTCGGTGTCCGCTATCACGGCGGGTACTTCGCATAGTTTTGCGGTCAAGCGTGATGGAACCGTACGGTCATGGGGATTGAATAATTATGGTCAACTTGGCGACGGAAGCAAGACTAGCCGTTCTTCTCCTGTCACTATTGCTGCATTTAATCCAGTACCATATGCAGAAACACTGCTTTACCGCTTCGACGGAACGATACTCGACTTTGACCAAAATTATATTCTATGGAAAAGGACTGGCGATAAAATGCTATGGCTGTACAACCGTGCCGATAAGAGCCAAGTAATGGTTTACGATTCCTACGGGACGGAGGATAAGGTAAATCAAGCCATGTTATCCGACGATGGCGTTATTTATACATTGGTAACTAATGGAGTGCCCGTAACCTACTATTGGAAGCAAGGGACTGTGTTACATAGATGGGAGGGGCAGACTCAGTACGACACAAGCGAAAAACCGAACGGCACCGTAGTGTATACGTTATACGGTACGACTTATCTGTATTCCACCCAAGAGAGCAAACTCTTATATTCTTTCAGCGGTTCGGGGAAGTTGGAATACCGGGAAATAGTCTTCAGCGGTCCGGGAGACATACAATACCCGTATGGTGCATGGTACCGAGTTGACGGCGGTGCATTGTACGGAATTCGAATTTGAGCTAAAGGCATCTTAAAAAGCTGACCTCCAAGATACTTCCTGCTTTTTTACTTCATGTTAAGTCATCGGTTTACACGGACCTCATTTAGTTAATTCGTTTGTACTCCGTAGTATCATCATCAGTATTTTGCCCGTTAACGACGGCAGCCGATCATTCTGAGGCCGGCTGCCGTCGTGTCATGATTGAGCTATCGTGCCCTTTAGTTTAATCAGGTTGTGATTATAAGCCTAGTAACCTTCGCTTAACTCGTATGTTCGTTGCGAACGGGTTTGGCAGAGCCCCGCACGCCTTGATCATGTACCAAGAGCCATCGTCAACCGTTCCTGATATTACAATTAAAGCAGTAAATGCTTCGAATCCTGATGTAAGTCCATTATCAGTAACAGTTAACCCCCACGTTATAGCTAGAACGGATCTCATTATCATGTCGGCAAGCGTAGGGTCAAGGATTTGCGATTATGCCTGCCTGACTTAGGCAAAAGAAGCTGGAAACTGTTGAACTACGCCTCGCATCATCATGTCGGCCATAACGAGTGCTTGTTCCTCATACTCGTCATAAAGAGCGACGTCGGCCGCATAGTCCTTTTCCAACCGAAGGACCGCTTGAGCTTTGACCAATCGCAGGTGCTCGTGCAGCATTTTCTTCCACTCGTCCTCCGACCAGTATGGGTTAATGGAAGCGACTAAAACGGCGATGTCGTCAGCATTTTTGTACCACTTCTTCTCGATCTCGGCTGCTTTGGCGGAGTTTCCGGCTTTAGCCGCTTTTACCAACTGCACTGCGAGAACCAGATGCTCTACGATCAGTTCGTCGAATTTATTCGCTTTCTCCGTACCATAGAGAGGAGTAAGAGTTGCCGCCATATCAGGCCCATTGCGCAGCAATCGCTTCGTTGTAGCTTCTTCGTCCGGCAATCCCGCTGCGATACTGATGATCACCATCTTCGTAAAAGTGACGTGCTCTTCCCATAGTTTGCGGAACGTAATTGCTGAGTTCGAGCTGCTTGGGGGAACGAACGGCGTAATAGGAATAGTAAGGGATGTATGGAACCGGATCGCCCCAATATTGCACGGGAGTATAGGCTCTGTAATCCAGATTGTCTCCTTTACTTAGTTATTCGCCTACAGTTTATGTAGGGCAGGGAGCGAGAGTGCTTGAATTTCTGGAAACAGATGGTTATTTCGGGCACAAAAAAGCCCAAATCCATTTCAAGGATTGGGCTTGTCCGCAAATTATTACACAACGTACAGGCTTGGACGAATACATCAAGGTTGTAATAAAAGATTTTATCGCAACCTTTTTAAGTTCACTGGTTCCACGCTAATCTACCCGTTACTTCAATGAACAACGGTGGCCGATCGTTTGGCGGCTGCCGTTGAGTCTCCATTCAAAAATAGTTTCCATTTAGGACTCCACTCTCCCACCAGGATGCAAAAATTCACCGGCGGATTAGTTTTACGTTGGTATGTGGCTTTTTATCTCCCTGCGGTGTCTAATTGAATGTAAGGTCAAGAGGAGGTTCTTACAATGTCTCCTAGCTACATGGGGGCTTGGCCCCTCCCATGACCGGACTTTCATCGGCTAGAAGATACGTGCCTCTGGGCACGCGCTTAATGAAAAAGAAGCAGCCGCGGATCGCGTGCTGTTTCTTCGTGCGTTGAACTAAAGTTCCTAGTCAGTTCCACAACTCTCCGTAATATTCGTGTCTGAGAACAGACATTACTACAAGGGATTTAAATTCTTTTCCATTGAAAAAACTATTCCTGAGTGTTCCTTCATTGATAAAGCCCACTGATTCATATACATGTTGTGCCCGTTGATTAAAATCCTTTACATCCAACCAAATGCGATGTGTTTCGGTATTTTCAAATGTCCGATGAAAATTAAGTCTTAGGCTGGAATCATTGACTTAACACGGTATTTTGGGTTATAGGATCGGCAGCTTTCAAGATATAAGTTTTAGACTACACTTCACAATAACGAAAGGCAGTCCAAAGACTTGGAAAATAAAGTCGTAGACTGCCTCTTGTTATTGAGCTATCGTTTTCCGGGGGAGCTTAAGTACATTATTTCATAATCTTTGCTTCATTCAATCTCAACTATACATACTTTATGAAACCCTTCAGCCACCGTTGGAATTTCCAGACTATTGTGCATTTTCATTATAGCAGTATCAAAAACTGGCTTGTCTCTTAGACTGTTTCTTTTACGGCAAACCTCAATCGGTGTGTTTATGTAATAACAAATTTTTTCACAGTTAGAATATCTCTTTAAAGCAGCTACTCTTGTTACTGATGCAACATTTGTAGCATCTAGTATGACACTAATTCCCTTTGTTATATTATTAAATGCCCTAGTATATAATTCATTAAATACAATAGGGTCATTCTTTTCTTCATAACCATAACCACTGGGAAATAACTCTTCTTTTAATGCATCCGAAGACAGTATTACCGCAGTTTCTTTAATAGCTAATTCCTTTGCGAATGTAGATTTCCCTGCTCCGGGCAAGCCAACTAACATGATTAACTTAGGAATATTATTTCCTCTCTTTCTCTTGTCTTCGTTAAGATCCAACACTTCTAGACACACCTCCTAGTCCCTCTCCTCTCAATTTGTCTGAGTATAGTAGTATACTATTCTGCCCGTTCAGCGCGGCCGGTAAGAGTCTAATACTTTATTTTCTTAGTCTACAACTTTATTTTTCAGTCTAATACTTTATTTATCTGTCTAATACTTTATTTATCTGTCTAATACTTTATTTTCACTGAACAATTTTACAGGTTATCCCGAGTATCGTATTCGCGGGCTGCTTTTTTGCGTCCGGGTTTCGACGGTACCAGACGGAAATACGACCATTGCAGGGTGTAAACATATCCATCGTGGTCATAGATCGGAGATTGCGCAACATGGTAAAATATGGGCGATTATAAATATTCAAGGTTGAAGATGGATGCGGATGCCGACCAGCCAGAACGATCGTCCCTTCGCGGGGATAACAAGAACGTATGGGAGGGAATGAGGTATGAAGCAAAGCTTCAGAGAGGTCGTGGGTATTCTTTGTTTGCTTATTGCGCTCGCAACGCTGCCGAATATGGCGTATGCCGCGGAAAGCGGCGGCATGATCCAGAATCAAGGGGGCAGCGGCGGCCAACCGGCAGGGGGAAGTCCGGCGGTTCCGCTCGCGAGCGTCACGGATATCGTTTATCTGACCGGAGGATGCGCGCAAAGTTATGCACTCGAAAGCAACGGCATCGTTTGGGCTTGGGGGGATAATTACTGGGGCGAGCTCGGCGATGGGACAATGACAAGCCATGCCGCTCCCAAGCCGGTCAAGAGCCTCAAAGGCGTGCAAAGCATAGCTTCCGGCGGATGTCACAGTTTGGCGCTCCAAGACGATGGAACCGTATGGGAATGGGGAGTACAACTGCCTTATGGAAGCGATCAAGATTCGACTCCCGGCCCGACTCCCCTTCCGGTGAAAGATACTTCAGGCCAAGCTTTCGGTCCGGCAGTCGCCATCGCTGCGGGAGTTAAGCATCAATTGGCAATCAAGCGAGACGGTACCGTTTGGGCGTGGGGTAAGAATGATTCCGGCCAACTGGGCGACGGAACCGTTTTGGACGAGTACGCCTATGTGTTTAATCCCGTTCAAGCGCAAGGGCTCGATTCGGTCGTTGCCGTTGCTGCCGGAGTGTCGTCCAGTCTGGCGCTAAAAAGCGACGGTACCGTATGGGCCTGGGGGAGCGGCAGCGCTAGCAGTATTCCCGTTCAAGTGCAAGGTCTTGATTCGGTCGTAGCCGTTGCTGCCGGGGCGCTGCATAATATGGCGCTCAGGAACGACGGTACCGTCTGGACATGGGGGCAAAACAGCTATGGCCAGCTCGGCGATGGATCGACGACGGCACGCAGCGCACCCGCACAAGTGCAAAGCCTTGATTCGGTCGTTGCCATTACTGCAGGGGCTGCGCATAGTTTGGCGCTCAGAAACGACGGAACCGTCTGGACATGGGGGGGGAACAACGACGGGGAGCTCGGCGACGGCAGTACGGTTCAGCGTTCGACGCCCGCTCAAGTGCATGGTCTCGATTCCGTGACTTCAATATCAGCCGGAGACTACCATAATTTGATTCTCAAAAGCGACGGCACCGCTTGGGGATGGGGGGTTAACTCGAGATTCGAGCTCGGTGAAGAAAGCGGCAATAATCATTATTTGCCCATAGAAATTCAAGGACTCGGCAAGCAGGGTCCGGAAACCCTCCTCTATCGATTTCCGGGCATGATTGTCGATTATGATGCAAACCGCATACTGTGGAGACAGGTTGAGAGTTATTGGGACAAAGGCACTTATAACTCTCGCTACGTGTACTGGCTGTACAACCGTTCGGATCAAAGCCAAGCACGCGTGTTCGAGGACGCCAAACACAATTCCCTGGCACGGGTGCGGTTATCCTCCGAAGGCGTGGTTTATGAGGACGGCAGCGCGATTAACGTTTGGAAGGACGGCGCGGTTCAACATCGTTGGCCCGGGTATTCCGGGTATCGCCTTCGAGAAGTAAACGGGGATTTCGCGGTTTTGGGCAGCAGCGTATTGAATGTAAAGACAGGAGAGTCGCGCGCGTTGCCCAATGCCGAATTGGATTTTACTTCAAACCGCCGTTACGATCTCTCGGCTGACGGTACGATCGTATATACGTCCCGCAATCAACCATCGAACTTGTACAAGTCGCTTCCCAACGGCAAATTGATCACGTATGAACCGACGTCCCCGGACAGCTACACGTTCTTCGGGCCGTTGACGGACGGGAGGACTCTCGTATACAGCGAACTCTTGCAGAAGAACGGAAGCAGCTCCAAGTGGGCGCTGCGCGTTCGCGGCGCCGATGATCGGATTGCCACGCTCGCCATGAACCCTTATGACCGGTACGATACGAATGCGGAACCGAAAAATTCGTACCAGATCAATAACGGATGGATCGCCTATAAGAAAGCCGACGAGGAAACCGGGCGCTGGCTCTTGGAGTTGCGCTCGCCGGAAGGCGCGACCCAACAAGCGTACGCCGCCCCTCCCGGATCGCCCTGGATAGACGTGCCGCTCTCCATCAAGCAGTTGGCGCCGGACGGAACGTTAGCTTATACGTATCAAAACACCACGTATGTCTATTCCGCGCAAGCGGGCAAAATCTTGTATTCCTTCTACGATCCGGGAGAGCTGGGATACAAGGAGCATGTCATGAAGGATCCGGCAGGCGGCGACGACTTCCGGTTTCTGTCCTGGTACCGGCTTGACGGCGGGTTGTTGTACGGCGTTCGGCTCTGATTGTACGGATTTCACTGCTTACACGGATTGCACTGCTTGCACGGATTTCACGGATTGCACGGATTACACTGATTGTACAGCTTGCATTGCGTCGCAGGCCCGGCCGAATAACGACGCTGAAACGACGATGCTGCCGGACATGTTGTCCGGCAGCATCGCTGCGTTTCTTCTGTTTTCCCGCGGCGCGTACCAGCAGGGCAGGAGAGCCGCGGACGCCGACTCCCACGGCCGCGTGCCGTTATCTCTGCAATCGTTTGTAATCTTCGACGATCACATCGATGACCCGTTTGCCCCAATTTGCCGCTTCCGAGTTCTTCTCGTTCCAATCGTAGGTGATCAGCGCTTTCCACAACGTCCAACCGCGCGCGGTTAACCATAGCTTCCCCGGCACCCATGTGGCCGAGAAAAAGATCGCGGCTCTCGTCGTCGAAATAGTTAAATGCCATCACAAGGTCGCTCGACGAATCGCCCGTGCCCATGGTGCCGAAATCGATGACGCCGCACAGTCTGCCGTTCTTCGCAAGCAGATTGCCTACCGCCACGTCGCCGTGAATCCAGAGCGGCGCCGCATTGAGAGTTGGGCAGTCAATGAATTTTCTTTTGATTCACACGTAAACGAAGAAGTATGTCCATCTATAGCCTTAAATCCAACTGAAAGAATGTAAAATTCTCTCATAATACGACTCCCTCTGTAACTAAAGCTTTGATCTCTCACATAAAAACTGGCATTTGTAATTTGTGCTATGGGAATGATCTGAATATTGTTTATCGTCATTCTATCCTTGAATAGATAAATTGTAGATCGCTTATATGAATCTACCCCACTTAAATAGGTATAACCTGAAGCCGTTTCTATCAGGCCTATTTTTTTGTTATGCCAGGTGGCGTAAATAATTATGATATTAATAGAATTGCAATAAGCAAAACAATTAGTATACCTATGATTTTGGACACCCACTTTTCCAAGATATAATAGACGGTTAATGTCCTTTTATTTCTCTTCTCGAGGCCATATCCCTTACTTTAAGGCCCCTATAGCCACCTCTCTCTCCCAGCATCTCCTCTTTATATCTCCCGTCTTCCAATTCGCATCTGAAATCAATAACTGTACTCGATTTTGTTTGGCTCTTAGCTTGGCTGTTACACTTCTTGGTATTCATATGGATCTGTCCTAAGAATAGTCTCTTTTTAGTCGGCCGGCGGTTGACGTGTGTACTCGTAGTAGAAGCCCCGACTGACAGCATCTGCGATGATAAGAGCATCTTTGGGATCATTTTTTGATGGACTGTTATCTCGGTTTTCCTTGTTTCGCTTGGTCGTTGCAGGGTTAACCATGACCGCGTGTAATTTCCGATCTGCTAGCCAGTTGGCCAGGTTAAACCAGTAGTGGCCGGTCGGCTCCATGCCGATGATGAGCTTCTTCAATCGGTGTTTCTGCTGTAACTCGGTCATCCGGCGGTTCAATTTTTCAAAGCCTTCCATGCTATTTGAGAATGAGAGATGCCGTTTGGAGAACACAATCCCTCGGAAATTCGTAGCTTGCGCGACATGCGTTTCTTTAGCCATGTCGATTCCTACGACGAGATGCGAGGTGCTAATTCTTTCAATCCGTTGATTTTGAACGTCTGATTGCTTAAACTTCATAGTAAGAGCGCCTCCTTGATGTGTTGTCGACAAACCCATCATACTGAGGCGCTCCCTTTTTTACAAAGCCTATTTCTTAGGCTCAACAGGAATGTTTAGCGTAATGAACTCTACCCAATTGGTCCCGCAGCGTGAATGTGGTGTGTTAGCTGATGTTAACGCCCGCTGGAAATACCTTCATGTATTTCTTTGGAAATGCTATATATCCCTTTATATCGTCTTCTAAATAACCCTCGCAATTTGAAACTGAAAAAACTGTACTTGAGTACTTCTCTTCTTTATTTAATTTCTTACATTTATATACTGCTATCGCTCCATTACTGTATGCATCTCTAGACATATCATTTATCCATACTATTTCCTTGCCATTTGAATTAATGTTAGTAATAGCTGGTCCACTGTCTATAGTAGGTCCTATTACCACTAGGTAATCGCCTTCATGATTAAGGAATCTCTCATAGAATGTATTAATTCTATTCAAATCAGTTTGATCAAATTTATAAAGAATGCTTCTTTGAAGGTAATCATTTTTGTTCGTTACATTCAATCGAATTGAATAAAAGAGACCGATGCCAAGGATAACAATGACAAATGAAAGTAACCAAATTATCTTCTTCATATTGTCTCTCCTTAGAATCGCGTTAATTAACGTCTTTTTTGCAAACTTCGTATATCCTTCATACCTAAAGTATTCGCGAAGTGATTACGCTGTCCTGCCCGTTAGCTTAATGAAATAGAAGCAGCTGCCGATCGCGTGCTGCTTCTTGGTGCGTTGAACTAACGTTCCCAGTTAGCGTAACGAAAAATGGAACAGCTGCCGCTGGCAAACTGCTCCAAGATGAGTTCAACTAATGTTCAAATAAACAGCGGCGCCACATTCGCAATCCTGCCCTTAACATAGCGAATTGGAGCATCTACCGTCGGCAACTGTTAGGAGCTCAAAAATGAGTTATTTTGAATTCTTATCAGGTACAAACAAACCGACAATTGTTATTATTAGTCCGATAATTCCTATAAATATCTCTACATCATACAGATAGAGTCCGTCAATACCTTGTAGAAGTAATGCAAATATCATAAGGGCTATCCCGAATAGCATAGTTTTTATTGAATATCTTTGCATGAAACGTTCATTCTAAATAAGAGAAAATACTCCCCCACTCTTCTTTCAATATTTTTTAATATGGTTTCCATAAAAATAAAACCTTATCAGACTTCTACTTTAGTGTCAACGTTTGCTGAACATAACTGCCCGTTACTTCAATGAAAAACAGCAGCTGATCGTTAGACCAGCTGCCGCATTTCGTTCTTGAACTATCGTTCTCCGATAGCTCAATAAGTAAGCGTTTTGGTTGACGACAGTTACCCAATTTCATTCATACCCTCCGACAGTTTCGGGTAGTTTCTCATATTCGTCTTTATGTTTCACAATCTCAAAAATGAAATTCCTTAATTCTACTAAGTTCTTTGCATCCCTCACATCGTCGCAATACTTAATGGTTTTTTCATTACCGTTAACCCTTATTCTCCATTGGTCCATGCCATATGGCTCACTGTTGCATGTTGTATTGCCAATTATGCTCGGGGACTGTAATATGTCTTGCTCTCTCATCCTTTGATATATCCGAAATGTCTCGTCTTTAGTAAAGTAAAGCTCGGCTGTTGCAGTTCCATCAATAATTAAGTCTTTAATAACAATGCCGTCATAAGTATTAATTTTATTCTTGCTACCTACACCAAAGCTAATAGAAAAAGCAAAGTCATTTGGTACTTCTTCGGGCATCTCAAAACCATCCTCACTACAACCAACAAGTAATAGTCCTACAAAGACAAACAAACAAAGCACACGTCTCATTTTGACCACCCCTTATAATCAACGAACATTGACTGTGCTTTGTTCCCCTAAACTGCCCGTTACTTCAATGAAAACGGCAGCTGATCGTGAGGCCGGCTGCCGCATATCGTAATTGAACTATCGTGTCCCGTTAGTTCTATCGACAAACTAATTGTTTACAGGCAAATTTCAGCTATTTCTTCCTTGCTTGTCTGTACTTATATATTGACCACCCTGATACTAAAAGCAGAAATATTGGAATCGCAATGTACTTTCCAACAGATAAAAGAAATTCGCTATAAGTTATCGTGGGGTCATCAAAAAACAATGTCCCTACCGCTAACCATAGTACGCAAAGCATTGTCCCTACTGCCCCAAGGATACCGCAAATAATGCTAACTACCAGCCATACCCAATCAACATGAACACGGTTACCCACTTGACTCCTCCAGACGAATAAGGAATAGCCATTGCTAACTTCTTCAGTAATTTCAATTTTCATGGATTCATCGTTTAATTTCCACATGATCGTTCAACTATCCTGCCCATTACTTCATTGAAAACGGCAGCTGATCATTTGACCGGCTGCCGCATATTGATTCAACTATCGTTCCCAGTTAGTTCAATCATTTTTGGTTATCGTGTAATTACCCTCCGGTAAACTCCATACTTCGATAAAGTTTCCGTCTGGATCACAAAACGAGAGTGATTTCCCTTGATAATCAAAGAACTGTCCAAGACGCCATTATCTCTTAGCTCTTGATAGACAGCTTCCGCATCGGAAACGATAAACCCCTGTACTGGAAACGGTCCTGTCGGTAAATCGATGTGCGAATTTACCGCTGGATCATGTTTGCTCAAGCAAATTCTCACGCCCGATTCGGTTAGCAGCTCTACAAATATCGGATCGACCTTAATGACCTTAAAACCAAAATGCTTACCATACCACTCCACAGCACTTTCTAGATTATCTACGGGAATCCCTAAATATGAGCTTTTCAACTCTACCACTGTAATTGCCCCTTCCTCATTTTTGAAATGTAAATGATTTGTCCAACATGGCTAGAAAAATGTCTGAAGTGATGCAAAAGCATTTCTAAAATCGTAGCTTGATTATCTAATCCACCATTAAACGGAGGATAATTCAAATACGGTTGCTCAAGTAATCTTTCCGGATTTGCCTTCATGATTTCGATAACCTCTAGGATATGATCATAGGAAGTTTGAAAAAGCTCCGACGCTTGCTCTTTTGTCATTTGCAGCTCATGTTCGAAGTTGTTACTTCTCACCTCTTCATACGGCGCACCTAAGTAAGCGATTTCAAACCAATGTTTTACTTGATCTGAAATGTGAGCAACCAAATTAGAAATGCTGTTACTTTCAGGCGTAGGCGACCACCTAATATCTTCTTCGGACAGTGGCTGAAGGGCTACACGAACCCAATTTTGATCCGATTTGTATTTCCTATATAACAAATCGATAACTACAGTTGAAGTATCCAATCCCTCAACCTCCTACTTTTTACCACTATACTACCAAACGTATGTTTGCCACACAAGTAAATTATCATGCCTTCTTGTCTAAACCGAATCTTAGCCGCTACTCGGCTGTGATTGCTAAACTGCCCGTTACTTCAATGAAAACGGCAGCTGATCGTTAGAGCGGCTGCCGCATTTCATAATAGAACTATCGTGTCCCGTTAGTGCAACAGTTTACCGTTCAGCCTGTCATCATCCGTACTCTTAACAGCTAGTTGTGAATTCAAGTTGAAGGTACGTATTCCTGCGGTGGATTATCGAAGCCATTCCAAAACACCAAAAGTCTTTTACAGTCATTACAAACAAAGAACATTTTCATCTTTAAGTATAACTCTTCAACATCTACGTGACCCTGTATCTTATCGAAGTCAACGTCTGAAATAAAGTTAAATTGGATTGGGCAGGGGATATCACTAAATCTTAAAATGTTTCCGCAAGTACACTTCATTTTTGGCATCTTATCAATCCTTCAAAGTTTACTCTAATAATACACCGAAACTCCGCTAACATGCCCGTTACTTCAAAGGAAACGGCAGCTGATCGTTTGACCGGCTGCCGCATATTGTGATTGAACTATAGTCTCCATTCATCTATCGTTCATCGTTAGTTCAATCCACAATCAATAGACAATACTCCGAATAACATTTAAAGGTTCCTTATCATTAACCGAACCTAACGCAGAGAATAGTATAAGCTGTCTTGTACAGCATTTAACAAAGCCTCAGCTTCAAGTTCCTTTCCAATACAAACTCCTTTGTCAGTCAAATGTTGATAAAAGCCACCATGTCCTCTTTTGGTAGGATAAACGATGTACCCTTTATCCTTCGTCCAATCAATTACGATTAACTTCTTACCTCTTGTTGCTGCAGACCAGTTCTTGTTGCCTAACTTACTCACTAATGGGTTATCATCTTTTGCAGGATGTGCAGGCGGTTCCTTGGTAAAACAATTATTAAACGTTCTTACCGATGCTTGAAATAACTCCTCTTTAAAGAAAGGCAGAGGAATAACCTCGACAATATCAATCAAAACAACACCTAACTTCTCATGCCAGCCATTTGGAACAAGAGTGGCTTCGTTTTTCTTTTCATCACAATATAAATGGATATGCTTATATTGAAGGCCCCTATCCATTTGTTGCCCCCTTCCCAGCAATCGGTCAACCCATTCTATGATGGTTCGCAGAATATCAACTCCTGACCTAAATGATATAAATAACTCATTGATTTATTATACACATATTGGGAATTATCCTGCCCTTTAGCTTAATGAAAAATGGAGCAGCTGCCACCGGCAAACTGCTCCATGAATCGTTGAACTATTGTTCTCCGTTAGCTTAATGAGCAAACGGTATAATTCTTTCATTTTCAATTTTGTCTTTTTCCTCAATTGTTAAAAGGACTACACATACTCTTTGGTCAACACCGATGGTTTCAAATCTATAACCACTCTTCTCGATAATTTTATTTATTTGAGAAATAATGTCCATATTAATGAAATCACTTTCTTTTGTTAAATCTAATTTGTATTTCTTATTTTCTATAGTGAAACTAACCGTAACAGGTCCTTCAGTGCTCTTCCATTCTTCAGTAATATTCTGGGGATTAAATTTCTTCATTGATATAAAAGACCATTCGTTCAATGCTTTTACGTAAGCATTATTGCCTTGAACAACATCCATCTCGGTATCCTTAAACCATATCCGTTTATTGTCTAAGTTCAAAATAAATAAATCGCCATAAATAAAATAGTAATTTCCTTCTTTCGAGCTGAAGGGGTCGAAGTATTGACTAAAGTCATTTGTTTGAAGAACTTTATCAACAATTTCGTTGTTCGAAAAGTTAGTATCCTTGAAGAATCCCATATCCGTGTAAAAATGATAAGCATCAATGATTCTCTGTTCTTTTGTTAATTTTCCAAACTTCATCATGCTAATACTGTAGTAATCATCAAGCGATTTATTATTTACCTCTGACTTTATATTTTGAAATTCATAAATCAGAAGAATAAAGATAACTATCGAAATTACTGTAATCAAATATTTTTTTATGTATTTCATAAATTCCACCCTCATACTTCTTGTAGTCGCTATTAATAATATCTTATATTTTTGGCTTCCACAATTAAACTAAACTGCCCGTTACTTCAACAGGAAAACGGCAGCTGATCGTTTGACCGGCTGCCGCATATCGTCATTGAACTATAGTTCCCAGTTAGTGCAAAGCACTTTCAAATACCCTCCTATAGCCTTCGACTTTATCGGGGCATGTAGTCTTAAGTTGTTCCCAAAATAAATTCTCATCAAATTGATTACTGTAAATCAATTCAGGCAGATTATGAAATGCATCAGCAAGCTTATTTATTTCAGACATTCTGCTCCTTAATGCCAATGGATTAACTGAGTTACAAGTGGAAATGTTTCTGATATCTAAAAACACACAACTTTACATATGATTTCTTTCTGTTCTCTTCCAAGCTATACCTCCTCTTAGTGATACGTATTAGCGTATTAGGAGCATCTCACCAAGAAATTACTTTTGTCCTTCTTTATTTAAAATCTGCCCGTTAACTCAATAGGCTGCCGCACATGCCGGCAGCCTGGCGTTGTTACGCTATCGTTTCCCGTTAGTGTAATCATCTATCGCTAAGAATGCTGTTCATCCATTGTTGATAGTAATTTGTTTGCTCAGTAACCGTTACAAACTCCAGTTCATCATCCAGATCAAAAATATCTATAACATCTGCCATTTTGGCAGGCACGGAATGATGCAACTTATATGCTAATCGCCCAACCCCCATCTCTAATTGCATACGTGAAGGATAGATGTTTATTGCTGCACCGTTACACAAAATTTGTGTATTTCGCTCCTCTAGTTTAACTCTCAGCAGCTGAAGCGCAGTAAAATAATTTTCACTTTGACTGGTAATTGTATTGCCTTCAAAAGATAATTGTAGAAAAACCATTTCTGGGTCCACTGGAGATTCATCAGACAGTACTAACTTTCCAACAACTTGTCTTGTTTTATTTACCAAAAGGCTGACTTCAATATGTTCATTTTCATTGCTTGATGAATGTTTGACATTCGAATTATTACTCATTTGAGAATCTCCCTGGCTCGTATGAATACTTTATCAATTGAATAGTTCGATTAGTACGTTATCTTTCCTCCTTTCTTATTAAACTAATCTCCCATTACATCAATGAAAACGGCAGCTGGCCATCATGTCAGCTGCCATAGTGATGTCTGAGCTATCGTTCTCCGTTAGCTGAAGAATAGTAGTTATCTTTTGGTACATTACCACTAGATGAATCTCACCGGTTCATATCTAAATACTCTTACCTTATGCTTAGTAAAAAGCTCTCGAACTTTTGCACTTACTATCGGTTGACGAATGTGATATGCATCCCAATATTCAAAGGTAAAATTAAAGTCTTTGAACTTCTCTAACTCCTCTTTCCTATAAATCAATTCAGAACGAAGAAACCCTTTTGAACTGCAACTCTCGCAGTGAGCCTCCATGTGAGAATAGGGTTCAATCCGTACCACTTCTTGCATAGGTGGTACAATATTGGTTACGACCAGTTGAAACACTGGGTGTAGTTCCCTTCCTTTGTAATCAATAGCCTCACGTATTTCACAACCAGATAACTCATTATTTTCTATTAACAACTTTGTATATTCTGTAATGATATATTCCGGTCTTATGTGAGCCATGTTCTTCCATTTTCCGAGTTTTTTGACATCAAGCTGGAGTTTTGAAACTTGGACTTTGTTACAATTGCAACTCTTGCTTTTCAAATATTCATATGTTGTCCCGTAATATTCTGCATCCTTCATTGGGTCATGTTCCCAGGGGTAAGCAACTCCTATATGAAAATATTTTGCAGCCTTCATCTCCTGCTTGCTATACTCCCTCTCCTCATGGAACGTATGTCTCCATTTTTCTTTTACTATCAGAGACATTATTTCTTCATACCCGGATGCCTCTTCATCAGTTTTTATTTCGAGAAAATGATTCGGATAAAGTTTAATTTCATCTAGCCTGTTCTCAAATATGCTCATAATCTTATTAAGGGTATCGGCATTCTCACTAATATGAATAATTGCCTTGCGTTTCATCTAGAACCTCCCACACCTCTAGTCATTCAAATATCCTCCCTCTATGGAGAATCACTTTGCTCTTAAATGCTCGCATTTTCGTAGGTTTTGACCTAGTCTTCTTCATAACAGATAACATCTAGATGGAACGAAGTTGTAGATGAAGAAATTTATGGGGCTGGTAAAGGCGTAAAAAAGCC
>NZ_JAAAMU010000039.1 GCF_009909195.1 Paenibacillus sacheonensis
TTTGCTCTTTAAAAATCTGGATCAAGCTGAAAATTGAAACACAGAACAATGCGAATTGTTCCGTGAGTCTCTCAAATTTTCGCAACTGAGGGTGTTTTACGAAACATCTTCGGGTTGTGAGGTTAAGCGACTAAGCGTACACGGTGGATGCCCTGGCAGTCAGAGGCGATGAAGGACGTGCTAATCTGCGAAAAGCGCCGGTAAGGTGATATGAACCGTTATAACCGGCGATGTCCGAATGGGGAAACCCAGTGCAATCCGTTGCACTATCACAGCATGAATACATAGTGCTGTGAGGCGAACCGGGGGAACTGAAACATCTAAGTACCCCGAGGAAAAGAAATCAACCGAGATTCCCCCAGTAGCGGCGAGCGAACGGGGAACAGCCCAGAGCCTGAATCAGCCTGAGTGTTAGTGGAAGCGTCTGGAAAGTCGCGCGATACAGGGTGACAGCCCCGTACACAAAAGCACACAGGTTGTGAGCTCGATGAGTAGGGCGGGACACGTGGTATCCTGTCTGAATATGGGGGGACCATCCTCCAAGGCTAAATACTCCTGACTGACCGATAGTGAACCAGTACCGTGAGGGAAAGGCGAAAAGAACCCCGGCGAGGGGAGTGAAACAGAACCTGAAACCGTGTACGTACAAGCAGTGGGAGCCTCTTTTATGGGGTGACTGCGTACCTTTTGTATAATGGGTCAGCGACTTATATTCTGTAGCAAGGTTAACCGTATAGGGGAGCCGCAGGGAAACCGAGTCTTAACTGGGCGTTAAGTTGCAGGGTATAGACCCGAAACCCGGTGATCTAGCCATGGGCAGGTTGAAGGTTGGGTAACACTAACTGGAGGACCGAACCGACTAATGTTGAAAAATTAGCGGATGACCTGTGGCTGGGGGTGAAAGGCCAATCAAACCGGGAGATAGCTGGTTCTCCCCGAAAGCTATTTAGGTAGCGCCTCGTGAATTCATCTCCGGGGGTAGAGCACTGTTTCGGCTAGGGGGCCATCCCGGCTTACCAACCCGATGCAAACTACGAATACCGGAGAATGTTATCACGGGAGACACACGGCGGGTGCTAACGTCCGTCGTGAAGAGGGAAACAACCCAGACCGCCAGCTAAGGTCCCAAAGTCATGGTTAAGTGGGAAACGATGTGGGAAGGCACAGACAGCCAGGATGTTGGCTTAGAAGCAGCCATCATTTAAAGAAAGCGTAATAGCTCACTGGTCGAGTCGGCCTGCGCGGAAGATGTAACGGGGCTAAACCATGCACCGAAGCTGCGGCAGCGACACTATGTGTTGTTGGGTAGGGGAGCGTTCTGTAAGCCGTCGAAGGTGGCCTGTGAGGGCTGCTGGAGGTATCAGAAGTGCGAATGCTGACATAAGTAACGATAAAGCGGGTGAAAAGCCCGCTCGCCGGAAGACCAAGGGTTCCTGTCCAACGTTAATCGGGGCAGGGTGAGTCGACCCCTAAGGCGAGGCCGAAAGGCGTAGTCGATGGGAAACAGGTTAATATTCCTGTACTTGGTGTTACTGCGAAGGGGGGACGGAGAAGGCTATGTCAGCCGGGCGACGGTTGTCCCGGTTTAAGCGTGTAGGTGTGTGTTCCAGGTAAATCCGGTTCACTTTAACACTGAGGCGTGATGACGAGGCACCACGGTGCTGAAGTGACAAATGCCCTGCTTCCAGGAAAAGCCTCTAAGCATCAGGTAACACGAAATCGTACCCCAAACCGACACAGGTGGTCAGGTAGAGAATACCAAGGCGCTTGAGAGAACTCGGGTGAAGGAACTAGGCAAAATGGTGCCGTAACTTCGGGAGAAGGCACGCTGGTGCGTAGGTGAAGTGACTTGCTCACGGAGCTGAAACCAGTCGAAGATACCAGCTGGCTGCAACTGTTTATTAAAAACACAGCACTGTGCAAACACGAAAGTGGACGTATACGGTGTGACGCCTGCCCGGTGCCGGAAGGTTAATTGATGGGGTCAACCGCAAGGTGAAGCTCTTGATCGAAGCCCCGGTAAACGGCGGCCGTAACTATAACGGTCCTAAGGTAGCGAAATTCCTTGTCGGGTAAGTTCCGACCTGCACGAATGGCGTAATGATGGCCAGGCTGTCTCCACCCGAGACTCAGTGAAATTGAACTCGCTGTGAAGATGCAGTGTACCCGCGGCAAGACGGAAAGACCCCGTGAACCTTTACTATAGCTTGACACTGAACATTGAGCCTTGATGTGTAGGATAGGTGGGAGGCTTTGAAGCGTGGACGCCAGTCTGCGTGGAGCCAACCTTGAAATACCACCCTTTAATGTTTGATGTTCTAACGTGGACCCGTGATCCGGGTTGCGGACAGTGTCTGGTGGGTAGTTTGACTGGGGCGGTCTCCTCCTAAAGCGTAACGGAGGAGCACGAAGGTCAGCTAATCCTGGTCGGACATCAGGAGGTTAGTGCAATGGCATAAGCTGGCTTGACTGCGAGCGTGACGGCGCGAGCAGGTGCGAAAGCAGGTCATAGTGATCCGGTGGTTCTGAATGGAAGGGCCATCGCTCAACGGATAAAAGGTACTCCGGGGATAACAGGCTGATACCGCCCAAGAGTTCATATCGACGGCGGTGTTTGGCACCTCGATGTCGGCTCATCACATCCTGGGGCTGAAGTAGGTCCCAAGGGTATGGCTGTTCGCCATTTAAAGTGGTACGCGAGCTGGGTTTAGAACGTCGTGAGACAGTTCGGTCCCTATCTGCCGTGGGCGCTGGAGAATTGAGGGGGGCTGCTCCTAGTACGAGAGGACCGGAGTGGACGCATCACTGGTGTTCGGGTTGTCATGCCAATGGCACTGCCCGGTAGCTAAATGCGGAAGAGATAAGTGCTGAAAGCATCTAAGCACGAAACTTGCCCCGAGATGAGTTCTCCCTGACTCCCTGAGAGTCCTGAAGGAACGTTGAAGACGACGACGTTGATAGGCCGGGTGTGTAAGCGCAGCGATGCGTTGAGCTAACCGGTACTAATGAACCGTGAGGCTTAACCTTACAACGCCGAAGATGTTTTGGCGGATGAGAGATGATTTTCAGCTGATACAGATTACGCCGTCCGGCTAACGCGGGATGGCAACAGAATTTGCCTGGCGGCACTAGCGCGGTGGTCCCACCTGACCCCATGCCGAACTCAGAAGTGAAACGCCGTAGCGCCGATGGTAGTGTGGGGTCTCCCCATGCGAGAGTAGGGAACTGCCAGGCATCAAATTTAGTGTGCTGATATGGCTCAGTTGGTAGAGCGCACCCTTGGTAAGGGTGAGGTCCCCAGTTCGACTCTGGGTATCAGCACCACTTCACTTCTCCTTCCTGGTTTCTCTTCTGTTATTTAGCATTCAACGAGTCGGGCATGTTGCCTGGTTGATGTGGTGATATCACCGATTTATCCGTGTCTTAGAGGGACAATCGATGTCTAAAGAAAAGTTTGAACGTACAAAACCGCACGTTAACGTCGGTACTATCGGCCACGTTGACCATGGTAAAACAACGCTGACTGCTGCAATCACTACCGTACTGGCTAAGACCTACGGCGGTGCTGCTCGCGCATTCGACCAGATCGATAACGCGCCGGAAGAAAAAGCTCGTGGTATCACCATCAACACCTCTCACGTTGAATATGACACCCCGACTCGCCACTACGCGC
>NZ_JAAAMU010000004.1 GCF_009909195.1 Paenibacillus sacheonensis
CGGTCGCATGACCGAGGCCTTCTCTATTTATGTCGATGCGCATGAACGGTAACGCACGGACTCGCGCAGACGAAGTTTGGAGCTCCGTTCCTATACGTGAGCGGGAACAGCTGTACCCAGCTCTTCTTCCGAACCCGCGTGCTTCTTTCGGAATTGCTTCGGCGTCATGCTAAACCGCTTCTTGAATACATAGTACAAATAGTTGCTGCTCGCAAACCCGTGCTCCAGCGCGATCTGCTCGATGGGCCGGCTTCCTTCGACGATGGCCGAGCAGATCTGAGAGAGCCGATAGTTCTCCAGATAAGCGGTGAAGGAGTCCTCGCCCTGCTCGCGGAATACGCGCTGCAGCTGGCGCGCGCTGATCGGAATCCGTTCGGCGACTTCCTGCAGCGTGAGCGGCTGCGCATAGTTGTCGTGGATAAACTGCGTCGCGATCCGGAACCGATGCTCGTTGATATTGCGCGATGGCGGTTCGAAGGTGGCATTCGGCGCAGCGGACATCCTTGCGGCGCGCAGCAAGATCTGAATGATCGCCTGCTTGATCGTCGAGAACGCGCCGGGCTGGCCTTCGTTCCATGCGCGGTAAGCGGTCAGAAACCATGCCATCGCATTGAATTGGTCGATATGCGGCTTAAGCGGCAAATTGTCCAACGCCCGCACGCAAGCTTCCGCTTCGTGACGCTCCCATGGATCGCCCCAATTGCCATCGGCTTCCGTTTCCTTGATCGGCACGATGTCGATGTGGAGGCAGAGCTCGTCCATGGCTTCGCGGGTGTCGGCCTCCTGCTGGTGAATGACGTTCGGACCGGTCAGGTAGAACAGGCCATCGTGGAGCGGGTAAACCGCATCCTCCAGGATAACCGTGCCTTTGCCGCGCGGAATGAAATGGAACTCGTATTCCGAGTGTTTATGGAAGCGGACGATTTTGCCGGGAGAGAAGGAGGTTAAGTGGCAGCGAAGTACGCGAAACCCATAACCGCCCCAGCGGAACTGTATATCGAGCCGGTCGATCGCATCGTTGCGCTCGGCCATTAATGTGTATGCGAACGGCTTTGCCATGTTTAATGCCTCCTTATTCTCCTTGGGCAGTTTCAACTAGTTTTGAAGCTCGGACAAAGCAACGGCGCGCTGCTCGGCATTGGAGATCGTGGCAGCTTCCATCAGCTTCGTCAGATCGATTGCCAATCCAACGTTCTCTTCCGCTTCCGTGCCATTCAGCACATGGCCGACCCATTGGTCGTACGCGGAGATCCGCAGCGCCGGCTGTTCGATCGTTACCCATTCCTTAGCATCCAGCTTGTTGCTGCGAACGCGAACGACATCATCCGGCAGTCCGTACAGCAGCGTGCCTTCCGTGCCGTGGATTTCCACGCAGAACGGGGAATGCGCGTTCACGAAGCCTGCTTCGACGATGCCGATCGCGCCGTTCTCGTAGCGAAGCGTGGCAACCGCATTGTCTTCGACTTCTTTGCCCGTTACGTAACCGAACGCGGCGCTTACGGTTTGCGGCATGCCCAGGAAGAGGCGGGTCAGGTACATCGGATGGCAGCCAAGATCGATCAGCGCGCCACCGCCGCATTGCTCCAGGTTGTAGAAATGCTGCGGCAGCCAGTCGGCCAGCGCGCCGTTATGGGAGAGGCGAACGCGAGCCTGCGTCAGCTCGCCGAGCAAGCCTTGGTTCAGCACTTCTTGTGCCGCAAGCGTATAACGGTCGTTGAGGCGCGGCAGCGATACGGTCAGCTTTACGCCTGCTTCGCGAACGGCGGCTACGATTTCGTTGACTTCGCGCAGCGTAGGCGCGATAACTTTTTCCGTGAAAATATGTTTGCCGGCGCGCGCGGCTTTCACCATGACGTCACGGTGGATATTCGTAGGCGTATCGACGACGACCGCATCGATGTCCGTACGGGCGAGCAGCTCGTCCAAATCGGCGATGAACGATACGCCGAGCTTAGCGGCGGCTTCTTGGCCGCGAGCCGGAAGCTCGTCCCATACGGCGACGATCTCGGAGTTCGGGTTTTCTTGCACTTGTTTGGTGTAGTCCCAGGCATGAACATGCCAATAGCTGAGCATTGCAACGCGGATCATAGTATGATTCCTCCTAATAGTGGGTAGATTGCTTCGATATCTACATTCATGGCGCATCATTAGAGTTTTACATGCTCTAATTATGCGACACTTGTATACGGTAACACAAATAAAATCGCTCTATAATATGTTTCCATGCCAATAAACATGCAAAATTACGACAAAGCGGTTGTCGCTATTTTGAAAGCCGCTTGAAAATTGACGCGGACGTTCAATTGCGTCATGATAGAGAGCAAATACTTCATGCGAGAAGCCGATTCCGGCAGAGAGGAGAACCGACATGCGTACGGTTATCAAAGCGCCTATTCACGCCTATCGACGTTATATATCGCCGCTCAAACCGCCGACATGCCGGTTCTACCCGAGCTGCTCCGCCTATGCGCTTGAAGCCATCGACAAGCATGGACCGCTTCGCGGCAGCTGGCTGGCGATCCGGCGGATTAGCCGCTGCCATCCGTTTCATCCCGGCGGAATCGACTTCGTTCCGCCTACGCGCGAAGAGCTGGCGAACCAGGCGAATGGCGCCCTTGACAGCGCATCGAAGGATTCGGTATAGTTTCAGCAAGAGCTTACTTATTAATATCATGGTTCGATGAACGGATAAGTACAGGAGCGATGACCTTACCAGAGAGCCGGGGCAGCTGGAAACCGGCAAGGAACAGCTTGTGGAAAATGGTCCCGGAGATCCGCTTCCGAGCAGCAGCAGAGGCTGCGGCAAGGCTGCGGCGATTGACCTCGTTACCGGTCGACTGCTCATCCCGATAAGGGTGAGCCGAATGAAGCTTTCTTCCGGAGCGGCGGACGAGTTCGCGCGCAGCGCTTGACGGAGAGAGGAATTTGGGTGGTACCACGTGAGCGGCAAGCTCTCGTCCCATAGCGGACGGGGGCTTTTTTTGTTGTCCGAACGTTCTGGAGACTTGCCAAGACACAGGAAAGAGGAGTGTTTTCGATGAGCGAAACGAATGAAACCAAACCTGCGTTTTACATTACGACGCCGATTTACTATCCGAGCGACAAGCTTCACATCGGTCATGCGTATACGACGGTGGCGGGCGATGCCATGGCTCGCTATAAGCGGCTGCGCGGCTACGACGTTTGGTACCTGACGGGAACCGACGAGCACGGACAGAAGATCGAGCGCAAGGCGGCGGAGAAGGGCAAGACGCCGCAGCAATTCGTCGACGACATCGTCGTCCTGATCAAGGATCTGTGGAAGAAGCTCGACATTTCCAACGACGATTTCATCCGGACGACGCAGGAGCGCCATAAGGTAGTCGTCGAGGCGATCTTCGATCAGCTCCTTCAGCAGGGCGACATTTATAAGGGCAACTACGAAGGCTGGTACTGTACGCCTTGCGAGTCGTTCTTCCTGGAGCGCCAGCTGGTGGACGGCAATTGCCCGGATTGCGGACGCCCCGTGGAGCTTGTAAAGGAAGAGAGCTATTTCTTCCGGATGAGCAAATACGCCGATCGTCTGCTGCAGTTCTACGAAGAGAATCCGGAGTTTATCCAGCCGGAGTCGCGCAAGAACGAGATGATCAACAACTTCATTAAGCCGGGTCTCGAAGATTTGGCGGTCTCCCGCACGACGTTCGATTGGGGCATCAAGGTGAAGGGCGATCCGAAGCATGTCGTGTACGTGTGGATCGATGCCTTGTCGAACTATATCACGGCGCTCGGTTACGGCTCGGACGACAGCGGCCGCTTCGACAAGTTCTGGCCTGCGGACGTTCATCTCGTAGGCAAGGAGATCGTTCGTTTCCATACGATTTATTGGCCGATCATGCTGATGGCGCTCGGTCTGCCGCTGCCGAAGAAGGTATTCGCGCACGGCTGGCTGCTGATGAAGGACGGCAAGATGTCCAAGTCCAAAGGCAATGTCGTGGACCCGGTAACGTTGATCGACCGGTACGGCCTGGATGCGCTTCGGTACTACCTGCTTCGCGAGGTGCCGTTCGGTGCGGACGGCACGTTCACGCCGGAGAACTTCGTCGAGCGGATCAACTTCGATCTGGCCAACGACCTCGGCAATCTGCTGAACCGGACCGTCGCGATGATCGACAAGTACTTCGCCGGCGAAATCCCGGGTTACGACGGTCCCGTAACCGCGTTCGACGAGAAGCTGTCCTCGCTCGCCCAAAGCACGTCGGAGCTCGTGGAATCGGCAATGGAGCGGATGGAGTTCTCCGTCGCGCTTACGGCGATCTGGCAGCTGGTCAGCCGGACGAACAAATACATCGACGAAACGCAGCCGTGGACGCTTGCCAAGAACGAAGAGAAGCGGGGCGAGCTCGCATCCGTCATGCATCATCTGGCGGAGTCGCTGCGCATCATCTCGATCCTGCTTCAGCCGTTCCTGACCAACGCGCCGCTCAAGATCCGCGCGCAGCTGGGCCTTTCGGAAGGCGAACTGACCGCATGGGAGAGCACGAAGCGCTTCGGACAGCTGCCGGGCGGCACGCGCGTCGCGAAGGGCGAGCCGATCTTCCCGCGTCTCGACGTCGCGGAAGAGACGGCGTTCATCGCCGTATCCATGAACGGCGGAGCGGCTCCGGCCGAGGCCGAAGCGGTTCAATCGGATCCAGCGCTGCAAGGAGCGGAAGCCGCTTCAGCTGCTGTCGCGCCTGAGGATGCAAAGCCTGCGGATGCCAAAGAGGAGATCGGCATTGACGAATTCGGCAAGGTGGAGCTTCGGGTAGCGCAGGTAATTGCCGCCGAGCCGATCCCGAAAGCCGATAAACTGCTGAAGCTGCAGCTGGATATGGGCTTCGAGCAGCGCCAGGTCGTATCCGGCATCGCCAAATTTTACAAGCCGGAGGAACTGGTCGGACGCAAAGTCATCTGCGTCGTGAACCTCAAGCCGGTTAAGCTGCGCGGCGAACTGTCGCAAGGGATGATTCTCGCGGCTTCCCACGGCGACCAGCTGACGCTTGCAACCGTGCCGGAAGACATGCCGAACGGCGCAATTGTGAAATAAGCATGAACCTTGACCGCCGGAGCGCGCAGCTCCGGCGGTTGTTTGTTGACAGTGCCTATACCCCTCTATATAATCATAATAGTAATGTTTACGATTATGTAGGATGATAGAATTGAGGGTGCGCGCATGTTTCGAGCAGCAAAATTTCGTATGCCAGCCGGTATGTTCATGGCTGTAATCTTGATTGCAATCACCGCGGGATGCGGCTCTTCAAGCCAGAGCAAGCTGGTCGAAGGGAAGATGAACGTGGTGACGAGCTTTTATCCGCTCTATTTCCTGGCTCAGCAAATCGGCGGTCCGGACGCGAATGTCATCAACATGATTCCCGCGGGCGTCGAGCCGCATGACTGGAGCCCGAAGAGCCGCGATCTGGATACGGCTTCGAAAGCGCAGTTGTTTCTATATAATGGCGCAGGTTTGGAAGCCTGGGTAGACGACTTCTTGGAAGGCTTGCCGGGCGACTCCAAGCTGACGACGGTGGAAGTAAGCCAAGGCATTACGAAACTAGCCGGAAATCCCGAGGACAAAAGTCCGGACAAAAATCATGTCGACCCCCATACATGGGTGAGTCCCAAGTCGATGCAAGTGATGGCCGGCACGGTCCTCCATTATTACGTGGCGGCCGATCCGGTCCACAAGGCAGCTTACGAGGCGAATTTCCATCTACTCGAAGGGAAGCTGTCCGCGCTCGACAAGGCATACACGGACGCGTTATCCGGCGTCACGCGCAAAGACATCGTCACGTCCCACCAGGCCTTCGGGTATTTGGCCCGTGATTACGGGCTGAAGCAAGTGGCTATAATGGGGTTGTCGCCCGATGCGGAACCGAAGGCGCAGGATTTGCTGCGCATCACGAAGTTCGTGAAGGCGAACGGAATCAAAACCATCTTCTTCGAAGAGCTGGTGTCCGACGAAATCGCCAAGACGCTTGCCAACGAGGCCAAAGTCAGCACGATGGTGCTGAACCCGCTTGAAGGCTTGACTCCCGAGCAGGAGTCCAAAGGGGAAGATTATTTCTCCTTAATGAAAGCGAATTTGAAAAATCTCGTGCAGGCTCTGCAATGATAGAGGCTTGCATTGCCCGGGAGGGAAGTTTATGTTAGCGGAGAAACAGATGCAGAGATCGGAGTCTTTCTGCCATGCGCCGATCATCGAGCTGGACGGCGTGTCATTCGCTTACGAGAATCGGCCCGTTATCGATTGCGTTTCCTTTGCCGTGCAGGAGCGCGACTTCGTCGGTTTGATCGGTTCGAACGGCGCGGGCAAGACGACGATGCTGCGCATGATCGTCGGGCTGCTCAAACCAACGAGCGGATCCATCAAGCTGTTCGGCCAGTCCATCGGGCAATTTCGCGATTGGGACAGAATCGGCTACGTGCCGCAGAAGAACTCCTTTAACCCGTTGTTTCCGGCAACGGTTCGGGAGGTCGTGCTGTCCGGCTTGTATAACCGCAACAAGCTGTTCAAACGCGTATCCAAAGCGGATGCGGTCAAATGCGAAGAAGCGCTGCATGCCATGAAGATCGAGGATTTGGCCGACAAACGGATCGGTCAGCTGTCAGGGGGGCAGCAGCAGCGGGCTTTTCTAGCGCGAGCACTCATTAATAATCCCGCGCTGCTTATCTTGGACGAGCCGACGGTCGGCATCGACGCGGAGACGCAGGAAGGGTTCTTCCATCTCATCAAGCATATGCATCAGCACCATAACATCACGTTCCTGATGGTATCGCATGACATGGAGATGATCCGTTCTTACTTGGGCCGCGAGCCGAAGCAGCAAGCAGGCAAGATCAATTTGTACGTGAAGCATTCCCACGATCTGGAGGATTGTGTGGAGACGAATCTGACGCACAGCCTTCGCGAGCTGCGTCATGCCATGGAGAGCGGGAAAGTAGGCGTATAGCGGTTGGATATTTTACAATTGGAATTTTTTCAACGGGCATTGATCGGAGGCGTGCTGATCGGCATAACGGCGCCTCTGATGGGACTGTTTCTCGTGCTGCGCAGGCTGTCCATGATCGGGGACACGCTCGCGCACGTGTCCATCGCCGGGGTGGCCCTCGGGTTTCTGATCGGGGTCTATCCGGTCGTGGTCGGACTCGTGTTCGCGATCGCCGCGACGTTCGCGATCGAGAAGCTGCGCAAGGCCTATAAGACGTACGCCGAGCTGTCTATCGCGATTATCATGTCCGGCGGGGTGGCACTGGCATCGCTGCTGTTTACGATGGGGAAGGGCTTCAACGTCAGCGTGAGCGGCTACCTGTTCGGGAGTATTTATACGCTGGATTCCATTGACTTGATTCTCATCGGCAGCGTGACCGTCGTCGTGCTGCTTGCCGTCGGCTTGCATGCCAAAGAGCTGTTCCTGCTCACCTTCGACGAGGATGCGGCTGCGGTCAGCGGCTTGCCAACGCGATATTTTAATTTTATGATCAGCATACTGACGGCGCTTGTAATCAGCGTCTCCATCAAAATCGTCGGCGCGCTGCTCGTATCGGCGTTGCTGACGATACCGGCGGCCTGCAGCCTTGCGATTGCGCGGAGCTTCCGTCAGTCCGTCGTAACCGTCGTCGTGATTGCGGAATTGGCTGTCGTCATCGGCTTGATCACCGCAGGCATCTGGAATCTGGCGCCGGGCGGGACCATCGTTATGCTGCTGATCGTTATTTTACTGCTTCTGCTTTCGCTCAGAAGAACCGGCAGAAGCAGCTAGAAGTGGAGGGATTCATGCATGTCTGACGTAACGGTTTGGGCAGCGTTCGGGGCTGGTATCGCTTCGTTTATATCGCCTTGCTGCCTGCCGCTTTATCCGTCGTATTTATCTTACATAACCGGCGTATCGGTAGCGGATTTGAAGAGCGAGCATCCCGGCAGGGAAATACGGATCCGCACCATGACCCACACGTTGTTCTTCATTCTCGGTTTCTCGATCGTCTATTACACGCTTGGCTACGGCACGAACGCGTTCGCGGAGCAATTCTCGAAATACCAGGATCTGATCCGGCAGCTGTCCGCGGTCCTGATCATTCTCATGGGGCTCATCCTTATGGGCTTGATTCAGCCCAAAGTGCTGTTAAGGGAAATGAAAATGCCCCTGCGGCTCAAAAAGTCAGGGTATCTGGCATCGTTTATTTTCGGTATCGGCTTCTCAGCAGGGTGGTCGCCTTGCACGGGACCGATCCTGGCAAGCATTCTCTTGATGGCAGCCTCGCATCCGGGTACCTGGTTCGAGCTGACGACCGCGTATGCGCTTGGATTCGCCATACCATTCTTCGTGCTTGCGTTCTTCATCGGCTCGACTCGCTGGATCGTGCGTTATTCCGGCATCATGATGAAAATCGGCGGAGCGGTCATGCTGCTCATGGGCATCCTGCTGTTCACGGACCAAATGACGAAGATCACGATCTGGTTGAATTCGATTACGCCTGAATTTATGAAGTTCTAAGTTCGTATGGTTGTGACCGGAGGTCGGCAAGGAGTCGGAAAAGCTTCAGCGGTCGCCTTTGTAGTCTGATTTCTACATCTACTTGCTTAGATAATCAAAGAAATCAGAACTACAACAGCGATTGGAGACCCTTACCGGCCGCAGGTCATGAACCTAACTACGTGAAGTATTCAATCTTCGCATCTTCAAAATGTTCAAAGATGCGCTCCGAGATGAACATCCGGAGCGCTTGCGCCTGCTCGTCGGGGTAAACGTATTTGCCCTGACCCCAGCGGCCCCATTTGTACTTGCGCTGCTCGATATCCATCTCGAGCTTCGTGCGGGGGTAGCGCTTCTCGATGACGTTCTTGGCGGTCTTCGTGAAGCGGTGCTGGATAAGCTCGAACGTCAGATTGCGCGATGCGTCCTTCGGGAGCGCGGCTGCCAGCGACGACAATAATTCGGCATAGCCGTCCTGCCAACCTTCATGCCATATGATCGGGGCAATGATGAAGCCGAGCGGATAGCCGGCGCGCGCGATCTTGGCAGCGGCCTCGATGCGTTCCTCGAACGGAGAAGTGGCCGGCTCGAAATTTTTGATCACGTATTTGGCGTTGACGCTGAACCGAATGCGCGTATGCCCGTTATGCTTGATATCGAGCAGAGAGTCGACGTAATGGAATTTGGTCACGAAGCGAAGCCGGCCGTATTCCTGGTCCGCCATGAACGTAATGAGCTCCTTCAAGCTGCCCGTAATGGGCTCGAGTCCGACGGGGTCGGATGTACAAGCGGCCTCAAAGCGGGTGATTTCGGGAATTCGCTCGTCGATATACCCTTTGGCGGCGCCTAGAATGTCGTCCATATTCACGTAGACGCGGATATACGGTTTCGCGCCGAGCGTCGTTTGCAGGTAACAATAATGGCAGTGGCCCATGCAGCCGGTGGCGATCGGTATTGCGTATTCCGCGGACGGTTTGGACGTGTCGAATTTCAACGTTTTGCGAATGCCGACGACGAGCGTGCGCTTCGCGATTTTGTATTGTTCGAGCTCCGTTTCGCCGGGCAGGTTCATGATACGGTTATGGGAAGTCGTCATCCGGTACGGGATGTTCAAGGATTTGACCCAGTCCATAATTTGACGGCCTTTCGGGTAATCCAGCGATGCCGGTTCGAAATAAACAAGCTCGGGGATGAACGAATCATGCACCTTTCTTTTCGGTTTGGGACGATCCTGCGTCGTAGTGCTCATGCCTGTCGGGCCTCCTTGGCTGATAACGGACTTGCCGTTAGTTTGAGAACGGAAGCCCTTCCGCAAACATGGAAAGTTAAGTGTGCACCGCGGTTGCGGCTGAGGGGCGGGCGGTGTATGATACTAAGAGTAAGCGCGGGGGCTAGGACGCCTGGGGCCTGCTGCGCACAATAGTCCGTACCTTACGGGATGCTGGTGAAATGGAGGTTGTACGATGCCGACTCCAAGTATGGAGGATTATTTGGAACGCATTTATAAATTAATCGACGAGAAGGGCTATGCCCGCGTCTCTGATATTGCGGAAGGACTTGAAGTGCATCCTTCTTCCGTAACGAAGATGATTCAGAAGCTTGATAAAGACCAGTATTTGATTTATGAGAAGTACCGGGGTCTGGTGCTGACGAATAAAGGGAAGAAAATGGGCAAGCGCCTCATGGATCGCCATGAGCTGCTGGAATCGTTCCTGACCGTGATCGGCGTGCAGGAGGAGAACATTTACAAGGATGTCGAAGGAATCGAGCACCATCTAAGCTGGGATTCCATTACGTGCATCGAGACGCTGGTGGAGTATTTCCGCCGGGATCCGGAGAGGCTCGAAGCCTTCAGGACTGTCCATGCCGATTTAAATACCGAAGAGACCTAAGGGTTGCTGGCGTTTCCGTTGAAATGCTGAACAAGGGGTACATACAGAGAAGGGGCTTTCCAAGCGAGCATGGCGACCATGCGCTGGGAAAGCCCCTTCTTGCATTGGCCGTTTTGCCGGCCGGCATACAATCCATTAATGATATTTTGGTAAGTCGTCGTCGTCTTTGCCGCCTTCGATGACGCGGAAAGGTGAGTTTTTGCGCGTCTTGCCGCGGTTGGACGGCTGCGAATCTTTGCGCGTATTCGACGCTTTGTACCGAGGCTGCCTCGTTCTTGACCGTGCGGCCGCACCCGGCGGGAACTTGTAGAGCAAGTAAATGACGCCGAAGACGCCGACGGGAATGAGAAGCTGATAGGGATTGCTGATCGTTTGCGAAACAAGTCCAATGACGACGAGCACCAGGATGATGATGGTTGGCAGACTCATTTTACGAGGCATGGCGCACTCACCCTTTCCCGAATCCTGAATGTAATGACCATTGCGTTACGATTGTACGCCTTGACGGTCCAGCTCCAGCACGCGATTAAACGAGGCGATGGAGACGGCGACCTGATCGTCCGTCGGTTCTTTCGTAGTCAGCTTCTGGAGCCACAAGCCCGGATAACCGAGGAAACGAAGGACCGGCAGCTCGCGCATTGAGTTCGTGAGACGAAGCGCCTCGTAAGAGAAGCCGAGCACGACCGGGAGCAGGAGGACGCGCAGGTAAACTCTCTCCCACAGGGAGTCCCAATGGAAGAAGGAATACACGACGATGCCCACGAGCACGGAGAATACGATGAAGCTGCTGCCGCAGCGATAATGAAGACGGGTAAAGCGTTGAACGTTGGAGACGGTCAAT
The DNA here is from genome assembly GCF_009909195.1 of Paenibacillus sacheonensis. Taxonomy (GTDB): domain Bacteria; phylum Bacillota; class Bacilli; order Paenibacillales; family Paenibacillaceae; genus Paenibacillus_Z; species Paenibacillus_Z sacheonensis. Next base: position 11,223 of record NZ_JAAAMU010000004.1, read on the forward strand.
TCCGCGCCGGCCTCATACGCGCTGATGACTTTATGCTCCGCGCCGTGATATTGGAAGAGGCGCTTGATCAGCGGCGTCAGCGAGATGATATACAGGTAGGAGAGCAGGAACAAGATCTTGATCGCACCCTCGAGTAGGTTGTGTACTATTATATTCTTGAACGCATGTCCAAAGATCAATTGTTCGATTAATGCGGGTACGACGGTGAAAACAAGTTTCCCGGCGATGAACGAGATGATGCCCGCAACGGCTACGCCGACGATCATGCTGAGGCTCCAGCCTTTTTTCTCCTCGGTCTTGGCGGCTGCACTCTCGTCCTTGCCTTCTTCGAGCTCGTCCTCCGCATACGATTCCATCGAAAAGTTCAAATGCTGGGAGCCTTTCGCGCTCGATTCGAGTATGGCGACGACGCCGCGCACGAGCGGGATTTTTTTAAGCTTTTGAATCCATGGCGTCGTTTTGCGAGGAACTTCGTAAAACTTGATTTCGTTATTTTTGCGGCGTACGGCAGTAACGTTCGCGTTGCGGCCGGCAAACATGACGCCCTCAATGACGGCTTGTCCGCCGTAAATATTTTGCGTGCTTTGCGACAAGGGCGAATCACCATCCTTCAATATTGGCATCAGTATAGATTCTCTATGAACGATCTCTATCCTATTGTACTTGATTATACAAGACATTGCGAGCGGGATCCTTTCTCAGATCCGGCTGGCGTTGATTTGGGGATTCGACCTTTGTGCATACTAAACGAAGGATAGAGAGGTCAATGAACGTAACGGAGGAATGACGGTGCGCAAAACATTAAAAGACCGCAAACGCAAGGAAAACCGCACGGAATATAACGGAACGACCAATACGAATCCGTTCTGGTACTGCCTGCAGCTGGGTTTCTTTGCCGGCTTGATTTGGGGGGTGATGCGCTGGCTCCTGTACTTGATCCATTTCACGAAAGTGCTCCCGGGCTTTATGGCGGATCCGTTCTTCCGGCAGTCGTTCCTGAAGACGGCATGGGGACATTTGCTGGGACTCGCTTTCTTCATCGTATTCTCGATTATCGCGGCCTTATTGTACAAGGCCGTGCTCGGCAGGTTCAGGGGACCGTGGGCGGGGTTGTTCTATGGCCTGTTCTGGTGGATCATCCTGTTCGTGATGGCAGGACCGGCGATGGGCCTGTTCGAACCGGTCACCAAGATCGGTTACGATACGAATTTTACCGAATGCGCGTTGTTTCTTGTATGGGGCCTGTTTATCGGATACACGATTGCCTTCGAATATACCGATGAAGCGTCCCGGGAACCGATCGGCGCGCACTAGGAGCGGAGGCTCCCCGGCACTTCTCAAAGCATAGGTCTTTGTGGTAGAATGGCTAATGATCTATGCGCCGGGAGGATTCTCCATGACTTCGATACTTGTATTAAACGGACCGAATCTCAACATGCTCGGCATTCGCGAGCCAGGCGTTTATGGCTCGATGTCGCTGGAAGCGATTGAGTCGCTGCTCAAGAAGACGGCGGATGAGTTAGGGGTCCGCATTTCCTTCTTTCAATCCAATCATGAAGGTGCTCTGATCGACCGGATTCATGAGGCCTACGGGAAAGAAGACGGCATCGTCATCAATCCAGGGGCATTTACGCACTACAGCTATGCCCTGCGCGATGCGTTCAGCACCGTAGGTTTGCCTGTCATCGAAGTGCACATCTCGAACATTCATAAGCGGGAAGCGTTCCGCCATGTTTCCGTCATTGCACCGGTGGCCCTCGGCCAAATCGCCGGGTTCGGCGCGCAAAGCTACGTGCTTGGCTTAACCGCGCTCGCGCAGCATTTGAAAGATAACGAACCGAACGGCTGACGCCGTGCGAAGGCTGCATGATCCTTCGCCATGACCGGCGATGGATTATGCGGCCCGAACCTTGTTAGCCGTCTTAAGGAAAGGGTGAGTGTATGACGACTACACGTATTGCGGGATTACGGGAGAAGCTGCAGCAGATCGGCGTCGACGCGTTTCTGGTCACCAATGCCGTGAACCGCAGGTACATAAGCGCTTTTACCGGTTCGTCCGGCGTTCTGCTCGTCTCGCAGAAGGACAGCTGGTTGTTGACCGATTTCCGCTATATGACGCAGGCTCCCGAGCAGGCGGTCGATTTCGCCGTCGTGCAGCATGCGCCGAAGTGGATCGACACCGTCAAAGAACTAGCCGTTTCCGCAGGCATCAAGAGGCTGGCCTTCGAGCAGGATACCGTCGTGTTCAGCGAGTATACCGCATGGAAGTCGACGCTTGGAGATGCGGTCGAGTTAGTGCCCGTTTCCGGCGTGATCGAAGAGCTGAGGCTGTACAAGGACGAGTCCGAGCTGGCGATCATGCGGGATGCCTGCAAGCTGGCGGACGATACGTTCCAGCACATGCTCACCTTCATCAAGCCTGGCCTTCGCGAACGCGAAGTCGCGCTGGAGATGGAAATGTTCATGCGAAGCAGGGGAGCGACCTCGTCGTCGTTCGACACGATCGTCGCTTCAGGCGAACGATCCGCGCTTCCGCACGGCGTCGCAAGCGAACGGGTCATCGGCAGCAACGAATTCGTGAAGCTTGATTTCGGTGCGTATTACAATGGGTACTGCTCGGATTTGACGCGTACCGTCGTCGTCGGCAAACCGACCGACCGCCACCGCCAAATTTACGAAATCGTTCTGGAAGCGCAGCTTGCTGCGCTGGCGGGCATCAAACCCGGCATGACGGGCAAGGAAGCCGACGCGCTCGCGCGCGACATTATCACGAAGCATGGCTTTGGCGATAAATTCGGCCACGGAACCGGACATGGCCTCGGCATGGAAATCCATGAAGCCCCGCGGCTCTCGATCGGCGGCACGACCGTCCTGGAGCCGGGCATGACCGTTACGGTCGAGCCGGGCATCTATCTGCCGGGCTTCGGCGGCGTTCGAATCGAGGACGACATCGTCATAACGGCAACCGGCAACTCGTTGTTAACCTCATCTCCGAAGACCTTATTCATTTTGGAATGAGTGAAACTTATAAAATCTCGCCCGCGATGCGTTGAAGCTTAGGGCAACTACTTTAGGAGGAATCTGCAGTGATTTCAGTAAATGATTTTAAAACAGGCGTTACCGTCGAAGTAGACGGCGATATCTTCACCGTCATCGATTTTCAACACGTTAAACCGGGCAAAGGCGCGGCATTCGTGCGTTCCAAGCTTAAAAACCTTCGCAACGGCAACACGGTCGAAAGAACGTTCCGTGCCGGCGAGAACATCGGCAAAGCGAACATCGAGAACCGCGCGGTTCAATACCTGTACAATTCCGGTTCGGAATATTCCTTCATGGATAACGAGACGTACGATCAATTCACGCTCGAGAAGAAACAACTGGAGTGGGAGATCAACTTCCTGAAAGAAAACATGACGGTAAACATCTCCAGCTACAACACCGAAATCCTCGGCATCCAACTGCCGAACAGCGTGGATCTGAAAGTAACGGAAACCGAGCCGGGCGTAAAAGGCAACACGGCGCAAGGCGCGACGAAGAACGCAACGCTCGAGACGGGCCTGAACGTTCAAGTGCCGCTGTTCATCAACGAAGGCGACGTGCTTCTGATCGATACGCGCGACGGACATTACATCTCCCGCGCATAGTCTCGGCCATGTGCAAGCACCCAAAAAACCGCTCGGCGACTAGCGCCGGGCGGTTTTTGTCGTATTCAAAACATGGCGTGTATGCTATAATCTTGTTTTGATGAAACATTACAACCTAAGACTTTTACACTAGAACTTTCGTTGGGGAGTGGATGAGCGGTGTCGTTGATAGTAATGAAGTTCGGCGGCAGTTCCGTGGGCTCGACAGAGCGGATGCAGCGGGTTGCAAGACGAATTGCCGATTATAGAGAGGCCGGCAACGATGTAGTCGTCGTTGTATCGGCCATGGGGGATACGACAGACGAACTAATCGATCAATCCAAGCTTCTTAACGCGAATCCGCCGGCACGCGAGATGGATATGCTGCTGACGGTTGGCGAACAAATATCGGTTGCGCTGTTATCGATGACGATTGATTCGCTCGGCTTCAAAGCCAAGTCGCTCACGGGCTGGCAAGCAGGCATCGAGACGGAAGACGTGCACGGGAAAGCGCGGATAACGGACATTGAGCCGAAACGGATTTTCGAGGCGATCGAAAGCGGTTATGCGGTGATCGTCGCCGGCTTCCAAGGCGCAACGGATGGCGGCGAGATCACGACGCTCGGACGCGGCGGTTCCGATACGACGGCCGTGGCGCTTGCGGCGGCGATCAAAGCCGATGTCTGCGAGATCTATACGGATGTCGACGGCATTTACTCCACCGACCCGCGAATCGTCAAATGCGCGCGCAAGCTGGATGAGATTTCGTACGACGAAATGCTGGAGCTTGCTAACCTGGGCGCTGCGGTGCTTCATCCGCGCGCGGTCGAATACGCGAAGAATTATAACGTAAAGCTCGTAGTCCGTTCCAGCTTTACGCAAAACGAAGGCACGAGTGTAAAGGAGGAAGCGGTCATGGAGCAGGGAATGGTCGTTCGCGGCATCGCATATGACAAAAACGTAGCACGTATCAGTATTTTGGGTGTAGAAGACGTTCCGGGCGTGTTGGCTAACGTATTCGGCGCGCTTGCCTCCAGCGGCATCGACGTGGATATCATCGTTCAGAGCGGAACGATGGAAGGCAAAGCCGATTTTGCCTTCACGGTCTCGTTATCGGATAAAGACAGAGCGATTGCCGTTGTAGAGAGCATCCGCGGCGACGTGCCTTATCGCGAAGTCACTTCGGAAGAGAACCTCGTGAAAGTATCCATCGTGGGAGCGGGCATGGTCAGCAATCCGGGCGTCGCAGCGAAAATGTTCAAAGCGATCTATGACCTGGGCATCAGCATCAAGATGGTGACGACCTCCGAAATTCGCTTGTCCGTGATCATTGCGGCTGAGCCTGCGCAGGCTGTCGTTCGCGCGCTTCACAGCGCATACGGCCTCGATACGGCGGAACAGGCATTCGTCGGCGGTCCGCAGGATCGTCGTTAAGAAGTCGCGCATCGGCGCGACCTTGAACAACGCTATCCCGTTTAATTCAAAGAAGCCTCTCAACCGCAGCCGATGCGTCGAGAGGCTTCTTTTTCTTTATCGTCCTGCTCACTTTGTAGACATAGCCCTGCATTGCTCGCTATGACGTTATAATCTAGCTGGACTTATCGTTGTTCGCTTTCGGCCTTTGGCGGTTGTCGTCCAAGCTCGTACGGCGGGCATGCTGCAGCCGTCAGGGCAGCGCTAGAAGAAGCGGCTGCCGATAAAGCTGAACAGCTTGAACAGGATAGCGGTTATGCCCGCCGCCATAAGCGGCCCGACGGGAATGCCCTTCAGGAAGACGATGCCGAAGATCGAGCCGATCACCAAGCCGACGATCAGCTGCGGATCGAGCTTCAGCATTTCAAGCCCTTTCCCGTTCACGAAGGTGGCGATCGCGCCTCCGGACAAGGCAAGAATGCCCGGCCATGAGGTGACGACGGCGATGATGTCCTTGGAGCCGATCCGCTCGGAAGCGAAGGGGACGAGCACGCTGAACGTTAAGAACAGCAGCCCGAGCTCGAGCCCTCTCCGTTCGATGGTCGGCAGAAACCGCTCCAGATGAATCAGCTTCACGATCAGCAGCACGCAGCCCGCCGTGGAAATAATCGGGGACCGGCCGATTAACCCGATAATGATCAGAATGACAAGTACAACTTCCCCGCTCATGCTTCTTGACTCCTTCAATGGTCGTCACCGCCTCCACGAGAGATGGAGCGTTCGTACTACCATTGTATGGAACAAGCCTCCCCGTTATGTCTGGCAGAGCGAATCGCCCTGCAGCCGCGGAACGATGCTGCTGGTATTGATCCGGCAGCAATGATCCACATCCCGCGCATTGCCGTTCTTAATGAGCTTGCGACCGGTCGTGCTTCCGAGCAGCATGTCGCGCAGCCGCTCGCCGCTGCTTCTATAATAGCCCAGCATTGCCGCTCCGAGATCGTTCATTTCGATGACGGTGGGGCTGATGCGCCGAAGCTCGCTAATGAGTAGACCTGCGCAGAGTCCGTCTTCCAGCGCAAACTCATTGTGGCTTCCCGCGCACAGCAGCACGATGTCCCGGCGCAGCTCGGCAGCGGCGGCCGCGCAGGCGGCAGCGTTGTTGAGCGAACCGGCCAGCACGTAATCCGCGCGCATCGCTTTATGCAGCGCACGGGTGCCGTTCGTGGTCGTCAATACGACGCGCTTGCCGCCAACGGCGGCGGGCGTAAATTCTTCCGGAGAATTGCCCAAATCGAATCCGGGGATTTTGCGGCAGAACCGTTCTCCCGCCAGCACATGCTCGCCGCATTGCAGCGCCCGAGCTTCCAGTACGGTTTCGACAGGCAGAATGCTAGCAGCGCCCGCTTCAAGAGCGGCGACGATCGTGCTGGTCGCCCGAAGCACGTCGATGACGATGACGGTCCGATGGGTGAACCGATCGGCTTGCGCCTCGTTGACGCTGGATATGACTTCGATTTGCATGCGTGTTACGCTTCCTTCCTTATACTAAATCCCATGTATAGGATTTCAAATTTTGCGCTTACGGCGAAGCAGGCGGAAACAGTCTGAAGAAGCGGCAGCGTTCGCCTTTGTACCCCGAATTTCACCTAATGGAACTCCAATTCAAAGATTCAGGGGTACAACAGCGATCGGAAGACGTATCCGCCCGGCGGAGCCAGCTTTTCGCCAAACCTTTAAATCATATACACAAACGGCTCTACCCGCTCCCCAAAGTGAAACGTATCCGAACGAAGGCCGCGCCGCATCGTTTCCAGGGACAGCACCTCGGACGGCTGGATATTGCCGAGATTCGCTTCCGCGCCGAACGATTTGAGCATCTGCACCTGCTGCTGCTTCAGCGGCGTCTCCCACATGATCCGACTGACATCGCCAAGCGTATGGCTGACGGAGTCGAGCACGCTTTGCGCGCAGTCGCCGTTGCCGTCGAACAGGCCGACGCCGACGCCGGATTCCCGCGCCTCGATCGTCACCATTTCCGCGCCGGCTTCCCAATCGGCCAAAGCCGTCTGCAGCAGCTCGTTCGCATCCACTAGCGATCCGGTCAGCTTCTTCCCGTATTCCGTGACGACCCGAAGCCCGTTCCGAACGCCTTCTTGAATCAGTTCGGTGCGGAGCCTCCGGTTCAACTCGATCGTACCGTCGGACACTTCGATGCCATTAAAGCCCATTCTGCACACCGTGCGGAAGAAGGCAGGCACGACGTTTTGCTGAACGGCCGTTTCCAGCAGCGTGCCTCCGGGCATGACGGACAGGCCGCAGCGTTTGGCCAGCTCGATTTTGGCAAGCAGCAGGTCCGTTGGATAGAGGGGGGCGGTTCCGAAACCGAACTTAACGCAATCGATGTAGCCGCCCGCGGTTTCCATCAAATCGGAGAACGCATGCCGTCCCAGTCCTTTGTCGATCACCATCGTTTGCCCGCGTACTTGCGTCGATCCCATCCCGTTATCGGGTCTGCCGGACAGTTCACGTTGACCGCTCGGATCCTGCAGAGCCGCAGGCCAAGCCGCCTGAGAAATTGATTTCATTCGATCTCCTCGCTATCCATTCGTTTCCTTGTTACCCGAGCAATATATGCAGTTCGCCCAGGGTCGGTGCCGCGGGTGTCGGGTAACCGCCTATATTTATAAGAATGAAAGAGAGACAAGCACGCATAGGCTGTACAAGCGAGTCTATTTGCTATGGATGCGAAGAAAGGATTCGGAAACATAGGAAGAGAGGGATAAGGATGCTTAATAAAATCGTCCTCAGCATGGCGACGCTTCGAATGTTCTCCGGTACGCTCGAAATCATGGCGGCGCTCCTTATGCTGCGGCTGAATCAGATCGACAAGGCGCTTGTCGTGAATTCCTCGCTGGCTCTGGTGGGGCCGCTCGTGCTCATTTCCACGACGACGATCGGGCTCGTGGGACTGTCGGACAAACTGTCATACGGCAAGATGTTGTGGATCGTCGGAGGCGTAGCGTGCATTTTGATAGGCGCGCTGAAGAAGTAGATTAGGCATAAGCGGCAGCATGTCCGCATACAATGGGAACAAAGATGGACAATCCATCCTTCTATGAAACTAGCAAGGTCGCCATCCACACAGCCGACAAACAAAGCCGGGAGGAATGCCGGATGCTTAAAGGAGTGCAGCATTTGCTGCCTGCCGAGCTTGCCGAAGTGATGAGCCGTTTGCCAGAGCGACTGAAAGACGAATTGGAAGAAATCCGCATTCGCGAAAGCCGGCCGCTGGAGATCGGAACGTCCGGCGGGTTTTGGTTCCTATCGCCGGCAGGACAGCCGCTCTCGCGTCCTGACGAAGCGTACAAGCCGTCGCCGGAAGTCTGCCGCAAGATGCTGGAGCGGGTGACGAACCATTCGTTGTACGCGATGGAAGAAGAATTGAAGCGAGGCTACATTACCGTCGCCGGCGGCCATCGGATCGGCTTGGCCGGAAGGACCGTGCTCGAAGGCGGGAGCGTAAGAGGGATACGCGATATCGCGGCATTCAACGTGCGGATCGCGCGCGAAGTCATCGGCGCGGCCGGAAGTCTGCTGCCTAAGCTGCTGGATCATAAGCGGCGGACGGTACACTCCACGCTGGTTCTTGCACCGCCGCAGCAGGGCAAGACGACGCTGGTGCGGGATTTGGCCCGGGCGGCAAGCAGCGGTGCATGGGGGCATCCATCGGCAGCCGGGTGGCCGGGGCGGAAGGTCGGCATCGTCGACGAGCGTTCGGAGATTGCCGCCTGCGTCAGGGGCGTGCCGACCTTCGACGTCGGGCCGAGAACCGACGTGCTGGACGCCTGTCCCAAGGCGGAAGGCATGATGATGATGCTTCGTTCCATGTCGCCGGAGATTCTGATCGTGGACGAGATTGGCCGCGAAGAGGACGCAGCCGCCATCCTGGATGCGAGCCATGCGGGCGTAGCGGTCATCGCGACCGCGCACGCGATCGATCTCGAAGATGCTCGCGCCAGGCCCGTTATCGGGAGACTGCTTGCGGCAGGCGCATTCCAGCTTTGCGCCCAGCTCCAGCGCACGGCCGGCGGCCTGGCTGGCCAGGTGTTCCAGGCTTCATCCGCCTTTCGAGCGCCCGCCGCCCGCGAGCCTACATCGCTGAAGGGAGGCGGGGGCTATGGTTAAACTCATCGGAGCGGCGCTAATTCTCTTCGCCGGCACCATGATCGGCTGGCAGCAAGCCGCTCGCTACGCCGCGCGCCCGAAACAGATCCGCCAGCTTATCCATGCGCTGCAGCGGCTGGAAACCGAAATCGGCTACGGCTTCACGCCGCTGCCGGAAGCGGTCGCCAGGTGCGCGGCGCATGTGCCGGAACCGGCGGCCTCGCTGCTCAGAGCCGTGAACGAACGGCTCGCGGAAGGCGGGGAGCTCACCTTCAGGGAAAGCTGGGAAGCCGCGGTTATGGACGCTTGGCCGCACACGGCCATGCGGCAGCCGGAGCAGGCGGCGCTTGTCCGCCTCGGCCATAACCTCGGCATCAGCGATCGCGAGGATCAGATGAAGCATCTGAAGCTTGCCGTGCAGCAGCTGAAATTCGAGGAAGACACGGCGCGGCAGGATGGCGTGCGGTACGTGAAAATGTGGCGAAGCTTAGGAGTTCTCACGGCCGCGCTGATCGTCATTTTGATTCTTTAGTGGGGTGCCGGAAGCATGAACATTGATGTCAGCGCTATTTTCCAAATTGCCGGAATCGGCATCATCACGGCCATGATCCATACCGTGCTGAAGCAGATGGGCAAAGAAGACATGGCGCAATGGGTAACGCTGATCGGCTTCGTCGTCGTCTTGTTTATGGTCATCCGGCTCTTGAACGACCTGTTTCAAGAGATCAAAACGATCTTCCTGTTTCAATGACAACGGCGAATTCAGCGGAATGCTGCATGTCCAGTCCTACGGTTGTACGCCTAAACCAAGCCGCATCAGACGCTTTAGGCAAGGCAGGTGAATAAGCATGGAAATCATCCAGATCGTCGGCCTTGGCCTCGTCGCAACCGTGCTCACGCTCGTCGTCCGCGAACAGAAGCCGATGTTCGCCTTCCTGCTCGCGACTTTCACGGGATTGTTCATTTTCCTGTATGTCATCGGCAAAATCGAAACGGTCATCGGCGTGCTGGAACAGCTCGCGGACCGTTCCGGCATACCGTCCATTTATTTGAAGACCGTGCTCAAGATCATCGGAATTGCGTACATCGCGGAATTCGGTTCCCAGATCGTCCGGGATGCCGGTCAGGAGAGCATCGCATCCAAGATCGAGTTTGCGGGAAAAATTCTCATTCTCGTCATGGCCGTTCCGATTATCAGCGTCATCGTTGAAACCGTACTAGGCCTTCTGCCGATAGGGAGTTGATGATCATGCGGCAGCGTTTCGTCCGTTGCTTGGTTTTATCGGCCGCGTTGTTCTGGGGCTTTCTGTTATTCCTGCCGGCAGCAGCGGCGGCGGATCCTGCTTCTGCCGACATGCCGGCCTCCGGACAACGGCAGGGGAATGATGCCGCTTCGGATCGGGGCGGTCAGCAGGCGGACGCCGTGAACAAGCAAGTATCGGACGAGCAGCTGCAAGGGATCGACACGGATGCGGTGGAGAAGTATTGGAACCAGCTGATGAACGATTACGGCGGCTTTTTCCCCGACCATAACGTGCCGAGCTTTATCCAAATGATCATGCCGGGCGGCGAAGGGCTCAAGCTGACGACCGTCCTGACGGGGCTCCTGAAGTACGCGCTTCACGAAGTGATGTACAACGGCAAGCTGCTCGTGACGATCGTTATCCTGACCGTATTCAGCATGATGCTGCAGACGATGCAGACGGCATTCGAACGCAATGCCGTCAGCAAGGTCGCGTACAGCATCACCTACATGGTAATGATCGTGCTTGCAGTGAACAGCTTCAATGTCGCGATCGGCTACGCGAAGGATGCCATTACCGGGATGATTCAGTTCATGATGGCGATGGTGCCGCTGCTGCTGACGCTGCTGGCGACAATGGGGAGCGTCGTGACGGTATCGGTCATGCATCCCTTGATCGTGTTCATGATTCACGCGGTGGGAACGGTCATCTATACGATCGTGTTTCCGATGCTGTTCTTCTCCGCTGTCCTGCATATCGCCAGCTCGCTGTCGGACAGGTTCAAGGTGACCCAGCTGGCCAACGTGCTCCGCAACGTCGCTGTCGGACTGATGGGCGTCATGCTGACGGTCTTCCTGGGGGTCATCTCCGTTCAGGGCGCTACAGGTTCCGTGACGGACGGCGTGACGATGCGGACCGCCAAATTCGTCACCGGCAATTTCGTCCCCGTCATCGGGCGAACGTTCTCCGATGCGGCGGATACGGTCATGTCGGCCTCGCTGCTCGTGAAGAACGCGATCGGCATCGCCGGCGTCGTGATCATTCTGTTCCTGTGTGCGTTCCCGGCGGTCAAAATCATCACGCTCGCTTTGATTTACAACGTGTCCGCGGCGGTCATGCAGCCGCTCGGCGACAGTCCCATCGTCGGCTGCCTGCAGACGATCGGGAAGACGCTCATCTACGTTTTCGCCGCGCTCGCGGCGGTCGGCCTCATGTTTTTCCTGGCCATCACCATCATCCTGACGGCGGGCAATGCGGCCGTCATGATGAAGTAGCGGAGGCGATGACATGCTGAACTGGCTGGCCGTATGGCTTCAGCAGATCATAGCGGTCGTGCTGCTGGCCGGGTTCATCGACCTGCTGCTGCCGAACAAGTCGATGCAGCGCTATGTCAGGCTGGTAGCCGGACTCATCGTTCTGCTGACCATCCTGACGCCGATCATTCGGGTGCTCCAGGGTGATTTCAGCGCCAAGCTTGATAGCGAAGTCGAGCATTGGTTCAACGCGGATCCGGCCAAGGAGCTGCATATGCCGACGCTGCAGGATATTCAGGAGAATGCCGCCGTGCTGAAGCAGCGGGAGGCCGCATCGGCTTCGGCGCTGGCCGAGAAACAAATCGAAGACGCGATGACGGCGGGCATCGAGCAGGCAACCGGTCTTCGGGCGGCAGCGGTCGAGGTGAGGATGAAGGCGGCGGGGAAAGGGCAGCCCGCCCAGATCGCCAGCGTAAGCGTTACGCTGGCGCGAGCCGAACCGCCGGAGTCCGAACCGCAAGAAGAGGGAAGCGCTGCGGCAAGCGGCGGCGGGGATAACGCGGCTGTAGATGAAGTGCAGACGGTGCAAGTGAACATTGATCCGCTGCCTTCAGAAGCATCCCCGAACAGCGGGGAGTCGCAGGTTAAGCCCGTATCCGGCACGATCGCGGAAGCGGTCAAATCCGTGCTGCGGGAAGGCTGGTCCGTCAACCCGGCGCTCGTGGAAGTGCTGGAGCTTGTGCCGGACGGGGCATCCGCAAGGTAAGAAAGGGGAGAACGACGTTGGCCAAATGGCTGGAGGGGCTGGAGACGACGCTCGGCAAAGGAAACGGAGGACCGAAGCGTGTGCGCACGCTGCGCTGGCTGCTCGTGATCGGCGGAATCGGCGCGGCGCTGATGCTCATGAATTCGTTTCTATCGTTTCAGAGAGTTCCTCCGCCGCAGGATCAGACCCAGCAGACGGGCGCTCCCCCGGACGATCAGACCGCGTTGGCTGGAACCAAATCGGGCAGTTCGTTCGACGACATCGAACGGCCGCTCGAAAGCAGGCTGAAGGAGATTTTGCAAACCATCGTCGGGGTCGGTCCGCTCGACGTGATGGTCATGGTCGATTCGACGGAAGAAGTCGTCACGGCGATCGACGAGAAGGAATCGCAGCAGATTACGAACGAGACGGATAAGAACGGCGGCAAGAGGAGCATTACTTCCATTACGAAAGAGGGCCAAGTCGTCCTTTACGATACAGATGGAGAACGTTCACCGATCATCGTCAAGCGGATACAACCGAAGATCAGAGGCGTGCTTATCGTCGCGCAGGGCGCGGAGAACGGCACGGTGCGAAGGCTCATCATCGATGCCGTCGAGAAAGGTCTTAACGTTGCGGTCAACCGAATCTCGGTTATTCCCCGCAAGCAACAATAAACCCATTGGGACAATGAAAAGGGAGGCAACAAAACGATGAACAACAAAAGGCAAACGATTTGGCTCGTGTCGATGCTCAGCTTGATGGTGATTTTGTCGGCGTATTACTTGTTCACGGAAGACGTCACCACGCCATCGAGCGATATCGTGACGACGGACGGCACGCAGCAGCAGAGCGCGAACAGCGACGCGACGGAAGCTTCGGGAGCGGCAGACGGCGGCAATGCCATCATTGCGGACGAAGTAACGGGAGACGAAGGCGACAATGCGGCGAACGACAGCGCGGCGGCCGACAACGGAGGAACTTCGAAGGACGCGGGCGATACAGCCGATAATACGGCGGACGTATCGGGCGACAGCGCGAATGCAGGCAAGACGGACGAAGAACTGCTGGATGAAATCGCGAAGGCCGGCGGGGTCGCTTCCAGCGTGTTCAGCCAGCTTCAGGAAGAGCGCGACCAGAACTATTTCGAGGAATATAACGAGCTTATGGGCAAAGTGTCCGATACGAAATTGGCTCCGAAGGACGCCGCAAGCTCCATGGACCAAGTGAATTTGCTGGAAGACAAGAACGCGAAGATCACGGGCTTCGAAGAGGAACTGTCCAAGCAATACGGCAATGCGGCCGTCGTGCCGGACGAGTCCGGCAGATACAAAATCGTCGTGCAAAGCGACAAGCTGGAACGCAGCCAAGCCGACAGCATCCTGACCGCGGCGATTGCCGAATTGGGCCTGACGCCCGACCAACTGACGATTCAGTACGTGAAGTAATCGAACCAGCCCCGCAGCCGATTCACGGCTCCGGGGCTTTTTCCAACCGGGACGCATAAAATGGGGGTTCGTGTTCCGGCGCATTTATGGTATAATGAGTTCTGCTATGTGCAGGTTTGGAAATCTGTACCGCTTTTGTATGGTTGCAAACACAGCGCTTACAATCAAGCGATCGCGAGCGTCCCGCAAAGAGGATGCAAAAACTTTTAGGAGTGAAACGATGTTTAAGCTGAGCGAGATTAAAGAATTGATCAAGCTGGTTGACGGAACTTCCGTCCATGAACTTGAAATTGAAAACGACGGCGCACGCCTCATGATCCGTAAGCCCGGCAAAACCGAAGTGGTGAACATTCAGCAAGCCGCGCCAATCGTTCCTACATATACGCAGGCTTCCCAACCTCAAGCGGAAGTTCAGACGGCACCGGCTGCGCCCGCTCCGCAGGCAGCTCCCCAAAACAACTACCACCCGATCGTCTCGCCGATGGTCGGCACGTTCTACCGCGCGTCCTCTCCGGACAAGCCCGCATTCGTCAACGTGGGCGACCGCATCAACGACAAGTCCATCGTCTGCATACTCGAAGCGATGAAGCTGATGAACGAGCTGGAAGCCGAAGTGCGCGGCGAAATCGTCGAAATTCTCGTCGAGAACGGACAACTGGTCGAATACGGACAGCCGTTGTTCCTTGTGAAACCGGAATAATCCGCTTCTAGGCGTTAGGCGAAGACGGAACCGGAACCAACGGACACGAGAGGAGTTTTACCGTGAAATTCAATAAAATTTTGATCGCCAACCGCGGCGAAATCGCCGTTCGCATCATTCGCGCCTGCCGCGAGCTGGGCATCGAGACCGTCGCCGTCTACTCCGAGGCCGACCGCGAATCGCTGCACGTTCGACTTGCGGACGAGGCTTACTGCATCGGACCTGTCGCTTCCAAGGACAGCTACTTGAACTTAACGAATATCATGAGCGTCGCGACGCTGACGAACTGCGATGCCATTCACCCCGGGTATGGATTCCTGGCGGAAAACGCGGATTTCGCGGAAATCTGCGAATCGTGCGGCGTGACCTTCATCGGTCCTTCCCCGCAGGCCATCAGCAAGATGGGCGATAAATCCGTCGCGAAATCGACGATGAAGCAAGCGGACGTGCCGATCATTCCAGGCTCGGACGGATTGGTCGAGGACATGGACGATGCGATCCGCGTCGCGCGCGAAATCGGTTATCCGGTTATCATTAAAGCGACTGCCGGAGGCGGCGGCAAAGGAATCCGGATCGCCGAGAACGAGGAGTCGCTCATCTCGCAGATTACGACGGCGCAGCAGGAAGCGCAGAAAGCGTTCGGCAACGCCGGCGTCTACCTCGAGAAGTATTTGACGGGCATGAAGCACGTCGAGATTCAAATCATGGCCGACAAGCATGGCAATGCGGTGCATCTGTTCGAGCGGGACTGCTCGATTCAACGCCGCCGCCAGAAGCTGCTCGAAGAAGCGCCTTGCCCGGTTCTCAGTCCGGCGCTCCGCGAACGGATGGGACAGGCTGCGGTACGCGCGGCGCAGGCCGTGAATTATGCGGGGGCCGGCACGCTGGAGTTCCTGCTTGGTCCGGACGGCAAGTTCTACTTCATGGAAATGAACACCCGGATCCAGGTCGAGCATCCGGTCACCGAGCTCATTACGGGCGTCGACTTGATCAAAGAGATGATCTCCGTCGCCGAAGGCAATCCGTTGTCCATCGCGCAGGAAGATTTGAAGATCAACGGCTGGTCCATCGAATGCCGGATCAACGCGGAGGATTCCGAACGCGGCTTCCTGCCTTCGCCGGGGCAGATCCAGTTTTACCTGCCGCCAGGAGGCTTGGGCGTTCGCGTGGACAGCGCCGCTTACCCGGGCTACGTTATCTCGCCGCACTATGATTCCATGATCGCGAAGCTGATCGTGTGGGGAGCCACGCGGGAAGACGCCATCGCACGGATGAAGCGGGCGCTTTCGGAGTTTGCGATCGAAGGAATCCGCACGACGATTCCTTTCCACCTCAAGCTGCTGAACCATCCGACGTTCATCAAGGGCAATTTCGATATCAAGTTCCTCGAGGAGCACGACATCAATAATCCGGATGAATTCGTGCAGGAATAGCGACTGAAACAAGTTCTGCGCGGTTTGTCATATTTCCGGCGGAATGCTATAGTATAGGAATAAGAAGCGGATAAGCTATCGGTTTGCGGCTGAAGGCACGCAACTTTACGGGAGGTGTAGGATAACCATGAGTACGCTGGCAGCGGACTATGAGAGAACAGACATGGGCACTATTCAAATCGCACCCGAAGTCATTGAAATCATTGCTGGTCTTGCGACGATTGAGATTCAGGGCGTAGCGGGCATGAGCGGCGGATTCGCCGGCGGCATTGCCGAGCTTCTGGGTCGCAAAAACTTGTCGAAGGGCGTTAAAGTCGAAGTCGGGCAGCGCGAGGCGGCCGTAGACGTTTCCATTATCGTGGAATACGGCAACCGAATTCCGGAGATTGCCTCCGAAATCCAACGCAATGTCAAGCGATCGATCGAAACGATGACCGGACTCCAAGTCATCGAAGTGAACGTTCATATCCACGACGTTCATTTCAAGTCGACGGAGAAACCGGAAGCGGAGGATGTCTTGCTTCGCGTCAAATAAACCTTCACGTAGAAACGAATGACTCATACCCCCTAGTGGTTGGGCTTGCCGCTCGGCGCTAGGGGGTTTTATCTAGTCTTCTCATCCGCTTCAAGGAGGTATGGTCGTTGATAAGAGTGTTGGACAAGCTGCTGTTATTCATTTACAGCCTGGCAATCGGAGCCGCGGCCGCCATCGCGTTCAGCGCGGGGGTCTATTGGTTTCCGGAAGAATGGCTGAGCAATCTCGTACATAATTTGTACAGCGGTGACATGCGCTGGCTGCAGCTGACGGTCGTCACGACGGCAGTGGTCGTGTTCCTCATCAGTCTTCGCTTCTTCTACGTATCGCTTCGGCGCAGCAATGCTTCCGCTCCTTCTATCGATCAGCGGACGGAGTTTGGCGATATCCGCATTTCGCTGGAGACGGTCGAGAACTTGGCGCTCAAGGCCGCTGCGCGTCAGCGCGGCGTCAAGGATTTGAAAGCGCGGATTCGCATCGGCGAGACGGGGATCGAAGTTTCGCTGCGTGCCGTCGCGGACGGCGAGACCTCCATTCCGACATTGACGGAGGACATCCAACGGTCGGTTAAGACGCATGTCGAGGAAATCACCGGCATTCCTGTAGCGAATGTGTCCGTTTACGTCGCGAACATCATCCAAACCGCGAACTTTAAAAGCCGTGTAGAATAGGGGTGATGCCGATGTTGTGGAGGGAAATCTGGACAACCTATGGGGGACGGATCGCCGGCGTTACCGTTGGCGTCGTTCTTGGACTTCTTTATTTTATTGTTGGATTTTGGGATATGCTGTTTTTCGGCCTGCTGCTGTGGGTCGGTTATGCAATCGGCAAGATGAAGGACGAGCATAGCGGCCCTATCTTCCCTTGGCAGCGCATGCTGGAATGGCTGACGGAGCGGTGGCGCCCGTTCAAATAGCACTATGGTCTCCTCCGTACCCCGGACGCAGCGGCATTCGTTCGGGGCAGGGAGGAGATCATATTTTGATGAAGCATTTTTTTAAGGAGCGGACAGATCACATATGAAACGAAGGTTAGCACGCGAAATCGTGGTACAAAGCTTGTACCAAATGGAAATGAACGAAGAGGCGACGACCGCCTCCGCGGTGGACATGCTGGTCGACGAGGTGCATGCCGAGAATGAAATCGAGGCGGATGCCGCAGACGTCGGCAAAGTCGATGATTATATTCGCAGCCTGCTTCAAGGCGTCATCGAGCATAAAGCGGCGATCGACGATATGCTGCAGCATTATTTGACGGGCTGGCAGGTGGACCGGCTTTCGCGCGTGGACCGTCAAATTCTAAGGCTTGCGTGCTACGAGCTCGTATTCCGCGATGATGCCCCGCCAAAAGCGATCATTAACGAAGCTATCGAGCTGGCCAAGCATTTCGGAACGGACGAGTCCGGCAGATTCGTCAACGGCGTTCTGGGACGCCTGCTGCATGCGCTCGACGAGCTTAAACCGAAAGCATAGGCGTCGGTCCACAACCTGGCGTCTTCGGCGATTCAGACTAGCCCCTTGCGGCCTCATGGCGTAAGGGGCTTCCCGATAATCAAGCCCTGCGGGGACTTATATGAGGAGCGATTGAAGTGACAGCACAACGTATCGAAGGAAAAGCAATCTCGGATGCCATTCGAATCGAAATCGGCGAAGAAACGGCGAAACTAGCCGCGCAGGGCATCGTACCAGGCCTTGCCGTCGTCCTCGTCGGAGAAGACCCGGCATCGAAAGTATACGTGGGAAGCAAAGAAAAGGCTTGTCAGCAACTAGGCTTCTATTCCGAAGTGCATAAGCTGGCCGCAGAGACATCGCAAGAAGAGCTTCTCGCCCTTATCGACCGCCTCAACCGGCAAGATACGATCCACGGCATACTCGTGCAGCTGCCGCTGCCCAAACATATCGACGAAAAATCGGTTATCGATGCCATCAGCGCCGCGAAAGACGTGGATGGCTTCCATCCCGTCAGCGTCGGCAATCTCGTCATCGGCGACGATAGCCTTCTTCCTTGTACGCCAGCGGGCGTTATCGAGTTGATTAAACGGACGGGGATTGAAATCGCAGGCAAGCATGCCGTCGTTATCGGCCGCAGCAACATTGTCGGCAAACCCGTGTCGATGCTGCTTCTTCGCGAGCATGCGACCGTGACCATTTGCCACTCTCGTACGGCGAACATGGCCGATCTTGCGAAAACGGCGGATATTTTGGTCGTTGCGATCGGCAAAGCGAATGCGATCGGACGCGAATTCGTGAAGCCAGGCGCCGTCGTCATCGACGTGGGCATCAACCGACTCGAGAACGGCAAGCTTGCCGGAGACGTGAATTACGAGGATGTTCTGGATACGGCCGGCTACATTACCCCGGTTCCGGGCGGCGTAGGCCCGATGACCATTACGATGCTCATGCAAAACACGCTGAAAGCGGCGAAACAACAACAAGCAGCGAAGGAGTGAGATCCGCCATGGCTGACCGAACGCGCGTATTTTCGATCAAAGAAATCAACCGCTACATCGGGATGAAGTTGGAATCGGACGGCCTCTTGAGCGACGTGTGGCTGCGCGGCGAAATATCGAATTTCACGCACCACTCCAGCGGGCATATGTATTTTACGCTGAAGGACAAGGACAGCCGGCTGAAATGCATCATGTTCGCCTCTCATAATCAGCGTCTTCCGTTTATTCCGAAGGAAGGCGCGAAGGTGCTGGCACGCGGCAATGTTTCCGTGTACGAGCGGGACGGGAATTACCAGTTCTATTGCACGTCCATGCAGCCCGACGGCGTCGGCAGTCTCTATCTCGCTTACGAGCAATTGAAGCGCAAGCTGCAGGACGAAGGGCTGTTCGATGCCGTGCGCAAGCGCCCGATCCCCAAGTTCCCGAAGGCGATCGGTGTCATTACGTCCGCTACGGGAGCCGCCGTGCGGGATATATTGATCACGCTGCAGCGCCGACACCCTTCCGTGCCGGTGCTGCTTTTTCCTGTATCCGTGCAGGGAACGGGAGCTGCACCTTCGATTGTCAAGGCCATTGAAAACATGAACCGTTTGGGCGAAGTCGACGTATTAATAATTGGCCGGGGCGGCGGTTCGTTAGAAGAGCTATGGGCTTTTAACGAGGAAGCCGTCGCCCGGAGCATCGCGGCTTCGCGCATTCCGGTTATATCGGCGGTCGGTCACGAGACCGATTTTACGATCGCCGATTTTGTAGCGGACTTAAGGGCCGCTACGCCCACGGCGGCAGCCGAATTGGCAGTGACGAGCGTGCAAGAGCTGCAAGCGAAGCTGGCTCATATGGAGTCCAGGCTTACGCAGATGCTTCGCATGACGCTCCAAGGGCGACAGGAAAGGCTGGCCCGGCTTCGCCGGTCTCCCGTATTCTTGAATCCGCGTAAATACGTCCTTCAACAAACGCAGCTGCTTGACGTGATGCGGGAGCGCCTTCGGAATCGCGCATTAAGGCTTGCGGAGCGCAATCGCGTAAACTATCGGAACCTTCATAGCGCGCTGAGCCGGGCTCATCCCGGCGCTAGAGCCGCGCTAGCGTCGAAGCAGCTGCACCTGACTTCGGCTCGCCTTGAAGCCAGCATGGCAGCAGGCATGAAGGGAAAACGCCTGCAGCTGCTTTCTTCGATGCGGCAACTAGATGCGTTGAGCCCGCTTAAAGTCATGTCGAGAGGGTATAGTTTAGTATATGACGAGCACGGAAATAAATTGGTTAAGTCCGTATCGGACGTCCAGCTTGGCGACTTGATCCACGTGAAAGTGTCGGATGGTCAGCTGGAATGCCAGGTATGGGGATTGAAAGGGGAGGCGTAAGCATGGCGGCGAAGGAGAAAGAAAAAGAGAAGGCAGCTGAAGAAATCAGCTTCGAAACGGCTATGGAACGTCTCGAAGACATCGTCGGCAAGCTGGAAAGCGGCGACGTTCCGCTGGAAACGGCGATCGAGCTGTTCCAGGAAGGCATGAAGCTCTCGCAGCTATGCGGCTCCAAGCTCGAGCAGGTCGAACGGAAGATCGAAGTGTTGATCGAGTCCGAGAACGGCCTGCAACGAAAACCGTTTGCGCCCGCGAACGAGGATAAAGGGGATTAAGCGTGAAAACGTCGATTTCGCTATCAGACTATTTAAACCGCTCCGTCTTGGAGATCGAAGAGGCGCTGCGCGCTTCCATTCCGCAGGAATGGGATATCCCGCCGGCGCTTCGGGAGTCTATGATGTATTCCTTGGAGGCCGGAGGCAAGCGGCTGCGGCCGATTCTCGTCCTTAGCGCGGCGGAGGCTGTCAGCCGGAATGCGAATGCACGAAACATCGCGATGCCGATCGCATGCGCAATCGAAATGATTCATACGTACTCTCTCATCCACGACGATTTGCCTGCGATGGATAACGACGATTATCGGCGGGGCAAGCCGACGAATCATAAAGTTTATGGCGAAGCGATGGCGATTTTAGCCGGTGACGGGCTGCTGACGCATGCCTTTTACGCCGTCACCCGATCTGCCGCGCTGGGCGCTACGCCAGAGACGGCGCTTGCGATCGTGTCGGATTTGTCCAGACTCGCCGGCGCGCCCGGGATGGTCGGCGGACAGGCGGCGGACATGCTTGGCGAGCAGGGCGTAACTTCGCTCGAAGAGCTGGAATACATTCATCTGCATAAGACAAGCGACCTCGTCGTCTTCTCTGTGCTGGCCGGCGCGCGTATCGGCGGGGCTTCGCCCACTCAGCTGGAATCGATGCAGACTTTCGCGCGCAAGCTCGGGCTGGCCTTCCAAATCCAAGACGATATTTTGGATTTGATCGGAGACGAAGCCAAGCTGGGCAAACCGGTTCAAAGCGACGTGGAAGAACAAAAGGTCACCTATCCGTATTTGATCGGCATGGAAGCCAGCGAGAAGCTCGTCGAACGCCTGACCCAGGAAGCGAAGCAGGCACTGGAGGAAGCGAAGCTGGCCATGCCGGATAGGCTGCATGCGATAGCCGATTATTTGATGCGCAGAGACCATTAGCTACCCCGATCGTGGGCTTCTGCCGCGAACTATGATATAATCTAGCCAAGTTTGACGAAAGTTGGACAACGGGAACTGTAAGCCGGGAAAGCGAGGAACGATCGTGTTGCTTGAACATATTAACGAGCCCAAAGATTTGAAGTCCTTGTCGATCGCGCAGCTGGAGCAGCTGGCGGCCGAGATTCGCACGTTTCTGATCGAGAAACTGTCGTCGACGGGCGGACATCTTGCTCCCAATTTGGGAGTTGTCGAGCTTACCTTAGCGCTGCATTATTTATTCGACAGCCCGCAGGATAAGTTTATTTTCGATGTGGGCCATCAATCATACGTCCATAAAATGTTGACTGGCCGCAGGGACCAGTTCGATACATTGCGTCAATATAAAGGGCTGTGCGGTTTCGTGAAGCGCGCCGAAAGCCCGCATGACGTCTGGGAAGCCGGGCACAGCAGCACTTCGCTCTCCGCTGCGATGGGCATGGCGCTTGCCCGCGATCTGAAAGGCGACAAGAATAAAGTCGTCGCGGTGATCGGGGACGGCGCGCTGACGGGCGGGATGGCGCTAGAAGCGCTTAATCACATCGGCCATGAGAAGAAGAATCTGATGGTCATCCTGAACGACAATGAAATGTCGATCGCGCCGAACGTCGGAGCCTTGCATCACTATCTTGGCAAAATCCGTACGGATCGCCACTATCAGAAGGCCAAAGAAGAGTTGAATCAGTTCTTGAACAAAATCCCCGCGATCGGCGGCAAGCTGGCCAAAACCGCGGAACGGCTCAAGGACAGCATCAAATACCTGCTGATGAGCGGCATTTTGTTCGAACAGTTCGGCTTCACCTATCTGGGGCCGGTCGACGGACACGACCTGACGCAGCTGACCGAGCTGCTCGATCAGGCAAGCCGCGTGCCGGGTCCGGTACTCGTGCACGTGCTGACCGTCAAAGGCAAAGGCTATTCGCCGGCCGAAGCGGATTCGTTCAAATGGCACGGCGCTTCGCCGTACAAGATCGAATCGGGCCAGATGCTGAAAGCCGTCGGACCTCCGATGTATACGGAAGTATTCAGCGAGGCGCTGATGGAATTAGCGGAGCAGGACAAACGGATCGTCGCCGTCACGCCTGCCATGCCCGGCGGATCCGGATTGCTGAAGTTCGCCGAACGTTATCCCGACCGCATGATCGACGTCGGCATCGCGGAGCAGCATGCGGCTACGATGTGCGCCGCGCTTGCCATGGAAGGCTTGAAGCCGGTCTATGCCGTATACTCCACGTTCCTGCAGCGCGCCTACGATCAAGTCGTGCATGACATCTGCCGGCAGAACGCTAACGTGGTATTCGCGATCGACCGTGCCGGATTCGTCGGCGCGGACGGCGAGACGCATCAAGGCGTCTATGACATACCGTTCCTGCGCCATATTCCGAATATGGCCATCATGATGCCGAAGGATGAGAACGAGCTCCGCCGCATGATGAAGACGGCCGTGGATTACGACGACGGTCCGATCGCGATTCGTTATCCGCGGATAAGCGGTCTTGGCGTGACGATCGAGAAAGAGATGAAACCGATTCCGTTCGGCACGTGGGAAACGCTGCGTGACGGCGATTCGGCGGTCATCGCGGCGATCGGTCCGATGATTCCGGTAGCCGAGGAAGCGGCTGAGCTGTTGAAACGCGAAGGCTTGAATGTCCGCGTCATCAATGCGCGGTTCATTAAACCGTTGGACGAAGCGATGCTTCTGAAGATCGCGGACGAAGGCCTGCCGATGCTGGTGCTGGAAGAAGGCTCGGAGCAGGGCGGTCTGGGCAGTGCCATCATGGAGTTCTATTCGCTGCAGCACAAAGACGACATGCGCGTCCGTATCGTCGGGGTTCCCGATCTATTCGTCGAGCATGGCTCGGTGAAAGAACAGCGCCTTGAAGTCGGATTGACGCCTGATCGCGTCGCAGGCGAATTGATTACGCTGCTTCCGCGCCTACGCAAACGCGTACCCGGTCAGGTATAAGAAACAGGAGATTCCGAACAGATGACGATTGCAAAAGAACGAATAGACGTGCTGCTCGTGGAGCAAGGATATTACGACAGCCGCGTCAAAGCAAAAGCGGCGTTAATGGCAGGCCTCGTCATCGTTGACGGCGAGCGAATCGAGAAAAGCGGGATGAAGGTGCCGAGAACCGCGTCAATCACCGTCAAAGGCGCGCTGCACCCATACGTCAGCCGCGGCGGACTGAAGCTGGAGAAAGCGATCAAAGCATTCGGCTTGGAACTTGAGGGTGCCGTCATGCTGGATATCGGCGCATCGACCGGAGGCTTCACGGATTGCGCGCTTCAGCATGGTGCCGTGTACGTATATGCATTAGACGTGGGATACAACCAGCTGGACTGGTCCCTTCGTCAGGATGACCGCGTCAACGTGATGGAGCGGACGAATTTTCGCTACACCGTTCCGGAGGATTTGAAAGGTCCGGAGCCGACGTTTGCGACGATAGATGTATCGTTCATATCATTGAAGCTGATCCTGCCGGCGCTCGGAACGCTGCTGAGGCCGGGTTCCGGAATTGTCGCCTTAATCAAGCCGCAGTTCGAAGCGGGACGGGAGAAGGTCGGTAAGTCGGGCGTCGTGCGTGAAGCATCGACGCATAGGGAAGTGCTTCACCAAGTGCTCGGCTTCGCGGCCGGTCAAGGATATGCACTGAAGCAGCTGACATTCTCCCCGATCACGGGCGGAGAAGGAAACATTGAATTTCTGGCTTATTGGCAATGGGAACCGGGCACGGATATTGCTGCCCCGGACGATGCGTTGATTTCGGCGGTCGTCGAAGGTGCCGCTCAAACGTTTTCTTAGCCTTCGTTTCGTTTAGAATGCGATGTATGGGATAAATGAAGTCTTTTCTGCAGACGATCTCGTCGGCCGGAAAGGCTTTTTTTGTCTCCCCCTTTGCATTCGGCGAAATATTTGGTAAGATAAGTACGAAAGCAAACAAGTGTTCGGTGTTTGCGAAAGAAGCATCGAAGAGGAAATAATACCCGAGACGCGAAATGATTAGAGGGATTCTTTCTAGCGCGGGAGGGAGCTTATGGGAAACTTCGGTGACTGGCTGGTTATGATCGTTGCCGGCGGACTGTTGGTCTATTGGCTGTATCGGGGGTTCTATCGTTGGCTGCATGAACCGCCGGGCATGAATACGAAGCTGCTGCTCAGCGATGCAGAGGATGTCAAGGAAGACGACGTGAACGTGCAGTTTTTGGAGAAGGCCGGCTACGAAGTAACGCATGGCAAGTATCGGGTGCCGTTAACGATTGATCTGGATGGGACGATTTTACAGAGCCGATTATTCATCGACTTAATTGCCGAGAAAGACGGTAAGCATTATATAGTGAAGACTGCGCGCGAGCGGATGCCCATAGATTGGACAGGCAGCGGGGTCAGGGACCGGCTGCTCGTCTATGCGCTCCTATTGCCGAATTGCGAAGGCGTTTTGTTCGTGGACCATAAGGAATCCGTTATTCGGACGATTACGTTCCGGCTCGGATCCTAACTCGAGGAGGATAACATGAAGAGCGTTCGTCAAATGAAAATTCGCGAACTGATTACGAGCCAAATCATCGAGACGCAGGATGACTTGGTTGAATCGCTGAGAAAGGCCGGGCTTCAAGTGACGCAAGCGACCGTTTCCCGCGACATCAAAGAAATGCAGCTCATCAAGGTGCCGATCGAGGACGGGAAATACAAGTATTCCATTCCGCAGGAAACCCGCGTCCATTCGATATCTAAGCTGAAGCGCACCTTGTCCGATCATTTCCTGCATATCGATTTCACCAATAATTTGGTGGTCATGAAGTGCTTGCCGGGCACTGCGAACGCCATATGCGCCATGATCGATAATATGGAGTGGGTCGAGGTCATGGGGACGATTTGCGGAGACGACACGATTCTTATTATTTGCCGGACGCAGACCCAAAGCGGAGAAATCGTGGATCGTTTGCTTGGTCTGATGAATTAAAGATTGGCTGGTTATCAACGTTGAAAGACGCATATTAACATGCTAAGGAGGAGAAATTCTATGCTTCGCGAGCTGTCTATTCGGAATTTGGCAGTCATTGAGCAAGTATCCGTGAAATTTCACGATGGGTTTCATGTCTTGACAGGTGAGACGGGTGCCGGCAAATCGATACTGATTGACGCACTCAGCCTTGTCGTCGGCGGCAGAGGCGCTTCGGACATGGTTCGATACGGCTGCGATAAAGCCGAGATCGAGGCGATGTTCGAACTGTCAGTTGCTCATCCGATCTGGTCCATTTTGAATACGTTCGGGATACAGGCTTCGCCCGAAGAGGGGCTTGTCATTCGCCGCGAGCTTTCCACGCAGGGTAAAAGCGTCAGCCGCGTGAATGGACATATCGTCACCTTATCGATGCTTCGCGAAGCAGGAGAATGCCTCGTTAATATTCATGGCCAGCATGAACATCAATCGCTGCTTCGAACGGAGAAGCACTTGGAATGGCTCGATTCTTATGCTGGGGATGCCGTCCTCGGGACGCTGGAGTCGTACCGTCTTGTTTACAAGCAATATGAGAAAGTGCGTGCCGAATTGAAGAATTTGGAGGAATCGTCCAGACAAAATATGCAGATGCTGGACTTATACCGATTCCAGATCGAAGAGATCGCCTCCGCTCGGTTAAAGCCGGGCGAAGACGAAGCATTAGCGGAAGAAAGACAGAAGCTCATGTCGGCTGTCAAGCGCCGTGACTCGGCCGCTGAGGCATATAGTCTGCTTCACGGCCCGAAAGGGCTGGACGCGATCAGCAAAGCCGTCATCAAAGTGACCGACATCCGTGATTACGATCCGCAAGTCGTCGATCCGCTGCTGGAGCAATTGCAATCGGCCTTTTACCAACTGGAAGACGCCGTATTCCAACTGCGCGATTATCGCGACGGCGTGGAGTCGGATCCGGAACGGCTGACGGACATCGAAGATCGTATCGATCTTATCAACAACCTGAAACGGAAATACGGGGAAACCATCCCCGATATTATAGCCTACTTGGGCAGCATTGAGTCGGAAGCGGACAAAATCGAAAACCGCGATGCGCATTTGGCTCGTCTCCAACGGGAGCTCTCCGCGCTGCTGACGGATTGTACGGCTCTCGGATTGCAGCTATCGTCGCTTCGCCGCAAAGCAGCGGACCGGCTTGCTTCCGCGATCGAGAGCGAGCTGCGCCAGCTTCAGATGGAACGCACGACATTCCGCGTACGGCTGGAGCAGCAGCCGATCGGAGACAATTACAAGCTCCACGCCAACGGAATCGACGAGGCTGCATTCCTTATCGCGCCGAATCCGGGGGAGCCGCTTAAACCGATCAGCAAGATCGCTTCCGGCGGAGAAATGTCCCGTATTATGCTCGCCTTGAAAACCATCTTCGCTTCCATTGATAAAGTGCCGGTACTCGTGTTCGACGAGGTCGACACCGGCGTCAGCGGCCGGGCTGCGCAGGCGATCGCGGAGAAAATGGCCCGTTTGTCGAGTCAATGCCAGGTATTCTCGATCACGCATCTGCCTCAGGTGGCATGCATGGCGGAGCATCATTATGAAATCAAGAAAACCATTATCGCTGAACGTACGTCGACGCGCGTCACGGAGCTGAACGCATTAAATCGGATCGAAGAGCTTGCCCGTATGTTAGGCGGGGTGGAAGTGACGGAAAAAACTCGCCATCATGCGCAAGAAATGCTTGACTTGGCTTATAAGCAGAAGGGGGCTTAATGGAACCCATTCAGGGAATGTTTTTGGCGACATAAAACAATAAGGGCAGGGATACCTTATAGGTACGCAAATGGCGAACCACCTTTCTCGTCAAGCGATTCAGCAGCAGGGAGCGTGAAGTCATTGAATGCCTATCAGCGGAAGCGGTGGCTGGGTTTACTCCTCGTCATCATCGTCTGCATGCTTGGTCTCTCCACTCCGATACAGCATTTCGCCGCATTTCCGAATGAAGTTCGATTATTTTCAGGCCAGTTGAAGCAGTTGGATTACGGTATGCCCGTTCATGCGCAAGTGACGTCGGATTCGCAGCTGCTGCAGATCAATGGCTCAAGCGATCGGTCCACATCCATTAATCTGAACAAACCGCTGACGATTCAATCAATGCATAGCGGCGAGACGACCTTGAAATTGAAATTATTCGGCAAAATCCCCTTCAAGACGGTGAAAGTGAACGTCGTGCCTGACTTACGCGTGATTCCAGGTGGACAAACCATCGGAGTCAAAGTGAAATCAGCCGGAATTATGGTTGTCGGTCATCATCAGGTCGTCAATGGCAAGGGAACGAAAGTATCACCCGGAGAAACGGCAAAATTGCAATTAGGCGATTTGATCGTCCGAATCAATGGCCATTATGTCAATGAGGTTTATAAAGTAGCCAAGCTGGCCGAGGAAGCGGGCACTGCTAATCGACCGCTTAATTTGACGGTAAAGCGCGGTACGCGCATGTTTGAAACGAAGCTTTCTCCGGTATTCGATGCTGAGGATCGCGCTTGGCGGCTAGGATTGTACATTCGCGACTCCGCAGCCGGCGTCGGAACGTTAACGTTCTATGCGCCAGATCAAGGGGTATACGGCGCTCTGGGACATGTTATAACGGACATGGATACTCAAACGCCGATCGAGGTAGGCGAAGGTCAGATCTTGCAGTCCAATGTGACCTCGATCAATAAGAGCCAGAATGGCGAACCCGGAGAGAAACGCGCCCATTTCATTAAAGAAAGCAAAGTATTGGGGAGCATTGAGCGGAACACGCCATTCGGCATATTCGGTAAAATGCAGGAGCTTCCGGCGCACAGCTACGATCAGCAATCGATGCCGGTTGCGTTTGCGGAGGAAGTGAAGGAAGGACCAGCGCAGCTGTTAACTGTCGTGAACGGTCAGAAGGTGGAGCGATTCAACGTCGAAATCGTCCACGTGACGAGACAGCAATCGCCTGCAACCAAAGGGATGGTTATCAAGATCACGGATCGTCGATTATTAGAGCAAACCGGCGGTATCGTGCAAGGCATGTCGGGAAGCCCGATCATTCAAGATGGGAAGCTCATCGGCGCTGTCACGCACGTATTCGTGAATGACCCCACCTCTGGATATGGGTGCTTTATCGAATGGATGCTGCAGGATGCGGGGGTATTGTTAAAACAAGCAAGCTTGAATCTTAAGGCGGCCTAAGCCCCTTAAGATTTTTGTTTTATTGGTACATTTAGTTTCAAGCGCACGGGGTTTGGTTATTAAGAAAAGTCAAAGATCTGTCGACGTTTTTGTCGAAAGAGAACGAAAGAGACCGGATCATGTAATAAATTATTCATTATAAAGCACATTGAATTAAAAATAAAGAAAAATATTATTCGACAGAAGGAATTTAAACGCACCTGTCGAAAATGTTTTAGTAAGCAGGATAAACGTAAAGATACTGCGTCACAACCATTACAGACGCGATAAAGTCTAAGGAGGATTTTACCTTGCAAAGAATTGAAGTATTGTTGGCTGATGACAACCGTGAATTTACGACACTGCTTTCTGAGTACATTTCGGAACAAAACGATATGGAAGTAACAGGAGTCGCCTATAACGGAGAAGAAGTACTGCGGCTGCTGGAAGAAACGCGTCCGGATATTTTGATCTTGGATATCATTATGCCTCATCTGGATGGTTTGGGCGTTCTGGAACGCTTGCGTGAAATGAATTTACCTTCTATGCCGAAAATCATCATGTTGACTGCGTTCGGTCAAGAGAATATTACTCAAAAGGCTGTTCAACTCGGAGCCTCTTACTACATATTAAAGCCTTTCGACATGGAAATTCTTGCCAACCGGATTCGCCAGCTCGTCGGGAATCCAACCGTGATTTCCTCATCTTCGACTTATATGAGCACGGGTTCTTCGATGGGAATGAACAAATCCAATGTGGTGCCGATTGCGAAAGGCAAAAATTTAGACGCGAATATTACGAGCATTATTCACGAAATCGGTGTGCCGGCTCATATCAAAGGGTATCAATATTTGCGCGAAGCGATTACGATGGTGTACAACAATATTGAGATTTTGGGTGCAATAACGAAAACGCTCTATCCGGCAATTGCCGAAAAATTCAAAACAACGCCATCCCGCGTCGAACGCGCGATCCGTCATGCAATCGAAGTGGCCTGGACGCGCGGTAACATCGACAGCATCTCGCATCTCTTCGGTTACACGATCAACATCAGCAAATCAAAACCGACCAACAGCGAATTTATTGCCATGGTGGCGGATAAGCTGAGAATCGAACATAAAGTAAGCTGAAGATAGATTCTATTCTTTATTAAACAAAGCAAAAGCACGTTAATCATTACGCCGCTTTATGCTCTGGTTGTCCAAACAACCGGCATAAAGCGGTTTTTTGTTGCGTTTTAAAATATCGATTGACTTTCCATCGCCTTCCATATAACATACGTTATATAACGATTGTTATATAACGTATGTTATCAATGAATAGGAGACGATTACTTGCCCCCTAAATCCGAGCTATCGAAGGAATTGATCCTTGCCGCCGCATTCGCCATCGTGCAAGAAGAAGGGCTTGATGCCGTGACGGCAAGAAGCATCGCCGGCAGACTGAAATGTTCCACGCAGCCCATATATAGTCTGTACGAGAATATGGACGCGTTAAAAGAAGCGCTTTACGGTGTTGCAATCGACGAGACATTGAACCGGATCAAGTCGTATGAAGATGCGAATAATTCGAGCGCCATGAATTTAACAAACGGTATTCTCCTGTTGGCGCATAACGAGAAGAACCTGTTCAAGATGGTTTTCTTGACGGAGCAAAAGAATTATTACTTGAAAGCCAATCGAAACAAACTTCGAGAAGAACTCATGACCGCACTCGTGCAAGTCGACGAACGGCTGCTCGGACTCGACAGTCGAACGATCGAGCAGTTGTTCTTAAAGCTTTCCATTTATATCGTCGGCATCGGTACGATGATCAACATCAACACGTTCCAGTTGGATATCGGTGAAGCGGAACGGATGGTCATCGAAATGTTTGATCTGCTTCTGGCCAAGGAAGGCATCCTCAATAAACCCGAGTCGACGGAGGAGTGACGAAAGTGAATGCCATTCCCTTTTCCGCATCTTCCGCACGGCGCAAACTGTTCTCTTATGTACAACCTTACCGGTTTTGGGTGGGGATTAAATTACTCAGTACGACGTTAAATGCAGGGAATGACATTTTTCTAGTTTACATTTTGAATATATTGGTCAATGCCTCGCTGGCGGGAGATCGTCCGGACGTTATAAAATCAATCGTTTATATGTTCGCGTCGGTTATGATCGGCCTCGCAGTCCATTACTTCGACACCTACGCTGCGGGACGTTATAGCGCTTATGCTGCGCGGGATATGAAGAACTCCCTCGCAAATCAGATCGATCGTCTGCCCGTCTCTTATCTGGATACGCATCACTCCGGGGAGTTGAATACTCGGATGACCGCCAGTATTACGACGATTGAAAATTTCTTAAGCGGCGACCTGGCGGCCCTTCTGTTTCATCTCATCCGAATCGGTGTCAGCCTAACCCTGATGTTATTTATGAATGTCCCCCTCACGTTGTTCTGCATCGTTATGCTTCCGCTCGCGGCGCTCTTCACCAACGCCATCGGCAAGCCGCTAAATAGTTATTCCTCCCGGCTTCAACAAAGCATCGCGCGAACGAACCATGTCGCTCAAGATACGATCAACGGCATCCACGTCGTCAAATCCAACAATCTGCTTCCAGTCTTGCTGCGAAAGTTCACTGCCTCGCTTGATCAAATGCTCGCCGATGCCCTGCGAATCGAGAAGCGAAATGCGCTAATGGGTTCGGTGAGCGTATTTGTCCAACTGGCGCCGTTTCTCGCGTTTTTCTTATTTGGCGCTTATTTGGTGACGCAAGGTTTATTTACGGGAGGGGGCTTGGTCGCATTTGCGCTGCTGCTGAGTTACCTCGTTCAGGGACTCAGCGCGCTGCCGAACGGGATCAGCAATTACAAGGTAACGATCGGCGTTGCCGAGCATTTATTCGCCGTCCTTGACCTCGATGCCGAACGGACCGGCACGATGCATCCGGAGCTGTCGTCAGGGGTACCGGCATTGGCGTTCGAGCAGGTATCGTTCTCTTACGACGGACAGAAACAATTGTTGAATGGGGTTAGTTTCGTGCTGGAACAAGGGAAGAAGACAGCCGTGGTCGGAGCGAGCGGTTCCGGGAAATCGACATTATTTAAGCTGATTGCCGGTTACTACGCGCAACAAAGCGGGAGCTTGAAAATGTTCGATGAGCCGTTGTCGTCATGGGAGCTCTCGCATGCACGCTCGAAGGTCGCGCTCGTGTCGCAGGATACATTTCTATTCTCCGGAACGATCGCGGACAACATCAGCTGCGGGGATACCGGCTTCACGAGATTGGATGTGGAACGAGCTGCTCAATCGGCGAACATCCATGTGTACATTCAATCCCTTCCGGCCGGTTATGATACGCTCGTCGGCGAACGGGGCGTGAAGCTGTCGGGCGGCCAAAGGCAGCGGATATCGATTGCGAGGGCGATCTTGAAGGATGCGCCTATTCTTCTCTTGGACGAGGCGACATCCGCGCTGGATACGGAATCGGAGATGCTCGTTCAAGATGCGATTAACCGCAGCATGAAAGGTAAATCCGTGCTGGTCATCGCGCACCGGCTATCGACGATCATCGATGCGGATGAAGTGCTCGTGCTCGATAATGGCGCGATCGCGGAGAGAGGCACGCACGCCGAACTGCTCATGAGAGACGGTGTGTATAAGCGTTTGTACAACCATCAACTGATCCAGCAGCAAGCTGACGGCGCGGATTCCTTGATGGAAAGCAAGGAGGCGTAGCGGATGGCGAATCAAAGTCTTATGGAGCTTCGACGCTTGTTCGGGTGCATCCATTCGCGAAAAACTTCCTATTGGGTTGAACTTAGCAGGCGTATGTCTCATCGAGGCGCTCGTACCCCTCGTCCTGCCGATGCTGATTAAATTCGTACTGGATGCCATTACGAACCACGATATGAAGGCTGTTTGGAAAGTGAGCTTCCTGTTCGCGGGCGTAACCGCGATACTTTGCCTGCTGCTGCCAGTCTTCAGCTATATGTTCGGCAAAGCGGTAAAGAAGGTCATGGCCGATCTGCGGCTGCGGTTGTTCGAACATGTGGGAAAGCTCCCGATGGGGTACTTCGAGAACACGCACAGCGGAGAAAGCATGTCCCGGATGACGAATGATCTGGGCGTCGTGGAGCAGGCGTTTAACGGAAGCATCCGATCGCTTATCGCGATGATTATGACTGGAGGATATGCAGCCGTATTCATGTTTCTGCTGGACTGGCGATTTGCGCTCGCGATGATCCTGCTTGGTTTCTTCATTACCTATGTGAATACACGATTTGCGAGGCCGATCCGCCGCATAAGCACGGATATACAAGCGTTGACCGGCAAGCAGCTGGAAATGTTGACGGAAAGCATCGCGGGGACGCAGGTCATTCGTATGTTCCAAATGTCGAACCGGCTGTTGAGGCGGTACATGTCTTCCAACGACCAAATGACCGCGCTGTCGGTCAAACGTTCGGCCAAAAATGCTTCTCTCAGTAGCGCGAATTACGGGCTCATGTGGATCAATAACGGCGGCGTGTTCATAGCCGGCTCGATCATGATGATCAACGGCTATATGACGCTCGGGACGATGCTGTCGCTGATTCTGCTATTGGCGGAAGTGACGAACCTCTTCCGCATGCTGGGCTCGTTATGGGTCGACATGCAGGCTTCCTTGGCAGGCGCCGCTCGCGTGTTCGAATTGCTCGATTCGGAAGAAGAGCCGTCCCGCTATGCATGCCCTGCGGATCCCGTTGACTATGATCCATCAAACGGGATTATGGAGCTTTGCAACGGAACGTTCGGCTATGCCGAAGAAGAGCGGTCGCTCGATGCCATACAATTCAATGTTCATCAAGGGCAGGTCGTTGCGCTCGTAGGCCCAAGCGGAGGCGGAAAAAGCACGCTGCTCAAGCTGCTGCTCGGCTTCTACCCGCTTCGGCAGGGCGAGATCCGCCTGCAAGGCAAAGGAATGGCGGAGTATACGCTATCCGAATTTAGGGACCGTATCGCTTACGTACCGCAGGAGTCCTACTTGTTCGACGGGACGATCGCGGAAAATATCCGGTATGGGCGAATGGACGCCACGATAGAAGAAGTCGAGGCGGCAGCCCGCGCGGCGCATGCGCATCCGTTCATTATGGAGCAGCCGGACGGATACGAGACAAGGGTGGGCGACAGAGGCGCAAGGCTGTCCGGCGGGCAAAAGCAGCGGATCGCAATCGCCAGAGCAATCTTGAAGGATGCGCCGGTCTTGCTGTTGGATGAGGCAACGGCGTCCTTGGACGCGGAATCGGAGCTAGCCGTTCACCAGGGGCTCCAACGATTGATGGCAGGAAGAACGACGATCGCCGTCGCCCATCGGCTGTCCACGATCAGACACGCGGATGTCATTTGCGTCATCGATCAAGGGAAGATCGCCGAGCAAGGGACGCATGATCAATTATTGGCGCTGGGCGGCGTTTACAAGTCTCTGCATGACATACAGGCACGAAATCAAGGAGCGGGGTTAGGCGAAGGAGCGTAGAGGGAGCCGATAAGAGAAATTCATATTGCGCCGCATTGCAGGGGCTTTATTCAGGCGACCAGCGTAGGATTGCATCCGGATATGTGGTACTATTTCTGGTGAGCGGCATCTGGCTAGGTTTCATGGAGGAGGAATGAGCACATGCAAAAAGCGACGTTTGCCGGCGGTTGTTTCTGGTGTATGGTTACGCCGTTCGAAGATCTGCCCGGTATCGAGGGCATCGTATCCGGGTATACGGGGGGTTCGAAGGAAAACCCCACGTACGAAGAGGTCAAAACAGGCGAGACAGGTCATCTCGAAGCGGTGCAGATTACCTTTGACCCCGAGCGATTCCCTTACGAAAAGCTGTTGGAGCTCTATTGGCCGCAAATCGATCCCACGGATGCATTCGGGCAATTCCAGGATCGGGGAACGCAATATGCGGCCGCGATCTTCTATCACGACGAGCAGCAATTGGCGGCGGCCCTTCGGTCGAAACAAGCCCTGGAGGCAAGCGGCCGATTCGATAAACCGATCGTAACGAAAATTTTGCCGGCGTCGACGTTCTACGAAGCCGAGGAATATCATCAAGACTACCATAAGAAGAATCCGAAACATTACAAGGAAGACCGCGAACAGTCCGGCCGCGATCGGTTTATCAGAGAAAACTGGTCCGAATAGACGTTACACGAATGATGAGGCACCAGGCAGCCGGTCGATAAGAACCGGTTGCCTTTTTTTGTCGGAGGCCGCCGGGCTGGTGGATTCGCTGCCAGGTGATCCATATCATTTGTTTGCCGGACGGAGGAAACCGAGCCGCGCAAATGGAATAGGTAACGTAAGGACGGGA
The DNA here is from genome assembly GCF_009909195.1 of Paenibacillus sacheonensis. Lineage (GTDB taxonomy): Bacteria > Bacillota > Bacilli > Paenibacillales > Paenibacillaceae > Paenibacillus_Z > Paenibacillus_Z sacheonensis. The sequence continues at coordinate 46,300 of NZ_JAAAMU010000004.1, forward strand.
GGGATAGCAATGAAAATCAGTATTTGTTCGTTCAGTTTTCACCGGATGTTAGCGGCGGGACAGCAGGATATTTTCCAATATATTCAGGATTGCAAGCAACTCGGATGCACGCAGCTCGATCCTTGGAACGCGCATCTAGCCCAGTTGAACGACGGCGCGGATGCGCTGCACGCCGGGGCCAACCCCGGCCAATCCCAGCATCTGAAGGCCGTGGACGACGAGTTTCTGGCACGCGTCAAGCTCGCCGCCGACGAAGCGGGATTGCCGTTCGGCTGTATCGCCGTAGACGGGGCGCATATTTACGAGGCATCCGAAGAAGCCCGAACAAGCAACCGGCAGCGCGCCTATCGTTGGATCGCCATCGCGGAGCAGCTCGGAGCAACCTCGGTTCGTATCGATGCCGGCGGACCGCAGCAGTGGTCCGAAGAAGTGTTCGGCATTATCGTGGAAGGCTATAAGGATGTCATCGAACATGCCCGCAATGCCGGCATTCAGGTACTCGTGGAAAATCACTGGGGTCCGACCGTTCTTCCCGACAATACGATTCGGCTTCTCGAAGCGGTTCCGGGGCTGGGCTTGCTGCTGGATTCATGGAATTGGGCGCATGGGAAGCAGGCGGAAGGCTGGTTGAAGTGCGCGAAATACGCAGCGGCCACGCACATCAAATCGTTCCATTTCACGGAGGATGGGCAGGAGCTGACGCAGAACGTGCCCGCCTTCTGCAAGCTCATGCTGGAGAACGGATTCCAAGGCACTTGGGGCGTCGAAAGCGTGCCTGCCGACGGCAACGAGATCGAAGGCGCGCGCAAGACGATTCAGCTGATTCGGCAGTCGGTTCAATAGCGCGTTGGCATTTGCCGCGTAGGCGGCTTCAAGCGGTTAAAGCTTGAGGTCGTCTTTTTCAGCATCACGCGGCCAGCCGCTTGAACGGACCAATTTGATCCATGCTCTTGTTCGAAGGCAGCAGAGATGCTACTGTATACGATAGCAGAGATCGAAGACGCAGCAAGAATGGACGACCAAAACTTCATTTCGCTTGGAATGAAACGCCAACTTCCGTGCCGCCATGGGAGCTGGCGTTTCATCTGTTTTGATTAACGGGAGGAAATTATTTTGACGACAACGACGACCCGCACGAAGGCTCCTTCTTGGACGCGACTGACGATTTTGTTATCCGTGACACTCATTGCCGGGTTCAATCAAGGGCTGCTCCTGCCGCTGCTGGCCATCATGCTGGATCACCGCGGCATTGCCTCCGATTTGAACGGATTGAATTCCATGGCGCTATATATCGGCACGTTCGGCATGATGTTTTTTATCGAGAAGCCGGTGCGGAAGTTGGGCTACAAGACCGGGATCTTGGCAGGCATCGTGCTTGCCGGAGCAGCTACGACGCTATTTCCGATCTGCTCGGCCTTGTGGGTATGGTTCATTCTGCGCATCGTTGTCGGCATCGGCGACAGCGCGCTTCACTATTGCACGCAGCTGTGGATCGTGAGCAGCAGCCCGCCGGAGCGGCGCGGCCGGTTTATTTCCTTGTACGGAATGGCTTACGGCCTCGGCTTCAGCTTAGGGCCGATCGGCATTAATTTGACGAATCTGGGCGATTGGATTCCCTTCGCTCTTAATGCGTTGTTGTTCACGATCGTCGCAATGTTCGTACTGAAGTTGAAGCCGGAATATCCCGAAGCGGCGCAGTCGGCCGCGGTGAAAGGCAACCGGTTTGCGTTTACGTACAAGGTTGCTTGGTTTGCGCTGCTGCCTGCGGTCTTATACGGCTTGCTGGAGTCGACGATGAACAGTAATTTCCCGCTCTATGGCTTGCGGGTTCATCTAAGCGAAGCGGAGATCTCGCTGCTGCTGCCTTCGCTCGGCGTCGGCAGTTTGCTGGTCATGTTCCCGCTGGGCAGCTTGAGCGACCGCCTCGGACGCAAGAGCGTGCTGACGTTCTGCGCGTTCTCGGCCGCCCTGTTGTTCTTTGCCGTCCCGCTAGCCGAGGATAAGGTCGCTTGGTTGTTCGTGCTGCTGACGCTGATCGGCGGACTGGTCGGATCGTTCTTCTCGCTCGGTCTGGCCTATGCGGCGGATCTTCTGCCGAAGAACGTGCTGCCGTCCGCCAACGTCATCGCTTCGATTCACTTCAGCATCGGCAGCCTGCTCGGCCCCAGCATAGGCGGTTACAGCATGCACAATATTGCGGCGAGCAGCCCCTTCATCATTCTGGGCACGGCTTTTCTGCTGTTCTCGGCCGCGGGCCTCTTTTTCCGAAAATCGAGAGGAGCGGAAGCATCGGAGTCGAATTCTTTCGTAATATAAGCATCGGCTGCGTATCCTTTTAACGGGGCCGTTCGTTTACAAAGTGAAAGCAAACCACATGGATGAGGAGGTGCTCATCGAATGACGAATCCAAAGCCGGCGGCAGTCGAAGAAATGCGGTTCGTGCTCTACCGGTACTGTTTGTCGCTGACGCGTTCGACCTGGGACGCGGAGGATCTGGTGCAGGAAACCTGCCTGCGGGCGCTGCCGGTCATGAACGGCGCGCTCGCGCATCCCAATCCGACGGCGTATCTCATGCGGACGGCGAAGAACATCGCGGTGGATCAATCCCGGCGCAAGCAGCGCGCAGGCCGTATGCTGGAAGCCTTGCAAGCGAACGAAAAGGTACTCAACCGCCTGTACGAAGAATCGCCCGAAATGGAAGAGATGCTTCAATTGCTGATTCGGCATTTGTCCCCGCTGCAGCGGACGGTCTTTCTGCTGAAGGAACTGTTCGGTTTCAAAAATGCCGAAACGGCCGCCAAGCTGTCAACGTCCGAAGGCGCGGTCAAAGCGGCGCTTCACAGGGCGAGGTCGGCGGTCGACAAGCTTATTCAACGCGCGGGCTTCGGCAAGCCGAATACGGATTCGGCCGGAATGCCGGCGGAGAATGCCGCATTGCTTCAAGCCTATGTCAACGCCGTGCGGGCAGGCGATCCGCAAGCTTTGATCGTGCTCGCCAATGCCGAAGATCAACGCATCGATACCGTTCAAGCGATCGGCCAGCTGAACCGGCTCGGCCAGCGATTTGCCGCTGCGGGTACCGGCTCCTCGTCCATCAGCATGTGTTTTGCTGCATAATGCGAACGAGGAGGATTACGCGATGAATTTAACGCCTTATGTCATTGAATCTACCAACCGGGGCGAGCGAAGCTACGATATCTATTCGCGGCTGCTCAAGGATCGGATCGTCATGGTCAGCGGGGAAATCGAGGATCACATGGCGAACGCGATCGTGGCGCAGCTGTTGTTCCTGGCCGCCGATGATCCGGAGAAAGATATCCAATTGTACATTAACAGCCCGGGAGGCTCCGTTACGGCGGGATTCTCCATCTTCGATACGATGCAGTTCATCAAGCCGGACGTGTCGACGATCTGCACGGGCTTTGCCGCGAGCTTCGGAGCGATTCTGCTGGCGGGAGGCGCGAAGGGCAAACGATTCGTGCTTCCGAACAGCGAAGTGATGATTCACCAACCGCTTGGCGGGGCGAGAGGCCAGGCGTCGGATATTCAGATTCACGCGCACTGGATCTTAAAGACGCGCGAGAAAATCAACGGCTTGCTGGCGCATCATACCGGGCAGTCGGTCGAACAAATCGAGAAGGACTCCGATCGCGACCGTTTCATGAGCGCGGCGGACGCCGTCGCTTACGGGATCGTCGATAAGGTCATCCAGCCGGCGTAATCGGTTTTCAGCCAAAACGCAAAACTCAAAACGAAAAACGTAAAACGTGAATCGTAAACGTAAAACGCAAATCGCATAACGCAGATCACAAACGTAAAACCAAAAGGCAGGCTCACCATCGAGGTGAGCCTGCCTTTTGGTTGTTGTGATGCTGCGCTGCCGTGTTCCCTGCGCTGCCCCGCGCCGCGCCGCGGCAAGGTTTAAGCCTGCGGCCGTGGCGGCCGCGGCCGTTTCTTGCGGTACCGAGGCGCGACGTAATTGCGTTTGCGATCGCGGAAGAACGTCCAGCCGCCGATAAACCCGACGCCGATCAAGAAGAGCACGAGTCCGGCAATGAAGCGCCACCATTCGAAGTTATGCACGGAGGCATCGTCCCCGAAGGAAGCGAAGTAGTGGAAAATGGCGTCTTTCATAAGCAGAAATCCGTAAGTGGCGCCGAGCCCCGGAATGACGAGCAGCAGCACCGCAATGAATCGAATGAAAACCTGCTTCATAACGTGATTGTTCCCCCTGACAGCCTGGCAAAGAATGCGCTTATACGGTAACCATCATACCTTTTCTGCGCGGGACTGTCCATTTCGAAAGCGGCGATGTTTTCCCCGGCTTCGAAAAAAGGTACAATAGGAATGGACCAGCTTTAGGAATGGAGAGGAGATCGACCATGACGATTGGGTGCGATATTGCCATCATCGGCGGAGGCATTGCCGGATATACAGCGGCAATCCGAGCGGCGCAGGCCGGGAAGAAAGTCGTAATCGTGGAGAAAGATAAGCTCGGCGGAACTTGTTTACATAAAGGGTGCATCCCAAGCAAGGCGCTGCTTCGCAGCGCGGAAGTGTTCGCGACACTGCGCAAAGCGGATACGTACGGCGTCCTGGTGGACGGAGCGGTAACGCTGGATTTTGCGAAGGTGCAGCAGCGCAAGGAGAGCACAGTCGAGAATTTGTATAAAGGCTTGCAGTATTTGATGCGCAAGCATGATATTACGGTCCTGCAGGGGAGCGGCACGGTCATCGGACCATCGATCTTCTCGCCGAAGAGCGGGAGCGTCGCGGTCGAATTCCCGGACGGAGACATGGATACGGTCGTACCGGCACATCTGATCATCGCCACGGGCTCGCGTCCGCGCGTGCTCAAAGGACTGGAGCCGACGGCCGGGCAAATCATGTCCAGCGACGAAGCGCTCGAGATGGACCGACTGCCGAAGTCCATTTTGATTATCGGCGGCGGAGTCATCGGCGTGGAATGGGCTTCCATGCTGATCGATTTCGGCATCGAGGTCACGCTCGCGGAGTCTGCTTCGCGTCTGCTTCCCGGCGAAGACCCGGAGGCATCTGCCGAATTGACGAAGCAATTGCGGCGCAGAGGGGTGCGCATATTGACGAGCATCCAATTGAAGCTGGATACGTATGCCTATAACAACGGACAAGCATCCATTACGGCGGACACGGCAGACGGACCCGTCATTCTAAGCGCGGAGCGTCTTCTCGTATCCGTCGGGCGGCAGGGGAATACCGAAAACATCGGCCTCGAAAATACGGATGTACGGATCGAACAGGGCGCGATTAAAGTCAATGCTTATTTCCAAACGAACGAATCGCATATCTATGCCGTCGGCGACGTGAACGGCGGATTGCAGCTGGCCCATGCCGCGGCGCATGAAGCATTGGTCGCGGTGGATCATATCCTCGGCAGCAAGGAACAGGCGCCTGATCATTCGCGCATCCCGCGGGCGATCTATTCCAAACCGGAAATCGCGTCCATCGGGTTAACGGAAGACGAGGCCAGCAAGAAGGGACATGCGGTCAAGGTCGGGAAAGTTCCGTTCCAGGCGATCGGCAAAGCGCATGTGATCGGGGAGGCGGAAGGCTTCGCCAAAGTAATCGCGGACGCGAAGACGATGGACGTGCTTGGCGTTCATATCGTCGGACCGCATGCGACCGATCTGCTGTCGGAAGCGTCACTGGCCATGCTGCTGAACGCTACGCCGTGGGAAGTCTCCCAGGTTATCCATCCGCATCCGACGCTGTCCGAGGTGCTGGGAGAAGCGATGCTGGCGCTCGAGGGCAAGTCGCTGGCGTTCTGATCAGCGGCCCGAAAGAAGCCAGCCCGGCAATTTCAGGCAGCATTTCCTTTTCCGAATAAGTCGGTTATAATGGGTATAGGCAAGTCTTAGTACCTGGTTATAATAGCAGCTAAAAGGAGGGTAATCCTCATGTCGCAATCCGAATCCGCCGTAGGGCAAACGAAGCATGCTTCCCTTGGGCTTACGGATGAACAAGTGCTGGAAATGTACAAACTGATGGTTACTGCGCGCCGTTACGACGAACGCTGTCTGCTGCTCCAGCGCGCAGGTAAAATTAAATTTCACGTCTCCGGTATCGGTCAAGAAGCCGCCCAAGTCGGCGCGGCATTCGCGCTCGACCGCAATCAAGATTACTACCTGCCCTATTACCGCGATTACGCGTTCGTACTCTCGGTCGGCATGACGCTGCGCGAGCTGATGCTCTGCCTCTTCTCCAAGATCGACGATCCCAACAGCGGCGGCCGGCAAATGCCCGGTCACTTCGGCTCCAAGCGCCTGCGCATCGTGACGGGGTCAAGTCCCGTGACGACCCAGGTGCCGCATGCCGTAGGCTTCGCGCTCGCGGCCAAGATGAAGCGGAAGGAATTCGTCACGTTCGTCACGTTCGGCGACGGTTCCAGCAATCAAGGCGACTTCCATGAAGGCGCGAATATGGCAGGCGTACACAAGCTCCCGGTGATCTTCATGTGCGAGAACAACCAGTACGCCATCTCGGTTCCGCTGCATAAGCAGGTGGCCGGCCGGATAGCCGACCGTGCGCTCGGTTACGGATTCCCTGGCGTTGCCGTCGACGGGAACGATCCGCTCGAAGTGTACCGCGTCATGAAAGAAGCGCGCGAGCGCGCCGTTCGAGGCGAAGGTCCGACCTTGGTCGAAGCCGTCATGTACAGGCTGTCGCCGCACTCCACGTCGGATGAAGACCTCGCGTATCGTACGAAGGAAGAAGTCGACGCGAACCGCGACAAGGACGGCATTCCGAAATTCAAGGCGTACCTGGTCGAATGCGGCATTTGGAACGAAGAGCTCGAGGCTTCCATGCTGCAAGAGATTAAGGCTGCGCTGGACGACGCGACGAGCTTCGGCGACAAAGCGCCGTTCCCGGAGCCGGAAGACATTCTCTACCATGTCTACGATGGCGACGATGCCGGCAGGGGGGGACGCTGATATGCCGAAAATGGATTATATCGATGCTATTCGTCTGGCGATGAAGGAAGAAATGGAGCGCGACGAGGACGTCTTCGTGCTCGGCGAGGATGTCGGCTACAAAGGCGGCGTGTTCACGACGACCAAGGGTCTTATCGACCAGTTCGGCGAAGAGCGCGTCATGGATACGCCGCTTGCGGAATCCGCTATCGTCGGGGCGGCCATCGGCGCTGCGATGTACGGCATGAAGCCGATCGCGGAGATGCAATACTCCGATTTTATGTTCCCGGCCACGAATCAAATTATTAGCGAGGCGGCCAAAATCCGCTATCGTTCCAATAACGACTGGAATTGTCCGCTCGTCGTGCGGGCGCCGATGGGCGGCGGCATCTTCGGCGGCCTGTACCATTCCCAGTCTCCGGAGTCGGTCTTCTTCGGTACTCCTGGCCTGAAGATCGTGGCGCCTTACACGGCTTACGACGCGAAGGGCCTGCTGAAAGCGGCCGTGCGCGACCCGGATCCCGTGCTGTACTTCGAGAACAAGAAATGCTACAAGCTCGTGAACGGCGATGTTCCGGAGGGCGATTACATCGTTCCGATCGGCAAGTCGAACGTGCTTCGCGAAGGCGACGACATTACGGTCATCAGCTACAGCCTGCCGCTGCACTTCATTATGGAAGCCGCCGCGGAGCTCGAAGAAGAAGGCATTCATGCGCATGTGCTGGATCTGCGTACCCTGCAGCCGCTGGACAAGGACGGGGTACTGGAGGCTGCGCGCCGTACCGGTAAAGTGCTGATCGTGCATGAGGACAATAAGTTCGGCGGCATCGGCGGCGAGGTAGCCGCGATCATCGCCGAAGAGATGCTCTACGAACTGGATGCGCCGGTCATGCGGCTGTGCGGTCCAGACGTTCCGGCCATGCCGATCAATCCGCCCGGCGAGAAATTCTTCATGCTGAACAAAGATAAAGTGAAAGAAGCTATGAAGCGTTTGGCTGTTTTTTGATTCGACGTACGGCCCGCTTAGATAAGCCGGTAAGAGCGTTTGCGTGCCTTATGCTTCGCTAGCAGTATAATGTTTAGGAGTTGGTCGGAATGAAAAAAGTGACGGAAATCGTCATGCCGCAGCTCGCTGAATCACTTGTTTCCGCGACAATTGACCGATGGCTGAAGCAGCCAGGCGACGTCATCGACATGTACGAGCCAATCTGCGAAATCTTGACGGATAAAGTAAACGCGGAGCTCCCTTCAACCATTCAAGGAACGATGATCAAAATATTGGTCGGAGCCGGCGAGACGGTACCTGTCGGTACGCCGGTCTGTCTCATTGAATTCGAGGAAGAGGGCGTCGAAGACGCTTCTCACGCTCCTTCGGCGGGAGGCGCAGCGGGGGCGGCATTCGCGGCCGCATCGCCAGGTGCAGGCAGCGGCGAGCGCGCGGCCGTACGCATGCAGGGCGCGGCGGGTCAGACGCAGGGAGACGGCGACGACAGCATGCGCCATCGCTTCTCGCCTGCCGTGCAGCAGCTTGCCGTGCAGCATAACGTTAACCTGTCGTATGTGAACGGCACGGGGCTCGGCGGTCGCATCACGCGCAAAGACGTGCTGGCCTACGTTGAATCCAGCCGCAGCGCCAAGCCGGCTTCCTCCGGAGCGGCTTCGCCTTCTGCAACGGGCATGCCGGCGATGAATTCCAAGGAGCCTGTCCGTTCCACCGGACTTCACTTGTCGGAGTCGCCGCGCATTCCGAAGGTCGAAATCGAAGGACAGCAGCTGCCGGGGCGCAGCGAATATTTCATCGACGTAACGCCGGTGCGCAATGCCATCGCGCGCAATATGCGCCAAAGCGTGACGGAAATTCCGCATGCCTGGATGATGATGGAGGTCGACGTGACGAACCTCGTCACGCTGCGTAACAAGCTGAAGGAAGATTTCATGAAGCGCGAAGGCGTTAACCTCACTTATCTGGCTTTCTGGGTGAAGGCGGTCGTCAATGCGATCAAGGATTTCCCGATCATGAACTCCGTTTGGGCCGTCGACAAGATCATCGTGAAGCGGGATATTCATATCGGCCTGGCCGTCGGCACGGAAGACGCGGTAAAGGTGCCGGTCATCAAGAACGCGGACCAGAAGAACATCGCCGGACTTGCCCGCGAAATCGAAGATCTCGCACGCAAGACGCGCGAAGGCAAGCTGACGCTGGCGGACATGGACGGCGGTACGTTCACGGTCAACAACACCGGCTCGTTCGGATCCATATTGTCTTATCCCATTATCAATTACCCGCAGGCGGCGATCGTGACGTTCGAATCCATCGTCAAGCGCCCCGTGGTCATCAACGACATGATCGCGGTCCGTTCCATGGCGAACATTTGCTTGTCGTTGGACCACCGGATACTTGACGGCGTCATTTGCGGCCGGTTCCTGCAGCGGGTAAAAGAAAACCTGGAAGGCTTCACGCTAGAGACGAAGCTGTACTGAAACGAGGCGAACAAGCAGTGACAACGAACATAAGGGCGATCGATGTGCACTATACGCCGATGATCGGATATGCCGAAGCTTGGGAGCTGCAGAAAGCGTACGTCAAAGGGATCGATAAGGAGGAGCGGCGCGAATCGCTGCTCCTTCTTCAGCATCCGCCGACGTACACGGTCGGCTCCCAGAAGCATCCCGAGCATTTGCTCTATTCCGAGGAAGAGCTCGCGGAGCGCGGCATCGGCGTGTTCCAAATCGACCGCGGCGGCGACATTACGTACCACGGACCCGGCCAACTCGTCGGCTACCCGCTGCTTTACCTGGACAGCATGAACTTGGATCTGCATCAGTACCTTCGGGATCTGGAGCAGGTCATTATCGATTGGCTGGACTCGTACGGCATCAAAGGCGGAAGAAAGCCGGAGTATACGGGGGTATGGGTGGGCAACATGAAGATCGCGGCGATTGGCGTGAAGTTCAATAAAGCCAGAACCCGCCGCGGATTCATAACGAGTCACGGCTTCGCGCTGAACGTGAAGGCCGGCATCGCGCAGGACGGCTTCCGGGGCATTATTCCGTGCGGCATCCAGGAATACGCAGTGACGTCTTTTGCGGATGTGACCGGCATACATCTAACGGTAGAACAGGCAGCGGCAGAGCTGCTGCCTTACTTCTGCCGCCAGTTCGGCTGCGCGGTGGAGCATCGGGAGGGACTGTAGCCTTATTCCAGCATCCAGCCGACTCCGATCAGCAGCGTGGAAATAAGCATGGAAGCAATCAAGACCCAAATAAAAACTTTCATCATGGCATTGCGACGCATGGGAGGAAGCTCCTTTCGTGCAAAATAATCTTGTCCCTATTGTAAACGATAACGATGGACGGAGGGAAGCCGATGATCGACCGGAACCGGTTAATCGAGGAATTCATGGCGCTTGTCCGCGTGGACAGCGAGACGAAGAACGAGCGGAACATTTGCGACGTGCTGACGAAGAAATTCACCGCGCTCGGATTGACGGTCGAAGAGGACGGCGCCGCGGCGATTACGGGCCATGGCGCGGGGAACTTGATCGTGAAGCTGGAGGCCAACGGTGCGGAACGGGCGCCGACGATCTACTTTACATCACATATGGATACCGTTACGCCTGGCAACGGCATTCAGCCGCGCCTTGACGAGGACGGCTACATACGCAGCGACGGCACGACGATTCTCGGCAGCGACGACAAAGCAGGACTTGCGGCCATGTTCGAAGCCGTGCGCGTGCTGAAGGAAAACAATCTCCCGCATGGCGCGGTGCAATTCATCATCACGGTCGGAGAAGAGAGCGGTCTCGTCGGAGCCGCGGCTCTGGACCCGTCGAAGCTGGAAGCGGAGTACGGCTATGCGCTGGATTCCAACGGCGAGATCGGCGCGATTGCGGTCGCTGCGCCGGCTCAAGCCAAAATCACGATCAAGATTTACGGCAAGTCCGCGCATGCCGGCGTGAATCCGGAAGACGGGATCAGCGCGATTCAAGTGGCAAGCAAGGCGGTAGCCAAAATGCCGCTTGGCCGCGTCGACCATGAGACGACCGCGAACATTGGCCGGTTCGAGGGAGGCGGCGCAACGAACATTGTCTGCGATTACGTCAAGCTCGATTCCGAGGCGCGCAGCATCGTGAATGAGAAGCTGGAGAAGCAGATCGAGGCAATGCGGGAAGCCGTGGAGTCCGTAACCCAATCGTTCGGCGCGAAAGCGGAGTTCGAGAGCAGACTGGCCTATCCCGCTTTCAATCACAACGACGATGCGCCGGTGGTGGAGCTTGCCAAAGAAGCAATCGCGAGAATCGGCGCCGTACCGCGGACGTTCCATTCCGGCGGCGGCAGCGACGCGAATATCTTTAACGGCTTCGGCGTGCCGACCGCCAATCTCGCCGTCGGTTACGAGCACATTCATACGAAGAACGAGCAGATCAAAGCGGCCGATCTGGTGAAAGTCGCCGAGCTCGTCGTGGCGATCATCGCGTTGACGGCAGAACGGCAAGCGAAGTAAACCGAAGCAAACAGCAGGCACATCAGAAAGGGGCACCCGAGAGGCGGTAGAGTTCTTCTACGCTTCGAGCTGCCCCTTGTTTATGGACGATGGATGGAGTTGCGGCATTCAGTGCGAAACCGCTTGCCGCGTATATTCTCGCAGCGTCTGCGCGGAATGTGCCGTTCCCGACTTCAAAGCAGGCTTGCCGAGCAGCTTCAGCTGATGGCGAATTTCCCACGCTTTGCCCACAAGGATCAATTGGCCGTTATCGATATATTGTTTCATTATACCCGCGCCCCTTCTAAGTTACCGTTATGATAGAGGTTATGCAGGAGCGGGACGAGCTATGCCAAGCAGATTGGTTTGCGTGTACGACCGGAGGTTGGACATGCAGCATTCTGCTGCAAGAAGCAGATGAAGCTGCACAAAAGGGAGAGAATCGCGGATGCTGGAAAAAACCGATGCGTATCAAGAAATAACCGTTAAGACGGAACCGATTTTTCAAGGTAAAATCATTTCGCTGCAAGTAGACACGGTCATGCTTCCGAACGGCTCGACGGCGACGCGCGAAATCGTCCGTCATCCCGGCGCCGCGGCGGTGCTGGCGCTGATCGACGGCAAGATGCTGGTCGTGGAGCAGTATCGGAAGCCGATGGAGAAATTTCAAATCGAAATCCCGGCAGGCAAGCTGGATGCCGGCGAAGATCCCATGGAAGCCGCTGCGCGCGAGCTGGAAGAAGAGACAGGCTACCGCGCGGGCAAGCTTCGTCCTCTCAGCGCATTCTATACGTCGCCGGGCTTTGCCGACGAGAAGCTGTATCTCTATATCGCGGAGGAGCTGACGAAAGGGGAAAGCGCGCCGGACGAAGACGAATTCCTGGCCGTGGAAGCCATTACGTTCGAGCAGGCACGGCAGTATATCGCGGAAGAACGGATCAGCGACGCGAAGACGGTGCTCGCGGTCTACGCCTGGCAGGCCTATCGCCTGACGGGAGAGATCTAAAGCGATGGCCGATAAAGCGATGGCCGATAAAGCGATGGCCGATAAAGCGAAGGCCGATAAAGCGAAGGCCGAGAGAGAAATCGCGCCGGCGCGGGTGTTCGCCGATCTTCACCTGCATATCGGGCGCACGGAGAGGGGCGAGCCGGTTAAGATCAGCGGCAGCCGCGATCTGACCTTCCGCAATATCGCCCATGAAGCCGCGGTGCGTAAAGGAATCAGCCTGCTCGGCGTAATCGACTGCCATTCACCGGGCGTGCAGCGGGACATCGAGGAGCTGCTGACGCGCGGCGAAATGACGGAGGAGGCCGGTGGCGGCATCCGCTACCGGGACACCGTGATTCTGCTTGGCGCCGAGATCGAAGTGAAGGACGCCGGTTTCGGAATCGCGCATCATCTGGCTTATTTGCCGGACTTCGCGGCCATGCGGGATTTCACGGGTTGGCTGGCGAAGCATATGCGCAATGTGCAGCTTAGCTCCCAGCGGCTCTACGCGCCGGCACGCGAGCTCCAGGCGGAGGTCAAGGGCAGGGGAGGACTGTTCATACCCGCCCATATCTTCACGCCGCATAGAAGCTTGTTCGGCAGCTGTTCTGACCGCCTGGGCGACACGCTGGACCCCGGCATGGTCGATGCCGTCGAGCTGGGATTAAGCTCGGACAGCCGGATGGCCGGGTATATTCCGGACTTGGACGGCTTGCCGTTCGTGACGAACTCGGACGCGCACTCGCTGGCGAAGATCGGCCGCGAATATAATGAGCTGCGACTGGCGGAACCGTCCTTCAAGGAGCTTTCGCTCGCGCTGAGAGGCGCCGACGGCAGGGAGATTACGGCCAACTACGGGCTGAATCCCGTACTTGGCAAATACCATCGCACGTATTGCTTGAGCTGCGGTTCGCTCGCCGAAGCCGAGGATCAGGAACGATGCGTCCAGTGCGGCAGCCCGAAGCAGGTGCGGGGCGTACTGGACCGGATCATGGAGCTCGGGGAACAAGCCGGGCGGCAAACGCCGTTCGTGCCGGATAATCGGCCGCGGTACGTGTATCAGGTGCCGTTGGAGTTCGTGCCCGGCATCGGGCGCAAGACGCTGGACAAGCTGCTGGATCAATTCGGCACGGAGATGTCCATTCTTCACGATGTCCCCGCCGAGGCGATCGCCGAGACGGCGGGGGAAGCGGCGGCCGCCATGATTGCTTCGGCCCGCCTCGGCACGCTTGCGCTTCAAACCGGAGGCGGAGGCAAATACGGCAAGGTCGCGCCTCGCCAATAGCGTCGTTTGCCGTTCCGGCGTCATAGCGGAGGCAGCTTGGACATACACTGTACCAACCTGTGTTGGAGGAGTGTGCCATGCGAACATCCGCGCTTCAATCGTCCGCGAAGGATCAACTGTCGCTGTACGTGTTTGTTTTCGTGCTCTTCGTCGTCGGCGTCGTATTCGGCGCGCTGATGATCAATGCGCTCACGCTGGGTCAGCAGCAGGATTTGTCGGACGACGTGCAGCAGTTTATTTTGCATATCCAGAACGGCACGCTGCAGCAGGGAAGCGATACGTTCGCGGACCGGGCTTGGTTCCAGGCCAAATGGCTGCTGCTCGTCTGGGTGCTCGGCCTGACCGTCGTGGGCATGCCGTTCGTGCTGGCGCTTGATTTCTTGAAGGGCGTGCTGGTCGGGTTCGCCATCGGCATGCTGGTGCGGGAATTCGCATGGAAAGGGCTGGTGTTCTCCTTGGCTTCCGTGGCACCCGTCAATCTGATCGCCGTGCCGGCCTTTTTGATCGCGAGCGTAGCCGCCGTCACTTTCGCCGCGCATGTCGTCAAAAGCCGATTCCTCGGCCGCTTCGGATCGCTTGGCCGGCCGCTGCTGACGTTTACGGCGACGGCAGCCGTTATGCTGGTCCTATTGATTGCCGCCGCGCTGATAGAGTCGTATTTGACGCCGATCTTGCTGAGATGGGCCGCCCCGCTTGTAGACGGCGCTGCGCCCGGATTGGAATCATTCTAAAAAAAATTGACTTTCCTCGATAACAGCACCTATAATTATAGCTGAAACCAAACCGGTTCCGGCGGTAAGTCGAGTTGCGAGGGGGAAAGCCATGAAATCCCGGATTGATAAAATCAAGCAGCAGCTGCAGTCGCAGGGGTACAAGCTTACTCCGCAGCGGGAAGCTACGGTTCGCGTGCTGTTAGAGAACGAAGAGGACCATCTGAGCGCCGAAGACGTGTTCATGCTGGTGAAAGATATAGCGCCCGAGATCGGGCTTGCAACTGTGTATCGCACGCTGGAGCTCCTAAGCGAGCTGCATGTCGTGGAGAAGATGAATTTCGGGGACGGGGTAGCGCGGTATGACCTGCGGACCGATAACAACAAACATCATCACCATCACCTCATCTGCGTGCAGTGCGGCACGATGAGCGAAATATTAGAAGATTGGCTCGGGCCGCTCGAAGAACGGCTAGAGCGGGAATATGGCTTCATGGTCGTCGATCATCGACTGGATTTCCAAGGCGTTTGCAAGAATTGCAGGCTGAAGAACAATATTGCCAAGCCGGATCAACCGGAACAACAGTAACTCCCTTCCGCAGGGTGCGCAGTCGCATGACTGGGCGCCGCTGTAAAAGGGAGTTTTTTGTCTCTTATTTCTTGGAAGCGAACGGTGACTTCCCCCGGCGCTTCGAATGGGCGGATAACGATACTTTCTGCTTCTTAATGGTCTTGCGGCCGGCGCGGGCGACTTGGACCGGTTCATTGTCCCCGCCTGCGCCCGAACCTCTGCTTCCGTTGCTGGTCAGGCCCGAAGCCGTGTGAAATTGGACCATGCCGTAACCCTGCGAACGGGTACCGTAGCTGGACAGCTTCTTGGCCGTCGCCCGCAGCCGCTTCTTGACCGCGTAGGGCGTCAGACTCGGCTGGAGTGTTTTCAACAGCGCCGCTCCGCCGGCCACATGCGGACTCGACATGCTGGTGCCGGACATCATCGTATAGCCGCCGCCCGGCCGCGTGGATTTGATGCAGCTCCCCGGTGCCGTTATGTCGATGCCGGAGCCTCTGCTGCTGTAGTCGGCGATACTGCCGCCTCGCGTTGAAGCCGCAACGGCGATGGCATCCGAATAGCGGGCCGGCTGATCGATGCCTTGTTCGTTAAAAGGGCCGTCGTTGCCCGCGGAGGCGACGACGATGATCCCGCTCTTCCGCGCGCGCTGAACGGCTTCTTTCAGGGCGGAGCTGGTCTCGCCCGCAAGGCCGAGGCTCATATTTATAACCGGGATTTTCTTCTTGATGCACCACTCGATGCCTTTGATCAAATCGGAGACGTAGCCGGCGCCGTTCGCGTCCAGCGCTTTAACGGCATACAGCTTGGCGCGCGGAGCGACGCCGGCAATCATGCCGTTCTTGCCGAGCCCCGAAGCGATGCCGGCCACATGGGTGCCGTGACCGTTGTCATCCGCATAGGAGGAGCCGCCCATCGTATTGATGCCGCCGGTAACGTACAGATTGGGGTGCTTGCCGATGCCCGTGTCGATGATTCCGATGGCGGCGCTCCCCCGCGTCGTTGGCCATATCCTCGGGGCCTGAACATGTTTGACGTTCCACGGAATGTTTGACGGGATCTGGGGCTGATTGTTCCCGGAATCCGAATGGATGAAGGCCTTATTCGTTCGCAGTCGCAGCTTCTTGCGGCTTACGTAAGGCGCGGACGATTTGCGGCTTTTGGACTTGTCTGATCCTGTTCCCGAGGTTATGCCCGGGCGAGAGCCGATTCTCGTCCTGCCCTCGGACAAGAACCCGTGTGCGTGAACTTTATAGTCGGGCTCGACATAACGGATGTCGGGATGATGGGAGAGCTTCTTCAGTTTGTCGCCGCGGCGGCTGTCGATGTGACAGGCGATGACGCGTCCCCGATGGATGCTCTTAAGCGGCTTGATGCCGAAGCTCTCGAGTTGACGTACGCATTTCTCATAGTGATCCTGCCGTTTGAAGCCGATCAGCTTCCTCGTCGTATGCGTGGACGGCCGGGCTGACGAGCAGCTGAGCAGCAGCTTCTCCACCTTTGGCAATGCTGTTCCTCCTTTGGGCAATAAACAAACTATGGTGAAACATCGCGGAGCCGTTCCTACAGTGTATGGAGGCATATGTACAAGGGCTTGGGCGTCCGCCTGAGAGGGTACATATTTTATGACAGCCGAGGAAAAGGTATCAGCGAGGACTGTCAACCCGTCCTCTGCCTGTATATGATGAAAGAAAAGAACAGGAGAGGGAGATGCATATGATCATTGGCGTGCCGAAAGAGATCAAAGCAAGCGAGTACCGGGTCGCGCTGACTCCCGCCGGAGCGGCGACGTTGAAATCGGCCGGCCACGAGGTCGTGGTGCAAAGCGGGGCGGGGGAAGGAAGCAGCTTTACGGACGAGGCGTATGCGGCCGAAGGGGCGGCGATCCTGCCTGATGCCGGAGAGGTATGGGCTCGCGCGGATATGATCATGAAGGTGAAAGAGCCGCTGCCCGAGGAGTTCGGCTACTTCCGCGAAGGGCTGCTGCTGTTCACGTATCTGCATCTCGCGGCGGCGCCTGATCTGACCAAGGCGCTGGTAGAGAAGCAGGTATCGGGCGTCGCTTACGAAACGATCCAGCTGGCGAACGGCAGTCTGCCGCTGCTGACGCCCATGAGCGAAGTTGCGGGACGCATGGCCGTGCAAGTCGGCTCGCAGTTTCTGGAGGCCTTTTACGGCGGCCGCGGCATCCTGCTCGGCGGCGTGCCGGGCGTGCCTCCGGCGGAAGTCATTATCCTCGGCGGGGGAATCGTCGGGACGAATGCCGCGCGAATCGCGCTCGGCATGGGCGCGAGCGTCGTCATCCTGGAGCGCAGCGCCGAACGGATGCGCTACATCGACGAAGTGTTCAGCGGCCGGATCCGCACGCTGATGTCCAACTCGTACAATATTGCCAGCGCGGTCAAGAAAGCGGATCTGCTCATCGGCGCCGTATTGATCCCCGGTGCCCGCGCGCCTCATCTCGTGACGGAGGACATGGTCAAGACGATGAAGAAAGGCGCCGTCATCGTTGACGTGGCCGTGGATCAAGGCGGAACGATAGCGACCATCGATCGCGTCACGACGCATAAGGATCCGGTTTACGAGAAGCACGGCGTCCTTCATTATGCGGTCGCGAACATGCCCGGCGCCGTGCCCCGCACGTCTACGCTGGCGCTGACGAACGTTACGATGCCGTACGCGCTCGAGCTGGCGGGCAAGGGCCTGCCCGGCGCCGTGTCGAACAATGAGCCGCTGCGCAAAGGCGTCAATACGTTCCGAGGGCGCGTAACGCATCCCCAAGTCGCCGAAGCGGTCGGTTTGCCGTATACCAGCGTCGAGCAAATGCTGGACAGCGTATCCTTTGATAAAATAAACTAGCAATGGCGATAAACGGAATCCGTACAGCCGCTGCGTTCGTTGATCGGCCTGGCAAGCAGGCCGGCGGCTCGCAGGCATGAATCGATTTCCCCTCTCATAAGGTGTGTAAAGGACAACCTGGGCGCTTATTCGCTAAGCATCCGGACGATCGTCCGTTACCCGGAGAAAGGGGACGCTGATGTATGGTGGTATCGGTGCGCAGATGGCTGCGACGGCTCTTATTCGTCTTGCTGCTCTGCCTCTTCACGGTCTCGATGTATGGCGGCTGCAGGCTGCTGGCGGTTTGGATCGCGCCGGACGATCCGTATCGCGTGCCGCAAGGGCATGCGCTCAAAGTGTTTAAAGCGGCGGATCAGCAGCAGGGCGAGAACGGCAGCATCGCCGAGCGGCTGCGGCTGTTTTATTGGTACGGCGAGTAAGACCGCCGTGCCGGGCAGCTGACGGTTACGACAAGCAGGGCGTCCTGATGCAGGAATACAGCGGCATGCCGTGGAAGTAAGCATTCGTTAGGCCGAACGGCGGCCGCAGAAGCCGGAAAGGAACGCGTGATGAACGAATATGTAACGGCATTTATCGGCTCGCTGCAGACGGCCGGCCGCAGGCGCTCCCCGCTTACGCTGGAGTCGTACGAGCGGGATTTGACGCAGCTGCTGGCGTATGTGAAGGCCGAAGGAATCGAGCGCGTGCAAGATATTCAGAAGCATCATTTATCTTATTATTTTCTGCGCTTGAAGCAGCAGGGAAGGTCTTCCGCGACCATATCCAGGCAAATGGTTTCCGCGCGCGCCTTTTTTCACTATTTGCTTGCCGGCGGAAGCATAGCGGCCGATCCGGCGCAGCATCTGGAAGCTCCGAAGCAGGAGAAGCGCGTGCCGGAGGCGCTCACCCTGGACGAGGTCGAGCGGCTTCTTGCCGCGCCGGACCGCACGTCCCAGGCAGGCATGCGCGACATAGCGATGCTGGAGCTGCTCTATGCGACAGGCATGCGCGTATCCGAACTTATTTCATTGGATCTTGAGCATGTCCAGCTGATGCTGGGTTTCATTCGCTGCATCGACGCCAAGGCGAAGGAGCGGATCATACCGCTCGGCGGAGCCGCGTCCGAAGCCTTGAAGGCGTATTTGACGGACATCCGGCCGCGGCTGGCGAAGGACGGCGGACAAGCGCTGTTCGTCAACCTGCAGGGCAGCCGGATGACCCGCCAAGGCTTCTGGAAGATCATCAAGAAGCATGCGCGGGAAGCGGGCATCGAATCCGATCTCGCCCCGCACTCGCTGCGCCATGCGTTCGCGTCCCACCTGCTGCAGAACGGGGCGGACCTTCATTCCGTTCAGGAAATGATGGGCCATGCCGGGTTGCAGACGACGCAGTTGTATGTCCAGCAGACGAAGACGCGAATCAAGGACGTATACGATCTCGCCCACCCGCGAGCCAAACGGCAGATCTGATTCATCAGCAACACGATACGGAAACGGAGTGAAGCCATATGCGATTTAACCGCATTGCAGTCATCGTGCTCGACAGCGTCGGCATCGGCGAGCTGCCGGATGCGCCGGCGTTCGGAGACGCGGATTCCCATACGCTGGGACATATCTTACGCGAAGTTCCCGAGATGAGCCTGCCGAATATGAGAAAATGGGGACTTGACCGGATCGAGCAGCTGGGAAGCTGGAAACCGGAGGGCGAACCGACCGCGTATTATGGTAAAATGGCCGAGGTATCCTCGGGTAAAGATACGATGACGGGCCACTGGGAAATCGCCGGTCTCAAAATCACCGTCCCGTTCCAAACCTTCACGGAAGGCTTCCCGGCAGAGCTGATACAGGCTTTCGAGGAACGGACGGGCCGAGGCGTGCTCGGCAATAAATCGGCCAGCGGCACGGAGATTATGGACGAGCTGGGCGAAGAGCAGCTCAAGACGGGCAAATGGATCGTGTATACGTCCGCCGACAGCGTCTTCCAGATCGCGGCCAACGAAGACTTGATTCCGCTGGGCGAGCTGTACCGCGCCTGCGAGATCGCGCGCGAGCTGACCATGGACGAGCGGTATGCGGTCGGCCGCGTCATCGCGCGTCCTTTCGTCGGCAAGCCGGGCTCCTTCAAGCGAACCTCGAACCGGCATGATTACGCCGTCAAGCCGCCGGAGCCAACCGTGCTGAATGCGCTGCAGGACGGCGGCTTCGACGTCATCGCGGTCGGCAAGATCAACGATATTTTCTGCGGGGAAGGCATCACGGAGGCGACGCCGACCAAGAGCAACGCGGACGGCATCGTCAAGACGCTGGAGGCGCTGGACAAGCCGTTCCGTGGTCTGCTCTTCACGAACTTGGTCGATTTCGACTCGTTGTTCGGCCATCGCCGCGACCCGCAAGGCTACGCCGGCGCGCTGGAGGAGTTCGATCGGGCGGTTCCGGACCTGATGCGGCGGCTGGGCGATCGAGATCTGCTCATCGTAACGGCCGATCATGGCAATGATCCGACCTACCGGGGAACCGACCACACGCGCGAATACGTGCCGCTGTTGGCATACGGTCCAGGACTTGCGAAGCCCGGCTCCTTGGGCGTGCGTGCGACCTATGCCGACGTTGCCGCTACGATCGCGGATAATTTCGGCGTGAAGCATCCGGCTAACGGGACGTCCTTCCTGCATGAATTGAAGTAACCGCACGGGAGAGAGAGACCAACGCGCGGGGAGTCAAGGCGCCGGCGCAACCAGACCACATTGGAGGCATGTTCGAATGACATTGAAAGCTGCGCAAATCCGCGAAGCCGCGGAATATATTTTGGGGAAAATCGAAGTGAAGCCGGAGATCGGGCTGATCATGGGCTCGGGCTTGGGTATTTTGGGGGATTACATAGAGAAGGCCGTCGTGATTCCCTATGCGGACATCCCGCATTTTCCGCTCTCGACGGTGGAAGGCCATGCGGGGGAATTGCTGATCGGCACGCTGTCCGGCCGGCCCGTCGTGCTCATGCGCGGAAGGTTCCATATGTACGAGGGCTATGGTCCTGATTTGACGGCATTTCCCGTCCGCGTCATGAAAGCGATCGGTGCGGACAAGCTGGTGGTCACGAATGCGGCCGGCGGCGTGAACATGGCTTACGAGCCAGGCGATCTGATGCTGATCAGCGACCATATCAATTTCCAAGGACAGAATCCGCTCGTCGGTCCGAACGACATCGAGCTCGGCGTCCGCTTTCCGGACATGTCGCAGCCGTACAGCAAGCGCCTGCGCGGACTGGCCGCCGATGTCGCGAAGGAACAGGGCTTCTCGCTGCAGGAAGGCGTCTACATCGCCGTGCTGGGGCCCTCCTACGAAACGCCGGCGGAAATCCGCATGATGCGCATCCTTGGAGCGGATGCTGTCGGCATGTCGACGGTCTCGGAGGTCATCGCGGCGAATCATTCCGGCGTGGAAGTTCTTGGTATTTCGTGCATAAGCAACATGGCATCGGGCATTTTGGACCAGCCGTTGTCCCACGATGAAGTCATGGAAACGACAGAACGCGTCAAATCCCGGTTCCTTGGACTCGTGCAGGGACTGATTCCTTTGATGTAGGCTGTAACAAAAATGTAACAATTGGGTCGACTCATTGTGACATTCTTTCTTGAATCATCGTCGTATAATGTCCGTGATAATCATTACACCATCCTTCATAAAGTGGGGAATTTTTTTCATGGACAAGCAAAGCTATCATTTACTTGAGCGCCTTCGCGGGCAGCTGGTCGCTGCCGCCATGAGGCAGGAGTCGTTTCTTGATCGGGACGTGCTCCAGCTCAGCCAGACGCTCGACCAGCTGATCGTGAAAGCGCAGCGAGAGAAAATGCGGAATCCGGGTACGGCTCAAGGATGAATTCCGGGCAGCGCGCATCCCGGGGTAACGCTTAGGAGGCCAACAGATTTGCGAGCGGTCGACATCATTCAAAAGAAACGAAACGGCGGATCATTGACGAACGAAGAGCTGTCGTTTCTTATTCAAGGCTATAGCCGCGGGGAGATTCCGGACTATCAGATGTCCGCCTGGGCGATGGCTGTTTTTTTTCGCGGCATGAATGCAGGCGAGACGGCTGCGTTGACGATGGCGATGGCAGAGTCGGGAGATCTGGTCGATCTGACGCCCATTCGCGGCATTAAAGTGGACAAGCACAGCACGGGCGGCGTGGGGGATAAGACGAGTCTCGTTATCGGCCCCCTTGTGGCGTCCTGCGGCGTACCCGTCGCCAAAATGTCGGGGAGAGGCCTCGGCCACACCGGCGGGACGATCGACAAAATGGAATCCATGGCGGGCTTTCGGTCCGAGCTGTCGCGCGAGGACTTCATTGCGCAGGTCAACGATATCGGCGTCGCCATTATCGGCCAAAGCGGCAATCTGGCGCCGGCGGACAAGAAGCTGTATGCGCTGCGGGACGTGACCGCCACTGTGGAATCGATTCCACTTATTGCAAGCTCCGTCATGAGCAAGAAGATCGCGGCCGGCGCGGACGCCATCGTCTTGGACGTGAAGACCGGCAGCGGCGCGTTCATGAAGACGCTGGACGATTCCGAGAAGCTGGCGATGGCCATGGTCGAGATCGGCACGCAGGTCGGCCGGCGGACGGCGGCGCTCATCAGCGACATGGATCAGCCGCTCGGCTTCGCGATCGGGAACGCCCTCGAGGTGCGTGAGGCGATCGATACGCTTCACGGCCGCGGACCGGACGATCTGACGTCGCTGTGCATCGCGCTGGCTTCCCACATGGTCGTGCTCGGCGGGCAAGCCGGAAGCTTGGAGGAAGCGGAAGCAATGCTTCGCGAGAAACTCCGCTCGGGCGAGGCGCTGGCCAAGTTCAAGCAGTTCGTAGCCGCGCAGGGGGGCAATCCCGACGTTGCGGACGATGCGACCTTACTGCCGCAAGCCCCGCATATCGTGGAGGTGCCCGCGCCGAAGAGCGGCCATGTGCACGCGATTCAGGCGGAGGAGCTGGGGCTGGCGGCAATGCTGCTGGGAGCGGGACGCGAGACCAAGGACTCCGTCATCGATTACGCGGTCGGCATCACGCTGCAGCGAAAGGTTGGCGAGGAAGTTCGCGAGGGCCAGACGATTGCCCTGCTGCATGTGAGGGAAGAAGGCGCTGCCGTGCAAGCCGTATTGAAGCGGGTGCAGGAGGCCTATACCATCGACGAGGCAGCGGTGTTGCCGTCGCCGCTGCTGCTCTCGATCGTAACGGAGCAGGGAGTGAAGCGGTTCTAGTCCGCATCGTTCAGGAAAGATAAAGGAGCTGTCCGATAAGCCGTCAGGCTTAGGACGGCTCCTTTTCATTTTCACGGGCCGGATTGGAATATTTTAGTCCGTTCAGGTGCACAATAGGAATGAGATTTTAGCCGGTTTGCGGCCTTGCTTACCTTATCGAACGTATAAGTTTCACGCTTATACCTTTCCATAAGGTTTTCGGAATGAAACGCGAATCGCCGAAGAAGGTCGGCGACAACCGTATCACCTATGCCGCGGGCATCACTCAGGAGGAGAACATCGATGAAAAACAACTGGAAACATCTCGTCGTCGCAGGAATGACGATGGTTATGGCACTTTCTGTACCCGTATCGGCCCGGGCCGAAGAGAAACCGGCATCGCCGGCTCCGCAAAGCGCGGGAGTTGCCGACTTGGCGCCGTCCGCACGCTCGGCGATCCTTATGGATGCGGACAGCGGGACGATCGTTTACGAGAAGAACAGCCATGCGAAGCTGCCACCGGCCAGCATCACGAAGGTCATGACGATGCTGCTCATCATGGAAGCCATCGACCAAGGGCGCATCAAGCTAACGGATAAAGTTCCGACGAGTGAGTACGCGGCCTCCATGGGCGGCTCGCAGATCTTCCTGGAGCCCGGCGAACAGATGACGGTCGACGAGATGCTGAAGGGCATCGCCATGGCCTCGGGCAACGATGCCTCCGTCGCCATGGCAGAGAAAATCGCGGGCACCGAGTCGGCCTTCGTCGACATGATGAACAAGCGCGCAGGCGAGCTGGGTCTGAAGAACACCCATTTCATGAACTGCAACGGTCTTCCTGCGTCGGAACATTATACGTCCGCGCATGACATTGCCGTCATGTCGAGAGAACTGCTGAAGCATAACGAAATTACGAAATACACGGGCGCGTACCAAGATTACCTGCGCAAATCGAGCGAGAAGCCATTCTGGCTCGTGAATACGAACAAGCTGGTCCGTTTTTATACCGGCGCGGACGGGCTGAAAACCGGGTTTACGAACGAGGCCAAATTCTGCCTCACCGCGACGGCGCACCGGGATACCCTGCGCGTGATCGCCGTCGTCATGGGCGAGCCGAACACGAAGACGCGCAATGCCGAAGTATCCCAAATGCTGGATTATTCGTTCGCCCAATATATGAACCACACCATCTTCAAGAAGGGCGAAGCGATGGGCAGCGTCAAGATCGAGAAAGGCATGCAGCCGGTACTTCCGCTCACGGCTAAGCATTCGTACAGCGTGCTGCTGAAGAAAGGCAGCTCCGTCAAGGATATCCGTTACGAGCTGCGCATCAACCCGCTGAAAGCGCCGGTCAAGATTAATGCGCCGATCGGGAAACTGATCGTCTTCCAAGGCGACCAAGTGCTGACGGAATTCGCCGTCGATGCCCCGGTCTCCGTGGACCGCGCAGGCTGGTGGACGCTGTTCAAGCGTTCCATGGGCAGTCTGTTCGGCTGAATCGCCGAGCCTCGTGCGGCGGGAATCGCGTCCCGCCGCGCGCAATTTGTCTGCTTGTAGCACTCTGCTTCTAGTTTTGTCGGGGGGCAGGAAACGACGTGCGAAGCGTAGAATCCTCCTACAACACGAAAGCGATCGCCGAATGCCGAAGGCCGGTTCGGGGTGGCTCGTGCTCCGCAAATTAGACGTTAGGAGTGGACAAGAGGATGAGCTTGCAGGTTGAATTGGAACATTACCGTAACGTGCTTATCGTCAGGCTGCGCGGCGAGCTGGATCACCACACCGCCGATGTCGTCCGGTTCAAGATGGAAGAAGCGATTCTTCGCGGCAACAGCGACCATGTCATTCTCAGCCTGAAGGAGCTGCTGTTCATGGACAGCTCCGGTCTGGGCGTCATTCTCGGCCGCTACAAGCAGCTCAAGGCCAGAGGCGGCAAGATGGTCGTCTGCGACGTGAACCAAGGCGTCTACCGGCTGTTCGAACTGTCGGGCTTGTTCAAAATATTGCCGATTCACGATAACGAGCGGTTAGCGCTCACGAGTTTGGAGGTCGTTTCATGAACGCGAGAAATGAGATGACACTTACCTTCTCCGCCCGGTCGGAGAACGAGGCTTTCGCGCGCGTCACGGTGGCGGCGTTCGTCTCCCAGCTGGACCCGACGCTCGAGGAACTGAACGACCTGAAGACGGCGGTGTCCGAAGCGGTCACCAATGCGATCATTCACGGCTACGAAGGCGATTCCAGCGGCATGGTCACAATCGAAGGCATCATCGAGGGCGACGTCGTCCGGTTGATCGTGAAGGACAAGGGGCGGGGAATCGAGGATGTCGAGCTGGCCCGCCAGCCGCTCTATACCTCCAAGCCGGAGATGGAACGCTCCGGCATGGGGTTTACGATTATGGAAAACTTCATGGATGGTTTCGACGTATCGAGCGAGCCCGGCAACGGAACTGCCATCGCAATGACGAAGCGCATCGAATCGAAAAAAGCGCTCTTCAATTAGGCGCATAGGGGTTGGACCGCATGGATGTTCATATGAAACAAACGGCGCAGCCTTATTTGGATGATTCCGAGGTGAAGCGGCTCATTGCGCTCAGCCAGGCCGGAGACACGCTGGCGCGCGACACGCTGGTGCAGTGCAATATCCGTCTTGTTTGGTCCGTCGTGCAGCGGTTCATGGGACGCGGCTACGAGCCGGAGGATTTGTTCCAAATCGGTTGTATCGGCTTGCTGAAATCGGTCGATAAATTCGATCTGTCCTACGAGGTCAAGTTCTCCACCTATGCGGTGCCGATGATCATCGGCGAGATCCAGCGCTTCCTCCGCGACGACGGCACGCTGAAGGTCAGCCGCTCCTTGAAGGAGACGGCCAACAAGGTGCGCAAATCGAAGGACGAGCTTTCGAAGGTGCTGGGACGCCTGCCGACGATCAAGGAAGTCGCCGAACATCTTGGCATCACGCCGGAGGATGTCGTCTTCGCGCAGGAAGCGAACAAGCCGCCGACCTCGATCCACGAGACCGTGTTCGAGAACGACGGCGACCCGATCACGCTGATGGATCAGATCGCCGACGATTCGCAGGAACGTTGGTTCGATAAGCTGGCGCTGAACGAAGCGATCGGCGGCCTGTCGGAGCGCGAGCGCCTGATCGTCTTCCTCCGCTATTACCGGGATCAGACGCAGTCGGAGGTCGCTGCCCGGCTCGGCATCTCCCAGGTGCAGGTATCGCGGCTGGAGAAGAAAATATTGCAGCTCATTCGCGACCAGATCGCGCAATGAACGGCGGCTAACGAAAAGCCGATTGCCCGGCAGGGGCGGTCGGCTTTTTTGTCGCGCTGCCGATTCGGCCGCCTCGTTCTTTCGACGATTCGATGGGCGTTTCCATGGATGACACTCGGTTATTTTATCTTTGGCAGCGTTGCCCTGATTATCCTTCCGCTCCTTTTCTCATACTAACGGGGAGTTCATGACGATGAGGAGGTGAAGGAGGACGATGAATCCCGACACGACGCCGAACGTATATCTGCGCCTTCGCAAGCGGATCGGCATCCGGCCCGAGGGAATCGTCGCGCTCGGTCAGGCGGCACGCTTATTCGCAAGCGATCCGGAGCTCGAGACGAGGCTGGAGTCGCTTGTCCTGCACCGCCATACGCTGAAGGACGGCAACCGCGTCGTCATCGACCTGCTGCAGATCGTCCGGCTGATTCGCGAGGAAGCCCCGGGAGCCGTCGTGGACGCATACGGCGATCCGCAGGTGCTGGTCATCGTCGCGGATGCGCCCCGCGAGCCGCTCAAGCCCGTCCTGTTCGTGACCTGGCTGCTGCTGTTCTTCGGATCGGGGCTTGCCATCATGAATTTCCATACGGACGTCAGCATGAAGGATGTGCATGAGCGGATCACGGAGCTGGTCACGGGCAAGAAGACGGAGCATCCGCTGTGGTTCCAGATTCCCTATTCCATCGGAATCGGAATCGGCATGCTCGTGTTTTTCAACCATTTGTTCCGCAAACGGTTCAACGAAGAACCTAACCCGCTCGAAGTAGAGCTGTATATGTACGAGGAGAGCGTCAATGCTTACGTCATCGCCGACGAGATGCGCAAGAAGAACGAACCGGGCGAGGAGGCGCATCCGCGTCAGAAGCGGCGAAAGCAGCCCGAAGCAGGAATAGACGATGGTTAGCGCCTGCGGATCTCTGTTCGTGGCGCTGCTGGGCTTCGCCGGGGGACTGGGCGTCGGCAGCGCGCTTGCGGCCTTGCTGATCGTGCTCGACATCATTCCCCGGCTGGCGCAGCTGGGCTTCGCGTACCGCAAGTCGATCTGGTTCGAGACGGCCGTCGTGAGCGGCGCGGTCTTCTGGTCGCTGGCCGATTTCCTGGAATGGCGGCTATGGCTGCCCCATATCGTCTCTATGGTCACCATCGGGACATTTGACGGTATATTCGTCGGCATGCTCGGTGCGGCGTTGACGGAGGTCATGAACGTGCTTCCGATACTGGCCAAACGCGTCAGGCTCAGCCGTTATCTCGTCAGCCTCGTGTATGCGATGGTGCTCGGGAAAGTAACGGGCTCCTTATTCGACTGGCTGGTATTTCAATATATGGACCCCTGACCGCAGCGGGATTTGACAAAAGAGAGAGGGTTTGAAGATGCGCGACAGCGAGAATGGCGAGAAAGAACAAGGAGCGACGGAATTCAAGAAGCCGGTTCACGTGTTCTGGCGCGAGGACGGGCAAGGCTTCTCGGTCGATACGAGACCTGAGAACGCCGATTCCGAACAGGAGGAACCCCGGCAGGCTGCGGAGGACGGCGATCTCGCGTCCGAACCTATCATCGTTCACCGCAAGCCGATGCATGAGGAGAAGAAAAACGTCCCGATCCCGGAGTCGCTCGAAGAATTCAAGCATAAACTGGAGGAGGAAGTCGGCTACAAGACAACCTTCGACATCGTCCTGCGGGAGATGACGTTCGGCGAACGCCGCGTGGCCTTCTTCTTCTTCAACGGCTTCGCCAAGGATACCATTCTGACCGAAATTCTCAAGCGGCTCACCTACTTGCAAGCCGATGAATATCGAACAACCTCCTTCCACGACTTCTTCCGTCTCTACGTTCCCGCGATCCAGGTCGTGGAGGAGCCGGACTGGGATAACATGATGACGGGCGTGCTCTCCGGCGGCACGGCCATGTTCATCGAAGGCGATTCGAAGGTGCTGCTGATCGACGCGAAGGCCTTCCCGGGCCGCAATCCGGAAGAGCCTTCATTGGAGCGGGTCGTGCGCGGCGCGCGCGACGGTTTCGTCGAGACCATGCTGACCAACGTGACGCTCGTCAGGCGCCGGCTCAGAGACAAGCAGCTCCGTTATGAGATTCTCAGAGTCGGCGAACGTACGCAGACGGACATCTGTATCGCCTACATCGATGATATCGTCGACAAAGAAATGCTGAAGTCGATCCGCGACAAAATCAAGCAGGTCAAAATCGACGGCCTGCCGCTGGCGGACAAGCAGCTGGAGGAGGCAACGGTGAAACGAGGCTGGAATCCGTTCCCGCTCGTCCGCTATTCCGAACGGCCGGACACCGTCGCCGTCCATCTCATGGAAGGCAACATCGCGGTCTTCGTCGATACGGCGCCGAGCGTCATGATTCTGCCGACGACTTACTTCGATCTCCTCCAGCATGCGGAAGAGAACCGCCAAACCCCGTTCATCGGCACGTACCTGCGCTGGGTGCGGTTCATCGGCATTGCCGCTTCGCTCTTCCTGCTGCCGCTATGGTTTCTGTTCACGCTGAAGCCGGAGCTGAAGCCGCCGGCGCTCGACTTCATCGGCGTGCAGAAGGCAGGCCGCCTGCCGATGGTCGCGCAGTTCCTCATCGCCGAAATCGGGGTGGATCTGCTGCGGATGGCGGCTATCCATACGCCGACGCCGCTCGCGACCGCCATGTCCTTGATCGCCGCGATCTTGATCGGCGACATTGCCGTCAAGACGGGGCTGTTCGTCAACGAGGTCGTGCTGTATATGGCGGTTGCGGCCATCGGCATGTTCGCCACGCCGAGCTACGAGCTGGGCCTTGCCAACCGTATTATCCGGCTCGTGCTGATTGTGGCCGTCGCTTCGTTCAAAGTCGAAGGCTTCGTGGTCGCGACGACGGCCTTCTTCATCCTGCTCTGCATGGAGCGTTCCTTCAACCGTCCCTACATGTGGCCGTTTATTCCGTTCGACGCCAAGGGCATGCTCGGCATCCTGCTGAGAGTGCCGGTGCTTCAGAATCGCAAGCGCCCGAACTATTTGAAGCCGCAGCAGGGGGACAGAATGCCTAACGGAGAGGAATCCAGGTAGCTCTTCAGAAAGAAATGCAAATGAAATGTGAAATTATCCATTTCGGCGGGGAACCGAATGCGCTATACTGGTGTAAATGGTGCAAATAACACTTTTGGGTAATTTCTTTGGAGAATGCGGAGGGGAAACGAATGTACTTACATGGAACCAGCAAAATCAATGCGCAAGGGCATTTGGAAATCGGCGGGTGCGATACGACGGAATTGGCAAAGCAATTCGGCACGCCGCTATACATCGTAGATGAAGGCCTCGTTCGCCAGAGAGCCCGCGAATACGTGGAATCGTTCCGCGCGTCGGGATTGAAATTCCAAGTCGCATACGCCAGCAAAGCGTTCAGCGTCATGGCCATGTGCTCCATCGCCGAGCAAGAGAACTTGTCGCTTGACGTCGTCTCCGACGGAGAGCTGTACACGGCGCTGAAAGCCGGCTTCCCGGCTGCGCGCATCCATTTCCACGGCAACAACAAGACGCCGGACGAAATCAACATGGCGCTCGATGCGAACATCGGCTGCTTCGTCGTGGACAATTTCAACGAGATGTACCTGCTGAACGCGCTCGCTGCCGATAAAGGCAAGCGCGTCAACGTTCTCCTGCGCATTACGCCAGGGGTAGAAGCGCATACGCATGACTACATTTCTACGGGCCAAACGGACTCCAAGTTCGGCTTTGACCTTGGCAACGGCACGGCATACAAGGCGATTCAAGAAGCGGTCGCGCAATCGAACCTGGAGCTGCTCGGCGTTCACTCGCATATCGGCTCGCAAATCTTCGAAGTCGAAGGCTTCGCGATGGCTGTCGACAAAGTAGCCGGCTTCGCCGTTCAAGTGAAGAACGAGCTCGACGTGACGTTCCGCGTCATCAACCTCGGCGGAGGCTTCGGCATCCGTTACGTGGAAGGCGACACGCCGCTTCCGATCTCGCAATACGTCAAGGCTATCACGGATTCGATCAAGTCCAACTTCTCCGCGGCGAACTATCCGCTGCCCGAAATCTGGGTTGAGCCCGGCCGCAGCATGGTCGGCGATGCGGGAACGACGCTGTACACGGTTGGGACAAGCAAAGATATTCCCGGTGTACGTAAATATATCGCGGTCGACGGCGGCATGACGGACAATCCGCGTCCTGCGCTTTACGAGTCCAAGTATGAGGCCGTCCTGGCGAACCGCGCCAACGACGCGCTCGAAGAAACCGTAACCGTAGCGGGCAAGTGCTGCGAAAGCGGCGATAAGCTGATCATCGATTTGGAGCTTCCGAAAGCCAATAGCGGCGACCTGCTTGCCGTCTTCTGCACGGGCGCGTACAATTATGCCATGGCGAGCAATTACAATCGTATCCGCCGTCCGGCGGTCGTCTTTGTCAAAGACGGTGCCGCAGACGTTGCCGTTAAGCGCGAATCGCTTGACGATATCATCGGCAACGACGTTATTCCGGCGCGTCTGCAGACGTCCGCAGTTAAATAACCGATTCGACAGGAGGCAATTTATCAATGGCAAAACAAGCGAAAATCACCATGGCAAACGGATCCGAGGTCTTGATCGATCTGTTTGAAAACGACGCGCCGAACACGGTTGCGAATTTCGAGAAGCTGGTTAACGAGGGCTTCTACAACGGCCTTTCTTTCCACCGCGTCATCCCTGGCTTCGTAGCGCAAGGCGGATGCCCGAACGGTACGGGCACCGGCGGCCCCGGCTACACGATCAACTGCGAAATCAACCCGAACAAACACGAGCGCGGAGCGCTCGCGATGGCGCATGCCGGCCGTAACACGGGCGGAAGCCAATTCTATATCGTGTACCAGCCGCAGCCGCATCTGGACGGTCAGCACACGGTATTCGGCAAAGTCGCGCAAGGCATGGAGCATGTCGATGCCTTCCAAGGCCGCGACAAAATGGAAAAAGTCGAAATCGTCGAAGTCTAAAACCCTCGAACCGCAGCAGGTGGATCCCTATCCGCCCGACTGCGGTTTTTTCGTCCCATCGGCGAGTCGTAAGCCGCTCTCCATAGGAGGGCGGCTTATTGCATAATGAATCCTATACGCGACTTGGGGAGTAGGAGGTGAAGACCATTTCGGGACGCATTCTTGTCGTCGATGACGATTCTTCGATCGTCAAAATTACGAAGCTGTATTTAACGAAGCACGGCTACGAGGTCGACGTGGCGTACGACGGTCGAACGGCCTTGGACAGCATCCGGAGCGGCGGGAATTACGCGCTAAACGTGCTCGATCTGATGCTGCCCCGCGTCGATGGATGGGCGGTCTGCAGAGAACTGCGGCAAAGCGGCGACTACACGCCGATCATCATGCTGACGGCACGGGGAGAGGTGCAGGAGCGAATTGAAGGCATCCGCATGGGAGCGGACGATTATTTGGTCAAACCGTTCGATCCGAACGAACTGCTGGCGCGCGTGGAAGCCGTGCTGCGGCGAACGCGCGCTGCGGATAGCGATCGCTTATCCGAGGGGAATACGCTTGTTGTAGGTAATCTGCTGCTTCGTCTGGATGCTTACGCCGTATACGCCGACGGGGAGTTTATTAATTTGACGAAGCGGGAGTTCGACCTGCTCGCCTGGTTCGCGAGGCGACCGGAGAAGGTATTTTCCCGCGAGGATTTGATCGCGCAGCTTTGGGGCTGGGATTATGATGGCGAGAATCGGGTCGTGGACTTATATATCCAGCGCATTCGGCGGAAGCTCGGAACAGCTAGAGGCTGGAATCTGACCACGGTTTGGGGAGTCGGATACAAGTTCGAGGTGAACGTGCCGTGCTGAATTCGATCTTTCGCAAGTGGCTGTTCGCCTCCGTATGCATTTCGCTGGTCATGGTGCTCGTTATGAGCCTTTCCATTAGCTGGGTCGTCCAGCGCAACTATTACCGGCAAGGCATCGATCGGTTGAACGGACAGACCGGTGCCGTAGAAGAGGCGTTCCAGCAGCGGCTGTCGGACGAGATGACGGCGGCGGACTTCCGCAAGAGGCTGAAACGGATCGAGCAGGAGAACAAGATAAACATCAGCTTGGTCGGCAAGAAGGTAAAGTTTCTGAAGCAGGACTTGTATGAGGTCGGCGTTCGTCCCGACATCAAAGGCTGGATCGATACCGTGTCGTCCGGCAATCATATCTCGCGCATCTCGAAATTCAGCAAGCAGGATAACGAGACGATGCTCGTCGTAGGCTTTCCCCTCATGAAGAAAGGTCAAGTCGCGGCGGCCGCCTTTATCTATTCCAAGGCAGCCGATGCGCGGGCGCTCGCGTCGCCGATACGCAAGATGATATGGCCGATTGCGCTCGTCTGCGCCGGTCCGCTTGTTGCGCTGCTGTGGCTGGCGACACGCAGGTTCGTGCGGCCGATCCTTCAGCTTAACCATGCGGCAGGGGCGATTGCGGGCGGCGATTTTTCAAGCCGGGTCGCGGTTGAAGGGGGCGATGAGCTTGCTAAGCTCGGCGGCGCCTTCAATACGATGGCCGGGCGAATGGAGCGGGTCGAGGAGCAGCGAAGACGGCTGATGATGGAGATCGCGCACGAATTGCGAACGCCGCTTACGAGTATTCGCGGTACGCTTCAAGCGTTAAAGGATGGCATTTTGACCGATAAGGAACAGGGTGAATTCGTGGAGCTGTCGTTCGGGGAAGCGGGAAGACTCGGGCGGCTCATCGATTCTATCCATGAATTGTCGGCTTTCGAAGAGCATCAGATTCGGTTCGAGTGGGAAGAGGTAGATCTTACGGAGCTGGTACAGCAGACCCTGCAGCAGCTCCGGGCTAAGGCGGCTTCGACCGGCATGCATCTTCACGGGGAAACGGAAGCGGGGATTACGCTGCGCGGCGATCCAGCGAGGCTGCGCCAGGTGCTGTTGAACGTCATCGGGAATGCGCTGGAGCACAATCCCGCGGGAACCGAAGTATTCGTAAGTCTGATGCGGTCCGGCGTGAACGTATTCATTGCGGTTCGCGATAAAGGCCTCGGGATTGCCGAGGAGCATGTCCCGCATGTGTTCGAACGGTTGTACAAAGCCGAATCCAGCCGCTCTGCCCGCGGATCGGGACTCGGGCTTACCATTGCGCGCTACATCGTGCAGGCTCACGGAGGTACGATGACGGTCGTCTCCGAGCTGGGAAAAGGAACGGAGTTCAAGGTGGAGCTGCCGCTGTTGCGTTCGACCGTGACAAACTTTTGATACATTTTTCCTATACAGTAGGTTGTGCAGGACATCATGTATTGAAGGAGGCGTTCATCATGTTGAAAAAAAGCGCGGCGGTCGCGGTGATCGGACTCGCTTTGCTGGCGGGTTCGGCTCAAGCCGTATTCGCTTCCGGCGCGGATACGGGCACGGCGTCCGCGGACGCGACGACGACGGCAGCAGGTAAGCATGCGGTTTGGAAGGCGCAGACGGCCGGACTCAAGAACCAGCTTATCTCTCTGCGTGCCGATCAGAAGAATCTGCAAACGCAGATCAAGACGGTTCGTCAAACGATCAAGTCTACGGCAAAGTCGCTTTCGAAGCAGCAGCGAGCTGAGATTAAAGCTAATTCGCAAGCCTTAAAGGCGCAGCTGGCTGCGCAGCGTTCCTCGATCGAGTCGCTTCGTGCGCAGAAGCAGGCGTTGTGGACCCAGGTGAAAACCGCGAAGAAAAGCGGCGATCCTGCGTCGGGCGGTGCCGAGCTTACGCAAATCATCGCGTTAAAAGAGCAAATCATACAAGCGAAGCAGCAAGTTTTAGCGTTGCAGCAAGAATTGATATCGCTTCTTGACTCTGCGGCTGCAGCTGCGGGGGCAGGCGTATAAATCGCCTGCGGCAAAGCGCTGGAAACCGATTCCGATGATACATCGGGATCGGTTTTTTTGTATTTGAAGTCGAATCGATTTGAATTAATTTATCCAAAAAGACAATTTCAAAACTGTTAACCGATGTGAAAGCGATCTTCGGCGGCTGCGAGGGTGTCATTTGACACTATTAGTCGCATAGAAGGGATTTTCTTCCTTTGTAACGAATTGTTCGATAAGGAGGAGATGAAATGATGCTGAGAAAGAGAATGAATAATTTTATAGAAGCGGTAAAGTTATCTTTGGAAACTCAGAACTGGTACTCCGCTTTAATATTGGGACTAACGCTTCCAGATATTTGCGGGAGACTGAAATCCCCTGATAAAGGAAGCAAAGAGAGATACATAGATTGGTTTGATACTTATATAAAAGATAACTTCACTTTTAAAAGGCCTCATCTTCATTATAGTTTTAAAGCAGACATATTTATTGAAATTCCCCATGATGTCATATCATTAACCGGTAACGATTGTTATGCATTAAGATGCTCATATTTACATGAAGATAGAGAAGAGATTGAGCAGCAAAAAAGCGTCGCATTAGACAGTGCCGCCGCATTACAATTGCAAATAGATTTATTTTGTTTGTTAATTATCGAGGGCGTAGATAAATGGATTGATGATTATGAACAAGACCCCGATATTCAAGCAAGAGCTGAATCCCTTTTACATATTAAGGAATTCAATTAGCGCTCCCATGGGGGGCTTTTTTCATGAAAAAACACTACTATATAATTTACCAACGCTATCGTTCGGGAAACGTTGTATGCGCTTTTAGAGGGTTAGACGGACATTCGGATGTAGATGGCCTAAATCAGCCTAGGCGTAAGAGGAGTTGTTCGCGAGCTGCAGGCAGGCAACTTCGTGAAGCGGTTTCGAAACTAAACTTCGCGATCATGCGGTTGCATAATGGCAATCCGCCCGGTCAGGCATGGATAGTGTTTAAGTTTAAAGCAATCATAAAGACGGCCATGAGAGGCGTTAGACGTACGAGTGTCAGAAGAGTTCTTATGTTCTTGCTAAACGAATAGGAAGTCGTAGTATCCTAAATGTTTCCAAACAGCTTTTACAATCGGCCTCCGGACAATGGCAGGGATGAAAATCCTTGCTTTTTTCATTTTGCAGTGGTACTATTTCAATCAATATAATGGCGAGTGAAGTTGTAGGGTTTCGGCATGTTGTCTACGGGCACTACAAGCAGCTAAAAGTCATTATCGAACAGAACTAATATTGCGACTTTCCTTCGGGGTAGGGTGAAATTCCCAACCGGCGGTGATCAGAGGCATTCAGTCCGCTAGGCTTCATGCGGCGGCAGCCTTTGTCAGTCCGTGACCCGGCTCGCAAGCGTACGACTCCTTCGGGACGGTATGGCTGCTTGACGGTGGACCTGGTGAGAATCCGGGACCGACAGTATAGTCTGGATGGGAGAAGGAAAGGACGCGTGAATGCCATTTTTTACATCTCTCGACAACCTTGTTCTTTTTTTCACAAGGTTGCTGAGTTTGTTTGAATGTGTCTTCGAACGCGTCCTTCAACCTGTGCACCTCCGATCACCCCGTTGGCATGATTCAGCCGAGGGGTGATTTTTATTTTGTCGACGAACGATGTTTTGAATGACGAGGCTTATATGCGGCTTGCGCTCGATATGGCGTCGAAGGCCAAGGGACAGACGGACATCAATCCTGTTGTCGGCTGCGTCGTCGTAAAGGAGGGTCGCATCGTCGGACTCGGGGCTCACTTGCGCCGCGGCGAAGGCCATGCGGAGGTCCATGCGCTGCGCATGGCGGGCGGCGAGGCGGAAGGCGCGACAGCCTACGTCACGCTGGAGCCTTGCAGTCATCACGGACGTACGCCACCCTGCTGCGAACGGCTCATCGAGGCGAAGGTCGCGAGAGTGGTCGTCGCCTGCGAGGATCCGAATCCGCAGGTAGCCGGGCGAGGAATAGCGCGGCTTCGCGAAGCGGGCATCGCCGTCGAGGTCGGCCTGCTGGGGCAGGAATCGCAGCTCATGAACGAAATGTTCAACAAGTTCATCGTCACGAGGCTTCCGTTCGTTACGATGAAATCCGCGATGACCCTGGACGGCAAGCTGGCGGCGAAGACGGGCGACAGCCGGTACGTCAGCGGACCGCAGGCCAGGGAAATGGTGCATACGCTCCGGCATAGGCACATGGGCATCATGGTCGGCGTCGAAACGGCGCTGATCGACGATCCGGAGCTGACGACGCGGCTGTCGGTGCCGGCCATCCATCCCATTCGAATCGTCGTCGATTCGCGGCTTCGTCTTCCGGCGGAGTCCCGCATGCTGCAAGAGCGTTCCGCGCCTGTCATCGTGCTGACGGTCGAGAGCGCCGATCGGGACAAACGCGCCGCATTGGAAGCCGCGGGAGCGGAAGTCATCGTGTGCGGCTCGGAGAGCAGAGTGGATCTGAATATCGCCATGCGGAAGCTTGGCGAGCGCGAAATCGGCTCCATCCTGCTGGAAGGCGGCGGCAAGCTGAACGGTGCGATGCTGGAGCTCGGATTGATCGACAAGGTGCTGCTGTTCATCGCTCCCAAAGTGATCGGCGGGCAAGCGGCGCCTGGCGTCTTTCAGTTCGAAGGCTTCGAGAAGATGGCGCATGCGATTCTGTTCCGGGACGTGCAAGTCGAGCAAATCGGGGGCGACCTCTTCATGAGCGGTTATCCCGAGCACGCGGCAGGCGACCGCGCGAGCGGAGCAGGAACTGACCGGCACGCATAGGGGCAGCTCGTTCGGATATCGGGGGAGAGGAGGAACCTGTCATGTTTACAGGCCTTATTGAAGAAATCGGGACGCTGAAGCGTTCGTATAAACAGGGCGAAGCGATGGTGCTCGCGATCGGGGCGCAGCGCGTTCTGGAAGGCGTCGCGATTGGCGACAGCATCTCGGTGAACGGCGTCTGCTTGACGGTGACGGCATACGACGGCCGCTCCTTTACGGTCGACGTCATGCCGCAGACGTACCGGCATACGAATCTGAAAGACATTCGACCGGGCGAACCGCTCAACCTGGAGCGGGCCATGCAGGCGGGAGGACGCTTCGGCGGCCATATCGTGCAGGGCCATGCCGACGGCACCGGAGAGATCGTATCCCGCCGCAGCGACGCGAATGCGATTGTATTCCAGATACGGCCACTTGATGCGAGACTGATGCGATATGTCATTTCGCAAGGCTCCGTGACGCTTGATGGAATCAGTTTGACCGTCTCCGATGCGGGCCGGGACGGATTTACCGTATCCATCATTCCGCACACGCTGAAGGAAACCGCGCTGCAGTTCAAGGATGCCGGCAGCGTCATCAACATCGAATGCGACGTGCTTGGCAAGTATGTCGATCACTTGCTTCATTACAAGCAGGCGGACGGCGTGGATGAGAAGAAGGCCGGCAAGCCGGGGAGCGGCAGCAGATTGACCGCCGCGTTTCTAGCGGAGAACGGGTTTTTCTAACAGAGACATAGGCAGACAGTCGGCCTACAAAGGAGCGGATAGCGATGAGTAACCAACTAGGTGCAAGGAAATTGTCGGACGATCAGCCCATATTCAATACGATCGAAGAAGCTTTGGACGATCTGATTAGCGGCAAAGCCATCATCGTCGTCGACGATGAGGACCGCGAGAACGAAGGCGATTTGATCGCGCTGGCGAGCAAGGCGACGCCGGAAATCATCAATTTCATGATTACCGAGGCACGCGGTCTGGTCTGCGTACCG
Organism: Paenibacillus sacheonensis; assembly: GCF_009909195.1. Lineage (GTDB taxonomy): Bacteria > Bacillota > Bacilli > Paenibacillales > Paenibacillaceae > Paenibacillus_Z > Paenibacillus_Z sacheonensis. The sequence goes on from NZ_JAAAMU010000004.1 coordinate 84,239, forward strand.
ATTACGCAGGAGCGCGCGGAAGAGCTGGAGCTGCCGCCGATGGTGCAGCGCAATACCGATTACCACGGTACAGCGTTCACGGTATCGGTCGACCACGTCTCGACGTCGACGGGCATCTCGGCGTACGAACGTTCGCAGACGGTCCAAGCGCTGATCGATCCGAGCACGAAGGCGGGCGACTTCCGCCGTCCCGGTCATATTTTTCCGCTGATCGGGAAGAAGGGCGGCGTCCTGCAGCGCGCGGGACATACCGAGGCGGCGATCGACCTGGCGAGCATGTGCGGTTCCGAACCCGCGGGCGTGATATGCGAAGTCATCAAGGAAGACGGCTCCATGGCCCGCTTGCCGGACCTGATCGAATTCAAGAAGAAGCATGACCTGAAGCTGATCTCCATTCAAGCGCTCATCCACTACCGCAACTCGAAAGAGAATCTCGTGGAGCGGGTCGTCGAAGTAAAGATGCCTACGGATTTCGGCGTATTCCGGGCGGTGGCCTATACGAACGAGGTGGATAACAAGGAGCATGTCGCGCTTGTCAAAGGCGAGATCGATCCTTCCAAGCCGACGCTCGTACGCGTGCACTCCGAATGTCTCACGGGCGACGTATTCCATAGTCACCGCTGCGACTGCGGACCTCAGCTCGAGGCGGCGCTGCGCCAGATCGACGAAGCCGGCAACGGCGTGCTGCTCTATATGCGCCAGGAAGGGCGAGGCATCGGCCTGATCAACAAATTGAAGGCCTATCAGCTGCAGGAGCAGGGATTGGATACCGTGGACGCGAATATTAAACTGGGCTTTGCCCCGGATTTGCGCAATTACGGCATCGGCGCCCAGATCCTGAAGGATCTCGGCGTACGCCAAATGAAGCTGATGACGAACAATCCGCGCAAGATTCGCGGTCTGGAGGGTTACGGCCTCGAGGTCGTGGAGCGGGTTCCGATCCAAATGACCTCGAATGCGGACAATGATCAGTATCTGCATACGAAGAAGGACAAATTGGGCCATTTGCTCAAATTCGACGATAACCAAGCTAACTAACCAATAACGCACCAACAAATAAATAACTTCTAAGTTAAAGACATGCAACGAACCACTTACTCCTGCATCAGGCAGGCCAATTCAGAGAGGATGACTAATCAATGCCGAACGTATTCGAAGGACATTTAATTTCCGAAGGTTTAAAATATGGCGTCGTCGTGGGACGCTTTAATGAGTTTATCAGCAGCAAGCTGCTTGGCGGCGCGCTGGATGCGTTCAAGCGCCATGGCGCGCTGGACGAAGAAGTGGATATCGCTTGGGTGCCGGGCGCCTTCGAAATTCCGCTGATCGCGCAGAAAATGGCCGAGAGCGGCAAATACGACGCCGTCATTACCCTTGGCGCCGTTATCAGAGGGTCCACGCCGCATTTTGACTACGTCTGCAACGAAGCGGCCAAAGGCGTTGCTTCCGTGGGATTGAAGACTGGCGTACCGACCGTATTCGGCGTATTGACGGTCGATTCGATCGAGCAAGCGATCGAGCGCGCGGGCACGAAAGCCGGCAATAAAGGCTGGGAAGCCGCGGTTACGGCAATCGAGATGGCGAATTTGACGAAAGTGCTCCAAGGCTAAGCAGCAAGTCGGAGCTGGGCCAAGGCACGAATAAGCACATCATTACTTTTCTGGGAGTGGGCCTGCACCATGGCGGTGACGTACAAATTGGAATCGTTCGAAGGACCGCTCGATCTGCTCCTTCATCTCATCGATAAGGCCGAAATCGACATTCACGAGATTTCCGTCAGCGAGATTACGGACCAATATATGGATTATTTGAATGCGATGCAGGAGCTGGAGCTTGAGGTCACGAGCGAGTTCCTCGTCATGGCGGCAACGCTGCTGTCGATGAAGAGCAAGCAGCTGCTCCCGAAACCGCCGATCATCGAGGATGATTACGAGGAATGGCCGGACGACGGGCTTGACCCGCGCGACGAGCTGATCGCGAAGCTCGTGGAGTATCGCAAATACAAACAGATCGCCGAACAGCTGCGGGAGCAGGAATTCGAGCGGAGCCTCGTGTATACGAAGGAACCGGAGGATATGTCGCCTTTTATGAAGGCCGTGCCGGACAATCCTGTCAAGGGACTCAGCGTCAACGACCTCATCGCGGCATTCCAGAAGGCACTCCGCAAAGCAACGCGGCGCAATGTCATCGCGACTATCCACCGGGACGAAATTTCCGTCAAGGATCGGATCCGCGATATCATCGACGTGCTGCGCGAATTCGAAACCGTCCGCTTCTCGAAGCTGATCCGCGACGACATGAGCAGGCATGAAATCGTCGTTACCTTCCTGGCGCTGCTCGAGCTGATGAAGATGAAGCATATTCGTTGTTTTCAGCACAGCTTGTTTGACGATATCGTCGTGCATTGGAGGGGGGAGACGACCGATGGCGGATTATTCGAAGCTGAAGTCGATTATTGAGGGACTGCTGTTCATGGCAGGGGACGAAGGACTGACAGCCAGGCAGCTGTCGGATATCCTGCAGATGGATGCAGCGGTGGCGGCGGATATGGCCAAGGATCTGATGAAGGATTTGAAGTCGAAGAAGCGCGGCATTCAGATGTCGCTCGTCGCCGGCGCTTACCGGTTGACGACGAATCCGGATCATACGGTGTATTTCGAACGGATGGCCTATTCGCCGACGCGCTCGAGCCTGTCTCAGGCGGCGCTCGAAACGTTGTCCATCGTTGCCTACCGGCAGCCGATCACGCGCGTCGAGATCGAGGAGATCCGCGGCGTCAAATGCGACCGCGCGCTCCAGTCGTTGGTCAGCAAGGATTTGATCGAGGAGGTCGGCCGCGCCGAACAGATCGGGCGTCCGATTCTATACGGCACGACCAAATCCTTCCTGGATTATTTCGGTTTGGCAAGCCTCGATGCGCTGCCGGAGCCGTCGTCCCATCTGGATGACGACCTGGAGGATCAGACCCAGCTGCTCTTCGAGCGCCTGGAAGGCCGCCAAATGACCATCGAAGAAATGTCGTTCGCCGATCTCGAGTCCGAGCTTGGCGGCGATCGGCAGGACAAGCGTGGCGGGGATCCGATATCGGATCCGGAAGCCGACGACGAGGAATTCGACGACGAACCGGAAACCGAATCGGAATCCGACACGGAAACAGAGCTGGAAACGGAAACGAGATCAGCGCGCGTTCCGGTCCCGGAGAACGAATAACTTCGCATGAAATTAATCGAATGAGATTTGCTCGCAAGGTCATACTATATCCGACCAACTCAGGGAAATGAGGGGATACGCCATGCTTGGCTACCCGTTCGGATGGATGATCGCGGCAGGTCTCATTTTTTTGCTGTTGCTGGCCATTGCCTTGTCGCCTGTCGTGATTCGAGGGCGTATCAAGCGAGTCGGGGAAGACGACGATGCCGAACTGCGCATTCGGGCATTATTCGGCGTCGTCCACTACCACTGGCAGCTGCCCGAGATGAAGGTCCAAGGCTTAGGCATGGAGCTGAAGCGGGAGTTGACGGCCGAGAACATCGGCGGCAGCGATTCGAGCGTGAAGAAGAGCAGCGTCAATGCGAGCAGCATCGTTCAATCGATCAATTGGACGCATGCGCTGCTAAGGCATACGGATGACTTGCTGGGATGGGTCCGCAGAACGCTGAATCACATTCGGATAACCGAATGGAAATGGACGAGCGCCGTCGGCACCGGCGACGCCATGTGGACGGCCATGCTGACCGGCATGGCCTGGTCGGCGAAGACGACCGTCATCGGCGTGCTTTCGCAGCTGATCCGCCTCCAAACGGATCCGGAGATGACCGTTCAGCCGGTTTACCAACAGGCATACTTCTCCACGGAAGGCCAGTTCACCGCGAAGGTGTCCTTCGGTTACGCTATTTTCGCAGGCATTATGCTGGCCGTGAAAATGAAGCATGCGGCCAAAGGGTTGCCAAATGGCATCGTCGGCTGGCAGCGGATTTTGCTTCGCGGCTGATTACATAATGACCTCCGGCAGGGGGAACGCTAGAAACGGCAAGGCGCAGTATTTGACCGATTTTGATTTGAGGAGGACTTAATTTGATGACAGACCATCCGATTCAAGGCCTGATGCAAACCGCTATGGAAAACATCAAGGAAATGGTGGATGTCAACACCATCGTCGGCGATCCGGTCCAAACCCCGGACGGCAGCGTCATTATGCCGATCTCCAAAGTGGGCTTCGGGTTCGTGGCGGGCGGCAGCGATATCCGCATGGATGATCACGCCAAGAACGGCGCGGACGCGCATAATGCTTCCGTCCAACTGCCGTTCGGCGGCGGCAGCGGCGGCGGCGTCTCCATCACGCCAATCGCGTTTCTGGTCGTGGGCACCCACGGCGTTCGCATCGTGCCGCTCGACAATCAGACGCATCTGATGGAGCGCGTAATCGATTCCGCTCCGCAGGTGTTCGACAAGATTCAAAGCATGTTCAAAAAAGACCAGTCATCGGCCGATATCGATTCCGTGCTCATCGACAGCATGGACGTCCGTTAACGACGACGGTAAGCTCGCGCATGACCGTAACCGTCCAATCGAGGACGGTTTCTTTTTTTAGGACGGGTTGGGATATATCCCGATCCGATTCATATACTTGAAATACAACGTCGTATAAGGTTTGCCTTCTACGCCGGCTTGTATTTCTTCGGAATGGGATGCGCCGCGCCGTCAGCAGGACGGGGACAGCTCGTTTCGCCCTTGAACAAGACGAGTAACGACATCATGAAGGAGGACAACTATGAGGCTCGCCCGCTTGAGGAATCGATGGACCGTAATGGCCGTTTCGGCGCTGCTTTTGATGACTGGTTTGGCGGAAACAGCGGCAGCGAAGCCGGCGGCGATAAGCACCGGAGCGGTAGGTGCCGCATTGGTCGACGTGGAATCCGGCCGGATTTTGTACAGCCATAATGGAGACAAGCCGATGCTGATTGCCAGCCTGACGAAGATTATGACGGCGATTGTTGCCATTGAGCACGGGAAGCTGTCCGATATGGTCGAGACGAGCGCTCGTGCGGCAGGCAAGGAAGGCTCTTCGATTTATTTGCGTCGCGGGGAGAAAATGAGCCTGCATAATATGCTTTACGGACTGATGCTTCGCTCCGGCAACGACGCGGCTACGGCAATCGCGGAACATGTCGGCGGATCGGAGGAAGGCTTCGTTCACATGATGAACGCCAAAGCCGAGCTTCTGGGACTGGCGAATACGCAATTCATGAATCCGAGCGGCTTGGATGCGAACGGGCATTATTCTTCGGCGAACGATTTGGCCAAGCTCACCGCTTACGCGTTGAAGAATCCCGTATTCAAGGAAATCGTCAAGACGAAGAGCAAATCGGCACCGAACCCCAATGATCCGTGGGACTACGTATGGAAAAACAAAAACAAAATGCTCGCCATGTACGAAGGCGCCGATGGCGTCAAGACCGGCTATACGAAGAAGTCGCTTCGCTGTCTCGTCAGCTCGGCGACACGGAGCGGACAGCAGCTGGTCGCGGTTACGATCAATGATCGCAATGACTGGAACGATCACATGCACATGCTCAATTATGGCTTTACTTATTTCCCGCTCAGCGAGATCGCGCATAAAGGACAACCTGTGAGCGGTTATCCGTTTGCCGTCGGGCGCACGCTCCGTTATCCGTTCGCGGAAGGCGAGAAGGAGCAGCTGCAATCCAAGCTGAAGCTGCTGAATACGCGTTCCACGGCATATTTGTTGGGCGAGCGAGGTACGATGGAATGGTTCGTAGGAGATGACAAAGTAGGCAGCGCTCCGGTCTATGAATCCCAAGACGCGCGAGTCGGAGTGAACAAGCCGGCCGGAGCTTCGGGAGGACGGGCCGGGGCAGGTTCGAACGGCAAGTAGCGCCATACGGACTCGACGTTAATTATCGGAATCAGGAATGGCAGCTGCGATCAGTTGGCGTATTTCAATAAGGAAGGAGGAGGCGGGATGGTAAATTTCATTTGGCTCTTCTTCATCGCGGTGAGCTTCGTTGCCGCGATCCTGAACGGACGCATGGAGGCGCTCACCGAAGCTGCCTTCGAAGGCGCCAAAAGCGGCGTGACCGTCAGCTTCGGCTTGATTAGCGTAATGGTGTTTTGGCTCGGGCTGATGAGGATCGGCGAGGATGCGGGATTGCTCCGCAAAATCGCCGTCCTGCTTCAACCCGCCGTCCGTTTTCTGTTTCCGGACGTTCCGAAGGGTCATCCGGCGCTCGGCTACATCATGAGCAATATGAGCGCGAATATTCTCGGCCTCGGCAATGCGGCAACGCCGATGGGGATCAAGGCGATGCAGGAGCTGCAGAAGCTGAATCCGCACAAGGAAACGGCATCCGCCGCCATGTGCACGCTGCTCGCGCTCAACACCTCCAGCATTACCCTCGTCCCGACGACGCTTATTGCGATCCGGATGACTTACGGCTCCGTCAATCCGGCCGAAATCGTCGGTACGACATTGGCGGCGACGCTGGTGGCCACGGCAGCAGCAATCCTGGCCGATCGTTGGTACAGGCATCGGTACAACCGCAGGCCGCCGAAAGACATAGGCCGGGATGGGACCATGGCGCAAGGACCGCCGGGTTCGGATGCCGGAGGCTTCGGTCAGGGAAAGGGTGAGGCCGTTGTATGAATGGGTAACGATGATCTCTGCCTGGCTCATTCCGTTCATGATCGTGTTCATTCCCTTGTACGCCGCCTTCAAACGGGTCCCCGTATACGAAACCTTCATCGACGGCGCCAAGGACGGCTTCGGCACGGCGATCAATATCATTCCGCATCTTGTCGGCATGATGGTCGCCATCAGCATGTTCCGGGCATCCGGGGCAATGGATATGCTGGCAAGCCTTATTCGCCCGTTGTTCGACAGCTTTGGCATTCCGAGCGAGGTGCTTCCGCTTGGCCTGCTGCGGCCGCTCACGGGAGCCGGTTCGCTGGCTTTCACGACGGAGCTGATCAAGACCTACGGTCCGGACTCCATGATCGGTCGAATCTCCTCCACGGTACAAGGCAGCACCGATACGACGCTGTACGTCCTGACGGTATATTTCGGCGCGGTCGGCATCCGCAAGAGCAAATATGCCCTTAAAGTCGGGTTGTTCTCCGACTTGGTCGGTTTTTTTGCAGCTATTATCATTTGTTTATTCGTTTTCGGCACTTAGCTTACATAGTACCGGAGCCCCGCCGTCCGTATCGACCTCCCATGGCCGAAGCGGACGGGCAGGGCTTTTTGCTTATTGCATGGAACGTTTGCCTGCCCGCGCACTTTCTTTCATATGTCGATTTAGGGTATGATGGGGGGTGAGGTGAAAACATTGGAACGTTTACAGAAAATTTTAGCGCAGGCCGGCGTTGCGTCGCGCCGCAAATGCGAGGAGCTAATTCTCGCCGGAAAGGTACAGGTCAACGAGGAGACCGTTACGACCTTGGGAGCCAAAGCCGATCCGGCAGTGGACGTTATATCCGTGAATGGACGCGTAATCAGAGGGGAAAGCAAGCTGTACTTGATGCTGCACAAACCGAAGGGCGTCATTACGAGCGCGAGCGATCCGCAGGGACGCAAGATCGTCTCCGATTATCTGCCCGGCATCAAGGAGCGGGTATATCCCGTGGGCCGATTGGATTACGATACCGAAGGTTTGCTTTTGCTGACCAACGACGGAGAGTTCGCCAATCTGCTGACGCATCCGAGCCATCACGTGCCGAAGACGTACTGGGCAACGGTGAAAGGAGTGCCGCACGGTACGTCGCTGGAGAAGCTGAAGCAGGGCATTCTGCTTGAGGACGGAATGACGGCTCCCGCCGAAGTGGAATACCACGACGTAAATACGGAGAAGAATCAGGCTACGATCACGATCACGATTTACGAAGGCCGTAACCGCCAAGTGCGCCGTATGTTCGATGCCATCAATCATCCCGTCATCCTGCTTCGAAGGGTTCGTTTCGGCGAACTGGGCCTGCACGGTCTGGCCCGCGGCAAGTTTCGTCATTTGACGCCGAGAGAGGTGCAAGATCTTCGCTCCGCAGCCGTCAAGACACATAAAATTCAAAAATAACAAGCGGCGGCAACCTCAATTGCCGTCCGATTTTCGTTATAATGAAGGTACGGAATTTAGCAGCATGGCAGCTTACGAACAGGCGGTGTATAGCTATGAAATCAAACCGCAGACTCATTCAAGTGCTGATCTTCCTCGGCGTTATCGTTCTCGGCGGTTATGCCATCGGCAATTCGTTGTTTGCCGACGGCGGCGGTCTTCCGCGCAAAGGCTCGAAACCGCCCGCATTCGCGCTTCTCGACGCGGACGGCAAGACGCATCGTCTCGAGGACTATAAAGGCAAGGCGCTCGTCATCAATTTCTGGGGCAGCTTCTGCCCGGGATGCGTGACCGAAACGCCGGATTTGGAAGCGCAGTACAAGAAGCATGGTGACAAGCCGTTTGAAATCGTCGGGATCAATCTAAGCGAGGATCGTTTAACGATTAACAATTTCATTAAACAGTATGGCGTCAGCTATACGATTCTGCAGGACAACAATCGGCAAGTCGAAAGCGCATATGGGCTTAAGTCGTATCCAACCACCTTCTTCGTGAAGCCAGACGGTACGATCATGGACGTCTTTATCGGACCGATGGGCGAACAAGACATGGACGAGCGCATCACGAAACTGTTGGCGTCCTAGTCCGGGGAGGTTTTTTGCTTTGTCAGCTTTTGAAAACACGAAATGCGAATGCGGTCATCAGAATCCGACCGGCACGGTGCTGTGCGAGAACTGCGGATATCCCCTCGATCCGGAGGAGGAGAGCAGCGAAGCTCCGCTGGAGATGCGTTACGACGGCATCGCGCGGCGCTCGCAGAAGGCGAATCCGAATCCGATCGACCGGGTGTGGAATTTCTTCTCGTCCGTGAAGGTCGCCGTTCGATTGATCGTCATCACGCTTATCGCGGCAATGATCGGCACGATTTTCACGCAGGAAAATGCTTTTATCTCCTTCGATCCGACTACCTACTACGAAGGCAAGTACGGCTGGATCGGCAAATGGTATTATAAGCTTGGTTTCTCCAATACTTACGAATCCTGGTGGTTCATCGGCCTGCTCGTTATGATCGGCACCTCGCTTGTCATTTGCAGCCTGGACCGCGTCCTGCCGCTGTACCGGGCGCTCAACAAGCAGCAAATTCGCAAGCATGAACAGTTCCTGGTCCGTCAGAAAACGGTGTATACGGGCGAGATCGAAGGTCCGGAAGATGTATGGACGGACAACATGGCCAAACAGCTGAAGCGCAAGCACTACAAGGTTCATATGGAAGGCGGCGCGCTGCTAGCCGAGAAGAACCGTTTCAGCCGCTGGGGTCCTTACGTCAATCATATCGGCTTGATCATCTTCCTGCTAGCGGTGCTGCTTCGCACGCTGCCCGGCTGGTCGATCGACAACTATGTGACGGTTGCGGAAGGGGACACGGTGAAGGTTCCGGAGACGAAGTATTACGTCAAGAACGAGAAATTCACGATCGATTACTACACGGACGCCGAACTGCCGAAGGAATTGAAAGGCACGGCGCGAGCGAAGCTTTACGAGACGCAGGCCATCCTCTACACGTGCGCGGCGGACTGCGACGATCCGTCCAAGGAGCCGAAGCTTACGGAAGTGAAGCGGCATAACATTATCGTGAATGATCCGCTCTCTTATAACGGCATTAAAGCCTACCAGTTCGGCTTCGATGACACGCCGAAGCTGAAGGCGGTCAATCCTGTGCTGATCGACAAGAAAACAGGTAAATCCTACGGTCCGTTCAAGCTCGATATGCGCAATCCGCAGCTTAATTTCGAGCTTGGGCCGTATTCGCTGGAGCTTCGTCAATCGTATATGGATTTCGCCCTGAATTCGGACGGCAAGCCGACGACGAAGTCGCGCGAGCCGAATGCGCCGGCATTCGTGTTCCTGTTGAAGGGACCCGGCCTATCCGACAAAGGCGAGCCGTACATGTACTTCCCGAAACAAAACGATAAGGCACGCTTTAGCCAGGACGTCATCAACGGCGAGCTGGCCGAACGCTTCGAGCTGAAAGTGCCGGCAATGGAAGGCGTCGAATTCACGCCGGTGGAAACCTCGCTTAACATCCGCTATGACCGGGCGATGCCATATATTTGGGTCGGAGCGGGCATATCCATGTTCGGCCTCCTGCTGGGTTCCTATTGGCAGCACCGCCGGATATGGCTGCGTCTTGACAACGGCCGCGTGACGCTCGGCGCCCATACGAACAAGAATAATTACGGCATGCGTGCCGAGGTCACGTCCGCGCTGCGCGGTATAGGCATCGTCGTAGAGCCGAAGTCGCTCGATAACGGGAGGAACAAATCGTGAGTTTGCTTGATTTCAGCAGCGACGCGTTTATCGTCGCATTCTTTCTATACTGCTTCGGATTTTTGTTTTACGGGGTATCCGCTCTCGGCAGGAAATGGAGCAAGCGCAGTCCGGAGGAGCATATCAGAAGGTGGGGCCGCGTCGCTTATATCGTGTCCTTACTTGGCTTCATCGCCCATCTGACGTTCTTCTTCACGCGTTGGTCCGGCGGCGGCCACATTCCGACGAGCAACATGTACGAATTCATGTCGTTTCTCGCGATGGCGATCATGGCGGCGTTCATCGTGGTCGACGCGATCTATCGCAAACCGCTGCTCGGACTGTTCACGCTTCCGCTCGTGGTCATCATCGTCGCTTATGCGGCCGTGTTTCCGCAAGAAGTGCAGCCGCTCATTCCGGCCCTGCAGTCCTATTGGCTGAAGATTCACGTGACGACGGCTGCGACGGGCGAAGCGTTCTTCGCGGTGGGTTTCGCCGCAGGACTGATGTATCTGCTTCGCACGGTTGATTTCAAGAAAACGGATCAACGCGCAAGACGCGAACAACGCTGGGTAGAGTTTACGCTCTACGTGATCATCGTCATCATTGCATTTATCGGATCCGTCTTCGGATTCCGCGGTGCGGGCTACGAAGCGAATTTCAAACAGGAGACGGTCGAGATCGACGACAGCGGCGCAGAGAATTCGACGGTCAACACGGTCGAGTACTCCCTGCCGCCGATCTTCAAGCCTTATAACAGCCAGGTCGTGACGATGGATTCGTTCCTTGGCATCGACAAGCCGTTGTTCGAGACGCCGCACTGGATGCATGGCGTCGATGCGGCGCGCAAGCTCAACACGATTACATGGTCGATCGTCAACGGCTCTATTCTGTACGGTTTACTTCGTCTTGCGCTTCGCAAACGAATCGGTGCCGCTATCCATCCGCTGATGGATGGCATCGACGAGGATGACATCGACGAGATCAGTTATCGCGCTATCGCGATCGGTTATCCGATCTTCATGCTCGGCGCTCTGATCTTCGCGATGATATGGGCGTACATTGCCTGGTCGCGTTTCTGGGGCTGGGATCCGAAGGAAGTATGGGCCCTTATAACGTGGCTCTATTATACGGCCTATCTGCATTTCCGTTTGTCGCGCGGCTGGCACGGTTCCAAGTCCGCTTGGCTTGCCGTCATCGGCTTCGTCGTCGTCATGTTTACGCTGATCGGGGTCAATCTCGTCCTCGTCGGCCTGCACTCGTACGCGGGTGTATAATTGAAATTGTGACCTGCAGGCAGGCGCGCGTCTCATGAGGCGTGCGCCTGCCGTGCAGTATGGAATTCGATTCCCGAGAGGAGACATGCCAGATGTCCGAAGAACTTCACCGCATTCTCGTCGTTGACGACGAAGAACGAATCCGCAGGCTGCTCAAAATGTATCTGGAGAAGGAAGGCTATATCATCGAGGAAGCGGAGGACGGCGAGTCCGCGCTGCGGATGGCGACTATCGGCGAATTCGATCTGATCCTGCTCGACGTGATGCTTCCGGGCATGGACGGCATCGAGGTATGCACGCGTCTGCGTCAAGTGAAAGCGACGCCGGTCATCATGCTCACCGCGAAAGGCGAGGAGATGAACCGCGTGCAAGGTTTCGAGGTCGGCGCGGATGATTACGTCGTCAAGCCGTTCAGTCCCCGCGAGGTCATTTATCGCGTCAAGGCTATTCTGCGACGCTCGTCGGCTACTGCTTTCCTGACGAAGGAAGCGTTGACGAGCAACAATATCGTATTCCCGCATCTCATCATCGAGCATGATGCGCACCGTGTCATGGCTGGCGGCCAAGAAGTAAGCCTGACGCCGAAGGAATACGAGCTGCTGCATTATTTGGCCATCTCGCCGGATAAAGTATTTTCCCGCGAAGAGCTGTTGAAGGACGTGTGGAACTACGAGTTTTTCGGCGACCTTCGTACGGTGGATACGCATGTCAAACGGCTCCGCGAGAAGCTGAACAAGGTGTCACCGGAAGCGGCTATGATGATTACGACGGTATGGGGCGTCGGCTATAAGCTCGAGGTGTCCAAATAAGTGGTTATTTGGCGCAGCGTAGTCGGCAAGCTTTGGCTTACCATCATTGCTCTCGTGGCAGCCGTTTTGCTGATTCTCGGCATGTTCCTGCTGCAGTACATCGACATCGCTTTCAGTAAATCGAATTCCCATGCCGTTAAGGTGCTGTTCGTCTATACGGCGATCATCGGATTCTTGTTATCTACGTTCTTCGCGTTCTTCCTCTCTACCAAGATCACCCAGCCGCTGCTGCAAATGAAGAAAGCGGCCGATCTGATCTCGCAGGGCGAATACCGCACTCGCGTGCCGATTCGATCGACGGACGAGATCGGGGATTTGGCGAATACGTTCAACAATATGGCTGTCGAGCTGGAGACCCTGATTCGCGACTTGAATCATGAGAAAGAGCATCTGGCTAGCGTGCATCGCAGCATGGCGGATGCCGTCGTCACGTTCGATACGTCCGGGCAGGTCATTCTCTCCAATCCGAGCGGCCAGCAGTTGGTCGACCGTTGGCTGGAGCTGGAATGGACAGAGGAATCCCGCATGCGTTCGCAGGTTCCGGGCCCGTTGTTCGACCTTTATCTGAAAGTGCTTCGCGAGGGGAGAGACTTGACGGACAAGGTGCATGTGCAAAGCGCCGTATGGTCGGTCGTCATGGCCCCGCTGAAATCCAACGATGCCGTCCGCGGCGCAGTAGCCGTCATGCGCAACGTCACCGAAGAATCGAAGCTGGAGAAGCTGCGGCGCGATTTCGTCGCCAATGTCTCCCATGAGCTCCGCACGCCTTTATCGATGCTGCAGGGCTACAGCGAAGCACTGCTGGACGATATTGCGGCTTCGCCGGAAGAGCGGAGGGAACTCGCGCAGGTCATTAACGAAGAGTCGCTCCGCATGGGACGGCTGGTGAAGGATCTGCTGGACTTGGCCCGTATGGAAGCAGGCCACTTAGAGATCAACCTGGAACCGACGGATCTCACGATGCTGCTGAAGCGCGTGCACCGCAAATTCCAAGGCTTGGCGAAGGAACAGAACATTCAGTTGGACATCGAGCTTGCCGACGAGCCGCTCATGATCGCCGAAGGGGACGAAGACCGTCTGGAGCAGGTGCTGACGAATCTGCTCAGCAATGCCGTTCGCCATACCCCGCAGGAAGCGCATATTGCGCTTTGCGCCCAACCGGTAATCGTCAATCGCCAAGCATATGTGGAGATTCGGGTGCGGGATGAAGGAGAAGGGATTCCGAGCGAAGACCTGCCTTACATCTTCGAACGGTTCTACAAGGCCGACAAAGCGCGGACGCGCGGGGCTTCTTCCGGCGGCACGGGGCTCGGCCTCGCGATCGTGAAGAACATCATCGAGTCGCATCACGGTCAAATCCGAGCCGAAAGCACGGTCGGCGTCGGTACGGTCTTCACCGTGCTGCTGCCGGTCGATCCCATTGTCGCCTAACAAGAGCGCTCCGAACTTCGGAGCGCTCTTGTTGTGTATCGCCGGCATAACGGGGATGAATGTCGGAGAGAGCCGCGCGGAAGTCGTATCTTGTTGAAGGAAGTAGACAAATCTTGTTGGTCGTGAAACATTTTCTGGGCATAATCGCCCCATAGGTATAAAAAGAACGCCTTTCCCCGAAGGGAAAGGCGCTCTTTGTCTGTAAATAGGGGTACCAGGCTTAATAAAGAATGATTTCTTTCGCTTTATTAAGATCAGGCAGTTTGACGAGCTCGGTGATGACATCCTTGGAGACGCCTTTGTCGACAGTCAGCACCATGATAGCCGATCCGCCTTCCAGTTCGCGGCCAACCTGCATCGCCGCGATGTTGACGCCGTTGTTGCCAAGCAGCATGCCGACGCTGCCGATAATGCCTGGCTTGTCGTTGTGCGAGATGAGAATCAGGTTGCCCTCAGGCGCGACGTCTACCGGGAAGCGGTCGATTTGCACGATCCGCGGACCGTAACCGGTCAGCATCGTGCCTGTTACGATACGCGTGGCCACTTTCGAACGAAGCGTAACCGTAATGGAGTTCGTGAAGTCGCGGGCCGCATGCGAGTTGTTCACGACGATGTTCACATGACGTTCTTTGGCCAAATGCATCGAGTTGACGACATTGACGTGGTCCGAACCGAGGTGGTGGGCAAGCACGCCGCGTACGATGTAACGCGTCAACGGCTGCGTATCCACTTCTGCCAGTTCGCCGGCAAAGTTGACCGTGATTTCATCAACCGCGCCTTCCGTCAGCTGGGAGACGAAGCTGCCCAGCTTCTCGCCGAGCGTGAAGTAAGGCTGCAGAATGCTCAGGACGTTCGCTGGAATCGGAGGCATGTTCACGGCGTTCATGAACGGTTTGTCGCGCAAAATGTTCAATACTTGCTCGGAAACGTCGATCGCTACGTTCTCCTGCGCTTCGACAGTGGAGGCGCCGAGATGCGGCGTGACGATGATTTTCGGATGCTTTAGGAACGGGTGATCCGCCTCAGGCGGCTCGACCTCGAATACGTCGAACGCCGCGCCTGCCACGATGCCTTGATCCGCTGCTTCCACGAGCGCAAGCTCATCGATAATGCCGCCGCGGGCACAGTTGACGATGCGCATGCCTTTCTTCATGACCTCGAATTGAGGACGGGAAATCATGTGGCGAGTCTCGGGCGTAAGCGGCGTATGAACCGTCATGAAGTCCGCGTTGCGGACGATGTCGTCTACGCTCGAGAGACGAATGCCGAGCTTCTCCGCGCGCTCTTCCGTCAGGAAGGGGTCATAGCCCCAGATATCCATGCCGAATGCTTTGGCGCGCTTAGCTACTTCACTGCCGATCCGGCCCATGCCCATGACGCCCAGGATTTTGCCGCGAAGCTCGACGCCCAGGAACGATTTGCGGTCCCATTCGCCGCCGACCGTTTTCAAATAAGCTTGGGGAATATGGCGGGCAACCGCCATCATCATAGCAAACGTATGCTCGCAAGTCGTAATGGTGTTGCCGTCCGGCGCATTAATGACGATAATGCCGCGTTGGGTTGCTGCTTCCAAATCAATGTTATCGACGCCGACGCCCGCGCGTCCGACGACTTTAAGCTGTTTGCCGGCTTCCATAATACGGGCGGTCACGCGGGTCTGGCTGCGAACGAGCAGCGCATCGTATTCCCCGATGATGGCGACGAGCTCGTCTTCGCTAAGACCCGTTTTTTTGTCAACGGCGACATCCTCCGCATCCACGAGCTTTTGAATGCCTAAATCGCTGATGGGATCTGAGACCAATACTTTAAACATGTTGGATTGCCTCCTGAGCGTTTGTATGATGGGTGTATAGTAGAAGTGAAAGACCCTCGTCCATCCCGCCGCACAGCGCAGCGTCGTAGGCGAGAGTCTGTTCACACGATCACACGTCTAGCTTATGATTGAAACCTGTGGAGCCAGCTATTTTCAGGCTGCTTTAATGTTTCTCCTATTATAGCAAGAACAACTATAAATGCAATGCTTAAAACTTGCTCAAATGTGAAAATTTCGTTATGATCGACCGTAAACGGGAGGGATTGAATTGGAACGCTGGAACCAAATGGAGCCGGATGTTTTCTGGCAATTGCTGCGAGAAAGCAAGCTTGATCCGGAGCAAATCATAGATGTCCGTGAGCCGCAGGAATGGGACTATTATCATCTGCGGGGAAGCACGCTGATGCCGCTGTCGACGTTCCAGGATACATGGGAACGGGTGCCGGAGGACAAGCCGGTTTATGTCATCTGCGCGCATGGCGTCCGGAGTCAGGCCGTTTGCCGATACTTGAACGAAAAAGGATACGGAAGCATTACCAACGTCGTTGGCGGAATGGCTGCCGTATCCCACTATGATGGATTCCAATATGATTGATTATTCATTCTCCGGATAGAAGAACGGGAGCTGCGGAAGCAGCTCTTTGCCGTATAACACGGCTTTGCTTTCGCCGAAATCGCCAGCTCGCACGGCCTCCGTATTGACGAGCAGATCGACGACGGAATCGACGGTCCGCATCTTCATGGAAGCGGCTTGCCCGGATTGGATGAACTGATCGATACGTGAAGTCAGGTCCTGCGGATAGAAGGAAGCCAGCGTCTTTCGGGCGTTCAGCTGGTTGGCCGCGAGCTTGTTTTTGACCGTGAGCGGCAATGTTTTCCACTGCGCGATGCCGACGTCGGCCGTTTTTGCATAATCGCCAGGGATAGCGGGGTTGACGGACGAGCTCCATTTCAGCATGGCTGCGTAATAGTCCTGCTGCCCGCCAAGCGCGTATTTGACGCCGTCCACGTAGTAAGCATCCTTCGAAAGCGCCTTGACCAGTTTGTCTGCGGTCATGTTTTTCGAGGAGCCTGCTGCCCGCTGGGCCGCCTCCTTGAACATGCGCAGACTCTTGAGCAGCTGCAGTTGGGCGGATTCGAGAAGCGGCGAGTTCCGCGACACGGAAGCGAGTTCAGCTTCCGCATAGGTTTGCTTCGCGGAACCCGAAAGTTCCTTCATGGTCGAGCTGACGTCGTTCAATTGACCCGTAGTCAGCTTGCGCATGGTAGAGAACCATTCGTTTTGAAATTCACGATAAGGCAAAAATACGGTATGATAGAAGGATACGAGATCCTGCTGTTGATATGCGGCCGCAACGCCTTTATTGCTGCTAAGATGTTTCGTGTTTTCGACCAATTTCGCTTCCGTTCTGTCGGAACCGACTTTGACGCCGTAGAAAAAAGCGCCGACTGCGAAAACAAGCATGAACAGAAACCCAAGACTATAGAGCATTTCAGAATGTGTGAGTCGTTTCTCCATGTTTCTCCCCTTCGAACCTTTTTTCGACAATTTTCCGGAATGTCCCACTAGTATAGGATATAACCCATGAAAAGGAAATATCAACCTTGGATGGCAGGAGCAGGACATGAAAAAATTCGATATTCGTAAAATCAAGCTGAAAACGCTGCGCATCGACGAAATCGATGACCGGATGCTGCTCATTAATTTGTACGCGACGCAAGCGATTACTTTTGTTATCGGTTTTATTTGGTTGTTATTTCAGAGCCGCAATCCTTTTTATTTATTTAAACCCGGCGATACGCCCGATTTCGCGTATTGGGGATTCGGTCTGGCCGCAGCCGTCATCGCGGTCGACATGCTCGCCGCGCGGTTCGTGCCGGAGGAAGCCAACGATGACGGCGGCGTGAACGACCGGATTTTCCGCAATCGTCCGGTATGGCATATAGCCGTGTTGTCCCTGATCGTGGCCATCTGCGAGGAAACGCTGTTCAGAGGAGCCGTGCAATACCATATCGGTCCGTACTGGACGAGTATTATATTTGCGGCTATCCACGTCCGATATCTAAGACATTGGATCCCAACGGGGCTCGTGTTCTGCATCAGTTACGCGCTCGGTTGGATCTACATCAAGACAGGCACTTTATTGGCGCCCATTCTCGCGCATTTCATCATCGACTTGGTCATGGGGCTTGTCATTCGTTTTCGGAGGGAAGCATGAGCAGAGTTCAGAAATTCGGCAAGAAAAAAGGCGCGTCGCAGGACGCTGCCGTGGATGAGAGCGCTGCGGCGCTGGAAGCGGAGTGGGGGCTGGAGACGAACGGGGAGGAGGCATCGCCGCTTCCATCCAGAAGGCGAACGCACCCTTCGAATAAACAGCAGGTGACCCGGTGGTTCTACAGGCTGCTGATCGTGCTGTTTATCGCGCTGCTTGTCGGTTTGCTGTGGTGGGGAAGGCAATTCGAATACGGTCTCAACAACTAGGGCGACAAAGTCCGGCGAGGAGGAATTCGAATGCTGTTGGCGGTTATCGTAATCATTGCTGCAGCCGTGGCTGCCGCGATATTGGCTTATATGGTGTGGCTCGCTTACCGGTATCGATTGGATGAACAGGTCGTTGCGTGCGACCGGCTCCCGGATGCGTTCGACGGTACGACGCTGCTGTTCATCAGCGATGTGCACCGCAGGGCGATTCCGCAGGAATTGCTCGAGGCGGTTAAAGCCGCGGGCGGCGCAGACTTGGTCTTGATCGGGGGAGACTTGCGCGAGAAGGGGGTACCGGCTTCCCGCATCCGCGGCAACATCAGGCGGCTTCTGCAAATCGCTCCGATTTATATGGTTCATGGCAATCATGATTATGATGAAGATATTCGAGGGTTCGAAGTGCTCCTGGAGGAGGAGAGGGTCCGCCTGCTGGCGAACGAATCGGTCATTTTGGAGAAGCGGGACGGCAGCAGAATCCGCCTGGCGGGGGTCGACGATCCGCGAACCAACCATGATAAGCCGGAGCTTGCGCTGGCCGATATGGAAGACGGGCGCGGGAAGCTGTTCACCATCCTTCTCGCGCATGATCCTATAATTGCAAAAAGGCTCAACGGCGACGAATACGTCGATCTAATTCTCTCCGGCCATACGCATGGCGGGCAGGTCGCGCTGCCGATAATCGGACCGGCTTGGCGGGGCGAGGACGATTCCGGTTATTGGCGGGGATGGTTCCAATTGGCCGGGAAAGCGACGAAGCCGCAGCTGTTCGTCAGCTCCGGCTTCGGCACCTCGAGACTTCCGATCCGGCTGGGAACGGAAGCGCAGCTCCACCGTATCATTTTGCGGTCGGCGCATTCGAGCCGGAATTGATGTCGATCGCTGCCGGATCAATGAATCCGTAGCCTTTCGCTTCCAGCTTCGTCAGAAGCGAATCCAGCGCCTCTATCGTCCAGGGCAGCTCGTGCATGAGAATGTTGACGCCCGGATGCAGCTGATCCAGCACGTTGGCAATCACTTTATCCGGCTTGTTCTTCGTGCTGCCGTCCCAATCCAGCGACCCGTTGGACCAGGTCATATAGAGCATGCCCCGGCTGCGAACGAAGCTCTTTACCTTGTCGTTGCCCGAACCGAACGGGGGACGGAAGAATACGGGCGATGAGCCGGTTACGCGCTTCACGATCTCCTGGACGTCGCCGACCTGTTTTTTGACGGTTTCTTCCGTTTCCTTCTTCAGATCGATATGGTCCCAGGAGTGATTGCCGATCGTCTGTCCGCGAGCGGCGATTTTCTCGAGCAATTCCGGATGCTGCTTCACGCGATAGCCGTTCACGAAGAAGATCGCTTTCGCTTTATGTTTGTCCAGGATATCGAGCAGTGCGGTGACCGTCTTGTCGGCTTTGGGGCCGTCGTCGAAGGTCAGCAGCACGACCTTGCCGCTCGTGGTTTCTTTATTAATAGGAACGAAGCTGTATACGCTGTTCATGCGGTACAGCTTTTTGTCGTTTTTCTTCGGTGGAGCGGCAGGGACGGGCGTATTCGCAGGCTTGGAACCGACAGTGCCGCTTCCGGCCGAAGCAGGCTTTTCCGGCTTCGCGGCGGCAGGTTGATTAGAGCCGGCCTTCGGAACGGTCTCCTCAACCGAAGCATCGGCTGCCGAGCGGTCGTTATTGCCTTTATTTTCAGTGCCGAGGCTGCTTTCCGGAACGGCATGATCCGGTTTTGTCTCATTTTTGGCGGAAGCGCATCCTGCGATTACCGTCAGTACCAATATAATCGTCGCGGTCGTTCGTAATGTCTTGCCCAGCTGCATGTCCTTCGACCTCCTGATTGCACAGCCATGAGCTGCGAAGTTGGCTTTCATTGTACCTTATTATACCAGTCCTCTTCGCATCCGAACCTTCCACTTCCTAAATTTGTGCTGGAATGACCGTGGCGAGGCGAGGCAAGACTAACTTCGAATCGGAGTGCACCAGCATTTTGGAGGAGGATAATCCCGATGAAATGGTCCGTATTTCTGCTTGGAGGTCTGGCCGGCGCCGCTGCCGCGTCGTATATGGCTAAGAAAAGACCGGGAATGTTTGCATGGGCGACGAGCGCTGCAGGGCAGGCGATGACGAGCGCGTCGAGAAAAGCGATGGGCGCGGTGGTCAGCCGAAAGTTCGGCGGCGAGATGATGTCATCGTCCCCAAAGCATTCAAACGCGCAGGCCAAAGATTCCTCGAACTCATGGGGACAAATTGAGCTGATGCTCAACAGCGATCCTGGCTTGAAGCGGCAGGTCGACGAGATCAAGGCGGAAGCGAAGACGCATTAATGATCTGCGAAAAAAACGAATCGTTTCCTTTCCAGCTGCGTATATACAGTAGCGGGAAGGCGGCGATTCTTTTTTTTGCGCAGTAGTGCATTCCTTTCCCAGACATGCTAACATAGCAATAAGAACAAATTATTCACCAAAACACAGCTTCTACATACGCTGTGTATAACAGATGCAACCCGCGTTCAGCGCGCTTTCGAAGACGGTTTTTGCTCCGCAACCACGAAGCAGATGCTATTCGAAAAGGAGGATCCATTCATGAAAATCGAACGGCTCAATCAAGACAAAATCCGAATCTTCCTGACGTTCGACGACTTGCTGGAGCGTGGGATCCAGAAGGAAGACATGTGGCGCGAAATTCCGAAAGTGCATGAGCTTTTCAGCGAGATGATGGATCAAGCCTACAGCGAGCTCGGCTTTGACGCAAGCGGCCCGCTGGCCGTCGAAGTGTTTGCGCTTCCTGCACAAGGCATGGTCGTTATCGTTACGCGCGGCAAGGTGGGCGGAAAATCGGACGACCACTTGCAAGAAGAAGAGAATGACGAAGACGTCTATGAGATGGAAGTTACGCTGGAACAAAGCGACATCGTGCTTTATTCGTTCCGGGACATCGAGGATGTCATCTCCGTCTGCAAACAGCTTAAAGCAGTGGATTTGATTGAAGATGGACGTCTCTATGCCTACAATGGCAAATATATGCTCGCCTTCGAGCCGGTCGGCTTCGAGCTTCCCCGTTATCATGCCATGATTGCTTTGCTGGCTGAATACGGCGAAGCGGCATCCGTAACGACCGCAGTGCTTGAAGAATACGGCAAAGTGATTGTGCCCGCCAAAGCGGTGCTTGAAATTTGCACTCATTTTTGATCGGCGTTTTCCCGTGAAAGCATCGGCAGCGGATTTTCCGCCTCGCTGGTGCTTTTTTGTTCTCTTTCGAATAACGTTGTTTCCAAAGTCGCATAGTTGGCGTAATGACCGTTCATACTGAAGGAAAAGGTGGTGAACATTCCTTTGACTGGAATGGATAACAACAACGTGCTTACCTCGACGCAGATCGTCATCGAAGAAGCGCTTCGGAAGCTGGGCTACGGCGACGATATGATCGAACTGCTGAAAGAACCGATGCGATTGCTGACGGTGCGCATCCCGGTGCGCATGGATGACGGCAAGACCCGCGTATTCATCGGATACCGCGCGCAGCATAACGATGCCGTCGGACCGACGAAGGGCGGCGTACGTTTCCATCCGGACGTCAACGAGATCGAAGTGAAGGCGCTGTCGATCTGGATGAGTCTTAAATGCGGCATTGCGAATCTGCCCTATGGCGGCGGTAAAGGCGGCATCATATGCGATCCCCGGAAAATGTCCTTCCGCGAGCTGGAGAGGCTGAGCCGCGGCTATGTCAGAGCGATCAGCCAAATCGTCGGACCGACGAAGGATATTCCTGCGCCTGACGTAATGACGAACGCGCAGATCATGGCCTGGATGATGGATGAATACAGCCGGATCCGCGAATTCGATTCCCCCGGTTTTATTACGGGCAAACCGCTCGTGCTGGGCGGCTCGTTAGGCCGGGAAAGCGCGACAGCCAAAGGCGTCGCCATCATGATCGACGAAGCCATGTCGAAGAAAGGCATTGCCGTCGCGGGCTCCCGCGTCGTCATCCAAGGCTTCGGGAACGCTGGCAGCTTCCTCGCCAAATTCATGCATGATGCGGGTGCCAAAGTAATCGCTATTTCCGATGTGAACGGAGCGTTGTATAATGAACAAGGATTGGACATCGAAGATTTAATGGACCGGCGTGATTCGTTCGGTACGGTGACCAATTTGTTCAAGGATACGATATCCAATGAAGAACTTCTGGCATTGGAATGCGACGTGCTTGTGCCGGCCGCGATCGAGAACCAAATAACGGCAAGCAATGCGGACTCGATTCGTGCTAAAATCATTGTAGAGGCCGCCAATGGCCCGACTACGCTTGAAGCGACCCGCATGGTTACGGACAAGGGGATTTTGCTTATTCCCGATGTGCTCGCAAGTGCCGGCGGCGTCATCGTTTCGTATTTCGAATGGGTGCAGAACAATCAAGGCTATTATTGGACGGAAGCGGAAGTGGACGACAAGCTGCGGGAAATGATGGTCCGCGGATTCAATAATGTCTACGAACTTCATACGCTCAAAAAAGTTGATATGCGGCTGGCTGCTTATATGGTCGGCGTGCGTAAAATGGCGGAAGCGGTCCGCCTGCGGGGATGGGTATAAGGAAACGGCGTTAGCGTTTCCCCGCGGACGCGAACGCTTCCCTTCTGGATGGTGACAATCATACGATGCTGCTTTTCTCTATTATTACGGCCGCCGTCGCACCCGGCGTGGCGCTGCTCACTTATTTCTATTTAAAGGACCGTTATGAGGCTGAACCGATCCATATGGTGCTGCGGGTATTTCTGATGGGCGTACTGATCGTCCTTCCCATTATGGTCATTCAGCGGGGGCTTGAGCTTTGGCTCGGCAACGGGCCTGTCGTTTTCTCGTTCGCGGTGTCCGCGGGAGCCGAAGAGCTCGTCAAATGGTTTGTGATCTACCATATCATTTACAAGCATAAGGAATTCAACGAACCTTACGACGGCATCGTCTACGCGGCCGCCATTTCCCTTGGCTTCGCGACCGTCGAGAACGTCCTGTACGCCGTGTATCAGCCGATGACGGTCGGTTCTCTGCTGATCCGGGCGCTGCTGCCGGTATCCGGTCATGCGCTGTTCGGCGTCACGATGGGGTATTACCTTGGCAAGGCCAAATTCGCCTCGGCGCAGAAGGCGAAGCGCCGCTTCCTGATCCTCGCTGCAGCGGTACCGCTGCTGGAGCATGGCTTATATGACTACATCATGGGTTCCGGCTCGACGTATTGGGCGTGGTTCATCGTGCCGCTCATGGTCTACTTGTGGTTCAAGGGAGTCCGAAGAATCAACCGCGCGAACGCGCGCTCGCCTTTCAGGCTCATCGGCCGGGAAGAAGAGATTAAGCTGTGACATTTCCGTCCATAATAGTGAGAAAATGCCTTTATGCATGGCCGATATCGGTTCGCGGTACTTGAAGTGCCGCCGCCGGTCTCGCTCACAACTTATTTAGGAGGAAACGATGGAAACAGCAGCTCGCATCAAAGTCGCGATCCGCTGCAATCACTGCGGAGAGAAGTTCGTGCTGCGCGGACGCAGGGACAAAGACAGGATCGACACGGGATTCAAGCAATGCCTATGCAACAACATCCAGGATTTCGATATTGAAGAATTAGCGCTCTAAACCGCTGGTGCGGGGCAGGAAATCTTCCCAAAAATGCATAAAGCTCCTTTCGGCAAACCAAACTAACGTCAGGGTTTGCATACGAAAGGAGCTTTTGCTATGTATCGTCGCTTAAGCGCTGTGCTGTTTCCGGTCATG
Source organism: Paenibacillus sacheonensis (assembly GCF_009909195.1). Classification (GTDB taxonomy): domain Bacteria; phylum Bacillota; class Bacilli; order Paenibacillales; family Paenibacillaceae; genus Paenibacillus_Z; species Paenibacillus_Z sacheonensis. Next base: position 108,170 of record NZ_JAAAMU010000004.1, read on the forward strand.
ACGCTGTTTTTTATCGGTTCCATCTACTGGGGTTATCAGGAGCATCAGGAGAAAAATTCGATTTTGATCAAGGCCGAGAATCAGTATCAGCGCGCCTTTCACGATTTGTCGTACCACGTGGACCAGCTTCACCACCAGCTCGGCAATACGCTTGCCGTCAACAGCGCGTCTCAAGGTTTTCAACGCAAAGGTCTCGTCAATTCCTGGCGGCTGACGAGCGAGGCGCAGAGCGAGATCAATCAGCTGCCGCTGACGCTTCTTCCGTTCAGCAAGACGGAAGAGTTTCTGTCCAAGATCGCCAATTTCTCGTACAAGACGTCCGTCCGGGATTTAACCAAGCAGCCGCTTAGTCCGGATGAGTTCAAGACGCTCAAGACGCTTTATGCGGATTCGGCCGAGATCTCCAAATCGCTTTACGGCGTGCAGGATAAGGTTATCGCGAACAATCTGCGCTGGATGGACGTCGAAGTTGCGTTGGCGACGGAGAAGTCGACGCTCGACAATACGATCATTGACGGTTTCAAGACGGTAGACAAGAAAGTCAGCGAATACCCCGAGATCAATTGGGGACCCTCGGTGGCCAGCATGTATCAGAAGCGAACCGTCAAAATGCTGGGCGGTCATATGAGCACGCCCGAGGAAGTCCGGCGCCTTGCCGCCAAGTTCCTCAAGCTCGATGAAGCGAAGGCCAAAGACATTCGCGTCGTGGAGAATGGCAAAGGAACCGAATATTCCTCCTTCTCCGCAACGTATCGAGCGAATAAAGCGGACAATCCCATCGAAATGGACTTCACGCAGAAAGGCGCGCAGCTGATCTGGTTCGAGAACCCGCGCGATATCGGAAAAGCGGCCCTCAGCATCGAAGAGTCGAAGCGTAAAGCAGCTGATTTCTTGGCCCGCCACGGTTATCCCGATATGAAGGCCGTCTCCTACGATGACGGGAATCAAACGGCGGCCTTTACCTTTGTCATGAGCCAGGATGGCGTGCTTATTTATCCGGCGAAGCTGACGGTGAAGATCGCTCGGGATAACGGGGAGGCGGTAGCGATTCAAGCCGCAGATTACGTGTACGAGCACCGCAAACGGAAGCTGCCGAAGCCGAGGCTGATGAGCGCGGAAGCGCGAGCGGCGCTGAATCCGGACTTTAAAGTGAACCGGGAGCAGCTGGCGCTGATCGACAACGATGCGGATCAGGAAGTGCTCTGTTACGAGTTTGTCGGCAGCATTAACGGATCGGGCTATAAAATTTATGTTAACGCGGACAGCGGCATCGAGGAATCCATCGAGCAGCTGCCGGATTGAACGAGCGAGGCGAAAGCACCAAGTGTGCTTGTCGCCTCTTTTTTTGGTCGAATGCGGCGTACTCTCCCGAGTTCGCAAACCAATCTTCTTATGGAAGAATGCTGTGGACCCTGCCGGGTCCCCAAACCAATCTTCCTTCCCTGGACGAATGCTGCGTACTCTCCCGAGTTCGCAAACCAATCTTCTTATGGAAGAATGCTGTGGACCCTGCCGGGTCCCCAAACCAATCTTCCTTCCCTCCTCCAAATTTCGACACGCTGTGCTATAATCAAAAAAATGGGGGAGGGAAGCCAATTGCTGCCATTCATTAATCAAATTTTATACCTGCAAGTTGCTTCGTCCGACGAAGAAGAGGCTGCCTTGGAATTTAAAGCGAGAATCGCGGACAGTACCGACGATGAGCTGTTGATCGAGGTCCCGATCCTCGAAGGAACAGGACGGTTGAAACGGCTCTTCCTCGGCGACGAACTCTCCGCGTATTTTTTGACGCAAGAAGGCGTGAAGAGCTATTTCAATACGCATGTGCTCGGATTTAAAGATGATATCGTGAGATTGGTCCGCATCCGCAAGCCGGAGCCGGAATCCATTACGAAGATTCAGCGGCGGCATTTCCTGCGCGTCTCCGCCGAGCTGGAAATCGCGATTCAATTATCCGGCAACATTCGGTTTATCGGCGTGACCGATGACGTGGGCGGCGGCGGCATTTCCTTCATGACGGATGCCAAATGGCCGATCGCGCAGGGGACGCTGCTTGATTGCTGGCTGCTCGTTCCTTACCGGAACGGCTCCGTCGACCATGCCCAGTTCAAAGCGGAGGTCGTTAGAGTAAGCACGCTCGATAACGGCAAGCATCAGGTGATGGCTAAATTCGCCAAGATCTTGGACAGCGAGCGGCAGCGGATCATCCGATTCTGTTTCGAACGGCAGCTGGATTACCGCAAACGTTAATTCCCGCCTCTTGAATGAATAAGGATTCCTTTCGTGGAAAAACTAGCCTTATTCAAGGCTCGATCTCCAATCCTCGCCAGCATGCGGCGCAAAGCCGGGACGAGCCTGCAGGGAGGCATAGTTCGCGTTGCAAAAGTCGCAGAGATCCTACATCGAGGCAGCCGATCAGGTGACGAAGGTTCTGAAATGGATCGTCATCGGGCTGCTCATCGCGATCGCAGCAAGTCAGCTTGCGCTTCAAATTCCACAAGTCCGGATGTGGGTGACGGGCGTGGACAGGTTAGAAGGAACCCCTTTCTGAATCGAGGGAAGTCTATTCGCTTCTCTTCCGTTGTTCCGTAAACGAGGGTCAAGCCTGTTCCGCCGCCTTCGCGAGAGGGTGTCAGCCGCTTCTTCCGCGCGTCTGCATTCTTTGCACTTCCTAGTCTACTGTGGTATAATTTTTACTATCGCAGGCAAAGCCTGCTTTTTTAATGACGATTAGAGCAAGGTGGCAGCCGCTGCCCGAATTTCAAGGAGGTCAAACACCGCTTGGGCATGAATGGGGGAAGCATCAGCGGCCGTATTAATGTGGCAATCGACGGACCGGCAGGTGCCGGCAAGAGTACCGTCGCCCGCAAAGTCGCTGAACAACTTGGTTACATCTACATTGATACGGGTGCAATGTACAGAGCCGTTGCTTATGCTGCAATCGGTGCGGGCATCACCCCTGACGATTCGGACAGGCTGGGCAAGCTCGTTCAAACGTTAAAGATCGTGCTGGCACCCGGCGGTGAAGGACAGACGGTTTGGCTGAATGGTGAGAATATCACGGCGGCCATCCGAACTCGCGAAGTGACACTGATCGTATCGCAAATCGCTTCCCACGAGCCCGTCAGGCTCAAGCTGGTCGAGCTGCAACGGGGACTGGCCGACGCCAAGGGCATCGTCATGGACGGACGCGATATCGGCACGCATGTGCTGCCAAGCGCGGAGGTAAAGGTTTTTCTGATGGCCAGCGTGAAGGTGCGCGCGCTAAGACGTTTCCAGGAGCTGAGCGGGAACGCGCAAGTGCCCCTGCAGCAGCTGGAACGAGAGATCGCTGAGCGCGACCGAAGCGACGAGCGCAGGGAAATTTCGCCTTTGATTTGTGCGAAGGACGCGGAAGTAATCGACAGCACGGAGCTCTCGATTGACCAAGTCGTTGCACTTATTCTAGACTTATGCCGAACCAAAACGGTGGAGGCGAAGTAAACTATGCTATACGGCATTTGCCGCAGTCTGCTGCGCATCATTTACGCCTTCCTATTCCGCTTTGAAGCGAGCGGCTTGGAGAACATTCCGTCTTCAGGTCCTGTCGTACTCTGTTCCAATCATCTCAGCCTGCTTGATCCGACGACCGTCGGCACTAAAGTGGACCGCAAGGTTCATTACATGGCCAAAGCGGAGTTGTTCAACGTCCCGCTGTTCGGCCCGTTCATCCGTTCGCTCGGCGCATTCCCGGTCAAACGCGGAGGCGTCAGCAAAGAGGCCATTCGCACGGCAATCAACCTGCTGAAAGAAGGCAAGGTGATGGGAATCTTCCCGGAAGGTTCCAGATCAGCCGGTGACAGCGCTGGCAAGAAGGGTGCAGCGATGATCGCGCTGAGAAGCGGCGCTACGGTAATTCCGGTCGCGATTATCGGAAAGTACAAAATCTTCAGCAAGATGCGCATCAAGTATGGCAAGCCCATTGATTTATCGGACTTCATTCAAGATTCTTCATCCGATGTGCTGGAGAGAGTGACGGAAACCATCATGGCCAATATTCGCAGGATGGTGAAGGAAGGGTAATCATTTACACGTTATTCATGTTTTAAACGGTGGGCCCGCCCCCGGTGATTCAACAGGCGGCTTCACGTTTAAATAAAGTTGGGGTATGAATTGAGGAGGTTATTTCAAATGTCAGAAGAAACAAAAGTTCAAGAATCCGCAGCGGCGGAAGTAATCAGCCAGGATGCTTTGGATAATTTCGTGTCCTTGAAAAAAGGGGACATCGTGAATGGTACGATCGTCAAAATCGAAGATAACCAAGCGACTGTTAGCCTTGGATATAAATATGACGGCGTTATTCCACTTCGTGAACTTTCCTCGGTTCAACTCGAGAACGCGGCTGAAGCCGTGCAAGTGGGTCAAGAAGTGCAATTGAAAGTCGTCAGCATCGATGACGAGAAAGCAAAACTCGTTCTTTCGAAAAAAGCGATCGACAACGAGAAAGCATGGGATGTCCTACAAAGCCAATTCGAAGCCGGCGAAGTTCTGGAAGTTACGGTAGCCGACGTCGTTAAAGGCGGTTTGGTTGCTGACATCGGCGTGCGCGGATTCATCCCCGCCTCCATGGTCGAGCGTCATTTCGTAGAAGATTTCAGCGATTACAAGGGCCGCAAGATCCGCGTAAAAGTGAAAGAAATCGACCGCGAAAACAATAAAGTCATCTTGTCCGCGAAAGAAGTGCTGGATCAAGAGTTTGAACAAAACAAACAATCGATCATCGGCAACCTGCAAATCGGCCAAGAAATCGACGGTACGGTTCAACGCTTGACGCCATTCGGCGCGTTCGTGGATATCGGCGGCATCGATGGTCTTGTTCACGTGTCCGAATTGTCCTGGCAGCATGTTGCGCATCCGAAGGATGTCGTAGCTGAAGGCCAAGCGGTTCGGGTGAAAGTATTGAAAGTCGATCCGGCTGCCGGCAAAATCAGCCTCAGCATCAAAGCGGCTCAACCAGGTCCTTGGGAAAGCGCGACAGGCAGCTTCAACGTGGGCGACATCGTAACGGGTACGGTTCGCCGTATCGTTAGCTTCGGCGTATTCGTTGAAATCGCTCCGGGCGTAGAAGGTCTTGTTCATATCTCGCAGCTGGCTCACCGCCACGTTGCGACGCCTAACGAAGTCGTTCAAGAAGGCCAAGAAGTACAAGCGAAAATTCTTGACTTCAACCCGGCCGAGAAACGCGTTAGCCTGAGCATCAAAGAAACGGAAGAAGCTCCGGAGCAACCGGCTCGTCCTGAAAGAGAACGCAGCGAACGCGGCGAGCGCGGAGATCGTGGATCCCGCGGTCCTAAAGTCGAGCTGAACAATCCGAACGTAAGCCTCAGCAACGAGAGCATGAGCTTCACGCTGGCTGAGCGCTTCGGCGACAAGCTGAGCAAATTGAAATAATCGATTCCCACAAGGAATCATAGAAATAGTAAAGCCGTTTATGTCGCGGGTCTCCGCGAATAAACGGCTTTTTTATGTGTTCAAAACGCAAGACGAAGCGGATGGCGGGGATAAGGGGAATGGGCTAAGGCGCATAATAAGGGCAATATAGGGGGGAGAAGACATGAATGATGGTTTCATAGCGCTGTGGCTGATGACGATGGCGGCGATTCTTTATTTTACGGGATGGGAACAGGCCGTCGCGGACAGATTGCCGATTCGCGTCATCGGTACGTTTCTCGCCGTTGCCTGCGCGCTTCAATTCATCCGGTTATCTCTCATGGATGATATCGCGGCGACCGGGAGCGCGGTGTTCATCCTCGGAACGGCCATCGTGCTATTGTTTTCCATTCGTCAGCCGGGCAGCATGCTCTTCGTATTGTTTTCCGCACTGCTGACCGGATTTATGTGGACATGGATGAGCTACATTTATGCGATGGATCCCGTATTCGTCATCATTCATCCGCGCTGGGACGGGCCCGTACTCGCGGGACTATTTGCAGGTCTCCTCGCCGATCGCTTCAGATCGCATATGACGATTGTTGTCCTTAGCGGATTCATCGCGCTGAGCAGTCGGTATTTGGGACCGGCCGCCCCCTCTTCGCCGCTGTTGATCGGCACGCTGGCATGGTGGGATGGAATTGCGATTGCGCTGACGGCTGCGAGAATAATGAGCAGCTTCAAGATATGGGTCAAAGAACGGACACTCGGATTTGTCGAAAGACGTTCGGGCGAAGAGGGAGGAAGGTCGTAGTTATGTGGGATCATCTATGGGCGCACTTGAAGGCAGGCGAGCCTCATCATGTACTATACGGGATTATGCTCGGCGTGGCATTTGGACTAGGTTCCCGATTAATGATGCTTCGAACCGACTACCGCCAATATCCTACCTACCCGCATGGGCGCATCATTCACATCTCGCTTGGCGTCATCGCAGCCGCGCTGGGGGCCGTGGCGATCCCCGCATTATATAAGAAAGACTTCACGGCCATCACGTTTCTTACGCTTGCCGCGCAGCAATTCCGAGATGTGCGGAACATGGAGCGCCAGACGTTATCCAAAATCGACAGCATGGAGCTTGTGTCTCGAGGATCGACGTATATTGAAGGGATCGCGATGGTATTCGAAGGCCGTAATTATCTAGTCATCTTAACGTCGCTGCTGACAAGCTTGGCCTCTTTGGCGCTCGGCCTGCCGTTTGGCCTTATCATGGGCGTGTTAGCGTTGGTGCTCGTCAATTCGCTCAAGTCCGGCAAGTCGATATCGCATATCGCGAAAGCCGAGATTGCCGAAGTCGTGCAAGACGGCCCCGATATCTATGTCGGCGATATTTATATCATGAACATCGGCTTATCGTCGAACCAACAGATCATCGCCGAGCGGGGACTCGGGATTATCCTGTCGCCGTTCAACCCGAACGGGAAAGCGACGCTCAGCAATTTGGGTCAGCGGCAGGCGATTCTCTTCGATCTGTCTACGATACTCGGCGTTTATCGCGATGATGGCGAACCGGCGCTCGTTCCGATGGCCAAGCTGGATATGAAGGATGGCAGGCTGGCTATTTTTCTGATCCCGCAGGAACAAGATGCTGCGAAGGCGAGGGCCGTCGTCTTGAAGGTCCCGATTCTTGAATCCGCCGTTAGAATGCCGACCGAAGCTAGCGTCAATAAGGGAGAGGGGAAACAGCATGGCTAAAATCGTGGCGATCGTAACGAATGCGCATGAGCGCGTGGGCGGCGGAGCCCCGATATTCGTCGAACCCGACACGGAGAAACGCGAATCGACAGCATTCCTCCTCGAAAAAATATTGGATGCGATTGCGCACGACATGAAAAACGGAAGCTTCATTCTCGTCGACCACCGCCAAGAATGAAAAGTTAGCCAATCCCGCTGTTTTTTGCTATGATGGTAGGCGTGAGTGTGGAGCAAGCCCCTTCATGGTTCGTCTAAGCATGTCAGGGATCTATCAAGTCCCGCTTATTAAAACGGCGCAAAGCCGTTTCTATATTGAGGAGTGAAACTATGTCTAAACCCATTATCGCCATCGTTGGGCGGCCAAACGTGGGTAAGTCTACGATCTTTAACCGCGTCATCGGCGACCGGTTGGCAATCGTAGAAGACAAGCCAGGCGTTACGCGGGACCGACTGTACGGTACCGGGGAATGGAACGGCCGGGCTTTCAGTATCGTGGATACTGGTGGCATCGAAATCGACGGCGAGGACGAGATCATGAAATCCGTCCGGATGCAGGCTGAATTGGCCGTCGAAGAAGCCGATGTCATTATTTTCATGGTCGACGCCAAGGCCGGACTAACCCACGCGGATGACGAAGTTGCCCAAATGCTGCTTCGTTCGCGCAAACCGATCGTCGTCGCGGTCAACAAGGTCGACAACCTGAACCGCAGGGACGATATTTACGAGTTTTACAATCTCGGCTTCGGCGATCCAATCGCCATTTCCGGCGCTCACGGCATGGGAGTCGGCGATTTGCTGGATGCAGCCGTCGAGAAGCTGCCCGAGATCGAGGAAGAGCAGTACGACGACGACGTGATCCGCGTTGCGCTCATCGGCCGTCCGAACGTAGGGAAGTCCTCGCTCGTGAATGCGCTGCTCGGCGAAGAACGCGTCATCGTCAGCAACGTAGCCGGTACGACGCGGGACGCGATCGATACGCCGTTCGAACGGGACGGACAAAAGTACGTGCTGATCGATACGGCCGGTATGCGAAAACGCGGCAAGGTGTACGAAACGACGGAGAAATACAGCGTCATGCGTGCGCTGAAGGCGATCGAACGCGCCGACGTCGTGCTCGTGCTCATTAATGGCGAGGAAGGCATCATCGAGCAGGACAAGCACATTGCCGGTTACGCGCATGAAGCGGGCAAAGCGGCGATCTTCGTCGTTAACAAGTGGGACGTCGTCGAGAAAGACGACAAGACGATGCATCAGTTCGAACAGAAAATCAGAGATCATTTCCTGTTCATGACGTATGCACCGGTCATATTCCTCTCGGCATTGACCAAATCGCGTCTTCATAAGCTTCTGCCGGTCGTCGTTAATGTGTCGGAACAGCACGCGATGCGCATTCCGACTCATCTGCTGAACGACGTGGTCTCGGATGCGATTGCGATTAACCCTCCGCCGTCCGACAAAGGCAAACGGCTGCGCATTAACTATGCAACTCAGGTAGCGGTAAAACCGCCAACGATCGTGTTGTTCGCGAACGATCCCGACATGATGCATTTCTCGTATGAACGCTACCTGGAGAACAAAATCCGCGCCGCGTTCCAATTCGAAGGGACGCCGGTTCGTATCTTTACCCGTAAAAAATCAGACGAAGACTAAGCCCAGTCGCGCATTCAGCGCACGGAGCAAAGTCTTCGGAAGCGAAGCTGGTGCCCTTGCTTAGAGGGCACCAGTTTCCCTGTCAACACAAGCGGACTGGTCCGACTCCTAGCTGCGGCGGCTGTCCGGGATATGACTTATTCGAAAGAGGCGAGCGAAACGTGGTCACCGTGCTTACAGTTCTCATCAGTTATTTATTAGGTTCGATTTCATTCAGCATTTTGATTGCCAAATGGGTCAAGGGGATCGACATTCGTAATTTCGGAAGCGGCAACGCCGGAGCGACGAATACGATGCGCGTGCTTGGCAAAGGACCCGGCATCACGGTATTTTTACTGGATATCGCTAAGGGGATCGTTGCGGTCATCTTGGGCATTTATGCAGCCGGCGGCGACTGGGGACCGGTGTTATGCGGTTTAGCGGCGATTGCCGGACATAACTGGCCGGTATGGTTTGGCTTCAAAGGCGGTAAAGGCATCGCGACCACCGTCGGCGTCATGGCTTCATTGGCCATCGTTCCGACGCTGATCGCAGGCGTGATAGCCATCATATCGATTGCCGTTACGCGTTTCGTCTCGCTCGGCTCTTTGATCTTCGCGCTGCTGGTGCCGATTTTCATTTGGAATTTCGGAGATAAGCCGCCTTCTTACGTATGGGCGGCACTTGTCATCTGCCTGCTGGCATTCATTCGCCATCGGACGAATATCGTGAAACTGGTACAAGGGAAAGAGAATAAACTTGGCGCCAGAAAAGGGTAAGGAGGCACGTTACATGAACAAACGTAAAGCGGCCGTGCTCGTGGCCGGCAGCTGGGGAACCGCGCTGGCTGCCGTGCTCGCCGATAACGGCTTCGATGTTGCTCTGTGGTCACGAAACGAAGCGCAGGTCGAGGAAATCAATAGGCTTCGCACGAATAGCCGGTATTTGAATGAAGCGGTTCTGCCCGAACGAATTGTCGCGACGACGGATATGGAACAAGCCGTTCGCGGAGCTGAATTGCTGTTGTTCGTGGCGCCTTCCGCCGCTATGCGCGACGTGGCCAAGCAAGCTGCTCCTTACCTGCATGAAGAAGCGATCGTCGTGCATGCAACGAAAGGCTTTGAATCGGGCACGTTCAAACGAATGACGACCGTGCTTGCCGAAGAACTGGTCATCGGAGCGGAGCGGCTTGTCGTCTTGTCCGGACCGAGCCATGCCGAAGAGGTCGTTCGTAAGCTGCCCACGACCGTCGTCGTCGCTTCGTCCAGCATGGAGTCCGCTGAACGGGCGCAGGACGCGTTCATTACGAATTATTTTCGGGTATATACCAATAAAGACGTCGTGGGCGTCGAGGTGGCCGGTGCGATCAAGAACATTATCGCGCTTGGAGCAGGCCTGACAGACGGGCTTGGCTTCGGCGACAACGCCAAAGCGGCGCTGCTGACGCGAGGGCTTGCGGAGATCAGCCGGCTGGGCAACGCCATGGGCGCCAATCCGTTGACGTTTGCGGGCCTTGCCGGGGTCGGAGACCTCGTCGTGACGTGCACCAGTAAGCACAGCCGCAACTGGCGTGCGGGCGCCATGCTGGCCGAAGGACTTTCTCTGGATGCGGTGCTGGACCGGATGGGGATGGTCGTCGAAGGCGTGCGGACGACGAGCGCCGCGCGCGAGCTTTCCCGGCAGTTCGACGTCGAGATGCCGATCACGGAGCAGCTGTATCAAGTGCTGTTCCAGCAGAAATCGCCTCGGAGCGCGGTAGAATCGCTCATGGGCAGAGGCCGTACGCACGAAACGGAAGAAATCGCCGACATTTAGGCTGGTCGAACCCCTGCGAGTTCTCTTTCGCATGGATTGTACGGCTCGCCTCGTGCATCCTGGCCCGCACCAACATTGGCCCTCTTTCATAAACTGCTAGCAGCCCCTTTAAAGGTGGCTGTAGTACATGTGACGCCGTCAAAGGGCGGAGGAGGGAAACGATGAGCGGCAATAAGGATTTATCCAAGGACGTTCTGAACGCCGTCAACAAAAAAACCGGCAAGCCGGTATCCGAGACTGCGGTTAAAAAGCTTGCAAGCGGCGTGAATCAAAATACGATGCAGGACGAAGATGAGCTTCGCAAGCTGATTCAATCCGTCTCCGCAATGGCGAAGGTGCCCGTTACGGAGAAAACGATCAACGATATCGTTGGCGCCGTCAAAAAAAGCGGCATGAATATGAACAACATGGAAATGCTGCTGAAGATGATGCTTAAGAAGTAACGGGAACGACTTCCGCCTAAGGCGACCGGCATTGCTGATGCAATGTCAGATCGCGTTATCCGGGAGTCTTTTTCTAAATATAAGGAAGCATAGGTCGGTGTCTCGCGTCTTGATCGCCGACTGCTTCCTTGTATGTTGCCCGCGGCGGAAATGGACGAACGCTGGCTTGGCCGCGTGCTTCCTTCACAGCCTCTTGCAGGCCGATAGATACGGTGCAAAAGTAGCCCAATAATCGACACTAGTGTATAATAAAACGAATATCGGATGTACAAGGTGGTAGAAGTCGGCATGGATCCAATGATGAAGATGTGGGTGTCCTTCGTGGGCATCGGCTTGATGGCGCTGGCGGCCGTTTTGATCTCGCTGGCACGATTCAAGACCAAAGGTTTTTTGCGGCTCGCGTTGTCATTGACCGCGTTCGTGTTTCTTGTAATCGGCGGATTTCTCGGACTCATCTCCATCATGTAAAGGTACCCTGCGAACATTGAATGGAGAAAGGACGAGAGACCGATGCTGGAACTGAAAAGCCGCACGAAAAGCATAACGGTTGAAGCGGAAGCGGGCTTGTCCCTGCTGGATGCGGCGATCAAGCATAACTTGGACTGGGCATTCTCTTGCACGCGAGGAACATGCGCGAGATGCCGCTGTCTGATTGAAGAAGGCGCGGAGTTTTTGGAGGAAGTCACGGACGAGGAATGGGACCGGATGGAACCCGAGGAATTCGATGAAGGCTACCGATTGGCCTGCCAAGCCATCATGAAGCCCGGCGCAGGCAGCATAAAAGCTGCCAACCGGCCTTATTTCTGATGAAGGGGCATGCATCGATGCCGATACCGGATCAGCTGAATCGCGCGCTGGAACGCATAGCGGCCGCCGTTTCGCCCAGCGGGGCGAAATGGCTGGTAGGCGGCAGTACGGGTCTGCTGCTGCGAGGGCTTGAATTGTCCGCGCCTCCGCGTGACTTGGATATTTATGCGGATGACGAAGCTGCCCGAACGATTCATGCGGCGCTTGCTTCGTACGCGGTCGACGATCAAGGGCTGAGCGTCAGCCCGATTTATCGCTCGCTGCTCAGCCATTATGACATCCATGGCGTACAAGTCGAGCTTGTCGGCGGATTTGTCGTCGAATCGGGCCCGGACCGGTATGCCGTTGAAGTCGAGGCTGTGCTGGAGCCGCTTAAGCTCACCGTCGAGGCCGGCGCTTATGCCGTCGGCGTCGTGCCGCTGGCGCATGAGCTTTGGTTCAATGTGCTGCGGGCAAGGCCGGACCGGACGGAACCCATCGGCCGCCGCATTCGCGAGGAGCGCGAGCTTCACCTAGATGCCGTGAGGCTGATCGCCGAACGGAATCGCTTCTCCGCAGCCTTGCAGGAACAAGCAGCGCAATGGTTGACGGTAAACTAGATGAACGATGGAAGCAGGGGTTCCCGTGAATGTGGAAATAACGTTTCTTCCTTCCGGACGCAGCGCCGTGGTGCGCGCAGGGACGACCGTGCTGGATGCCGCGAGAAGAGCCGGCGTTCCGATCCGCACGCGCTGTGACGGCAAGGCGTCATGTCTCATGTGCAAGGTGACCATGCCCCACAGCTCCGCTGGGCTGTCGCCGCTGAACGATAACGAACGCCGCAAGCTGGCGGGGCTGGACCGCTCGGGCACCAGGCTCGCCTGCCAAGCGCGAATATTCGGCCGGGCCGTCGTCGAGGTGCCCGAAGATCCGTATCGCGCCGCTGTCCGCAAACAGATGATGCGCCAAGCGGAAGAAGATGAATTATGGTAGGCCGGTCGTTTCGCTGACGCGGAACGGCTTGCCTATGCAGCCTAGGAGGATAATCGTATCATGAAAGGCTTTAGAAGCGCGGCTGCAGTTATTGTGCTGGTTTTCATGGCAGCACTGCTGTCCGGATGTCTGTATCCGAAGGACCAGATGGGACAATTCCAGAAGCCGCCGAAAGACGCGATTCTAACCGTACAAACGGTCATCGATCAATTTCAGAAGGACACGGGACTTCTTCCGATTCAGAACAGCGAGGCGGATACGCCGGTTTACGAGAAATTCAAGGTCGATTTCGATAAGCTGCAGCGAATGAATTACGTGTCGACGATTCCCGAGTCTGCTTACGAGAAAGGCGGAAGCTACTATTATCTCGTAATCAACGAAGAGAAGGATCCTACCGTTAAGCTGATGAATCTCGTGGTCTATCAGAAAATGAACGATCTCGAAGCTTCGGTGAAGGCATATTCGGATACGCATAACGGCAAATTGCCGGCCGGCAAGGAGATGTATCCGTCGTTTACGGCGATCGATTACGATGCCTTGGACGTCAAGGAGCCGGAGCTGCGCAGCGTCTTCACGGGCAGCCTGCTGACGGCCATGATGGATCCGACGGGCAAAGTCTACTTGGACTACGGGCCGGACATCATGCAGCAGAAGAGCAAGCTGCCGAGCGGGAATGAGCTGGATCCCAACGCCGATCTGCGTTCGCTGCTGGTCGACGCCTCGGATTTCGTTCCCGTCAAATCCCCGGCCTACAGGCTCGTGAATGGAGACCCGCAAGCCGTTCTGAAATAATTCCGGCATTGAATATCGCTCATCAAGCTCCTGCCCATGGCAGGAGTTTTTTTATCGTTCAGGCATAGCGGGGCCCTTTCTCTCATATATCTCAATCTTGGAAGGCGTAATGGAACGAAGCTCTCTTGGAAATCGAAAGATTTCCTCTCTCCGGTCGTCATAAACATGAGACAAACGCAATAAGCTATTACTAGTCCAAAATCATGTACGAGTTGCGTCGCTTGCATGTCTCGCGGCAGGCGGGTAGCGGCGAAACCTGACGACACGCAGCAGGAGGAAAGCAGCAGTTACGGTACGTCCATGTACAGGCGAAATACGATTGGGAGGGGATATTCAGTGGAGAAAGTGGACATTTTCAAGGACATTGCCGAACGAACCGGCGGGGATATTTACCTCGGCGTCGTTGGTGCAGTCCGCACGGGCAAATCAACCTTCATCAAGCGGTTCATGGAGACGGTTGTGCTGCCGAACATCACGAACGATGCCGATCGGGTGAGAGCTATCGATGAACTGCCTCAGAGCGCTGCAGGCAAAACGATCATGACCACGGAGCCGAAGTTCGTGCCGAATCAAGCGGTGCAGCTGCGCGTAGCCGAGGGGCTTGACGTTAACATCAGACTGGTTGACTGCGTCGGATACGCCGTCGTTGGCGCGAAAGGCTACGAGGACGAAAACGGCCCGCGCATGATTACGACCCCGTGGTTCGAAGAGCCGATCCCGTTTCAAGAAGCAGCCGAGATCGGCACGCGCAAAGTCATCCAGGAGCATTCTACGCTCGGCGTCGTCGTCACGACCGACGGCACGATCGCCGAAATACCCCGCAGTTCGTACGTTGAAGCCGAGGAACGCGTCGTAAGCGAGCTGAAGGAGGTCGGCAAGCCGTTCGTGCTGATCGTCAACTCTACGCGTCCTAAGAGCGAAGAGGCGCTTCAGCTGCGCAGCGAGCTGCAGGCGAAATACGATATTCCGGTCATCACGCTCAGCGTCGCAACGATGGGCGAGGAAGAAGTCATGTCCGTGCTGCGCGAGGTGCTCTACGAGTTCCCAGTACACGAGGTGAACGTCAATCTTCCGAGCTGGGTCATGGTGTTGAACGACAATCACTGGCTGCGGAGCAACTACGAGAACTCCGTCCGCGACACGGTGAAGGATATCCGCCGTCTGCGCGACGTCGACCGGGTCGTATCGCAGTTCATGGAATACGAGTTTATCGCAAGGGCCGGCCTCAGCGGCATGAACATGGGGCAGGGCGTGGCGGAGATCGATCTCTACGCGCCGGATGAACTGTACGACCAAATCCTGATGGAAGTGGTCGGCGTCGAGATCCGCGGCAAGGATCACCTCCTTCAGCTCATGCAGGACTTCTCCCACGCGAAGCGGGAATACGACCGGTTCGCGGAAGCGCTGGAAATGGTCAAGACGACCGGCTACGGCATCGCCGCGCCTTCCCTCGCGGAAATGGCGCTCGACGAGCCGGAGCTCATCCGCCAAGGGTCGCGCTTCGGCGTCCGCCTGAAAGCGACGGCTCCGTCCATCCACATGATCCGCGTCGACGTCGAGTCCGAATTCGCGCCGATCATCGGCACGGAGAAGCAAAGCGAGGAGCTCGTCCGATACTTAATGCAGGATTTCGAGAACGACCCCATCAAGATCTGGGAATCCGATATTTTCGGCCGCTCGCTTCATTCCATCGTAAGGGAAGGCATCCAAGGCAAAATCGCCATGATGCCGGACAATGCCCGTTACAAGCTGCAGGAAACGCTGGGCAGGATCATCAACGAGGGCTCCGGCGGCCTGATCGCGATTATTCTGTAACGGCCGCAGAGATACGCAAGAGGCACGCATCCGCGTGCCTCTTTTTATATTTATCGGAATCCTCGCACCCAAAGGATGGATAAATTGTGCCCAACTATCGCCAAATAGGGAAAAAAGCGTTGAAAAACAGCGATTCTTCTGCGAAAACGCATCCTCCCTCTTGAAATCGTATAGCCAACTGTATTACTATAAATCTGTTCTAGGTTCAGTATGCAGGAATTGCACATACCGGAATTTCTTCTCACCGGAGCCGTCAGGTATAAATTCCGGGGTTTCGGTAACACAGAATGATATTGATGTGCCTTTTAACTGCCGTCAGGGGAGGTGAAAGAAATGAACAAAACGGAACTGATTGCGAAAGTAGCCGAATTGACTGACCTTTCCAAGAAAGATGCTTCCAAAGCGGTTGATGCCGTATTTGATGCCATCTCCGACTCGCTGCAAGGCGGCGATAAAGTACAATTGGTGGGCTTCGGTAACTTCGAGGTGAAAAGCCGCGAGGCGCGCAAGGGCCGCAACCCGCAAACGGGCGAAGAGATCGACATCCCGGCCAGCAAGATCCCGTCTTTCAAAGCTGGTAAATCGCTGAAAGATTTGGTCTCCAAATAAGAAGCGGCATTGCCGTTTGATAACGTCCGGATGCGACTCGCATCCGGGCGTTTTTCGATTGACGGCCGCTTGTTGCACTGGGTTTGCCTCTATTGACAACCGTAAGCAATTCCAGTAGACTTTTGTTTGCGGTTCCGGCTGCTGCAGTTGTATATCGCATGTCGGGTGTTAGCTCAGCTTGGTAGAGCGCTACCTTGGGGTGGTAGAGGTCGCCAGTTCAAATCCGGTACACCCGACCAGTTCTAGCATTTTACGGCTGCTATCTCGATAAAGGAATTTCGGGGGGCAGTTTTTTAAATATCAGGACGACGTGATGCTTTACCCGAAGCGGCGTGCTGGTCGAACAATCCGATTTCGATCTCATGAGGAGGGCATCGCACATGATGGACCAGAATGGTGAATACATAATCGTGAAAGCCAAAGCGCAGGGCGTACAGGTCATTGGCTTGACGCGCGGACAGGATACGAAGTTCCATCACACCGAGAAGCTCGATAAAGGCGAATTGCTCATCTGTCAATTTACGGATCATACGTCGGCCATCAAAATCCGCGGCAAAGCGACCGTAATGACGAAATACGGGACCATCGATACGGAGGTTGAATGAAAAGCAGGCATAGCCTGCTTTTTTAGTTTGTACACTAAGAGAAGCAGGACATTCTGTGCGCGAAAGAAGGATGCTTCATGCCGCATTGGAAAGGGCTTCTCTATGCCAGCACCATCACGCTTGCCGTCACGCTGCTCATTACCGTGCTGCCGCTCGCGAACGATCGGATGAACGAGGGGGCGCGCGACGTAGCCGTCTTCCATCCCGTTCCCATCAAGCGGCTTAGCTCGGATACGGTCGTCGATTCCATGCTCGGTTTGAATTTGACTTTGAAGGTGAAGAAGGTAGCATGGAACGGGTCCGTGCTGAGCGTGGATTTATCGAATGAGGAATATGGGAATGCTGTAGACAGATGGATGGACGATCTGCGCCGGCTGTTCGAGTTCGCATTCGTCCGTACGGATAACGTAAACCGTGTGCTCGTCAGGTTCGTTGCGCCGCTGCAGCCGCAAGCGGAAGACGTGCGCAGCGACGTTCGAATGCTGGCCGCGGTCGACGTCAGGCGGAGCGATGCCTGGTTGGCCACAGAACTGTCAAACTTAGGCGCCGCGAAGCCTTTTCAAGAGGAAATATGGCGTCAGCGCTTGCGTTTGTCCGCCTCTCCGTTGTAGCGAAACGTCAAACATAGTGCTATAATTATTGAGATTATAAAGCAGCTAACCTTGAAATATAAGAAAGTCCGATTGCTTCCGATCGATCTTTGCTTAACTATTTGGGGGAAGAAACCGCTCCGCGGGTGCATGACGGTGTCCCGTTTCTTCAAAAGCTGAACTGTCCGGAGGCTAGGCCAATGAAACCATACAGAATCCCCGAGATCGCTAAAAAGTACGTGGAGTACGATATGATTCAAGCCCATACAGAGTTGCCGGATTTCCCCGACGCGCGGGCCCGGCTGCTCTTTGCTTTTCTATCGAATCAACGTACGCCGCTGCTTCACAGCGAGCTCTACGCGTTGGTCGTTTCGCTTGTACAGCTAGGCATGGATACCCATGACATGATCGACGAATCGGGACGCCTTGCCGAGAAGGAAATGCGTTCGCGGCAGCTGAAGATCCTCGCTGGCGATTATTACAGCAGCCGCTTCTACCAGCTGCTTGCGCAGGCGGGGCAAGTGGGCATGATCAAGCGGATCAGCAACGGCGTTTGCGAAGTCAACAAACTGAAAGTTAATTTTTACATGAGAATGAAACAGCTGAAGCTGAACGCCGAGGATTACTTGAATCAGTGCGTTCAGTTGAAAACGGAGCTCTTCACGGTATTCACGGAAATCATGGACGAGAAGATGACGCGCATCTGGACGGAACTGCTTCAGGGACTCGGCCGTTGCGAGGTCCTCATGGACGAGCTGATTCGCAGCGACAAGCCGGAACGTTTCAGTCACAGCTGGGGGTATTGGCATGTGCTTGGCGTTGGGACGGACGAAGAGAAGCGCAAGTTGGAAGGGAAGCCGTTGGAGCCTTCGTTCGCTGCCGCGCTGCTGTCGGCCTACGACATTCGCGGCCAGCTGTCCGCGAAGATCAGCCAGTCCGTATCCCAAGTGCAAGCCATCGCTGCGCGTCTGGATTCCGAGAAGCTTATGCGCGAACTGCAACAGATCGGAGAGACGTTCCTGCGTCCGCTCCTCCCGGCGGCTTCCGCCCTCAACGACAGAAGGTAAGGTGACAGATCTTGCAATCCAAATCGAAAGAAGAATATGTGCATGACGTATTTGAAAGCATAGCACCGAAATACGACTTAATGAACGACCTGATCAGTTTTCGCAGGCACAAGGCATGGCGTGCGTTCACGATGCGCAAAATGAACATGCAGCCGGGCCAAACGGCGATCGATCTATGCTGCGGCACTTGCGATTGGACGATTGCCCTGGCGCGGGCAAGCAAGACCGGCGAAGTCGTCGGACTGGACTTCAGCCATAACATGCTGGAAGTCGGCAAGCAGAAGGTACACCGGGAAGGGCTCGATCAGCAGATTTCCCTGCATCAAGGCAATGCAATGGCGCTGCCTTTCGAGGACAACCGGTTTGATTTCGCGACTATCGGCTTCGGGTTGCGGAACGTTCCGGATCTGGAACAGGTTTTACGCGAGATGATGCGCGTAGTGAAGCCGGGCGGACAGGTCGTCTGCCTGGAAACGTCCAAGCCCATGTGGCAGCCGTTCAAAGCGATTTATTACTTGTACTTCGAGCGGATCATGCCGACGTTGGGCAAGCTGTTCGGCAAGTACGAGCAGTACAAGTGGCTTCCGGAGTCGCTGAAGGCATTCCCGGATTCCAATCAGCTGGCAGAAAAGTTCCGTGAAATCGGTCTTCGTAACGTGCATGCTTATCCGCTGTTCGGAGGCGTCGCGGCTTTACACACGGGGACGAAGGGAACGGACAAAAAATGATACGCAAAACTCGCATTATCTTAGAAATGATCAAAGTAGAACATACGGTTTTTGCGCTGCCGTTCGCGTTTATGGGCGCGATGATCGGCGCCGTCATGCAGGAGCAGCGGCTGCCGGACTGGGCGGAGATCGGATGGATTCTGCTTGCGATGATCGGCGCGCGCAGCGCCGCCATGGGCTTGAACCGGGTTATCGACCGCGTCATGGACGCCAAGAATCCGCGCACCGCGAAACGGGCGATTCCGGCAGGGCTGCTGAAAGCCGGCGAAGTCGTCGTGTTCATTGCGGTGTCCTTTGTCGTGCTGTTTATCGCGGCTTCGCAGTTGGACCCGATCTGCATGATGCTGATGCCGGTCGCCGTCTTCTTCCTCGTTCTTTATTCCTACTCGAAACGTTTCACTTGGCTTTGCCATGTCGTGCTCGGCATTACGATCGGTCTTGCTCCGCTCGGCGGCTGGATCGCCGTCACGGGACATCTGAATGCCGCGGCATGGGTATTGTACGGTTCCGTCGTCTTCTGGCTTGCGGGCTTCGACACCATATATGCGTGCCAGGATTTCGAGTTCGACCGCCGCGAACGGGTGCATTCCATTCCGGCCCGGTTCGGGCTTGCGGGCGGTCTTCGCATCGCGCGCGTGTTCCACTTGCTGACCGCAATCGGCTTCATATCGCTATATTGGATGACGGATTTGAGCTGGCTTTATTTGATCGGCGCCATCGCTTCGGTCGGATTTCTCGGTTACCAGCATCTGCTCGTGAAGCCGAACGATATCAGCCGGGTGCAGACGGCATTCTTCACGATGAACGGCGCGTTGAGCATCACCTTGTTTGCCTTCACGCTGCTTGATCTGGTGGTGCTGCACGAATGGTAGGGGAATCAATCGGCGCGGCGCGCAGGCGCTGGGTCGTCGGCATTACGGGAGCGAGCGGTTCCGCGTATGGCGTTCGGTTGATCGAAAGCCTGCTGGGCAGCGGCATGGATGTTCATCTTGTCGTGACGGACGCCGGCTGGCGAGTGCTGAAGGAAGAGCTCGGCTGGGAGGTAACGAAGCGCCAGGCCGCGCTTGCTGGTCATTTCGAAGAAGCGCTGGCGCAGAACAGGCTGACGCTGCATCCCAACGGCGATATCGGCGCTTCGATCGCAAGCGGCTCATTCCGCGTGGAGGGCATGATCATCATGCCTTGCTCGATGGGGACGCTGGCGTCGATCGCGCACGGCATTTCCGACGATTTGATGACGCGGGCCGCGGATGTTATGCTGAAGGAAGGGCGCAAGCTGCTTATCGTTCCGAGAGAAACGCCGCTGCATGCGATTCACCTGGAGAACATGCTTACGCTTGCCAGGCTGGGGGTCCGAATCGTCCCGGCCATGCCGGCTTTTTATTACGGCCCGCAGAGCATGGCAGACATGGTCGATTTCATGGTAGGGAAAGTGCTTGATCAGCTTCCGCTGGAGCATGATTTGTACAGAAGATGGGGAGATGAACAGCATGGGAACTAATCGCCCGATTACGGTCGGCCGCATTGACTATGCGAATGTTTGGCCTATTTTTCATTATGCGGAGCAGCAGCTGCCGGAGGACCGGTTTCGCATCGAGAAGCGCGTGCCGGCCGCCCTTAACCGGGCGCTGAGGCAAGGCGAGATCGACATCACGTCGATGTCTTCGTTCGCCTATGCGGAGAACGCCGATAACTATTTGGTGCTCCCGGATTTGTCCGTAAGTGCGAAGGGCCGCGTCAATTCCATTCTTCTGTTTATGAAAAAGCCGCTTGATCAGGTGCTGAGAGGGCGAATCGCGATGACGACGACATCTGCCACTTCCGTCAATCTACTGAAGATTCTGATGAAGCTCTATTATCAAGCCGAGCCTTCCTATGTCACGATGGAGCCTTCCCTGGATGACATGCTTGCCGAAGCGGACGCGGCGCTGCTGATTGGAGACACGGCGATTCATGCATCGTGGGCCAATCGGCATAAGGGACTTGCCGTCATCGATCTAGGCGAATTATGGCGCAGCTGGACCGGTTACGGGATGACGTTCGCTTTGGTCGCGGTCCGCAGGGAAGTCGCCGAACGCGATCCCGAAGCCGTGTCCGATGTCCTGCATGCTTTAACGGAAAGCAAAGAGCGAAGTCTGCGCGATTTGAATCCTTTGATCGCCAAAGCGTGTGCCCAGCTGGGCGGAGAACCTTCATATTGGCATCGTTATTTTCATGAGCTACACTACAATTTCGGATCGGACGAGCAGGCGGGCCTGTCGCTGTACTTCGACTATGCGCATCAGCTGGGATTGCTGCCGCATGAGGTGCATATGCGATTCTTCGAGGACCATGCAGCTCTTAAGGTGAAGAACGAATGAAACTACTTGATATTTACGCCAAAATGAAAAGCGACTTGGATGCGATCGAAGGGCAGCTGGCGCGCAGCGTCACTACCGATCACGCGCTGCTAAGCGATGCTTCGACGCATTTGCTGAAAGCTGGCGGGAAGCGGATACGCCCGGTATTCGTACTGCTGTCCGGCAAGTTCGGCACCTACGACCTGAGCGTTCTTCAATTGGTCGCAGTCCCCCTGGAGCTGATTCACATGGCTTCGCTCGTGCATGACGACGTCATCGATAACGCGGAAACGCGGCGGGGTCAGTTGACCGTGAAGTCCAAATGGGACAATCGGATCGCCATGTACACGGGGGATTACATATACGGTAAAGCGCTAGCGATGGTGACGGAGCTCGAGAATCCGGAAATTCATCAGATTTTGGCTAAAGCGATGGTGCAGATGTGCATCGGCGAAATGGAACAAATCCGCGATTTCTTCAATACCAAGCAAACCGTTCGCAATTATCTGCTGCGCATTCGCCGCAAGACGGCGCTCCTCATCGCGGTCAGCTGCCAGCTCGGGGCGATCGCGGGAGGCGCGGACCGGAAGACGGCGAACCGGTTGTACCGCTTCGGTTACAATGTCGGCATGGCGTTCCAGATCCGGGACGATCTGCTCGACTTGCTCGGAACGGAGAAGCAGATCGGCAAGCCGCCGGGCTCCGATATTCGCCAAGGCAACATCACGCTTCCCGTGCTGCTGGCGCTGCGGGAGACGGCCTCTGCCGTGGAGCTGCAGGAGCACATTCAACAGATTCAGGCATCGAACGGTGCAGGAGATACGAAGCGCGCGTTGAACATCATACGTAAGAGCGCCGGCATAGGCATCGCCGAGGAGATGGCCACGAGGTACATCGACAAAGCGATTGCGGCCCTGGGCGATCTGCCGAATATCCCGGCGAAGAAGAATTTGACGGATATCGCGCATTTCATAGCCAAACGAAACTACTAAACGCGTCTAGGAGGGAACTCGAATGGAAAGAACATTTCTAATGGTAAAGCCTGACGGCGTGCAGCGCGGGTTGATCGGAGAAATCGTATCGCGATTTGAACGCAAAGGATTAAAACTGGTTGCGGCAAAATTCATGCGGATTACGCCGGAAATCGCAGAGCGCCATTATGCGGAACATATCGGGCAGCCCTTTTATCCGCCGCTTGTAGCATTTGTGACGTCAAGTCCCGTGTTTGCCATGGTATGGCAGGGGGATAACGTGATCGGGCTAACGCGTGCCATGATCGGCAAGACGAACGCGATCGATGCGGCACCGGGAACGATTCGTTCCGATTATGCGGTTCATACGAATTTCAATTTGATCCACGGTTCCGATTCGCCCGAAAGCGCCAAAAGGGAAATCGGCATTTTCTTCACCCCCGACGAGTTAATGGATTACACCCAATCGATCGGGCAGTGGATTTAATTATTTAGCGACCAAGCGTCTGCTGCGGGGGATACCGACTTGGAAGACAAAGATTTCACCTTCTTTATCGAGCGGATCAAAGAGAAGACGGCCATCGATCTGTCTCAGTACAAGGAAGCGCAGATGAAGCGCCGATTGACGACGCTCCGCGAGAAATACGGTTATGATACGTTTGCATCTTACTACGAGCAGTTGAACCGGGATTCGAAGCTGATGAACGAGTTTTTGGATCGGATGACCATCAATGTGTCCGAGTTTTGGCGAAATCCGAGCCGTTGGGAAGCGATGGAGAAGAAATTTCTGCCGGATGTCCTGAACGCCGGAGGCCGGGTGAAGATATGGAGCGCCGCTTGTTCGACCGGCGAAGAACCCTATACGCTTTCGATGATCGTGCATGCGCTCGGCGCGCAGGACAGGGTCTCCATTCTCGCGACGGATTTGGACGGGCTCGTGCTGCAGAAGGCCGCTCAAGGTATCTATCAGGAACGCTCGATTCGCGACGTACCCCGTAATTATTTATCCGATTACTTCGTTCGGCAGGGCAGCGGAGAGGTTGCCGTTGCGGATAAGCTGAAGCGGATCATTACCTTCAAGCAGCAGAATTTGCTTCATGATACGTTCGACGATGGATTCGATATCATCGTTTGCCGTAACGTGATGATTTACTTCACGGAAGAAGCGAAGCAAGTCTTATACCGCAAGTTCTCCAAGGCGCTTAAGCCTGGAGGACTGCTGTTCGTGGGCAGCACGGAGCAGATCTTCTCGCCGGCCCAGTACGAATTCGAATCGGCGGAGACCTTCTTCTATCGCCGCAAAGCTTAGCCGCAGCCTGTAATGGGCACATAGGGCCGCCGCATCACCGGATTTCAGGGTGGTCGCAGCGGCCCTTTGCATGGTATGTATAGGAACTACCGGCATCTCCAATACTGAGCATAGAAGGACATCACGCATTGGAGGTGCAGCATGGACAAACGCAAAGTGATCGCGGCGTATAAGCGGGGATTTATCAGCGTCCAAGAATGCGCTCAAATCCTTGGCATCGATACGAGTCAAATGAACGGCCTGATGAACGATCCCCAATTGACCGCGGACTCGCCGCTATTGCGCGGCAGACAATCCGTCAACGGATAAATAAACCTTGCTGCGGCTGCTCGAACCGCCTTCCCGGAAGGCGGCTCGGGCAGCTTCTTTTTCTTGGCCGGGACGTTCACGGAAGGCTTGCATTTTCTTGTCAAACCGTTGACGCTATACTATAATGAGCAAAGATATTTGAGGCAGACATACATAACCGATAGCATAGTTTGACCTTATACCGGCAATAGGCTCCGTGCCTATGACAGTCCATAAGGTTTAAGGGAAGGCAATGGCACTGCTGCCATGAGCGCGGCGGCGGTCATTTCTTCCTACGGTGTTCGGACATGAAGGAGGAGCTTTACTGTGAGTTTACGTTATTTAACAGCAGGAGAAACACATGGTCCACAGTTGACGGCTATTATCGAAGGTCTGCCGAGCAACCTGCAGCTTGATTTCGAGGAATTGAATTTCCAGCTGCATCGTAGGCAGAAAGGCCATGGACGCGGCCGCCGGATGCAGATCGAGAAGGATACGGCGGACATCGTCGGCGGCGTCCGTCACGGCAAAACGACAGGTGCGCCCGTCGCGCTTGTAGTCGCGAACAACGACTGGAAGCACTGGACAACCGTCATGAACATCGAACCGATCGAGGGCAGCGACGAAGAGAAGCGCCGCGTGAACCGTCCTCGTCCAGGCCATGCCGACTTGAACGGCGGCTTGAAATACAATTTGAAGGATCTCCGCAATGTGCTGGAGCGGTCCAGTGCGCGCGAGACGGCCGCCCGCGTCGCGGTCGGCGCGGTGGCACGCCAATTTCTGGCCGCTTTCGGCATCAAGGTCGGCGGCCAAGTGATCCGTATCGGCGAGATCGAAGCACCCGCGAACCAGCTTCCGCTCGATGAACTGATCCGTCTGACGGAAGAATCGTCCGTGCGCGTCGTGGACAAAGAAACCGAAGAGAAAATGACCGCTTACATCGATCAAATCAAAGCGGAAGGCGACTCGATCGGCGGCATCGTCGAATGCATCGTGGAAGGCGTACCCATCGGACTCGGCAGCCACGTACAGTACGATCGCAAGCTGGATGGCCGCATCGCGCAGGCCGTCATGTCGATCAATGCGTTCAAGGGCTGCGAGATCGGCATCGGCTTCGAAGCAGGAACGATCCGCGGTTCCCAAGTCCATGACGAGATCATGTACAGCGAGGAACGCGGCTACTATCGCGCGACGAACCGTTTGGGCGGCTTCGAAGGCGGCATGACGAACGGCGAGCAGATCGTGGTCCGCGGCGTCATGAAACCGATCCCGACGCTGTACAAGCCGCTTCAAAGCGTGGACATCGATACGAAAGAGCCGTTCACGGCGCAAGTAGAACGTTCCGACAGCTGCGCGGTGCCTGCGGCAAGCGTCGTTATGGAGCATGTCGTTGCCTGGGAAGTAGCCAAAGCGTTCCTCGAGAAGTTCGGCGGGGATTCCATGGAAGAGATTCGCACGAATTACAACAACTATCTCGAGCAATTGAGGAGCTACTAATGGTCGGCGTCCGCGAGTTGACCGTGGATCTCGGCGAGCGTTCTTATCCGATCTATATCGGAGAAGGACTGCTGGATGAAGCCGGCAAGCGGCTGGCCGAGCACGGAATCAGCAAGAAATCGCCCTTGATGATCATTACGGATACGAATATCGCCGATAAGCATCTGGCTCATCTGGAAACCGTTCTTCGTGACGAAGGATTCGCCATGGCGAGCGCCGTCATTCCGTCCGGGGAAGCGTCCAAGTCGCTGGCTCAGCTGGAGAAGCTCGTGGGAATGGCGCTGGAGAACGGGCTCGACCGCAAATCCGCCATCGTGGCGCTGGGAGGCGGCGTCGTCGGCGACTTGGCCGGGTTTGTTGCGGCTTCCTATATGCGCGGCATCAAATTCGTTCAAATTCCGACGACGATTCTCGCCCATGACAGCAGCGTCGGCGGAAAAGTAGCGGTCAACCATCCGATGGCGAAGAACATCATCGGCGCTTTTCATCAGCCGGAACTTGTCCTCTATGACCTGAAGACCCTTCAGACGCTTCCGGAGCGCGAAGTGAAAGCCGGTTTGTCGGAAGTCGTCAAGCACGGGCTGATTTGGGATGCCTCGTTCGTGGACTGGTGCGACGAGAATGCCGAGCGGCTGCTGGCTTTGGAACCCGAAGCATTAGGTTATGCGCTATACAAAGGCTGCAGCGTCAAAGCGGCGGTCGTCTCTCAGGATGAGCGGGAGAACGATCTTCGCGCCATCCTCAACCTGGGTCACACGATCGGCCATGCGCTTGAAGCGGTCGCCGGGTATGGCGAGCTGCTTCACGGCGAAGCGATCTCTATCGGCATGGTTGGCTCGGCCCGCCTTGCGGTTAGGTTGGGCGCGCCGGAAGAGGTTTACCGGATAACGAAACGCGTTCTATCGCGCGTGGGACTGCCGGTCAAGCTTCCCGAGCACCTGGATACGGATGCGATCATGCGCGCGCTCATGCACGACAAGAAATTCCAGGAAGGCACGACGACGTTCATCGTGCCGCTGGCGATCGGTAAAGTGGAAATTAATAAATCGGTATCGACCGCGCTCATTAGAGAGATCGTGGAAGAACTGAAACAGGAGGCCGTTTAGGAATGAATGTACGGGGCATACGCGGCGCCATTACAGTCGACGTCAATGAAGAACAACCGATTTTGCAAGCGACCGTTGAATTGTTGAACGGCATCGTGAACGCGAACGGGATCGTGCCTGGCGATATCGCCAGCGTATTCGTTACCGTGACCGGCGATTTGGACGCTACCTTTCCGGCAAGAGCAATCCGCGCCATGGCCGGCTGGGACTTAGTCCCGCTGATGTGCGCGCTTGAAGTGCCGGTCAAGGGCAGTCTAGCCAAATGCATCCGCCTGATGGTGCTGGTCAATACGGAGAAGACGCAGGAGCAGGTCGAGCATGTGTACCTGGCCGGCGCGAAGGCGCTGCGTCCGGATTTGGCGAAGGCATAACGCTGCGCACGCGGCGGACAATCGGGATTGACGAATGCAATTATGCTATTGTATAGTGAGTTATAGTTAAAGGCTGTTTGAAGAAGCAGCCGAGAAGAGACGAGCAGCAGTATGAGGTTAGAAGAGATGAGCAGAGCCGAGATGAGTGGAAGTTTTAATTGCAACGCGAAGAGGTTGTGACAGTATGCAGCGGTAGATCCCTGCGCACTGCTATTTCCCCTTATCGTTCATACTCATTTTTCATCTTTCTAACACATAATGCTCCTGCTGCGGCAGGAGCTTTTTATTTATCCACTAGAGAGGGAGAGATGCAGTATGAACCAGGAGCTCCAAGGCATTATCCGGCAAGCCGGTACGTATAACCTAATTCCGATCGTGAGGCATGTGATGGCGGATACGGAGACGCCGATCCGCATCTTCCAGCATTTCTACCGCGAACGCCGCGCATTCCTGCTCGAAAGCGTGGAGGGCGGGGTCAAATGGGCTCGTTATTCCTTCATCGGCACGGACCCGTTCATGCTCATCCGCGGCAAGAACGGCGAGATGGTCATTGAAAAGAACGGACAAGAAACGGTGCTGCACGATAAACCGATCGAACTGCTGAAGGCGCATCTGCGTTCCTACCGCAGTCCGGCAATCGCGGATCTGCCTCCGTTTACGGGAGGGGCGATCGGATTTTTCGGCTACGACCTCCTTCAATATTATGAGAAACTTCCGGCCCACCGCATCGATGACTTGCAAATGAACGATCTGCAGTTTATGTTCTGCGACCAAGTCATCGTGTTCGATCACTTCAAGCAGCAGGTACAGGTAATCGGAAACGTTCATATCCCGGAAGCCGCGACGGACGCCGTCATTCAAGAATCGTACGAACGAACGCTCGGCAAGATCGAAGCGACCATCGAACGGCTGCAGCAGCCGACGCCGACGACGCTCATGACGGGCGGCAGCATTCCTTCCGATCCGGAGCTCGGCGAGGTTTCCTCTAACTTGACGAAAGAACAATTTCTCGCGAACGTCGAGCAGTCGAAGGAATATATTCGCGCCGGCGATATTTTTCAAGTGGTGCTGTCCCAGCGTTTCAGCATTGACACCGACGTTGATCCGCTTCACGTCTACCGCGTGCTGCGGACGATGAACCCGTCGCCGTACATGTATTGTTTGAAAATGGACGATGAAGTCATCGTCGGCACGTCGCCGGAAGCGCTCGTGAAGGTGGATGGCGAGCGCGTCGAGACCCGCCCGATCGCCGGTACGCGTCCGCGCGGCAAGACGCCGGAGCAGGACCTTGCGCTCGAGAAAGAGCTGCTGGCCGACGAGAAGGAACGTGCCGAGCATCTCATGCTGGTCGACCTGGGCCGCAACGATATCGGCCGCGTAGCGGAATTCGGTTCCGTACGCTGCGATTCGTATATGGAAATCGAACGCTATTCTCACGTCATGCACATCGTGTCCAACGTTTCCGGCAAGCTGCGCGAAGATAAGGATTTCTTCGATGCGTTCGTATCCTGCATGCCGGCGGGCACCGTATCGGGAGCGCCCAAACTGCGGGCGATGGAAATCATCGCGGAGCTGGAGAACGAAGCGCGCGGCGCCTATGCCGGCGCGATCGGTTATCTCGGCTTTAACGGGAGCCTGAACACGTGCATCACGATTCGGACGATGATATTCAAGAACGGCAAAGCGTACGTGCAATCCGGCGCGGGTATCGTTTGGGACTCCGTGCCGGAGAATGAATATACGGAGACCGTCAACAAAGCGATGGCGCTGCTCAAAGCGGTACGGGTAGCGGAAGCGGCATTCGCGCAGCCGGAGCGGGGAAGCAGCATGATCAATATGGACTATTTTGCAGACGTGAAAGGGTGAGCGGGACGATGACGGTGATAAACGAAATCATGACGATGCAGCGAGCGCTGAATCTGTTGATTGGCGGTACCAGCTTGTCCCGCGAAGAAGCGCGCAGCGTCATGGATATTATTATGAGCGGCGAAGCGACGCCGGCCCAAATCGGCGGCGTTGCCGCCGTGCTCCGGATGAAGGGCGAGACGCGCGAGGAGATCACGGGCTTTGCCGAAGCGATGCGGGCGCATTCCAATCACGTCGTTACGGAGCGAAGCGGCTTGCTCGATACATGCGGTACGGGCGGATCCGGCATTCATAAGTTCAATATTTCCACGGCTTCGGCCATCATTGCCGCCGCGGCCGGCGTCCGCGTTGCCAAGCATGGCAACCGCGCCATGTCCGGCAAGTCCGGAAGTGCCGATACGCTTGAAGCGCTCGGCGTGAACATAACGCTGAACGCCGAGCAGGCGTCCCAATGCCTAGAGGCGATCGGCATTTGCTTCATGTTCGCGCAGCTGTACCATCCTTCGCTGAAGCATGCGGCGGTTCCCCGCCGCGAGCTGGGCGTTCGTACCATCTTCAACATGCTTGGACCGCTGACCAATCCGGCTGGGGCGGATCGCCAGCTGCTCGGTATCTATGACCGCACGAAGACGGAAACGATCGCGTCCGTGCTCGGCGATCTGGGGCTGAAACGCGCCATGGTCGTCAGCAGCTTCGATGGGCTGGACGAGATCAGCATTTCGTCTCCGACGCAAATTTCCGAGCTGCAGGGAGGCAGCGTGACGACGTACACGCTGACGCCGGAACAATTGGGGCTTCGCACGCATGCGTTGTCCGACATCATCGGCGGCGACGCTGCCGAGAATGCCCGCATTATTCATTCCGTCTTCGACCGGAACGAATTCGGCGCTTATCGCGATATCGTGCTTGCCAACGCCGGTGCCTGCATCTTCGTCGGCGGTGCGGCCAGTTCGCTGATCGAAGGCGTCGAAACCGCTAGAACGGTGATTGATTCAGGACTTGCGGCCGCCAAGCTGGCCCAGTTGATTGAAACGACAGGAGAGTTGAGCCATGTTTCTAGATAAAATCGTAGCGACGAAAAATCGTGAAGTCGATCAGTTAGCCGAACATTTCCACCTGGCGGATGCCGAGCGCCGGATCGCGGAGCTTCCGCCTTGCCGAGGCTTCGAGAAGACCCTGGCTGGCAGGACCAACCGGCCCGTGGGCCTGATCGCGGAAGTGAAGAAGGCATCGCCTTCGAAAGGCCTTATTCGCGCGGATTTCGATCCCGTCGAATTAGCGCGGACATACGAGCAGGCCGGAGCGGACTGCATTTCCGTGCTGACGGACGAGGATTATTTCCAAGGGAAAAACGCGTATTTGACTGCCGTGTCGGAAGCGGTGAAGCTGCCGCTGCTGCGGAAGGATTTCACGGTGGACTACCGCCAGATCTATGAAGCGAGGTTGATCGGCGCGGACGCTATCCTGCTTATCGCCTCCATCCTGCGTCCGTCCAAGCTCGCCGAATTTTACGATATCGCGAAATCGATCGGATTGGATGTTCTGATCGAAGTCCACGATGAGGAAGAGATGCAGGACGTGCTCGGCCTTGGCAAAGCGACGCTGGTCGGCATCAACAATCGGAATCTTCAGACGTTCGTAACGGATTTGAAGACGACCGAACGCCTGATCGGGATCGTTCCGCCCTGCGTGACGGTGATAAGCGAGAGCTCTATCGCGACGCCGGAAGATATTGCTTACGTGCAGTCATGCGGTGCCAAAGGCGTGCTCGTCGGGGAATCGCTAATGCGTCAGCCTGATGTCGGCGCGGCAGTCGAACAGCTGATGGGTCCGGTGAAGCCGTAATGGCTTCTCTACAGGAAGGTACGGACGGCGATCGCCAGGTCAGAGTCAAAATATGCGGACTGCGCGATGCCGAGACGATTCGATCGATGAACGGCTTGCCGGTTCACGAGGTCGGCTTTATCTTCGCGAAGAGCCGCAGGCAAATCTCGCCGGCGCTGGCGTCGGAGCTTGTCGCGGAAGTGCACAAGCTTCGGAACCCTGAGGGACATGCCCCGCGCACGGTCGGCGTGTTCGTTAATCCGACGATCGATGTGCTTCGCGAGACGCTGCAGGCGGCTCCCCTGGACGTGATTCAGCTGCATGGAGAAGAGACGCCGCAGTTCTGCGAGGAAGTCAGAAGGACGTTCGGCACGGCGGTATGGAAAGTGTTTTCGGTGACCGACAGCGATGCCGATGATTCGAAGTCGTCCGGACCTGACAGGCTGGAGCCTTATCGCGGCAGCGTGGATGCCTTTCTCGTCGATACGGCGGGGGGCGGCACCGGGAAGACGTTTGCATGGCATGTCATTGACCGTTACGCGGAAGCGGCGGCCGGAATCCCGCTCTATGTCGCGGGAGGGCTGCATCCCGATAATGTCGGCGAGCTGCTGTCCCAATATTCGCCGGATGGCGTCGACGTATCGAGCGGCGTGGAGACGGACGGCGTAAAGGATCGTACGAAAATCAAGGTTTTTGCGGAAAGGGTGCAAGGTTTATGACGCAAGTCCCGGACGAAAACGGGCGTTTCGGCAAGTTCGGCGGACGATACGTGCCTGAGACGTTGATGAACGCGCTGATGGAGCTGGAGGAAGCTTATCAGCATTATTCCAAAGATCCCGAATTTATCGCAGAGGTTCGCTACTTATTGACGAAGTATTCGGGCCGCCCGACTTCGCTTTATTATGCAGAGCGGCTGTCCCAGCACCTGGGGGGCGCGAAAATCTATTTGAAGCGCGAGGATTTGAACCATACCGGCGCGCATAAAATCAACAATACGATCGGGCAGGGCCTGCTCGCCAAACGGATGGGCAAGACCAAGATTATCGCCGAGACCGGCGCGGGTCAGCACGGGGTAGCTTCGGCTACGGTTGCGGCCCTGCTCGGCCTGGAATGCAAAGTGTTCATGGGCGAAGAGGATACGAAGCGTCAAGAATTGAACGTGTTCCGCATGCAGCTGCTCGGTGCCGAAGTCGTTCCCGTCATGTCCGGGACGCGTACGCTGAAGGATGCGTGCAACGAAACGCTTCGTTACTGGGTAAGCCATGTCGACGATACGTATTACATTCTTGGTTCGGTTACGGGACCGCATCCATATCCGATGATGGTCCGCGACTTTCAACGGATCATCGGCGATGAGTCGCGAGAGCAGATTCAGAAGGAAGCCGGACGTCTGCCGGACTACGTCGTAGCTGCGGTAGGCGGCGGCAGCAATGCCATCGGCATGTTCTATCCGTTCATCAACGATGAATCCGTGAAATTGATCGGCGTGGAAGCGGCGGGACACGGCGTCGATACCGAAGAACACGCGGCAACGATGACGAAAGGCCGTCACGGCGTGTTCCAGGGATCGCTCAGCTACGTCCTGCAGGACGAGCATGGTCAAGTGCAGCCGGCGCATTCCATCTCCGCGGGCCTCGACTATCCGGGCATCGGTCCGGAGCACGCGTATTTGAAAGATACGGAGCGCGCGGCTTATTTACCGATTACGGATGCGGAGGCACTCGAAGCTTTACAGCTGCTGTCGCGCACGGAAGGCATTATTCCGGCATTGGAATCGGCGCATGCGATCGCTCAAGTCATGAAGCTGGCACCGACGCTAAGCTCCGATCAAATCATCGTCGTCAGCTTGTCAGGCCGCGGAGACAAAGACGTACAAGCGATCATGGGTTATTTGGAAGGGGGCATGTAAGCGTATGGGAAACCAAGTCAACGCAATCGATGCAGCCTTTCAACGCCTGCGTGGGGAAGGCCGCACCGCGCTGATCCCCTTTCTGACGATCGGCGATCCCGATCTGGCGACTTCCGTCGAAATCATCGGTGCGCTGGAACAGGCCGGGGCCGACATGGTCGAGCTGGGCGTCCCGTATTCGGATCCCCTCGCGGACGGACCTGTCATTCAACGGGCATCGGAACGCGCGCTTAGCAACGCACGCGTCACGCTTGTGGATTGCATCGAAGTGGCCGAGCAATCCCGGAATGCCGGCATAAAGCTGCCTTTCATACTTTTCACTTACTATAATCCAGTTCTGCAATACGGGCTTGAGCGCTTCTTCGAGCTCGTGACGGCGAAAGGGATCAGCGGCCTTATTATTCCGGATCTCCCGATCGAAGAAGATGCGGAACTCCGCGCCATGGCCGAGGAAGCGGGCATTCATCTCATTCCGCTCGTCGCGCCGACGTCCAACGACCGCGTCAAGCGCATTGCAGCGAAAGCGCGCGGCTTCGTATACTGCGTCTCTTCGCTTGGCGTAACCGGCGTCCGCGCTGATTTTCACCAAGGGATCGACGAGTTTCTGGCGACCGTGCGCAGCGCGACGGACACGCCGATTGCCGTCGGTTTCGGCATTTCCAGCCGCGAGCAAGTCGAACGCTTCAGCAAACAGGTAGACGGCGTTATCGTCGGCAGCGCGATCGTGCGCAAGATCGAAGAGGCCGTTCCGCTGCTGCAGTCGCCGGATAAGAAGCAGGAAGGACTTGCGCAGATTCGCGCGTTCGTCAGCGAACTGAGAGGCTGAGCGCAAGCAAGCCGCTTTAAAACATGGAAACCTTCGAAGGCCCTGGCCGCGAAGGTTTTTGTGCTTCCGCTATGCAAGGCCGGTCCCCTCGGCACGTCAGCCATGCGCGTGCTTTTGTTCCGGCATATCCGCTGTATCTCTGCATATCTTCTCCCTTGAATTGACGGTGCATCTGTAACTATGTTTCTGCGCATCTGTCGTGCTTTCGTTACGCTTTTGCGCTTAAAAGCATAAAAGCATGAAAGAAATTATAGACGTTGCTCTTTAAAATAAGATCGACATATGAGACAATGTTGGAATAGCAATCGAGCAATGAACCATTTTATGAGGTGATCCGTATGCAACCAAAACAAAGTATTGTCAGCCTGCCGGTGTATCAACCTGGCAAACCGATCGAAGAAGTCAAACGCGAATTAGGTCTGAAAGAAGTCATTAAGCTGGCATCGAACGAAAATCCGTTCGGCAGCTCGGAGCAAGCGAAAGCGGCCGTTCTTAAAGAAATGGAAAACATAAGCATATATCCCGACAGCTTCAGCACGGAGCTGACAGCGGAAGTGGCCAAGTTTCTAGGCGTCGAGCGCGACCAAATCATCTTCGGCGCAGGTTCCGACGAAGTCATTCTGATGCTTGCCCGCGCATTCCTGGTGCCCGGAGACGAGACGGTCATGGCGGACGAGACTTTCTCGCAATATCGCCATAACGCCGTCATCGAAGGCGCGACGATCGTCGAAGTGCCGCTTAAGAACGGCGTTCATGATCTTCCTGCCATGCTGAACAAAATTACGGACCTGACCAAGATCGTCTGGGTATGCAATCCGAACAATCCGACGGGTACGATCGTGGGAAGAGAAGAGCTGAAGTCCTTTATCAGCCAGGTTCCTTCCCATGTCATCGTCGTATTGGACGAAGCGTACATCGAATATATTACCGACGAATCGGCGCTTCCCGATAGCGTGGCTTTGATCGGCGAATATAAGAATGTCATCCTGCTTCGCACCT
Source organism: Paenibacillus sacheonensis (assembly GCF_009909195.1). Lineage (GTDB taxonomy): Bacteria > Bacillota > Bacilli > Paenibacillales > Paenibacillaceae > Paenibacillus_Z > Paenibacillus_Z sacheonensis. The sequence continues at coordinate 142,511 of NZ_JAAAMU010000004.1, forward strand.
TCTCCAAAATTCACGGCTTGGCTTCGCTGCGCATCGGGTACGGCGCTGCCCATGTCGATCTGATCCGCATGGTGAACCAAGTCCGCGAGCCGTTCAACACGACGAGAATCGCGCAGGCTGCCGCCATCGCATCCCTTGCCGACCAAGACTTCGTGAAGAGCTGCAGGGAACGTAATGCGGAAGGCAAAGCATACATGTACAAGCAGTTCGATCGTCTCGGACTCCCGTATTTCGAAGCACACGGTAATTTCGTCATGGTCGACGTGAAGATGCCATCCGGCCAAGCATTCGACGGCTTGCTCCGCAGAGGCATTATCTCTCGCGCGAGATGGAAGCACTACCCGAATCACATCCGGATTACGATCGGCAGCCAAGATCAGAACGAAGCCTTCATCGCTGCCCTGGAGTCCGTACTAACAGAAGCGGCGGTGCTAGGCTGACATCATGACTAAAATAGCGATATTCGGCGTCGGGTTGATCGGCGGCTCGCTGGCGCTTTGCTTTAAAGGCAAGCCGGGCATTACCGTCGTCGGTCATTCCGTTCGCGAATCATCCGCTGCCAAATACCTCGAGCGGGGCGTCGTCGATCATGCGACGACGTCTCTTCGCGAGGCTGCAGAGGGCGCGGATTTTATTTTCTTGTGCGTACCTGTCGGTTCGCTTTCGCAATACGTGCATGATCTCGGCCAGCTTTCGCTGAAGCCGGGCTGCATCATCACGGATGTCGGCAGCACCAAGGCTTCCGTTGCAGCGTGCGCAAGACAAGCCCGCCTGGGCGAAGCGGTATTCATTGGCGGCCATCCAATGGCTGGCTCCGAGCGTTCCGGCGTGGAAGCGGCGTCTTTATACTTATTCGAGAATGCCTTCTACGTGCTGACGCCCGAAGCGTCTACGCCGCAGCATTACGTTGATAAGCTGACCTCGCTGCTCGCCTATACCAAAGCGAATATCGTCCATGTTCATCCCGAAGAGCATGACGAGATCGTCGGGGCGATCAGTCATCTTCCTCATATCATCGCGGTCGCGCTCGTTAATCTCGTCCGCGGCTACAATGATGACAATGCATTCTACGGCCTGCTTGCCGCGGGCGGATTCCGGGATATTACCCGCATCGCTTCCAGCGATCCGGTGGTGTGGCGCGATATTCTCGTCAACAACCGGGACGTGCTGCTGAAGCTGTTGAGACAGTGGCAGTCGGGCATGGCCTCGTTTGTCGACATGCTGGAGGGAGAGGACGGCGAAGCGGTGGAGGCTGCCTTCAGGGAAGCCGGCCAGTTCCGCAGCCAGCTGCCTGAGCGCCGCAAGGGAATGATACATTCCATCTACGAATGCTATATCGACGTACCCGATCATCCGGGGATCATCGGTAAAGTCGCAACGGAGCTTGGCAACAGCGCCATTAACCTGAGCAATGTTCAAATCATCGAGAGCAGGGAAGACGTGCCCGGCGTGCTTCGCCTGAGCTTCAGGAAGCAGGACGACTTGGACCGCGCGGTCGATCGGCTGGGAGAAATCGGATACGCCGTTCATTTTTAAATTCGTGTACTCATTTTGAAAACGCTTATTGACAAAATGAAAACGTATACATATAATAAAAGTACAGTATGGTTTCTCTCCACTCCTATCCAAATCCATCGCAGTTATTTGCGGGACCGCCTTTATAGGCGGTCTTTTTTTTGTTTATTGAAACATTTCGGCCATTTCGTACGTCCGAACATTCGGAGACACCGTAAATGCTTGGGTTCTTTGTGAAATATTTACCCCAAGCAGAAGCGACCCGTGTTACAATCGATGTAGATTATGTAAAAATGTGGGTTCTCGCTATCTGTCGAACGAAGAAGGAATTTGATACTATATCTCGAATTCATATAGTTCGAAGCGAGGAACATTTTATTTTTTATGATCGCGCAACTTTTCTCTCCCGAGTCGGTACAATGTTAAAACCGATTCGTGAGCACTCCTAAGGCCAAGGAGGGTCGCCCGCGATGACGGATTCCCAGCTTATACGCGAAATCAAGGATGGAAACATACAGCTGTATTCGGAGTTGATGCGGCGTTACCAACGTAAAATCCTAGCCTTTATCTTCCACATGCTGAAGAGCGCCAAGCTCGAGCTGCTGGCAGAGGATTTGTGCTCGGAAACCTTTTACAAAGCGTATCGCAGCCTTCACTCTTTCAGGGAAGTCGATGCTTCCTTTTCAACATGGCTGTACACGATAGCTAGAAATACGGTACTTAGCGAGCTGCGCAAGCAGAAAGCCGGCAACGTGTCGTTTGACGAAGTCGGTTTCGTCCCGATCGCCCCGCCCGAAGCCGTCCCCGAACAGCGGTTGTTGCAGAACGAACGGATGTCCATGGTTCGCGAAGCGATCAACAGTCTTCCGGAGAAACAGCGTTCCGCGCTTATCTTACGTGAGTACGACCAATTGGATTATCAAGAAATCGCCAATATTCTCGGTCAAACCGTAAGCTCCGTGAAATCGCTATTGTTTCGTGCGCGCAGCAGCGTGAAGGTTCAGCTTGAACCGTATTTCGGCGAATCGCCTATGCTGGAAGAGTACGAGGGGATGAAAATGCGATGAACTGCCAAGACGTGCAGCAGTCGTTCGGTGTTTATTGGGATTTAGCTGAAGATGACAGCGAACGCAAACTAGTGGATGAACATCTCCGGACCTGCGAGACTTGCAGGGAGGAATTTCGAATTTGGGAAGAGAGCGAACAGCTCATTCGTTCGTTTTCCGACGATACCGATGAGATCGGCCCCATCGACCATGTGAATCACGGCGTGATGGACCGGATCTATGCCGAGCAATCTTGGTTCATGCCGGTCGCGAGCAGAAGCTATCAATTCTCCAGGACGTTTCGCCGGAACGTGACGGCGATTATCGCTTGCTGCCTGGCGATGTTCGTGGTAGGTTTGTTTTATGTCGTTACGGGGAATCATGGCTCTTCGGCAACGGATGTAGCCAAGCTGACCGGATTGATCGAAACGGCTGACGCGGCTAGCGACGACGGCATTATACCCGCTTCCTTCTATGCGGATGTGCCCGTAGCCAGCATAAGCGATCCGATCGTCCTGAATATGGTGCCTACGATTCCGCAATACTATGTTGCGTTATCGCTTCTCGGAATCATCATGACGCTGCTTATTTTGAATTGGTTCTCACGAACGCGTAACTGACACATACATAATAGAGGGCTGAACGAACGACTCCGGCTGTCATGCTGGAGATTTTCTATTGAAAGAAGGTTGTTGGATTGCGGATCGGACTTATTCGCCATGGGCAGACGGAATGGAACGAGCTTGGCAAAATTCAAGGTCAAACCGACATTCCCTTAAACCCGGAAGGCATCAGGCAGGCGCAGGCGCTCGCTCATCGGTTGGTTCGGGAGCCGCTCCAATGGGATGCAGTCATTTCCAGCGACCTGCAGCGTGCCATGCAAACCGCCGAACTGATTGCCAAGACGCTCGGTATTCCGCAGCTGCACCCGGATACGCGTTTGCGCGAACGATTCTACGGCGAAGTGGAAGGCACGACGGAGCAGGAACGGCTTGCGCGCTGGGGACCGGAGTGGAAGAAACGCGACAACGGTCAAGAGAACGACGTACAGGTTCGGACGCGGGCGCTGTCTTTCGTCGAAGAAGCCGCTGCATCGTTTCCGAAACGCAATCTGCTCGTGGTTACGCACGGCAGCCTGCTCGCGCAGCTGCTTCAAGCCATGTGTGCCGAATTGAGCGACGCGCCGATTCGCAATCTTTCCTTCTCGATCATGGAACGCCAAGGGAGCGGCTGGAATCCGCTTCTGCATAATTGCACGCTTCATTTGGAACAGCTTCAGAACTAATCATTCCTTGCGCAATCAGCCGCCACCCTTGCATTCCTGCAAGGGTGGCGGCTTTTCTCTTACTCCCGTTCGCATAGCCATTGAAGTTTTTCTCGTAGCAAGGGTTATAAAAATCGCCAATGTTCCCATAATGATAGTAAACCTTCAAGAGGGATCGGGAACGGAGGCGGCGTATGAAACTAGCGGACATGCTCAGCTATGCGGACATTGGTCAGCTGAGCCGCATTGCGACAACCTATCAATGCGAATGCAATGGAAATTCGAAGAACGAGCTCATCCAGTCGATTTTGTCGACGGTCAACCGCAAAGAAGTATTCGAGGCGCAGATCGGCGCGCTGAAGCTCGAGGATCTGCGCTTCATGAATTCGCTGCTATTCGATGCCAGAGAGGCGTTCAGTCTCGAGGAACTGATTGCGCGGGTACAGCAGAGCAAGTTTGGAAGTTCCGGCGGCCAGCAAAATGTCGCAGCGGAGTCCCCGGCGGGCGTCGGTTCCGGCACGGCACCTCCGGCAAGGAAAAGCGGCACCAAAGCGCAAGCCCCCAAACGCGCGGCTAAATCGAAAGCGGCCAAAGATCGGCCGGAACCCGAAAGTGGACCAAGGGAAACCATTTCGCGCTTCAAGCAATACGGCTGGTTGTTCAACGGCTATGCGGGTCCTGAACGGTACCTGTTCCAAGTGCCGAGCGATCTGAAGGAACGATTCAAACAGTCGATGGAGCGCAGGTTGTCAGCGGAGGTGGTGTATGCCGACGAAGAGCCTTTCGCTTATCGTGACGAGCAGATGCTGATCGGCGAGGATATAGGCCATCTCCTGACATACATCCATCTCAACGAGGTACCGTTGACATCGGAAGGAACGATGTACAAGAGAAGTATCGTTCAGCTTCTCGAGATGTTCGGCGTCAAGGAGCCTCTCCCGGGCAAAGGCGAATGGAGATTCGGTTATGGGCGTAAGATCAAGGACTATCCGAATCGGTTCTCTCTCTTGTATGACTATTGTTACTACAAGGGCTGGATCGCCGAGCATGACGAGCTTCTTGAATTAACCGCATCGGGCAAGGAGCGTCAAGCGCTGCGGACTACGGAGGCACCGGACAAGCTGTACCAATTCTGGCTTCGTCTCTATAAAGGGCCGATACCGAATATCCGCTCGCTGGTGTATTGGATCGATAAGCTGGGGGCCAAGTGGGTCAAGGCGGAGACCGTGATGGGAACGTTGACCCCATACGTAAAGCCATTCTTTTACGACCAATCGGAGACGATTTTGGAGCAGCGCCTGATCGGCATGATGATGCACTTGGGGATGCTCCGAATCGGGGAGCACGCCGAGCATGGCCAAGTGATCCGGATGACGCCGCTTGGCCGAACGATCGTGGCCGGGCTCAGCTTGGACGACGAAGCGATCGTGTTGAACAGCTGAAGCCGCAGCAAGCTTGGGCATCTGCACATTCAGCGCTCGATGCGGGCCAACGTACTGCGCTTCTTGTAAACGGATGAATATAATTTAGTAGAACCCTTTCACTCAGTCTCGGAAAGAACAGAACACGTACCTAGGTCCCACCTATATGCTTTCACTTATTCGCCAGCGGGAGTCGTCGACATGGACAGAAGACGATTGGCATGGAGAAACGAAGACGATCAGGAAGCAAGTGGCGTAAGGAAAGGAATATAGGATCTCTGAAACGCTCAGTTGGAGGTGTATCCTATGGATAAAATGAAAGTATCTTATGAAGTGATGCTCGGACTTGCCGCGGAGATGATGCTCGATGAAGCCGTGTTGAAGTTTCGGACGGATAAGCTGTATGCCGCGATCGATAAGGCGCTGGCCACGGGCGACAAGGATACATTTCAACGCTTGACCGACGAATTGAAGTCGCTGCACGTTTCGTGACGCAGCCGATGCGGCACCACATACCGACAGACGATCCTTGCTGCCAGGACGACGGGATTCATTCCTGATCGTCTTGGTTTTTTTGTGTGTCGAATTTTCATTCAATAAGCTGCAGACGTTGTGGTATATTAATAGAATGGATTCAGGTACATATACACATGCTAATGGTTGGAGGAGAAGAGAGAAGTATGAAATTCAGCGAACTTAGCGCGGAGCAATGGGCAGAGCTCCAGCCTTATCTCGATACGGCGATTCTCCCCGTGACGGGATTGACGGGAGCCGAAATGCCGCATGAAGCGACGCGGCAGCTGGAACGGCTGCGGGATGTTCTCGCAACGATCGAGGTGCCATTCAAAGGCCGCGTCGTCACTTATCCTGCCCTGCAGTACGGACAGTGGTCGGATGCATTCGCGCAGCAAGTGAAGCAATTGAGTCTTAAACTCCGGTCGACGGGATATAAGTACGTGTTCCTCGCCTCGGCGATTCCGCTGCCGGCAGCCGAGGAAACAGGAGCGGATCTTGTCGTTTGCCCGACCATGGACAACCAGCTGCCCGAAGCGGGAGCCGTGAATGAAGACGTTCGCCGGATTTGGCTTGGCCGGGCGTGACGGTCGTCCCGATGAGCTGGCATGCATTTGCATAAGGTGACAGCGGATGGGGAAAAACAAATCCCAGGCAAGGTCAATTGTGACAAAATGATAACAAATTTGATCTCCCATTTTGAACTGTCCAGCAAATTGATTGCCATATTCTTGACGCTCCAAATCACCTAGGCTATTATAAGTAATGTCCTAGTTCATCGTATGTTTTGCCTTCTCCGGCAGAACACAAGATATGGCTCAGCAAAGGGGGTAGAACAGAAGATGAGTAACCATGAACAACACGAAAACACGCACGGTCCTGTGAAACGGAACGGTATGTCCCGGCGTCAATTTTTGTCGTATACGCTCGGAGGCGCTGGCGCTTTCATGGCAGCGGGCATGTCACTTCCGATGATTCGGTTCGCGGTTGATCCGATTTTGCAGAAAAAAGCAGCCGGGACGTGGATTAAAGTCGTCGAGGAATCGAAACTTACCAATGAACCGCAAGAATTCAAATTCAAAATCCACCAGGTGGATGGATGGTACGTGAGCGACCCTGAACTGACGGCCTGGATCTCCAAGGACGACCAGGGTAAAGCGTTTGCCCTTTCTCCGGTTTGTAAGCATCTCGGATGTACGATCGGATGGAACACGGAGAAGAACGAGGAGTACGTTTGCCCATGTCACGGCGCGCATTACACCAAGGACGGCAAAAACTTGGTCGTGGCACCTAAACCATTGGACGAGTATGACCTGAAGATCGAGAATAACTGGGTGTACCTCGGTCCGATCAAAGCAAACACACGGGTATAAGGAGGCGTAAATCAGATGTTTAAAGGTGTATACAACTGGATCGACGAACGTCTCGACATTACGCCGATGTGGAGGGACGTGGCGGACCACGAGGTGCCTGAGCACGTTAACCCTGCTCATCACTTCTCCGCATTCGTGTACTGCTTCGGCGGATTGACGTTTTTCATCACGGTTATTCAAATTCTGTCGGGGATGTTCCTGACGATGTACTTCGTGCCGGATATCATCAATGCCTACAAGAGCGTTGACTTCCTTCAGCATAAAGTCGCATTCGGCGGCATCGTCCGCGGCATGCATCACTGGGGCGCGAGTCTCGTTATCGTAATGATGTTCCTTCACACCCTTCGCGTTTTCTTCACGGGTTCCTACAAGGCGCCTCGCGAGATGAACTGGGTTGTCGGCATGCTGATTTTCTTCATCATGCTGGGTCTAGGCTTCACGGGCTACCTGCTTCCATGGGATAACAAAGCCTACTTCGCGACGAAGGTCGGTATTCAAATCGCTGAATCGGTGCCGTATATCGGTACATACATCAAAGAATTGATGCAAGGCGGCGAGATCGTAGGCGCTGAGACGTTGACCCGTTTCTTCGCGATTCACGTCTTCTTCCTCCCAGGCGCGCTGCTTGCGCTGCTGGCGGCTCACTTCTTTATGATCCGGAAGCAAGGTATTTCGGGCCCACTATAAGCCGAAAGGAGGCATTTTGCGAATGGCACACGGCCACAAATCGAACGAGAAAGTCGTATTCGTCGGTGACTCCCGGGTTCGTAAAAAAGCGTCTACAGGTCCTGTGACCCCACCAGACTATTCTGCTTACCCAGGCAAATCGGAAGCGTTCATTCCGAACTTCCTGCTGAAAGAATGGATGGTTGGCGTCGTCGTTCTCGTCGGGTTCCTCGTACTGACGATTTCCGAAGCGGCTCCGCTCGGATACCCGGCCGACCCTACGAATGCGTCTTTTATTCCGATGCCGGACTGGTACTTCCTGTTCCTGTATCAATTCCTTAAATTGCAATACGTGTCCAAGGATTACGTCGTACTCGGTACGGTCGGCATTCCGGGCGTAGCGTTCGGCGCTCTCCTGCTTGCACCATTCCTGGATACGGGCAAAGAGCGTCGTTTCTACAGACGTCCGATCACTTCGATCCTGATGTTCATGTCGCTGATCTCGGTGTTCTACCTGACGAAGCAGTCATGGGATCACTACGAGCACGAGCTGAAGATCACGAACTCGGTTCCGGAGCATATTACCCGGGAAGAGAAAGCGCGCGAGGCAGCGGAAGAGGCGGCCAAAGCCGGCTTGCCTGCCGGATCGCCACCGCCGGAAATTCCGCTTGTTGAAGCGAAGGATCCTACTGCTACGGCGATCATTGAGAAAGCAAAGTGCGTTCAATGTCACGGCACTGATCTCAAAGGCAACGATGCCGCAGGTATTCCGTCGTTCCATGGCATTGGGGACAAATTCAGCAAAGAAGAGCTTGTCGATATCGTGACGAACGGCAAAGACAACATGCCTTCCTTCAAGGATACGCTGTCCGCCGAAGAAATCGATCAATTGACGACTTGGCTCTCGAAGCAAAAAGCTCCTGCCAAATAAGCATAGCAGCACATGACAAAAACCTGATCGCTACAGACGATCAGGTTTTTTCCACATCGGACTCTTTCTAAGGAGGGTATACGTTGAAAGCAGCCGCATTACCGTGGCATCGAGATTGGCTAGCCAACCGTACGATTATATGGCTTTTGTTCATCGTTAACACGCTGGGTACTGTATACGGTTACATCTGGTATGGCTCGCAGATGGAATATACCGTGGAGAGGCAATCCGCCTGGCAGGTAATCTTTGTACCTGACAGCCCGACGGCAAGCTTGTTTTTTACATTGTCATTGTTGTTCCTGCTGTTTCCCCGGCTAGTCAAGCCCAACCTGATCGGTATCGGCATCCGCTCCATTATCGAAGCGCTTGGCGTCGTTACTTCCATTAAGTACGGCATTTGGGCAGTTACGATGATTATGGCCGGCGCCGCGCAAGGCGACCATTTGCAATGGGAGCATTATATGCTGATGGTTTCGCACCTTGGCATGGCGGTTGAGGCGGTATTATTCGTGCGGTATATGGTATTCGGACGGTTCATGGCCTTTCTTGCGCTTTGCTGGTTGTTAGTGAACGATACGATCGACTATACCTACTTCGTATTTCCTTGGCTTCCGGACGTGCTCGAAAACGATTTGTCGGCGATCCAGTCCTTTACCATGGGTCTGTCCGTGCTTAGCCTGCTCCTGACCTGGCTGTTTATCTCCTTGCGCAAGGTCTAAGTTGGGACATCCCTCCATACGATGTTAGGGGAGGGATGTTGCATGAAGGCATCGTCAATTTACGCGCTGGCCTGCGTCGGCGTAATCCTTGTTCTCGTTTCAAGCTGCAGCTTGAACGACAAGCCGAACTTTACCATCGTGAAATCGGCAATCGGGGCAGCGGCAGAACCGTCGGAGTCCGCCGCGCTGGAACAGCTGAGCAGCTGGTCGGATGCCTTGTATGCAGCCGCGAATCAATCCAATCGCCAAGAAGCCTATTTGCTGTTGCAGCGCATAGAGGAATTGGCAGCGACCGACGACGTTCGCAAGACGGGAACGCCAGCGGGATGGCATGCTTTCGATCTCAGCTTGCAAGCCGCTAAGAAAGCGATGTCCGAGAAAGGGACAACCACGCTCTGGTATACGGAAGCCGCCAGGCTGAAGCTTGCGAGCGATGCCGTGAATCGGCCGGAAGCTCCGTTATGGCTGCAGTACGAAGGCGTGCTTCGGGATGATTCCCAGCGGATTCTGACAGCCTGGCAGTCGCAGATCGAAGACCGCGCCATGGCGGCGGAAGCGGCGATCGGCATATACGGTGAGCACCTTGACCGTCTGGAAGTCGCCGCGCTGATGCAGCGGGATGCCGGTGAGCTGGAAGCCGTCAGGGAACGGCTCGACTATATGAAAGAAGTCGTGAAGGCCGTGGGCTCAGGTCAACTGCGCCACGAGACCGTGAATTCCGCTCTGGATCGCGTCAATGCCTCAGCCAGCGCGTTGTTCAAGGATCCGAGCGATGAAGGGGAACCGGCCGTTGCGGAAGCGATACCGCCCGGGGTAACCGTCGGGCAGCGCAGGGAAGGCAGCATGCAGCTTGCGGAGATGTTCATCGCGGCATTCGTAATGGGGGTTCTCGGCTTCGCCGGATGGCGCAAATACCGTGGCGGCCAGGAGAAAGGCATTCCGATCTCGCGGAATAAATTCAACGGATAAAATGAAATAACCGGCCCTTGGGCCGGTTATTCTTCTTTAAAGCCTTCTCCAAGGACCTCGTGCACGTCATTGATGATGACGAATGCCCGGGGATCGATGCTGCGTACGATAAACTTGAGCATTCTGATCTCATGGCGTGCGACGACGCAGTAGACTACTTGCTTGGGCTTGCCCGAGAAGGCGCCTTTAGCGGGAAAGATCGTGACGCCCCGGTCCATTTCCTTCGTAATCTTCAGCCCCATCTCGTCGCCGAATTCCGTGACGATCGAGAATTCCTTCGCAGCATAGGCGCCTTCCTGGATAAAGTCGATCAGCTTCGAGGCGATGAATACAGCGACGAGCGTATAGAGCACTTTCTCCTTCGGAATGTAGAGCAGCGACAAGCCGATAATGACGATATCAAGCGTCAGTATAACTTGTCCCATGCTCCAGCCCTTGAGCTTGGTGGCGATGCGCGCGATGATATCGACGCCGCCGGTCGTGCCGCCGAAGCGAAATACGATGCCGAGCCCGATGCCAAGCGTAACGCCGGCATATAGAACGGCCAGTATGTAATCGTTGGAGGTGCGAAACGGCACAATCCAGCCGATCGCGATCAGTTTCTCCATGAGTGCTAGAAAGACCGAAAGGGATACTGCGCCGAACACCGTATAGCCAGTTTGGGATTTACCGAGTATGCGCCATCCCACGAGGAACAGAGGAATGTTAAGCACGAGCGTCGATATCGACAATGGCCAGCCGAGCGAATAATTAAGCAGGATGGCGATACCCGTAACGCCGCCTTCCATTAACTGATTGGGGAGCAGGAAATAATGGAGACCAAAAGCATAAATCGCGGTTCCGAGCATGACGGGAATTAAGTTGCGCAACGTTTGCAGCGTAATGATTTTCAAAGGGATAAGCTCCTTTCGTATGTCGCTGGCGTAAATGAGAGCTACAACATAGTATGTCTCTTTACCCGGAAAGTCAAAAGCATTGTTTTCAGATACGGTTTGATATAACATATGAAGGGAAACCTCATGGACGGAGAGGAGCTGGAATCTTGTCGCAAAAGTCGCTCGCAGACATACAAAAAGAGGTTGACGCCTACATATCGCAATTCAAAGAAGGCTATTTCAGCCCGCTCTCGATGCTGGCCCGCATGAGCGAGGAGGTCGGGGAACTCGCCCGCGAAGTGAATCATCATTACGGCGAGAAACCGAAAAAGACGGACGAGGCGGACAACTCCATCGAGATGGAATTGGGCGATATCCTTTTTATCGTCATTTGTTTCGCCAATTCTTTGGGCATTGACTTGACCGAAGCGCATGATCAGGTCATGAATAAATTCAATACCCGGGACGCGAACCGCTGGACGAGAAAAAACGTCGAACCGTAAGCCGAGTTTCTACATATGCTGTACCATCAACCTGTGTACAAGGAGGATGGGCGGATGGAAATAGAAAGCAGCATCAAAAAAGCTTACGAAGCCATCCTGAGCGGCGATTTTGAACTGGCGATCCAACGGTTCGAGGAAGCAATCGAGCTGGAACCGGACAACGGAGCGGTCTATTATAAATGCTCGATAACCTGTGCGCGCAGCGGTAAATGGCAAAAGGCGCTTCACTACGCGGAACAGGCCGTGCTGCTGGACTCGGGACATGAAGAATACGACTATCATCTCCAAACGGTCAGAGCGAAAGCAATGGTCAGCGAAGCGGAACAGCTGCTGTCGCAGTCGTCGCCCGTCAAAACGGATCAAGCGCTGTCGATGTTAATCGAGGCGTCTCGCATGGATCCGTTGAATATGGAGGCGCTGCTGCTGCTTGGCACGATCTATGCTTCGCTGCGAAGATACGATGAGGGCGCTGCCTACGCGAGGGAAGCCGTCAGGCTCGAGCCCGAGCATGCCGCGGCGCGCAGCTTATATATGGAGCTGAAACGCAAGAGCAGAGCGCTCCGCGCATACGGCCAGCGAAGTAAACGGAAAAGGAACAGGTGACAACGATGGCGGGAGAACAAATTCGAGTTGCAGTAACAGGAGCCAGCGGGCGCATGGGCCGAGAGGTCGTCAAAATGGTCCTTCAAGACGAAGGCCTTGCGCTAGCTGCAGCAATCAGCCCTTCCGCAGGACCGGTCGATGCGGGAACGCTCGTCGGTCTTGCGCCATGCGGCGTGACGGTACAAGCCGACCTTGAAACCGCTTTGAAAGAAGCAAGCGCGGATGTTCTGGTCGACTTTACCGTGCCGCATACCGCTTATGACAATACGAGCTTGTCCATAACCTACGGCGTGCGTCCCATTATCGGAACGACCGGCTTGACGCCGGAACAGATGTCCGAGCTGGACGAGCTGTGCAAACAGAAAGGCATTGGATGCTTGGTGGCGCCGAATTTCTCGATCGGGGCTATTCTAATGATGAAATTCGCCGCTCAGGCTGCCAAATATATGCCGCATGTTGAAATTATCGAATATCACGGCGATCAGAAGCTGGATGCGCCGTCGGGCACGTCCATCAAAACAGCCGAACTGATCTCCGAAGCCCGTCAAGAGCTGCGTCAAGGCAATCCCAACGAGAAAGAAATCATCGAAGGCGCCCGCGGGGGTTATTATGACGGATTCCGTATACATAGCGTAAGGCTGCCGGGCGTATTCGCCCAGCAGGAAGTCGTCTTTGGCGGTTACGGCCAAACCTTGAAAATTCGCCATGATTCCTATGAGCGCGCGGGTTATATGCCTGGCGTAAGCGCAGCTTGCAAGAAAGTAATGACTTATACCGGACTTATTTACGGGTTTGAGCATTTGATGGACTAGCTGTCCGAACAGCCTGCCAATCGAGAGAGCTTGCGGACGATCAAGAGAGGAGTGCGGCGAGGTTGAACATCGCGTTTATTGCACATGATCGAAAAAAAGATGAAATGGTAAACTTTGTTACGGCTTACGAACATGTTTTTGAAGGGCATCAGTTATATTCCACGGGCACGACGGGACTTCGAATCATGGAGCAGACCAAGCTGAATCTGCATCGTTTCATGTCCGGACCGCTCGGGGGCGACCAGCAGATTGGCGCGCTCGTGGCGCAAAATGAAATGGATTTGATCATCTTCCTGCGGGATCCGCTGATGGCGCAGCCGCATGAGCCGGACATCATCGCGCTGCTTCGTTTGTGCGACGTGCAGGGCATTCCCGTGGCGACGAACGTGGCGACGGGCGAGCTGCTCGTCAGAGCGCTCCAGCGCGGCGATTTTGCATGGCGGGAGCTTGTACATAAATATAAACCGGGTGAAGCGTAATGATGGAAACCGTTGATTTTCTAGCTTTCGGCGCGCATCCCGACGACGTGGAAATCGGCATGGGCGGTACGATCGCCAAGCATGCGGTGCAAGGTTACCGCATCGCGGTCTGTGACTTGACCGAAGCTGAGATGTCCTCCAACGGCACCGTGGAAACGAGGCGGCAAGAAGCCGCTGAAGCTTCCGCGGTGCTTGGTCTATCGCACCGATCCGTCCTGCGTCTGCCGGACAGAGGGCTGACCGGCTCCGAGGAACAACTGCAGGCGATCGTTCGTGAAATTCGCCGTCTGCGGCCGCGAATCGTATTTGCGCCTTATTGGGATGACCGCCATCCGGATCATGTTGCTTGCAGCAGGCTGATCGAGGAAGCGGTCTTCAATGCGAAGCTGCGCAATTATTTGCCGGGCGTTCCGCCTGTACAAGTCGAGCAGCTGTACTATTATTTTATTAACGACAGCGGAAATGTCAGCCTTATTACGGATATCAGCGATCAGATCGGCACGAAGCTTGAGGCGCTGAAAGCTTACCGTTCGCAATTCGCGCCTCCCGCGCCAGGCGAAGACCGCGTGCAAACCCCGCTTACGGACCGTTATATCCAACGGGTCGAAGCTCGGGACATGCTGCTGGGTCAAACGCGCGGTTGGGCGCATGCGGAAGGATTTGCAATTCGGCGCCCGCATGCGGTAACGTTGTTTTAGAGCCGCCCGATAACGGGAGGCGTTGTAGAGTCAGCCGATCGCCGCATAGACATAGGTAGTGAACGAACTGGAGGTGTAACGCATGACTAGACGACTGAAAATCGGAATCACGTGCTATCCCACGCTTGGAGGCTCCGGCGTCGTAGCTACGGAGCTCGGCAAGCTTCTTGCGGAGAAAGGGCATGAGATTCACTTTATTACGCACAGCGTTCCTTTCAGGCTGGGCCAATTTCAAAAAAACATTTTTTATCATGAAGTCGAAGTCAACGATTATTACGTGTTCAAATATCCGCCGTACGACTTGTCGCTTGCCAGCAAGATGGCGCAGGTCGTCAAGATGCAGAATCTCGACATTCTCCACGTGCATTACGCCATTCCGCATGCCGTCTGCGCTTTCTTGGCGAAGGAGATGGTCGGCGGCAACCTGCGTACGGTGACAACGCTGCACGGTACGGACATCACGGTGCTGGCGCAGGACGAGTCGATCAAGGATCTCATTCGGATGGGCATTAACAAAAGCGATGCCGTTACCGCCGTGTCGAAAGACCTGATCCGCGAAACGCGAGAACTGCTCGATATCGAGAAGCCGATCGAGCTGACGTATAACTTCGTCGACAAACGGGTTTACTTCCCGCGGGAGTGCAGCTCGCTGCGCAGCGACTTTGCAACGAAGGACGAGAAGATCCTGATGCATATCTCTAACTTCAGACCGGTCAAACGGCTTCAGGACGTCGTCGATGTCTTCGCCAAAGTAGTGAAAGAGGTGCCGAGCAAGCTGCTGCTCGTCGGGGAAGGACCGGATCTGCCGAAAGTGCAGGCACGGATTCGTCAACTGGGGCTTCAGGACCGCGTCCATTTCCTTGGCAAGCAGGACGATGTCGCGCAAGTGATTTCCATAGCTGATGTCATGCTCCTTCCATCCGAGAAGGAGAGCTTCGGCTTGGTAGCGCTCGAAGCGATGGCTTGCGGCGTTCCTACGATCGGCTCGATCGCCGGAGGAATACCGGAACTGGTGACTCACGGAGAGACGGGATACCTGTCGACGATCGGCGATACGGATGATATGGCTTACAATGCCATTAAGCTGCTTCGCAACGATGTTCTCTACCGCCAAGTTCGCGAGGCATGCCTGAACCGGGCGCGGCGCCAGTTCTGCAACGACCTCATCACGGCCGAATACGAACGGATTTACTATAAGACGCTCGGCATCGAAGCGGATATTCCCGAGCCGGTATGCGAATAAAGCCATAGATAGGAGGGAGAGCCGATGTCGATGAGCGAAGCGCTGACAAAGGCGCTCCCTTTGCTGTATAAGCTCGAAGAACTCGGTTACGAAACGGTATTCGTCGGCGGCTGCGTTCGCGATACGCTGCTCGGGAAAAAGCTCAAGGATGTAGACATCGCAACGGCAGCGACTCCGGAGCAGGTGATCGCGGCCTTCCCCCATACCGTGCCGACCGGTCTGCAGCATGGGACGGTCACGGTCGTATATGAAGGCGAAACCTATGAAGTAACGACGTTCCGGACGGAATCGGAGTACGAGAAGTTCAGGCGGCCTTCGCAGGTTCGGTTCGTGACCAGCCTGCGGGAAGATTTGCAGCGCAGGGATTTCACGATGAACAGCATGGCCATGCGCGCGGATGGTACGCTTGTCGATCCGTTCGGCGGTCAAGACGATCTTCGGCGCGGGCTGCTTCGCTGCGTCGGCGAAGCGGATGACAGGTTGCGGGAAGACGCGCTTCGAATCTTAAGGGCTGTACGGTTCGCCGCCGCCTACGAGCTTCGCATTGCGCCGGCCACTTGGCGGGCCATATTGCGTCATCGGCATCAGCTGGCACATATCGCGATGGAGCGGGTAGGTCTGGAATGCGACAAAATGATCGGCGGAAACAAGCCGCATCATGCGGCCGCGCTTCTGGCCAGAGGCGGGCTGCTGTCTTGCACGAAAGACCCGCTGCCGGCAGAACTGGTCGAGGCTGCATCGTTGTATGGGGATTCAGTTCGGTTGGCGAGAGCAAGCGATAAGCAGCAGCAACGACAAAATCAGCAGCAAAATCAGCAGCTGGCGTATTCGATAAGCCAGCTGCATCGGTTGCCCGACGGCGATGATCGCTGGGCAGCCGCATGCGGCGCATTAGGACTTCGGGCCGGACAAGCCGTCGAACTATTCGGTTTGCTTAAATATTCGACCGCGAGAAGCGAGCGTCTGGCAGCTATTCTAGGCGTGCTTGAGGCAATGGCTCCACGGTTTATCTATTTCCGGGAGAAGCATGCTTCCTCCGCGCAAGAATGGCCGGCAGAAGAGCATCGCCACTGGATATTGACGATTTTACGGTTCGGTCAACCCGCCGCGAAGAGCTGGTGCGACATTACGATCGCCGTACCTTCTTTGCTATCGGTGCGTGCGGAAGCCGACGAACAACCTACGGCGGTCGACACTTACATCGATTTCCTGCGCAGTGCGCTGCAATCGATGGCCGCAGGAACCATCAAGGATTTGGCCGTCAAGGGCAAAGAGCTGATGAAGATGGCGGACTTGCAGCCGGGACCATGGCTGGGGCGGCTGCTTCAGCGGCTGTTAGAAACGGTTGCATTAGGCGAGATAACGAACGAGAAAGGCCCCCTCATGGCCAAGGCAGCCGCAATATTGGAAACGAACGAAGTTTAGCTGTACGAATCGAGGTGTATGGGCCATGAATAATCATCGTATTCTTGAACTGCTGGAGCAGCAGGGCGGTGAAGATTATATATCCGGCGAGCTGCTTAGCCAAGAGCTGCAAATCAGCCGAACGGCGATTTGGAAGCAAATCAAGAAGCTGGAGGCCGCGGGTTACCGCATTGAAGCGTCCCGGAGGCTCGGCTACCGCTTGGTCGGCCGGCCCTCCAAGCTGACGGCGCAGGAGCTCGGCCTGAAGCTGCAGGAGAAGAACGTAACGATGATCAGCGGCATTCGGCTGTTCGACGAGGTGGACTCGACGCAGAACATAGCGCAGCGACTGGCAGAAGACGGCGCTCCCGACGGAACGCTGGTCATTGCGGAACAGCAAACGAACGGCCGAGGAAGGATGGGCCGCAAATGGGTATCGCCCTCCGGCAAAGGGATCTGGATGAGCTTCGTGCTGCGTCCCGGCATGTCGATCCAATTCGCTCCTCAATTGACGTTATTGACAGCCGTGGCATTATGCCGGGCGCTTCGCGCGATTGCGCCGCCGCTGGATATCGGTATCAAATGGCCGAATGATCTATTGATCGCGGGCAAGAAAATCAGCGGGATTCTGCTGGAATCGACGGCGGAAGAAGAGCGGCTGCGTTACGTGATCGCCGGCGTCGGCATCAGCCTAAATCTGACGGCGGAGGATTATCCGCCAGAGCTGCTCGATATCGCGACCTCGCTTCGAATCGAGCTGGGCAAGCCGCTGGACAGAAGCGAGGTCATTGCCGGCTTCTTCTCGCAATATCAACAGTTGTATGCGATCTATCAGCGGGAAGGCTTCGCGCCGATTCAAACGTTGTGGGAAGCCTTGTCGGTGACGCTCCATAAGCCGACCCGTCTGATCATCGGCGGGGCGGAGACGATCGCGATGCCGATCGGGCTTAATGAACAGGGAGCCCTGCTCGTCCGGAAGGACGACGGCACGGTCGTTCCATTGTTTTCCGCGGAACAGGTGCCCCCGTCTGGGTAACCGTTCATAGACGAAAGACCGTTTTTTTGATATACTCCCCTTAATAACCATGCTCGTTAGTGGGGCGGTATCGTGTCCGCGAACCGCACCCTCGACCACGGGGATGGCGACGACCGTCATTTGAAAGGCAGTGCGCATTCTGCTCTGAGCCGTCAGGGACCGAGACAGAAGGAAGCCCGCTTTATAATACAAGATCGTATTGGAAACGATACGGAACTTGTATTTCTCCGAAGTGAAACTAGCCGCATCGCCTGCAATTCGGCGACAGTCGTTTCACCTTGGCCAGGATGTTCCTTTTTGGAAATATAAGACCGTATAGCGATCGGATTATACGCTGCTTGTATTTCATCGGAATGAAACTGCGTGGGCCGCCAGCAAGAGGGCAGCGTCGTTTCACCTTGATCGGAACCTTTTTAGCGGCGGCTAGAAGGTTTTTTTGTGTTGATCACATAGGACGAACGCCGATCGTGAAAGCTTAAACTAGGCAAGACGAACCTCGCGGACGCCCATCCCATGTCAGGAGGACGAAACCCATGAAGCAAGCGCTGACCATTACCAAGCTGAAGAAAATGAAACAGAACGGCGAACCCATCTCGATGCTTACGGCATACGATTACCCTTCCGCCAAGCTGGCGGAGGAAGCTGAAATCGACATCATTCTCGTCGGGGATTCGCTCGGCAATGTCGTATTAGGCTACGATACGACGATTCCCGTTACGTTAGACGATATGGTTTATCACACAAGGTCGGTCGCCCGCGGAGCCAGAAGCACGTTCATCGTCGCGGATTTGCCATTCATGACGTACCGTCTCGGCAAAGAAACGACGCTGCGGAATGCGGGGAGACTGCTGCAGGAAGGCTATGCGCATGCCGTCAAGCTTGAAGGCGGAGCGGACATAGCGGATGAAGTATCCGCGCTCGTTCGTGCGGGCATACCCGTTATGGGACATATCGGGCTGACGCCGCAATCGGTGCATCAGCTCGGCGGTTATAAGGTACAGGGCAAGCTGGAGAAGGAAGCGCAGCAGCTGATCGACGACGCGAAGGCGTTGGAAGCGGCCGGGGCGTTCGCCATCGTGCTGGAGCTTGTGACCGAGCCGCTTGCCGAAGCGATCAGTTCGGCCTTAAGCATCCCGACGATCGGGATCGGAGCCGGCCGCGGCTGCGATGGCCAGGTGCTGGTCTATCACGATATATTGCAATATGCATCGCCTTATTATGAGAAGCGCTTCGTCAAAACGTATGCCGACCTGGGAACGACGATTCGCGATGCCATCGGCGCTTACGTCAGCGATGTGAAGACCCGCGCGTTTCCATCGCAGGCACATGCATTCCCGATGGAACAGGAAGTGCTCCGCAAGCTGTACGGAGGCGGGCAGGATGCCGAACCGTCAGCCGCTTCGCAGAAGCAGAAACAGAAGCAGCAAGATAACGACGCTTCGGCTGCCGCGGCTCCCGTCAAAGGAGGCAGCCCATTATGATCGTTTGTACGACGATAAGCGAATTGAAAGCCGCGCTTGCACGTCAGCGAAGCAAATCGCCGAACGGTTTCATCGGACTCGTGCCGACCATGGGTTATCTGCATGAAGGACATGCGAGCTTGATGCGGCGCGCCGGCAGCGAGTGCGAATTCACCGTCGTGTCCGTCTTCGTCAACCCGCTTCAATTCGGACCGAACGAGGATTTCGACAAGTATCCGCGCGATCTGGAACGAGATGCCGCGTTGGCGGAGAAGAACGGCGTCGCCTTGCTGTTCGCGCCGTCCGTCAAGGAAATGTATCCGACGAAGCCGCTCACGAGAGTACTCATCAGCGAAGTGACGGAGTCGTTATGCGGCGCCTCCAGGCCGGGACATTTCGATGGCGTCGGTACGGTTGTCAGCAAGCTGTTTAATCTGATTCAACCGAACCGCGCATACTTCGGCATGAAAGACGCCCAGCAAGTGGCCGTCATCCAGCAAATGGTGGATGATCTCAATATGCCGGTGGACATCATTCCTTGCGAGACGGTGCGCGAACCAGACGGCCTTGCGATGAGCTCGCGTAACGTCTATCTGACCCCGGAGCAGCGCCGTCAGGCACTCGTGCTGTCCGAGACGCTTCAGCAGGCAGGAGAGCTGATTCAATCGCCGGAGATGACCGCAAGCAAGCTGACGGCCTTGGCGTCCGCCAATGTTCTTACCGCTCCGCTCGCTGTCATCGATTATGTGGAACTGCTGCATTATCCATCCTTGCAGCCGCTTGACCCCGTTCTGAAGTTGGCAGATCGCAGCGATAAGCTAATACTCGCGCTTGCCGTCAAATTCGGCAGCACGCGCCTGATCGATAATCGTTTATTTCAACCGGCCGGAGGTGACCCGAATGTTCAGAACCATGATGAAATCCAAGCTTCACCGAGCTACAGTCACTGAAGCGAACTTGAATTACGTCGGCAGCATTACCATCGATGAAGATCTGATGGAGATGGCGGATATTTGGCCGAACGAGAAAGTCCAAATCGTCAACAACCATAATGGCGCCCGGCTGGAAACTTACGTCATCACGGGGCCGCGCGGGACCGGCGTCATCTGCTTGAACGGCGCTGCCGCAAGATTGGTGCAGCCCGGAGATAACGTCATCATTATCGCTTACGGCGTCATGACCGAAGAGGAAGCGCGTACCTATAAACCGAAAGTCGTTATTTTGGATGCCGCCAACAAACCGGTTCAAATCATGAATGAAGAAGTGCATGCAACAATCATCTAAAATGACTCGTCATACCGTAATACCAGCGCTGTGAAACGGTTGGGATGGAGTATGAAAAGCGATGCCCGCGCAAAGAATGAGCATAACAAATCGCTTCATTCTCTACGACTACGGCGTGAAGGCGGGTGCGCACCATGTTTAAGCATGTATTTGCTACGATGCAAGATATTCTTCATGACATTATGATTCATTATCCGCATGCCAACGACACCGAACGCAAACGACTCGACGAGCAGCTAGGCAAATTGAAGCATTTCAGCGATCAATTCATTGAAGAATGGCTGCAATTCGAAGAACAGATGGCCGATTTCCGTGATCTGCAGCAGCAAGCCTTTAAGCCGAAGAACGGGATACCGAATGCCGCTCAGCCCCAGTCGCAGGCGCAAACGAAGGCAGCGGCGGGCTATCCGAAGGTAATCTCAACGGTTCCCAAAACGGCCCCAAAGCCGACGAACGCCGTGTCGGAGAAAAGCGGGGAGCATGAAGAACGGGAAGCGGCCGAAGAGTTGTGCCAGGCAATGACGAAGGGACAGGGCTATTTCAAGTTGTTCATGTTTCGCGACGCGGCCAAACATTTTCAAGCGGCCGTTGCTCTGTCTCCCGACGATAACCAGGCGCGATTATTTCTGGGCATGACATTCATGCATCTGCAGGAGTGGCAGGAGGCGCAGCGGCATTTTCAACTGTTGGTCGAAGTGACGGAACACCCGAAATGGAGAGCGCTCGGATTGAACGCGCTGGGCTGCATACAAGCGGTCCGCATGAATCTGGAGCAAGCGGCGACTTATTTCGCCAGGGCGCATGAGGCCGATCCGAATTTTACCGACCCGCTGGCGAATATGAAATCATGCGAGCAGCATGCGGGTCAATTGTCGCTGTATTTCGGAAGCGGCCAGCTGTAGCGTGCAATGGAAGCACCGCCCTGCGCGCGGTTAAGGGAAGAACGGGGAAAAGAAGAACATGGCTCTTGCCGAACCGTATTTTCTGAATCGACGCGCAAGACGGGGAGAAACGTGCTTGCCGCATGGTATACTAGCGGCAGCC
Source organism: Paenibacillus sacheonensis (assembly GCF_009909195.1). Classification (GTDB taxonomy): domain Bacteria; phylum Bacillota; class Bacilli; order Paenibacillales; family Paenibacillaceae; genus Paenibacillus_Z; species Paenibacillus_Z sacheonensis. The sequence goes on from NZ_JAAAMU010000004.1 coordinate 164,369, forward strand.
GTTTCTTCATTATTGGGGAGGATAAGTACCGGATGAACTATGCCGTACTGGATTTGGAGACGACCGGCCATGGCGCCGGCGATGAAATTATACAAGTTGGTCTTGTCCTTCTGGACGAGGAATTGAAGGTGGAGCGGACGTACAGTTCGTTCGTGAAGCCGAGCATTCCGATCCCTGCTTTCATTACGGGGCTGACCGGCATCGACGAATCGATGGTGGAGAACGCGCCGGAGCTGGAAGAAGTACTGCTCGAGATCGTGCCGTTATTAAGCGATTCCGTGCTCGTCGCGCATAATGTCGCGTTCGATTCCGGCTTCCTGAATTCGGCGCTTGATCGCTGCGGCTACATGTCCTTCGATGGCCGTCGTTTGGATACGATCGACCTGCTTCGCATCCTGTATCCGGCACTGACGACTTATCAGCTCGGCGCCGTAACGGAGCTGTTCGGCATCGAGCATGATCAGCACCATCGCGCGGACAGCGACGCCCTGGCAACGGCGGAGCTGTTCGCCGCGTGCTGCCGCAAATTGGAGAGCCTTCCGCTTCTGACCTTGCAGCGGTTAGTGCAGCTGCTCGGCGACGATATTGACGATTTGGGCTGGTTTATGTCCCAATTCGCACTGAAGAAGGAAATGCAAACCTCCATCGACGTGGATGCCTATGCGTATTTCCGTCAATTCGCCATGAAAGCGGGCGATTGGACGGAAGAGCAGCATCCGCGCAGCGAAGAGGAGCAGGCTTCTACGGTGTCCGATTGGACATTCCCGTCCTTTCTCGCCCATATCAAAGCCGAGATCGCTGCCGTCGTATCCGGCTACGAAGAGCGGGAACCGCAGAACATGATGTTCCAGGAAGTCATCGATGCCTTCGACGAAGAGCGGCATCTATTGATCGAAGCAGGGACGGGCACGGGAAAATCGCTCGGCTATCTCATTCCGGCTCTTTTCTATGGTGTCCAGCATAATAAGAAGATAGTCGTAAGCACGCATACGATCAATTTGCAGGAGCAGCTTCGTTCACGGGATTTGCCTTTGCTGCTCGCCGTCATGCCCTATCCGTTCAAAGCCGCGATCTTCAAGGGACGCGGCAATTATTTGTGCCTGCGCAAATTCGAGGGCAAAGTGAACGCGAGAGATTTCCAAGCGCCGGCCGAAGACCGGATCACGGCTTCGCAGATGGTCGTATGGCTCAGCGAGACGGAGCATGGCGATCAGGAGGAGCTTAATTTCGGCAACCGAGGCGCAGACTTCTGGAGCGCGGTCTCAAGCGACGCGGATTCCTGTTTGAATCGCAGCTGTCCGTGGTTCAAACGCTGCTACTATCACCGCGCGAAGCAGGAAGCGAACATCGCCGATGTCGTCATTACGAATCATTCCATGCTCTTCACCGACATTCGCGCCGACCATCGCCTGCTGCCCGGTTACGAGCATTTGATCCTGGATGAAGCGCATCATCTAGAGGAAGTCGCGGGCAAGCATCTGGGAACGCAGCTGTCGTATTATTCCATTCAACAGCCGGTCTTCCGATTGTGCAAGGACGCCCGCAACGGCCAATTGATTGCGCTCAATAGCAGGTTGGCTCATGAGGATATGGAGAAGACGCAGAAATGGCGCGAAGAAATCGACGAGGTCGTGCCTGTCTTCGGCGAGCTTCGCGATGAATGGGAGCGGTTGTTCGAACTCTTATACGCCTTCGCGAGCGCGGGCAGCGGCACGTTCAGGAACGCTGCCGCCTCCGCGGACGGTCAAGGCGGCGAATCGGGACAATACGTCCTGCGGCTGCGGGGAGGCAAACTCCCGGATCTGTGGAACGAAGCGCAATTGATCGAGGAAGCGGTTCACGGCTACTTGAGTCAAATCATCCGTCCGCTCGAGAAGGTTTTTGCCGCGGTGAAAGAAGAGATCGACGATCCTGCGATTGCCGCGCTCGTCACTGATTTGAGCGGTACGGTCAAGGATCTGGCGCGGGCCAGGGACGACCTGCGGCAGTTTATCAAAGCCGATCGGTCCGATACGGTCTACTGGCTTGAAGCCAACGGCAATTCCCGTTCCAAATCCGTTCAAATGTACGCGGTGCCCGCGGATGTCAGCAATCAGCTGCGAACGTATTTCTTCGAAACGAAACGCAGCGTCATCATGACATCGGCAACGTTGTCGGTTCAGAAGTCCTTCCAATATGCCTGCGAACAGCTCGGCTTGGCGGGCGAAGAGGAAGCCGGCAGGCTGAAAACCGTTCAACTGCCTTCGCCGTTCAATTATCGCGATCAGGCGCTCGTCATCATTCCGCGCAACATTCCGGTGTTGAAGGGTGCCGCGGGAGATCCGCTGTTCAATGAAATGCTCGTCAAGTCGCTAACGGACGCGGCCATTGAAACCAAAGGCCGAATGCTCGTCCTGTTCACTTCGTACAAGATGCTGAAGCAGGTCTATGATCCGCTCAAGGAAGCGTTGGCGCAGCGTGCCATCCAAGTGCTCGGGCAAGGGATCGACAGCAGCAACCGCAGCAAGCTTACCCGCAGGTTTCAGCAGCAGGCGGCTTCCGTTCTTCTCGGAACGAGCAGTTTCTGGGAAGGCGTCGATATACCGGGCGACGCGTTGACCTGCCTTGCCATCGTGCGGCTGCCGTTCCAGCCGCCGAACCATCCGCTCGTCGAGGCCAAATCGGAATTGCTTCAGGAGCAGAAACAGAATCCGTTCATGAAGCTGTCCGTGCCGCAGGCCGTCATTCGGTTCAAGCAGGGCTTCGGAAGACTGGTACGAACGGGGAAAGACCGCGGAATCGTCCTTATATACGATACTCGCGTAATCGAAACGTATTACGGCAAATATTTTCTGTACTCCCTGCCGGGGCCGAAGATCGAAACGATGCATTTGGATCAAATCGTACCGCGCATGCATGAATGGCTGTCACCAAGCGAAGGAGGCGTAGAAGCATGAAACCGATGAAAATATCCGAAGCGGTCGTTCGCAGGCTTCCCGTGTATCTGCAAGTTTTGAACGACTTGAGCATGCGGGATGTGCAGACGGTTTCATCGCAGGAGCTTGGCAACAGGCTGGATCTGAATCCTGCTCAAATTCGTAAGGACCTTGCGTATTTCGGGGATTTCGGCCGGAAAGGCATCGGGTACGATGTCACGTATTTGATTGAGAAAATCAGGCAAATTCTCAAGCTCGACCAGCCGCTTAACGTGGCCCTCGTCGGAGCAGGGAATTTGGGCCGCGCCTTGTGCAACTATAATATGTACTTGAAGGACAATATGAAAATCACCGCCGTCTTCGACATCCATCCGTCGATGATCGGTACGACCATCAACGGTTTGACCGTGTTGCCGATGGATAAGCTGAAGGAAACGATTCTCGAGCGGCATATCCGCATCGGCATCATAACCGTACCCGCAACCGAAGCGCAGCATGTGGCGGATCAATTCGTCGAAGCGGGCATCGACGGCATACTGAACTTCGCGCCGACGATTCTGCGCGTTCAGGATCAAGTGCGCATTCATTATGCGAATTTCACGTCCCAGCTCATGAGCTTGGCGTATTATTTGGACGAAGAAGGAGAAGAGGGCGACAATGAATCGGATTTGGATTAAAGGCGGCACCTTCGTCACGATGGATGATGACCGTCCCGTGTTGAAGGGGCATATGGTCGTCGAAGGCGATACTATTCTGTATTTGAGCGAAGCGACCCCGGACCCGGCGCCGGAAGGCGCGCGCATCATCGACGGGCAGGGACTCGTGTTTATGCCTGGGCTTATCAATACGCACGGCCATGCGGCGATGTCTCTTCTTCGCGGCTACTCCGACGATGAAGCGCTCCAAGTTTGGCTGGAGCAGAAAATGTGGCCGATGGAAGGCAAATACACGGACGAAGACGCTCGCTGGGGAACGGCGCTGGCCGTCAGCGAGATGCTCCGTTCCGGCACGACAACCTTCGTCGACATGTACGATCGGATGCACATCGTAGCGGAAGTGGTCGAGCAATCGGGCATGCGGGGGCTCTTGACGCGCGGCGTTATCGGGCTCTGCCCGCCGGATGTTCAGACGGCCAAGCTCGAAGAAGCAAAGCAGTTCGCCAAGGATTGGAACGGCCGCGCCAACGGACGCATTCGGACGATGCTGTCCCCGCATGCTCCTTATACGTGCCCGCCCGATTATATCGCGCTCATCGTGGAAGCCGCGCAGGAGCTCGACCTTCCGCTGCATACGCACATGTCCGAATCGGCGGCGGAAGTGCAGCAGAACGTCAACGATTACGGCTGCCGTCCCGTCGAGCACCTCGATAAGCTCGGTTTCTTCTCGCGTCCCGCGCTTGTCGCGCACGCCGTGCATTTGACGGATGAGGAAATCGCGCTGCTCGCTGAACGCGGCGTAAGCGTGTCGCATAACCCGGCGAGCAACTTGAAGCTGGCCAGCGGCATCGCGCGCGTGCCTGCGATGATCGAAGCGGGCGTTACCGTATCGCTCGGGACCGACAGCGCGGCAAGCAACAATAACCTGGATCTATTCGACGAGATCCGCCTTGCGGCGCTCATTCACAAGGGCATCTCCGGCGATCCGACGGCGGTCCCCGCATGGGAAGCGCTCAAGCTCGGAACCGTCTACGGCGCGCGCGCCATCTGGCAGGAAGACCGGATCGGCAAGCTGAAAGAAGGCATGAAGGCCGATTTCATCGCGATCGACGCCGAGCAGCCGCATTTCTACCCGAGGACGGAGATCGTCTCCCATCTCGTATACTCCGGCTCCGGCCGGGACGTCCGGCATGTATGGATTGACGGCGTGCAGGTCGTCGAAGACGGCGCATGCGTGTTCCTCGACGATGCCCGAATCCGTGCGGAGGCGCAGCGCTGCTTTGAAAGGCTGCTATCCAGCTGATGCGCGTCAACCGATTCAAGAGAGATCCGGTCATGTCGCCGGGACGCTGGATTGTTCTGGGCATCGTCATCGCCGCGCTGCTGTTGGTCTCGTTCAATATGTATTACCGTTACGTGCAGTCGCCGGTATGGAAGGAACAGAAGGCCGCCGAGTCGGATGCCAAGCAGCGCGGCGGCTTGAAGGAAATCGATGATTCCTATGCGTACACCTGGGATGAGCCGATATGGGTCGTGAGCGGAAGAGACGAGAACGGCGCAGATACATACGTGTGGCTGAAGAAGGATTCGTCGATTACGATCAAAGCGAGCGACGGGTTGACGAAGGATGCGGTGAAAGCAAAGTTATTGCAAGCAAAGCCCGATGCGGACATCGCGCATATCCGTCTCGGCTTGTTCGGGGGAGAGCCGGTATGGGAGATCTTCTATTCCCGCAAGCAAGCCGGGCGGACGAATCATTTTTATGATTTCTACCGTTTCCGTGACGGATCGCTGATCGTCATGTACAAGCTGCCTTCCCAATAAGGAGCGGCCATTGCAAGCCGCCTAGCAAGCCATGCAGGTTCAGCCATTGTTCCCTGTAATTACAGGCTCCTGGAAGCCGCGGTCTATGATATACTTTCGTATAGCGCAGTTGATAGACGAAAGTGCAGCATAATCCATGGATGAAGGGAGCTTTTTGCTATGAAAATACGTCCTTTGCCGATCGTCCTGACCGCCGTTATTACGGCAGCATTGCTGGTCGGCGGCTGGTTCCTATATCGCAATGAAGCCGACCTGAAGCCCTTGGACCGCATCGCGACGAGCACGCCGGGCGTTATCGACGCCAAGCCCGTCATCGGTCGCAGCTCGGTCACGCTCGATCTGACGCTTAACCGGGATGCGAATCTCCGGAACGTTTACGATACCATCGCCACGGAGGGCGACGATATCATTGGCTCCAAAGAGCTGAAGCTGAACATTACGGAATCCGAAGCGTCCGGCAAGCTGGAGGATGTATGGGCCTCCATGCTGTTCGAGGTCGCCCAAGCGATGGATCACCGCAGCTATGCCGATATTCCGAAGGCCATGCAGGAAGCGCAAAGCAAATACCCGGGCATTCAAGCGTCCTCGGAGATGGATGATACGAACGTCTACATTACGTTGAAAGACGACAAGGCGGTTAAATACGTCGTGCTGCCTCGCGCGTCCAATACGATTGGGGTGTGGCCGAATGCTTAAATACGGAAAAGAAATCCTGATCGGCTTCGTGTCGGTCTTCCTCTTATTTCTTCAGATTGCCATTGGCATTAATGTCATACCGTTCGTGCTGCTGGCCGTCATCGTTGGCGGCTTGGTTTATATGGCGAAATCCCGCGGTCACTTGGCTACCGTCGGCGGCGAGCGCAAAGGCAAGCCGCGCCCGCTGCAGCCGTTGTCGTTCGAGGAGATCGGCGGGCAGGATCGGGCGAAGCGGGAATTGATCGAAGCGCTTGATTTTCTCGTGCATGTCGATCAAATCTCGAAGTTCGGCATTCGTCCGTTGAAAGGGATTCTGCTGACGGGTCCTCCGGGAACCGGGAAGACGCTGCTCGCGAAAGCGGCGGCGAACTATACCGACTCCATCTACCTCGGCGCCTCCGGCTCCGAATTCGTCGAGATGTACGTCGGCGTCGGCGCGAGCCGCATCCGCGAGCTGTTCAAGGATGCGCGGCAGAAGGCGGCGAAGCAGGGCAAGAACAGCGCGGTCATCTTCATCGACGAGATTGACGTCATCGGCGGCAAACGCGACGGCGGACAACAGCGCGAATATGATCAAACGCTGAACCAGTTACTTACGGAGCTGGACGGCATCCATACGACGGATTCGCCGCGTATCCTGTTGATCGGCGCGACGAACCGCAAGGAAATGCTCGACAGCGCGCTGCTTCGGCCGGGCCGATTCGACCGGCATATCTCCGTTGATCTGCCGGATAAGAAGGGCCGCGAGCATATTCTTAATCTGCATGCGCGCAACAAGCCGATTGACGCAGACGACGTCAGTCTGGAGAAGATCGCGGAGGAGTCGTTCGGCTTCTCCGGCGCCCAGCTGGAGAGCGTCATGAACGAAGCAGCCATCTACGCGATGCGCGAGGAAGGCGAGGCGATCAGCCAGCGGCATCTGTCGATGGCGATCGATAAGGTCATGATGGGCGAGCGCACGGACCGCGAAGCGACGCATGAAGAACGCGAGCGGGTCGCGCTCCATGAGCTTGGCCATGCCATCGCGGCAGAGCTCGTCCGTCCTGGCAGCGTGTCGCAGGTAGCCCTGCTGCCGCGCGGCGGGGCGCTGGGCTACGTCAGACATAACCCGCAGCAGGATAAATATTTGTACACGAAGCCGTTCTTGGAAAGCCAAATCATCATCGCACTGGGCGGAGCCGCGGCTGAGGAAATGTTCTACGGCGAGCGCAGCACCGGCTCCCGGGGAGACTTCGAGCAAGCGATGAACATCGTCCGTTCCATGGTCGAGTCCGGACTTACGGAACTTGGCATCATCGACAGCTCGATGATGACGCCGGACAAATGGGCTGCCGTTACCGGCAGCATCCTGAACGAGCTTATGCATCATGCCAAATCGATGCTGGAGGAGAACCGCGGCGTATTTCTATCCGCGCTGGACGTCTTGATCCAAGAAGAAACGCTGAGCGGCGACAGGTTCCGCACGCTGCTGCAGGAGTTGACGGCGAGTCGGCAGGAAGCCATCGCGCAATAGCATCGAACCGGAAGGCGGACGATCGGTCCGCCTTCTTATTTGCGTTCAAAAACGGTATAATAAAAGATGAAATTTGGAGGTGTGGAAGTTGACAGCAGTGCGTAAAGTCGGCGTCGTTGGCGCCGGAACGATGGGGCAGGGCATATGCGAAATGCTTGCCGCCAGCGGGCTGGATGTATATATGGCCGAGCAAAGCGAAGAACGCCTATCCCATGCGATCGGCATGATCGAACAGAGCTTGGACAAACAAATGGAACGGTGGGCCGTCACGGCGGCGGAGAAGAAGCTGGTTATGAACCGGATCCATCCCAAAGCGACCTTAAGCGAGCTGCAGGACTGCGAGCTCGTCATCGAAACGATAACGGAGGACCTGGACAACAAGCTGGCGATCTTCAAGGAGCTGGATGCCATCTGCCCGCCAGAGGTCATTCTGGCCAGCAATACGTCGACGCTCAGTTTGACGGAGCTGGCGAGCGTGACGGCTAATCCGGACCGGGTCATCGGCATGCACTTCGTCTATCCGGTGAACAAGGCAGACCTCGTGGAAATCGTCCGGGGTTTGAAGACGAGCGATGAGGTCTTCGAACGGACGAAGCGTTTCGTGGAGACGACGATACATAAGAAGGGCGTCATGGTGTTCGAATCTCCGGGGTTCGTGACGACGCGGCTGATCTGCCTGTTCATTAACGAGGCGCTTCATGTGCTGGAGGAAGGGGTTGCTTCGGCGGACGATATCGACAGCGCGATGCGCATCGGTTATTCGTTCCAACATGGCCCGTTCGAGATGGCGGACCGCTTCGGGCTCGATTCGGTACTGGCCGCGCTCGAGCGGATGTTCCGCGATTACGGGGAGCTGAAGTATCGGCCATCGTTCATATTGAAGAAGATGGTGCGCGGCGGTCAATTGGGCGTCAAGAGCGGCAGCGGCTTCTTCGAGTACGATAAGGACGGGGGCCGGGTATGATTATTCTCGTCATGAACGCAGGCAGCTCCTCATTGAAATATCAGCTGTACAACATGGAAGACGAGTCCGTTCTCGCGCAGGGACGGGTGGAGCGAATCGGGATGGATGCCTCGATCCTCGTGCACGAGCCGGCGGGGAAGGCCGAAGTGAATGAAGTCAGCGAGATTTTGGACCATAATACGGCTGTCCGCAGGCTGATCGACATGATCACGCATAAGGAGCACGGCGTATTGGAATCCATGAAGGAAATTCATGCCGTCGGCCACCGGGTCGTGCATGGCGGCGAGAGCTTCAAGCAATCGACCATCGTCACCGATGACGTGAAGAAGGAAATCCGCCGGCTGTTCGACCTGGCGCCGCTTCATAATCCGCCGGCCATGATGGGCATAACGGCCGTCGAATACAATCTGCCCGAAGTACCGCAGGTCGTCGTATTCGATACGGCCTTCCATCAATCGATGCCGCAGGAGACGTTCTTGTATCCCATTCCGATGGTCTTGTACCGCCGTCACAAAATCAGACGCTACGGCTTTCACGGCACGTCGCATGATTACGTGAGCAAGCTGGCGGCCAAGACGCTCGGGATGCCGTTGGAGTCGCTTAAATTGGTCACCTGCCATATCGGCAACGGCGCCAGCTGCGCGGCGATCATGAACGGTCGATCGTTCGACACCAGCATGGGACTTACGCCGCTGGAGGGCTTGATGATGGGCACGCGAAGCGGGGATCTGGATCCGGCGATCGTGCCGTTCACGATGAACAAGGAGGAACTGACGCTGAACGAAGTCAACTCCATGCTGAACAAGCACAGCGGACTGCTGGCCATCAGCGGCATCGGCAGCGACATGCGGGAGATCGTCGAAGCGATGGATGCGGGAGATAAGCAGGCGAAGCTGGCATTCGATATGTATACGTATCGGCTGCGCAAATACATCGGCGCTTATGCGGCAGGGATGAACGGGCTGGATGCGATCGTCTTCACGGCAGGCGTGGGCGAGAATTCGGTCGCGGTGCGCAAGGCGGTCTGCGAGAATCTGTCGTTCCTCGGCATCGAGCTGGACGACGCGCGGAACGAAGTCCGCTCCAAGGAACCGAGGTCGATTACGACCGACGCTTCCCGCGTCAAGGCATTGGTCGTGCCGACCAACGAAGAGCTGCTTATTGCCCGCGATACGGATCGGTTAGTGAAGGGCATCGTATAAAGCTTGATATGAACGGAGGATGAATCGAACATGAGAACATTAACGACGATCGGTCAATTGAAAGCATCCGTCGGACAGTCCGTATGGATGGGCTGCTGGCTAAACGGCAAGCGCTCCAGCGGGAAAATCCAGTTTCTGCAGCTGCGCGACGGCACGGGGTACGTGCAGGGCGTTGTGGTAAAGAGCGAGGTCACGGAATCGGTATGGGACGCGGCCAAGGAGCTGACCCAGGAAAGTTCCCTCTACGTGAAAGGCATCGTGCGCGAAGAGCCGCGCAGCCAGTCCGGCTTCGAGCTGACGGTGGAAGAAATCGAGATCATTCAAATTACGCAGGAATATCCGATTACGCCGAAGGAACACGGCGTCGACTTCCTGATGGACCGCCGTCATCTATGGCTCCGTGCGCCGAAGCAGCGGGCGATCTTGGTGGTCCGGGCGGAAATTATCCGCTCGATCCAGCAGTTCTTCGACGAGCGCGACTTCACGCTCGTGGATCCGCCGATTCTGACGCCGTCCTCGTGCGAAGGCACGACCAACCTGTTCCACACGAAATATTTCGACGAGGATGCCTATCTCACCCAGAGCGGGCAGCTCTACATGGAAGCGGCCGCGATGGCGCTCGGCAAGGTGTATTCGTTCGGGCCGACGTTCCGGGCGGAGAAGTCGAAGACGCGCCGGCATCTGATCGAATTCTGGATGATCGAGCCGGAGATGGCGTTCGTCGATCACGAGGAGAATTTGCGCGTGCAGGAGCAGTTCATCTCGTTCGTCGTGCAGAACGTGCTGAAGAACTGCCGCAAGGAATTGGAGACGATCGGCCGGGATATCACGAAGCTGGAGGCGATCCAGGGATCGTTCCCGCGGATTACCTACGACGAGGCGATCGCATTCCTGCAGGAGAACGGGCACGAGATTCAGTGGGGCGAGGACTTCGGCGCGCCGCATGAAACCGCGATCGCCGAGAAATACGACCGTCCGGTGTTCATTACGCATTACCCGGCGTCGTTCAAAGCATTCTATATGAAGCCGGATCCGAACCGTCCGGAAGTGGTGCTTTGCGCGGACATGATCGCGCCTGAGGGCTACGGGGAGATTATCGGCGGCTCGCAGCGGATCGACGATCCGGAGCTGCTCGCGGAACGCTTCTCCGAGCATGAGCTGTCGACGGAAGCGTACCAATGGTACCTCGATCTGCGCAAATACGGCACGGTGCCGCATTCCGGCTTCGGGCTGGGATTGGAGCGCACGGTGGCTTGGATCTGCGGTTTGGATCACGTGCGCGAGACGATTCCGTTTCCGCGGATGCTGTATCGTTTATATCCGTAAGATCGCTTAAGAACGGTTGATTGGGCAAGGCAATGGGAGGGTTGACCGGTGAAAAATGAAATGTGGAAGGCGTATGCGCGCGGGATGGCGGCTGCAATGAACGGCGGCAGCGTCGCTGTCCCCGCCGGTCTGCTTCGCGCTTATCGCAGTATCGGACTGTCCGACACGGAAATGATGCTGATGCTCCAGCTGATGCAGTACCGTCAGGTGGAGGGGGTTGATTTTCCAACGCCGGAGCAGCTGGCGGACCGGCTCGGCATACTTCCGAAGGCGGCGCACGGCCTGCTTGGCCGCTTGATGAAGGAAGGACTGCTCGCCATCGACGAAGAGGTCGATCCGATCAGCGGCATCGGCATCGAGCGTTATAATTGGACCGGCTTCATGATCCGCAGCGCCGAGTGGCTGGCGGAGGAAGCGAAGCGCGCCATGGAGCTCGAGCGGGAGACGCAGGCTCAGGCGGTGCGGCCCGCGATCCCTGCGCAAAGCGGAGGGGATTGGACGCGGCCGTCGGATCTGTTCACGGCGTTCGAGCAGGAATTCGGACGGCCGCTATCGCCGATGGAATGCGAAACGATCAGCGCCTGGGTCGACCAGGACCGTTATCCGGACGAGCTGATCCGCTTCGCGCTGAAGGAGTCGGTATTCGCAGGGAAGCTGCATTTCCGGTATATCGACCGGATCTTGATCGAATGGAGCCGGAATCGGGTCACGAACACCGACGAGGCGAAAGCTCATACGCAGAAATTCAGGAACGGCCGGGGGTGAAACCCCCCGGTTTTTTTTGTTTGTTCATGGATGCGGCGGCATTCATCCGGATAAATGGGGCGATCGCACGGTGGCAGCGGGCCGGCAGGTTACGAGGCTGCCCGCGCCTAGTTCGAAGCGGGGTACGGACAGGACGGGAGTATGCCGCATACGTTGTAGGCAATAGCACTGATTGTATCGCATTCCAACGGGAGAGGATGAAGCCGACCGCAATGGTGGACGACATGTTTTGGCGGGGAAGGCGGGTAATGGTTACGGGACATACCGGCTTTGTCGGCAGTTGGCTGACGTTATGGCTGGAGCGGCTTGGCGCCGTCGTGACAGGCTATAGCGACGGCTTGCCGACATCGGTGTCCATGTATAGGCTTTGCGGGCTCGAAGCGCATGTGCCTTGGATTCGCGGCGATATTCGCGACGGCATGAGCTTGACGGCTGCTTTGCAGCAGGCAAAGCCCGAGATCGTGTTTCATTTGGCGGGGGCGAGCGCTTCCAAATCCGAATCCGAAACCGATTCCGAGCATGGGAATGGGTCGTCGTTGGCCCGTCTGTTCGACGTCGAGGTCGTCGGCACGGCGGCGCTGCTGGACGCGGTGCGGCTCGTCAGCCGCGACTGCCCGATTCGCGCGGTCGTCGCGCTGACCTCGGACGATTGCTATGCCCCGCGTCCGTGGGGAGCCGGCCTGCGCGAGAGCGATCCGCTTGGCGGCGATACGCCTGCGGCCGCCAGCAAGGCCTGCGCCGAGCTGGCCGCGGCTGCGTTCCGGCAGGCGTATTTCGCCGGCGGCGCAGGGCCCGCGGTCGCGACGGTCCGCGCGGGCGGTTTGATCGGCGGCGGCGATTTCGGCGCCGGCCGCCTCGCCGCGGACTGCGTGCGCGCTGCAGCGCAGGGGCGCGCCGCGCAGCTGCCAGCCCGGCCGGACGAAGCGCGGCCATGGCTGCACGTGCTTGACGCGCTCGCGGGCTGCCTCGCGCTCGCGCAGCGGCTGTTCCCGCCCGGCGGCGAAGCCTACGCCGAGGCGTGGAACCTGGGTCCGCGCGCTGGCGATGCGCGGACATCGGCTTGGCTGGCCGAGACGCTATGCGCCGGCCTCGGCAGCCCTTGGGCTGCGCCGGCGGGCGGCAGCGCCGGCGAGAGCGAGCAGAGGCGCCGGCAGGCCGCGGCGCCCCTGCTCGATACAGCCAAGGCCGCGGAGCGGCTTGGCTGGCATCCCCGCCTGGAGGCGAGCCAGGCGGTCCGGTGGGCCGCGGAGTGGTACGCGGCCTGGATGAAAGGCCTGCCGCTGCGCGAGGCGGCGGCTGCGCAAATCGCGTGCTACGAGCGGCTGTCGGCGGAACAGGGCTAGCTGGCAGGGAAAGGCGGCTTCGGCGGGACTTTTCATAAAAAGGCTGTCATTCCGCACAATGTCTGCTATAATTAGCAACGTTGCGATTGAATTGAATAGTTGACGGGGAGCTGGGCATGGCCGGCTGAGAGGAGATCCCTTACGATCTCGACCTTGACCTGATCTGGATAATGCCAGCGTAGGAGTCGAGTAACCGCTAAGCATGCGCCTTTTTTAAGGTGCGTTCGCCAGCCGTTAAAGCCGATAGAGGCATCTTCCGACAGGGGGATGTCTTTTTGTTCGTATAAGCGGAAGCTCGCTTCGCGAACGGTTGGACAGTCCTGCATAACCAGCGAAGACTCCCTGGCTGTTAAATTGTGGTCCGCGGGGAAACCTACGTGTCAACAGGTCCAGATTCATGCCGATACGGCTCGCACACCATACGTTTTTTGATTAGGCACACGAGGGGAGAAACAAAGGATGAACACCGTGAAACATCGATGGGGATTGAAAGCTGGCATGGCGGTACTGCTGGTACTAGCGCTGGCATTGTCGGGCTGCGGCTCAAAGGACGGAAACGGGAACGGGAATGCATCGAACTCGGCTTCGAATACGGATGGCGCGGCTTCGCCGGATAAGCTCAAGGAAATCAAGGTCGTGCTGGACTGGACGCCGAATACGAATCATACGGGGCTGTACGTCGCGCGCGATAACGGGTACTTCGAGAAACACGGTCTGAAAGTCGACATTATCCAGCCGGGGGAAGCCGGAGCGGATACGATGATCGCCTCGGGCGCGGCCGATTTTGGCGTCAGTTACCAAGAAGGCGTCACGCAGGCGAGAATCCAAGGCGTGCCGCTCGTCTCGCTCGCCGCGGTGATTCAGCATAACACGTCCGGCTTCGCCTCTCCGGCGGAGAAGGACATTACGTCGCCCAAGGCGTTCGAAGGCAAAACCTATGGCGGCTGGGGCTCTCCCGCCGAGCCTGCCGTCATCGAGTCGCTCATGCAGGAGGATCAAGGCGATGCCAAGAAAGTCAAAATCGTCAATATCGGCGACGCCGATTTCTTCACCGCAACGAAGAAAAGCATCGATTTCGCGTGGATTTTCTACGGTTGGACGGGTGTCGAGGCGGAGCTGAAAGGGCAAAAGATCAATATGGTCTATCTGACCGATTACAGCAAGAAGCTCGATTATTATACGCCGGTCTTGGCGACGAACGAGAAGATGATCGCCGAGCACAAGGATACGGTGGAAGCGTTCATGGCCGCGGCATCCGAAGGGTACCGGTTCGCGATCGACCATCCGGACGAAGCGGCTGAACTATTGATCAAAGCCGTCCCGGACTTGAATGCCGATCTTGTTCGCGCCAGTCAAAAATGGCTCAGTCCGCGCTATCAAGACGACGCGCCGCGCTGGGGCGAGCAGAAGCTCTCGGTATGGACCGATTATGCCGGCTGGATGTACGACCATAAGCTGCTCGATAAACAGCTGGACGCGGAGAAAGCCTTTACCAACGATTTTCTACCGAAGAAGGAGAACTGACCAAGATGGCAAACGCACTCGTAAGCATTCAAATTATTCCTCGCACGCCGAACGGTGAGAGCGTGATCCCTTACGTCGACCGGGCGATCGAGATCATCAAGGCGGCCGGCGTCCCCTATCGCGTGGCGCCGCTGGAGACGACGATGGAAGGCGATCTTAACTTATTGCTAGGCGTCGTTCAGGATATGAACGCGGCGATGGCCGAAATGGGCTGCCCTTCGATTATCTCGCAAATCAAAGTCTACTATGTTCCGGCGGGCACGGCGTCGATGGACGTTCTGCTCGAGAAATATCCGGATGGGCAGTAAACGCACGGGGCTGCTTCCGCCGGTGATTGTCCTGGCAGCCGTTCTGCTGTTGTGGCAGGCCGCGGTGTGGCTCTTGAATACCGATGCGTATATCCTGCCTTCTCCGACGGCCATCGCGAAGCAGGCGTACGATTCGGCGCCGCAGCTTGCGCATCATATGCGTTCAACGCTCGTCATGACGCTGATCGGCTTCGTCGTGGGGGCATCGCTTGGCTTTCTTATCGCCGCACTGCTCCACGTAATTCCATGGGTGAAATCGGGGTTCTACCCCTTGCTCGTCTTAAGTCAAAACGTTCCGATTATGGCGCTCGGCCCGCTGCTCGTCCTGTGGTTCGGCTTCGGCATGCTGCCCCGCGTCATTCTCATTACGCTCGTGACGTTCTTTCCCGTTGCCGTCGCCATGATGACGGGACTCTCGAAGAGCGACGGCGGCTTGTACAATTACATGCGGATGATCGGCGCCACGCAAAGCCAGCTCTTCTGGCGGATGGAGCTTCCCGGTTCCATGCCGCATCTGTTCTCAGGTCTGAAGATCGCGGCATCCTACAGCGTAATCAGCGCGATCTACGCGGAATCGATCGGTTCGGACAGCGGACTAGGTTATTTCATCCTGCTCGCCCAGCATGGGTTCGAGACCGCGAAGGTGTTCGCGGCGATTGCGGTCATCGTGCTGCTCAGCCTCGCGCTGTTCGGCGTCATTGCACTGGCGGAGCGGATGTTCGTTCGCGGGTCGGCGTCATCGAGAAGGGAAGGGAAACAGTCATGAGCGCCGTGTTGGAAGTCAGCCATTTGACGAAGATTTTCAAAAATGACCGTAAGACGCATGAGAAAAGCGTGCTCGACGATATCTCCTTCCATGTCGACGAAGGCGAATTCGTGACGTTGATCGGCCCTTCAGGCAGCGGCAAGACGACGCTGTTTCATTTGATCGGCGGCCTTGAATTGCCGACCTCCGGGGATATCTCGATTCATGGGGTCAGCACGGTCGGCTCGCGGGGCCACATCGCCTATATGCCGCAGCAGGCTTCTTTAATGCCCTGGTTGACGATCGAGGCCAACATCGTGCTGTCGCTGACGATTGCCGGCATCGGGCAGCGCGAAGCGCGCGAGCTGGCCCGCGAATGGCTGGGCCGCGTCGGCCTGGAAGGGGTGGCGGACAGTTATCCGGACGTCCTCTCAGGAGGCATGCAGCAGCGAGTTTCCTTCTTGCGGGCGCTGCTGTCGCCGCAGAAGCTCATGTGTCTCGACGAGCCGTTCAGCGCGCTGGACGCGTTGACCCGGCAGCATATGCAGGCATGGCTGCTCTCCCTGTGGGAAAGCAACCGCCGGTCCGTCCTGTTCGTCACGCACAGTATCGAGGAGGCGCTGCTGTTGTCGGACCGGATACTCGTTCTTTCGGCCGCTCCGGCGGCTATCGTCCGCGAAGTGAGGGTTCCTTTTGCAAGGCCGCGCTCGGAGACGTTATGGGGCGACCCGGCCTTTATCGGTCTCAAACAGGAGCTATACGAGATGCTGCGGCCCGCTTCGGCGCTTTGAGCGGGTATGCACGTGGATCGGGAGGGAGTGCAAGCATGAATGACGTGATGCGCGGACGATGGATCGATGCGCATATCCATTTGGATCTGTATGAAGAAGAGGAGCGCGACATGCTGCTCGAGCGGGCTTTGGAACAAGACGGCGTGGCCGCGGTCATTGCCGTTTCGATGCATTTGAATTCTTCCCGCGCGAATCGGGAGCTGGCTCGGCGCTTTCCGGGCCGCGTCCATCCCGCTTACGGCTTTCATCCCGAGCAGGATATTCCGTCCGAAGCCGAATCGGAGGCATTGATTCGCTGGATCGGGGAGCGGGCCGCAGCGGGTGAAGCTTTTGCGATCGGGGAAGTCGGACTTCCTTACTATACGAGGACGGAGGCGGAGACGGCCGGCAGACCTTTCGACGAAGCGCCTTACGTGGCCTTGCTTGAACGGTTCGTTAAGCTGGCGGCCGAATTGGATGCGCCGATCGTGCTGCATGCGGTCTACGAAGACGGTGACAAAGCTTGCGACTTACTGGAACGTTACGGCGTCAGACGGGCTCATTTTCATTGGTTCAAGGGGGCGGAGGAGACGATTCGGCGAATGGCTGCAAACGGGTATAGCATCTCCGTCACGCCGGACGTGTGCTATGAAGAGGAGATTCGAGCGCTTGTCCGGCAGTATCCCATCGCCCTCATGATGACGGAAACCGACGGGCCTTGGCCTTTCGAAGGACCGTTTGCCGGCTTGCCGACTATTCCCGGTATGGTGCGTCGGGTTGCCGAGGCGATTGCGGAGATTAAAGGTCTCCCGCTTCAGGCTGCGGAAGAACAACTGCTGGACAATGCGAAGCGTTTTTATGGCTTGGACTAGCTTCGGATGATCGAGAGATGGGGGGAGCGTTCTAGTTGCCGTGAAAAGACGAAAGGATAGAGTACCTGTCGCGGGGTGGACGGGGTGCTCTATCCTTTTTTAAGCGGTCTGGCGTGCTCGCAGCAGTTCAAGTCAGTCGATTCATCGACCCTATGGCAGAGCGATTTACGCGCTTCTTGGAAGGTTTCTTCCTTCATCTTATGGAAGTTTTGCTCCATTCATGATGAATCTTCAACGAAATATGCTAAACTAGAGAAGATAGGTTTCGCTTTAACTGGAGCCGGCATGCTGCCGATAGATGCTGCAAGCTTGCTCCAACATACGAATGGAACATAGGGACAGAGGATCAACGGCAGTGCCGTTCGAACGATAACAGCTACAGGAAGGGCGAGTGGGATGGCTGATTCACATGGTCATGATACCGTGAAGCAAATGATCGGGGTCATGACCGCCAACGGTTGGCGGATCACGGAGCAGCGCAGGGAAATGGCCGAGATTTTCTCGAAGTCGGAAGGCTACTTATCTCCCAAGGATGTTTACGATCAAATGGCGGTCGCCTATCCTGGCGTGAGCTTCGATACGGTGTACAGGAATCTTCGTCTGCTTAGCGAGATGGGGGCGTTGGAGCAGTTTTATTTCATGGAGGGCGGATTGAAATTCCGCGCCAGCTGCCTCGACCATCACCATCATCATTTAATTTGCGTCAATTGCGAGAAGACGCTGACGTTCGAATATTGTCCGATGGAGCAGAAGCTCGATTTGCCGGGGAATTTCAAAATCATGAATCACCGGTTTGAAGTGTTTGGCGTTTGCGAGGCATGTCAGAAAGAATAAACGGAATGAAATCGATAAGAAACCCTATCGAACGCCACTGCTGTTTCGTACGACGAAGCGGCCGTGGCGCTATTTGCATGGAATGCAAACTGAAACTTATTCCAACCGATGGTCGTCGAAAGGGAAACGATCGGAACGGGGGATGGTATGAAAGTTCTGCTGTCAATTCTGCTGTTTGCTTTGCTGATCGGCTGTACGGATCGCAGAGATACACCCCGAGACCAGCTCGAGAACAAACGTTTTCTCGAAAATAAAGGGTATCATGTCATTTCGTACGAAGGACGGGCGGATCGTTACGAATTAACGAGACAGAAATTAGTGGCGCTGCCTTATATGATGCATTGGGCTTTGCAGCCGGTTGATCCCGGCGACTATCTGGGGAAAACCGTCGACGTCGAACAGTTCATCGTCGATGATCACCCGCTTGCTGAAGGGAAAGTGGACGTGTACGTCTACGTCGTCGATCGTAGACCGATCGGGGGGAATTCCTATCCGCATGGCGATGCGTCGGATGGCGGTTATTGGTCGCTTGAAGGGAAAACGTTAGAAGAGATTCAACCGAAGTCGAAGTCGTACCAAGAATGGCGCAAAGATTGGGTGGACCGCTATAGCGAATAAGTGAAAAGGGCGCGGCGAACCGCGTCCTTTTCTCATTGTAAGCCTTATCCGAGCACTTCACGCATTCGCTTCCCACATGGGGTTCGCCGGAGCCTATTCGCCTTCCGCCACAAGCTCAAGGATACGGGCACGCGCACCATCCTGATAGTAGCCGCCGTGATAACAGATGACGCCGCTGATATCTAGCTCACATAACGCCCGAATAGATCGAAGAGCCCGCGCATGGTCGTAATTCGTATTGACGTTCGCCAGTTGGAGCTGACCATCTTGAATGACGAGCGCGTCGCCGGCAATTAACGTTTTGCTCGCTTGATGATAGAGACTGATATGTCCTGGCGTATGACCGGGCGTATCCACTACGATAAGGCCGTCGATCGGTGCTTCGGCTTGTCCATAACCGATCAATCGGTCGACCGGAGCATGGGGCGGGTTCAGCAGCGTATGCCGAAATGCGCGGCGCGTTTCCTCTGACACGGACGGCGGGAGCGAAGCGATCGCGCGGTCGACACCTTCCGGAGTAACTTTAATGAGCAGTCGTTCTCCTTGAATATACGGCTGTTCGAGCTCCGATGCCCATACGGCAGGGCGAGGCCGCACGTGGTCCAGCAACATGGGAAGGCTGCCGATATGGTCGATATCCTGATGGGTGATGATAATATCGGTAATCGTTTCAAGCGAATGTCTGGCTTCATTCATGGCCGTTTGAATGAGAGGAAGCTGTCCCGGATAACCCGTATCGACGAGCACGACGCGCTCCTCGTTCCACAACAGCGTGGGGTGAATGACATTCGGATTACCCATAATGACAGCCTGGATTTCGAGCATGGCGATGCCTGCAGCGATGTTCATGGTATCCCTCCGCAATCTAGATTCGCAA
This sequence comes from Paenibacillus sacheonensis, assembly GCF_009909195.1. Lineage (GTDB taxonomy): Bacteria > Bacillota > Bacilli > Paenibacillales > Paenibacillaceae > Paenibacillus_Z > Paenibacillus_Z sacheonensis. The sequence goes on from NZ_JAAAMU010000004.1 coordinate 184,121, forward strand.
CCATCATAATCGAGAAGGAATAGCTCAGTCAATTTAAAAAAATTAATATTATATCACAAAAATAATTATTTGTCAATAGACGAAATTGATTTTCGAGAGGCTGTCCTAACGTGGCAGTGGAGCATAATCGAGAACAATCCCATAGCAAAACAAAACCCGGGGTCAGCAAGCTGCTTCCCGGGTTTTACAGTTTCTCTAGCGATAGTGCCAGTCGGCTATACGAGAAACATGGCAACAATCGTCGTGGCCGCCAGACCGATCATGACGGGCTTCAGGTTGCGGCGCGCCAACTCGAAAGGGCTGACGCCGCAAATCGCTGCTGCCGGGATAAGCGCCCATGGAATCAACGTGCCGCCGCCGACCCAGATCGCAGCGACTTGACCCAGAGCGGTAAGCGTCGCGGCGCCGCTGCCGATTGCGGTGGCGAAGAGGTGGGCGATGGAGCCGGCCAGCGAAATGCCCGAGAATCCGGAGCCGTCGAGACCGGTGATCGCGCCCGTTACGGTCAAGGTGACCGAGGCGACCGCTTGGTTAAGCGGGACATGATTGGCGAGCGCAACGCCGAGGTCGTTGACGATCCCTTGCGAGCCTTCCGGAAGCGTATTGCCGAATAACGTCGTGAAAGCGGAATCGCCCAAGTAGAAGAAGGCGGCGATCGGTATGACCGGGCCGAACACTTTGAAGCCGAACTGAAAGCCTTCGATCAAGTATTCCGTCGTCTGCTCCAGACCTTTGCTGCGATGAGCGAGCATCGTCACGAGCAGGAGAATGAAGATGGCCGTACCGCCGACGAGCGCCGTGGCATCGCCGCCTTGCAAGTCAAGCACGAACATGCCGATGACATCGACGATGAAGAGAAGCGGGATGAACACGGCGAGCGTTTGCTTCCAGCGGTGCGGGAGATGGAGTCGATCCTCTTCCGTAGGAGCGGTAAGCGCAGGTCCGGCAACGAGGCCGTCGCGCCAGGTTCCTTTCTTGATATCGCTGCGCATCATCCAGAAAGCGGCAACGGTGGTGACGAGGCCCATGACGATGACGAGCGGGATGCTGGCTTCCATGACGCTGGCTACCGGCAGTCCGGCTGCATCGGCAGTCAACTTGGGAGCGCCTTGAATAATATAATCGCCGGACAAAGCAATGCCGTGGCCGAACAGGTTCATCGCCATCGCCGCTCCCAACGCGGGCAAGCCGACTCGAACCGCAACGGGCAGCAGAACGGCGCCGATGAGGGCGACGCCGGGCGACGGCCAGAAGAACCAGGATGTCACCATCATGATGAGACCTATCCCCCAGAATGCGAGAGCGGGCGTCCGCATGAACCGCGTCAACGGCTCGACCATGATTTCGTTAATGCCCGTGCGAATCAGAATTCGGCTCATCGCCACGATGATGGATATGATGAAGATCGTGCCGATGAGTTCCTGCGTGGCATAGATAAAGCTGTTGAATATGCCGCTGACCGAGCCGCTTAAGCTGTCGGTCGCGATCAAGCCGAGGGCGAAGATACCGACGACGCAGACGAGCGTCGTATCCCGCCTTTTGATCAGCACGCCAAGAATAAGCACGATAAAAGCGAGGTATACCCAATGCAGCGGAACCAACTGTAATTCCACTCGAAATCCTCCCCTTCGGAACACGCTCCAATGTGATGCTACATGGTATGCAGCATCTGGAATAGGCGTTCGTCCTGACTTGAAGGGTTCAGGGCATGTGCGGTTTCGCCCTCGGGGGTTCCGGCATATAGATGTGACAAGTCCGGCTTGTTCTCTATCTATTGATGAAGCGGGGGGTGTAAGAGGTGGACAAACAATCGTTCTTCGCACGGCTCGGCGAACTGGCGCAGCGGCTCTATGCCGAAGGCTCCCCGATCTATCCATCCGTTCGACTGGCGCAGAGCTAGCTGGAGACCGGAGGGACTATTCCTGCGTGGAATAACTTGGGCGGCTATAAGGCGAGCGGAGGCATACCGAACGGTTATTGGAAAGGGGCGGTCGTCAACAAGGCGACCTGGGAAGTCATCAATGGGCAACGCGTTCGTGTCGTTGCGGCTTTTCGAGCCTACGACAGCATGTATGAATTCTATAAAGACCAGGATTTACTGTACGCGCGGAGCCGCTACCTAGCGGTCAGGAGCGCGCTGTCGCCGATCGAACAGGCACGCATGCTGCAGGCAAGCGGTTACGCGACAGATCCGGACTATGCCAACAAACTCATAACCATCATGAATTCGAATCACCTGTCAAGTTACGATACAAGGGAAGAGAGGGAGGAACCAATGACAGCAGAGGAAAAGTCGGCTTTTGCCGCCCTTCAAGCTGCGGTAGCAAGGCTCTCGACCGATAACGAGACGCTCAAGGCCGAGCTGGACAGCCAGCAAGCTGCCATGCAGGCGCTGCAAGTAGAGGCAGCGCAGCTGGAGACGCTGCACGACATGAAGGAAATACCCGAGTGGGCGAAAGAGGCCGTAGCCGCGGCCGTTAAGAAACACCTCATTGATACGCCGAACGGCGGGAGCTACGATTTTTACCGTCTCTTGTCGGTGCTGTACCGCGCGAAGCTGATTTGAAGCCGGAATCGCAACGGTGCTTATGACATCCCGAAGAGAAGTTGTTTATCTGTTACTGCCGGACAACCTATGAAATAAAGCAACACGCCGATCACCGGGAGGCGCGGTGATCGGCGTGCGTCGGTTAACATGATCATGCAGCGGACTTTTTTTGATCGTCCTGTGCGGGTTCCTTGCTCGGTTTGATCGCGAAGAGCGCCAGCAAGGAACAAAGCAGCGCACACCCCGAGAATAGATAAAACAACCCGGTTTCCTGCTTCAGCATGACCGAAGCGATCAGCGGCCCGAGCGCAACGCCGATAAACCGGGCGCTGCTGTATAACGCGGTAATCGTGCCGCGCTCTTTCTTATCAATGCCTTCTGTAATCAAGGCATCCAGGCTGGGGAGTACGGCCCCGATCCCGACCCCGCTGGCGAACATGAGGCTAATGAGGAACCAAAGGTTATCGGAATCGACCAGCCCGCAAGTCAGCATGGCGGCCGTCAGCAGGAACAAACCGACGACGCTGAACATTTTCATTCTTCGTTTATTCTCGCCGACGATTTTGCCCGCGATATAGGAAGATAGACAAATGGCGCTTAGCGGGATCGCCAGCAGCAGCCCCTTATAGATGCCATGGATACGGTATCGGTTCTCCAGCACGGACGACAGGTCATACAGAAACCCGAACATGATAAACATGGCCAGGCAGCCGATCGCGAAGATGGCGTACAGCCAGCGTCCTTTCTCCGACAATAAGGATGCTACCTCGTGGACGAATGCACGAAAGCCTTTCGTTTCTTCGGCACCGCCCGAGCCGGAAGCGGGGGGGACCTTCACGAAGCACAGCACCGCAACGATGGATATAGCCGAAATGACCGGAATGACGGCGAGCGGCAGAAACCACACGACCAAAGCGAGCGCGGAGCCCAATACCGGGCTTAACACCTTGCCGAACGTGTTGGAGGTCTCGATCATGCCTAGGCCGCTGCTGACTTCTTCTTTGCTGTCGAACATGTCCCCGACTAGGGGGAGCACGACCGGGAACGCGCCGGCCGCCCCGACTCCTTGAATGAAACGGCCAAGCAAGATGACGCCATAGCCATGGGCATTCATTAGCCAGGCGGCCAATCCCGATACGACACCGCCTACCGCAACGATGGAGAGACCGATGACGATAACTCGCTTGCGGCCGAATCGATCCGATAGATAGCCGGCAACGGGGATGCATACGATCGAGACGGCGGCATACACCGTAATGATTAAGCTGGTTTGCATCTCGGATATCTTCAGCTCCCGCTGCATCAGGGGGAGAATCGGGATGAGCATGGAATTCGCGAGCGTCATGATGAGCGGAATGGAGGATAACGCTGCCAAATCCAACTTCTTCTTCGCTTTCACCGTGTATGAAGGTCTCCTTTCATGTATCCTTGCTGCCCAAGCATTCGAATCAAACTTGAATGATGATCGGAATAATCATGGGCCTTCTCTTCGTATGGGTAAACAGAAACTTGCCGAGCGCATCCCGAAGGGCTTGTTTATATTCGCCCCATTGATTGCTATTCGCTTCCTGCAGCTTCGTAATCGTCGATACCGCTATGCGCTGCACTTCTTCCATGAGGCCTTCGGATTCCCTCACGTAGACGAAACCGCGCGAGATGACGTCCGGCCCGGATACGATTTTCGCGTCGGACTTGGCGATCGAGACGACGAGGATGACGATCCCGTCCTCGGACAGCACTTTTCGGTCGCGCAAGACGATTTGCCCGACATCTCCGATGCCGAGGCCGTCGACAAGGGTATTTCCGCTTGGGATTTTGCGATCCTGGCGTGCTGCGGATCCCGTAATATCCACGACGTCCCCATTGTTAACGATGAAGATGTTGTCGGATTCTACGCCTACCGCTTCCGCCAGCAGACGGTGCTGATGGAGCATCCGGTATTCCCCGTGTATCGGAATGAAGTATTTGGGCTTCATCAATGCCAGCATAAGCTTCAGCTCTTCCTGGCTGGCGTGTCCGGAGACATGCATGCCCGTCACGTTTCCGGATCCATAAACGACCTTCGCCCGCCGCTCGAACAAATTATTCACGATCTGCCCGACGTTGCGTTCATTCCCGGGAATCGGGGACGCCGCCAGGATGACCGTATCGCCGGGATCGACACGGATTTGACGGTGATTGCCGCTGGCCAGTCTGGCAAGCGCGGCCATCGGTTCGCCTTGACTTCCCGTACAGAGGATAACCAGCTCATTTGGGGAATACCGGTTGCAATCCGAAGGCTCCACCAGCATCCCCTCTGGAAGCCGCAAGTATCCGAGCGAGGAGGCGATGTCGACTACGTTGACCATGCTTCGCCCAAGGAGAACGAGCTTCCGGTCAGTCTTCTCCGCTGCGTCGATCACCTGTTGGACGCGATGCACGTTGGACGCGAACGTCGCAAGGAAAATTTTCTTGTCGGCCTTCTGGAAGGCTTCGAGAATATGCTCCCCGACGCTTCTTTCCGAAGGCGTAAAGCCGGGACGTTCCGCGTTGGTGCTCTCCGAGAGCAGCGCCAACACGCCGTTTTGCCCGATTTCGGCCATTTTATGAATATCGGCGTACTGGGCATTCACCGGCGTCAAGTCGAACTTGAAATCGCCCGTATGCACCACAACGCCCTGCGGTGTATGGAACACGACGCCGAGACAATCGGGAATGCTATGGTTCGTGCTGAAGAAACGCACCGACATGGCGCCGAGCGCAAGCGTCGTATTGGAATCGATCTCATGCAATTTGGTGCTGCCAAGGAGCCCGTGCTCCTTGAGTTTCGCTCTGATCAGCCCGAGCGTGAGACGCGTCGCGTATACCGGCATGTTCAATTGTTTGATGACATAGGGGATAGCCCCGATGTGGTCTTCATGGCCGTGCGTGACGATCAGCCCTTTGACCTGCTTTTGATTCTCGAGCAAGTACGCGATGTCCGGGATGATGACGTCAATTCCGGGCAGGCTCTCATCCGGGAATTTGGAGCCGCAATCGATAACGATAATGTCTTCGTTATATTGAACGATGTACATATTTTTGCCGATTTCATGCACGCCGCCGAGAGCGGCGATCGATAGTCTGTCTGTCTTCGGACTCATACTGGAAGCGCCCCTTCATAAGCTTTGGTTGGTTCTCGTCCACTCCTGCAGAATGACGTTAATGTTTCTCGCCGGAGAGACGTTTATCCATGACGACGATTGGCAGAAACCGTATCCGGACTGCCTAATATTGCTTCGAATAGCGGCTTGTGGAGCAGGAAAGATAAAGAGGTTAACCAGCCTAGGAGGAGGAATCCGCTTGTACTACTACAAGGAAGAATTGATTAATAAAATCGAAGTCGATCGACCGGATCCCGGCGCGGCAAGGGTGCTGCAGGAGGCACTTGGCGGGCAGTTCGGCGAGATGCGGACGATGATGCAGTACTCGTTCCAAAGCGCCAACTTCAGGGGGAAAGCCAAACAGTACCGGGATTTGCTGCGCGGCGTCTTTCTCGAAGAAATCGCGCATGTGGAGCTCGTCCAGAACACCATCAACCAGCTGCTTAACGAAGCAGGAGGTTCGATGCCGGGCAATTCGGGCGCCGACGGCGCGCCGTTGGACGAGGCGATCAAGCACGGGAATCCGCATCATTTCATTATGGGTGCGAAAAGTTCCCTGCCCGTCGATGCCGGCGGCAATCCCTGGAACGGATCCTGGGTGTACAGTCACGGCAACCTGATTGCGGACCTGCTCAACAACGTCGTTCTGGAATCAACCGGCGTCTTGCAGAAGACGAGAATTTATGAGATGAGCTCCAACAAGGCCCTTCGCGAAACGCTCGGTTTTCTCATCGTCCGCGACAACGCGCATCAGAATGCATTTGCGAAAGCGCTGGAGACGCTCGGCGTCGAATGGGGAAAGCTGTTTCCCGTACCGAACTACGATATCAACAAGTATCCGGAATGCCGGAAATTCGTGGACATGGGCTACCATAACATGCAATTCAACTTCAGATTGGACCAGACTCGGATCGGCGAGATCTACCAAGGGAAGTCGCCCAGCCGCAACGGAGGCGAGCTTACCGTCACGCCGCCCCCGGTTGGATTCCCGGTGCCGCAGCTTCCGGATATGCCGAATGAGCATAGTCCGGGACTTACGGACATGAACCGATAAGCGGGTCGCATATTTCGATGAATGATTACAGCAGCGCACCAATAGAGCCTGGCGCAATCGCCCGGCTCTATTGGTCGTGCAAGGATGATTCTAACAAGGCCCTATTGAGGAAAATGGAATTAATCGGTGCGTTTAAATTCGGCATGAAGACGCGGATCGATTTTCATATAGCCGGCATACACCTTCATGCGGTCCGCGAAGGCGGGATCATCCGAAATATAGACGGTTTTGACGCCTGCCGCCATCGACTTGACTTCGTGTTCAATCCGGTTTTTCAAATCGGCCTTCATCGGGCGCGCGACTGCCAGCGGGCGAACGGAAGGTGCGCCGTTCCTATCCGAGGGAGAGAACATTTGACTCGAGAATTGCGTCAGCGCCTTGCCGATATTCTTGGATGACCGCGTCATGCCGTATGGGTGGTCCAATGCCAAGCTGTCGATTCTGCGGACGGCGTCGTTCGAACGAATGCCGTTCATGCCCTTCGACGCTTTGGTGCCGTACATGCTAGGACCACTGGTTCCATACATGCCGGTCATGCCGTAGTTGCCGCTTGTTCCGAGATTCCCGTCCAGACCATAAGTGTTCTTCGTCTTCGCAAGATGGGCATCTGCCGAGCCGGCGGACCGATGGGACGGATTGCCGGAGCCCGAGGTCGAGCGGTTAGGCTGAGGCTGGCGGGAATTCGGCGCCGTAATTATGTTATCCGAACGGCCGGCGTCCGCGGATTCATGCGTAATCGCCACATAAGCTTTGTCGCCGACCGTCAAGACATATGCGTTCCCCATGCCTTCGATGCTCGCGATACGATCGGCGATGTTTTTGTTCATTCCGTAAGCGTTCGGCTGCCGGATGCCGGGCCCGTTCACGGGACCGCGATCGTGCAAAGCATTCATCAATGCGGCGTTTCCGTTCTTGTACATGGAAACATCATTGTCATTATTGCTGCGAATCGATTCGGAATGGTACCGTTCGCCGGCGTTTTCCGCACAGCCCGCAAGCATCGTCGTTATTAACGTTCCTGCCGCGAGCAAGGACCACTTATGCTGCATGTGTTCATCCTCCGTTTCAGCTTCCGGCCCAATTGGAGCTCAGGCCTACGTTTAGGCTTAGCCGAACGGACAGGGGCTATGCCTGACAAATAAAGAAGCCCGGACCGTATGGCCCGGGCTTGCTGTATGCTTCGGCGCGACGCAGATCTATGGATCGCGTGCCGAGTATCCTCATGAATAATAAACCGCCCATGCGCCTGCCGCCGCCAACGCGGCGCAAGCCCAGAAGAGGCGGTAGCCGATTCGGAAGGATCGATGTTGAAACGCTTGTTTCCGGATCATGAACTCATTCGCAACGAAGACGCTGATACCGATCAGCGCATAGCCGCCGTAGATTGCAAGAATCGTCGCTTTCGGCTCGCCCGTATCGTTAAAGGCGAAGGCAACCGGCAGCAGCAGCAGAAAGCCGAGTGCCGCAAGAATGGATAACACTCGAATAACGTTAGGCAATATATTCATGGCGTACCTCCTGGATGGTTATACATCGTGGTTAGTCCACCTTTATTACCCCGTTATCTATGATGTAATCTTCTTGATCGGCGTAAAAAATCCCCCATTCTTGCTAGGAAAGCAAGGACAGGGGATTAGAATTCAGGCACCTATAGGGCAGCGGGCAGCTCCGCTCGAACTTCCTTGAAGCAGCTGGTTTATGCCGGAAAAAAATCCGGGGCCTACATTTCTGTAGGCCCCTTTCATGGGAGAGGAGAAACCGGACGAAGAACTTATGGGGAAACGTAAGTCTTCTCCGCGGTTGTCTACGGCATCTCGCGACGCCGATATCTTAAGAATGCCCACATTGCGGCGTTCTATACCTCCAGAGCAAATTTCTTCCGAATTGTTTGTTACGAGCATCGCGGCCTTGGTGTATGATCGACTTATTGGCAATCCATACCTGGAAGCGAGAGGAGCAGGATCACAGCATGAAAATCGTAGTTTTGGATGGGTACACGTTGAATCCCGGGGACATGAGCTGGGACGAAATCGGAAAGCTTGGGGAACTGACCGTATACGATCGGACTCCGCAAGAGGAGATCATCGGCCGAGCGCGCGGCGCCGAGATCGTGCTGACGAACAAGACGCCGCTCACGGCAGCGACGATCGCGGAGCTGCCGGAGCTTCTGTATGTCGGTGTCCTGGCGACCGGCTACAATATCGTCGACATCGAAGCCGCGGCGAAGCGGGGCATCATCGTGACGAACGTGCCCGATTACAGCAACGGCTCCGTTGCGCAGCTCGTATTCGCGTTTCTGCTGGCCCAAGCTTCGCAGGTGAGCGCGCATAGCGAAGCTGCCCGCGGCGGCCGCTGGGCGGCAGGGCCGGATTTTTCGTTCTCGCTTAATCCGCTGCATGAGCTATCCGGCCAGACGCTTGGACTCGTAGGATTCGGCAGCATCGGTCAGCAAGTTGCTCGCATCGCGTTGGCCTTTGGCATGCGGGTTATCGTCCATACGAGAACGGTGAAGTCGATTCCGGGACTGGAAGCGGTGCGGTTCGTCTCGTTGGAGGCGTTATTCCGGGAAGCGGATGCCGTGTCGCTGCATTGTCCGTTGACGCCGGATACGCAAGGCCTCATTAACGCGCATACGCTTGCGAAGATGAAGAGGGGCGCGATGTTGATCAACACTGCCCGCGGCGGCCACGTCGTCGAACAGGATCTGGCCGAAGCGCTGCAGGCAGGGACGATCGCCGCCGCCGGTTTGGACGTGCTGGGCACCGAGCCGCCTTCTGCGGATAATCCGCTGCTGTCGGCGGCGAACTGTTGGATTACGCCGCATATCGGCTGGGCAACTGTCGAAGCGAGAAGACGGCTGTTGGGCATTGCCGCCGGTAACCTGCGTGCTTTCTTGCAAGGCGGCACCGTCAATCAGGTGAATTAAGGGGATGCGCGGGTTTTGCATCATCATGGGGTTTGACGGCGCGGGCTTCTTGCTCCACAGCCTTGCCGGCGTGCCGCTTCCTTCGCATGTATTGGGACTGCTGCTCCTGACGGCTGCTTTGTTTCTGGGTATCGTCAAGCTGGAGTGGGTAGAGGCAAGCGCCGCATTCCTGACCAAGCATATGATGCTGTTCTTCGTTCCGCTGCTGGCGGGAGCTGCCGGGTTCCTGCCCGCGCTTGGCGATTCATGGCTTGCCGCGGCGGTCAGTCTCACCTTGGGCACAGCTGTGATCATGCTGACGTCGGGACTCGCGACCCGCTGGCTGCTCCGCAAGCGGAAGGAGAGAACGGCCGATGAAGGATAGTCTGCTTGCAGATCCGCTTCTCGGGACGACGCTGACGCTGGCGGCTTACGCGGCAGGCATGCTGCTCTACCGTAAATTCGCTTGGCTGCATCCGCTCATCAGCGCGCCGCTGCTCGTCTATCTGTGCCTCCGCTTAAGCTCGATCTCGTGGGAGACATATCAGATCGGCGGGGGCATGGTCTCTTTCTTCCTAGGTCCGGCAACGGTTGCGATGGCTGTCCCGTTATACAAGCATGCCATGCGTCTTAGGCGGATGCTTCCCTCCTTGCTGCTCGGCGCGCTCGTCGGCAGTGCTGCGGGGCTGATCGTGAACGCGTCATGCGTGCTGTTATTTGGAGGCACGAGCGAATTTCTTCGATCGGCCTTGCCGAAATCGGTAACCGCTGCCGTAGCCGTCGACCTATCGGGCTGGCTCGGCGGTTCTCCCGGCTTAACGGCGGCGCTGACCGTCTTGACCGGCCTGTTCGGAAGCGTAACGGGTCCATGGCTGCTGCGTATGTGCGGCGTGTCGGACATCGCCGCTTCTTCGATTGCGATCGGTGCGGCGGCGCACGGCATAGGTTCGGCGCGGTTAATGTCGGATTCGGAAGAACAGGGCGGTCTAAGCGGCTTTTCCATGGCGGCAAGCGCCGTGTTCACGCCGATTTTGCTGCTTCCCGTCCATGCTTGGTTGTTGTAACGACAATTTTTTATTTTCATCTTTTATCTTTTCTTAAGGTTTGGAGAAACTAGATCTGATATAGTGACACAGAAGAGTAATGATGACTGCCAAAGCCGGAAGGGAGATTTCAAGTTGAACGAGAAAGAGAAAGATTTGAAGCCTAACAACGAGCATTCGCTCGAGCAAGACGATCAAGCGGGTGCCGATACAGAAGAAACGAACCGGACGCTTGAGCAAGAACGCGAAGACGCCGATCATGATTTCGCTGATGCGGGTGCTTCCGAGCAAGTCATTGAAGAAGAGGAAGAAGAGCGCGAACGGGACCAAGCAGCGCATGCAGCGGCAGGTGTCGGTCCAATGGCTGCCCAACCAGCCCGCAGTGGCGGTAAAGCGTGGATGTACATTTCGCTTGGTTTGGCGCTTATTCTGATCGTTGTATTGATCAAGCCTCCGTTCGGCGGCGGTTCGGACAAGACGGCAATCGGTTCCGTCAACGGCGTTTCCATCACCAAAGAAAAGCTGTATGACCAAATGGTCAAGCTGGGCGGCGCCCAAACGATGGACAACCTGATTCAAGAAGAACTCATTAAGCAAGAAGCCGATAAAGCTAAGATCGTTGTCACCGATGCGGATGTCGACAGCGAAATCGCAAGAATCAAGAAGCAGTTCCCGACGGAAGCCGATTTCGACAATGCGCTGACGCAAAGCGGCATGACGCTCGACGATCTGAAAGCACAAACGCCGATGCAGCTGCAAATCCGCAAAATCCTTGAGCCGCAGGCGAAAGTCACGGACAAGGACGTCGAAGATTATTACAATACGAACAAAGCGCAATACGATACGCCAGAGCAATGGAAGGCTTCGCATATTCTCGTCGCAACCAAAGAAGAAGCGGACGCGATTCTGAAGCAGCTCAAGGGCGGAGCGGACTTCGCGACGTTGGCGAAGGAGAAATCCACGGATCCGGGCAGCAAGGACAAAGGCGGCGATCTTGGCTTCTTTGGCAAAGGCGCCATGGATCCTGAGTTCGAGAAAGCGACATTGGCCCTTAAAGTCGGCGAAACGACGACGGCGCCGGTCAAATCCTCGTTCGGCTACCATATTATCAAATTGACCGACCACCATGATGCTAAGCAAGCGACGCTGGCCGAGAAGAAAGACGAAATCAAGGACCAGCTCATACAATCTAAGGTTTCGGATCTGTCGACCGCATGGTTGGAAGACCTGAAGAGCAAAGCGAAAATCACGAACTCGCTCGCGGATGATGCCGCGGCAGGCACGCCTGCTCCGACGAATACGGGCGCAGTGAATAACGCGCCGACGGCTCAATAAAGAGACGATTCATAGTAGCTCACAAAGCACCGCTGTCCATAAATTGGACGGCGGTGCTTTTTTGTTTCATGGTTATACTGAATAAGGTAATTATGAAGGCAAACAAGCGCAGAAGCTCCTTAGTTACATAAATGTGAGGTAACATGACATATAGGGATAGAAAATCTTTACAAGTGTGCAAATTATGTTTTACAAATTGTAAAAGTCGTTGTATGATTGGCTACAGGTTTAAAAATTTACACATTTGCAACAAGGAGGCGGGCTCTGAAGAATGAAAAAGAAAATGTTGTTAATGGCTTCACTCATGTTGGTCCTTACGGGGGTATTATCTGCCTGCGGAAAGAGCGGATCGGGCGATGATCAAACGTTCCGGATGAACCTTACATCCGAACCGCCTAGTCTGGACGTTGCGCAGGCGCAAGACCAAGTATCCTTTACGGTGCTTAACGGCCTGTTCGAAGGTCTGACTCGCATGGACGACAAAGGTAACATCGTTCCGGGCGTTGCAGAGAAATGGGACATTTCCGAAGATGGCAAGACGTATACGTTCCATCTGCGCGACAATGCCAAATGGTCGAATGGCCAACCGGTTAAAGCAGGAGATTTCGAGTACTCCTGGAAACGCACGCTGGATCCGAAACTGAATCCTCCGGCGCCTTACGCTTACCAGCTCTATTACATCAAAAATGCTCAAAACTATAACATCGAGCAGGATAACCCTGATCATATCTCGGATCCTAGCCAAGTCGGCGTAAAAGCGCTCGATGACAAAACGTTGGAAGTTCAACTTGAGAACCCGACGCCTTACTTCCTGAACATCGCGGCGTTCTTCACGGCTTACCCGGTTCTGAAGGATACGCAATTCGCAGAAGCGAAGGACTACGTCGGTAACGGTCCTTTCAAGATGAAATCGTGGAAACACGGCGATTCCATCGAGCTTGTTCCGAACGAAAACTATTGGGATAAAGACGCGATCAAATTGACCGATGTTAAATTCCTGATGATCAAAGATCCGAACACCGAGTTCAACATGTACAAAACCGGCCAACTCGACTGGGCAGGCGCTCCTACGGGCAGCATCCCGCCGGCGCAATTGGACAAATACAAAGCCGATAAGAGCCCTGAGCTTTCCATTAAAGGGATCGCAAGCACGTACTACTACAACTTCAACAACACGAAGAAACCGTTCGACAACGCGAAAGTACGCCGTGCGCTTTCGATGGCGATCAACCGTCAAGATATCGTAGACAAAGTTACGAAAGCCGGACAAGTTCCTGCGTACGGATTCGTATCGACCGGTATTCACGGCGTGAACGGCGAGTTCCGCGATGAAGTGAAGGACGATTACTTCAAAGAGGACGTTACGGAAGCGAAGAAATTGCTTGCCGAAGGCCTGGCCGAAGAAGGCATGACGAAAATGCCTGCATTCTCGCTCTCGTTCAACGAAGGTCTGCATAAAACGGTTGCGGAAGCAATCGCGAACATGTGGAAAGAAAACCTCGGCATCGACGCGAAGCTTGAGCTTCAGGAATGGAAAGTCTTCCTGAAGAACCGTCAAAGCCTGAACTATGACGTTGCCCGCGCTGGCTGGGGCGCCGACTACAATGATCCGATGACGTTCATCGACATGTTCACGTCCAAAGGCGGCAACAACGACATCGGCTTCAAAAACGCGGATTACGATGCACTCGTTAAAGAAGCATACAGCACGAACGATCAACAAAAACGCGTAGACGCAATGGCGAAAGCCGAGAAAATCCTGATCGGCGACAATACGGCGCTGATGCCGATTTACTACTACTCGTCCACGCAATTGATCAAGCCGTATGTGAAAAACTACGTCGTTGATTACAGCGGCAACATCGATTACACGCACATCACGATTGAAAAATAATACGCAGTAAGAATACAGGGGACATCGGGATATATGTGGCACACCCATATATATCCCTTCTCTATGATTGGAGAGTGCTTAGATGGTTCGGTACTTGGGTGGTAAACTTATCAACATCGTGTTTTCCCTTCTAATTCTAGCCACCGCAACCTTCTTCTTAATGAAAGCAGTCCCTGGGGACCCTTTCACCCAAGAGAAGGCTATTCCACCGGAAATTAAAGCTCAAATTATGGCGCATTACGGTTTTGATAAACCGCTGGGCGAACAATATTTGAATTACATGAAGAAGCTGTTCCAATTCGACTTGGGCATTTCGATGAAAAGCTCGGATCGGAGCGTATCGAGCATTATCGCGCAATCTTTCGGCACCTCCGCGAAGGTAGGGGCGATGGCCATCGTTGTGTCCGTCATAATCGGGATTTACCTGGGGATGATGGCGGCGCTGCGGCATCGCAAATTTATCGATAACGGTGCCATGTTCCTGGCGGTAATCGGCATATCGGTACCGAACTTCGTTATTGGATCGATGATCCAATATTTTTTGGCCGTTAAATTTCCTATTTTTCACGTTGCCGGTCTGGAAAGCCCGATGGACTACGTGCTCCCTACGATCGCGCTGTCTACGCTTCCCATTGCATTTATCGCACGTCTTACGCGTTCCACCATGCTTGAAGTACTGACTTCCGATTATATTCGTACCGCCAAAGCCAAAGGATTGACGCCAAGGGCGATTCTGTGGCAGCACGGCCTGCGTAACGGCATTTTACCGGTCGTTACCTATTTGGGACCGATGACGGCCAACATCATTACGGGCTCAGTCGTCGTGGAACAAATTTTCGGCCTTCCGGGATTGGGTGCCTATTTCGTCGAGAGCGTTACGAACCGGGATTACACGCTTATCATGGGCATTACGATATTCTACGCCGTCATTTTGATGGCAGCGCGCTTCGTTACGGATGTTCTGTACATCTTCGTTGATCCGCGTATCAAATTGAGCGGAGGTGTAGTTAAATCATGAGTCAAACTGCTCCGTCTCCATTTGAACGCTTGGAACACAAACATCAAGAGGCCGAGGTTATCGCAACCGAGAGCCGATCAACTTGGCAAATTACTTGGGCACGGCTTCGCAGCAACCGCTGGGCCATGACCGGTTTGTATATTTTGATTGTCATCGCCGTGCTTTCCATCGTTTGTCCGATCTTGTCGCCTTACACGTCGTACACCAATAATTTGGACAATACGTACGCGGCTCCATCGTCTAAACACTGGTTCGGAACGGACAACTTGGGCCGTGATTTGTTCACGCGAACATGGCTTGGCGTCCGCATTTCCTTGACCGTCGGCATCGCTGCCGCATTGTTCGATTTGATCATCGGCATTATCTACGGCGGCATCATGGGCTACGCGGGCAAACGCCTGGGTGGCGCCATGAACAAAATCGCCGAAATGCTGTACGCGATTCCGCATCTGCTTGTCGTTATCCTCCTGAGCGTTGTCATGGGGTCCTCGCTGACGACGATCATTATCGCGTTGTCGATTACAGGATGGATCACGATGTCGTGGATCGTCCGCGGACAGATCCTTCAATTGAAAAACCAGGAGTACGTGCTGGCCGCCCAATCCATGGGCGCAAGCAACTCCCGTATTTTGTTCAAGCATCTCATTCCGAACACGCTCGGTCCGATTATCGTTACGGTTACCTTGTCTGTGCCGTCGGCGATCTTCGCCGAAGCGTTCCTAAGCTTCTTGGGCCTTGGCGTACAATCGCCGGCAGCTTCTCTCGGTACGTTGATCGGCGAAGCGTTGTCTTCGTGGACGATTTATCCGTGGATGATGTTTATTCCGGCCTCGCTGCTCAGTATCACGATGCTTGCCTTTAATATTTTCGGTGACGGTCTGCAGGACGCATTCGATCCGAAAATGAAAAAATAACAGCGCTGGGAGTGAGCTCTATGAACGATCCGATTTTACGCATCAACGATTTGCATATCTCGTTTCATGTGCGCGGTGGAGAAGTACAGGCGGTTCGCGGCGTTAACCTTGAAGTGAAGCGCGGCGAATCCGTGGCGATCGTCGGCGAGTCCGGCAGCGGCAAGAGCGTTACCGCGCAGTCGATTCTTCGCTTGATTCCGACCCCTCCGGGCGAATATAAGCAGGGCTCCATCGAATTCATGGGCCAGGATTTGCTTTCGAAGTCCGAGAAGGAAATGGAAGCCATCCGCGGTCATGAGATCGGCATGATTTTCCAAGATCCGATGACGTCGCTTAACCCGACGCTGACGGTCGGCCGCCAAATTTCCGAAGTGCTGATCAAGCATCAGAACCTGACGAAATCGAAAGCGACGGACCGCGCGGCGGAGCTGCTGACGCTGGTCGGCATCCCGAACGCGAAGGACCGCGTCAAGCAATATCCGCATCAATTCTCCGGCGGCATGCGCCAACGGGTCATGATCGCGATCGCGCTGGCATGCAATCCGGCGCTGCTTATCGCCGATGAGCCGACGACGGCGCTCGACGTGACGATTCAAGCGCAAATCATGCAGCTGATGAAAGAACTGCAGGAGAAGACGGGCACGTCCATTATTCTGATCACGCATGACCTCGGCATCGTTGCCGAGATGTGCGATCGCGTCGTCGTTATGTATGCGGGTAAAGTAGTGGAAACGGGCACGAAACGCGAAATTTTCAAAAACCCGCAGCATCCGTATACCCGCGGCTTGCTGCGTTCCCTGCCGCGGCTGGATCACAGCAAGAGCGAGCCGCTCGTCCCGATCGTCGGCACGCCGCCGGATATGTCGGCTCCGCCGAGGGGCTGCGCCTTCTGCGCGCGCTGCGACGAAGCGATGCGTATCTGCGTGGACAACGATCCGGTGGATTACACGATCAGCGAGACGCAAGCAGCCAGATGCTGGCTGCACGACCCGGCCTGCAAGAAGGAGGGCGCTAGCGCATGATTAGCAAAAACAACGACGTGTTGATCGAAGTCGATCACCTCAAGAAATATTTCCAAGTCGGCGGCAATCAAACGCTGAAAGCCGTCAATGACCTCAGCTTCGGCATTCGCCAAGGCGAGACGCTCGGCATGGTAGGCGAGTCGGGCTGCGGGAAGTCGACGGCGGGACGCACGATTCTCCGTTTGTACGAGCCGACCGCGGGAGCCGTGAATTTCCAAGGCACGAACATCATGAAGGCGAAGGGCTCGAAACTGAAGGCGCTGCGCCGCGAGATGCAAATGGTCTTCCAGGATCCGTATGCCTCGCTGAATCCGCGCTGGACGGTCGAGAATCTGATTGCCGAGCCGCTCGATATTCATGGTTTGGCGAGCGGAAGCAAGGATCGCAGACTGCAGGTTGAGCGTCTGCTTGACCGCGTAGGCTTGCGTTCGGAACATGCTTCCCGCTATCCGCATGAATTTTCCGGCGGTCAGCGGCAGCGGATCGGGATCGCGCGCGCGCTCGCGGTCAACCCGAAATTCATCGTTTGCGATGAGCCGATCTCAGCGCTTGACGTATCGATCCAAGCGCAGGTCGTTAACCTGCTGCAGGATTTGCAGCGTGATTTTGGCCTGACGTACTTGTTCATCGCGCATGACCTGGCGATGGTCAAGCATATCTCGGACCGCGTTGCCGTGATGTACTTGGGGAAAATGGTGGAGCTTGCCGAAAGCGAAGAGCTCTATTCCAATCCGAAGCATCCATATACGAAGGCGTTAATGTCGGCGATTCCGGTTCCGGATCTCGACGTGGTCGACCCGAAAGAAAAGATCGTTTTGTCCGGCGATCTGCCGAGTCCGATCAATCCGCCAAGCGGTTGTCCGTTCCGCACGCGCTGTCCGTTCGCGACAGAGAAGTGCGCGGCGGAAGTGCCGGCTTTCCGCGAAGTGGAGCCGAATCACTGGGCAGCCTGCCATTATGCGTAATTAATAGAAGAAAGGCGTTCCGTCCTGGCGGCGGAGCGCTTTTTTTGCGCTGTTCGGAACCGTTCGTTTCCGGCCGTGCAGCGGCTCCATCGGGCACGGCGAAGCAACCGCATCTTTAATTTGACGGGCGAATTGTGTTACGATATTGACCATGTGCTACATGGTCGAAGCGAAAGGGGCAGCAGAGAGGCATTGAGAGTCATTGCAGGCACGGCCAAAGGCCGTTCATTAAAAGCGGTGCCGGGCAAAAACACCCGTCCGACGACCGATAAAGTGAAAGAAGCGATATTCAGCATGATCGGTCCTTATTTCGAGGGCGGGCTGGTGCTCGATCTGTTCGCCGGAACGGGCGGACTCGGCATCGAGGCGCTGAGCAGGGGGATGGACAAAGCGGTGTTCATCGATCTGGAAGGCGCCAGCATCGAGGTCATCAAGCAGAACGTTCAGGCTGCCGGAATGGCGGGCGCTGCCGAAATTTATCGAACGGAAGCGGTCAGGGCAGTCAAAGCGCTGGCGAAACGCGATCTCAAGTTCGCGCTGGTGTTTCTGGATCCGCCTTATCGCATGACGGACATGGATGAATTGATGGCTGAGCTATTGGAACGCGGTTTGCTCGAAGAAGACGCGACGATCGTCGTCGAGCATGATGCGTACCATCGCTACCCGCAAGCGTTCGCGCAGTATAGGCAGATCAAACGTTCGGAGTACGGCGATACCGCGGTTACCGTCTACCGCTTCGTAGCGGAGCAAGAGGAAGAAGCATCGGAGGATTAACTATGTCAGCATCGATATCAACGGCAGGTACAGGAAAACGCGTCGCGGTCTATCCCGGCAGCTTCGATCCCGTTACCTGCGGACATTTGGATATTATTCGCCGCGCGGCGAAGCAATTCGACCATCTGATCGTGGCGGTACTGAACAATACCAGCAAGAAGCCGCTGTTCAGCGTCGATGAACGCAAACAGCTGCTTGCCGAGGTGACGCAGGATCTGCCTAACGTGTCGATCGACAGCTTCCGCGATCTGCTGGTCAACTTCATAAGGGCGAAGGAAGCGCATGTCATCGTTCGCGGCATCCGTTCGGTTACCGATTTCGAATACGAGCTGCAGATGGCTTCGACCAATCATCAGCTGGACGAGGACATCGAGACGATTTTCATGATGACGAATCCGAAGTATTCCTACTTAAGCTCCAGCATCGTCAAGGAAATTGCCATGTTTCATGGAAACGTGCAGGACTTGGTTCCCCCTGAAGTGCAGCAAGCGTTGATTGCCAAATACAAGCCCGAATGAAGCTAGCGAAGCCGAAGCCTCGCGGAAATAACCGATACGGCTGCAAGCAGCGTTATGCCGCAGGTGAAAATAAGCAGCAAGGCGGGCGCATAGGGCCAAAGGGAGAGTAAATCGCCTGCACGTATGGCGCCGATCCCGGAAGTATAGGTTTCGTCATGCTGCCAAGCGAAGGCGGAAGCTGCCGGAGTGACGCCGTTCATGAGCCACGTGAGCGGTTTCCAGCACAGGAGCATGAGCAGGAAGGCGACGGCGCTCTGAAGGATGCGGGCGATTGCCAGCGAGCGCAGGGATAGCCCGGTGCCCGCGATCGCCGATCCGGCTTGCAGCAAGGCGCTTATTCCTCCCCAGCTGAGAACGGCAGCGATGGCAGCCGCCTTCCACGGCACGCCGCCTGCGAACGAGAACGCGGATACGGCATACGTGCCGATATGGCTCTCGATCAGTCCGGAGAGGACGAACGGCGGAATCGAGCTTGGCAGCAGCGGTTCCATCAGCTTTACGAGTACGGCGCAGAAGATCATAAACCCGCCGATGGCCATCAGCTTATAGACGGCAACGGATACGGCGTCTCCGAGCAGCTTGCCGAATGTGCGGCCATCGCGTTCGCGCGCCTCCCTCATTGCCTTGGCCGCCTGGCGGAAGATTCCTGCAGCGGGTCGATCGACGGCGGCTTGACCGGTTTGGACGGGTTCGCGTCGCGTGAATCTTGCCGCTACGAGGGCAGGCAGGAGAGCGGACAGCCAAACGATCAGCGCGATCGCGATGCCCAGTTCGGGCCGATGCAGGAATCCCGTTCCGACGACGAGCAGCATGAAGAGCGGGCTGGGCAGATGGGACAGCGCGAGCAGGCGATTGCCCTGCTTTGCGGTCAAGGTATTGCTCTTGCGCAGGGCCGCGGCCGTCTCGGCTCCGCAGGGGAACCCGCCTGTCCAGCCGATGACCATGGCGACGCCGGTTTCGCCCGGCAGTCGGAACAGCTTGCGCATCAGCGGGTGGAGGAGCGTTCCGAGCGCGTGAACGGCGCCGAAGGCCAGCATCAGCTCGAGCAGCGTCAGGAAGGGAAGCAGTCCCGGGAAGACGATATTCCACCACACGGTTAACCCTTGCAGGGAAGCTTGGAAGGCTGCATCCGGCTTGGTGATAATCGAAGCGACAAGCAGTATGGATAAGCAGGCGAGCAGAATCGTTCTTATCATCGCACTTCACTCCAGGCGTAGGGTAGGGCCCGTCGGACAAACCGGGGCCACTACATGTTTACGCTTGTCTGCTTGCGAGTAGACCTGCATTTAATCGGAGCGAAGCTTATTCGATGGAGATAGGCTTCTCATAATAATCGCGGAAGAGATCCCTTGGCGCTGCGTCGGGCCAACCGAGCGCGTAGATGGACGTGGCTTGGACATCCAATGCGAGGTATGGATATTCTTTCGCGGCCCGCGCCGCGCTCTGCAGCACCGGAAGCTTGGCGGACTTGCGCATCCGCTTCAGCAGTTCTCTGCCGCGAGGACTGCAGCCGAGCACGCGTATATATTGAACGCCGGTGCGCAGCCGGTCGGGCGAGAGCAGCTCCTTGTCATGCCCGAGCAGGATCGACAGCAGCGCCCGTTGCAGCTTCGTGCGCGTGTAGCGCTTCGTCTTCAAACGCTCCAGCAGCGGCTCGAACGCCAGGCTCTCCAGCTCGGGCAGCGCGTTCTTGATCCGGTGTTCCAGTCCCTCGCTCATTTCGTGATAGCGGCCAAGCGCTTCCGCCGATTCCGAGACGAGCTTGTGGAATAATGGCGCTGCATAATGTTCCCAGCTCCCGCGGGCGCGTCCAATCGCATGGTCCCGGAGCAGCAGCTCCATCGTGGACGGCGGGACGAAGGGAGCGGCGCCTTCCGGCGCAAGCGATTCCGCCACGAGCTTGCGGATAGCCGTTGCGCTCGCGATCTGCGCATCGGTGATGCTGGTCTGCGCGTAGCCGGCTTTCTCCCGGCGAAGCGAGAACGGCTCGATGGCGCTGCCCAGCCGCTCCAGCGCGAGCAGGTAATGCAGCCCAAGCGTATTGTTGGGCTGCTCGAACGGGAACGCCGCGGCTTCCTCGTCGCCTGCCTCGGCCATGAACCGCCGGACGGCCCCGCTGTAGGCGGCGGGGTAGCTGCGGCCTGTCCGAAGCTCATCCGCCATGAGCGGCCCGAACGACGACGGCTCATGAGCGAGCAGCCGCGCGACGCGGCGGAGCGGCGCGATATCGCCCGCCTCGCTGCCGAAGCAGAGCGCGTCTACGACGCCGGTCGCGTCCAAGAGCGCCGCGGCGCCGTAGGCGAACCATTCCGCCGCCTGCGTGGAATAGGCGACGGGCAGCTCGATCACGACGTCGCAGCCGCCGCGCAGCGCCATTTCGGTCCGCGTCCATTTGTTAAGCAGCGCGGGTTCTCCGCGCTGCAGGAATTGGCCGCTCATGACGGCGACGACCGCATCGCTTTTCGTTATTTTAAGCGATTGCTGTAAATGATATAGATGTCCATTATGGAACGGGTTATACTCGACAATGATCCCGACTGTGCGCATGGGCAGACCTCCGTACGATGAATCGTATATTTTTCACTATATCACGGCGTGAAAATGTTGACAAAACGAATCGATAATCGATATAATAAACTTTGTTTGTTTGGAGTGATACCATGGAGATTCATGTACGTGAATTAGCGGCCAAAGGGACGAAAACAACATTCAAGTCCAGCTTGAATACCGATTGGCTGAAGCAAGTGCGCAAGGATGTCCTGAACGCGAGTCCGATGGAAGTGAACATGACGGCTTGGGGCGAAGACGGCGTTGCCCATGTGGAGGGCGAGTTGACCATCGACGTGGAACTGTCCTGCTCCCGCTGTCTGGAACCAACCTCGGAACACGTCGTGTTGCCGTTTCACGAACGCTTCAAGAATGCTGCCGAAGTGGACGGATCGGAACCGGAAGACACCATCCCGGTCGACGAGGACAAGCTGGAGCTCGAGCCGATGCTGGAAGAGATGCTGATGCTCGAACTGCCATTCGTGCCGCTGTGCAGCGAAGACTGCAAAGGACTTTGCCACACGTGCGGAAGCAACCTAAATGAGCAAAGTTGCGGCTGCTCTAACGAGCGGATCGATCCGAGGCTTGCCGCTTTGAAAGACTTGTTTAAAGACTCGAAGGAATAGAAGCGCTGCATCGATCAGCACGCTTCATGCAATTCTGTTAAGGAGGTGGGAAACATGGCAGTACCACAACGTAGAACATCCAAGACGCGTCGTGACAAACGCCGCACGCACTTCAAACTGGCTGTGCCAGGTATGGTAAAATGCGATCAATGCGGAGAATTGAAATTGGCTCACCGCGTTTGCAAAGTGTGCGGAACTTACAAATCGAGAGAGATCATCAAACAATAGTTTGACGCCACGAATAGGACTTCATCTTCGGATGGAGTCCTATTGTATTTCCCGGACGCATAATCTTTTATTTCGAACGAGTACTCTTACATATCCCGCACAGTCAGTCATCGTATATATTCATCAGCGCATAAAACGGTTTTTATACCTGAATCTGCCTTCGACGTTGCGCGGAGCGGCTTTCTTCTATATACTTGTTAGTACCTGGTTATAATAGCTGATTGTAACGTAGCTGTCTTGGCTCAGGTTCAGCCGCTTGTCCGGCACTGCCGCGTATGAACTGCAGCTGAGCATATACTAGAACCATGGCAAAGGTGGTGCGGACCATCGAACGGCTTCCGAAACGAGAACGTCATCAGCTGCTCGGCTCGCTGATCGACGATAATCCTTTTATAACGGATCAAGAGCTGACAAGACAGCTGAAAGTCAGCATTCAAACGGTGCGCCTTGACCGGCTGGAGCTCGGCATTCCCGAATTGCGGGAGCGCATGAAACTAATGGCGGAGCGTTCGTACGACCCGGTCCGATCATTGCCGCTGGATGAAGTTATCGGAGACATCGTGGATCTGCAGCTGGACCACAGCGGCATTTCCCTTTTTGAAATCAAGGAAGAGCATGTATTTTCCAGAACCGGCATCGCCCGCGGCCACCATGTTTTCGCGCAAGCCAATTCACTGGCGGTAGCGGTCATTAACGATGAAATCGCTCTGACGGCGACGGCGGATATCCGCTTCGTCCGTCAAGTGAAGCTAGGCGAGAAATGCATAGCCAAAGCCTACGTAAGATCGATCTCCGGCGGACGCAGCAAAGCCAAAGTCGAGGTCTTTTCTTATGTAAGCGATGAAATGGTGTTTCAGGGCAGCTTTCTTATTTATCGTTCCGCAGGCGAGACGGTCATCGAAGGAGGTATGGATGGTGCGGATCGCAATTGACGCGATGGGGGGCGACCATGCCCCTTCGCAAATCGTAAAAGGCGCGTTGGAAGCAGCGCTCGAAAGTCCGGAGGTTTCCATCATTCTGGTGGGCGACGAGGCGCAGATCAAGACGCATCTCGGCGCCAAGGTTCCGTCGAATATCGAAATCGTCCATGCGGACGATGTCATCGGACCTGACGACGAGCCGGTCAAAGCGGTTCGGCGCAAGAAAGGGTCATCGATGGTGATGGCCGGGCAATTGGTGCGCGACGGCCGGGCCGAAGCCATGCTGTCGGCCGGCAATACAGGCGCGCTGATGACGACCGGACTGCTCGTCGTCGGTAGGCTGGAAGGAATCGAGCGTCCGGCGCTCGTCACGATGCTGCCGACGATGGACGATATCGGCGTGCTCGCCCTTGACTTAGGCGCGAACATGGACGCCAAGCCGGAGCATCTTCTGCAGTATGCGATCATGGGCAGCATCTATCGCGCGCGAATGAACGGGCAGTCCCAGCCGCGCGTCGGCTTGCTCAACGTAGGCACGGAAGCCATGAAAGGAAACGAGCTGACGAAAGCGGCGTACGATCTGCTCGAGGCGGCGCCGATTCATTTTATCGGCAACGTGGAGGCGCGCGACGTCTTGATGCGCAACTGCGACGTGCTGATTTGCGACGGTTTCGCGGGCAACATTATGCTGAAGGCGATGGAAGGGACGGCGGGCACGCTGTTCAAGACGATCCGGGACATTTTCTCGAGCTCGCTCTTATCTAAAGTGGCCGCGGCCATCGTCATGCCCAAGCTTCGCATGCTGCGCAAAAAAATGGACTACAACGAGCACGGCGGCGCTCCGCTGCTGGGCATTAACGGACTCGTATTCAAATGTCATGGCTCCTCCGACGTGAAAGCCATCAAAAGCACGGTACGTCAAGCCAAACTGGCGATCCAGAGCAACTTGGTATCTTCTATCGCAGCGGAAATTAGCAGGAAGTGAGTGGGAGCATGCAGCTACATCCCGTAGGTATTATCGGCACCGGCAAATACGTGCCTGAACGAATTTTGACGAATAAAGACCTGGAACAGATGGTCGAAACGAACGACGAATGGATCGTCACGCGCACGGGCATGCGGGAACGCCGCATCGCCGCGCCGGAGCAGGCGACTTCGGACCTGGCTTACCAAGCATCCTTGAAAGCGATCGAAGCCGCTGGTTTGACCGCGGAAGACATTGATCTGATCATCGTCGCGACGATTACGCCGGATATGTTCTTCCCGTCGACGGCCTGCCTGCTGCAGGATAAGCTGGGCGCCCGGAAAGCGGCGGCGTTCGACTTGTCGGCTGCCTGTTCCGGGTTCATCTACGGCCTCGCGACGGCATCCAGCATGATTGCGAACGGCATGTACAAACACGTGCTCGTTGTCGGGGCGGAATGCCTGTCCCGCATCACGGATTATACCGACCGCAATACCTGCATTCTGTTCGGCGACGGCGCAGGCGCCGTCGTCCTCGGCCAAGTGCCCGAAGGCCGCGGCTTCCGCTCCTTCGAACTCGGCGCCGACGGCTCCGGCGGCGAATTGCTCCGCGTTTGCGGCGGCGGCTCGCGCATGCCATCCTCGGCGGACACCATTGCGGATAAACAGCATTTTATCTATATGGCCGGCAACGAAGTGTACAAGTTCGCTGTCCGGATCATGGGGAACGCCGCGGAAGAAGCGCTGCGCAAAGCGGGCATCGACAAGAAAGACATCGATCTGCTCGTCCCGCATCAAGCCAATATCCGCATCATTCAATCCGCGCTGAACCGGTTGGATCTGCCGCAGGAGAAGTGCATGATCAACTTGGATAAGTACGGCAACGTATCGGCGGCTTCGATTCCGATCGCGCTGGCCGAAGCCGTGGAGCAAAACCGCGTGAACGAAGGCGACCGCATCGTGCTGGTCGGTTTCGGCGGCGGATTGACCTGGGGCGCTTCCGTGTTGGTTTGGTAATCATTCATAATCTACCTTAATGTGTAATGTAATCGTGTCGGAGGTGCTGATCTCAATGGGCAAGACCGCATTCGTATTTCCCGGCCAAGGCGCGCAGGCAGTCGGCATGGGCCAAGATATTTATGAAGCGTTCCCGGCATCGCGGGCTATCATCGATGCCGCGGACGAAGCGCTCGGCTTCAAATTAAGCGATATTATTTTTCAAGGCCCGGAAGACGTCCTGAAACAAACCGTCAACACGCAGCCTGCGCTTCTGACCGTCAGCATGGCGTACATGGAAGCGCTCCGCGAAAGCGGGCTTACAGCCGATTATGTGGCAGGCCATTCGCTCGGCGAATACAGCGCGCTTGTCGCAGCAGGGTCGTTGTCCTTCCAGGATGCCGTGCGAACGGTTCGCTCCCGCGGCGAATTCATGGAGCAGGCCGTTCCGAGCGGCCAAGGCGCCATGGCTGCCGTTCTCGGCGCAGAACGCGAAGCACTGGCTGCGCTCTGCGCGTCCGCATCCGCCGACGCCGGCGCGGTAGAACTGGCTAACGTTAACTGCCCCGGACAGATCGTCGTATCCGGTACGGCTGCTGGCGTGCAAGCCATCGTCGAACGCGGAAAAGAAGCCGGCGCGAAGCGGGTTATCCCGCTCGAAGTCAGCGGACCCTTCCACTCTTCGCTCATGAAACCGGCCGCTGATCGTCTGAAAGACGTCTTGGCAGCCGTCAACATGCAGGATGCGTCGATCCCGGTCATCGCGAACGTAACGGCCAAGCCCGTCACGGAAAGCGGCGAAATTCGCAAATTGCTCGAAGAACAGGTATACTCGCCTGTATTGTGGGAAGACAGCGTACGGTACTTGGTCGAGCAAGGGGTCGACACGTTCGTCGAAATCGGATCGGGCACGGTTCTCGCCGGCCTGATCAAAAAAATCGACAAATCCGTCAAGGTCGTCTCGATCAACAGCCTGGAGGCGCTGAAAGCGGCTACGCTTTAAGAATACGGTGGAAAACCGTGGCCTCCGATCGGTTTGGGTCTTCGCTCGCTGTTGTAGTTCTGATTCCCTTGATTATATAAGTAATTAGAGGTAGGAATCAGACTACAAAGGCGAACGCTGACGCTGCTACGACTCCAATCCGACTCTCCGGCCAATCTCCACCGCTGCTTCAAAAGCTTGCGATGCCTTCGCTTCCACTAAGGGCAACGCAAAACCTTGGCAGCGATGTATGGGCTGCCTCTACGGCAGTATTAAGCTGCCAAAAAGCAGCTGCCCCAGGCAGCTGTAACGCCAACTTCGGCGGCGGGAACCTGCCGCCTCCGGCAAGCCAGCCGAAGGCGGCGGCTTGCAACCCGCTCCAGCATAAAGCGTGTCCCGCGAGGGACGAAAGCGAGGACAAGCACGCAGAGGCTCGCTAAGCGCCTCTGCGGCGCAGAACGTTCCCATGGTCCCGCAAGGGACAGCAGGTAACTCGCGAGCGCCAAAGGTGAAGTGTGTCCCGCAAGGGACGAAAACGAGGTCAGGTAGAACGGATCTCGAGAGCGGTACTCTGTGGCACCAACGTTCTCCTTCCGGGTGTCCAGAGGGCCGGGGCCCTTGGGGTCCCCCTGGAGAGGGGATTTAGGGGGTCAGACCCATTGAGAGGAGAAATGAAAATGTTCGCGGATCTATCTGGTAAAGTCGCGCTCGTCACAGGAGCATCCCGCGGCATCGGCCGCGCGATCGCGATTGCGCTCGCCGAGGCCGGCGCCGACGTCGCGATCAATTATTCCGGCAGCGAACAGGCTGCCGCGGAGACGGCCGAAGCGGTTCAAGCGCTTGGCCGCCGCACGCTCGTGCTGAAAGCCAACGTCGGCAAAACCGACGAGTTTGACGCGATGGTGAAGCAAGTGGTCGAAGCATTTGGCGTAATTGATATTTTAGTGAATAACGCGGGCATCACGCGTGACAATCTAATCATGCGCATGAAGGAAGAAGAATTCGATCAAGTCATCGAAACGAACCTGAAAGGCGTGTTCAACGGGGTGAAAGCCGTGACGCGTCAAATGATGAAGCAGCGCTCGGGCCGCATCATTAACATTTCATCGGTCGTGGGCGTGCTCGGCAACCCGGGACAAGCCAACTATGTCGCTGCCAAAGCCGGCGTCATCGGTCTGACCAAGGCTTCGGCTCGCGAACTGGCTTCACGTGGCATCACGGTCAATTGCGTGGCGCCGGGCTTTATTCAAACGGATATGACGGACAAGCTGCCGCAAGAAATGCGCGATAAGCTGGCCGCCGACATTCCGCTGGCACGCCTCGGCGATCCGAAGGATATCGCTGGCGCCGTTCGTTTCTTGGCGTCTGATGCCGCCGGCTATATGACCGGTCAAACGATCCACGTCGATGGCGGCATGTACATGTAACTGCGTTCCGGACCGGGCCAGTATGGCGGCAAGCCGTTTGATATGGCATTTTGTCCGTAATTCTCGTATAATACCATGGAGGAGGTGAACCGGATGTCCGATGTATATGATCGTGTAAAGCGCATCGTTGTCGACCGCCTTGGCGTTGACGAATCGGAAGTTACGCTAGAAGCTTCGTTTAAAGAAGATCTTGGAGCGGACTCTCTTGATGTCGTTGAATTGGTCATGGAACTGGAAGATGAATTCGATATGGAAATCTCTGATGAAGATGCAGAGAAAATTACGAGTGTAGGAGAAGTCGTAAATTACATAGCTTCTCTAGCGAAGTAATACAAACAATGACAAGTCCCGTTGCACAAGCGGGACTTATCTCCGTATTGGACGAATTTGGGCTTTTTGCATGACGAACAGCTGAAAGCGCATTAGCGTTTTATCAAATAGAGCATGGATCAGAGTTCCCATTAGAGGTGAATAGAGATGAAGCAGAGAGTAGTCGTTACGGGCATGGGGGTTATGACTTCGCTCGGTTCCGAACTGGAGACGTTTTGGGGTAATTTAATGGAAGGAAAGTCCGGCGTTTCCTTGGTTGAAGCATTTGACGTTTCCGAATATCCGACCCGCATTGCGGCTGAAATAAAAAATTTTAACCCGGAAGATTACGAGATCGACAAGAAAGAAGCGCGTCGGATGGACCGTTTCGTGCAGTTCGCAGTTGTGGCCAGTCAGCTCGCCGTCAAAGATGCAGGCATTCATATCGGATCGGACGTGGACGCGGAACGCGTAGGCGTCATGATCGGTTCCGGCATCGGCGGTTTGGGCACTTGGGAAGACCAGCATAATATTTTGCTGGAGAAAGGTCCGAAGCGCGTAAGCCCGTTCTTCATCCCGATGATGATCGCGAACATGGCGTCCGGACAAGTTTCGATGGCCACTGGCGCGAAAGGTCCGAACAGTACAGCCGTTACAGCTTGCGCGACAGGCACGCATTCCATCGGCGATTCGTATAAGCTGATTCAGCGCGGCGACGCCGACCTGATGATTTGCGGCGGCGCGGAAGCGACGATCCGTCCGACAGGCATGGCGGGCTTCTGCTCCATGCGGGCGATGTCGACAAGAAACGACGAGCCTCATAAAGCATCCCGTCCGTTCGATACGGATCGCGATGGGTTCGTAATGGGCGAAGGTTCCGGCGTTCTGGTATTGGAATCGCTGGAGCATGCGCAGCAGCGCGGAGCGCACATCTATGCGGAAATCGTTGGTTACGGCATGAGCGGCGACGCGCATCACATGACCGAACCGGATCCGGATGGCGCAGCGCGCTGCATGGTGAAAGCGCTCCGGGACGGCGGCCTCGAGCCGACGCAGATCGATTACATCAACGCGCACGGAACGTCGACGCCCGTTGGTGACCGTTCGGAGACGACGGCGATCAAGAAAACGTTTGGCGACCACGCCTACAAGCTGGCGGTCAGCTCCACCAAATCGATGACGGGCCACCTGCTGGGCGCGGCCGGCGGCGTAGAAGCGGTTATTCTTGGTTTGACGCTTCAGAACGGCATCATCCCGCCGACCATTAATTTGGATAATCCAGATCCGGAATGCGATCTCGATTATGTCCCGAACGTTCCGCGCAAAGCGGATGTTCAATACGCGTTGTCGAATTCCTTCGGCTTCGGCGGACATAATGCGACGATCGTGATGAAGAAATATGAAGCATGATTCATTTGACGAGCTGCAGCAGCGACTGCAGCTTCGTTTTCGTGCGATAAAGCTGCTTCGGCAAGCGTTCACGCATACGTCGTACGTTAACGAGCATCGTCAAAGCGCAACGGAGCATAATGAACGTCTTGAATTTCTGGGCGACGCGATTTTGCAGCTGACGGTATCCGAATTTTTGTACCGCACGTTTCCGGAACGGCCCGAGGGGCAGCTGACGCGCATGCGGGCATCGATCGTATGCGAAGCTTCGCTCGCCAGATTCGCGGAAATGCTCGATCTCGGTGCGCATGTGCTGCTCGGACGCGGAGAAGAACAGCTTGGCGGAAGACAGCGTCCCGCGTTGCTGGCCGATTTGTTCGAGGCGTTCGTCGGGGCGATCTACCTGGATCAAGGGCTGGAAGCCGTTAAGTCGTTCCTGGCTTCCTATATGTTCCCGCATATCGACAATGACGGCGTAATGGTAGGCAAAGACTTCAAATCGACCTTGCAGGAGAAGGCGCAGCAAGCCGGCATGGGCCCGATCGAATATCGGATCGTCGAAGAGCGCGGCCCCGCGCATGATCGGGAGTTCGTCGTGGCGGTGTACATCGGCGACACCTCGTATGGCTCGGGCAACGGCCGCACGAAGAAAGAAGCAGAGCAGCAAGCGGCGGCGGAAGCATGGCGCAAGCTGCCGAAGTAATGGAATACGCAGCATGACGAAAATTCTGGTCGCCTTAGGTAACCGGGATTTTTTCATTTCATGAAAGTTCGATAGGTGGTCACGGGATGAAAAACGAGTGGAAACCTGTCCCATTTATGGGCATGGAGTCGATTGCTCAACGCGCATTTTTGACGAGTTTCGACGTATTTCGACCCTGTCCTTTTTTAGCAATTATGGTACAATAGTCGTTGAGGTGAAGGTAAGCGATGTTCCTGAAAAGGATTGAATTAGCTGGTTTTAAATCGTTTGCCGACAAGACGGAGCTGGAATTCGTTCGCGGTATAACGGCGGTCGTTGGCCCGAATGGCAGCGGCAAAAGCAACATCAGCGACAGCATCCGCTGGGTACTAGGCGAGCAGAGCGCCAAGAGCCTGCGGGGCGGCAAAATGGAAGATATTATATTCGCGGGAAGCGACGCGCGCAAAGCGGTCAATTTCGGCGAAGTTTCGCTCACCCTGGATAATGGAGACGGCGCGCTGCCGCTCGATTACAACGAAGTCACGGTCACGCGGCGCGTTCACCGCAGCGGAGAGAGCGAATACTTAATCAACAAGCAGTCTTGCAGACTGAAGGATATAACGGAGTTGTTCATGGATACGGGGATCGGCAAGGAAGCGTATTCGATTATTGGACAAGGACGTATCGAAGAAATATTGAGCACGCGCTCGGAAGACCGCCGCGGTATCTTTGAAGAGGCCTCGGGTATCGTGAAGTATAAGTCGCGCAAGCGCGAAGCTCAGAAGAAGCTCGAGGATACCGAGTCCAATTTGCTTCGGATTCACGACTTGGTGACGGAGCTCGAGGATCAGGTCGAACCGCTGCGGGTGCAGTCGGAGAAGGCGATCCAGTTCAAGCAGCTTCGGGATCAGCTGAAATCCGGCGAAATCGCCATGTACGTACATAACATTCAAACCGTGCACCAATCATGGACGGACTCCAATACCCGCATGACGAAACTGCAGGCGGAGCAGTTGACCTTGTCCACCGTGGTCAGCAAGCATGATGCGATGCTCGAGAAGGACCGTCAGAAGCTCCGTGAATTGGAGGAAGCGCTGGACCGACTCCATGAAGGCATGCTTCAGTACAGCGAAGAGTACGAGAAGTGCGAAGGCTACGGCGAAGTCTTAAAGGAGCGTAAGCGCAATCTGGAGCAGAATCGCATGCAGCTCGAAGCATCGATGACCGCGCAGAACGAGCGCATTACGGCGCTGACCAAAGAAGAAGCGGAATTCCGCAGCAAAGCGGCGCTGCTCGATAATGAGCTCGAGTCTCTCCGGAAGAAGCTGGCCGAGGAAGAAGCGCAGCTGATCGGCACGAATGCGTCCGCTTCGGGTGACGCGGAAGAATCGCTTAAGGGCGAGCTTCTTGACGTGCTAAGCACGATGGCGCAGCTCCGCAACGAGATTCGTTACGCGCTTCAGCAAGAAGAAGCCCTTCAGCGCCGGATGGAACGGCTCGGGGACGAGCACGCCAAATGGCAGGAGCAGCATGAACGGTTTACCGCCAGAAGAGCGGAGCTGCAGCAGAAGCTGGAGCAGACGCTTGAAGATATCAATAAGATGCGTAATCGTTACATCAACGAGGCCGAAGGGCTGCAGAACGGTCAGAAGCTGCTCGAAGAAACGCAGTCGGCCGTTCGCAAGTGGGAGCAGAAGCTCGAGGCGCTCACTTCACGCCGGGATACGATGAAGGAAATGCAGGACGATCTCGACGGATTCATGCACGGCGTCAAAGAAGTATTGAAAGCTTCCAGACGTACGACGGGCGGCATTGAAGGCGTGCATGGCGCGGTCGCAGAGCTCGTTCGCGTGCCGGAGAAAGTGGAGCTTGCGATCGAAACGGCGCTTGGCGGCGCTTTGCAGCATGTCGTCATGAACGATGAACGCAGCGCGCGGGCGGCAATTGCCTTCTTGAAATCCCGTCAGCTCGGACGTGCGACGTTCCTGCCGCTCGACGTTATTCGCGGCCGGAACATTCCCGATCACGAGCGCAGAACGGTGGCCGGACTCGAGGGCTTCGTCGGCATCGCATCCGAACTCGTAACTTGCGATTCCAAGTACGCGCATATCGTCGAGAACCTGCTCGGCAACGTGCTTATCGCCGAAACGCTGGAGCAAGCGAACCGAATCGCCTCGCGAATCCAGTACCGCTTCCGGGTGGTCACGTTGGAAGGCGACGTCGTCAATGCCGGCGGTTCCATGACCGGGGGCAGCCTGCAGAAGAAAGGCGCCAATCTGCTCGGGCGTCAGCGCCAGATCGAGCAGCTGGACGGCGAGATCAAATCGACGGACGAGCAGCTGGGCAAGCTTCGCGACAAAATCAGCGATCTGCGGAAAGAGCAGTCCATTCGTAACCAGAAGGTCGACGAGCTGCGCGCATTAGGCGAGAAGCAGCGGATCGACGAGCAGCATCTTCGCGCCGAGCTGCAGCAGCTGGACAAAGAGAAGCGGCATTTGGACGATCAGGCGCAGCTGTTCCAAGCGGACAGCGCGGGCCACAAAACGGAACAGCAGCAAATCAGCCAGTCCGCCAAGGATGCAGAGGAACGGCTCGCGGTGCTGACGAAGGAAGAGGCGCGGCTGCAAGAAGCGATTCGCTTAGCGGAGGAACGCAGGAAAGCGGGCGAATCTGCCAAGGAGCAGCTGCAGGACCAGCTGACGGATCTGAAGATCGCGCTGGCGAAGACGGATCAGGAGAAAATGTCCTTCGAGGATCAGGCGTCCCGAGTCCGCTCCGACATCGGCAGGGCCAAGCAGGAGCTGGCCGGCATCCGCGATATGCTTCAGCGTCAGGAAGAGGACACGCGGCAGCTTGCGGAAGAGAGCGCCAAGCAGACGGAGCAGCTGAACGCCCTGAAGCTGAAGAAGGACGGCTGCGCGGAGCAAACGGACTTGAAGCGTTCCGCGCGGGCCGACCTGACGCGCGAGCTGGAGCAGGGAGAGAGCGAGACCAAGGATCAGCGCGCACAGCTTCGTTCGGTCGAAGATCAGCTGCGTCAGATCGAAATCGCCGTTAACCGGCTGGACGTCGAGCTGGACAACCTGCTGCGCAAGCTGAGCGAAGAGTACGAGCTTAGCTTCGAGCTGGCGAAGGAGCGTTACCCGGTACCGGAGGACGTGCTTGCGCTTCAAAGCGAGGTGCGCGATTTGAAACGGCGCATCTCCGGCTTGGGCGAAGTAAATCTCGGCGCGATCGACGAATATGAGCGCGTCAAGGAACGGTACACCTTCCTGAACGACCAGAAGAACGATCTCATCGAAGCGAAGACGACGCTCTATCAAGTCATCCGGGAGATGGACGACGAGATGGGCCGCCGTTTCCGTACGACATTCGAAGCGATACGCGGACATTTCGTCGTCGTCTTCTCGAAGCTGTTCGGCGGCGGACGCGCGGATCTCATCATGGTCGAGCCCGACCGGGTGCTCGACAGCGGCATCGATATCGTCGCCCAGCCGCCCGGCAAGAAGCTGCAGAACCTGCAGCTGCTCTCGGGAGGCGAGCGCGCTTTGACGGCGATTGCGCTGTTGTTTGCCATTCTGCAGGTCAAGCCGGTTCCGTTCTGCGTGCTCGATGAAGTCGAGGCTGCGCTCGACGAGGCGAACGTTGCCCGCTTTGCGCAATATTTGCGCGAGTTCTCGGAGCTGACGCAATTTATCGTCGTCACGCACCGCAAGGGTACGATGGAAGAGGCGGATGTTCTCTACGGGGTAACGATGGAGGAAGGCGGCGTGTCCAAGCTGGTGTCCGTCCGTCTGGAGGACGAAGAAGCGGTATCCGCATAATCGGTTGAACCTGAATCGCCGAAACCAACGTAGAAGAGAAGCCGGAGCTTGGCGCAGATCGCAATCGCAGCCTGGCCCGGCTTCTGTACCCTGATCGCATTTTACGGGTTCGCGCCTCCGAAAAATGTCTATAAGGTCTAATGAAAGCTGCATCGTGAATGTCGGCGGGAGCCGTTCTTCTTGATTAAAATGATGGAGGTCCGACCATGAGTTTTTTTAAACGCTTGAAAGAAAGCATCGCCCAGAAGACAGAAGCGGTCACGTCCATATTCAAGGAAGGCCTGACGAAGACGCGTACCGCATTCGTCGGCAAGATCGAAGAGTTAATCCTGCGCCGCAAGAAGATCGACGAGGCGTTCTATGAAGAGCTGGAAGAAATCCTGATCGGCGCCGATGTCGGCGTCAATACGGTCATGCAGCTCATCGACGACCTTCGCGCGGAAGTGAAGAAGCGGAAAATCGAAGAAGCGGCCGAACTGCAGCCGATTTTATCCGAGAAGCTCGTCGAGCTGCTGCGCGGCGACGCGAAATCCGAGCTGCGTATGGCGGAATCGGGTATGACCGTCATTCTCTTCGTCGGCGTGAACGGCGTAGGCAAGACGACGACGATCGGCAAGCTTGCGCATAAATTCAAGAGCGAAGGCAAGTCCGTCTTGCTCGCGGCAGGCGATACGTTCCGCGCAGGCGCCATCGAGCAGCTTGAAGTATGGGGCAAGCGCGTCGGCGTTGACGTCATCAAGCAAGAATCCGGCGCGGATCCGGCAGCGGTCATGTACGATGCGGTCCATGCGGCGAAGCAGCGCAATGCTGACGTCCTGCTGTGCGATACGGCCGGCCGTTTGCAGAACAAGCACAATCTGATGGAAGAGCTGAACAAAATCTTCCGCGTCATTCAACGCGAAGTGCCGACCGCGCCTCATGAAGTACTGCTCGTGCTCGACGCGACGACAGGCCAGAACGCACTCAGCCAAGCGAAGCTGTTCGGCGAGAAGAGCGGCGTTACGGGACTCGTGTTGACGAAGCTGGACGGCACGGCCAAAGGCGGCATCGTTATTGCGATCCGCAACGAGCTGGACTTGCCGGTCAAGCTTGTTGGACTCGGCGAGAAGATGGAGGATTTACAGGAATTCGATTCCGAGCAATTCGTTCACGCGCTGTTCGGCGGTCTGCTGCAGGCCGCGGAAGACGAGAGCGATTCCGCGCAATAACAGGTGACAAGTAAAACAGCTTGACAGTGCATAGGCCGCTGCGCTATGATAGTCGTCGTGGATATGGTGTAAAGGTAATTGCCTTGACGCAAAGGAGCGGATCGCATGACGGTACATGAAACCGACGCCCTGGCGAAGACGACGCGAATTAATATGCTGTTTGATTTCTACGAGCATTTGCTGACGGAGAAACAGCAAACCTTTCTAAAGTATTACTTCCATGACGATTATTCACTCGGGGAAATTGCTGCCGAGTTCGATATTAGCAGGCAAGCGGTCTATGAACACGTGAAACGGGCGGAAGCCGTGCTCGAATCCTGCGAAAGCAAGCTGAAGCTTCTCGTTAAGCATGAAGAAGCCGAACGATGGCTGAGCAGGCTGGAAGAAATGGCGGAACGTCTCGCGGATCACAGCGGCATTGGCGCCGAGCTTCGGGAGATCGCGCAGGGCCTGCGGAACGACGGAAAGAGCGGTACATAACCAACACTTGAATTCAGGAGGTGACGATCATGGCATTTGAAGGTTTGTCTAACAGACTGCAGAATGTATTCGGCAAATTGCGCGGCAAAGGCAAAGTGTCCGAGGATGATGTTAACGAGGCGATGCGCGAGGTGCGATTGGCGCTTCTCGAAGCCGATGTTAACTTCAAGGTCGTCAAGGATTTCATCGCGAAGGTGAAAGAACGGACAATCGGGCTCGAAGTCTCGAAGAGCTTTACGCCCGGCATGGTCGTCGTCGATATCGTAAACAAGGAATTAACCGAACTGATGGGCGGCACGAACGCGAAGCTCGCCAAGTCGAACAAGCCGCCGACGGTAATCCTGATGGCAGGCTTGCAGGGTGCCGGTAAAACGACCTCGTCCGCGAAGCTGGCGAAATCGCTGCTCAAGGATAAGCATAAGCCGCTTCTCGTCGCGGGCGATATTTACCGCCCTGCCGCAATCAAACAGCTCCAGGTGCTTGGAGAGCAGATCGGCGTGCCGGTATTCACGATGGGCGATCAAACATCGCCGGTCGAAATCGCCCGCCAAGGCCTCCAGCTGGCCAAAGACAACGGTCATGACTACGTCATTATCGATACGGCTGGCCGGCTGCATATCGACGAGGCGCTGATGGGGGAGCTTCGTCAAATTCATGAAGTTACGAAACCGGATGAAGTCCTGCTTGTCGTTGATGCGATGACGGGTCAAGAAGCGGTTAACGTGGCGCAAAGCTTCCACAGCCAGCTCGAGCTGACCGGCGTGGTTCTGACGAAGCTGGACGGCGATACCCGCGGCGGCGCGGCTTTGTCGGTCAAAGCCGTTACGGGCTGCCCGATCAAGTTCGCGGCAACGGGCGAGAAGATCGAACCGCTCGAGCCGTTCCATCCGGAACGGATGGCATCGCGGATTCTCGGCATGGGCGACATGCTGTCGCTGATCGAGAAGGCGCAGTCCAGCATCGATGCCGAGAAGGCAGCGGAGATGGAACGCAAGATGCGCACTGCTGAATTCACGTTCGAGGATTTTCTGGATCAGATGGAGCAGGTGCGCAAGCTTGGACCGCTCGATCAGCTGCTCGACATGATGCCCGGCATGGGCAAGATGAAGGATATGAAGAATCTCAAGGTGGACGATAAGCAGATCAACCGGGTGGAAGCGATCGTCAGATCGATGACCAAGGACGAGAAGCGCAAACCGGAGATTCTCAATCATAGCAGACGCAAACGAATTGCGGCGGGCAGCGGAACTTCGATCACCGAAGTCAACCGGCTCATCAAACAGTTCGACGACATGAAGAAAATGATGAAGCAGTTCTCGTCCATGATGGGTCCGAAAGGTCCGAAGGGCGGCATGAAAGGCCTCAAGGGCATGCTTCCCAAAGGCATGAAGTTCCCGTTTTAACGTTAGACTGCCCTGCTGGATTGGGCATTCAGATAGATCGATATTTATTGAAGGAGGTGAATTCTCATGGCAGTACGTATTCGTTTGAAACGTATCGGTGCGCATAAAGCGCCTTTCTACCGTGTGGTAGTTTCCGATTCCCGTTCCCCGCGTGACGGTCGCTTTATTGAAGAAATCGGTACTTATAACCCGGTTGCTCAACCGGCACAAGTGAACATCGATGAAGAGAAAGCTCTTAAATGGCTTCAAAACGGAGCGCAAGCTTCCGACACCGTCCGCAACCTGCTTTCCAAAGCAGGCGTAATGACGAAGCTTCACGAGTCGAAACTTCAAAAATAATCTGCTCGGTGCGGGGGGCCTATTGTGATGAAAGATTTGATTCTTGTCATAGCGAAGGCTTTAGTGGATAACCCGGAGGATGTGCGCGTCGAAGTGAAAGAAGACGACCGCGGCACCGTCTATCAGCTGTCCGTCAATCCCGACGATGTCGGTAAAGTGATCGGCAAACAGGGACGGATCGCAAAAGCGCTTCGAACGGTGGTCGCATCGGCCGCCGTCAAATCGCAAAAGCGCGTCATGGTCGACATCATTTCGTAGACGATCGCACATTGGAAAGGGCTAGGATGAATATCCTAGCTCTTTTTCGATGATAAATAAGAAGG
Organism: Paenibacillus sacheonensis; assembly: GCF_009909195.1. Lineage (GTDB taxonomy): Bacteria > Bacillota > Bacilli > Paenibacillales > Paenibacillaceae > Paenibacillus_Z > Paenibacillus_Z sacheonensis. The sequence continues at coordinate 221,879 of NZ_JAAAMU010000004.1, forward strand.
TATACGTTTCCTTCATACTTTGCTTCTATTTTGCGGGAAGAAGCTTGTACAAGCGCCGACAAGGACGGTATAGGCCGGTTCTTCTTAGCAAATACGATAAAGGCAGGAGACCACGCATGGATCAACAATGGCTATCTGTAGGCAAGCTTGTTAATACGCATGGCATTCGCGGCGAAGTAAAGGTCTTCTCGCAGACCGATTTTCCCGAGGAACGGTTTGCGCCCAAATCCGTGCTGACGCTCTTGAACGAAGAGAACGGGCAGCAGCTGAAAGTCGAAGTGCTGAGCGCGCGCGAACATAAAGGGATGTTCATCCTGAAGCTGAAAGGCTTCGATAACATTAACGAAGTCGAGAAATACAAGGGCTGGTCGCTGAAGGTTTCCAGAGAAGACTTGGTCGATTTGGAAGAAGGCGAGTATTACCAGCATCAGATCATCGGCTGCAAAGCCGTGTCCGACGAAGGCGTGGAGCTTGGCGTCATTACGGAGATTCTCGTGCCCGGCGCCAATGACGTATGGGTCATTCAACAGCCGAAAGGCAAGCAGCTGCTCATCCCGGTCATCGATCAGGTCGTGCTCGATGTGGACATTCCGAACAAAACGGTGAAGGTCCATCTGATGGAAGGGCTGATCTAGCCCATGCGCATCGATGTATTGACATTGTTTCCGGACATGTTCCATGGCGTCTTCGGCGCCAGCATTCTGGGTAAGGCACGGGACAAGGGCATCGTGGACTTGAATGCGATTAACTTCCGGGATTACGCGAATAATAAACATAATACGGTAGACGACTACCCTTACGGCGGGGGCGGCGGCATGGTGCTGAAACCGGAACCGCTGTTCGCGGCCGTGGAGGATCTGATGCCCGAGGGCGGAACGCAGCCGCGGGTCATCCTGCTTTGTCCGCAGGGCGAGCCCTATACGCAGAAGAAGGCGGAGCAATTGTCGGCACATGCCCATTTGATCTTCGTATGCGGTCACTATGAGGGCTATGACGAGCGCATTCGCCAGCATCTGGTGACGGACGAAATCTCGCTTGGCGATTATGTGCTCACGGGCGGCGAGCTGCCTGCGATGGTGATGATCGACAGTATCGTGCGCCTGCTGCCGGGCGTACTCGGCAATGAAACGTCCGCAGTGACGGATTCATTCAGCACCGGGATGCTGGAGCATCCTCATTACACGCGTCCGCAGGTCTTCCGAGGCTGGGAAGTGCCCGAAGTACTCATGTCCGGCCATCATGCGAACGTGGAGGTCTGGAGACGCCAGCAGTCGATTCTGCGAACGCTGGAACGCCGCCCGGAGCTGCTCGAGCATGCCGATTTGACCAAGAAAGAACGGCTGTGGCTGGCCGAACAAATACGCATTCGTGAACAAGCCGAGCGGCATTAACGGTTCGTACGATTCTGTTATTGTATTCTAGGCAGGATTATGTTAAAATTGCTGATGTTGCTTTGTTAACTCGGACGGTCCGCTATAAAGCAAAGACCCGGTATCTCTTGTGATTCCGGCAGCTTATAAGAACGTCTATGGTGGAAGGAGTTGAAACTAAATGAATCTTTTGCAAACTATTGCTCTAGAAAATCTTCGTACTGACCTTCCTAGCTTTCGCCCAGGCGACACGCTTAAGGTACATGTAAAAGTAATCGAGGGATCCCGTGAACGGATCCAGCTGTTCGAAGGCGTCGTTATCAAACGTCGCGGCGGCGGTATCAGTGCTACTTTTACGGTGCGTAAAATTTCGTACGGCGTTGGCGTCGAAAGAACGTTCCCAGTGAACTCGCCGAAAATCGAGAAGATCGAAGTTGCACGCCGCGGTAAAGTCCGTCGCGCGAAACTGTACTATCTTCGCGAACTGCGCGGTAAAGCTGCGAGAATTAAAGAAATTCGTTAATGTTCGACAAGAGGGGGACTTGCGCAAACAAGTCCCTTTTCGCTTTTCTATACATAGATTTTCAGGGGCCGAATCGGTGAATCCGAGCATTATTTCTGCATAGAAGAGGGTGGAATCATGGATCAACAGCATCGCAATGACGAACAACTAACGGAGCAGGACGAAATAAAGCCGGCGGAAAAGCCGGCGGAAAAGCCGGCGGACGCGGACGGATCGGATGCTCCTGAATCGCCAAGCCATCCACCTGCCAAACGCGCGCAGAAAGAAGTGTTCGAATGGGTCAAGGCGCTTGCGATTGCCGCGATTCTCGTTCTGGTGATCCGATACTTCCTGTTCGCGCCGTTTATCGTGGATGGGCCTTCCATGGAGCCGAATTTCTATACGGGCGAGCGTCTGATCGTCGATAAGGCGATCTACGAAATCCGTAAGCCGAAACGCGGCGAAGTGATCGTATTCCACGTGCCTGACGAGGGCAAAGACTTCATCAAGCGCGTCATCGGGGTGCCTGGCGACACGATCAAATACCAGGATGACAACTTGTATATCAACGGCAAGCTTTACGAAGAACCGTATCTTAAGGAATCGATTGCGGCTGCGAAGGCGAACGGCGAGATTTTCAATAACAACGGCGGCCCGGAACGAAACTTCCCGAATGCGAACTTCGATACGGATGTCGTCCCTGAAGGTCATGTGCTTGCTTTCGGCGACAACCGCCCGAACAGCAAGGACAGCCGGATGATCGGCTTTGTCGATGACAAGGAAATCGTCGGGCGGGCGGATATCATTTTCTGGCCAATGAGCAAAATGTCTTTCGTGAAACACGGATGAGGTGAATGACAGCATGACGATTCAATGGTTTCCCGGCCATATGACGCGGGCGAGAAGGGAAATTCAAGAGAAGCTGAAGCTGATCGATATCGCGATCGAGCTCCTGGATGCCCGCGTACCGCTTTCGAGCCGAAACCCGATGGTGGATGAAATACTGAAAGGCAAGCCGAGGCTGATCCTGCTGAATAAAGCGGATTTGGCGGATGCGCGCACGACGGAGAAATGGCGGGCGTATTTTGCCGACATGGGCATTCCCAGCTTGGCCATCGACGCGTCGACCGGCAACCGGGTGGGCGAAATTCCGGTGAAGGTAAGAGAACTGCTCCACGACAAGATCGCCCGGCAGATCGCCAAAGGCATGACTCCGCGTCCCGTACGCGGGTTAATCGTGGGCATACCGAACGTCGGCAAGTCGACGCTGATTAATCGGCTGGCAGGCCGCAATATCGCAGCGACCGGCGACCGTCCGGGCGTTACGAAGGGCCAGCAGTGGATTAAGGTCGGAACGGAGATGGAGCTGCTCGATACGCCTGGGATTTTATGGCCGAAGTTCGAGGATCAATTGGTCGGCTTCAAGCTGGCGATGACCGGCGCCATTCGCGAACAGGTGCTGAACGTCGAGGACGTCGCGTACTTTGCCATCAAAGAACTCGCGGTCCATTATTGGGACGAGCTCGCGGAGCGATTCGGCTTGACCGAGCCGCCGCGCGATCCGGAAGACAACAATGAGCTCGTGCGCGTGATGGAAGACATCGGACGCAAGCGGGGCTGCCTCGTCAGCGGCGGACGCGTGGACTTGGAGAAGGCTTCCGGCATTATTTTGCGTGAACTGCGCGCGGGCAACTTGGGGCGCATTACGCTTGAGTCGCCGTAAGAAGGAAGGAATGAGGAACGGCTGCCTGTTCGTAGGCGGTCGTTTTTATTTATTTTCGCCTATCGAAGCATGACAGAATTCGATAGAATTGCGATAATAGCATGGATGATAGGTTCACGGTACATATCGCTGTCGCAGGCATGACATAGAAGAAGAGAAGCGGGGAATTTCCGATGTTGCAAGAATTCGAGATCCCTTTATGGGAGCAAGGTTATCGCAGTTTGGCCGGCATTGACGAGGTCGGAAGAGGGTGTTTGTTCGGCGACGTGGTCGCGGCGGCCGTTATTTTGCCTGAGGGCTTGGTCCTGGACGGCATCAACGACTCCAAGAAGCTGTCGGAGAAGAAACGCGAAGAGCTGTATTGGCAAATCGTGGAATGCGCCGAGGCTTGGGCCGTCTCTCGCGTCGATGCGGCAACGGTGGATGAGATTAATATCAAACAAGCTGCCAGACTCGCGATGAAACAGGCGGTGGAGATGCTTGGCATGGAGCCGTCGTATCTCCTCGTCGACGCGGAGAAGGTCGACATCGAGCTTCCTCAGCTGGCGATTATCAAAGGCGATGCGAGAAGTCAGTCCATTGCGGCGGCTTCCATTCTGGCTAAGGTCACGCGCGATCGGCTGTGCTGCGACGAATGGGAGAAGCTCTATCCCGCATACGGCATTGCCATACATAAGGGTTATGCGACGAAGCTGCATCGCGAGAAGCTGTTGGAGCACGGGCCCAGTCCGATGCACCGTCGGAGTTTCCTGGGGAAGTTGTTTGCCGAGCAGCAGGTGTTGTTCTAGGGAAAGGATTGGACAGGAGGTTAGCAGGGCAATGTTGGGCGAGCAGGTCTGCCAAACGAACTGCGAGGCAATAACGGGTTGAGCGGGGCTCCAAGGTGGACAAGGCAGCGGCATTCGAGATTGAACGAACTGGCCGTGATCAGGGGTTCAAGCGCAGCGCTGCGGAACCGATAGTATGGGTATAGGTTCGTTCGAGTGGAAGGAAGTGCGACAGATGTCGATGTCGATCGGACAATTGATGAAAGGCCTTGTCGGCGATGCTCAGCCAGGCGACGGCAAGGCACTGGAGCTGAAGGTCGGCCAGACGGTTCGCGGCGTATTGGTGAAGATGACGGGCGACAACGAAGGCATCGTGCAGATCAATGGAACGCCTGTGCGGGCGAAGCTGGAGACGCCGCTCGAGCCAGGGCAGGCAGCGCTGCTGCAGGTTCAGCCTGAATCCGCGGACGGCGCGCTCGTATTGAAGCAGGCCGATCCGAGATCGGCGGGCGTTCCGGAGGCGAGCGTGAAGGAATGGATCAAGGCGCTGGGCCTGCCGGATACGCAGGCTTCCGCAAGTCTGGTCCGCGACTTGCGGGGCGGAGGCGCTGAATTGACTCGCGAACTGGTGAGTCAATTCAAGGTTGCGCTTGCCGCCATGCCCGAAGGCGGCGATGCGGAGTCTTGGATGCGGGCGGCCGCGCTGGCGGTACGGCGCGGCCTGCCGATGACGGGCGCGACGATCGGCGCGCTTCAGCAGGTTCTTGCCGGTCCGCCGGCGCATGCCCTGCTGGATGCGCTGGAGGCGGGTCTTGCCGCTTGGAGCGGCTCGCCCGCGGGTCAGGGCGCGGGCGGTGCCGCGGCGCCGTCAGGGACGGCGCAAGCGGCCGCAGCGAAGCTGCAGGCGCTGCTAGCTGAAGGCGCAGCGCTTATGCGGGCGAGCAGCGGGGAGCAGCCGCCCGCCGGCGCCGCAGGCGCCGGGGCTGGGGGCACGAAGGCGCAGCCGGTGCCCGGAGGCGCGGCCAGCGCCGTTCCGCGAGCGGCGGCAGGCATGCCGCAAGCGAACGCCGCGCCGCAAGCCGGAGGCGCGGCGCAGACGGCCGTCGCCGACAATGCGGCTGCAAGGTTCATTGTCAACGGCGCCGGAGGGGGACTTCAGACGGCTGATGATCGAGTGGAAGCAGGGATGGGAGGGCGGCCAGCCGCAGGACCTGCTAGCGCGGAACACGCGCGCTTAACGACCAGTCAATCAGGAGGAAATCTTCGGTCAGCACAAGCAGTTTCAACGATGCAGGAACAGACTGCCTCCTCGACGGAGACCGGTCCTCGGCTAGTGCAAACATCGTCAGGTCATGGACAGATTCCAGGCGCGCCAATTGCCCGAGCGCTGCCGCAGCCGACTGCCGGCAGCAGCTGGGTAGGTCAATTGATGAAATGGATGGGTGTCGACCACGAGCGTTTGCTAGCGACGGCGACGATTCAAGCGCCGCCTCAACCAGCTTCAACAGGTGGGCAAACGAATAAACCGGCGACTGAACCGAAGGCTGCTCCGGATCCGGCTGCGACCATGGCAGGTCAAGCACGCGCGACAGCTGCTCTGCCCGATCGGAATCAACAGCAAGCGGCAGTATGGGCGACTGCATTGCAAAGTCAAACTCCGCTGACTGAAGAGGGGGCTAAGTCTCATTCTGCGGAAACGTTAAAAAGCGCTTTGATGGCCATAGCTTCGAGTGACGAATTGCCCCAGCAGCTTCGGGACACGGCTCAGCAGCTTGTTGCGCATATAACCGGTCAGCAGCTGCTGATGTCACCCGAGAAGAACGGCGCGATGTTCTCGCATGTGACGATGTTCGTTCCGATGAAAGGGCAGGACGGCAGTCAAACGGCGTCCGTCCATATTCAGACAAGACGAGGCCGCAAAGGCGAATTGGATGGGGAAAATTGCAGATTGGTCTTTGATTTGCGCATGAAGACGCTCGGCGATACAGTTGTCGATGTGCAGGTCGTCAATAAAATCGTCAACCTTCAGGTGTGGAACGACCATCCCGCTGCAGCGCAGCTCGTTGAATCTTCAAGAAGCGAGCTGAACGATGCTATGACCAATGCCGGCTATCAGCTTCTAACGCTTCGCGTCGAAGCGATGCCTGAGCGTATCGTCGAAAGATTGAACGGGAGCGACGGTCTGGCCGGTACGGCAGAAGGTCAGGAATGGTCCGAGCAGAAGTACAGGGGAGTGGATCTGCGGATATGAGTAATTCGAAAAACCGCAGGAAGCAGGCAAAGACGGAAACCTACGAGCCCTCCAAGAAAGCGGTCGCGCTCAAATACGAGCCTGGCGAGAATACGGCTCCGGTCGTCGTAGCGAAAGGCAAAGGCAAGCTGGCTGAAGCCATTATGGAGAAGGCGGCCGAAAGCGGAGTCCCGGTACAGCAGGATTCGTCGCTTGTCGAAGTGTTGTCCAAGCTGGACGTAGATCAGGAAATTCCGCCTGAATTGTATACGCTCGTAGCGGAGATTCTTTCCTTCGTTTATCGATCCGATCAACGTGCTGGAGGAAACGCGCATTGAACATGAATAAACCTTCCGGCAAACCGGATGCCAGGCGGTCGATCGGGATTTACGGCGAATCGGAAGCTGCGGCGTACCTACTCGATCTTGGTTATGCCATTCTCGATCGGAATTGGCGGTGCCGAATAGGAGAACTGGATATTGTCGCTAGACAAGACTCTGTCATTGTCGTCATTGAGGTCCGCACGCGCAGGGCCGGTGGCAGATTCGGGACAGCCGTAGAATCCGTCGATTACAAGAAGCAGTTTCGAGTGCGCTCGATTGCGGAGGTTTACCTTTCGATGAACAAGCTGCACGGTTCGCGCATTCGTTTCGATGTCATCGCTATCACGGTGAAGCAAGCCGATTCGGAGACGAGTGCGTTTGAAGTCGTTGAACGCCGACATGTGGAAGCGGCCTTTTGAACAGCGTAGATAGGTGTGCGGCAAAAAGAGCTGCGTTTAACCGCCTTGCGGTGACATCGCAGCTCTTTTCTGTTTCGTAATGTTCGTCTCGGTTAACCTGATGCAAATTCGGCCTGTTCGCTGACGTACAGGGTTTAAGACAGGGATACCAGTTTTCGGTCCAGGCTTCTGTAGCCGATTGCTTCGGCGACGTGCGGACTGTCGACGCGTTCTTGGTCCTCAAGATCGGCGATGGTTCTGGCGAGCTTCAGGATACGATCATGCGCGCGCAGGCTGACGCCTAACGAATCGAAAGCGATTCGCAGCATGCTTTCGGCTTCTTTGGTCATCGTGATCGCCTTGCGCAGGGAGGCTCCGGCCAGTTCGTTCAAAGAGCGGCTTCCGATGCTGCGTTCCAGCCGGCGATCTGCAGCCTTCAAAACCAATTCCCGCATTTGCTCCGTCGTCATTCCGCTCGTCAACCCTTCGGAAGAGAGGGGCCGCGGTACCTCGATGTGCATATCGATGCGGTCCAGAAGCGGCCCCGATATTTTGGCCCGGTACCTTGCGATTTGAATTTCCGAACAGACGCAGCGTTGGTCATCGGAGTCATGTCCGTAATACCCGCACGGGCAAGGATTCATGGACGCCGCGAGAAGGAAGGAGGCCGGAAAGCGGAATACAGCGCGCGAACGGGCAATGGTCACTTCACGATCCTCCAACGGTTGGCGGAGCACCTCGAGCGCCGCTCTCGAGAATTCAGGCAGTTCGTCCAGGAATAAGACGCCTCGATGAGCAAGAGTCACCTCTCCGGGGCGGGGGATAGATCCGCCGCCGATCAGGCCTGCCGAGGAGATCGTATGATGCGGGCTTCGAAACTGCCTATCCTGCATCAAGGAGGGAATACCGCCTGGCAGCTTGCCGGCCGCGCTGTAAATTTTCGTCACCTGCAGCGCCTCCTCTTCCCGCAGGGGCGGCATGATGCCGGGAAGCCGCTTGGCCAGCATCGTCTTCCCTGTTCCGGGAGGTCCGGCTAACAAAACGTTATGGTTTCCTGCTGCTGCAATCAACAATGCCCGTTTCGCATGATGCTGACCCAATACGTCTCCGTAATCTCCCTGCAGGGTCAAGCTGCTCCTGTCAGCTTGTAAGTCCGAGAAACCTGCCCGCTCGGATCTTGCGATAAACCGTAGAGGTTCCCAGGAATGTTCGGCTGCCTTGGGGTTTCCGAGATCGCGAAGATGTGAGACGCCGAAAAGTTCCATGCCTTCTATACATGCGGCTTCGGCTGCATTGCCAAGCGGCAGCAGTACCTTCGTCATACCTCGGAGCTTAGCCTGCTCGACCATGGCCAGCACGCCGGGAACAGCTCTTAATTCTCCATTTAAGGCCAACTCGCCGAGCACGAGAAACTCTTGAAACAATGCGCTTCGCAGCTGATTGCTCGCAGCCAATATCCCGGCGGCAATAGCCAAATCGAAGGCCGTACCTTCCTTTCTCAAATCGGCCGGTGCCAGATTGACGGTAATTCGCTCCATCGGAAACGTAAAACCGCAATTTTTGACCGCGGCTCTGACGCGTTCTACGGATTCCCGGACAGCCGGATCCGGTAATCCGACGACGTTGACTTGGGGAAGCCCGCTCGAAATATCGACCTCGACGGCGATCATTCTCCCTTCGACCCCGTACACGCTTCCGCTGCAAATTTGAGTATACAAAACAAAAAACACCTCCGCCTTGTTGGCTGAAGGTGCTTCCTCACAGATCCATTTCTATAACCTATTAATTCCCATCAAATCATAGTGCAGGATGAAACGGCTGTCAACCGAAGCGCAGGCTAGACGGACAGAAAATACTCGATTTGTGTCCTATGATGTCGATCATGTCCGATAAAATCTTCGAGATAGTTCTGAATCGCGAACGGATTGCCGTCCCCATCCATATAAAGACCATCCCGTTGTTCAGCAGACATAGAAGTTATCAAATCGATCAATCGGTGCCGATGCGCAACGCAGTCAGCGATGAGCTGGTCTCTATGAATGGTGACCGCATTGGCAGCGGCTTCTTGATTAAACAGATCGTAATCTGAATGTCGCAGCGTTAACGGCGTGCCGGATGCTAGCGGCTGAACGGCCTCTGCTATAAAGTGCCGATCCCAAAGCATGATATGGCCGATTACAGCGCAGGTGGACCATTTTCCAGGCTGCAAAGGACTGTGCCATTGCTCATCCGACATGGAACGAAGGGATTGTACAAAGGGAATCAAGGCTTGAAACGATTGCATCAGCTGCGGAAAGTTATCCATTACCGGGAGTTGCCTCCTTTGAGACTTCATGTTATATTCATTGTATAGCGAACAAGTGTTCGTTGTCAATATTTTGTAGAAGTTTGGAAATACTAGTCTCTGTATCAATACATCTCCAACTTGAATGAAATAAGAATGCTTTCATATCGATATGAGATGAAACTGATATCAAAAAAGGTGGCTTTCAATCCTAAAAAATTAGGAAAGCCATGACGAATCATGTTACAATACTTATTGGTTTTGTGTACATACGTAGGATTTAACTGCGGATAGGAGGGTTTTCGTAAATGAATATCCATGAGTATCAGGGTAAACAAGTGCTGAAGCAATATGGGGTAGCCGTACCGGAAGGCAAAGTGGCATTCTCCGTTGACGAAGCTGTAGAAGCGGCAAAATCGCTGGGAACGCCAGTCGTTGTCGTCAAAGCGCAAATTCATGCGGGCGGCCGCGGTAAAGCTGGCGGCGTCAAAGTCGCTAAAAACTTGGATGAGGTACGCGAATACGCCAGCCAAATCCTTGGCAAAGTGCTCGTCACTCACCAAACGGGCCCGGAAGGCAAAGAAGTTAAACGTCTGCTCGTCGAGCAAGGCTGCGACATTAAGAAAGAATATTACATCGGTCTTGTCGTTGACCGCGTTACGGGACGCATCGTTATGATGGCTTCCGAAGAAGGCGGAACGGAGATCGAAGAGGTCGCGGAACATTCCCCGGAGAAGATCTTCAAGGAAGTCATCGATCCGGCCGTGGGTCTGCAAGCATTCCAAGCGAAGAAGCTAGCTTATGCAATCAACATTCCGAACGAGCTCGTAAACAAAGCGGCTAAATTCATGCTTTCGTTGTACTCGGCGTTTGTTGATAAAGACTGTTCCATTGCTGAAATCAATCCGCTTGTCGTTACCGGCGACGGAAACGTTATGGCGCTTGACGCCAAGCTGAACTTTGATTCCAATGCGCTGTATCGCCACAAGGATATCCTGGAGCTGCGCGACTTGGAAGAAGAAGACGAGAAGGAAATTCAAGCGTCCAAGTTTGATCTGAGCTACATCGCGCTGGATGGCAATATCGGCTGCATGGTTAACGGCGCGGGTCTTGCTATGGCGACTATGGATATTATCAAATATTACGGCGGCGACCCTGCCAACTTCCTGGACGTAGGGGGCGGCGCTACGAAAGAGAAAGTAACGGAAGCGTTCAAAATCATTCTCTCCGATGAGAAGGTTAAGGGCATTTTCGTCAACATCTTCGGCGGAATCATGAAATGCGATATTATCGCAGACGGCGTTATTTCGGCGGCGAGAGAGCTCGGTCTGGATCGTCCGCTCGTCGTTCGCTTGGAAGGCACCAACGTAGAACTTGGCAAGAAAATGTTGAACGAATCCGGACTAAACATCGTTGCTGCTGACTCCATGGCCGACGGTGCACAGAAAATCGTCGCGCTTGTGAAGTAAGACAAATGTTGTCGCATTTCGGCGGCATACGAATTTATTTAGGGGATGTGAGTTTCGATGAGCATTTTGGTAGGCAAAAACACTAAAGTCATTACCCAGGGCATCACAGGCGCCACAGGGTTGTTTCATGCGAAGGGCGCCCTGGAATACGGTACCCAAATGGTTGGCGGCGTTACGCCGGGCAAAGGCGGAACCAATGTTGATATTACGCTGGAGAACGGATCTGTCGTATCGCTGCCGGTCTTTAATACGGTAGTCGACGCGGTTGCCAAAACCGGCGCTACTGCATCCGTAATCTACGTACCTCCTGCATTCGCGGCAGACTCCATCATGGAGGCCGTCGACGCAGAGCTTGACTTGGTTATCTGTATTACGGAAGGTATTCCGGTCATCGACATGATTAAAGTAAAACGGTACATGGAAGGCCGCAAAACGCGCCTGATCGGTCCGAACTGTCCAGGCGTTATCACGCCGGGCGAATGCAAAATCGGAATCATGCCGGGATACATTCATACGAAGGGTCACGTAGGCGTCGTTTCCCGCAGCGGAACGCTGACTTACGAAGCCGTTCATCAGTTGACGACTCGCGGCATCGGACAATCCTCCGCGGTCGGTATCGGCGGCGACCCGGTTAAAGGGTCCGAGTTCATCGATATCCTGAGCATGTTCAATGATGATCCGGATACGTATGCCGTCATCATGATCGGCGAAATCGGCGGCTCCGCGGAAGAAGAAGCGGCCGAATGGGTAAAGGCGAATATGACGAAACCGGTCGTAGGCTTTATCGGCGGCGCAACTGCTCCTCCGGGCAAACGCATGGGACATGCCGGCGCGATCATCTCCGGCGGTAAAGGTACGGCAGCCGAGAAAATCGCAACGCTTGAGAAATGCGGTATCCGCGTATCTCCTACGCCATCGGAAATGGGTTCCACGCTTGTCGGCGTTCTCGAAGAACGCGGCATGCTGGAGAAATGCAAAACGCACTAACTGTAACGTAACCGCATAAGTTAGATTCAAAGGTAAGCAACCTTTCCAACTCCCTTTCGGGGGTTAGGAAGGTTGCTTTTTTTATCTCAAATTCGAAATGACTTGCTTTCTTTGTGCTGCTCAAGCACAATAGGATGCGGGTCCTTGACAAAAGGGGACTGAATGATGAACGAGACGAAGAAGAAAAATGATGCGCTTATTACGCTGCACGAAACACCGGGCATCGGCTGGCAGTCGATACGAAAGGCAGTCGAATGCGGTCAATGGACCGCCTATGAACGGTACGCCGTTGAAGCTTGGGTGTCTGCGGTTGGCTTGAAACCCGAGCAGGCAAGAGCTCTAGCGAATGCGTTCGCCACGGTAGATCCTTTAGCAAGGCAGCAGGCTGCCTCGTTGAAAGGTGTGACGCTCATTACCTACTTCGATGAAGCCTATCCGGATTTGCTTAGGCAATCGCCGCAGCCGCCTTGGGTGGTCTATGCGATCGGCCGATTGGATCTCTTGCAGAAACATTCGATCGCAATCGTTGGAACGAGAAATCCGACCTCTTATGGAAGGAAGACGGCTTCAATGCTAGGTCGCGAGCTGTCGGAGAGCGGTATTACCGTCGTTAGCGGGCTTGCAAGGGGCGTAGACGCGATGGCGCATGAAGGAGCGTTGAACGGGCATGGAGGTACGATTGCCGTCCTGGGGACGCCGGTAGAACGCGTATATCCAGCAGAGAATCGTTTTCTTTACGATCGGATAGCCAAGCAGGGGCTGATTCTGTCCGAAGTTCCGCCCGGAACACCGTTCCATCCCGGCCTATTTCCCCTTAGAAACCGCATCATTGCCGGGCTTTCATTAGGTACGGTCGTCGTAGAGGCTGCTGAACGTAGCGGCTCATTGATCACGGCCGATCAGGCCTTGGAGATGTCTCGCGACGTATTCGCTGTACCAGGGCCCGTTTCTTCGCCGAAGAGTGCGGGAACGAATGGGCTAATTCGACAGGGGGCCAAGCTCGTAGGCACGTGCCGGGATATTCTTGAAGAGTACGAAGGCCGATATGATTTTCTTGACTCGACCGGTTCAGAGCAGCCAAATTCAGCGGTCGAAACCGACATTTCGCTTACCGAAGAGGAAGCATTCATTTACCGACTCTTGCAGGATGAAGCACGTACAACGGACGAATTACATGAGCTCACATCCTTTCCGTTTGGACTTTTGCATTCAGTTCTGATAAATTTAACTATAAAACGGAAGATTGAACAACATCCCGGTTCCATATATAGTGTATTGTAATCAAAAGCAGTGGAGAGGAGGGCGCAGCTATGGCGGATTCACTTGTCATTGTAGAATCGCCGGCAAAGGCGAAAACGATAGGAAAATACCTTGGCAGCAAGTTCATCGTAAAAGCATCGATGGGCCATATTCGAGATTTGCCCAAGAGCCAGATTGGCGTGGAAGTGGAAAATGATTTTCATCCCAAATATATAACGATTCGGGGAAAAGGCAGCGTCCTTAAGGAATTAAAGGACGCAAGCAAAAAAGTAAAAAAAGTTTATCTCGCAGCTGACCCCGACCGCGAAGGTGAAGCGATCGCCTGGCATCTGGCGCACTACCTTGAAATCGACGAGAGCGATACCTGCCGTGTCGTATTTAATGAAATTACGAAGCAGGCGGTCAAGGATGCGTTCAAGACGCCGCGGCCGATTAACATGGATTTGGTGAACGCCCAGCAGGCAAGACGGATTCTCGATCGTCTCGTCGGGTACAAGATCAGCCCATTATTATGGAAGAAAGTCAAAAAAGGCTTATCTGCCGGCCGCGTTCAATCGGTTGCGGTCAAGCTTATCATCGATCGGGAGAACGAGATCGACGCGTTCGTGCCCGAAGAATATTGGAGCATTACCGCACAGCTGAAAAAAGGCTCGTCAACGTTCGAAGCGAAGTTTTATTCGTTGAACGGCGAAAAAATCGACCTTGGAAACGAAGCGACCATGCAGACGGTGCTCGATGCCATGGGTACGTCGCCTTTTACGGTCAACGAGGTGAAGGAGAAAGAACGACTGCGCAATCCGGCGGCCCCGTTCACGACAAGCTCCTTGCAGCAGGAAGCGGCAAGAAAGCTAGGCTATCGCGCTTCTAAAACGATGTCGGTGGCACAGCAGCTTTATGAAGGCGTCGAGCTTGGCAAAGAAGGAACCGTCGGTCTCATTACCTACATGAGAACGGATTCGACGCGCATATCGCCAATCGCCCAGGAAGAAGCCAAGGGCTACATCGAAGAGAAGTACGGCCCGGCATTCTTCCCGGAACAACCTCGCGTATATGCGAAAAAGAACAGCAATGCTCAAGACGCCCACGAAGCCGTACGGCCGACTTCCGTGCTGCGGGACCCCGACTCCATGAAGGAATATCTGAGCAGGGATCAATTCAGACTTTATAAACTCGTATGGGAACGGTTCATTGCCAGCCAAATGTCATCGGCTGTCCTGGATACGATGACAGTCGACTTCGGAGTCGGCAGCGGAGCCGTATTCAGAGCCGTCGGTTCGAAGGTGAAGTTTCCGGGCTTTATGAAAATCTACGTCGAAGGCAATGATGACGGCACGACGGACGAAGAGAAATTCCTGCCGCCGCTGGCAGTCGAAGAGTCGATCCAAGCGGAATCCGTGGAGCCGAAGCAGCATTTCACGCAGCCTCCTCCTCGTTATTCGGAAGCCCGCCTTGTACGCATGATGGAGGAGATCGGAATCGGCCGCCCGAGTACGTACGCGCCGACGCTCGAGACTATTCAGAAGCGCGGTTATGTAGCGATGGAAGAGAAGAAGTTCATCCCTACGGAGCTCGGCGACCTCGTCATTCAAATGATGGAAGAGTTCTTCCCGGAAATATTGGATGCGGAATTTACCGCCCATATGGAAGAAGACCTTGACCACGTCGAGGATGGCAAGGAAGACTGGGTTCGCGTACTCGGCAACTTCTACGAATCGTTCGAGAAGCGGCTCGAAGTCGCGGAAGAGGAAATGAAAGAAGTCGAGCTGCAGGATGAGATTTCGGATGAAATCTGCGAGAAATGCGGGCGGCATTTGGTCTTCAAAATGGGTCGGTTCGGCAAGTTTCTCGCATGCTCCGGATTTCCCGACTGCCGGAATACAAAACCGATCGTCAAGGACATCGGCGTTACCTGCCCGAAATGCAACGAAGGCAAGATCATTGAGCGCCGAAGCAAGAAAGGCCGGTATTTCTATGGATGCGATCAATATCCAGGCTGCGATTATGTGTCCTGGGATAAGCCATCCGCCAAGCCTTGCCCGAACTGCGGCGGTTTGATGGTAGAGAAGCGCAATCGAAGCGGCGTGAAGCTCGCTTGTACGCAATGCGAACATAACGAAGAAGTGCTCGACGAGTCGGAATCCGCAGACTAGCAGGCGGGGCTCAGAAGTGAAAGGAAGGTAAGCGCAGTGTCAGATATACAACGTGTAACCGTCATCGGAGCCGGCCTTGCGGGAAGCGAAGCCGCATGGCAAATCGCTTCGCAAGGCGTCCCGGTAACTCTCTATGAAATGCGGCCGGCTACCAAAACGCCGGCTCACCATACAAATCAATTCGCGGAGCTCGTCTGCAGCAATAGCTTGCGCGCGAACGGACTCGCCAATGCGGTTGGCGTACTCAAGGAAGAAATGCGCCGTATGAACTCTCTGATCATGGACAGCGCGGATCGTAATGCCGTTCCGGCTGGAGGCGCGCTCGCCGTAGACCGTGACGGGTTTTCCGGCGACATTACCCGGACATTGAAAGAGCATCCGCTCATCGACGTTCGCATGGAAGAAATCACGGAGATTCCAACGGAGGGGATCGTTCTTATTGCTACCGGTCCACTGACCGCTCCGCGTCTGTCGGCTCAGATCCAATCGTTATTGGGCGAGGAATATTTCTACTTCTATGATGCGGCGGCGCCGATCGTAGAGAAAGATTCCATCGACATGTCGAAGGTATATTTGGCCTCCCGTTACGATAAGGGAGAAGCGGCGTATCTGAATTGTCCGATGACCGAAGAGGAATTCGACCGCTTCCACGAAGCGCTGATTACCGCGGAAACGGCCGAAGTAAAGGAATTCGAGAAAGAGCAGTATTTCGAAGGTTGCATGCCGATCGAAGTCATGGCAAGCCGAGGCAAGCAAACGGCGCTGTTCGGACCGATGAAGCCTGTCGGACTTATCAACCCGCACACGGGCAAGCTCCCGCATGCAGTGGTTCAATTGCGTCAAGACAATGCGGCGGGTACCTTATACAATTTGGTAGGCTTTCAGACGCATCTCAAATGGGGCGAGCAGAAACGGGTACTGGCATTGATTCCGGGGCTTGAGAATGCGGAGTTCGTCCGCTTTGGTGTCATGCACCGAAATACGTTCATCAATTCGCCGAAGCTGCTTAAGCCGACTTATCAGGCGAACAACCGGGAAAACCTGTTTTTCGCGGGCCAGATGACCGGCGTTGAAGGGTATGTCGAATCGGCCGCTTCGGGCCTTATTGCCGGCATTAATGCCGGGCGGCTTGCCAAAGGCTTGGAGCCGGTCGTCTTCCCGGCCGATACGACGCTTGGCAGTATGGCGCAATATATCACGACGGCGGATTTCAAGCATTTCCAGCCGATGAATGCTAATTTTGGTCTATTCCCGCCGCTCGAGAAGCGAATGCGCAGCAAGAAGGACAAGAATGAAGCGATTGCGAACCGGGCGCTCGAGCAGTTAGCTCGTTTCCAAGAGACGCATATAACCGGAAGCGGGACAGCACAAGAAGCACTTTAGGAGTAGCAGACAAGCAGCTCTTGGGTCAGCGACAGATCAGCGACAGCGGCAGCATCGAGGAAACAGCGGCCGCTGTTTCCTTTTATTTGAAATTTTTGCAAAACTCAAGCTATTCTTACGAATCGAAGTAAGGGATCTACATAAAGTACCTTCTACGCTCGAATCGATTATCGAAGGAGGCATTACGAATGAACATGGAATTTCATGCTACGACCATATGCGCGGTTCGGCATAACGGAAAAGGGGCCATCGCCGGCGACGGGCAAGTGACGTTCGGCAACAGTATGGTAATGAAGCATCACGCCAAGAAAGTACGCCGTCTATACCGAGGGCAGGTCATTGCCGGCTTTGCAGGATCCGTCGCCGATGCGATTGCTTTGTTCGAGAAGTTCGAAGGCAAGCTGGAAGAGCATCACGGCAATCTGCAGCGCGCTGCCGTCGAGTTGGCCAAGGATTGGCGCTCCGACCGTGTCCTGCGCAAGCTGGAGGCGATGATGATCGTTATGGACGCTACAGGCTTGCTGCTTATTTCAGGCGGCGGAGAGATCATCGAACCGGACGACGGCATTCTCGCAATCGGTTCCGGAGGCAGCTTCGCACTTGCGGCAGCCCGTGCTGTGCGACAGCATGCACCGCATATGGAAGCGAAAGAAATGGTCAGATCCGCGCTGGAGATCGCTGCGGATATCTGCGTGTTCACCAATCGCAATATTATCGTGGAAGAAATCGAATAGACTGCCCGCAATCCATGTAACGACTAATGGAACGTCTGATCTGCTGCTCGTAGAAGAATCGAATTGGAGGGGTAATGGATGCCAAACGAAGCATTGACACCAAGACAAATCGTGACGGAGCTCGATAAATATATCGTGGGACAAAAGCCGGCCAAACGCTCGGTTGCAGTCGCGCTTCGCAATCGTTATCGCAGGGGACGCCTTGATGAAGCGCTCCGGGACGAAATCGTACCGAAAAATATTTTGATGATCGGACCGACGGGCGTCGGTAAAACCGAAATCGCCAGAAGACTGGCTAAGCTGGTCAATGCGCCCTTCGTCAAGGTAGAGGCAACAAAGTTCACGGAAGTCGGTTATGTCGGACGCGACGTGGAATCCATGGTCCGGGACTTGGTGGAAACGGCAATTCGGATGGTGAAGCTGGAAAAGACGGAGAAGGTGAAGGATAAAGCGGAGGCATTGGCGAATGAACGAATCGTCACGCTGCTTGTTCCATCGTCCGTGAAGGCCAAGTCGTCGAAGAACCCGCTCGAGATGTTATTCGGTAATTCCAATGCCGAAAAAGAGCCTGAAGCGGAACCAGCGGAAAGTGCATCGGTCATCGAACGGCGCAAGCAGGCGAAGGAGCAGCTCGCCGCGGGCAAGCTGGAGAACGAGATCATCGAGATCGAGGTCGAGGATCATTCGCCGAACATGCTGGATATGCTTTCTGGACAAGGCAACGAGGGTATGGGCATGGGGGCGAATATGCAGGAGCTGTTCGGCCAGCTCATGCCGAAGAAATCCAAGAAACGCAAACTGCCGGTCAAAGAAGCCCGTAAAGCGCTTATTCAAGAAGAGGCGAATAAGCTGATTGATATGGACGATGTCATTGCAGAGTCCGTCAGCCGAGCGGAGCAGTCGGGTATCGTGTTTATCGACGAAATCGATAAAATAGCAAGCTCTTCGCGCGGATCCGGGCCTGATGTATCGCGTGAAGGCGTACAACGGGACATTTTGCCAATCGTGGAAGGTTCGACGGTAATGACGAAATACGGTCCGGTCAAAACGGACTATGTATTGTTTATTGCTGCAGGCGCGTTCCATATGGCGAAGCCATCGGATTTGATTCCGGAGCTGCAAGGACGGTTTCCGATCCGTGTCGAATTGACGAACTTAAGTCTTGATGATTTTGTAAAGATCCTCACGGAGCCGAAAAACGCGCTCACGAAACAATATACCGCATTATTGGAAACAGAGGGCATTACGATTACGTTCTCTGACGAAGCGGTGCTCGAACTTGCCTCGATCGCAGCGGAAGTGAACAAGAACACGGAAAACATCGGCGCAAGACGGCTTCATACCATTTTGGAGAAGCTTCTTGAGGATCTATCTTTCGAGGCGCCGGAGCTATCGCTTGAGCATTTGACCATCACGCCGGAATACGTGCGGGAGAAGCTCGGCAATATTGCGAAAAATCGCGATCTGAGTCAATATATACTTTAAGGAACGGACAGGGAAAGTAGGGGGCATACAGCAATGATTTTATTGGCAAAAACAAGAACGCTTAACCGGCTGCTGCAACGGGCGGCCGGCGGAGCGCTCAGTTTCCGGGAGATGGCGGAGGTACTTTGTACCACGATTCAGGCAGACGTATTCGTCGTAAGCCGTAGAGGAAAGGTGCTGGGATGTGCGGCGGCGGGTCCTTATCAACACGAGCAGCTCCGCGCGCTGCCGCCGGGCGATCTTCGTTTTTCTCCTGAGAGTAATGACCGTTTTATGAGCATGCAAGAGACGGCGACGAACGTGAAGCCCGATATCGGCATTGCGGAGTCGTTTCCGATGATGGCCGCGCCGGATATTATGACCGTCGTGCCGATCGTTGGCGGCAGGGACCGCCTGGGCACGCTGATACTTCTAAGAAGCTCGGAGTCTTTCGGCGATGACGAGCTGATATTGGCCGAGTACGGCAGCACGATTGTCGGCATGGAAATATTGCGTGAACGGGCCGAAGAGATTGAGCAGGAAGCCAGAAGCCGAACTGTCGTAGCAGTTGCCGTAGGCTCCTTGTCCTTCAGCGAGCTGGAAGCGGTTGAGCATATTTTCGATGAGCTTGACGGGAAAGAGGGCCTGTTGGTTGCTTCCAAAATCGCGGATCGGGTAGGCATTACACGTTCTGTCATCGTAAACGCGCTGCGCAAGCTCGAAAGTGCCGGCGTCATCGAAACGAGGTCCTTGGGCATGAAAGGGACCTATATCCGAATTTTGAATACCCAGCTCCTTCAGGAGCTCAAAAAGAATAAAAGCTAGCTTTTCCGTTCATTATTACAAAAACCATTCAAAAACCAGTACAAATAGCCTGTTTTTTGGTCCTATCTTCGACAAAGATAGGGCTTTTTTCTTATTGTAATAAATTAGGAAGTTGAGGAAGATTAGGTTGTTATAATCTTCGACAAGAGTTTCTCATAATTTTCATTTTTCTTTGTCGAAAAAAGAAGGATATGGTAAGTATTTTGTTGAATTACTCAAATATCAGACGATGAAAGCGGGGTTTTTCAGTGAATTTGTTGAATGGCCCGGAATTCGGTCGAATGCAGGGCGCCTTAAATGCTGCGGAAATGCGCCAACGCGTCATTTCCAACAATATTGCCAATGTAGATACGCCAAAATTTAAGCGTTCCGAGGTCGTATTCGAGCAGCTGCTAGAGCAAAGCATGGGATCCGGGAGGTTTCAAATAGCCGGCAAGCGGACGGATCCAAGACATATTCCCATCGGATCTTCAGGTACCGTGCCCCAGGCTCAGATCGTTACGAATGAAACTAGCGTCATGAACAACGACGTCAATAATGTAGATGTCGATCGCGAGATGTCTCTGCTCGCGAAAAATCAATTGAATTACAATTTCTACGTGCAGCAAATTAACCACGATGTGAAAATGATGCGCATCGGGATCGAAGGGAGAAGTTGATGATGAGACTGACGAGCGGGTTTGATGCCAGCGCCTCCGCGCTGACAGCCCAGCGTCTGCGGATGGATGTCATTTCTTCGAACATTGCGAATGCAGAAACGACAAGAGCCTCCTATGCAAATGGACGCTATGAGCCTTACAAACGCAAAATGGTCGTACTCGAGCCTGGCGCTCAATCGTTCGCCGATACGTTAAACGGTCAGATGAACGGGTCCGGCAATGCGCCCGGCGTGAAAGCGACGAAAATCATCGAGGACTCCACGCCTTCGAAGCTCGTGTACAACCCTACGCATCCGGATGCCGATGAGAACGGGTATGTAAAGATGCCTAACGTGGATGTATTAAAGGAAATGGTGGATATGATCTCAGCTTCCCGTTCCTACGAGGCGAACGTGACTGCGCTCAACGCCAGCAAAGGCATGTTTGTCAAAGCGCTTGAGATCGGCAAGTAAACAGAGATAACGCGGAGGGATACCCTTGATTAACCCCATGACGCTTAACACAGTGCAGTCACAAATTCTTAAGCCTATCCAAACCAATACCCCCGGCATTTCCTCAACACCGGCGGATCTTACAAAAACGTTCGGTGATTTCCTTCAAAATGCACTTGACGGCGTCAGCGCCCAAGAACAAAACGCACATACCATGAACGATCAATATTTGCTCGGCAATGTCGATGTATCACAAGTCATGATTGCGAGCGAACAGGCAGAGCTCGGATTGCAGCTTACCTCACAAATCCGCAATAAAGTGATAGAAGCTTATCAGGAGATCATGCGGATGCAACTCTAATGGCATTTCAACAAGCATTGGAAGCTAACAGTGAGGTGGAATCGTGAACGAGAAATTTGCCCAATATCGAGCGAAGACCGCTCAGTATTGGAGAGTATTGGAGAAAAAACAGAAAATTTGGTTGGGCGCTTCGGCCGCCATCCTTATCTTAACGATCATATTGTTGACGCTGCTGTTCTCGAAGACGAATTACGAGGTAGCTTTCCGCGATTTGGACAGCACGGATGCGGCGGCAGTCATGGAGTACCTGGATTCAGGCAAAATTCCGTATAAGCTGTCGGATGCGGGACAAACGATATCGGTCCCTACTGCGGATGCTGCCCGCGTAAAAGTGGAAGCAGGCTCGCAAGGCATTATTCGCAACGGTTCGATCGGCTTTGAATCCTTCAATGACAGTTCTTCGATGTTCGGTTCTACCGATCGTGAGTTTGACGTGAAATACAGAAGCGCGTTGAACGGGGAAATTCAGCGATTGCTGAATGACATGCAAGGCGTGCAGAAGTCGAACGTACTGGTGAATCTGCCGGAATCGACGCCTTTCATGACTACGGAAGAGAAAGAGCAGGCTTCCGCTTCGATCATGATTACGATGCGCCCGGGATACCGTCCGACGCAGAAGGAAGTAGACGGCTATTACAATCTCGTGAAAACGTCGATCCCTAACATCAAGCCGGAGAATATAACGATCTCCAGTCCCGAAGGTGAACTGCTCGCATCGAGCGAAGTCGGAGGCGGCGGCATCGGCGGCGATCTGCTGGAGACGCATTACCAAGTCCAGCGCAAGTACGAGAACGATATCAAGCAAAAAATACAGACATTCCTAGGCCCGATGGTAGGGATGGACAACTTGGTCGTCAGCGTGTCCAGCTCCATCAACTTCGATAAGAAGAAGTCGGAGCAGCAGCTGGTATCACCGCTGGAAGACAACAACAACAACGGAATCGTGGTCAGCGAAGCCTCAACGAACAAGTCCGCAACCGGCGGAAGCTCGGGAGCAGGCGGCGTTGCGGGAACGGGAGAAACCGACGTTCCGGGCTACGAGGCCACCAACAGCAGTTCGGGAGGAAGCTCGGAAGAGAGCACTCGAACGACGAACTACGATTACAACAAGAACAATGTTCAAATCGAATCCGGTCCCTATGTAATTAAAGATCTCTCTATTAGTATCGGCGTTGAAAAGTCAAAATTGAGCGCCGACGCAAAAACGGAGATGGGTAATATGGTCGCCAATCTTGTCCGCTCCCAGTTGGTCGAGTCGGGACAGGATGTAAATAATGACGCGTTGATCGATAAGAAAGTTTCGATCATGGCGCAAAGTTTTATTGACAATGGCGGTGCTTCTTCATCTTCGGCGTTATCCACAGGCTGGCTGGCAGGCATCGGTTTAGCGGCACTGGCACTGATCGGCGGTCTCGGCTATGTCGTCGTCCGCCGCAGAAAACAAGCTGCATTGGCTGAGGAAATGGCTGCAGTCCCGGGAAAAGTGGAGTATCCGACAATCGATTTGGACAGCGTTCAAAACGAAAGTCAAGTTCGCAAGCAGCTTGAAACACTGGCCAAGCGTAAGCCGGAAGAGTTTGTTAATTTACTCCGGACCTGGCTCGTCGATGAATAGAGGTGGCTGAAATGGCAAAGTTACAGGGATTTAGCGGTCGTCAGAAAGCAGCCATTTTGTTAATTTCGTTAGGTCCTGAAGTTTCCGCTCAGATCTTCAAGCATTTAAGAGATGAAGAAATCGAACAGTTGACGCTCGAAATTGCGAATGTGCGCAAGGTAGATACGATTGACAAGGAAACGATTTTGACTGAATTCCATCAAATCTGCGTGGCACAGGAATACATTTCGCAAGGCGGTATCACGTATGCCCGTGAAATTCTGGAAAAGGCGCTCGGCGAGCAGAAAGCGATGGAAGTCATTGGCCGCCTGACCGCGAACTTGCAGGTTCGTCCGTTCGATTTCGCGCGCAAGGCCGATGCTGCTCAAATTTTGAACTTCATTCAGAACGAAAATTCGCAAACGATCGCGCTCGTGCTCTCTTATTTGCAAGCGGATCAAGCGTCCCAAATTCTATCTTCGCTTCCGCAAGAGAAGCAGGCCGAGGTTGCGCGCCGCGTCGCGCTGATGGACAGCACGTCGCCGGAAGTCATTTCGTATGTAGAACGCGTACTCGAACAGAAGTTATCCGCAACCGTTACTCAAGATTACACCAGCGCGGGCGGTATTGAATCAATCGTTCAAATATTGAACGGCGTCGACCGCGGAACGGAGCGTACCATTCTGGATGCCTTGGAAATCCAAGATCCCGAATTGGCGGAAGAAATCAAGAAGCGGATGTTCGTCTTCGAGGATATCGTCAATCTCGACAACCGTTCTATCCAGCGCATCATTCGCGACATCGAGAATGCCGACCTGCAGCTTGCCCTCAAAGTGGCGAGCGAAGAAGTTCGGGAGGCGATTTTCCGCAACATGTCCAAACGAATGGCCGAAACGTTCAAAGAAGAAATGGAATATATGGGCCCCGTTCGGCTGCGTGACGTCGAAGAAGCTCAAACCCGCATCGTAGCGACGATCCGTAGACTGGAAGAGTCCGGCGAGATCATCATCGCCCGCGGCGGAGGGGATGATATCATTGTCTAAGTTGTATAAATCTTCCGATGTCATCTCGGTCGAAGATTTAAAACGGCTAGAATGGTACAACCGCTATGTGAAGCCTGCCCCGGAGCAAACGGAATCGCCTGGTCCGAGCGAGGAGACGCTGTCGCTGCGGGATCAAATCCTGGATGACGCGGAGCACTTTGCGAACCAACGCCTTCAAGAAACCGGCGAGCAAATCGAAGCGATGTATGCCGATGCCCAAGCTCAGATCGACCAATGGTGGCTTGAGCGCCGCCTGCAGGATGACGAGACGCTGGAGCGGATTCGCCAGGATGGATATCAGCTGGGTTTCCAAGAAGGCAAGGACAAGGCCGAGGCCCACGTGCACGCGGAATGGGAAACCATGCTGACGGAAGCGAGAGCCATTCTTGACTCTTCGTTCGAAACGAAGGAGCAAATCATTCAAGAGGCCGAACCGTTCGTCGTGGCGCTGAGTACGGCAATTGCCGAGAAAATCATTCAAAAGCAATTGACCATCGACCCGCAATGGTCGCTCGATATCGTTCGCAAAGCCTTGGAACGGCGCCGCGAGCAAGGCGTGATCACCTTATGCGTATCGCCCGGTCAGCTCGCTTACGTACAAGCCGCGCGAGAAGAGCTGTCGCTTGCCATCGATTCGCAGGCCGAGCTTCAGATCGTGCCGGATGTGACCGTCAAGTCTTTCGGCTGCGTCATTCGCTCCTCGTTCGGAAGCATAGACGCCCGCATCGATACCCAGCTGTCCGAAATCAAGCGGGAGCTGATCCAGCTTGCGTTGCAAGCCGAGGAACGGGGCGGCGACGATGAAAACTAACCGACTGGATGCCGAACGGTACATCGAGCACTTAAGACCGATTGATCCGGTGCGCGTGAACGGCAAGGTTACGCAGGTCATCGGGTTAACCGTCGAATCGGAAGGTCCGGATGCCAGCATTGGCGACGTTTGCCTCATCTATCCCGCGAGGTCAACCAAGCCGCTGAAGGCTGAGGTTGTCGGATTCCGGGACAACAAAGTCATTCTCATGCCGCTTGGCGAGCTTCAATCGATCGGTCCTGGCTGCGACGTAGTCGGTACCGGCAAGCCGCTCAGCGTTCAAGTCGGCTCGGAGCTGCTCGGCAAAGTGCTGGACGGCTTGGGACAACCTCTGGACGGTTCTTACATCTCCAGCCGGATGCCGCATCATTCGACGCATAATCAGCCCAGCAATCCGCTATCGAGGCCGAGGGTCAAGGAACCGCTCAGCATCGGCGTTCGTGCGATAGACGGATTGCTTACCGTCGGCCAGGGACAACGCGTCGGGATCTTCGCGGGATCGGGCGTCGGCAAGAGTACTTTGCTCGGCATGGTTGCCCGCAACACTTCTGCTGACGTGAACGTCATCGCGTTGATCGGCGAACGGGGACGAGAAGTGCTGGAATTCATCGAGAAGGACCTCGGTCCGGAAGGTCTGGCGCGTTCGGTCGTCATCGTGGCGACATCCGATCAACCGGCGCTCATTCGGATCAAGGGCGCCTTGATCGCGACGACGATCGCGGAATATTTTCGAGACCGCGGCATGAACGTCATGCTGATGATGGATTCCGTAACCCGGTACGCAATGGCTTTGCGCGAGGTCGGACTTGCCATCGGCGAACCGCCCGCTACCCGCGGTTACACGCCCTCCGTATTCGCCGCCCTGCCGAAGCTTCTGGAACGGGCAGGGACTGGACAGAAAGGCACGATAACCGCCTTTTACACGGTGCTCGTCGACGGTGACGACATGAACGAGCCGATCGCGGACGCGGTCCGAGGCATCTTGGACGGACACATCGTGCTTAGCCGGGCACTGGCGCACAAGGGGCATTTTCCTGCAATCGACGTATTGGCTTCTATTAGCCGCGTCATGAAGGAAATCGTGCCGGAAGAGCAGCAGGATGCAGCGAACGAGCTCAAGCGATTGCTCGCTATCTATAAAGATTCGGAAGACCTGATCAATATTGGGGCGTACCAAAGAGGTTCGAATGAAAAAATTGATCAGGCTATCGCATCGAACGAAACGATTCAGGCGTATACGCGCCAAAAGACGACCGAAAAGGCCGGTTATGAAGCGTCGCGCGACCAGCTCATCCATGACTTCTATTCTAATCTCGGGAGTTGACACTGATTCATGGCTCGATTTCATTACGCCTATCAGAAGATCGTAGATTTGAAGACAAGCGAGAAATCGCAGGCCGAGTGGCAGCTCTCCATCGTTGTCGGTAAGCTGTCCCAGGAAGAGTCGAGTCTGCAGAAGCTTCAAGAAGAACGCGCATTGTGGTGCGAGAAGCTGCAGCAGGCTTCGCAGCAGGCGGTTCCGTTGTCGGCCATCTTGACGATGCAGAGTTATATCGATTTCTTGGATGACGGCATCCTGCGCAAGCTGCGCGACGTGAAGAAGGCGGAGTCGGCCGTTGAAGCGGGAAGGCGCTTCTTGTCCGATCGCATGATGGACGAGAAGGTATGGCTCAAGACCAAAGAAAATGCCTTGCGGCGATTCCAAGCCGATAGAATGACGAAAGAACAGAATGAGCTGGATGAACTGGCAACCGTCAGGTTCATGTATGCAGCTCCATAACTGACAAGCGGCTTTGCGAATCGGGAGCCATAGCCCGAGGGAGGGACTTATTTTGGCGGATGTGGAAATGGAAAAACAAAGCTACAGCGGGTTCGAGAGATTCATGTTTTTCGTAACGCCGATTTTATTTACCTTAATATTGCTCGGTGTGCTCGTGACCATATTCAATATTAATTTGCGCAACAAGGCGCTGGAGATTGGGAATGACATTCCCGTCTTGAACCGGATTCTGCCCGAACCGTCGGTGAAGGACGGACATGCCGTTAACGAAGATTCGATCAAGTCCGCTAACACGTCGGCCAAGATTGCGGAATTGCAAGCACAGCTGACCGCGAAAGAATCGGAGCTCGGCAAAACGGTCGAAGAGAAGACGACGCTCGCGAAGACCGTCAAGGATCTTCAGCAGCAAATGGCACAGCTCAAACAAGCGAACGCGGAGCAGCAGCTGAGCGATTCCGCCTATCAGAGCAAGATCGGCGAGCTGGCATCGATGTATACGAGCATGACCCCAAGCAAGGCGGCGCCGATTCTGGAAAGCATGGAGACGGCGGAAGCGGTGCTCGTGCTGGATGCGATGAGGCCGGAAGATCGGGCGGTCATTCTCGAGAAGATGAATCCCAAGAAAGCGGCGGATGCTTCCGTGCTGCTCAAAGACACCAAGACTGCGAAGGATCGTCAAATCGCGGCGCTGCAAGCGCGGATCAATAAACAGCAAACGACGACCACGCAATCGGATGCCGTGCTGAGCGCGGCGCAATTGAACTCGACATTCTCTAAAATGGACCCCGCTGCCGCAGCTGACCTGCTGCTTAAGATGTCGGACGTAAGCCCGAGCAAGGTGCTTCGGATTTTGAACGCCGTGGACGACGCAGCGCGTTCCAAGATCCTAGCGGAGATGTCGTCGGCGAATAAAGCCATCACCGCCCAATTGGTATCCAAACTGATGGTGGGCAAATAAACAAACGTCGATTGAAGCATGATGTGCAGCCTTCAGGGGAAAGGAGGTGAAAAACATGCAAATGCCGATTACGACGGCTACTCCCAGCCCGGCTCCTGCCGCGACTAGTACGGCTTCAACGAAAGGCACGGATAACAGCCGATTCAATCAAACCTTCAATCAAACCATTGCCGGCACGCAGGGGAAAGAGACGAACGAGCAGTCAAACGGCGAAGCTTCGGCGCCCGTAAACGGGGTTTCCAATCCTTCCGTAACTTCGCTGCTCGGTGAACAGGTTTCCGCGGCGGACTTGCTTGGTGCAATCGAAGCGTTGATCGAGAAGCTGGGAAATGCCGATACCCAGGATCTCGCCCAAACGACGACGGAAAGCGATTTGGCCGAAGCGCTTCAGCAGCTTGACATGCTGCTCAGCTCGCTTGCAGGCATTCCGGCCTTGCAGCAGCAGCCGAGTGCGATCGTCGCAGAGGCCGTGGGACAGGAACAAGGGCAAGCGGCAGTCGTCAATCTCGAGGAACTGAATGCGCTAAAGTCAGGCATGCAGGAAGCGTTAGTTGATTTGAGGGCACTGCTGAAGGACCAGAAGAGCCTGCCAGTCAATCGTGATCAGATGTCGCAGATCAGCAAGCAGTTGACTTCGATCGACCAGCTGCTGAGCGGCAAGAAGCCGGAACAGCCGGCAGCGGCAGTCGCCGTTCCGCAACAAGCGGCCGCAGTCGATACCATCGATACCGTTCTTGCGCTTCAGACGACGCCTCAGGCAAGCTCCCATCTGAAGCGAATGGCCCACCAGCTCCTTCATGTAGGCGTGCTGAACGTCGTCCAGAAGCCGGAGAAGGAAGCGGCAGAGACTTCGTTAACCGAGCTTCCGGAGGATTCGAATGACGTCATTCTGCAGCCGGTTCTGGTCAACATGGATCTCCAACGCCAGCTGGCTGCGGTCTCCAAGCCGGTTCTCGCACAGCCGGTGCCGGTGCAGCAGTTCGCTTCGACCATCCAAGGCATGGTCGTCAAGCAGTTTAACGTTTCTACGGTTAACGGGATATCGCAAGCGCAGCTTACGCTGTACCCGGAGCATCTGGGGCAGGTCAACGTGAACATCTCCGTGCATAACGGTGCGCTGACCGCGTCATTCGTCACGGACACCGTGACCGCGAAGGATATGCTGGAGAACCAAATGGCGCAACTGCGTTCTGCGCTTCAGTCGCAAGGCCTTCAGGTAGACAAGCTGGTCGTCTCCCAAACGTCGGTGCAGCCGAACCTGTTCCAGGATCGCCAAGGGGCGCAAGGTCAACAGCAAGGTTCCACGAAGCGGGATAAGTCGAACGACGACACGATTGGCGAAATCGACTTCGCGGATATGGAAGAGATTTCAGTTCAGCAAGCCGCTGACCGAGACTTGGGTCTTGGCCGGGGCATCCACACCATCGCCTAGCCGAAGCGCGGCGAGGCTGCTTAGACTCCATTGAACGGAGGTGACGAGATTACATGGCAGATCGCGTATCGACCACCAATGTATGGCCGTATTACAGCGCCAGCAACGTACAGGCAGCGGCCAAAAAACCAGAGGATACTTCCATGGGCAAGGATGATTTTCTGCGCATCCTCGTAACGCAGCTGCAGAATCAGGATCCGATGCAGCCTTTGCAAGATAAAGATTTCATTGCGCAAATGGCGCAGTTTTCATCGGTAGAGCAGCTCGTTAATATGTCGGACCAGCTTACGGCCCTTCGCCAAAACTTAGGGATGGCTTCCACGATGATCGGCAAGAACGTGCAGTGGTACGACTATTCCGAGACCGGAGAGATGATTCCACGGAATGGCGTGGTGGACTCCATCGTCATTAAAGACAAAGTGCAATACGCACGCGTCGGGAATCAGGACATCGACCTGAAAGACATCGTTTCGATCGGCGACCAAGTCGAAGGCGGTGATGCGGACAATGGATGACGTCATGAAAATCGGACATTTAAGCCTGACCGCCAGCACGCAGCTTCGCAAGCCGGCTCAATCGGAACAATCGTCCGCGGGCGCCGCTTCCTTTAAAGAAGTGCTCGGCCGCAATGTAATCAAGTTCAGTCAGCATGCGGAACAGCGCATCGCTCAGCGCGGCATTACGCTTAAGCCGGAAGCTCTGGCGAAGATCGGCAATGCCATCGACCAAGCGGCTGCCAAAGGCGCGAAGGATTCGCTGGTCGTGTACCGCGACATCGCGATGATCGTCAACGTACCCAGCCGGACCGTTGTCACGGCGATGGACGGAAACGCCATGCAAGGCAACGTATTCACTCAGATCGACAGTGCAGTCATCGTTTCGTAACGACGGCCGGACCTGCTCATAGGAAGCCGGGAGCCGTGGATCGACGGAAACGGCTCCGCCGAACGATGCTGAAAATGCAATTCGTTACCATGACTAATACCCGCAGGAGGTTGTCAATCGAATGTTAAGATCTATGTACTCCGGTGTTTCCGGCATGCGCGGCTTTCAAACGAAGCTGGACGTTATCGGCAACAATATCGCAAACGTCAATACGGTCGGTTTCAAGGCTGGCCGCGTCATGTTCAAGGATATCCTGAGCCAAACCGTTTCCGGCGTTACGCGTCCGGAAGAAGGAACGACGGGCGGCGTGAACGCGAAGCAAGTCGGTCTCGGCGTGGCAATCGCATCGATCGATACGATCCACACGCCGGGCAGCGCGATGACGACGAACGTGCCGACTGACGTTCGGATCGACGGCGACGGATTCTTCGCCGTATCGCCGAACGGCGACGGAGGCGAATCGCCATACCTGACTCGCGCCGGCAACTTCACGCTGGACGCGGCGGGACAGCTCGTGAATGGGGACGGCATGTTCGTTCTTGATTCCAACGGCGGACCGATTACGCTTGATCCGGCCGAAGTCAAAGCCTTTACGATCTCGCAGGATGGCTCCATCATCTCGATCGGCGCCGACGGCACAAGCACGGCGACGGGCATCCAGCTCGGCATCGTGAAGGTTACGAATCCGAACGGCCTCGAGAAGATCGGCGGCAATCTGTACCGCATGACGCCGAATGCGAACATCGACGGCGAAATAACGCTGACGACCGCAGGCGATCCGGAAGCGGGTACAGGCGCCATCATTGCCGGTCAATTGGAAATGTCGAACGTGGATCTGACTTCCGAGTTCACGGAAATGATCGTCGCGCAGCGCGGTTTCCAAGCGAACTCCCGCATCATCACGACTTCGGACGAGATTTTGCAAGAGGTCGTCAATCTCAAGAGATAGGTAAACAGCCGAGGAGGGGCGCCAGCCGCCTCTCCGCCAGGTGAAGGAGGAAGCTTATGATTGCCGTGACGCGTTTGAACGGAAAGACCGTACATCTCAACGCGCTGCTTATCGAAGTGGTCGAAGAAACGCCCGATACCTTGATCACGCTCACGACAGGTAAGAAAATACTGGTGTTGGAGAAAGCAAACGAAGTCATTTCCTCCATACAGTCCTATCTTCGCTCGATCGGCGTCTATGCGGCGACCTTAAAGAGTGATCAAACGGAGGGAACATCCTAATGAAGAAAATGCTGCCATGGCTGATTACCATTTTGCTCGCTATTACCCTAATTGCGATCGTTGCCGTTATTCTGTACAACTCCGTCATGGGAGACGACGACGCGAAGAGCGCCGCAGCCAATGCCGAGAAAGATGCGGCAGCCGTCACGGCGGTCAAGCTTACGGCGGATAAACGCGTCGATCTGACCAGCACGATCGAGAAGATTCAAACGAACTTAGTGGACCCTGATTACGTTGCAGTTCTTGGCTTTGCTTTTCAGCTGGATAAGAAGTCGACGAAGAAGGATTTCGACAAGATCAAGGACATCCAAATCAAGCCGATCATTATTCGTACGCTTTCCGACATGAAGCTGGAGGAAATCAATGGCTCGCAGGGAAAAGACAAGCTGTGCGCGGAACTGCTTAATTTGATAAATCCCGAGCTGCCGGACGGCGGCAAACTCATTAAAGTCGAAATAACGGATTTTATCGTTTCGAAGCTGTAAACATCTTAGATAATGCCGCATTCCTTTGAAGGGGGTGAGAAAAATGGTTGATGTTTTGTCGCAGAACGAGATTGACGCGCTGCTCGCTGCGTTGTCCTCCGGCGAGATGGATGCAGAGGAATTGAAGAAGGAAGATACGCAGAAAAAGATTCGCGTGTACGAGTTCAAACGCGCGGTTCGTTTCTCGAAGGATCATATCCGAAGCTTGACGCGGATCCACGAAAACTTCGCGCGATACTTGACCACTTACTTCTCAGCGCAGCTTCGCACATTTGTTCAAATCAATGTCGTTCAGGTCGAACAGCTGCCTTATGACGAATTTATACGCTCCATTCCGAAAATGACGATCTTGAACATCTTCGAAGCCGAGCCGCTGGAAGGCCGCATGGTGCTCGAGGTTCATCCGAACGTCGCGTACGCCATGCTGGACAGGATGTTGGGCGGCCAAGGGCTCGCTCCTTCCAAAATCAACGCGTTGACGGAAATCGAAACGACGATCATGGAACGGATCTTCAGCCGTACGTTCGAAAGTCTGCAGGAAGCGTGGAAAACGATCATCGACATCAAGCCGCGTCTTGAAGCGCTGGAGACGAACCCGCAATTCATGCAGATCGTATCGCCGAACGAAACGATCGCCCTGATTTCCTTGAGCACCAAAATCGGCGATACGACGGGGATGATCAACTTGTGCATCCCGCATGTCGTCATTGAACCGATCATGCCGCGGCTGTCCGTTCATCATTGGTTCGTTTCGCAGAAGAAGACGAGGGCGCCGGAAGAAATCGAAGTCTTGAAGCAGCGGGTCAGCAAGGCGAAGCTGCCGATCGTATGCGAGCTGGGAAGCTCGAGCATATCGATTCGCGAGTTTTTGGGTCTGTCGATTGGGGATGTCATTTCATTGAATAAATCAATCGATCAAGGACTTGATATTAAAGTCGGGGACAAGCTGAAGTTCTCAGGCAGTCCCGGGTCGATCAAAGACCGCATGGCCGTTCAAATCAATGAAGTGTTCACCGAAGGAGTGGAAGAAGAATATGACGAGTAAAGATTACTTATCGCAAGAAGAAATCGATGCCTTGCTGCGTCAATCTTCCGATGAATCCGATATGCAGGAGCCGGCTAGCGGCGGGCAGGAATTGAATGCCTTCCTCAGCTCGATCGAGCAGGATGCACTTGGAGAAATCGGGAACATCACGTTCGGAAGCGCGGCAACGGCCTTGTCGACGCTGCTGGGCCGCAAGGTCGATATTACGACGCCTACGGTTTCGTTGATCAAACGAAGCGAGCTGGACGAAGAATTCCCGAAACCGCATGTCGCCGTTTCTGTCAGCTACGTGGAGGGCTTCCAAGGCATTAACTCGCTCGTCATCAAGACGAAGGATGCGCAGACGATCGCGGATCTGATGCTTGGCGGCGAAGGAAGGCTGCTTGGTTCGGAGCTGAACGAGATTCATATCAGCGCCGTCCAAGAAGCGATGAATCAAATGATGGGGTCTTCGGCGACGTCGATGTCGACGCTCTTCAACCGTTTCGTCAATATTTCGCCTCCGGGCATCGACATTCTTGACGTTGCGAACGGAGAAGGCGTAGAGAGACTTCCGACCGACGATATGTTTATCAAAGTTTCGTTCCGTCTGACCATCGACGATCTGATCGATTCCACGATCATGCAGCTGCTTCCCATTTCGTTCGCGAAAGAAATGGTAGACTCGCTGATGGGCGGAGCGTCCGAGCCTGCAGCAGCGGCTCCCGAGCCCGTTCAGGTGCCCGCGCCTGCTGCCGTATTCACAGAACCGGTTGCATCAGCGCCTGTACATACGCATCCGCCGGCGCCCGCTTCACCGCCGCCAGCGCCCGTCGCGCCGCCTGCGGCCCACATGCAGCAGCCGGCACCGCAGTATGCCGCCGCACCGCAAGGCGGACCGCAGACGTTCGGCGGAATGCCGAATCGAAACGTGAACGTACAGCCTGTCCAATTCGCGAATTTCCAAGGCGCGCCTTACGTTCAAGCCGATGAATCGAATCTGAATTTATTGCTCGACATACCGTTGAAGGTCACAGTAGAATTAGGAAGAACTCAGAAACAAATCAAAGATATTCTTGAATTGTCGCAAGGTTCCATTATTGAGCTGGACAAGCTGGCCGGCGAACCGGTCGATATTTTAGTCAACAACAAGCTGATCGCTAAGGGAGAAGTTGTCGTTATTGACGAGAATTTCGGGGTTCGTGTCACGGATATCGTGAGCCAATGGGATCGCATCCAAAAGTTACAATAACACCTTAGGGGGAAGAAGCAATGGCAAACCGCATTTTGATCGTGGATGATGCAGCATTTATGAGAATGATGATTCGAGATATTTTGACAAAAAACGGCTATGAAGTCGTAGGAGAAGCACAGGACGGCGCGCAGGCAATCGAGAAATACAAAGAACTGAAGCCGGACCTGATCACGATGGATATCACGATGCCGGAGATGGACGGTATCGTTGCACTTAAAGAAA
Organism: Paenibacillus sacheonensis; assembly: GCF_009909195.1. Lineage (GTDB taxonomy): Bacteria > Bacillota > Bacilli > Paenibacillales > Paenibacillaceae > Paenibacillus_Z > Paenibacillus_Z sacheonensis. The sequence continues at coordinate 255,918 of NZ_JAAAMU010000004.1, forward strand.
TCAAGAAGCTGGACGGCAACGCCAAAGTCATCATGTGTTCCGCGATGGGGCAGCAGGCGATGGTCATCGATGCGATTCAAGCAGGCGCCAAAGACTTCATCGTGAAGCCTTTTCAAGCTGACCGCGTCATTGAAGCGATTAAGAAAACGCTAGGTTAATAGGATGAAAGTTTCGAACGTAATTCGACTTGCTGGACTAGCGGTCTTCGGCTGGCTAACGACGGCAAGTCTTGCATCGGCAGCGGGCAGCAATGACGAGGGCAAACCGGAGGTCGGTGCAGGCATCGGCTATCTGATCTGGGTCATCGTCGCGCTGCTGATCGTCGTCGGACTGATCGTTCTGCTGATCAAGTGGCTGGCTAGCCGCAACCGCGGCTGGGGCACCACGAGATCGCTTCGCTCGCTCGGGGGCATTCCGCTCGGTCAGAACAAATCGCTTCAAGTTGTGGAGCTTTCGGGACGCATTTACGTTGTCGGGGTCGGCGAAGACATCACGCTGCTGGACAAGATCGTGGATCCCGATGCCGCCGCAGCCATCATGGAAGCCATCGAGCAGCAGGCGAGCCGAACGTGGAGCTCGCCGGCACTGTCGGATTTTCTAGGGAAATTTCGCAATAAACAACCGTCATCCGAACCGAAGGAGGATCCGTGGCCATCATCGACCGTTTCCTTCAAGGAGCTGCTGAGCAACGGCATGAAGCGGCAAGCGGATCAGAAACAGAAAGTCGAAGAGCTGCTTAGAGATCAAAATCACAATGATCGGTTGTTGGACGAATGAACAAAAAAATCATACTAACGGTTCTAGCGCTGCAAGCAATCGGGCTGCTGCTGCACGGGCATGCTTTTGCGGAACCGCTTCCGAACGTCAGCGTAAGCATCGGCGACGAAGGAAGCGATCAGCCGGGTACGAGCGCATTATCGCTTCTATTAATAATCACCGTGCTCAGCGTTGCGCCGGGCATCCTGGTGTTGATGACAAGCTTCACGCGGATCGTGATCGTACTCGGTTTCGTCCGAACCTCGCTCGGCACGCAGTCGATGCCGCCGAACCAAGTGTTGATCGGACTTGCAATGTTTCTGACCTTCTTCATCATGGCGCCGACGATCGGCTCGATCAATGACGTCGCCCTGCAGCCTTATTTGAAAGGCGAGCTGACGCAGACGCAGGCGCTTGGCAAAGCGGCGGAGCCGATGAAGAAATTCATGTTCAACCAAACGCGCGAGAAGGATCTGGAGTTGTTCTTGAAATACACGAAAGCCGAGCAGCCTAAAACGTATAAAGACATTCCGATTACCGTCATGGTTCCGGCCTATGCCTTGAGCGAGCTTCGGACTTCGTTCCAAATGGGCTTCATGATCTTTATTCCTTTCCTCATCATCGACATGGTCGTGGCCAGTACGCTTATGGCGATGGGGATGATGATGCTGCCGCCAGTCATGATTTCGCTGCCGTTCAAGATATTGCTCTTCGTCCTCGTAGATGGTTGGTATCTCGTCATCAAGTCGTTGCTGCTAAGCTTTAACACGACATAGCCCCTGCCAGAGAGGAGTGCAATAATGAGTTCGGACTTCATCATCGCCTTGGCTGGCCAGGCGGTATATACCGTATTAAAGGCTAGCGCGCCCATGCTTCTCGTCGGGTTGGTCGTCGGTTTGATCGTCAGTATCTTTCAAGCCACGACGCAAATCCAGGAGCAGACGCTGGCATTCGTTCCGAAAGTGGCAGCCGTGCTGCTGTCCATCTTGTTATTTGGTCCATGGATATTGAACACGCTGGTCGATTTCACTTACAACCTGCTGAATAACTTGTATAAATACATCGGATAGGGCTGTGGATCGATGGAGTTGTTTCTTCAAGGGTTCCCTATTTTTTTGCTTATTTTTTGTCGAATTACAGCATTTTTCGTCGTCGCGCCTATCTTTTCGACTCGAAACGTGCCGACTACGTTCAAGCTGGGTTTCTGCTTTTTCGTTTCCTTTCTGGTCTTTCTGACGTACGGGCTGAAGCAAACGATCGTGCCGGACGCCGAATACATATTAGCGATCTTCCGCGAGATTCTAGCGGGAGCGCTGCTCGGCTTCACCGCTTATCTGTTCTTCACGATCATCAACACGGCAGGCAGCTTGATCGATATGCAGATGGGCTTCGGGATGGCGAACATTATCGACCCCATGACGGGAGCATCCTCTCCGCTGATCGGCAATTTCAAAGGCATGATCGCGACGCTCGTATTCTTATCGATCAACGGACATCATTATCTGCTTTCCGCGCTGCTGCAGAGCTACGATTGGATTCCGTTGTCGAATACGCTGTTCCTTCATATGAAGAGCGGCAGCATCACCACCTTCCTTACGGGCATGTTCGCGCAAACGTTTATGCTGGCCCTTCAAATGTCGGCGCCGCTCGTCGTGGCCATGTTCCTGACGGATGCCGGATTGGGTCTGCTGGCTCGGACAGCGCCGCAATACAACGTCTTCGTTATCGGCATGCCGATTAAAATTCTCGTCGGCTTTCTGATTCTGGCGATTTTGATGCCGGGACTCATCACGCTGTACGAACATATTTTCGAACAAATGTTCAGCGCAATGCAGAAGTTATTCTCGATCCTGCACGGCCCTGCAGCTTAACGTATAAGAAAGGTTAAGTTTCCGCTTATCCTACCGCTTATATTTCTTCGGAAGAAACGCGCCGCGCCGCCGTCACGACGGCGAGAGCCGTTTCACCATGAGTAGGAGGCTTACGTGATGACGAATTACCGTTGGACGCTCGATCTACAGATGTTCTCGCAGGAAAAAACGGAGCGTGCAACGCCAAAGAAACGGCAGGAGGCGCGTAAAAAAGGGCAGGTCGCGAAGAGCCAGGAGCTTCCGGCTGCTTTGATTCTCCTCATTGTCTTCATCAGCTTTATCATGCTTGGCGGCTACTATAAAGTACGCATTCTGAGGATGTTCGGTCTGCTGCTGGAACAAAAGCTGTTGATGGAAGTGACGACGGCGAACGTCATCACCATGTTCTCCGACCTTATGATGCAGGGCTTCATGCTGTTAATGCCTATCTTCGTTATCTCCATTCTTATCGCTCTGCTAGTGAATTACATGCAAGTCGGGCTCTTATTCACCGGCGAGCCATTCAAAGTGAAATTCGAAAAAATCAGTCCGATCAAAGGCTTTAAAAACATTTTCTCCATGCACTCCGTCGTCGAATTCATCAAAAATATCTTGAAGCTGCTCCTGATCGGCTTGGTCGTCTATATAACGATTATGAAGGAACGGGACCGCATACTAGGGCTTGCCACCGTGCCCGTGGAAGAAATCTTCGCCTTCATTGCCAGCGTAACCATCAAGCTTGGCCTGGAGATCGGCGCCATTCTCGTCGCGCTCGCCGTATTCGATTACTTGTACAAACGGTATGAACACGAGAAGAGCCTGAAGATGTCGAAGCAGGACATCAAGGACGAATATAAGAAATCCGAAGGCGATCCGCTGATCAAAGGCAAGATACGCGAACGGCAGCGCAGAATGGCGCTCCAGCGCATGATGCAGCAGGTGCCCAAGGCGGACGTGGTCATTACGAACCCGACGCACTTTGCTATCGCGCTGCAGTACGACGGCAAGACAATGGAAGCGCCGACGATCATTGCCAAGGGAATGGACTTCGTGGCTCTTCGGATCAAAGATTTGGCGAAGGAGCACGGCGTCATAATGATGGAAAACAGGCCGCTGGCCAGAGCCTTGTACGAACGGACGGAGATCGGCGACACCGTTCCGGCCGATCTGTTCCAAGCTGTGGCCGAAGTATTGGCATATGTATATAAGCTTAAAAACAAAGTGAAATAACGTCCCATGGGGTGGAGGAGGAACGTCATGAAGCCAAGAGATTTAACCATACTGATTGGGATTATCGGCATCGTGCTGATGATGGTGATTCCGATTCCGACTCCGCTGCTGAGCGTGCTGCTAATCGTTAACATCTCCGCCGCGTTGATGATCCTGCTGATTTCAATGAATACGCAGGATGCACTGCAATTCTCGATTTTTCCGGCGCTCTTGCTCATCACGACATTATTCCGGCTGGCGCTTAACCTGTCGACGACCCGGAATATTTTGCAGAAGGCAGAAGGGGGATCCGTCGTTGAAACGTTCGGCAACTGGATAGCGGGCGGCCAGATTGCCATCGGCTTCGTCGTCTTCCTTATTCTCGTCGTCGTGCAGTTTATCGTCATTACGAAAGGTTCCGAACGCGTAGCCGAGGTTGCTGCGCGCTTTACCCTCGATGCCATGCCGGGTAAGCAAATGAGTATCGACGCCGACTTGAATGCCGGTCTGATCAATGAACAGCAGGCGAAGGAACGCCGGCAGAAAATCGAACGGGAAGCGGATTTCTACGGTTCCATGGATGGTGCGAGCAAATTCGTCAAAGGCGATGCTATCGCTTCCATCATCATTTTGTTCATTAACCTCATCGGCGGTTTCATTATCGGCATGTCGGTACATGGCATGTCTTTCTCGGAATCGCTGACTACCTACTCCATCTTGACCATCGGGGACGGACTGGTCAGCCAAATTCCGGCGCTCCTGATCTCGACGGCAACAGGACTTATCGTGACGCGCGCAGCGTCCGACGGCAATCTGGCGGAGGATCTCACTTCCCAGCTGTTCCGCTATCCGAAATTGTTGTACATCGTAGCGGGAACGGTCGGGATTCTCGGCATCGCGACGCCGATCGGGATCTTCGCCACATGGCCGTTCGCAGCCTTGATGGTGTTCTCCGGCTACCGGATGCAAATGAACCTCAACAAACAGCTGCATGCGGAAGAGCTTCTCGTGGAGGAGCAGGAGATCGAGGAGGTCCGGAGTCCGGAGAGCGTCATCAGCCTCCTGCAGGTGGATCCGATCGAATTCGAATTCGGTTACGGCCTCATTCCGCTGGCAGACCAGCAGCAGGGCGGCGATTTGCTGGACCGGATCATCATGATTCGCAGGCAATGCGCGCTTGAGCTGGGTCTGGTCGTGCCGGTTATCCGCATTCGGGACAACATTCAGCTGCGGCCTAACGAATACGTCATCAAAATCAAAGGCAACACCGTTGCCCGCGGCGAGCTCCTGCTCAACCACTACTTGGCGATGAGCCCGGGTTTCGACGATGACAGCATCGTCGGGATCGAAACGGTTGAACCGGCTTTCGGACTCCCGGCCATGTGGATCGACGAGTCGACGAAAGAGCGCGCCGAATTGACGGGGTATACGGTCGTGGATCCGCCTTCGGTCGTCGCGACGCATTTGACGGAGCTTGTTAAGCGTCATGCGCATGAACTCATCGGACGTCAGGAGACGAAAGCGCTGATCGATAATGTGAGAGAGTCCTATCCAGCGCTCGTGGACGAACTGATCCCGTCCATTCTGAATGTCGGCGATGTTCAGAAAGTATTGGCCAAGCTGCTTCGCGAGAAGATCTCGATCCGCGATATGGTGACGATCTTCGAGGCGCTGGCTGATCATGGGTCTTATACGAAAGACCCTGATATTCTGACCGAATACGTTCGTCAAGCGCTGTCCAGGCAAATTACGCAGCAATTTTCGAATCAGGGCGATACGCTTCGCGTCATCACGGTCGGACCTTCCCTCGAGAAGAAGATCGCGGAATCGGTGCAAAGCTCCGAACAGGGCAGCTATCTGGCGCTCGATCCGGTTTCATCGCAGACGATCTATCAGAAGCTGAACGAACAGGTGAACAAGCAGCTGCAATCCGGCAACCAGCCGATCGTGCTGGCATCGCCGACGATCCGCATGTATCTAAGGCAAATCGTGGAACGGACGATGCAGGATATTCCGGTCCTGTCGTACAGCGAGCTTGAACCGAGCGTCGAAGTTCAAAGCATTGGAGTGGTGAATTTATGAAGGTAAAGCGATACGTCGTCAATGCGCTGCCTGAGGCACTGCCAATGATACGAAGCGAGCTTGGCGTAGATGCCGTCATATTAAATACGAAAGAAATTCGCATCGGCGGATTTCTTGGCATGTTCGGCAAGAAGAAGACGGAAGTCATCGCGGCTGTGGAGACGAACGGCAGCGAACGCGCGACGCCGCCAGCCAGATCGTCATCGGCGCCTGCTAAGCCGGCAATATCGCCGGAGGCGGCGGCTTCGATGGCCGCGACGCTGTCTGCGGCTGTCGCCAGCCGGGAGAAAGCACCTGCCTCGACGGCGGCAGCCAGACAATCGGGGGCAGCTGTTCTCTCCCCCGAGCGGGAATTGATCGGCACCGCAGCCCCGGCTGCCGTATATGCCGCCCGAACGGGCGCCGCTCAGATGGCCGCGGGCTCAACGGCCGATCCCATCGAGAGCAAGGCACGGCCAGCTGCTCCTTCTGTGGCAGCCGGAACGGAACAGCGCAAGCCGCGCGTAACCGAAGACGCTTTAATCGATGAGATAAGAGACATGAAACAATGGATTATGCGCATGTCCAAGCAGCAGCAGCTGTCATCGAGACCCGAGGCCGTTCAATCGCTTGTAGAGCGACTGGAGGAACAGGAGGTCAGCCCGGCATGGATCGAACGGCTCATCGATACCGTAATGACGGAACTGAAATCGAATCATGCCGATGGCGATCAGCCTGTGCCGAGCCGAGGCGAGGTCTGGAAGCTGGCCGAACAGGCGCTCACGGCGTGGCTTAGGGGCTTTGAAGGCTTCACGATCGCGAGCGACACGAGAGTCATTCATTTTGTAGGCCCGACCGGTGTAGGCAAGACAACTTCCATTGCGAAGCTGGCTGCCGAGCAAACCTTGAAGGCTGGCCGAAAGGTCGGCTTGATCACGTCGGACACGTACCGTATCGCGGCTGTCGATCAGCTGCGCACGTACGCCACGATTTTGAACGTGCCGCTCGAGGTAGTGTTCTCGCCATCCGAAGTAGCGCGGGCGTTCAAGGCCTTGGAGGACCGCGAGCTCATCTTCATGGATACGGCCGGCCGCAACTTCCGCAACGAGTTGTATGTTTCGGAAGTCAACAGCCTGCTGCAGACCGGGGGGCAGTCCGAGACCTTCCTCGTTCTCAGCCTAACGGGCAAGTTCAGCGATATGTCCGCGGTTGCGGGCAATTTCGCCAAATTCGGCGTCGATCGCGTCCTTTACACGAAGCAAGACGAGACGAGCGCCGTCGGCGCAGTTTTGAACCTGGCATTGGAGCACGGGTTGAAACCGACCTTCATCGCAAACGGCCAAACGGTTCCTGATGACATCTCGGCGTTCCAGGCAACCGCGTACGTCTCGCAGCTTCTGGGGGATGGCCATGAATGATCAGGCTGAAGCGCTTCGACATTTGGTCCGTAATCAAGAGCTGAGAGGCGAGGGGCGCACGACGCGCATCATTGCCGTAACAAGCGGCAAAGGCGGCGTAGGCAAGTCGAATTTCAGCTTGAACTTTGCGCTTGCTTTATCGCGGCTCGGCAAGAAGGTATTGTTGTTCGACGCGGATATGAGCATGGCCAACATCGATGTGCTCATGGGCGTTACGTCTACTTACAACCTCTATCATCTCTTAAAACAGGACAAGACCATTTGGGAGATTATCCAGGAGGGGCCGCAAGGGGTTCATTTTATCGCCGGAGGCTCCGGATTCAAGGATCTTCTCGATCTGTCCCCTTCGCAGCTTAATTTCTTCGCCGAGCAGATCGGCAGGCTGCATGGGCAGTATGACGTCATCTTGTTCGATACCGGCGCGGGACTATCCAAGGAAACGGTGAAATTTATCACCGCCGCGCAGGAAACGATCGTCGTCACGACGCCGGAGCCCACCTCCATCACGGATGCGTATGCGCTAATTAAGATGGTTACGGCGATGGAGCAGGACGTGAACTTCAAGCTCATCGTCAACCGCGCAACGGACGATAAGGAGGGCAGGGCCACGGCCGAGAAGATCGGTCTTGTCGCCCGGCGGTTTCTGGAGCTCGAGCTTCCGGTGCTGGGCATCATGCCGGACGATCCCAACGTCTCGAAGGCCGTCAAACGGCAAATTCCGTTCGCCATCGCTTTTCCAGGCACGGAGGCTGCCAGGTCCATTAACGAAATCGCTTATCGGTTCGCGGAAGTTCCCAGCTCTACCGTATTCGCAAACAGCGGGGTCAAAGGGTTCCTACAGCGCATGTTTAAACGATCTTAACAACCTTTGATGCAAAGGGGGGCTTGCGTATGAGCGCAACTTCACGCGTGCTTGTCGTGGATGATTCCGCGTTTATGCGGCAAATCATTTGCGACCTGATCGCAGGAGATTCTCAATTTACGATCGTCGCGACGGCCAACAACGGTCGAGAAGCCATAGAGGCGGTACGATTGCATAAGCCGGACGTCATTACGATGGATTTGGAAATGCCCGAGATGAACGGTCTCGACGCGGTCGAGCACATCATGCGGCTTAATCCCGTTCCGATCATCATGATGTCGAGCATCAGCGACGACGGGACGAGAGAGACGATCAAAGCGCTGCAGAACGGCGCCTTCGACTTTATCCGCAAGCCTTCGGGGCCGCTGTCGCCGGATATCCGCCAAGTCGGAGAGTATTTGCTTGAGAAGATGCGCATCGCGGTGCTGACCAAACGGTTCTCGAGCTTTTATGCTTCCCGGCAGACCGACCTCGACGCACCGGCCTCAGGCAAGCCAAGGCCGTCGGCGGTCAACGGTACCGCGAAGCAAAAACCGCCGAAGCAGCGAGATTCCGCGGCTGGCCCGTCAGTGGATAAAATGCCGGCCGAGCCGGAGGTTCCGCAGACAAATCGGCGAAATAAGCAAGCGACGGGCGTAACCGGTTCTACAGCTGCTGCAGCTGCTAAACGACCAGCAGAGAACTTGAATCAGCCATTAGCAGCCAACCCGCAGCCGGTAATCGAAACAGCTCCAATACCGATTGAGCCGTTGAAACGCAAATCGAAATCGTCGAAGTCGTTTCACGATTTGGTTGCCATCGGCACGTCGACAGGCGGTCCGCGCGCGCTGCATGAAGTCATATCGTCGCTGCCGGAAGATTTTCCGGCTCCGGTATTGGTCGTGCAGCATATGCCGCCTAAATTTACGGCATCGCTTGCCCAAAGGCTGGACAGCTTCAGCAAGCTGCGCGTGACGGAAGCCGAACAGGGCGAACGCGTCTGTGCCGGCGTCGTTTATATCGCGCCCGGCGGACAGCATTTGGAGCTTGCGAAGGACGGAGAAGGCTACTACATCAAGCTTACGGAAGACGCGCCGCGGAACGGCCACCGACCGTCCGTGGATACGATGTTCGAATCGTGCGCGGCATTCCCGGAATTAAGCCGGCACGCCGTGATTATGACGGGCATGGGCAATGACGGTACCCAAGGCATGCTGAAGTTGAACGAAAGCGGCGGAGCGAGCGCGATCGCCGAAACGGAGGAAACCTGCGTCGTATACGGCATGCCTCGCTCGGCCGTAGAAGCGGGGGCGGCGAAGGCGGTACTGCCGCTGAAGTCCATTGCCTCCGCGTTGACGGAAGCAGTGAAGCAATAAAGCGCGATTTTCGTTTGGCAACCATTCGTACAGGAGGTGCATGGAAATGGATATGAACGCCTATCTTTCAATGTTTATAGACGAATCAAACGATCACCTGCAGTCGCTTAACGAAAACTTGCTGAAGCTGGAAAGTGCACCGGAGGACATCAGTATCGTCCAAGTCATTTTCCGCTCGGCGCATACGCTGAAAGGCATGTCCGCGACGATGGGCTTCGAGGATCTTGCGTCATTGACCCATGAAATGGAGAATGTCCTGGATCTCGTTCGAAACCATAAGCTGCGCATGGACAACTTTATATTCGATACCTTGTTCAAAGGTTTAGACGCGTTGGAATCCATGGTTCAGGATATTATGGGCGGCGGAACGGGCAAAGCGGACGTTGCGTCGATCGTGACGTCCTTAAAGTCCATCGTCAAAGGCGACTACAAGGACGACAGCGCAGCCGCAAAGCCGGCCGCAGCGGTCGCGGGCGACGACGGCAGCACGCTGGACCAGTTCCAAAGCTCGATCTTGCTTCAATCCATCGACGCGGGAATGACCGTATTCCATATCGTGGTGACGCTCCGGGATGATTGCGTGCTTAAAGCGGCACGCGCCTACATGGTATTCGATTTTCTGGAACGCAGCGGAGAGATCGTCAAATCGTCACCGAGCTCGCAGGATATCGAACAAGAGAAGTTCGACCGCAGCTTTACCGTCTTTACGATCGCCAGCATCCCGGAAGCGGAACTCCGCAGCGGAATCGAGTCCGTCTCCGAAATCGAGAGTGCCGTCGTTACGCAGCTGGATAAAGAATCGCTCCAGCAGTTGGGCGTCTCGACAGCGCAAGGCGCACCGACCGCTTCAGCCTCCATCGCCGTGGATACGGTCTCGGCTGCAAGCGCGCAAGCAGCTGCTGCCGCATCACCGGCGCCGACAGCTCCCGCAGGTTCTGCGCCAGCCGCACCGGCTTCGGGGGGCGGCGGTGGATCCCGTACCATCCGCGTGGATATCGACCGTTTGGATTCGCTGATGAACTTATTCAGCGAACTGCTTATCGACCGCGTACGGCTGGAACAGCTCGCCAGCGAAATTCGCCGCAACGAGCTGACCGAAACCGTCGAGCATATGTCCCGCGTCAGCAGCGATTTGCAAAATATCGTGCTGAAGCTTCGCATGGTACCAGTGGAATCCGTCTTCAACCGCTTCCCTCGCATGGTTCGCGACTTGGCCAAATCGCTCGACAAGAAGATCGAGCTCGTTATCTCCGGCGCGGATACGGAGCTGGACAGAACGGTTATCGACGAAATCGGCGATCCGCTCGTTCACCTGCTTCGCAATTCGCTTGACCATGGGATTGAATCGGTCGCCGATCGCCTCGCTGCGGGCAAGCCGGAGACGGGGACGGTTCATCTTCGCGCGTACCACAGCGGCAACCACGTCTTCATCGAGGTGGAAGAGGACGGCCGCGGCATCAACGCGGACAGGGTGAAGCAGACGGCGATCAAGAACGGCGTCGTCGATGCGGAATCCGCTAAGCGGTTGACCGACAGCGAGATCAACATGCTGATATTCGCAGCCGGCTTTAGTACGGCAGATAAGATCTCGGACATTTCCGGACGAGGGGTCGGGCTCGATGTCGTCAAGACGAAAATCGAATCGCTCGGCGGGCATGTCAGCGTAGAATCGGCGCAAGGCCGCGGAACGAAGTTTTCGATCCAGCTTCCGCTCACGCTGTCGATCATCTCGGCCATGCTCATCAAGCTTGGAGCGGAGAAGTACGCGATTCCGCTGTCTTCCATCGTGGAAACGGCCATTGTCCCAAGGGAACAGATTCGCAAAATTCATGGCAATCGCATGATCGACTACAGAGGCTCCGTCATTCCGTTGGTTTCGCTGGCCCAAGTGCTCGGATGTACGTCTTTCCCGGAAGAAGAGGAACACGAAACGGAAATCCTCGTCATTCGCAAAGGAACCAAGCTTTGCGCGGTCACGGTCGACGAATTCCTCGGGCAAAGCGAAATCGTGCTGAAGACGCTCGGGAAATATCTGACCAACATTGAAGCGATATCCGGCGCAACGATTCTTGGCGACGGACAAGTCGCATTGATCGTCGATCCGAACGCGCTTATTAAATAAAGGAGGGATTACGAATGGGTGAGGAAACGAAAGTAATCGTATTCGGGCTGGCGAATGAGGAGTACGGAATCGAGGTAGAGAAAGTGCGCACGATCGAACGGATGGTGCCGATCACGCGCGTACCGAAAACAATGACGTTCGTCAAAGGCGTCATTAATCTGCGCGGCGTCGTCATCCCCGTCATCGACTTGCGCGGCCGCTTCGGACTGCCCGAGACCGAAGCGACCGAAAGCTCCCGGATCGTCATCGTGGCGGCAGGAGATCTGGAAGTCGGCTTTATCGTCGATTCCGCGAACGACGTCATCGATATCGATTCGGATACGATCGATACGCCTCCCGAAGTCGTGGGCGGCATCAAAGCGAAATATTTGCGCGGCGTGGCGAAGGTAGGGGAAGATCGGCTGCTGATCATGCTCAACCTGTCCGAAGTGCTGAACAAGAGCGAAATCATCCAGTTAGAGCATATAGAAGCATAATGAGCATGAATCCGCTGGGCAGCTTGGAAGCCTTCAAGATGGACGTCCTGAAGGAGGTCGGGAATATCGGCGCGGGCAACGCCGCCACCGCGCTATCCCGGCTGTTGGACAAGCCTGTCGATATGAACGTGCCGACCGTCAGCTTAATCCCGTTTGAACAGATCGCCGATAAGGTCGGCGGCAACGAGCAGGTCGTTATCGCGGTATTTCTCCGGGTGGAGGGCGATGCGCCCGGGAACCTGTTTTTTATCATCCACGAAGATTCGGCCAAGAGACTGCTGCGCAATCTCTTATCCATGGATGTTCTAGAAGAAGGGTATTCCGAGATGGAATATTCCGCGCTCGGCGAAATCGGCAACATTTTAGCGGGCTCGTACTTATCGTCCCTTGCCGATTTTACGCAGCTGTATCTATCGCCGACCGTTCCTGCGATCGCTGTCGACATGGCCGGCGCGATTCTCTCTTACGGGCTGGTGCAGTACGGGGAGATGGGGGATTCCGCGGTGTTGATTGACACGACGTTTCTGGAAGGTAAAGAAGAGATGGCGGGTCATTTCTTTCTCATTCCGGATCCGGAATCGTTTAATAAAATTTTCAGCGCTTTGGGAGTGCCTAACGAATGATCGTGGACAACGTTGTGAAAGTGGGCATGGCGGACTTGAAGGTTGCAGCCGGCGGCGCCATTCTCAAAACGACCGGGCTCGGTTCCTGCGTCGGTTTAACTTTGTTCGATGAACGCTGCAAGGTAGCGGGAATGGTGCATGTCATGCTGCCTACATCGGAAATCGCGAGGGAAGCTTCATTTAATATCGCGAAATACGCGGACACCTCGATCCCTCACCTTATTGAATTGATGAGGCAGGAAGGCGCCGAACCGGCGAGGTTCGTTGCCAAGATGGCGGGCGGCGCGCAAATGTTCGCTTTCACCACGGGCAGTGACACGATGCGGATCGGTCCGCGCAATGTGGAATCGTGCAAACGCATGCTCCAACGGTTTAACATTCCGCTGTTGTCGGAGGATACGGGTTTGAATTACGGCCGAACGGTTGAATTTAACAGCATGAGCGGTATGTTGACCATTCGGAGCGTTCAGCAAGGAGTAAAGGAGATTTAACATGGTCGGTTCATGGCGCTGGAACGTTACGCTTGGCATTGGCGGAAGCTTGTTGACTTTGCTTTCATCGCTGGATAGCAATGGGCTGGCAATTACGAGTCTCCGATGTTTATATGCTTTTCTAGCCTTTTTTATAGTCGGGTTTCTCTTTCGGGCACTGATGGCTTTTATTTTACGGCCGACTCCGGCTGCGGCGATGCATCAAGCCGGTATGGATGATGAACAAACCAAAGGAAATGCAATCGACTATTCGACGCCCGAACAAGGCGATGAATTGAACGACCTGCTTAAACAGCAAATGGATGGAAACGTACGGATTGAGCCAGGCCTGCAAACGGAATTCACGCCGTTATCGCCGCCCAAACTCGTATCCACGCAGAATAAAGAGCCTGAAGAACTGGCCAAAGCAATACGTCACCTAACAGGAGGGTGAGATGATGATTGAGTCGAAGGCGCCTCATTTGTCTAACATCGAGATTTGGCAGAAGTGGAAAGAAGACGGAGACATCGAAGCCAAGAAACGGCTGATCGAGCAGTATTTGACGTTGGTTGATTACGTCAGCAACCGAATGGCCATTGGTTTGCCTAAGAACGTCTCCAAGGATGATCTGGCTAGCAATGGCGTTATGGGATTGATTGATGCTATCGAAAAATTCGATTACAGAAGAGGTCTTCAATTTGAGACGTACGCTTCCTGGCGCATTCGCGGGGCGATCATTGACGGCCTGCGGCAGGGAGACTGGGTTCCTCGTTCCGTGCGCGAGAAGGCGAAGCGAATTGAAGAAGCTTATCAAATATTAGAACAGCAATATTTGCGCACCGTTTCCGACACGGAAATCAGCCATTACCTGGATGTCACGGAGAAAGAATTCGGCGTGATGCTGCAGGAGATCGCCGTGACGACGATCTGTTCGCTGGAGGATCCCATTCGGGATGAAGAAACGGAAACCAGGCTCTCGCTTCTCGTAGACGAGAAGGCTAAAAATCCGGACTACAAGGTGCACGAGTTTTACTTGAAGGAGTCGCTCGTGCGGGGCATTGATCGTCTGACAGAGAAAGAAAGAACCGTCGTCTCCTTGTTTTATTACGAAGAGCTTTCGCTGAGCGAAATCGCAGAGGTTATGTCACTGTCGCCTTCGCGAATTTCACAGCTGCATTCCAAGGCAATTCTGAGGCTGCGCGGGGCATTGGAGAAACAAAAGGATCAATTGATGCAGCGTTAATGCTTTAAGGGGGGGCAGAATTGACAACGGCCGAGTATTTGCAAACCTATTTAGTCGTACAGCAGTCGCAGGACAAATTGACTGCTTGCATCCAATTTAGCATCGCAGACGAAAATTTCGCCTGCACGCAGGAGCAGCTTGAAGAGTTTTTGAGGAGTCACGGAATCAAGCATGGCTTTTTGCAAGCTGAAATAGACGGTATTGCGAAACTCCCAAGCCGCTATTTCTATCGTCAAACGGTTGTCGCGCAAGGCGAAGCACCGATTCATGGCGAGGATGGTTTTATCCGCTTCGCGTACGATATGAATGAAGAGGCCTATCGTCCCGTAGAGCTCGAAGGCGGCAAGATCGACTTCAAGGAAGTTGCGCAGCTTAAGAACGTCAAGCGCGGCCAGCTGATTGCCGAGAAAGTCAAAGCGACGCCCGGCAAAGAAGGCATGGCTGTCACGGGAGAAGTAATCCCTTGCCGCAACGGGAAGGAAGCGTATTTTAAGATCGGCAAGAACGTGGTCCAGAACCAGGAACAAACGGCGCTCTACGCCGCGATCGACGGACTCATCTCCATCACGGACAAATCCAAAATCAACGTTTTTCCCGTTTTTGAAGTGAATGGCGACGTTGACTATAAAATCGGCAATATTGATTTTGTCGGCACGGTCGTCATCCGAGGCAATGTGCTGACCGGCTTTAAAGTGAAAGCTTCCGGCGACATTCGCGTCGTGGGCGGCGTCGAAGGCGCTATTTTGGAATCGGACGGATCGATCGAAGTCACCGGCGGCGTGCTGGCCAGCGGCAAGGGGTATCTCAAAGCGGGCAAGAACGTCAAATGCTCATTTATCCAGGACGGCAACGTGTCGGCGGCGGAAGATGTGCTGATATCGCAAAGCATTATGCATTCCCAGGTAAGAGCGGGCCGTAACGTGATTTGTACCGGAGCGAAAGGTCTTATCGTGGGCGGTACTGTCCAAGCCGGGGATCGGGTTCTTGCCAGAACGATCGGCAATACGATGTCCACCGCTACCGTTCTCGAGGTTGGCGTCCGTCCGGAGCTGCGCAGTGAATTAATGGAACGTCGCAACCAACTGAAGCTGTTGAACGCGAACTTGGACAAGACGGAGAAAGCGCTGGCGCTGCTCGATCAATTGGCGGCTGTCGGACAGCTGCAGCCCGATCGGATGGCGATGCGCGTTAAGCTCGGTTCGACGAAGCGTGCCGCGGTTATCGAGATTGCCGACAACAAGGATCGCATATTGGAGATCGAGAAGTCGTTGGAAGATACGGAACGCGCCAAGGTGGATGCGGTAAACGTCATCTATGGCGGGACCAAAATCGTCATCGGCCGTTACACGCGCTTCATTAAAGATGCCGCGCAGCGCGTATCCTTTCGCTATGCCGAGGGAGATATCGTAATGGCCCCCTATGTCTGACAACCCGAACTGAGAACGGCCGGGCATGTCCGCTGATTCCATGGGGAGGTGAGTGGCTTGGCTTATAAACCGCTCGATTTTCAAATCTCGATTCCGAGGACGCCGGATCATGCGTCGCAGCAAAATCAACTGAACCACCGCCCGATGGCGGAACAAACGATGCTTGAGCAGGCCAGCGTGAAGCAATCGGATCTGCAGCGCAGCCGCAATTCGGCGGTGGAGCAAAGCGGTAATCAAGGGATCACGCAGAACCGTAGCCGGGAGTCGAGCCTATCCAAGCGCAAACGTCAAAGAAATCCGGAGCGCGAAGAATCGGAACAGAGTGCTTCGGACGGTCCGAGCCAGGCCGCTCATCCATACAAAGGCAAGCATATTGATTTTACGCTTTAAGGCGGATTTTAAACATAATTGCAGGTGAAAAGTGATGGAATCATGGCAAACCATTATGCTCGTCGGCGGGATCGTGGTCGTCTGTGCCGCCGTTCTGCCGAGACGGGCTGGCAAGCGTGCGCAAAGCTTCGATAATCAAACGGTTCGCAACATGGAAACCGCACTCGAGCAGTTCATGGAGAACATGGAAGCAGACAACCGGGACATCGCCGGCTTGGTTACGAAGTCAAGCGAAGAGGCGCTTTCGCAAGCAGCGAAGCGTGATGAGCGAATCGGTCAACTGGAGAAGCAGATCGCCGTGCTGGAACGACATATAGCCGAGCAAACAGTCGATCGAGCCGCAATCGATTTTCATCCCGTTCATACGCCGACAAACGAAGGGGTTCGTAAGCCAACGGGAGAGACGAAAGTCCAAGCCGTCCCCGTTGCAGTAGAGATTGAGACTACCGACGCGGCAGTCGTCACTGAAGAGGGGCCCGCTGCACCGTCGATACGCTATCGATATTCGGAATTATTCGACCTGTATCAAGCAGGCAAGTCCATTGATGCCATTGCAAAGAAGCTCGGGCGCAATAAAGGAGAAATCCAGCTGATTCTTCAATTGTCCAAGCAGGAAGAGGCGGTCCGCCATGAATAGACGGATCTTTCTCTTCGGACTCGGCGTCGGCATCATGATTGGAGCAGGCTTGCTGCAGCTCATGTTGATCGGCGAAAAACAAGCGGATGCGCTCAGCGAAGAGAACGCCAGCACGACGAAGTCTTATACGCAGGCCGAGCTGGATAAGGCTGTCTCCGACGAGCGTGCTCGCATTCAAGCCGAGATAAAGAAACAGCCGGAGGCGGAGTCTTCCGATTCTGAAACAGGACAGTCAACGGATGAACCAGCTTCCGATAAGCCGACATCCGACAAGCCTGTATCCGATAAGCCTGAAGCGAATTCTTCGGTCAGTCATGAATCTAAAACCAATACGGGGCAGCATCGGCCAGCGGGTGATTCTAAGCCAGCGCGATTGATCGTTCGCATACCGCCGAACACGAGCATTGTGGATACGGCGGAGCTGCTTGCCGGGAAAGGCGTCATTCCCGATAAAGAGGCGTTTATTGACCTCATGCGTAAGAGGACCATACGCGCGGGTTATTTTGCTTTTCAAGGGAAGTTGAGCTTGGATCAGGTGAAGAGCATTATCACGAGTACCCCGCTCGACCCCGAGGCGGCCAAGCAAGAAATAGCTGCGGGCAAGAACTAAACGCGTCATGCAAAATCAGAAATGACAGCTGTCAATTGCGGTTGCATGGCCGCATTAAGATGTGGTATAGTAATTGACGGTGTTAAAAACACACGCCGATTAATTTCGTCATTGGTGCTTCGACCCGGTCGAAGTGATGACGAAAAATGATATTGGCGGAGGTAACCACTAAAAACCATTTAACAGGAGGTGTGTAAGAGATGGCGGTAATTTCCATGAAACAGCTTCTAGAAGCTGGGGTACACTTCGGTCACCAAACTCGTCGTTGGAACCCTAAGATGGATCGTTATATCTTCACAGAACGTAACGGGATTTACATCATCGACTTGCAGAAAACAGTTAAGAAGGTCGAAGAAGCTTACAACTTCGTACGTTCGATCGGCGAAGAAGGCGGCACGATTCTCTTCGTAGGTACTAAGAAACAAGCACAAGATTCGGTGAAAGAAGAAGCAGAACGTTGCGGCAACTTCTACATCAATCAACGTTGGCTCGGCGGCACGCTGACTAACTTCTCGACGATTCAAAAACGTATCGACCGCTTGAAAACGATCGACAAATGGGAAGAGGACGGCACGTTCAACGTTCTTCCTAAGAAAGAAGTTATCCTTCTCCGCAAAGAGAGAGATCGTCTTGAGAAATTCCTCGGCGGTATCAAAGGCATGAGATCCCTGCCAAGCGCACTGTTCATCATCGACCCGCGCAAAGAGCGTATCGCGGTTGCTGAAGCGCGCAAACTTGGTATCCCAATCGTAGGTATCGTTGATACCAACTGCGATCCGGACGAAATCGACTACGTTATCCCAGGTAACGATGATGCAATCCGTGCAGTTAAATTGCTGACAGCTAAAATGGCCGATGCAATCGTTGAATCGCGCCAAGGCGAGCAAACAACTGCTTAATAGCGTTTAACGAACCAACAGGAAAGGGTGGTCAGAAGGTTTATAACCTCTCACCGCCCTTTTTTTAAAGTGAAGGCATGAATACTTATCCATTTCAGGAGGTTACGTACAATGGCAGTTAGTGCAAGTGCGGTTAAAGAATTGCGTGAAAGAACAGGCGCAGGCATGTTGGACTGTAAGAAAGCGCTTGACGAAACGAACGGCGATATCGCAAAAGCAATCGACTTGCTTCGCGAGAAAGGCCTTTCCGCTGCGGCAAACAAGGCTGGCCGCGTAGCGACCGAAGGTACGGTTGAATCCTATATCCACGCAGGCGGCCGTATCGGTGTGCTTGTTGAAATCAACTGCGAGACAGACTTCGTAGGCAAAACGGAGCAATTCCGCGAATTCGCCCGCGATATCGCGATGCAAATCGCTGCTGCGAACCCTAAGTTCGTCAGCCGCGAAGAAGTGTCGAGCGAAGAGCTGGACAAAGAACGCGAAATTTTGCGCGCCCAAGCGCTGAACGAAGGCAAGCCTGAGAAGATCGTCGAGAAAATGGTCGAAGGCCGCATCAGCAAATACTATGAAGAATTCTGCCTGCTTGAGCAAGCATTCATCAAAGACCCGGACAAAACGATCCACACGCTGCTGAAAGAAAAAATCAGCACGATCGGTGAGAACATCTCGATCCGCCGTTTCGTTCGTTACGAGCTTGGCGAAGGTTTGGAGAAAAAAGAAGACAACTTCGTCGCTGAAGTTATGTCCCAAGCAAAATTGTAATTCCGAACGCATTAGCGAGGCGGGGCGTTCGCCCCGCCATTTTTTTCTACTAGGAAATAGAAATAAGACGATGTCTGAAGACAGGCAGCATGTTTTAAAGTATGCGGCCTTTAAACAAGGTCCAAGATGGAGGTAAACCACGTTGCAAAGTCCCGTGTACAAACGTATTGTGCTTAAAGTTAGCGGAGAATCGCTTTCCGGTAACAATGGATATGGAATAGATTCTGCCGTTATTTCTTCGATTGCCGAGCAAGTGAAAGAAGTTGTGGAATTAAACGTAGAGGTTGCGATCGTCGTTGGCGGCGGCAACATCTGGCGCGGAATCGCCGGCTCTGCCAAAGGAATCGACCGCGCAACAGCGGACTACATGGGAATGCTTGCCACGGTGATGAATTCCTTGGCGCTGCAAGATGCACTGGAGCAAATCGAAGTGCCGACGCGCGTGCAAACATCGATCGCGATGCAGCAAATCGCGGAACCTTACATTCGCCGCCGCGCGATTCGTCACTTGGAAAAAGGACGCGTCGTTATTTTCGCAGCGGGTACAGGGAACCCATTCTTCTCCACGGATACTACTGCCGCATTGCGTGCAGCTGAAATAGAAGCAGAAGTCATCTTGATGGCCAAGAACAAAGTGGACGGCGTCTACTCTGCCGACCCGTTCAAAGATGCGACTGCGGAGAAATTCGAAACGCTGACTTACCTCGAAGTATTGAACCGCAATCTTGGCGTAATGGATTCTACTGCGTCATCGCTGTGCATGGATAACAACATTCCGCTGGTTGTATTCTCCATTACGGAATCAGGGAATATTAAGCGCGTCGTGCTTGGGGAGAAAATCGGAACAATCGTGATGAAAGGAAGTGCCACCTAGTGCCACAATCCATTAAAAAGAATGCTGAAGAACGGATGGATAAGGCGATCGCAGCGCTGAAACGCGATTTGTCGACGCTTCGCGCCGGACGCGCGACGCCGGCCCTGCTGGATCGTCTGCAAGTCGAATATTATGGCTCCATGACACCGGTGAATCAATTGGCGAACATCAATACGCCGGATTCCCGCACGCTGCTCATCCAACCGTGGGATAAATCCTCGCTAGGTGCCATCGAGAAAGCGATTTTGAAATCGGATCTAGGCTTGACGCCTTCCAATGATGGCATTACGATCCGAATCGGCATCCCGATGCTGACGGAGGAACGCCGGTCCGACCTCGTCAAGATGACGAAGAAGTTCGGAGAAGAAGCGAAAGTAGCGATTCGTAACATCCGACGCGACGCGAACGACGATATCAAGAAGCTTGAGAAAACGGATATCTCGGAAGATGAATCCCGTCGTCACCAAGAAGACATTCAGAAGTCGACGGATAAGTTCGTCGCAGAAGTCGAGAAGGTGCTCTCCGCTAAAGAGAAAGACATCATGGAAGTATAATAGTGCTCACCGGCCCCTCCGAATGGTGGGGTTTGTTGCATAAATCGACGTAAGCGGCGGGAGGACGAGCATGTTACAGCGATTGAAAGCCTTATTTGGCAAAGCGTCCGCAAAACCGATGCCGATGCTTGAAACTGATAACATACCGCAGCATATCGCAATCATCATGGATGGCAACGGCAGGTGGGCTAAAAGCCGGGGATTGCCGCGAATGGCCGGGCATCATTCCGGGATGAAGGCAGTTAAGCGGATTACGATGGCAGCGGACAAGCTAGGCGTCAAGTACTTAACGCTCTATGCGTTTTCGACGGAGAATTGGAAGCGGCCGAAAGCGGAAGTGGAATTTCTCATGAAACTTCCGCAAGAATTCCTGACCATGGAGATTAAGGATTTGATGGAGAAGAACGTTCAAATCCGCATGATGGGCTACAAAGAAGATTTGCCGAGCCATACCTTGAGGGCAGTGGAGGAGGCGGTCGTGCGTACGTCCGGCAATGATGGACTCGTACTTACGTTTGCGCTGAATTACGGCAGCCGGAAAGAAATGATCGAAGCGGTCAAATGCATCGGGCAAGACGTGCGAAGCGGGAAGCTGGCTCCCGAGGAGATTGACGTATCGCATTTAGAGAGCCATTTGCTGTCAGCGGACTTGCCGGACCCGGATTTGCTCATTCGCACGAGCGGAGAGCTTCGCCTTAGCAATTTCATGCTTTGGCAGCTGGCCTATAGCGAAATGTGGTTCACGGACGTCTATTGGCCTGAATTTTCAGATGAGCACTTTTACGAGGCAGTCCGGGAGTACCAGCGAAGGGCTCGCCGTTATGGCGGACTGTAACGAGTTGAACTGGAGCGTGTCATTCGCGTGAAACAACGCATAATATCAGGTGTCCTTGCAGCAATCGCCTTTGTCGTGTTGACAGTGCTGGGCGGATGGTTTTTCTTTGCACTACTTCTTTTTTTGACGATAGTCGGCATGATGGAATTCGTTCGGATGAACGGAGTTTCGATGAAACATCCGCTGGCATGGATTGCCATGGCTGGGACGCTGTTGTTGTTTTTGCCATGGGCCGATTTTGGCTTGCATCAGCCGGCTGCCTTACATATGATTTGGGTTCTAATGTTTATTTTGCTCAGCGTAACGGTCCTCACGAAGAACGAAGTGACGATCGACGGCGCGGCGCTGATGCTCCTTGGCTCTCTTTATATCGGCTACGGATTCCATGCCATGTATGAAATCCGCATGGGCGACTCGCATGGGCTAATGACGACGATAATGGCTTTCTTCGCGATATGGGCATCCGATATCGGTGCTTACTTTATGGGGAAAGCGTTTGGAAAAAACAAGCTTTGGCCGGCTATCAGTCCGAATAAAACCATTGAAGGCTCACTGGGCGGCGTTGTGCTGGCGCTTGTCTTCGCGCTTGCGTTCGCCGTGATCTATCCCGATGTGATCAGCTACGAACGCGCGATTATGATCGGCTTGGTCGCTGCCGTGGCCGGTCAATTCGGGGACTTGATTCAATCCGCCTACAAGCGGGTGCGCGGGATCAAAGATTCGGGCTCGATCATGCCTGGACATGGCGGCGTGCTGGATCGCTGCGATAGCTGGCTGGTCGTGTTTCCGCTGCTCATCATGACGAATCTGCTGCCGCTGTAACGCAGTTTAGGAGGCCTATCATTGAAGAAAATTTCGATTCTCGGTTCGACTGGATCCATCGGTACGCAAACGCTGGATATCATTAGCCGCGAGCCTGACCGTTATTCGGTCGAAGGACTGGCTGCGGGGAGCAATGCGGATTTGCTCATTCAGCAAGCCAACCGGTTCAAACCGCGCACGGTTTGTTTGGCTTCCAAGGCGCTGGCGGAAGAAGTAAGGCCTCATTTGCCTGCCGGCACGAATTTGGTCTATGGCGATGAAGGTTTGATCGAGGTCGCTGCCGGTACGGATGCGGACACGGTCGTGACCGCTATCGTGGGAAGCAGAGGTTTGCCTGCGACGCTTGCCGCCATCGATGCCGGCAAATCCATTGCGCTGGCCAATAAGGAAACGCTCGTCACGGCAGGCCATATCGTGATGAAGCGAGCGGCCGACCGCGGAGTCTCGATTCTGCCGGTGGACAGCGAGCATTCCGCCATATTCCAATGCTTGAACGGGGAGCGGAGCATCGACGTCAAACAGATTACGCTCACGGCTTCCGGCGGTTCGTTCCGAGATCGCACGCGCGAACAATTGACCGGCGTAACCGTAGCCGAAGCGCTTAATCATCCGAACTGGTCCATGGGCGCGAAGGTGACGATCGATTCGGCTACCATGGCGAACAAAGGCTTGGAGGTCATCGAAGCCCATTGGCTGTTTGACCTGCCATATGATCGAATCAACGTGCTTATCCATCCGGAGAGCATCATCCATTCTTACGTCGAATTCGTGGACCACAGTATCATCGCGCAGCTCGGCATACCGGATATGCGGGTACCGATTCAATACGCGCTCACGTATCCTGAACGTCGGGTGACGCCTACGGATTCCTTGAACTTCGCGAAGCTCTCCGCCTTGCACTTCAGGGAGATGGACTTCGAACGTTACCCTTGTCTTCGATTTGCATACGAGTGCGGCATAGCGGGCAAATCCGCGCCGACCGTGTTCAATGCCGCCAATGAAACGGCAGTCGCTCGGTTCCTAGCCGGCGAAATCACGTTCCTGGAGATCGAATCCGTCCTTTCTGCAGTTCTAGATCGGCATGACATCGTTGAGGTTCCCGACACGTCGGCTATCGCCGATGTGGATGCTTGGGCGCGCAGGACGGCTGCGGGCATCTAAACTGGGTTCTCTTGTATCGAACGGGAGAATAATGATAATCTAAGTACAGGCCGTTACGAACAGGAGGCTCGAGAGATGCATATGATTCAAGTCGTCTTTATGACGGTAATGGTCTTCTTCGTCATCGTGACCATACATGAGTGGGGTCACTTTTATTTTGCGAAGCGCGCCGGGATTTTGGTAAGAGAGTTTGCGATCGGGTTCGGCCCGAAACTGTTTTCCATCAAGCGCGGGGAGACGCGCTATACGCTGCGGCTTGTGCCGGCAGGCGGATTCGTTCGCATGGCCGGCGAGGATCCGGAATTAGTCGAGATCCAGTCAGGGCAGACGATAGCCGTTCGCGTGAAGGAAAACAAGGTGACCCGTATTTATTTGGATCGTCTTGACGATCGGAGCAACGTTGTCAGGGGCGAAGTCGAAACGATCGATATCGAGAATAAGCTGAAGCTGACCTTGAATGCAGACGGACTAGTGGAGTCCTTCGCTATTCATCCGCAGGCGCTTATGATTTCGAAAGGCAAAGAGACGCAGATCGCGCCGCTTGACCGCCAATTCGGCAGCAAAACCGTCGGGCAGCGTGCACTGGCGATCGTTGCCGGTCCGGTCATGAACTTCATTCTTGCCTTCGTGCTGTTTGCCGCTTATTTCCAAATGGCGGGCGTGCCGATGAAGAACCCGGACCGACTGCTGATCGGCGACGTCGTCGATGGCATGCCAGCCTCGAAAGCCGATATTAAAGTCGGCGACGTGATCGACTCCGTGAATGGCGTCAAGATCGGAACCGACTCGGAGAAAATGATTGCGTTGATCAGCAAATCCGTCAACGTGCCGTTAACGTTTACCATCGTTCGCGACGGTAAAGTGATCACGTCCAAAATCACGCCGAAGCCGGACGATGCCGGCGTTGGAAAGCTTGGCATTTCGGCCGCGTATCCGTCTGAGTCCGTGAATTTTGGCCAGACGCTGACGTATGCGGCGAAAGCCATGAAGAACATGACGATTACGATCTTCGAGGGCTTCAAAAACTTGATTATCGGTAATTTCAAGCTGGACGACTTAGGAGGACCCGTACGCACGGCACAAGTGACGAGCCAAATCGCCGAGCAAGGGTTTACCCAGTTGACATCTTGGGTTGCCATACTAAGTTTGTATTTGGGGATATTTAACCTGCTGCCGGTTCCGGCGCTCGACGGAAGCCGATTGCTGTTCCTCGGTCTGGAAGCGGTACGCGGCAGACCGGTAGATCCGAACCGCGAAAGCATGGTGCATTTTATAGGCTTCGCAATGCTAATGCTGCTGATGCTGGCCGTTACGTATAATGATATATTGCGCTTGGTAAGAGGGGAGCACTAGTCGGACATGTCGAAGGATAAACAATTTGTAACCGAAATAACGCCGCAAAGCGAAGATTTTTCCCGCTGGTACATCGATGTCATCAAGAAAGCGGAGCTGATGGATTACTCGCCAGTCCGCGGCTGCATCGTGTTTCGTCCGGAGGGCTTTGAAATCTGGGAGCATATGCGTGACGAGTTGGATCGCCGCTTCAAGGAAACGGGACACCGCAATGCCTATTTCCCGATGTTCATCCCCGAGAGCTTCTTCATGAAAGAGAAGGAGCACGTGGAAGGCTTCAACCCGGAGCTGCCATGGGTAACGGAAGCGGGCGGCGAGAAGCTGGAAGAGCGTCTTGCCATCCGCCCGACCTCGGAGACGATTATCGGCCATATGTATTCGAAATGGATTCAGTCCTACCGCGACCTGCCGGTGTTGATCAATCAGTGGGCGAACGTCGTTCGCTGGGAGAAGCGGACGCTGCCGTTCCTGCGCACGACGGAATTCCTTTGGCAGGAAGGCCACACGGCTCATGAATTAGAGTCCGAGGCAAGAGAAGAAACAAGCCGCATGCTCGATATTTACCGCGATTTCTGCGAGAATTTCCTGGCGATTCCGGTGATCATGGGACAGAAGACGCCGTCCGAACGGTTTGCGGGCGCGGTGGATACGTACTCCATCGAAGCGATGATGAAGGACGGACGTGCCGTTCAGGCGGGAACTTCCCATTACCTGGGCAGCAAATTCGCCGTCGCGTTCGATATTAAATACCTGGACCGTGAGAATACGCAGCAATTCGTACATACGACGTCGTGGGGCGTATCGACTCGTTTGATGGGTGCATTGATCATGGTGCATGGCGATGACCGCGGCTTGGTGCTGCCTCCGAAGGTTGCTCCGACGCAAGTCGTAATGATTCCGATCGGCCCGCCGAAGACGCGCGAGCAGGTGGTTGGACGCGTGGACGAGCTGTTCGCGGAATTGAAGAAAGCAGGCATTCGCGTCAAGGTCGACGACCGTACCGACGTGAGCCCAGGCTGGAAATTCAACGAGTACGAGATGCGCGGCGTGCCCGTTCGTCTTGAGCTTGGACCGCGTGACATGGAGAACGGACAAGTCGTCCTCGTATCGCGCATTACGGGCGAGAAGCGCATTGTCCAGCAAAGCAGCCTGAAGGAAGAAATTGAACGTATGCTCGCGGACATCCATCATGATATGCTGGAGCGTGCAAAGCAATTCCGCGCCGAGCATTCGTATTCGGTCGAAACGCTCGACGAGATGAAAGCCTTGTTCGAAGAGCAGCGCGGATTCGCTTTGGCTGGCTGGTGCGGTTCCGATGCCTGCGAGCGTCAGGTGAAGGAAGAAACCGGAGCGACGAGCCGGAACATTCCATTCGAGCCTGCAGAGCATAAATCGACTTGCTTGGTATGCGGGGAGAAGGCAGCGCATTCCGTCGTGTTCGCTCGGGCGTATTGATTTTTGGGGGAGGGCAACATGAACCAAACCGGGGATAAACGGCAGCGGTTCGAACTGCTGATGAAGCAGGCGGATCTGCCGCAGCAACTGACGGATGAGCATTTTGGCGATGGCTATATAGACAAAGTGATCGTGAGCCGGAGTAACCGGGAATGGACGTTTTGCATCAGCAAAACGTCCTTGGTTCCTTTACCGGCTTTTGGTGTTTTTTGCAGGGCTATACAAGGAAAATTCGCGCATATTGCGACGATATCGTTTCAGTTTCAATATGGCGAAGACGTCTCCAGAGAAGAGCTGATTAGTGAATATTGGCCGGCTTTCGTCGAATGGCTGCAGCACAGCAATGCCTCCATCAATGGCTGGATAAGCAAAGCCAAGATGGAGACGGACGGAGAAACCATTACGCTCCATATGATGGACGAGATGGGACTTCAGATGGCCAAGAAGAAGCAGATCGACGAGATGGCCGTGAGCTTCTTCAAGGACCAATTCGCGGTGTCCTGCCGCGTGAAGCTGAAGGTAGCGGAATCAAGGACGGAAATCTACGAAGCGTTCGAACAGAAGCGTGCGCAAGAAGAGCGAGACGTTATCGAACAAATGATGACCGCCTCCATTCCGGAAGCTCAGCTGGCCGAAGAAGGCGACGTTCGACTCGTCGTCGGCTACGATATTCGCGAAGAAGCGGTACCGATCATGAATATTCTTGAAGAAGAAAAGAAGATTACGGTGCAAGGCGCGGTGTTCGGCCTGGAAGAGAAGGAGCTGCGCAACGGCAGCACGCTCTTCACGTTCAACGTCACGGACTTCACCGACTCCATAGCGATGAAAATGTTCGCCAAAACGAAGGACGACGTCAAGGTCCTCAAGCAGCTGGCCAACGGCAAATGGGTCAAAGCGCGCGGACGCGTGGAATACGATCGTTTCATGATGGAGCCGGAGCTTGTGATGATGCCGTCCGACCTGCATGAAGTCATGGCACCGCGAGAATCGAAGGATGACGCGGAGGAGAAACGCGTCGAGTTCCACCTGCATACGACGATGAGCACGATGGATGCCGTCACATCGGTCGATGTCTACATTAAACAAGCTGCCAAGTGGGGCCATAAAGCGATAGCGATCACGGACCATGGCAACGTGCAATGTTATCCAGAAGCTGCGAAGGCGGCGAAGAAGAACGGCATCCAGGTGCTGTACGGCCTGGAAGCGAATGTCGTCAACGACTCGGTACCGATGGTATTGAATTCCCGCGAAGAGCCGATGGCTTCCGCCGTCTATGTCGTCTTCGATATCGAGACGACCGGACTATCGGTCGTGAATAACAAGATCATCGAGCTGGCGGGCGTCAAGCTGCAGGATGGCAAGGAAATCGGACGATTCTCGACGTTCATTAACCCGCACGAGAATATTCCGTACAACATCCAGCAGTTGACGAACATTACGAACGAGATGGTCGTGGATGCGCCGGAGCTGGAACCGAAGCTGCGCGAATTCATCGAATTTATCGAGGATGCCGTGCTTGTGGCGCATAACGCGCGGTTCGACATGGGCTTCATTCAAGCCTCATGCAAGCAGTTCGGCATGCCCGAGGTCAAGAACCCCGTACTCGATACGCTGGAGCTGGCGCGGTTCCTGTATCCGACGATGAAGAACCATCGGCTCGGAACGTTGGCGGACAAATTCAAAGTCAGCCTCGAGAACGCTCACCGGGCGATCGACGACTCGATAGCGCTCGGCGGCGTATTGTATGGCCTCATCGGCGAAGCCGCAAACCGCAATATTACGGGTCTCCACATGTTGAATGATTACGTCGGTCTCGATTTATCCAATATGCGGCCGTTTCACTGCTGCATCTATGCGCTGAACGCAGTCGGCAAGAAGAACTTATTCAAATTAATTTCCATCTCTCATACCCAGCATTTCAAGCGCGTGGCCACGATTCCGAAGAGCAAGCTGACGGAGCTGCGGGAAGGTCTACTGATCATCTCCGGCTGCGAGAAAGGCGAGTTCTTCGAAGCGGTCATGAACAAGTCGATGGAAGAAGCCGAAGAAACCGCGCGTTACTACGACGTGCTGGAAATTCAGCCCGTCACGTTCTACATGCATTTGGTGGAGAAAGGTTTCGTTGCCAGTCGTGCCGAGATCGAACAGGCGCTGCGGCGCGTCTGCGAGATCGGCGATAAGTTGGGCAAACCGGTCATCGCGACGGGCAACGTGCATTATTTGCTGGAGCGGGACAAGATGTTCCGGGATATTACGATCCACGGCATTACGGGCTTCAGTCCGCTGAAGGACATTACGAAGCCGGACGCGCATTTTCGAACGACCAAGGAGATGCTCGCCGAGTTCAGTTTCCTAGGGGAAGCGCGCGCGCACGAAGTAGTAGTGAAGAACACGAACGAGCTGGCGGACCGCTTCGAGAAATTCGATTTGTTTCCGACGAAGCTGTTCGTTCCGATCATGGAAGGCGCCGACGAAGAAATGCGCAATACCTGCTACGAAACCGCGAAGCGCCTGTACGGAGAACCGATTCCGGACGTCGTGGTACAGCGGCTGGAGAAGGAACTGATTCCGATTACGAAAGCCGGATTCTCCGCGAACTATCTGATCTCCGAGCGGCTCGTGAAGAAGTCCAACAAGGACGGCTATCTCGTCGGGTCCCGTGGATCCGTAGGCTCTTCCGTCGTGGCGACGTTCCTCGGCATCTCGGAGGTTAATCCGCTTCCGGCGCATTACACATGCTTGAACGAATCGTGCAAGTACAGCGAATGGTTCCTTGACGGCAGTTATCCGAGCGGATTCGATTTGCCGGACAAGGTTTGCCCGAACTGCGGGAATGCGCTTAAGGGCGAAGGGCAGGATATTCCGTTCGAGACGTTCCTGGGCTTCAAGGGCGATAAAGTTCCCGATATCGACTTGAACTTCTCCGGCGAATATCAAGCGACGGCGCATAACTTCACGAAAGAAATGTTCGGCGAGAAAGCCGTGTACCGCGCGGGCACGATCGGCACGGTCGCGGAGAAGACGGCTTACGGATTCGCGAAGAAGTACGAGGAAGACAAAGGCAAAAAATGGCGCGGAGCGGAGCTGTCCCGCTTGGCCGGAGGCTGTACGGGCGTGAAACGGAGCACCGGCCAGCATCCCGGCGGTATCGTCGTCGTACCGGATTACATCGACGTGGAAGACGTAACGCCTGTGCAGTATCCGGCGGATGACCAAAATGCCGAATGGCAAACGACGCATTTCGATTATCACGCGTTCGAGGAAAACCTGCTTAAGCTCGATATTCTCGGCCATGACGATCCGACGATGATGCGAATGCTGCAGGATTTGACCGGCGTCGATCCGACGACCATTCCGATGAACGATCCGAAGGTTATGAGCATGTTCAGCTCGACGGATGCGCTCGGCGTCATGCCGGAGAAGATACGCTCCAGCGTCGCCACGTACGGCGTGCCGGAGATGGGGACCAAATTCGTCCGTCAGATGCTGGAAGAGACGAAACCGTCGACGTTTGCGGATTTACTGCAGATATCGGGCTTGTCTCACGGAACGGGCGTTTGGCTGGGCAATGCGCAGGAATTGATCAAGAATCGGACGTGCACCATCAAGACGGTCATCGGCTGTCGTGACGATATCATGCTTTTCTTAATTTATAAAGCCGGCATGGATGCGGGGCTCGCGTTTAAAATTACGGAAAGCGTGCGTAAAGGACGCGGACTTACCCCGGAATGGATCGACGAGATGAAGAAATGCAAAGTGCCTCAATGGTACATTGATTCTTGTCTCAAAATCGAGTACATGTTCCCGAAAGCCCATGCCGCGGCCTATGTTATATCCGCCGTGCGGACGGCTTACTTTAAGCTCTATTATCCGATTCATTATTATGCGACGTATTTCTCGATCCGCGCGGAGGATTTCGACCTGGAGCTGTTGTGCCAAGGCTATGAAGCGATCTTGCGCAAGCTCATTGAGATCGAGCAAAAGGGTTTCACCGCGACGCCGAAAGAAAAGAACAGCGTATCGCTGCTAGAGATGGCGCTTGAGATGACGGCGCGGGGCTTCTCGTTCAAGCCCGTCGATCTCTATCGTTCCGAAGCGACGCGCTTCATCGTAGAAGACAAGTCGCTGATCCCGCCGTTCGGCGCGATCAGCGGCATCGGCGAGAATGCGGCGCGCAATATCGCGGCAGCCAGGGACTTCGGCGAATTCCTGTCGATCGAAGACTTCCAGCAGAAATCGAAGGCGACCAAGACAATCGTCGAGGTTTTGACAGGAATGGGCTGTTTCCGGGGATTGCCGGAATCGAATCAATTGTCCTTATTCTAAGATTGCTGTGATTTGGTTTAAGTTTGGTCAGGTCAAGTTTGCCGCAGGCAAACAAGCGACGCAGGAGCGATAGATTTGAGATATCGGTTTTGCTTATGGTACTGACGTTGGTCTGGGTTCGATGTTGGTTTAGGTTTGGTGTTCGAGCGGTTTGCCGCAGGCGAACAAGCGACGCAGGAGCGACGAAGCCCTTGGCGGTTCGCGGTTTTCCGCAGCGGTTGCCGGGTGATCTCGGCAACCGCTTCCCCTCTCTCCCATCGACGGTAAGCGAGGGGAAGGAGGGAGCGCAGGGCGGGTGTGCAGCCGGAGAGTTTACGTGCCGCCTTTGAACGCGCGATGCAACCTTGCCGGTTCTTATCCGGCATCGCGCGTTCAACAGCGGCCGCAGGCGCATCCCCCGCCCGCAGCGACCGACCGCCCCGAGCGCACCCTCCGGCGCCATATCCTTGTCACCACTTCATGGTTATGGTATAATCTTTCTGGTAATGCTGATGATACGACTTTTTCGCAGAAGAGTGGGGAAACCCACTCTTTACGTTTTGTCTGCACCTTTTTACGTTTACGGATGGCGACGGATTTATCGTACAGAGTCGATTTCAGCTGAAAATTTACTGACAGCGCGCCTTCAATAGAGAGATCGCCTGCAGTGGGAGGTACATCGTTTTTGAGCACACCTAAAATCAAAACCGCCGTAGAGGAAATGGTCAAGCCGTTTCTCGACGAAAATGGATTTGAACTCGTGGACGTAGAGTATGTCAAAGAAGGAAGCAACTGGTTTCTTCGGGTTTACGTCGACAAAGAAGGCAACATCGACATCGACGAATGCGGCCGGATCAGCGAATATTTGAGCGAGAAGCTTGACGAGAACGATCCGGTATCCGACGCATATTTCCTGGAAGTATCATCACCGGGGGCGGAACGTCCGCTGAAGAAGCCCGAGGATGTCACCAAAGCGGTGGGCAAGCACGTTTTCGTGACGACGTACGAGCCGATCGGCGGCTTGAAGGAATTCGAAGGCACGCTTCTGTCGTTCGAAGGCGAAGAGATCACCATCGGGATCGGCAAGAAGAAGCATGTCATTCCGTACGCCAAAATTGCAAGCGCCCGTTTAGCCATTCTCTTCTAAGAAACGCAGGAGAGCCGGCTTCATTATAACGTTAGGGAAACAGTCGAAAGGGGGAACTCATTTCCAATGAGCACGGAATTTATCGAAGCTTTAAATGAAATCGAGAAAGAAAAAGGGATCAGCAAAGACATTTTGCTGGAAGCGATTGAGGCTGCCCTGATTTCAAGCTACAAACGAAACTTCAATACGGCGCAAAACGTCCGCGTGGATATTAACCGGTTCACGGGCGTAATCAAAGTCTATGCGCGCAAAACCGTCGTCGAAGAAGTGCTGGACCCGCGCCTTGAAATTTCGGTGGAGGCATCCCGCGAAATCAATCCGCATTACCATCTGGAAGACATAGCGGAAATCGAAGTAACGCCGCGCGACTTCGGCCGGATTGCGGCGCAAACGGCGAAGCAGGTCGTGACGCAGCGCATTCGCGAAGCGGAGCGCGGTCTGATCTACAATGCGTTCATCGATAAGGAAGAGGATATCGTGAACGGCATCGTGCAGCGGCAGGATGTTCGCAACCTGTTCATCGATCTTGGCAAGGTAGAGGCTGTATTGCCGTTAACCGAGCTCATGCCGACGGATAAATTCAAGCATGGCGACCGCGTCAAATCGTTCATCACGAAAGTGGAGAACACGACGAAAGGTCCGCAAATTTTCTTGTCCCGCACGCATCCGGGCTTGCTGAAACGGCTGTTCGAGCTCGAAGTGCCCGAGATCTACGACGGCGTCGTCGAGATTCGCTCCGTTGCGCGCGAAGCGGGTTTCCGCTCCAAGATCGCCGTCCACTCCCGCAATCCGGAAGTGGATCCGGTTGGATCCTGCGTAGGCCAGAAGGGCATGCGCGTCCAAACGATCGTGACCGAGTTGAAGGGCGAGAAGATCGATATCGTTCGCTGGTCCGAGAGCGTGGAAGAGTACGTAGCGAATGCGCTGAGTCCATCCAAAGTCATCGAGGTCATCGTATACGAGCAAGAGAAAATGGCGCGCGTCATCGTTCCGGATTATCAACTTTCGCTCGCGATCGGCATCAAAGGACAGAATGCGCGCTTGGCCGCCAAGCTGACGGGCTGGAAAATCGATATTAAGAGCGAAACGCAGGCGGAGCAGGAGTACGGCCGCCCGAAATCTGCAATGAGCACCATGCATCAGGATTCCGTCTCCATCGACTAAGAGCGGGGAAGCGTTCAGGGAGGGATGAATGGTGAGACCGAGAAAAATTCCGCTGCGCAAATGCGTGGCTTGTCAGGAAATGAAGCCCAAGAAGGAATTGATCCGTGTCGTCCGCACGCCGGACGAGGCCGTCCTTATCGACTTAACGGGCAAGAAAGCCGGCCGGGGCGCTTATCTTTGCGGCAAAGTGGAATGCTTTAGGCTGGCAAAGAAGAGCAGAGCGTTGGACCGGGCACTGAAACAAACAGTGGGTACGGAAATATACGATCAGCTCGCGCAGGACTTCATTGCAGTCGAGGACGAGTGGGGCGCAGGCAAGGATGAGATGGATGACGATGAAGAAGCATAAAGCGCTCTCCATGCTCGGGATGTCCATGCGCGCGGGCAAACTGGTGACCGGGGACGAAACCGTGCTGAAAGCCGTCAGGCAAGGAAAGGCGAAACTCGTCATAGTTGCGGCGGATGCATCAGATAATACGAAGAAGAAGTTTCGTGACAAGTGCGCGACGTATAACGTGAATTGCTTGGAGGTATTTGACCGGATTGCGCTGGGAGAGGCGATCGGCAAATCGGAACGCGTCATCCTGGCCTTAACGGATGCGGGCTTCGCCAAGAGCATCGTTCATAGCTTAACTGAACCTTCGGAGGTGGAGTATATTGACTAAACAACAAGACAAAGACAACAAAGACAAATTGCGAGTCTACGAATATGCAAAGTCGCTCAGCATGAGCAGCAAAGAAATCATTACCATTCTCAAACGGCTCAATTTGCCTGTTAATAATCATATGAGCGTCATGGAGAATGAAATGGTTTCGAAAGTGGAAGGCTTCTTCCGTGATATTAAAGCGAATGCGGCAGCCAAACGCGCGCAGGAGAACGCGACAGTTTCGGCAGCACAATCGTCTGGCCGTCCTCAGCAGGGACAACAGGAGCGTAAGCCACAACCAACGCTCAATGCGTCCGTGCAGCAAGGACAAGGCAACAAAAATCCGATAGAAAAACAGGGGAATACGACCATAACACATACAAACGCACCTACAAATACGTCTACAACGACCGCGGCATCATCCGCCAACTCAACGACCAGTCAAGCGCCAGCCTCGAGCTCGGCTTCCAGCACGCCAGCATCAAGTGCATCTTCGCAAGGAACGGAAAACAGAACGAATCAGCCTTCGCAAGGTCAAGGCAGCCAAAACGGCCGTCCGCAAGGCCAAGGCAGCGGTTATCAAGGCAACCGTCCGCAAGGCCAAGGCAGCGGTTATCAAGGCAGCCGTCCGCAGGGCCAAGGCGGCGGCTATCAAGGCAATCGTCCGCAAGGTCAAGGCGGCAGCGGCCAAGGCAGCCGTCCGCAAGGCCAAGGCACGGGATATCAAGGCAACCGCCCGCAAGGCCAAGGCACCGGCTATCAAGGCAGCCGTCCGCAAGGTCAAGGCGGCAGCGGTCAAGGCGGTTATCAAGGCAACCGTCCGGCAGGCGGAACCGGCAGCAGCCAAGGCGGTCAAAGCAGCCGTCCGCAAGGCCAAGGCGGCGGCTATCAAGGCAATCGTCCGGCAGGCGGAGGCCAAGGCGGTTATCAAGGCAACCGTCCGGCAGGCGGAGGCACTGGCGGAGGCCAAGGCGGTTTCCGTTCGTCCGCGCCAGCGCAGGGCGGCCAATCGTCCAACCGCGGGGGCAGCAGCCCGGCTCCGGCACGTACGTTCGATAACAATCGTCCGGCATCCGACGATCGGAGAAGAAACAATCCGAAAGCATCGAACAATACGTATGGCGGCAACAAGCGTTTCGAAGACAACAACCGTTCCGGCAACTTCAGAAATAACAACCGCGGCGGCAAAAACAACCGCAAAGGCGGACAACAACAAGAGCGCCGCGAGAAAGTCGACAATACGCCGAAGAAAATCATCGTTCGCGGTACGGTAACCGTCGGTGATTTGGCTAAGCTGCTGCATAAGGATGCTTCGGAAGTCATCAAGAAGCTCATTATGCTCGGCGTAATGGCGACGATCAACCAAGAGGTGGATTTGGATACGGTTCAACTGATCGCTTCCGAATACGGCGTCGAGGTTGAAGTGAAGATCCCGGTCGAAGAAGATCAATTCGAGACCTTCGAAGAGAAGGACGAAGAAGAACTTCTGGAAGCACGTCCGCCGGTTGTTACGATCATGGGTCACGTCGACCATGGTAAAACGACCCTGCTTGATTCCATTCGCCAAACGAGCGTCACGAGCGGCGAAGCAGGCGGCATTACGCAGCATATCGGTGCGTATCAAGTCGAGATCAACCACAAGAAAATCACGTTCCTCGATACGCCGGGCCACGAAGCGTTCACGCTCATGCGTGCCCGCGGCGCGCAAGTAACGGATATCACGATCATCGTCGTGGCTGCGGATGACGGCGTCATGCCGCAAACGGTTGAAGCCATCAACCATGCAAAAGCGGCTAACGTACCGATCATCGTAGCTGTCAATAAGATCGATAAGCCGGGTTCCGATCCGGACAAAATCAAGCAAAGCTTGACGGAATACGGCCTGGTTCCGGAAGAGTGGGGCGGTGACACGATCTTCGTCAACGTATCCGCTAAGCAGCGCATCGGCTTGGAAGAACTGCTCGAAATGATTCTGCTCGTTGCCGAAATGAACGACTACAAAGCGAACCCGAACAAACGGGCCCGCGGTACCGTCATCGAAGCCGAGCTTGATAAAGGCAAAGGGCCGGTTGCGCGTATCCTCGTTCAACACGGCACGCTGAAGATCGGCGACGCCTTCGTTGCCGGCAATTGCTTCGGCCGCGTCCGCGCCATGGTGAACGACAAGGGCCGCCGCTTAAAAGAAGCAGGTCCGAGCACGCCGATCGAAATCACCGGCTTGACGGAAGTTCCGCAAGCAGGCGATCCGTTCCTGGTGTTCGAAGACGAACGCAAAGCCCGCGCCATTGCGGATCGTCGCGCCATTAAGCATCGTCAAACCGAACTTGGTGCGAATTCGCGCGTAACGCTCGAGGATTTGTACAATCATATTAAAGACGGCGAGATCAAGGATCTTAATGTCATCATCAAAGCCGACGTTCAAGGCTCTTCCGAAGCGCTCAAGGGCTCCCTCGCGAAGATCGATATCGAAGGCGTTCGCGTCAAAATCATTCACAGCGGAGCAGGCGCGATCACGGAATCGGATATCAACCTCGCTGCAGCTTCCAGCGCGATCGTCATCGGCTTTAACGTACGTCCTGAACCGCAGGCGCTCGCGACGGCGGAGCAGGAGAAAGTCGATATCCGTCTCCACAGCATCATTTACAACGTCATCGATGAGATCGAACATGCGATGAAAGGGATGCTGGATCCGGTATTCAAGGAAGTGATCATCGGCCAAGCCGAAGTCCGGAACCTGTTCAAAGTGACCAAAGTTGGCGTAATCGCCGGCTGTATGGTTACTTCCGGCAAGATCACGCGCAACGCGAAAGCCCGTTTGATCCGCAGCAGCGTCGTCGTGTTCGAAGGCGAGATCGAGTCGCTCAAACGGTTCAAGGACGATGCCAAAGAAGTGGCCCAAGGCTACGAATGCGGCATTACGCTCGATAAGTTTAACGACCTCAAAGAAGGCGACGTAATCGAAGCCTTCATCATGGAGTCCGTGGAGAGGTGATTGACCGATGGCCAAAGTCCGCGTAGGACGTGTAGGTGAACAGATCAAGAAAGAGCTCAGCACGATTATTCAAACGGAGCTGAAGGATCCGCGCATCGGTTTCATTACGGTGACAGGTGTTGAAATCACGAACGACCTGTCCCAGGCGCGGGTGTACCTTAGCGTGCTTGGCAGCGATGAGCAGAAGGAAGAAACGCTCAAAGCGCTGGGTCGCGGCACTGGCTTTATCCGTTCGGAGCTGGGCAAGCGCATTCGATTCCGCCATACGCCGGAGCTGATCTTCAAATTCGACAGTAGTATCGAATACGGCAGCCGGATCGAATCGCTGCTTAACGATATCAATGCCGGCGGCGGCAGAGGCGTCAAATGATTGCGGCAAACGAAGCCTTTTCTGCCTCCTATCGGAAGCAGTTGCAGGCAGCGCTGGACTTCATGCGAGACGGCAGTAAGTTTCTTGTTGTCTCGCATGTCCAACCGGACGGAGACGCCATCAGTTCGACGCTTGTCGTCGGCTGGTTCCTTCGTCAGCTGGGCAAAGAGGCCGTACTGATCAATGAAGGCGCGGTCCCTGTCCGTCTCAACTATCTGGAAGGCTCGGATCGCGTTATCCATTACGGCAAGCAGCCTCCTGAAGAGAAGTTTGATCGTATTATTGCGGTAGATTGTGCGGATTTTCGCCGGATCGGTCTCGTACAGGGCAGCTTCGCCGACCAAGCGCAGCTGCTTAATATTGACCACCATCCGACGAACGATGCTTTCGGGACTCATAACATCATCCGGCCGGATGCTGCGGCAACGGTCGAAATTTTATATGATTTGATTGCATTCGCCGGCATTCCGTTCGATTACGAATCGGCGACGGCGATATATACCGGCTTGCTGACGGACACAGGCGGATTCCGGTATTCCAATACCAGTCCGTATGTGATGCAAATCGCATCGCGCATGCTGGAAGAGAACGTAAATGGGCCTTGGATTGCAAATCACCTGCTCGAGCGCATGACGAAACCGCAGCTGCTTCTGCTGCAGCGCGGGCTGAATCGGTTGACCTTCTCGGATGATAATCAGATTGCTTGGCTGTACGTGTCTTTTGCTGATATGGCGGAGACGGGAGCTGTCGGGGACGATCTGGAAGGGCTTGTCAACTATGCGCTCAACGTCGACGGCGTGGAAGTCGGAATCTTGTTCAAAGAAACCGAGAATGGCGATGTGAAAGTCAGTATGCGGTCCTCGGGCAAAGCAGATGTTTCGGCGATCGCGCAATCGTTCGGCGGCGGCGGACATGTGCGTGCCGCAGGCTGTCGGCTGCAGCAAGGCATCCAAGAATGTTCCGTATCCGTCATTCAAGCCGTAAGAGAGGCGCTGGATCAATGATGGATGGCATTTTGGCAGTTTGGAAGCCCGCAGGCTGGACTTCTCATGATGTGGTAGCAAAAGTCAGAGGTATCTTGAAGGTGAAGCGGATCGGACATACAGGTACGCTCGATCCTCAAGTGACAGGCGTTCTTCCGCTCTGTATTGGAAGGGCGACGAGGGTAGTGGAGTACGTGCAGGAGCGTCCCAAGTCGTATGAAGCCGTCATGCAGTTCGGCCTTGCGACGGATACCGAGG
Source organism: Paenibacillus sacheonensis (assembly GCF_009909195.1). Lineage (GTDB taxonomy): Bacteria > Bacillota > Bacilli > Paenibacillales > Paenibacillaceae > Paenibacillus_Z > Paenibacillus_Z sacheonensis. Next base: position 294,009 of record NZ_JAAAMU010000004.1, read on the forward strand.
ATTTGACGGGCACGATTACGGAAGAGCTGCCTTCGGTCCTGCTAGACGAGGCGCAAATTCGCGAGGTGTTGGCGTCCTTCATCGGTGAAATCGATCAGGTGCCACCGATGTTCTCGGCGGTACGCGTCGACGGCAAACGGTTGTACGAGCTGGCTAGGGAAGGGCAAGTGATTGAACGGCAGGCCCGTAAAGTAACGATCTACGGGCTTGAACTTCTCGAAGTTCAACTGAATCAGCCTCATCCCGTCATTCGTTTCTCCGTCGTCTGTTCGAAAGGGACGTATATCCGCACGTTATGCGTCGATATCGGCCAAGCTCTGCATGTACCAGCCGTCATGGTGAAGCTTACAAGAACCATGTCGGGCGGATTCACGCAGGAGGATTGCCTGACCCTGGAGCAAATTGCGGAGCTGAAAGCTTCCGGTGCGATAGCGGACAAGCTGACGGCTGCAAGCGAAGCGTTGGATCATTTTCCGCGGATCACGATTAGCGCGGCGGACGTTCAGCGAGCATTTCAAGGAAAACGGGTTTCGCTTGCTAATATAGTGGCGCAAGATCCGTTTGCGAACCATTCCTTGCTTCGTGTATATGGCGAAGACGGAATGTTCGCTGGTGTATTCCAACCGGATGAAGATTCCGGCACTTTGAAAGCCGTTAAGGTGTTTACGCCAACGGCAGACTAGGCTGGTCGTACCAGGTGCGAGATGATCTCTCGCATTTGGGTTACCGCTCGCCTATGCATCCAAGCAAGATGATAAAGCAGGTGTGGCTGCGTGGAAATCATATCTTTACAGTACCCGATCGCAGATTCGGAAGCCGTCCTTCGGGCAAAGCCCAAGACGCTGGCCATAGGACATTTCGACGGCGTTCATCGCGGTCATCAGAATGTCATTTCGCAAGCGATTGCGTCTGCGCGCGCTTCCGGTCTTCAAGGGGCTGTGATGACGTTTCATCCCCATCCCAAAGAAGTGCTCGGACGAAACGGACAATACCAGTCCAGTCTGACTCCGCTTACCGACAAGGTAGAGTGCTTCCGCAAGCTGGGGGTGGAGGTCGTTTATATCGTTCAATTTGATTTGGACTTCGCCGGAGTGACGCCGGCCGAGTTTGTCGACCGCGTTCTGCGGCCGCTGCAGGTGAAACGGGCCATTGTCGGCTTCGATTTTACATTCGGCGCCAGAGGGGCAGGCAAACCGGAAACGTTAGGAGCGCTTGGCGAACCGGATATCGGGGTGGAAATTGTGGAACCATTCATGCAAGACGGCGATAAAGTGAGCAGCACGCGTATCCGCGAAGCCCTTCTCGGGGGACGTCCCGAGGAAGCCGCGGAACTGCTGGGTGAACCTTATGAGGTTCGCGGAGTTGTGGTACAAGGAGAAGGCAGGGGGCGGAAGCTCGGCTACCCTACGGCGAACATTCAACAGGAAGCGGGGTTCTTCATTCCGCGGCAAGGCGTATACGCGATCATGGCAAAGGTTGAAGGCCAGCGTATTCCGGGCGTGTTGAACATCGGCGTGAAGCCGACGTTTCACGACCATTTGCCCGAGCCGGTCATGGAAGCGCATCTGTTTGATTTCAACGGCGATTTGTACGGCAAGACGGTATCCATTCAATTTATTGCATTTTTGCGGATGGAGAAGAAATTCGGTTCTATCGAAGAGCTAGTTGCCCAGATTCATTCCGACGGGGATGAGGCGCGCGCCTTGCTCACGACTTACAATAAGAAATAGCAACCGCATTTACTTCTTGCGTCCAGATATGTTATACTCTTAGACGTTGCGTAGTCATCGCCTAGATCCAGCACGCGCAACGCGAACCTTAGCTTGGCCTGTCCGTCATTCACCGGGCGGTGGCGAGGCTAACGGCGATTAAGATACAAGGAGGTGAACACGGATGGCACTTACGCAAGAACGCAAACATCAATTGATCGATGAGCACAAAACCCACGCGAACGATACGGGATCCCCGGAAGTTCAAATCGCTATCCTGACGCAAAACATCGTCAATTTGACAGATCATCTTCGGACGCACAAGAAAGATCACCACTCGCGCCGCGGTCTGCTCAAAATGGTCGGTCAACGCCGTAAATTGTTGGCTTACCTGAAAAACAAAGACGTACGACGTTACAGCGCATTGATCGAAAAACTCGGCCTTCGCCGATAATAGATGCGGGGATAAAAGCAACCTGGTTGTTACGCCGCCCGGGAATCACGGGCATGGCTGCGCCGGGTTGCTTTTTATAAATCCGCATCGATTGGATACATAATTGCAGTAAAAGCTCCAGGAGACTCGGGTTTTTTCTGTCCAACATATGAGAAATAGAATGCTGACGATGGGGCATTTTTTCTAGATTGCCGCCATTGCAATGAGGAGGAATTATATGCTGCAACGCGTAGAAACAACATTGGGCGGCCGTCCGTTCATTATGGAAATCGGGCGTTTGGCGAAACAAGCCAACGCGGCGGTAACGGTCAAATACGGCGAAACCGTCGTGCTTTGTACCGTCGTTTCGTCCACGGAACCGAAAAATCTCGATTTCTTCCCGCTTACGGTCAATTACGAAGAGCGTTTGTATGCCGTAGGCAAAATTCCAGGCGGCTTCATCAAACGCGAAGGACGTCCGAGCGAGAAGGCCATTTTGGCCAGCCGCCTGACCGACCGTCCGATTCGTCCGCTTTTCCCTGAAGGATTCCGTAATGAAGTGCAAATCGCCAATATCGTCATGAGCGTCGATCAGGATTGCACGCCCGAAATCGCGGCCATGATCGGCACGTCGGCTGCGCTGACGCTGTCGGACATTCCGTTTAACGGACCGATCGGCGGCGTTATCGTCGGCCGCATCGATGGTCAATTCATCATTAACCCAACCGTTGAGCAAGAAACGAAGAGTGACATTCATCTGGTTGTTGCCGGTACGAAAGATGCCATCATGATGGTAGAAGCGGAAGCCGACGAAGTATCGGAAGAAGTGATCTTGGAAGCCATCATGTTCGGGCATGACGAGATCCGCCGAATCGTTGCTTCGATCGAAGAGCTTCAAGGACTTGCCGGCAAACCGAAAATCGAAGTCAAGTTGCACGCCGTTAACGAAGCCGTTAATGCAGCGGTTCGCGCTTTTGCGCAGCCGCGATTGGTTGAAGCGGTCCGCGTGATGGAGAAACATGCGCGCCAAGAAGCAATCGATGCCGTGAACAGCGACGCCGTTGCTCACTTCGAGATCGAATATGCAGAGAATCCTGAACTGCTCGGCGATGTCAAAGAAGTGCTGTACGATATTGTCAAAGAAGAAGTTCGCCGCCTGATTACGCACGATAAAGTTCGTCCTGATGGACGAGCACTCGGCGAAATCCGTCCGATCGAGTGCGATGTCGCTCTTCTGCCGCGTACGCACGGCTCCGGTTTGTTCACGCGCGGTCAGACGCAGGCGCTCAGCATCTGTACGCTTGGCGCGCTTGGCGACGTGCAAATTCTCGACGGTATCGATTTGACGGAAACGAAGCGCTTCATGCATCATTATAACTTCCCGCCGTTCAGCGTAGGCGAAGCTAGACCGCTGCGTCCTCCGGGCCGCCGCGAAATCGGCCATGGCGCACTTGGCGAGCGGGCGCTTTCGAAAGTCATTCCGAGCGAAGCGGAATTCCCGTATACGATTCGTCTGGTATCCGAAGTATTGGAATCCAACGGTTCAACGAGCCAAGCTAGTATTTGCGCGAGCACGCTGGCGATGATGGATGCGGGCGTACCGATCAAAGCACCGGTTGCTGGGATCGCAATGGGCTTGATCAAGGACGGCGATCACTTCTCCATCCTTTCGGATATTCAAGGCATGGAAGATCACCTTGGCGATATGGACTTTAAGGTTGCGGGAACGGCAGCAGGCGTGACAGCGATCCAAATGGACATCAAGATCGACGGTATCGACCGTGCGATTCTGTCGCAATCGCTGGAGCAGGCACGTGAAGGCCGTTTGCATATCCTCGGCAAAATGAACGAAGTCATGCAAACGCCTCGTACAAGCTTGTCGAAGTATGCGCCGAAAATCGTCATCATGAAAATCAACCCGGATAAAATCCGCGACGTTATCGGCTCCGGCGGTAAAATCATCAACAAGATCATCGATGAGACCGGCGTGAAAATCGATATCGAGCAGGATGGTACGGTCTTCATCGCGTCTTCGAACGCGGAAGCGAACGAACGCGCAAAACAAATCATCGAAGGCATCGTTCGCGAAGTCATCGTCGGCGAAGTTTACCTGGGTACCGTTAAGCGCATCGAGAAATTCGGCTGCTTCGTTGAGATTCTGCCGAACAAAGACGGACTCGTCCACATATCGCAAGTCTCCACGGAGCGTGTTGCGAAGGTCGAAGACGTGCTCAAAATCGGCGATCAAATTACGGTTAAAGTTACGGAAATCGATGGGCAAGGCCGGATTAACTTGTCTCGCAAAGCGGTACTGGCTCCAGAAGTACCTGCGCAGCAATCTTAATCGCATACGGTCAAACAAGGAGGCAGGGGATCCTGTCTCTTTTTTTATTGGCCGTATTTTTTCTTCTTCTCATATTGTGGGCCGAGCCATAATAAGATGAAGGAGAAGGAGGGGCTTGCCATGAGGTTGAAGAAAGGAATCGTCATGCTGCTCGTCATGAGCGCGCTGCTGATCGCGATTAAGCTTAACGGTCCGCTGTCGGCATATGTGTTCGCGATGAAGCAAGGGGATGCGGCCGTTCTGGCGATATCAAGGCTGGAGCCCTCCGCACAAGGGAAAGCGTCGCTGCTTGAGATGATACAAGCCGAAGCCGCAAAGAAACGAGTTGCCCCCGTAGATGCACGCGTCGACAGGGTATGGAAGGCCATCCCCGGCTACAACGGACTTGAAGTGGATGTCGATCGTACCTATCGGCTCATGCTGCATGCCCCGGTAAACGAGCCGATCCGCTGGATGTATCGGGAAGTGGCGCCGAAGGTCGGCTTGGACGATCTCGGCCGCGTACCGATATATAAGGGTAACCCGAACAAACCGATGGTGGCATTGATGATCAATGTCGCTTGGGGAAATGAGTACATTCCGTTCATGCTGCAAACGCTGAAGAAGGAGAATGTGAAGGCGACGTTCTTCTTTGACGGTTCCTGGCTGAAGAAAAACACGACGCTCGCCAAAGAGATTCAAGCCGAAGGCCACGAATTATCGAACCATGCTTACACGCATCCGAATATGAGTCAACTCGATCGCAATGCGGCATTCAATCAAATTGCCAAGACGGAAGCGCTGCTGAAGTCCACGCTGCATGTCACGAATCATTGGTTTGCGCCTCCTTCAGGCGATTTTAACCAAATGACGGTCGACGTTGCGGCCGAGCAGGGGTTGAAGACCGTCCTCTGGACGCTCGATACGGTCGATTGGAAACATCCGCCGGCGTATTCCATCATTCAGAAGGTGCGCACGCGCGTGGAGCCGGGTTCGCTGATTCTCATGCATCCGACGGATTCGTCCAGTTCGGCGCTTAAGGGAATAATCGCGGCAATCAAAGGAAAAGGACTCTTGCTCGGCACCGTCAGCGAGACGCTTTCATCCGACAGAGCCTCCTTAGTTGAGGCGCAACCATAATTTTGTTATAGTGAAGTCATTAATTTCATGCTGTTGCTTTAGGAGGAGTCAGGATTGAATAACTATACGCTAAGTAACGGCCTGAGGGTGGTTGTGGAATACATTCCGACCTGTCGTTCCGTGTCTTTCGGAATATGGGTAAAGACCGGTTCGCGCAACGAAACTCCAGAGAACAACGGCATCTCGCATTTTATCGAGCACATGCTGTTCAAGGGGACAGAGCGTCACAGCGCGAAGGATATTGCCGATTTGTTCGACGGTATCGGCGGCAACGTAAATGCGTTTACGGCGAAAGAGTACACGTGTTATTTTGCCAAGGTGCTGGATCAGCATCTGCCGATTGCGGTGGATGCACTCGCGGATATGTTTTTTAATTCGAAGATGGATCCGACGGAGCTGGGAAAAGAAAAAAACGTGATTTTGGAAGAAATCTCGATGTATGAAGACACGCCGGACGATAAAGTGCATGATGAAGCGTCCAGAGCTGCTTATGGCGATCATCCGCTGGCCTACTCCATTCTCGGCTTGGAAGAACGGCTTAACGCGATGGACGGCGATACGCTCCGGAGATATATGAATGGTCATTACCGGATCGACAATACGGTGATTGCTGTTGCAGGCAATGTGGAGGAAGCGCCGCTGCTCGAGCTGCTGGAGAAGCATTTCGGCGCATTCAAGACGACCGGTTCCGAGCCGGCGCTTGCGTCTCCTGCCTTCAACGGGAATTATTTGTTTCATAAGAAGAAGACCGAACAGAATCACATCTGCATTTCCTTCCCGGGCTGTTCCATTGCGGATCCCTTGCAGTATGCGATGATTCTGCTGAACAATGCGATCGGCGGCGGAATGAGCTCGCGGCTGTTTCAAGAGATTCGGGAGAAGCGGGGACTTGCTTATTCCGTCTATTCGTATCACACCTCGTATGCGGACAGCGGCTTGTTTACGGTCTATGCGGGAACAGCGCCGAAGCAGACGAAAGAGGTGCTGGACCTGACGCTTGAGCAATTACACGATCTTGCCGTGCAAGGCTTGACGGACGTTGAGCTGAGCCGCGGAAAAGAGCAGCTGAAAGGCAGCTTGATCCTCAGCTTGGAGAGCACGAGCAGCCGAATGAACCGATTGGGCAAGAACGAGCTGATGCTTGGCCGTCACTATACGCTGGATCAAATGCTGGAGCGGATCGATGCGGTTCAAATGGCCGACATCCGCGAAGTGACCAAACGCATGTTGGCCGTCCCGTTCGCGGTTGCGATGGTTGGCAGCAACGACAAAGCGGCAGCGGCCATCGGGAGGGACTCGCTTGTTTCAAGTAGCATTTAAGCGCATGCCCGGCAACGAGGACATTCAGCTTCCGCGCAAAATGTCGGAGCTGGCTGCCGGCTTCGATCTTCATGCGGCCGTAACCGAACCCGAGACGCTTCAACCCGGCGAGCGCAAGCTGATCCCGACGGGCTTCGCGATGGCAATGCCCGCTGAGCTCGAAGCGCAGATTCGCCCGCGAAGCGGATTGGCATTCAAACATGGCGTTACATGTTTGAACTCGCCGGGAACGATCGATGCCGATTATCGCGGCGAGGTCAAAGTCCTGCTGATTAATCATGGTCAGCAGCCGTTCGTTATTGAACGCGGCGAGCGCATCGCGCAAATGCTCTTCCAAATCGTTCCGGATGTCGAGATTGCGGAGACGGAGGAATTGCCCGAGACGGTGCGCGGAGCCGGCGGCTTCGGACATACGGGCGTATAATTGAGGAATGGAAACAGACCGATTACCATTGTACCAAGTAAATAGATCTAGCAGCACCGGGGCTTATGCTCCGGTGCTTTTTCATTTTGCTCAAAAGGGCGATTTCATTTTCACCACGACCTGGGCGGATGCATAAGATGGTCTATAACCAAGAGCGCACACTGTTCAATCGGGCGGCCCATACAAGGCTGACGGTTTCAGTTTGTACTGCCGACCGAACCGCCGGACTGCACCGGCGTGAATCGGTCTGCTGTTAAAAAGGAGTGATACCCTTATGCTGACAGGAGTTCAGGTCGTGCTGCTCGGCGGCGACGCTCGGGGACTGGAGGTCATCCGGAAGCTGACCGAGCTCGATGCAACGGTTACCGTCGCTGGATTCGACCAGCTGCATTCGTCCTTGGACGGCGCAGTCAGGGCCGAAATGAGCGATGAACTGTTCGCCAGTGCCGATGCGCTAATATTGCCGGCGGTCGGAACCGACGACGAAGGCCGAATCTTAGCCGTTTTCAGCGACCGCGAGCTGGTGTTAACCGACGAATACGTTTCTAAGCTGCCGAAGCATTGCAAGGTTTACGCGGGCATGGCCAAACCTTTTTTACGTGATCTTTGCCAGAAGCACGCCATTGAATTGGTAGAACTGTTCGACCGCGATGACGTAGCGATTTATAACTCGATACCGACCGCGGAGGGCGCCGTCATGATGGCGATTCAGAACACGGATATTACGATACACGGATCTTCCTGCATGGTGCTCGGAATCGGTCGGACCGGTCTTACTTTAGCTCGGACTCTGCAGGGTCTTGGGGCGAAAGTGAAGGTCGGCGTGCGTCGTGAAGAGCATTTCGCGAGGTCCTTCGAGATGGGCTTCGAGCCCTTCTACATCAAGCATTTGCTGCAGTATGTGGGCAATATTGACTTGCTTTTTAATACAATTCCGACTATGATAGTCACAGCGCAAATTATAGCAAATTTGCCCTCGCGAGCGGTCATTATCGACCTTGCATCCAAGCCCGGCGGAACGGATTTTCGCTTTGCCGAGAAGCGCGGAATCAAGGCTCTGCTTGCCCCCGGCCTCCCAGGAATCGTCGCACCCAAAACAGCTGGACGCATCATAGCGGATTGCTTAAGTCGATTGATTATGGAAGATACCAGGTTACGGGGGAATGAGCAATGAAATGGCAAGGCAAAACGGTGGGCTATGCGCTCTCCGGTTCTCACTGTACGTTTGCAGAGGTTATGCCGGTCATCCAGCGGTTTGTGGACGAGGGAGCGAATGTGGTTCCGATCGTAACGCAGACGCTCATTACAACGGATACCCGGTTCGGAACCGCAGAAGAATGGCAACGACAGCTGAAATCCATTACGGGAAACAACATCATTTCGACAATTGTCGACGCAGAGCCCCTGGGGCCATCGAAACTGCTCGACGTACTCGTCATTGCTCCCTGCACGGGCAATACGACCAGCAAGCTTGCGAATGCCATGACGGACAGTCCTGTTCTCATGGCGGCCAAATCGCAAATGCGGAATCAACGTCCGCTTGTGCTGGCCATCTCGACGAATGACGGGCTTGGCTTGAATGCGGCAAATATCGCGAAGCTGCTTGTTTGCAAAAACGTATATTTCGTTCCGTTCGGCCAGGATAATCCGATTCAAAAGCCGAATTCGCTTGTCGCCAGAATGGATCTCATTCCTGAGGCTTGCGAGGCTGCTTTAACCGGCCAACAGCTTCAACCGATGCTGGTCGAACGCGCTTAACCAATTCCAATCCTTCGCAATATGCAAATGGAGCTATCCTTGACATAAGCTTTTGAGGGGAGACGACAACCAATTTCACAGCAGAAGATGTTTAACGTCGCCGTTGTCGGTGCGACAGGCGCAGTAGGGGAACAGATTATCGGGTTGCTCGAGAAGCGCGATTTTCCGATCGCAGCGCTTAAATTACTTTCCTCGGCACGTTCGGCAGGGAAGAAAATCACGTTTAAAGGCAAGGAATATACAGTCGAAGAAGCAACACCGGAAAGCTTCAAAGGCGTTGAGATCGCTTTGTTCAGCGCGGGCGGCGATGTGACTCGTGCACTTGCCCCCCATGCTGTGGAGCATGGGGCGGTTTGCATCGATAATACGAACGCTTACCGCATGGATCCGGACACGCCGCTTGTCGTCCCGGAATTGAACATCGACAAGGTCAGCGAACATAGGGGCATAATTGCGAATCCGAACTGCTCCACGATCCAATTGGTTGCAGCATTGAAGCCGATTCAGGTTCGATACGGCATTTCCCGGATTATCGTTTCTACGTATCAAGCCGTATCGGGTGCAGGCAGCCGCGCGATTGACGAGCTGCTTCGCCAAACCCGAGCCGTGCTTGACGGCAATGACGTCAATCCTGAACTTTTGCCCGTCGGAGCCCTGCCGGTCAAACATCAGATCGCGTTTAATGCCATTCCCCAAATCGATAAATTCCAAGAGAACGGCTATACGTTGGAAGAAATGAAAATGGTTCGCGAAACGAAAAAGATCTTGGACGACGAGTCCATTGACGTCACCGCGACCTGTGTTCGAATTCCAGTCGTATACGGCCATTCGGAATCGGTATATGTAGAACTTCAAAACGATTACGAACTGGAAGACGTCAAGAAACTGCTTGCTGAAGCGCCAGGCGTTGTGCTGGCCGACGACCCTGAAGGGCAATTGTACCCGCTCGCAACAGAAGCGGCCGGCAAGCCCGAAGTTTTCGTTGGTCGACTGCGCCGTGACCTGGGTCATGCACGCGGCCTCAACTTATGGATCGTATCGGATAATCTGCTCAAAGGCGCAGCATGGAATGCTGTCCAAATCGCAGAATATATCGCAATCGAGAAGCAGTAATCTTCACAGCATGAGCAGGTTGTCAAGCGTGACGATTCGGCGGGCTTCACAGTCGGATACGGAGGTTTGACAATGCGCATCCTCGTACAAAAGTTCGGCGGCACTTCGTTGTCATCGGATGAAGGCAGGCAACTGGTCATCAAGCATATCCAACGAGAACGGCAACGACAGTACGGACTAGTCGTTGTCGTCTCTGCAATGGGGCGGAAGGGCGATCCGTACGCAACGGACACGCTGCTGGCGCTCATCGCGCAGCACGGCGATTCTTTGCCTGCCAAGGAGAAGGATATGCTCCAAGGCTGCGGCGAAATCATATCCGCCTCGGTTCTTTGCAGCCTGCTGCGTGCCCGTGATATACCTGCCGTTGCCCTTACGGGCGGCGGAGCGGGAATCATAACGGATCACCAGTTCGGCAAGGCGCGAATATTGGAAATCCGCACGGAGCGCATGCATCAGGCGCTGCGGGAAGGTCATGTCGTTATCGTGACCGGTTTCCAAGGGGTTACGGAATCAGGAGATTTCACAACTCTAGGCAGAGGCGGGAGCGACACGTCGGCGACGGCGCTGGGCGCGGCGCTGCATGCGGAGCGAGTTGATATCTATACAGACGTGAACGGGATTCTTACCGCGGATCCCCGAATCGTCAAGGATGCTAGGGCATTATCCGTCATCAGTTATTCGGAAGTGGGCAATATGGCTAGGCAAGGCGCGAAGGTCATTCACCCGAGGGCCGTTGAAATCGCACAGCAGGCGCGTATTCCGATTCGCGTTCGTTCTACCTTCTCCGAGGATGAAGGTACGCTCGTAACGGATTTGGCGGACGTGTTGAACGCGTCATCGGTACGAGACAGGCATGTGACGGGCGTCGCGCATGTCAGCGGCGTGACTCAAATTACCGTTCAAGCGCAAGAGGGACCTTCCGATGTACAGTTGCAGGTGTTTCAAGCCATGGCCAAACATCATATCAGCGTCGACTTTATTAACGTGAATCCAGGCGGAGCGGTGTATACCGTTTTCGACCATGATGCGGACAAAGCCGTTACGGTACTGCAAGAGATCGGCTACATGCCGAAAGCCGTGAACGGATGCGCCAAAATATCCGTGATCGGCGGAGGCATGAACGGCGTTCCCGGCATCATGGCGCGAATCGTTGAAGCGTTGACTGAACAAGGGATACCGATACTTCAGTCCGCGGATTCGAATACGACCATCTGGGTCTTGGTGCAGGAAAGCGATATGGCGATTGCGCTTCAGGCGCTGCATGCCAAGTTTTCGCTGCATGAATAAGGATAGGCTGTTCTTTTTACATGCTTGCGATGTTGAATGCTGCTTCGCAAAATGGAGATTATGCTTACGATACGAATTTTGCTGCGCAAAATTCAAGATTATGCTTACGATGAGAATTTTGCTACGTAAAATTCGGAGGAGGAATCGTTTTGGATTTCGGACGTTTAGTCACTGCCATGGTTACCCCGTTCTCTGCGGACGGTTCGATCGACTGGGACACGACAGGACGGTTAGTGGAATATTTAATCGAGGATCAACTGAGCGATAGTATCGTAGTTTGCGGTACGACGGGCGAATCTCCGACTTTGAACGACGAAGAGAAGCAGGCCATGTTCTCGTTCGTGGTCAAACAGGCCGGGGGCCGCTGCAAGGTCATTGCGGGTACGGGCAGCAACGATACGGCCCATTCCGTGCATTTGACGAAAGTCGCCGAACAATGCGGCGTGGATGCGATACTGCTTGTTGCACCGTATTATAACAAACCGACGCAAGAAGGACTTTATCAGCATTTTAAAGCGATTGCGGAATCGACCGCTTTGCCGGTCATGCTATATAACGTGCCGGGCCGGACAATCGTGAGCCTATCGGCGGCGACGACGCTTCGTTTGGCTCAGCTGCCTAACGTCATTGCAACCAAAGAATGTGCTTCGCTGGATCAAGTGGCGGAAATCGTTGCAGGTGCGCCTGATGGTTTCCTCGTATACAGCGGAGATGACAGCGCTGGGCTGCCGGCTATGTCCGTCGGAGCTTACGGCATCGTGAGCGTTGCCAGCCATGTCGTAGGCAAACCGATGAAAGCGATGATTCAGGCTTATTTGGAAGGTCAGGTTGCCCAAGCAGCGAAGCTGCATGGCGAGAATCTTCCGATTTTCAAAGGTCTGTTTGAATTGCCGAATCCCGTTCTCGTAAAGGCGGCACTAGCGCTCCGCGGATTACCTGTAGGCGGCGTGCGTCTTCCATTAGTAGCCGCGGATGAGAGTGAAGTTGCAGCGCTTCGTCATTTATTGACCCTTTGATGATTGCCGCTTCTCAGCAAATAGCAGCTGCGTTTACCAAAAACCGGTGCGCTTGCATCGGTTTTTTGTTTGAGTTTTTGCTTTTTCGTGCAAGCCCTTATTAAGCCAATATGGACAAGCCTTACCTGTATATCAAGAGGAAAGCGTTCACACTTCGCGTGTCGTCTCAAAGCGTTGATCGTAACCGTTACTTGTGTTTCTTAATTTCAATCATGTATAATGGATGCAAGTGACGGTGTGCGGCAAAATTTAGAAAAAGTGTAACGCCTAGGATTGGCGTTCGACATGCACTAGTTATGAATTACATGCAGCGGCGTTCCCGAGGGTGGAAACAGCTGCCATGTAATTTGCGTTCGGACTATAAAAAACAGATGAAACGTAGTGTCTCTACCTGCTATTTTTTGAGCAGGCGGGGTACATCTTGTTTCGTACTACGATTAGGAGGTATGGATTCACTTGTCTAAGAAGAATATCCAGGATAAGCTGCTTGTTTTTGCACTAGGCGGCGTTGGTGAAATCGGAAAGAACATGTACGTCGTTCAATACGCAAATGATATCGTTGTGGTAGATGCAGGCCTTAAATTCCCTGAAGAAGATATGCTCGGTATCGATATTGTCATCCCAGACATTACGTATTTGACAGAGAATCGCGATAAAGTAAGAGGCATTCTGATTACGCATGGCCACGAGGATCACATCGGTGGACTGCCTTACGTTCTGAAGCATCTAAATGTGCCGCTGTATGCGACGAAGCTGACGCTTGGTCTCATTGAAGGCAAATTGAAAGAAGCGGGACTCCTCGGAGAGACGAAGCGTATTCTGATCAATGCAGAGAGCGAAGTACAACTCGGCGCGATCAAAGCTTCCTTCTTCAAAACGAACCACAGTATTCCGGATTCGGTCGGCGTTTGTTTGGACACGCCCGAGGGCACGGTCGTGCATACGGGCGACTTTAAGTTCGATCATACGCCGGTTAATAATCAATACGCGGACTTGCAGCGGATTGCCGATATCGGCCGCCGCGGCGTGTTGGCGCTTCTGTCGGACAGCACCAACGCGGAACGCGCGGGCTTTACGCCGTCCGAGAGCAATATCGGTTCGGAGCTGGAGGATATCTTCCGCAAAGCGACGCAGCGTGTCGTAGTGGCAACGTTCGCTTCCAACGTGCATCGTATTCAGCAAGTCGTGAATGCGGCAACCGCAACGAAGCGCAAGATCGCCGTCGTCGGACGCAGCATGGTCAACGTCGTAACGATAGCTTCCGAGCTGGGTTATTTGAACATTCCGGAAGGCACGATTATCGAGCCTGAAGAGATTAATAAGATGGCAGCCGACCGTGTAGCCGTGCTTTGTACGGGCAGCCAAGGCGAGCCGATGTCCGCACTGACGCGTATGGCACGCTCTACGCACCGGAAGATCGATATTATGCCGGGTGATACCGTTATCATCGCAGCGACGCCGATCCCTGGTAATGAGCGCTATGTAGGACGTACGGTGGATGAACTTTTCCGTCTGGGCGCGAAAGTCATTTACGGTCCAGGTTCTGTTTCCGGCGTTCACGTTTCCGGTCACGGCAGCCAGGAAGAGCTCAAACTGATGCTTAACCTGATCCGTCCGAAGTACTTCATTCCGATTCACGGTGAATACCGGATGCTCCGCCAGCATGCTTTGCTCGGTGAGGCTGTAGGCATTGAACGCGAAAATATTTTCGTCATCGATAATGGCGATACCGTGGAGTTCCAAAGCGGAGCGGCGCGTAAAGGCAGCAAGGTGCCTGCAGGCAATGTTCTGATCGATGGCTTGGGGGTCGGTGACGTAGGCAATATCGTCCTTCGCGACCGGAAGCTGTTGTCGCAGGACGGCATTCTAGTGGTTGTTGTTACGCTCAGCAAGCAAGACGGCGCGATATTGTCCGGTCCGGATATCATTTCCCGCGGTTTCGTCTATGTGCGCGAATCGGAAGGCCTGCTTGAAGAGGCGAACCGGATCGTAACCTCGACGCTGCATAAACTGATGAACGATAAAGTCAATGAATGGGCGTCGCTCAAGACGAACGTGAAGGATGCGCTCGGCCGTTTCTTGTACGAGCAGACTCGCCGCCGTCCGATGATTTTGCCGATTATCATGGAAGTTTAATAGTCCCGACTACGTAAATTAGACGGTCTTTGGCTAAGCGCAAGCTTACGCCGAAGGCCGTTTTTTGGTGCGCAATTCGGAAGTGTCGACCGAGAGAGCATGCCGTTCTTTCTAGACCCTGCATAAATCCCTAGACAGATTCCATACTATGCAGAGCCAGCCATGGCAATGCATAACAAGCAGAACGAAGGAGGTCAGGAAATGTGGGAAGAAACTTTCAAATCCGAGCAGCCGGAGCCGCCGGCCGGAGAGCGTAAAGTGCAGATCGGCAACCCCGTCGTTGAAGCGATACAGCAGCTGGGAACGACGCAGACGCCGACAGCGGAATCCAATATATTTTGCATGACGATCATCGGTCAGGTAGAGGGCCATCTCGTGCTGCCGCCGCAAAATAAAACGACCAAGTACGAGCATTTGATTCCTCAACTGGTAGCCGCGGAGCAAAACGCAAAAATAGAAGGCATCATGATCGTCCTGAATACGGTCGGCGGAGACGTAGAGGCGGGTCTTGCCATCGCAGAGATGATCTCTTCGTTGACGAAACCGACGGTGACGCTCGTATTGGGCGGCGGGCATTCCATCGGCGTACCGATCGCGGTTGCCGGCAATACGTCCTTTATCGCCGAAACCGCAACGATGACCATTCACCCGATTCGGTTGAACGGCCTCGTCATCGGCGTTCCGCAGACGTTTGAATACTTGGATAAAATGCAGGAGCGGGTCGTGAGGTTCGTGACATCGCATTCCAATGTGACCGAGGAGACATTCAAGGAGCTCATGTTCAAAACAGGCGAGCTGACGCGCGATATCGGCACGACGGTCATCGGCACCGACGCGGTTAAGCATGGGCTGATCGATAAGGTTGGCGGAATCGGACAGGCGCTTCGCGAGCTTAACCTCCTGATCGAGGCGAGGAGGCAATCGATGGGAACGGCAGCGGCGACGGCGGCAGCGGGAGGGCTGACGCAATGACGATTTATACAACGATGCCCATGGAGCTTGTATTCGAAGGCATTCATGAGCAGCCTGGCCCTTATGTATCCGTTCAAGTCGGGGATGTTCGCCTGCAAATCGAAGCATTATCGCCGGGCATAGGACGGATCGTGAGGCTGATGGATGGGCCGTTGGATGCCTATTTGCGGCCGGAACTCACGCCCGGAACGGTGGTAGCTTACGGCCCTTCGGCGCCGTAAGCGGCGCCGCTGCTGGATAATAGTAACACATCGTACCCTGCTCCTATGGTATAATAAGGACCAGAGGTGACGATTTTGGCTAAGAAAAAGAAGAGAAGAAAGAGCTCAGTCGGGACGAGCCTTAAATACGAAGTATACGGAATCTTGCTTATTACGGTCTCTGTTATCGCACTGTCGGGGGAAGCAACGGTCGGCCGTGCATTATCGAAGTTATTCGGACTTGTATTAGGCAAGTTCTATTTTGTATTGGCGTTAGTCGGGATTTACGTCGGATTAGCCGTGATGATTAAGCGTACGTGGCCTTCGGGCTGGTCGAGCCGCAAGACGGGCGTGCTCCTGCTTGTCCTGGCATGCACGTTATGGAGCTCGATGGCTGTCATGGATCAGAAGACGGAGCCGACGGGGGGCTTATCGTCCTCGTTCATTTTATCGCAGCTCGGAAGCGATATTCGCGGTTCGCTCATGGAGCCATCCGCGGAAGATCAGCTGAACGGGGTCGTGCACTCGGCGAGCGGCGGTTATGCAGGCGCGATTCAATACACCCTGCTGTACTGGCTGTTCGGTTATTTCGGCGCGAAATTCATTATGATCGTCATGTTTGCCATCTCGGTCATGTTGATGACGGGCAAATCCTACGTGGATTTGCTGCGGTCCATGCGTGTCCGCGGCGGCAGATTCTGGTCCCTGCTTCGAATGAAATTCGCTTCTAGACGCCAAGCGTTGGCGACATCGGGATCTAGGGCGGCAGTCAAGCCCGTCGTGGCCATGGACGATTTGGACGATGATGACGATGACGATTACGCAGTGACGATGAACGCTCGCGCGCGGAAGAAGCGCTCCCCGATATTTTCCTGGTTTAATGACGTTTCGAAGCCGAATGAGCACGAACAAAGCGACGGCGATAACGAATGGCAGCTCGTAGACGACAATGCCGGCGAAGCCTTCGACGGCAAATCAGATCGTTCTTCGGCTGTATGGCAGAGCGACGAGGAAGATGAGCCGACTTCCGAAGCATGGCAGACTTCTGTTCATAACGGAGATACGGCGGTTGACGAGTTCCCCGCTTCCAACCCGCAGTGGACGCCAATGGAACCCGATCCTACTCTTCGACATGCAGGCGAGACGCCGGTCGATTTGGGCGATGAAGGGGATGACGCCGATAACGATCCTGACGAATTCGCAGAAGCAAACGTACAGTCGCCTCCGCGCAGTCCGGCCATCGCTTCTCCCGACGAAGAAGACGGAGTAGACGGTCCGGGAAGCATCGTCAAGCCTCCGACGGAGAAGCCGTATCTGCTCCCGTCACTCGCACTGCTGCAGAAACCGAGCGGCGGGGGCAAGTCGGGGGACAGTGCGGATTCCGTTGAATCGCGGCGCAAGCTGGAAGCTACGTTGGAAAGCTTCGGCGTTCGCGCGAAAGTGCTGGATGTCGTACGCGGTCCGGCAGTGACGCGCTATGAAGTGCAGCCGGCAACCGGCGTCAAGGTCAGCCGCATCGTCGGCCTCACGGACGATATCGCGCTTGCGCTCGCCGCGAAGGATATCCGGATGGAGGCGCCGATTCCCGGCAAATCCGCGATCGGCATAGAGGTGCCGAATACGGAGGTATCCATCGTCACGATGCGCGAAGTGATGGAGACGCCTTCGTTTCAGAATGCAACGTCACGGATGTCCATTGCGTTCGGCCGCGACATTTCCGGACAGCCGATCGTCGGCAATTTGGCCAAGATGCCCCATTTGCTCGTTGCCGGAGCGACGGGTTCGGGGAAATCCGTTTGCATTAACGGGATCATTACGAGCATCTTGTACAAAGCAAGACCGGATGAAGTGAAGCTGCTCATGATCGATCCGAAGATGGTAGAGCTGAACATGTATAACGGGATTCCTCATCTATTGGCACCGGTCGTTACGGATCCTAGGCGCGCATCGCTAGCGCTTAAGAAGATCGTCGTGGAGATGGAGAAACGGTACGAATTGTTCTCGAAATCGGGTACGCGTAACATCGAAGGCTACAATACGCTCATGGCAGAGAACCCTTCCGCCGTCCTGCCGTATATCGTCGTCATCGTCGACGAGCTAGCCGACCTGATGATGGTTGCGGCCAACGACGTGGAAGACGCCATCTGTCGACTCGCTCAAATGGCGCGTGCTTCGGGCATTCATCTGATCATCGCTACGCAGCGGCCATCCGTCGATGTCATTACGGGCGTCATTAAGGCCAATATTCCTTCCCGCATCGCTTTCGGCGTCTCCTCGCAGGTCGATTCCCGTACGATCCTGGATATGGCTGGCGCGGAGAAGCTGCTGGGTCGCGGAGACATGCTCTTCCTGCCTGTGGGCATGTCCAAGCCGATCCGGGTCCAAGGCGCGTTCCTCTCCGATCAAGAGGTAGAGGCTATCGTAAACTATGCCCGCGGACAAGGAGAAGCGGAATACAAGGAAGATCTCGTTCCGGAGATCGATGACTCGGTTAACGAGAACGAAGAGATATTGGACGAACTGTACGAACAAGCCGTCCGTATCGTCATCGAAGCGAAGCAAGCGTCGGTATCGCTGCTCCAGCGCCGCATGCGCATCGGTTATACGCGCGCCGCAAGGTTGATCGACCAGATGGAGGCGCGTAGCATCGTCGGACCGTACGAAGGCAGCAAACCGCGTGAAGTGCTTCTGACGATGGACCAGTACGAGGCCGGAAGGATCAGCTCATAATCCAAATGCATGCATAGTTGTTCCCTCGTTTTCTCATAATAGGAATATGCTTCGCTTGCTTTGCAAATCCAATTGCAAGAGAAAGGCAGATCCTAAGATGAGAAATCGTTTGATCGCGGTGACGATGGTCATCGTTCTTCTGTTGTTCGGCGCATTCACACTCAAGAACGCGCATTTCGGCAAAACGACCGAGACGTTCAGCAGCGCAATTCTGAAGGTCGGTTCCTCGGGCAAAGACGTGACGGAGCTTCAAGGACGGCTCAAATTCCTGGGCTATTTCGACGGGAAGATCGACGGACAGTTCGGTTCCGGCACTAAGCAAGCCGTGACGTGGTTTCAGTGGAAATTCGGCCTGAAATCCGATGGCATCGTCGGTGCGAAGACGAAGTTGAAGCTATGGGAGGCGACCAAGAACTGGGCGCCGTCCGCAGCCGATAACGCCGGTTCGACTAACGCAGGCGGAGGGACGGCATCCGGCGGATCTACATCCGGCGGGAACGCATCCTCGGACGTAACCAAGTCCAACAACCTCGGGCTATCCGCCAATGATCTGAAGTTGATGGCCAATGCCGTGTATGGCGAGTCCCGCGGCGAACCGTACATAGGTCAGGTGGCGGTCGCGGCCGTTATTCTGAACCGCGTGAAGTCGCCAAGCTTTCCGAATACGGTATCCGGCGTTATTTTTCAGCCGGGAGCTTTCACGGCCGTCGCCGACGGGCAAATTTGGCTGACGCCGAACGAGAATGCCAAACGAGCGGTGCAGGACGCACTGAACGGGATGGATCCGACCGGCGGATGCATCTACTACTTCAATCCGGAGACGGCGACATCCAAATGGATTTGGTCGCGCCCGCAGGTGAAGACGATCGGAAAACATATTTTCTGCATGTAGCATTCGGCCGAAGCAGCCCGCCAATGAGCGCGGGTTGCTTCTTCCATTTCCGATCGGGTAGAATGTGAATAGATCGATGGGAATTGGAATAGATTGACTTTATATATTAGAGCGGAAGGGGACGTGAACGCGTGAGCAACACGTCATTTCAACGAGGTCAGTTGAATCGCATTCGACTGCATGTGCTGCCGACCAAACGTTTCAAAACCTTTTCTATTTCTTTGTATGCGGGACTGCCGCTTCATGAGTCGACCGTTACATCGGCGGCATTAATTCCTTTCGTGCTGCGAAGAGGGACCGCTTCCACGCCGGAGACGATCGCATTCCGCGAACGATTGGACGAATTGTACGGCGCGGGCTTCGGCTTTGACGTCTACAAACGCGGGGACGCCCAAATTATCCAGTTCCGCATGGATGTCATCAATGATCGATTCGTTTCATCGGACCAACCGCTGTTGGCCGCATCGCTGAAGTTGCTTGGGGAAGTCGTTACGGATCCGGTTATGGACGACGGCAAACTCCGCAGCAAGTACGTCGAAGCGGAGAAGCAAACGCTGAGCAAACGGTTGGAAGCGATCATTAACGATAAGATCCGCTACGCGGCCGAGCGCTGTCTGGAGGTCATGTGCGAGGATGAGCCGTACAGGCTTCATCCGCTGGGTCGCATGGAAGACATCGGCGCCATTACACCGGTATCGATCACGCAAGCCTATCACGAGTGGCTCAAGACTGCCGCGTTTGATCTCTATGTCGTAGGGGACACTTCGTTGGACGAAGTAAAAGCGCTCGTTGCCGAAGCTTTCCGTCAAAATGAAGGCGAGCCGGCTGCATACAGCTTGCCGCAGGTAGGCATACCGGTCAAAGAAGTGAAGAACGTCGTCGAGCGCATGGATGTCACCCAGGGCAAATTAAATCTGGGACTCCGAATCCATGCAGCCTATGGGGACGACGATTATCCTGCCGCGCTGATGTACAACGGGATACTGGGCGGTTATCCGCATTCCAAGCTGTTCCTCAACGTTCGGGAGAAAGCGAGTCTCGCGTATTATGCGGCATCGCGCCTGGACGGCCATAAAGGGATTTGTACGATCCAATCCGGCATCGAGTTCGGCAACTACGATAAAGCGAAGACCATTATCCAAGAGCAGCTGGAAGAGATGCGCAGCGGCTCGTACAGCGAGCTTGAGATGAATCAGACCAAGGCAATGATCGCCAATCATTTGCGGGAGCTTCAGGATTCCGCGAACGAAATGATCGGCTTCGATTTTAATGCGGTTCTGTCCAAACGCGAGCGCACCGCCATGGGGCTGCTCGAAGAGGTTCAGGCCGTTACGGCCGAGCAGATCGCGGCGATCGCGCGCAAAACCGAGCTGGATACGATCTACTTCCTGCGTGATAGAAAGGAGGGCTGAGCCGATGGAAACGTTAGCTTACCCAGGCGTTCAAGAGACGTTATACCGCGAACTCATGCCGAACGGGCTAGAGGTGGTCGTACTTCCGAAGCAAGGCTTCAGCAAGACGTACGCCACGTTCTCGACCAAGTATGGATCCGTCGACAATCGTTTCGCGGTCGGCAGCCAGGAGCCCATCTCGGTACCGGACGGCATCGCCCATTTCCTGGAGCACAAAATGTTCGAAGAGCCGACGGGCGATATATTCGCAACCTTTGCTTCGCAAGGCGCGTCTGCTAATGCGTTCACGAGTTTTGACCGCACGGTGTATTTATTCTCGGCTACCGAGCAGATTGAAGCCAACTTGGAGACTTTGATCGATTTTGTCCAAAATCCTTATTTTACGGACGAAAACGTAGAAAAAGAAAAGGGCATTATCGAGCAGGAGATCAACATGTATCGCGATAATGCGGATTGGCGCGTTTATTTCGGGCTGATCGATGCGCTTTATCACAAGCATCCGATCCATATCGACATCGCAGGCACGGTGGAATCGATTCGCCAGATCGATAAAGAAACGCTTTACCGCTGCTATGAAACGTTCTATCACCCGTCCAACATGTTTCTGTTCGTTGTCGGCGGAGTAGAACCGGAAGCCGTCATGAAGCTCGTTCGCGACAATCAGGCGCGCAAGACATTCGAGCCGCAGGGCGCCATCGAGCGTTTCTTCGAACCGGAACCGGGCACCGTGAAAGAACCGATCAAGAAGACAGCGCTGCCTGTCTCGATGCCGAAATGCATGATCGGCTTCAAAGAGAGTCGCGGCTCGGACGATCCGGAAGAAATGCTGCGCACGGAATTGACCATGAAATTGATGCTGGATGCGCTTCTCGGTTCGAGCTCGCCGATTTACCACGCGTTGTACGACGATACCTTGATTACCGATTCATTCGGACATGAGTTCAACAGCAGCGAGGATTATGCGTTCTCCGTCATCGGCGGCGAAACGCGCGATCCGGACGAATTGCTGCGCAGGCTGCGCGAAGCTATCGAAGCCGCCCAAGCGAAAGGGCTGGACCAAGAAGCCTTCGAGCGGACGAAACGCAAAAAAATCGGCGGTTACCTTCGTATGCTCAATTCCCCCGAAGCGATTGCCAGCGAATTTACCCGTTACCGTTTCCGCGGTGCCGACCTGTTCAAGCTGCTTCCGGTCTATGAAGAGATCACGCTCGAAGAAGCCAATGCCCGGCTTCGCAGTCATTTTGACTGGAGCCGAATGGCCGTTTCGATCGTGGCGAAGGACGAGGTGTGAAAACATTGAAGGAAATGACGGTGCTCGTTACCGGGGGAAGCCGCGGCATCGGCGCAGCCATTGCGCGCCGATTCGCGGTGGAGAATATGAACATCGTCATTCATTATAATCAAGCGCATGAGGCTGCGAACGAAACCGCTCGCAGCTGCATGCGGCTTGGCGCCGAGAACGTGCTTACCGTATCGGCGGATATTCGCTCTCGGGAACAGCTGCTCCGCATGCGGGAGAAGCTGGAACTGCGGGGCATGCTGCCCGATATCGTCGTCAACAATGCGGGCGTCGCGCATTATTCCATGCTTGCCGACGTCACCGACGAGATATGGGATGATGTCATGAACGTCAACTTGAAGGGCATGTTCCTGTGCACGCAGATCTTTATGCCTGGCATGGTGCAGCAGCGATTTGGACGCATAATTAACGTATCTTCGATTTGGGGATTGTCCGGCGCCTCGTGCGAAGTGTTGTATTCGACGAGCAAAGGCGGCATGAACGCCTTTACGAAAGCGCTGGCAAAGGAACTCGCTCCATCCGGCGTAACCGTGAATGCGGTAGCGCCCGGCGCTGTCGATACGGTCATGTTGGACAACCTTAACGCCGAGGAGAAACAGGCGCTGGAGTCGGAAATACCGGTAGGCCGCTTCGCGCAGCCGGAAGAAATCGCTTCGCTCGTTTATTTTCTCGCCTTGCCGGAGTCTGCATATATTACAGGCCAAATCATCAGTCCGAACGGCGGCTGGCTGACTTAACGGCATAACGGAAGGCCTTATAGCTACATTTATTTGCACGACATCGCAGCGAAGAATAAATTCCGTCCCTTGCGTTAACAATACGGTTGTTGCTGATCAACAGCCAACACGCAAAGGAGGAACAACACCAATGTCAAACGTCCTTTCTAACTTCAGTTCTTGGAAAGAGTTTCTGTCGAGCCGCGTGGAACAAGCGAAAGACATGGGTTTGAACGAAGACACCATTTCAAACCTTGCTTATGAGATTGGCTCTTTCCTGGACGAGAAAGTCGATCCGAAAAACGAACAACAACGGACGCTCAAGGAACTATGGGATGTGGGCGATGAATCGGAACGCAAAGCGATTGCTGGCCTGATGGTCAAGCTTGTCCAAAAATCGTAGCCTTTCTGGAAAAGCCTCCCCCGCGGAGGCTTTTCTGTAATGTTTGCATTGGAGTTGCAGGATATTGACGAATATTGTAGAATAAACTTTTTATAGCTTCCTTCCTGTAAACTTCTTTTCGATACTTGCTGAATTCATATTCACGATCATAACCCTTTTATTCATGAAATCATTCCTCCAGCTGAGGTGGCATATGGAATTTAAACAATGGTATATGGAATACAAAATACATAAGAACCGTCCCGGCCTGCTTGGCGATATCGCGTCGCTGCTCGGTATGCTCGAAGTCAATATCCTTACCATTAACGGGGTCGAGAACCGTACGCGCGGCATGCTGCTGCAAACCAATGATGACGAGAAAATCGAAATTCTGGGGCGCATGCTCCAAAAAGTCGACAACATTACCGTGCTGAAGCTTCGCGAGCCCAAGCTCGTCGACATCCTCGCCGTGCGGCATGGACGCTACATCGAACGCGACTCCGACGACCGCAAGACGTTCCGTTTCACGCGGGATGAGCTCGGCATGCTGGTTGACTTTCTGGGCGAAGTATTCAAGCGCGACGGCAATCAGGTCATCGGCCTTCGCGGCATGCCGCGGGTCGGGAAGACGGAATCTATTATCGCCGGAAGCGTATGCTCGAATAAACGCTGGACCTTCGTATCCTCGACGCTGCTGAGACAAACGGTTCGCAGCCAGCTCTCCGAGGAAGAAATGACGCCGAACAATATTTATATCATCGACGGGATTGTCAGCACCATTCGCTCCAACGAGAAGCATCACGCGTTATTGCAGGAGATCATGGCGATGCCTTCTACCAAAGTTATCGAGCATCCGGATATTTTCGTGAAAGAATCCGCGTTCGAATACAGCGATTTTGATTATATTATCGAGCTTCGCAATACGCCCGACGAGGAAATCTCGTACGAATCGTTTACGATGGGCTTCAATGATTTCTAAATGACGAACTAGTTGGCAAAATGACAAGGAGGTGTGGTCATGTCGGATTTGGGCGCATTGCTTAAGAAAGCGAGGGAGCAGCGAAACCTGTCCTTGGACGATATCCAGGATTTGACGAAAATCCGCAAACGATATCTTGAAGCGATCGAGGAAGGCAATTACAGCGTTCTGCCGGGTTCCTTCTACGTGAGAGCTTTCGTGAAAAATTATGCCGAGTCCGTCGGGCTTGATGCCGAAGAGGTACTGCGGTTATATAATAAGGAAATTCCTTCGGGCGTGCCCGAGCAGCCAGTCATCGAACCCGTTCAGCGGCCGCGCCGAGCGCAGACGCAGACGTCCGACCGCGTCAGCAGATGGGGCTTCCGGGTATTGATATGGTCCTTTTTGCTCCTTATCATCGTGCTTGTTTATGTTTTCGCGATCAAACAGCCGAATGATAACCAAGTCGATTCCGCGGATCAAGGTAAAATGACGGATCAGACGACGCCGCCTGCAACGAACCCGGATAAGGGAACGGTGAAAGACGGGGAAGGCAATACCGCGACGGATGGAGAGAACGGAACCAACGGCACGAATGGCAACGCCGGTACGAATGGCACGAATGGAACGGACCAGACGCCTCAGGAGCCTGATGCACCGGTGGAACCGCCGCCTGCGACGACGACGTTAACGCTGGATAAAACAGTCAGAACGACGGATTTCTATAATGTTTCTCCTGGCGGCAAGCATAACCTGGAGATAAAATCGACGGGACATGCCTGGGTCGGCATCTATCAAGGGACGAGCACTCACGGCAAGATGCTGCTAAGCCAAACCATGGAGAACGGCGTGACCGCAACGGTGGAAGCGGAAGGCCAAGTGTTTATATCCATTGGTCGGGCTGATTTCGTGGATGTCACGGTTGACGGCGTGCTTATAGACGACGGCAATAAGTCTGGCGGCTCGCGGAAATTGCAATTGAACCCGGTTGAAGGCGATGCCGGAACGGCGGATCAGACTACGACCGATTCCGGAAACGCGGCCGGTACACAATAAGAGCCATTAAGATCGGGGCATCGGGACTGAAGCAATTCGGTCCTGGATGCCTTTTCTTGTGAAGCGCGATACGTTATAATACGTGACATGTAATGGATTAGGATAATTAAAGGAGCTGTTGCGCATGGCTGAACATTCATTCGACATCGTATCTAAAGTCGATATGCAGGAATTAAACAATGCGATTACGCAGGCGGAGCGCGAGATAGAAACTCGCTTTGACTTTAAAGGAACGAAGAGCAGCTTCGCCCTGGAGAAGAGCGATCTCGTCGTCGTCTCGGACGATGAGTACAAGCTCAAGAGCGTCGTCGATATTTTGCAATCCAAGATGATCAAACGCGGCGTGCCCATCAAGAACATGGAGTTCGGCAAGATTGAAGCGGCTTCCTTGGGAACGGTCCGCCAAAAAATCAAGCTGAAACAGGGGATCGAGCAGGATAGCTCGAAAAAAATCAACGTTCTGATCCGGGACTCCAAGATCAAGGTGAAAAGTCAAATTCAAGGCGATTCGATCCGGGTTACCGGCAAAAGCCTCGACGATCTTCAAGCTGTCATGGCGCTTCTGCGAGGCGCGGATTTGCAAATCGACCTGCAATTTACGAACTACAAATAAGTCCCAATACGGCGTTAAGCGTACATAGAACGAGGTCCCTTTCGCTGCGCGAGACGCGGCTGAACGGGACTTTTTCCAGTTTTGACACTGCCTAGACCTTGTATTATACTTGGTTAGATAGCTTTTCGGAGGGGTTTGGGGGATACATCGATGACTGAAAGAGTGAAAGTCGTAACATTGGGCTGCGAGAAAAACCTCGTTGATTCCGAGATTATGTCGGGGTTGATTGATGCCAGAGGATACCAGCTTGTGGACCAGGCTGACGACGCTACCGTAATCATTGTCAACACCTGCGGTTTTATAGATGCCGCGAAGGAAGAGTCCGTCAATACGATTTTGGATATGGCTGAATTTAAGCAAACGGGTCGTTTGAAGGCGCTCATCGTATCGGGCTGCTTGACGCAGCGTTATAAGAAACAGCTCATGGAGGAAATGCCCGAAATTGACGGCATTGTCGGAACGGGCGATTTTCATCACATTACGGACATTGTCGACGAGGCGCTTCGCGGCAAACGTCCCGTAAAGGTCGGCAACCCGGCTTTCGATTACGATCAGAAGCTGCCGCGCCTAGTTACGACGCCGCGTTATACGGCGTACGTGAAGATCGCGGAAGGCTGCGATAATGCATGTACGTTCTGTTCAATTCCGATCATGCGCGGCAAATTCCGCAGCCGTTCGATGGATTCGATCGTTGCCGAAGTGCAGCAGCTTGCCGATCAAGGCGTTAGAGAAGTTAGCTTGATCGCGCAGGATTCCACGAATTATGGCACCGATCTGTATGATAAGTTCATGCTGCCCGAGCTGCTGAATCGTGTCAGCGAAGTGGATGGAATCTCGTGGGTGCGCCTGCACTATGCGTATCCGGGCTTCTTTTCGGATGAACTGATCGCGACGATCGCGGCAAATCCGAAAGTATGCAACTATATCGATATGCCTTTGCAGCACAGCGAAGATTCGATCCTGAAGCGCATGCGTCGTCCCGGTCGTCAGCGCGACACGCGCGAGCTTGTCTCCCGCATTCGTGCCAGCATTCCTGACGTTGCACTGCGTACCTCGATTATTGTCGGTTTCCCGGGTGAAACGGAAGAGGATTTCAATCGTTTGTGCGATTTCGTTCGCGAGATGAAATTCGACCGTCTTGGCGTCTTTACCTATTCCCCGGAAGAGGATACGCCTGCCGTTCGTTTACCGGACGCCGTGCCGGATGACGTGAAGGAATGGCGTTCCAATACGCTGATGGAAATTCAGCGCGAAGTATCCAAGGAACTGAGCGGCAAGCACATCGGCAAAGAAATCGATGTGTTGGTTGAACGCTATGACGGTCGAAGCGACGTATACGTCGGCCGTTCGCCGTACGATGCACCTGAAATCGACGGCGAGGTGTTCATTTCCAACTGCAAAGCGGCGATCGGGGAAATTCAAAGGGTGCGGATTACGCATGCTTACGAATTTGATATGTCCGGGGAGGGGCTATAGTTGAATTTAGCCAACCGCATCACGCTCGCACGCATCTTTTTGGTGCCCATCATTATGGTGCTGCTGCTTATTAATGTGGATTTGAAGCCGCTCACGTTCGACAACTCGGATTTCTCGATTACGTGGAATCAGATTTTGGCCGCGATCGTATTTATCGTCGCGGCGAGCACGGACGGTCTTGACGGCTATATCGCGCGCAAGAACAAAATCGTCACCAACCTCGGCAAGCTGCTGGATCCGCTGGCGGATAAGCTGCTCGTCGCAGCCGTGCTTATTTCCCTTGTGGAGATGGAGAAGCTGCATGCCTGGATCGCCATCGTTATCATCAGCCGGGAGTTTGCGGTGACGGGCTTGCGGCAGATCGCCTTGCTGGAAGGCTCCGTAGTCGCTGCGAGCACGTGGGGCAAGTGGAAGACAGCCGTGCAAATCACGATGATCATCGACTTGCTGCTCAACAATTTCCCGTTCGCGTTCCTCGACTTTCCGTTCGATCAAATCTCGATCTATGCGGCGGCGCTCATCACGGTGTACTCCGGGATCGATTATTTCGTCAAAAATAAAAACCTTATTCCGCTTACCGCATAGCACGGCAGCAGGCATCACTCCTTCGCTTTTCATGGATAGAGAGTGATGCTTTGCTTTTCCCTGGCAAGTCTGTCATCGTTGACCGTATTTGCCTTCTATCCTGTACATAAGAAATGGAGCTGTTCAGATGCGTGCAGAAATCATAGCTGTCGGGACGGAGCTGCTGCTCGGTCAAACGGTCAATACGAATGCGACTTATTTGTCGCAAGGATTGGCCGAGCTCGGAATCGACGTTTATTTTCAAACGGTTGTCGGCGACAATGCCGGCCGCATTCGCGAGGCGATTACCTTGGCCAGATCCCGCGCGGATTTGATCTTATTTACGGGCGGATTGGGACCGACGATGGACGATTTGACGAAGGACGCCCTGGCTGAGTTGCTGGGCAGATCCATCGAGGAACATGAGCCGAGCATGGTGAAGATCGAAGCCATGTTCACCTCGCGAGGCATCCATATGGTGGAGAGCAACCGCAGGCAGGCGAACTTGATCGAAGGCAGCGATCCCCTGGACAACGAAGCGGGGCTCGCCGTAGGCAACGCGCTTACGGTGGAAGGGACGCATTACGTGCTGCTCCCGGGTCCTCCGCGCGAGATGAAGCCGATGTTCGACGGGCCCGCGAAGACTTGGCTGCGCGGCGTAATGAACGAGGAGAGACGACTGTATTCGCGCCTCCTCAAGTTTGCCGGGATCGGGGAGTCCTCGCTCGAGCAAGCGCTGATCGACTTGATTGAGACGCAGACCGACCCTTCCATAGCCCCGTATGCCAAAGAAGGCGAAGTAGCGATCAGGGTATCCACCAAAGCGCTCAGCGAGCTCGAAGCGAACGCCAGATTGGATGCGGCGGAGCAGCAAATCAAGGAACGCGTAGGACAGTTCCTGTACGCCCGTGAAGACATCGCGCTGGAGGAAGCGGTCATCCGTCTGCTCCGGGCATCCAGACGAACGCTCGCAAGCGCAGAGAGCTTAACGGGCGGCCTGTTCGCGCAGCTCATTACCCGGATCCCGGGAAGCAGCGGCGAGTTTACGGGCGGCGTCGTGACGTACACGAATTTAATGAAACACCGCCTGCTCAGCATTCCGTTGTCGCAGTTGGAAGGCACGGGCGCGCCGGGGGCGATCAGCGAATCAACGGCCGCACTGATGGCGGAGCGGGTCCGGGAGCTGACCGACAGCGATTTCGGCGTTTCGCTGACCGGCGTCGCGGGTCCTTCGGAGTCGGAAGGCAAGCCCGTGGGTCTTGTCTATTTTGGATTGGCAGAGCGAGGCCAGCAGACGAAAGTCTATACGGCCAACATGAACGGCAACCGCGAGATGATCCGCGTACGTGCCGCAAAGTCGCTTCTTTATCGACTCTGGCAAGCTTTGTCGGGTCATGAAGGAATGTAGCGGCATCTAAAATAAAAGCTTGTCAACGTTTTCTCGATCGACTATAATCGACTTTATACGGAAGAACCGTGGCGAAGATTACTTTGCTGCGGTTCTTTTTTTTGTCTCTCTGTTGGCCAATAGAGAATAAGAATATATGTTCGTAAAAATGCTTGTCAAAGCTATCGAAACAGGGTATCATGAGAATATAAATTATGAGGGATGTGAGTTCGTTGGCGGATCGTAAAGCTGCGCTTGAAATGGCTCTGCGTCAAATAGAGAAGCAATTTGGTAAAGGCTCCATCATGAAACTCGGAGAATCGACACATATGCAAGTAGAGGTCGTATCCAGCGGCGCGCTCGCGTTGGATATCGCGCTTGGAATCGGCGGATTCCCGCGCGGCCGTGTTATCGAAGTATATGGACCGGAGTCTTCCGGTAAGACGACCGTAGCGCTGCACGCGATCGCCGAAGTACAGCGCGCTGGCGGACAAGCCGCTTTCATCGACGCCGAGCATGCGCTCGATCCGTCGTATGCTAGTAAGCTGGGCGTTAATATCGACGAACTGCTTCTGTCGCAGCCCGATACGGGCGAGCAAGCGCTCGAAATCGCCGAGGCGCTCGTACGCAGCGGCGCGGTGGACATCGTTGTCGTTGACTCCGTTGCGGCTCTCGTGCCTAAGGCCGAGATCGAAGGCGACATGGGAGATTCCCACGTCGGTCTTCAAGCCCGTCTGATGTCGCAAGCTCTTCGTAAGCTTTCAGGTGCGATCAGCAAATCGAAGACAATCGCCATTTTCATTAACCAATTGCGTGAGAAAGTCGGCGTTATGTTCGGTAATCCGGAGACGACGCCAGGCGGCCGCGCTTTGAAATTCTATTCCTCGGTACGTCTTGACGTTCGTCGGATCGAATCGATCAAGCAAGGCAATGATGTGGTCGGCAACCGGACACGGATTAAAGTCGTGAAGAATAAGGTTGCGCCTCCGTTCAAGCAGGCCGAAGTTGATATCATGTACGGCGAAGGCATTTCCAAAGAAGGCAGCATCGTCGATATCGGAGTCGAGCACGATATTATCCAGAAGAGCGGTGCCTGGTTCTCCTTTAACGGGGAGCGTCTGGGACAAGGCCGCGAGAATGCGAAGCAGTTCTTGAAGGAACGCAAAGATATTTCTTCCGTTATCGAGCAGCAAATTCGCGAAGTCAGCAACGTTGCAGCCGCGGCGACAGCTGGCGCTGCGTTCAGCGAGGACGAGGGAACCGAGGACGAATTGGAACTCGACATCGAATAACATCGGTTTGCATTTCATCGACTAATGCATATAGTTAAGCACCTGCGAAGGGTGCTTTTCTTTTTTATAGGGGAGTTGGACAAGCTTGCTGACGATTACCGGCGTAGAACAGGTTCCGAAGAAGAAACAGCGGTATTATTTATATGTCAATGATGCGAAGGAACCGTTTACGGACGTTCATGAGGATCTATTGATCAAATTCCGACTGCTGAAGGGGCGGGAAATCGACGCCGAAGAGTTAAAGCAAATCGTGCTGGAAGATAGTCATCATCGTGCCTATATATTGGCGCTTGCCTATCTGGGAGCCAGACAGCGGACGGAGAAGGAAATCACCCGATACTTGTCTAAGAAAGAACTGGACGAGCAGTCGGCCCAGAAAGCGATCGAACGGCTTCGTAAGGAAGGTCTCGTCAACGACCCGCAATATGCGGAGCTTTATGCCGCTCAGCGAATGCGCACGCAGCTGAAAGGGAGACGTCTCCTGCAGCAGGAATTGCTTCAGAGGGGCATCAAGCGGGATACGGCCAAGGAAGCCGCGGCGAAGCTGAGCCCGGAATCGGAGACGGAGATGGCGGTTCGTGCCGCGCTGAAGAAATGGCCATCTATAAAGGGAGAAGAGCGTGAGAGAAAGCAGAAGCTGGCGGTCTTCTTGCTGCGCAGAGGGTTCCCTTCTTCGATCGTCCGGGAAGCAGTAAAAGCGGCATCCGAAGGGGAGCTGGACGACGAAGATGGGCAGATGCTTGACAATTGATTTTCACAAAAGATAAAATGAGTTTGTATTCTTTCTTCCAGAATCGATTTTCCTTCCAAAAATTGATTCAAAACGATTATTTTCGTCAAATTAAGCATGCACGTTAAAAACCGGCTGGAAAACCAAATACTGTCCCAAGCGTTTGCTTAGGTGAACAACGAGGAGGTGAGATAATGCCAATCTGGGCAACTATCCTGATCGCTCTCGTTGTTGGTGCAATTTTCTTTGGTGTCGGTTATTTTATTCGAAAATCGATCGCCGAGGCCAAAATTTCTAGTGCCGAGCAAGCCGCTAGTCAGATCGTTGACAATGCGAGGAAAGATGCGGAAGCGCTTAAGAAAGAAACGGTTCTCGAAGCGAAAGATGAAGTCCACAAGCTCCGTACCGAGGCTGAGAGAGATATTCGCGAACGTCGCAATGAGGTACAGCGTCTTGAAAGACGACTGATTCAGAAAGAAGAGTCGTTGGATAAAAAAATAGAAGCGCTGGAACGCAAAGAAGAACAAGTAGCCAACAAAGAGAAGCGGATCGAGGAAACACAAGAGCAGATCGATTCACTCTACAAGCAGCAGCTTCATGAACTGGAACGGATTTCGAACTTGACGATGGAGGATGCGAAGCAAGTCATCCTGACCAACGTCGAACAAGAGGTTCGTCATGAAACGGCGCAAATGATCAAAGAGATCGAGTCGCAGGCGAAAGAAGAAGCGGATAAGAAAGCTCGTGATATTATCTCGCTTGCTATTCAACGCTGTGCCGCCGATCATGTGGCAGAGACGACGGTATCCGTCGTTGCGCTGCCGAACGAAGAAATGAAAGGCCGCATTATCGGCCGCGAAGGCCGCAACATCCGTGCACTGGAGACGTTGACCGGTATCGATCTCATCATCGACGATACACCGGAAGCGGTCATCTTGTCCGGTTTCGATCCTATTCGCCGCGAAATTGCCCGCACTTCCCTCGAGAAGCTTGTCGCGGATGGACGTATCCATCCTGCGCGAATCGAGGAAATGGTCGAGAAATCTCGTAAGGAAGTGGACGAGCGCATCCGTGAATACGGAGAGCAGGCGACGTATGAAGTCGGCGTACACGGTTTACACCCAGACTTGATCAAAATTCTTGGCCGCTTGAAATACCGTACCAGCTATGGACAAAATGTGTTGAAGCATTCCATGGAAGTTGCGTATTTGACCGGTCTCATGGCTGCCGAGCTGGGCGAAGACATTACGTTGGCAAGAAGAGCAGGATTACTGCACGATATCGGCAAAGCGCTTGACCACGAAGTGGAAGGGTCGCATGTCGAGATCGGCGTCGAGCTGGCGAAGAAATACAAAGAGCATCCGGTCGTCATCAACAGTATCGCTTCTCACCATGGCGACTGCGAAGCGACTTCGGTTATCGCCATGCTGGTCGGCGCAGCAGATGCATTATCGGCTGCACGCCCAGGGGCAAGAAGAGAGACGCTCGAAACGTATATCAAGCGCCTGGAGAAGCTGGAGGGCATTTCGGAATCGTTCGAAGGCGTCGAGAAATCGTACGCCATCCAAGCCGGACGCGAGGTTCGCGTCATGGTTCAACCGGACAAAATCGACGATACGGAAGCGTTCCGCCTAGCGCGCGACATTACGAAGAAGATCGAGAGCGAACTCGATTATCCGGGTCATATCAAAGTGACGGTCATCCGCGAGACGCGCGCCGTCGAATACGCCAAATAACAGCATAGCAATCAACACGAGAAAAGTGGCTGCCTGTCAGCCACTTTTCTGGTCTAAACAGAAAGGTTTGGAAGAGCATGAACGTATTATTTATCGGCGATATCGTTGGCAACGTGGGCCGCACGGCGGTCAAGAAAGTGCTGCCTGCACTGAAATCGAAATACAACCCGCATATCATCATCGCGAATGGGGAGAATGCCGCAGCAGGAAGAGGCATAACGGCAGCGATCGTAAAGGAACTGCTGGAGGCCGGCGTGCATGGCATTACGATGGGGAACCACACCTGGGACAATAAGGACATCTTCGAATGGATCGACGATCAACCCCGCATCGTTCGTCCGGCTAACTTTGCGCCGGAAGCGCCGGGTCAAGGGGCAACCGTCATCAAAGCCAATGGAAAAGAACTGGCCATCATAAATTTGCAGGGCCGGACATTCCTGCCGCCGATCGACTGTCCGTTCCGGTACGCGGACGAGCTGATCGAGCATTACCAGCAGGAGACGAAAAATATCCTCGTCGATTTTCACGCGGAAGCCACTTCGGAGAAAATCGCCATGGGCTGGCATTTGGATGGGAAAGCGTCGATCGTGCTCGGTACCCATACGCATGTGCAGACGAATGACGACCGGATTCTTCCGAATGGTACGGCATATATTACGGACGTCGGCATGGTCGGTCCGATGGATGGCGTGCTCGGAATGGAGAAGGGACCTGTCCTTCATAAGTTCTTGACCCAACTGCCAGTACGGTTCGTGGTCGACGAAGGAAATTGGCATTTGCACGGCATATCGGTTGAAATCGACGATGCGACGGGCAAAGCGAAAAAAATCCAAAAAATCCGGCTGACGGAAACGGAATGGCTGCTCATGTAGCAGCCATTTTTTTTATTTCCGATCACGGTTGTCCGCTCGCGCGCAGAAGCGAGTTTAGCCTTTCATCATTTATGTCTAATAGTATCAAGGGAGAATTGCATTTCGCGTTCCAAAGCACTGCGCGTTGGTATTTTCTTGCTCTATGAAAATTCTTGCAATTCAGAAGATTTCGCCAACATAGCGCAAGAAAGAAGGAATTATTTCTTCTCTCTCGAATACTTATCGTAATAGCGGTATTCATCCATCATTCCCGAGGAGGTCACTTTCATGGATGTCTTAAAAGTTTCAGCAAAGTCCAATCCAAATTCTGTTGCAGGAGCTCTGGCTGGCGTGCTGCGTGAGCGCGGAGCGGCTGAATTGCAAGCAATCGGGGCTGGTGCGTTGAATCAAGCGGTAAAGGCGGTTGCGATCGCACGAGGTTTCGTCGCGCCGAGCGGGGTAGACCTTATTTGCATCCCGGCATTTACGGACATTGTCATCGATGGAGAAGACCGAACGGCCATCAAGCTCATCGTCGAACCCAGATAGAACCGGGATCCAGAAGCGGTATGTAAAGAATTAAACCTGTTTACGTCGTAGGCAGGTTTTTTTGCATGGAAAAAATCGAAAACGGGCGGAGGCTGATAAGCTGATGGGAAACTTGCGTAAGGTGGATTTTCACTGCGATGTCTTGTGGAAGCTGCTTGAGAACCCGGCGTTAACGTTCAACGGGGGCGATCAACGAAATCTTGACGTCACGCTGCCAAGGTTGAAGCAGGCGGATTCGATATTTCAGACCTTTGCCATCTATATACCGGAGCGAATGGATAAAACAATGGTCCCGATCCTACAAAGCATCGATTTATTCTATCGCAAGGTGCTCACCCATCCCGAGATGGCCTTTATACGCACGTCAAGGGATATTCTGGCGCTTCGCCAACAATCAGGTGTCATTGGAGCCATGCTGTCCCTCGAGGGCGCAGACGGCCTTCAGGGCGACCCTGCTATGGTGCGGATCCTGTTCGCGCTCGGCGTGCGTGCGGCGGGGCTGACGTGGAATAACGCGAATTGGGCCGCGGACGGCGTTCTGGAGACGCGAGGAGGCGGGTTAACAAAAAAAGGACGCGCCTTCGTAGAAGAATGTAATAGATTGGGTATACTGTTGGATGTGTCCCATCTGAGCGATCGCGCTTTCTGGGATATGCTGCAGGTGTCGACGAAACCGATCATCGCATCCCATTCCAACTGCCGCTTCCTTTGTCCGCATCCGCGCAATCTGGAGGACGATCAAATCAAAGCGCTTCTGGCGGGCGGGGGACTGATCGGCGTCACGTACGTGCCGCAATTCGTATCGTCGCGCGTTCCTGCCGGCATTGCTGACGTGCTGCGTCACGTAGAGCGGATTTGCGAGTTTGGCGGCGTGAGCCAGCTGATGTTCGGTTCGGATTTCGACGGTATCGACCATCACGTGGAGGGGCTGACCCATCCTGGCGAGCTGCATCAGCTGCAGGACGCGCTCCTGGCGCGCTATCCGGAAGAGGTAGTAAAAGCGTTTTTCGAAACGAATGCGCTCGATTTTCTAGCGAAGCATCTGCCTCATTGATCAATAATTCCTTAACAATCTCGCTGCGATATGGGTATAATCGAAAAGAACTATTCGAGAAAATGGCCGGAACAGCTTGCATTTTAGTACTTAGAGACATAAAATTTATTTGATTATACGATAGGAATGTTGGATCACTTGTTTAATGTTGTCGAAAATATTGCAGGTTTATTCAAAAGAGGAGATGGGCATTTTGATTAGTCAATTGTCTTGGAAAATCGGGGGACAACAAGGGGAAGGCGTTGAGAGTACCGACCGTATTTTCTCGACAGCGCTTAACCGTCTTGGCTACTACTTGTATGGGTACCGCCACTTTTCATCGCGGATCAAAGGCGGTCACACGAACAATAAAATTAGAATCAGCACGCAGCCGAAGCTCGCCATTTCGGACGATCTTGATATTTTGGTCGCGTTCGACCAAGAAAGCATCGATTTGAACGCACATGAATTGCGTGCGGGCGGCGTGGTCGTAGCTGACGCCAAGTTTAACCCGGTACTTCCGGAAGGCATCAATGCTCGTCTATTCCCGGTTCCAATTACTTCGATCGCAGAGGACCTGGGCACTTCGCTCATGAAAAACATGGTGGCGTCCGGTGCTTCTTGGGCGCTTCTTGGTCTGCCGGTCGACGTTTTCAATAAAGCGGTCGAAGAAGAGTTCGGTCGCAAAGGCGCAGCTATCGTCGAGAAAAACATCGAAGCCGTCAAACGCGGCTCCGACTTCGTGCTCGAGCTTGCGGGCGGACCGCTGGAAGAATTCCAGCTTGAACCGGCCGACGGCAAGCAAAAGCTGTTCATGATCGGCAACGAAGCGATCGGCCTCGGAGCCGTAGCAGGCGGCTGCCGTCTCATGTCCGCGTATCCGATTACGCCGGCTTCCGAAATCATGGAATATTTGATCAAGAAACTTCCGAAATTCGGCGGAACCGTCGTTCAAACGGAAGACGAAATCGCGGCGGTAACGATGGCGATCGGCGCCAACTATGCCGGCGTTCGCACGATGACCGCATCCGCGGGTCCCGGTCTGTCGCTTATGATGGAAGCCATCGGCCTTGCCGGCATGACGGAAACGCCGCTCGTGATCGTGGATACGCAGCGCGGCGGTCCTTCGACAGGCTTGCCGACCAAACAAGAACAATCCGACTTGAACGCGATGGTATACGGCACGCACGGTGAAATTCCGAAAATCGTCATTGCGCCTGCAAGCTTGGAAGATTGCTTCTACGATACGATCGAATCTTTCAATCTCTCGGAACAATACCAAGTTCCGGTTATTCTAATGACAGACCTTCAGCTCTCGCTGGGCAAGCAGTCCTGCGAGCCGCTGGATCTCAATAAAATGCCGATCAACCGCGGCAAGCTGGTACGCGAGAGCGAGCTTCCGTCGCTGGAGACGAACGAACTGTTCAAGCGTTACGAGCTGACGGACGACGGCGTATCGCCGCGCGTCATTCCAGGCGATAAATTCGGCCTGCATCACGTCACGGGCGTCGAGCACGATGAGACGGGCCGTCCTTCCGAAAGCGCGATTAACCGCAAACGGATGATGGATAAACGACTGACGAAGCTTGACGGCATGTATATCCGCGATGCTGTCCGCGCGGACGCTCCATATGCGGAAGCAGACCTGCTTATCATCGGCATGGGCTCGACGGGCGGTACGATCGACGAAGCGCGCGTTCGTTTGGAAAGCGACGGCTTGAAAACCAACCATATTACGATTCGCCAAATTCATCCGTTCCCGGCCGAATTGGTAGAGCCTTACCTGAACGGCGCAGCTAAAGTCGTCGTGCTCGAGAACAACGCGACGGGACAGCTGGCCGACCAAGTGAAGCTGCACGCCGGCCATGCGAACAAAATCAAAAGCGTTCTGAAATACGACGGTAATCCGTTCCTGCCTTCCGAAGTGCACAAAGCATGCAAGGAGTTGGTCTAAGATGGCGACATTTAAAGAGTTTCGCAATAACGTAAAACCGAACTGGTGCCCAGGCTGCGGAGACTTCTCCGTCCAAGCCGCGATTCAGCGTGCTGCAGCCAATGCAGGCCTAGAGCCCGAGAAATTGGCAGTCGTATCGGGTATCGGATGCTCGGGCCGGATTTCCGGTTATATTAACGCCTACGGTCTGCACGGCATTCACGGCCGCGCGCTCCCGATCGCCCAAGGCGTGAAGCTGGCAAACCGCGAGCTGACGGTCATCGCTTCCGGCGGTGACGGCGACGGCTTCGCGATCGGCATGGGTCATACGGTCCACGCGATTCGCCGTAACATCGACTTGACGTATATCGTCATGGATAACCAAATCTACGGTCTGACCAAAGGGCAAACGTCGCCGCGCAGCGCGGAAGGCTTCAAGACGAAATCGACGCCCGAAGGCTCCATCGAGTCGACGTTGTCTCCGCTCGAGATCGCGATGTCTGCCGGCGCAACGTTCATCGCGCAGTCTTTCTCCAGCGATCTGAAGCAGCTGACGGCGCTGATCGAAGCGGGCTTGAACCACAAAGGCTTCTCGCTGATCAACGTATTCAGCCCTTGCGTTACGTTCAACAAAGTGAATACGTACGATTGGTTCAAAGAAAACATCGTCAACCTGGATCAGTTCCCGGATTATGATCCGTCCAACCGGATCGCGGCCATGAACAAAATCATGGAAACGAACGGCATGCTTACCGGCCTGATCTATCAAAACAAAGAGCGTCAAGCGTACGAATCCATGATCAGCGGCTTCCAGCCGGAAGGTCTTGCAAACCAAGACCTGTCGCTGTCGCAAGAGCAGTTTGACAAGCTCGTCGCCGAGTTCAAATAATCGCGTTTTCTTTCAGTGAATATTAAAGCAGGCATACCGTTCAATGTGACGGTATGCCTTTCTTACGACATTGAAGAGAAAGAAGGGAAGCCAAATGACATTTAAGGTTCCTGTCGGCGTATCCGCCCGGCATATTCATCTAGCGCAAGAGCATGTTGAACGTTTATTCGGACCGGGTGCCGAGCTGACGGTATTCAAGCCGCTGTCTCAGCCCGGCCAGTATGCGGCTAACGAAACGGTCGAGGTAACCGGCCCGAAAGGAAGCTTCGGCAAGGTTCGGATTCTCGGACCCGTACGCAAGCGCACGCAGCTTGAGGTATCGCGCACGGATGCCTTTACGCTCGGAATCAACCCGCCGGTACGCGAGTCGGGCGATATCGCCGGTTCGGCTGGCATCACCATTAAGGGACCCGCAGGCGAAATCGCCATTGAAGAAGGCGTCATCGTCGCAGCGCGTCATATTCATTTTCATACAAGCGATGCGGAGCGCATGGGCATCGCGGACAAGCAGCGACTGTCGGTTCGCCTTCACGGGGAACGCGGCGTTATCTTGGAGAACGTCATCGCGCGCGTATCGCCGGAGTTCGCGCTCGACATGCATATCGATACCGACGAAGCGAATGCCGCAGGCGCCAAAACCGGCGACGAGGCCGAGATTATCGGTTAGCTCCAAGCCTTCATGGACCCCTATTTCCGCTTGCAGCCGGAGTAGGGGTTTTTGAGTCTCCTGAATAGGGCGGACATTGGAGCCGACAATGGAAGCCGTTTCCCATACGGCAGCGGATTTCGCAAGCCGACCGGTGCAACTGGTAATGGAGGCGCATTTTTCTTTCTAATCGCGATGGATTTTGATATAATGCTGGAATGGACACGTATAGAGAGGGGACGTGAAGCAGTGGGCGGCACCGAGAAGGACTTCTCCAAATATTTCGATTTTTCGGGTGCGAAAGTGTTGAAAGAAGCGGATGGCAAAACGACCTACCGGATCAGCGGTAGAGATATAACGATAAATGCAGCGCCAAGCTACAAAGACGAGAAGCGACGGGGCAGGGAAGAAATACAGGTTCACTACGAATCCTCGATTCCTCCCGATCTGCAGCAGCTTGGGAAAGGCAAAACCTACCACATCACGACGTACGGCTGCCAGATGAACGAGCATGACACCGAAGTGATCAAAGGGATTTTCGAGCAGATGGGCTATCTGCCGACCGAGAATCGCAACGATGCGGACGTAATCCTGCTTAACACGTGCGCGGTTCGCGAGAATGCGGAAGACAAGGTGTTCGGCGAGCTCGGGCATTTGAAGCACCTGAAGCTCGAGAAGCCGGATCTTATTCTTGGCGTATGCGGCTGCATGTCGCAGGAAGAGTCCGTCGTCGGCCGAATCATGCAGAAGCACAGCTTCGTCGATTTGATCTTTGGCACGCACAACATCCACCGGCTGCCGTATTTGCTGCAGGATGCGCTCTTCGGTAAAGAGATGGTCGTGGAAGTATGGTCCAAGGAAGGCGACATCATCGAGAATTTGCCGAAGAAGCGCGAAGGCATGCGCGGCTGGGTGAACATCATGTACGGCTGCGATAAGTTCTGCACCTACTGCATCGTGCCGTATACGCGCGGCAAGGAGCGCAGCAGGCGTCCGGAGGACGTCATCGCCGAGGTTCGGGAGCTGGCGCGGCAGGGCTTTAAAGAGATTACGCTGCTCGGTCAGAATGTAAATGCCTACGGCAAGGACTTCGAAGACATCGATTATCGGTTCGGAGATCTGATGGCGGATATGTCGAAGATCGATCTTCCCCGGATCCGCTTTACGACGAGCCATCCGCGCGACTTCGACGATCACCTCATCCAAGTGTTGGCAACCAGAGGGAACCTCGTCGAACATATTCATCTGCCCGTACAGTCCGGCAGTACGGAAGTGTTGAAGCGGATGAGCCGTAAGTACTCGCGGGAGCTGTATCTGGAGCTTGTCGGCAAAATCAAGGGGATCATTCCGGACGTCGCGCTGACGACCGACATCATCGTCGGGTTCCCGGGCGAGACGGAGGAGCAGTTCGAAGAGACGCTGTCGCTGATGAGGGAAGTCGGATTTTCCTCGGCGTACACGTTCATTTACTCCCCGCGCGAAGGGACGCCTGCTGCGGATATGGAAGATAATATTCCGGCGAGCGTCAAAAAATCGCGGCTGGCGCGGCTGAACGAAGTCGTAGCCGAGCAGAGCCTGCGAAGCAATCGGCTCCTGATCAACCAAACCGTCGAGGTGCTGGTCGAAGGACAAAGCAAGAACAATCCGGAGGTGCTCGCCGGACGAACGCGCACGAATAAGCTTGTACACATGACAGGTCCTGCTTCATGGATCGGACAATTTATCGAGGCGCGCGTGACGGACGTGCAAACGTGGTATATCAAAGCAGAACCGGTAATGGAAGAGCGCGAGCAAGAAGCAGTATCTTAACGATTAGAGGAGCGAAAGACAATGGCAAACGAACAACAAGCGAAGCACGACCACGATCATGATCACGATGCAGGGTGCGCAGTACCGAAATTCAACACGGAGGACATCATCGTACGCGCCGACATCATGGCCAAAACGAAGGAACTTGCGTCGATGATTTTCACGTCCGAGGAAGTACAGCAATTCCAGCGCGCCGAGAAGCAAATTCAAGGCAATGAGCGCGTTCAAGGCTTGATCGCCAAAATCAAGAAGAAGCAAAAGGAAGTCGTTGCCTTCGAAACGACCTTCAAAAACGCCGACATGGTCGCCAAAATCGAGAAAGAAATCGAAGTGCTCCAAGACGAGCTGGACGGCATTCCGATCATCACGGAGTTCCAGCAAAGCCAAGCGGACATCAACTACTTGCTGCAATCGGTCGTTTCCGTCATTCGGGATACGGTTGCGGAGAAAATCACGATCGAAGATGCGCAGACGGAAGATCCGGAAGAGTGCATGTAGGAAGCGAACTCAAAAACACCTGCCGAATCGACGCGTTTGCGTGCGCTCGGCAGGTGTTTTCTATAGAAGAGCGTTAGTAGGTCAAGCTAGGAAGAAGACCATGATCGGGCGCTGGCGCGTTTCCATATCAGCGTAAGCAGCAGTGCGGTTGCGGCAAACGCGCCGCCGAGCCAGAAACCGTAATCCCGTCCGAGCATGTCATTCACGAAGCCGGCGAGGAACGGACCCGCGAACATGCCGATGGAGTAGATCGCCTGGTAGAAGCCCATTGCCGTCGCTCGCTTGGACGACTCGAACGGCTGGATGGCGAGCCCGAGCAGAATGGGCAGATGCATGCCCTGCGCGAAGCCGTTCAGCACCTGCGTGAGCGCGAGCATCCCCAGATTCGGCGCGAACGCGATGGCTACCGTGAAGATGCCGCTGAGTAAATAGGCAGTGCCGATGACATTCCATGTTCCGAAACGCGGCACGAGCCACCTGCCCGTGATGAGCGAGGCAAGGCCATGCGGTACCATAAAGGCGATCACGATCAGCGTGAGCTGCCCATTCGATGCGCCGAGCGATGTCGCTTTCAGCGGCGTGAAGCCGAACATCGTGATGAATAAGACGCAATGGGCGAGAATCGAGAGCATCGAGACCTGCTGCAGCGACGGCGTCCGTACGACCTCCCGCAAGTGACGGAGCGAGATCGGCGCCCGCGCTACGCCTTCTCGCGGTTCCTTGATCGCGAAGGCAAGGCCTAACCCGGCGAGGCCGATGAAAATACCGGCGGTGAAGGCGGCATTCCAGCTGTACGTATCGGCGAGCCAGCCGCTCAGGATCATGCCGATCAGCTGTCCGGATACGGTCAGGAAGCTGATGTTGCTCATCGCTTTCGTCGCTTCGGACGAGGCGAAGTAGGCGGCGTACAGCACGGTGAACGCGACCCATGACGAGGCGCATACGCCCGACATCATGCGTCCAGCGAGCGGCCATATCCACGAGCCGGGAATCATGAACAGGAGGCAGCTGAGGGTGCCGGTGATCATGCCGAGCATCAGAAACGGCTTTCGCTTCTGCAGCTTATCGGACAGCAGGCCCAGCGGGAAACGGACGAACATTTGAACGAACCCGTAGCTGCCGAGCACGATGCCGATCAGCACGTCGGAGTAGCCGCCGCTCTTCAAGAACGGGGATAAGATCGGGACATACACGTAAAGCGTGGACCAGTACAGCAGCGTAACGACGACGAAAATGATATGGTCCGAACGGGTCGTCGGGATTAATGCCGATTGCTCGCGCGAATTCGCTTCTGCGGACAAAGGAACCTTCACTCCTCCGAATGTAATTAAGATGTCAGCTTTCTTAATGTATAATAGGCC
This sequence comes from Paenibacillus sacheonensis, assembly GCF_009909195.1. Classification (GTDB taxonomy): domain Bacteria; phylum Bacillota; class Bacilli; order Paenibacillales; family Paenibacillaceae; genus Paenibacillus_Z; species Paenibacillus_Z sacheonensis. The sequence goes on from NZ_JAAAMU010000004.1 coordinate 336,653, forward strand.
GATAGGAAGAGCAATCCTTTTTAAGCAATCCGTCCCTGTTTAAGAAACTTATTGGCATCAAAAATCGTATTCATTAGCAGGAAGGTTGGACAAGCGAAGTCATTGGGAAGCCGGGAAGGAGTCGAAAAGATTGAAGAAACCATGGATACGAGAATTGCGGGACTGGTGCGTGACGCTGGGTATCGCGATTACGGCGGCGCTTCTGATTCAGAATTACGCGTTTGCGCAAACCGAGGTCAAAAATATTTCGATGCAAAAAACGCTCGTCGACGGACAACGACTTATCGAGGACAAGCTCAGCTACCATTTCGAATCGCCGCATCGAGGGGACATCGTCATCATCGACGGGCCGGAAAGCGACAGGCGGCTCATTAAACGGGTCATCGGACTGCCGGGCGACGTGATTGACTTTACGACCGACGGCCATGTGCTGGTGAACGATAACGTACTACTGGAACCATATGTGAAAGGCTTATCGTTCTCCAACGGCATGCAGGTGCCGTTTACGGTACCTGCCAAGTCCGTATTCGTCATGGGCGACAATCGCGAGAACAGCCAAGACAGCCGGATGCTTGGCCCGATCGCGATCTCAAGCTTGGAAGGAAGAGCCGTGTTCCGGCTGTGGCCGCTGAGCAAGTTCGGCCAATTGGATTAATCCTATGCCTTTTACTTTCTCGCATCCGCTGTTCTCGGTACCGCTGAAGCGCATCGCGCCGAATTGGCTTAGCGTGACCGGACTTGTGCTGGGCAGCATGGTTCCGGACATGGAATATTTCATGGCGATGGAATCCTACCAGACGATCGGCCATTCGCTGCGCGGATTCTTGCTTCAGGGCTTGCCGCTCAGCATCGCTTTCGCATATACCTTTCATCGCGTCGTGAAGCCGGTGCTTCCGAAGTTCCTGCCATCGGTCGGAGGGCTCGACCAATTCGCCAAGCACATGACGTCCGAAGAGTGGCGTCTGAATACATTGCGTACGTGGATGGTGTTCCTCGTCTCGCTGCTCATCGGGTATTGGACGCATATGTTCATGGATGCCTGGACGCATTCGTCCGGCGTGTTCGTCGAATGGTTCCCGTTCCTGCATAACAAAATCAACGACGAGCCTCTTTATCAGCACATGCAAATTGGATTATCGTTGATCGGCATCGGTGTTCCGGGCCTCATGCTGATCTACCGGTACATACGGTGGCATAAGCAGGCAGGTGCGGCAAGGCAGCCTTCCCTGTCTGCTTCGGGAACCAAGATGCTGTTATGGCTGGCAGCCTTCGTCTTCGGATTCGTCTTGTTTGCGGGAAAAATGCTGTCGTCGGTGAATCGGACTTACTGGGTCAGCGACTTGGTCGTGGCGCCGTTGTCCTCCGCGCTCTTCGGGATTTTCTGCGCCTGCCTGTTCTATCAGGCTGCCAAGAAACGCAAGCTGACCCAAGCGCTCGGTCTCGTAGCGTTAACGTTCGTTGCTATCGTGGCGTTCAATGCCCTTCTGTATTTACGGATGCCGGACCAGGCCTTTCATTACTCGCGGTTCTTGGGACATCCGCCCAGAGGGCATTCCCAAGCCTTGTGGAACGGGTACTTATGGTGCTGGTCCTCGCTGCTGCTGCTCGGCAGCATCGTGATCGGCGGTGATCGCGGAAGCGGGCAACGGACGGTCGCAGGCAAGCGGCATACGTCTTCGTTATAAGCGGACAGTTCCGTTGGATTTGTGCATCATGCTCGCAGAAGGAACTGCATAAGACGGGATTCTATTGGTCATTCTACTGCGGAACAACGGCGGTTGCGGCTAAGAGGGACTGCGGCTTGCGCATCCGTTTGGAGAATTGGATCCTGGGGTAATGAATCTTTTGAGCATGATGAAACGTATGACGCTACATACCGATTGGGAGGGATTACGATGATTTTCTCGACTACACCGACGATTGAAGGTCAGCCGATTCAACAATATCTTGGCGTGGTAACCGGCGAGGCGATCATGGGCGCGAATATCGTCCGCGATTTGTTCGCCTCCATCACGGACATTGTCGGCGGGCGATCCGGTGCCTACGAGACGAAGCTGAAGGAAGCGCGCGACGTGGCGTTCAACGAAATGTCCAGTCAAGCTTCCCGCCTCGGCGCCAACGCGATCGTCGGCATCGACATCGATTATGAAGTCGTTCGCGAAGGCATGCTAATGGTAGCGGTCAGCGGCACGGCGGTTCGCGTCTAGCTTGATTATCCGGTGAAACAGCATTCGCGTCTGCGAATGCTGTTTGTTCGTTCGTTCGCATGTTCGTTCGCATGTTCGTTCGTCTGTTCGTGGGCGGCTGGACATGGCAGGCTGCCGGAAGGTAAAATGCTAGGTAGAATCGCAATTATGAAGCTTGAAGGAGCGGTAAGTGGATTATGGGAGAAATTACGGCAAGCGAACTGGAAACCCGTCTTCGGGAAGGCGAGAAGCTCAGCGTCATTGACGTTCGGGAACCGGATGAATGGGAGTCCGGCCATATCAAAGAAGCAGTCAGCATCCCGCTGTCCGTCTTCGTCGAGCGGGTGGGCGAATTGAACGGATTCGAGGAGCCGCTCTATATGGTATGCCGCAGCGGCAACCGCAGCGGAAAAGCATGCGACTACTTGTCGGCGCAAGGCTACGAGGTCGTCAACGTGCTTGGCGGCATGCTCAGCTGGCCGGGCGATGTAGCGACGGGCAAGTAATCGTGTCTTGAAGATCGTCGAAGACAAGGCACTTTCGTATTTCTATACGAAGGTGCTTTTTTTGTATCATGCGGCATGTCTTGGCGCCATATAGTGGAGAGTAGGACAGCTTGGGCCAGACGGCCAAGCTGACCGAGCTGGGCGAAGGAGGGCGGCCATGCAGCCTCAAGGCGAGGAAGAAGTGCTCGATCTGCGCATTCACGGTATGAGCTGCACCGCATGCGCGACAAGGATCGAGCGAGCCGTCGGCAAGCTGTCCGGCGTCTCGACGGTGTCGGTTCATTACGCGGCGAAGTCCGCCTATATTACGTATGATGCCGGCGCCGCCACGCCGGCAGGCATTATCGAGCGCATCAGTCAGATCGGCTTCCAAGCGTTTCCGCACGGTCGGGACGGCAGCGGGGGTTCGGAGATCGATGCGCTAAAGCTGCGCGTATTCGTTGGCATGCTGCTGACGCTGCCGCTGCTATGGACGATGGCGCATCATTATTCGGTGCTGAGCTTCATTCCCGTACCTGCTTTTATCGAGGACCCGATCCTGCAGCTGCTGCTGGCATCGATCGTTCAGTTTTTTATCGGGATGCCGTTTTATTTTGGCGCTTATTACGCGCTGCGCGAACGAACGGCTAATATGGACGTGCTGGTGGCGATCGGCACGTCGGCCGCGTATGTGTACAGCTATGCGGCCATGCTGACGGGAGGCGCGCTCTATTTCGAAACGTCGGCCGTCGTCATTACGGCGGTGCTGGTCGGCAAGCTGCTGGAGGCAGCCGCCTCGGAGCGGGTCATGAAGGAAGGCGACGGATATGCATCGCTGCAGGCCAAGGAAGCCATCGTGGTGCGCGGCGGCAAGACGGAACGAATCCCGCTTGACCGGCTCCGGATCGGCGATCAGCTCATCGTGGAATCGAACGAGCATCTGCCCGCCGACGGATTGATCGTGGAAGGAGAATCCACGCTGGATGAATCGTTTCTGACCGGGGAGAGCGGACTCGTGAAACGAACGGCCGGCGAGCACGTGTACGCCGGTACGACCGTGAGGGGGCAGCCGCTGCGGCTGCAAGTGCTCGCAACGGGACGAGATACGATGCTGAGCCGGATCGCGGCGATGACGCGCCAAGCGCAGGCGACCAAATCGTCGATCGGCCGAAGGGTGGACCGAATGTCGGCGGTGTTCGTGCCGGTCATGATGCTGCTGTCGTTCAGCACGCTGCTGCTGTGGCTGCTCTGGCTCGATCCGGGCAACTGGAAGACGGCATCCATCCATGCGCTGGCGGTTCTTCTCGCGGCTTGTCCATGCGCACTCGGTCTGGCGGCTCCAATCTCGCTCGTATTGGCTACGGGCAAGCTCGCACGGCGCGGCATCGTCCTGAAGGAGGCCGGCGCACTGGAGAGACTGGCGTCGCTGGATCTTATCGTATTGGATAAGACGGGCACGTTAACGGAGGGAAAGCCGGCGGTGACGGGCATATCGGCGTTAAACGGCGCCCCGAACGCGCTGCTGCGGCTAGCGGCAGCGGCCGAGGAACGTTCGCAGCATCCGTTCGCGGCAGCGATGCGGGAGTCTGCCCGGCGAGCCGGTCTGGTCGTTCCTGCATCGACAGCGTATGACTCCTACCCGGGCAAAGGCATCGAGGCGCTCGTGGAAGGCAAATCGATTGCGATCGGGAACGCAGGCTTCGCCGCCGAACGGGCGTGGGTAATCCACCGCTCGCTTCAGGGATTTGCCGGTCGCAAGGAGGAAGCGGGCGAAACCGTGATCTATGCGTTCATCGATGGCCTATGCGCCGGTGCCTTCTCGCTGTCCGATTCCGTGAAGCGTACGTCCAAGGAAGCGGTGGAAGGTTTGCTTGCCGAAGGGGTAAGCGTGCTTCTGGCCACAGGCGATCATCCGTCCGCCGCGTCGAAGGCGGCGGCCATGACCGGCATCAAGAACGTACATGCATCCTTGCTGCCGGAGCAAAAAGCGGCCTTGATCCGCAAGCTGCAGAATGAGGGGCTTGCGGTCGCGATGGCGGGCGACGGCTGGAACGATGCGCCCGCGCTCGCGGCGGCTGACGTCGGAATCGCGATGGGCGGAGGGACGGAGGCAGCGCTCGACGCCGGCGATATGACGCTGCTCCGTTCGCGGCTTACCGGCATCTCCGAAGCGCTGTTAATCAGTCGTTTGACCGTGCGCAACATCCGGCAAAACCTCGCTTTTGCCTTCTTGTACAACGCCGTCGTCATTCCGTTCGCCGCCATTGGCGGCATCGAGCCGTGGATGGCCGGCACGGCGATGGCGCTCAGTTCCGTATCGGTCGTCGGGAATGCGCTTCGCCTGAACGGACAGATGCGACGGCAGCTGGACCGACCCCTGTCGACCTAGTTCGTTCGTTACGAGGGCGGCTAATCCGATGCGTCTTCATGCTGCCCGATGTGCCCATAATCCTCGCTGCCGTGTAGACAACCCCGTTCAACGATGGTATAGTTACTCGGAAACAATTACATAGCTGTTGTTACAGGTGCTGATATCGCGGTTGCCGCGCGTTCAGCTTAATAGGGAAGACCGGTGAGAAACCGGCACGGACCCGCCACTGTAAGGAGTGCCAAGGCTGTTCACGCAGCCCGGCAATGTCTCATGACAAGTCACTGAACGCGCTGTCGTTCGGGAAGACCATGAGGCATCTGCTCCAAGTCAGGAGACCTGCCTGTAACGGATAACGCTACCTACGAGGACTTAGGGGAGTGTTAGAAATTGGCCATGCCACCGATTCGATCGCGAATCCCCGCCTTGTCGGCAGGATAGGTTTGGGCCGCTGTTCATTGAGACATGAGCATTTCTGACACGACCGTCGGGGATGCTTTTTTTGTTTGGGTCAAACCCCCGGATGCAGCAAAGATGCAAGAGATTTCGCAAGAATAATGACATTGGGAGCGAGAAAACATGAACACGAACCGCAAGAAATCATCCTTCGCATGGAAATCGATCTTCGCCATGATGATCGTGGCCATCCTGCTTGCAGCTTCGGCATGCGGCGCCAAGAAAGCCAACGATAACGACGAAGCGGGGGCCGCTGCCAATACGCCGGCATCGAATGCTGCCGATGCGCCTGATGCTTCCAACAATGCGGAGGCAAACGGCAATGGGACAGCCAATTCCGGTGCTGCCGGAAACGCGGCGCAAGCTACCGTTTATCCGCTTACGGTTAAGGACGTCACAGGAACCGAACTGACGTTCAATGCCGCACCCGAGCGTATCGTCACGCTGGTGCCGAGCGAGACCGAGATCGTGTACGCGCTTGGCGCTGGCGAGTCGGTCGTTGCCGTGGACAACTATTCGAATTATCCGGGCGAGGCGGCGGACAAGCCGAAGATCGGCGACATGAATGCCGATATCGAGAAGATCGTATCGCTCAAACCGGATCTGGTTCTGGCGTCGTACACGATGAGCCAAGCGGTCGTCGACAAGCTTCGTTCGTTGAAGCTGCCCGTCTACGCGACGGATCCGAAAACTTACGATGCCGTCATGGATAAAGTGAAGCAGATCGGCGCGATTCTCGACAAAACGAAAGAATCGGATGCAGTGGCCGGTCATATGGAAGAAGTTCGGAAGCAAGTGGTCGATGCGGTCAAGGATGCGCCGAAACCGAACGTCTACCTGGAATTCGCGCCGGGCTGGACCGTCGGCAAAGGGGAGTTCCTCGACGAGCTCATCACGCTGGCAGGCGGAACGAACGTCGCAACGGGTACGGGATGGTACGAAATCGATCCGGAGGCAGTGGTTAAGGCCAACCCTGATGATATCGTTTATGCGTCGATGACGGTCAACGAAGGGGAGAAAAATCCGATTCTCGCCGCGATCGAGAGCCGGCCTGGCTGGAACGTCATGAACGCCATTAAAAACAAAAAAGTATTCGAGGTCGACCAGGATCCGCTGACGCGCGTCGGACCGCGTCTTGCCGAAGGACTGCTGGAAATCGCGGCAAAGCTGCACCCGGATCTGTTCAAATAATGCGTAAGAAACTATTCCTGTACGGAGGGGCAGCGATGCTCCTCTTACTTGCATCTATCGTCGTTAGTTTGTCGATCGGCTCCGCGGGTTTGCCGCTGCGGGACGTATGGGGCATTCTTATTCATCAGCTGCCCTGGATGCCGAGCGCCGATACCAAGTGGGATGCTTCCGACATTGTCATCGTAACGCAGCTGAGGCTGTCCCGCATTATTCTCGGCGTGCTGGTCGGCGCATGCTTGGCGCTTGCGGGAGCGGGCTTTCAAGGCGTGCTTCGAAATCCGCTTGCCGATCCGTTCACGCTTGGCGTCGCTTCGGGCTGCTCCGTAGGGGCGGCCTTCATGATCGTGTTCGGTCTGCAAGCGGTGCTCGGCTTATGGACGGTGCCGCTCGTTGCTTTCGTGACGGGCATGGCGACATTGCTGGCCGTATTCGGTTTGTCGCGCGCAAGAGGCGGCATGAACGTCGAGACGCTCATATTATCCGGCGTGATCGTGCAAGCCTTTCTGGGCGCCGTCGTCTCGTTCATCGTCATGATGTCGCAGGATGTCGTCAATGCGGCGATGTTTTGGCTGATGGGCAGCCTCAGCGCGCGGAGCTGGGAGCATGTGCGGCTCATCGCGCCGTTTCTGATTATCGGGCTGCCCGTCATGATCCGGTACGCCCAGCATCTGAATCTGTTCGTATTCGGCGAGCGCCACGCGGCGCATCTCGGCGTCAACGTCGAGCGCACGAAGCTCATCGTCCTCGTTACTTGCACGCTCCTGACGGCAGTGGCCGTATCCATCGCAGGCGTGGTCGGGTTCGTCGGGCTGGTCGTTCCGCATCTGATCCGATTGCTCGTCGGGCCGGACTATCGCATTATCGTCCCCTTATCGGCACTTGGCGGCGGCTTCTACATGGTATGGGCGGATACGCTGGCCAGGACGGTCCTGAGTCCGAAGGAAATAGCGCTCGGCATCGTGACGGCATTCATCGGCGCTCCGTTCTTTGCCTACTTGCTCTATCGGCATAAAGTGCAGCAGGGAGGTGCCGCATGATCGAAGCGAAGGCAGTCTCCTTGGCCATTGCGGGGCGGAATATACTCCATGACGTTCATTTCGAAATGGAAAGCGGCGCGATGTACGGAATTATAGGTCCGAATGGCGTCGGTAAATCCACGTTGCTGCGATTGCTATCCGGAACGGAAAAGCCGACGACGGGCACCGTGCTGTTCGCTGGCCGGCCGGTCTCGGGTTACAAACGCAAGGAGTTGGCCAAACAAGTAGCCGTGCTTCAGCAAGGCGGCTTGCCGGCAGTCGGGTTTACGGTTCGCGAGGCGGTGCGGATGGGGCGCTTCCCCTACCAGAATTGGCTCGGCGAGGAGCCGCATGCCGGCGAGCAATTCATTGAACGGGTACTGGCGGATATGGGGCTTCGCGGGCTTGAAGACCGACGGGTCGATGGCTTAAGCGGAGGCGAGCGGCAGCGCGTCGCCTTGGCGAAGGTCATGGCTCAGGAGCCGGAGCTGCTGCTGCTGGATGAGCCCACGACTTATTTGGATATCGGGTATCAGATTCAATTGCTGGATACGGTCAAGCGCTGGCAGGCCGAACGCCGGTTGACGGTGATTGCCGTGCTGCATGACCTGAACCTGGCGGCGCATTATTGCGACAAGCTGCTGATCCTGCGGGAAGGAACGGTCGAAGCGTTCGGTTCGCCGCAGAAGGTTATGAATTCCGAGATGATCAAGCGCGTATTCGACGCGAACGCCGTCATCCTGCCGCATCCGGAAACGGGCGTGCCTCAGCTGCTGCTTCGGCCGGAAGCGATGTCGTCGGAACAGCGAATAAGAAAGGAAGCGAAACGATGAGCGAACAAAAGTTGATGTCATTGATTGCATCCATTGGAGAATTGGATGCCGCTGCCATGGCTGCGGCGGAGCAGCATGTCAACAGCCTAACGAAACCGCCAGGCAGTTTGGGCCGGCTTGAAGGCATTGCCATCCAAGCCGCGGGCATCACCGGGGAATTGGCTGCCGATGTCTCGAAGCGCGCCGTCATCGTGATGGCCGGCGACCACGGCGTCTGCGAGGAAGGCGTCAGCGCATTTCCGGCAGAGGTAACGCCGCAGATGGTAATGAATTTCTTGGCCGGAGGCGCGGCCGTGAACGTACTCGCGCGCGGTGCCGGTGCCGATGTGTTTTGCGTCGATATGGGCGTTAACGCGGATCTGGAGCATGCCGAATTGATTACGTGCAAGACGCGCAAAGGGACTGCGAACATGGCACGGGAAGCGGCCATGTCCAGGGACGACGCGACAGCCGCCCTGCTTGGCGGTTTCGATCTCGCTGCACGATTAGCCGCTGACGGTTATCGAATGTTCGCAACGGGAGATATGGGCATCGGCAATACGACGGCCAGCGCAGCGCTTTGCGCCGTGCTCGGCGGGATGACGGCTGACGAGGCCGTCGGGCTTGGAACGGGAATCAACGAAGAACGCCGCCTGCATAAAGTCGAGGTCGTCAAACGGGCGCTGAGCTGCAATCGGCCGGATGCCGCTGATCCGATCGATACGCTGGCGAAAGTCGGCGGGCTCGAAATCGCAGGGCTGGCCGGCGTCATTCTCGGGGCGGCTGCGAACCGCAGCATCGTCGTGGTCGACGGCTTTATCTCTTCGGCGGCCGCCTTGGTCGCCGTCTCGCTCGCGCCGCAAGCGGCCGCGTACATGATTGGCTCGCATCTGTCGCAGGAGCAGGGGCATGCGATGCTGCTGCGCAAACTGGGACTGTCGCCCATGATTCAGCTCGATATGCGGCTTGGCGAAGGCACGGGTGCCGTGCTGGCCTTTCATTTCGTCGATGCGGCCGTGGCCGTCATGCGGGAAATGGCGACGTTCGAGAGTGCGGGCGTATCACGGGAATAGCGCGAGATCAAGAGCGAGGTGAGGGCATGGCAGTTTTCATAACGGGCGGCGCAAGAAGCGGGAAGAGCGGGTTTGCGGAAGCATACGCCGCGAAGCTCTCGGAACGAGGCATCTACATCGCAACGGCCCAAGCCTGGGACGAAGAAATGAAGGAGCGGAGAGCGCATCATCGGCTCGAGAGGGAGCGTTCGGGTTATGTCTGGCAGACGGTTGAAGAACCGCTTGCGCTGGCGGAGCTGCTTGTGTTTCTGGAAACGGAGCATCGGTCGGCTGCAGGACGGCCTGCGGTTCTCGTGGACTGTATGACATTATGGCTGACGAATTGGATGCTCCGAACGGATCAAGCCGCTGAAGGGCAGGAGTCGAATGCATCCGCTGAATTAGAAGCGGAAATCGGGAAGCTGCTTGCCGCCGTCACGGCTTATTCGGGGCCGCTGCTGCTCGTCACGAACGAGGTCGGCAGCGGCATCGTGCCCGCGTACCCGCTCGGGCGGCGATTCCGGGACGAAGCGGGACGGTTGAACCGCAAACTGGCTGCGCTATGCAGCGAGGCTTATCTCGTGGTGGCCGGGATACCGCTCGATCTTAAGAAGCATGCGTTCGCGTTCGAGGTGGACTGACTGGTTTAGAATATCACGGAGGTGCTTGCGGTTTGGTTACGGCTATTCTGAAACGCGAACTGCAAGCGGCAGGCGCGGCGTTTCAACTGTTAACGCGCATTCCGATCCCGGTCGCGATTCCGTTCACGCCGGAGCTGCTGGCGCGAAGCGTCGTCTATTACCCCGTAGTAGGCGTCGTCATCGGGGGTATCGTCGGGGCTGCGGCGGCGGGCTTGGACGAATATGTCCCTTCGATGCCCGCGTCGGTCATTCTCTTGGCATTGTGGCTGCTCTTAAGCGGCGGACTGCATATGGACGGTCTGATGGATACGGCCGACGGGGTCCTCAGTCACCGCTCGCGCGAGCGAATGCTGGAGATCATGAAGGACAGCCGCGTCGGTGCGATGGGCGTGCTTGCGGCGATCATTTTGACGATGTTCAAATTCGCCTTGCTCGGCGCATGGCTCGACGGAGGCAAGGATTGGCTCGCGGAGATTCCGCTGTTCGCATTGGCATGCGGACTGAGCCGATTGTGGGTCGTCATTGCCATGGCATGCTGGCCGTTCGCGCGGCCGGAGGAAGGTCTCGCTTCCATGTTCAGACTGGTCCGGCCGCGGCAAGCGGTGCTTGCCGCGTTGGTGCAGGCGGTACTGACGGCAGGCTGCGCATGGGCGTTTCCGTCTGCTTCATTTGGCGCGCTGCCAGCGTATCTGCTCCAGGCGGGACTCGCACTCGCTGTCGGCATCTTGCTGTCGGCGTGGCTGAACCGCAAGCTTGGAGGGCTGACAGGAGATACATACGGTGCGATGACCGAGGTCATCGAAGCAGCGTTGCTGCTGGCGCTTCTGATGGGATTGCAATCGCAGTGACGAGAGTTTTCGATTATGTTCGGCGTTTAGGCGCGCGACCTCTGAGGTGCGCGTTTTTGTTTTCTTATGAAGCAGAAGTCTTCGCCGCAATGTCGTTTCAGAAGCTGGAGATTGGCTTCAATGAAGGCATCGGGCCGATGGATCTGGATGGTATGCCTGTCTATAGTAGGTGTTGGGGCATGGATAAACTCGCCGGAGCGGCATCACGGAGAGGACGTTCGAACCTGTTCTTTGACGGCTTAAGCGTCCAGTCCCTATAATGAAGCATAGGAAAAGACAAGACAGGGGAATTAAGATGAACGAACAAGACGCTATGCATATTGGGCCGGACGCCGGACGGCTGCCGATCGACAGTCTGCTGCCGGAGCTTCGCGCGACGCTTGCCGAGCGGAACTCGGCGGTGCTCGTGGCGGCGCCGGGCGCGGGAAAAACGACCCGCGTGCCGCTGGCCCTTCTTCATGAGCCGTGGCTGGCCGGTCGGCGCATCCTCATGCTTGAGCCGCGGCGCCTGGCTGCCCGCGCGGCAGCGCGCTTCATGGCGGCATCGCTCGGCGAGCAGGCTGGCGGAACGGTCGGCTATCGCGTGCGCATGGACACGAAGGTCGGCCCGAGCACGAGAATCGAAGTCATCACGGAAGGCGTTTTAACGCGCATGCTGCAGCAGGATCCATCGCTTGACGGCGTCGGACTCGTTATTTTCGACGAATTCCATGAGCGGCATCTGAACGGCGATCTCGGGCTCGCGCTCTGCCTGCAGACGCAGTCGGTATTCAGGGAAGAGCTGCGTCTGCTCGTGATGTCGGCAACGCTCGAAGCCGAGCCGGTCGCGCGGCTGCTGGGCGGAGCTCCTCTTCTCGTTAGCGAAGGCCGGGCTTATCCGGTCGAAACGTACTATGCGCCGAAGCCGATCTCCGGCCGGCTGGAAGACGCCGTCGTTCGCTGCACCATCGAGGCCATGCGCAGCCATGACGGCAACGCGCTCGTGTTTCTGCCCGGCATCGGCGAGATTCGCAGGGCGGAACATTTGCTTCTCGCCGCTCGTGCCGGCAGCGGCGGTCTGGGGGCAGACATCATGATCCTGCCTCTGTACGGCGCGCTGACGGCTGAAGCGCAGGATCGCGCGGTTTCCGCGTCGGCTGGCGGCGAGCGGAAGATCGTGCTCGCCACGTCCATCGCGGAATCCAGCGTTACCGTTCGCGGCGTGCGTATCGTCGTCGACGGCGGCCAGAGCCGTGTGCCCCGGTTCTCGCCGCGCACGGGAATGGCGCGGCTCGAAACCGTGCCCGTATCGGCGGCATCCGCCGACCAGCGGCGCGGACGCGCGGGCAGGGAGGCGCCGGGCGTCTGTTACCGGCTGTGGACGGAGGGAGAGCACCGGCAGCTGAAGCCGCAGAGCGATCCGGAGCTGCTCGGGGCGGACCTCGCGCCGCTTGCGCTGGAGCTCGCGATATGGGGAATTAACGACCCTAGCGAGCTGGCGTGGCTGACGCAGCCGCCGGCAGCCGCATACGCCCAGGCGCTCGTGCTGCTGCGGGAGCTGAACGCGCTTGACGCCGAGAGCCGCCCAACGGCGCACGGGCAAGCGATGGCGGAGCTCGGGATGCATCCGCGGCTCGCGCATATGGTGCTGGAGGCGAAGCCCCTCGGGCTCGGCGCGCTGGCCTGCGAGCTTGCCGCGCTGCTCGGCGACCGCGATCCGCTGCGGAGCACGCGCAGCATCGACATGCGGCTGCGCCTCGATGCGCTGCACGGGCGTGCCGCCGGAGATGCCGCGGATCCCGCGGCCATCAAGCGGCTTGCCGCGGAAGCGCGCGAGTGGATGCGCGCGGCGGGCATCGCTTCGTCTGCAGCCGCGAGCCGCGCGGATGACGCCTGCGGGCTGCTGCTCGCGCTTGCCTACCCGGACCGCATCGCGCAGCGGCGCGGGGATGGCCGCTTCCTGCTGCGGGGCGGCCGGGGCGCCGCCGTCCAAGAGCTGCAGCCGCTCTCGACGGCCGCGTATCTGGCTGCCGCCGAGCTGGAGGACAGCGGCACGGACAGCCGCATTTTGCTGGCTGCCCCGATTTCGTTGGAAGCCGTCGAACGATACTTCGCCGATCAGATTCAGGACGAGAAGGAAGTGAGATGGGATCGCCAGGCGGAAGCCGTCCGGTCGCGCCGCCGGCTCCGGCTCGGAGCGCTCATCCTGAAGGAATCGCAGCTGGCCGATCCGGATCCGGCGCTTGTCGCCGAAGCATTGCTGGGCGGCATCGCCGAGCAGGGACTGGAGCTGCTGCCATGGTCCAAGCAGGCGAGGCAGCTTCGAGACCGCATGAATCTGATGCATGCGCATAATCCGGAATGGCCGGACGTGTCCGATGAAGCGCTGATCGCCTCGCTTCCCGAATGGCTTGGCCCCTACGTCGGGGGCATGCGCAGCAGAAACGACCTGACGCGTCTGTCGATGGCCGCCATCATGGAATCGCTGCTGTCGTGGCAGGAGCGCCAGCGATTGGAGGAGGAGGTGCCCACACATCTTACCGTTCCGAGCGGCTCGCGCATTCCGCTGGATTACGGCGATCCGACCGCGCCGGTGCTGGCCGTCCGGCTCCAGGAGCTGTTCGGTCTCCGGGAGACGCCCCGCATCGCGGGCGGCAAGCTGCCGGTGACCATTCACATGCTGTCGCCCGCGCATCGTCCGGTGCAGGTGACGCAGGACTTGGCAAGCTTCTGGCAGCATGCGTATTTCGACGTGAAGAAAGACCTCAAGGGCCGGTATCCGAAGCATTATTGGCCGGACAACCCCCTTGAAGCGCCGGCGACGAATCGGGCAAAGCCCCGGCCGTCCAACTAAGCGGCTCCAGCACCGCCTGCCTAACCACCTGCCCATCCAGTCGGCGGCAGGCTTATTTCACTGGGTATCTAAGCAGCTGCACGCCATCCGCCTATGAAAGGAGAACCACTATGTCACCGATCGAGAAGCTGGTCGCACTTTATCTCGTTATCATGAACGTCTATGCATTCGCGCTGATGCGCATCGATAAGATCCGCGCGGTGAAGGACCGCAGGCATCGAATACCCGAACGCAGGCTCCTCGGAGCCAGCGCCCTAGGCGGTTCGCTCGGGGCCTTCGCCGCCATGCGGATGTTCCGACACAAGACGAAACACGCGGCCTTCGCGGCAGGCATTCCCGTTATGCTGGTCGTACATATCGCGCTCCTCATTTGGCTCGAAAGCTTATGATTCGCACGCACGGCTTACCTTCAAGCGAGCACTCAAGGCCGTCGGCTGCATACGCTCAGGGAGCGGATTATCGGCTGTATCCGGCCAATTGACAGTCTTTTGCCAACTATGCTATAGTGTTCACTCATGCTCCGTGCGAGCACTAGTATCCATACACTTATACGAACAGACCAAGCCGCATGCGAATGCGGCTTTCGCCGCCTTCACTGCGCTTATCGGAGGCTGCGCGGGCCGCAGATGAGCTGGGTTTGCAGTCGCAGAGGGAGGTAACTGACTTGACCGTTCAAAGTGCCTTTCAAGAAGAGGCGAAGCGCATCGACGAGGTGCTGGACAATATCCGCAGGCAGCTGCGCGAGATCGGACCGCGATATACCGGCAACGATTTCACGGAGCAGATGTTGGAGGTCCAGCGCGAGCAGCGGGAGCAGCGGCTCACCGTCGCGGAGCGCGAGCCTTATTTTGGCCGTATCGATTTTCAGGAAAACAAATTGCCCGAACCGAAGCCGCTCTATATCGGCAAAGCCGGCGTCGCGCATGGGAACACGAACGAGGTGCTGGTCGTCGACTGGCGCGCGCCGGTCGCCAGCCTGTTCTATGCGTTCAGCGGCGGCGAAGCGCCGGTCGTCTATGAATCGCCGGACGGCGACGTGGAAGGAACCGTGCATCTGAAGCGCAACCTGATGGTGCGCGACGGCAAGCTCGAGCGCGTCGTCGACAGCTATGTCCGCGGCCAAGAAGACGAGAGCGTCACGGACGAATTCCTCCTCTACCGGCTGGGCGAGAGCAAGGATAATAAACTGCGCGACATCGTATCGACGATTCAGCAGGAGCAGGATCGGATCATTCGGACGGATAAGAACAAAGCCGTCTTCATCCAAGGGGTGGCGGGAAGCGGGAAGACCACCGTCGCCCTGCATCGGCTCGCTTACCTGCTGTACCGCTATGCCGGCAGCATCCGGGCGGACCGAATGGTCATCTTCGCGCCTAACCGCATGTTCCTCGATTATATTTCAGGCGTCCTGCCGGAGCTCGGCGTCGGCGACATTCAACAGACGACGTTCGCGGATTGGGCGCTGGAGCAGCTCCAGCAGGCCGTCCGCCTCGACGAAGCCTACGATCCGATGGCCTATTGGTTCGAGCAGCCGCGGACGCGGGAAGAGCTGATGGCGTCTACCGGCCGAATCAAGGGCAGCCTGGCGTTCAAAGCGCTCATCGACGCCCAATTGATGCATACGGAAGCTTCGCTCATTCCCGAAGAATCGTTCGACCCCGCGGCCGGCTGGCGCGTGACGCCGGCGATGATCACGGAATGGCTCGCGACCGACGACGTCGGGGAGCCGTACATGAAGCGCCGCGCCCGCCTGGTCAGCCGCCTCAAGCGCTGGCTGGAATCGGAGTGGAAGACGCGCCGCTTGACGGACTCCAAGCTAAAGTCGAAGCTGACTTCCAAGCTGAACGCGTACACGAAGAAAATTCCCGCGCCGACCGCCGCTCAGCTGTACACGGAGCTGCTGGGCAGCGCGAGCGCCCAGGCGCTGCTGCCGGCCAAGAGCTGTGCCGCGGCGATCAAGCTGTTGAAGGGCAAGCAGGCCCGGCCGGAGGATTTGGCCCCGCTTGTGTATATTCAAGTTCGCCTAAACGGATTCGACGGCTCGCCGTACGACCACATCGTTATCGATGAGGCGCAGGATTACTCGCCGTTCCAACTGGAAGCCTTGAAGCAATGCCAGCGCCAGCCTTCCATGACGGTGCTCGGCGACTTGCAGCAGGGGATCCACGGCTACGCCGGCATTCACAGCTGGACGGAGCTGACGACGCTGTTTCCGGAGGCGGATACGGGTTATTTCGAGCTCGATCGGAGCTACCGGTCCACGATGGAAATTATCGATTTCGCCAATCGCGTGCTCGGCGGCATGGGCGACGGCGTAAAGCCGGCCGTGCCCGTGTTCCGGAGCGGCGAAGCCGTCGACGTCGTGCGCATGGAGAACGATGACGTGCGGCTGCAGGACGTTGTCCGGACGGTGCAGGAATGGCAGCAATCCGGCCATTACCGCACGATTGCCGTACTGGGGCGCAATATTCAGTCCTGCGAAGCGATCGCGCAAGCCTTGTCGCAGGACGGCATCGCGGCCGCGCTCGTGCAGAGCAAGCAGGAAGCATACGGCGGCGGTTTGACGGTCGTGCCGGCCTATTTGGCCAAAGGACTGGAGTTCGATGCGGTCTTGGTGGCGGACACCGACGCCGAGAGCTTCGACGGCAACGATGCCAAGCTGCTCTATGTCGCCTGCACCCGGGCGCTGCATAAGCTGAAGCTGCTCTACTGCGGCGAACTGACTTCGCTTGTCGCGGAGCCGGCCGCAGTGTAGCTTGAATTTTCATCTGCGGTGAAGCGTCGTCAGCTAACCAGGAGCCGCAAGCCCGTCTGCCGCAAGCAGGCGGGCTTTTTTACATGCTACGATCCTGAAAATAAGAAAGATCGCGGCGGAATTGTTTCTCTTTTTCATAAACGGTTATTCCGGTATCGTCCAAGAGAGCGGATGGATGCAGAAAGCTGCCGCCAGAGCTGGAATCGTCTCGGATGCTCACGACAGCCAGAGTTGATTATGCTATGCTATAGGCTTGGAATTCTATCGAACGCGCAAGCGGATTATACAGGCAAAAGGGGTTATCGACCGAATGGATTTTATCGTGGAATACTTGTCGTTTTTCGTTATCCAAGGTGAAGGCGGCGACACGAACGCCGCCAAGACGTTTTCGCACTATCAAACGATGGATCGGTACGACTACGCCGACAGCGAGCTGAAATCGTTCCTGGACGGCGAGTTCGCGCGCATCGTGAAACGCAAAGCGGAGCGGCATCCGAATACGGACGCGGCACCTACCAAGATCGGCCGGTTCATTACGGAGCCCGGCTACGAGCTCGACAGCAATCCGAACTATAATACCTTCCAGCGGCTGCGCACGGCGGAGTCGGCGACGGAATTTCACGGCTTTGCCGACGAGCTTGTCCGGCTTTACATGGAAGCGGCGGCGGTTAGGGGCGGCGCTTTTATCGTCGTGCACGCCACGCCGAACCGGTACACGGATCAGCCGATTCTATTCGTGCTGAAATGCGACTTCGAGCCGAAGATCGCGCGGATCACGGACGAGCGCAACTTGATCTCGCATGTGGAGATGGCGATCAGCGCGCGCAATATGAAGTCCATCCAATATCCGCATATGCCGGAAGAGGGGATGCTGGAATACTGGGAGCTGAAGATTCACCAGGCATCGCATGCCCGTTATTTCGAGGACTTCCTGCGCTTCATCAGCTATGAGAAGGCAATGCCGGAGCTGCTCAGCGATCAGGTCTTG
The DNA here is from genome assembly GCF_009909195.1 of Paenibacillus sacheonensis. Taxonomy (GTDB): domain Bacteria; phylum Bacillota; class Bacilli; order Paenibacillales; family Paenibacillaceae; genus Paenibacillus_Z; species Paenibacillus_Z sacheonensis. The sequence goes on from NZ_JAAAMU010000004.1 coordinate 354,284, forward strand.
ACGATGGTCCATGAATATATGGAGGACAAATGGCAGGGACACGAAGGCGAGGAGCGTCAACAAGAGGCGCAGCAATTCGAAGTCTGGGCCGCCAGCGAGAAGCGCGAGCTGCAGGAGTCCTGGCCTCAGGAGCGGGTAGTCGCCGCGGCAGAACGGCTCGTGGAGCTGCAGCCGAATCTTAGCGTGGCGTTCAAGCTGGGCGATGTGTCGGTGAAGGGACCGCTGTCCGACTTCGGGCAGACGATACATTTCGCAACGTATAACGGGAAATATATCGCGCTGATCGAAGGAGATTTCTTCCAGTTCGACCGCGGCATGTCGCCGGTAGAGCTTCTGCAGCCGCCGGACTTGCTGGAAGTGCTGGAGCAAGTAGGCCGCAGCAAAGAGAAAGAACAGCCGAAAGACAACCTGCCGTACTAGCAAGAAGGGGCGTCATTGGAATCAGGCTGGCAGGAGGTTAGCAAGATGGCGAGGCGACGAACGATAGACAGCGCCGGACGCGGCTTGAAGAGAATCGGTTACGGGATTGCGATGGTTGTTGCGATCGTACTGGGGCTTGCCTCCCGGCACTATGCTGATCGGCTGCCGGCGTGGCTGGCGAGTCATGCAGGCGACGCGCTGTGGGCGGCGATGATTTACGTTGGCTTTCGCTTGCTATGGCCGCAGCGACGACTGCTATTCTCGGCAATCGGCGCACTCTTGTTCAGTTATGCGATCGAGTGCAGCCAGTGCTACCAAGCAGACTGGTTGAACCGAATCAGGGCGACGACGCTCGGCGGCCTCGTTCTTGGTCATGGCTTCCTGACGGTTGATTTGGCCAGGTATACGGTCGGCATCGCCGCGGCATTCCTGGCGGATGCTGCCGTACGGCGAATTGCTCGCCGAAAACGTCCGTAGTCCATGAAAAGGAGCGGTGTGCATGTGGACAGACAAGCGATTCGATACTGAAATGCTTCGCCTTCGGATTCCCGAGCTGAACGGTACGTCCGATCTCGTTCGCCTCGACAAAGGTTATTCCAGCGATGTCAAATACGCGGTGTACGGCGCCGGAAGTCAACCGGTCCAAATCCTGCGTACCTTCGATCATGGACAAGAAGCCGGCAAACGCATCGAATACGAGAACCTTCAGCTCGCGGCCGGTCATGGCGTGAAGTGTTCCGAGCCGATCGCGTTCGGGATTCTCCCGGATTTGGAGCTTGGCTATATTCTCGTTTCCTATATCGAAGGGGACGAGGCTTCCGAAGCGCTTCCGAGATTAAGCGAACGTGCACAGTTCGATATCGGCTTGCAGGCTGGCGAACAGCTGAAACTTATGAATAGCATCGACTGTCCCGTGCAGATGGCTTCTTGGCAGGATCGGATCATGGCCAAGTATCGGAGATACCGGAGCGACTATGCCGACTGCGGCGTGTCTATTCGTAGGGAATCCGAGCTGTTCGCCTATATCGACAAGCATCTGTCAGGGCTAGAAGGTCGGCCGAACCGGTTCCAGCACGACGATTTTCATCCTGCGAACCTGATCGTGAAAGACGGCGCCTTGTCCGGCGTCATCGACTTCAACCGGTGCGATTGGGGCGATCCCGTCCATGAATTCGTCAAAGTCGGGATGTTCGGCAGCGAGGTCAGCGTGCCGTTCTCGGTCGGGCAGATCCGAGGTTATCATGGCGGACGGGAGCCTGCCGAGGAATTCTGGCGATTATACTCGTTGTACTTAGCGACGACGATGATATCTTCGGTCGTATGGACGTTGAAGGTCGTTCCGGACCAAATGGAAGAGATGCTGGGGCGTATTCATCGCGTACTCGAAGAGGATCATGACGGTTTCGCCCAAATGATGCCGAAATGGTATCGCGAGGCGGATTTCGCTTGACTTTTGGCAGCGGCATTCACTATGATTTGGAATAATCAGAAAATTCAACTGGCGATGAAGAGAAGAGTACCTCGGCCAAACGTCTTTGAACAGAGAGCTCCGGCAGCTGAAAAGGGGCAGGGACGAACCGAGGGAACATGGTCTCCGAGCTGCGCACCGAGACCGCTAAGGTTGTAGGCTGCGCCGGGTTCCGCACCCGTTACCGTGCTAGGGTATACCCGCATTCCTGCCTGGCATGCGTCGTACCTGAAGAGGTTCGTGCCGCAAGGCATGATCGAAGTTGGGTGGTACCGCGCGAGCACAGCTCTCGTCCCTTTGGGATGAGGGCTTTTTTGCGTTCCGCTGCCAATACTATTGAAGATGCCTGGAGGTAGCGGCGCTGCTTCGCACAAAACTAAGCCTATGCTTCCGATGTCAGTTTTGTTTAAAGCGCCCGTCAACGCGGCGCTGCTTCGCACAAAACTAAGCCTATGCTTCCGATGTCAGTTTTGTTTTAGGCGCCCGTCAACGCGGCGCTGCTTCGCACAAAACTTTTAGGAGGGAAACCACCATGCCAAAAATCTTTATCGGCGGCGCTTGGCCTTATGCGAACGGTTCGCTGCATCTCGGACGGCTGGCCAGCCTGCTGCCCGGCGACGTGCTGGCACGTTATTATCGCTTGAAAGGCGAAGACGTGCTGTACGTCTCGGGCAGCGACTGCCACGGAACGCCCGTTGCCGTGCAGGCGCTGCAGGAGGGCGTGCCGCCGAGCGCGATCGCGGACCGTTACCATGCGGAATTCGCCGCATGCTTCGAACAGTTGGGATTTACGTACGACCTGTATACGCGGACGGATCAGCCCTTTCACCACAACGTCGTCAGGCAGCTGTTTCTCGACTTGCTGGCGAACGGTTACCTCTACAAGAAAACGACGCTGCAAACGTATTGCGAGACGGATCGGCGGTTCCTGCCCGACCGGTACGTGGAGGGGATATGCCCGGTATGCGGCAGCCGGGCGCGCGGAGACCAATGCGACACCTGTTCGACGCTGCTCGATCCGTCGGATTTGACGGACAAAACATGCAAGCTATGCGGCAATCCGCCCGTCGAACGAGAGACCGAGCATTATTATTTGGCGCTGTCCAAGTTTCAATCGGCCTTGTCCGAGTATGCAGCGAAAGCCCGGGGCTGGAAAGACAACGCGGTGCAGCAGACGAAACGATATCTCGAGGAAGGCTTGCAGGACCGGGCCGCTACAAGGGATTTGACATGGGGCGTCGACGTGCCTTTGGACGGCTTCGAAGAGAAGAAAATATACGTATGGATCGAAGCGGTCAGCGGCTACTTGTCGGCCTGCAAGCAATGGAGCGAACAGACCGGTGGCAGCTGGGAGGATTTTTGGCTGGACGGCCCTGACGGCATCTTGGCCTATTACGTGCATGGCAAGGATAACATTCCGTTCCATTCGCTGGTATGGCCGGCTATTCTGATGGGTGCCGGCGGCTATCATCTGCCTGATCGAATCATTTCAAGCGAATATATGACGCTGGAAGGGAAGAAGTTTTCCACGAGCGGTAATTGGGCCGTATGGGTGCCGGACGTGCTGAGCCGTTACCAGCCGGACTCGATTCGTTATTTCCTGCTGGCGAACGGCCCCGAGAAGCGGGATACGGATTTTTCGTGGCGGGAATTCATTCACAGCCACAACGGCGAGCTGCTGGGCGCATTCGGAAATTTCGTCAATCGAACCCTTGCTTTCGTGGACAAATCCTTCGAAGGCATTATCCCCGAGGGGAGCTTGAGCGAGGAGTGGCGGCGCAGCATCGAAGCGCTGTATGCGACGGTAGGCTTACTCATTGAACAAGGCCGCTTCAAGGAAGCGCTCGAATCGATCTTTGACTTCGTCCGCAGCTGCAACAAATTTTACGATGAACGGAAGCCGTGGGTGCAGATCAAGACCGATCCGGCAGCATGCGGGGATACGCTTCACGTCTGCACGCAATTCATCGTCAACCTGTCCCGGCTGCTCTCGCCGTTCCTACCGTTTGCCTGCGAGCGAATTCGGACGATTCTCTCTCTCGGCGAGGCAGCATGGGAACCCGTCAGCATTCCGGCTGGCAGACGCGTCGAAGGCCTGACGCTCCTGTACCAGCGCATCGACGCCGGCCGAATCGAGGAAGAAACCGGCCGCTTGGATGGACGGCGATAAAGACCTCTAAATCGCTGCTGCTTATGTTACAATTACTGGATAATGGCGAACGCAGCAACTTTATACAAGGAGGCAGCACCATGTCGATATTTCGCAAAACCGCCGTCATCACCGGTACTTCGAGAGGCATAGGGGAGGCGTTGGCCGCCGCGCTGCTCGCGCAGCAGTATCGCGTATACGGATTATCCCGGACTGCATCGGTCCGATTGGCGGAACTGAAGGGTTTTACGGCTGTTCCTTGCGATCTAACGGACGCTGCGCATACGGGAAGCTACTGCCGATCGATTGTTCCGCGACCTTGCCGCCGGCGCGGGCGAAGAACTGCTGCTCATCAACAATGCGGCGATGCTCGAGCCGCTCGGTCCGATCGAAACGCTGGCCGCAGCGGCTATGTCGGCGCATCTGCAGACCAGCCTGACCGCCCCGATGATTCTATGCGGCGCGTTCGTCCGGCATGCGCAGCGGCTTCCGATCGCCAAACGCATCGTAAACGTCACGTCGGGCTTGGCCGTCCATTCCGCACCGTCGATGAGCCTGTATTGCAGCAGCAAGGCGGCGCTGAACATGCTGACGCGCTGCATTGCCGACGAGCAGCGGGAGCGGCCGTATCCGGTCTTCGCGTATGCCTTGGACCCGGGAATGACGGATACGCGGATGCAAACGACGGCCAGAACCAGAGATGCGGCCGAATTTCCGCTGCAGCGCTTCTTCGCGGAGAGCTTCGAGCAGGGCAAGCTGCAGTCGCCCGAACGGGTTGCAGCCGAGACGCTTCGTCTTCTGGAAGACGACCATCCGAACGGAGCCGTGCTTCGAGCCTACGCCTGACCTTGGATGCAGGACGGGGCTGTTCATATTCCGTTCACGTAACGATTCTATAGTAGCTGGTATAACGTCCGCGAGAAGCGGGCGGTCAAAGGATTCGAGGTGGAGAGCATGGCAGTGACAACGATATTGGTCGTGGATGACGATCCGCATATTCGTGAGCTCGTGCGGCTGTTTCTGACGCGCGAAGGCTTTCATATCCTAGAGGCGGAAGACGGCGAGGACGCCCTGCGCGTCCTAGAGCATACGCCGGCGCAGCTAGTTATTCTCGACGTGATGATGCCGAACATGGACGGCTGGGAGCTCTGCAGGGAGCTTCGCCGGGATACCGAGCTTCCGGTGCTGATGCTGACGGCCAAGAGCGAGACGAGCCAGAAAATCAAAGGCTTCGATCTCGGGGCGGACGACTATCTCGTCAAGCCGTTCGAACCGCTCGAACTGGTGGCGCGGGTTAGAGCGCTGCTGAAGCGTTACCGGATCGCGACCTCGCAGAGCGTACAGGCCGGCAACGTGCTGCTGAACCGGGAAACCTACGGGGTTAGCTTGGACGGGGAATCCATGTCGCTTCCCCTGAAGGAGTTCGAGCTGCTCTTCAAGCTGGCCAGCTATCCGGGCAAAACGTTTTCCCGCGAACAATTGATCGAGCAGCTGTGGGGGTTCGATTACGAAGGCGACGAACGCACCGTCGACGTGCATATCAAACGGGTACGGGAGAAGTTTCCCGAGGAGCGGAGCGGGCTGCGCATCCAAACGATTCGCGGCCTCGGTTACCGGCTGGAGGTCTGATCGATGAACGAGCCTCCCAATAGCAAGCGGAATAGGGCCGACCGGGCACATAGACGCAACGACGGGGATCGCGGCCATGGTCATGTCAACGGTAATCATAGCGGCGACAACGACAGCCCCTCCAACCATAAAAGCAATCGCAAGGACCGCAAGGACCGAAAGGACCAGGGAAACAACCGCGGCCGTGACGCGAACGCATCGAGCAAGAAGCCTGCGCTTTGGCTGCAGACGCTGAAGATCATCGCAGGCATGCTTCTGATGAATCTGATGACGTATTTTTGTTTTAGCGTTTCTTATACGGTCGTCGGTGTCGTTCACGAGAAAAAAGGACATACGCCGGTGACGGAACGGCAGCTGCTGGACGGGCGCTTGATTGCGTCCGCCTATGAAGGGAAGCCGGAAACGGCGGAATTGACGAAGATGCTTCAGGCCTTGTCGAAGGAACGCCGCTATACCGTGACGTTCGCGACGGCGGACGGCAAACCGGTGGTTATTGCGCCGGCCGGCGAAACGAAGACGGTCAGCAAGCTCACCGAACAAGATAAAGAGCAGGTGCTCGGCGGCTCCGAAGTAAAGCATGTTTATCGAAAATATCCGTTCTCCGAAGGCACGGCAGTCGCCGGGGTTCCGATTACGGTCGGAGGCGAGCGGCATGCGATTTTCCTGGAAGAGAAAGCGCCGAGCCTGTATCAAGGCTTCTGGCAGCAGGTCATGACCGTCTTCTTCGGGTTCCTGCTCATGTTCATTCTCATGCTGCTCATCGGACGACCGTGGCGGGAGAGGGGCGGCGTCTACGTCTACATTTCGGCCATTCGGAAGATGTCCAAGGGAGATTTCACGGTCATGATCGACAAACCGGAGCGGATGCACGGGCATTTCGGAGAGCTGGCGACCAGCATCAACGATATGGCCATGGAGCTGAATCAGATGGAGCAGATGCGCCAAGCGTTCATCTCGAACGTCTCGCACGAAATCCAATCGCCGCTGACTTCGATTCGGGGGTTCGCCCGCGCGCTTCAGCAGGATGGACTGGAGGAGCAGCAGCGGCAGCATTATGCCGGCATCATCGAATCGGAGAGCGTTCGGCTGTCGAAGCTGAGCGACAATCTGATGAAGCTGACGACGCTCGAGGCAGATCAGCAGAGCCTCCATCCGAAGTCTTACCGGCTGGATCATCAGCTGCGCTCCACGATTCTCGCGCTCGAGCCGATCTGGACGGAGAAGGACATCTTGATGGACGTTCATCTCGAGGAGCGCGTGCAGTTAAACGGCGACGAGGAGCTGCTCTCGCAGGTTTGGATGAATTTGATCGCCAACAGCTTGAAGTTCACGGACGTGGGCGGAAGCGTTTCGGTCGAGGTCAAGCGTATGCCGGAAGGGGCAGTCGTTGTCGTATCGGATAACGGCATCGGAATCGCGGAGGAGGATCTGCCGCATATCTTCGAGCGTTTCTTCAAAGCGGATAAATCGCGCAGCAGGCGGGAGAACGGAAGCGGGCTTGGACTGTCGATCGTCAAAGTCATCGTGGATATGCACGGCGGGCAGTTAACCGCAAGAAGCAAGCTGGGCGCAGGAACGACGATCACCGTCGCGCTGCCGAACTTGGCGGCCGGGCAGGCCGGTGCCGAAATCGATCGCTGATAGCCCGGCCTCGCAAGCGCATTGCGCGTCGGCGCTGGAATTGCGCGCTGGACTATGCTATAACATGAAGACGGCGAATTCCGGTTCGCTGTCCGATCGTTATAGCTATTTTGCGTCCTTCGCGCGTTCGTTATGTATCATGCCGCCATTGGATTCGGTTAATAAAAGGCATTGCCGCCAATAAAACTCGTCCTGGCATGCGCTTCCCCGCTACATGGTTCACTTCCTTGCGGAACAACCTATGGAGCGTGTCAGTCATTCTATTGCAGAGGCAGGGATCGCATCAAATATGGCGAAATTATTGTACATTACCGCGCATCCGCATGATCATCAAGTGTCCATTAGCATGGCTGTAGGACAAGCGTTCATCGATGCTTACCGCGATTCTCATCCTCAGGATGAAATCAAGCATTTGGACCTGTATAACATGAATATTCCGCATATCGACGCCGACGTGTTCAGCGGCTGGGGCAAGCTTCGGGGCGGCAGCCAATTTACGGAATTATCATCCGGGGAACAGCAGAAAGTAAGCCGGCTGAACGAGCTCGTCGATGAATTCGTCGCCGGCGACAAATACGTGTTCGTCACGCCGATGTGGAACTTTTCCTATCCGCCGATCATGAAGGCCTATATCGATTCCATCTGCGTCGCCGGCAAAACCTTCAAATATACGTCGGAAGGCCCGGTCGGGCTGCTGCCGGACAAGTCGGCGATTCATATTCAAGCGCGCGGCGGTATATATTCTGAAGGTCCTGCCGTCGGCATTGAATCCGGTCACCGCCATTTAGCGAGCATTATGTCGTTCTTCGGCATCACCGATTTCAGCGGCATATTCGCCGAGGGCCACGCGGCGGCGCCGGATAAAGCGGACGCTATCAAAGCCAAGGCAATCGAGGAAGCGAAAAAAGCCGCGGTCAGCTTCGGCAGCGCAAAAGTCAAGGCATAGCATAGCGGATCCCGGCTCCCCTTCCGTCCTTCGTCATGCACGAAGGATGAAGGGGAGTCGTATGTATACATAACGAATTTCGAGCGAGGATATAGGAAAGGGTGTTGCAGGTGAGCGAGAAAGAATCCGAATGGACAGCCGAGCAGGAGCGCGTGGATCTCGTCGTGGGGCAGGTCGAGACACGCATCGCGGGCCTTGAGCTGCAGACGTCCGACATGTACTCGGAGATGGTCGATATCCGCAAAAACTTCTGGGATGACGTCACTGTCAATTTCGAGGATTCGGTCGAAATGGCCGAGTCGTTCGCGAGCTTGAAACAGCAGGCGGAAGTCTTGTCCGAACGGGAGCGCACGCATCGCCATGCCGCCAGGCAGCTGAAAACGCTGCGAAAGCTGAAATCGTCGCCGTATTTCGGCCGCATCGATTTTATGGAGAACGGCGAAACGGCAGCGGATCAAGTTTACCTCGGCATCGCTTCCCTGCGCGATAGTGCGGACGAGGCGTATTTGATTTACGATTGGCGGGCGCCGATTGCCAGCTTGTATTACGACTATCCGCCAGGGCCCGCTCAATTGCGGACGCCGGCCGGACTCATACAAGGCGAGCTGCTGCTAAAGCGGCAATTCGTCATACGCGACGGCGAAATCGTCAGCTTATTCGACACGGGCGTGACCATTGGCGACGAGCTGCTGCAGGAGGTGCTGGGCAGGCACTCGGATGCGCAGATGCGCAGCATCGTCGGCACGATCCAGCGGGAGCAGAACCGGATCATCCGCAATGAACGAAGCCGGCTATTGCTGGTGCAGGGGGCCGCGGGAAGCGGCAAAACCTCAGCGGCGCTGCAGCGCGTCGCGTATTTGTTATACCGCTTTCGCGGAACGCTGAGCGCCGATCAGATCGTCTTGTTCTCGCCTAATCCGATGTTCAACAGCTACGTATCCACCGTGCTCCCGGAGCTCGGCGAGGAAAACATGCAGCAAACGACGTTCCAGGATTACTTGGCGGCCCGGCTCGGCCATTCCTTCAAGCTGGAAAATCCGTATGCGCAGCTCGAATACGCGCTCAGGGCGGAGAAAGAGCCTGGCTATGAATCCAGAATGGCGGGAATTCGTTACAAAGCGACGACGGGTTTCGTTCGGCTGATCGACGGGTATCTCGGCGTCTTGGCGTCATACGGAATCATTTTCAGAGACGTGCGGTTCCGGGATGAGCTGCTGATGTCCGGCGAGGATATCCGTTCTTACTTCTACGGGCTCGATCGCTCCATCGCGGTACCGAACCGGATGCGCTTGACGGCGGAATGGCTGCTCGGACGGTTGAAAGAGCGTCAGAAGAGTGCGCTGAAGGAAGCCTGGGTCGACGAAGCTGTGGAGCTGCTGGATAAGGATACGTATCTGAAAGCCTACCAGACGCTGAAGCGTCAGAACCGAAAGCTGAAAGACGATTCCTTCGACGATTTCGACCGGGAGCGCGAGCTGCTGGGCCAGTATATCGTCCTGGAGGCAGTGAGACCGATACGATCGCGGATCAAGAAACTGACCTTCGTCGACGTCCGCTCGACGTTCCTCAAGCTCTTCTTGGATTCGGAAATGGCGGCGGCCGCGGCCGCGCATGCAGGGATCGAGCTTCCCGAGAAGTGGGAGACGATCTGCAAGGATACGATCGACCGCCTGCTGCTGAAGAAAATGGCTTACGAGGATGCGACGCCGTTCCTCTATGTCGTGGAGCGGATTCGCGGTTTCCAGACGAATACGTCCGTGAGGCATGTGATCGTCGACGAAGCGCAGGACTATACGGCGTTCCAGTTCGCGTATATGCAGCGATTGTTCCCGTTCAGCCGCATCACGGCGCTCGGCGATCTGAATCAGTCGATACAGGCGCATGCGGTTAATAACGATTCCGATACCGGCTTCGCGGCGCTTGCAGCGTTATTCCCGGCATCGGAATCGGAAACCATCGTGCTCAGGCAAAGCTACCGTTCCACGCGTCCGATCGTGGAGTTCACGAGCATGCTCATTCCGGGCGGCGAGGGAATCGAGCCTTTCAACCGCGATGGGATGAAGCCGATCCTGACGGTCGCCCAAGACCGCGATGATCTGCACCGCTCCATTCGAGAACGGCTGCTTTCGCTCGCGGAGCAAGGGAACCGCACGATCGCCGTCATTTGCAAAACGGCCGCGCAAAGCTTGATGGTGCATGAAGCGCTTCTCGGCGTCGGACCGATCCGGCTCGTCGAATCGGAAACCTCGACGTTCGAGCCGGGGATCGTCGTCATTCCGTCCTATCTCGCCAAAGGCGTCGAGTTCGATGCGGTGCTCATCTACGACGCTTCGGGCTCGCAGACCGGCTACGGCAAAGAAAGCGAACGTCGATTGTTCTACACCGTGTGCACCCGAGCCATGCACGAACTGCACATCTTTGCGCTGGGAAGCGCAGGGCCGTTCCTGCAAGGGCCGGTCGAGGCTTATTATGGTACCGCAGCCGATTCCGCGGATTTGCAACCGAACGAACGTACGTGATTCGACGAGAAAGAGAAAGAGGTTATTGAAGTGGACTATATACGCGTTACATCGCAAGACTTGCTGGAAGAAGCGATTGCCGTTCGTTTTACCGTGTTCGTCGACGAACAGAAGGTGCCTGCGGATTTGGAGCGGGACGAATACGACGATTCGCCTGCCGCCTGCCATCATTTCGTGGTCAAGGATAATGGCAAAGCCATTGCTGCTGGCAGATGGAAGGAATACGAGCCGGGCATTGCAAAGCTGCAGCGAATCGCCGTCCTGCTTCCTTACCGGGGTACCGGCGTGGGACGGAAGCTGATCGCCGCCATGGAAGCCGATGCGAAGGAAGCCGGATATACGGCATCCATACTCGGCGCGCAGTGTACGGCGGAGGGCTTCTATCATAAGCTTGGCTATGAGACGGAGCCGGGCGAGCCGTTCCTGGATGCGGGCATTCCGCATGTGAACATGCGCAAGACATTATAACCGATTAAGGACGAGGCAGTATGGGCTGCTTCGTCCTTTTTTGCTTGTGCCTCCCCAAGACCGTTTTCGTTCTCATTGTCATCCTAACGCCGCTTCTTCCATGCGGAGCAAAACGTTATAATGGATTCATAGGTTCTATTCGAAAGCGAATAGAGGATGTCGAATGACGATTGAGGCTGATGCTGGACCATGGACCAAGGAGGCAACTCAAGCAAGGTCAAGAAAGCTTGGCGGCGATGGCTGCCGCTTCCCGTATATCTCGTTATGCTTGTCGCTGTGTGGACGAATAAGACCGAGCTGCTGGATTGGCTGCGGTCGGGCGACGTCTCGCCGGAGATTCTGCTGCTCTGCGTGACCGTGTTAGCCTGCGTGCCCGTTATTCCGTTCAGCGTCGTGATCGGCACGATGGGATATCTGTACGGACCGCTTGCGGGCGCGCTGATAAGTTTGGCCGGCGCATGGCTGGCGGCGCTGCTTATGTACGCGCTGTTTCGCTACATGCTGCGTGACCGGGCGCGCGCGCTGCTTCGGCGCTATCGGGTGACGGAACGCTGGACGGCCCTGGTCGAGCGGTATCCGTTTCGATCGATCCTGCTGGCGCGGCTGATACCGATCGTCTCGCAGCCGGCGGTGAATGCCTACGCGGCTGCGGTGGCGATTCCGTTCCCGGTCTATGCTGCAGGCTCGCTGCTCGGCAAACTGCCGGCGATGTTCGTATTCGCTTTTATCGGCGGCCGGATATCGGGCGATCGTCGGTCGCTGCTGGCGGCCGTCGCGGTGTATGCAGCCTTCCTGCTGCTCGTGTATGCGGGGAATCGGCTGTGGCTGCGGAGGGGAAGGCCGGAGCGGAAGCAGGGAGACTGAGATTTACTCCATTCTTCTTATTTTCCAATATTTAGAATGCCGCTATAATAGGAGAGTACGAATCGAGAGATGGAAGAGTTCGAGGTGGATGCTATGAAACGGTTGATTACCGGTGGATTGATGATGTTTGGCGGGATTGCGTTGTATATTTCATCGACAAATGCAGCCGTTCACTATTTGCCTTTGGTTACCGAGTGGCGTTCGTCGGTATTTCAAGAAGCGCTTCGCAAGACGGGCGGAGCCGGGGCTCATACGGCCGGTATATGGCTGATCGCGGTTGGATTGCTGATTCTTCTCTATGTCAGTTTCTTCGAGGGCGTTATTCGACGTTACGCCGGCGCGTCGATGCGCAAGATGCACGAAGCGAACGAAGACTGGGAGAAGCGGGATACGAACTCGAACGTCGGCCCTTAGCCATGTCCGAACGAAACGGAGGAGAAAGATCATGTTGAATTTGAAGCTGCCCAGGGAAGAAAAGGAAAACCTCATTCAGAGCGTTCAAGCGTATTTCGAGGAGGAACGTTCCGAATCGATCGGATCGATCGGCGCGGAGGCGTTGATCGATTTTATGCTGAAGGAACTTGGGCCCTATGCGTATAATCAAGCCCTCGCGGATGCCAGGAAAGCCATTCAGGATCGAGCGGCTCAACTCGAGGATGACCTGTACGGGCTTGAAAAACCGATCCGCCATCTTCGTTAAGGCGTGAGGCAGGAAACGGCGGAATGCTGGAAGGGAGGCATGGGGATGTTCTCGCAGCGGGCCTTAAGGGACGATGATCTGGAGACGATCGCTTCGTTCCCGCAATCGGCGGACGAATTGTTCTATATGGGGCCGAGGTTTGTTTATCCGCTCACGGCAGAACAGATCGTACGGAAGCTTGAAGATCGACATGCGCCTACCGTCGTTGTCGATGAATCGACGGAATCCGTCGCGGGCTACGCCAATCTCTACGATTGCAGCGAGGAGCAATGCTGGCTCGGCAACGTCGTCGTTGCGCCTGAATATCGCGGCACGGGCGCGGCGGACCGCCTGATCGAGACGATGAAGCAAAACGCCCGAACGAGGTTCGGCGCGCGGCGTCTGGTGCTCTCGTGTCATCAAACGAACGCGCGCGGGCTGGCGTTTTATCATAAACGCGGCTTTAAACCGTATGACCTGAAAATCATCCCATTCGAAGGCAGAGGCATGGTCATCACGATTCAGATGGGCATTGATCTCTGAAGTGGAAGGGATCGGTCCGATGAACCCTGCACCGCAAATGATCGCGTACGGCCGAACGGCGGAAGTATTCGCGCATAAGGACTGGCGCGCCCAAGGAGGATCAAGATGAGACAATTAGATCGTAATCGCTACGCGACCTTGGCTTCGCCCGTGGATTGGGGGCCCGTGATCGGGCGATTTACCCTGCACGAGGAGGCTGGCGACGAATCCCTCGTCAGCAATGTCAGTATGATCCCGTTCGTCGGCAGCCAGGTCGTCATGATGCAGGTAGACAACGGGCGGTGGGAGCTTCCCGGTGGTACGCTTGAGGCTGGCGAACATTACTTGGACGGCTTGAAGCGCGAACTGATGGAGGAGCTGGGGGCAGCGCTGATCCATTATCGGATCTTCGGCTCATTCCATTGCGAGTCCAGCGCATCGGCGCCGTATCGGCCTTATATCCCGCATCCTTATTTCCGGCGGCTGGTCGGGTATGGCGAAGTGGAGATCGTCGGGTCCCCCCTTAATCCGGAAGATGGCGAGCAGGTGACGCGCGTGGAGACGGTCGAGATCGAGGAGGCCGTGCGAAGATTTCAAGAAGGCGGCCGCTATGATTTGGCCGAACTCTTTCTCCTCGGCTATACGTGTCGAATGGAAGATTCGGAGCGGAGCGGTTGAGAGGGGAAGAAGGATGAAAAAGCGCTGGCGCACGATATCCGCTGGAGCAGCGATAGCGGTCCTATTTCCCGGGATTGCCTATCTGGCGCTCCTCGGCATTCAAACCGTGCTGCAGCATGACCCAGGAGATTTTCAATATCGCGATAGTTACTTCTTGGTCGTGCATTTCGGCTGGGCAGGTTATTTACTAAGTACGGCGGCAATGGCGTTATTGTACACGGCCGTCTGCGTATTGCATGCGGCCCTAAGGAGGATAAAATCATGAAAGAACAGGTTGTCATCGTTCCCTATGATTCGAATTGGCAAGCCGAGTTCGCGCAGATCGGCGCATCGCTTAGGCAGGCGCTGGGCGAGAAGGCGCTGCGAATCGATCATGTCGGTTCGACCTCCATCGTTGGCTTGGATGCCAAGCCCGTCATCGATATTCAGATTTCCATCGCAACGTTCAATGAACTGCATGCCATTTCGGATCCCTTGGCAGCGCTTGGTTATGCGCAGCGGGAAGACAATCCGGATCTAACGAAGCGATATTTCAGGGAAGCCGAAGGCATGCGAAGAACGCATATTCATGTCCGGGAGCTTGGAAGCTTCACCGAACAGGTATCGCTTCTGTTCAGGGATTACGTGCGTACCCATGCGCACGAGGCCAAACGTTACGCAGCCGTCAAGCATTCGCTGGCAAAGTCGCTTCGCCATGATCGCGATCGTTATACGGAGGAGAAGGAGCCGTATATTTGGGATATCCTGCGCAGCGCGAGCAAATGGAGCCAGAAAATCGGCTGGAAGGCCGGAGCTTCGGATGTTTGATCGATCCTGCGGTCTTCGTTCCGGATCTTCGAAGGGACGGGGGCTGCCGACATGACCGCACTGTCAGAGGCTGTCGCGCTTCGAGAACAAGGCCGGTTGGAGGAAGCGCGTACGGCACTTCGTTCCTTGATCGACATGGAGCCGGACAATCCGGAAGTCTGGTATCACTATGCATGGGTGCATGACATGATGGAATTGGAGCGGGAAGCGGTTCCTTATTATGAGAAAGCGCTTCGGTTGGGACTTGCGGGCGAAGCGCGGCAGGGCGCCATGCTCGGACTTGGCAGCACGCTTCGTACATTAGGCCGTTACGAACAGGCGAGAGAGGTATTGGAAGCGGCGATCGAGGCGTATCCCGATCGGCGGGGATTTCAAGCTTTCTATGCCATGGTACTGTACAACTTGAAGGAGCATGCGGCATCCATGCAAATTCTGCTGCATCTGGTCGCCGAGACGAGCGGTGATGAAGGAATACTGGCCTACCGCAAGGCAATCGGCTTCTATGCGGACAAGCTGGACCGCATTTGGGAGACCTAGGAGACTAAGAGAGGGCGAGGGTAGAGCATGACGAATGCACAGCGAAAGCCGGAACCCGCGCGTTCCCAGGAGGAGAGCGCCTATGTGCGTAATCAGCTCATCGCCTATAACGCAAGCCGGCTGCCGGAGTCGATTCGAGACCGTTACGAAGAGATTCATCTCATTCAACGGGATGCGGAAGGCACAATCGTCGGCGGATTGCTAAGCGAGTACTGCTGGCAATGGATCGAAGTCCATATTCTATGGGTAGACGAGAATTGCCGGCGCGAAGGGCACGGTACGGCGCTGCTGGAAGAGATCGAGCGCATCGCGCGCGAGAAGCAGTGCAGCTTCATCAAACTGAACACCTTCTCGTTTCAGGCGCCGGATTTTTATAAGAAACACGGCTATGCCGAATTGGCGGTCATCGACAATGCCCCGTTAGAACACCGGCATTACTATTTCATCAAACGGATCAGCTAACAGAGGAGACCTTCAACCATGAGTCCTTTAGTCGCAGCCTTCGTTCCATTCCTCATGTTCATCATGCTGATTGGCTGGCTATGGAGAAACCAACGGAAAAACAAACGATTGACGAAAACCAAGCCGCAGGGATTCCCGCTCTATCCCGTAAGCTTCGAGGATGCGCCCGACATGCCGAGGCCATTCGGCTACAAAACCCAATGGTTCGCAGTACGAACGACAGATACGCGGGTGGTGGCAGATGCCCTGCGTCTCGGGCAGCTGCGGCGAGCGAACTGGCGGACGGGGATGGCCGGCGCCGAGGCCGGCTACTACTATGTCTCGCCGCCCGTTCAGGGGTGGACGCTGGTCGTGAATCCGTATATGCCGGATCTTGGCGGATCGGAGGAGAGGGGTCCGATTCAAGTGCTGGAGCAGCTCAGCCTTGCTTTCGGCGAAGCCTGTTATTTCGCTTCCCACCGCATCATCGGCTATTACGCTTGGATAAAGGCGCAGCAAGGCGCTATCGTCCGCGGTTACGCGTACATCGGCGAGCGGGGAGAGACCATTCTCGACCAGGGCGGCCTTAGTCCCGCCGAGCGCGAGGCGAATCTGGCTTTCGCCGAATCCGATGCCGAAGATCCTTCGCTGCCGGACGAAGAGGACGTGCTCGTGATGGCAAGGAAATGGACCGTGGATCCAACGTTCGACAGCAACGGCAGCGAAGCGGGGACGGGGCTTGCCGGCGTTCTCGAAGCGGCGGAGTAACGGATCGGAATGAAGGAGGGGATTCAGGATGTGGGTCTTCGTGATTTGGCTGTTGAGCGTTTTCTTTGGCTGCTTTCTGCTCAACTGGATCATCCGTTCGGCCATCGACGGCTCCGTAATCGGCTCGATGTTTACCGAATTGCAGACCATGAGCAGCAGCATCCAGCGCGAACAGCAGGAGATGAGGAAGCAGATGGCGGAGTTATGCGCATTCATTCATGCGCAGAACGAGGTTATTACATCCATGAGAGCGAATGAAAGCAGCGGAACCGGAAGCTCTTCTTCAAGCCGAACGCCTTCAATTATCGAACCAACGAGCCAAGATCCTTCAAGCCATGATCCATCCAGCTTATAGCTGATGCAGGCTGGACATTGCCGCGTATCAACAATTCATCCCCTAATTCGAAGGCAGGAAAAGCGATGGAGCGTATTGCTTATATTCGAGCGCAGGAGAAGCGCTATCATGATGCGTGTTACTCGCGGCATAAGTTATTTGAACCCGGATCCTGGCTGCATAAGCCTGTACGTACTGTAATGGAGCTGCTGGCCGAATTCGAGGGTTACGATGAATTGCGAGTGCTCGACCTGGGATGCGGCATCGGCCGCAATAGCATCCCGATCGCGCAATCCTTGCTAGACCGGCGGGGCAGCGTCGTATGCGTGGATCTGCTGGAATCCGCTATGGCGAGCCTTGCCGTATATAGCAGGCAGTACGGTGTGGAATCCTATATTCGGCCCATCCACGCGAGCATCGAGGATTATAGAGTCGAGCCGGAGAACTTCGACTACATCGTCGCCGTATCCGCGCTGGAGCATGTCTGCTCGCAGAAGGCGCTTCGGGATAAGCTTGCCGAAATAACGCGCGGTACGAAGCCGGGAGGCATTAATTGCCTCATCATCGGTACGGGATCGACCGAAACGGCGGCGGATACCGGCGAAATGCTCGATCCGTTGTTTGAAGTCAATCTGCCGACGGCGGAAATGCTCCGACTGCTCGATGAACAGTATGCCGGGTGGGAGTTCTTGCTCCGAACGGTGAAACCGCTCGTATTCGAGATCGACCGCCAGGGAAGGCCTGTCAAGCTGGCATCGGATTGCGTAACGTTCGCAGCGAGGAAGCCCGCGGTCTAGGGTGGTCGGACCGATCGGCCCGCTCTTCATACGGCTTAGAAGTAACGGTTCCTAAAGCGCGCTGCTTATCTCGCAGCGCGCTTTTTTTGTCGTGCGAGGCAGTGCGGACGCAGGCGATCCACTAAAATATGGGTTGCTTTTTTCGGGTTATACAGTATACTTTAATCATTAGGTATATTGATTGTATGGTTTTCCTGAAAATCAGTATACTTATTACACGAAACGACAAAGACTTACACCAATCGTCAAGGGGAACGTCATGGAAGCGAGGGATGCTGTAGAAGTGTCGGAAAGCATGATCGTATTACTGTTTTTGTAAGCGTATACAAGTTTGGTCGACAATCCACGATGAGGTGAAAACATGCCAAAGAGAAGGATTCGAAAGCTTTCGATGGTGTTGGTCTTTTGCCTAATGGCAACGCTGCTTTATGCATGCGGCGGCAATAACTCCAACAACGCAAACACAACGACGACAAACGACGCAAACAGCAATGCGAATACCGCCACGAACAACAGCACTACGCCGGCCGATACCACTAACGACACCGCTAATAATGACGCGGCTGCGAATAATGGTTCGGGTAACGAACCTGCGGAGCCGGCCGCCGAATGGCAGGGCGAGATCAACATCAACGTCAGCAGCACGAACAAAGCCGGATGGAACGCCGTTGCGGCTGCCTATACGGCCAAGAATCCGAAAGTGAAAATCAATGTCGACCTGAAGCCTGACGGCTACGCGGATTGGCTTCGCGCCCAGCTGACGTCGGCAACGCCGACCCCTGATATCGTTAACGGCAACGTCGTTGCCGATCTCATCAAGACGAAATTCCTCGGATACAACTCCTACCTGCAGCAGCTTAATCCGTACACCAATAACGTGTGGATCGATGATTTCAAAGATTTCGCCACGCAAAGCAAGGACATTACGACAGGCGATTATTACAACTTGAACTTGGAGACGGTCCAAGTAGCCTGGTTCTATAACAAGTCGATTTTCGAGAAGGTCGGCGTTACGCCGCCTACGACGTGGGATGAACTGGTCGAGGTTTCCAAGAAAATCAAAGCGGCCGGCTATATTCCGATCGCGCTCGAAGGCGACTATGACAGCTTCTGGTCCGGTTCGGTCGGCTGGCTGATGCGGATTTACGCGGATTCCTACCTGCGCAGCAAGTTCAAGGACGTTCGCTGCCAGCCTGGCGATTTCTGCTACGACGAAGAGGTCGACGGCACTTGGCAGGAGAACATCGCCGATCCGCATAACGACGACGATGCACTGGTTAACAAGAATCCGCTCCGTCAATGGAAAGCCATTCAGGATCATACGCTGAACGTTACCAATGACGATTACAAAGAAATGTACACGAATTTCAAGAAGCTCATTCCGGAATACGTGGAGAACGGCTTCTTCGGCACGAAGAAAGCTTACCCGCTCTTCCTGAGCCAGAAAGCGGCTATGCGGCTTGACGGCGCTTGGCTGATCACCTCGTTCGACAAGGATCTGACGGACAGCGAGAAGAACGGCGGCAGCAAAACGGCGCTCCCTGCATTCGAATACGGCGTCTTCCCGATGCCGAAGATGGAAGGACCGAACGTGGACGCTCCCGTTCGCACGATCGAAGTGCCGATCGGCTTCCTGTCGGTCGTGAAGAAGGATCAAGCGCATAACGATCTGGTCATGGACTTCATGAAATTCTATGCAAGCGCTCCGGGCTACAGCGTATACCTGGACGCGACGCTGAAAGACGGCCAAGGCATCTCCGGGCCGCCGATCCTCAAAGGCGTACAGGTCGATCCGAAGATTCAAGAGAAATTCGATAACCTGACGCTGCTCGGCAACTCCGAGAAAGGCAACGCGATGGGCGCGGTATCCCGCGGCGTAGCCGACTTCCAGCCTTCCGTTCGCGAATGGGTCAGCTTGGCGCAGGAATATTTCTCGGGCAAGAAGACGGTGGATCAATTCCTCGAAGCCTACCAGAAATCGCTCGACAAGAACTTCGAAGGCGCGCTGAAGTCACAGCATCTCGAGCTTTCCGATCTGACGACACCGGAGAAGAAGCCGCCTGAACGTAAATAATCTTCTGCAGCGCAGCAAGGCAGAGTGGGATGTGTTCCCTGACACCCCACTCTGTTTTAATTATGATCGGCGATGGAGGATATATTCATGATCATAGCCCGCACGAATGAATCGAAGCCTTTCCCACTGCGAATATGGACGGTTACGGCCGTTGCCCTGCTGATCGTCGGCATAGGATTACTCGTCAGCGCGCTGCTCGTGAAGCAGCAGCTGAAACAGCCGGTAGAATGGAGCGCGGATACGGGGATCCTGCAAAGTGCCATCGCTCTCGGCGGCGATCAAGGTTTCGTCGTCGGCAATAAGTCCAATAAGATCGTGAAGATGGATAAAGCAGGCAAGGAATTATGGTCGGTGCCGACGACGGGCACCGTGACCGGCCTTGATCTATCGCCGGACGGCAAGCGGCTCGCGGCCGTTACGGAAGATCGTAAAATGATCATCATGGACGTCGAAACGGGCAAGCAGACCGCTGCGTGGGACGTTCCGTATCCGGCCGTAGCCGTCAAATGGGGCGAGAACGGGAATATCGCCGTATCGACCGGGTTGGCCGTCAAATACAGGGTCTATACGTATTCCGACGCAGGCAAACGACTGACGACGTTCAATCAATCGATCGCGGTCCGGGCGCTCGCATTTTCGGATTCGGGCGATTTGGTCATCGGGACGAACGCGTCAAGAGTCATGGTGATCGACGCCGAAGGCGCCAAGAAATGGGAGTATCTATCGCGCGCGCCGATCGTCGGCGTAGCCGTAGAGGGCAAAACCATCTATTATCTGGACAATGCAGGCAATTACGGCGCGTTGAACGACAAAGGGAAGCTGCTGTGGAAACGGCATGTGTCCGGTTCGTTCGTCGGGATGAATCTCTCGCATACGGCGTCGCGGCTGGTCTTCGTCACCGAATTCGGCGGCGTGCAGCTCGTCTCCGCCAAGGACGGCGCGTTCGTGACGAAGCTGGATATTCCGGAATTGAACAAGGATGGCGCTACCTCGGGAATCAGCATTGCGCCGGAAGGCGACAAGGTGCTCGTATTCGGCAATTTGGCCGTGAAAGTCAACGTCGATGCGATGGCAAACTACGATTCCAAATCCGGCATTCATGACAGCTTGACGACGATCCTGATCATCGTTCTCGTCTTGTTCGTTCTCGCGGTCGTCTTCCGTTTATTGATGGGCAATCCCAAGAGCCGCAAGAAGACGCTGCTGCTGTTCAAACGGATCTGGCAGAGCAAAACCGCTTACTTGCTGCTTGTCCCGACCGTTGCGCTGCTGCTGCTGTTCAACTATTATCCGGCGGTCTCGGCCTTCTATCATGCGTTCACCGACTGGAGACCCGGCGCCCGCACGCATTTCATCGGCTGGGACAATTTCAAGAAAGTCGCGGACAGCCATTATTTCTATATCGGCCTGAAGAATTTGTTGTACCTCGTCGTGACGCATTTCCTAAAGCTGGCCGTTCCGCTCGCCGTTGCGGTGATCGTATTCCATATCATCTCCGAGAAGGTGCGGTACTGGATTCGCAATCTGTTCGTATTCCCGATCGTCATGCCGTCGATCGTCGGCGTGCTGGTCTGGCAGTTTATCTATGATCCGAACTACGGCTTGCTGAACAACATTCTGACGGCCGTCGGGCTGGATTCGTGGACGCATTCGTGGCTCGGAGAGACGAATACGGCGCTGACGTCGATTATATTCATCGGGATTCCATGGATTAGTCCGTTTGCTTTCCTCGTCTTCTATGGCGGGTTGATTGGTATACCAAATGAAATCTACGAAGCGGGCAAGCTGGACGGCATCGGCCGATTCAGACGCTTCTTCAGTCTGGAACTCCCGCTGTTGACCGCGCAGGTCCGGCTGCTGCTCGTGCTGACCTTCATCGGCACGATGCAGGAATTCAACGCGATCTATCTGACGACGGCCGGCGGACCGATGGACAGCACGTACGTGCCTGCGCTCGAGCTGTACTATTCCGCGGCGAAGTTCAGCGATTACGGCTACGCCTCGGCGATTGGGGTCGTGCTGTTCGCGGCCATCCTGGTCGGCACGCTATTCCAAATGCGGATGAAGTCTTCCGTCGAATACGACGCGTAGCGAAAGGGGAGATCGGACATGGAAAAATCGAGCAAAGCGCTGAAAGCGGGCACCTGGTCCATTCTGGGTCTGTTGATCCTGTTGACCTACGTGCCGTTCGTCTTGATGATCGTCATCTCGTTTCGGAACAACGGCCAGATTTTCACGCATTTCTGGTCCTTGCCGGATCCCTGGATCTGGCGCAATTACGCGGACGTGTACAAAGAAATATCGCGGAACATCTTTAATTCGGTCACCGTCTCCACGATTGCCACGGCCGGCGTCATCTTCTTGTCGTCGCTCAGCGGCTACGTATTCGGACGGCTCCGGTTTCCGGGGAAGGAAGCCATCTACTACCTGATTCTGTCCTTGATGATGGTTCCGGGCATCCTGACGATCATACCCTTGTTCATTCAAGTAACCGGCTATCACCTGGAGAATACGTGGTATGCGCTCATCCTCCCCTGGGTAGCGGGCGGACAGGTATTCGGCATCATCCTCTGCCGGACGTTCATCGGCTCGCTGCCGGGCGAGCTGTTCGAATGCGCGCGCATGGATGGCGCCTCGGAATTCACCAGCTACTTCCGCATCGCGCTGCCGCTGATCCTGCCGGTCCTGATCACGCTGGCGGTCATCAACATCGTCGGTAACTACAACGATTTCATATGGCCGCTGCTCGTCATCAACAGCGACGAGAAGCAGATGGTCACGGTCGTCCTGAATTCCATCGGACAGAAGTCCGGCGTCAACGTCACCCAGTACGGACTCCGCATGGCCGGCTATATCATGTCCAGCCTGCCACTGCTCATTCTGTTCTCGTTCGGGATGAAATACTATATTTCGGGCGTCACGTCGGGTGCAGTGAAGGGCTGACCGCCAGAATGCATAAGGAACCGGCGACAGTACAAAAAAACCTTCGATCCCATGTGTAGCGGGATTGAAGGTTATTTTGCTTGCACGATTTGATATCCGTCTTACGTGAGCGGCGAATCGATCAAGGTAGCAAAGTTGAAAGGATGGACGACTTCCGCATAATGGAAATCGGTCCTTTTTTTATGTTTTCACGACGGCATTAAACCTGTAAAACTGATTGTTAATCCTGTATTTGAACGCTTATCCAGGTAGCCGGTCCCTATATATAATAGGCTTACGACTTCTTTAGAAGTGATTGGCATCCAAACTACATGGAAGAATCGGAGTGAACGCGGTTGAACACGATCAAGGTAGGCATCGTAGGTACGGGCTTCTCGGCAAGCTTCCATTTGGAAGCTTTGCGCCGGCTCCCTTATGTAGAAGTAGCCGCCATTGCGGGCAGTACGCTCGCGAAGGCGCAAGAGGCTGCGCATAAATACGGCATTCCGCGGGCTTACGGCACGCCCGAGGAACTGATCGCCGACGGCGATGTGCAAGTGGTGCATAACTGCACGCCGAATCACTTGCATTTCGAAATCAATGAAGCGGTGCTGCTTGCCGGGAAGCATCTGTTATCGGAGAAGCCGCTCGCCATGAACGCCGAGCAATCGGCAAGGCTCGCGGAGCTGGCCAAGCGGCATGGCGCGGTCAGCGGGGTCTGCTTCAATTACCGGCATTACCCGCTCGTGGCCGAGACGCGCCGCCGGATTCAGAACGGTCAAACCGGACCGGTTCATCTCATTACGGGCGGTTACCTGCAGGACTGGCTGCTCGAAGAGACGGATTATAACTGGCGCCTGCATACGGACCTGTCCGGCGAGACCCGCGCGATCGCGGACATCGGCTCGCATTGGTGCGACTTGGCGCAGCATCTGACGGGGCAGCGCATCGTGGAAGTGTTCGCGGATCTGAAAACGCTCTATCCGACCCGCAAGAAGCGCCTGCCAGGGCTCGGGCCGGACGGGAAACCGCAGTACGAGGACATTGCCATCTCGACGGAAGACTTCGGCAGCGTGCTCGTCCACTTCGAAGGGGGCACGCACGGCGTCTTTACCGTCTCGCAGGTCAGCGCCGGGCGCAAGAACAAGCTGTTCATCGATCTGTCGGCCGAGAAAGAATCGCTGCATTGGGACCAAGAGCTGGCGAACAAGCTCTGGATCGGCCAGCGCGGCACGGCCAGCCGCGTCGTCGGCTGCGATCCGGGGGAGCTGTCGGAGGAAGCCGCAGCCATGGTCCACTACCCGGGCGGGCATGAAGAAGGCTGGCCGGACGGCGTGAAGAACCTCTTCATCGATTTCTATCAAGCGATTCGGAATAACGAGGATGGGCGCAAGGCGGGCCAAGCGACTACATTCGCTTCGATCGAAGAAGGGCATTACATGATGCGCATTCATGATGCGATAGTCGAAAGCTGTCGTAATAAGTCATGGGTTCGGGTATAATGAGCCTGTAAAAGTGATAACTATCCATAAATCCGTGATAAGGACATCTTCCTAAAAGCCCGATATACTTGGGTTGTAAGCGATACCAGATAACTCAATAAATGATTAGTATCAAATCTTTGGAAACGACAATCGGAGGTCAACAACATGCCAAAACAACTACTCGCGGCGGCGCCGCGTAAAGCAGCGATCGGCGATTACGAAGAACGCCAGCTCCAACCGAACGAAGTCAAGGTCAAAGTCGAATACGCATCGCCGAAGCATGGCTCGGAGCTTGCCGGATTCCGCGGCGAGAGCCCGCATACAGCCGATTATTTCGACGAAGAATGGAACATGTTCCTGACGCGCGAAGCGAGCGACAAAGAGACGGACGGCGGCTTCGGCAGATGGAACCTCGGCAATCAATGGGTCGGGATCATTACGGAAGCGGGAGCGGACGTAACGGAGTATGCGATCGGCGACCGCGTGTGCTGCTACGGCGGAGTTCGCGAGACGCATATCGTGAATGCCGTCAATAACTATTACCTGAAGAAAGTGCCTGCAGGCATGTCGTGGAAAAACGCGGTCTGCTTCGATCCGGCTCAATTCGCGCTCGGCGGCATTCGCGACGCGCATGTTCGCGCAGGCGACCGGGTTGCCATCTTCGGTCTCGGCGCAATCGGCCAAATCGCCGCGCAAATGGCCAAGCTGGCCGGCGCGAGCTGGGTAGCCGTCATCGATCCGATCGAGAAACGCCGCGAAGTCGCGATTCGTGCCGGCGCGGACGCTGCCTTCGATCCGGTTAACCAGGACGTAGGCTTGGAACTGAAGAAAGCGACCGGCAAGCTCGGCGTCGACGTTATCATCGAGACCAGCGCAAGCGAATTCGCGCTTCAATCGTCGCTTCGCGGCTTGGCGTACGGCGGTACGATCGCGTTCGTCGGCTGGGCGAGAGCCTTCAAGGGCGGACTCGACTTCGGACGCGAAGCGCATTTCAACAATGCCAAGATCGTCTTCTCCCGCGCATGCAGCGAACCGAATCCGGATTATCCGCGTTGGAGCTGGAGACGTATCGAGGACGTTTGCTGGGACATGCTGCTTAAAGGGCAAATTAACTGCGAAGAAGTCATCAATCCCGTCGTGCCGTTCCTGGAATCCGCCGAAGGCTACGAGCAATTCGTGGACCAGCGTCCTGACCTCAGCATCAAGCTGGGCGTAAATTTCGTTTAACAGCAACCGATATACTCGAAGGGGGGAGACACGATGAATCATCAGCTGGATTATCTGCTGCAGAACGCCGAACTGAAAATCGTGGAATTCGACATGAATTGCCGAACCGAAATGCGGACGTTCAAGCGGACTCTCCCCTGTTATATGATGTCCTATCACAAGAAGGGCAGCGCAAAGCTCCGGATCGGAACGGAAACGTACGATATTCAGCCGGGGTCCATCATTTACGTACCGATGAACGTGGAGCATGATCACTATAAGACGCGGACGGACGAAACCGAGTTTCTGTGGTGGCATTTCACGCTTCAGATCGCCGGCGTCATGGACGTCATGAAAATGTTCCAAATTCCGTTCATCTTCAAGCTGAACGATGCCGAGACGTTCGAGAGGACGTTCATGCAGTTCATGGAGGCGACGTCGGGCAGCCGGCCGCTGCTGCTGACGGCCATTCTCAAACAGGCGAAAGCGCTGGAGCTGCTCTATATGATTCTCGACAGCGCGCTCAACCAGCAGGAGCTGATGGGAAGCCTGAACCAATCGCAGAGCTTCCTCAATCTGCTGGCCCGCATCGTGCAGCATCCCCAGGAGCAGCTGTCGCTGCAAAGCCTGGCGGAAGAACTCCATATGCACCCCACATACATTTGTAACCGCTTCAAGGAATTGTTCGGCAAGTCGCCGATGCAGGTGCAGCGCGAAATGAAAATTCAGCGGGCGAAGACGCTGCTGGAGACGAGCGAAATGTCGATTACCGAGATTGCGCAGGCTTTGGGCTCCAACGAACCTCAAAACTTCACGCGGCTGTTCAAATCCTATGTCGGCGTCTCGCCGACGCAATATCGCAATTTGAAACTCAAATGGAGGGATACGAATTGAAATTAGCAACGCAGGATAGATCATTCTTCGGCTCCACGTACGAGCAGAAGCTCAACTCCTTGAAGACGCTGGGCTTCGAAGGCTTCGAGATCGACGGCCGCAACCTGATCGACCGCTATGACGAAATCCGCAGGGCCGTCCTGTCGACTGGCATTCCGATCAGCTCCGTCTGCGGCGGTTACCGCGGCTGGATCGGCGATTTCGACGCCGAGGAACGGGCGAAAGCCATCGCGGACATCGGCGAGATTCTGAAATACACGGGCGACATCGGCGCTGCCGGCGTCATCGTGCCCGCCGCCTTCGGCATCTTCTCGAAGAAGCTGCCTCCGTTCCAATCGCCGCGCGCCGCGGACGAGGAACGCCGCATCCTGCTCGACTCGCTCGCGCAATTGAACGAGCACGCGCTGAAGGCCGGCAGCTTCCTGCTCCTCGAACCGCTGAACCGCTACGAGGATCATATGATCAACCGTTTGGACGAGGCAGGAAGTCTCATCCGCGAGGGCGAGTTCGCTGCCGTCGAGATCATGGCCGACTTCTTCCACATGCAGATCGAAGAGCCGGACGTGAACGCAAGCCTGCGCGCGGAAGCGGACCTGATCGCGCACGTGCACTTGGCTGACAGCAATCGTCTGCAGCCTGGCTACGGCCATACCGATTTCACGACGTACTTCCAAACGCTTCGGGAGATCGGATTCGACGGCTATATGGCCGTGGAATGCGAGCTGGCGCCCGGAGACGGCATGCAAGCCTACGCGGAGATGGCGGCCTACTTGAAGTCGTGCATCAACGCTGACTAAACAGACGAAACTAGGGAGGGTCATTCTATGAATAATCGTTTTCCGAAATTGTTGACCGTACTATCGTTATCGGCCATGCTGACGCTGTCGGCGTGCGGCTCGTCATCCAATAATAATGGAAATGCCGCGAACGCCGGCGGCAACGGCGCGGGTCAAGAGGAAGAATCGTTCACGCTCAAGGTGCCGGACGCCGAAATTTGGGGCGAAGAAAGCTCGGCGCTCCAGACGATGTACGACTTGTACGAGGACAAGCATCCGAACGTCAAGCTGGAGCAAGTGACGATGAAGGACGATCAGACGCTGGCGGCCGCGCTCGTCTCCGGCGAAGCCCCCGATCTCATGCTGATGGATCCGTCCGCGGCGAAGGAACGCTTCAAGAGCAACTACATCGCCCCGATGGACGAGTACTACACCAAGTACGGCTGGGACCAAACGATGTACAAGTGGGCGAAGAACGCCTACGTCGAGGATGGCAAGGCAATCGGCATTCCTTGGAACTACGAAGGGCTGATCGTGATGTACAACGAGTCAATGTTCAAGGAAAACGGTTGGACCATCCCGACCAATTATAACGAGCTGATGGCGCTGGTGCCGAAGATCAAGGACAAGGGCATCATGCCGTTCGCTTGGGGCTCTTCCGACAATCCGGGCGTGGATGACTGGTGGGTAACCAGCATCGTCAACAGCGTGCTCGGTCCGGAAGGCACGAAGCAGCTGTTCTCGGGCGATACGAAATGGACGGACCCGACCATCGTGGACGCCATTCAGCGCTACAGCGATTTCTGGAACGCCGGTTACGTCACCGACAAGAAGTCGTACGCGATCTCCCAAGAGGACAGCATGCAGCTGTTCCTGACAGGCAAGGCAGCGATGCGTCTTGACGGCACCTGGGCCTTGGCGAGCGACAACGAGCCGGACTTCGATATCGGCTTCGCTCCGTTCCCGAGCTGGAAGAAGGACGGCACGCCGGTCATTCCGCTCGGCGTCGGCGGCGGTCTCGTCATCAACGCGCAATCGGAGCATAAGGATGCCGTCGCGGAGCTGTTGAACGATTTCTTCAGCCCCGAGGTCGTGAAGGAGATGGCCGCGCATGGCATTCCGGAGCCGGTCGAGACGGATTTCAGCACGATGGAGCTGAAGCCGAACGTATCCAAGGCGCTTGATATGATCAATGAAGCGGCGCAAGCCGGGTCAAGCGGATACGTGGCATGGTCGTACGGACCGCCGCGCGTCGTGCAAGTGCTCGAATCGGATTTTCCGAGCGTTTACCTGAAGAAGACGACCGTTCAGGATTGGCTGGGCAATCTTCAGAAGTTGAAAGAACAGGATGTCGCGGAGAAACGCCTCTTCGACTTGCAGAACTACTAATAGACGGCATCCTCGGGGGAAAAGGCGCGGCGCGGTTCCGCGAACCGCGCCTTCTTCCGTCATGCCCGAAAGGAGAGGTAGCGCGTGAACGAAGTTAAAAGAGCTTCAAGGTTCAGGAATGCACGCGGCTGGCTGTTCGTGCTGCCCGGCCTGCTGTTCCATATTTTCGCGGTTGCGATTCCGGCCGTCCTATCGCTGTATCTGCCCTTCACGGAGTGGAACGGGCTCAGCATGCCGAAATTCAACGGACTCGATAACTTCAAGCAGCTGATTCATGATTCCATCGTCGGCACGGCATTTCTGAACAATATCAAGTGGGCTTTATTCTGGGTGACCATTCCGACTATTTTCGCTTTCTTCCTTGCCTATCTGCTCAATAAAATCAAACGCTGGCAAACCGTGTACCAGTCTATCTACTTCTCAACGTCGATCATAACAGTTACGGTTGCTGGACAGATTTGGCTGTGGCTCTACAATCCGTTCAGCGGCATGAACTTTTATCTGGATAAAGCGGGTGTCGGCTTCATCGACATTCCGGGGTTGACCATTCCGTCCCTGTCCATCTTCTTCGTCTTGATCGCGGATATGTGGAAGGGCTTCGGCGGCAATGTCGTCTGGCTGCTGGCGGCGATGACCCAGAACGACAAGTCGCTCGAAGAAGCGGCTAAGCTCGACGGCGCGGGACGCTTCCGGATTATCTGGAACGTCATCCTGCCGCAGCTGCGTCCGACGCTCGTCATCGTCACGATGCTGACGGTGCTCAATTCCTTCGGCGCCTTCGAGATGGTTTATGTCATGACCGGCGGCGGGCCGGCTCATGCGACGGAGACGCTGTCGACGTACTACTATGTACTCAGCACGACAGGCCGGCAAGCGGGCTACGGCTCCATGGTCGCCTTGCTCCAGACGTTTATCGCCGTCGTATTGATCGGGGCTTACGGGTATCTGCGCAAGAAGAAAGGATGGGATGTCTAATGCGCATTCGGCTCAATTGGCGCCATATTCCGCTGCTGCTCGCCGCAGCCTTCTCGCTGTTCCCGATGGTCTTCCTGTTTCTGAATGCGTTCAAGAAGAAGGCCGAAATCATTAAGAATCCGCTCGGCTGGCCCTTGCACTGGACGATGGACAACTTCGTGAAAGCCTGGGAGAAAGGGCATTACAACATCGCGTATCTAAACACTTTCATCGTGACGGGCCTTACGGTCGTTCTGATGTGCATTGTGTGCGGGCTTGCGGCATATGGACTCACGTACATGAAGACGCCCGGCGGCGGGATCTTCCTGGCCTATCTGTTCGTCACGATGAGCATGCCGATCGGTTTCATTCCGATCTTCTTCATGACGGTAAAGCTCGGCCTGATCAATAACTACTGGGGCGTTATCATCCCCTATGTCGGCGGGGGATTCGCCTTCAACGTCTTCCTGCTTCGAGCCTTCATGATCGGCATTCCGAAGGATCTGCTGGAATCGGCGACCGTGGACGGCTGCAACCAGATGAGAGCGTTCTTCGCCATCATCCTGCCGCTCGCGAAGCCGGCGTTCACGGTCGTGGCGCTGTTCACGACGCTCAGCAGCTGGAACGAGATCTTCTTGTCCAATGCGATTCTGCAATCCGACGGCATGAAGACCGTATCCGTCGCGTACTTGAATTTCACGAGCAAATACGGAACCAACTGGGGCCTCATGGCTGCAGGCGGCGTCCTGACGGTTATTCCGATGATCGTGCTCTTCCTCAGCATGTCGAAGAAGTTCGTATCCGGTTTGCAAGAAGGCGGCGTGAAGTTCTAGCGTCTCCCGGCGGCAAAATCCCCTCCGAGTTATCGGAGGGGATTTTTGCATCTAACAGGATACGCGGGCATGGGATGCGTACAGGGACGCGTAAGCATCCATCTCGGCGTCGAGCGCCGGCTGCTGCATGCCCGCTATGTTGGCTTTCAGCGTATTAAGAATCGCCGGATTGCGGAGAAGCAGCTTCAAGCGCGCTGCCAGGTGACGGGCATCTCCGATGCGGAACGTAAAGCCGTTCAGACCGTCGACGATCTTCTCGGCCATGCCGCCGGCGCCGGACGCGATGACGGGCACGCGGGATGCCAGTGCTTCGCGGAGCGTCAGCGGTGCATTCTCGTACCAGACCGAGGGGACGACGGCGACGTCAGCTTCATGGTAGATGCGGGGGAGATCGTCTTCGGCATACGTCCCGCGGAACGAAATGCGGCTGTCGCCGGCCGCGGCTCGCTTCAGCGCATCCGCATAGACCGGGTCGCCTGATCCGTAAATATGAAGCCGCAGCTGGCGGGAGCGTATCATGGCCATCGCGGCCAAGAGGACATGCACGCCTTTATGCTCGCCCAGCGAGCCGCCATAGACGAGCGTGATCCGGTCGCCGGCGCGATACGTCCTGGCATTCGGGACGAACGCTTCGAGACGCATGCCATGGGGCAGGATGTCCACGTCGATGGAGGGCATGGCGCCTTTCATGTACGAGGCGAGGAAGGTAGAGGGAGCCACGATGCGCCGGGCGCCCTGCAATAGAGGCGCCAATGCCTGCAGACGCTCGGCAGCACCCGGCAGGAGGCAATGGAGGGCACAGGCGGAGCCGCCTTCCGGACCCGCGCACAGCTGGCGATCCGTCCGCAGCAGCGTCGATTTCGGGCAAGCCAGCCAGTAATCGGTTAAGGTCATGACATAAGGAATTCCGAGCTTAAGGGCGGAACGGATGAAGCCCGTACCGTTCATGGCATGCGCGACATGAAGGATATCCGGCTGTTCGCGCAGCAGGACGTCGTCGGCGAAGGCTGCAAACCCCGGATCTCTGAACAGCGGCATCAGCTCGCCTTCGGCTTCCGCGGCTCCACGGTAGGCAAGCACCGGTATGCCCTCATGCTCGTATTCGACGCTTGCGATGTCTCCCGATGCGGATGGCTCCGCGAGCGATTCGCTGCAGGCGATTACTTTCACGCGATGCCCGCGCTGCTGCATCGTGCGCGCGAGCTGCAGGACGAACTTCTCGGTGCCGGTATAGGATTCCGGATAGAAGGCATGAACGAGATAGAGGATCTTGAGCGGTTCTCCGGGCTGCCGGCCGGAGGCGATCGGCTCCGCGGCATATGCCGAAGCGGCAGCCAGATTCAGAGCGGGTATGCGAAGAGCGGCCGTCTGCACGTTCGGCGGGGAGGCCATTCTTGCGATCCGACGGCCGGTTGTCCTCTTCGCCGCACGGCGGCGCGAGCGCGCTGTGCCCTTAACGGACCGCTTGCGCCGCGAAGGATGAGCCGCCGGCGAAGAACGTCTTACCCCCGCGGCTGCGCGCGTTCCCGCTGACCGCGCGAATGCGCGCTTGCCGGCGGCAGCGCGGGATAAGGCTCGAGTACCGGCAGCGGTCCGTGTTGTCCGTGTCCGTTTCGGTTTGCTTTTCATAGGATGTGCACCTCCAGGGGAGCGCTGCGTACGATGATCGGTTTATCCTATGTGAGCGGAGACCGGATGTCGCGGGCTATGGACCGGTGTCCGATTGTTGGAACGGCAGGAAAACATTGGACAACATATATAGCCGGCGATATAATAATCACCCGGGTTACGGAACGATACAGATTAGAAACGATGCAATGCTTGATTATATCCCTGCCAATCGGCGAAAAGGAGCGTGGGCACGCAATGCCTTCCGAGATGAGAGAGACCTTTAATGAAGTGGCGTCGGTGTACGATCAAGTCCGCAATCATTATCCGGCCCGGCTGTTCGAGGACCTGTTCGCCTGGACGCAGCTGTCTCCCGGAGCCCGCGTGCTCGAGATCGGCGCAGGCACAGGCATCGCGACGCTGCCGCTCGCCGAATGCGGATGCCGCATAACGGCGATCGAGCTGGGGCCGGAGATGGCTGCTATCGCAAGAGCCAAACTCGAGGTTTATCCGGATGTCGAGGTCGTCACCGCACCTTTCGAAGCGTGGACGGCGCCCGAGGAGCCCTATGATCTGATCCTGTCGGCTACGGCGATCCATTGGATCGATCCGGAGGTGCGCTACAAGAAGCCGGCTTCGCTTCTTCGTGCCGGCGGACATTTTGCCATTCTTAATTACGTGCATGCCGATGGCGGGGATCAATCGTTCTTCGATCAAGCTCAGCGGTGTTATGAAACATTCATTCCTTCCTCGGTGAAGGCCAAACCCCCGGACATCAATCCGTATGTAAACGAGCTGATCGCGAGCGGTTATTTCGAGGAGCCGCAGACATCGGTGCACCTCACGGAAGAACGCTATAACCGGGACGATTACGTACGGCTGTTATCGACCTATTCGGATCACCGGATGCTCGACGCCGACATCCGCGAACGGCTTCTAGCTTGCATCGGGTCCCTGATCGATGACGGCTACGGCGGATCGATTCGCAAATGCTACCGGAATGAACTGATCGTCGCGCGCAAGAAATAGGCTGCACCGGCTGATGGCTAGAATGGAGAGTCGTGTATGCATGGCAGCGGGAATCCGAACAGTGGCAAGGCCGTTATCATCAAGGATGAACCGTTGCTCGTCTTGAGGCGCTCCGTCGTTCAGGGGAGTTTTTCGTACTCCCTGGCGGCGGTCGAAGAGCTGCTCTTTATTAACGAGTTCATCGGCAAGCGGGATTCTTCGATCCCCGAACTGGAACGGGATGTTCATCAGATTGAATATACGTTCGCATGCCGCATGGTCTCTATGTATGAAGCCCGTTCGGGAGACAGGTCCGACGCACACTAACTTGGCCTTGCATGGATTCCGCTTGAAGAGATCGCCGACTATCGGCTGTACCCGTCCGGTGACCTAGCAATTCATTATTGGAACTCCGACCCGCGATGCATTGGCTGGCTGGATCGGGAATCGGAATCTCGGACATATGCCGGCTTTTATCGATGGTTGAAAGGCCCACAGCGCAGAGCGCTATGGGCCTTCAGCATGTGCGCCTGACTCCGGACAATCATCTTACCAGCCTGAACGCAGCGCGGAGTTCCGACGTGAACAGCAATGGCACCTCCCAAGCCGCGAAGTGCCCGCCCCTGTCGACCCTGTGGTAGTAGAACAGATTCGGGTAGGCTTGCTTCGCCCAACTGAGCGGGGCTTGATAGAGCTCGTAGGGAAAGACGCTCACCGCGACCGGGAGGGTGACGCCCTTGGCGGCGAAGAAGGAGAATTTGTTTTCCCAATAGAGACGCGCCGATGAAATCGCCGTTGTAGTCAACCAGTAGAGCGTCACGTCGTCAAGGACGTCGTCCCTGGTCAGACCATGGGGGTGTCCGGCGAAAGCCTGCGAGATGATCTCCAGACTGTACGCGTCATGGTCGATCAGAAAAGCGGCCAAACCGACGGGGGAATCCACGAGGCCGGTCAGCGTCTGAGGGCGTGTTCCCATGATTTTGGCATAACCGATATGACCGTATACGAAAGCCAATTGCCGGCATGCGCGCAGCTCCTCTTCCGAGAGACCTGGGGGAAGCGGGTTACCGGCCTGGAGCGCCTGATCGATGTAGGGCGGAACCGCGCCGGGCATATTGGTATGCATGGCGATCAGTCCCGGCGGTTTCTGCAGCGCCATCAGATCCGTGATGATCGCGCCCCAATCGCCGCCTTGGGCGACGTACCGCGTGTAGCCTAGGCGCGTCATCAGCTCGATCCAGGCGCACGCGATGCGGACGGGACCCCAGCCCGTCGTCGTCGGCCTGCCCGAGAACCCGTAGCCGGGGAGGGACGGGATGACCAGATGGAAAGCGTCCGCTGCGGTGCCGCCGTATGCCGTGGGATCGGTTAGCGGTTCGATCACCTTCAGCATCTCGATGATCGAGCCGGACCAGCCGTGCGTGATGATGAGCGGTAGCGCGTCTTCGTGCTTCGAACGTATGTGCATGAAGTGAATGTCCACGCCGTCGATCTCGGTCAAGTATTGCGGGATCGAATTAAGCCTCGCCTCGCACCTGCGCCAATCGTACCCGTTCGCCCAATAGCTCGCGAGCTGCTGGGCCGTTTCAAGCTTTACGCCTTGCGATTGATCCGGTACGGTCTCCCGGTCCGGCCATCTCGTCGCGATGACCCGCTTGCGCAATTCGATCAGGTCCTCTTCCGGAAAATGGATATGAAACGGACCCCGTATGGCATGCTTATCCGTAAGCTGCGTTTGTGACATGGCGATCTCCTTTTGATACGTTATGGTTGTTCAGCAAGTCGGTAACCGTGTATTCCACCATATTCATAGGCTGGGCTATTCGTACCTCGGTCGTCAGCGTCGAAGATCCCCTAGACAAGCTTCTTGAAAGTGATGGATGTTCTTAATTTGTAAGATATAGGAACTTTTCCGTTCTCCCACCGTCTAAATGCTTGATGACGCCATCAAGGCTCATGGAACGAGAAAGGGGAAGAGGAATGAAGTCCAACGTCATGCATCGCGTCTTTGCGGTTCTTGCATCCTTGGCAGGTGCGATGATGCTAACCTTCCTTGCTGCTCCGGCAGCATCGGCGGCAAGCAGCGTCTACTTGACAGTGAACGGCGTACCGACGAACCAACCTTCGCTAGTGCCGCTTCTGATCGAGGGTCATGCGTATGTGCCCGTTCGCGCCATGGCTGAGCTTGCCGGAGAAGCCGTTGAATGGGATGGCGGCTCCTGCAGCGTGCTTATTCGCACGAAACCGGCAGCTGCCGAGGGAATGTCTTGCAGAGGCGTTCAACTGTGGATCGACGGCAAACGGACATCCGAGGAATTAAAGCCGATCATCCGTAATAATCGTGCCTATGTACCGATTCGAACGGCGACTGCGGCATTCGGCATGCCCGTTGCTTGGGATAACGTCAAACGGAGCGTCAATGTAACGAAGAAAGCGGTTGATTCATTGGCCGCCTATCATCTGCTTCCCGATGGACGATATCGGATAGAGAAACTTGCCGCCAGACAGATCGAGAGGATCCAAGAGCCGGTAACGACCAGCCAGCTGAGGAGCATCGGCGCTGATGCGTTAGCGCGCTCGGAGAAGTTTGAAGCCACGGTGATGACCGGGCATGGCGACGTCTTGGTTAAGCTTCAAAAGGTATCGCTTGCGGGGCGGTCGATCGTCATGCCGCAGGATATCGATCAGTTCCCGCTGGAATACGTGATTACGCCGGATGGAAACAAATCGTTCGTGGTCGCCGACAATGGAATCTGGCTCATTAACAGTGCCGCCAAGAAGCTCCAGCGTATATCGCCGCTTGCGTATAAGGGGAAAACCTTCAGCATGATCGCAAAGGAAGGTCCAACGAACGACGAACATTGGATGCTCTATTGGAATGGAGGCGTCCGGCCTAGTCCCGACGGCACCAAGCTGATTTATACCTCTAATAAAACCAACCGGAGTCCTATGGAGGCAGCGCTATTTACTTACGATCTCGCGACTGGCGCAGAAACGAGGATCGGCAAGACGGATGGAGCGATGTACGAGATCATCGGATGGTTGGATTCTCAGCGCGTCCTTTGCATCAAGGAATACGATTCAGTCCGAACCACTATCGCGGTAAACATGCAGGGCGAAGAGCGCGAATTGGATCTGCCGGATATAGAAGCGCAGCTATTTGCCGTCCAAGACGATCGGATTGCCTATTACGTCCCTCATAACGACGGGGATGAATTTCATATTGCCAGCATTGACTCATCCAGCGAGCTTCACGACATTGCGACCCTACGATCCCAAGGCTCTATCAGAATGCGCGGAGGTCAAGCATTCAGCCTGCACGGTTCGTATCTAGCTTTCATCTATGTACCGAACGACGAGCCTATGGCGCGATACTTGAAAGTGATTCAATTGAATACCGAAACAGTAACGGACATTGATACGTTTCCGCTAGGCGCTCAAGCCTCGGCTGCCATCTTGGAATTCGCGTGGGCGGATGATGACACGATTGTTGCGGTCATACATGAAGATGAGGCCTAGCATTTCTGCACAAGAAACGCGGCTGAAGGTTGAAGGGGGAATTCGATGACAACGATCATTGGACTTATCAGACACGGGGTGACCGATTGGAATCAACAAGGCAAGGCGCAAGGCATCTCCGACATACCTCTGAACGAAGAAGGAGTAAAGCAAGCCGCTGCGCTGGCTGACAGACTCTCCGGCGAACAATGGGATGCTGTCTATTCCAGTACGCTAATGAGAGCCAAGCAGACGGCAGAGCGGGTACGGCATTCCTTGGGAATAGCGTCAATCGTGACCGACGAGCGAATAAGGGAAATCGATTGCGGCCGAATCGAGGGTACCACGGAGGCCGAACGCATCGCGCGCTGGGGAGCGAATTGGCGCGAGCTGGATCTGGGTATCGAGGATTCACGCGCTGTCGCCGGGCGCGGCTTGAGTTTCCTGAACGAACTGCTGGGGAATACGAAAACAAAAAAGTATTAATGGTCAGTCACGGCGGCTTAATCGGCTTGTCCTTGCAGCATCTCCTGCCGGATCGCTTCGCGACGACGTATCTGGGCAACGCTTCATTAACCATTCTGAATTACAGCCAAAGCGAGTGGACGTGTCCGTTATACAATTGCACGAAGCATCTTTAAGAGGAGCGTAAAGGTTTGCTGCAGCAGCACGATTGAGAGAAAAGCAAACCTAGAGAAAAGCAAACCTGGGGAAGAGCGAACAGAAAGCCGATAAATGGCCGACTGTTCGCTTTTCCTGTATCGGCGAATTTGAACTTCCCGTACCGATGACGTAAGGAAGTTAGAAAAATAAACAGCTTGACTTTCATCGGGGATTCGACAGGTACTTGACTGCCATATGCTATAGTAAAACAAGAAAATTACGCCTTCAGTCTTGCGAGATGCATGCATCCGATGGACTCGCGCTCAAGTTGGAGGATGGCATACAGGAGGTTTCTAATGTTTCAGCATCGCGGCCAGCATTACGAGGAAGTAAACTTTGGATCGCAGGACTTAAGGTACGGCGAGCTCCTTAGCTGTACGTTTATACGCTGTGCGTTTGCGAACGGATCGCTCGAAGAGATTGTCTCGAGCAGCTGCCGTTTCGTCGAGTGCGATTTTCGCGGGGCGTCCCTGAACGGATCGATCCATACCGAATCCGCCTTCGAGAACTGCATCTTCAATGGAGCGAATCTGTTTTCTTCCAAATTCGAGCAGTGCAAAATGACAGGCTCGGATTTGACGAACGCCACGTTGGACGGGATTACGATCGTTCAAGGGGATTGGTCGTATACGAATATGAGAAATACAAGACTGGCCAGGCAGGACCTGCGAGGCGTTAAGTGGGTCGAAGCGGATTTGACGGGAGCCAATCTGGAAAAAGCCGATCTGAGGGACGCCGACCTGACCATGGCCGTCCTGGCCAACGTCAAATTTCAAGGGGCCGACGTCCGCGGCGCGATGATGGAAGGCGTGGATTTGAAGACCTTTTCCATGACGGGGCTTAGAATCGATCATGATCAAGCTGTTTTGTTCGCTATTTCTCATGGAGCCAAGGTAGGAAGCAAGTAAGAACGCATTTCAACATCATTCTAACTGCGAAGGAGCGAGGACAATGACCGACTTTCAACCGAAACGTCAACAACCTCATAGGAACTCCTCGCGGTGCTGCTGCTAACCCATTCGCATCTGTCTACGCAAGCCCTGAGGAGCTGTTTGTCCTCAGGGCTTTTTATTTGCGTGCGGGTCCACTCTACCGTGTAGAGGGATGCTGCGCGCTAAAGCCACTGGTTCGTTAACGGTGGCTTTTGCGTTGACTGGAGAAGCGGGGCAACGTTACGACGACCGCAGGAATAGGGCTGGCAATTCGTTCCATCTGGGAGGCGGCGCAATCCGAGCGGCTGCGAAGCTATAGGAAGCGTGAAAGGGCAACGGCTCCGGCAAGTGAAGCGGGCGGGGGAGCGGGAGACAAGGCTGGGACGGAGGATGTCGTCCGGCTCGCGCTCATCGTTGGCTAGCCCGCTGCTTCCGGGTCGCAACGCCGGATTATTTCAGATTGACCGGGCTGGAGATCTGAAGGAAGCCGCGGTGGGTGATATCGAATGGGCCTTCGCTGACGGTGAGCTTCGGCTGCTTCAATGCCGGCGAATTACCGGATTGAATTAGGGCGCCGAGGTATTGGAAATTATCATTTACAAGCAAACATACATTCGCTATTCTATTCATATAGCTTCCAAAATTAGGGTTATAATTTGACTCGAACCATTCCGACGACTACTGAAAAAGGAGCTGATCGCTTTGGGTGAACATTCCGCTCAGGAGGAAAAACGGGATGAAACGTCCGTAGGGAAAGATCGGGCGCGAATCAAAAACGCTTCGTTCGTCTTATTGGTTGCCCATATTCAGGATGCAGTCGACTTTTACGAGGGGATCGGATTCACGACCGAAGACATTGGCGGCCATATTCACGTCAGTCATGGCGGAGCTACGTTTATTTTGCACGAGGCTGCTAACCCAAGCGATATCCGACCGTGCTCTTCTGCCGAAGGTGGCGTCTATTTCGATGCGTTCTGCTATACCGACAAGCAAGGGCTGAGACAGTTATACGACCTGTTCATCGCCAATCACATCGAGATTGCGAGAGGTCCGATTTGGTCCGAAGGTTGGAGCGAGCTCACCATACGCGATAATAATGGGTACTGCATTGCATTCGGCGCGTAAATCATGAGGATCTCATTGGAAGCAAAGCAGCGCAACTTTGAACTCGAAATAGTATGGCGTCATTGGATAAGAATGCGCCCTTCATGCCAACGACATGGCTGCTGGTGCCGGCAGCCTTTTTCGGGTTGCTTTAAAGAAATTGTTGAGAGCTTGCACGAATAAGAGGATACTGTCATTCATAGCTCAGTCATTTCCCAAGAGACTGTACGAGGCGCGTAAAACCACGCCAACCGGCGGTTAAACAGGGATTTACATAACACGAACTCGAAGCAACGCACCAGAGTACCAGAATACTCGCGTAAAGGAGCTATCGCGCATGATTGTGATTCCGGAGGCATTTTTGAATAGAATGCACGAGCTTCACGGCGAACAAGGGGACGCATGGTCAAGCGAGCTGCCAGGACTGATTGCCGAATGCGCAAGCAGGTTCGACTTTCGTCCGGAGTCGCCGTTTTCTAATTTATCCTATAACTTCGTACTCCGCGGGAAGCGCGGCGACGGGAAGCCCGCCGTTCTAAAATGCTCGTATTTGAAAGACGAGCTTGCTAGGGAAGTGAACGTCCTTCGCGCCTATGAGAGCCGAGGGGCGGTCGGGGTGCTGGAAGCAGACGAGGAGCTTGGCGTTGCTCTGCTGGAGGGAGCCGATCCCGGCACGCCGTTGTCTTCCATTGAAGATGACCTGCAAGCGACGAATATTTTCTGCGAAGTATTTCACCGGCTGCAGCTTCCGGCACCGTCCGGAAGCCAGTATCCAACCATGAAGCAGCATTTCGCGGCAATGGAACGTTATCGCGAGAGATATGAAGGCGTTAGTCTTGACGCGCCGCTGCCGGAGAGCTGGGTAGAGAATGCCGAGGAATGTCTTGCTTATCTCATCTCGACCACGGAAGAGAACCTTCTTCTGCATGGCGATCTGCATCATCAGAATATTCTCCGCCAAGGCGAGGAACAATGGAGCGTCATTGACCCTAAAGGCGTCATCGGCGACATTCATTTCGATACGATCCAATATTTGCTGAACTACGAGGATCGAGGCGGTGACTGCGAGGTCGTGCTGCGGAGGCGAATTGCGATCATGGCCGGTCGCTTGGGCTTGGACCCTCGCCGAATCGCGATGTGGGGCGTGGCGCGAGGCGTTCTTGAGGCCTGCTGGACGCTTGAAGACGGGGGAACGGATTGGCAGGCAGGCATCGCGATCACGGAGCGGTTCGCGAACTGCTTGAACTAGAAGCACCGAAGCTCGGTATCTCATTATAGGGGATGACATAACCATTAACTTGACCAAAGAACTCCATGACAACTTCAATTCGCTTATTTCTTATGCCGACGAGATAAATAGGCTGCATTTCGGCTCCGCGATGGCGGCCCTGATAATGATCGCTTTTATTTAAGAGAATTTGGAGTCAAGCTCATGGCGTGCCTGGATAGAACGGCAGGATAAATGAATCGCATAACGAATAACATGGAGTGTTTCGTTTTTTAGTCATTCATTCTTTAGTGTTTCGTTCTCTAATTGGTCACGAGGGGTAAAGTGATGCCTAAGCTTGGAAATGCAATTCACGTTTCATTAGGGACCCGCATGATCGCCTTTTTATGGGATTACGTCATCATTACGGGCTACATCATCCTGCTGGTAGGCCTGTCTTTTCTGATACGACCGTGGCTCACTCCCTTGTTTTCGACAGATCCCTTATTGGCGGAGCTCATGGGGTTTCTATTCATTACGCTGCCTGTCTATCTTTATTTTGCTATATGCGAGGGATCCGAAGCGCATGCGACTTGGGGAAAACGAAAAATGGGAATCGTGGTTACCCGTAAGGATGGTCAACCCATCAGACTCGGAGCCTCGATGATTCGTTCTGCCCTGAAATTCATCCCTTGGGAGCTGGCCCATTTCACCATTTGGCATATGGTCATTCCTACGGACTACCCCGATGTCTTGCTGAATTCATTATTGGCAGCCGTCTATGGTCTGGCACTGATCTATTTGATCAGCGCGTTATTTAGCAGAAATAAACAAACCGTCTATGACCTTATGGCAGGAACCGTTGTCAGGCATAAAGAATAGGACGCCGCTCATCCGTACTTGACCAAAACATGCCACATTAATTTCAACTCTTGAAGAACTTCCTGATACGTTCCTCTGTCGCTCCAAGCATGCGGATGTCGTTTCAAATCCATGGCGGCAGCGCCAATCATGCTTGCATCAATCCAACCGCCTTGTGCAATTCTTTGGGCTAGGGAGGGCATGGACGGACCTCTAAAATCCGCCGGAACCTGTTCCGCCGAAAGCGAAAAGCCCCTATGCCAATAAAGATCAATCGCATACTTTAGGCAAAGCTGCTCTAAAATTTCCCCTACATGAGTGCCCTGAAATGACGGGTCGGCCACAAGCATGCTCACGTCTTCTTGCAGCGAAATATCCCCATGAACCTGAGCTTCGATATAATGGTTGAGGTTTCGGCAGGGTTGTTCTTGCGACGGGTCTTGGAACGGCAGCTCGAGATTGACGAGCAAATGCCGGACCAGACTTCCCGCAGTCAGGTTTCGTTCACCTAGGGCACACTCGCTAACGAATGCATCCCTCATCAGAGCGGCTATTACGAGATCGAACTCCTCCAACGTCCCCTTGTCCTTGGGGTCTTGGTGGGAATCCAAATAGGTGTACGTGCAGCGCCGAGACACTTCGGGGTATAGAAGGAAGTAGCAGGATCCAAAGCGCGGCGCAGGTCCATCGGGATGCAGCATGACATCCAGCGCCCCGTACTTGGGACGTTCGTTATCGGTTGCGCCGTCTATTTGGTAGGCTCCGCCAAACAAGTTCTTCTCCCATAGGTCGCGTTCGCCGCCGGGATAGGCGGATACGCTTCCATTCGATATGAAGGTCTCGAACTGGCTTTTATACGTTCCATTCTCCAGGAGCGCTTCAGCTATGCTTCTCATGGCGGCATCCGGCCGGTCGGGGTGGAAATGAAGCGCGACGCGAGCATGGGTTTTTAGTTTCATTACCGCATCCTCATACGTTTCCCGCTCGACGTTCGTCATGTGAAGAATTTCCCTGATGGTCCGCTCCGCGTCATCTTTACGGCTTCTTGCGTAATTCGTTATATGCGTTAGCGCTAATCGTTGAGCTTGTGACAGATCCGCAGACAAGGATGTCACCTCCCGTTTTTTACAATCATAATACATGTTAAATCGTAGTGAAATTAGATTACGAGACGTAGGTGATCATGTTTGTTTCTCTTTGATTACATCGTGAATCTCTCGATTTTTTCGCTCTTTGTCAGTACGCCTTTCGTGCTTCGTTCGTTTATCAACCTCAAGCCGCTCAAGCATCCGCTGATTTGGTGCGGTCTATACGGGGGCATCGTTTCGATTGTCCTCGTTCT
Organism: Paenibacillus sacheonensis; assembly: GCF_009909195.1. GTDB lineage: Bacteria > Bacillota > Bacilli > Paenibacillales > Paenibacillaceae > Paenibacillus_Z > Paenibacillus_Z sacheonensis. Next base: position 396,706 of record NZ_JAAAMU010000004.1, read on the forward strand.
ATTAGCCGTGAAGCAGCAAGGTTATGTATACGATATCCGGTATGCCCCCGTTATTTTGACGTTTGCTTATCTTGGCCCTGTTGCGGGAATCATTACCGGCCTTTTCGCCTTAGCCATCCGATTGCTTTCAAGCGGCAATTGGTTTCCCGCCATCGGCGGCTGGATGTTCATTATGGTCGTGTTCTCCATCCTACATATCTACTTCTCCCGTCGTCGGCTGCCCCTCTTCAAGAGAAGCCTGGCGTTGTCGGGCGCTTATATCGTGCTGTACATGTGTACGGTATTTACATTCGGCATTCTGGTGGACAAGCCGCTCTTTCATCTGCAGTATTTATGGTTCGTCATACTCGGAGTGCTTTTAGGCGGGCTGCTCATCGAATCCCATGAACGGCTGCGACGCATCATTGCCGAGCGAGACGAAATGGAATTGTCATTGAACGCAAGCGAGTACCAATACCGGCTCATTGCCGAAAATACGTCCGACCTCATCATGGTGTTGGATCCGGACCATGCGATCCGGTATTTTTCTCCTTCCCATGCGTTCGTGCTCGGATATCCCAGTCTGTCACAGGATTGCGCGGCGCTCGACAGGATTATCAGTCCCGATGATGTGAACACGTTTCATCAGACGGTTAGAAAGATCATCGAGCAGAAGACATCGCAATCCATGGAGATTCGATTCCGACATCAGGAAGGACGTCTGATTCCTTTCGATTCCCTATGCAAGCCAGTCGAGGGAAATGGAGGACGGATCGAGCATATCGTGATCATCAGCCGAGACATCTCCGAGCGCAAGAAGGCGGAAGAATTTCTCCTGCAGTCCGAGAAGCTGTCCGTTGTCGGTGAATTGGCGGCGGGCGTGGCCCACGAGATCCGCAATCCGCTGACGACAATCAAAGGGTTTCTCCAATTATACAAAGTGGAGAACGGCTCCATGAAATACGGCGATTTGCTGCAAGACGAGTTGGAACGCATTGAAATCGTCACGAGCGAGCTTCTCTCGATGGCTAAGCCGCAGGCCCTTGCGTACACGCTCGAGAACGTCAAAGACGTCATCGAACAAACGCTCGAGTTTCTGACGCCGCAGTCGTCAGCAAACCACATCGCGTTCAAACGCGATTACCGGGGAGAATTCTTTCCCGTGATGTGCGTCAAAAATCAATTAAATCAGGTATTTCTAAATCTATTAAAAAACGCGATCGAATCCATGCCGAGCGGAGGAGAAATCAACATCGGGCTGCAATTGGACGCGAACGGGGAATGCCTCATTTCCATTCAAGATCAAGGCTGCGGCATTCCGGAGGAGCATCTTCATCGTTTGGGCCAGCCCTTCTATCGTTTAAAAGAGAAAGGGACGGGACTCGGTCTCATGATCAGCCATAAAATCATCAAACAGTATCATGGCCGCATCGCCTATCAGAGCAAGGTCGGCGAAGGCACGCGTATTGAAATCAGGCTGCCGATCCATGGATAGGGCATCGTGACGGCGCTTGGCATGAGGAAGGAACCCGATCCCCGGACAGGGATACGGAGAATAGGATGTACGAGGAGGATAAACGAGATGCGGAAGCTATTCGAATATAATTGGCAAGTGCGGGATGACTGGTTCGCATGGTGCCAAGACGTTCCGGAAGAAGAGCTGCTCAAGAAACGGACAGGCGGGATCGGCGGCATATTGCATACGTTGTTTCATATCGCGGACGTGGAGTTCAGCTGGCTGTCCGGACTGCAAGGAAAGCCGGATTTCACGGAACCGTTCGAAGCCCATGCCAGCCTTGAGAAAGTGATGGCGTTGTCGGCCAGGTTTCACGAGGAAGTTCGTCCCTTCGTCTTGGCGTGGAGCCCTGAGATGGAAGAAAAGGAATTATCGGAACCGACGCCCCAAGGGAAACCCGAAATCTTCAAATACGGCGAAATCATGCGACATGTTATCGCTCATGAGATCCATCATATGGGCCAATTGTCCGTATGGTCGAGGGAAGTGGGCAAAGTCCCCGTGACGGCGAATCTCATTCGCCGCGGATTATATTAACGATGGCGGTCGCAGCGAAGGACTCGCAGGAGACTGCATGCGGCGAGGTTAGCCAATGAAAAAACGAGGGCATCCGGCTGGATGCCCTCATTTCGTAGCCCAAATTCGAATGAGCGGTCCTTCATCGCCGTAGACGGGATCCCGGTCGGGCAATGGGACGCGCATAATGTCTTCCAACGCCTGGGGCCGTTCGCCGGACTGGCCGGTCTTCGTATTATAGCTCATCCCGTCCGGATAGGCGCCGGTTACGGAGAAGCTGCCGCTTGAGCGGATTTTCTTATGCCCCGTTCCGGCCGGCAGCACCAGCACATCGCCGGCTTGCACCTCGATTTCTTTTCCTTGCTCCCCGCCGATCGCCAATAAGGCGGTTCCGCTGAGCACGGCCAGAACCTCATGCGAATTGCTGTGATAATGATGGTAACCAAACACGCCGTTGACCCAGCTGTTCCGCCAGTTGTTCTCCTTCAATCTAGCTTCGGCCTGGAAGGGATCTTCTTGAAAGGCCCCGGCGTACAGAAGTACGGGTAAGTTCGGGTTATTGGGAATTTGCCCGTCGTCTTCGAAGAAATACGTCACTACGTTCAAGGTTATCATCTCCTCATTCTGACTTTACTCGTTATTTCCTCCTATATGGGCGGTAGAAGCACTTGTTCATAAATTATATCACCATGTGGTTATTTACTTACGCACACTTCGGCGCAAGAATGAACGGTTCAGTAAACGCAAATTAGCGCAGCCGGCATGTAAGAGCCGTCGATTCTCAAAACATGGCAGGATCGATTGATTGCTACTCGAATTACTCATGGTGGGAGTCATTCAGGGATTCGCACCTCAGGCGTCACGGAAGTTAACGAATGACTGAACAGTAAGTCAAATTACTTATGAAGCGTGCTGGAAATTCGAGTGACGCCGCCATTTGCGGTTCGGTGGCTGGTCTTTTGCAGGAGTGGAGGATACCTAGTGAATATTCGATTGGCTGCATTGGAGGATGTTGCGCAACTGGTTCAGATGCGCTGGGACTTTTCGGAAGAAGAACACCTTATGAATACGGCAGGCTTTGACGAATTCAATCGCGATTGCAGCGAGTTTTTGATAAACGCCATGGGAAGTGGAAATTGGTACATATGGGTGGCTGAAACCGAGCGTACGCTCGTATCGCATATGTATCTGCAGCTCATTCATAAAGTTCCACGACCAGGGAAGTCGCGTCACCCGCATTACGGCTACGTTACCAATGTCTATACTCGTCCCGCGTATAGAAGTCAGGGCATCGGATCAAGGCTTCATAATGCCATGGAAATATGGTCAAAAGAGAATGAGGTCGAGTTTCTTGTTCTCTGGCCCAGCAGAGATAGCGTACGGTTCTATGCAAGAAATGGTTTCTCCCATTGCAAAGAAGCGATGGAGAAGCATTGGGATTAGACACGGCCGGCCTGTATCACGCATCGTTGCAACCGCTACAAAGTTTTAGGGGACTTGTTGGATGAAATTAAAGCTCACGATCGGAATATTGCTCCGTTATTCCAAAAGGAGAAGATATGAAATACAAAACGATCATCTTCATCGTTCCTGTCTTAGTTAGCGTAGAACTTTTGATCGGCGAGAAAAGCGGGCCCGCTTTCGCGCAGGCGGGGACGGGATTGCGCTCAGATGAGACGGACTTCACTGTTCCATCGCCGGCGATTCCTTTATAATGAAATGCGAACGCTTTACTGGCTTGCTGGTCTCTATACTTCATAAAGGAGCGTGAACATGGAAAACAACTTGAATTGGGCCGGAAACTACCGGTTCGGCGCCACGGAGCTGCTTGTTCCCGAAACGATGGAGCAGCTGCAAGAAATGGTCGTCCGCAGCACTCGCATGCGGGTGCTCGGCACGCGGCATTCGTTCAACGGCATCGCCGATTCCGCAGGAAGCCAGCTCTCGCTGCAAAAGCTGAATTGCGTCGTGTCACTGGACCGCGAGAACGGCAGAGTGACAGTTGAAGCCGGCATCCGGTACGGAGAACTGGCGACCTACTTGCACGCCAACGGCTATGCGCTGCACAACCTCGCCTCGCTGCCGCATATTACGGTTGCGGGCGCATGCGCGACGGCCACGCACGGCTCCGGCGACAGCCACGGCAACCTGTCCACGGCGGTTCATGCCCTCGAGATCGTCCAAGCCAGCGGAGAGACGGTCGTCTTCTCCCGCGATCAACAGGACGGGCTGCTGGAGGGGGCGGTCGTCGGCTTAGGCGGCCTCGGCGCCGTGACGAAGATTACGCTGGATGTCGTTCCGGCTTTCGAGATGAGCCAGCGCGTGTACGAGAACCTGCCCTTAGCGCAGCTCGAGCGGCATTTCGACGCCATCTTCTCCAGCGGCTACAGCGTCAGCCTGTTTACGGACTGGAAGCAGTCGGCGTTCAATCAGGTGTGGCAGAAGCGGCAGCTTGCGGAAGATGGAAACGGTGCTTCCGTACAGGCGGAGCCTGACTTCTTCGGCGCGGCTCCGGCGCTTGAGCATCGGCATCCTGTACCTGGCCATACGGCGGAAAATTGCAGCGAGCAGCTCGGCATTCCGGGTCCGTGGCATGAGCGCATGCCGCATTTTCGAATGGACTTTACCCCGAGTGCGGGGAAGGAGCTGCAGAGCGAATATTTCGTGCCGCGCTCGCATGCATACGAGGCGTTACGAGCCATTAACCAGCTGCGGGAACGGATCGCGCCGCTTCTCTATATTACCGAGGTGCGCACGATCGCGGCGGACAAGCTGTGGATGAGTCCCAGCTTCGGCCAGGATTCGGTCGGGATTCATTTCACGTGGAAGCCGGACTGGGAGAACGTACGGCAGGTGCTGCCGGATATCGAAGCTCAGCTTGCGCCGTTCGGCGCCCGCCCGCATTGGGCCAAGCTGTTTACGATGCCGCCGGCCCGCGTGCAATCGCGCTACGCGAAGCTGCCCGAATTCCGGCGCCTGCTGCTGCAGTGCGATCCGGAAGGCAAGTTCCGCAATGATTTCTTGAATGCGTATATTATGGAGTAGCAAAGTGGGACAGCCGCGCGCCGGCTGTCTTTTTCTTACTTTCTTTCTCTCTTTTTCTTTATTTCTCTATTTCTTTCTATCTTTCTATCTTGCTATCTATCTATCTATCTTTCTTCTTTCTATCTTTCCTACTTTCTCTCTTCTTTCCCTCTATCCTCATTTCTTTCTTCCTTTCCGGCAGGGAATCGGACGGCGAAGGGGAATACATCAGGCATCGGCTGCGTGCACGCGGAATTTCGGCCAAAGCCGAACGATCGGAAGGAGGCGGTTGATCTGCGTCATGACGCGCCCGCATTCATTGAAATCGCAACGCCGGCCGTGCGCGCGAAGCTGCTGCCGAGACCCGGCGAGCTGCGCTTCGAGCTTCCTTTTGGCCCGCAGTATTCGGGCATCGTGTACATCGATCGGCTGACCGACCCGGCTTGGTTTACGCCCATGCAAATCCATGACTACTTCGAGCTGTGCTGCGTCTCGGAAGGCAGCGGCTGGTTCATCCTCGACGGCGCGAAGCACGCCGCGGAAGCGGGGGACGTCTTCGTCACCAAGCCGCACGAGGTGCACTGCGGAGGCGCATCCGGCCAAGGCCAGTTCACGCTGTACTCGCTCGGGTTCCGCTTCCAGGAGCTGACCCCGCTCGAGAACGGCTATTATTTGCTGGGCCAAAGCCGCGTGGTCAGGGACTCTTCGGGGGCCGTCGCGCAGTGGTGCGAGCGGCTTCTGCGGGAGTGCGAGCATGAAGCGCCTTACGGGCCGATCATGGCGAAGTCGGTGCTGACCGCGCTGCTGACGGATATTCTCCGCTGCTACGCCAATCACGAACCGGCTCGGGAGAACGCGGCCGATCCTATTCCGTCCTATATCAAATCGGCGCTGTCGATCATTCACGCCCAGTCCGCGTCCCGCATTCCCGACGTCATCCGGCAGGCCGGCGTAAGCCGCGCGCACTTCGATCGCAATTTCAAACGGCTGCTCGGCGTCACGCCGGGCGGTTATCTGAGAAGGCTGCTGATGGATCGCGCCAAGAGGGCGCTGCTCGAGACCGACCGCTCCGTCACGGAGATCGCCGATCTGCTCGATTTCGAGTCGGTGCAGGCGTTCTGCTTGTTCTTCAAGCGCCAGTCCGGAGCCAGCCCCCTGCAGTTCAGGCGTCAAGCCGCGCGGATTGCCGCGCCTGGCTCCGATCAGGAGGAAGAATGTTAAAAACAACCGCGAAAACGACACTGCAATTCCGCCGAGCTGCTTCTATAATGGTGGTAAAACCCGGCAGAAACGCCGCCAAAGGAGAGATACGATGCCGAGATATTTCAGCTCGGAGGCCGCTTTGCGGAAATTGAAGTCGCTGTTCTCGCTCGAGTACGATCTGGTCCGCCACGCGATTGGGATCGTCCCGCAGCTGCCCGAATACGCGGTGAAATGCCAGCTCGTCCGTCATCTATACGAGGATTGGAAGCGCTGCCGCGCCCTGCGCGAGCGCATACAGGATTTCGGAATTCCTCATCCGGACAAGCAAATCGACGCCAGCCGGACGAATCTCGTCCGGCATCTGCTGACCGCGCCGGATACGGTCTGCTTCATCGGCGGTTTCTACCGCGTCGTCAAGCGGGAGCAGATCCGGGCCTACCGCGAATATGCCGAGACGACGCTGCGCTTGAACGATGCGCCTTCCGTGGAGGCGATCGAGGATCATCTGCCCGCGCTCGAGCGGCAGGTCGCCTGGGGGAAAACGTATCTGGAAGCCGGGCGCGCGACGGTTGCGCAGGAGCGCGCGGCGGAAGCGTTCGAGGACGCGCTGCGCGTCCATATCCGCAGTCTTGGCGGACTGTGCCATGAAGTTCTTCCGGAGCAGTCTGCCGGGGCAGAGGCGCCGCAGACGTATCCGGACTATGCGGTTCCGGCGGAAATGCAGCTGGAGCCGGCGTTCCAATGGCGGAGCGCCAACCGGATGTACGACGCCATTCTGGGCGCCGGCTTGGATAAGGAGGAGCATCCGGCCCACCATTCGTACACGCATTTTACCGAGCTGCCGATTATCGACCTGTGCGCGACGATCGTATACGACGGCCGCCACCTCGGCTTCGATTACGTATCCGATTTCGTCCGCCAAACCTGGGACGAATCGCGCCACTCCCTGATGGGCTTCTCGCGGCTGGAGGCGATGGGCATCAATCCCTATCTGGTGCCGATTCCGGTCGGTCATTATCAAGCCTACACCGCGCAGCCGCTGCTGGATCGGATCGCGGCGCTGACCCAGGTCGGAGAGGCTTGCTCGTTCGCGCCCAAGAAGCAGTGGACCGAGATGGCGATCGCGCAGGGCGACGTCCTGACCGCGCTGGAGCATGATTTCGACGTCGTCGACGAGAAGAATCATGTGAAATTCGGGGCGAAATGGATGAAGGCCTTGATCGCGAAGCAGAACGAGGCGCGGCCGTTCAAAGAGATCGTCGCGGATGCCGAGTGGAACGTGCGCCAAATCATGAACGACCTGCAGCGCGAGAAGGGCGAGAAATGGGAAGCGGAGCCCGGAGAACGGTTTGCCGGCTGCCAAGCCAGCGAATCCATGCTCAATTTGGCGCCATCCATCATTATTTCGTAACGGAAGGGAATCAGCGCAGAGGCTGTTTCCGGCGACGCCTGCGGGCGTTGTCGGGAGCAGCTTCTTTGTCATGCGGCTGACCGCAGCAGGAGCGGCCGATGCGGCCGGCGAATACTGGATGTCGGAAGGGGAGGATCAAGATGAAAGAGATTAAAGCGGTGCTATTCGATTTGGACAATACGATTCTCGATCGCACGCGCATGTTCGGCGGGTTCGCTCATGCCTTCCTTGATGCGCACTTCGGGCATGTCGGGGACAAGCAGGGGCTTCATGCCCGCATCATGGAGCTGGACAGGGACGGCTATAACCCGAGGGAAACGCTGTTCGCGGAGCTGCTGGACGAGCTGCCATGGGAGCGAAAGCCGTCTCTCGAGGAGCTGGCGGCTTATTACTGGGACCATTTTCTGCAGCATGCGGTATTGATGGAGCGTGCACGGGAGGTGCTCGCGCATGCGCGGGCGAAGTACCGGACCGGCCTGATCACGAACGGCAGGATGAAGACCCAATATGGCAAAATCGATCGTCTGGGCATCCGGGATGCCTTCGAGCTGATCCTTATTTCCGAGGAGGCGGGCGTCAAGAAGCCCGACCCGCGGATCTTCGCGCTGGCGGCCGACCGGCTGGGGCTGCGCCCGGAGGAATGCTTGTTCATCGGCGATCATCCGGCGAACGACGTGGACGGCGCCGCCCGCTTCGGCATGGCGACGATCTGGCTGCGCTCCGGCCGGCCTTGGCCGGACGGCCTCGCGGCGGTGCCGCTGCATACGATCGACCGGCTGGACGAGCTGCTGGCGCTGCTGTAGCGGACGGAATTGGTCAAGTCCCGCCGGGAATGACGAAGAACCGCAAGCGATCGAAGCCGACCGCTTGCGGTTCTTTTTGTCGTTTGCGTCCGGAACCCGGTACGGAGGGATGCGGATGATGCCGGACGATAGGCTGGGTTTCCTTTGGCCCTTGAGGGCGTTGTCGACGGGGGCCCCCCGGCATGGCCCGACCTTTCGGCATTGCTTCGCCGGCCGCGCAGCGGTAAAGTAGAGCTAACGCGGCAACACGAAGGAGAATCACGCACAATGAAACAAAGTCTCGACAACCCATTCATGCTCGGCGAGGACGTCGCCTACGAACAGACGATGTTCGGCGCGCTCGGCATGCGCATCATCGAATGCACGCCGGAGCGCGTCGTCGCCACCATGCCGATCGGTCCGGCTTCCCGTCAATACTTCGGCGTTCTTCACGGCGGAGCGTCGGTTGCCCTCGCCGAGACCGTCGCAAGCGTAGGCACGTACGATTTGATCGACAAGGACAAGCAGATGGCCGTTGGCATGGAGATCAACGCCAATCATATCCGCCCCAAGCGCGACGGCGTCGTGACCGCCGTCGGCACGCCGCTGCACAAGGGACGGACGACGATGGTCTGGGACATCAAGATCAGCGACGAGGAAGGCAAGCTGGTCTGCGTCTCCCGCTGCACGGTCGGCATTATTCCGAAGGCCCGATAAACCGGATTGGGTCGCGACCGATTATTTCCCGCGTGCAGTCGATCCCGGTTATTTCGAGCTTGATTTCAAGGAATAAAGCATCGCGGCAGCAAGCGCTGCGATGTTCAATCAGGCAAAACAGAGAGGCCCTCGCGGGCCTCTCTGTTTTGCCTTCAGGCGGTTTGGCATGCGGATGCGGACGATGGACAAACAGTCATATTTTTCCCTTGCATTGCGAACGTGCATTCGGTATATAATAAGGACATACGAACATGTATTCGCATATTCGAGGGGGATTCATCGATGTCGAGACATATTTTCCTGATCGACGGACAGTCCTTCTACGCATCCGTGGAGAAGGCGGCTCATCCGGAGTACCGCGACAAGCCGGTTGCCGTCGGAGACCCTTTAAGAATGAACGGCATCGTGCTCGCGGCATGCCCCATCGCCAAGGCCAAGGGCGTGACGACGGCGTCGCGCGTCGGGGAGGCGATGGCCCGGTGCCCGGACCTCGTCGTGATCCGGCCGCGAATGGGAACGTACATTCAAGTCTCTTTATTAATTACCGAAATATTCGAATCCTACACGGAACGCGTGGAGCCGTACAGCATCGACGAGCAGTTTCTCGACGTGACGGGATCCTTGGCTTATTTCAACAATTCCCCGCAGGAGCTGGCCGCAGCCATTCAGCAAGCCGTCCTGCTGTCGACGGGCGTCTGGTCGCGGGTCGGCATCGGCCCGACGAAGATTCTGGCCAAGATGGCGACCGACAATTACGCGAAGAAGAGCGAGGAGGGCGTCTACGAGCTCTCCTACGACAAGCTGGAATCCACGCTGTGGACGCTCCCCGTGCATCAGATGTTCATGGTCGCCTCGGCGATGACCCGGCACTTCACCCGCATGGGCCTATCGAGCATCGGCGATATCGCCCGCATGGAGTTCGGCGAGTTCAAGCGGCGCATGCGGCGCGAGATGGGCAAGCAGAGCGACATCCAGGCGGGGTATTACTGGCAGACCGCCCGCGGGATCGATCCGAGTCCCGTGGAGCCCGGCATCCGGCGCCAGCTCAAGTCCGTCAGCCACGGCAAGGCCCTGCGCTGGAATCTGTACCGCGAGCTGAAGGATATCGAGGTCGTGCTGCTGGAGCTGGTCGTGGAGGTATGCCAGCGGACGCGGCGCAGCGGGTTCTTGGGCGCGGTCGTGTCGGTGGCCGCGGCGGAGACGGACGGCGTCCGTTCCTGCTGGTTCAGCCGGCAGATGACCTTGCTGGAGCCGACATCCTTGACGCACGAGGTGGCGGCCGCCGCGCTGAAGCTGTTCAAGGAGCATTGGAACGGGCTGCCCATCAGCCGCCTCAGCATCGCCCTGTCGCAGCTGACCGACGACAATGTTATTCAGCTCACGCTGTTCGAGGACCGCTCCCGCGCCTATCGCAAGGAGCGGGCGATCGACGCGATCAAAGAGCGGTACGGAAGCACGGCCATCATGCGCGCCTCGTCGCTGCTGGAAGCCGGCGTAGCCCGGGAAAGGGCGGAGCAAATTGGAGGACACTATAAATGAACAAGCTGGACGGCAACGAACGATGGAAATCCAAAATGCTGTTGACCGAGCACGTGGAACGGTATGACCAGCAGCATTCGGCGGGGGAAACCGCGCCGGGCGCGGCGGCGGACGCGCAGCCGCGCCCGGCCAAGGAACGGAACCTCATCACGCTGGAGGAACGCACGATGCTCCGCGACTACATCCTGCTGCCGCATATCGTGAAGATGGTAGAGAAGAGCATCGCCGACGTGGAGCATACGACGACGATTTTGAAGCGCGCGTTCCTGATGGCGGGTCAGATGATCCTGGACCGCGTCGCGCAGGACCTCTACGGCCTGCGGCGGGAGCTGAAGCAGCGGAACATCCGCATTCTGAACGAGGAGCAGGCGGACCTCGTCGTGTATCACCGCTACTATTGCCGCGGCTACGAGGACCGCTTCGGCATGACGCGCGACGTGATGCGCTCCGAGATCAGCGTGAAGCTGGCCCGCTACACGTCGGAGCTGGGGACGCTCCTGAAGGAAGGCTCGAGGAGACCGACGCAATCCCGCTAAGCGCCCGCCCGCGTCCGTGCCGCTCGCCGCTCATGGCCGCCGCGAGTACGTGGCGCGTGGGGATCGAGGGGCGGGACGGTCGTTTGCGGGCGGCAGCCTGCCGCTCCGGCAAGGTTTACCAACCATGATTAGGGCAAGAATAGGAGTATCGCATGCATGCGCGGCCGCTCCCCTGTTTGATGCGGATTCGCAGGTTTGGTTTCAGGCTTGGCCCACGGCCAAAATCCAAGAATGACCGGTGTTCGGGCGGTCATTCTATTTGATTTTGCGATCATCAATGGCAGCCACGCAACGAAAATTGCCGATCTGTTCGGGAAGGTGAGAGTCGAGATGGAGTCCAACAGGCAGCTGGACGTGAACGAATGTATCCGGATGAATCACGATGCCCTGCTTCACGTTTTTCGTAATTGCGCGGATATCGTATTTCGACCGTTACGGCTGACGGACGACTCGGAGATTCTCCTCGTCTACATCGAAGAGCTGACGGATTCGAATAAATTGGAGCAGATTATTTCGGCATGCATGATTAGCCGGGATTTGAATCGATTGGCGCAGTACGAGAGCGTTACCCGCATAGCGGAAGTCGTAGCCAAAGTGCTGAAGGGCGGTACGGCGATCTTTCTGGATGGCCGGCCGTTTGCCTATCTGGCCGATCTGACCGCCTTCAAGCAGCGCGCGATCAACGAACCTTCGAACGAGGCCGCGATCCGCGGGCCGCGCGAAGGATTCACGGAGGACCTCAAGACCAATTTAAGCTTGATTCGCCGAAGAATAAGCCATCCGAGCTTGAAGTTCGAGAAGCATCAGGCGGGCGAGCTGACCAATACCGAGTTCGTCGTCGCGTATATCGAAGAGCAGGTCAAGCCGGAGCTGCTTCAAGAGGTCGGGAGAAGACTGCAAGCGATAAGCACGAATCAACTGCTCGATTCCGGCTATCTGGAAGAATTCATAGAGGACAAAAGCCTATCCCTGTTTCCGCAAATTCAAAATACGGAACGCCCGGATACGGTATCCGCGAGCTTATTGGCCGGCAGGGTAGCCATTATCGTGGACGGCTCTCCCAATGTCTTGCTGCTGCCCATGACGTTTTGGGCCGGACTGCAGGCGGCGGAGGACCATTATGAACGCTTCATCTACGTCTCGGCGGTCAGACTGCTGCGGTTGGTGCTCGCGATCCTATCGTGCCTGCTTCCTTCCGTATACGTCGCGCTTACGACGTTCCACCCGCAGATGATCCCGCTGGCGTTGATGCTGAGCATATCGGCCTCCAGGGAAGGGATACCGTTTCCTACCGTGATTGAAACGCTGCTGATGGAGTTGATGTTCGAAGGGCTGCGGGAAGCGGGGCTCCGCCTTCCCAAAGCGATCGGCTCGGCGGTGAGTATCGTCGGCGCGCTGGTGATCGGGGAAGCTGCCGTCCAAGCCGGCTTTATCTCGGCGCCGATCGTCATGATCGTTGCCGGCACCGGAATCGCGTCGTTCGCTTTTCCGAGTTACAGCCTGGCGCTGCCGTTTCGGATGCTGCGGTTTCCGCTGCTGCTCGCAGGCGGATTCCTGGGTCTGTACGGGGTCGCCATCGGGGTCATGTTCATCATCATCCATCTGGTGACGCTGAAGTCGTTCGGCATGCCGTATTTGAAGCCGGTAGCGCCCATCGGGAAAAATTTCTGGAAGGATGCGTTCATGCGCATGAACAAACGATTCGTGCCGGCGCCCAAAAAACAATGAAGCGCATCGGCGCGTTAATGGTGCTGCTGCTCGTCACATTGTTTATCGCCGGATGCTGGGACAGAAATGAAATCAACGATTACGCGTTCTGGATCGGCACGGCCCTGGATGTGTCGGAGAACGGCAAGATTGAGAAAACCGCGCAGATCGCCGTTCCCGCCGGCTTCAAGAGCTCGGGCGAAGGAGCGGGGGGCGGACAACGGGGGAATATCGTCATCTCGGCATCCGGTTCCTCCATCGTGGATTTGGAGCAGCAGGTTCAGGACAAGCTGCCGCGCAAGATTTTTCTCGGACACCGCAGATCGATCTTCATCGGCGAGAAGCTGGCGCGTCAAGGCATCGTCAAGATCATGGATCAATTCACGCGAAATACCGATACGCGGATGCGCACGGACATCTTTGTCGTGAATAACGGAGAGGGAAGGGATCTCTTGAATATCAACAGTCCGTTCAATCCGTTTTCGGCGATCGTGGCCGTGGATCAGGACCGGTTTTGCCGCTTGGGGGACACGGCCTTGCGAGATGTCCTGCTCGACGTAGGGCGGGACGGCATTCGGCCTTCCATGCCGATGGTCGAGATTGCGCCGAAGAATAAACAAGAGAAGAATGAAATCATCGAAGTCAAATCCGTCGCGATTTTTAATAAGCATTTGCAGATGGTCGGAGAAGTGAGCGGCCGCGAATCCTTGGAATTGTTCTGGGTGAAGGGCGTATTGAAGAACGAATTCCTTACGGAGGAGACCGGGGAAGGCACCGTATCCTTATATGAATCCAGTTTGAAGAAATCCGTTCGCACCGAAATAAAGGGCAACCGCTTGAAAGCTTACGTCAAGCTGGAAGGCACAGGCAGAGTGCTCGAAAACAACACGGATATCGATATTTCCGTCTCCTCCGAGCGTATTCCGTTGGAACGCAAGCTGAATGCCATCAAAGCCAAGCAGGTAGCGGCAACGATCAAGAAGCTGCAGCAGCAGTACGGACAGGACGCGTTCGGAATCGGAGAGGAATTTCACAGAGAACATCCTTATCAGTGGAAGAAGCTTCGGAACAGGTGGGATGAACTATTCCCGAAGGTCGAGATATCGGTGACCGTCAAATTGAAAATCCAAAATACGGGGGGGATCGGCAAGCGTGTCCCGGGAATAGGAGAACGAGGATGAAAATATCGCGTTGGCAGTTGTTCTGGATGTTCTTGACGCTGGAAATATCGATGAGCGTTTGGCTGACCGTATCGCCCACGATCGCGATTGCCAAGCAAGACGCCTGGATCTCCCTTGCGATCTCCGGCGTCATCGGTCTGTTCGTGACGCTGATATTCATCCTCGTGTGCCGACGGCATGCTTCGCAGACGCTGGTGGAGTTCGCGCAATCGCTATTCGGCAAATGGATCGGAAGGCTGATCGGCGCGTCGTACATCCTGATGTGGTTCTCGGTTTCGGCGGATATATTGCGCATATTCTCCTTGTTCATTAAGCAGTACCTGTTTCATGATACGCCGCTTTGGGTGATCGCCTTCCTTATGATTGCGGCTATGGCGTACATTAACTACGCGGGGAGCGTCGAGGCGATCGCCCGTTTCAGCGAGCTGGCCGGGCCTTTGCTTCTGATCGGCATCGTCATTACGTTCGGCTTGAATCTATCCAACTTGCACCCGTCTCTGATTCTGCCCGTATACGCGGACTCCGGCGCATTCTCCATCTTGAAGGGGTCGTTCGTGAATGCCTCTTTCCTGGGGGAGTCCATGATGATTATGATGTTGACGCCTTTTATCGCCGATTCCAAGCAATTGCTGAAGCCGGCTTTGCTCGCGATTTGCATTCCGTCGGCGGTCGCCGTCGTTACGTCGGTGATGGTGATCATGACGTTCGGAACCAACATCGGATCAACCTTGGTTTTTCCGTATTTCAGCATGGTTCGGTTTATTAATTACTTGGAATTCATTCAGAATATGGATGTTTGGGTGATGTTCATTTGGATTTTCAGCGTATTCGTGAAGCTGGCCAGTTATTTATTCATCAACAGCCACGGAACCGCTCAATTGCTCGGCATCAAAAACGGGCGGATCATGATCGGAATCGTCGCGGCCATCATCTTCGCGTTATCCTTAGTGCCGGCGAATAAGATCGGGATGCTCGATTATGCGAAATTGGTCTGGATCCCCTACATTTTCCCGATCTTCATCGTAGGCTTGCCGATTATTTTTCTGATAGTCAGCCTTATCAAGACCAACGACCCGCACGTGAAGAAAGCCACGTAACCGCCTGCGCAAGAGCATGGCGAGAAAACCGAAAACCGAAAACCGAAAACCGAAAACCGAATCGGCCGTAAAACATCCATGTTCGCGTCCTAAATCGGCAGCTGCAGGCCGTTCGTTCGCGATATTTATTGAACATGAGGGAAGCGCCATGTAAGATTAGTCTTACAACAGCAAGAAGAAAGGCGCAGCATGTGGACGTATATCATTCATTTGGTTCGTGATTTATCCCCTGGCGTGAAGAGGTTCATAGCAACCGAAAGCTTGTTCGGCATCGGAGCGGGCATCTTCAGTTTGATTTTGAATTTGCATCTGCTCGATCTGGGCTACTCCAAGGCCTTCATCGGCCAGCTGACGTCGCTCGGCGCGCTGACGGTCGGTCTGACGAGCCTGCCTGCAGGCCTGATCGTCAAGCGCGTCGGACGTAAGCCGATGCTGGTAACGGGGATGCTGCTTGCGTTCGCATCCCTGATTTTGTTCGGAATCGGCACGACCGCGGCATCGTTGACCGCCGCGCAGCTGATCTGGTCGCTTGGCATCGCGGCGGTCGTCAATTCGGAGATCCAGCTTATTTTCCAGTATTGCCGCAGCAAGAAAGAAGAGACGAGCGCGTACTCGCTGCTGTTCGCCGTATTTACGTTTTTTACCGGCGTCGGGACATGGTTGGCCGGCTATTTGCCGGACTGGATGCCGGGTCACACGACGATGTATCAGTACGCGTTCTTCGTGGCCGGCGGTTGTCTCGCGCTCTCCGGCCTATTGCGCGGCGTGCTGCTTCCGTCCGTGCATATGAGGGAGGAACTCGCCGCGGCGGAAGACGACGGAACGAACGCCCCCGCCGAAGCGGGCTCTCCGCCGGAGAAGTCCAAGAAGCGGCCGGCAATCGGCTTCCTGCTGCTGCTGTCGCTGCTGATTTTCAGCTCCGGATTCACGTTCGGGCTGCTCAGTCCGTTTCTGAACGTCATTTTGAAATTCCGGTTCGGCATGGCGGATGGCAGCATATCCGGCCTGCTGGCGCTGTCCGGCTTTTTCTTCTTCATCGGTTCCATCGCGATGCCGTACATCGTCGAGCGGTGGGGCAGCCGCCGGACGTTCGTCGTCTTGTTCCTCTACAATGCGCTTGTCGTGGCGCTCATGGCAGTCGCGATGCCGGTCGCGGCGTTCGCCGTCTTGCTGCTCCTGCGCGGGACGGGCTTTACGATGCTGAACAACCTGACGGACAGCGAATGCATGTCGGCCGTTAATGAAGAAGACCGTAATCTGTTCGCGGGCATGAGAACCGTGTCCCGCAGCATCGGCAACACGGTGGCTTCTTATTGGGCGGGCTATATTTTGGCGGGAAACCATTATTCGCTGCCTTTCGTACTGACCGCTGCCGCCGTGATCGCCGGCTATGCCGTCTATGCTTGGTTCGTGCAAGGCAAGCTGGATCGCAGGCTGCAAAGCCAATCTTGACGCAGCTGCGCGATTGTTCGTTCGTAAAGGAGTGATCGAAATGAATCGCAAGATTCCCCAGCAAATCACCCGCAGAGCGTTCTTAAGCACGACCGCCAAAGTGGCGATCGGTGCCGCCGGCCTCTTGGCCGGCTCCACGGGACTGTTCTATTACGGAGCCGTGACTCATCGGAAGGTCGGCAGCGAGGCGCGGCCGAAGAGTGTGGTGAAGCTTGGCAGGGTCGCGGACCTGAAGCTGCTTCAAGGCGTCGAGCGGATAAACTATGAAGCGGAGTACGTGGACGCCTGGTACACGAAGCCGGTGAAGGACTTCGTCTATGTCACCATCGACGAAGCCGGCAAGCTGCTGATCATGTCGCCCGCATGCTCCCACTTAGGGTGCTCGGTCGTGCCCGCGAAGGAAGCCCAGCAAGGCGGCAACGCCGACATGTTCTTCTGGTGCCCCTGCCACGGCGCGGGCTTTGACAAGCAGGGCGGCGCCGTGTACGCCGTCACGCGGGGCTTGGATCGATTCGAGCCGATCATCTCGGACGGCAGCGTTTATTTCGACATCATGAAGCCGATCAGGGAGACGGAGAAAGCCTAGCAGCGCGGTCGCGCGCCCCGGGGAAGCGCATTGCAGGAAGCGCCAGGAGCAAGCAAGAGCAACAAGAGCAAGAGCAAGAGCAAGCAAGAGTAACAAGAGTAACAAGAGTAACAAGAGTAACAAGAGTAACAAGAGCAACAAGAGTAACAAGAGTAACAAGAGCATGAGCAGCTAAAAGCTGTAATTAGCAGGGCACCTGACATAACGAGAAGGAGCGTGCGACATGAACAGCAAAGAACGATTTTCCGACCGGGTGGATACGTACGTGAAATATCGGCCGAGCTACCCCAAGGCGGCCATCGATTATTTATACGATATCGTCGGCTTGGATGCGGGATCGACGGTGGCGGATATCGGCGCGGGAACGGGCATCTTCTCCCGGCTGCTGCTGGAACGCGGAAGCCGCGTCATCGCGGTGGAGCCCAATAACGAGATGCGGTCGGCCGCGGTCGAGGTGCTGACGGAGGAGACGAATTTTCTTGCCGTCGCGGGCTCAGCCGAGGCTACGACGCTTACGGAGCAGTCCGTCGACTATATCGTCTGCGCGCAGTCGTTTCACTGGTTCGACCGGGCAGCGGCGCAGAAGGAGTTCAATCGGATTCTGAAGCCGGACGGGAAGGCGGCGCTGATCTGGAATTCGCGTTTGACCGAGGGCACGCCGTTCAGGGAAGGCTACGACCGAATGCTGAAGAACTACGCGACGGATTACGAACAGATGACGCATAAGAACATTTCGCCGGCGGATCTGGCATCCTTCTTCAAGGCAGGAACCATGCGGGAAGAGCGCTTCCCGATGACGCAGGCGTTCGATTACGAAGGCCTGAAGGGGCGGCTGCTGTCTTCTTCCTACGCCCCGATGCCGGGTCATCCCGATCATGAGCCCATGATTGCGGCGCTTCGGCAGCTGTTCGACGAGACGAGCGAAGACGGAACGATCGCGTTCGATTACGAGACGGAAGTGTATTGGGGCGAGGTTTGACCTCGCCCGATTCGCATAGCGGCTTATCTACTAGTCCATAGTAACGGCCAGTCATCGCGTCATTTGACGTACCAATAAAGCGCGAGTTCCGTCATCACCGACGCATGCCCCATTTGACGCAGCATGGCGGATAGGTTCCCGCGGTGGTAGGTGCCGTGGTTGACGATCTGGAGAGCCAGCTCCGAGAGCTTGACGTCTCGGATGCCCGCATACGGATTGTCGAGCGTGAGGATGGCGTCCAAATCGTCTTGACGGACCAGGAAATCATAAATATCGTCACTGAGCGCTTCGAATGCGGATTCCAGATCCGCCAGGCTCAGATCCCGCATGTCGGTCTGCAGCGACCCGGTTTCGTTCATGGCGTCGGCCATGCCGGTGCCCTGCATGATCATGAACCAAGTGCGGTCAACCTTGTAGATGTGCGCTAATCCTTCGGCCAGCGTCGGAAATGAGCTGATAACTTCCCGGCGATACATCTCGGCGGGGAGTTCCTTCACATGTTGAATCATCGTCAGGTTTGCCCATTTGTGAAAGCGGATCATTTCAAGGGCGTGATGGGTTGTTTTCATGCTTGGCTGCCTCCGATACTGGAATAATTTGTTTGAAGCTGACTCTAGTATACATCAACAATGCTGACAACTTACTGTCAGTATTAGGATCGGCACCTTAAATAAAGGTTACCGCTGGGGCAGAGATGCATCACATACGATGTGAGATAAAGAGGAAGGGGCTGATGCTCCTTCCTTTTTGCGCTGCCGGCATGGCCGGAATCTTTCTTCCAAGCGTGAATATTTCAATCCATAGACTAATAAATTTGGGTATGACTTTCAAACGTGAAGGAAGTGTGGCTATGAGGGGATATCGATGGAAGCAGTGGCGCAAACGTATCCTCTGGCTGCTCGTGATCGGCCTAGTGATCTGGTACGTGGCTACCGGCGGGCCGACGGTCTTGTCGGTAGCGGTGAGCATACTCAGTCTGCTGCTGCAGCTCCTGTTCGCCATGATGTTCATGATCGTCCAGTTCGTCGCCCTTTTCTGGTTTTTGGCCAGGGGAAGAACGTATTGGGTGCTGCCCGGGGAGACGGGCGCCACGTGGGACGATTACCGGGGCAATCCCGAGATCGTGGACAACGCGAAGCGGATCGTGACGCTGCTGCGAGGCGTGAAGGATTTCAAGGAAATGGGCGGCGAAGCGATCCGGGGATTTCTGTTGTGCGGTCCGCCGGGTACCGGAAAGTCTTATCTCGCGCAGGTCATCGCCAACGAGGCGCAGGTGCCATTCGCCTATGCTTCGGCGCCAAGCTTTCAGAACATGTTCTTCGGCGTCGGCAACATGAAGGTCATGCGGCTGTACAAGAAAGCGCGCAACTTGGCGAACGTGTACGGCGCCTGCATTATTTTCATCGACGAGATCGATGCGATCGGCATGAAGCGAAACGGCGGCGGCGGTGGCGGGATGATGGGCATGATGGGCATGGGCGGAGGCTCGGGGCTTCTCAACGAGCTGCTGCTGCAGATGGACCCGCCCAATCTCGATAACGGCAAAATCGCGAAAATGCTCCGTTCGATGGGTTTGCGGCGCAAGAAGGCGGAGCGTCCGGCCGTGCTGACCGTGGCGGCGACGAACTTGCCCGAGGTGCTGGACTCGGCTCTGCTGCGGCCGGGTCGGTTCGATCGGCAGCTGTGGGTCGATTCGCCCGATTATGATGGACGCGTCGACATTTTCCAGTACTATTTGAAGAAAGTAAAAGCGGATGAGACGCTGACGCCGGAGAAGGCCGCGCTCGACACGATCGGCTACAGCCCGGCTCAGATCAAGCACATCGTGAACGAATCGGTCGTCATCGCGCATCAGCGGGGCGCCCCGAAGGCGAGTTACTTGGACTTCCGCGTCGCGATGGAAACGTATGAATGGGGACTCAAGCAGCCGTTGCGTTCGATGAGCGAGGACGAGAAACGCAACGTCGCTTACCACGAAGCGGGCCATGCGGTCGCGCAATATTTGCTCAAGCCGCATGAGCGGGTCTGGAAGGTGACGATCATCCGCCGCGGCAGCGCGCTTGGCCTCGCGGCGACGAAGCCGACGCATGAACGGTATAACCGAAGCGACAGCGAGATGTTGGCCGCCATTCAGGTCTGCTTGGCCGCCCGGGCGGTCGAGGAGGAGTTTCTCGGGAAGAAGCTGAACGGCGTGACCTCCGATCTGCAGCAGGCGACCAACATGGCAGGCGCGTATCTCGGCGCGGTCGGCATGGGCGACGAGCTGTTCAGCTTCCTCGCGGCGGGCTCGCATCAGGAGGCGCTGAAGTCGCTGCGGCCGAAGATCAATGAACTATTGAAGGACCAAATGCAGCAGGTGAAGAAGCTGGTGAGGGACCATGCTGAATTCGTCCACGTCATCGCCGATGAGCTGCTGAAGCAAGGCGATCTGACCGGCGAGCAGATCGAAGGGATCTATCTGTCCATCTATGGGCGCACGCGGCCGGACCCGCCGAAGGTCATGACGCGGGCGGACAAGGAGACGGAGCGGGCGGAGGCCGAAGCGGGGATGAATGCGGAGCCGGGGACCGATGGGAAAGCGGTTGGCGAGTCGGCAGCTGAAGCGCAGTCAGATGCGGGAGAGAAATCCGAAGCGAAAGTGGTCGCCGAGCCGGGGACCGAACCGGGCGAGACGGAGTCCGAAGCGAAAGCCGGTGCGAAGCCGGAAGCGGAACCAGTTGGCAATGGGGAGGCAGCGGCGGGACCGACGACGGAGGAGAAGGCGGATGCGAAGCCGAAGGCCAAGGTGAAGGCGGAGGAGGAGCATGAAGCCGAATCCGTGGAAGCGGAGGCGGAAGAAGACCAAGAGGACGACGCGAACGATGGCGCGGTATCTGGCGACGATGGTTCCGACCGCGGTCGTGGAAAGGAATGATTGGAGGCTGGCAAGGGTGCAAGCCTATACGCGCCGCTCGTGTAAGAACCCGCTGAAACAGCGGGTTCTTTGCCGTATGGGAAGCGTCCAAGATGTGCGGGCGATGAGCTGCCTTTACCGGGTCTTGTCGTGCATGAATGGCGAAAGCTGACTTCCGAGCAGTTTTTCCGAGCTGTTCGGCGAGGCCTGATGTCGCAAAGCCAGCTTATTTTCGATCAACTTCGTGCGCAGTGCGGTAGGATTGAATGACGAAAGCTGACTCCGCAACTTTCGTGGCCGTTCGGCATGATTTCAGCTAGAAAAGCTGCCTCTTGATCAACTTTTCGGGCTGGTTGTCCGAATTCCGCGGTTAAAGATGATTGAAAATCAACTTTTCGAACGGTATGGACGGGTCAACCGTGCGAATCCGGCCGAGTGAAGCGAATCGAAGCCAAACGAAACGAACTAGCGAAACCGTACTCGCGGAGTGAATAAGCTAAATAAGGCATTTTTGCGTGGGAATCGGAAGAGTGTGTATAATCGTAACGAGAATGGCAGTCCAGATTGGATATTGGCAGCGTTGATGCAGTACAGGAGGATAAGGATGTCGGGAATCAAGTACATAAGCAGGGCTTGGATGGGATGCATGGCGCTGGCTGTCGTTCTGGCAGGCTGCGGGAACAGTGACGGGAATAGGGGATCGGCGGTCGATCATGGACCGGCATCCGCGGGGCAGGGAGCATCGAATGATGCGGATCAGCCGGAGGGGCAGGTTGAGCTGATCGTCTCGGCCGCGGCCAGCATGACGGATGCGCTTGGCGAAATCAAGAAAAATTACGAGGCGGTTCATCGCAACGTCGCGATTCGGTTCAACTTCGGCGCGTCGGGAACGCTGCAGAAGCAAATCGAGCAGGGCGCGCCTGCCGATCTGTTCTTGTCGGCATCCCCGAAGAACATGGAGCCGCTGATCGATAAAGGCTTGATCGATACCGAACATGAAGGAGAGCTGCTCTCGAACGAGCTCGTCGTCGTCGTTCCGGCAGGGGCGAAGACGCGGATCGACGCGTTGGCCGACCTGGCCGCGGCAAGCGTGAAGCGGATGGCAGTCGGCATTCCGGAGAGCGTGCCGGCTGGCGTTTACGCCAAGGAAGCACTAAGCGCAGCCAAGCTGTGGGACGCCTTGCAGGCCAAGACGGTTCAGGGCAAGGATGTCCGTCAAGTGCTCCAATACGTGGAAACCGGCAATGCGGACGCGGGGTTCGTCTATAAGACGGACGCGCTGACCTCGAAGAAGGTCAGCATCGCCTTCGCCGTCGATGCAGCCGCGCATGCGCCGATCCTATATCCGGCAGGCGTCGTGAAGGGAACCAAGCAGATGAAGCAAGCAGAGGAATTCTACGCATATTTGCGGTCGACAGAAGCTATGAAGGTGTTCGAAGCTTTCGGCTTCGCCGCTGCGACCTAAACAGCTGCATCCTAGAGAAAGAGGCTCGCCCCGATCGCGTGGCGGGCCTCCTTGCGTTCGTTTCGCGATGAGGCGACCATTAAGCACGCGGCAGCAGCAGTAGTTCAGGCTCCGCCGTTCCGTCATGCTGTCCCGCTGTTCCATCATGCTGACTTCTCCGCTGTCCCGGCGCACGCTCCGGTTTCTCTCATAACCGATGCGTACGGTCGGAGAATCGCAATTAAAAATCTGTTGAGCGGCCAGGATGCCGCTCATTTCGCTCTTGTTTCCGACATAAACATACGTATGCTCCACAGGAGAGCCGTGTTTTCATGAAGCGTCGCGATGCTCGCTCCGTATGCGCGTGCTTCCTCCATGACGTTTGCTTCGCACGAAGCCTCATCCCGCGTTTGCCGCCGTTATTTTCCGAACCTTTGGAACCGCTTACCATAGTCAACCAGAGACATACATAGATGAATTCAAGACGAGGCACAAGCCGAGAGGAGTGAGAGACCGTCTACTGATAAATAAGCCTGCTGTGCTTACAATGGAAGGGAGAGGGACATTTGGATCGTTCTGTTCATCTTATGCAAGGGATCAAATGGCTGCTTGCCGCCGCGCTGGCTTTGGCGCTCGTCATCGCAGCTTCGAACCGCGCGAATGCCGATGGCACGGGGACTTTCGAGGTCGGGAGTTACTGGCAGCCGCCCAAGTATATCGGCGCGGACTATAATACGAACGCGAACTGGGCGAATATGGCCGCCGCGAAGATCGATATGGCGACCGCGATTCGGGTACCCGCCGGCACGAATCTGGATAAAGCGGCCAACGAGACGGGCATTGCCAACAGCTCGGCGAATAACGTGAAGCTGCTCGTCACGGATTCAAGCATTTATGGGCATCCGGTCAATTCGGCGGCGGAGATTGCGGCCTTGCAGGCAGCGGTAACGCCGTATGCCGGCGATTCGCGCGTCAAGGGAATTAATTTGAAGGACGAACCGATGACGCACGAATTGCTCGGCTATGCGAACGCCTATAAGGCGATCAAAGCGCTCGATCCGGATTTGGACGTTTACGTGAATTTATTGCCGGGCATAGCCGGCATGAATCCCTACCCGGGCAAGCTTTTCTATGCCAATTCGACCGCACAGGGCTTTGGGAATTATATTACGCCGAGCGCGCCGATCGGACAAACGATCACGATCCCCGCGAACGTAAGCTATTTGGACGGCGTCGTTTTCTACATCGATTCGCTGCAATGGGCTTCAAACGAGACGCTGACGTTAAAGCTTTGGAATAGCCCTGCGAAGACGAGCCTGATCGGGCAAGGAAGCATTGCAGGCAACGGCAGCGGCAATGCATGGGAGTATTACAAGTATTTCATGCTTGGGAAAACGGTAACGCCGGGAGGCACGTATTATCTCGAGCTCGTCCATAACGGCGGCGGCGACAACTCCGTCGGTTGGGCGATTCGGTCCAACACGGACACTTATGCCGGCGGTCAAGCGTACGAGAACGGGGCGGCCAAAGCCTACGATTTCAACTTCCAGTTGTTCACGGAGCGAACGAACGGAGGTACGCCTTTCGAAAATTACCTCGACGATTGGCTGCAGTACAGCGGTGCCGACACCTTGCTTTACGATAATTATCCGTTTCGGACCACCGGAGACGATGCCGGGTATTTCGACCGGATGGAGTCGGTGCGCGGCAGGGGACTTGCGAACGACGTGATTTACGGCGCATTCCTGCAAAGCGTCGAAATTCCGGGGGCTTACCGCAATACCAGTTTGAACGAGAAACGCATGAACGTGTATTCGTACTTAACCTACGGCTTTAAAAAGCTGAACTGGTTCACCTATTGGACGCCGGATGCGGCGGGAGGAGAAACGTTCCAGAACGCGCCGGTCAGCGCTTCGGGCGGGCTGCAAGCGGGTTATGCGCAGATTCAGACGCTGAATACGGAAATGCGGAACCTGGGCGGAACCTTGAAAGACCTCGTCTCCGTACGCGTATATCACTCGGGTTCCTCGATTCCGTCCAAGACGATCGCCGTCCCCGACGATTTCTTCGTGAAGCCGAGCGACTTGTCGCAGCCGATCATCGAAGGTTATTTCACGAACGCGGCGGGGCGCAAGTACGTGATGCTGACGAACCGCGATTATGCGAGCGCGAGAACGCTGACCTTCCAATTCAGTCCGAAACCGGCTTCGCTCACGGAAATATCCAAGTCCACGGGCCTGGAAGTCGGCGTGCCCGGCTATAACGCGGCAACCGGAGCGCTCAGCATCACGCTGAATCAAGGCGAAGGAAGATTGTTCGCGCTGCCGGCCGGATTCTCGCCGTATGCCAACCTCGCCGCGGAAGCTGCCGTATCGGCCACGAGCTCTTACGAGAGCACGGCCGACGACGGATGGGGCGTGTCGAAGGTTCACGACGACAATCGAGGCTCCGGTACGGTCAACGGAGTGATTTCATCCGGCTGGAGCAGTAAAAACAACCTGGGCGCCAACCATACCGAGTCGATTACTTTCGACCTCGGCGCGGCGAAAACGGTCGGCGAGGTCGTCCTGTTCCCAAGGGGAGGAGGGGGCGCGTTCTACCCGGTCGACTTTACGATTCAAGTGGCGGCGAATGCCGGCGGTCCTTGGACCACGGTGGCCGCGAAGACGGGACAGCCGCAGGCATCAACGGCCCAGTGGATCCCGTTCGCGCCGGTAACGGCCAGGTATGTCAAGGTCGAGGGCACGAACCTGAGGCTGGGTTCCGGCCAATACCGGATGCAGTTCGCGGAGGTTGAAATCTATGCGGCGCCGAATTTGGCGAAGGGCGCGACGCTGTCTGCCAGCAGCTCCGTCGAGGATTCCAGCTGGGGCTTAGCCAAAGCGAACGATCATATCCGCAGCGGCGTTCCCGGTTCGAACGGCTG
Organism: Paenibacillus sacheonensis; assembly: GCF_009909195.1. GTDB lineage: Bacteria > Bacillota > Bacilli > Paenibacillales > Paenibacillaceae > Paenibacillus_Z > Paenibacillus_Z sacheonensis. The sequence goes on from NZ_JAAAMU010000004.1 coordinate 422,194, forward strand.
GTCGAGCAGCGCGAACTTGAGCGCGAACCATACCGAATCGGTTACGTTGAATTTGCAGGCGACGAGATCGGTCACTAAAGTCGATCTGTATCCGCGCAACGACAACGGCAACGTCGGGGCCGGTTTTCCGGTTGATTTCACGATTCAAGTGGCGGCGAATGCCGGCGGTCCTTGGACGACGGTCGTCACGCAGGCCGGGTACGCGCAGCCGGGCGGCACCGTGCAAAGCTTCTCGTTTGCGGCGCAGACCGCGCGTTACGTGAGGATTGAAGGCACGAGTCTCCGACAGATCGCGGCGGAAGCGGGAACGCCGTACCGCATGCAATTCTCGGAGATCGAAGCGTATGGCGGACTGGGCGCGAGCATCCCGCTCGCGAACGCCGGTTTCGAGTCGCCGGGCATCTCCGGCTTCCAGTACGGTCCGTTCACGAACGGCTGGACGTTCGCCGGGACTTCCGGCATTCAGCACAACGGCAGCGCCTTCGGAGCCGCGTCGGCTCCGGAGGGCGCGCAAACCGCGCTTATCCAGAACGCCGGAGAATTCAGCCAAACGGTGAATTTCGCGGCCGGCACGTATGCGGTCACGTTCAAAGCCGCCAAGCGCCCGACGGGCGGCACCCAAATCTTCAACGTGTATTACGACGCGGCGCTGATCGGAACCTTCTCGCCGACGTCGACAGGCTTTGCCGCATTCACGACGAACAGCTTCGTGGCGACGGCAGGCAGCCATACCATCAAATTCGTAGGCACGGTGCTGGGCGACACGACGGACTTCGTGGATGACGTGCAGATTAATTAACGTGAACGAATGCAATAGGAACGAAGTCGGAAGCCGCCCTTGTTGGGCGGCTTCTTTGCCGGTCGTATAGAACGCATGTGCTTAACGCGCTTTGAATGACATGCGCGCGTATGGGCGCCTCTGCACGAACGGATTCCCAAATCCTATATCCCGATGGGTAAACGCTATGTTACGATTGGGGCAACGAATACATAGAGGCAGAGGTGGCATTTGGCGATGAATGAACATTCCAGCATCATGGGCATTCCGGTTCCGAAGCTGACGATGGCGGAAACGGTGGCAAGAGTTGAAGGCGCTATTGCGGATAGGAAGCAGGGGCTTGAACCCGGAGATCGCGATGGCCTGCCGGCACGACCGTCAGCTGCGCGGCATCGTCGACGGGGCGGACCTGCTTACGGCGGACGGCATCGGGATCGTGATGGTATCCCGCCTGCGGAGGGACCCGCTGCCCGAACGGGTGACCGGCTGCGATCTGCTCTTCGAGCTGCTGGAAGCCGGCAGCCGCGAGCGTTGGTCATTCTATTTGCTCGGCGCAAGCGAAGCGACAAGCAAACGCGCGGCGGACGTTATTGAAGCGCGCTATCCGCGGGCGAAGGTGGTCGGCAGGCAGCATGGCTTCTTCGACCCGTCGGAGGACGAGCGGATCGTAGCGGACATTGCGGCGAAGAGGCCCGATGTCCTCGTCGTCGCGCTCGGCGCACCGAAAGCCGAACGCTGGATTCACGCCTACCGGGACCGGCTGCGGGCTGCGGTCGCTGTCGGCGTGGGCGGCAGCCTGGATATCGTGGCCGGAACCGTTCGGCGCGCGCCGCGGATCTGGCAGCGGCTTCACGCGGAGTGGCTCTATCGGCTGATCAACCAACCGTCGCGCTGGCGCCGCCAGCTGATTTTGCCCAGGTTCGCTCTTCAGGCGCTGCGGTATAAGGACAAGCCCCGCGCGCGACGTTCGTAGCCGCTGCCGGGCATGCCGGAAATCGGGGCAGCGAGAGCGGCGTATCGGCTTTCGCTGCCCATTCGGTTGCGTGCAGAGAAAGTCAAGGAAAACACGAACTCAGACGGGTTGGTGATTGCCGATGCAAAACCGAAATAGTTGCTCCATAGTGCTTCCAATGACAAACTCTAACCCCAAAAAAAGCTAACGGTTGCGAGGATCGCTAATCTGCTCAAAATGGCCCGTTAATATCGCTAACGGTTGTCAGAGGGCTTATTGCGAGTTTTTTTCCATGCTTATCAGCTCCTTGACGCCTGATAACGTCTGTGAGAAACGTTAGAATTTCAAAAGCGGTTATATTCGTGAATTAGCGATGCTGACAACCGTTAGGTCCCGGGTCACGTTCATGTCGCAAGTGCGGCTCGCCATCAGCATGCTCGGCAGTCAGCGCAGCATGCTCAGTAGTCAACGTAACATGCTCGCCGTCTTATGCAGGATGCTCGGCATCTAAGCAGCATGCTCTGCTGCCAACGCACCATGCTCGCCATCTAAGCAGCATGCTCGGCAGTCGTTAGTAACCGAGACCAGTTTGAATAGATGCGCAGGGGTCGGCACTTGTCGCAGCTTGCTGATGCGGCCCGGCTCCTTCCGCGGCTAGCTATGCTGCCGGATCGTAAATACGGTCAAGAGACGTTACCGTTAGGCAGAGCGGCGAAAGAAGGGATATTCGGCATGTTGTTTGTTTGACGGTTTCCCGCGTGTCGAGCGCTCCTGCACGCCGTATTATCTCTAAAACTCAAAGGCGGAAGCGAGAGCAGAATATCTGCTTCGCTTCCGCCTTTTTTGTGGTGCTTGCTCAGAACGTTGTTGGATGTCGGAGTAATTGCCTTCACCTGCGCGTTTCAGCCGGAATCCGCTACTCGGCTACCCGTACATAGACCCGTTCGCCATGCTTCTCCACCGTTACCGGCGATTCGAAGAAGTCGCTTAGCCCATCCGTCGTCAGCACGTCTTCCGTTCGTCCGCTGCGGACGATTTCGCCGCCCCGGATGAGAAGCGCATGCGTGAAGACCGGCAATATCTCTTCCGTATGATGGGTGACGTAGATCAGCGTCGGCGCAGCGGGCTTTTCCGCCAAGTCGCGAATGCTGGCGAGCAGCCGTTCGCGGGAGAAGAGATCGAGGCCGTTGCATGGCTCGTCCAGAATGAGAATGCGCGGCTTCGCCATAAGCGCGCGCGCAATAAGCAGCTTCTGCTTCTCGCCCTGCGAGCAGGTCCGGAACTCGCGGTCCCACAGATGGGCGCAGCCCAGCGTTTCCATTAAGGAGCGGGCGAGGTCGAGATCCTCCCCGGAGACGAGATCATACAGCCCGATCGTCGCGTGCTTGCCGCTGATGACGATGTGCTGCGTCCGGTCCGAGGCGTACAGCTTCTCCTGCAAGGACGTGCTGACCCAGCCGATTTCCTTGCGCAGCGCCCGCAGGTCGACCTCGCCGAACCGATGCCCGAGCACGCTGACGGAGCCCTCCGACGGCCAGAAGTAGCCGTTCACCAGATTGAGGAGCGTAGTTTTGCCGGAACCGTTCAGCCCAAGCAGCGCCCAGTGTTCGCCGGGAGCGACCTGCCAGCTGACGTCCTTCAGCAGCGTTAACTGCTCGCGCCGCCAGGTCACGCGTTGAATGTCGATCATCATAGAATTTCCGTGAATCTCCTTTCGTGAAGCGAGCTTGCCCGCATGCGGAAGTCAACCAATACCGTCTATTGTACGCCCGCAGGCGCGTTTACTCAATCGTTCACCCCGCGTCCGAGCCTCGCATCAGCTTGGATTCGAGCGGCAGCAGGAGGGCGAAGAAGCCCAGCAACGGCAGGAAGGAGCAGAGACTGATGACGAAATCGCCGCCGGCTTTGTCCATGTGCGAGCCTAGCAGCACCGAGCCGAGTCCCGCCATGCCGAACGCGAGACCGAAGAAGGATCCTACGCCTAAGCACCCTACAGCTCTGCAGCTAACGGTTGTGAGGACGGCTAATCGGCTCAAAATGCGCACTTTATATCGCTAATGGTTGCCAGGAAGCTTATTGCGCGATTTTTTCGTGAAATCGGCCTCTGTACGCCAAATAACGCTTGTCAGAACCGTTAGGATTTATTTAGCCGTGTTTTTGGGGGATTAGCGACGCGTGCAACCGTTAGAAGTTTGGAAAAAGGCCAAACTCACGTGGAACGATCGGCAGCGTCCGCCGCTTGCTCACGTGCCTGCCACCGTCGTATACATCGCCCCTAATTGGGCTTGAAACGAAGAGAAACCTGCCGTTTAAAGAAGCGCAGGTTTCTCTACAATAAAAGCTGCCTGAAAGGCAGCTTTTCTGTATACTCGCCCCCATGCACCACATGGCCGGAAAACCAGCAAATGCCACGCAACCAGCTGAACCTCATCCACCTGCACTTCACCAATTGCCGGAACCTGCCGAATTTGGCCGGCTCAGAGCACAATGAGCTGCCAAGCAGCAACTTTCCGGCCCAGGCTGCCGCTTTAAGACGGCGGCAAGACGGCAAGCTGCCAAGCGCCAGCAGCGCAGCATCGACAACAACAGCTCCCGGAGCGTCTCCGGGAGCTGTGTTCTTTCCTGCGCGTTGCCGTACGATCAACGTATACGGCTAGCAGAATTACTTGACTTTCGGCAAACCGTTAGCCTCGCGCACCAGCGCGAAGTACTGGTCGGCGCGAACCGCCTGATACTCGCTGCCGAGCGATGCATTCAGACCGGCAACGTCGGAAGGCGTCATGCTCCAAGCGAGCAGGCCGAGCGATACGAAGAGCGGCGATTTGCCGTCCCATTTCGCTTTGGCCTCGTCGAGGATGCGCTTGCCGTCCTGCGCGGTGCTGATGCCTTGAATCGTCGACACCGGCAATTTGCCGCCCTCGATCGAGACGCCGTAGTGATCTTCCCAGCTCAGGAACAGCCCCGGAACATGGTACTCGTTCGTGTAGGCATTCACTTTCGCTTCGCTGAGTGGAACGTTCTGGCCGTCGACGCGGTTCAGCACGTACGGAATCGTCATGCCGGTTTTCTTCATATACGGATACGTTTGCTTCAGGAAGGACGTAAACGTGCTTTCAGGCCATGCGTTCGAGTAGAAATAACCGGAGCCGGAAGGACCCGCGATCAGTTGGTCGTTCGCGGTCGCCGTGCTCAGGTAATGATCGAGCATGACCGGCGCGCCGTCGTACAGCAGCGGACTCGAGGTCCAGTTGAGCGGAACCTTGCCGCGGTTCGGATCATCCCACAGCACGCGCATCCGATGCTCGTTGTACTGGAAGTTGTCGCCCTCGCTGAACGTATAGGTGACGTAGATTTTGTTCTCGAGCTTCGGCGTCTTCGCCGGAGCCGGAAGCTTCGCTTTCATCGACGAGCCGGAGAAGACGGTCATGTTGCTGAACCAATCGGCCGCCAGCACGTAGACGCTGTGACGCGACGTGATTTCGACGGAGTTGAACTCGCCCGCTACATCGTTGCTGAACCAGCCCAGATACGGCGTGCCCGGCTTGACGTCCGACAGAATGCGTTCGAACAGCTCGCGCTGCTCCGGCACGTTCGCGTCCAGCCAGAACACCATCGCTTTATTGGCCACCGCATAATCTCTTAAGTAGCCGTAAGGTTCTTTCTTCTCCGAGGAGAGCGGCTGTTCGTTCCCGGCGGATACCTTGTATTGGTTCCACATATCGACGGAAGCGGTCAGTTGTTTGGTGCCGGCCGGCGGCGTGAATTTGTAGACGAAGTAACGCCCGTTATCGGCAAAACGGTGGCCGCCGTTGCCATCGGAGACCTGCGAGCTTTGCGCGTCGTAGAGGAACGGTTTCTCTTCCTCGGTGCCCGGGATGAAATGAGCGATCGTCTGGCCGTCCGCCTTGACGGTCACTTCATGGACCGCCGAGCCCCAGCCGTCCTGCGTGAAGGCATCGTCGAAACGAAGGAATGCCGAGTCTTTGCCCAAGAAAGGCGTCAAATCGAGATCGTACACTTTACGGTTCTTCCCGTCGCGCTCCTGCGTGTCGTCCGCGGCGATCGTCTTGAAGGAAGCGGGCATGCCGTCCGGAATGCGGATGGACGTATCCGGGCTCAGGCCGACCAGCATGCGGTGCGTCGTCTGGCTCCATAGATGCTCGTACTGCCAGGTATAGGCATCGAGGCGATCTTTGAATTTGCCGCGCAGATCGTCCAGCGTCTTCAAGCCATAAGGCGCTGCGGCCAGCTTCTCCGCCAGCTCCGGACTTGCGACGACGGCATCCTTCAGACCTGCCAGCGTAGTGGCAACGTTAATGGAATCCGGAACGTTCGGATCATAGATAATCAAGCCTTTTACTTCTTTTTTGAAAGTACGGACGATGTCCCAGTAGTTGTCGCGAACTTTATAAGGTACATCCAGGTCGTTCAGCCACGTGAATTTGCCCTCTTCTTTGCTTTCGAGCAAGTAGACGCGCGGCTCCTGGCGATTGACGATGCCTTGAAGGGAAGCGAGCATGATCTTGACGTCGCCCGGTGCGTCGTAGATATCGGCGACTTCGAGCGATTTCACTTTGGCGAAGCTCGGCAAGGCTTGTCCGGACGGCCAGGATACGGCGCCGTCGTTCTTGCTCGCGGCAGGCTGCGCCGGCGCTTCCGCCGATGCGCCGATCGTAAAGGTCAGTGTACATGCCAGCGCAAGGCCCGCGGTCGTTAGCTTTCGAAACATGAATCGAACACCTCGTCTCGTGAATTTGGAATGATTAGCGTGCATCTGCTTCGTCAACCGTCATGCCTCAAAATCCCATGTCCTGCAAGTTCTCCGTCGCTCGCGCAGGCCGGCTGCCATGGAACGCGCTCTCAATCCAGCGCTGCCGCTGCCGGCGGTCCAGCATATTCCGGACACGTGCAAGGGCGACGGTTACGTCTTCCTGGATTCGCCTCCTTCATGTACGATCTTGAACAGTTGAAACGCTTTCATGTTCAATTAATGTTTAATATATTATATATAATCTTTCAATACTTTCGACAAAACTTCTTATGAATCTTTGCATAATCCCGGATGTGACTAGGTCGAAGGGGGCGGTTTTGTGCGGAAATAAGGGTGTTTAGGATCAATGAATCACTCTTGCATAGCTGGAGGTAAGAATATATTATATATACTAATATGATAACGAAACTTGGTGATGCGAAGTGAGTACGGCAGATCGGATACCGTTATATCAGAAAATCCAGGATTACATCCGAGATTTGATCGTATCGGAGGGCTTGAAGGAAGGCGACCGCATCCCGACGGAGAAAGAACTGATGGAGAAGTTCAATGTCAGCAAGATTACGGTCGTGAACGCGCTGTCCGGGCTTGCGAACGAGAAGTTCATTACGCGCGTTCCGGGACGCGGCAGCTTCGTGAGCGGGAAGGGGAGGGAGCAGGCGGCTGAAGTGCAGGCGGCATTATCCGCGGCCGGGACGGCTGGAGCGGGATCGTCCGGCCAGGGCTATGCCGACCACGGCGAATCGCGCCACCGGACGGGCGTCATCGGACTCGTGATGCCTTCCATCTACGACTTCTTCGCGATTCGGCTCGTGGAAGGCATTCGCAGCACGTTAGAAGAGAGGGGCTTCCGCTGTCTCATTCTATTGTCCGGGGGAGAGCTGCAGAAAGAGATCGACGCGATCAAGACGCTGAAGGACATCGGCATTGAAGGACTTCTGATCTTCCCGGTCGACGAGGAACGGTACAATGAGGAGATTCTCGCGATGAAGTTCTCGGGCTTCCCGTTCGTCTTGATCGACCGGTTCCTTCCGGGGGTAGAGACGAGCTACATCGCGGCGGACGGCAGAATGGGGGCGAGCCTGGCGGTCGATCACCTGTGGGAACTCGGCCATCGCGAAATCGCGATCTGCTCGGATTCGCCGCTGCAGACGATTACCGTGCAGGAACGGATCGAAGGCTACATGAACGCGCTCAAGAACAAAGGCGCGATGATCAATCCGGCGCATATCATTACCGAATTCCGCATGGACAATACGGAGGGCCCGGAGAAGCATCCGCTGTACCGCTACATTCGCAACCGGATGGCGACGGCGTATATCACGCTTAACGGACGCTTGGCCGTGGAGATCTACCAGATGGCGCGTCAAGCGGGCCTCGACGTGCCGGGCGACCTGTCGATCGTCAGCTTCGACGATCCGACCTCGATGGCCGAAGATTTCAGTCTCTTCACGCACGTGAAACAGTTCGAATTCGACATGGGCTGCCGCGCGGCGGAAATGCTGCTGCAGATCATTCGGCCGGACGGGAAGAACGGCGGCAAGTTCATGAAGACGCTCATCGAGCCCGAGCTCGTCGTTCGTCAGACGTCCGGACCGCCGCGCGGCACGCACGAATAGGTAAATTGCTGTAACCCGGCTTCCGCTGCGACGGAGGCCGGGTTTTTTTGTCGTTTAGCGGAGAGGGAAATGGACAATTGTCCAGAGAACGCGAGAAGGCGGGACGAACGGGGTTGAGAAAATTTTAATCAAATGAGTGCTAAAAGATTTCTAAAACATATTGAATATATATAATATTTAATATATATTGATAAATAGATAAGGAAGACATTGGTTCGGTCCCGCAGCGGGGCGAACGAACCAGTCATAACATTCGTAAGGAGGAGTCGCGATATGACCGCATCATTGCTTTGGAAGCGAATTTGGCGGCACAAGCTGTTCTATCTGTTCATGCTGCCCGGCATCATCTGGTTTTTCTTATTCTCTTACGTGCCGCTATACGGCGTACAGGTCGCTTTCCGCGATTTCAGATTCTCCGGCGGCTTCAGCGGAAGCCCATGGGCCGGCCTGAAATACTTCCATCAATTTTTCGACTACTACCAATCCAGCAAGCTCATTCGCAATACGATTCTGATCAGCTTGCTGAAGCTTGTCATCGGTTTCGCAATGCCGATCGTGCTCGCCATCCTGCTTAACGAAGTGAAGAACGTTCGATTTAAGAAAACGGTGCAAACGCTTTCGTACTTGCCGTATTTCGTATCTTGGGTTGTGGTCGTCACCTTGATGCAGCGTTTGTTATCGCAATACGGCGGTCCGGTCAACAATCTGCTCGTCTCGACGGACTTGGTCAAGGATCCCGTTCAATTCTTGAACAACACGAGCTGGTTCTATCAAGTCATCCTCGGCTCGGACGTTTGGAAGAACATCGGATGGAATTCCATCATCTATATCGCCGCCATCGCGGGCATCGACCAACAGCTGTACGAGGCAGCCAAGATGGACGGCGCCGGACGTTTCCGCCAAATCTGGCATATAACGATGCCCGGCATCCGCAACATCGCCGTCATTCTGTTCATCCTGGCAACGGGCAGCTTGATGAGCGCGGGCTATGAACAGCTCCTCCTGCTCAACGGACCGGCGACGGCGGCGATCGGCAGCGTACTGGACGTACACGTCATCAATGCCGGGATCAACGAAGGCCGGCTCAGTTATGCGGCCGCAGTCGGATTATTCCAAAGCGTTATCGCGCTCGTGCTGATCTTGACGGTCAACCGGGTCGCCCGCAAGGTCAGCGATGTGTCCCTCTTTTAAACCCGCAGGAAGGAGAATACCGACATGAGATTAAGACGTATCTCGCCATTCGATTGGCTCAATTATACGGTTTTGGCGCTGCTTGGCTTCTCGATGATTTATCCGTTCATCTACATCCTGGTCTACTCGTTGAACGACGGCAAAGATTCCATGATGGGCGCGCTCTACTTCTTCCCGCGCAAATTCACGTTCGATAACTACTCCCAGGTGTTCGACAATCCGAAGATATGGGCGGCTTACAAAATCACGCTCATGCGGACGCTGCTAGGGACGTTCCTCTCCGTGCTTCTAAGCACGCTGATGGCGTACGCGCTGTCGAAGAAGACGCTGCCCGGCCGGACGTTCTTCACCTTCTACATCTTCTTGCCGACGATCTTCAGCGCGGGGTTCATTCCGTACTTCATCACGCTGCAGAAGCTGCATCTCATCAATACGTTCTGGGTGTACGTCATTCCGTCGCTGTTCAGCTTCATGCATATCGTAATTATTCGTACGTTCCTGCAGGGCATTCCCGAGGAACTCGAGGAATCGGCGCGCATCGACGGATACGGCGATTTTCAAATTTTCACCCGCATCATCCTGCCGTTGTCGGGACCGGTGCTGGCGACGATCGGGCTGTTCGTCGGGGTCGCCCATTGGAATGACTGGTTTACCGGCGCGTATTACGTGTCGAATAAGGATCTCATTCCGGTTCAAACGATGCTTCAGCAAATGCTGACGGAAGCGGAAGCGTTGTCAAACGCTGCGCAGCAGGCATCCCAGAATGGCGGGCAGACGATTAACGTCAATGGGGCGGGTTCTACGCCGGAGTCGCTGCGAATGGCATTGCTCGTTATCGCCGTATTCCCGATTCTATGCGTGTATCCGTTCCTGCAGCGTTTCTTCGTTAAAGGGACGATGATCGGTTCGGTCAAAGGCTAATTTCGACGCAAGCGCAAGTTGATGCTCGGGTACAAGTTTCATGTTCGCTCCGTCCGGCTTCGCGGCCTGGACGGGCGGGCAAGAATCTTTATCATAAACCACGATAATGCGGAGGGGTTCATATGTGGAATGCAAGAGGCAAAGTGGCGGCGACCGTCTTGACGACGGCGATGCTGGGAAGTTTACTGGCAGCCTGCGGCAATAACGACAACGGGGACACGAACGGATCGACGAACGGAGCGAGCAACGGAGGAAGCGACAACAAACCGGTCACGCTCAAGCTGCTTCATAACTGGAACGGTTCGGGAGGCGGCAACGTCGAGCCCGACATGACGCCGATCGCGAAAGCCATCAAAGAGAAAACGGGCGTTACCGTGAAATTCGAGTACACGAAAGGCAGCGAGGTCGAGAAGATCAACACGATCTTCGCAACGCAGGACTTGCCCGATATTTATACCGGCCCGGCATGGGGCGGTGAACTGGACGGCGTAATCAAAGCGGCGAAGGAAGACCAATTGGTCGACCTGACCGGCAAGCTGGACAAATACCCGAACCTGGCGAAGGAAGTTCAAAAAGAGAACGTTCCGCCGGCGTTGTACGACAAAGCGATCGGCGGCATCGACGGCAAGCAGTACATGCTGTTCCAGAACCAGCCGGCCAGCGACAAGGATGCGATGGATTGGCTCTACGGCTTCTACGTGCGCAAGGACATCGCGACGAAGATCGGCGTCGATCCGCAATCGGTCAAGACGAAGGACGAACTGTTCAATTTCCTGAAGAAAATCAAAGACGCGAACCTGCAGGAGAACGGCATGCCGGTATTCCCGCTGGGCGGCTTCTCGAACGGCTGGGCGGTAGGCATCGGCAACACGATGTTCTACGGCTCCGATTATGCCGATAAAGGCGACGGCACGCTGGAGCATGTTTTCTTCACGAAGCCGTATGAAGACTACACGCTCTACTACCGTAAGCTCATCTCTGACGGATTGCTCGATCCGGAAACGTTCACGCAAACGGACCCGATCGCCAAGGAGAAAATCAACCAAGGCCGTATCGCGGTATTGGCTGCCCATTATCCTGCCATTCTCGATGCTTCCAAAGAGTACGTGAAATCGCATCCGGGCAGCGATTATATCCCTGTAGGCCCGCTGGAGCGCGCCGGCGCGGAAGACAACCGTCCGGTCGATCTCGGCATTCAAGGCAACAACGTGACGGTCATCACCAAAGAATGCAAGAACGTCGACGCCGCGCTGAAGCTGCTTGACTTCCTGGCTTCCGATGAAGGCTTCAAGCTCGTGCATTACGGCATCGAAGGCACCGATTACGACATGGTCGACGGCAAACCGGTAGCGAAGAAAGACGTGTTCGACAAGTTCAATGCGGATACGACCGGCAAAGCGAAGAAAGACGAAGGCTTCGGCATCGGTCTGGAATCGATGACCGGCCTCGATCGTACGAACACGCTCGGCGGCGACATTTGGGCCGACCAAGAGCGTACGGCTGCCATGGACAGCGCACGCAAAATTCTCCGTCCGAACGGCATCCAAGTCATTTCCGCTTACAACGCGGGCGACTTCATCTCGAAATCGCCGCAGTGGGAAACGCTCAAGCCGTCGATGGACCAAATCGGCGACGTATGGAAGGAAGCCGTGTTCGCGAAATCGGACGAAGCCGCGCTTAAGGTCATCAACCAACTGCGTTCGCAAATCAAGAAAACAGGCTACGACGACGCGATGAAATTCGTCAACGACAGCTTGAAAGGCAAAGAAGTCGTGAAGCTGCAAATGGCGAACTAATTCATTCCTGATTCATTCCTAAGTAGTAAGCATTGTAAGTAGTTGACTATGCTTGAAAGCGAACTTGCCGACCATTCGGTGTCCGGATGCACCGAGTGCCTAGCACGAACGCGAACGCGATACTAACCGCAAAGGCCGGGCCTGCATAACTGCCGGCCCGGCCTTTCTATGGGAGGCGAAGGATTTGAGCCGCAAGAAGAAAGCGAATCCCGAATGGACGGGATTTCAGGAATCGAGACCCTATGGAACGAAATACGATTTGCGCGCGGATTTCGTCATGGTTTATGGCATCGGCAATGATTTGCCGGCGCGCATCGAGGGCTGGAAGGAAGCCGGATATACGATCCATCTGATGACGGGCGTTTCATGGGGCGAATATCAGGACTATCTCTACGGCAAGTTCGACGGGCGGGATCACTGGGACGAGGCGCAGACGATTCGGGACGGCAGTCACATGCTGCATGGCAAGGACGTGCCCTACATGGTGCCGACGATTTCGTTCGCGGAATATCTGGCCACGTACATCAAGAAAGCGATCGACTGTGGCATCGAAGCCATCCATATGGAAGAGCCCGAATTCTGGGCGCAGTCGGGATACGAGGAAGCGTTCAAGCGCGAGTGGCTCAATTATTACGGCGAAGACTGGATCCCGCCGCATGTGACGCCGGACGCGCAGTACCGCGCATCCAAGCTGAAGGCGGCCATGTACTATAGAGCGCTCGACCGGATATGCAGCCAAATGAAGGAGTACGCGCTCGTCACCTACGGCCGGACGGTTCGCTTCTACGTGCCGACGCACAGCCTCATTAACTATACGCAGTGGCGGATCGTCAGTCCCGAAGCGCTGCTCGTATCCATGCCTTCCTGCGATGGATTCATCGCGCAGATCTGGACGGGTACTGCCCGTACGCCGAACGTCTACAAAGGCGTTCGCCGCGAGCGCACCTTCGAGACGGCCTACCTCGAGTATGGCATCATGCAGGAGCTGACGCGCGGCACGGGGCGGGAAATGTGGTTCCTCCACGATCCGATCGAAGATAATCCGCGTTATGCGTGGAGCGACTATCGCTTTAATTACCGCCAGACCGTCGTCGCCTCGCTGCTGCATCCCGGAGTCAGCCAGTACGAGGTATGTCCGTGGCCATGGCGCGTATTCTCCTTGCCGTATCCGCGAGAAGACGGCACGGGCAAAGAGACGATTCCGGGCGATTACGCGACCGTGCTGCTGACGGTCATGAACGTGCTGCGCGACATGCACAACCACGAGGAAGTCGACGACGGTACCGCGTATACGCGCGGCATCGGTCTTTGTTTGGCCAATTCGGCCATGTATCAGCGGGGGGATGTCATCGGCGAAGACGACGGCCGCGAAGCGTTCAAGTACGACGGGACGGAATCGGCGGACAAGCTGTCTGCGGAACAGCGCGACCTGCTGGACTGGTCGGCATTCTATGGCTTGGCCCTGCCGCTCGTGAAGAGCGGAGTGCCGCTGCGTCCCGTGCAGTTGGACAATATTCTGACCTTCCCGGGCTACATGGACGATTATCGCGTGCTGCTGCTCAGTTACGAGTTCATGAAGCCGGAGCATCCGGGCATTCACCAGGCGCTCGGGCAATGGGTGCGGGATGGCGGCGTGCTGATCTACGTCGGCGACGGCACCGACCCGTTCCATGAGGTGAGCGAGTGGTGGAATCGCGGGGCCGGCAGCAAAACGTACGATCGGGCAGAAGAGCATCTGTTCGAGTCGCTCGGACTCGGACGGGAACCGGAGCAGGGCGAGCATGTCGTAGGCCGCGGTGCCGTCATGAACCTGCGGGTTAATCCGGCAGCGCTCGCTCGGACTGCCGAAGGCGCGGAACGCGTAACCGCCAGCATCAAGCGGGCGCTCGAGATTCGCGGAGAAGCGGCGGATTATCGCGAGAGCGGCGTCCTGCGCATCCAGCGCGGACCTTACGTCATCGCGCAGGCGCTGGATGAGACGGGGTCGGACGCAGGGACGGAGCTGCCGGGCACATACCTGGATTTGTTAGAAGCTGATCTTCCGGTTCGCAGCGGCATCGTGCTCAAGCCTGGCGATAACTGCCTGCTCTACGACATGCGTCACGGATCGGGCGAGTCGCCGGCCGTGCTTGCGAGCTCGTCCCGCGTTCGCGACGAAGAGCGGGATGCCGCGGGCTTCCGTTATGTGTCGGAATCGCCGTCGGATATGACGGTCAGCACGCGCATTCGCCTCTCGAAAGCGCCGAGCGGAATCACGGCGGATGGCAAAGAGACCGCGGTACGGTACGATGCGGCATCCGGGACGCTCCTCGTCCGCCATGCAAGCAGTCCGAAGGGCGTGCGGATTGTAATTGCCTATTAAATTGAAGGAAGTCAGCAAGACGCCTCGATCTTCCCGCTTGAGTGGGAAGGTCGAGGCGTCTTTTCATTAGGAAGCTATTATAGTCCGGCTGCTGGTCGGTATTCTCGAATCCGCGAATATACTTATCTCGACTCCCATTGCCTGGATGGGCGGCGTGAGCATCTCATCGCCGGGAAAGATTGTTTATCCAAGCGGAATGGTTTATGTTATGTTATATAACATGAATGCTTGACGGGACCTTGTACACGAGGAAGGAGCAGCAAGATGAGCCAGGAACGATTGCCCAAACCGATCTACGAACAGCTTGCGTATTTCCGTTACCAGATACGCAAATTCATCCGCTTCAGCGAAGAGGCCGCCCGCAGCAAGGGGCTGACGCCGCAGTATCATCAGCTTATGCTGTCCATCATGGGTTTCCCCGGCCGGGAGCACGCGACGCCCAAGGAGCTGGCCGAACGGCTGCAGATTACGCCGAACGCCTGCATCGAATTGATTCAGCGCTGCGAGGAATTGAACCTCGTCCAGCGGTTCCCCAATCCGAGCGACCGCCGCAGCATTTTCATCCGATTGACCGAAACATCCAAGGAAATCCTGGAAGAGCTGTCGGAAATCCATATGGAAGAGTTGAAGCGGGCGGGCCTGTTGGAATTCAAGGAGCCGTACCCCGGCTCGAATGAGAAGGAAGCTTAGCGGCGACCGGGTATCCAAGCAAGAGCCGATCTTAACCCTTTTTTAATATTTGTACAAAAAGTGAACGCTTCGTGACGATTTTGTGGTATAGTATATCTATATTATGCCAACGGGAGTGTTGCACAATGAACGACAACCAACAACCGGCAAGTGCGGACATGCAAATTCCAACCCAAAACGATAAGATCAACTACTGGACGTCATTAATGCCGAAGCTGGGATTAGCGCTTATGATTATCGGCGTTCTGATGAGCGCAGGGTTCTCATACCAGTTCAAAGACACGAATTTGGGTCTCATGATCGGGTTCGGATTTATCATCGGCGGCATTCAAGTGTTGTTGCTGGGGTCATTGTTCCACGCCCTCCAGCCGAAATTCGTAAGCGGCTCCTCCGCGGTGCCGGCGCGTCAGCAAGTGGATCGCATTCACCAATAATCGTACGGCGTTCTTATGGGGCGCTTAGAGCAAGAGGCAGCGAATCGTCGCTGCCTCTTTTTGTTGCGTCCTGATTCGGGTCAATAAGGAAGCAGTTCTGCCGGCAGCCATCGACGGTTGGTCTCATTGGGCCATACGGAATATCGTTACGGAATATCGCCGAAGGAAGCCGATGCCAATTGAAAGCCCTTGCAGCCCTATTCTTGAACGACTATTGAACGAAAAGTGTCCGAAAAGAAACAGAACGTTGACGGAATTGTTAACGAGGGCGAACGGCGGTTCCATTCCCGCCGCTATCTGCTATGCTAGCGTCAAAGGGCCATACAAGGACGCTTGCATGTGTAAGGAGATGAGTAGCATATGAAGAAAAGATCCAACCTCCGCGGCTTGCTGCTGCTGATTACCGGGCTGCTGACGACCGTGCTCCTATCGGGCTGCGACAGCAAATTCGTCGTGTTCGATCCGCAAGGACCGGTAGCGCAGACCCAGTACAAGCTCATTATCTTGTCGGCGATCTTATGCGCGATCGTCGTGATTCCGGTTCTGGCCATTACGGTTTTCATCGTATTGCGCTACCGGGACAAACCGGGCAACACCGCGCCGTACAAACCGCATTGGGATGACAGCAAGGTGCTGGAGATTCTCTGGTGGGGCATTCCGATCGTCATCATCGTGATCCTGGGCGGTTACACGGCCCGCGATACGTATGCGCTGGCGAGAACGCCGAAGACCGCCGTCACGGACGTCAAGCCGGTCGAAATCCAGGTTACGTCGCTGGATTGGAAGTGGTTGTTCATGTATCCCGAGCAAAACATCGCGACCGTCAACTACGTTCACATTCCTGCCGGCGTGCAGGTGCATTTCGAATTGACGAGCGACGCGCCGATGAACTCGTTCTGGATTCCGCAGCTGGGCGGCCAGGAATATACGATGCCGGGCATGGCGATGTCGCTGTGGCTGCAAGCCGATAAAACGGGCAGCTTCTACGGCACGGGCGCTAATTTCAGCGGGAAAGAATTCGCACATATGCGCTTCAACGTTACCTCCGAGTCGCAGGCCGACTTCAATAAATGGGTTGACGGCGTCAAAGGCAAGTCGCACGAGCTGACGGAAGCCGGCTATAACGAGCTCGCGATACCGGGCAAATCCGAAGAACAAACGTTCTCCTCGTATCCGACGGAGCTGTTCGATTCCATCGTGAAGAAGAACGGCGGCCATCATATGGACATGGATATGGACGAGAACAACGACGACAAAGTCGATACGGACGAACAAAAGTCCGATTCGAAGAACGCTCACGACATGGACGACATGAGCGACATGGATATGAGCAATATGAATTCAAGTGAAATGAATCACAAGTAGCAAGAGGGAGGAGCACAACCTATGTATGCCAGTATAAAGTCTTTCGCCTCCTCGTTTTTCGTGACGGGCGACCCGCTGATCTACGGCGCGGACGTCTCCATCGCATTGACCTCCATCGCCATCTTGTTCGTCCTCTTCTATTTCAAGAAGTGGGGCTGGCTGTGGCGGGAGTGGCTGACGACCGTCGATCACAAAAAAATCGGGATCATGTATTTAATCGCTTCCTTGCTCATGCTTTTCCGGGGCGGGGTGGATGCGCTGCTCATGCGGACGCAGCTCGCGCTACCGAACGTGCATTTCCTGCAGGCGGATCACTATAACGAAGTATTTACCACGCACGGCACGATTATGATTCTCTTCATGGCGATGCCGATGATGTTCGGGTTGTTCAACATGGTCGTGCCGCTGCAAATCGGCGCGCGCGACGTCGCATATCCGTTCTTGAACTCCGTCAGCTTCTGGCTGTTCTTGTTCGGCGCCATGCTGTTCAACATCAGCTTCGTCATCGGCGGTTCGCCGGATGCGGGCTGGCTCAGCTATCCGCCGCTCTCGGAGCTGTCGGGCAGCTCGGGGGTCGGGGAGAATTTCTACATCTGGGGCATTCAGATCTCCGGGATCGGGTCACTGGCGACGGGGATTAACTTTATCGTCACGATTCTCAAGATGCGCGCGCCAGGCATGAAATTCATGAAAATGCCGATGTTCACGTGGTCGGTTTTCTCCAGCAGCATCATTATTATTTTCGCGTTCCCGATCTTGACGGTCACGCTGGCTTTGCTCTTCATCGACCGTTACATGGGCGGGCATCTGTTCACGATGGACGGCGGCGGGTTCCCGATGATGTACATCAACTTGATATGGATGTGGGGTCACCCCGAGGTATATATCGTCGTTTTGCCGGCGTTCGGTATCTTCTCGGAGATCGTCGCCACCTTCTCCCGCAAGCGGATTTTCGGTTATAAATCGATGGTATTCGCGCTGATGAGCATTAGCATTCTGTCGTTCTTCACCTGGGTGCATCACTTCTTCACGATGGGTTCGGGCGCGGACGTCAACGTTGCCTTCGCGATCGCGACCATGGCGATCGGGATTCCGACCGGGGCCAAAGTGTTCAATTGGCTCTTCACGATGTTCCGAGGGCGAATACGCCTGGAACAGCCGATGATGTGGACGCTCGCGTTCATTCCGTGCTTCGTCGTCGGGGGCGCAACGGGCGTCATGCTCGCCGTGGCCCCGGCGGATTACCAATACCATAACAGTTACTTCCTGATCGCACATTTCCACCAGGTCCTCATCGGAGGCGTCGTCTTCGGTTATCTGGCGGGCATCTACTATTGGTGGCCGAAGCTGTTCGGCTTCAAGCTGAACGAGCGGCTTGGCAAATACGCGTTCTGGCTGTGGAATATCGGTTTCTATGTCTGCTTCATGCCGCAGTACGCGCTTGGCTTCATGGGCATGACGCGCCGCGTGTATACGTACGGTTGGGACATGGGCTGGGGTCCGCTCAACCTGGTCTCGACGATCGGCGCCTTCCTGATGGGCATCGGATTCGTGTTCCAAGTATGGCAGATACTTTATAGCGTTAAATACGGCGAGCGCGACAAGACGGGCGATCCGTGGAACGCGCGAACGCTGGAATGGTCGATTCCGTCCCCACCGCCGATGTACAATTTCGCGGTCGTGCCGGTCGTCGACGAACGCGATCCGTTCTGGGAAGAGAAGGAGCGCCGCAACTTCGCTCCCGCGGAGCCTGTCCCGGTCGCGAAGCTGGAGCCGATTCATATGCCGCGAAACTCCGGCATTCCGTTCATCTTCGCCGCGTGCTGGTTCGTCGCCGGCTTCGGCTTCGTATTCGGCTGGAATTGGATGGCTTTCACGGGATTAGCCGGCGTAGGCATCTCGCTGCTTGTCCGTTCGTTCACCTATGATACGGATTATTATGTACCGTTGGAAGAAGTCATCGAGACCGAAAAAGCAGCAGGGAGGGCGGTTTAATATGCAGCATGCCATAGACAACGGCCATTCGCAGCACGCGGCCGGCTCGCATGATCACGGCCATCACGATCAAGAATCGATGAAAGTGCTCGGCTTCTGGATCTTCCTCGTCACCGACTGCCTGCTGTTCGGTACGCTGTTCGCCACGTACGTCGTCCTGAAGGGACATGTCGACGGCGGGCCGACAGGCAAAGAATTGTTCGAAATTCCGGGCTTCGTGGCGGAAACGTTCATCCTGCTCACGAGCAGCTTCACGAGCGGCTTAGCCGTGCTTGCCATGAACAAAGGCAAGGTCAATCAGCTGATCGGCTGGCTGATCGTAACCGCCGTGCTCGGCGCGTCGTTCGTCGGACTGGAGATCAACGAGTTCGTTAACATGGTTAATGAAGGCGCGAAGATCTCGACAAGCGCGTTCCTGACCGCCTTCTTCACGCTGGTCGGCACGCATGGACTTCACGTATCGGTCGGGTTGATCTGGATGATCGGCCTGATGGTGCAATTGAAGATGCGGGGAATTACGCCGGTCACGCGCCGTAAAATCACGGTAATCAGCTTGTATTGGCATTTTCTCGACGTGGTGTGGATCTTCCTCTTCACGATCGTTTACTTGATGGGGGTGATGTAGATGAGCCAGCATTCCGCAGGCGCGGCCGGACATGGCCATGGTCATCATGAGGAACACGAGGATCACGGTTCGCTGAAAGCATACGTCATCGGCTTCATCATTTCCATCGTCCTCACCGTTATTCCGCTGCTTGTCGTCTTCCAGACGAGCATGAACAAGACCGGCGTCATTATTACCATCATTACGATGGCCGTCATCCAGCTGATCGTTCAGCTCTTCTTCTTCATGCACATCCGCGAAGGAGAAGGCCCGAAGTACAACGTGATGGCGCTTATCGTGGGATTGTTTATCGTCGTCGTTATCGTCGCAGGATCCGTATGGATCATGTCGTTTAACTCGGTCGTTCAATAACGTAAGCCATGTTGTAAGGAAGCTGAGATGCAATAAAAGCGCGGTTCCCCTATTGGAGCCGCGCTTTTTGTCGTTTGCTAGTACCGGATCTTGTTTAACCGGAGAAGCAGGATGCAGAGCAGGTAGATGCAGCCGCACGCGCCGATCAGCGCATAGATGCTCGAGCTGAACAGCAGGGCGAGGTTGAACGGGAAACTCCATAGGAAGGCAATCACGAGCAGGATGACTCTGGCCCGCAGGAGACCGTAGAAGAATAGGCAGGCCGGCAGAACCAGCATCGCGAATGAAAGGGACGGATGGCTAAGCTTGTTCATGCCCTCGAAGTACGGATCGGTCCAGGCTAGAGGAATCCATAAGGCGATCGACGCCAGGGCGGCGGCGAAGCCCAGCCATTGAATGGGTTTGAAAGCTAACATTGCGGTATAGAGCCCCCTTCAAGTTGCGATTGGGATTTAATGCCAACCTTTTGATTATAGCCCAGCATACAGCCGATGCACAGGACGCGAATGCAGATTGCGCGTTTCTTTCGGGCAGTTGTCGGACTTGAAAAATCGATGCCTGCAGTTCGGCATGCTTGCGATTGTTCGACTATATTTCAAGAAAGAGGTTCTAAAAATATAGTTCAATCCCTGCTTGTCCGTCCTGTTTTCCCGACCTGGAGCTTGGTGAAATAGCTAGTAATCAGCTGAGAGCTGCTAGCAGGGGATCCGAATAAGAGACGGAGGGATAACCATGAAGACGCCAATTGTCGGTATATTTCGCAAGGAACAGCACGTGTTCGATGTCATCGAAGAGCTGAAAGCGATCGGTTGGAACGAGGAGGATCTCTCCGTGATCAGCCGCAGCCGCGAAGTCGTGCGGCAGGTGGATGTCGTAACGGGCACGAACGGCGCGGAGGGGATGGCGGCCGGGGCGGTAACGGGAGCCGTTCTTGGCGGTACGGTCGGCATTCTAGCCACGACGGGACTGCTGCTCATTCCGGGAATCGGGCCGCTGCTCGCAGCGGGTCCCGCAGCCGTATTCCTAGCCGGCGCGGCGGTCGGCGGGAGTACGGGAACGCTGGTCGGCGGTCTGGTCGGACTCGGCATTCCGGAGACGGAAGCGGAAAACTATCGGCTGATGATCGAGAATGATCATTATCTGGTGATTGCATCGGTTACGGAAGCGGAGCGCTCGAGCGTCGAACGGATCTTTCTGGCCTATGGCTCCTTACAGGACGGGACGTCATCGACCGCAGCGCTCGAGAGTGCGGCCAAGCGTCATGCACCTGACGATATTCGAGTCGTGATCGGTACGAAGGCTTCGGAATATACGTTGGATTCGCTTGCTCCGGTACAGGAGTTCATCGTTCATCCATCCGTTGGAGGTGAAGAAGGATGATCGCGGGCATCAGCGCGGCCGTCGCGGCCGCATCCTTCTCCTGTCTGGTCTTCTACGGCATCAAGACGATGAAAAAGCTCATGACCTCCTTGGACGAGACACAAAAAACGATTGCCGAGGTTCGAGTATCGGCCATGAGCGTCATTCAAGAAGCGACATCGACGATTCATACGCTGAACGATACCGTCAAAGACGTAAAGGTGCGGCTTAATAACGTCGATCCGCTGCTCGAGAGCGCTCATGATATGGGGGATGTGCTGCACAAGGTGACCATGTCGGTGAAGAAGGCTGTCGGACTGAATGACGTCATCGAGCAAGGCGATGTGTCCGTGCGGAAGAGCGGATTCAAGAAGTGGTAGGAAGTACGAAGAGAGCTTTGGATGATCGCGTTTAACCTAGACGATGGCATCCGGATAGACAATCCGCCAGTCGGGCATGGAAGCAATGCGCCAAAAGGGCAGCGTTCGTGTCGGAAGCCATCGTCACTTTGCCGAATAGAAATGATTACGATTACTCGGGCAGCGCATGGGTTGAAGCTCTTAAGCTCCAGCGGCAATTCCTTTAATACGCTTTTAATCCGCTTCGACAGGCCCTTGCTTCAGATAGAAACGCGCACTGGAGCCGCCGTCGACGGTAAAAACTTGCCCGTTGATATACGAAGAAGCATCCGAAGCGAGAAAAGCGACAAGCGGGGCGATATCGCCCGGTACGCCGACTCGTTTGACCGGAATTTGAACCGCATCGTACTCGCGCTCTTCCTCCGTGTCGTAGCTGTGCTTCTCGACCTCGACAAGGCCCGGCGCGACGGCGTTCACCGTGATGCCGAGCGGGGCCAAGTCGAGGGCCAGCTGCCTGGTGAGCGCGTTCATCCCGCCCTTGGAGGCGGCATAGACGGCATAGCCGTGCATCGTCGTGTTCGCATGAACGGAGCTGATGTTGACGATCCGCCCGAAGCCTTGCTTCTGCATATGTCTGGCACTTGCTTGCGACGCGAAGAACGTGCCTTTCAGATTCGCGTTCATGATGCTGTCCCAATTGGTCTCCGTTACGGATGCCCAGTGAATGACCGGGTCGATCGCGGCATTATTGACCAGGATATCGATACGGCCGAACTGCTCCACGACCGCCGCGACAAGCGCGGACGCTTGCGATGGATCCCCGATATCGGCTTGATAACTGAATGCCGGGCAGCCTTGAGCATGGAGTTCCCGAATAAGCCGTTCGGCGGCTTCGGCGCTTGTCGCGTAGTTCACGCAGACCGACGCGCCCTGGGCAGCCAGCTCGCGCACGATTCCGCTGCCGATTCCTTTGGCTGAGCCCGTTACCAGAGCGACCCGCCCTTGAAGCTGTTTGTGCTGACTTTGCATACGCTTTCACTCCTTCGTAGATAGAACAGGCGGGCGCTCGCAGCTGCGGAATCAGCCATCCTGACGGAAACGATTTCCTCTAATTCAAACAATAATGGACGTGCCTTGGACCGTCAATGTTTAATTGCAGGCCTTTGATTGCCGTTTTGCCTATTGACGGCAGCCTAACAATATCGCTATAATGACTTCAAACTTCACATGAACCACAAATTCGCCGACGAGAAAGAGTACGTCGTCCGTCTGATTCACAGAGAGTTGGGGCAGGTGCAAACCAACATTCAGGCGCTGACCGAAGCCATCTCCGAGAAGCCAGCTGAAATGACAGTAAGCGGTGCCGCAGGTCCAGCGTTAACGGGACGCGTATTGTTGGATACGTGAATGAGTGCCGCTTCTCCGGACGGAGAGCGGAACTAGGGTGGTAACACGGGTATAAGCCCGTCCCTTTTGGGGACGGGTTTTTTTGCGTTCTTAGGCTTCGAATCGAAAACAAACAAGGAGGAGAAACGGATGATCGGAACAACGTCGTTATCGGATTTATTGTCGCCGGCGGCTCGCGAGATGCAGCCATCGGGCATACGGAGGTATTTTGATTACGCGGCGGGCCGTAAAGACGTCATATCGCTCGGCGTGGGCGAACCGGATTTCGTGACGCCGAAGCCCGTGCGGGATGCCTGCATCCTGGCGCTCGAGAAGGGGCGGACGTCGTACACGCCGAATTCGGGTCTTCCGGAGCTTCGGGAAGCGATCGCGGACTACTTGTCCGTCTCGTTCTCGCTGCGCTATGAGCCTGCGGACGAAGTGCTGGTCACGAACGGCAGCAGCGAGGCCATCGATCTGGCGCTGCGGGCATTGATTACGCCGGGCGACGAGATCTTGATTCCCGAGCCGTGCTTCATCGCGTATTCTCCGATCGCGGCGCTGTTCGGAGGCGTGACGGTGCCGATCGATACGAGAGCCGAAGACCGGTTTAAGCTGACGGCGGATGCGCTTCGGAGCAAGCTGACGCCGCGCTCGAAGATTCTCCTGGTGAGCTATCCGAATAATCCGACGGGAGGCATCATGACGCGGGAAGACTGGCTGCCGATCGCGCAGCTTGCCGTCGAGCACAATCTGATTATCATTACGGACGAGATCTATGCGGAATTAACGTACGGAAGGAAGCATGAAAGCATAGCGGAGCTTCCCGGCATGAAAGAGCGGACGCTGCTCATCAGCGGGTTCTCCAAGGCATTCGCCATGACGGGCTGGCGCGTGGGATACGCATGCGGACCGGAAGAGCTGGTATCGGTCATGCTCAAGATCCATCAGTATACCGCGATGTGCGCGCCGATTCTCGGGCAAATAGCCGCTTTGGAGTCGCTGACGAACGGGCTGGAGGAGAAAGATCGCATGGTGGAATCCTATGACGGGCGACGGAAGCGCTTCGTGGCGGGTCTGCGGGAGATCGGCCTTCCATGCCATGAACCGCTCGGTTCGTTCTACGCTTTTCCGTCTATCGCGCCTACGGGACTCACCTCGGATGAATTCGCGAGACGCCTTCTCGACGATGCGGGCGTCGTCACGGTGCCCGGACAGGTGTTCGGCTCGCAAGGGGAAGGTTACATTCGCTGCTGTTATGCGGCTTCGCAGGCGCAGCTGGATGCCGCGCTGGAACGTATCTACACCTTCTTGCGCGCATTGTGAATGATCGTCGCGGGCGTTTGGAAATAATCGATAAAATGCTGCGCGCGCTTCGATAACAGATGATCCTTCAGCCACAGGATGCCGATATCCGATTGGAAATTGGCATCCCGAATCGGCAGCATGGTCACATTGCCGTACGGGAAGGAAGCGAGAATGGAACTGGGAAACACGGTCACGCCTATGCCTGACGCGATCAAGGACATGATGACGGTCACGCTGGAGCATTCGCAGATAATGTTCGGTTCCAGGCCATGACGCCTGAATTCGTTCACGACTTGCTCGTGCATGCGGATGGTATTGTCCGTCTTCAATGTCAGCAGCGGATACTCGGCCAGCTCATGCATGCTGATGCTTTGGTTGTCTTCGCCGGATTGCGGCACCCAGGAGCTGGGGAATACTGTTACATAAGGATCGGACGGCAGGGGGAGCGTCGCCAGCTTGGCCGGAAGGATGCCGGTTTCGAACGGCAGGCGCGAGACGACGAGCTCGATGGAGCGCTTCTCCAGCATTTCGCCGAGCAGGAAATGGTCGCCTTCGGTGATTTTGAACGTGATCTGGGGATAGGCGCTGCGCAATCGCTGGATCGGCTTCGGCAGAATCGACACGCAGGATACGACGGCGCCGATCGAGAGCGTGCCGCGGACGCCTTCTTCCAATTCCTTGACTTCGAGCATGGTCTCGTCGAGCTGGGCCAGCAGCGACTCGGCCTTGGAGCGGAGGAGCTCGCCGGCCGCGGTCAGCGTCAGCTGCTTCCGGCCGCGTTCGAACAGCTTGGCGCCGAGTTCTTCTTCCATAAGCATCAACTGGCGGCTGAGCGGCGGCTGTTCCATATGAAGCAGCTTGGCGGCGCGCGTGATCTGCTTTTCCTGCGCGATGGCGAGGAAATATTTCAGTTGCTTCAGGTCCATGGGTATTCCTCCGTTCCATACCTTCAGGGTATGCAAAATGGATAAAATAGATATTATTAATATAGCTACGGTCATAGTAAAATGCAATTAAACAACGAATATGACGAAAGAAGGGATCTCCATGATCGCATCCACACCGATCACGATCGAACGCACGACAACGCCCAAAGCAAAACCGCCGCAGGACAAACTCGGCTTCGGCATCCATTTTACGGATCATATGTTCATTATGAATTATTCGTCCGAGCAAGGCTGGCACCAAGCCCGCATCGTGCCTTACCAGCCCATCACGCTTGACCCGGCCGCGAAAGTGTTCCATTACGGCCAAACCGTGTTCGAAGGCTTGAAAGCGTATCGCACCGAAGACGGCCGCGTCCAGCTGTTCCGCCCCGACATGAACATGAAGCGCCTTATCCGCTCCAACGATCGGATGAGCATCCCCCCGATTCCGGTGGAACTCGGCATAGAAGCGGTCAAAGCCTTGACGAATATCGACCAGGAATGGATTCCGGACGGCGAAGGCAACTCGCTGTACATTCGTCCGTTCGTGATCGCGACCGAGCCGCTGCTCGGCGTTCATCCATCGCACGAATACCAATTCATCATCATCATGTCGCCCGTAGGCGCGTACTATCCGGAAGGCATCAACCCGGTCAAGATTTTCGTGGAGTCCCGTTATGTGCGCGCCATGATCGGCGGCGTCGGGGAAGCGAAGACGGCAGGCAACTATGCTGCCGGTCTTAAAGCGCAGGAAGCGGCCAACGAGAAAGGCTATACGCAAGTCCTCTGGCTTGACGGGGCGGAGCATAAATATATTGAAGAAGTCGGCAGCATGAACGTATTCTTCAAGATCGACGGCACCGTCTACACGCCGTCGCTGAACGGCAGCATTCTGGACGGCATCACGCGCAATTCGACGATCCAGCTGCTGAAGCATTGGAACATCCCTGTCGAGGAACGGGTGCTCTCGATCGAAGAAATCTATGAAGCGGGCCGTAACGGCAAGCTCGAGGAAGCATTCGGCACGGGCACCGCGGCCGTCATCTCGCCTGTAGGCGAGCTGAACTGGCTCGGCGAGAAGCTGATCATCAACGGCGGCGCAACCGGCGAAGTATCCGAGAAGCTGTATACCAATTTGACGGGCATCCAGTACGGCAAGCAGGAAGATCCGTTTAACTGGATGGTTGAAGTGAAATAATTCGACTGCGCATCGCGCGGTCCCGAAAGCGCCGGCAGGTCCAGGGGATCTGTTCGGCGCTTTTTGCATGAGCGGCGACTTGTCCGCGAATCGATGCTTTTACTTCTTGAAAATCAGAAGGTCGCGTAATTCCTCCCGAGGATTTGGGATAGATTGAGCCGGTTCCTGCCCGAGAGACCGGTTTTTTTGTCGGCTTGTCACCGAATTTCAACGCCTTTTTCGCCGTAAAGCTTGTTCTGACCGGGCTGAAAATGTAATAATAAACAACGGAATGTTTTTTGCAGGCTATCGAAATCCAAAGAAAGCGGGAATGAACCAAGATGGGTCGTAAATGGAATAATATCAAAGAGAAGAAAGCTTCGAAGGATGCCAATACGAGTCGTATTTATGCCAAATTCGGTCTTGAGATTTACGTAGCCGCCAAGAAGGGCGAGCCGGATCCGGAATCCAACCAATCCTTGAAATTCGTGCTGGAACGCGCGAAAACATACAATGTTCCCCGGGCGATCATTGACCGCGCCATCGACAAAGCCAAAGGCGGCGGCGACGACAACTACGTGGAGCTGCGTTATGAAGGTTTCGGTCCCAACGGCTCCATGGTGATCGTCGACGCGCTGACGAACAACGTCAACCGCACGGCGCCGGAGGTTCGCTCCGCCTTCACGAAATGCGGCGGCAGCATGGGCGTCAGCGGCTCCGTATCCTACATGTTTACCGCGACCGCCGTCATCGGCGTCGAAGGTAAATCCGTCGACGACGTGCTTGAGCTGATGATGGAAGCGGACGTCGATGTCCGCGATATCGTCGAAGAGGACGAAGCGGTTATCGTGTATGCCGAACCGAATCAATTCCAAGCGGTTCAGGAGGCGTTCAAGCAAGCCGGCATTACCGATTTCACGGTTGCCGAGCAGACGATGATGGCTCAGAACTACGTGTCGATTCCTGAAGAATCGCAGGCGCAATTCGAGCGCCTAATCGACATGCTGGAAGATTTGGAAGATGTGCAGCAGGTTTACCACAACGTGGAATTTGAAGAGTAGACATCTATGGTTGAATAGTTAAAAATATGAAAAAGCCGCGTATTTGCGGCTTTTTTTGTGCCATTCGTTGTAAATATGAGGTAATATAGACGGTAGAGGCAGCGTGATCAGGTTGGTAGATGAGTCATATTGCCTACAAGGTCATGCGTTCAATTTGTCGAATAAAGTCATATTTAGTCAGAGATCAAAGCAGTCCAAGTGAGGTCAATGGAAGTAACAGCGTAACTATTCGATGAGTCCGAGGTGCAGGTTCCTGATGAAGCTGAAAACGATGCTAACCGTATTGATCGCCGTGCTTTGCTTGATGACGTTCTTGCCGGGAGCGGCAGTATGGGCATCTTCTTCTCCCGATATGCCGAGCGTGTCATCGTGGGAATTGAGATGGGAACAAGCGGATCGAGTCACGACACTGCCCGATCAGGCGGATGCCGCCGGCGAATGGCAGACGGTTCAGGCGAGAGATGGATGGACGGGCTCACCGGAAGGGGTAGAATCGGCGTGGGTCAGAATGACGCTTCCGATGCTGCAAAACAATTGGGCGGCGTTGTTCCCGAAAGTATATGGTCAGGATATTACGGTCTACTTGGACGGAGAAGTCCTTTTTCATACCACTCGCGATATCGGGTATGATTTAAACCGCGTTTTGATTTCCCTGAAGAAGGAAGCGTCGGGAGAAACGTTATATTTGCATATGCAAGGCAATACCGAACGTTTAGGTCTCGATTCCGGATTCGAATTCGGCAATTATCAGAATCTGGTCAGAGCGTACGCGAATGAAGATTTGATCGATATGATTATTGGATTTGCCTATATTTTCGTTGCTTTCGTCATGCTTGTTTGCTCCGTGTTCTTGGTGCGGCAGCAGCTAAAAATGTGGTTGTCGCTTTGTTTCATCATATTGCCGATCGGCGGTCTCATGATTGGCTATTCTCCGTATCCGTATACTTTCTATGGACAGCACGGCTCGTTATTCCAAATGCTATTCGATACCTCGCTTAACGTATTTTTGCCGGCGTTGATCATCTTCTTCGAACAATTGTTCGGAAGAGGACATCGGAATATCATTACCTATTTCCGCAGGTTTTTGATTGTCTATTCGTCGCTTGTGCTGGCGACCATGGTCGTATATTATACATTCGACGTTTCGATTTATAAATTGTACATGTTCGTATCCGTGACGATGATGGGCTATGTGATGATCGCCCTATTCTTGTTGATTATTATCATGTTGATTCGTGAACTATGGAATCGCAATGTCGACTCCATCATCATTGCTTCGGGACTCGCCGTCTTTTCGGTCGTTAGCATCGGCGAGCTTGCGCTTTTCTACTCTTCCTCGCAAACGTATCAGTTATCTTGGTGGAAGTGGGGATTAATAGCGTTCGTGCTTTCGCTGATCGTAGTTCTAGGCCGAAGGATCGCTTATCAGCACAAATTGATCGTTTCCTATTCCCGCGATTTGGAGATATATAACTCGGAAATTCAACGATCGGAGAAAATGGAAATCATCAGCCAGCTTGCTGCCTCGGTCGCGCATGAAGTGCGCAACCCGCTTCAAGTTACGCGCGGCTTGCTGCAAATTCTTGGCGAAAAGAACAATAACGGTTCGAGAAGCAGCACTGTCTCGGAGGAGAATTATTATCAACTCGCCATTGACGAGTTGGACCGGGCATCCGTGATCATTACCGACTTCTTGACCTTCGCAAAACCCCAAATGGAACAAATCGTCGAGTTGAATTTGGCGGAAGAATTCAAACATGTCGAAGGCATTATCGTGCCGCTCGCGAACTTGCAAGGAGGGAAATTGGAAGTCAACATGCCGCGCTCATTGCGAATTATGGGTAATTCCTCCAAACTAAAGCAAGCGATCATCAATTTGATCAAGAATAGCATTGAAGCGCTCGAAGGTTCTGGTATCGTTCGCGTCTGGGCATACGAGGAACGGGAACATGTCGTCATTCATATTGCGGATAGCGGCAATGGGATGGATGAACAAATGCTGGCGCGCTTAGGGGAACCGTACTTCTCGAATAAATCCAAAGGAACCGGGCTTGGATTGATGGTGACTTTCCGAATCATAGAACTGATGAAGGGCACGATTACATTCAAAAGCGAACTCGGGGTAGGCACGGAAGCAATGATCCGATTTCCGGCAGCTCGGTACATGCAAACAAACGCGAAGGTCATCTGACCTTCGCGTTTGTTTGTATGTAAGGAGTCGCATTACCAGGTGGCCTGAAGATTATGGGGCGGGTTAGTAGACTTGGATGGGTTCTCCGGGATGACAAGCGCTACTTTAGTCCCTGTTTCTTCGATAACGACGATCTCGAAACCATCGGGAATGGAGATGCCGAACGCATCGTTCAGCGCTTTCTTGGGATCCGCGATCAATTGGGCTTTAAATTCTTCGTCGGTCCATGCCTTCTCGATAATCTGCTGCTTAAGCTCCTGCTCGTTCATCTCGTACTGCACCTCGTTATTAGGAATATAGAATCAGGTATATTGTACCATCTTCAGGAAAATAGTTCTATCATTTATCGCTAACATTCGACATGTTATACAAAAATATTAAAATATGAAAAAAATTAGAATGCCGACACGCTATCATCAGGGCTCTACTCCTAATTATAAGTTCATTAAGAAGATAATTGAGTCGACAAATAAAATGAAAACCCGCCATCTAATAATAGCCGCTTATTCCGCTCCAAGTGTTCCGCTGATTGCACGAGATTTCGAGCCAAATTTTCTTGAAAGGCGGCGAGATGAGGTAGAGGAAGTTGAAGGGATTCAAGCGATTCGCAGTTAACCTCGGCCATACGAGAGAATCTGCTTAAGGCTCCATGAATATAGATGGCATTTTGAATGTCTTTCTTCGAGATAGGCGTGGATGAAGGGGCTTCCTCCGAAACAATCATGCTGATTAAGCTGTTTGCGTTGCGCGAGTCGAAGTCTTCTTCCCAATCCGCCCAATCATCGGAATACTGGAGGGTGGCCAAGGCAAGATCGACGGCTTCGGATACGACAATTTCGAGATCTTGCCGGCCAGCCAAATACAGGGCTCCGGTGCTCGCCAGCTTGACCGGAGCGGCTTTTAGAGCGAGAGCTGAAGGCGTCAAAGCGACGAATGGCTTTTCATACGCTACGGCTAATGACCAGTTCGTAACGTATTCACGGTAGTGCTCCCAAAATGGAGAGGAGCTGTCGAACATACCGCGATACAGCTCCAACATACTGAGATGAAAGAGATTCCCTAAGGCCAATTGTTCTTTCCAGTCCTCAGGAGCAGTGTCCATCAAATCGTCTTGAGTAAAAAAATAAAGCATGACGAAGACGTTCGCAAGCGACAAGTCACGATATTGCCGCGCGGGCAAAACGGTTACGGGTTTCATCCAAAAGGGCAGCAGATAGCAAATGTGATTCTTGGTTCCGGAAGGATTCAGGGGATTAAAAGCTTGCAAATACGCGCGGCCTTTAGCGTTCAAAGGTGCAGGGTAGGCATCTATCCTGCGTTCCGCTTCTTCGAAGACATGAACGAGTTCGCTCTCGTAATCCGTACTCCAATTCATAGGTATCCCATCCTCTCGCGTCTGTCATACGTTTCGTTGCACGATGCAGCCGAACATGCTTACTCCGTAGGAAAGAGTTTCGTCTATCAGCCACTCGTCCAGTTCCTTTTTTTGCTCCTGCTGCAGCCTGCAGTTTTGCAAGGTTCGTATTACGGTCTCCATGTAACGGTGCATGATCGTTTTGATTTCTGGATTATCCGCAACAAGACGGTAACTTTGCGGTTCTATCCGGCTATTGCCGTCATTTGCGATTGCATTCATGAGTCTCGCTGGGAGCGGAACCGCGAAGCGATCTAACAAGTTCTTGCGGGAAGCTTGAAACAAGGATTCGAATAGGGGCAAGCGGGCGTCTTGAAGGCCGGCCGACGCATCGTCATCGTAATCCAGAATAATGATCGTCGACGATCCGTGGGTGATGCGTCGCAGCCAAGCCAGAAAATGTTCAAGGTCCGGTAAATGCATGATAACGAGCCTAGCGATGACAACGTCGAATGTTATATCCCAATTCGGCAAATCCCGATAATCGGAATGGATGAACGAAAGTCCGGCTGTTGATTGGAGGGAAGCGTATTGATATATGCGTTGGTTCATTTCCAGGCCGGTACAACTAAGATGCGGGTAATGAAGTTTAATGGCTGCCAAGTAAGCGCCGTTGCCGCAGCCAATATCGAGCACGGTGGATGCGGTCGTTAAATGATCGCGAAGAAAACAATCATTTTCCTTCTGAAAGAAGAGTTCCGTGGTCAGCGTGAGCATATCGTTGAAAAGCGGCGTCGTATCGAAGCGTAATATTTTCTCATCGCCTCCAATTCATGACAGTGGTTAATCGTATTATAAGTCTTTAAGCCTATGTCGAACAATGCAAATATTCATATATTCATGTCGAATATAGTAGTTATGTCCTGGTTGAGAGATAAATTATATAGAAATAGCCCGTTCATTATTGAACGGGCCGCTGCAGATGACGCTAGGCCAATCTAACCGCTTCGCTGCTCTGCAGATTATCATCCCTTTATTCGTGGTTATAGACATCGCTGGAAGAGCCGGCTGAAATAAGAGAGGGACATTGAAGCCGCACCGCTCCGCGATGTGAATAGGAGCTGCGCTGCAGCCACTTCTTGGCCTGATTCAGCCATATTCGGATGACATAATCGACGGGACTGAAGCCGGTCGCTTCTCTGAACCGGGCGATGAAATACCCGCTGCTTAAATTTACGCCCGCGGCGAGGTCCTACACACGAAGCGGCTCGGCGTAATGCGCATGAATATAGGCCAGCGATTCGTCGATCAACGAATCGCCGCTTAGTGTTCTGCTAGGACTTTGATTCCGCATCGCTTCGCGCGCGAGCGAGGTCAGCAGCAGACGGAGATGGCCTTGGGCCGCGGCGAAGACCGCATGCTGTTCTCCGAGCTGATCGGCTTCCAAGGGCCGTGCGCAATCTGGGCGGAACGAAGGATCTGCTGCCCCGAGGATCTTATCTGTAGCTAATGCTAGCTTCCTAGGGCTGCCGTTTGAGGCGGCCTTTTTCCATGCGATCCATCTGGCGCTGCCGTTGACGTTGACGTTAGCTATACCGGTTGCTTATAGTAGGACAAGGCTGTCGCGGAGTGGTATGATTTCATCATAAGCAACGAATGACGGTTGCCGCATTGGAACGGTAAACGATCGTTAAAAGACGGCAATGCCGGTTGGAGGGAATGGAATCATGGCTGTATTAGACGTAGAGATTCGGAAAGCCGGATACGCGGCGGATGCGGATGTTATCCGAAATATCGTGTTCGCGATTGAAGCGGGAGAGTTAGTCGGCCTGATCGGCCCGAACGGCGCTGGCAAGAGCACGACGATCAAGTCGCTGCTCGGCCTTCTGCGCAGCGTCGACGGGACCGTGGCGTTCGGCGGCGAACAGGGACGTTATGCGTATGTGCCGGAGCAGCCGGTGCTTTATGAATATATGACGCTGTGGGAGCATCTGCAGCTGGCCGCATCCGCTTACGAGCTGGATGAGCAGACGTTTATGGAGCGGGCGGAGCGAATGCTGGAACGGTTCCGCATGTCGGGGGAGCGGCATAAGCTGCCGACCGGGTTCTCGAAGGGGATGCAGCAGAAGATGATGCTTATCATCGGCTTCCTGCTGCAGCCGGACGTGTACGTGGTGGACGAGCCGTTCGTCGGTCTCGATCCGCGGGCAACGCGGGATTTTCTCGAGCTCCTGCAGGACGAACGCCGCCGGGGCGCCGGGGTGCTGATGTGCACGCATGTGCTCGACACCGCCGAACGTATCTGCGACCGGATCATCCTCATCAACGATGGATCCGTCGTGGCGCAGGGTACGCTGGGCCAGGTCCGGGAGCAAGCAGGGTGCGCCGTCGACGCGCCGCTGACCGATTGCTTCTATGCGTTGACATAGGGGGTACAGAATGGAAAAGCAAATGGCGAATTGGCGCATAGGCACCTTGTTCAGGCGAAGGCTTAGCCGGTTCTGGTCGGAGCAGTGGAAAGTGTGGCGGACGGCGCTGGACTGGACGGTATGGGTATATTTCATTCTTCCGCTGCTGTGGATCGGCGGCGGCACGTACGTGGACTTATGGCATCATCCGGCGGATTGGCTCGTCAAGCTGCCGCTTTGGACGGGCGAGCGGCTGCCGCTTGTCGTCATCTTTGTCGGCCGGCTGCGAACCTTTACCGAAGAAGCGGACGTCCTCTTCTTATTGCAGAAGCAGTCTTGGGGCAGAGGGCTGCTGCGGCGGGGGGCAGTCTATACGGCGCTGATGCTGCTCGTCTTGACGGCGCTCGTCTACGTTTTATTGTTCCCGTTCTTCCTTGCGGTGCATCATTTCCCGGCATCGGCGATCATCGCGATGGTGCTGTATACGTGGATGTGGGCCATGATCGGCGCCATGGGGAGAAATATCATCGAGGCGAGGTTCATTGGCTTCCGCAAATGGGCGATGAAGACGGCGGCCATGCTCCTGCTCGCGGCCACCTACCTTATTCCGATGATCGTGCTTGGTACTTCGCCGCTCGACCTGCTCGTTCCGATACTCGCCGGTGCAGTGGCAGCCGTACTCTTGCTGCGCCTCAAGCTGCGCGCAAGAGATGCCTTCGAATCCGACGTGCAGCAGGAACAGCTCGCGAGGCTGGCCAGCACGCAGCTCTTGCTGCGCAACGTCATCCGGCGGAAACCACGCGTCAAACTCAGCCGGCCGATCTTGCTCCGCCGCTCCAATCGGATCTTCAAGAAGTTCGACGGCGAGACGATACTCGGCGAGATGATCATCAAGGCGTTCATTCGGCGGCTGCCGCTCGTTCGCACGTGGCTGATCTTTATCTTCCTGTCCGCGGCAGCCGTGCTCCTATCGCCCGGGGTGATCAAGCCTTTTGTCGCCGTTGCGCTGATGCTGCTGCTGTCAAGCTGGGTCATCTCGCACTGGCGCGGCATGACTGCCGAACCGTATTTCAAACAATTCCGTTGGACGGATGCAGCGCTTCGCGATTCGGCCAAGCGCGTACGGTTCTGGCTCGTCGTTCCGGCAGCGGCGCTGTTCGGCCTGATCGACGGCATGCAGACCTATGGTCCGGGGGGATTCGTTGCCATCGTACCGGGCGTATTGATCTGGCTGCTGATCTGTAACCTCGTGTCGTCGACGATGCTGCTCCGGACGGAACGGAAGGAAGAAGAAGCTTAGGAGCTGTGACCATGTACTTGAGAAGCATAACGATAGACCGCCAGGAGGAGATGAATCAGCGCCAATATCCGTTCTCGATTCCGGTTATTCGTTCATTAACGTCATTAACGTTCGATACGAACGTGACGTTCTTCGTCGGGGAGAACGGCTCCGGCAAGTCGACGCTGCTCGAGGCGATCGCGTATCAATGCGGCTTCAACACGGCCGGGGGCGGGCGCAATAACGCGTATGACGTGGACGCTTCCGGCTCCGCGCTCGGGGGGCATATTCGCCTGTCCTGGCTGCCGAAGATCACGAACGGTTTCTTCCTCCGGGCCGAAACGTTCTACAGCTTCGCCTCCCACATCGACTCGATGCCGGAGTCGCTCCCCTACTACGGGGGACGTTCGCTGCACGCGCAATCCCACGGCGAAGCGTTTCTCTCCTTGTTCAAGCATCGTTTCGGGAAACGGGCGATTTATCTGCTCGATGAGCCCGAGGCGGCATTGTCGCCGGCCAGGCAGCTGGCGCTCATGCGCATCATGCACGATCTGGAGGGAGAAGCGCAGTTCATCGTCGCGACGCATTCGCCCATTCTGCTTGGCTATCCGGAGGCGAGGATTTATGACTTCGATTCGGTGCCGGTCCAGGATATCCGATACGAGGATACGCTTCATTACATCGTGACGAGGCGGTTTCTGGATAACCGGGGACGGGTATTGAAGGAGCTGTTCGACGATGCAGAGGACGAAGACGAAGGGGACTGAGCCCGGCAGATTAAGGCCGGTCGCGAACAGCGAGTGAATATCGACCAGTCACTAACGGCGAGTCAATAACAGTCAGTCAATAACAGCAAGTGAATAACAGCAAGTGAATGACAGCAAGTGAATGACAGCAAGTGAATGACAGCGAGTGGATAACAGCCAGTCAATAACGGCGAGCCATAAAGGTTAACTTGCGAATGCGAACACAAGGAGGACGACACCATGAACGATATCATCTCCCTCATGAAGGAGCATCGCTCCATCCGAAGCTACGCGCCGGATCCGGTGACCGACGAACAGCTGACGGCAATCTTAAGCGCCGCGCAAGCGGCATCCACCTCTTCGAATATTCAAGCGTACAGCGTGATCGGCGTTCGCGGCGAAGAGAAACGAAGGCGCCTGGCGGAGCTCACGGGCCATCAGAAGCATGTCGAGCAGGCGCCGCTGTTTCTCGTCTGGTGCGCGGATTTGAACCGGCTGCAGTCGGCGGTCGGCGGGGCGATGGAGACGGAGGAGCCAGAGTTCGAACTGCCGTCGAATATGGAGGCCTTCATCATGGCGACCGTAGATTGCGCGCTTGCGGCTCAAAATGCGGCCATTGCCGCGGAATCGCTGGCGCTCGGCGTCGTCTATATCGGCGGCATTCGAAATCGGCCGCAAGAAGTCTCCGAGCTGCTGCAGCTTCCGAAGCTGGTCTATCCCGTGTTCGGCATGTGCGTCGGTACGCCGACCCAAGCGCCCGATGTACGGCCGAGACTGCCGTTACCGGTCGTCTATCACGAAGAGGCGTATTCCGAAGCAGGCTTCAAGGAGGGAATCGAAGCCTACGACGCGGTCATGGCCGAGTATTACGCGCAGCGCACGGGAGGAGGGCGAGCCTCCGTCTGGTCGACGGAAATGGCTGCCCGTTTCCGCTTGAAGAATCTTCGTCCGCATATGCGCGACTTTCTGTTAAGCCAGGGCTTCCGCTTGGACTAGGAAAAGCAATTCCGAACGTGCAAAAAGCCTTCTTCGGCGCTCGGCGGCCGAAGAGGGCTTTTTGGGTTTGCTCGGGATGATTCCATTCATCCCGCACAATGAATATCGACGATACATGCTGCTTGGTAAATGGAAGCTAGCCGTCGCGACTCCGTTATGGACTAATTGCCGGCAGCTTTCTCTTGCGGAGTCGGCATGACGTGGACGGTCTTCAGCTTGAGCAGCGGGACCAGAACCGCGGAGCCCGCGAGGACGAACGACCCGCCGAGAACGTAGACGGCGGCGAGCGAGAACGCGTCGCTAATGCCGCCGGCGAAGAGCATCATGACGACCATGGAGCCCGTAAAGAGCGGGCTCAATATGCCGTTCACCCTGCCCACGAACGAATCCTCCGTGTTCTTCATCATCATCGTGTTGATGCCGATATTGATGCACGGGAATGCCAGTCCGCTTACGAACTGCAGTCCCAGCGTCAGCCCGTAGCTCGTGGACAAGCCCATGGCGATGATCGTCAAGCTGACGATCACCATGCTGAACGTAAGCAGCTTTTGCGGCGATACTTTGCTCGCGAAGCCCATCGCCAGCACGCCTCCGGCAATCATGGCAACGCCATTGATCAGCGAGAACCACTGCAGATCGGAATCCGGCCTTCCGAGCCGCTCCGTTATGAGGAAGATGCCCATCGGCTGGATCAGGCCAAAGCCGAGTCCCACGGCAAAGAAGCTGCCGCCGAGCTTGCGAAGGATCACGTTATTCCGAATATAGCGGAACCCCGCCTTCATGTCTGCCAGCACCTGCGTCGTCTGTTTCTCTTCTTGCTCCCGGCGATCGCGCGGAAGGAAAGAGAGCGATGCGGCCGATAGCAGGAAAGCGATGCCCATAATTCCGATGGACGTCTTGATTCCATAGGTCTGGAAGACGAACATGCCGACGACAGGACCGAAAATCATGAAAACGGCGAACAGCGTTTGATAGACCGACATGCCCTTTTGCACCAGATGCTCGGGCACGTGCAGCTTGAACAGCTTCATGCCCGCAGGCTGAGAGAATTGCGATAGTATGGACGACACCAGCGTTGCGAAGAAGACGACCTTCCACGAGCCGTACGTCAGGGCGACAAGAATCCCGAGAATGGAGCCCGCGCTCAGCAGGTCGCAGCCGACCATCGTTCGTTTCGGCCGCCAGCGATCCGCGAACGTGCCGCCGATGAACGAGAAGATGAAGATGGGCGCATACTCCGCGACCGAGATGAGCGACACGGCGAACGCATTGTCGTGGGTCATTTCTTTGACATACAGCAAGATGGCGATATTGCGCACCCAGATCCCGATCTGCAGAAACAACGTGGACACCAGAATCGATTGCACGAACCGATTGGCGAGCAGGGAGGGGGCGGGGGCGGCTTGATTGGACGACATGCATATCACCCTTTCGATTATCCGGATTTCCTGTTCTCCTAGCATTGTATAAGACTTCCATAGCGTCGAATAGCTTCGCCGGAATGATCGTTACTCCGTCTTGGGACCGATTCATTGTCAATTATTGAAACATGGAACCTTGTATATAGTTCGCGTCCATGCCGCGCGCAAGCCTTCTTTTCATTTTTACAGGCAGCATCCAATCATAAATCGCTTTCAACCCACATATGAAAAGATCCACGCGAGTTTCATAACGGGAGCGGTAGGATGTGCAATGCGCAAGCACCAGGAATTTGTTCCGCGGCGATCGGCGTTAGCACGCTGGCGAACTGGCGAGCCTCGCATGCGGAGGGATGCCAGACGGCCCTACTAAGACCAGGTTGCCGGTAGGAGGAATTTCCCATCCATCGGCAGTCTGTCTCATTTACGCGCCATGAACTTGACTTCGAGTGAACTCGAAGTGAGATAATAGCTGCGACTCGTACATAAACCATCACCAAGTAGACAAGAACGATTGCGTAAGCAATAACGAAGAATCGGAAAGCAGGGAAGCAAATGGACTACGTGAAGCTCGGAAATACCGGATTGGACGTCTCTCGCCTCTGCCTGGGATGCATGAGCTACGGCGTTTCGGAACGTTGGACGCATCCGTGGGTGCTTAACGAAGAGAACAGTCGTCCCATGATTAAGCGCGCGCTCGAGCTCGGCATTAATTTTTTTGATACGGCCAATATCTACTCGGTCGGCTCCAGCGAAGAAATCGTCGGACGAGCATTGAAGGACTACGCCAACCGCGACGAAATCGTCATCGCCACGAAGGTTCATTTCCGCATGGAGCAAGGACCCAACGGTGCCGGATTGTCACGCAAAGCGATCATGAGCGAAATCGATAAGAGCCTGAAGCGGCTGGGAACGGACTACGTGGATCTGTACCAGATTCACCGCTGGGATTACGGCACGCCGATCGAAGAGACGATGGAAGCCCTCCATGACGTCGTGAAAGCTGGCAAAGTCCGGTACATCGGCGCTTCTGCGATGTACGCGTGGCAGTTCCTGAAGGCGCTGCATGTCGCGGAACGGCATGGATGGACCCGGTTCGTCTCCATGCAGAATCACCTCAACCTCATCTATCGCGAAGAGGAGAGGGAGATGATGCCGCTCTGCAAGGAAGAGAAAATCGGCGTGATTCCGTACAGTCCGCTCGCCTCCGGCAGGTTGTGCCGCGATTCGTCCGAAACCACGTACCGTTCCCAGACCGACCAAGCGCAGAAGATGAAATACGATGCAACCGCGGCCGCAGACCGCCTAATCGTAGATCGCGTTGCGGCCATCGCTGCGCAGCGCGGCGTTCCCCGCGTTCAAATCGCGCTGGCTTGGCTGCTGCAAAAGCCGCAAGTGGCTTCTCCCATTATCGGGGCCACGAATAACGTCCAGCTCGAAGAAGCGGTCGGCGCGCTTGCGATCGCGTTAACGCCGGATGAGATCCGATCGCTTGAGGAGCTGTATGTGCCGCATCCGGTCGTCGGCGCAACGTAGAACGCCGAGGATGACGAAAGTTGAATAGCTGCGCGAAGAGAGCCTGCGATGGCGAGATGATGCGAAGAAGCGATGACGCGATGGCGCGATGGCGGTTTGGTCAGACTGCATAGAACGCCTCTGAATTGGTTGGGGGTTTAGGTTCGGCGAACAGCGAGCGGCGGTAGCTGTCGATCATTCAACGTGACTGCAGACGGACTCCTAACGGCTGCCAGCGTCGTTATTCGGCTGAAAATACGTCTCGAGAAACGCTAACGTGCGTGACAGGCGTTAGTGATCGCAAACAAGCGATTTTGCAGGGGAAAACTTCGCCATAAGCCTCCTGACAACCGTTAGCGATCTAAAGTGGGCATTTTGAGCAGATTAACCCCTGTCACAATCGTTAGCTATTCTCGACATTCCGAAGAGACCGCGACGGCGGTCTCTTTTCTATGAGGCATGGAAAGAGATTAGGCATTGACTGCCTGCGATCGCCTGCTATATTTAGGAGAAAGAGATCCGCTGCTTGGATTTCATTCAACGGCGAAGAGAGTGCCGTGAATGCCGCGGCTTATGGGGATCCACTAGCAAGCAGAGGAGCGACAGCATGCAAAGCAGCTTGAAGCAAGACGGACAAGTACCGGACAGCCTTAAAGTCGTCTTCTTGGGCGACAGCATCACCGAGAACGGAACCTACATCACGATGATGCAGGACTATTTGACCCGGCAAATGCCTCATAAGCGGGTGGAGCTGATGAATCATGGTCTGAGCAGCGAAACGGTGTCCGGGCTTAGCGAACCGGATCACCCTTTTCCGCGTCCATGCGTATTGAACCGGGTGCGCCAAGCATTGGAGCAAAGCAAACCCGATTGGGTCGTTGCCTGTTACGGCATGAATGACGGCATCTATTATCCATTCTCTAATGAACGGTTCGATGCATACAAGCAAGGCATGCTGAAGCTTATTGAAACGATCGGATCCTATGGTGCCAAGGTGATTGTCATGACGCCGCCGCCGTTTGATTCTCGATCGATTAGCTCGGACAAGCTGCTGCCGGACGGGAAGGAAAACTACAGCTATATGGAGCCTTATCAAGATTATACGTCCGTCTTACGGCAGTATGGAACGTGGATCAAAGCCGAGCTCGTCGGAGCGGTCGATCAGGTGGTTGACGTCTACGCGCCTTTGTCTGCGTTTATCGCCGAACGAAGGAATCAACAGCCTGACTTCGTATACGGGGACGGCATTCATCCGGACGGCGAAGGACATGGCGTCATGGCGAAGACGCTTTTGGAGGAATTGTTCGATTGCTCCTTCGAGGATAGACCGACGAATGAATACGAGAGAGACCGCGCATAAGGGCGGTCTTTTTCTTTTTGTAAACATGGACACGATAAGCATTGACACTTAAATATCATCTGATATATTAGAGGAGAAGAGTCACCAATCATTCCCATCTGATTGCATCCAATCCCATCGCATTCAGTCCCATCTCATCTCGTTCCATTCCATCCAGTCTTATTCCATCCCGTCCATCCCGTCCATCCCGTCCAGTCCAACTCAACGCATCCAGTCGCATCGCATCCAGTCCTATCCCTAATTTTCCCCACCTTATTCCCATCTCTCAGAAAAGAGGCTATACAGATGCTTCAAGTGACGATCAAGGAACATTCTCCATACCTCGTAACCGTGGAGCCGGACCGTGTTTATTCCGATCGGCCTTACCAATATTCAATAACGGCCGGCGTTAACGGCCAAGCGCCCGCGGCATTTGATTTGTCGCGCTTGGCATGGACGGTTCGAATTGGCGCGGCGGAAGGAAGAGGCAGCTTCGGCGATTCCGGCATCACGATTTTGCAAACGTTTACAAGCGATGGCTTGGGCGTCGCGGAGCGTATCTCGATCACGAATACGAACGCGAGCGAAGTCGCGATCGACCAAGCGATGCTGGGGTTCACGGCAGCTTTGTCCGGCCGGGCGGCTTGGCGGCTAAGCGCGATTCCGTTCTTGATTGAGCTGGACGGCACCTGTCATGACTTTACGGTCGAACAGTTGTTGGCCGGGAAAGCGAAGAACAGCATGTACGTTGACGCTTCCAGAGAGATACTTCCTTTCGAAGAGATCGGTCTCCGTTCGGAGGCGTGGGCTTGGGGCGATGGCGACCGAGGGATCGTCGTGATCAAATACAACAACGAACAGATCGAATACGCCATGGCAAGAACGGATCTCGTCGATGGCGAAGGACTGCTGCGCTTCGGCGGAGCGGGACTCGCGCTGCTGGGCGAACCGTTCGGCGTCCGAAGGCTGGCGCCAGGACAAACGTTCCACTTCGGGCAGACGCACTATTATCCGTACGAAGGATCGATCCAGACGGCTTACGGGTTGTATCGTTCATTCCAAGAGTCCCGGGGGCATACGCACGGCGCGGATTACGATCCGCCGGTGAATTGGAACGAGCTGTACGACATCGGCTGGCATCACTCGGATGCGGAGCAGCTGAAGCTGCATTATCACAAGGAGGCCTTGCTGCGGGAGGCCGAGAAGGCGAAGGCATGCGGCTGCGAGCTGTTGTATCTGGACCCCGGCTGGGAGGTCGCGGAAGGGCTCACGTTGTGGGACGACTCGCGGCTCGGCGCCGTGTCCGATCTGGTCCGCGAATTAAAGGACGATTACGGCCTGGATCTCGGTTATCGGACGATTCTGCGCGCCTACAAGCCGCATTGGCCGGAACGTTATTTCGTCGAGCATTCGTACGGACCGATGCAGCCGGAGAAGATGGAACCCGTATGGGGCTATCATTTCTGGGAGATGTGCCTCTGCGATCCGCGATTCTATGAAGAGAAGCTGAATCGGATTCTCGCGATTTCCAAGCAGGGCATCCGCTTTATGATGTTCGACGAAATGGACTGGCGCGGTCCGTGCTATAACCCGAATCATGGACATCAGGTGCCATCGACGCCGCTCGATCACGTCGAAGCCGTCTACCGGCTGGCTCATGACGTGCGCGCCGCATGCCCGCAGGTGTTGACCGAGGTGCACGACCCCGTATCCCCGTGGGTAACCTCGCTCTACGTTCCGACGTATTTCCACCAAGGCGCTCCCGGAATCGGCAGCTACGACGAGAACTGGGGCTTCGAATACATGTGGAACTGCATCGAGGACTTGAAGACGGGCAAGGCGCTGGCGCTTTATTATTACAATCTGGGCTGCAGCATCCCGCTCTATCTGCACATCACGATGGCTGCCGACAATGACAACTCCGTATTCTTCTGGTGGTGCGCCTCGACGATTCGCCACCTCGGCATCGGCGGCAAGACCAGTCATCCGAGCGTGGAGATTGCAGGCGCGTTGGCGCCGTACGACAAGGAAGCGCGCTTCGCCAATTATTGCGGGCAAATGAGCGTCTATAAGCAGCTGAAGCCGTATTTCGTGCGCGGCGCGTTCCATGGCATCGCCGAGCATATCCATCTGCACGCGCTCGCGGATGAAGCCGGCGGCGTCATTAACGTCTTTAATCTGACGGAAGAGGACACGGAGTTGACCTTTGACGTGCCTGTCGCGCTGCTCGGCGGCGAAAGTGCGCCGATGCCCGTATCCGGAGCGGAAGCGCATTGGCATTCGGACGGCGTTACGTTCAGCCTGCGCCTGGGCGCGATGTCGCCAGGCGTAATCGCAGTAGGGGAAGCGGCTGATCGTCTAACGAGATAAGTGGAGGTGCACCATGACCGGCAAAAGCTTCGAATCGCTTAACAAGGCGGATCTGGAAGGCCAGCAGGACCGCAAGGAAGCAGTTTATCGAAAGTTGAAAGTGATGATGATGCGCAGGGAGTTTACGCCGAACGAACGGATCGACGCCGCGGATATCGCCGAGAAGCTCGGCGTCAGCCGCACGCCCGTTCGCGATGCGCTGAACATGCTGGATGCCGAAGGTTTCGTCACGACGGTGCCGCGGCAAGGGATTTACGTGAAAGGCGTCTATCGCGAGGATCTCATGCAAATCTTCGGCTATCGCGAAATGGTCGAGCTGTATGCGCTTGATGTCGGCTTCGAGGCGCTGAGCCGCGACTGGGCGCGGATCGCGGAGATCATTCGCGAATTCGACAGCCTGATCGGCCAAGAGAGCTGGGACGGATTCGAATTGATGGAAGCGGACATCAAGCTGCACAAGACGATCGTCTCGTATGCCGGCAACAAGCTGATCGGCGATTCTTACGATAAGCTGAACGGCCATGTGCAGATGGCGCGCGCCTATTACTTGCAGGATTTGCATCGCATGCGGCAGTC
Organism: Paenibacillus sacheonensis; assembly: GCF_009909195.1. Lineage (GTDB taxonomy): Bacteria > Bacillota > Bacilli > Paenibacillales > Paenibacillaceae > Paenibacillus_Z > Paenibacillus_Z sacheonensis. Next base: position 465,812 of record NZ_JAAAMU010000004.1, read on the forward strand.
GCATGACGAGCACCAAGCTTTCCTCCAAGCGCTGAGGGACGGCGACAAGCCAGGCGCCATGCGGCTCCTGAAGCAGCATTTGGAGATGACCCTCCATAATATCTTGAAACTCATCGAAATCTATAAAGTGTTCTGATCGAGGAGGATCCTATGGGCAAATTAACGGGCAAAACGGCGATCGTAACGGGCGGCGCGGCGGGCATCGGAGCGGCCATCGCCAACGTGTTCGCGCAGGAAGGCGCGTCGGTCTGCATCGCGGACAAGAACGAAGATGGCGGGCGAAGGGTCGTGCAGGCGATCGAAGCGATCGGCGCCAACGCGATATTCGTCCAGGCGGACGCCGGTTCCGTCTCGGACGTGAAGCGCTATATCGGCGAGACACGGGCTGCTTTCGGCGCGATTCATATTATGGTGAACAACGCGGCCGTCATTCATCAAGCGAACGTCGTCGATACGGACGAAGGAGACTGGGATCGCATCCTCCGCAACAACCTGACCAGCGTATTCCTGGGCTGCAAATACGCGGCGCGTGAGATGATTATGCAGAACCAAGGCGGCCGAATCATCAACATCTCTTCGATTCACGCGACGCTGTCCGAACCCGCATGCGGCGCGTACACGGCAGCGAAGGGCGGCGTCGAATCGTTTACCCGAACGCTGGCCACCGAAGTCGCGCCGCACAAGATCACCGCGAATATTATCGCGCCTGGAGCCACGTATACCGAGCTTACGATCCCCATGTATACCCCGGCCGTGAAGGAAGCGCTGTTCAAGCGCGTTCCCCTCCAAGATATCGCGCAGCCGGAAGAAATCGCGCATGCGGCCTTATATCTCGCATCCGACGAGTCCAGGTATATGACGGGCTCCACGTTAACGATCGACGGCGGTTACGTCATGGACGGCAGCCTGCCGAACGCCGCATATTGGGAATCCTAAAGGAGATGCCGCATGCAGGAAGCGTTAGTTAAACACGCGCAGCTGCGCGAATGGTGCATACGGAAGTTCGTCGGCGCGGGCGTAAGCGAGCGGGATGCCGCGGTCGCGGCGGACGTGCTCGTCCACGCCAATCTTAGGGGCGTCGATTCGCATGGCGTCATGCGCATGCCGCATTATATCGATACGATCGCCGCGAACGGACTCAACGTGAACCCGCATATGCGGATCCGGGATACCGGTCCGGTGACCGCGATCGTCGACGGAGACGATGGACTCGGTCACGTCGTCGCGGAGAAAGCGATGTCCCATGCGATCGAAAAAGCGAAGCTGAACGGCGTCGGCGCGGTGAGCGCCGTGAACAGCAGCCACTGCGGCGCATTGTCCTACTTCGTGAACATGGCCGCGGATCAGGGGCTGATCGGCGTCATGATGACGAACACGGACAAGATGGTCGCGCCCTTCGGCGGCAGCGCCCCTTACTTCGGCACCAATCCGATGGCGTTCGCTTTCCCGGCAGGCGATCTTCCCCCGATTATCGTCGACATGGCCACGAGCTCGGTCGCGTACGGCAAAATATTGGACGCCATTCGCCAAGGCAAGCCGATACCGCCCGATTGGGCGGTCAACGAGGCGGGCGAACCGATAACCGACCCGGCGCTGTTCAGCGCGCTGCTCCCGTTCGGCGGGGCGAAAGGGTATGCGCTCGGCATGGTCGTCGATCTATTCTCGGGTATGCTGACAGGCTCGCCGGTCGGACCGTACGTCAGCCCCATGTACGCCGACGACCTGAGCGAGCGCCGCAAGCTCGGGCATTTCATGCTCGCGATCGATATCGGCAGATTTACGAATGCCGAGTCGTATGCGGCGAACATGAAGCGGATGGTGCAGGATCTCGGGGCGATGCCGCCCGCGCCGGGCTATGCGCAGGTGATGCTGCCGGGCGAACCGGAGAGACGCAGAGCGCAAATTCGTCTTGCGGACGGGATTCCGTTAACGGAAGATTTGATCGATTATTTACGGCCTTGATTAGACATGGATATCAGTCATAAATCCTGCGTTTCCACATCTTCGGGACCTCATGCAGCAGGAGGTCTCGAAGGTGTTTTCGTTGATGCTTTCCTTTCCGTACGGACAAGCTTGCATGCCAATCGTCACTTGAATTAGTTAAGCGCGGCTGTAATAGGTTATGATGGATGCATCCCTTACACATTCATACAGGGTAATTCCTGACCAGCAGAGAGGATGAGAAGCGATGGAGACATCACGACCGATTAAATTGACTTCCTATTCCACGAAAGGCGGCTGCGGCTGCAAGATCGGACCTGCGGATTTATCCGAAGTGATTAAGCAGCTGCCTCCGGCACGCCCGAATCCGAATCTTCTCGTCGGCATCGAAACGAGCGACGATGCCGGCGTCTATAAACTCAGCGACGAGCTCGCGCTCGTGCAGACGGTGGATTTCTTCACCCCGATCGTCGACGATCCGTATTCATTCGGACAAGTTGCCGCCGCCAATGCAATCAGCGATATCTACGCGATGGGGGGCAAGCCGCTAACCGCGCTGAATATCGTGGCCTTTCCGATTCGCACGCTGGACAAGCAGGTACTTGCCGAGATATTGCGAGGGGCCGGAGACAAAATGAACGAAGCCGGCATTACGCTCGTCGGCGGACATTCCATCGACGACAACGAACCGAAATTCGGGCTCGCCGTAACGGGACTCGTGCATCCGCGGCGAATCCGTACGAACGCGGGCGCGCAGCCGGGAGATAAATTGATTCTGACGAAGCCGATCGGAGTCGGCATCTTGACGACCTCGATCAAAAAGGATCGTTTGAACGAAGAGGAAGTGCAGCGCGTCACGCAGGTCATGGCGACGTTGAACAAGACGGCTGCCGAAACGATGGAGCCTTACGACGTGCATGCCTGCACGGATGTTACCGGCTTCGGCTTGATCGGCCATTCGCTTGAAATGGCGAAAGGCAGCGAGGTGGGCATTCGCATCATCGCAGCGGATGTCCCCGTGCTGCCAAGAGTCAGAGAGCTGGCCGAAGAAGGGTTCGTTCCCGGGGGCACGAAAAATAATTTCGCGCATGTGCAGGACTCGATATCCTTTGCCGATTCGATCGACCAGATCGGTCAGTGGATCTTATGCGACGCGGTTACGTCGGGCGGCCTGTTGATCGCGGTGGCTGGCGATCAAGCGGATGACCTGCTGGATAAGCTGAAGCTTGCCGGCGTCGAAGCCGGCATGATCGGAGAGACGACAGCGGACCATCCGGGACGGATTGCAGTCATTTAAAGGAGCGGGATCGATTGTTTCAAGATATCACCATCGAAGAATTGCTGGCGCTTAAGGATAAAAAAGAAATCATCATGATCGACGTTCGTTCGCCTTCCGAATATCGGGATGCTACCATTCCGGACAGCTTGAATATTCCCTTCTTCGACGACGAGGAACGGGCGGAAATCGGAACGCTCTATAAGCAAGTGAGCGTTCGGGCTGCGAAAGACAGAGGACTCGAGATCGTTGCCGCAAAATTACCGGACTTCGTGAAACGGTTCGAGCGGCTGCCGGGGCAAAAGGCCGTCTTCTGTTGGCGCGGCGGCATGCGCAGCCATACGACCGCGACCGTTCTTGCCTTGATGGGCATCCGGACGTATCGTCTTACTGGAGGCTTCCGTTCGTACCGCAAATGGGTCGTCGATATGCTCGAGCATATCGAATTCCAGCCTCGAGGCCTCGTCGTCTCGGGGAATACGGGATCCGGGAAAACGGCCATTCTTAGACGCCTCCAGGAGGAGGGATATCCGGCGTTGGACTTGGAAGCCATGGCCGGACACCGGGGATCGATATTCGGTCATGTCGGGCTGCGAGCCAACAACCAGAAGACCTTCGAGGCGCTTCTCGTAAGCAGATTGCTGGAGCTGAAGGAGTCGCCTTATTTTCTCGTCGAGGGAGAAAGCAAGCGAATCGGCAAAGCCGTCATTCCGGGGTTCATCATGGATAAGAAGGAGAACGGCTTGCAGCTGTTCATCGAAATGCCGATCGAGGTGCGTGCTCGTCATATCATGGAAGAGTATCGGCCCTCGGAACACAAACACGAGCTGCTCCAAGCCTTCGGCCGAATCAAGGAACGCATTCACACGCCGATCGCCAAAGAAATCGATACGCTGCTGCAGGAGGATCGATTCGAAGAGGCGATTATCCTCTTGCTGGCGCATTATTACGATCCGCGTTACGCGCATGCCATGAACCGACACCATCAAGAACGCTGCACGATTCGCGTGAATTCAGTCGAAGAAGCGATAGAAGAAGTGAAGCGTTTCTTGCAAGCGGAAGAGAAAGATGGCGCGTTTGCCGAAAAATCGAATGCATAAGCGAATAGAGGGAGCGCAGCCGCCGGAGCTGCGCTCTTTTTGTCGCGAGGCAAAAAAAAAAACGGGTTGACAGTTCGGCCGAAGGGCAATTAGAATCAAGGTGCACTAGTGAGATAGTGCACTGGTTCATTGAACCAAGGAGGTGGAACGTTGCAGCTGAATTTCAACAACCCCCAACCGATCTATTTGCAAATGGTGGACGAGACCAAGCGGGCGCTCGTCAGAGGGGAGATCGCTCCCGGAGACAAAATACCATCGTTGAAGGAAAGAGCTCAAATGTCCAACATTAATCCGAACACGGTACAAAGAGCCTATCAAGAGATGGAGCGGGAAGGACTGACCGAAACGCTGCGCGGCCAAGGGACTTTTATCAAGAACGATCCGGAGCTGCTGCTGCACCTGCGTTCGGAAATGGCGCATATAGCGGTGAAGCACTTCATCGAGGAGATGCACGGCTTGGGCATAGAAGCGGCAGAGATCGAGCGCATCCTGCGCGATCAATTATCGAAGGAGAAGAAGGAGGGGTAGGACGTGGACATGGAAGCATCGGGGAACATCGTGGAGTTGTCGGGTATACATAAGCGCTATATTCTGAAGCATGCGTTGACCGGCATCGACCTCGAGATCAAGAAGGGCAGAATCGTCGGGCTGCTCGGACCGAACGGAAGCGGGAAGTCGACGCTGCTTAAAATATTGGCCGGTCTGATTCATCCGACATCGGGCACGGTACGCATCGACGGCCGCGCGCCGGACGCCAATCGCAAGAAACAGATCGCTTACCTGCCCGAGATCGATCATCTGTACGGCTGGATGACGGTCGACGAGACGCTGCGATTCATCGCCGGGTTCTACGACGATTGGCAGGCGGACAAGGCAGACGAGCTGCTCGCGACGATGAATCTGGACGGTAGGCAGAAGGTGCGCAACCTGTCCAAAGGGCTGCGCGCGCGGCTCAAGCTGATCGTCGCTCTGTCCCGCAGCGTGCCGCTCGTGCTGCTTGACGAGCCGTTCTCGGGCATCGATCCTTCGTCGCGGGCGAAGATCATCCGTTCGATCGTCAGCGAGTTCCGGACGGGCGAGCAGACGATTATCTTGTCGACGCATTCCGTCAGCGAATCGGAGCCGATGTTCGACGACGTTATGTTTCTGCAGCAAGGCAGCGTCAGACTGTTCGATTCGGCGGATAATCTGAGGTCGGACTATGGCTGCTCGCTGGAGAACATTTGGGAGAAGGTGTACGCGTAGATGGGATTTCGTCGATTGGTTCGCAAGGAAATCAGGAGCCTGTTTCCGCTTTTTGCCGTCTACGGGGGCGCGGTAACGGCGCTTCATGCGATCGTGATGTTCAAAGGAGGCCCGTTGGGCAACGAAGCGGTGCAGATCGTCGCATTGCTCCTGCCGTTCCTGTTCGCATCCGCGATCGTCATCGGCATCGGTTACTTTCAGCTCAGCACGGAATGGAAGACGAACTCGATCTACCTGCTGCTGTCGCTGCCGATCAGGGGCTGGAAAGTGCTTCTGGCAAAGCTAGGCGCGCTGCTGCTCCTTCTCGGCGCCACGCTGCTGTGGATTGCCGCCAGCTACAGCTTATTCTTGCTTCGAAGCGCAGGAACCGCGCTTTTTACGGATCAGGAATGGGGGGATCACTCATTCAGGAGCACGCTGTCGAACCTGGCGGGGAACAGTCTGTGGATGTACCTGCTGAGCGTCGTGCTGCTGGTCATGCTCGTGCAGTTTGCGTTCTTGAGCGGACAGTTGGTCGCGCGCTTCCGCTGGGTCATGGCGCTGATCGCTTTCTTCGCCGGAACGTGGGTCATCTACCGCATCGCGCCGTTCTTGTCGGATGTCCTGTCCTGGCTGCCCGATTTTAGTTTCGGGGGCAGCTTGTCCGGCATCGTCTATCTCCATTCGGGTCTGTTCGCGGCGCTCGTGCTGCTGGGCGTCGGACTCGCCTGGTTGAACGGCTACTTATTCGAGAAAGTCGTGGAGGTGTAAGGATGATACTTCGAACGAATCGCATCGTCCTTCTCCTCGCCATCGTAGTCGCCTTCGCTTGCTCCATTCTCGACATGACGTTCCTGAAAGAAGACATGTTCGAGCATTTCGCCAGAAAGCTGGTCAACGAAGAGAAGACGAGCTCGTACGAGCATGCGCATCCGGACGTGACGACATTCGCGGAAGGCCAGTATGCCGTCGATCGCGGGAAGATCCGCGAAGTGAGCTTGGCGAACCGCGACGGAGCTATCGTCGTCCGACAGGCTGAAGGCAATCGGATCCAGCTGCGCTACAAGGTGAAAGTAACGTCACGGAATAAAGAAGGAACCGAGCGCAGGCAGACGGCCGTGAAAGCCGACAAGGATCCGGCCGGCGAACGGTTGACGCTGACGGCCACCGTGGACGGCAAGCCTGTCGAGGGCGGAAGGGTCTCGGTCGACTACGAATTGCTGGTGCCTTCCGGACTGAAGCTTGACATCAAGAGCGAACGAGGCTCCGTATCCGTGCTGGGTACGAAGGGAGATCTCGGCGTTCGGTCGGACAACGGCATGCTGGAGATCCAACAAGTCGATGGACGGCTTATGGCGGACGTCGCGCACGGCAATGCGTATCTGTCGGGCATTACGGGCGGCATCGACTTGAAGAACGAATTCAGCGACGTTACGATCGAACAAGCAAAAGGCGCGGTCAAGCTGGACAGCAGCAATGGCGTCAACGCGATCGGTCCTATTGAAGGAGCGCTGACAGGCAGAGCCGGGGAAGGCACGCTCATGCTGAGGGCAGTCGGCGGAACGATTGACCTTACGGCAGTGGCCGCCAACGTCCAGGTGACCGAATTGCGGGGGAATGCGCGCATACGTCCGGAGTCGAGCGATGTGACGGTTTTGCTGGATAAGACTGGCGGCTATACGCTGGATACGGTCGTGAAGAACGGTCATATCGGTACGCAACTGCCGCTCGTCGTGAAGCGGGATCCGGCCGAAGGAAACATCGACCGGCTTCGTGGAAGCTTGGGAGACGGGAAATGGACGATCGCCATCGACGGCGTCGTGTCCGACATTCATCTATACACGCGTACGGCTGCGGCCGTAACGAACTAGGAGGCAGATTATGAACGAACCCATCGTAAGTCTTCGTAACGTAACGAAGCGAATCGGACGCAAGACGATCATTGACAACGTCTCGTTCGACGTGCCGAAAGGCGAAATTTTCGGATTCCTCGGGCCCAATGGCGCAGGCAAAACGACGACGATCCGCATGATGGTCGGCTTGATGTCCATCACCGAAGGCACGATCACCATACAAGGGAAGAATATCGCGCGCGAATTCGAGCAGGCGATCCGCCACGTCGGCGGCATCGTCGAAAACCCCGAGATGTACAAGTTCCTGAGCGGGTACCACAACCTCGTCCACTATGCGCGCATGGTGCCGGGTGTGACGAAGGATCGCATTCGCGAGGTGGTAGAGCTCGTCAAGCTGGAGGATCGGATTCACGACAAGGTGAAGAAATATTCGCTCGGCATGCGCCAGCGGCTCGGCGTTGCGCAGGCATTGCTGCATCGGCCCTCGCTGCTCATCCTGGACGAACCGACGAACGGGCTCGACCCTGCGGGTATCCGCGAGCTTCGCGATTATCTCCGTTATCTGACCCGGGAAGAAGGCATCACCGTCATCGTCTCGAGCCACTTGCTCTCCGAGATGGAGCTGATGTGCGACCGGGTGGCGATCATGATGCGGGGCAGGATTATCGACGTGAAGCGGATCGGCGAGCTGATCGGCACGAACGACGACGCGCAGACGTATCTCATCGAAGCCTCGCCAAGCGAGCTGGCGATTGCCGCCGTCCGCGAGATCGCCGGAGCGATCGCGGTGAAGCCGGTTCAAAATGGAATTGAAGTGACGACGGATCGGGACCGCATTCCGGATATTTTGGCACATCTCATACGCATGGAGGTCCGCATCTACGGCGTAACTCCGTTACGACAATCGTTGGAAGACCGGTTCTTGGAAATTACGGGAGGTGAGCGCGTTGGTTAATTTGATTCGGAACGAAAACATGAAGCTGTACCGCCGCTGGCGCACCTGGATTATGGCGGCGCTCATGATCGGCGCTGTGCTGATCGGCAGTTTCGTCGACTGGCATTACGATAATAAGGATGCCGGGGCGGACGATTGGAAAACTCAAATCACGCAGGAGAAGCAGCACTGGAAGGAAATGATCGCCGATCCGAAGACGGAGGAAGGCTCCAAAAACTACGCCAAGGATCAGCTTGCGATCGGCGAGTACAGGCTGGCGCATGACATTCGTCCGGAATCGGACACGATGTGGTCCGGCATCAACGGCTCCGCGCAGCTGATCATGCTCATCACCTTGTTCACCGTCATCGTGGCCGGCGACAGCCTGGCAGGGGAATTCTCGACCGGAACGATCAAGCTGCTGCTTATCCGTCCGGCCAGCAGGCTGAAAATTTTGTTGTCGAAATACATCTCCATGATTTTATTCGGACTTCTCCTGTTGATCGTCCTCTTCGTCGTCTCCTTGCTCACGAACGGATTGCTCTACCATTTCAAGCAGCTCGATCTGCCCTTGGTCAGCGTCGATTCCGCCGGAAACGCGATCGAGCTGAGCATGCTCGGCAATCTGTGGAAGTCGTATATGCTGAACGGCGTTTCGACGATCCTGTTCGTCACGCTGGCGTTCATGATCTCGTCGGCCTTCCGCAGCAGCGCCATGGCGATCGGCATCTCGATCTTCGCGCTGTTCGCGGGAGCGATCATCATGGAGCTGACGCAGCCTTACGCCTGGAGCAAATATATGCTGTTCGCGAACCTGGACTTGTCGCAGTATCTGAATGGGCGCCCCTACCAGGATGGGATGACGATGACGTTCTCGATTCTCGTGCTCGCCGCGTATTTCATCCTGTTCAATTTCGTGTCGTGGTTCTTCTTCACGCGCAGGGACGTTGCGGCTTAACCGATTGACCCTTCATTACCGCTTCCCGGCGTTACCGGGAGGCGGTTTTTTTTCGATTGCGTCACTGATTATTCCGCCTGGTTTCGAACGAATCGGAGGTTCTATTGCTTGATTGGGTTAAAGGTTATACTTACTAGTGAGATCGCGGAGGTAGGATTGGATTGGCTTGATCGCCATGCTGCATCCGCATGCTCTGGGTTGTTCTATATGGGAAGGAGCATTCATTCATGCAAGTGTTTACAAGCGTCTCCAAATGGTCACCGCCCCGGGTTCTCGTCACGGGCTTCGGGCTTATCATTCTCTGCGGGAGCATGCTGCTGGCCCTTCCGTTCGCGTCGTCCGACGGCTCGTTTACGCCTTACATCGATGCGTTATTCACGGCGACGACGTCGACATGCGTGACGGGACTGGTCACTGTCGATACCGGAAGCCATTGGTCGATTGCCGGACAAATCATCATCCTGGTTCTTATTCAGCTCGGCGGTCTTGGGTTCATGACGATGGCGACGCTGTTCGCGATCTTGCTTCGCAAGCGGATTTCGCTCAAGGAGCGATTAATCTTGCAGGAAGCGCTCAATCAAAGCAGCATGGAGGGGATCGTGCGGCTCATCCGCAAGATCATGGCGTATGCGCTGACGATCGAGCTCGCCGGAGCCGTCTTGTTCGCCGTTCGCTGGTCGTTCGATATGCCGATCGGCCAAGCGGTATACTTCGGCGTCTTTCATTCGATATCATTCTTTAACAATGCAGGCATCGATTTGTTCGGGCAATTCGGTACCCCCTATGTCAGCTTGACCGGCTATGCGAATGATCCCGTCGTCAACATCGTGACGATGCTGCTGATCGTGACGGGCGGAATCGGATTTATCGTCATTTCGGATCTCCTCGAATACCGCAGGACAAAGCGCTTATCGCTTCATTCGAAGGTGGTCTTGGCAGCGACGCTTGCGCTGATTCTTGCAGGTACGTTGATCATTTTCATTTTCGAGCTGTCGAACGCCAAGACGCTGGGATCGCTGCACTGGGGCGGCAAAATACTGGCCTCGTTCTTCCAGTCCGTCACGCCGAGAACCGCAGGCGCGAATACGCTCGATCTGGCTTCGCTCCGTCAGGCTACGCAATTTTTCATCGTGCTGCTGATGTTCATCGGAGCATCGCCGGGTTCGACCGGCGGCGGCATCAAGACGACGACGTTCGCGGTATTGGCGGTCGCGGTCCTTGCGATGATCAGGGGGAAGGAAGATATCGTATTATTCCGGTATCGCATTGCGCAGGAACGAGTGATAAAGGCGCTGACGATAACGATGATTTCGCTTGGATTGGTCATTGCCGTTACGATGATTCTTACGACGACGGAAGACCAGGCCTTTCTCAAAATCCTGTTCGAAACCACTTCGGCGTTCGCCACGGTCGGTTTGACGTTGGGCATCACGCCGGAGTTGTCCGCGTTCGGCAAGGCGCTGATTATCTTCATGATGTTCGCGGGGAGGCTGGGGCCGCTGACGCTCGCATACGGGATAGGGCCCCGCAAAGAGAAAGTGCTGTTCCGGCACCCCGAAGGCAAAATTACGATCGGATAGTCGCGATCAAAAATTAGTTGCAATAACATCCTATATCGCATAAGATAAAATTAGTTGCAATAGCATTCTATATGAGGAGGACGTACGCTGAGCGAACAATGGAACCGAACCGGCAGCGCCGCATCGGAGTCGCACGGACAAATCATCTCCGCCATCTACCGTCACATGCAGGTCTTAATCGCAGCTGAGCTCGAGCCTTATCGAATCGGAAGCGGACAGTATATTTTCCTGATGGCGATCGCATACGGGCAGCCCGTTACGCAGAAGGCGCTCAGCGAGAAGCTGCTCATCGACAAGACGACGACCGCCAAGGCGATAACCAAGCTGGAGGCCGAGGGTTATGTTAGGCGTGAGCCCAATCCATCCGACAACCGGTATCAATTGCTCTATCTGACCGAATCCGGGAGCGAGGCTGCGCCGAGGGTACAGGAAGCGCTGAACCGCATCAAGCACAAAACCCGGAAGGGGCTGACGGACGAAGCGTATGCCTCGTTGGTCGGCATGCTGAAGATCGTGCTTCGCAATCTGACCGAACCGGAGGAGACGTAGATGAGTTGGAACGGCGGAACTTTATTGACGAACGTGCTGCTCGGTTGGCCAGGCGTTACGACGCAGCCTCACCGGTTCGGCGGGGTCGAATTTCGAGTCCATGACCATGAGATCGGTCATCTGCACGGTGACCGCTTGTTCGATCTGCTTGTTCCCCGAACGGAACGTGGCCGGTGGATCGATGCGTCCAAAGCCCAGCCGCATCATATCTATCCCGAATCGAACTGGGTCTCCGTATATCTGAATACCGAGCAGGATGTTGCCGGCGCGATCGAAATCGCGAAATCGAACTATGAACGATTCAAGCCGAGAGGGAGAGATGCGAAATGATGATTGCCGTTCCGTTCATCGTCGTGGAGAATTGCAAGGAAGAAATCCATTATTATCAGCGCGTGTTAGGCGGCGAGGTGACGATTCTCCGAAAGCAGGGGGAGGAAGTGCTGAACGCGGATCTGGAAGTCGAGGGGGCCGTGATTAAATTCGCCGATACCCGAGCGGCCAAGCCGGCGCTGAAGGGCGATTACGTGAGAGTGTTCCTCAAGATCGAGACAGAGCATGCGTTTGGCGGCATATATGACGCATTTTCCGCGGAAGGAATCGTGAATACGGCGGTGTACGAGGCTCCGTTCAATGGTTTGCTTGCGATCGTTACCGACCGGAACGGGGTATGCTGGGTGCTGTCGTATTACCGGACCTAACGAGCGGATTGGTTATGGAGCCAAGGCTATGCTGCGCGAGACTACTTTTTGAATAACCCTTTAGATCCGGGGCAAGTCGCTCGGATCTTTCTTTTTGATAGGATGCAGTTCGCGGGGAGACGATTCATCCAGTGGGGGAGTGAACAGTTGGGAATGAACGATGAACGATGTCCGTTTACGTTTAGTAGCAAGAAATTCTAACGGTTGCGGGAGAGGTTATTTTGCTCAAAATGCTCCTTTTAGAATTCTAACGGTTGCCAGGTAGCCTTAAGGGAGGTTTGTGCGCGAGGATCGGCCAGTATGCACCGCATAAGGCCTGCTGCAAGCGTTAGCGTATTTTTGCCCCGTTTTTGGCGGAATAACGACGCTGATAATCGTTAAAATTCTGGTTCGCCTTCATCTGGCGTGCTCGGCAAGAGAGGTTTGGTAGCATTGGCGCGATGTGCGACGTGCGATGTGCGATTTGTGAAGTGCGACGTGCGATGTGCGATGTGTGAAGTGCGATGTGTGAAGTGCGATGTGTGAAGTGCGCCGATCGCCTCCGCCGTCATGCCGGCGGAGGCGATCGTTTCCTTGAGCCGGGAATACCCGTTTCGTCGAACGATTTCACGATTCGCACGATTCGAGCAAACAAATGGAAAAACGCAGCAATGTCCGCGTGCCCTGGAACCTTTTATACTGAAAGCAAGGGTGGAGCTCCCGTACAAATAGAGAAGGCGGGCTGTTTGTCATGCTCGGAAGGAGGCGAACGGAGTCAGCGGCGGCAGGAAACCGAAAGGCAAGCAAACGCATCACATACGATGAAAGGGAGTGCTTTAATGTCGATTGCAATGAATGGCAGCCTCACCTTAGGAAGAAGAACGGCTCTTATCCTGCTCGCGCTAGTTACGCTTCTAGCGGTCATGGTCATTCCGAAGCGAGCGTTTGCGGCGGATTATACGACGCAGAACTGGCAGACGGTCGAAATCTCGCTGACCAGCTCCAAGACGTACGCGGATCCGTTCGCGAACGTCGATGTCACCGCCACCTTCACCGGTCCGGGCGGAACGGTCATTACGCGGCCTGCCTTCTGGAACGGCGGCAGCGTATGGAAAATCCGCTTCGCGCCGACGAAGACCGGCGCCTGGTCGATGACGACGTCGGCGAACGATCCGACCGATACGGGCTTGAACGGCATTACGAAATCCATTCAGGTAAACGCTTACACGGGGAGTCTCGACATCTACAAGAAAGGCTTCCTCAAGGTCAGCAGCAACGGCCGCTACTTGACGTACAACGACGGCACGCCGTTCTTCTACCTCGGCGACACGCATTGGATTTTGCCGCATGAGCGGTTCTCGACTTCCAACGCGACCGGCATCGCCTCGCAGTTCAAATACGTCGTGGACAAGCGCGTCAGCCAAGGCTTCACGGTCTACCAGTCGGAACCGATCTGGCAGCCGCATGGCGGCGGCACCCATACGGGATCGGACGAGGAAGCGGTCGCCAATCTGAGCGACGGCTTCACGAGCGCCGATCTGGCCGGATTCGACAACCTCGACCGCAAGTTCAAATACATTGCCGACCAAGGCCTCGTCCATGCGAACGCGCAGGTATCCTGGGCGCAGGACCCGGCGAATTATTCCGTCTACACCGATGCTTACATGGCTCGCGTGGCGAAATATTGGGTCGCGCGCTTCGGTTCGTATCCGCTCATCTACACGATCGCGCAGGAGATCGACCGGAATATGTACGGCGCCTATAACGCGACGACGATGAGCAAATGGTATGCCGTCGGCCAGAGCATCAGCGACAACGATGCGTACGGCCAGCCGATCATGCCGCATATGGAAAACACGGGCACGTCGGTCGCTTCCAACTCGACCTGGGCGAGCAAGTCCTACCATGACGGTTGGGCGGTACAGTGGCAGGGCGACTTGACAGGCATGAGCACGGCGAAAGACTTCTACAATTTCAGTACCGCGAAGCCTTCCGTCCTGTACGAGAGCGCCTATGACGGCTTCTGGACGGATTCGACAGGTGCGCTCGGCGCTGCCTACAAAGCGTTCCAATACGGTATTTACGGCTATGGCTACGGCGCGTCCGGCGTGTGGAATGACGTCTACTCCAAGACTGGCGAGGCCGACGATTTCGGAACGGGGTACGAGCTGCCATCCCGTTACACGTGGTGGTACGACGGAGCGAACTATGCGACCGGCAGCCAGTTGACGTACTTCAAGAGCTTCTATACGTCGCTAGAATGGTGGAAGCTGGTACCGCGGTTCGACGATGCCGCATGGGGCTCGTTCAGCGATACCTCCAGATCGCTTCTGTCCTCGGACGGCAACAGCACGTACGTGACGTTCTTCTTCAACGGCACGACGAGCACCGGCACGATCAAAGGCATGGACAACGGCTACTACTACGATGCCAAGTGGTTCAACCCGCGGACCGGCGCCTACACGGCGATCAGCACGACGGCGAAATCGACCTCCGGCCAGTGGAACGTTCCGTCTAAACCGGATACCAACGACTGGGTGCTGCTGCTGAAGAAAACGTCCGCGCCGGTGCCGGCGTCGACGAATCTGGCGCTCGGCAAAACCTATGCCAGCTCATCCTCGTGGGATAGCTCGCAAACGGCGGACAAGGCGTTCGACGGCTTGCTGACCACGGACTGGCAGGCATGCAACACATGCTGGAACGGACAGACCCTGGAGGTGAATTTCGGCGCGAGCACGACGTTCAACCGCGTCGTCCTCTCGGAGTACGACAACCGCACGACGGGCTACCGCATCGAATATTGGAACGGCTCGACGTGGCAGACGGCATACACGGGCACGGGCATCGGCTCGTCGAAGACGATCACGTTCCCGTCGGTGACGGCCAGCAAGGCGCGGATCTACTTTACGTCCGGTACCGCGAACGCGCCGATCATCTACGAATTCGAAATTTACAACGATGTCGTTAACCTGGCGCTCGGCAAGACGTATGCCAGCTCCTCGACGTGGGATGGGACGCAAACCGCGGACAAAGCCTTCGACGGTTCGCTCTCGACGAACTGGCAGGCATGCAGCAGCTGCTGGAACGGACAGACGCTCGAGGTGAACTTCGGCGCGAACACGACGTTCAACAAGGTCGTGCTCACGGAATACGACAGCCGCACGACGGGCTATCGCATCGAATATTGGAACGGCTCGACGTGGCAGACGGCCTATACGGGCACGAGCATCGGCGCCTCGTTCGTGCCGAAGACGATCACGTTCTCGGCGGTGACGGGCAGCAAAGCGCGTATCTATTTCACATCCGGCACGAGTTATGCGCCGATCATTTACGAGTTCGAAGTGTACAATCAGTAACAGGCGCCATTCATGCTGGCGGAAAGTCCGGAAACCTAACCAGGTTTCCGGGCTTTTTTGTACGGACCGATGTTAACGGTTTTGCTCGCCGGCGAATAGAGTATGGGGACGATTCGGAAAGGGGAACAGCTCATGGCGACCATAACGGTAGCGGCAGTGGGAGACCTGCTGATGCGCGGGGTAATCATCGATTCGGCAAGACGCACGGACCGCGCCGGCAAGAAGGAAAGCTACGCGTTCCGGCCGATTTTCGCGAAGGTAGTCCCCCATCTCAGGAGGCCGGACGTGACGATCGGGAACCTGGAGACGACCTTATCGGGACAACGCTGGTTCAAACAAGGCGCGGGAAAGCCATACAAATACGAACGGATCAGCCGCTTCGGCAATCCGATGTTCAATTGTCCGGATGAGCTTGCCGGGACCTTGAAGCAGATCGGCTTCGATATCTTGACGACGGCGAACAATCACTGCATGGACGGCGGATCGGCCGGCTTGAAACGGACGCTGCGCGTGCTCGACCGGCACGGTCTCCGACATACGGGGACTGCCCGCACGCCAAAGGAATCCCGGCGGCTGCTCATTGTCCGCGCGAAGGGGATCAAGCTCGGCATTCTCGCCTACACCTACGGAACCAATAAGTTCTCGGTACCGGAGCCGTGGCTCGTGAACCGAATCCAAGACGAGCGAATCGTGGCGGATCTCAAGCGATTGAAGAAACGGACGGACGCGATTATCGTCTGCATGCACTTCGGCACGGAATATAAGCGCACTCCGAATGACAAGCAGCGCAGGCTTGTCCGCCTGCTGCTGAAGCATGGCGCCAACGCCGTGCTGGGCGCGCATCCCCATGTTCTTCAGACCGTCACGACGAGCATGACCCAAGACATCGACGGCAAGGTTCGCAGGCGGGTCGCCGCTTATTCGCTTGGCAACTTCATCTCGGACCGGTTGTACGGAAACGCGCACACGCTGCACGGGATGATTTTGACGCTGACCCTTCGGAAGGATCGGAGCGGGAAGACCGATATCACGAAGGTGCGGAGGCTCCGAACGACCTCCAAGCAGAGCAGCGCGAACGGGCGCTCCGTATTCCGGATCGTGCCCCGATAAGGAGAAGAGGAGCACGGGGGGACCTTTGCAGCTCTTCCCTTGAATTTCTCGTCAGCCCGAGGCTCTCGAAATTAACTTCGAGAGCCGCTTTAGGATGTTGTGCCGTTTTCGCCTTTTTTTGGACGGGCATGCCGATTAAATCCCGACGTCATTCATGGTAAACTAGCAGTGAGATTGCTAGCGAATCGGCGAAGGGGAGAAACGATGAAAACATCAGCCTTGAAGTACTTTCGATGGATCAGTTATTTGGAGGGCACTTCGTTCTTGTTCCTGTTATGCATTGCCATGCCGCTCAAATACATCGGCGATCGTCCGGAGGCCGTATCGGTCACCGGCGGTATTCACGGATTGTTGTTCTCGCTCTATCTGATTGGCATCGTCATCATGGCTATTCTGTTCCGTTGGAAGGCGCTGCGGATCGTCGGCGCCGTAATCGCCGCTTTCCTGCCGCTGGGACCTTTCGTATTCGAGCGAAGGTTGAAGGCCGGCGCATAAGAAGCGCGCGGCGCCGTACCGCGACTTGAATATCGGCAGGGCAACAGCGGCGGGTATTTGCAACCATCGTCTGCGCGCGGCGACAAGACAAGCCTAGCTTCGAGGAACATGAAAAACCAGCTGCCGTCGCAGCTGGTTTTTCGTGATTCGAACCCCTTGAGGAGGACGGATCAACCGTTAGAGAGGGAGAGCCCGAAGATAGATATCGCGAAGGCCGAGTCCGAAATAATAGGGGTCGACCCGAACGGCCAGGATGACCGCTTTGTTTATCGCGAGCTGTAGTCTTGCATGATGACCTGCAGCACTTGCTTGCCCCAATTCGCGGCTTCCGAACCCGGTTCGTTCCAAGCATGCGTGATCAGCGCTTTCCATAACGCCCAGCCGCGTGCCCGATCGATGGTATCCTCGTCGGCATCCATGCGCTGCAGGAAGATCTTGCGGCTCACGTCGTCGAAAAAGTTCCATGCCATGACAAGGTCGCTTGAAGGATCGCCGACGCCCATCGTTCCGAAATCGATAACGCCGCTCAGCCTTCCGTCCTTCGCGAGCAGATTGCCTACCGCGACATCGCCGTGCAGCCACAGCGGATCTGCTTGGAAGGTTGTCGCAAGCGACAGCTCCCAGATTTCCGTCATCAGCTTGGCATCGTATGGGCCGGAAAGCTTCGCAATGACGGATCTCGTATCGTCGTCGTAGACGGCTAGGTTGCCGCCGCGATGGAAGTTTTGAACGCCCGCCGGCACGCCTTGGCTGGCGTCGATCGCTTGAAGCTCCTTCAGAAACCCTGCGAGGTCTACGGCGAATTCGTTTAAATCGCGGACGTTGGCAGGGGTGACGGTATCGCCTTCGATCCATCGGTTGACCGACCAAGGAAGGGGATAGTCGTCGGATGGCTCGCCTTTTGCAACGGGAGCAGGAATAGGCAGGGAGAGCCGGGGTTGGAAAACAGGAAGCCAGGCCAATTCCTTCTCCACGGCGGAAGCGTAGCTGACGTGGCTCGGCAGTCGAACGGTCATCTCGCTGCCCAGCCGATAGGTTCGGTTATCGTGTCCGCTCTTTTCGACGGGCTTTATCGTCAGATCCTTCCACGCCGGGAATTGACGGTCGATTAGCCGGCGTACCAGTTCGGTCGTGATGGTAATTATTTTCTTCACCGCTTTCTGAAAGCTTCATTACGTCCATCCTAGTTTATATCACCGACTTCTTACAAGTCCTATATTGACTGTAATCGTTTTTTCCCGATGTACGTCCGTGAGCGGAGAATGCAAAGCTTGGTGTAAAAGACGATTCCGACTTATTTGATGGGCCAAGTAATCGTTCAGGTGTGATCGATGCTGCAGGCAGGAATCGCCGCGCCGCCCATCGAAGAGTTCCGAGTCCGGTAACTACCATCTAACAAAAGCGGGGAAGCGTATGAATATCGTTCTGGTCGGCATGTCGGGAGCAGGTAAAAGCACGATCGGCGTGCTGCTGGCCAAATCATTAGGCATGGACTTCGTGGATACCGATCTGGTCATTCAGCGCCGCGAAGGCCGATTGCTGCAAGAAATCATCGATCAAGACGGGATCGACGCGTTCATGGAGATCGAGGAGGACGTCGTCTCTGACTTGCGGCTGACGCAGTGCATCATCGCTACGGGCGGCAGCGTGATCTATTCCGATCGGGCGATGAATGCCCTAAAGCAGGGAGGGCGGGTCATTTATTTGCATGTCCCGTACGAGGAGATTGCAAGACGGTTGACCACTATCGCGACCAGAGGCATCGTGATGAAGAACGGGAACAGCCTCCAAGACGTATACAATGAAAGAGTGCCCCTATACCTCAAGCATAGCGATCGAACGATTGACTGCACGGAGAAGGATATTGAACAATGCGTACAGGAAATCAAAATCGAATGGTTAACGAATGCGTAAAAAAACGGTAGCCTGCGGCTTGGAACGCGGCTTTGTTTTCGGTTTCGTGGAATAGAAGCTTAACGCTTGCGGCATTGCCGCAAAATAAAAACCATTGTCCGGCGGACAATGGTTTTTTGCTGTATCGCTTGGTTTACTCCCGCTAATAAACATCTCGGGCATACCGCTTGACGAGCGACAGTTCCTGGACATACGCCGCGGCAGCGGTCTCGCTCATTCCGCCATGCTCGGCGACGATCTGCTTAAGGGCGGCATCGACATCCTTGGCCATGCAGGCGGCATCGCCGCATACATAGACATGCGCACCTTCCGTCAGCCATTGCCATACTGCCGCGCCGCACTGGAGCATGCGATGCTGGACGTATATTTTCTCCGCTTGGTCGCGGGAGAAGGCGGTTTCCAGCCGATGGAGATAACCTTCCTGCTGCAGCGTTTCCAGCTCCTCTCGGTAGTAGAAGTCGCTGGCGGCGCGCTGTTCGCCGAAGAACAGCCAGTTTTTCCCTTTGGCGCGAAGGGCTTTCCGCTCATGCAGGAAGCCTCTGAACGGTCCGATGCCGGTACCGGAACCGATCATAATGACCGCTGTGCCCGGGTCATCCGGCAGCCGGAAGTGGGCATTTTTGTGCACGAAGACGGGGACCGTCCCCTGAAGCTGCGCCCGATCCGCGAGAAAAGCCGAGCAGACGCCGACCCGGGGGTTATCGTTACAGCGGTAACGGACCGTCGAGACGGTAATATGAACTTCGTTCGGGCTTGCCTTGGGGCTGGAGGAAATGGAGTACAGCCTCGGCTGGAGCGGCTTTAGGACGGACGTCCATTCCGCCGCGCTCGCGATGATCGGGAACTCGCGGAGCACGTCTGCAGGCTGGCGGCCCCACAGCCACTGCTTCGCTTCTTCCTTGTCCTTGTTCTGCATCACCCAAGCGATTTCCTTGCTTCCGGAACGCTCTTGGACGAAGCGGAGGATCTCCGGCGTGATGCGCGAAATCTCGTAATGATAGAGAAGTGCCTCGGCCAACGGGACTTCGCCCCGGCCTTTGACGTGCACGGGACCGATCGGATCGAGTCCAAGCGCCGTCAGCATTTCTTCCACGAGATCCGGACAGTTGGTCGGCCATACGCCTAAAGCGTCGCCGGATTCATACCTCAAACCCGATTCCTGAAGATCGAATACGTATTGCCGCGTTTCCTTCTCGGAGCCGGCTTGGTTTAGAAGCTGGTTGACGGCCACCCTCGCCTGCAAGGGATGATGACGGTCGATGATGGTCGGCGTCGACATCTCCGCCGGCGGCGCCATCTCCAGGGAAGCAGCGGCTTCCGCCATGGATTCGGCTTGGCCGGCGATATCGGGCGCAGCTTGGAGCGCGGTTAACCGATGCTCGAGCTGTTCCAACCACTGGGCGAAGGTCTCTTCGTAATCCGTATCGCAATCCGTTCGCTCGATCAGCGAACGGCCTCCAAGCTCCCGCAACCGGCCGTCTAACTGGCGTCCGAAGCCGCAGAACGAATCGTAACTGGAATCGCCGAACGCGAGCACCGCGTAACGCGTGTCCGTTAGCTGCGGCATCGCGTTCCCTTGGAGCGCATGCCAGAACGCTGCGCCGTTGTCCGGCGGGTCGCCTGCGCCGAAGGTGCTTGCGGCCAGCACGAGCAGTTTCTCCTGCGGCAAGTCCGCGACAGGATAAGCATTCATGTTCATGATCCGCGCTTCGAGCCCGGCTTCCCTTAGCTTCATGGCGCAAGCTTCCGCCGCGGCTTCGGCATTGCCGGTTTGCGAGGCCCATAGGATCGTCACGCCAGGAGGCTTATCGGCATGCCGCGGACGGCTCGATACCTCGGCGCTTGCGGAGATCTCGGGCGAAGGCGCGTCGATCGCTGCCGCGTCGTCCGTCAGATAGGTCCGGGAGAAGAGGCCGGCCAGTACGCCATCGAGCCAATAACGCTTAATCGGTTCGAATGGCGCGGTAGGGGGCAGGACCGGGATGCCGTGGAGGGAGCGGGCACTACTTTCATGCAGACTGGTAATAAAGCCGGACAAGTAGACCTTCTCGTGCTTTTCCAAGGAATGGCTCTCCAAGGTGTCGATGCCGAGCATTTTCGTTAACGTTTCCAGTTGAACCATTGCATGTTCCTCCTTCATGGCCGTGCTGAACGTGCCTGTATATTCGGCGTTTGGCAATCCTCGATCATGGCCTGGGCGATCTTCCGCAGGAACGGCTGCACGAACAAGCGATACCGCGCAAAACTTGAACTCGGGCTGCATCGAGATCGGATCGATGGCATCGTTGGTCACCGCATTGATCGCGAGGTTATTCCCGTACCGATCGTTCCAATGGAAGGGAGCGAAGCAATTGCCCGGACGCACCCGGTCGGTCACGACGGCAGGGAGTACGGCAAGACCGCGGCGGGAACGGATTTCAACGGAATCGTTCTCGCGAATGCCGAGCGCCGCCGCATCCTCGGGATGCAGCTCGACGAACGGCCCCGCGTTCAATTTGTTCAAGGTGCCGATCTTGCCCGTTTTGGTCAACGTATGCCATTGATGCTGGACTCTGCCGGTATTCAGCACGATCGGGAATTCGCGGTCCGGCATTTCGGCAGGCGCCATGTAAGGACGGGCGAGGAATATCCCTCTTCCGCTCTCGGTAGGGAACAGGATGCGGGGGCGATGCCCGTCATCCGTCGCTTTCAGCGATTGGCTCACGCCGTCGTTCAAATACCGGATCGGACTCCGATCGTTCTCGCGATCCGGCGCAAAGGGCCATTGCAAGGGCTTCTTGCGCAGTCGCTCGTACGTCGCGCCACGGATATCGTAACCGGTCTTCGGATTCCAGGCCCGTTGGATCTCGGCGTAGACCTCGGCGGCGCTTGCGTAAGAAAATGCTTCCGCGTATCCCATCTCGCATGCTACCCGGGCAATGATTTCCCAATCGGGCATTGCTTCACCCGGCGGATCGACGGCCTTCTGCATCAAGGTGAGGTTGCGTTCGGAGTTGATCATGACCCCTTCGCCTTCGGACCATAAGGCACCGGGGAGCCTAATATCCGCATACGAATTCGTCTCGGTCTCGTAGAACGCATCCTGCGCGATAACAAGCTCGGCGGCTTGGAGGCCGGCGATGACTTGACTCCGGTTCGCTACGGTAGCGGCCGGATTGGTGCAGATGATCCAGCAGGCTTTGATCGTCTTCTCCTGCATGCGTCGGAACATCGAGATGGTGCCGTCGCCCGTCTCCTTGCGCAGCGTACCGTGGGGAATCTGCCATAAATCTTCGGTGAATCGGCGATCGGCATCGACCAGCACGGATCGCTGACCCGGCAGGCCGGGTCCCATATAGCCCATTTCGCGACCGCCCATCGCATTCGGCTGACCGGTCAACGAGAAGGGGCCGCTGCCCGGCCGGCATATTTTCCCCGTTGCCAGATGCAGGTTGCATATGGCGTTCGTATGCCAAGTGCCGTGCGTGCTCTGGTTTAACCCCATCGTCCAACAGGTCATCCATTCCGGCGCCTCGCCGATCCATTGCGCCGCTTGACGGATATCCGGCTCGGGAATGCCGGTGATGGCCGCGACTCGATCCGGGGGATAGTCTTCCAAGAAGGCCGGCATGACGTCCCAGCCAGACGTGAATTCCTCGATGAACGCCGGATCGGTATGACCGTTCTTGACGAGCAGATGAAGTAATCCGTTCAGCAGCGCCAGATCGGTGCCGGGCTTGATCTGCATGAACAAGTTGGCCTTATCCGCCGTGGCGCTGCGCCTCGGATCGACGACGATCAGCTTCGCGCCCGCCTTGACGCGGTCCATGAGGCGCAGGAAGAGGATCGGATGGCAATCTGCCATATTCGCGCCGATGACGAAGAACACATCGGTCCGGTCCATATCCTGATAAGAGCCGGGGGGGCCATCCGCGCCAAGCGACAGCTTATAACCGCTGCCCGCGCTCGCCATGCACAGCCGGGAATTGGATTCGATGTTATTCGTGCCGACGAAGCCTTTCGCCAGTTTATTGACGAGGTACTGCGCCTCGAGCGACATCTGGCCGGATACGTAGAAGGACAGGGCGTCCGGACCGTGAGCTTCGAGAATCGCACGCAGCCGACCCGCGGTTTCGCGGATTGCTTCCCGCATCCCCGTCTTGACCGGCTCGTTCTCTCGTGTTTTGCGAATATAGGCGAACTCCATGCGGCCCGACTCGGCGATCGCCTGCGCGCTGGTGCTGCCTTTCGTGCACAGCCGGCCGAAATTAGCCGGATGTTCCTTGTCGCCCGTCACCTTAATGACGCGGTTGTCCTGCACTTCCATCACGATGCCGCAGCCCACGCCGCAGTAGGGGCAAACGCTTTTCACTTTGCGAGTCGTCATTAAGATCACCAACGTTTACGTGACTGGCAGGTGATACGGAATCGTTCCATAACAGTCGAATTTTGGTTGCCATGTAATAAAATCTAACCTATTACGCTCAATATAGATCGCATTACGATATAAGTCAATACTTGTGTTATGTTACCTTACATGTAAACCCTTTCATCGAAAGATTCACCTTGGATTCCGCGGATGGGTGTCCGAAATGCGCCTGCTGTACGCTTGGTATACGGCTAATTAAAGTGGGATTACACGTTCTTCATCCTCAATCAAGCGCACTGCATTTTCTTGCAAGTTCACATCACCTCGTTTCGTAAAGCGAAGCAATCGACCCGAGGATACGATGTGCTCGCAATAGAAGTTCACGGGTCGACACAGGACTACCGTATGAATTGCCATTAGCCATAGACGTCATCTATAGCCCCTCTGAAATCTATGCATTACTTGTATAGGCGGCCTTTGTATTATAGTGAAATCAGCAAAATAATCCGAAAGCTAATCCTTAGCTGTTCGAGAAGGAGTCGAGCACAACGACAAAAACTTGGGCGAAGATTGTAAGCTGCAAGCGAAGTGCCGTCTTATGTGATATATGTGGAAGAAATAAACAAGCCGTGTTATCCTGACCGGGATTCACCGGCGTAGAGGAGAGTTACTTTAATGGCGATTTCATTCGATTATTCCAACGCTTTATCGTTTATTGGTCAACATGAAGTGGATTATTTCAGCGAATTCGTGGATGCGGCGCACCGCATGCTGCACGAGAAGCGCGGACCGGGTTCCGATTATATGGGATGGGTGAATCTGCCGCTAACCTACGATCGCGACGAATTCGCGCGGATCAAATCCGCTGCGGCCCGCATTAGAAGCCATTCAAACGCGCTTGTCGTCATCGGCATCGGCGGATCGTATCTCGGCGCCAGAAGCGCGATCGAGGCGTTGTCCCATACGTTCCACAACCAGATCGAAGGGAACACCGAAGTGTATTATGCCGGTCAGAACATCAGCTCGACCTACATGACGCATCTGCTCGAGCTGCTGGACGGCAAGGAAGTGTCGCTCAACGTTATTTCCAAGTCGGGCACGACGACGGAACCGGCGATCGCCTTCCGCATCCTGCGCGATTACATGGAGAAGAGATACGGCGTGGAAGAGGCGCGCAAGCGTATATTCGCGACGACGGACGCTTCCAAAGGCGCGCTCAAGAAGCTGGCCGACGAAGAAGGCTATGAGACGTTCGTCATTCCGGACGACGTGGGCGGACGTTATTCCGTTCTGACCGCCGTAGGCCTGCTGCCGATCGCGGCTGCCGGCATCGACATCGATCGGATGATGGAAGGAGCCGCGGCGGCCGCGCGCAAATACAGCCAGCCCGATCTGGCCGACAACGAAAGCTATCAATACGCAGCCGTCCGCAATGCGCTGTATCGCAAAGGCAAATCGATCGAGCTGCTTGCGAACTTCGAGCCTTCGCTGCATTTCGTGTCCGAGTGGTGGAAGCAGCTGTTCGGCGAGAGCGAAGGCAAGGATCAGAAGGGCCTTTACCCGGCTTCCGTCGATTTCACGACCGATCTCCATTCCATGGGGCAGTACGTCCAAGAAGGCCGGCGCGACTTGCTCGAGACCGTGCTGAGCGTGAAGAAACCCCGGATCGAACTCGCCATAGAGGAAGCGGACAGCAACCTGGACGGACTGAATTTCCTGGCCGGCATGACGATGCACGAGGTGAACGCGAAGGCGGCTCAAGGCACTAGGCTCGCGCATGTCGACGGCGGCGTGCCGAACCTGATTATCGAGCTGGACGAACTGAATGCCTACACGTACGGCGAGATGGTCTATTTCTTCGAGAAAGCGTGCGGAATCAGCGGCTTGCTGCTGGGCGTCAATCCGTTCGATCAACCGGGCGTCGAAGCCTACAAGGTGAATATGTTCGCCTTGCTTGGCAAGCCGGGCTTCGAAGGGCGGAAGGCAGAGCTGGAGCGTCGCCTGTCTAATTAACAACAGATCTCACGAGGAGGAATTACAATGGCAAACCAACAAATCGGCGTCGTCGGCTTGGCCGTCATGGGCAAAAATCTGGCGCTTAATATCGAGAGCAAAGGCTTCTCGGTCGCGCTCTATAACCGGTCGCCCGAGAAAACCAAGGAGCTGCTCGCGGAAGCGGCAGGCAAGAACTTCGTCGGCACCTACAGCGTCGAGGAATTCGTGCAAGCGCTGGAGACGCCGCGCAAAATTCTGATCATGGTCAAAGCCGGGCAGCCGACGGACGATACGATCAATCAACTCGTGCCGTACTTAAGCCCGGGCGACATTCTCATCGATGGCGGCAACGCGTTCTTCCCGGATACGCAGCGCAGAAACAAAGCGCTGTCGGAAGCAGGCTTCCGCTTCATCGGCGCAGGCGTGTCGGGCGGCGAAGAAGGCGCCTTGAACGGACCGGCAATCATGCCGGGCGGACAGCGCAGCGCCTACGAGCTGGTCGAACCCATCTTGACGGCTATCTCGGCCAAAGTGAACGGCGACCCTTGCTCGACGTATATCGGGGAGGACGGCGCGGGCCATTACGTCAAAATGGTGCATAACGGCATCGAATACGGCGACATGCAGCTGATCGGCGAAGCCTATCATTTGCTGAAGGATGTCTTGAAATTGTCGCCGGCGGAGCTGCATGACATCTTCACGGAATGGAACAAAGGCGAGCTCGACAGCTATCTGATCGAGATTACGGCCGATATCTTCGGCAAGACGGATCCCGATACCGGCAAACCGATGGTCGATGTCATTCTCGACTCCGCAGGCCAGAAGGGTACGGGCAAATGGACAAGCCAAAACGCGCTCGACCTTGGCGTACCGTTGTCGATCATTACGGAATCCGTATTCGCCCGCTTCATCTCCGCGATGAAAGAAGAACGCGTCACGGCGAGCAAACTGCTCAGCGGCCCTGCGGCCGATACGTTCGGCGGCGATCGCGGCGCATTCATCGAATCGGTCCGCAAAGCGCTGTACGCCAGCAAAATCGCCTCGTACGCGCAAGGCTTCGCGCAAATGCGCGCCGCGTCCGAAGCGTATGGCTGGAACCTCGATTTCGGCAGCATCGCGATGATTTTCCGCGGCGGATGCATTATCCGGGCCCGGTTCCTGCAAAATATCAAGGATGCCTACGACCGCGATCCGGCGCTCAAGAACCTGTTCCTCGATTCGTATTTCCAGGGCATCGTCCAGAACTACCAAAACGCATGGCGCGACGTCATCGCGACGGCCGTGCAGCGCGGCATTCCGGTACCGGCGTTCGCTTCGGCGCTGGCGTATTACGACAGCTACCGTTCCGATCGTCTGCCGGCGAATCTGCTCCAGGCGCAGCGCGACTACTTCGGCGCCCATACGTTCCAACGCGTCGACCGCGATGGCAGCTTCCACTTCCAATGGATGAGCGAAGTGCCTACCGCCGTGAACTGAATTCGGATGTTATAAGGTCGTAACAAGGATTTCCCCCGGGTTCTGTCGAATTTCATGCGTATAGACGCAATGAAATGACGAGAATCCTTGGGGGGCATACACGTTGAATCCGAAATTCATGCATCAACATTTCGAGGTCAGAAAACAAATCCTTTCGCTGGTCGGCGCCAAAATCGATATTTTCGACCGGGATGGAACGCCCGTGCTTTACTCGCAGATGAAAGCCTTCAAGCTGAAGGAAGACATCCGTTTATATGCGGATGACACGATGCAAGAAGAATTGATTACCATTCAAGCGCGTAGCGTCATCGATTTCTCGGCGACCTACGACGTCGTCGATACCGCATCGGGGACCAAGATCGGTTGTTTGCGCCGCAAAGGGATGAAGTCGATCTTGAAGGACGAATGGACGATTCTGGATGCGAACGAGTCGGAAATCGCGCTGGTGAAGGAAGATAACGCGTTCTTCGCGCTATTGCGAAGATTCCTGACGAATTTGATTCCGCAGCATTATATCGTGGAGATGAACGGAAGCACGGTCGCGGAGTTCAAGCAAAACTTCAATCCGTTCGTCCAGAAGCTGAACCTCGACTTCTTCGCGGGCAGCGGAGACGGGCTGGATCGCCGTTTGGGCCTTGCCGCCGCGATTCTATTGATCGCCGTCGAGGGCAATCAGGGATAGATTCATGAAGAGCATAAGACTATAAAATGAAGGAAATGCATAAATTGCAGGAAAAGCATAACTTGCAGGAAGAGCAGCGTCGTCACGATACGTGACGGCGTTGTTTCTTTTTATCGCTGCTTCGCGATCAATGAGCCATAGACTAGTCCCATTTTCAACATCGTTTCATAGAATATGATAAACAGATCGCGAGGTGATTTCATGACAATCCAATTTCTGGATCAACGTATCTCGATCCATAACGACGGCTTCGGCGGCACGGAGCCGCTTGACGATTTGCCGATCTTGATCGGCGACATCGGACTTCAAGTCGTTGCCGCGAATCCGGCGAATACGTCCAATGTCCGCGTGCTGCTGACGGGAACGGCCAACGTCGCGCTCAGCGGCTCGCCCGAAGAACCGGGTCCAACCGTAGTGTCGCTTACGGTGGAACGCGGAGGAGACGGCACGGCGGGAACAGGCGTGATGATTTTGAATCAGCAATTCGAAATCTCCGCGTTTAGCCCGTTCTTTCCAATCAGCGTATCCGCGGCTGATTTCCCGCCTGCGGCCGCGGTATTGGCCGGCGAAATCCGTTACGTGCTCTTCATCGCATCGGACGGCGACGTCGCTCTGATCCTGAACGGCCCGGTCGTATTCAACGGCGTTGCTGCCGCAGGTACAACGACTTGACAAGCTGTTTCACGGCCGCTTGAGACGAAATTCGGGACAGTGCTGGTGAGCGGGCGCTGTCCTTTTCGCTGTTTCTGCTTCGTTATACTCCTTCCGCCTCGTTGCGCTCACCCGCCTCGAATGCGAATCAAACCTTGATCGTGAGGCCACAAGAACGACAGTACAAGAGGCTTGTGGAATTTAATTTCCAATAATTCGCAACTATTGCAATGAGTGCTTCGTCTAACCAACAGAGTCAAATAGCACTGCCTGGAGACGCGCTTCGCGTTAGGCGAAAAAGAGAGAGCAGAGGAGACGAAGCATGAAATTGTCAAAATGGTTGTTGGTCTTATCGTTCTTATTGTTGCCGTTCACATCCGCGGTATCCGATTCCGCGTCCGCGGAGGGTTTGGAGCCGCTTGCTCCGCCGCCGGCTACGGACACGCTCGTCCTGAAGATGTTGAGCGCCCAGATGATCCATAACGGCGCGACGTACCAATCCGCTCAACCCGTAGCTGCCATCGATGGCAGAACCTATATCCCGTTCAGTTCCATCGCGGCCCGCTACGGCTATAAGATTTCATACGACGCCGTGAAGAAGGAATCCACCGCCAAGAGCGATCGGCATGAGCTCGTCTTCAAGATCGGCAGCGGTTTCGCCGTCCGCGACGGCGTGCAGACCAAGCTGACCGGCGTACCCTACATTTCGAAAGGGTATCTGATGGTGCCGCTGCGCTCCTGGGGAGAGATGGCGGACAGCACGATCGCGGTCGTCGGCAAGCAAATCACGCTGAAATGGTCGACGGTCGTCATTCCGCCTAAGCCGACGGCAGACTTCGAGGTTCTGCCAACTGAAATTTATGCCGGGCAAACGATGGTTACATACACGGATCATGCGACGAATACGACCGGTATGCCGTTCATGGACGAACGTTGGGACGGACGATTGGACATCTTCCCCGAACCCGGAACGTATGTCATCACGCGAGAAGTGGAAGACAGCAATGGCGTGTGGAGCGATCCGTTCTCCGTCACCGTGACGGTCAAAGCGCCGAACTTGCCGCCGGTCGCCGACTTCACGACCGACAAGACGCAGTACCGCATCGGCGAGACCATTTCCTATACGGATCTCAGTACCGATGACGAGAATGCAATAGCGCGCAGCACGTTCACGGGGGCCGACAAAGCCTTCTTCGAACCGGGCGAACACCCCGTCACGCTCGAGGTCGAGGATGAGCACGGTTTGAAGACCTCCGTGACGAAGACGGTTTCGATCTCGAACGAAGTGCTTTACACGAAGGATGAATACGATCGGTTGTTCACGGCAACGGGCGATATCTACGCCGTTGACGGCGCTGCCGTGCTGAACTACCCGGCATACAAGTATTCGATCGTCAACGAGCCGGCCCAGATGGTTCGCAGCAACAGCCCAGAGACGCTCGTCCAGGAAGGGATCTCGTACCATGCTCAATTGACGGGCAAAGTCCGGTTCATGTTCCATAACGTCAATAATATCGGGTATCCCGTCTCGGTCCATCTGCTGGCGACGAATATGGGCAGCGGCACGGCAAACTATAACAAAAGCGCTTCGGGAATGGGCGGACCGACGGCATCGCCCGAGCTTGCCGGCAAGCTGTCCACATCGCGCTATCTGAGTTCGCTGGCAAGCAATCCGACACCGGTATGGTCGACGATCCTTCCGGGGGAGACGAAGGAAATTCTGCCCGAGCTGGCCAAGGTACCGATGAAGGCGGGCGAATCGCTGAGCTCTTACGTGGACGTGTTTTCCGATCGCGAGCTGCTCTATACCGTCGTCGTTACTGCCGTGGGCAAGAATCCGGTCACGGAACTTCCGAACCTGACGGATTTGCCGAGAGACGGCAAGCATGTCAGAGGCACGTTCTACAACGCCGATCGTTCCATTACGATCGATGACCAGATCGGCGCTGCGCCGCAGCGGATCATGTTCGGCGATGTAGGGGGAGTCGATACCATTATTGACGGCATCGACGAGATGACAGGACAGCTCGAGTACAACCGGGGGAATTACGGCGTATTGTATCGCATGCACCTGTCGCATGTAGCGCCAAACACGTTGATCTCGCTGAATGCGCGAGGCGGCTTGTACACGGGGGCTTTTCTCGTTAATGACCAGCTCGTTACGGTCGCGAACAATCAAGCTTTGAGGAGCAACGCACAGTCTGCGGTTATGTATCGGACCGGGGCGAGCGAAGAAGCGGTCGACATCGTGTTTACCATCGCTTCGGGAAGCAACTTGCCGATCGCGATGACATTCACGCAGCTGCCGCAGCTTCGCCAATAGACTTGTTCTAGCGACATTGCCTGGCGACGCGTTCCAACAGACGGTAAGCCATCATACGCAAGAAGAACCGGCAGCCGATGTATCGGCTGCCGGTTCTTTGAATTTCTTGACTGTTCAGCGGGTTTAGCGAACATCTATCGCGTCGGCGCAGGGGACTTCTTATAATTCCGCTGCCGGCGCCGCCTTCACTGGCAAGCGCGCCAGGTTCTTCAAATCCCGGAACCCGATCAATCGCTTGCTGGGCTCATGCCACAGCCGGAAGTTCAAGGATGCCAGACTGGTCAGAAGCGTAATCGTTCGTACTTCCTGCAAGCTCGGATTGGTCTCATGCACGGCTTCGAGATTGTAGTTGGGAATTCGCGGGCTCAAGTGATGAATGTGATGGAAGCCGATGTTGCCCGTAATCCAGTGCAGAACGCGCGGCAATTTATAATAAGAGCTGCCGTGCATCGCGGCTTTGACGTATTCCCAATCCGCGTCCTCTTCGTAATACGAATCCTCGAATTGATGCTGTACATAGAAGAGCCAGATGCCCGCAACGCTGGAGACCATGAAGATCGTACCTTGGATCAGGAGGAATGTCTGCCATCCGACAGCCCAGCAGAGCAGGCCGCCGACAGCGACGATTCCGGCATTCGTTATATACGTGTTAATCCGCTCTTTCGCGCCTGCGCGCTTCCGGTTGAAGCGGTAGTCGATCAGGAAGATGTACACCGGTCCGATCGTGAACATAATAAACGGATTGCGATACAGCCGGTAGACCAAACGGCGCAGCGGAGAAGCGGTTAAATATTCTTCTACGGTCAGCGTCCAAATATCCCCGGTCCCTCGGCGGTCGAGATTGCCGCAAGTCGCGTGATGAACGGTGTGGCTGTACTTCCATTGCAGATACGGTACATAAGTTAGAATTCCCGTAATCGTACCGATAATGTCGTTTGCTTTTCGATTTTTGAAGAAAGATTTGTGACAGCAATCATGGAAAATAATGAACGTGCGGACGAGAAATCCACCCGCGATCATTGCTATCCCTACCGTAAGCCAAGCGGAGATTGGCGAACACAAGAAAGCGGCGAGCCAAAGCAGTACTACGGGTCCGATCGTATTGATAAGCTGCCAGATACTGCTTGTGAGTCTTGGTTTTTCATAAGCGGATATTTCTTTTCGCCAATTGCCTTGCTGGGCTTCTTTCATTAGGTTGTCATGGTCCTCTCTCGACGCTGCTGTTCTACATGCATGTTAACATCAACGGTACTACGAAAGATAGGCATAAGGCGTTCCATATAAATCTAAACGCGGTCTTGATCGCCTATTGCGATCGCATCTTTGCAAGGATCGGATCAAGAATGGATGCGCGCCGATACGATAGGATATGCTCGAGGCTTCGATGCAGCGCGGCAATTGGGCGCCGCAACCATTTTCTGGTCGGCGTCGTCTTAGTGGGTAAGACAGCATCGGCTTCACGCCGATCGAAGAAGACGAAAAGGAGCGTGAAACGTATGAATCGAAGAAGAATGGCCGCGGCGATCGCGGCTGCGGTCATGGCTGGCGTTATCCTCGCGCCGACTGGAGCGGAACGGACGTATGCGGACGGTGCTGCTCCGGCCACGCGAATAGAAGTGATGGGGAAGGCGCTTACGCCCGGCGAGGTGCCGCTGGTCGACCACGGACGGGTACTCGTGCCGCTGCGCGCGGTTACCGAGGCGTTCGGCGCGAACGTCCAGTGGGACGCCAAGACGAGCACGGTATCTGTCCGCAAGTGGAGCGTGACGGTTCGGTTCAAAGCATTCAGCAGCGCTGCCGTCGTCGACCGGGCATACCCTGGCGGCGCGAACCGGTCGACGGACAAGCTTGACGTGCCGATGAAGCTGCGCGGGAACAGGGCGTATGTTCCTCTTCGCTACCTGGCTGCTCAGTTCGGCTATGCGGCCGACTGGCATGACGGTACGGTCTTTATTGCATCGCCGCTCTCCAAGCAGAAGCATGATACACTGAATACGGGCGATCTCGCGAAGGCGCGCGAAATCGCGGTTTTGCTCGGGTACGATGCGCAGTATGCGATCAAGCCGATGACTGCGGGCAACGTCGGCGAAGCCGATGGCATAACGATGCTGTTTCCCGAAGGGGAGGCGCTTCGATTCATCCGGATCGCAGGGGATCTGGTGGAACAAGTTGAGATCGTGGACGATCATGCGGTCGTAACGTGGGGAGCCCGATTATCCGGGACGACGGCAGACCAGCTGCGCAGCTTCATGAATCGGAAGTGGACCGGCGGCGTCGGCGAAGCTCCTCGGGCGGGCGGCGATTACATCTATTACAATAGCGGCATCTTCGGGGAAACGGGATGGACGGAATACGGGATCGTCGATGCCGAGGGGGCATTTACGCAGACGGGCTACCGTCATTACGGGTTCGGCGAAACGGATACCGAGACCGGTACCTTGGAAATCGCCAAAAAAGGCGAGAAGCGAACGGACGCAGCGGGATCTTAATCAGGGTCACCATTCGTTACAGCGGGATGGCCGGACATAGCGGGAGAATGCATCGTATCGTTCGCTCCGCCGCCGTATTAGTTACGATCCAGACAAATGCAAATTCAGGCAAGGGGGACGGACATGAAGAGAATCGGCTGCTTGCACGCGCACCACTCCAATATCGATCTTATCGAAGAGGCGCTGCACGCATTCGACGTGGAGCTCGTTCACTTCGTGGAACCGGGATTGGATCGACTGAAACACGATGCCGAATTTAGTTTGCAGGATTCCGAGAAGAAGGTACTGGAGACGATAGGATGGGTCTCCCGGTGCCACGTCGATGCGATCTTGGTCACGTGCACGTACTTCACGGGGCTGCTGCACGATGACAGCCGTCAATTAGGCGTACCTGTCATCAAGATCGATGAACCGTTGAACGAACTGCTCATCGGCCAAGAAGGCAGCGCGGTCTTCGTATTCACCAATCCGGCTACGGTAGCGGGAACGATGGCGCAATTCGAACGTTTCGCGGCAGGCAAAGGAAATGGCATTTTCGCGGAAGCCAAGCTGCTGCCCGGAACGTTCGAGCTCATTATGCAGGGCAGGAAGGAAGAGTATGTTCAAGCGGTAACCGAGGGCTTGCAGCGCATCGCAATGGAGCAGCCTGAGGCTTGCATCGTTGCCGCGCAATTATCGATGGTACCTGCAGCCCGCCAGGTTGCTGCCCTGGCGGGCAATAAGGGCATCCGTATCGTGAATCAGCTGGATGCCCTAACCGGCTGCTTGGTAAAGCAGCTCTCTATTGCACGCAGAAGCCGTTAAGCTTCGGTTGATACGAGGGGGGGCAGTCGGGATCGCATCACCTACATAGTGGCAGGCGCCGGCTTGCTGGTCGGCTCGTCGGACGGAAGAGAACTGCTCATAAACGTATTGCCATCCTAACCGCGAATCTCGCGGTTATTTTTTTCGGTTTTTGTTGAAGGGGATGAAATGCTGCTCAAAATAGCGGTTATTTATTTTATTTATTTATATATTTTATTTATTTATTGCCGAGTTGTTCGGCCAAACCGATGAGAAGCCCTTCGGTTCCGCGAATATAGCAGAGCCTGTACGAATCGCCGTATTGAACCATTTCGCCAACCAGCTGAGCGCCGCGCTTCGTGAGCCGGGCTACCAATTCGTCGATGTTTTCAACGGCGAACATGACGCGCAGATAACCGAGGGCATTGACGGGAGCGGTTCGGTGGTCTGCTATCGTAGGCGGGGTGATGAATCGCGACAGTTCAAGTCGGCTGTGGCCGTCCGGAGTAACCATCATGGCAATCTCCACGCACTGTGAGCCCAGCCCGGTTACGCGACCGGCCCATTCGCCTTCGACGGTAGTTCGCCCTTCGAGCTTCAAGCCGATCTCCTCGAAGAAAGCGATGGCGTCTTCAAGGGATTCCACGACGATGCCGACATTGTCCATCCTTAGCAATTTGTTGTTTTCCATCATTTTATCTCCTTCTGTTCCAAATTGAATACCCCGAACGTCTTCATCCTGCACCCTTGTAACAATTCGGAGTTACGCTATGATCTCCTGCTTGTTCATTCTGAACTAATTAGACGAAGCGCCGTGAGGATCCGTGGGGAAATCAACTCCGAATCATGTTTTCCTTCAACATAGAACATGTGTTCCCGTGTGTCGACAGTCAATAATAAAGTCGCGGCAAGACGGCTTTTATTAGTTACTGGTATAAAAGTCGATCCCATAATCAGAATGACCTAAGCGTTATCCCGATCTTGGTTAAATTAGATATCAAAGTATAACGAAAGACAAAGATAGATAATAGTTGCCGAGCGGGGCAGCCTTTATACTATTCATGAAAGCGAATACATAACCGAAGGAGGCCAAAAGCGCCATGTCAACGCGGTCGGATAGGCAATCGTTCTGAATCGTTGATCCGATCTCAATCGTTAACCCGAACGAAACGAGACAAGCCGGCCGTATCCCTCTCTCCCCAAGACGTCCCGACAATCGAATCTGCAAAGGAAGTGTTTGCGTGCTAAGAAAGAGAAGCTTGATGTCCGCTTTGCTCTCCGCTTCGCTGCTCTTGATCGTAATCGATTCGCCCGCGCTGGCGGAAAGTTCCGCCGCCCAAGGCAGTAACGCGCAGGTTCCGGTGAAAATAAAGCTAACGACCGATATGCTCATCAACGAGACCGGACTTGGCGATGCAGGGCTGCTCGTTGACGAACAGGACGAAGCCGGAAGCACGCCTGTCAATGCCGAATACACCAACTGGCTCGTCAATAACAACCAGTCCTATCTGTACCCGGCCGGAGCCGTTATCGATTTGGGCCGGCGCTATAAGATCACCGGCGTATATTTATATGACCCCGCCGGCAGCAGCGGAGATTTCAAAGTATCGTACGGACCGCCGTTCCAGTGGATCGAGCTGTTTACCGATCCGTTGAAAGGCGACAATGTTTGGAACAAACACGACGCCGACGTGGAGACCCGTTTCCTCCAGCTGTCGAAGGTCTCCTCGGATGTTGCGATGAGCGAGATCGTCGTTTACGGCTATCCGCTGGAGGACATGCCGGCTGCCTCGCTGAAGCCCGCTCCCACGTCCTTTGCTATCCCGGTGAACGAAGCGATCGGGACGAATGCTTTCATCGACTCGCCCATCGAGCAGATGAAGGCGACGGGCGTCATTCGCGAATACCACAACTGGAGCTTCGTGGAGGAGCAGGAGGGCCAGAACAAGTTCTCGCCGTCCGCGAACAATTACTGGGATTTCGACGAATACTACAAGCAGCTGAAGGACGCCGGCATCATCGCCTCACCGGCGATTCAAGGGAACGCGCCTTACGTCAACGGCAGCTGGAACGGCCAGCCGATCAAGCAAGGTGCCGATCCGTTGGATCCCCAATCGTACTACATGCACGCTTCGCATCTGTACCAGTATGCAGCCAGATACGGAAGCAGCCCGGTTCCGCTCGATACGATCAAGGTAGCGCCAGGGCAGGAGAAGAAGACGGGGCTCGGCTATTTGAGCTATTACGAGGATTGGAACGAGCCGGACGCTTCCTGGCAAGGCGACGGCAGCGTTTATTTCTCGCCCTATGAATTTGCGGCGATGGTCAGCGCTGACTACGACGGTCACCAGTCCGCGCTCGGCGAGGCATATGGCGTGAAGAATGCCGATCCGAACGCCAAGCTCGTTATGGGCGGTCTTGCCGACCCTGGCTCGGTCGGAAACGTATCGGCGAACTCCTACATCCGCGCGATGAAATTCTGGTCCGATTATCACCGTACCGACGGCGTATTCCCCGCGGACGTGCTGAACATTCATCATTATTGGGACACGGGATGGGCCGGAAGCCCGCAGTCGCCCGAGGAAGGCCATATGAAGGAATGGCTGGAGCAATTCGTGCAGTTCCGCGACCGGTATTTGCCGGGCAAAGAGCTGTGGCTGACGGAATTCGGCTACGACACCAGCAAGGGAATGGATCCGCTCGGCTATTGGGGTTCGCGCACGAGCACGCAATCGGAGCAAATGCAAGCCGATTGGATTATCCGCGGCTTCCTGGCTTCGCTCTCGGCGGGTATCGACCGGACGACCCAATATATGATCCGCGACGCGAACGACGATCCGAACAACAACATTCAATACAGCTCCAGCGGATTCACGTCGACCCGCAATACGGGAGAGGTTCCCAAGATCTCTTATTACTATATGTACGCCTTTAAGGATGCGCTGAAGGGCATGGTGTTCGACAAGGCCGTGCAAGCGATCGATCCGAACGTTTGGATCTATACATTCAAGAGCCTGGCGGGCAGCAAGAACGCATACGTCGTATGGTCTCCGACACGAAACGGCTCGAAGGTGAACGGCTACAAGCTGCAGCTTGACGGCAAACCGTCCAGGGTAACCTCTATTGAGCTGACGGATAAGGATACGGACGGCGTGGCGAAGGAGTTGTCCGTCCAGAACGGCGCGGTCAAAGTAAACGTCAGCGAGACGCCGCTTATCGTGCTGACCGATCAGAAGGCAGCCGGCCTGAGCGATATTTCCGGCAGCGGTCCTATCGCGATTCCGGCAAAGGGCAGCGCCGAAACGCCATTATCGGCCACGGTTACGGATCAGAACGCAGCTCCGCTGGGGACTGAATCCGTCCATTGGTCCGTTACCGATTCGTCCGGCCGCAAGGCAAACGGCCTGTCGATCGACAAGAAGGGCGTACTGGCGGTGAAGTCTTCCGCCCAGGCAGGCAGCTATACGATTACGGCAAGCGCTTCCGCCAAGCCAGCCATCGAGAAATCAACGACGATTACGCTTTATAAGGCATCTGCGGCAGGTATTGAGATTAGCGGAATCGATGCGGCGGCAATCCCCGCCAAGGGAAGCAGTACAGCTGCTTATGCTGGCAAGGTTACGGATCAGCATCAGGCTGCGATGGCCGGAGAGATCGATTGGAAGGTGCTCGACGCTGCAGGACATGCGGTCCATGACGTCACCGTCGATAAGCGAGGGGTGCTCACCGTCAATAACACGGCAGCGCCAGGCAGCTATACGATCCAGGCTTCGCTTCATTCCAACGCGAGCGTGAAAGCAGCGAAGACGGTCACATTGGCGCCTGCAGCGAAGGTAGATATCGTCTCCGCTTTCGCCGATGGCGCGCTTTACAGCCAGATTACGATTCCGCCATCCGGCAAGATTACGATCACGTCGCCGTATGCCGCGAAGTCTAACAGCCAGGCCGACGGTAAAGGCGTCTCGATCGGGAATGACAGCTACGCGTATTCCGTCGTGAAGTCGGATACCGGCGCGCCCGTCGATACGATGAGCGTCGACAAGTCCGGTTACCTGACCGTCAACAGCCGCACCGCTCCAGGCATGTATAAGCTTACGGCCGTATCCAAGACGAACCCGGCGGTAAGCGGAACATACGAGCTCAACCTGTTCAAGCTCGCCGGCGCTTCGATCAGCTCGGGGCCGGATACGATCGCGATTCCCGAGCATGACTATGCGCTCGTCAAATACGGCGAATCGACGCAGGGCGTGGCGCTCGGCATTCCCGCCTACGACAATATGTTCAACGGCAACTCGTGGAATTACTTGTACAAGTGGGAAATTTTCGACGCTCAAGGCAAGCCGGCCCAAGATCTGACGTTTAATGCCAAGCCGGATCCGAACAATACGCTGAACGTCTCGTCCAAAGCGAAGCCCGGCGTCTATACGATCCGAATCACGTCGACGATCGATTCGTCCATTACCGCCAAGAAAACGATCACGCTTACCGGAAAGTAAGCGGGTATTAGCTCCAGCGCATACGCAATAATTAATTCAGATGCAAGCGAAATCGCAAAAAGCAAACGAAAGCGCAGAAGCAGAGCGCCAATGCCAATGCAAATGCAAACGAAGCCCTCCCCGGTCGGGAGGGCTTTTCGTTCATTGCATGCAGCGCGTCATCTACTAGATCCAATACGTCGAATCCGATGAATCTTCGGTTCGAACCCATTGATCTAATGCGGTGCTCCTTCAAACTCGATTCCGCAAGGTCCGGGGCTTTCATTCTTCTGCACGCTGACGATTTCCCCATGGCGGTCATGCAGGCTGTCATAGATGTGATGGCCGAGCCGATGCGTGGATTCGCCAACGTAGTGGCAGATGAAGGAACGGCGGAAGCGGTCCGCGGAATAATTGGGATATGAGCCGTGAATGGTGCTGCCGTTGAAGAACAGCACGTCGCCGGCCGCCATATTCGCCGGGACGATCCGGCTGCCTGCGGGCAGATCGACTTCGTCGCGGAAGAAAGAGACGGAGGGGTCTGCTTCGTGCGGGCACTGGATGTCGAGGAACTGGGTTTGCGGCACCACGACAAGACCGCCGTTCTCCTCGTCGCACGCGTCGATCGCGGTCCAAGCGGCAATGCAGGTACCCGGTTCCACGCGCAGATAATAGTTGTCCTGGTGCAGCGCTTGTCCTCGCGAGCCCGGCGGCTTGTAATAGAACATGCTTTGCGCGGCGAGCGGTTCCTCGCCCATCATGTCGGCGAGAATATCCACGATCCGCGGGTCGAGCATATAGGATTTTGCCAGTTCGATAACGCGGTGCGGATAGAGGATCCGCGGATACATCAGCAGGGGATCGCCGTTCGCCTCTTCATAGGAAGCGGGTTCAAAATAGCCCGGAAGCGCGCCGTTCGCCTGAATGTCCATGAACGTATCCCGGATGGCCCGAATATCCTCGCTGTCGAACAACCCCCGGACGATCAAATAGCCTTCCTCCTTGAATTGTCTTTTCTGTTCGTCGGTCAGACGGATGGGCTTATGGGGAGCTTGTATGCCAAGACATCCTTTCTCGTTGAGATTTGGTCCTATCTAGCATAAAATAGGCGGTACATGGAAGAAATGAATGCGTTTGCTAAAATGCTATACGATTTTACTGCCGGATGAAGGAGGCGGAATGGCATTGAACGAGCATTTATATCGCTCCGATACCGAGACGGAATCGCCAGAGGTCGGCGTGCTGCTCGCGGATCACTTTCGCCGGCCTTTCGGCTTCCAGGGACATCGTTCCAAGGGGACGGGGGACTGGCTCATCGTCTACACGATTCATGGAAGCGGTTCCTTTCGCGTGGACCGGGAGGTGCATGTCTGCGGAGCGGGAGATGTCGTAATCTTGTCCCCGGGCGTGCCGCATCACTATGCGTCCAACGAAGCCGGCGAATGGGACATCTTATGGACGCATTTCGTGCCGCTGCCGGATTGGATGCCATGGCTTGCGCTGCCGCGGACCGAGGAGAGGCTGATCTGCCTCCATCTTCGCGGCGACGAGATTCGCGGCAGGATCGAGCAGACGTTCCATCGGCTGATCCGCGATGCCTCCATGTCGGCGCCGGTAAACCGCGAGCTTGCTAAGCTGGCGCTTGCGGAGGTGTTGGTGCTGCTCTATCACTACAACGGCGAACAGGAGAGCGACCGCGTCATGGACGAACGGATCAGCCAAGTGATCCGATACTTGTCCGAGCATCTGCATCTCAAGCACCGTCTGTCCGACCTCGCCGCGATGGCAGGCTTGTCGCCCTCCCGCTTCTGCCATCTGATGAAGGAGCAAACCGGCGATACGCTTACCGAACGACTGACCAAGATGAGACTCGCGAAAGCCGCAAGATTGCTGGAACTAACATCGCGCCGAATCAACGAAATCGCGTTCGACGTGGGATTCGAGACTGCCTATTACTTTAGCCGGCTCTTTACCGGCCACTTCGGCATCAGCCCAACGGCCTATCGGCAGCGAATGTGGCAGCGACAGAAGACATCGCTCTGAAGGAGGCGGAAGCGCCATGAATCGGCTCAGGCACCTGCTCCTGCGCGCCGAACGCGAAACTTAGGCATGTCCGGCATGATAATGGAGTCATGGCATCGGCACCTCGCGGCATATATTGATTTGATGGCGATCAATATTAGAATGGGAGGTTGTCCGGTCCTGATTCGATACAGCAGCAAAGCAGGTATTCTATCGATCGTTCTCTTGTTAGTCTGGAGTGTTCTCTTTCTGCCTCGCGCAAATGCCGAGACGGGCAAAAACGAGCTGCTCATCATAAATAAGAAAACGAATCAATTGGCTTTCTTCGTCAACGGGGAACTCGTCAAAACCTTCTCCGTCGCCACCGGCAGGAACAGTACCTTAACGCCCGAGGGAAGCTTCACCATCGTAAACAAGATCAAGAACAGGCCGTATTACAAGGAAAAAATTCCCGGAGGCGACCCTCGCAATCCGCTGGGCGATCGATGGTTGGGGCTTGAAGTGAACGGGACGCACGGAACGACCTATGCGATCCATGGCAATAATAATGCGTCATCCATCGGAAAATACGTAAGCGCGGGCTGCATCCGGATGAAAAACGACGAGATCCATTGGCTGTTCCCCCAAATCGAGCTCGGCGCCAAAGTCGTCATCACGACCTCCGCGCTCTCGATGGTCAAGATCGCGGAGGACCATGCGTATCCGGTCGTGCAGCCCTACGAAGGCAAATTGGTGCTGAACGGCGAACCGACGACGCCCGTTCATCCGCTGATTCTAGCAGACGCTCAAGTGTTCATCCCCATGCGGGACGTCTTCCAAATGCTCGGCGCCAAGGTACAGTGGAATGCAGCGGCCAAGACGGTCACGGCCGTTATCGGCGATCGAACGATTACGCACGCGCCGCTCAGTGGGGAAGTCGATATCGACGGTTCGATCCTGGCGATTACGCCCTCCAGAATAATGGCGAATACCGTCATGCTGCCGTTACGGGCGATCTCGGAGCTCATCGGATATCGCGTGGAATGGGACGGCAAGGCGCAAGAAATCCGCATCGGCCGATAAACGGATAGGGGCAGGAAGCCTGGGAGCGAATCCCGGGCTTTTTGCGCATGCAGCAGGCTGCTTCTCGGAAGCGGGACGATGGAAAATGGATGGAATTAGCAATACTGGGGAACGACTATACCAAATGACCGACAAGGATGTATGTCCTCATGAAGCCCTTCCATCTTCAAGCCGCAGTCCCCGGACTCGAACCGTCCAGCGATCTCGTGAGCAGAACGTTGAACGTCAATCAAGAAAGCGCGCAGTTGATTTACTTGTCGACGCTGTGCGATAAGCAATATATTCAATCGTCGATCATGCAGGCATTCGACGCCTGCGGCAATCTGGCGGAATTCAACGCCAAGCTGACGATGATCGCCGGGTTCGAACGAATCAAGAACGGCAATCTGCAGGCAGAGAAGCTGCTTCACGGTTTTGCGCTCGTCGTGTTCCCGGATGCGATCTGCGCGATCGAAGCCAAGAAAGCCAGCTTGGCCAAGCCGTCGGAGACGTCGTCCGAAAGCATTATCCAAGGGCCGCAGAAAGCGTTCTCCGAAGATCTTGAACAGAATGTGCAAATCATCCGAACCCGGTATCCGTCGAAGAATTTGAACGTGGAGTACACGGAAATCGGGACGGAGAGCCGCACGCAATTAGCGATCCTGTACGACAAAGCGAAGGTGGACCCCGATATTCTGCTTGATCTGGACAAGCGTCTCGCGGGCGTGGAGGCGGCCGTCGTTCAGGCCTCGAATCAAGTCCAGATGCTGCTGACGAGCCGATTCGAATTCTTCCCGACGGCATTGGTCACGGACCGGCCGGATCGGACGGCGCTGAGCCTCAGTAAAGGCAAGGTCATTCTCCTTCTGAACGGTACGCCGTTTTCGATTAACTTGCCCGCGGTCTTTTACGATTTCATGGTCTCGATGGACGACGCGTATCAATCCCCTTGGCTGACGAGGCCGCTGCTGATTCTCCGTTATATGGCCGTATTCATTACGACCGCGCTGCCGGCCTTATACGTGGCGGCGGTTTCGTACAATCCCGAGTTCTTCCAGACGCAGCTGGCCATCGAAATCGCGGGGAGCCGCGCAGCCGTGCCCTATGCGTCCTTCTACGAGGTATTCTTCATGCTGTTCATGACCGAGGCGTTGACCGAAGCAAGCATTCGGCTGCCCAAGCATATCGGTTCGACGGCGACGACGGTCGGCGGGCTGATTCTGGGTCAAGCGGCGCAGGAGGCGGGTCTCGTCAGCAGCATCATGATCATCATTGCGTCCTCCGTCGCCGTCTCGAATTTCGTCATCCCGATCAATACGATGAGCTACTCGATGCGGCTCATCAAATTCCCGCTCGTCATCTGCGCGATGTATTTCGGATTGGTCGGCGTCGTGACAGGCATATTCTGTTTCATCGTGTACGCGGCGAGCTTGCGAAGCTTCGGCCGGCCGTATTTGAAGCTGTTTATCGGGGAAGCCAAGAAAAGCAGGTGAGAGACGATTGTCGCGTTATTTCTTCTACTTGATGTGCGTTTCCATGCTGATCCATACGATCCTGTTCATTCCGCGGGTGCTGATCGACGAGCGGTTCGACGGCGCGATCCCGTCCTTGTTCATCGGCCCCGTGATCGGATGCGTCCTGATGGTGGTATTCACCCGGTCCATGCAGCAATTCAAAGGCAAGGGCCTGCCTGAAATCGCGGCGATGTTCCTGCCCAAGGCGGCCGCCGTCCCCTTAATGCTCGTGTTCGGGCTGGTAACGATGACGTCCGGTTGTCTCATATGGATCCATTGCGCATTCATCATGTCCAAGTACTTGAACCCGGATATGGCAATCTATGTTCTTCTTAGCTTGTTCGTGATCGTAACGTGCTTCGGTGCCCTGCAATCGACGAAGACGGTGCTGTTCAGCCTGGAAATCATTCTCATTCTGAGCGTGCCGCTGCTTCTGACCTTGTTGGTGCACAGCATTTTCAGCGAAAACATGAATTACGACGCGGTCAAAGCCATGATCGACTACTCGTGGATCATGCCTTCTTGGAAATCGGTGTCGGCGTCGTCATATACTTTCGCAGGCTATATCGGACTCGCTGTCTTCAACCGCGAGTTCAAGGACGGGAAGCCGATCCGTTTCCTGTGGCTGATCCCGTTTCTCGGGCTCGGACTTATGCTGGCTTCCTTTTTTATTCCAATCGGCTACTTAGGCACGGCCGGCATCGACGATTACATTTACACGTGGGTATCGACGATCGATGCGATTCGCATGAAATACGTGTTTATCGAACGCGTCATATCGGTCTATCTGCTCATTCTGCTGATGATGACGTATGTATTCACCATGATCACATGGCATCTGGGATCGCAGGTGATCGGCAGCTGTTTTCGCAGCTACGACCCGCAAACCGCCGCATGGCGATCGAAGCTTCCCAGCCTCGTGATCTGCGTGGTCATCGGGATCGGGACCGTCCTCGCCGGGAGCCGAATCAATGAAATCATGTTGTTCCAAGCAGTTTCGTCGTGGATGATCTTTCATTTGCCGTTCGATGCCGCGTTCGTGATGATCGTGTTTATTTGGAGCAAGAGCAAACGGAGGATACAGCAGTGAAGCGGGGTTGGATCTGGAAGGGAGTGCTGATTCTGTCGTTGCTATGGCTGCCGGGATGCGGGTTCAAGGATATCGATCGGCGCTTCTTCGTGATGGCGATCGGCATCGATAAATCCAATCACGCGAATAAACCCTATCACGTGACCTTGAAGCTGGCGATTCCGTTCACGAAAATCCAGCCCGGCAAGACCAATGCGTACCAGCTCGTCAGCGACGACGGGAGCACGATTACGGAAGCGGTCCGCCATATGAAATCCAAGGTGGATAAGGAACTCGACTTCTCGCAAGCGAAAATCATCGTCATCGGCAAAGCGATGAGCGCGGAGATCCTGCAGAAAGGAACGCTCGATTGGTTTCTGCGGAGGAGGGACATTCAAAGCGCCGCTTACATGGCCTTAGGGGATCCGACGGCCGAGGATGTCCTGAACGTCAAGACCGGCTCCGAGCGGTTTCCGGGCGATAGTTTATTCTTAAGCTTCGATCAGGACGGGACGGAATCTTCGTTTATCGCGACCGAATATTTATTCGATTTTCACCGCAGAGTGACCGAGAAGGGGCTCGATCCGTATATGCCGGTCATTCGGCCCATGGATAGCGCCTATTTGATCGATCGCGTCGCCGTGTTCGACAAGAAGCGGCTGAAGGCCATATTAAGTCCGGAAGAAACGAGAATCTTCAATGCGTTAACGACCGATTTTCAACATTTCGATATCGAGACGAAGTCGAAGACGCTTCAGTTCGCCATCGCCGTGCAGCATTTCAAGTATACGTACACGATCGATCCTTCTGCGCCGGCGCTGCATATGAACATTCGCATCGTCGGCGAATCCGAGGAGTCGACCGAAACGTTATACAAGCAGCCGTGGTCGTATTATGAACGGCTTGCCGAACGACAGTCGCAGACGCGCTATATGCATCTCTTGCAAAAGCTGCAGGCGCTCCAAGTCGATCCCGTCGGGTTCGGACTTCGGTATCGCGCGACGCGCTACCAACGCGACAAGGATTGGACGGCTTGGGAAGCGATGTATCCGAAGCTGACCTTCCATGCGAAGGTGCAGATCCGAATCAAGAGTTCGGGCGGCATCAAATAATGATCGGAATTGGCTGCGGCTTGCGATCGAAGCGGCGC
Organism: Paenibacillus sacheonensis; assembly: GCF_009909195.1. GTDB lineage: Bacteria > Bacillota > Bacilli > Paenibacillales > Paenibacillaceae > Paenibacillus_Z > Paenibacillus_Z sacheonensis. The sequence continues at coordinate 510,797 of NZ_JAAAMU010000004.1, forward strand.
CGGCGACGCAAGCTTCGTCAACTAGGGGAAGTTCTTAACGCTCCCCTGGTTGCAGACGCTCCTCTGGCTGCAAACTCCCTGACAGAAGCTTCTCTACCCGCGACGCCGTATCGGTATCGCGGTCAGGCACGTTGATCGTCATCGTCAGATGCGGCGCATCGGTTACGACGAACGACAGCTGATCGAATACGAGCCGTCCGGCGATCGGATGATGGTTGATCTTCTTGCCTTCGGGTCCGCTCAGTACGTCGTGCTGCGGCCACCAGGCCCGAAATTCCGGACTTGCGGTGTTCAACTCGGCAATTATCGACATCCACCAGGAATCCCCCGGATCGTTGGCATAATGGGATCGGAACGTGGCCAAGCGGTGCCGGGCATGCGATTCCCAATGATGCTGCAGCATGCGGCGGACGTACGGGGAGGTGAACGTTCGCCAGAGGCTGTTGCGTTCCCGTTCGGACATCGACGCGTAATCGCCGTAGATCAGAGCGGCCGCCTTATTCCACCCCACGACATTCAGCTTCGGATCCATCACGTAAGCGGGACTGGTTCCCTGAAGCTCCAAGAACTGCGTCAGGACGGAGCCGATGCCGACGGACGCCGGCGGCTGTTCGGCCGGCAGCTGCTGCAGCGCAAGCAAGTACAGATGCTTCCGCTCGTCGCCGTTCAGCTGCAAAGCCGCCGCGAGACTGTCAAGCACTTGCGCGGACACCTGGATATTCCTCGCCTGTTCCAGCCACGTATACCAATCCGCGCTGACGCCGGCAAGCAGCGCGACTTCCGCGCGCCGCAGCCCCGGCGTTCGCCGCCTTCCGCCGCTTGAGAGCCCGGCTTGTTCCGGCTGCAGGCGGGCGCGCCTTGTTCGCAGGAACTGCGCGAGCTCCTGTCTTCTCTCCTGACCCGATGGTTCCACTCGCCTTCGCACCTGCCTTTCTGTACATGGCTGAACATAGGAGCAGCGCTCCTAGGATAAGCCGTAATCTATTTCCCGTTGTCGTTTCATTATACACTTTCCTCGCAAGCGCGAGAGACGTAGAAGATACGAGAGTGGGAGGATGGACAACATGCAGCAAGGGATCGCAATCGGGACGCCGAGTCGTCAATCGAAGCCGCTGCTAATGCTGGGGCTGGCGCTGGGCTATTTCATGGTACTCATGGATACGACGGTGGTAAATATCGCCTTGCCCGCGATTCAGGACGATTTGGGCGGCGGAATGGAAGGTTTGGAATGGGTCGTGAACACGTATACGATCGTGTTCGCGGGTTTGTTATTGGGCATGGGAGCCTTGGCGGATAAATGGGGCGCGAAACGCATCTATCTCGGCGGCTTGTTCGTATTTCTCGCTGCTTCCGGGCTCTCGGCCGCCGCACCGACGATCGGCGTGCTGATCGCCTGCCGGGCGGCGCTCGGCGTCGGCGGAGCGGTTCTTATGCCCGCGTCGCTGACGCTGCTGGCGCATGCGTTCACCGGGCGGGCCGAGCGGGCCAGGGCAATGGGGATATGGGCGGCATCCACGGGCGTGGCGATGGCGGCCGGGCCGGTAGTCGGCGGCTTGCTCGTCGACGCTGCCGGTTGGCGAAGCATTTTCCTGCTGCAGGTCCCGCTCGCGCTCGCCGGGCTGCTGGTCACGGCAAGGTATGTCGGCGAAACAAGCCGCAATCCGGGGCGCGGCTTCGATTGGGCGGGACAGTTGAGTGCTTTTGCCGCGATCGCGGCAGTATCCTTCGTTCTGATGGAAGGCCAGACGTACGGGTGGCTCTCGCCTCTGATTCTGGCGGTCGTGTGCGCGGCCTTACTAAGCGGCTGTGTATTTATCCGTTCGCAATCGAGAGGAAGAGCGCCGATGCTGCCGCTTCGGATGTTTCGGAATCCGGCCGTCTCGGGAGGGATGGCGGCGGGGATGGCCATTAATCTGGCGCTGGCCGGCCTATTGTTCATGCTGCCCTTGTATGCGCAGCGAACGCGTGAATTATCGGCTGGCGCGGCCGGATTGCTGCTCCTGCCGATGATGCTTCCGCTTGCGTTCAATCCCATTCTTACGGGACGAATCGTCGGGAGAATCGGACCGAGAGTCCCGATGAGCGCCGGTTTTGGCTTGACGGCCGCCGGCACGGCCGCCCTGATGACGCTGGGCGGGGAAGCGGACGGAGCGCTCGCGATCGCCGGCTTGCTCTTGGTCGGCTTCGGCGTCTCGCTGACGATACCTTCCTTGATGACGGCCGTCATCTCATCCGCTGCCAAGGAACAGGCTGGCGCGGCCAGCGGCGCATTGAACGCCAGCAGGCAGCTAGGAGCAGCGGTCGGCGTCGCGATCGCCAGCATGATCGTAACCGGCCAATCGGATTTCGCGGCAGGGATGCACGTCGTGCTTCTCGCGATGACCGCCGTGTTAATCGGCGGCGGCTTGCTGTCGCTCGCATTCATCAAGGAGGAGCGTCGCGGCGATTAGCCTTGGTGATCCTTTGACTCATCGATCCGTCTGCCGTGCCTCTGTCGCAAACTCGTACGAAAGGTGACATCAAATTGAAGTTACCATTCTTCCTCCGATGTGCTATCTTCATTCTGTGAAGCTATGCACGATGAAGTCAATATTCCACACTTTCATAGAGAAGAGGGACACGACAATGAGCAACAAGCTGCGAATCGGAATCATCGGAACCGGAGGTATTGCCAAAGCGCATATTTCCGCTTACAAGAAATTGCCGTACGTCGAGATCGTCGGCGTCGCGGACGTCATTCCGAGCAAGGCGGCGACATTCGCCGAGACGGAAGGCCTAACGGAAGCCGCATCCTTCGACAGCCATAACGAGCTGTTGAAGCTGGAGCTGGACGGCGTAAGCATCTGCACGCCGAACGTCTCTCACCATATTACTACCGTCGACGCGCTGCGCGCGGGCAAGAACGTGCTTCTGGAGAAGCCGATGTCCGTCACGCTTCAAGAAGGAATCGAGATGACGCAGGCCGCGAAAGAAAGCGGAAAGATGCTGACGCTGGGCTTCCAGCCCCGCTATGACCCGAACATGAAGCTGCTGCAAACGATCGTGCAGTCCGGACGCCTCGGCAACGTGTATTACGTCGAGACGGGAGGCGGACGCCGCCGCGGCATGCCCGGCGGTACGTTCATCAGCAAGAAGCTTGCCGGCGCCGGCGCGATGGCCGATATCGGCTGCTACTCGCTGGACATGGCACTGAACACGCTCGGCTACCCGCGTCCGCTTACGGTCTCGGCCTTTACGTCGAATCATTTCGGCTCCAACAATATCTACCATCCGGAAGCGAGCAATTTCGAAGTAGAAGATTTCGGCGTGGCGATGGTGCGATTCGAGAACGATCTCGTGCTGCAGTTCAAGATCTCGTGGGCGATGCATATGGATACGCTCGGAGCGACGATGTTCCTCGGCACGGACGCCGGCCTGAAGGTAACGCCGGCCGGAATCGGTCCTTGGTCCGGCGTGTGGGACGGCTCGGTCGGCTCCATCACGTTGTTCCATGACGAATTCGGCGCCCACACCGCGACGCCGATTCCGACGATCGAGCATAAATTGAACTTGTTCGACCAGAAGGTCCATGATTTTGCCGAAGCGGTCCGCGATGGTCGTCCGGCTCCGATCCCCGGCGACCAGATTCTCATTCAGCAAGCGATTATCGACGGCGTGCTCCGGTCCGCGGAATCCCGCCGCGAGGTATCCGTCGAGCTGCCTCAATAATGAACGGTTAATACCGGTTCGCTGCTCTGGCGAACCATGCCGCATAAAGAAGCTGCCTCTTGCGAGGCAGCTTCTTTATGCGATCACCTTCGTCCGCTTCTCGATGAAGTCTTGTCTAGCGGATTGGAATGGAATATGCTGGAACCGAGAAGACAACCATATCGGAGGCGTATCGTCATGACGATTAAAGTGGGCATTGTCGGAGCAAGAGGACTCAGCACCCTGCAGGGTTTCCGGTGCATCGAAGGGGCTGAGGTCGTCGCTTTGTGCGATTTGGACGGCGATTTCCTCGCAGCGACGGCCGCCAAGGAAGGAATTCCGCGGACTTACCGCATCTACGAGGATATGCTGGATTCGGATATCGACGCGGTCATTATTTCGACTCCGATGCAGCTGCATGTGCCGCAGGCGATCTTGGCTCTTCAGGCGGGCAAGCATGTCTTGAGCGAAGTCACCGCGGGCGTGACGATGGACGAGCTATGGTGGCTGAAGGAAACCGCGGAACAAATCGACCGCGTGTACATGATGGCCGAGAATTACTGCTATATTCCGGAAAATCAGCAAATTCTAGGCATGGTGAAGGCCGGCTTGTTCGGCGACGTCTACTTCGGCGAAGGCGAATATATTCACGATGTTCGCAGCTTGGCATTCAGGCCGAGCCGCAGTCAACCCGGCGAGGGAGTCAAGCCGACTTGGCGCAGCTACTGGCAGCTCGGCAAACGGGGCGCGTTCTACCCGACGCACAGTCTTGGCCCGGTCATGCAGTGGTTCGGCGAAGATCGGATCCGTTCGGTCTCGTGCTTCGGCACGGGCTGGCACACGGACACCCGTTTCCGTCAGGAGGACACGTCGATCACGCTCTGCCAGATGGAGAGCGGCAAGCTGATCAAGCTGCGGATCGACTGCATCTCGAGACGGCCGCATAATTTGAATTACTATACGCTGCAAGGGACGAAGGGCTGTTATGAAGCGCCGCGGGGGCTGGGCGATACGCACAAGATATGGCTCGAAGGCATGGGAGACCGAGAGGACGAGATGCAGTGGCGTCCGCTTTCGGAATACGCCGAATATTTGCCGGAACGTTATCGGAACGTGACGGAGGAGCAGAAATCGGCAGGGCACTGGGGAGGCGACTATTTCATCGTCGAGGATTTTGTGGCGGCGGTGAAGGGAGAACGCAAACCGGCCATCGACGTGTACGACGCTTGCGAATGGACGGCCGTCGCCATGCTGTCCGAGCTGTCCGTGATGAACGGCGGCCGCGCGATGGAGATGCCGGATTTCCGCAAGAGCGCTTCCCGCGGGGAGCAGATCATCAAGCTTTGAGCGGAATACCGCGTAGAATGCCAAATCCATGAAGAAAGCCGCGTTCCATCATGGACGCGGCTTTTTGACTAGGGGACGGACATGCGAACAGGGAAAGGTTGCGTTAAACGGTAGGTACCGTGCCGCCGTCGATCGTATGTTCGCTGCCCGTAATGGATGCCGCCCGATCGGATACCAGAAAGGCGGCCAGCTCGGCGACTTCCTCGGGCAGCCCGGGACGTCCGATCGGTATGCCTCCGAGGGAGTTCATGAGCTCGCCCAGCGCGGCTTCGCGGCTGCCCGCGACAGTCGCGATGCGGTCGATCATGCGATCCGCCGCTTCCGTTTGAATAAAGCCCGGCGCGATCGTGTTGATGCGAATCCCTTTCGGCGAGAATTCCTTGGATAAGCCTTTGCTGTAGGTCGTCAATGCCGCTTTGGAAGCCGCATACGCCAAAGTCGTCTCGTACAGCGGTAGCCTTCTCTGGATGGAGCTGACATGAATGATCACGCCTTTGCCTTGCTCGACCATGAGCGGAAGCAAGCTTCTGTCCAAGCGAACGGAGCCGAGCAGATTCATGTTCAAGGTTTCCAGCCAGTCCGCTTCGGTTAATGCCAGTGCTCCGCCCGGCGGGGTCGAAGCGCCGCCTACCGTATTGATGAGGATATCGATGCCGCCCAGCTTTTCATTTACGGCTTCGACGATCCGCGCCGTGCCTTCCGGCTTCGTAATATCGGCTTGCACGTAATGAACGCCTTCAATAGATTGTTCTGCAGGAATCGTGCGGGCAGTGGTGAGCACCTCTGCACCGGCATCGGCCAGCCGCTTTACGATCGCATAGCCCATACCTTTCGTTCCGCCGGTTACTAGCGCGCGTTTTCCTTGGAATTCAGTTTCGTAAGATGCAAGCTTCATGATGGTATTCCTCCCTGTACGGTTGTGATGAGAATGATGAACGCGTTACATGTGCCAGCTTACCTCCATTAGAATAATAAATCTAATTGATAATAATAATAAAATACATGACTTATATTCATATATATTTAGGTTACGATCTCAGCCATGCTTGCCTGAACGCTAATTGAGCAGGTATGATGGCACCAACAATATGCTGCCAGACAGTCAGGAGGAACACCTAATGGAGCTCACGCAATTAGAATATTTCTTGGAAGTGGCCCGCACGGAGCATCTGACGAAAGCCGCCGAAACGTTGTCCGTGACGCAGCCCGCGTTAAGCCATTCCATATCGAAGCTCGAGGCCGAGCTCGGCGTGCCGTTGTTCGAACGGAAAGGCCGGAACCTGCAAATTAATCGCTACGGTTCCATGTTTGCCAAGCGCGTCGAGAAGATATTGCAGGAGGTGGACCGGGGGAAGAAGGAAATTGACGAATGCGCGAATCCCGAATCGGGCGTTATCCATCTGGCTTACCTGAATATACTCGGCGTCGGATTCATTCCGCGATTGATACGCGACTATCAGCGCGCGAATCCGAAAATCACCTTCGAGCTGACGCAGGGGGACAAAGGCACGATACTGGAGCGGGTCGAAAGCGGGTATTCGGACTTGTTGATTACCTCGGAGAGACCCGCAAGCGAAGCTTATGAATGGATACCGATGATCTCGATGCCGCTGTATCTTGTCGTCTCCGCCGATCATCCGTTTGCGGATTACGAAAGTATCGGCTTGAAGGAAATCACAGGCGAGCCGTTCGTGGGTTTGAAGGATAACTGCGGCTTGAAGGATTCGCTGCTCGCTCGCGTCCATCATCAGAATTTCACGCTCGCGCCCACGTACGATGCGGAGGATCTTCCCACCGTGGCAGGATTCGTTGCGGCCGGACTTGGCTTATCCGTGCTGCCGAAGGCGGCAGGCCTGAACTTGGAGGGGCTGCGTTGGATTCGGATCGAAGATGAAGGCTGGGCGTGGGAAGTCGGACTGCATCTCAAAAAGGAAAGGTTTCTGACCCCGGCAGCCCGTAATTTCGTCAGCTTCATCGAAGGGCAAGCCGGGGCGGGAGGTTCGTTCTCTGCCTGAACTGAAGGTCGTTTCGTGGTTTTCGAGCAATGAGGCAGTATAAACCCGGCATTCCAGCTCCGCGTATGAAGAGGCCGTGCGTCACCGTATGAATGGAGCTTCTTGTCGCGGCGTTTTTCATTCAGTTGCTTGAAGAACGTATGCCTGGCGGCAAGTTGTTCAATTCAGGGTGGGCCCCCGGCATCGGACATTCTTATTCGAAACCGCCGAATGGTGGAGACAAAAAGAACGCGACATGAAGGTGCTAAAAATTAGCATTGACACTCTACCTACTAAAAGGTAGAATAACCTCATGAACAACAGCAGCACGCATGACGCAGCGATGAAACGAATCATGCTCGGTCCATTGTACAGGAGGTGCCCGAGTTGAGATAGCGAAGCCGTCAAGCACGATAAGGGAACGTGAGACGCGGCACGAAGCGGAATGCAAATGGAGGAAGAAAGAACGGGAATTCAAACTAATAAATCTACCTTTTTATAGGTAGAAAAAAGGAGAATGAACATGAATCAGTCCAACGTACAAGGTAAAGTAGCGGTAATTACAGGCGGAAGCAGCGGCATGGGGAAAGCAACGGCGATCGAAATGGTGAAACGCGGAGGCAGCGTAGTCATTAACGGGCGTCGCGAACACGAGCTTGCCGAGGCAGCGCGGGAAATCGATCCGTCAGGCGCGCATGTCGCTTACGTGGCCGGGGATATTTCGGATCCCCAAACCGCTGATCGTCTGATCGCGGAAACACTGTCTCGTTTCGGCCGCATCGATACGCTCGTTAACAATGCCGGCATTTTCGTATCGAAACCTTTTACGGAGTACACGGTGGAAGATTTCAATGCGGTATTGTCGACGAACGTAGGCGGATTTTTCCACCTCACGCAGCGCGCGGTTACCGAAATGCTTAAAGCAGGTAAGGGGCATATTATCAACATCACGGCAAGCGGAGCGTCAGACCAGCCGATCAAAGCCGTCCCGGCCTTGCTTGCCGCATTGACTAAAGGCGGCTTGGGCAACGCGACGAAATCGCTGGCGATCGAATATGCGGACAAAGGCATTCGCGTGAATGCAGTCGCGCCAGGGGTCATCAAGACGCCGATGCATCCGTCGGAATATCATGACTTCTTGAACGGCTTGCATCCGATCGGCCGAATGGGCGAAGCCCAGGAAATCGTCGACGCGATCCTTTATCTGGATTCCGCTCCGTTCGTTACCGGCGAAATTCTTCACGTCGACGGCGGTCAAAACGCAGGTCAATGGTAAGCCGCCTGCTGGGCAAGCTCATGCCGTCCGCATTCAGAAAACCGAACCGTCCAACTACAATCATGAATGGAGCGAATACAATGAAAACACTCGTTATCGTCACGCATCCGAATATCGAAGCATCCCAATGGAATAAAACATGGGTGGCGGAATTGAAAAAGTACGAAGACATCACGATTCACGAATTGTACGAGGCGTACCCGGACGAAAATATCGACGTGGCGCGCGAACAGCAGCTGCTTGAGTCGCATGACCGGGTGATTTTCCAATACCCGCTTTACTGGTACAACACGCCGCCGCTGCTCAAAAAATGGTTTGATACCGTGCTGCTGTACGGCTGGGCTTACGGTCCGGAAGGCACGAAGATGACCGGGAAACAATTCGGCGTGGCGATCTCGACGTACGGTACGGAAGCGTCGTATCAACCGAGCGGGTTCAACCGCTTCACGCTGGAAGAAATCCTGCGTCCGATCGAAGCGACCGCTCATTTCATCAGCGCTGCGTACCTGCCTCATTTCTCTCTGAACGATACGTCCAACGTAACGGAAGAACGTTTGGCGCAGAGCGCCAAAGACTACATTCACCATCTTCAAACTGTACAACCGGCCGCAGTAACGGTATAACGACGTATTCGTCGACCTGTACATGGACGCAAGCCGTCCGTAGTGCCGCTTTGAACGATGAGTATGCCGACTGCTGCCGATCCGCTTGAGCAACCGTGGTTGCCGATCCGTTTAAGCAGCCATGGTTGACAAGCTATCTACGCGAAGGTAGGATGGCATTATGAATAAAAACAAGAATACTGCCGAGCTTATATTGGATACTGCGCAGGCCATCGTCCAGGATGTCGGTTTTAACGGTTTCAGTTATTCGCATATCGCAGAGAAGATCGGCATACGCACGGCCAGCATTCATTACCATTTTCCGAACAAAGAGGACCTCGGAGAAGCCCTGATCGCGCGTTATCGCAAAAACTTTATTGCCGCATCCGTTCAATTCGATAACGAAACCTCGAATAACCTGGAACGATTGCGTAAATTCACGCTCATGTACGCCGAGCCGGTACAAGACTATTGTACATGCCTGGGCGTCATGCTCTCGACGGACCTCGGCGCGTTGTCGGGCAAAGCGGGAGAAGGATTGGCCGAGTTTCTAACCGCCAACTTGGATTGGCTGCAGCGGGTGCTCGAAGACGGGCAGCGCGAAGGCCAGCTGTATTTCGAGGGCGATGCGAGCGTGCAAGCCCATCTATTTCTGGCGTCGCTTCAAGGCGCGCAGCTGCTTGCCAAAAGTTTTCGGGACCGAAGCAGGTTTGACCGGATTGCCAATGGAGTATTATCCGCTTTAACGGTAAAATAAAGCGGATTTTTTCCTGATAGACACCTATCTATAGGTAGATAGGTTTCTGTGCTTAGGTGATATAGCAGCTAGCCAAGCTTAGAATCGATCACGGATGTGAATCCTACGTCTAAGCTTGGCTAAGATGCATGATTAAGACTTGGAACGACATCGAACTTCTATGATGGAATGTAATCGAGGAGGATGGCTATCATGTTATACGAACTGCGGATTTACCATGTCGTACCGGGCCGGCTGCAGGCGATTCTGGATCGGTTCGAGAAGGATACGATTCGGATTTTCGCCAAGCACGGCATGAAGGTGACGAATTTCTGGGTCGATGCGGACGAATCGAAGAACGAGCTTTATTACGTCCTTGAGCATCCGGACGCGGCAGCGCGGGAACGGAACTTCCAAGCTTTTTCGAACGATCCGGAATGGCTCGACCTGAAGAAGAGAACGGAACTTAACGGTCCGCTTCATGAAGGCATCGATATCATCTATATGAAGAACGCGCCGTTTTTCCAATCGAAGTAAGGGTCGGCGTTTGATTTTCTATCGGATGGATGACTGAAAGCCTGCGGGGACACGACATGATGTCTGCTGCTTATCGCAATCCAGGGCGGGACCTTCCCGGTCTGGATTTTGCGTTGGCAAAATAACGGGGCATGAACCTTCGGAGAGCCGTTATCCGCGAAACGGCGATCGCAAGGAGGGAGGTTGACAAACTAGTATCCTATAAGTATATTATCTATGAATAGGATAAATACTAATTCTCGTTCTTTATCCTGTCGGATACGGAATCGAAAATCTTGAAGATACGGCCAATTATGAAGGGGGAAAATGAAAATGGGAACAGGGGAAACTAAAATGGAAATCGGCGTCGATACCTTCGTCGAAACGACGCCTGACGTGCATACGGGGGTGACGATAAGTCATGCGGAGCGAATGCGGGAGGTCGTGGAAGAAATCGTCCTGGCCGATAAGGTCGGGCTCGATATCTTCGGAATCGGCGAGCATCACCGGAAGGAATTCGGGGATTCCGCTACGGCCCTGATCTTGGCGGCGGCGGCTCCCATGACCAAGCGGATTCGCTTGACCAGCTCGGTCACCGTGCTCTCCGCAGCCGATCCCGTTCGCGTGTTTCAACAATTCGCGACGCTGGACGGATTATCCAACGGGCGTGCCGAGATGATCGTCGGCCGAGGCTCCATGGTCGACGCGTTTCCGTTATTCGGGTACGATTTGAACGACTACGAAGTGCTGTTCGAAGAGAAGCTGGAGCTGCTGCTGAAATTAAGAGAGTCGGAGAAGGTCACCTGGAAGGGCGGTCATCGCCCGGCATTCACGAATCTTGGCGTGTATCCGCGGCCGGTGCAGAATCCGCTGCCGGTCTGGGTCGGCAGCGGAGGGAATGCGGAATCGGCCGTACGCGCAGGCGTACACGGATTGCCGCTTGTCTTGGCCATCATCGGCGGAAGCCCGCTGCGGTTCGCGCCAATCGTGCACCTGTACAAGAAAGCCGCCGCCTCCGCGGGGCATGATGCTTCCAAATTACGCGTAGCCGTGCATTCCCTGGGCTTCGTCGCGGAGAGCACGCCGCTTGCGGTCGACCGGTATTTCCCTTCTACGCAGGCATCGTTCAATGCATTCGGCAAAGAACGCGGCTGGGGAGAATACACCAGGGCCAAATTCGATGCCGAACGCAGCCTGGAAGGAAGCCTCTTCGTCGGCGATCCCGAGGCGGTGGCGAACAAGATCATGTATATGCGCAAGCAGCTGGGCTTCACGCGCTTCTTCTTGCATATGCCCGTCGGCACGATGCCGCATCAGGACGTCATGAAGGCGATCGAGCTGTTAGGAACGGAAGTCGCGCCGCGAGTGCGGGAAGCGAATGCGAAATGGGAAGCCGAGCAATCCTGAACGTTGAACATGAACGAGGTGCAAATTCGGTCAGCAAGTTGCGAGGAGTGGCTTGCTCGTCCAATAAAAGAGATGGCTGAAACCGACGGTTTCGGCCATTTCTCTTTTTCGGTTACCCATAAGTTCGTCCAAGCCCAAAGTTGACTAGAGCACATCGATGCCTTGGCCGGGAATTAGCATAAATTTGGACGGAACATGAGAAAGTATACGTATTCGTGTTTATTTGGGGGGCTTGATCCGTGAAACCGTTCAGGAGAAGAACGCGCATGAAAGCCAGGTATTCGGCCGTAACGGAGCTCGATCATCCCGAACTGGAAGCGAACGATACAATCAAGGCGGACTTGGAGCAGAACGAAACCGTCTTCAAACGGCTGTTCCAGAATTGCTCCGATGTCGAATATCGGGAAATTCGAACCGCAGGCAGGCTGCAATGGCTTATCGTTTACATTTCGAGCTTGATCAATGAAGAAGTAGTCGATAATCATATCGTGAAGCATCTGATCGCCAAATGTTCGGAAGCGGATCACGCCGATCTTAGAAGCGCCGAAACGTTGAACGATCAAATGATTTCGGCGGGGTCGACGAAGATGACTGTCAACCTCAAAGAGATCGTAAGCAAAGTATTAAGCGGCTATGCCGCCGTCTTGACGAGAGCGGATGACCGCGCGGTGCTGGTGAAGGCAGCCGGCACGAAACAGCGCAGCCTGGAGGAACCCTCCTCGGAACCCGTCATACATGGTCCCAGGGATGGATTCATCGAGAATATTTCCACGAACATGGGACTCCTTCGTAACAGGCTCAGAACCCCGCGGCTGAAAATGGAGTCCTTCACAATTGGGGAGCTGTCGCAAACCGCAGTCATCATCTCCTATATAGCCGGTATTGCTGCCGAATCTCTGGTGGAGGAAGTCCGCAAGCGAGTCACGCGCATTCAAATCGACGGCATCCTCGACTCGGGCTACGTGGAGGAGTTTATCGAGGATTTGCCTTATTCGCCTTTCCCGCAGGTACATAGCACGGAGCGGCCCGACGTCGTGGCTGCCGAGCTTCTGGAAGGCAGGATCGCCATACTTGTCGATAATACTCCGTTCGTCTTGATCGTGCCCATGACGTTCTGGACAGGACTACAAGCTAGCGAGGACTACTATACGCGCTGGCCCATTGCGACCTTCGTGCGGTGGATCCGATTCTTGTTCATCTTCATCGCGGTCTTCGCTCCGCCTCTCTACGTAGCGGTGACGACGTTCCATCAGGAGATGATTCCGACGAATCTCGTGATCAGCATCGCTTCCGCGAGGGAAGCCGTTCCTTTCCCGGCGCTGGTCGAAGCGCTGCTGATGGAAATCACGTTCGAAGCGCTGCGCGAAGCCGGGATTCGTCTGCCGAAGCAAATCGGTCAAGCGGTCAGCATCGTAGGCGCGCTGGTCATCGGACAATCTGCCGTCATGGCGGGCATCATATCGGCGCCAGTCGTCATCATCGTATCCATCACGGGAATCGCGGCGTTCACGATCCCGCGCTACAGCTTCGCGAACGGCATCCGGTTACTGCGGTTTCCGATGCTGTTCTTAGCCGGCATGTTCGGGCTTTACGGCATCGTGCTCGGGTTTCTGGGCATTCTGCTACATGTCGCCTCCTTGCGTTCGTTCGGCGAACCGTATTTCAAGCCGATTCCGCTTTCTTTCACGAGCTTGAAGGATACGTTCATTCGGGCGCCGATTTGGGCGAAGACTAACCGTCCCATCCTGGGTGGAACCGACAATCCGTACCGTGAACCTCGGGGACAGAAGCCGGGCCCGTCACGCGGCGAGCAGTCTTCTTGACGCAAGTCCGATCTGTTCCACGGGAGATAAGGAGAAGGTATTATGAGACCGATGCTATGCACTTGTCTGCTCATTTCCGCGATGCTCGTCAGCGGCTGCTGGGACCGTACCGAAATCAACGATCTGGCGTTCATAACGGGATCCGCATTCGACTTAACGAAGGACAAGAAATTCCTATTATCCGTGCAGATCGCGGTTCCCTCTTCGAGCCAGGGAGGGCCGGAAGGCGCAGGAAACGGCACGCAAGAAAGGTTTTTTGTCCTGTCCGCCACCGGTAAAAATACGAACGATGCGTTTCAAAAAATCCAGCAGAAGAGCTCCCGCAAATTGTTCACCGCCCACCGCAGCGTGATTTTCGTCGGCGAAGCATTCGGGAGAGAGAAGGGAGTCAACGATGTTCTCGATGTTTATGCGCATGATCCGCGCCAGCGTCTCCGAACCTATATCATGGTCGTGAAGGGGGGAACGGCACTGGAAATCTTGCAAACGCATTATCCCTTCGAGCAAGTACCGATTGAAGCGGTCAAGGAAATGGAAGGACTGCGAAGCGAATTGGCGGTTACGCTGCGGGATTTTTTCGTCGAGGCGTCCGGCGAAGGCATCAATCCAGTAACCGGCGTGATCGAGGTCCAGCATTCGCCAGGGGGTTCCAACGACAAAAACAACATTTTCAAGCTGGCTGGCTCGGCCCTGTTCAAGGATTTGAAAGTCGTGGGATTCCTGGACGGGGTGGATACGGACGGATTCATGTGGGCGACGGATCGCATGAAGCACGGCAGGGTCAGCACCGAACTGCCTAACGGTGCCGGAATCGTGGGCGTGATGTTAAACCATGCCGATCGAAAAATCAAAGCGGAAGTAATCGGAGATCGGATTAAGGTGAACATTCGGCTCAGCGGGCAAGGCAGCCTGGTGGAAAACAATTCCGCGCTCGATATCAGCCGCCCGAAAAATGTTGCCCTCGTCGAAAAATGTTTGGAGAAGACAGTCCAGAAGCAAGTACGCAGCACGATCGACAAGCTTCAACGGCAATACAAAGTCGACAGTATCGGCTTCGGAAGAGACATCTACCAAAATCGGCCGAAGCAGTGGAATGCGGTAAAGTCACAATGGGACCCCAAATATCAGAATGCAGAAGTGTCCATCGAAGTAAAAATACAGCTTAAGGGATCAGGCATGGCGGGGCCCCCTCTGCAATTGAAAGATAAGGAGACGATCCACTAAATGATCCTTAAAATCGCCGGTTACATCCTTCTGGTCGCTATATGGTCGGTCGTCCGCATGCGATCTTTGCTGTACGAACGCAAAACCAAAGAAGCAGCCGTATACGGGCTGCTGATGGGCGTCTCGATCGTGATCGGCGCCTTGCTGATTGCAGGCGTGAAGCTGCCAAGCTTTACCGTTCCGTTCAAGCTATTGCTCGAACCGATCGGAAAACGTTTGTTAAAACAGTGAGCGGCGAACCTTTCTTTTGACCGTGTCGATCATGAGCAGCAATAAGGGCAATAGCGTCTGATTGAAAAAAGCCAAAAGGGGAAACGTAAAAACCAGGTAATTAAGCAGTTCAGCAGCGCTTGAAAAAATCCATACCGCGCCGATAATCGACAGCAGCGCGGTCGGAAGCACGATTTCCCGATAATGCTTCATGTCGAACAACTGGCTGATGCATAAGCACAGGATAAACAACGAGACCGAAACCTTCACGAAACAACCCAGCACCCACATCGATACGGCAATCGCTTCCAGCCGTTCGAAAGAGCCTTCGATGCCGATATATTGGACCACGCTTAAGAAGGAATACGTTAATTTGCCCGTCAGCGGACCGAGGACCATGATGGTCAGCGAAACGATGAACAGCGAAGAACAGGTGATGCCGAGCAGCGCAAGGAGCGATACCTTCCGGGCTTTCTGAGGTTTATTCATGTAGGGAAGAAGCCAACCTATGAGAAAGAGCTGATTCATGAAGCCGCCGGCGGGGCTGATCGCCGCTTGCAATACAGGGACAATCCCGCCGCCCAGGACCGGCTTGAGTTGCTGCGGATTGGCGTCCAAGGCCGTAAGGATCAAGAGGGGGAGCAAGAAAACGAGAATCAGCAGCGTAAGAAACTCGTTGGTTCTCCCGATCACTTCGATGCCCGCGGCGGCAGCCAATCCGCATAAGATCATGAACGTGGCGTTAATGACGAGGGAAGGGCTCTTGGGAAGCAGAAGCGTCGAAATAAACCCCGTATGCTGCATCGTGATCGTCGATATCGATACGAACCAATAATAAATGTAATTGACCGCGACCAGCTTGCCCAGCCAGGTTCCGACGATTCTCGTGCTGTATTGGGTAATCGTTAATCCGGGATATCGATTGCCGAGCGCGATCATGACCCAAATCGTGATCAATCCTGTCGCTGCCGCGGGAATGATGGACATCCAGGCATTTTGTTTGCCGAACATGACCATGATCGAGGGAACGGTTAGCATGTTCGTGGAAACGATGAAGGTAAACATTAAATAGCCCATTTGGGTACTGGTGATTTTCTCGGAAGTTTGCATGCTCGCGCACTCTCCTTTCTTCGCAGAGGTGTTTCAAGTATCGGCGGTTTGACAGCCAAATATACCCAGCCGTTGGAGTGCAAGCCCCTAACCTCCGAGTCCAATACGAATGAATAAGGAGCTCAAACATGACACGAATTTCGATGAAACCAAGTCTATTGACGTTCATTAACGTATTCACGGTCGAGCCTGCCAATCAGGAACGTCTGGTCGAGCTGCTGACGCAAGTCACGAACGTATCGGTCCGCCATGCGCCGGGATTTATTTCCTGCGCCTTGCATCGAAGCCTTGACGGGACCAAAGTAACCATGTACGCGCAATGGAGAAGCAAGGAAGATTACGAAGCGATGCGAGGCGACCCTCGGCCGCTGCCGTATCTTCAGGAAGCATTGACGATCGCCAAGTTCGAGCCGTGCATGTATGAAGTCGTCGGAACCTTCGAACCTGCCGCCGAATAATGCCGCAGCTACTTGACATCCGTCTCCGGCTCGTACTAATGTTAGTGCCAAGAGGTGGAGTTAATGAGTAAACGGCAGGATATAATGGCGGCCACGCTCGACTTGATTCATGAAGAGGGGCTGCAGGCGGTTACGTTTTCCAAGATCTTCAAGCGGGCGAACGTAGGATCCGGCACGATCTACAACTATTTCGAAAATAAAGAAGAAATCGTAAATGCGCTCTATCGAGAGGCGCGGCTGTTAATGGGCGAGTACCTGTTGAAGGATTACAACCCGGAAGCAAGCTTGTATGAGCGTTTTAAATGCTTGCAGCTGAATAGGCTCCAGTTCGGCATTCAATGTCCCAAGGAGTACTTGTTCATCGACGCGTTCTCCTTCTCGCCCTATATCTCGCCCGAATTGCGCAGCATGGACGATGCCCATCAATCGCGGGAAGTCGTGATCTCCCTGATCGTGGAGGGACAGAAGCAGGGAATCTTCAGGGAAATGGATTCCCATCTGTGCCATCAGCTCATTCACGGCATCATTTCTTCCATCCTGAAAGGTTACTACGTGCAGAAATATCCGCTCAACGAGCTCCAGATGCAGCAAATTCTAGAGGCATCATGGAAAACGATACTGGTGTAAAACAGCCCTTTGGACGTTATGTCCGAAGGGCTGTTTTGTGCGTATAGATCGGAATTTTTATTCCAAATTCTCGTTATGCATCACGATATAATCAGAAACTTTTATCGAGTGGAAATTGATTAATTAAGGAAAAACGGCAAGTATTCGACGGTAATGGGTGCGTATATCATTAGTCAGCTAAAAAGATCGCAAATAAGAGGTTGGAATATACATTCCAAAAAAGTCTTGACGATAAGCCGTAAAGGATCTATACTGACGTTGTTGGAATAAACATTCCAAACTAAAGGCGTACAAGGAGGACAACTAGATGACGAAAGTTTGGCTGATTACGGGAAGCTCCAGAGGATTTGGCCGCAGTCTTGCGGAAGCGGTGCTCGCCAAGGGCGATCGGCTTGTCGCAACGGCGCGCAGAACGGAACAGATCGCCGATCTCGCGGAACGATACGGAGACCAAGTCCATATCTTTCCGTTAGACGTAACAAGCTTCGATCAGGCGGACGCTGCCGTGAAAGCCGCGTTCGATCATTTTGGACGTTTGGACGTCCTTGTGAATAACGCCGGTTACGGCAATGTCTCTTCGATCGAGGAGACGACGATGGAAGATTTCCGCGCGCAAGCGGAGACGAACCTCTGGGGCGTCGTGAACGTGACGAAAGCCGCGCTGCCGCTCCTGAGAGAACAGGGCCATGGGCACATCGTTCAATTCTCCTCCATCGGCGGACGTACGGGCGCTCCGGGACTTGGACCGTACCAGATGGCGAAATGGGCAGTGGAAGGCTTCTCCGAGGTATTGTCCAAAGAAGTGGCCCCGCTTGGCTTGAAGGTGACGTTGATCGAACCGGGCGGATTCCGAACGGATTGGGCAGGCTCGTCCATGCAGCATGTCGAGCCTCGCGACGAGTACAAAGACACGGTCGGCGGTCTGCTGAAGCATCTGCGCGACGTGACCGGCAAGGAAAACGGCGATCCGGAAAAAGCCGCGCAAGCGATTATCGCGATCGTGAACGAGGAGAATCCGCCGCTTCGCCTGCTCCTCGGCAGCGATGCGGTCGCGATCGCGAACGCGGTGGACGCCGGCAAGCTGGCAGAAACGAAGCGCTGGGAGAAGCTGAGCCTGTCGACCGACTTTAAGGCCAAGGAATTGGACTCGGCCGTAACGCGCATGTACGACGAGATGGGCGACTAATCGAAGCAGAACAGAGAGGAGCAGCCGCATTGAACAGAAGCGCCAAGATTTCGTTATTATCGTTGGCGATTACGACTACCTTCGGCACCATGATGGCCGCGCCTGCCGTAAAACCGCTTGCCGTTGCTTTTCCGGATACAAGCGCACTGCTCGTATCGTGGGTCGTCACGCTTTCTTCGTTATTTATTTTGCCGACGTTGTTCATAGCGGGCCGACTCGGCAGGCGATTCCCGCGGAAGAACATCCTGCTGGCCGGCTTGCTGTTGTATACCTTCGGCGGCGTCGGCCCGGCATTCATGCATTCCTTTACGATGATACTGGCGTGCAGGGCGATCTTGGGTCTAAGCATCGGATTGATCTCGCCAACGTTCAACACGCTGATCGCCGAGAGTTTTCAAGGCGAAGCGCGGTTGCGGATGAACGGCTTGCAGACTTCCATAAACGGGATCGGAGGGGCGATATTCCTGTGTATCGGCGGCATAATCGCCTCGATGGGGTGGAGAGAGGTATTTCTCACGTATTTTTACGCGATTGGGTTAATCGTCCTGACGCTCCTGTTTCTTCCCAAGTTCCCGCCTGTTCCGAGGGAGCCGGGTGCGGGAGTTACGGTTCGACTGCCGAAGTTCTTCTACGCCGTTGCGATTGCGGGCGGCATCCATGCGATGTTGTTCAGCTTGATTCCGGCGAATCTCTCGTTGTTCCTGGCTGGCAACGGAATCGGCAATGTCGCTTCGACCGGATATTTGACCGCCTTCGCACTGATAGGCGTATGTATCGGAGGACTCGCGATATCGCGGTTGATCGGCGCATTCGGGAAGCGGCTCGTGCCGCTCGATCTGATCGTCATGGCAGGCGGTTTCCTGCTCGTCAGTCAAGCGCATGCGGTGTGGACGGTCGCGGCGGGCGTATTCTTGATCGGATTGGCGGAGGGCATGCTGTTCCCGCTGTCCTTCATGAAGACGGCGGAGGTCGTGCCGA
Source organism: Paenibacillus sacheonensis (assembly GCF_009909195.1). Classification (GTDB taxonomy): domain Bacteria; phylum Bacillota; class Bacilli; order Paenibacillales; family Paenibacillaceae; genus Paenibacillus_Z; species Paenibacillus_Z sacheonensis. The sequence goes on from NZ_JAAAMU010000004.1 coordinate 529,978, forward strand.
GAGGCGGCTTGCCGACGGGAATCTCGCTGCTGCTCGCATCCGTGTATGCGTGTCAATTCCTTAGCCCGTTGTTCGTGAGAGGGGTCGAAGCGCTGCTCGGCACGGAGTCCGCTCGCGGCGTATTCCTGCTGGCGGCTCTCGGGCTGACGGCGGCGGCGATCGCGTTTGTGCCTTTTGTACGAAACCGGAGACAGCCGGCGGAGCGTATGGTTCAACTGTAAGAAAATAGTCGGTTATCCGTAAATGATGAAAAAATGAAGCTGTAAAAACAGGCTGAGTCTATCCATAAAATGATTAAACAATAAAGCTAGGCATACAAAAATAAACGTAGGCGGTGTTAGGAATGAAGTACATCGATCACATCTATATGAACGGGCATTTCGTTGCCCCGCGGGGCACGGACCGTCAGGAACTAATTGATCCTTCTACGCGCGAAATCATCGGTAGCGCGGCACTCGGAAACGAAGAGGATGCCAAGCTTGCCATCGCGGCGGCGAAATCCGCCTTCGCGTCCTTCTCGAAAACAAACGCGGAGGAAAGAGCCGCTATGCTGCAGCGTCTGAACGATGCCGTGCTGGAACGGATCGAAGATTTAGCCGAAGCCAACATTCTCGAATACGGCGCACCGCGAATGGCGGCCGTCGGCCGCGTGAAGCTGGCTGCGGCGAACTTTCTCGACAGCAAGGAAGCGCTGGAGCAATTCGAGTTCGTCCGCTATATCGGCAAAGCCAAAGTGGTATCCGAGCCGGTAGGCGTTATCGGTATTATCACGCCGTGGAACGCAAGCTATTCGCAAATTACCGCCAAGCTGGGCGCGGCGATCGCGGCCGGAAGCACGGTCGTCATCAAGCCGAGCGAATTAAGCGCCCTGCAGACCCAGCTGCTCACGGAATGCTTCGATGCAGCGGGCATTCCGGCCGGCGTCATCAACGTCGTAAATGGCCTAGGGGCAACGGTTGGCGCCGAACTGACACGCAATCCGGACGTCGCGATGATCAACTTCACCGGTTCGACGCGGGTCGGCAAAGAAATCCGCAGAGCTTCGATCGATACGATGAAGCGGGTAACGCTGGAGCTCGGCGGCAAGTCCCCGAATATCATCCTGGACGATGCCGATTTCGCCAAAGCCATTCCGGCAGCCGTCCGATCCTGCTACTTGAATAACGGGCAAGCCTGCGTAGCCGGCACCCGATTGTTCGTTCCGGAGCATCGGCTCGAAGAGGTGAAGAAGCTGGCCCGCGAAGCGGTGGAAGCGTTGAAGGTCGGCCTCCCATCCGAAGCCGATACGGTGCTGGGTCCGATCGTCACGGAGAAGCAATACGATCAAGTGCAGCATTATATTAGAGCCGGCATTCGGGAAGGCGCGGAGCTGGTCGTCGGCGGGGAAGGCCACCCTGCCGGGCTGGAGCAGGGGAACTTCGTAAGACCGACGGTATTCGCCCACGTCACCGAAGACATGACGATCGCGAAGGAAGAAATCTTCGGGCCGGTACTCTCGATACTGACCTATACGACGGAGGAAGAGGCCGTAACCATGGCCAATAATACGGATTACGGCTTAGGTGCCTATATCAGCACGACCAACCTGGAGAAGGCAAGCGAGCTGGCATCCCGCATTCAAGCCGGCGTCGTGCTCATCAATGGCGCGGGCTTCGAGATGAAAGCGCCGTTCGGCGGCTTCAAGCATTCCGGCATCGGCCGCGAGTACGGCATTTACGGGCTGGAGGACTGCCTGGAGACCAAGACGATTACGGGTTTCGATTTGTTGATGTAAGCTCTGACCGAGCCGAGGCCGTGAACCTACGTGAACGACAAAAAAAACAGGCACCGGGGTAGCAATGGCTCCGGCGTCACCGATTGACGCCACCGATTGACGTCACCGATTGACGTCACCGAATGAAGTCACCGATTGAAGAGAACCCCGCGTTTTTCCAAAACGGCGGGTTTCTCTTTTTTTTGTTTGAAGCTCGATCTCGGGGCATTGGCGGACGACGTCTGACGCCGAACACCGAACGTCGAATACCAAACGCCGAACACCGAACGTCGAATACCAAACGCCGAATGCCAAGCGCCGAACGCCGAACGCCAAACGACAACGGTGTAATGCCTAACGCTTGTCAGTGACGCTATTCCCCAAAAAATACGGCTAAAAAAACGCTAACGCTTCTCATAGACGTTATTAGGTGTTTAGAGGCTGATTTGCATAAGGAAATCTCGAAATAAGCCTCCTGGCAGGCGTTAGCGTTTTAGAATGGGCATTTTGAGCCGATTAACCGTCTGGGCAACCGTTAGACGCAAGGTGTGCACGTTCGTTCCCGCAAGCAGGATTGTCGTTAGCCGACTGCATCAGCAATCAGCAGATTAGCCCCTGTCGATACTCGGTGCATCAAGTTGAACGGTACGGTTCGCAATACGCGGAAGCAGCTGATGGTTGTCGTCACGTGTAAGGCAGCTGCATTCTCCTATCACGCGAAGAACGGTTATCGGACTAGTTCAAAGGCAACCGCCGTTTCGAACGCCGGATTCCTCCCATATGCTGATTTATAGCGTGATCGCGCTATGGATTCATGTAACATCAGGTAATCTATTAAAGGAGGCTCTACAAATGGGTAAATTTCTGGACATGAGAGTTTCCGAGAACTCTAACGTATACGGTTTCCCCGCCACGCCGGTCACGTCAACGCCGGCACTTGTCGGAGTGATCGGACTTCAGACGCAAAACATTGCCGGAACGGGCACGAACGGCTTGATCGTTAATCTTGCGGGTACCGTTGGCGTCGACACCAGTTCCGGAGACGGAGGTACGTTTATTGTGAATATCCAGCGCGGCGCGACGACCGTGTACGGCGGAGGAGACATCATCTATACGGCCGAAGTTACGGCCGCAGGCTTCGCTCCGGCTAATTTGATCTCGTTCAACGCCGTTGATTTGAACGCGCCGGCATTGCTGGAAACACAATACACGATGTTCTTCAGCGCGACGTATTCGTCGCCGACACCGCCGAACTTGGACAGGGTGGGGCCCGAGTGTTTTACCGGAATCGCGATGGACGGCTCGGTATCTCCCTCTTGATTAAACTGGACGGTTGGTTCCGTTGATCACGATCAGCCTCTGTATGATTGTCAAGAACGAAGCGCATACCCTCGCGAAATGCCTGGACAGCGCGGCTTCCCTAGTAGACGAGATCGTCATCGTCGATACGGGATCTACGGATCGGACCAAAGCGATAGCCCGGCAATACACGCGGCGGATTTATGATTTTAGTTGGATCGACGATTTCGCCGCGGCGCGAAACGTTTCCTTCAGCCATGCGAGGATGGATTATATTTTATGGCTGGATGCCGATGATCAATTATCCGCCGACGCGCAAGACAAGCTCCGTCATATCAAACGGACGCTGCCCGGCGAAGTGGATTCCGTTGCCATGGACTACCACTTATCCTTCGACCGTTGGGGAAACCCGACCGCCAGCTGTCGCCGGAACCGGCTGGTCAAACGGAGCAATCGCGACCTATGGATCGGAGCCGTTCATGAATATTTGGAGCTCGGCCCGCACGCTCGAATCCTGATTAGCGATATCGCGATCTCACACGTCAAGAACAAGCCGCTGACGGATCGCAATTTATTGATCTATAACCAATTAATTGATCGAGGCGTCGCGCTTCCGCCTCGCGACATGTTGTTGTACGGCAACGAACTCCTGTTGAACGGTCATTACGAACAAGCAGTCGAGTACTATCTTCGATTGCTGGACGACGAGCGGGCATTGCCCGAAGAAAAAATATCGGCCTGCGGACAATTAGCCTTATGCGCGCATTATCGAGGCGATCTCAAGTCGCAAATGCGCTACCTTCTCCGATCGTTCGCGCATGGCCTCCCTAACGCCGAGACATGCTGCAGAATCGGTAACCTGTTTTTCGATGAGCAACGATGGGAATTAGCGGCCTATTGGTTCATGACCGCCTTGGGGCTGGAGAAGCCGGTGCATGCATGGGGCATCGTCTGCCCGCCATACGCGACGTGGATTCCGCATCTGCAGCTCGCGATCTGCATGGGCAAGTTGGGTATGATCGAACGAGCCTACGGGCACAACGAGCAGGCGCGCGCCTATCTGCCGGAAGATTCGGCAATTCTCCACAACAAAAGGCTGTTGGAAGGCCTCTTGCAGCCGCGTCATTTATCCCCGTAAACCACCGTTGACCATTTCAAGAAGAATGAAAACAGCCACCTGTAACCAATGGCTGTTTTTTTGTTTGTGGCCCGTTTTTTAGGCGACGGAGAAAGCGGCCCAAACGCCAAACGCCAAACGCCAAACCCCAACCCCCAAACGCCAAACGCCAAACCCCAAACCCCAAACCCCAAACCCCAAACGCCAACCCCCAACCCCCAACCCCCAACCCCCAACCCCCAACCCCCAACCCCCAACCCCCAACCCCCAACCCCCAACCCCCAACCTCCAACCCCCAACCCCCAACCCCCCAACCCCCAACCCCCAACCCCCAACCCCCAACCCCCAACCCCCAACCCCCAACCCCCAACCCCCAACCCCCAACCCCCAACCCCCAAACCCCAAACCCCAAACCCCAAACCCCCTGACGAACGCCTAAAGCCCAAGGTCTAACACCTGACGCCAAACGCCAAACAGTAAAATTTAACGATTGCCAGCGTCGCTATTCGCCTGAAAATACGGCTAAATAAACGCTAACGCTTCTCACAAGCCTTATTAGGTGGTTAGAAGCTGATTTGCATGAGCAAATCTCGAAATAAGCCTCCTGGCAGGCGTTAGCAATTTAAAATGGGCATTTTGAGCCGATTAACCGTCTGGGCAACCGTTAGCCGCAAGGTGTCCTAGGTTTATCCCCGCAATCGGGTGATGACAGGTGAGCAGCGCCCCGGCATCTCAGGCAGACCCCGGTATCCCAAGGCAGACCGCCCCGGCATCCAGGCAGTCTGTCCCGGCATCCCAGGCAGACCGTCCCGTCATCCCAGGCAGACCGCCACGGTATTCCTGGTCCAGGCAAAACCGCCTCGGCATCATAGGCTGACCGCCGTAGCTGTCGGCTGCGGGACGGCAACCTTCTCGTAACCTGAAAAGGCGTAGGTGGATTCGCCCATCCCCGAAAGGCATATTTTGACTATTAGGGAACAATCTATATGCAATCAGAGCGATTGCGGGCGTTTCACCCGACGATGCGGAAATCGCTCGACTGGGAGGCCGAATACGGCAAGGTCGACGATCAAGTCAGCGTCCAAGTCCACATTCAACTACCGGGGGTATCAAGTGGAGAATGGAGTTTCCGCGACGCATAAACGTTGTTGACATGACACTGAATGGTGTCCTATAATCAAAAGAGACACCGAACGTAGTCCGATTATTGAAGATCAAGACCATTAGGAGAGGGTGTTGTGAGCGATAACAACCCGCTGCGGGATGTATTCGGCGCGATTGCGGACCCGACGAGACGCCGCCTCGTTCGTCTGCTTGCAGAGGCGGAGGAGATACCGCTCCATGAATTGACGGGCCAGTTCAACATGGGGCGGACGGCGGTCTCCAAGCATTTGGCGATTCTGAAAGAAGCCGGGCTGGTGCTTGACCGCAAAGTCGGCAGGGAAACGCGATTCCGGCTAAATGCCGCACCGCTCCGGGAGATTCAGGATTGGGTCGGATTTTACAGCCGATTTTGGAGCGCGAACATGATGCGCTTGAATCAGCTGCTCGAAGAGGAAGAAGAATGAGGTTGGCCTGCGCATTGAATGATCGGAAATCGACAACGAACCTAGAAGGAACAGGTGCCGGACCAATAATAGAGGCTTGACGGAAGGATGCGAAGCATGAACGAATCGAATCAGGAGTACATCGTGATCGCGGGTGCGAGGGAGAACAACCTGAAGAACGTATCCTTGCGCATTCCGAAGCGGAAAATCACGATCTTCACCGGGGTATCCGGGTCCGGCAAATCGTCGATCGTCTTCGATACGATCGCCGCGGAATCGACGCGATTGCTGAACGAGAACTTCAGCATGTTCGTGCGTACGTTCCTGCCCCGCGTTCCGCAGCCGGATACGGACGCGATCGAGAATCTGAGCATGGCCGTTATCGTGGATCAGAAGCGGCTCGGCGGCGGCTCGCATTCCACGATGGGCACGATTACCGATATTTCTCCCATTCTCCGCCTTCTCTTTTCCCGGGCGGGCCAACCCTACGTCGGACCCGTGAACCTGTTTTCGTTCAACGATCCGCAAGGGATGTGCCCCGAGTGCAGCGGCATTGGCCGCCGGCTGGGCGTCGACATGAACAGGGCCGTCGACATGTCCAAGTCGTTGAGTGAAGGAGCGGTCATGCTGCCGGACTATTCGGTGAACGGCTGGGAATGGAACATGATCGTGCAGTCGGGGCCCTTCGATCCCGACAAGAAGCTGAGCGATTACCCGGAAGCGGAGCTCGAGCAGCTGCTGTACGGCAAGGCGAGAAAAGTAGAGATGGATTTTGCCGGGAAAGCCGTCAACGTCACGGTGGAAGGGATTCTCGAGAAATTCACCAACAAGTACATCAAGCAGGATGTGAAGACGAAATCCGAGCGCACGCAGAAGACCGTTGCGCCGTTCATCACCGAGGGGCCTTGCTCCAGCTGCCGCGGCGCGAGACTGAGTCAAGCTGCGCTGGGCTGCAGGATCAACGGCCGGAACATAGCGGAGCTGTCCGCCATGGAAGTCGGAGAGCTGATCCGCGTCGTGCGAGAGATCGATGATCCCATCGCCGCGCCCATCGTCAAGTCGCTGACGGAGCGGCTGCAGCATCTGGTGGATATCGGACTGGATTACTTGACGCTGGATCGCGAGACGGATACGCTGTCCGGCGGCGAATCGCAGCGCGTCAAGATGGTGAAGCATCTGAGCGGCAGTCTCGTCGATGTTACTTACATCTTCGACGAGCCCAGCATCGGCCTGCATCCCCGCGACGTTCACCGATTGGTCGGGCTGCTGCGGAAGCTGCGCGACAAGGGCAATACCGTCATCGTCGTCGAACATGATCCCGATGTCATCAAGGTCGCCGATCATATTGTCGACGTCGGTCCGCATGCCGGCAGCCGAGGCGGAACCATCGTGTATGAAGGCAGCTACCAAGGTCTGATGGAAGCGGGTACGCTGACAGGTACCCATTTGAAACGCGAGATTCGCTTGAAGCAAGACTGCAGGCAGCCTTCCGGCAAGCTGCCGATCAAGCATGCGACGCTGCACAATCTGCGGAACGTGAGCGTCGACCTCCCGACTGGCGTGCTGACCGTCGTTACGGGCGTCGCGGGTTCAGGCAAGAGCACGCTCATCGGCGACGTATTCCTAAGTCAGCATTCGGATGCGATCGTCATCGATCAATCGGCGATCGGCGTGTCCACGCGCTCGAATCCCGCCACGTACACGGGCATCATGGATGACGTGCGCAAAGCGTTCGCCTCCGCCAACAAAGTGAATCAAGGCTTGTTCAGCTTCAATTCCAAGGGGGCATGCGAGAACTGCCAAGGGCTCGGCGTCGTCTATACGGATCTGGCTTTCCTCGAGAGCGTGAAGCTGCCATGCGAGGCATGCGGCGGCAGGCGGTTCAAGGAAGAAGTGCTCGCCTACAAGCTGGATGGCCGATCCATTGCTGATGTGCTGGAGATGACGGTGGAGCAGGCTTTGGATTTCTTCCAGCTCAAAGAAGTCGTGCGCAAGCTTCAGGCGATGAGCGACGTAGGGCTCAACTATATTACGCTCGGCCAGCCGCTAAGCACGCTCTCGGGCGGGGAATGCCAGCGGATCAAGCTCGCCAGCGAGCTGCACAAGAAAGGCAGCATCTACGTCATGGACGAACCGACGACCGGCCTCCATATGTCGGATATCGGCCACCTGCTCGCGATCATGAACCGTCTCGTGGATGCCGGCAATACGGTCATCGTCATCGAGCATAATCTCGAGGTGATCAGCCAAGCGGATTGGATCATCGACATGGGGCCGGACGGAGGCAGCAAGGGCGGACAGCTGGTGTTCGAGGGCACGCCTGCGCAGATCGTTCATGCGGAGCACTCGATTACGGGGCATTATTTGGCGTAAGTCGTGGGCGATAAGAGAAATTAAACGAGTCGATTAAGGAAGGGGAACCTTATGTATATCGTGTTCGTAATCTTAGAAAGTTTTCTGATCGTCTCCATGACCTTCGGAGGCGCGAGCAAGCTCACCGGCGCGAAAGCGTTCGTCGAAATGTTCGATAAGCTGGGGCTGCCGCAATGGTTTCGCGTGGTTACGGGGGTCGTTCAACTCGCCGGGGCTGCCGGACTTGTATTCGGGTACTGGTACCCGTCCGTGGGGGCATGGGCGGGCATATGGCTCGGCGTCACGATGCTCGTCGGATGTCTCTTGCATTTCAGAGTCAAGCATCCGATCGGCGAAGCGGTTCCGTCGTTCGTCCTGACTTCGATCGCGACGATCATGATCCTCATGCACGCGCTGGAGGCACCGCATCCTTTTCAATAACGAACCGGCTGATGGCAATGTTGGCAATCCTATATGAATGCGAATACGAATATGAAAACCGAGGACGATCATTCCCTAGAGGGGAACGGTCGTCTTTTTTGCTGCGCCTCATGCAGGAAGATTATTATTCTTATTCGTAATATTGACGATTAAGAGAGACTCTGCTATCGTTACTTAAGCGTAATAATTACAATTAAAAAATAGCATTGAACGTTGGAAAGGATGATTCAGGATGCTGCTCGCCTCATTACAAGACGTGTCGTTTGGTTACGGAGACGTCCCCTGTCTGGAACATGCGACGATCGAAATCCATACAGGAGAGTTCATTGCCGTCACGGGTCCGAACGGCGCAGCCAAGTCGACGCTGCTTAAGCTTGCGCTTGGATTACTTAAGCCTTGGCAAGGCAGTGCCGCGTTATCCGCGTGCAATCGGGAAGGAGAGAAGCTGACGATCGGTTACGTGCCGCAGCAGATCGCCTCGTTTAACAGCGGATTTCCGAGCCGAGTCGCCGAATTCGTGCGCTCGGGTCTGTACGGCCATCGGAATTGGCTCGGGAATCTGAAGCCGGAAGAGAAGGAAGCGGCAGATGAAGCGATGCGGGGAACGGGAACATGGGAGCTGCGCGATCGCAGGATCGGCGAACTGTCCGGCGGACAAAAACAGCGGATTTGCATCGCTAGATCACTAGCCATGTCCCCGGATCTATACGTGCTCGATGAGCCGACGACGGGCATGGACGCGGACAGCCGAATCCGATTCTATAGCCTCATGCGGGAACAAATCGATCGGTTCGGCAGAACGGTCGTGATCGTCACGCACAATTTATCGGAGCTGGAGTCGATGCTGGATCGGGTCGTCACGCTCGAGCGAAGAGAGGAGGGCGGATGGAAATGCTGCACTACGACTTTATGCAACGGGCATTTTGCGCCGGTGGAATCATTGCGCTGATGGCATCCGCGCTCGGCGTTTATTTGCTATTGCGAAGGCAGGCCCTAATGGCCGACATGCTCTCGCATGTGTCCCTCGCCGGTGTTGCAGCAGGCGCATGCTTGGGCTTCAATCCTACCATCGCAGGGTTCATCGCGGCCGTCATCGGCGCCATCGCCGTGGAAGTTGTCCGCAGAGCCTACAAGACCTACAGCGAGCTTTCGGTCGCGATTATCATGGTTGGCGGCCTCTCCGTAGCCATGATTCTCATGAGCTTGAACAAGACGATGAACAAGAGCTTCTCTTCGTATTTGTTCGGCTCCGTCGTCGCGGTGACCCGGACAGAGCTTATCTATATGTCCGCTGCGGCGATCGTGGGTACGGTATTCTTCCTATTCTTGCGCAGACCGCTTTATCTGATGGCATTCGACGAGGAGTCGGCCAAGACGAGCGGCGTACCCGTCCAGTGGATCTCGCTGGGCTTCAGCATCGTAACGGGAATGATCGTTGCAGCTTCCATGCCGATCGTCGGGGTGCTGCTCGTTTCCTCGCTGATCATACTGCCGGCTGCGCTCTCGATTCGGATCGCAACTAGCTTTACGTCGGCAATACTCGCGGCCATGGGAATCGGATTGATCGGAACAGGCACGGGATTAACGGCATCCTACGAGCTGAATACCCCGCCAGGGGGGACCATTGCATTGGTGCTCTTATTGTTCCTAGTGTCCGGATTAAGCCTCAAGAAGATGTTCGTATGGATCGGATCCAAGCGCGCAAGCAAAGCCAAAGCCAAACCAACCAATATGGAGGTCGCCAACACATGAAATCATTCCGGCTATCATCAATCATTCTTGTAACCTCGGGTCTAGCGCTCCTCCTTTCCGGATGCGGAAATCAAGCCGCAAGCCCGGAAGGAAAGCTGAAGGTCGTGACGACGTTCTATCCCATGTACGAATTCAGCAAGCAGGTCGCGGGCGATCATGCGGACGTGGTCGCCCTGATTCCGCCGGGCGTCGAGCCTCATGATTGGGAACCGAGCGCGAAGGATATGGCCGTACTGAAGGAAGCGAATGTCTTCGTTTACAACGGAATCGTAGAGGGCTGGGTCGACGGCGCGCTGTCGAGCAGCGCGAACGAACAGCGCATCGTCGTCGAGGCGAGCAGCGGAATAACACTCATGGAGGGCGAGGAAGAACATGAGGAAGGCGAGTCGAACCAGCATGCCGAAGCAAATGAGGGTCCCGTGGTGACTAAGGCGCATGACGAAGCGGAGGGGCATCCGCTTGACCCGCATGTATGGCTCGATCCCGTGCTGGCTCAGCAGGAAGTAAGCGCGATCGAAGCTGCGATGGAGAAGGCGGATCCGGCGAACAAAGAGGATTACAGGAAGAACGCGGAGAGCTACGTCGCGAAGCTCAAGGAGCTGGATCTCGCCTTCCGGGATGGCTTGCAAGCCGCGAAGCACAAGGAATTCGTCACCCAGCACGCAGCCTTCGGGTATTTGGCGAAGGAATACGGCTTAACTCAAATTCCGATTGCGGGATTGTCTCCCGAGCAGGAACCGTCCCCGGAAGAGATGGCGAAGGTCGTTGAATTCGCGAGAGAGCATGGGGTCAAGACGATCTTCTTCGAAACGCTTGTCGAGCCCAAAGTCGCTCGGGTCGTCGCGGACGAGATCGGCGCCGCGACGGATGTGCTTAACCCGCTCGAGGGTTTGACGGACGAAGAGAAGCAAAACAACCTGGACTATATCGGCGTCATGAAGAATAATCTTGCGGCTTTGCAGAAGGCGCTCAACGAGTAGTTCAAGAGCAGTCGGCAGCAGAATGCGGTTCCCGGCCGACGGAACGGCGGTCGCGGGCGCAGGGAGGCGGAATATTTATTTCCATAATTGAACAACCTGAGACGACGAATGTGAAATGACCAGTCTAGGGGCGATTCGCTTGATGGAGCAGGGAAAGATCTCGTCGCTGCAGTCCGCGCTATTGTTATATATGGGCATTATCTCTACCTCGCTGCTTTATCTGCCCAGCATTACGGCATCCGAGGCGCCAATCGATTTTTGGATGTCGCCGATCTTCGCGTCGGCGGCCGGATTCCTCATCGTTCTTGTCATTCACGCGCTGTCGGGGCTCTATCCGAATCGGACGTTCATGGAATACCTGCCTCGGATCATCGGCGATTTTCCCGCGAGATGCCTGGGGTTCCTTTATCTGGTCACGCTGCTGAACATGGATGGCGCGATCGTGCGCTCCTATACCGAGCTCATGCTGAATGCGTTTCTGAAGCTGACGCCGAAGAGCATCATCATCGTCACGATCGTATTCGTTTGCGCCGTCACGGTCCGCAGCGGAATTGAGGTCCTCGGCCGCTGCGCGCAATTCTTCGTGCCGCTGATCGTGCTGTCCTTATTGGTCATCGTGTTTCTGCTTCAAAGCAGCTTCGACGTGAAAGAGATCAAGCCCATTCTCGCACATGGCTTAGGCCCGCCGGCGCGCGGAGGACGTCTCGTCTCGACCTGGTTCAGCGAGTTCTTCTTCTTGTCGTTTCTCATTCCCTATACCCGGGACGCGGCGAATTCCCTCAAGTGGAGTTCCTTCTCCGTCATCGCCGTGCTCGTCACGATGGTCGGCATGAATCTCAGCATTCTCTTCCTCTTGGGAGAGGACAGCGCACGCTATTTGTATCCGATCCTGATCGCGGCGCGCTACATCAGCGTGTCCGATTTTATCGAGAACATGGAGTCGCTCATCGTCGTCATGTGGGTAGTGGGATTGTTTATTAAAATCTCGCTGTTTTATTACGTCACGGCGGTCTTCGCCGCCCAGTGGATGAAATTATCCGATTACCGGCCGATCGTGTTTCCGACGGGGCTGCTTATTTTCGCCTTTGCAATCTGGGGACTGCCGAATTTGATGTCGCTTGTCGCACGCAGCAGCGACGGAGGGGACTTGAACGATCTGATGTTTCGTCTCGTATTGCCCGTCCTGCTGCTGGCCATCGCGTGGCTTCGGACGCGGCTTGGCGGAGCGGGAGGCGGGAAAGAAGCATGAATCAACCAGGAACGGATTCGTTACCGGACCAGTTGGACGTTTGCATCAAGCAATTTTCCAGCGCCTTCGATCACTGCTTCGATTTCGTGATTCGCCGTTTCGCACTGCCGCCGGGGAAAGAGGCCGCCTTGCTCTACCTGGAAGGCATCGTCGATACGACGATGCTGGTCCGCTACGTGGTCGAACCGTTGGCGACCGCTTCCGAACCGTTTCATTCCATGGCCGATGTCCATCATCGCATGGCCGTGCCCAATATGGAGCGGTTCCATGCCTTCCAGGATGCGGCCATGGGCATGTCCGCCGGCAAGGCCGTGCTCCTGCTGGACGGAGAGAGCGAAGCGCTGGCCTTCGAATTCTGCTCTTGGGAGAAAAGGAACATCGAAGAGCCTACCTCGGAGACCGTCGTGCGCGGGCCGCGAGAAGGCTTCGTGGAGAACGTGGCGACGAATACGTCCTTGCTGCGGCGTAAGCTTCGCCATCCCGATTTGAAGATGGAGCGGATGACGATCGGAAGATATTCGCAGACCGAAGTGGTCATTTCCTACATTCAAGGCATCATTGAACCTCACTTGGTCGAGGAGATGCAGACGCGCCTGCAGCGGATCGATGTGGACGGCATCCTGGAGAGCGCCTATATCGAGGAACTGATCGAGGACAATCCGTATTCGCCGTTTCCCCAGGTCGGGTCGACGGAGCGGCCGGATACCGTGGCTGCCGCCCTGCTGGAAGGGCGCATAGCGGTGTTCGTCGGCGGTACGCCGTTCGTTCTCCTGGCACCGAATACGTTCGCCATGTTCATGCAGGCCTCGGAGGATTATTACCAGCGCTATTATATTGCCTCGGCCGTTCGTATGCTTCGCTATTTGTTCACGTTGATCGCGCTGCTTGCTCCGTCCATTTACGTAGCCGTGCTGTCGTATCACCAGGAGATGATCCCAAGCAAGCTGATCCTCTCCATGTCGCAATCCAGGGAATCGATTCCGTTTCCGGCGTTCGTCGAAGCGCTCTTGATGGAAATCACCTTCGAAGCGCTTCGCGAAGCCGGAGTGCGGCTGCCCAAACAGGTCGGCGCGGCCGTCAGCATCGTCGGCGCGCTCGTCATCGGGCAAGCCGCGATCGCCGCGGGTCTCGTATCGGCGCCGATGGTCATGGTCGTCGCCATTACGGGCATCGCTTCCTTCTTGATCCCGCACTATCCGGCAGGCATTTCGATTCGCTTGCTTCGGTTTCCGATTATCTGCCTTGCGGGGCTGCTGGGCTTGCTCGGCGTCATGCTGAGCATTATCCTCATCATCGTGCATTTGACGGGCCTGCGCTCGTTCGGCGCGCCGTACTTGATGCCGCTCGCTCCCTTTCGCCTGGAGGGCTTCAAGGATCTCTTCGTCCGCGCTCCGCGCTGGCTGCTGACGGAGAGGCCGAGACTGACCGGGCAACGGAATGCCCGGCGTCAAGGAACTCCCCAGAAGCCGGGACCGCGCAATAAAGGCGGACTACCATGATGCGCGCCAGTGTGAACCGGGCAGGATGGAGGAGCGGCGCGTACCGATCATTCCTCGCGGCACTGCCTCTAGTGCTGCTGTTAACCGGCTGCTGGGACAGGCGGGAGGTCAATGATTTGGCAGTCGTGTCGGCAATCGGCCTGGATACGGATCCGAACTCGAGAGGGATCGTCATCTCGGCACAGATTTTCGTCCCCACGCCGCCGTCCTCCACGATCGGGGGCGCGCAAGGGGGCGGACAGATGAACAGCAACGTGGTCGTGGCCGCGCCGGGCATGGATATCGCCGATGCCTCGCAGAAGCTGCAGGAGAAGCTGTCCCGTCAATTATTCTGGGGTCATACCAAAATCATCGTGTTCGGCGAGAAGCTGGCGAGACGAGGGATTAACGATATGATCGATTATTTGGGCCGGCATCCGGGACCGCGCGAGCGAGCGCTCGTCTTCGTCAGCGAAGGGAAGGCTGCGGAGAAGCTCGGCCTCGGTCCGCTGATTGAATCCAGCTCGTCGGAAAATTTGCGCGAGATGGCGATCCTGCGTACGGGTTTGCACGTTACGCTTCTCAAGCTGGAGCGGGAGAGTAGCAGGAAAGAGGCCATCGCGCTGCCTTTGGTCAAATCGTTCGAAACCATAGGGAAAGTGCAGACGAGCGTATTTCCGCAAGGCTCGGCCATTCTCAAGAAAGGGAAGATGGTCGGTCGAATTGACGATTCCGAGACCCGCGGACTCATGTGGGCGACGAACGCGATCCGGAACGGAACGCTGACGATCCATCTGGACAAGCCCGGCGAGATGGTGTCGGTCAGCCTGTACCAATGCAAAAGCGAGCTGATACCGTCCATTCGCGGCGATGAATGGGGGATTCGAATCCGAGCATCCGCCGAGGGGAACGTCGTCGAGAATATCTCGAGCCTGGACATGATGGACGAGAAAACGATCCTGATGCTGGAGAAAAAGTTCGAGGCGGCCATACGCAAGCGGATTCAATCCGTGCTGAATCCCCTCCAGAAGCAATGGAAAGCGGACGCCGCCGGGTTCGGCCAAGCGTTTCACCGCAAATATCCCAAGCCGTACGAGCAAGCCGCCGCGGATTGGGATGAGCGGTACGCGCAGGTGCGCGTATCGTATGACGTCCATCTGCTGATATCCCGATCCGGTTTTACCGACAAGAGTTTATCCCGTTAATTCGAGGAAGACGGAGGCGAGCCGCCGATGGCATACATGTTGGGAGTCAGCCTGCTGACGCTGCTGGTCGTCCTATACGATTGGCCGCGAATCCAAAAAAATCAAGTCAAGGAACGAGCTGTTTTCACAACGCTGACGCTGCTGGGCTGGCTGATCCTGCTGCTGGTCAAGCTGTTTCCGAATATGCCGGGTACGACGCAGCTCATAACCGCGATCTACAAGCCGCTCTCCGCCATGCTGAATTAACGGGCTTTCGGGAACGGTTCGTCAGACCCGCCGGACGACCCGTAAGAAAACTCGCAGATAGAGCCGTCAGAACACCCGCCGGAAGAACAGGCCGTCTTCACGCAGCTCATGTTGCGGAAGGCGGTCTTTGCCGTGAATCTTGACCGTGTCCGAAGAGCGGGATCGGGTGATGGTCCGCTTGGACAATGAAGGCCCGCATATACGCGAAGGTCAGCTCAGCGAATACGCCGAGCGGCGTCGCCTTTTACTTCACGCTCTCCAAACCGGCATCGGACTCGGGAAAGCGGCAATCGTAAATATAAAAAACCCTGAGCGCAGCGCAGCTAATTATTCTGCGATATGTCCAGGGTCGCGGGAAGAGCATTTATCCATTGCCGACGACGCCAAAATATTCACGCGTTTGTTTGCGCGACTCGGGGGTGAGCACGCGATCAAGCTCTTCGTTCAACCAAGTCAGCGACTTCTTGCGCAGCACGTTGCGCATACTCTCTTCTGCTTCGAGCATCGCCATGTTAATCGTGCAGGGTGAAGCGAGCGCGCATCGGGCATACTCTTCATCTCGGCAGAGATAGCTGTTATTTTTAATGTTTTTGCATTGGAAGATAGGCGTGGCCCCTTCAACGGCTTCAACCACGTCCCAGAACGAGATGTCTGCCGGAAGCTTGGCTAATTTGTAGCCGCCTTTCACGCCGGGAATCGAGCTGACGATGCCGGCTTTCGTTAATTTGCCGAATATCTTCGACAGGTACGTCTCCGAGATCCCTTGAAACGCGGAAAGCTCCTTGATCCCGATCGCGGCATCCGATGGAATATCGATTAAATAAACTAAGCAATGCAGGGCATATTCAACGCCGATACTATACTGCACGCAGACACCTGCTTCCTAAGATAAAGGGTTGTTAGTAATCATCTTAGGTGGATTTAAAATCCTTGTCAAATTGAAGGAAGCGGGCTTTTCCAGCATTCGGGCGCCTGCCGGGTGGTTGACAGCCGTCCGTGAAAAGACTATATTGTAGACAAGATCAATCGACGATTATAGTTATCGGCGTTATGAATGGGACCTATAATAATTATTGGAGGAGATTACGATGGAAGTTCGATTCAATCATATGCAGGTAAGTCCAGGCGCGATGCAAGCGATGTTGAAGCTGGAAGGGTTTATTAAAACAAGCGGGCTGGATGCCAATCTCTATGAACTCATCAAGATCCGGTCGTCGCAAATTAACGGCTGCGCGTTTTGTTTGAACGTGCACACGAAGGACGCGCGCAAGCTCGGCGAATCGGAGCAGCGGATCTATTTGCTTAACGCTTGGCGGGAAGCGCCGTTCTATACCGACAAAGAACGCGTGGTACTGGAGCTTACGGAAGCCGTAACCCGGATTTCCGAACAAGGCGTGCCGCAGGAATTGTACGATCGCGTTCGGGCGCACGTGGACGAAGTCGAATATGTCGCGATTATCATGGCCATCAATACCATTAACGCCTGGAACCGAATCGCCATTTCCACGGGCATGTTCCCCAACCAGGACTAAAGAGAGGCAAAGGCAAAATGAGCTACGACATTCTTCTATTCGATCTCGACGATACGCTGCTGGACTTCGGCGCGAATGAAGCGGCTTCGTTAAACAAGCTGTTCGAGCAGCAAGGCTATACGTTCACGGAGGAGATATTCAGCCACTATAATACCGTCAACAAACGACTGTGGGCCGATTACGAGAAAGGGACGATCGTCCTGGACGAGGTGCTGAATGCCAGATTCGCAGCGACCATGCTGAGACTGGGACAAACCGTGGATGGCATTGCGTGGGAGAATTCGTATCGAGAGCTGTTGGGGAGCGGAGAACAGCTGCCGATCGAGGGAGCGATGGAAGTCGTACGGCGCCTATCCGCATCCCATCGGCTGTTCGTAATCACGAACGGGATTACCGATACGCAGATCAAGCGGCTGAAGCAGTCCGGCTTGCATGATTTTTTTGAAGATATCTTCGATTCGCAAAGCATCGGGTATCAGAAGCCGTCGCCGCATTTCTTCGACTACGTGACGAGCCATATTCCGGAATTCAGTCGGAACGCGGCGCTGATTATCGGGGACTCCTTAACGACGGATATCCAAGGCGGCCTGCTCTCCGGAATCGATACCTGCTGGGTGAACAGAGATTCGCGGCCGGGTTCGGATGACATACCAAGCACCTATACGATTCGCAGCTTAACGGAGCTGTTCGGGATCTGCGCCAAATAGCCGGAACATGACGTCTTCGTGCAACCATCCGGATCAAGAATGGTTTTTATTTGCCCGTACAAAACGACTATAGTCATTCTTTCACTTGTCGGCCTACGGCTTTGTATGGCTTAATATAGATGTCGGGCCGACGAAATACACGTGAAAGGAGCTGATCCAGTTGATCAAACACACAGAGGTGATTTCCGCCTAAAGCGGAAATCGTCATAACGTGGAGGGAGGCCTTAGGGCCTCCCTTTTATCACATGGAATGGATGACGGATTAAACCGTTTTCATTTATACTAGACCTGTAAATGCAATGCAGCCGCATGAAGGTTTTTTCAAATTGATGAGAGGGGGCGTTAACGTGAACATAACGATTGCGAAAGCCGATGTCCTGGCCGAAACGATTAAGGAGGTTTACGTTGAACTACAAAAATGGAAAAGATGTGCTTCCCCCTAGACTCTTGGAAGAGCTTCAGCGCTACATTCAAGGCGAACTGCTCTATATCCCGAAACCGCAGAGCGAGCGCGCCGCTTGGGGCGAGAAGAGCGGATCGCGCGTCATGATCAAGCGCCGCAACGAGGAGATTTTCCGGCATCACCTGAACGGAAGCACCGTGCAGGAGCTCGAACGGCAGTATCATTTGTCCGGGGAGAGCATTCGGAAAATTATCGTGAAGCTGCGGAGCTTGACGGCGTTCCCGTTAACGGAACGAGACGCCATTGCCGAGCCGACCCGCTACGAAGCGGTTCAGGCAGGTCAACATTGAGCGATGCCCGTCTTGAGCCGCAATGACGAGAGACGACAATATAACGGAATAACGATCAAGAGCAGGCGCTGCTAGCGGCCTGCTCTTGATCGTTATTGCGGACGGAAAACAGAGGAAAAGGACATAAGAAGAGGACATAGGAAGAGGGCATAAGAAGAAGACAAAGGAACACCGGCGATCAATGAGTTGCTTTGCTCGTCTTCGCTTTCTTCTGGATCAGGATCGTCAGGCTGACAAGGGTCACGAAGATCGTCGCTCCCATATCCGACAAAATAGCGACCCATAATGTCAACCACCCGGGTATCGTAAGCAGTAGGGCAAGCAGCTTCAGCCCCATCGCGACGCAGATGTTGAAGCGAATGACATGATTGACCCGCCGGGCTACCCGGATCGCATCGGGCAATTTGCCAAGATGATCCTGCATCAGGACCACATCCGCGGTTTCGATGGCGCTGTCCGTTCCTTTCCCCATGGCGATGCCGATCTGAGCGGAAGCGAGAGCAGGCGCATCGTTGATGCCGTCGCCGATCATGCCAACCGTGCCTTGTTTCGCTAGCTCCTTCACTTTGGCGACCTTATCTTCCGGAAGAAGGTCCCCGAAATATGCCGTAACGCCAACCGCGGCAGCTACTTTCTCGGCCGTCTTCCGATGATCGCCCGTTAGCATGACGGTCTGACGGATTCCGTTTCGATGCAGGGCAGCGATAACGGATTTGCTCTCCTCGCGGATCTCGTCGGATAGTCCGAACATCCCCAGCACTTCTGTGCTGCTTGCCACAAGAACCAAGGTAAGACCCTTTTCTTTTAACGCTTCGATCACGGCCTTCACGTCGGCCGGGATGGATAGATGCTCCATGCTGGATTCGTTGCCGAGCCAGTATTTATTTCCTTGATAGCCGGCGACAATGCCCTGGCCGGATACGGCTTCGATATGGTCCGCTTCGTCGAAGCCGATATTGGAAGCCGCGACGTACTTCATGATCGCTTTCGCTAGAGGGTGGGAAGAGGTTTTCTCGATGGCGCCCGCAACGGCCAAGAACCTGGTTTCATCGTAGACGATCGTTTCCTCGACATACGGTTCGCCTTTCGTTAAGGTACCGGTTTTATCGAAAGCCAACGTATCCAATTTGCCTAACTGCTCGAGGAACACGCCGCCCTTCACCAATATTCCGTTACGCGCATTGCGGGTAATCCCGGCAACGATGGCGATCGGAGAAGATAAGATCAGCGCGCAGGGACATCCGACGATAAGCACGGCTAATCCTTGATATAACCAATCGGACCAATCGCCTCCGAAGAGAAGAGGGGGGACGACGATAACCAAACCGGCTATGATCATGATCAGCGGCGTGTAATATCGGGCGAACTTGTTAATGAATAGTTCCGTCGGCGTCTTGGTTTCCTGCGCTTCTTCCACGAGATGAAGAATCTTGGCCAAGGATGAATCCTGGTAAGCTTTATCGATCCGAATCCGCAAGAGGCCTTCATTATTGATGCTGCCTCCGAATACGGGCTCGCCTTCGGCTTTGTCGACGGGAAGCGATTCCCCTGTAATCGCGGCTTCGTTAACCGAACTGCGGCCGGAGACGACCGTGCCGTCGGATGGGATTTTCTCTCCCGGTTTCACGACGACGATATTGCCCGCGGCAAGCGTCCCGATTGGAACGACCTTTTCAATGCCGTCCACGAGGATAGCGGCTTCTTTCGGAGCGACCTGGAGCAGCGTTTCCATGGAACGGCGCGCTTTCTCCATGCCCAGACCTTCGAGCAGCTCGTTGATGCCGAATAGAATGGCAACCAAGGTGGCTTCTTTCCATTCGCCGATCGCGACGGCGCCGGCAAGCGCGATGGTCATCAACGTGTCGATGTTGAATTTCAGCTTCAAGAGATTCTTGAGGCCCTTGAAGAAGGTCGTATAGCCGCTCAAAGCGATCGCAATCAGGTAAAGCAGAATAACGGCGGCGCCTGCCGCGTGGCCGTCCGTCAAAATGGCGGCGAAGTAAAACACAGCCGAAACGGCAAGGTAGCCAATGATTTTCTTGTTCCCTTGGCTATGATCATGATCGTGGCCGTGGCCGTGGCCGTGATCATGGCCGTGATGATGGTCATGGGCATGGTCATGTCCACTGCCGGCATGATGTTCATGCCCGGTATGCGAATCGATGTTCGGAGTCTCGATATAGGCGCGTTCGGATTTGAGAATACGCTTCACTTGATCCAACGAGACGCGTTCATCGATGGTTAACTTACCGCTGTTGAAGCTAAGCGCTGCTGATTCCCCGTGCTCTAATCGACGGATCTCTTGCTCAAGCTCTTGCGCGCAATTCCCGCAGGAGAGACCTTTAACGCGATATTCGATCATCCACGATCAACCTCCGCTAACATATGAATACTTGCTCATATAATAAAGTTATTGCATGTGAAAGTCAATCCATTAATGAGCAGCTGTTCATATGTTATCTTATGATGGAAACGCATGTCGTTGCGAGGTAGAGCAGCCTAAATCGTAAGCTTTTCGAAAAGCGATTATCTTGCTATACTTATTGAAAAATGATCCGTGCAAAAGGTGATGTAGGATGGAAATGGAAAAACAAATCATGGACATGTGCGACAATACTTGCGACGGTACAGAGACGGATTTGTCCACGGTGAAGCAACAGATGGTCGATGAGCATTCCGCCTACGAATTAGCCGAGCTATTCAAAGCATTGAGCGACCCCACGCGCGTTAAATTGATCGGCGCCTTATTGGTCAACGAATTATGCGTGCATGACCTCTCCGTGCTGCTCGAAATGGGACAGTCCGCCATCTCGCATCAGTTAAGATACTTAAGAAATTTAAGAATCGTGAAACGCAGGAAGTCGGGGAAGACGGTCTATTACTCGCTTGACGATTCGCATATCGAACAGATCTTTGTCCTGACCTTGCAGCATCTGAAGCACGAATAGCGAAGCGGTCGATTAACGGCTGTGCGGAGACACCTCCTGGAGGTGTCTTTTTTGCTGCAGTTTTTCTCATGGAGTTAAGCAGCTGTCGGGACGCCATTGCAGCGAAGAGGATTATTCGGCGCAGACGGAGAAGTAGAGTGAATTCTACGATAAAGGATTGTGATAGCCGAAATGAATCAAATCGGAGCGATTATCGAGCAGGGTCCGCAGCATTGGGCGATTATTCAGCAAACCGACGGTCTCGGGAGCCTCTCGTTGTCCGGGATCTGGGCGATCGGAGAGGAAGAGTCATGTAACGCCGCTCAGGTATACGCTCGTATCGTGAACGAAGAGGATGCCAGAGAGGTCGTAGCCTGGCAGCCGGCAGCGATGTTAGCCGAGCAGAGATGGGAACTCTCGTTAGGCGCGATCCCGCAGGGAGGGCTCTACCGGCTGGAAACCTGTTTGCAGCTTGATCATCATCCTGCCATGGAATGGGCCGTGCGCGGCGACATGATCCATCATCTCGGCATTGGCGATCTGTGGGTCATAGCCGGGCAAAGCAACGCGGCCGGTTATGGAAAAGGTCCGTTCCGGGACGCGCCTCAGCTAGGCATTCACCTGCTCCGCAACAACGGACGGTGGGACCTGGCCTCGCATCCGTTTAACGAATCGACGGCTTCGATCCATTTCGAGAATCGGGAACGGGCGAATCCCGGCCATTCTCCATTCCTGGCATTCGGCAAACTGGTGCAGCAGGAGGTTGGCATCCCGATCGGCTTGGTGCAGACGGCCTTGGGCGGTTCTCCGTTGAAAGCCTGGAATCCGGACGAGGACGGCGTTCTGCATCGCAATATGATGAAGAGCATCGCAGCCGTCGGGGGGAAGGTGCGCGGGATTCTCTGGTATCAGGGCTGCTCGGATTGCTCGCCCGCGGATTCGGCAAGCTACCTGGAGCGATTCGGGAATACCGTACGATACTGGCGCCGCGAGTTGAACGACGAGAGCCTGCCCGTCCTCACGGTGCAGCTTAACCGGTGTACGGATATGGCAGCGGAAGAAGCCGATCGATCGTGGGGACGCTTGCGGGAAGCGCAGCGCCAAGCAGCGCTTGCTTTGCCTCGCGTTTATGTCGTACCTGCGTTGGATTGTCCGTTATCCGATGCGATTCATAACAGTCCCGCAGGGAATATGATCATCGGGGAGAGAATGGGCAAGACGGCATTAGCGCACGTCTACAAGCAGCCAAGCATACATTCGGAGGCTCCATCGCTCCGTTCTGCCGTTTCCATGATGAAGGATGGTCTGCCAAGCATACGCTTGCAATTCAGTAACGTCGCCGGCTATTTGTTGGCTATCGGGCCGATTGCTACAGTGTTCGCGGTCGAGGACGCAAACGGCG
This sequence comes from Paenibacillus sacheonensis, assembly GCF_009909195.1. Lineage (GTDB taxonomy): Bacteria > Bacillota > Bacilli > Paenibacillales > Paenibacillaceae > Paenibacillus_Z > Paenibacillus_Z sacheonensis. The sequence continues at coordinate 552,718 of NZ_JAAAMU010000004.1, forward strand.
AGATTGGCATCAGCAGCTGGCAAATCACCGGACGCAGCGAAATCACCTTGACCTTGTCCAGATTCGCGGAGGGAGAAACGGTCGTCCACGGGGCTTACCAGATGAATCCCGCGAGTCACCTGCCCCTCGATTCCGCGACGTACATGCCCATCCTTTCTTTCTATGGCCAGCGAGTGCTGCTGTGACGCAAACGATGGACGAACCGGGACTGTGAAAACAGTCCTTTTTTCTATTGTCAGGGCATTTGAAGAAGCGTGGAAGGGGGAGTATCCGCAATGATGAGTTTGACCCAGTAGATAACGATTTGCTGCGCGAACGGATGGACGGGTGAGTTCAAGCCGTTTGTGCATAATACGGAGAGCGCGACAACAGAATTGATCCTGCCCGTGTCACAAAACGAATGCCTGTCTCGTTCTATATCCGAAGCGCTGATAACGCTGGAGCCATCACACAAATCTTACGGAAGAGAGAGGGATATACGATGACACAACGAGTAAATTACATGCAGCAATCGCCGGAGTTCGTGAAGAAGCTTATGGGGCTGAGCGGTGCCGAGAACGACAGCGCGATCGAACAGAGCATCCGCGATCTGATTCACATCCGTGCATCGCAGTTGAACGGCTGCGGGTTCTGCCTGGATATGCATATGAAGGAAGCGAAGATCCACGGCGAGCGCGAGCTTCGTCTCTATCACCTCTCGATCTGGCGGGAATCGTCGCTGTTCACCCCGCGTGAACGCGCGGCGCTGGCGTGGACCGAGATTCTGACCAAGCTGCCCGAGCACGGCGTGCCGGACGACGTGTACAACCGCGTTCGCGAGCAATTGTCGGAGAAAGAGCTATCCGACCTGACCTTCTCGATCATGGCGATCAACGCCTGGAACCGTATCAGCATCGGCTTCAAGAGCGAACCGGGTTCGGCCGACGCGGCATTCGGTTTGACCAAGGCAGGTTTGAGCTAACCAGTAGAACCCAATAGAATGAACAGCGCCCGTGTCACGGAAACGCAGGCTGCGTCGTTCTATATTCGAAATGCCGAACGTACAGGAAACCCCATGAACGAAACCATAAAACGGAGGTAATCGATAATGACACAACGCATTAATTACATGCAGCAATCGCCGGAGTTCGTGAAGAAGCTTATGGAGCTGAGCGGTGCCGAGAACGACAGCGCGATCGAACAGAGCATCCGCGATCTGATTCACATCCGTGCCTCGCAGTTGAACGGCTGCGGGTTCTGCCTGGATATGCATATGAAGGAAGCGAAGATCCACGGCGAGCGCGAGCTTCGTCTCTATCACCTCTCGATCTGGCGGGAATCGTCGCTGTTCACCCCGCGTGAACGCGCGGCGCTGGCATGGACCGAAATTCTGACCAAGCTGCCCGAGCACGGCGTGCCGGACGACGTGTACAACCGCGTTCGCGAGCAATTGTCGGAGAAAGAGCTATCCGACCTGACTTTCTCGATCATGGCGATCAACGCCTGGAACCGTATCAGCATCGGCTTCAAGAGCGAACCGGGCTCGGCCGACGCGGCATTCGGTTTGACCAAGGCAGGTTTGAGCTAACAGACTGCACGGCGGTGAGAAGCCGCGCATGTTCTGACTAGCATGCATCAGAGAAGAGACAAATAAAGGGAATAGAAAAGGAGCTGCGGCGGCGAGGCCGCTGAAGAACTTAAGTTTTTTATGGAATATGGATCAATGACAAATAAAAGGCGGCTTTCAATCCGTTAGTTGGATTGAAAGCCGCCCTTTTCATGTTCCATCCTTCACATTCTTAGTCCGTTAGTTTCAAGATCCGTTTCAA
>NZ_JAAAMU010000040.1 GCF_009909195.1 Paenibacillus sacheonensis
AGGTTAAGCTACTAAGAGCGCACGGAGGATGCCTAGGCGCTAGGAGCCGAAGAAGGACGTGGCGAACAACGAAATGCCTCGGGGAGCCGTAAGCAGGCGCTGATCCGGGGATGTCCGAATGGGGAAACCCGGCTGGAGTAATGTCCAGTCACCTTGTAGTGAATACATAGCTACAATGGAGGCACACCAGGGGAACTGAAACATCTAAGTACCCTGAGGAAGAGAAAACAATAGTGATTCCGTCAGTAGCGGCGAGCGAACGCGGATTAGCCCAAACCAAGGAGCTTGCTCCTTGGGGTTGTAGGACGTCTCACATGGAGTTACAAAGGTGTTGGCTAGGCGAAGAGGTCTGGAAAGGCCCGCTAGAAGAGGTAAAAGCCCTGTAGCCCAAAGTCAGCACTCTCCGAGACGGATCCTGAGTACCGCGAGACACGTGAAACCTCGTGGGAATCCGGCAGGACCATCTGCCAAGGCTAAATACTCCCTAGCGACCGATAGCGAAGCAGTACCGTGAGGGAAAGGTGAAAAGCACCGCGGAAGCGGAGTGAAACAGAACCTGAAACCGTGCGCTTACAAAAAGTCAGAGCCCTCTATATGGGTGATGGCGTGCCTTTTGTAGAATGAACCGGCGAGTTACGTTCCCATGCAAGGTTAAGGTGAAGAGCCGGAGCCGCAGCGAAAGCGAGTCTGAATAGGGCGACATAGTATGTGGACGTAGACCCGAAACCGTGTGATCTACCCCTGTCCAGGGTGAAGGTGCGGTAACACGCACTGGAGGCCCGAACCCACGCATGTTGAAAAATGCGGGGATGAGGTGGGGGTAGCGGAGAAATTCCAATCGAACTCGGAGATAGCTGGTTCTCCCCGAAATAGCTTTAGGGCTAGCCTCGGAGTAAAGAGTCGTGGAGGTAGAGCACTGATTGGGTGCGGGGCCCGCCAAGGGTTACCAAGTCCAGTCAAACTCCGAATGCCATGTACTTATATCCGGGAGTCAGACAGTGAGTGCTAAGATCCATTGTCAAGAGGGAAACAGCCCAGACCATCAGCTAAGGTCCCCAAGTGTGTGTTAAGTGGGAAAGGATGTGGAGTTGCAAAGACAACCAGGATGTTGGCTTAGAAGCAGCCACCATTTAAAGAGTGCGTAATAGCTCACTGGTCGAGTGACTCTGCGCCGAAAATGTAACGGGGCTAAACACACCACCGAAGCTATGGCTTGATACGTATGTATCAGGGGTAGGGGAGCGTTGAATGTACGTCGAAGTCAGACCGTAAGGACTGGTGGAGCGCATTCAAGTGAGAATGCCGGTATGAGTAACGAAAAGACAAGTGAGAATCTTGTCCGCCGTAAGACTAAGGTTTCCTGAGGAAGGCTCGTCCGCTCAGGGTAAGTCGGGACCTAAGGCGAGGCCGAAAGGCGTAGTCGAAGGACAACGGGTTGATATTCCCGTACCACCGTAAGCCGTTACGAGCAATGGGGTGACGCAGAAGGATAGTGACGCGGACTGATGGATGTCCGTCCAAGCAGTGAGGCTGGTGTGTAGGCAAATCCGCACATCGTAAGGCTGGGCTGTGATGGGGAGCGAAAATTGCAGTAGCGAAGGTCATGAGTTCAGGCTGCCAAGAAAAGCCTCTAGCCAGGTGAAGGTGCCCGTACCGCAAACCGACACAGGTAGTCGAGCAGAGTATGCTAAGGCGCTCGGAAGAACTCTCGTTAAGGAACTCGGCAAAATGACCCCGTAACTTCGGGAGAAGGGGTGCCTCGGTAGGGTGAATAGCCCGAGGGGGCCGCAGTGAAAAGGCCCAAGCGACTGTTTAGCAAAAACACAGGTCTGTGCGAAGCCGTAAGGCGAAGTATACGGGCTGACGCCTGCCCGGTGCTGGAAGGTTAAGGGGAGTGGTTAGCCGCAAGGCGAAGCTATGAACCGAAGCCCCAGTAAACGGCGGCCGTAACTATAACGGTCCTAAGGTAGCGAAATTCCTTGTCAGGTAAATTCTGACCCGCACGAATGGCGTAACGACTTGGGCGCTGTCTCAACGAGAGATCCGGTGAAATTTTAATACCTGTGAAGATGCAGGTTACCCGCGACAAGACGGAAAGACCCCATGGAGCTTTACTGCAGCTTGATATTGGACTTTGGTACGATCTGTACAGGATAGGTGGGAGCCTAGGAAACCGGAGCGCCAGCTTCGGTGGAGGCATCGTTGGGATACCACCCTGATCGTATCGGAGTTCTAACCTGGTACCGTAATCCGGTACAGGGACCGTGTCAGGTGGGCAGTTTGACTGGGGCGGTCGCCTCCTAAAATGTAACGGAGGCGCCCAAAGGTTCCCTCAGAATGGTTGGAAATCATTCGTAGCGTGCAAAGGCATAAGGGAGCTTGACTGCGAGACCTACAAGTCGAGCAGGGACGAAAGTCGGGCTTAGTGATCCGGTGGTACCGAATGGAAGGGCCATCGCTCAACGGATAAAAGCTACCCTGGGGATAACAGGCTTATCTCCCCCAAGAGTCCACATCGACGGGGAGGTTTGGCACCTCGATGTCGGCTCATCGCATCCTGGGGCTGAAGTAGGTCCCAAGGGTTGGGCTGTTCGCCCATTAAAGCGGTACGCGAGCTGGGTTCAGAACGTCGTGAGACAGTTCGGTCCCTATCTGTCGTGGGCGTAGGAAATTTGAGAGGAGCTGTCCTTAGTACGAGAGGACCGGGATGGACGCACCGCTGGTGTACCAGTTGTTCCGCCAGGAGCATCGCTGGGTAGCCAAGTGCGGACGGGATAAGCGCTGAAAGCATCTAAGCGTGAAGCCCCCCTCAAGATGAGATTTCCCAGTATGTAAGACCCCTTGAAGACGACGAGGTTGATAGGTTCGAGGTGGAAGCGCAGCAATGCGTGGAGCTGACGAATACTAATCGGTCGAGGGCTTATCCTA
>NZ_JAAAMU010000041.1 GCF_009909195.1 Paenibacillus sacheonensis
TCGATGCCAATATCGATGAGACTTCCGTAACGAACGCTTCCTTCAGCGTAGACGGATTCACAGTTGAATCGATCAAAGTAACGGACAAAAACGGAAGAACGGCTCCCGACCCGCTCTATACCGTAGGCGAGAAACAGTATATTACGATCCGGGTTACGCCGAAGGACGGCACGAACTTTGCTCCAATAGTTCAACAGAGCAACGGCTCCATTATCCGCGATAGCAGCAGCGTGGAGATTGCCGGACTTCATGTTCAGGCCAAGGATCAAGCGGCGCCTACGATCATTGATGCCGAATACGTGGATGTGAATCAGAATGGCGCGGATGCCGGAGACCGGATCGTCATTCGTTTCTCCGAAGCCGTCGTGCTTCCGAACGGACTTGCGGCATCTGAGGTGCTGGATGATTTTACATTGAACAGCGGATCGTTTAACAGCGATGACGCCGTTGAGATCTCAGGAAATACGGTCACCGTCATCTTAGGAGCTGCGACTAGCGTCGCGCCCGGCATGACGATTACGATAAGCAATTCCGGCGTTACGCTGGAGGATGCGAGCGGGAACAAGGCGAAGCCGCAAAAGGCGTTCGTCAATGAAACCGTCTATTCGGCTCCGAAAACCATCGAAATTCGAAATGTCCCTATGATTCCCTAACCCAACCGGCGAAATGGACTTCCAACAAAGTCCATTTCGTCTTTTTTATGCGCATGGTAGATAGGCCTTTTTTATTGCGGTATGATGAAGGTATGAACGGATCGGAAAGAGGTGATGGCCATCTTTTATTGGATAGCGCTGCTGATGACGGCAATCGATCAAGTCACGAAGCTGATCGTGCGATTGAATATGAATGTTGGAGATACGCGTTCGTTTCGAGAAGGCATCCTGCAGTTTACCTATTATCAGAATTCCGGTGCAGCTCACAGTTCGCTTCAAGGCTACGGAAGAGCGCTCGGCCTGCTCTGCGCGGCTTTTATCGTTATCGTCATGTACTATCGAAGCAAACAAGCTTCGAATCGCCGTTGGATGGATGTCGGCTTGGCGTTCCTCGTGGCGGGAGCGGCCGGGAATGGCGTGGAACGGTTATTGTTCGGCAAAGTAACGGACTTTCTGCAGTTCGGATCCGGCCAAGGGATTATGAATATCGCGGACTTGTGCATCAACGTTGGTCTGCTCGTGGTCGTCGTCCAGCAGATCGTGTTAGCCAAACGAACGAGAGAGAAGCCCTCTTATTGAAGAGGGTTTCTTTTTTTTCTAATCTGGCATCAGCGGTTAAGAAAACAGCATCACGCGGGAAAATCCGCCTTATGTTCCGATTTTTCGGTTGTTTCTCGGGAACGAGCGGGCATGAGAATGTTTTTTGTCCATGCACGATAAATATAGTGGAGGGGATACGAGAAGGCAGCGCGTTGAAAGAACAAGCCCGATTCGTTTTATTTTGTCCATTATGAGTTAATACACTTAATAGCCCGTAAATATCTTAGTCAAGGGAGACTTGTCCATATGCCGCAAGGCAAGTGGTTTCGCATTGGTTATGGGATCATCGTCGCCTTATTGATTGCCTATTTGGCATCCAAGGTCGACTTCGTGTTCAATCCGATCAAGAAGGTGCTGGCCGCGTTGTTCGTCCCGCTGCTGATCTCCGGCATCTTCTACTATTTGTTCCGGCCCTTCGTAAGGCTGTTTTCGACCAAGCTGCCGAAGACGCTTGCCATTCTTCTCGTCTACGTCGGGGCAATCGGCGTCTGTTACTTGTTCTTCTGGATGATCTGGCCGCCGATCCGGGACCAGTCCATCAATCTGGTCGACAACTTTCCTCAGATCGTCGACTCCGTCCGAACCTGGATCGAGTCCCTGCAGCAGCACGAGTGGCTCAAGGAAATCGGGCAGAAGGACGCGCTTTCTTCGGAAAATATTACGAACAAGCTGACCGGATCGCTGGACGGTTTGCTTAATTCCGTCATCGGCAGCGTGCGCGGGATCTTTAACCTGATTATGCGCTTCTTCTTCCTGCTGGGTCTCGTTCCATTCATGATTTATTATTTGCTCAGCGAGGGCGATAAGCTGCCCGACCGCATTCTGCGCTTGCTGCCGGATCGCTATCACCGCGTGGTAGGGGGCGCACTCAAGGAAATCGATACGTCGATCGGCTCGTTCATCCTGAGCAAAGTGCTGACGTCACTGCTTATCGGCATGCTGACCTTCATCGGGTACATGTTCATTCATGTGCCGTATCCGCTGCTGCTCGGCATGGTCGCTGCCATTACGAACTTCATCCCGTACATCGGACCGTTGATTGCTTTCGTTCCGACGGCCATCGTTGCGCTAACGGTCTCTCCGATGACGGTGCTTTTGGTCGGTATCGTACTTATCGTCTCGAACCAGATCGAAGCGAACGTGATCGGCCCGCGAATCATCGGCAAGCAGATGAACGTTCACCCCTTCACCGTCATGCTGCTCGTCATCGGCGCCAGCGCGATTATCGGCCCGTTCGGGATGATCATTGTCGTCCCTGTCTACGCGATCATCAAGATCGTCGCGAACAGGACCTATGATTTCTATAAGCATAACCACATCCCGCCGATCGACCCGCTGGCGGAGATGAATAAACGTCATGACTAGTCGGGGGCAGCTTTGTCGGATCCTATTCCGTCTATGCACGCCATCGTTGAAGTAACGCAGATGAAGCTTCGTAAAAAACATGAAGGCAGCCGAACAGAGCAGAACCTGAAGTGACCCCAAAAAGTTAGACATATTTTATTTAGGCAACTTGCAGGGCATGAGTTCGGTATTGTACCGGACTCATGCCTTTTAGTTTGGACTTGATTCGTTTGTGATTGTAGTACGCCATGTATTGTGCAAGCTCTTGCTTGAAA
>NZ_JAAAMU010000042.1 GCF_009909195.1 Paenibacillus sacheonensis
GGGCAGCATTCCTATTATGAAGAAATACGAGGTTTGAGAAATGAAAAGACTCCTTGGTATGATGTTTATGGGTCCCAGATGCTCGCCAGCGACCGGATCCAAAAACAAACCAAGGAGACTACATCATGAATTCTAATCAAAATGAGCGTATTAATCAAATCACATCTTCTACCTTAATTGTCGGTGTAGACATCGCAAAATTCAAACATGTGGCTCGCGCACAAGACAACCGCGGAGTCGAGTTTGGGAAGGCCATTACGTTTGAAAACACACGAGAAGGATTCGAGTTGTTTGTAAACTGGTTTCGGAAAATCTCAACGGAACAAGGGTTCCAAGACGTTATTGTTGGCATGGAACCAACCGGTCATTACTGGCTGAACCTTGCTCATTTTCTTAGAGAGAAGCAAGTGAAGTACGGCGTTGTGAATCCGATGCACGTGAAGAAGAGCAAAGAGTTGGACGACAATTCCCCAACTAAAAATGACATCAAAGATGCGAAGGTCATTGCACAGCTGGTCAAAGATGGGAGATACGCCGTACCTAGCTTTCCTCAGGGCATTTATGCAGAACTGAGGGAAGCGATGAAGATTCGCGATCACCTAACGACTGACCTTTGTGTGATCCAAGCACGTGTCCATAACTGGCTGGATCGGTACTTCCCGGAGTTTCTAACGGTATTTAAAGATTGGGAATGCAAGTCTGCCATTCAAATGCTGAGCCTTTATTTACTACCGCACGAGCTAGTCCATGTGCCGGATGACACCTTGCTGCAGCACCTAAGAGAAGCTGCAAAACGAGGACTTGGTCTAGGTCGGATACAGCGTCTGAAGGCAGCGGCCAGCCGTTCTGTCGGCATCCAACAAGGTCCCGAGTTAGCAAAAATGGAGTTAAAGTTACTGCTGACTCAGTATGAATGGCTTCATAACAAGCTCGAAGAGCTGGGAGCCAGCTTGGATGAATTGCTCATGCAGATTCCACATGTGCCGCAATTGCTAGCCATGAAAGGGATTGGAAGAGACACCATCGCAGGATTCCTTGCTGAGGTAGGTGACATTAGCCAGTACCGTCACCCCAAACAGATTTCAAAGCTCGCTGGTTTGAATTTAAAAACAAATTCATCGGGCACGCATACCGGACAGACCAAGATAACAAAGAGAGGCCGGAAGCGTCTTCGTGCCTTGCTCTTTCGAGTGATGATGCCGTTGGTCGCTAAGAATGCAGCCTTCCGGACTTTGCACGAGTACTACACAAAACGGGCGATAAATCCGCTCAAAAAGATGCAGTCTCTCATCGCGTTGTGCAATAAACTCATACGGATCCTGTTCGGGATACTGAAAAAGGGACATGAGTTCAGCGAAGAGAAAATGATCCAGGATATCCCTCGATTCGCAGCCTTACCACAAGCAGCTTAAGTGAACATTTGTCTTTGTTAATGGTCTAGTTAGTGAAGAAAACAGATAACAAGAAGCACGGATGAGTCGGAACGGCACTATCCTTACGGACGAAGATCCTGCCGGGCAGCATATCTGACCTCCACCTCATGGACAGGTTGAATGAAGGAATGTGGGAGCGTAGACTCTGCGAGATGTGGGAGGGTTGACCGCCATGAGCTTATGTGGAGATCCAAAGGTGCAACCATATTTTACCGAAGCAACCACTTTTTTCGGGGAGTGCTCTAGGTAGAGGCTTTTTTACGCCTTTACCAGCCCCATAAATTTCTTCATCTACAACTTCGTTCCATCTAGATGTTATCTGTTATGAAGAAGACTAGGTCAAAACCTACGAAAATGCGAGCATTTAAGAGCAAAGTGATTCTCCATAGAGGGAGGATA
>NZ_JAAAMU010000043.1 GCF_009909195.1 Paenibacillus sacheonensis
TCGGACACTAAATGAATACCAAGTCTCACGGGTGAACACGTAATTCATTACGGTTTAATTCGATGAGCATCAAACTTTAAATTGAAGAGTTTGATCATGGCTCAGATTGAACGCTGGCGGCAGGCCTAACACATGCAAGTCGAACGGTAACAGGAAGCAGCTTGCTGCTTTGCTGACGAGTGGCGGACGGGTGAGTAATGTCTGGGAAACTGCCTGATGGAGGGGGATAACTACTGGAAACGGTAGCTAATACCGCATAACGTCGCAAGACCAAAGAGGGGGACCTTCGGGCCTCTTGCCATCAGATGTGCCCAGATGGGATTAGCTAGTAGGTGGGGTAACGGCTCACCTAGGCGACGATCCCTAGCTGGTCTGAGAGGATGACCAGCCACACTGGAACTGAGACACGGTCCAGACTCCTACGGGAGGCAGCAGTGGGGAATATTGCACAATGGGCGCAAGCCTGATGCAGCCATGCCGCGTGTATGAAGAAGGCCTTCGGGTTGTAAAGTACTTTCAGCGGGGAGGAAGGCGATGCGGTTAATAACCGCGTCGATTGACGTTACCCGCAGAAGAAGCACCGGCTAACTCCGTGCCAGCAGCCGCGGTAATACGGAGGGTGCAAGCGTTAATCGGAATTACTGGGCGTAAAGCGCACGCAGGCGGTCTGTCAAGTCGGATGTGAAATCCCCGGGCTCAACCTGGGAACTGCATCCGAAACTGGCAGGCTTGAGTCTCGTAGAGGGGGGTAGAATTCCAGGTGTAGCGGTGAAATGCGTAGAGATCTGGAGGAATACCGGTGGCGAAGGCGGCCCCCTGGACGAAGACTGACGCTCAGGTGCGAAAGCGTGGGGAGCAAACAGGATTAGATACCCTGGTAGTCCACGCCGTAAACGATGTCGACTTGGAGGTTGTGCCCTTGAGGCGTGGCTTCCGGAGCTAACGCGTTAAGTCGACCGCCTGGGGAGTACGGCCGCAAGGTTAAAACTCAAATGAATTGACGGGGGCCCGCACAAGCGGTGGAGCATGTGGTTTAATTCGATGCAACGCGAAGAACCTTACCTGGTCTTGACATCCACAGAACTTTCCAGAGATGGAAAGGTGCCTTCGGGAACTGTGAGACAGGTGCTGCATGGCTGTCGTCAGCTCGTGTTGTGAAATGTTGGGTTAAGTCCCGCAACGAGCGCAACCCTTATCCTTTGTTGCCAGCGGTTAGGCCGGGAACTCAAAGGAGACTGCCAGTGATAAACTGGAGGAAGGTGGGGATGACGTCAAGTCATCATGGCCCTTACGACCAGGGCTACACACGTGCTACAATGGCGCATACAAAGAGAAGCGATCTCGCGAGAGCCAGCGGACCTCATAAAGTGCGTCGTAGTCCGGATTGGAGTCTGCAACTCGACTCCATGAAGTCGGAATCGCTAGTAATCGTGAATCAGAATGTCACGGTGAATACGTTCCCGGGCCTTGTACACACCGCCCGTCACACCATGGGAGTGGGTTGCAAAAGAAGTAGGTAGCTTAACCTTCGGGAGGGCGCTTACCACTTTGTGATTCATGACTGGGGTGAAGTCGTAACAAGGTAACCGTAGGGGAACCTGCGGTTGGATCACCTCCTTACCTTAAAGAACCTTTCCCTGTAGTGTCCACACAGATTGTCTGATGAAAA
>NZ_JAAAMU010000044.1 GCF_009909195.1 Paenibacillus sacheonensis
TGATATGCTCCCCATACGGTAGACAGGTGAAATAATAAAACCTGTTATCGTTAGGGGAGTTTTTTATGTCTCTAGGAAAGTATAGTGCTTTGGAGAAACTTGCTATTCTCGAAGAAGTATCAAATGGGGAAATTGGTTTTCTGGCAGCTGCAAAGAAATACGAAATTAATAAGACCACTTTAATGAGATGGCAGCGTAGGTACCAAACGTGTGGGTATGAAGGCTTGGAGCGCCGTACGCATCTCCAAAGCTATAGTGCTGAACTCAAACTCCGAGCGGTGAAGGATTACCTTGAGGGGGGATTGTCGCAGTATCAAGTCATTGCTAAATACAAGATTGCGAGTACGCGGCAGCTCTTTAATTGGGTGAACAAGTATAATGGTCATAGCAGCTTAAAAGCCTATAAAGGGGAAGCAAAAGCTATGACAAAAGGTCGTTCTACTTCTTGGCAAGAACGGATTGAGATTGTGCAGTATTGTCTGGCACATGATTATAACTACCAAAAGGCGGTTGAACAATTTCAGGTCTCTTACCAGCAAGTGTACCAATGGGTGAAGAAGTTTGAAGATGGCGGTCAGGATGCGTTAAAGGATGGCCGAGGGAGAAGGAAAGCCCCGGAAGAGTTAACAGAGGCCGATCAACAGAAACTCAAGATGAAACAGATGGAGTACGAGATTGAGCGACTTCGGGCTGAAAATGCATTTTTAAAAAAGTTAGAGGAACTCGAAAGAAGGCGACGCTAAAACAAACGCGACAGGAACCCATTTATCTTGCCATCCAGGCACTTCAAAAGGATGCATTAAGTATTCAGCTTTTATGCCAAATTGCTGGAATTCCGCGCTCGAGTTACTACAAGTGGTTAAATCGCAAACCCAGTGCTCGAGAGCTGGAGAATGAGCAATTGACTCATGTGATGATGACGATCTATGAGAAAGTGGAACGTACATTTGGATACCGTCAATTGACCCTGCATATGCGTAAACAAACCGGAAAAACCATTAACCATAAGCGCGTTGAACGGTTAATGAAGGTAATGGGGATCCAGTCTGTTATTCGCAGAAAGAAAAAGAAGTATGCGAACGCCACGCCGCAGCAAGTGGCAGAGAACCTGCTAAACCGTAAATTCCGTGCTGATACGCCGAATGAAAAATGGCTCACCGATGTAACAGAATTTAAATACGGTCATGGCCAAAAAGCGTATTTGAGCGCTATTCTCGATCTTCATGATAAATCCATCGTGTCCTATGTATTAGGGCGTTCCAATAACAACCCTCTTGTATTCCAGACGTTGAAGCAGGCCTTGCAAGCTGCCCCAGGAAGCAGCCCCATGCTTCACAGCGACAGAGGCTACCAATACACTTCTTTGGGCTTTAAGAAGTTCTTGGACGACAGTAACATGATCCAGAGCATGTCTCGTGTAGGGCGGTGCATCGATAATGGTCCAATGGAATCTTTTTGGGGGACTCTCAAATGTGAGAAGTATTATTTGCACAAGTACCATACTTTTGAAGAGCTTCACAGAGATATTCAGGCTTACATCCACTTCTACAACCATGAACGATTACAAGCAAAACTAAACGGCCTCAGTCCGATGGAGTACAGGACTAAGGCCGCCTAATTGACTTTATTTATTTGTACTGTCTACTTGACGGGGTGCAGTTCA
>NZ_JAAAMU010000045.1 GCF_009909195.1 Paenibacillus sacheonensis
TGAAGTGACCCCAAAAAGTTAGACATATTTTATTTAGGCAACTTGCAGGGCATGAGTTCGGTATTGTACCGGACTCATGCCTTTTAGTTTGGACTTGATTCGTTTGTGATTGTAGTACGCCATGTATTGTGCAAGCTCTTGCTTGAAATGTTCTATACTTGCAAATTCATTGAGATAGAGGAATTCAGATTTCAAAATGCCGAAGAAGTTTTCCATCACTGCATTATCGTAACAATTTCCTTTACGAGACATGCTCTGGGTAATGCCTTGTTTTTTCAACGCATGTTGAAATTGCTTCATCTGATAATGCCAGCCTTGATCCGAATGCAGGAGGAGTTCATCTTCTTCGGATAAGCGTTCAAAGGCCTGGTTCAGCATATCAGAGACCAAAGAGTAGGTGGGACGAGATCCGATGGTGTAGGTGATAATCTCGCCGTTAAACAAGTCGAGAACTGGCGACAGGTACAGCTTCTCACCAAACAATTTAAACTCCGTAATATCGGTAACCCACTTCTGATTTGGCTTTTGCGCCTTAAACTGACGATCAAGTACGTTTGGCGCTATTTTACCTACAGTCCCTTTGTACGAACGGTATTTCTTCATTCGAACCATGCATTTCAATCCTAGCTCTTTCATGATCCTCTGCACTTTTTTATGATTAACGCGATGGCCTCGATTCCAGAGCTCGTCACGAATACGGCGATAGCCGTAACGACCCTTATGTTCCTCGTAGATGCCTTGAATAAGCGACTTCAGTTCTTCATCTGGATCTGGCGCACCAATCTGATTTATCCAATAATAAAACGTACTACGAGCGATTTCTGCAAGCTTCAGTAAAGCATTCACCGGAAATTCAAGCCTTAATTCATAGACTACTTGCGCTTTGTCTTGGTTGGTGATTTTTCTTTGTTCTGAACTAAGGCATTTAACTTTTTTAGATATGCGTTTTCCATCCGCAAACGCTCGTTTTCCGCCTGTAAGGCTTCTATTGAGCCAGCAACCGGTTCTTTCTTCTGTTTATCCATCGTACGGTGACGCCCCTTTTTCTTTGGTTTCAGGGCGTCGATACCTTGTGCGTTGAATTGGCTACGCCATTTTCGAATAATCCCTGGAGAGGAGATATTGAAGATGACTGCAGCTTCATTCGGAGACGTCCCGTTCTCGTTCATATAGTTGAGTACGTCTAGTTTAAACGCCGTGGAGTAGGCTGTATAGCTTCTTTCGAAGGCTTTTATACCGTGAGATTCGTATTGCCTGATCCACATACGCAGAACTTCATGGTTTACGCCTAAGGACTTCGCAATGCTCTTAGCCCCAGCAGTTCCCGACAGATATCGATTAATGGCTTCTAATTTTAACTCTAAATTGAATTTGGACAAAAAAACTGCACCTCCAATCGTTAGATGGTGTCTAACAATTGGGGTGCAGTTCAA
>NZ_JAAAMU010000046.1 GCF_009909195.1 Paenibacillus sacheonensis
TGTATGAACCGGTCACATGGGTTACAGATCTGACCGGTCACATGGGTGACACTTTTTACTTCAGTCGGCCCGGATTATACGATGATTCCGTCTGTCGTACCGGGCCAGTATCAGTTCACCAAAACCAACTTCATCCAGATCTTCTTCGACCTGCTTCATCCATACCCATTCTCCCCTCAGCGCTTCTGATAAAAATACCCGTGTGCTGTTAAAGAATAAATCGCCTTTTAATGAGACACGCAGTGTCCGGGCATCATCCGGTACAGGCATTGCCTTCAGCGGGCCGGTAAAGATGCGCTCTGACGGATACCAGACCGAACCGGGTGTTTTTCCGCCCAGCGCCCTGTGGGGGCGTATCTCATTAAATTCATGGCGCCATGCATCCATCCAGGCCTGCTGCTCTTCAAGAGAAATGAACTTCGCATGTTGCTTCAGTGCATCCTTCAGGGTGCGGTGCATCCGCTCATGTCTGCCGTTTTCGGTGGGTTTACCCGGCCGGATACGTTCCGGCAGGACACCACATTTAATCAGCCATACGGCCATCTGGCTCAGCCCCCACAGACCGGACCCGGCAAAGGGAGGACCGTTGTCCGTACGCAGCACCTGCGGCATCCCGCATTCCCGGAACACCCGTTCGAGGCAGGGGATAACAAACCGGCCATCAGGTGTATAGGTGGCATCGCAGGCCAGCACAATCCTGCTGCAGTTATCGGTCAGCGTGAAGGGATGGCACCAGCGACCGCCGGCATGGGTGAACTGCCCCTTGAAATCGGCACTCCAGACATCGTTTGGCCGCACAGCAGCGTGCAGCTCATGCCGCTTCGTGGGTTTAAAGGTGGGGGCCTTACGTTTTTTAACCAGACCATGACCGCGGAACAGCTCACCAATGGTGCTGGCGGCAGGAACGCCGGTGACGTTCAGGTTAAGAAGGCGCTGCCTTATCTTCTCAGGCCCCCACAGGGGATGCTGTTGCTTTGTCTCCAGCAGCAGCTTCACCATGGGTTCAGGTGTTGCGCGCTGGTGATGGCGCGCCCGGGAACGGTCACTGAGGGAGGTGACATCATCGGGCGAAAAACGGGCCAGCCACTTGTAACCGGTTTTACGGCTGATATTAAAGCGGCGGCACACCTCAGCAACCGTGAGGCTGCCTTCAAGGCAGGCCGCAACAAACTGCAAACGTTGCATGGTAACAGTCTCAGTCCAGGGCACGGTAAACCTCCGTCAGCTGTTTACCGTACCGTTATAACCTGTTACCCATGTGCCCGGTTTAAAGTGTTACCCATGTGCCCGGTTCATACAC
>NZ_JAAAMU010000005.1 GCF_009909195.1 Paenibacillus sacheonensis
CGCGGCGCAAAGCGGCAGCGCGCAGCGCCGCTTCGGCCGCGCCCGCGGCGGCGAGCGCCGGCAGCAGCCGCTCCGCCGCCGCCAGGCGCTGCAGCTCGCGCTCCAGCTCCGCTACGCGCGGAGCTTCCGCCTGCAGCTTCGCGTGCAGCGCTTCCTTCTCGCGCAGCGCCGCCAGCCGCTCGTGCACCTGCGCACGCTCCGCGTGCTGCCGGTCCGCTTCCGCGAACAGCGCCCGCGCCTCGGCGGCTGCGGCTGCCGCTTCGCGGTACCGGTCCGCCGCCGCGGCGACGGCGGCGTCGGAGGCGTCGCCGAGGCCGAGCTGCTCGGCCGCCGCCTCCTGCAGCGCGGCATCCGCCGCTTTCATGCGCTGGCTGAGCTTCAGCGCGAGCCCGTCGCCGTATCGTTCCAAATGGAACAGGCGCTGCAGCATCGAGCGTCTGTCCTTGCCGGTCAGCGACAGGAACTCGGCGAATTTCCCTTGCGGAAGTACGACCGCCCGCGTGAAATCCTGCATGTTAAGCCCGATCTGCGCTTCAACGCAGCGCGTGACGTCCGCCAGCTTGTCCGCGATGACGACGTCACCGGCTTCGGTCACCTCCACGAAGCGGCTGAGCGTATTGCTGACGGACACGTCGCTGCCGCGCTTGAACTGCCGCTCGACGCGGAACCGTTTCTGCTCTCCGCCGCCCGCCAGATCAAACGTGAACGCGACGGCCAGCGTCTTCTCGGCTTGGTTCATGATGCCCTGCGTGCCGTTTGCCGCACGCTCGACTTTACCGTAAAGCGCGAGCGTCACGGCATCCAGTATGCTCGACTTGCCGCTGCCCGTCGGCCCGAAGATACCGAATACGCCCGCTTCGCACAGGCGCTCGAAATCGACCTCCTGCGCCTCGCGATAACTCTGCAATCCGCTCAAGCGGAGCTTTATCGGCTTCATGCGCTCTCGCCTCCTGCCTGGATTTCGCCGTCGTTCTCATTGTCCATGGCGGCTGTCGGCGCTTCATTCTCTTCGTCTTCCGCGATCAGCTCCAGGAACAACTGAACCGTCTCGGCGTCGGGTTCCCCGCCTCCTGTCTGCCTGGAGAAGAATCGGCGGAACAGTTCCTCCGCGGGCAGCTGCTCGCGGGCTCTGGCATCCAGCTCGACCATGGCTTCCATCTCCGGATAAACGGGTCGGATGTGAACGAGACCTTCGTGCTGGCGGCGCAGCTGCTGGATATGCTGCAGCGTCATCGCCTCGGACATATGTATGCTGAGATCGATCCATGATCTGGCATCCCGCCCCTCTTCGAGCCAGCCGTACACTTCGGCGAGGCCGCCCTTGGCGTTCCAGCTGACCAACGGCCTGCCGGCGCTGAGCGGAATTTCGCGGGGCAAGACGAGTTTGCCCGGCTCGGCTTCGAAGACGGTTACCGCTTTGGCCTGCCCGGCTTCCGAGAAGCTGTAGGCGAGCGGCGACCCGCTGTAACGCATCGTTTCGTCTCCGGCGACCCGCTGAGGACGGTGCAAATGCCCGAGCGCTACGTACTGCGCGCCGATTTGGAGGGCGGACGGATCGACCGTGTACGCGCCTCCGATCTGGATCGGCCGCTCGGAATCGGTCTCCAATCCCCCCAGCACATAGATATGGCTCATCGCCAAATTGACCGTATCGCCGCGGAAAGCCGTTCCCAGCTGCTTCATCAGCCGGCCGACCCGCTCCGAATAAGCGCTCCGAAGCTGACCTTCGTCCGTCGCTTCGCTGAGCAGCTCGCGGAGGCGCGATTCCGACGGATACGGAAGCGCCGCGATGACCGCCTGCTCGCCCGTTCGAGGCACGTCGACCACGATCGGCCGGTCCGTCGGCATGCCGACGAGCCGGATCCCGCTGCGAGCGGCAAGCGGCGCGGAGGCAGAGACGCGGTCCGGATGATCGTGATTGCCCGCGATAACGGCAATTGTCCGCTGTCCGCCGTCCGCGAGCCGTGAAACGGCTTCATAGAACAGCCCCTCCGCCGCGGCAGGCGGATTGACGGAATCATAGACGTCGCCGGCGAGCAGCACGAGGTCGATGCCTTCGTCCTTGACCAGCGCGGCCAGCTCGTCGACGAAGGCTGCCTGCTCCTCAAGCCGGCTGCGTCCCTCCAGCGAACGTCCGAAATGCCAGTCCGCCGTATGCAATATGCGCATGTGTATTCGTTCCCCCATCCCATGTTCCAAGGCGAAACGGCTGTCGTCGTCCCATGGCGGCGAAGCGCGTCCCATACCTTGGAAATTCAAACCCGATTTATAGTCGTAAAACCAAACGCGCATGTCATTTAAAACAACTTGACCGCTTTCCCGCCGTCCAGGAAAAAGACGTAGCATTCCTCCACCTTGCGGCCAAGAATGCCGGCAATCGCGTCCGCGTAGAGCGTTAACTGGAAGCGGTGGCGCTCCGCCGCCTCCGTCCATCGTCCCATGCGGACGCGGTCCGTCTTGTAATCCAGCAGCACGAGACCGCGCTCGTCTTCGAAGAGACAGTCGATGACCCCTTGAATCAAAATCGGTTCATCGCTAATGCCGCCTGCTAGTCCCGGATAGACGCGGGAAGCCGGGAGCGTACAGCTGAACGGCGTCTCCCGTCTCACCCATGGCGCCGCGAGCAGCCGCCGCCCGATCTCCTCATGGAAAAAGGCTGCCGTTCCTGCAACGTTCACCGCGCCTGCTTGCTGCTTCGTAAGCATGCGCCGCTCCACAAGGCCAGCGACCGCAGCCGCGATCGTGTCTTCAGATACGCCTTCTTGGGCATCAAGCGGAATATGCTGCATGACGAGATGGCTGACCGTGCCTCGTTCCGCTGGCGTAAGCGAGACCTCTTCCATGAATCGCGGACGGCGCAGCCGGAACGTATATTCCTTGTCCCCGTTGGAGGCACGGGAGGAGAAGCCGCTGCTGTCCGAACGGCCGCGTTCCGTACGGTCCGGTTGTGCCCGCAGCACGGCTGCTTGCTCCTCCAGCTCGTTTCCGTCCGATTGTCCCTGCTCCGCATCGGCGTGCAGCGTTTTCTGATCACCTCGTTCGTTCCCCTGAGCTGCCAAAGGCTGCGCCGGCAGTTCAAAGTCGCTGCTGAATAAATCCAGCTGCTCCGGCTCCGGCTCCGCGTCCGGCAGCTTTGTCGGCAAGGAATCTGCAATCTCCGAGGCGGGTAGACCGCGAGCCTCGGCTGCTGCATCTGATGCAGCCTCTAGCTCCACCTCTGCTTCAACCCCTGCTTCTGCTTCATTTGCCTGTGCTTCTTCGCGAGGTCCTACCTCTCCCGCTTCGTCAACGGATGTAACCCCAACCAGGGAAATCCCTTCACCGTCATCCGCATCTGCAGCAGCATCCATGCTTGCAATCTCAGGAAGGAGAAGCGCATCTTCGTCCATGCCCATTTCCGCATGGAGCCGCTTCATCTCCGTGACCGATGTTTTCGCGGCGGTCATTGCCGCCTGCGCGAACGGATACCGCCAGCTGAGCCGACGGTCGATTTCGGAGGCGGTGCTCGATTCAGCCGCTTCGTCCACGAGAGCAAGATGCTGTACGGCATTCATGCGCGTTTCGAATTCGGCTCTGGCCGTATCGTCCGTTTCCAAGGCCGCCGCCGCCTCTAAGCCGAGCAGTGCCGCAGGAACGACCGATGTACGCCAATCGCGGAACGGAACGACCTTGCCTTCTGTCGAAGTCAAAGTCCCGCTTGCCGCTTTGCTCTCCGACTGTTCGCCATCCGCGTCCTCGTCCGTCAGCACGCCGTCCTCAATCGTCGGACCAGCCGACCCAGCCGTTCCAACACCGGCTTCGCTAGCCACATGCGATCCGATTGTTCCTTCATCGGTCGCATTTGCCCTGGGCGTCTCGTCCGCGTCTTCCCCGAACTCCGGCTCATTCACGCTTTCAACCGAGACCGAAATCCCCGCTCCCATCGCAAGCGGACCGAGCCAATCCAGGAAACGCGCAGCGCCCGCGATGCGGAAATCGGGCAGCTGGCCATCCGCGTCAAGCGCGGACTGCCATCGCTGCAGCTGCTTCTCGGCATCTCCGACGGTGCCGACGAGGAACATCTTCTCCTTGGGCCGCGTCAGCGCGACGTACAGAATCCGCATCTCCTCCGCCAGCGATTCCATGGCAAGGCGCTGCTTGATCGCCAAATACGGCAAGGTCGGATAAGCGACGCGCAGATCCGTATCCACGTAACGAGGGCCGAAGCCCAGCTGCTTATGCATCAAGAACGGACTGTGCAGGTCACGGCGGTTAAACGACTTGCCGAGACCGGCCGCGAAGACGACGGGGAATTCCAGCCCTTTGCTCTTATGGATGGACATGATGCGCACGACGTCTTCCTGTTCGCCGAGCGCCCGTGCCGTACCGAGGTCGCCGCCGCTGTCCCGCATCCGGTCGATGAACCGGAGGAAACGGAACAGGCCTCTAAGCGTCGTAGCCTCATATTGACGGGTACGGTCATGAAGCGCGCGGAGGTTGGCTTGGCGCTGCAGCCCTCCGGTCATGCCCCCGACCAAATCGTAGTAGCCCGTTTCCCGGTAGATTCGCCATAGCAAGTCGGCCAGCGAGCCTTGACGGGCTTCGTTCCGCCAGGTCTCGAGCGCTTCCAGGAAACGATGCAGCTTCGTCCGCGTCTCGTCATGCAAGGATAGGTCGTCCGCAGCCGTTCGCACGGCCTCGAAATACGACACGCGTCCGCCTGCGATACGGATGCGCGCCAGCTCTTCGCCGGACAAGCCGAAGATCGGCGAACGAAGCGTACCGGCGAGCGGAATGTCCTGGTATGGATTGTCAATGACGCGAAGCAGCGAAAGCACCGTCTCGACTTCCGTCGCTTCGAAATATCCGCTGCTCAGCTCTGCATATGCCGGGATACCCTGCTGCTGCAGCTCTTCGATGATGACGGGCGCCCACTGCTTGTCCGCCCGCAGCAGAATGACGATATCCCGCCACGCCAGCGGACGCTTGCGCCCTTTCTTGCCGTCATAGACGAGAAAAGGCTCTTCGGCTGCTGTTCCGGCCATCCCTCTCAGGCGGAGGATCTGCCTGGCGATCCAACGCGCTTCCAGCTGCACGATTTGCAGATCCTCCGCGTTTTCGGCCGGCGATTCGCCGTCTTCGGCGTCAGACACTGTGTCGACGTCGGCTGCCGCTGGACGTTCTTCCCCGTCCTCGCCGTTACCGCGGTCGAGCACCGCAAACTCGACGGCATACCGCTCAGGCGGCCCGCCGTCCCCGGCGGACGGATACGAGGCGCCGCATACGAGCTCCGCCCGCTCATCGTAGTCCATCTCCGCCGCTTTTTCGCGCATGATCGCGCGGAAAACTTCATTCACGCCGTCCACGACCTCTTGGCGGCTCCGGAAATTGCGGGCGAGATCGATACGCACGCCGTATTCGGCATCCGTATCTTCGACAGCCTCGCCTATGCTATCCGCGCCTTCCATGGTTCCAGTCGCATGTTCAGCAAGAGAATTCCGCTTGTCCGCGGCCTCCGCGGCAGCCTTGTACGATTTGTACTTGCGCAGGAACAAGCCCGGCTCCGCCAGACGGAACCGGTAGATGCTCTGCTTCACGTCGCCGACCATGAACCGATTGCCTCGGCCTGGCCGGCTGATCAGCGTCACGATCGCTTCCTGCACCATGTTCGTATCCTGATATTCGTCCAGCAATATTTCATCGAACTGCTGCTGGTATTCCAATGCTGCCGAGGAGGGCGTCATGCTGTCCGGCGTCGAAGAGCCGTCGCGCAATATCCGCAGGCAATAATGCTCCATGTCGCCGAAATCGATGAGCCCTTTCTCCAGCTTTGCCGCCTCGAAACGGGTGCCGAACTCGTCCACGAGCCCAGCCAGCGTCTCCATAAGCGGCGCGGATTCCCGGAGCTCCGCGGCAAACTCTTCCGGCGTCCTCGCGAACAGCTCGTCGTTCAAGCCGCCGATCATTTTTTTGGCTTGCTCGCGCAAATCCTTGGCCTGCTGCTGCAGCTCCTTGTCGCCCGCATCGCCTCGCTGCGCCTTTAGCTTGCCGAAACTTGCCGCGGCGAACGCCTCATGCCACGTTTCCCATGAGCTGTTCTCTACGCTGCCAATCAGCGTGCGCACGACGCCAAGGTCATCCTGGAACGTCTCGCCGTACGCATCCGGTCCGGCCGGCAGCCGCGCGATCGACATCGCCTGCTCCAGCAGGCTCTCGGCGCCTTGCAAAGTCAGCGCAACCGCGCTGCCCAGGCTCGTAACCCATTCCGATCGTCCCAGCTCCGACGCATCCTCCACGCGGAACGAAGCGGCAGCGGCTTGCAGCCATGCTTTCGGCCACGGATGGCTCTGCGCAAAATTGTACAGTTTCAACACGAGCGCATAGAGAGGTTCGTCCCCGCGCTCGCCCCCGAACCGGTCTACGAGCGCCAAGAAAGCCCCGCCATCCGGTCCGTCCAGTTCGGCATAGCGCTCTTCGAACAGCTCGTCCAGCACGTCCATGCGCAGCAGCTCCGCTTCCGTCTCGTTCGCGATCCGAAAACCAGGATCGAGACCGATGAGCGAATAGTACCGGCGGATAACGTCCAGGCAGAAGGAATGCAGCGTCGTGATCGATGCGCGGCCCATGAGCGCGAGCTGCCTGCGCAGATGGTCGGAGTCCGGCTTCTTATCCAGCTCCTTCTCCAGCGCGATCCGGATCCGCTCTTTCATCTCGGCGGCTGCCGCTTTCGTGAAGGTCGCGACGAGCAGCCGGTCCACGTCGGTATCGGCGGCGATCTTGCGTATGATCCGCTCGACAAGCACGGCCGTCTTGCCCGAGCCCGCCGCCGCCGCGACGAGAATGTTGCTGCCTCCCGTTACGATGGCGCGCCATTGGTCGTCCGTCCAGGTACTGCCCGGCGGCTTGGCCGGCACCGGCATCGTTTGCTCCGTCATCGTCATCGTTCTCCTTCCTCGTTCCCTGTTCGTCCCTGCCGCTGCGCTTCAGCCGAATCCTTCTCGTCCTCTTCTTCCGATTCTTGACCCGAGGCGAGCAGCGTCCACACCTCGTCCTTGCCCGTCTTCTGCAGCTTGTTGTACGCGTTGCCTTCGATCAACGGATCGAATTGGCATACCGGCTTATAATCGCAGAATTGGCATGGCGTCTTGCCGCCCAGGCGATAAGGCGTGATCGATACGTCGCCTCCCGCGATGCGGTCGCCGATCTTGCGCAGCGTGCCGCGCACGGATCGGCGCAGCGTGCCCCATTGTTCGTCGGATACGACGGAAGAGCTGCCGTAGAAGCCGCCATCCTTCTTCAGTGCCAGAGGAAGAAGGTCGGAATAGCCCGTGGAGAGCGCATTGTCCATCAGTTTGACCGTCTCTTCGTCCGCGAGCACGAGTCCCTTCAACTTGAAGCGCTTGAGCATTTCCGATCTCGCCTTCGCCGGCGGCATGCCGTTCGCGGACGAGAGCAGCGGATTGTGCACGTGAAAATAAAGCGCGCCTGCCGCTTTGGCCGGCTGCCCCAGCCATTCCGGCGCATGCGTCAGCAGGACGTCCAGGTACGTCAGCATTTGCAGCGCCATGCCATAGGCGACTTCCTCCAGCCGCAGCTGCTTCGCGCTCGATTTGTAATCGATGACGCGCAGCAGCAGTCCGTCCGTCGTCTGCGCGGCGTCGACGCGGTCGATCCGGCCGACCATCTCGAGCGTACGTCCTTCCGATAACGGAATCGTGACCGGCGGCAGCGGTCCTTCCGGTCCGAAGCCGATCTCTAGCCCGACAGGGCGGAACGCCGCCCGTCGCGCATGCTCGCCAAGAATGACGGCCGCTTGACTGACGATATCGCCGAGCTTGCGCGCCACATATTGATGGCGGCTGCTGCTGAACAGAATTTGCGACTGCAGCCGCAAAGCGAGATCATTCACGATGGCGGTGCAATGCGCGCGCAGTTCCTCCGCCGTCAGCGAACCCCATCGGTCGCCGAGCGTCTCCGTCAACCGGGTAAGCGCGGCATGGAACAGCTGCCCGATGTCCGGCGCGGCCAGTTTATACTGATCCCGCTCGCGCAGCCGCAGCCCGTGAATCGCAAAATGCTGGAACGGACACGACACGAAACGTTCCATGCGGGAAACACTTCCACGGAGCAGCTTGCCGTAGAGCCTATCGGCCGTCTCGCGGGACAAAGCCGGCTCCTCGTTCGTATACCGCAGCGAGCCGACAAGCCGCTGCAGCTTGTCCTGCCATGACGGCCTGGCCGCATACCAGTTGTACGTCTCCCACCAGAGCGGAGCCATGACGGAACCATGCCGCCAAGACCGGAGCTGCGTAATCAGGTACGACAGCGTCCGATCGGGGTGAGCGATAAACGACTGCTGTACGTCTTCCGGCATGCCCGGCACCGGCTCCACGGCCGTGCCGTTCTCCTCCAGCCCCGGGAGCAGCCCTTTCACATGCCGAATCACCTCCGACGGCAGCAGACTCTTGCCCTCCTCGTCCGCAAGCGGCCAGCTGATCCACAGATGCCGGCTCGGCGTCGTCAGCGCATTGTAAATCATGAACCGCTCGTCCAGCAGCTTCCTTCGAACGCCCGGCGCCATGACGAGTCCGCCGCTTTCCAGCTTCTCCCGCTCCTGCTCCGTCAGCACGCCGTCCTCTTTCATCCGCTGCGGCATCACGCCGTCGTTCGCCCCAAGCAGGTAGCAGACGAGCACGTCGCCGGAACGCGTGCGGTCCATGCTTCCGATCAGCACTTGATCCAGCGAAGGCGGCACCGATGCAAGCTTCAGACTCTCGAGTCCCGTCTCCGCCATGCCGGCGAACAGCTCGATGCCCAGATCCTCCGTCCCGGTCATCTCCGTCAACTGATCGAGTAATTCCATGACGCCATCCCAAACTTGCCGATGCTCGCGAGCGCGCAGCGTGTTGCCTAAGGCGATCTCCTTGCGGCTCCAGCGTTCCAGACGGTCCGCCGCCTCTACGTTCATCAGCAGGCGGTACAGGGCCTCGCACATGCCGCGGACATCCGATGCTTTCTTCAGCTCCCGGATAAACTTCTTCAACACGGGGACGACGGCTTCGCGAGCCGCCATGACCGCTTGAAATTCGCGCAGCTCCCGTTCGCCGGCTTGTACCGGATCGCCATCGAGCGTATCTCTCGCAAGCGGCTTCCACTGGCTGAGAGACAACCACTTGTTCCCGTTCATGCCCGTCGCAAGCGCGTAGTTCTCCAGCAGATCGAACGTTTCCCGGGTCAGGCTTCCGTCCTCGGGCAGGAAGAGCTCCGTCTTGATGCAGCGGAAAACCGCTTCGAACCGCCAGCCATGAGACGCGATCTCCAGCGCGGAGCGAATGAATTCCACGAGCGGATGGTGAAGCGCGGCATTCTTCTGATCGAGGAAGAACGGGATCCCGTAATCGGAAAAGACCGCTTTGATGTAATCGTTATAATCCGGCGCGTTGCGGACCATGACCGCCAGATCCCGGTACCGAAGTCCTTCGTCCCTTACCCGCCGCACGATATCGCGCGCTGCGCCTTCCACTTCGGCCCTTCGGCCGGATGCGGCATGCAGCGAGATCGCCCCGTCCGCAAGCTCCGAGTCCGACAGCCGGAGGGGCTTCCTCCCGCCATGGCCGTAGTGACGCTCCACATGCGCAAGCATCGGGCTGTTCTTGAAGCGATATGGCGTCCCGTCAAGCAGCAGAGGCTCTTCGATATTCACGCCGTTGTTCACGGCAAGCTCGCGCAGCTTCAGGAATGTTTCCGCCGTAGGACGGAACAAGTCCAGCTCGTGCGGCATCTCCCCGTTGTCGTAATGTTTGTCAAGGCATAAGGTTACCGTCATATTGCCGGCATGCTTCATGAGCGCCTCCAGCGCCTCTAGCTCCTTGGGCGTGAAGCCGTGGAAGCCGTCGACCCAAATCTCGCACTCCTTCATGGAAGGCGATTCGCCGAAACCGCGCACCAGCCAGCCCAAATAATCCTCCGCGTCGACGTACAGGCCGGCAAGCTCTTCCTCGAGTCGGCTCGATATAAGCTCAAGATCGCTAAGCTTGCGTCCCAGAAGGGAGCCCCCCGAGGAAGGAAGATGATGTTCTCCGAATCCCTGCAGCGCCTCGGCATCGATGCCGTACCGCTTCCATTCCGTCATGAGCTCGCCCAGCCGTTCGATGAAGCCATGCTGACTTTCGCTGCCTTGGAATAACTGCAGCTGCGCGTTCAGTCTGGATACGATTTTGTAGAGCAGCATGTTTTTGCCGTTCTCGCTGATCGGCGTAAGCGCGGTGCCGCCGGTCTCCTGCATCACCCGAAAGGAGAGCCGCCGGAAGCTGAGCGCCTGTGCTCGGATCGTACCTGTCAGCGGCGACTTCCGCCCCCCGAGAAGCGCGTATTCCGTCTGGAAGGTTGCCTGCTCCGGCACGAGCATAATCAGCGGAGCGCCGTCCGGCTTCTCCAATATCCGGCTCGTGATCGCCGACAAGCAGTGATGGGTCTTGCCCGCACCCGAGCGGCCGATTACAAAACGAAGCGCCACGACGCACACCTCCCCATTCTCATTCTTCGATTCTTCTATTCTAGCATACCAGCAGCCATCTGTTCACCATAAATGCGAATGTTTGTTCGTTATTTCGGCAGGTAAATCCTGTCCCGCCGTCCGAAGCCGCATTGAAGCGAGTATAACGGGCTCAAAAAAGCGGCCCCCCTATAGGAGCCGCCTGAACTTTCTTCTACTATCTTCCTCTCATGCGGTGCCGGAACACGCTTCTACGCTCTGCTGCGGACCTCGAAAATGCCGAATTTCAAGTAATGACCTTCGTTCACGCCAAGAATTTGCGGATGGTCCTTCCCGGCGGCACGCCATTCGATCAGGCGCAGAATCTTGCCGGCATCGGCGGCGGCGGCTTGGATCGTCTCCAGGAACAGCTCCGGACGCATATGGTACGAGCAGCTTGCCGTGACGAGATAACCGCCTTCGTTCACGAGCTTCATCCCGTGCAGATTAATGTCTTTGTAGCCTCTGACCGCTCCTTCGACCGCATGCTTCGATTTCGCGAAAGCCGGCGGATCCAGGATCACGACATCCCACTTGCGCCCCGCGTCGCTGGCGAGAGGCTTAGAGGTATCCGGCTTCGCGCCTTTGGCGCTCGCGGCATTGCCGCGTTCCGCGCGCTCCTCGATGCCCTTTACCTGCGTTCGCAAATATTCGAAGGCGTCCGCGACGACGAATTCGACGCGGTCCGTGAAGCCGTTGCGCTCGACATTGCGCTGCGCCGTCTCGACGGCATGGGCGGACACGTCCAGGCAGGTTACTTTCTTCGCCCCGTACTTGCATGCATGGAGCGTGAAGCTTCCGGTATGCGCGAAGCATTCCAGCACCGTAGCGCCGTCCCAGTACGGGAACGTGACGATTTTGCCATTGGCATTGACCGGCACGAGCGCAGGCTCCTTCAATTCGGCGATGACGCCCGTATCGTCGGCTTCCGTTGCCGCTTGATCGGTATCCGCCCTGTCTACGAGACGAATGCCGCTCCGTACGCCCCAGCCTTTCATGAGCGGAGCGATCGAGGCGCGGTTCTCGCGTTGATCGAAGAAATAGCCCGTTTTCTGCCCTTCGACGATATCGACCTCGAGCTTCAGTCCGTTCTCTACGATCTCTACGATACGCGGACATTCGCCGTATAGCGTTCCCGTACGCTCTTCCAATCCTTCCAACCCGCGTACGGATACGTCGCTTCGCTCATAGATGCCCTTGGGCTCGAAGACCGCGACGAGCGCCGCTATCAGCGCTTCGCGATGAACCTCGATGCCCATCGTGAGCAGTTGGACGACGAGCACTTCCCCGAAGCGATCGACGATGAGCCCCGGCAGAAAATCGGCTTCTCCGTATACGAGACGGCAGTCGCTGCCGTTCACGAACCGGTCGCGATGCTGCTTGCACCGCCGCAGCCGTTCCGCGAAGAAAGCTTCGTCCATTTCCTCCATCGGCTTGTAGGCCGTCACGCGAATCGTAATCTGAGAAGCCGGATTCCAATACCCGGTCGCCAGGTAGCGCCCTTGATGATTAACGACATCGACCAGGCCGCCCGGCGCCGCTTCGCCTTCCATCCGATCGATCTCGCCGGCAAAAATCCAAGGATGGCCGGATTCCGTTCTTTTTTTGCGTTCCTTCTTCAATACTGCTTTTGCGCGTTCCATTTCGTAATCTCCGCCCTTTTCGCTGCTGAATGCTTGTCATGCCCGTCTTCTCGTTCGCATATGTATCGTTACCTGATTGTAAAGGAGATCAAACCGTTATGCTCTATGCGATCGCGCTGCCCATGCTCGGCGGCTTCGTCCTGTTTCTGTCCGGCATGCGGACGATGGAATCCGCTCTCCAACGCTCCGTCGGACGCCGTCTTCACCGGATCCTGGCAAGGTTCACGTCCACGCCGCTGCACGGCCTTGCGGTCGGAACCGCAGCAACGGCTGTCCTGCAGAGCAGCACAGCCGTTACGGTGATGTCCATCGGGATGGTAAATGCCGGACTGCTGACGTTTCCGCGCACGCTCGGCATCGTACTCGGCACCAATATAGGCACCTGCTTAACCACGGAGCTGATCGGATTGAACTTGGGCAAGCACGGCTTGCCGCTGCTTGCCTTCTCCATAGGGTTATGGCTCCTGACGGCGGTCTTCGGCGAAATGGGATTCGCCGGCAGCCGCACCGACGGAACGGGAATGGCGCGCATGCTCGCCCCGCTGCGTACGTGGGCCGTCGTGACAGGCGGGTTCGCCTTGCTGCTCATCGGCATCCGAATGATGCAGTCGATTGCGCCAGCTGTGCGGTCAACCGCCTTCTTCGACGCCTTTCTGTCCCGTGCGGATGCCAGCGTCTTCTGGGGGCTCGCAGCCGGAATCATGCTAACGGCAGCCATCCATAGCAGCGCAGCCGTCATCGGAATCGTCATGGGCTTGGCGGAAACCGGCGCCATGCCGGTCGAGGTCGGCGTCGCGATCGTGCTCGGCGCCAACGTCGGCACGTGCGTTACGGCCGTCATCGCGGCGCTCGGCGGCACGCGCTCCGGCCGTTTCGTCGCTTGGTCGCATGTGCTGCTCAACCTCGGCGGCGCCGCGCTGTTCGCTCCGTTCGCTCCGCAGCTTGGAGCGGCTGCAGCTTGGCTGAGTTCGTCTCCCGCCAGTCAGATCGCCCACGCGCAGACCCTGTTCAACGTCGCCTGCTCGCTGCTTGCGCTTCCGCTCTGCTACCATCCGCGCATCCGGAGATTGAATGCCGCTTGACGCGTTAGGATCGAGATCAGCCCGAGCGCTAGGATTCTTCCGCGATTTTCAGCCCGAGCAGGCGCAGCGCGCCGCCCAAGATCCGATCGTTGTTATGATAACCGGACTGCTTCTGCCGTCTCCAAGCTTCCGCTGGCGGGAACCATTCGACGCCGCGGATTTCCTCCACCTGCGCTTGAAGCTTGCCGCCGATGGCCTCGACCAAATAATAATGGACCTCTTTATCGACAAGCCCTTTGGACTCATGGCTGTACCGGTATTTGATCTGATCGATCGGAGACACGATGGCGCCCTGTATGCCGGTTTCTTCCACGATTTCGCGCAGAGCCGTCTGCTCCACCGTTTCGCCCGGCTCCATCTTGCCTTTCGGCAGCGATATTTTGCCGTAACGGTCTTGAATCAGCTGGATTTGCAATTCGCCTTCTACCCGGCGAAATACGACGCCGCCTGCAGAAATTTCCTTCATTTCGCGTCTCCCCCCGCCCTGTCGTGATTGGCTCAGTATGTAGAGCAAGGATTCTTCCGCCGCCATGGAACAGGGGCTTCAGAATCCTTGCAGCGATCTCTATTCCGTTAGGCCTGCATGGCCTGCGGCAGCGGCTTGCGCTTCGCATCCTCGGCGCGCGCCGCGCCTTCGGGACGCAGGGCCGCGGACGTATGCTCATCCACGACGCGAACCAGCTGGCCATAGCATTCGTTGACGCCGGCCTGCGTGACTTTCACGCGGCACAGCTCCCCGAGCAGCGATTCGGAACCCTCGAACACCACTTGAATGTAGTTGTCGGAGTAGCCCATCACGCGGCTTTCGCCGGAAGGTCCCTGAAGCGCGCGCTCCGGAATGACGTCCAGCACCTGGCCGACGTATTTCTCGGCGTACTTCAGCTGCATCCGCTCGGACAAGTCGATCAGTTGATGAACGCGTTCGTTCTTCACTTCCTCGTCAACCTGTTCTTCCATGCGCGCGGCAGGCGTTCCCGTCCGTTTGGAGTACGGGAAGACATGCATCTCGGCGAAGCCGAGCTCTTCCATGAACTGAAAGCCGTTCCTGTACATCTCTTCGGTTTCGCCGGGGAACCCGACGATGACATCCGTGGTGATCGCGACGCCGGGCATCGCTTCGTGCAGCCTGCGGATTTTCTCCGCGAACTGCTCCACCGTATATTTGCGGCGCATCCGCTTCAAGACGTCGTTGTCGCCCGCTTGGAGCGGGATATGCAGATGCCTGCACATTTTGCTCGACTTGTTCAGCACCTCGATCATCTTGTCGTCGATCTGGCTCGCTTCGATCGAGCTGATCCGAATGCGCTCCAAGCCTTCGATGGCGTCAAGGTCCCAGATCAGATCCGTCAAGCGGTAGTTCTCCATATCGTCGCCGTATCCGCCCGTATGAATACCTGTCAGGACGATTTCCTTGTAACCGGCGGCAACAAGCTGGCGCGCTTGGTCGAGCACGCTCTGCGGATCGCGGCTGCGGGACAGTCCGCGCGACCATGGAATGATGCAGAACGTACAGAAATTGTTGCAGCCTTCCTGGATCTTGAGGAAAGCACGCGTGCGCTCCGCGAAATCCGGCACGTCGAGCTCTTCGAACTCGCGCGTCTTCATGATGTTACGGACGGCATTCACGGGCTTGCGATCGTTCTGCAAATCCGCGATGTACCCCATCAGTTTGTCCCGATCCTGGGTGCCGATGACGAGATCGACGCCTTCGATCGCGAGGATCTCGGCCGGCGACGTCTGCGCGTAGCAGCCCGTTACCGCGATGATCGCGTCAGGATTACGGCGGATGGCGCGGCGGATGATCTGCCTGCTTTTCTTATCCCCCGTGTTCGTCACCGTGCACGTATTAATCAAATAGACGTCCGCAGTCGTCGTCTCGAAATCAACCTGTTCGTAACCTTCGTTCTTGAACAGCTGCCAGACCGCTTCCGTATCGTAGAAGTTCACTTTGCAGCCCAATGTGTAAAAAGCAACCGACGGCATGTCGTTAAACGCCTCCCATTTCTCCGGATTCATACATGAGGCAGGCGAGCCCAACCATCGCAGCGGTTTCCGTGCGCAAGATTCGCTTGCCGAGACCGACGATAACCGCGCCGGCCTTCTCTGCTTCTTCGGCTTCACGTTCGGTGAAGCCGCCTTCCGGACCGACGATGAGCGCGATGCGCCTCGCTTCGTCGCCCCAACTGGCGCTTCGATCGGCGACCGCTTCTCTCAAGCCCCGGCCTCCGCTTTCCTTCTCATAGCAAAACAACGTCAAATCGAACGCAGGAATCAGGGCCAGCAAACCTTTCCAAGACTCGACGGCATGGATGGCCGGAATTCGGCTCCGATGCGCCTGCTCGGCGGCTTCCTTGGCGATTTTCCCCCAGCGTTCGAGCCGCTTGGCTTCTTTCTTTCCATCGTATTGGACGATCATCCGCTGGGACTCGAACGGCACGAATGCCGCAGCCCCGATCTCGGTGCCCTTCTGGATGACCAGTTCCATCTTATCGCCCTTCGGCAGGCTCTGCGCGACCGTCACCGACCAAACCGGCTCGCCGCTGACCGGAAGCCATTCGGCCGCTTCCGCTTCCACCTTGCCCGGCGCGAGCGAAACGATCTTCGCCTCCGCCACGCGGGAAACCCCGTCGCTCACCATGATGACGTCGTCCGTTTCCATGCGCATGACGCGCGTTATATGATGAGCGTCGTCTCCGGCAAGCACGATCCGGCTTCCGTCGATCTGCTCTGGCGTTACAAAATATCGCTGCATGGCTGGCATTACCTTTCCCGTCAAATCGCAGGCCGAACTGCTCTCGGTCTACGTGAAAACTCCAACCTACATCATACACGTTTTGCCCTCGCTCCGCCAGCCGTCTTAAACATTTTCCAGCGGGATGTCAAGGGTTACCGCGAGGCATCGTAAGAAAATTTAGCCCAGTCGACCCTGTCGAACACCAATTCGCAGGTGTTAATGAGCCACGATATAATATCGCCGGAATACGCGAACAGCGGATCCAGCGTCTCTGCACGAAGCGAAGGAATAAACACGATCAATAGGAAGACGAAAATACCCCAATGCGCGTTCTGATCCATACGAATCCGTACGTTCGTCGGCACGAGATCTTGAATGATGCGATAACCGTCAAGCGGCGGAACCGGTATAAGATTGAAGATGAAAAGCATGATGTTGATCGTAATCAGATAATACAAGAAATGTACGATTGCCCGGTGAGCGCCGATCGAGCCCGCGTCCAACAGCCCGGTCTGATTCAATTCATGGACCGCCAATACGCCGACGGCAGCCAAGATCAAGTTGCTGATCGGTCCGACCGCCGACACGACGATGCCCATCAGCCGGGGATGCTTGAAGTTCCCCCGATTCACGGGAACAGGCCTTGCCCATCCGAAGCCCGCAATCAAGATAAGCACCATGCCGAGCACATCCAGGTGCATGCGCGGATTAAGCGTCACCCGGCCGGCGTCGTATGCCGTGCGGTCTCCGAACTTGTATGCCGCGTACGCGTGCGCGAACTCGTGCACCGTAAACGCCAGCATGATGACCAAGAAGATAAACGGGATATCCTTAACCGGATACCATAAAAGATCCGACACGCTTCAACCTCCTAAAAGTTTTGTGCGAGTCTACTGGGGATGCTTCTTTGTGAGCACAAAACTCGCTTCGGAAGCATACGCCTAGTTTTGTGCGAGTCTACTGGGGATGCTTCTTTGTGAGCACAAAACTCGCTTCGGAAGCATACGCCTAGTTTTGTGCGAGTCTACTGGGGATGCTTCTTTGCGAGCACAAAACTCGCTTCGGAAGCATACGCCTAGTTTTGTGCGAGTCTACCTGTGTTGACTTCCTCGCAAGCACAAACTCGCTTCGGAAGCATACGCCTATTTTGTGAGAGTCTACTTGAGTTGACTTCCTTGCAAGCACAAAACTCGCTTCGGACGCCTAGTTTTGCGAGCGGGACGCAGCCTATTCCGGTTTCTTCGCCACGAACGCGATCCAATCCTGGTCGCGCTGGCGGTCCACGATTTTGAAGCCCGCTGCCTCAAGGCCCTGCTCGACCGCTTCTTCTTTATTCTTGAAAATACCGGAAGCGATGTACGTACCGCCCGGCTTCAGCGCCGCGTATACATCATCGATAAACAGCAAAATAATCTCCGCGAGAATATTGGCTACGACGACATCGACCGGAACGGTAACGTTCAGCGGAACGGCTGCCTCGCCGTCCTCCCGGCTGTTCAGTACGCCGAGCAAATCGCTCAGATGCACTTGGATATCATCCTGAAGATTGTTCAGCCGGCTGTTCTCCGCCGCCGAGGTTACCGCGATTGGATCCAGATCAAGCGCAAGCACGCGGCGGGCGCCGAGCAGCATCGCGCCGATGGCCAGGATACCCGAGCCCGTGCCGACGTCGATGACTTCCTCGTCGCCCTTGATGACCGATTCCAGCGTGCGCAGGCAAAGCGCGGTCGTCGGGTGCGTGCCCGTTCCGAAAGCCATGCCCGGATCCAGCTCGATGATGCGCTCGCCGGGAGAAGGCGCGTAATCTTCCCAAGTCGGCTTGATGGTCAGTCGTTCCGATACGCGGATCGGCTTGAAATATTGCTTCCACGCATTTGCCCAATCTTCTTCGTCGACCAGCGCGGTCGTGATCGTATAGTCGCCCGGATCGATGTCGAAGTCGCGAAGCTCGTCGATGCGAGGCGGAAGCGCTGCGACGAGAGCGTCGACATCGGAATCCAGCTCGGAGAAATACCCTTTAATGACGGCCTGTCCCTCCGGAATATCGTTCAGCGGATGTTCGTACCATTGGCCGAGCGACGTGTCGCGCGGTTTGTTCAGCGTACCGGATTCTTCAATGGATACGCCGTCCGCGTCCATTTCATGCAGGAAGTTCGAAATCATTTCGATTGCTTCTTCCGTAGATTTAATCGTTATTTCATGCCATTTCACGTTCTATGTCCCCCTATTAGTTAACCTGCACTCGTTTTCATATGTAAACCTATGACGTCTATTCTACACTAGAAGCCGCATCCGCACAAAATCGCTCGCTCCCCCAACCATGCAAACAGCCCGCTCCCTTAGCGGGAACGAGCTGTTTGGATTATAAAGAAGGTGCATGAGTCTGTGAACGATAGGATTACTCGTTTATAAAGTGCGCCTTTGCGAGCATGCGCTTGATCATGGCTGCGGCCTCGCCGCGAGTCGCCTTGCCTTGCGGCAGGACGGTTCCGTCGGCGTAGCCTTTCATCAGACCGGCTTGAACCGCAGCCGCGATCTCCGGCTTGGACCAGCCGACTTTGGCCGCGTCTTTGAACGCGCCGATAATGGCTCCTTGATCATTCGCCGGCACCGCGAGATGAACGTTCGCGTAGTTCAACGCGCGAACGAGAATGACTGCGATCTCTTCCCGCGAGATTTGAGCGTTCGGACGGAACGTGCCGTCGTTATAGCCCGTAATGATACCGGCGTTAACCGCTGCGCCGACTTCTTTCGCATACCATGCGGCATCCGCCACATCCGAGAAGTCTGTCGCGCTCGGCGATGCTGCCAAGCCAAGCGCGCGAACGGCCATGGCCGCGAACTCCGCGCGCGATACATTGCGATTCGGCTCGAATTTGCCGTCCGACGTTCCGTCGATGACCAGCTTGTCGGCCAGCAGCGCAATGTCGTCTTTGCCCCAGTAAGAAGCGGTATCCGCGAACGACTTGTTATTCGTAACGACGGCATAAACACTGTTGCCGTTGCGCATGATGTCGGCCGTCGTCTGTCCGGCGACCGTTTGGAATACCGTCGGCACGAATTTCAGCGTCTTCGTCTCCGGATCGTACATGACGCCGGTCGCATGGGCAGGGTCAATCGATCCGCTCAACACGATGGTACGGGTAACGTACGCCTGACCGAAAGGCACATCGATCGTTTTGCCGTCTTTGCCGAACGCTTGAACGTTGAATTCTACCGGCTTCGAGGCCAAGGAAACCCCTTGAAGATCCGCCGCCGCGCGAACGATGTCCGCACTTGCTTCCGCAATCGTGACCTTGATCGTGAGTTCGTCCGGGTTAACGCCAAGGGTCTTGGCCAACTGCGCCGCGTCCAGCACGGCGAGCGGCAATTCATATTCGCCGTTCGGCGAAACGAAATGGATCGATTTGCCGGCTTGAATAGCTGCCGTCAGACCTGCTGCAGGCAGCAAGGCCGTATCGGCCGCCAGGCTGATCGTGATTTCGTTAAAAGCAGCCAGCGAAGCCGCCAATCGATCGGCGTCAACTGCGCCTGTTTGATCAGCGTCGATCATGGAAGCCGGCTTGTCCGGCTTGTCCGGCTTATCCGGCGTTGTTACCGGCGGATAGTAAGGACCCGTGGAACCGGAATACAGCGCGAACGTTTGGCTTAGCGATTTGCCGTTCTCCGGTCCGTCGGAGTCGACCTGCACGTCGGGCAGGACCGCGGCGTCGATGGATGCGGCTTTTCCCTTCAACGTTACGGTAACGCTACCTCCGTTCTGAAGCGTCAACCCGTCCAGCAAGAGGTATGCGCCGTTCTCCTTTATTTCGGAAGCGCGAACCGTGCGCGCCGTCGCGCCGCCGAAGGCGACTGTATCCGAAGCCGATACTGTCAAGCCCGTTGGCAATTTCATCAGCAGGGTACCCAGCATCGCGGATTCCTGCAGGTTGACCGTGTACTGCACGTCTTTCGTCGAGCCGGTCGCATTCTGGGTATTGATGCTAACTGTTCCACCGGCGCTTGCGACAGTCGAGGCGCTCTCGGCCGGCACGCTCAGCGTGTACATCCACATTTGGATCTTGTCCGGATCCAGCACGCCGAAATCGTTGTCGTTCGCGATCAGGATCGAGTGGTCGTTCGGCATGTAGATGCCTTCGAGCTTCGAGTTCGGGTAATCGAATTGTTTGGTATCCAGCTTGAGCGCCTTGACGATCGGCATAACCGATACGACTGCTCCGCCAACCGGCGTCACGGTATACTGCCCGTGTTCGTCAACGACCGCGCCTTTCACGACCGCGCTCTCGAGCGTGCTGCCTGCCGCTTCGCCTACCACCCCGACGTTATCCAGCTTGCCAAGGAAATCCGTCGCGTTCGTCAGGTCCGCGGTGAAGATTTTCTTGAACTCGTAGTTCGCGTCGCGCTCGTCGATGATGAGGTGGTTCTCGTCCACCGCGATCATATCGGAGATATAATTGCTCACGTTCGCTACGTCGTCCATCACGTAGACGTATTCCGCGACTGCCGTCGGCACCGCTTGCGTGACGTCCAGCTTGATGATGCGTACCGCGCGTGAAGCCGCGTTCACTTTGCCGTTTGCCGTAATCGGATTGATCATCGGCGATTGGATCGCCGCGAACAGGTATTTGCCGTCCGGCGTCAAGGACGAGCCCTCGATGCCACGGTTCGGCATGCGCGTGCTCCATACGGCCGGCAGCGATTCGTTGATCGGCACCGCCGTCGCGTTCGCGTCGATGAATTTCTGCTTCAGGCCCGCAGGCACGATGCGCTGCAGGATCGTTCCGTCGCGCTTCACCTGCACGATGCTCGGACGATACTCTTCGCTCATCCAGAACGTATCCGTGCTCCTGTCGTACGTGATGCTCTCCAAATCAAGCGCGTACGGATCGTTCGGCAGCACGGTAAAGCCCGGCTTTACCGTTCCGTCTTCGTTATATTCGATCGAACCGACCGGCACTTCGTCCGCCACGCCGTTGCCGACCAGATGGTCGTTCGTTTTCTTGGCGTCCGGGAAGTTCGACACGCCGCTGATGTTCGACGTGCCCGTAATCGGATCGATCGCGCCGTTCGGCAGCTTCAACGGAATCCTGTCCAGCACCTTGATGCTGCCGTTCTCCAGGCTGACCTTCACGATCTGCGGCGAGAACGTCGGCACCGCGAACGTTTTGCAGCCTTCGCAGGCCTTCGCGTCGATGTCGCCGTTCGGGCCGCGGTCCGTATGCGTATAGAACACGTTCGCCGGGTCGCCCTCCACGTGCGTCAGTCCCGAGAACCCGCCCAGGTACATTGGATCGCCTACTTTGATGGCCTCCGTCTTGTCGCTTGCCGGTACGTTCACGACCGAATTGCCGATGAGGATTTTGTCGTCGAGCTGGAACAGGCGCGCTTGCCAAGCCTCGTTCTCCAACTGCTTGATGACTGCCTGCGGATCGGCCACCGGGTCCGCATTCGCCGTTTCCTGGTTCAACGGACTCGCCGCGAACATGCTCAGCGTTACCGCTGCCGCGGACATGCCCGCCAGCCACTTCTTAGTTGTATGCTTCGTCTGTTTCTTCATATGGTCCTCTGTTCCTCCTAGAGTAGGTTGACAGCCCCTGAAACTAACTGCTATGAGTCTAGTAATTACCATAGGGAAGCGTAGCATAGAATTATATTTTTATTGTTTGGGCGAATTTAAACATTTGTAAATATCGGGAAAACGCAAAAAAGCCGGACGATCCGGACGAGTCATGCTCGCCCGAACAATCCGGCTTCTTAGGCTAACCTCGCGCTACAGCTCCACCGTTCCACCGGTTTGGTGAACGAGGCGAATCGCGCGCTCGACCAGTTCCTCGCCAACCGTGGCTGACCAAGAGGAACCATCCGTCCCTTCATCGATTTGATCGACGCGAAGAAATTGCAGCTTATGCTGCGCCTCCCTGGCACGATCCCCGTCCTGAAACGTCGCATGAATCGTCATCACGGCCGGAATCTTCCTACAGCAGACGCTGAGCTTGCTGCGAGGCGCCCGCCTGAGCTCTGGCGTCCGCCTCTTCCGCGCGCTTCATCGCGATAAGATCCGCATTATCGGCCTGCTCCTCCGAAAACTCCACGTCTTCGTTTTTGCCGATCGGCAGGTTACCGAAATTTTGTTTCTCCAGGTTCTCGCTCATCGTCATTCTCCTTCGTGTCTGGAATGAGGTAAACACGAAGGTTAGCATCGGCCATTGATCCGAAACTTATCCCTGCAGGATGAATCTTGACGCCGCTTATTCGCCGCGGAACGCTTTTTTCATCTTATCGAAAATCGATTCGTGATGCTCGTGTTGCACTTCGCTCATGCCGCCGTTGCCGCCGGCCAGCTGCCGCAGCAGCTCCTTCTGTTCGTCGTTCAGGTTGGTCGGCGTCACGACCGTAACCTTCACGTGCTGATCGCCTTGGCCATAGCCGCGCAGACGCGGTACGCCTTTGCCCTTCAGGCGGAAATACGTACCCGTTTGGGTGCCTGCGGGAATTTTGAGCTTTACCTTCTCGTTCAGCGTCGGAATTTCGATCTCGTCGCCAAGCGCTGCCTGCGCGAAAGTAAGCGGCACTTCGCAATAGATGTCGTCGTTCTCCCGCTCGAAGAAGTCATGCGGCTTGACGCGGATGACGATATACAGATCGCCGGACGGACCTCCGCGCGTACCGCTCTCGCCTTCGCCGGTCAGACGGATTTGAGCGCCTTCGTCTACGCCGGCAGGAATTTTCACGTTGATTTTGCGGTTCCGCTTTACTTTGCCCGCGCCATGGCAGGTCGTGCATTTCTCTTTGATGACTTTGCCGGTCCCGCTGCAATTGGAGCATGCGCGGCGGTTGACCATACGGCCGAACGGCGTATTTTGAACGACTTCCTGTTGTCCGGTACCGCGGCAAACGGAGCAGGTTTCCGGCTTCGTGCCCGGTTTGGCGCCCGTGCCGACGCAAGTGTCGCAGTTTTCGGTCCGAGGAATCGTAATCTCGGTTTCTTTGCCGAACACGGCTTCCTTGAATTCGATCGTCATCGTATATTGCAGGTCATTGCCGCGCTGCGGCGCGTTCGGATCCCGCCGTCCGCCTCCGCCGCCGAAGAACATATCGAAAATATCGCCGAAGCCGCCATTGAAGTCCGCTCCGCCTCCGCCGCCGAAGCCTTGATTCGGGTCAACATGCCCGTACTGGTCGTACTGCGAGCGTTTGCCGTCATCGCTGAGCACGTCATAGGCTTCCTTGACTTCCTTGAATTTGGATTCCGCATCCGCTTCCTTGTTGACGTCCGGATGGTATTGGCGAGCCAGCTTCCGGTATGCCTTCTTGATTTCATCCTCGTCTGCGCTTTTCCCAACGCCTAGCACTTCGTAATAATCCCGCTTATTAGCCAAAATCCGTCACCCCGTCTCCTGTTTCCGCACGTTTCTCTCTCGAACGAGATGAAACGGTCCATGACGCCCGTTTCCGGACGAGTCTCATCCCATGGCATTGCGTCATCATAATCAAAACCGATAATTTACCTGTAATCATACGAAAAACGGCTGCGCCGTCCCATACAAAGGACGGCACACCGTTTACGCGAAGCTTACCTGACCAAACTTATAGCTGCCTTAGCTTGTTGCTTGACTTATTTCTTGTCGTCGACGACTTCATAGTCGGCATCGACAACGTTGTCCTTGCCGCCTTGCGGACCGCCGGCTTCAGGACCTGCGCCTTCGGCGCCGCCCGCCGCTTGCGCCTGCTCATACAGCTTCACGGATAGCTGTTGAATGATTTCCGTCAGCTCCTGCGCCGCCGCGTTGATCTGCTCCACGTCGTCGGTTGCGAGCGCCGCAGTCACTTTTTCTTTGGCTTCGTTCGCTTTCGCGATTTCGCCGGCATCTACTTTGTCGCCAAGATCCTTGATCGTCTTGTCGACGGAATAGACCAGTTGGTCCGCGCTGTTCTTCGCTTCGACCAGCTCGCGGCGCTTGCGGTCGTCTTCCGCGTTCAGCTCGGCATCTTTCATCATACGATCGATTTCTTCATCCGACAAGCCGCCGGAGGACGTAATCGTGATTTTTTGGCTCTTGCCGGTCCCTTTATCCAAAGCGGAGACGTTGACGATCCCGTTCGCGTCGATATCGAACGTGACTTCGATTTGCGGTACCCCGCGCGGTGCCAGCGGAATGTCGCCCAACGTGAAGCGGCCCAGCGTTTTGTTGCCGGCAGCCATTTGGCGCTCGCCTTGCAGAACGTGAATTTCAACGCTTGGCTGATTGTCCGCGTACGTCGAGTATACCTGCGATTTGCTCGTAGGAATCGTCGTGTTGCGGTCGATCATTTTGGTGAATACGCCGCCTGCCGTTTCGATACCGAGGGACAATGGCGTAACGTCGAGCAATACGACGTCTTTGACATCGCCCGTCAATACGCCCGCTTGAACCGCTGCGCCGAGGGCAACCACTTCATCCGGGTTAACGCCTTTGTGCGGTTCTTTGCCGATCAGCTTCTTGACCGCGTCTTGCACGGCAGGGATCCGCGTGGAACCGCCGACCAGTACGACCTTGTCGATTTGGCTTGGGGCAATGCCGGAATCGTTCAGCGCTTGACGAGTCGGGCCCAGCGTGCGTTCTACGAGACCTGCGGACAGCTCTTCGAATTTGGCGCGCGTCAGGCTCAGCTCCAAATGCTGCGGTACGCCGTCTGCCATCGTAATGAACGGCAGGGAGATCGTCGACGTCAGGACGCCGGACAGTTCTTTCTTCGCTTTCTCGGCAGCGTCCTTCAGACGTTGAACGGCTGCTTTATCTTTGGAAAGGTCTACGCCTTGTTCTTTCTTGAACTCGGATACGAGGTAGTCGATGATCACTTGGTCGAAGTCGTCGCCGCCGAGCTTGTTGTCGCCGCTCGTTGCTTTAACTTCGAAGAAGCCATCGCCCAGCTCGAGGATCGATACGTCGAACGTACCGCCGCCAAGGTCATACACGAGAATCGTTTGGTCTTCGGATTTCTCAAGACCGTACGCCAGTGCCGCAGCCGTAGGCTCGTTGACGATACGGAGCACTTCGAGGCCCGCGATTTTGCCGGCATCCTTCGTCGCTTGGCGCTGGCTGTCGTTGAAGTAAGCAGGAACCGTGATAACCGCTTGCGTGACCGTTTGGCCCAAGTAAGCTTCGGCATCGGATTTCAGCTTCTGCAAAATGATGGCCGAAATTTCCTGCGGCGAAAAGTCTTTGCCGTCAATGACTTCTTTGTGGTTCGTGCCCATGTGGCGTTTGATCGAGCTGATCGTCCGGTCGGGGTTCGTGATGGCTTGGCGCTTCGCGGATTCGCCGACGATGCGCTCGCCGTCTTTCTTGAAGCCGACGACGGACGGGGTTGTACGATTGCCTTCCGGATTCGGAATGACGACCGCTTCGCCGCCCTCCATTACTGCTACGCAAGAGTTAGTCGTTCCAAGGTCAATACCGATTACTTTACTCATAAGTAGAAATCCTCCTTAAATTTATGAAATGGCCTATAGGCAGCCGGTCGTTAACCGCTCACTTTAACCATGGCGGGACGCAGCACTTTATCTTTCAGCATGAAGCCCTTCTGGACTTCCTCCACGACGATGCCTTCTTCGTACTCGTCGGATTCCACTTGCATGATCGCTTGGTGGAATTCAGGGTTGAACGGTTGGCCGACGACATCCATCGGCTTCAAGCCCTCGGCATCCAGCACGCCTTCCAACTGACGGAAAATCATATCCACGCCTTTGGAGAACGACTCGCCGTCGCCGCCGGCTTTGGCAGCTTCGATCGCACGGCCGAAATTGTCGACAACAGGCAGCAGCTGACCGAGAAGTTTCATCGACGCGTATTGCGCGAGCTCTTCGCGCTCTTTCGCCGTGCGGCGGCGGAAGTTATCGAAATCGGCTTGCGCGCGCAAATAACGCTGCTGGTTCTCATCGGCAAGCTTCATCAGCTCGGCGATGCGATCGTCTTCCTCGGCGCCTTCGGTTATATCAACCTCGGGTGCGGGCTCCTGGGCTGTCGTTTCCCGTTCCTCGACCATACTGTCCATCTCTTGCTTATGTTCTTCATCCGTATGTTGTTCATTCACAGACACGCGATCGACACCTCCTACTCTGATTGGTTTGCGCTGACATTAGGCAGCGCAGCATTCAGACAAACTCTGATTAGATTGGGCCGCCGTAATCACTTATACCAGCGCCCGAGCAATACAGCCATGTCTTTCGAAAGAATATCCAGCAGGCCGATCACTTTACCATAATCCATCCTTGTCGGTCCAAGAATACCGATCGTTCCCAGCGATTTGCCTTCAACGGAATAAGTAGCCGTAATGAGACTGCACGTATTAATGGCTTCATGCGTATTCTCTGTTCCGATGCGCACTTGAATACCGCTTGGGAGCGCATTAAACATCTGCATGATCGTGGGTGTTTCTTCCAACAGGTCGAGAAGCGTTTTTACTTTGTCGACATCCTTGAATTCCGGCTGCGTGAGCATGTTCGTCGTACCGCTCATAAAGACGCGGTGGTCGCCCTCGCTCTCCAGCGTTTGATCCAGGATGCCGAGCAGCCGCTCGAACTGATCGGCGTAACGGCCAAGCTCTTGGCCGACTTCCGAATGCAATTTCGACTTAAGGCGAACAAGCGGAACGCCAACCAATTTGGCATTCAAGATGTTCACCGCTTGCTGCATCTCCTCCATCGTCATATCTTCCGGGAGGGAGATGGTTCGGTTCTCGACATGGCCCGTATTCGTGACGATGATCGCCACGGCCGTGTCCTGGCTCAGCGGCACCAGTTGAAAATGCTTCAGCGACGTCGTAAACGTCTCCGGCCCGAGCACGATGCTCGTATAATTCGTCATGTTCGACAGAATCATGGCCGCGTGTTGAATGATTTGCTCCATTTGATTCATTTTCTCGGTGAAGTACGAGCGTACCAGCTGTTTCTCTTGTTCGTTCACTTCGCCCAGCTTGACGAGATGGTCGACGTAATAACGGTAGCCCTTGATCGAAGGGATCCGTCCTGCCGAAGTATGGGGCTGCTCCAGGAAACCAAGCTCTTCCAGATCAGCCATCTCGTTGCGGATCGTCGCCGGGCTAAAGCTGACGTCGCTGCGCTTCGAAATGCTGCGTGAACCAATAGGCTCCGCCGAGCGGATATAATCGTCGATGATGACATTCAAAATCATTCGCTGCCGATCAGTTAACATCGCAGTCCCTCCATATTCGTAAAGATCGGACCGCCCTTGGCGTCCCGTCGTCTTCCTTCTCACCGTCGTTAGCACTCGATAGCGTTGAGTGCTAATCATTACTACAAAAATACCAAAACGGCTCGACGATTGTCAAGTCGATTCAGCATTTTTGTGCGTTTTTCCATTCGAAATACGGGTCTGATCAGCCGTGACCTGTCCGGTTAGCATGCACCGCCGCTTTCGAATAAAAAAAAAGACCACGTCCTCTTGGATGCCCATGGCCCAATAAGATCGTGATCCGTTGGAGAAATGCGATATTAATCCAGCATTTTTAGCACCGCGATCTCATCGCAGGCATGCTGCTTCGGACAATTGATGCAATCCGTCCATACCTTCTCGGGAAAAATCTCTTTGTTGACGACGACGAAACCGTTCTTCTCGAAGAAACGCACCTCGTAGGTCAACGCCATAATCTTCGGAATATGCTGTTCCTTCGCCTCGTGGATAAGCTGGTCCACCAGCTTGCTGCCGATGCCGAGACCTTTATAACCTTCCGATATACCGAGCGAGCGAATCTCCACGAGATCGGCCCCCAGGCGGGTCAGCGAACCGCAGCCCACGACTTCGGGTCCGACCTCGGCGACGACGAACGTATCGATTTGGCGCTTCAGCGTCTCGCGCGATCGCGGCAGCATAATTCCTTTCTCCGCATAACCGGCAATTAATTCCGATAAAACTTCGATATCGCTCTCGGTCGCTCTTCTGCATACCGCTTCCATCGTCTTCGCCTTCATCGCGCTCGCCTCCACCCTCTCGAATTCGATCGGTTTCCATGTTTAATACGAATAAATATACAACACCATGCATTTCTACACAAGAATATTTTTATGCAACGAACGGCGAGCTATTGCCTCTTTATTCAGCTTATGAATGCGCCAAAAACTTCGTTGCCCAGCGGAATTCCCTGCTTCGACAGCCGATAGCCACCGCCGTGTCCTTCAACGGTCTCGAGCAGTCCTTGCTTCAACAGGCGACGCAGCGGTTCGCCGAACGCGTCCTCGATCGTGCGGCCCGGGAATTGAGCGGCAAAATCGCCGTTTCGCACGCCGCGCAGCATGCGGAGCCCCACCATCATGAATTCCTCCATGGCTTCCTCTTCCGAGACGGCGTTCGTCTCCAGACGGGGAAGGCGCTCCGCCG
The DNA here is from genome assembly GCF_009909195.1 of Paenibacillus sacheonensis. Taxonomy (GTDB): domain Bacteria; phylum Bacillota; class Bacilli; order Paenibacillales; family Paenibacillaceae; genus Paenibacillus_Z; species Paenibacillus_Z sacheonensis. The sequence continues at coordinate 28,350 of NZ_JAAAMU010000005.1, forward strand.
CGGCATCGAGAAACGGCTGGATGCCCTTGATGTTGACGTGACGCTCGCCGCGTGCATATCCATGCGCTCCTGCGCCAAGACCGTAATACGGCTCGTTGCGCCAATAGGTGATGTTGTGCCGGCTTTCGAAACCCGGTTTCGCAAAGTTGCTGATCTCGTAGTGATCGTAGCCCGCGCCGGTCAGCCTGTCGATCAGCAGCATGTACATCGCCAGCTCGTCTTCTTCCGGAGGCAGCGGCAGCTCGTTGCGCTCGTACAGCGCATGGAAAAGCGTGTTCTCCTCGACCTTGAGCCCGTACAGCGAATAATGCGGCAGTTCCAGCGCAAGCGCCTTGGCGACGCTGTCCGATAGCTGATCGACCGTCTGGCCGGGCAGCCCGAACATCAGATCGATCGACAGGTTATGGACGCCTGCCGTCCTGGCGTTCTCGATGCTGCGATAGACGTCGTCGACGTTATGAATCCGGCCGATGCGTTCCAGGAGTCCGTTATCGAACGACTGCACGCCCATGCTGATCCGGTTAACGCCACCCGCTTGCATCGCCTGCAGTTTCTCCAGGTCCGTCGTGCCCGGATTGGCTTCCATCGTAAACTCCGCATCCGGGTGAATGGGGAAATACCGCTTCACGGACGACAGGAACCGTTCCATCTGCGGCGGCGTCAGCACGGTCGGCGTACCGCCGCCGACGAATACGGTGCGAATCTCCTCCGGAGGCAAAGCCTCCACGGTCCGGGCCATCTCCAGCTCGAGCGCGTCCAGATAAGCATCGACGGGCTGACCCTTCAGGACATAAGAAGTGAAATCGCAATAGTGACACTTGTTCGTGCAGAAAGGGATATGAATATAAAGCGCCCTGGGCGCGTGGGTTAACATGTTTGTTTACCTCCAAGCTTGCTTATAATGACCCACGCGCGGCGGATCATTATTCAGTAACAATTCTTATAATCGCTGCTTCCTGAAATAAAAAAAGGAAGCGCGTTTGCTCCCTTAAAAGGCTGCGTTGAGGTGGGCCGAAGGCCGGTAAGGAGATGAAGCAACGAAGTGATCGCCTTTGTAGTCAGAAATTCACCTTAGAAAATTGTTCATAAATTCCTGACTACAACAGCGAGCGTAATCCCTTACCGGCCGCAGGCCAGCCCTTCAACGACGCTTAATCCTCGTCGATCTTCAACACCGCCATGAACGCTTCCTGCGGCACCTCGACGCTACCGACCTGTTTCATACGCTTCTTGCCTTCCTTCTGCTTGTCAAGCAGCTTCCGCTTCCGGCTGATGTCGCCGCCGTAGCATTTGGCAAGAACGTTCTTGCGCATCGCTTTGACCGTTTCGCGCGCGATGACCTTATGCCCGATGGAGGCCTGAATCGGAACCTCGAACATTTGGCGGGGAATCAATTCCTTGAGCTTCTCGCAAATGATCCGTCCGCGGTTGTAGGCGCGGTCGCGGTGAACGATGACGGACAAGGCGTCGACCTGCTCGTTGTTGAGCATGATGTCCATCTTGACCAGCTTCGACTGACGGTATCCCGACACTTCGTAATCGAAGGAAGCGTAGCCCTTCGTGCTGGACTTCAATTGATCGAAGAAATCGTAGACGATCTCGGACAACGGCATGTCGTACGTGATCGTGACGCGGTTCGTATCCAAATATTCCATGTTCACGAACTCGCCGCGTTTGTTCTGGCAAAGCTCCATGATGGCGCCGACGTAGTCGTTCGGCACGATGATGGCCGCTTTAACGAACGGCTCTTCGACATACTCGATCTTACCGACTTCGGGATAGTTGGACGGATTGTCGATCTCGATTACTTCGCCGTTGGTCAGCGTCACGCGATAGATAACGCTTGGAGCCGTCGTAATGAGCGGAATGTTGAATTCCCGTTCGATCCGCTCCTGAATGATCTCCATATGCAGGAGGCCGAGGAATCCGCAGCGGTAGCCGAAGCCGAGCGCCGTCGAGGATTCCGCTTCGTAACGAAGCGAGGCATCGTTCAGCTCGAGCTTCTCCAGCGCATCGCGCAAATCGTTGTAATCCTGCGTTTCGATGGGATACAGGCCGCAGAATACCATCGGGTTGATCTTGCGGTAGCCGGGAAGCGCCTCAAGCGCCGGCTTCTTCGCGTCCGTGATCGTATCCCCGACGCGGGTGTCCTTCACGTTCTTGATGCCGGCGACGACGAAGCCGACGTCACCGACAGCCAGCTCGCCGACGATGCCCATGCGGGGCATGAACGCGCCGACCTCTATAACCTCGAACTCGGCGCCGGTTGCCATGAACCGGATCTTTTTGCCGGCTTTGATGCTGCCGTCGATGACCCGCACGTACACGATGACCCCTTTGTACGGATCGTAGTGCGAGTCGAAGATAAGCGCTTTGAGCGGCTCGTCCGGATCGCCCGTTGGCGCCGGCACCTTCGTGACCACCTGCTCCAGAATTTCCTTGATGCCGATGCCGGCTTTGGCGGAGGCGTGCACGGCCTCGCTGGCGTCAAGCCCGATAACGTCCTCGATCTCCTGCTTCACGCGCTCCGGCTCCGCGCTCGGAAGATCGATCTTGTTCAATACCGGAATAATCTCGAGATTGTTGTCCAGCGCCAAGTAAACGTTCGCAAGCGTCTGCGCCTCGATGCCCTGCGCCGCGTCGACGACGAGCAGCGCGCCTTCGCAAGCCGCCAGACTCCGCGAAACCTCGTACGTAAAGTCGACGTGTCCCGGCGTATCGATCAGATTCAAAATATATTCCTCGCCGTTGTCGGCTTTATAGCCCAGCCGAACGGCCTGCAGCTTTATGGTAATGCCGCGTTCGCGTTCCAAGTCCATTTGGTCAAGCACTTGCTCCTGCATTTCCCGGGACGACAGCGCGCCGGTAAACTCAAGAATCCGGTCGGCCAGCGTCGATTTCCCATGATCGATATGGGCAATGATGGAGAAGTTTCTAATTCGCGTTTGTCTTTCACGTACGTCCGTCATGCTTAACCCCCAGAGGCACCTAATTACTAATCATCATTGTATTATACCAGTTTGGGCCAAGACCATCAATCCGTGACCCGCTCAAAAAACGAGACGACGAGGCGGATTCCTTTCGAAGAGATCGATTGCAGCGCTCCCGCCGTGCCGTCCGCCACTTGATTAACGGTCGATTGGCTGCGCATATCGGGCAGTCCGGGCAGCCGTTTGGCCAGTTCCTCTTCCAGTTTGCGCTCATACTCGCGTCGGATCTCCTCTTCCGTGCGGCCATGCTGCGCATCCGAGACCGTCAGCTGCTGCACGGGCGCGACTTCGTTCTCCGGCAGCCGCTCGGCGGCCGGCTGCGTCGCGATTGCCGCGCCGCCATTGCCCCCTGCTCCGTCTACCGGTCCATAGATACGTTCGATGCCGCTTGTGGCGATATCGATGCCGAACAAGACAATAAGCGCGACCGTTCCGCCGACGAATGCATTTTTCCATGTCTGACGCCGCATATCCGTTTCCCCCTTTTCACGATTGAAACCGCCCTACTTCTTCGTTTGGTTGAGTGGCGCCGTTACTTTCTCGTCTTTCCAGTAAATGTCCGAGACGACCTTCGCGAGCGCATCGATCGTCCGATACGATTCCGCCAGCGTGCTCTCGACGCCGCCGACTTCGATCAGCACGCTGTCGGGCGCAAGCGATTGATTATACTCCCCGTTCCCGCTGGCCGTCGTTTTGGCCCAAATCCCCCTGGAAAGCCCCGGGTATTTCTTCTCGAGCGCGTCGTGGATCTGGCTGGCGAACGCTTCGTTCTCCTCCCAGTTGGGATTCGCATGGCCGATAATCAGGAAAATTTGCGCGTATTCCTGTCCGTCGATCGTCACGGTCGTTTCTTTGTGCCCCTGCGAGTCCCGGTGGATATCGAAGAAGAATTTCAAATCCTTGTTGGCCTTTAGCGCCGAGAGCACCGTTTGTTTCGAATATTTATAGGATAGGTTCCAGTTATAGTTTTTAATCGCGGTCGGGTAATCCGTCGAAGAGTGCGCCGCCCCGATGCCGAGCTTCTCCAACTGATCCGCCAGGCGCTTGCCGACCAGCGTAATGTTCTTGGTGGAGGATTCCGGCGTTTTCTTGTTGCTGATCTCCGGAAACCACGACTCCCTTGCGTGAGAATGGTAGATGAACACGACGTTCCGTCCGTTCGTCGTCGGCTTGGCCGGGTTGGAAGGGACAGGTTTATCCGGATCCGCGCTTCCCGTATCGCCATTCGTGCCTGTATTTCCCGAATTCCCCGTGTCGCCTTGGCCGTCATCGGGCGCATCTGTATCATCGCCCTCGCCAACCGTGCCCGTATCGCCGGGATCGTGATCAGGCCGGTCGGCATCCGACAGACCGTCAGGGCCATCCGCGCCATCTCCGCTGCCCGGTATGGATTCGTGATCCTCGGGCTGGACCGCGGCATCCGTTCCCGTCCCGCCCTGCAGCAGCGTCGTCTTATCTCCTTCCAGTCCGGGGTACTGACTGGCGAGCAGGCTCTTGGGATCGTCGGGATTGATATCCGTCAACAGACGAACGAGAAAACTGCCGATCTGATGGCCGGATATGGAAGGCTTGACGTCCGCCTTGGCCGTTCCGGGAAGTTCCATGGCGAGCATGTCCGAGAACAAGCCGTTGGATACCGAGGCGGCAAAGCCTTTCATGGACGACACGGGCGAAGTCGAAGCTCGCTGCTGCACGATCATGCCGATTCCGACGACGAGGACAAGGACCATCGATCCTAATGACAGCAGGGCAAAGGTGCGGCCGGCGACGAGCAGCTGCCTGAGCCTCAGGCTGCTTTTGCCGATGTTGAGCGTCATTATGACTCGTTTCATAAGCGGTGTTCCTCCCGGTTCCCATTCATGATGGATTTGTTCGCCTGAGCCAGGCCTGATTCCATCATATGAAGACGAGTCGTTTGCTAGAACCGAAAGTTTAGTAGACGCTAGAGCATCTGCTAGCTTGCTAGATTCATAGGCACGCCCATGACCGACGGGCACCATTCATAGCGAAAGAGAGGTTTAAGGGAGTTACCGGCCAAGCACCCCGGCGGTGCGTTTGATCAAACATGCCAAAAAAAGCCCCGCGGGCCTTGGAGGCCGAGGGGCTTGCGGGGCGGCGGAAACGACCGTCAGTGCGTATAGGCGGCTACATTGCTCTTGTCGACGGCTTCGTGAAGCGCCGCGTTCAATCCGCTTGCCACGATATTGGCGATATCCTCGATAAACTGATCGATCTCCTTCGGCGTCACGAGCAGGTCATGGCCCAACGGTCCCAGCGCTTCGCGGACGAGCTGCAGACGCTCGTTCTCGTCGATGGCGTCCAGGAGGCCCATGAATCCCTCCTTGTCGCCTGCATGCTTCTTCAGATGCTCGCGAAGCAGATCGATGCTGTTGCTTACGATCGTAGAAGCGTACAGCACGGTAGGGACGCCGATCGCAATGACGGGAACGCCCAGGATCTCTTTCGTCAAGCCGCGCCGCTTGTTGCCGATTCCGGAGCCGGGATGAATGCCGGTGTCGGCGATCTGTATCGTCGTATTGACCCGCTCCAGCGCTTTGGAAGCGAGCGCGTCGATGGCGATGATGACGTCCGGTCTCGCCCGGTCGACGATGCCCTGCACGATGTCGCTTGACTCGATGCCGGTAATGCCAAGCACGCCCGGGGCGATCGCGCTCACGTTCCGGTATCCCGGCGCGACTTCATTCGGCATCAGCTCGAAGAAATGGCGCGTGACGAGCGCATTCTCCACCACGATCGGACCGAGTGCATCCGGCGTTACGTTCCAGTTCCCCAGCCCGACGATGAGAATGTTCGCGTTCTTCCCGATGCCGATCCGTTCCAGGAAGGCGGCAAACTCCTGCGCCAGCTTCGTCGCGACGCGGTCTTGCAGACCGGTATCCTGCTTGCGCAGCTCGGGCACCTCGAACGTCACGTAGTGGCCGATCATTTTCCCCATGATCCGGGAGCCTTCTTCCGTCGTCACGTCGAGGCGCGTAATCTTGATGCCGTCTTCATCCGTCACGTCCGACAATACGCCGGGTATAGGTCCGCTTCCATTGGACTCCGCTAACTCTTTCGCTTCCAGCGCCAAATCGATACCAACGTTAAACCGCTGCAGATCCAGGTCACTCATATAATAAGGGCGCTCCTTCCATCGTCGAATGGCATTAGTTTGTCGAAGCGCGTCTTGAATTATGCGGTAAGCGGCGAGGTTCGAGCGGATTTGAATCCGTAAGCGCTATTGCTTTTTGTCCTTGCCCATGATACACTGTGTCAAGTTGTGTTTGTTACAAAGGGTTTTCCCTTTTTACAGGAGGTGAATGCAATGCCGAACATTAAATCCGCCGTCAAACGCGTGAAGACGATCGAGAAACGCCGCGCTTTGAACGCTTCTCAAAAATCCGCGCTTCGCACGGCCGTTAAAGCCGCTGACCAAGCTGTAGTTGCTACTGATGTCGAAGCCGCGAAAGCTGCTCTGATCACTGCTACTAAAAAGCTGGACAAAGCTGCAACTAAAGGCCTGATCCATAAAAATGCTGCAGCCCGCAAAAAGTCGCGCTTGGCTAAAAAGCTGAACGCACTCAGCGCTCAAGCCTAAACCAAACCAACGAAGGTCCTGCTCTTTCGCTCCGGCGATCGAGCAGGGCTTTTTTATTGTCCGCCTTCCCGGCATGCAGCGCTATCCCTCATCCCGCATGCCCAAAAAACGCCGCAAACGCTCCGCCGTTGCCGGCGAAGCCGCGAAAGTCATGAGCTTCAGTTCGGGATTGGCCGGCACCTGCAGCGTCACGTGCTCGAACTCCATTTCTCCGATTCGCGGTTCGTAGCTGCGTTTGCGATGGTCCATGACGGCCTTCACGTCATGAAGCGGCCAATATTCGCGGAAAAACGGACTGGTTCCCATAAATTCCTCGATAAGCCGTTTAAACCCTTCATCCGCTGGATAGTACGCATAGTCCGCGCGGAAACGCGCAATCAAAACCTGCATCTTCGCTTCCCAATCTTTGATGTCCTCGCTGATCACGTCGCCCGACAATAAATGCCGCATCCAATTGAGTCCCGGCTGCGGGCAATCCGCGAACGACGGCAAGCGGAAGACCACTTCGGCTGCCTTATTCCATATCAGCAAATCCCAGCATCTCCCGATCGCGAATGCCGGATTCGGGTCAAGCGACATGATTATGCGCTTCAACCCCGTATTTATAAGCTCTTCTTCTCGCTTCTCGTAATGGACGGGTTTTGCAAGAAGGTGCAGATGGCGGCGTTCGTCTGCGTTCAATCGCAGCGCCGCGGCCAAGCTTTCCAGCACCTCTTCGGACGGATGGACGTCCCTGTCTTGCTCCAAGGCGGTATACCACGATGATCCGATGTGGGCGAGCTGCGCCACTTCCTCTCTTCGCAGCCCCGGTGTCCGCCGCCGTCCATGCGAGATCAGCCCCACCTCTTCCGGCGTAAGACGCTCGCGGCGCGAACGCAGAAATTCGCCCAACGACATCGCAGAGAAAACGCGTTCCAAATCAGTCCCTCCTTATCCTGACACTTTCAATCCTACGATAACCGCAGGAAGGCAGCTTCCTGCTCGTTCCATTATAGTGTCTCTAGAACGTCGATACCATCGAGGAGGCAATAATCATGAACGTATTCATCACAGGCGCAACGGGGAAAGTGGGAAGCCGGTTCGTTCCGCGCATGCTGCAGCGCGGTCATCGCGTGACGCTGCTGGTCAGGGATGCCGCAAAGGCGGATCAGCTGCGCCAGCAGGGAGCGGAGCTTACGGAGGGCGATCTCCTGCAGCCGGATCTATATGCCTCCGCGCTCCGCGGCAGCGACGCGGTGATACATCTAGCGGCGCAGTTCCGCGGCGTCGACGAGAACACCACGCGCAGCTCGAACGTCGACGGAACCGCCGCTTTAGCCCGCGCCGCGCTGCAGGCCGGCGTTCCCAGATTCGTTTTCGCGAGCACGAACAACGTTTACGGCTCGTCGAATCGTTCGAGACCGAACCGCGAAGACGACGCATTGAACCCGGCCTTCGCGTATCCCCGATCCAAAGCGGAAGCCGAGACCGCGTTGTTAACGTTGCACCGCGAAAGCGGATTGGGCTTGCGCATCGTCCGGCTTCCGTTCGTGTATGGCGAACGCGATCCGCATATCGCGGAATTCTTGCCGTTCCTGCGCAATTGGCATCCGGCGAAGCGATTCCACATGGCCCATCACGCGGATGTTGGTCAGGCGCTGATGCTCGCGGCCTCAACGCCGGGCATCGATGGCCGAATCTATAATGTCGGCGACGACGCGCCGGTCTCCGTCGCCGAGCTGCTGCAGCTTCATCGCAGCTTCAGCGCGCCAGAAGCGCTGCAGCAAGAATTCAATGCCTGGGACATGGTCGTGGATACGACGCGCATCAGAGACGAACTGCACTATCGGCCGATCTATCCGTCGTTCTATACGGCAAGAGATGCGGGCGCGCTGTAGGTTTTATTTCCGCATACAACGACGACAGCAGCCTTGGACTTATGTCCTTGGCTGCTGCCGCTTTGTCGCGTCATCCCAGCCGCTAAATGAGGGGAATGCACACTTCAACTTATAAATCAGGCATCTCTAACCTTCGCTCAGACTCAAGCTGCGAGCGATAGCAGAAACAGCTCCAAGCCCAGCGTCTTGTCGATGCGGCCGGTCTTCATGCCGTAATCAAGATCCGCCAGTTTGCTCAGATGACGGCCCAGCGTTTGGGCCGTGAAGCGCTTCGCCTTCTCGGCCGCCAGCTTGACCGCGTAAGGATGCAGACCGATTTGTCCGGCCATCTGCTGCTGGGAGTAGTTGTGCTGCTCCAGCTCCTTCACCTGCAGCATGATCCGGAACTGCCTGGCGATGAGCGCGGCGATCTTGATCGGCTCTTCCCGGCGCAGCAGCAGCTCGGCATACAACTTGAGCGCCTTCTCCACGTTAAGCGAAGCCATGGCATCGATCAGCGCGAAGACGTCTTCCTCCACCGTCGAGGCGATCAGCGTCTCGACATCCTCGCTCGTGATCCTCCCGCCGCTGCCGGCGTGCAGACACAGCTTATCCACTTCATGCGCAAGCTGCTGCATGTTCGTTCCCGTACGGACCAGCAGGAGCTGCGCTGCCTCTCGCCCCATGGACCGTCCCTGCTCTTCCGCCCGCTTCACGGTCCACTGCAGCAAATCCTGCTCCTGCAGTTCCTGGAACGCAATCAGCGCATCCTGCTCCTTCAGCAGCTTGACGACCTTGCGCCGCTCGTCGAGCTTCTCCGCCATGACTTGAAAGACGACCACGCTGCTCTCGCAGGGCTGTTTCACGTAGGCGATGAGCGTATCCGTGCTGTGCTGAAGCTTGCTCTCCTTGCCCGCTGCGGCCGCAAGCACGGATGCATCCCGAACGAGCACCAGCTTGCGCGAGGCAAAGAACGGCATCGTGTCGGCTTCCGCCACCGCTTCCTCGATCGGCGTCTCCGACGTATCGTACTTCACGATGCCGAGCTCCCGCTCGCCCTCCGGGAGGAGCTTGTCCGTCAGGGCTTCGACGAACTGCCTCATGCGATAACGGTCTTTGCCATATAACACATAAACGGGCCTGAACTGCCCGGCTTTCCATTCCTTCGCGGCATCTTTCAGTTCCACCCGCTCTTCCCCCTTACGCGCATTGTCTCTAAACGATAGCGCCATTCCGCTCAAAACGCAACAAAGGGATGCGGCGTCCCGCGCCGTATCCCTTCGTCCCCGAACATCTATATAAACATTCGCGAGCGATCGGCCCATGGTACCGGCTGCGAATGGTCATACGACGTCAAGGCTTTCTTGATCGTCCCATGACTTTCTTCTTCCCTACACCATACGCGAATATCCCGTCTTGTGTGCATGGGCAAAAGCATTATTTGCTAGATTGTACTTGCTCCGTTCCCGCTGCCGGGTCCACGACGTACGTGATCTTGGAGCCATCGGCCTGCGCTGCCGTGTAGGTAAGCAGCTTCGAGTCGTCGGACCATTTCAGATCGGCGATTCCCGATCGCTTCTTGCCTTCGAATACCGCCACGCTGTCGCTGACCGTGTAGACCAAGACCTTGTCTTCCACGATAAACGCCTGAAATTGTTCATCCGGTGATATCGGCGAAGCCATGAGCGTGGGAACAGGCGATTCGGCTTGCTTCAACGTATTTCCGCTGCCCGCACCCGAATTGCCCGATTGTCCGGCCGCCTTGTCGGCGCCGTCGGTCGTGCCGCCGCCCTTTGCATTGCCGCCTGCCGCAGGCGCTTGATCGCTCGCGCCGTCCTGCGCGGCTGCATCTCCGGCGTCGCCGGAATCGGCCGTATCGTACGATTGGTTCGGGGAGTTCGAATTTTCATCTGTCGTTATGCGGTCGTGCTCCCCTCCCGTAATCGGCGGCATCGGTTCGCCGTTCGGGTCGACGTTCAGCTCCTTGCTCATCTCTACGCTGTTGTTCTGAGCGGCGTCGTTCTTCGTGCCTTGCGATCGTACAAAGCTGCTGTCTTTCTTGTTCTCGCCCGAATTGCTTGCCGGGCTCGTGTCCGAAGCGTTGTCCGACATGTCGGCGGCGGAATTGCTGCTGCCCGTTGCGGCAGTATCCGCGTCGGCTGCCATATTGCCGCTATCCCGAAGCGTATGCATGCCCTGTCCGTTTAAGAAGAACATGCCCAGAATAACGCCGGCAGCCACGACGCCGCCCGCTGCCGAGATCGGAAGCCAGCGCCGCCAGTTTCCAGCCGGTTTCGCCCGCCGCGGAGCAGCTTTTTCTTCTCCGGCGATTACGATATGCGGCTGCGGAATAGTCAGCTCGGAAGCGGTCTGCAGCTCCGCCAGTTTAGGAAGGATCGCATCTACCAAGCTGTAACCCGGGGTTACTTTAGGCAAGCTTTCGAGCCCTGCAGAGAGCAGCTTCAGCCGTTCGAACATCGCTGCGCAATCGGAGCAATGCCGCGTATGATTCATCAAGATTGCGGTTTCCTGTTCATCCAGGTCGCCGTCAAGCTGTCTTTGCATATACTCCATCACCTCTTGACAATTCATCCTCGGACACCTCCTCTCTGATAGTCATGCAGGTATGTCTGCAATTGCTGCCTTGCCCGGAATAAGTATGATTTTACGGTATTGAGCGGCAAATCCAGCGAATCTGCAATTTCATTGTACGAGAAGTCCTGCAGGTATCGCAGTACCACGACTGCCCGATGATGCTCGGGAAGCTTGTCAATCGCTTTGCGAATATCCTGCGAGGTATAGGCAGACATGACGTCTTCCTCGACCGAATGCTGATCCTTGAACACCATGTCGTGCTCGTCGATCGAGACGGTCGGCTTATTCCGCCGGAACTTGTCTATACAAATATTCGTTACGATCCGCTGCACCCACGTCTTGAATTGCGCTTTCTCCTCGTAAGTACCGATCTTGGTATAGATACGGATTAGTGCTTCCTGCGCGGCATCCATCGCGTCCTGCTCATTATTGACAATATAAAACGCGGTACGGTATACATGATTCTCGATTTGGCGCAACAGAGTAATAAGAGCTTCGCCATCGCCGGCTTGTGCGGCTTTAATCAGGCCTGGCTCCACCACGGAGGATCCCCCCTCTTGCAATCTAACAGACGCATGCGTTCCGTCGAAAGTTGCATCGCATATAAAAATTTTTTTATAAAAATTTAAGAAGTTGACGGCCCCTGAAAATTCGCGCATCACATCAAAAGAATAGCAGAAAATAAAAGGACCGTACACCCTGCCAGGAATTTACCAGCAGCGTTACGGTCCTCGTTCGGCGTTAAGCGGCGTTAATATTGGGCATTCAAGTCGACGACATTGCGTTTCGGCGATCCGCAGCTGCGATATTCGGCCAGGTTATCGAGCACGATGTCGAGTGCCCGCTCGATGTAGCTGTCCGTATTGCCCGCTTCGTGAGGCGTCAGAATCACGTTCTCCAGCGTCCACAGCGGGTGGTCCTCCGGCAGCGGCTCCTGCTCGAACACATCCAAGCCTGCGCCCGCGATGCGCCCGTCCCGAAGCGCGCTCAGCAGCGCGGCTGTATCCGTCGTGGCTCCCCTGCCGATATTAATATAGTAAGCCGTCGGCTTCATCGCTTCGAACTCGGCTTGGCCGAACAGGAAGCGGGTCTCGCTTGTCAGCGGCAGGCAGTTGATGACATAATCGCTTTGCGCCAAGACTTCGTTCAGCTTCGCGAGATCGGCCATCTCATCCACGCCCTCGGCGGGCGCCCCCGAGCGCCGTACGCCGATCACTCTCATGCCGAATGCTTTGGCGATCTTGGCCGTTTCCAACCCGATCGCGCCTGCGCCGACGATCGCGATAGTCTTGCCATGGGCTTCGCCGAGACTTTTCGACGGCTGCCATTTACGCTCCAGTTGGCTGCGCACCGCACGATGAACGCCGCGGGTAAGGGATAGCAGCATGGCGAAAATCGATTCCGAAATTTGAAACGGATGCACGCCGGACGCATTGGTCAGCACGGCGCCCAGTGCCTGGATTCGGTCCAGCGGGATATGATCCACGCCGGCGCCCAGGTTTTGCAGCCATTTGAGGGCAATGCCCTCTTCGAACAGCGTTTTCTTGACGTCGCGGTTCCAGCCCAAAATAATTTCGGCGGACTTCAGCTGCTTCCGTGCCGTCTCGGCATCGAGTCCCGAAGCATCGACGAAACCGAAGTCAGGAAGCGCGGCTTGAATCGCCGAGATTTGATCGGGCGAAAATGATTGAACGGAGACAATCGTACCCATAAGCTGCGGTCCCTCCTTCCTAATTGGAACAAAGATTAACATTTGCAACCATTTGTGTCAAACCAATCGAATGCGGTTACTTAATTATCGAGGTCAATTACTGTTGAAATTTGCCATGAACGAAGCAAGCTCTAACTGGCGGGAGGGGTCTTACGATGACACTCACGAAAGAACAATGGAAACAACAATGGGTCGACGATTATTTGGACTTGTACAATTACGCGCTGGCGCTCGGAGATAAGGAATGGCAGACGGAAATCGAGGCGCTGCTGCGCCGGCAGGAGTACGCCTACGACGACACGGTCCGCGAATGGACGAAGGAGCAGCTGTGGACGCAGTTCAACACAATCAACTATAAAATGATGGAGCTGTTCACGCTGATGCGGAAAAGCAGCAGCAACGAGGAGGAGTCGGCGATCCGGGATCTGATCTGGCAGCTCAAGCTGCAGCGCATGGATCTGGCCAAACAAATCAAGGAGCTGTGCTGACGTTTCGAGCTACAAAGGTGCCGCCGCTGCAGGGCCGTCAGATTCGATGAGCGCTCCCGTGGTGTTCCGCACCACAGTCGCTCTCATTCGAACTGACGGCGCTTGCGCTCCGTACCCCCTCCGCTGCAAAAGCAGCACAGCTTCCGGCGGCATTGCAAAAGCCCTTTTTCATCTGAGCAGCAGATGAAAAAGGGCTTTTGCGGTCTCCTATGCGGTAATTAGTCGACGATCAATTTGCCGACCATGTTCGCGTGTCCCGAGCCGCAGACGATGGAGCAGTGATACGGATGCTCGCCCGCTTTGTCCGCGGTGAAGGTAGCCGTGCCTTCGTTCTCCTTGATGTCGACATCGTAGTCCGGGATCGCGAAGCCATGGAGCCCCTCTTCGTCCACCAGCTTGATCGTTACCTTGTCTCCTTGTTTCACATGGATCTCGGGTTGATCGAATTTGAAGTTGGACGCCTTGACCGTTATCGTCTGCTCTCCGCCGGAGCTGGCTCCGGTATTGGCATTGCCGCCGTTATTGGTGCCGGTATTCGTATTGCCCCCGTTGTTATCGTTGTTTTTCCCGCCGCAGCCGCTTAGCGCGAGCGCGGCCGCGAAGAGCAGTACCGCCGTCAGAAGGCCGGTTCGAATCCGCTTGTTCATCCTCAACACTCCTTATTTTGCTTGCTCCAATTCTTGCACGGGCTGCTTCTCTTCGGTCGCATCGTCGATTATGATGCCCTTCGTGGAGTTGCGGAATTCACGAAGCGTATCTCCGAACGCGCGGCCGAGCTGCGGCAGCTTGGCTGGACCGAATACGATGAGCGCGATGGCCAAGATGATGATCAGGCCGGAAACGCCTACATTGTTAAACATGGCTTTTACCTCCTTTCCGGGTTCCTAATGCCTTGTCGATCAAGGCAGCACCGGTTCGAGCGCCCGCTTCTCTCTTCGTCTGAAATACCGGATACTGACGAAGGCGCTGATCTCGAACAGCAGAATAAGCGGCAGCGTCACCGAAAGATGGGACACGAAGTCGGGCGGCGAGATGAGCGAGCCCAGCACCGCCAGTCCGACATAGGCGTACTTGCGCACCTGCTTTAGCTTGCCCGGCGTCAACAAACCGATCCGGGTCAGCAGCAGCAGGACGAGCGGCATTTCGAAAGCGATGCCCATGGGAAGCAGGAAGCTGACCAGAAACGAGACATAATGCTGGATGCCGTATACCTCGTTCGCGCCGATGGATCGATTCAGCTTGATCATGAACGAAATCATCATCGGCAGCGCGACGCTGTATCCGAACAACACCCCGAACAAGAACAGCAGAAACGACAACGGAACGTACAGCAGCGTGCTCTTGGCTTCCGTGTCCGTCATGCCCGGTCTTGCAAACGCCCACAGCTGATAGATAAACACGGGCAGCGAGAGCAGCAAGCCGACCATCAAGGCGCATTTCATATAAACGGCGATCCCGTCGGAAAGCGCGAATACGCTCCACTCCACCTGCACGGATCCGAGATGCGTCTTGACGAAATGCAGCAAGCGGGGAGAGACGTACAGGCCGGCGGCAAGCGACAGCACAAACCAGATCGACGAGATGATCAGCCGCTTGCGCAGCTCCGTCAGATGCGCAATCAGGTCGCGGTCGACCGACAGCTTGCCGGCGTTCTCCCCGCCGCTCATACGAGCGATCCCGGCTTAGCGAGATATTTGGCGATGCCTTCCGCGGTGCGGTAAGCCAATGCGCCGACGGTCGCGGTCGGATTGAAGCCGCTGTTATGCGCGAAGGCCGACGCGCCGCAGACGAAGACGTTCTCCGCGTCCCACATCTGCAAATAGTTATTCACGACCGACGTCTTGGGATCGCTGCCCATGATCGCTCCGCCCGTATTGTGGGTGGATTGGTACGGCACGATATTGTACTGCTTGATGGAATCGTGGATTTCCGTCTTGGTGCCGCCCATGCCGTCGGCGATTTCTTTGGTCTTCCCGGCAATGTACTTGACCAGCTCGCGGTCCTGGTCTTCGAAATCAAAGGTGAGCCGGATCAGCGGCAGTCCCAGCGCATCCTTATACTCGGGATCGAGGTCCAGGTAGTGATGCCGCCACGGCATGCTGGATCCCTGAGCGGCCACGGTCAGCGTGCGGTTCGCGTAGTGCAGCGTTTGCTTCTTGAATTCCGCGCCCCACTTCGGCGTCCCCATCGGAGCAGGCTGGTATTGAATCGGCCGAAGCCCCGTCTGCGTGAAACGGATGTTCGCGCCATGGAGGAACTTCAGATCACTGTGGTCGAAATTATCGCCGTTAAAGTCGTCCAGGCTGCTTCCGAGCGCTCCCGCGCCCATCGCCATATTGAACTCCCGGTCCTCGAACACGACATTCGTGCTGGCGCCGTTGACTTGGTAGGCGTAATTGCGCCCCACGGCCCCGGTATCGGTATTCGGGTCATACGGTTTGCCCAGCTTGGAGAGCAGCAGCAGTCTTACGTTGGAGAATAGATAGCCCGATAGAATGACGATGTCGGCCGGCTGAATGTACTCTTCGCCCGTAGGCGTATTCACGTAACGCACGCCCGTCGCCTTCTTGCCGTCGTGAAGCACTTCCGTTACGTTCGCATGCGTTCTCAGATCCAGCTTGCCCGACTTCTGGGCGACGGGCAGGACCGTCACGACGGGGTCCGCCTTCGCGCCGTACTCGCAGCCGAACCGCTCGCAGTACCCGCAATATTGGCATGGCGCCCGCTCGATGCCGTCCGGGTTCTTGTACACCTCGGTCAAATTCGCCGACGGAATGACATACGGATGGTAGCCGAGCTTCTTCGCGGAATCCTCGAACAGCTTCATCGCCGGCGTCTTCTTCATCGGACCGACCGGGAACGCCTTGGACATCGCCCCGACGTTCGCCTGCGTCGTCGGTTCGCCGCCGATGCCCGCCATTTGCTCGTATTTGACGAAGTATGGTTCCAGCTCGTCGTACTTGATGCCCCAGTCGCGAATGGCCATGCCTTCCGGGATTTTCTTGGCCCCGTAACGCTCGATCGTCTTGCTGCGAATCTCGAAATCATACGGGAGGAATCGGTAGTACTGGCCGTTCCAGTGTACGCCCGCGCCGCCAAGCCCGTCCCCAAGAAGAAACGAGCCGTAGCTGCGCATCGGCAGCGCGCGCAGTTTGCTCGTGTTGCGGAAGGTGACGGTTTCCTTCGACAAGTCCTGCATGAGTTCGTAACGGGAGGCGTAGCGCAGCTCGTCGTGAACGTGGAAATAATCCTGCGTGCTTCGGCTCTTGCCCCGCTCCAGGCCGACGACGGAATGGCCGGCCTTGGTCAATTCCGATGCGATGATTCCTCCTACCCAGCCCATGCCGACAATGACGATGGGCACTTTGGGAAGTTTCGTTGCCATAGTCTGTTCGCTCCTTTGCCCTTAGCCGATTTCCAAGTGATCGCTTAAGCTTAACGGTTCCATTTTCACGAAATCGTCCTTGTCGATTTGTTCGGTGAAGCTCATTTGGTTGCCGGGATAATTGCGCATCCGCCAGCCGTCCATGTTCTTGTTGCCGCCGTACAGCGGATCCGCGTAAACGCCTTCGATCGTGAGGTTCAAGAAGTACGCGAAGAACGTCGAAGCCGGCACGCCCTTGATGTTAACGGCATCCTGCTCGAAATCGCCGAGCACTTTGTCCTGCTCTTCCGGAGCGAGATCCGGGAAGCCTTTCTGGTACTTATCCATGCTGTATACGTTCAGCGAGTCCAAACCCAAGGCGACCAGCTCGCGGCGTTTGAAGGAAAGCTGATAGCCCTGCGTCGCTTCAGACTTGTAGAACGGCGGGCTCATGTACTCGCGCGCGTTCATGCCGTAAGCGCTCGCCATTTGGTGGTCGATGAAGAAAGCGACCCCTAGCTCTTTGGCCCCAGGGCCGCTATCGTCCTTCGGATAAATCCGCTCGGATGCCGCTTCTGCCGTCATGAACTGGTCCTGATTGAAGAACATGAGGGCCTGATTGTAATCCCGGTCGGCCGGCTTGGCCGGTTTGCCGGTATCGGGCTGAGCTGCTTCATCCTTCTTGTCCGTGTTCGCGTTGGCCCCGATGAGACCGCCGATAACGCCGCCGACGACGACGCCTCCGATCGCGGTTCCGGAGTATTTCAAGAATTGCCTGCGCGACTCGTCGCGGGGCTGCTGCGAAGATTCGTTCTTGTTCGCCATG
The DNA here is from genome assembly GCF_009909195.1 of Paenibacillus sacheonensis. Classification (GTDB taxonomy): domain Bacteria; phylum Bacillota; class Bacilli; order Paenibacillales; family Paenibacillaceae; genus Paenibacillus_Z; species Paenibacillus_Z sacheonensis. Next base: position 45,778 of record NZ_JAAAMU010000005.1, read on the forward strand.
CTTTATTCGCCTCTCTCTGTGGAAGTTGGAGGAATTCGCTTCGCTTAGTCTTTCCAACATAAGGGGCATTATCCAAGGCCGCAAAAGAATTATTCCAAAGGTGGAGAAACCTATGCGGCAGCGGTGTTTGGGGGTGAAAGACTTTGGGCGTGAAAGACTTTGGGCGTGAAGAAGTTTTGGCGGTGAAAGAGCTTTGGGCGTGAAGGAGCTTTGGGGGTCAAGGAGCTTCAGGGGCCAAGGAATTTCGAGGGTAAACGCGTTTTGGAAGAAAGCTGCGGTTGAGAGAAGGGCGGGATCGAGGCGGTGGCGAGAAGGCCGCTTCCGCCCCCTCCGGATTAAGCGGGTTGAAGCGGCCTCCTGTTCACTCAGCTAGCGGTAAGGGATTGCATGCCTTTGACTGATCGCGCCGTTGGGTGTGATTCTGAATTGCACCTCCCCGTTCATATCCGTCCTCGCGGCGGGAATCTCCGCTTGCCTCAGCCGTTCCATGACGGTGGGATGAGGATGACCGTAAATATTGTTGCGGCCTACCGAGATGACCGCTTGGGCCGGCTGCCAGTAAGAGAGCCATGCGTCCGTCGTCGAGGATTTGCTTCCATGATGCGAGATTTTCATAACGTCCACCGGATGATTGAGAAGAAGGAGAGGCCTCGGCGTCACCCGAGACTGCTCGGTTGCCAAGGACAATTCTGATCCCGACGGCTGACCCGAAGCCGTCACGGAGCCGCCCTCCTCGGCCTGCTGCAGCTCCCTCGCCTGCTCCCCGGTCTCCGTCCCTGCATGCAGTTGTTCCAATAGACTTTGCTCCTCGGCGGCATCGGCATCGCCGGTAAACAGAAACTGCCGGCCATATACCGTAACCAGCAGGGCGACACTCTCCCCGTTCTGCTCTTCGGCCACCGGAACGGCATCGTCGACGGCCAGGTCACGGCTTGCGGCTGTGTTGGAGTCGGCCTTAGCCGGTTCGATAGGCGGCTTAACTTCAGCCGTTCTAATCCGTGGAAGTTGAAGCAGGCTTGGCGGCGTCCCGATTACTGCCATGGACGTACCGGCGTCCATCCGCCAGCTCTGCCCGCCCTCTGCGCGGTAGGAATGTCATCCTTGACGGCAGCTCGAAGCAGCGAAACGGCATCGTCGGAGTCTTTCACCGTGCCGTTCCAGAGGATCGCTCGGACGGGTATCGACTCGACGACCGCGAGCAAGCCCTTGATATGATCGCTGTCCAGATGAGACAGGACGAGCAGATCGATATGATGTACGCCGCGCTGCTGCAGCAGCGGCACGACGAGCTTCCTTCCGACCTCGTAAGGGTCCTTGCGCTTGCGCCACCCTTCCTGGCTTCCGAAGGTGACTGCCCCTCCTCCGTCGATGAGAATATGCTTGGCGCCCGACGTCCGGATCAAGATGGAGTCGCCTTGGCCGACATCCAAGAAATCGACATAGGCGCTCCTGTCGAAGGCATCCGGCATATAAGCGCCGCCAAGTAAGCCTGCTAAAGTCAGCAAGCCGCACGCAGCGAGAATGCGCCTTCTTCTCAAGGCGGCTGGCGAAGCGGACGGAAGCTCGATGAAAGGCGCCGACCATGCCGACTCTCCCGTCTCGGCGACCTCGAAGTCATGCGACGTGCCGTCCTGCGGCGTAGCGGCCGCAGCCTGCAATCGGTTCAGCGCATGGAACACGTTGCCTAGAGCGGCATAGAAAGCCACAACCCACCATAACGGCGGCGTCGCCCATGTCAGCCGGAAGCGGCTCAAGCTGCTAAGCTTCATCACGAATCCGAAGGTTAGATCATTGCCTATGGCCGCGATATGAGCCGTCAACATGCCGGCCGGATGCCATAAGCCTTCGAACGCCAGCGACGCGCCGCCAAGCGGCATGACGATGAAGCTGATGAACGGCACGAGCACCAGATTCGCCGCGATCGACAAGAGATGCAGCTGATTGAAATAATAGATCGTGAGCGGAAGCGAAACCGCCTGGGCGACCAGAGTGACGGAAAGCAGATCGAACAGCGAGGCGCTCCACCATTTCCGACCGCGGGGCAGCAGTCCGCGGATCGGCTTCGTGCCGAGTATGAGACCTGCCGTGACGATAAACGACAGCTGAAAACCGACGTTGCCCAGCATGTACGGGTCCCATAGGAGCATGAACAGCGCCGCCGCGGCCAGCAGATGCAGGCCGTCCTTCAGCTTGTGCAGGCGCGCCGTGGCCAAGCCGAGCATCGCCATGAGGCCGGAGCGGACCACCGACGGCGATGCCCCGGCGAGGAGCACGTACATCGGCACCGCCGCGATCATGAAGAGCAGCATGCGCTCGCGGGTCATGCGCAGCAGCTGCAGCAGGCCGCCGAGCACATAGAGGAATACGGCGACATGCAGGCCCGAGATGGCCAGAATATGCGTAAGTCCCAATTGCGAAAACTGGCGGAACATGTCAGGATCGAGATCGTCGCTTATGCCGAGGACGAGGCCTTTCATGTAACCGGCCTGGACGCCGGGATACAGCGCGTCCATTCGTTTGCCGAGCGATGCGCGTACGGCGTCCATGTGCTGGAGCAGCGAGGCGCCGCTCCAGCTGGAGCCTGCGTACGCTCGGACAGCGGATGCTCCGTCAGCGGCGAGCAGCCAGTGGATGCGCTGGCCATGCAGATAGGCGCGGTAATCGAAGCCGCCGAAATTCGTCCCCGCGGACGGCAGCGACAGCATGCCGGTCACGGCCGCCCTCTGACCGCGCTTCCATGCGGCCGCGTCCTTCAGCTCTTCTTCCTTCCCCAGCTTCACCTGCACGAGCAGCCGCTCGCCGTCCAGCTTCACCGGCGCTGTCGGCGAGCCCTGCCCATGCAGCGCAATGGTGCTGCCAGCCAAGCGAAACTGCACCCGGTCGCCGTCGATTTCGGGCGGAGAGACGATGGTCCCTGCCAGCTCCGCTTCGTATTCGGCCGCAGCCGAAGGCCACGCCGCCACCGACGCCGCGTACTCGGCCGGCAGCGCCGTCACGTTCCGGCCATCCGCCCACATCCGCTGCCCGGCAGCCAAACCGAACGCCGTCAAACAAGCGGCGGCGAGCGCCCAGGAGCCGCGACGCAGCAGAACCGCAGCCGCCAGCGCGGCTAGCAGTGCCGCGCCGGTCAGCACAGTGCCCAGCGGCGTCAGGTAAGCCGCAGTCCCGCTCCCGAGTACCCAACAAACCGTAAACCAAACGAGCGGTCTCCCCGTCATCCTAACCGCCTCCCCCTTTCCAGCTTATCTTTTGCAAATACGAAAAAACCTCCGGGAGCACCGGAGGAGCAAGCTCGGCCAATAACGGCCGAACAGGACTTCCATGATGCTGCCAGAGGTTCTTCCTCTTCATATGCGATTTCCTTTAGCTCGTGATGTCCATGCCCGCTTGAGGGGGCGGCTCGTAGGCGTGCAGGTGCCGGAACACGATGCCTTTGACCTGCATGAGCGCTGCGACCTTCTCGCTGTCCTTCACGTATGCGCGATGGTAGACGACTTCCTTGACCCCGCTGTTGGCAAGCATGTTGGCGCATGTCCAGCAGGGTTGGTCCGTCACGTATACCGTGGATCCCTCGCGGTCGACCCGGTCCGTGAACAACAGCAAGTTCTGCTCCGCATGGATCGTCCGGATGCAGCGCTGCTTCTTGATCATGCGCTCCACGCCGTTCTCCGTTTGCATCTCGAATTCCTCCACGATCATGCAGCCGTCCTCGGAGCAGTCCGCGACGCCCATCGGAGCGCCGTTATAGGCGGTTCCGAGCAGCTTCTTGCCCTGCACGAGCACCGTGCCCACATGCCTGCGCGGACAACGCGAACGGGTCGAAACCATATACGCGATATCCATGAAATACGTGTCCCAATCTTTTCTCGAGCTGTCTTGTACTCCCGATGCCATGTCTGACTTGACTTCCTTCCTTGCGGCCTGACGATTATTGCTGACTTGCCGCCAATGCTTGTGTTAAATCATGCAAAATATCTTCGATGCCTTCCGTGCCGATCGACAGACGGATCATGCCCGGCGATACGCCCGCGGAGAGCTGCCCTGCCTCGTCCAATTGCTGATGCGTCGTGCTGGCCGGATGGATGATCAACGACTTGGAGTCGCCGACGTTGGCCAAATGCGAGAACAGCTCCACGGCATTGATCACTTTCTTGCCCGCTTCCACGCCGCCTTTGATGCCGAACGTCAGAATCGCGCCTTGACCCTTCGGCAAATATTTCTGCGCGAGATCGTAAGACGGATGGCTCGGCAATCCCGGATAATTGACCCACTCCACCGCTTCGTGCTGCTCCAGGAACTGGGCGACGGCCAGCGCGTTCGAGCAATGGCGGTCCATCCGAAGATGGAGCGTCTCGAGCCCTTGCAGCAGCAGGAACGAGTTGAACGGCGATATCGCCGCGCCCGTGTCCCGCAGCAGCTGGACGCGCATTTTAATAATATAAGCAATCGGACCGACTGCATCCATGTAGACGACGCCGTGATAGCTTGGATCCGGCTCGGTCAGACCCGGGAACTTGCCGCTGCTTTTCCAATCGAATTTGCCGCTGTCGACAACGACGCCGCCGATCGACGTGCCGTGGCCGCCGATGAATTTCGTCGCGGAATGGACGACGATGTCCGCGCCGTGCTCGATCGGCCGGCACAGATACGGGCTAGGGAACGTATTGTCGATGATCAGCGGAATGCCGTGCTTATGGGCAATGGCCGCCACCGCCTCGATATCGACGATGTCGCCCTTCGGATTGCCGATCGTCTCGGCGTACAGCGCCTTCGTCTTGTCCGTGATGGCCGCTTCGAAATTAGCCGGGGCCGACGGGTCGACGAACGCGACGTTGATGCCGAGCTTCGGCAGCGTATGCGCGAACAAGTTGTAAGTTCCGCCGTACAAGCTGTTAGCCGACACGATTTCGTCGCCGGCTTGGGCGATATTCAGAATCGCATATGTAATCGCCGAAGAACCGGAAGCTACCGCGAGCGCGGCCGGAGCGCCTTCGAGGGCGGCGATCCGCTTCTCGAACACGTCGCTTGTCGGGTTCATGATTCGGGTGTAAATATTGCCGAATTCTTGCAGGGCGAATAGGTTCGCCGCGTGGTCCGTGTCCCGGAAACCGTAGGAAGTCGTTTGATAAATCGGCACTGCGCGCGAAAGGGTCGTCGGGTCAATTTCCTGGCCGGCGTGAACGGATAGCGTTTCGATCGAAAGTTTGCGTTGCTCGGACATTGGATCGTTCCTCCTCACATGAATGGACGGGCCCCCAAAATGACCCTATCTTTTCCATTGTCGCATAATCAAGTGCCGAGAACAATGAGAGACTTCAGCTTTTCCACTAGTTTCGGCCCGATGCCCTTGACGCGCTGCAGGTCGTCCGCGCTTCGGAATGCCCCATTGCGCTCGCGATCCGCCACGATGGCGTTTGCCTTTGCGGCACCGATACCGGGCAGGGCGTCCAGCTCCGCTGCCGAAGCGTGATTGACGTCGATTTTGCCGGCACTCGATGCGTCCGGCTCGATCGCGGCACCTGATTCGCCCGCCGTCTGTTCCAAATCGTGGATTGGCACATCAGGCGCAGCAGCATGCTCCGTTCGCCCGGATTCCGAAACCGCGCCAGCACCAGCTGAGCTCGTTACCTTCCCTTCATTCTTCTTCCCGTCCTCTTTCTTCTCTTCATCCTTCTTCTCGTCCTTCTTCTCGTCCTTCTTCTCGTCCTTCTTCTTCTCTTCATTCGACTCATCATTCTTTTTCCCGCCCGCCTCTTGCTCCTCCATCGGTGCCAAGGCGCGGATTACCTGCGGATTCATCGCCGTCCAGTCCGGCTGCTCGCTCGATCCTTGCGGCAGCAGCGCCATCACGATCAAGATGGCGGACACCGCCATGCACAAGCCGGCGCCAACCCAATACCCTTTCCGCCTGACTCGTAACCCCGTTCGCTTGAGCACGATCCATCGCTCCTTTCATCGCTTGCGATACGATTTCCATAAAAATGGTCATGATGGCCTTGCCGGTATGCATATCGTACTAAGAGCATCATGGTTCCGGTGAACGCTTGCGTACAGCCGCAGCCTCATATGCTCAGCCTTACGCTTGGCTGACGCTTGCAGAGCGAGGCCTGCGTGAAGCAACGATTCAGAATACAAATGCTGTTGAAGCTGCGCTGCTACAAAAAAGGCGCATGGGAGGGATTGCAATGAATGTCGGGTTTATCGGAATTGGGAGCATGGGCAGCCTGCTAGTAGATGCTTTCATCGGATCGGGAGCACTCAAGCCATCGCAAATTACGGTCAGCAATCGAACGTTCGCGAAAGCCATTTGCTTAGCCGACCGCCATCCCGGCCTTAAGGCTGTCTCTTCGAACCGAGAAGCGGTTATCGATCAGGATATCGTCTTCCTCTGCATCAAGCCGGTGGAGTTCAAATCGGTGCTGGACGCCATCCGCGATCATCTGCTGCCGAATCAACTCGTCATCTCGATTACGAGCCCCGTCCTGCTGGAGCAGCTGGAAGATGCGCTTCCCTGCAAGATCGCCAAGGTGATTCCCAGCATCACCAACTTCATGTGCAGCGGAGTTTCGCTGTGCATGTACGGCAGCCGCATGACCGATGCCGATATCGTCAAGCTGAACGGCCTGCTCGCCTATATAAGCGAACCGCTTCAAATCGACGAAGCGCATACGCGCATCGTCTCGGATCTATCCAGCGTCGGTCCTGCCATCATGGCCTGCCTGCTGCAGCGCTTTATCGACGCCGCCGCCGAGGAGACCGGCCTCCCCCGCGAGCAGGCCCGCCTCATCGCCAGCGAGATGCTGCTCGGAACGGGGCAGCTGCTGACAACCGGCGGCATGTCTCCGGAAGAGCTGCAAGCCCGCGTCGTCGTTCCCGGCGGCATTACCGCACAGGCGTTGGCGCTGCTGAACCGCGAGCTGGACAACGTGTTCAACCGGGTCATCATGGCCACGCATGCCAAATACCGCGAGGACCTGGAGAAGGTCGCCGACATTTTATACGGCAAAGAGGTGAACGGCCCTTAACGCATGCTTTGCGTTAAGAGGTCGTTCACCTCTTTTTTCGTATCCCTGCCGATTAGCCGACTACGATGTTAACGAGCTTGCCTTTGACGACGATCAGCTTGCGAACGGTTTTGCCGGCGATGGCTTCGGCCACTTTCTCCGACGCTTTGGCGATTCGTTCCATTTCGGCTTCGTCGGTATCCGCCGCGATCGCGATGCGGTCGAGAATCTTGCCGTTCACCTGCACGACGATCTCGACCTCTTGATCGACGGTCCAAGCTTCCTCGTACGTCGGCCATGCGGCATAGGACAGGGCGTCCGTGCGGCCCAGCTTCGACCACAGTTCCTCCGCGATGTGCGGCGCAAGCGGCGACAGCATTTGCACGAAATGCTCCATCGCTTCGCGCGGCAGTCCATCGGCTTTGTACGCATCGTTGACGAAAATCATCAATTGGCTGATGGCCGTGTTGAAGCGCAGGTTCTCGTAATCGTCCGTCACTTTCTTCACGGTGCGGTGCCACGTGCGCTTGAGCGCCTCCGATGCTTCGCCGCCGACCTTCTCGTTCAACTCGCCGTTATCCCCGACGAACAGGCGCCATACGCGGCCGAGGAAGCGGTACATGCCTTCGACGCCGTTCGTGTTCCAAGGCTTCGTCGCTTCGAGCGGCCCCATGAACATCTCGTACATGCGAAGCGTATCCGCCCCGTACACGTTCACGATGTCGTCCGGGTTGATGACATTGCCGCGGGATTTGGACATCTTCTCGTTGTTCGTGCCGAGGATCATCCCTTGGTTGACGAGCTTGTGGAACGGTTCCTTCGTATCGACCACGCCGATATCGTAAAGCACCTTATGCCAGAAGCGCGCATAGAGCAGGTGAAGCACCGCATGCTCCGCGCCGCCGATATAGAGATCGACCGGCAGCCATTCCTTCTGCTTCTCTTTGGAGCAGAGCTCTTGGTCGTTGTGCGGGTCGATGAAACGCAGGTAGTACCAGCAGCTACCGGCCCATTGCGGCATCGTGTTCGTCTCGCGGCGCGCGCGCATGCCCGTTTCCGGGTCTACCGTCTCCACCCATTCCGTCACGTTGGCGAGCGGGGATTCGCCCGTGCCCGACGGCTTGATCTGGTCGACGTCCGGCAGCAGCAGCGGAAGCTGGTCATCCGGAACCGGCTTCATCGTGCCGTCCTCCAGATGGAGAATCGGGATCGGCTCGCCCCAATAACGCTGGCGACTGAACAGCCAGTCGCGGAGACGGTACGTCACTTTGCCTTGACCTTTGCCTTCCGCTTCGAGCCATTCGATCGCTTTGGCAATCGCATCCTCGGTGCCGAGACCGTTCAAGAAACCGGAGTTCACATGCGGACCTTCGCCCGCGAAAGCGGCCTCGGTCACGTCTCCGCCCTGAACGACCTCCAGGATCGGCAGATTGAACTGCTTGGCAAATTCCCAGTCGCGTTCGTCATGACCCGGAACCGCCATGATCGCGCCCGTTCCGTAGCCCGCGAGCACGTAATCCGCGATCCAGATCGGCACGCGCGAGCCGTTAATCGGATTGATCGCGTAAGCGCCCGTGAAGACGCCGGATTTGTCTTTGTTCAGGTCCGTGCGCTCCAAGTCGCTCTTGCGAGCGGCCGTATCCTGATAGTCTTTCACCGCCGCTTGCTGCTCGGCCGTCGTAATGGCCGCTACCAGCTCATGCTCGGGCGCAAGCACGCAATACGTCGCGCCGAACAGCGTATCCGGACGCGTCGTGAAGACGACGAGCGAAGCATCGTGCCCGTCGATCGCGAACGTGACTTCCGCCCCTTTGGATTTGCCGATCCAGTTGCGCTGCATGTCCTTGATGCTCTCCGTCCAGTCCAGCTCTTCCAAATCCTCGAGCAGGCGTTCCGCGTATTCCGTAATGCGGAGCACCCATTGGCGCATCGGCTTGCGGATAACGGGATGGTTGCCGCGCTCGCTAAGGCCGTTGATGACCTCTTCGTTCGCCAAAACCGTGCCGAGCGCCGGGCACCAGTTGACCGGTACTTCCGCTACGTAGGCAAGCCCTTTGTTGAACAGTTGGATGAAGATCCACTGCGTCCATTTGTAATAATCCGGATCCGTCGTGCTGAACTCGCGGTCCCAGTCGTACGAGAAGCCGAGCGACTTGATCTGGCGGCGGAAATTGTCGATGTTCTTGACCGTGATCTCGCGCGGGTGCTCGCCCGTATCGAGCGCATGCTGCTCGGCCGGCAATCCGAACGCATCCCAGCCCATCGGATGGAGAACGTTGAAGCCGCGCATTCGCTTGTACCGCGAGACGATATCCGTAGCCGTATACCCTTCCGGATGGCCGACGTGAAGTCCGGCTCCCGATGGATACGGGAACATATCAAGCGCGTAAAACTTCGGCTTGCCCGCGTCCTCCGTCGTTTTGAACGATTTGTTCTCGTCCCAGTGCTGCTGCCATTTCGGCTCGATCGCAAGCGGGTTATAACCGTGTTGATCCTGGCGTTCCTGTGTCATTTCCATTAGCCTCCTATTTATCCATCCTGCGTGAGCATGCCCGGCGGCCCGGGAAGGCAATAAAAAAACCTCCCGCCCCCAGCGATATTCGCTAGGGACGAGAGGATTGCGCTCCCGTGGTACCACCCTAGTTAACGGTCGGCATTCTTTACCGTCCGTTCACTCTATTCCCTTATCGCGGGCGAATCGGCATGCCTCACTGATTATCGAATCAGCTGCATGCGGCTCCAAGGCGAGTTCGCTTCACGTTGGTCCGGCTTCCACCACCCGCCGGCTCTCTTGACCTAACGTTCCCGAAGCTACTGCTCCTCTTCAACGCCTTACCTATTCATTAAACATGATTAGCTCGATTATAAAGAAGTAGCAAACCCCATGTCAAGCCAGGAAGCGCCTAAACCGGCAAGAAGCGGCACTTTTCACTTCACGGCGGCAAAAAACAACCGTTCCGTATCGTCATCGGCCGGATCCAGCTTGAAATCCCCGAACATATCCACCTTCGAGAAGCCTACCGCGATCAGCGCTTCCTTGATCCATTCCGCATCGTACGCGCGCTGCACATGCGTCTCCTCGATACGCGCATACGTCCGGCCCCGGCTGCCGGGCGCTTCGGCGAAAATCGTCAAATGATGCTCGATTTCCATCCGTTCCTCGTCCAGCTCGCTCGTCCATATGTAAGCGATATCCGGTTCGTCCAACAGGAAAGGCTGCTCTTCCGCATACCGGCGAAGCGTCCCGGGCGCATGCACGTCGAACAGAAACACGCCGCCCGGCTTCAAGCCTCGAAGCGTCGCCGAGAATGCGGCGATCACGTCGTCTTCCTCGGTCAAATAGTTGATGCAGTCGCAGAACGATAAGACGCTGTCCGCGGGCTCGGCGATCTCCCATTCCGTCATGTCCTGCTCCAGCCAAGCCACCGTGCCGCCGGACGCTGAACCAGCCCCCGACGCCAAGTCTTCCTGCTTGCTGCGGCCGACCGTCAACATATCCGAAGAGATATCGATGCCGTATACCGTGTACCCCGAACGCGCGAGCGGAAGCGCGATGCTTCCCGTGCCGCAGCCAAGGTCGACGACGGTCGCGGGCTTCCCATACCGCTCCCAGCAAGATTCCGCGAAGGCGATCCATGCCGGATAAGGCATGTCCGCCATCAGGCGGTCATACACGGCGGCGAACTGCGTATAAGCTTCCATCCGTGCCGCCTCCTACTTCGATCCGTCCGGCTTCGGCGCCGGACGCGAGCTCCGGGAGCCGCTCGCCGGAACCGTAGCAGCCGGCTTAGAGGCGCGAGCCTCGGAGGCCTCGCCCTCGCCCTGTTCGGCGGCAGACGCAGCGCCCTGCTCCGTCAGCTTCGTCCAGCTGCCGTCCTGCGTGACGAGCCCGTCGCGCATCAGCTTGCCGAGCGCGCGCTTGAAAGCGCCTTTGCTGATATCGAACTTTTGCTTGATGATATCGGCTTGGGTTTCGTCCGAGTACGGCATGGCGCCGTTCGGACGTTCCTTCATGAACGCCAGAATCCGGTCGGAATCTTCCACCCGGCCGACTTCCTTGCGCTGATTCATCGATAGGTTGACGCGTCCGTCCTCGCGCACGAAGGTCACGCGGGCCTTCACGCGTTCGCCCAGCCGAAGCAGCCGAGTACGGTCGCCCGCCGGTATGAAGCCGTAAGCGCCGAAGCCGAGAACGCCGCCGTCGATCATGACGAACGAACCGATCTTGAGCGTCTTCGTCACCCAGCCCTCGACCCACGTGTTATGCCAGGAGGTCGGCGCATGGAACGCTAGCTCGGCCAGTTCTTCTTCGAACGCGACTTTGGCGACCAGCCGGCCGATTTTATCATGTGCGAGGATCACGTGCACCTCGTCGCCGCGCTTCGGACGAAGCTCCTTCAGTTCCGGCTGCTCCGATAACGGAAGCAGCAGCTGCCGGCCGAGTCCCATCTCGAGGAAAGCGCCGATACGCGGGTGAATGTCCGCCACTGCAAGCCGCGACACTTGTCCGAGCTGGATCAGCGGCTTCTTCATCGTTGCGGCTATCCGGTCCTCGGAATCGAAGAACAGGAAGACGTCATAGGATTGCCCGATTTGCGGGCGATGGCCGACAAGCTCGGTATAGTGCAGGAGCACTTCGTTCTCGCCGTCGGTCATGAAATAACCATACGGCGACACTTCGCGCACCAGCTTGAGGTTCATCGTCGTGCCTGCGATCAGGCTCATGCAAACTCCACAACCTTCGCATCCGACCACAGACGTTCGATACTGTAATATTCACGCTCTTCGCGGTGGAACACGTGGACGACAACGTCGCCGATGTCGACGAGAACCCATCTGCCGCTATCGGCGCCTTCGATGCCGCGAACGCGAACGCCGCGCGATTCCGCCTGCTTGCGAATCTCCGTCGTGATCGCTTGTACTTGTACATCCGAATTCCCGTGGCAGATCACGAAATAATCCGCGACGAGCGATATGTTCTGCAAATCAAGCGCCACGATGTTCTGCGCTTTCTTGTCTTCCGCCGCTGCCACTACCGCTTGCAGCAAATCTTCAGAGCTAATTGTCATTGCTCAGCCTCCCGTAATCGTAAAATCAAATCATTCCTCGCCGCGATGGTCAGCGGAAAAATCCGCTTGCCCTGCTGCAGCAAATACGAAATCGTCGAATCGAAACCCGCGACCAGCGCTTGCTCCAAATTATGCTCGGCCAGCTCCCGAATGTGCGTCACGCCCGGAAAATCCCTTCCGGGCTCCATGTAATCCGCCAAACAGACGATTTTGTCCATCAGCGTCATGCCTTCGCGTCCGGACGTATGGTAGCGGATCGCATCCAGTATCTCCGCGTCCGTCACGCCGTAGTCGCGTTCCGCGACGAACGCTCCGACCGGCGCATGCCACAATTCCTTATCGAAACGAAGCAGCTCCTCTGGAAGGCGCTGCTCCCTGATGATCATTTCCATGCGCGATGTCGGCCAATATTTGGCCACGTCATGGAGAATCGCCGCCCGCTCCGCCCGAACCGGATCGCCACCGAAGCGTTCCGCGAGCAGGATCGACGTTTCCATAACGCCGAGCGTATGCGTCCAGCGGCGCTCGGGCATCTCGGCTTTGACGGCCGCCATCATCTCATTGCGATTCATAGAGACCGTACCTCCGAATGAAGGAATGCACCTTCTCGGGTACCAAGAAACGGATGGAACGTCCGGACTTAATCCGTTCCCGGATCATCGTGGACGATATATCGATCAGCGGCATCTCGACCAGCGTCAGCTTGTCGGTAAGGTAAGCCGGCAGCTGATCCACTTGAAACGTTTCGCCGGCGCGGGTTACGCCGATGAATGACGCCAATTTCGCGAGCGCTTCGATGTCGTGCCATTGGGGCAGATCGTTGACCCGATCCGCGCCGATTATGATGCTGAACGTCCGATCGGGATACAGCTCGTTCAACGCCCGGATCGTATCGATCGTGTAGCTGGTGCCTTCCCGCTCCAGCTCGATGTCCATCGCGCGGAAATGCGGCTGGAAGTCGATGCCCCGGTATACCATTTCGAGCCTGGAAGCGCCGTCTGCCTGAGGCCCCGACTCCTTGAGCGGCGGTTCTCCCGAGGGGACAAACCACACTTCGTCCAATCCGCAGGCTTCCCTGGCGGTCTCGGCGGCAAGCAAATGTCCGTAATGAACGGGATCGAACGTGCCTCCCATGAATCCAACCTTAATCAATTGCCCGCAGCTCCTTTCGCTTCCAGCAGAGCGAGCATCCGGTTAAGGAAGCTCGATCGTTTTGTGATCTTTCGATTCTTTGTACAGCACGATCGTCTTACCGATGACTTGCACGAGCTCGGATCCGGATTCCGCGGCTACCCAAGCGCCTACTTCCTTCGGATCTTCCGAGCTGTTGTTGAGCACGTTCACTTTAATGAGCTCGCGAACTTCGATGGCTTCTTCGACATGGCGGATCAAGTTGTCATTCATGCCGCCCTTGCCTACTTGAAATACCGGCGTCAGATGATGCGCGAGCGAGCGCAGATGACGTTTTTGCTTGCCTGTTAACATAATAGTCGTTCCTTCTCTCAATGAATTAGACCTTGGTCTGAAGAGCTTCCAGGACGACTTCGCGCATCGCTGCAGCGGGAGCCGCCTGTCCCGTCCAATATTCGAAGGCGTAGGCGCCTTGGTAAATAAACATGCCGAGACCGCCATGAATAAGGCAGCCTCGTTCCTTCGCCTCCTCCAGGAAGCGGGTCGTAAGCGGATTGTAGATGAGATCGCTTGCGATGCTTCCGGGTCTCAGCCATGCGCTGTCCAGCGGAGTCGATTCCACGTTCGGATACATGCCGAGCGAGGTCGTATTGATGACGATGTCGCTCTCCGCGCATGCATCGCGAAGCTCATCCTGGCCGATCGCGCGGATGGAAGGCACGTGGCCGCGGAATGCATCCGCAAGCTCCCGCGCGCGGGCGACGGTCCGATTCGATATCGTTACCGAAGTGACGCCTTCGCGGGCAAGCGCGTACAGAATCCCCCGCGTCGCGCCGCCGGCACCGACGATGAGCACTCGGGCTCCCGCCAGATCGGAGCGAATCTCCTCCTTCAGCGAGCGGACATAGCCGATGCCGTCCGTGTTATAACCGGTAAGCCGGCCGCCGTCGTTCACGATCGTGTTCACGGCGCCGATCGCCCGCGCGCTCTCGTGAATCTCGTCGAGCAGCGGCATGATCTCGAGCTTATGCGGTATCGTGACGTTCACGCCGCGAATCCCCATGGCCCTTACGCCCGCGACAAAATCGCCGAGCCGGTCGCCCGTGATATGCCAAGCGGCGTAGATGCCGTTAATGCCGCATTCCCGAAAGGCGCGGTTCATCATGACCGGCGACTTGGAATGCCGAACCGGGTCGCCTATGACGCCGTAGAGGACCGTATGGCTGTCCACCTTGTTGCCCATTCTCCCTGTCACTCTCCCCTAAAACCTGATGAATCGGCGGAACAATAGGCTGCCCGAAGCAGATGCCTAGATCAGCGCATCGCGCGTCATGACCCGGATGCCCTTCGGCGCATGGATATCCACAAGCGCGCCGCTCGTGCCGTTCACATGGATCCACCCTAGACCCGAAATGAAAATATCGGTGTCGGTTCCCCGCCCAATCTTCAACCGATGCCTCGTCCATGCCGGCATGTCGGCCAGCTCTTCGCGCGACGGCGGCGCCAGCAGTTCGCCTTTATGATCGGCGAACAGCTCGTCGGCGCGTTCAAGCTTCGTCCGGTGCACCTGCAGCGCATTCGACACGTAGAGCGAGAAGGACTGACGATCGCCTTCGATGAAGTCGAAGCGGGCCAAGGCCCCGACAAACAGCGTCTGTCCGGCATTCAGCTGATACACGAGCTGTTTGATCGGCTTGTCCGGCAGCAGCGCGCCGAGCACGCCTCGCGGGACGATCTCCGTCATGCGGTGCGCGTATACGATCCCCGGCGTATCGATAATTTCTTTTCCGTCGTCAAGCGGGATATGAACGGCATCGAGCGTCGTCCCCGGATAACGGGATGTCGTCAGCTCGCGTTCCATATCGCTGTAGTCGCGAATCAGACGATTGATGAGCGTCGATTTGCCGACGTTCGTGGCGCCGACGACGTAGACGTCGCGGTCGCCGCGGTGACGGCCGATCGACTCGATCACCCGATCGAAGCCGATGTTGCGTTTCGCGGAGCAGAGCACGACATCGACGACCTTCAGGCCTTCCGCCTTCGTCTGCTTCTGCACCCAGTTGAGCAGCCGGTTCGGGTTGATTCCTTTCGGCAGCAGGTCGATCTTGTTCACGACGAGCAGCACGGGATTGTTGCCCACGAAACGCTGCAGCCCGGAGATCAGGCTGCCTTCGAAATCGAACAGATCGACGATATGGACGACAAGGCTTTGGGTGCCGGCGATGCCGCCGAGCAGCCGCAGGAATTCGTCCTGATCGACCGCGACCGAAGCCGCTTCGTTATAATTCTTAATCCGGAAACAGCGCTGGCACACGGGCAGTTCCTTCTCCAGTGCCGCCGCCGGGACATAGCCCAGTTTGTCAGCCGTTTCGGTCTGCAGCTTGATGCCGCAGCCGGCGCAAGATTTCACGCCTTCTTCTTGCCGATTGATCATGAATTCCGTTCCTCCTCGGGCCACAGCCCTTTCTTCCGCAGACGCGACAGGGCGACCTTCTCGAGCATCCGGTTGAAACGGGTCATGACGCCTTCGTCGTCCGGCGCGATCGGTCTGACCAAAATCGTGAACAGTCCCATCCGCCTGCCGCCAAGCACGTCCGTCATCATTTGATCGCCAATGACGGCCGTGCTCTCCGCGGGCAGGCCCAGCTCTTTCAATGCACGGACGAATGCGGCATTGGCCGGCTTGCGCGCGGCATGCACGAACGGAATATCGAGCGGCTTCGCGAACTTGGAAACGCGCGTTTCGTTATTATTGGACACGATGACGACCCTAAAACCGAGATCGCGCACGTCGTCGAGCCATTTGACGAGCTGCGGCGTCGCGAGCGGCACCCGCGCGCCGACGAGCGTATTGTCGAGATCCGTAATAATTCCGCTGATGCCCTGCTCTTTCAAGGCATGCAAATTGATATCGTAGATGGTATTGACGCGCATTTGCGGCAACAGCCGTTCAAACATGTTTTCGACTCCCCCGGTTGCATTGGCGAGCAGTAACGCCTATATGCTTTCCTAAAATAAGCACATGGGTACGACCAGCCCTGTCTTTGCTATCACGCAAACTATACCATAAGTTGTGATTTTGTTGCAAAATACCGCATCAAGCATGAAAAAAGATGACCTCCCGAATAAATGCGGAAGCCATCTCCCTCTCTTCGTGCCGGGGCCATCGGCGAAATGCCGCATTCAAAGCTTTGGCTTTGAATGCAAACCAATCCACCTCAGCTAACCGATATGCTCGCGAATATGCTTGATCGAAGCCGTCGCCCGTTCCGCTTCTTCCTGCGTCATGGACTGGCTGCTGTACATCGCTTTCTCGAAGGCATGCTGGACGATCCTGAACTGCGGCTGAAGCGACGTCAGCTTGGTCGACCAGCGTCCCATCGTTTCCCGCACCGTCTCGTTCGTCTCCACGTCCATGCCTTTCTTGCGGCAATGCTTGATCAGACGGTTCGTTTCGTTCACGATGCGGGCATTGACCGTATCGGAGCGCCGGCGGCGGTATCGACGGAGCAGGGCCGGGAAGGAGCGATAGCCATAGGCTGCGATCCCCAGGACAAGCACGCCGGCAGCCAACCAGAACATCCATGGCTTCACGGAGAAGCCGCTGTCTTCCTCCACGGGCGCGACCGTCGTGCTGTCGTCCGCTGCCGGATCCTCCTGGACAACCGGAGCAGGCTCGTCTTTCGGCAGCGCATACGGATAAGAGAAACCGGGCGTCGCTTCGAACGGGAGCCAGCCGTAATCGTTGAAATAAATTTCCACCCAGGAATGCGCATCGGCATTGCGGACGGTGTAGGTTCCCGCACCGTCCGGATTGGGGACGACCATGCCGGACAACCCTTGCATTTGCTGCATTTGTTCATTGGCCGGGAGGCTGCCCGCGGAGTAGCCCTTCACCCATCTTGCCGGAATGCCGAGCGATCTCGACATGACCGCCAGACTGGTGGAGAAATAGTCGCAGTAGCCTTCCTTGATCTCGAAGAGGAACGCGTCGACGAAGTCCTTGCTTGATTTGAGACTGAGGTCCGGCGTATTCGTATACTTGTAATTCATCTGCAGGTAGCCGATCAGCGCTCTTACCTTGTCGTAAGGCGTCGCCGCCTCCTTCGTCAAGTCTGCCGCGAGCGTCTTGACCCGGGCAGGCAGCCCGTCGGGCAGCTTCAGATAGACATCGCTCAGTCCTTCTGCGGCTTGTGTTGCAGGTCCTGCCTTCAGCGCCGCCTCGTTCAAGACGGGAACCTTCGATTCGATCGTATAAGACTGGGGATATCGATCCGCAGCCGACTTAGGGAAGCGCAGCTCCCAGGAATTCGCGAGCCAGCTCAGTGCGGGGAGCCCCGATTCGTCCCCATCGAACTTCAATACCTTGTTGATCGGGCCCGCCCCGAACAGCACCGGGTACTTATCTTTGCGCTCCATCGTCACGGTTTGGGTGACGGCGACGGTTTCCGTGGAAGCCGCGACGCCCTTTGCCGGGAACGCTTGCCCGCTGCCGCTGACTTTCAGCGTGCCTTCCGCCTTCTCCTCGGCAGATTCCGTCCAGCCCGTGCCATTGTACAGCGCTCTCGTCTCTCCGCGCCAATAGCTGCGTTGATCCGTGGTCACGGTCATGACGAGCGTGTAATCGAACGTGAAGCCGCCGCCAAGCACGCTGTCGTTGCGGCTGTAGCCGGAACGGGTATCGGCGTTGTTCTTGCTGACGGCGACCGATATCGCCTTATCCCCGACGAAGGAAGGCACGGTCTCGCCGCGAGATTCCTTCCAAGCCGTGTACGGATCCGTCAGCACCGGCCTCACTGTCGGCACGAACAAACCGGCCGCCATGACGAGCGTGATGATAAGCATAATAGGTAGAAACAGGCTGAGCGGATATTCAAGCAGCCGCGACCAATTATCGGGATGACGTTCCTTGAACCCCGCGAAATGACTGGCCACCAGCCAGCCGAGCCCGACAAAAACGAGCCAGGCGATTTCTTCCCATAAGTAGATGGGCGTTAATATCGAATCGGCTGCCGCGAGCGATAGGATCGCGATGGCCACGAGTATCATAATCCAGCTTCGCTTGCGGCGAATGGATACGATGAGATGGAAGGCCGCCAGCACGCCGAGACTGATCCATAAGTAAGGATTCAACTGGCCGAATTGATTGCCGACCCAATACATCCAATCCAGGAAGTGCCTGCGGCTGCCCTCGAAGGGAAGCCATTCGTAATCGGTATTCGCGATATTCAATCCCGCCACCGCAATGAGCTGAACCCCGATCGATAACGTCTTGGACGGAAGGAGCAGATTCGCCAAGACGGCAGCCAGCAGCACGCCGTTCACGATCGTAAACGTTTCTTCCCACCAATAATCGCCCAAACAGCGGATCCACTGCGAAATCATTAACGCCGCCAAGCAGGCGGAAAGTTTGCGGTACAGCCCGTCCGTGAGCCAATGAAACGCCATGCGGCGGATCGCGGTCATACGCGGCCCCCTTCCAGCGCTTCCGGAAGCTCTTGCAGCTTGTTGATCGTATACACCGTGAACCCGCTTCGGCGCAGCAGCCGCAGCCATTCGCCGGCGTGAATGTCGCTGACCTTGCCGCCGCGTTCGTCTTCCGCCCGCTTCAGATGGACGAGCACGGGCATGACGCCCGTCCTATTCAACCATTCCATCGCGCGAATCGTCTCCTCGCCGGGCTGCGGGCTGACGATGATCACGAACGCGCCAGCTCCGGCGAGCGCGCCGGACTGGCGCAGCGCCCGGTAAAGCGGCTGATCGCCGTCCGCCTGCACGCGAACGAGATGCTTCATCATCAGGTCGCGCTGATCGGCGGACGCATTAGGCGCGTAACCCTCGTGCTTGGTTCCGACGGATATCAGTCCCACCGCCGTTGAGCGGCGAAATCCGAACTCCAGCAGCGAAGCCGCGGCGGAGACCGCAAGCTCGAACTGGGCTTTGTTCTCGTACGCGCCGGTATACCGGTCCAGCATGACGATCATGCGCGGCAAGGACTCCCGCTCGAACTCCCTTGACTTCCATTGGCCGGTCTTCGCCGTTGCGTTCCAATGGATGCGCGAAAGCCGGTCGCCGTAAATATATTCGCGGACGCCGTTGATCTGGGTCGTTTCCTTCGACGACGACCGCGACACCGACGTGGAGAACGGGCCTTTGAAGCCCCGCCTCATCTGCCGCCAATCGCGGATAGACGCCGTTCTCGGATAGACGCTGAACGGAATCGACGAATCGAACGTCCCCGTATGCTCGAACAGACCGAAGATATCGCGCGTGGAGCATTCCGTCGCTTCGAATCGGTACACGCCGCGCTCCAGCGGCGGCGTCGTGTAATTCACGCTCCCCGCGCGGCGATAATTCGGCACGAAAGAGGCTTCGAACGGAACGATGCTTCCGTTTTGGGCAATGAGCCGGTCTCGCACGAGCACGTACGGAATCGGCCAGAAGCCCGGGATTTGCACGTCGATATTCACTTCGAGCCGCGTGCCCGCGACGAGCGCCTGTTCCGTCAGCGTGCTTGCGCCGTTGGCCAGCCGGCGCTCGCCGGACACTTGGGCGATGCCGCTCCAGCGGCCGAATACCAAATACACGAGCAGGACATTGAAGATGCAAAAAAGCATAAGCGAGGTTTTGCCGCCTTGAAACAGCACGAACAGCAGGGAAGATATATAAAGAAATCCAATCAGACGCCACCTGAGTATCGTCGCTTTCGCCGTCAACATAGGCGCTATCGCTCCATTCGGACGGGTACGCTCGTTTCGCGGATGACCGCCTGCACGACATCCTCGGCCGTAAGGCCGTTCATTCGGGATTCGGTGTGCATAATGATGCGATGCGCCAGCACGCACGATGCCAGCTGCTTGATATCGTCGGGAATGACATAGTCGCGCTCCTGCAGATAAGCGTTCGCCCGCGCGGCCGCCGTCAGCGATATCGCCGCGCGCGGACTTGCGCCAAGCTGCACGCCGCTGTGGTCGCGCGTAGCCCTGACGACGCGGATAATATAATCCGCCACGGCGTTGTCGAGATGGACCCGCCGCACATCCTCCATCATGGACGCAATCCCCTCGGCGGTGACGACGGACTCCAGCTGATCGGCCGGCGACGTGGCATTGGGCGAAATAATCATTTGGCGCTCGGTGGCCGCATCGGGGTAGCCGAGCGAGATTTTCATCATGAATCGGTCCAGCTGCGCTTCCGGCAGCGTATACGTGCCGTCGAATTCGATCGGATTCTGCGTCGCGATAAGCGTGAACGGGACCGGCAGCTCGTAAGTGTCTCCATCCACCGTGACGCGCCGCTCTTCCATCGCTTCCAGCAACGCGGATTGCGTCTTGGTCGTTGCGCGGTTGATTTCATCCACGAGGACCAGGTTCGCCATGACGGGACCCGGCCGGAATAAAAACGTTTCATGCTTAGGGTGATAAATCGCAACCCCCGTAATATCGGAGGGCAGCAAGTCGGGATTGCATTGTATGCGGCGGAATTGGCCGCCGATCGTACGCGCCAGCGCCTTCACGAGCTGCGTCTTCCCCGTTCCCGGAACGTCTTCGATGAGAACATGGCCGCCTGCCAGCAGCGCCGTCAACAGCCGCTCGATTTCGGATTGTTTTCCCAGGATGCAGCTTTCCAAATTGCGGCGAATTTCATTGCTTAAACGGTATTCTGCCGTACGCGTCTCCATGAACATTCCTCCCGGAAAAAATGCTAGAATGAATGCGGTCTCTAGTCCTATTATTTTACAGAATATCCACCCCCTCGTACAGTCGCATAACCGCCAAAAAAAATTGGAGATTCCCACAGGGAACCTCCAATTAGGCTGCTTGCATCCGGTTGTTGCGTCTGACTTGGCTTGAAAAGCCGGTTGACTTCAGCCCTTCGGCCTGACGGCAAGCGCCGCCAGGAACGAGAAGATTATCGCCGCGGATATGCCCGCGCTCGTGATGTCGAATATCCCGGTTATGATCCCGATCCACCCGTCGCGGTGCAGTTCCGTGAGCGCCCCATGCACCAGCGCGTTGCCGAAGCTCGTGATCGGGACCGTCGCCCCCGCCCCCGCGAACTTGATGAGCGGATCATACCAGCCGATGCCGTCCACGACCGCCCCCGCCACGACGAGCGTCGCCATCGTATGCGCCGGCGTCAGCTTCGCGACGTCGAACATCAGCTGACCGATCAGGCAAATGCCGCCGCCAACGATAAAAGCCCATAAATAAATCATGCTGCCCTGCTCCTTTCGTTCTCTTAGTTGTGCAATGGACTCTCCAGCGAAACCGCATGCGCGATGCACGGAATCGACTCGCCCTGCTGGAACGACAGCGGCGACAGGAGCGCGCCCGTCGCGCAGACGAGAATCCGCTTCAGTTCGCCTTTCTGCAGCCGCTTCAGCAAATGGCCGTACGTGACGACGGCGGAACAGCCGCACCCGCTTCCTCCCGCCTGCACCTTCTGATTCTGTACGTCGTACACCATTAAGCCGCAGTCCCCGAATACCGTATCTTCCATCGGAATGCCGTCTCTGGCCAGTAAATCCTTGGCAATCCCATGGCCGACAGTAGCCAAATCCCCCGTGACGATCAGATCGTAATCCTTCGGCTGCCTGCCCGTGTCGTTAAAATGCGACGTCAGCGTATCCACCGCCGCCGGAGCCATCGCCGCTCCCATGTTGAACGGGTCCGTGATGCCGAGGTCGACGATCCTGCCGATCGTGGCGCATTCCACGATAGGGCCTTCGCCGTCGGGCGCCACGACGACGGCGCCCGCGCCCGTCACGGTGTACTGCGCCGTCGGCGGCTTCTGCGAGCCGTATTCCGTCGGGTAGCGGAACTGCTTCTCCGCCGTGCAGTTATGGCTGCACGTTCCCGCCAGCACGTACTGGCCGTTGCCCGAATTGACGATCAGCGAAGCGATCGCGAGCGACTCCATCGAAGTGGAGCAAGCGCCGAACACGCCGAGATACGGTGCCCCGATCGTTCTGGCCGCGAAGCTGTTGCTGATGATCTGGTTCATCAGATCGCCGCCGACATAGAACTGCAGCTGCTGCTTGTTGACTTTGGCCTTCTCCAGGGCGATCTCGGATGCCTGCTCCAGCAGCAGCCGTTCTGCCTTCTCCCAGCTCTTCTGCTGCATGTCCAGCTCCGGATGGACGAGATCGAAGTCTGCCGCGAGCGGCCCGTCCCCTTCGTCGGGACCGACGACCGTCGCCGCGCTGATGATGACGGGACGCTGTTCGAACCACCATGTTTGTTTGCCGCGCAGCATAGTCAGTGCCCTCCGATGCCGAAGATGAAATAGACGAGACCGACGAAGAAGGCTGCCACGACGCCGAAGACGATAACCGAACCCGCGAGCTTGAACATGTTGGCGCCGACGCCGAGCACGAGTCCCTCGGTACGATGCTCCAGCGCCGCGGAGCACATGGAGTTCGCGAAGCCCGTCACTGGGACGGCTGTTCCTGCGCCAGCCCATTGCGCGATTTTGTCGTAGACGCCCAGACAAGTCAGGATGACCGAGATCAGAATCAGCACGGCGACGGTCGGGTTGCCCGCTTCCGTGCGCGACATGTTGAAGCCGTAGACGAAGGCCTCGGATATGGCTTGTCCGACAATGCAGATCATTCCGCCGACGAGGAACGCCCGAATGCAATTGGCCAGGATCGACCTGGACGGCTCTCTTGATTTGGCAAAGTTCTGGTATTCTTTCGGCGACATCGCCATCTTCTTATATTTATTCTGTCCTGCGCTCTTGGTTGCGATGATCATGCCCTCCTCTTGATGGTCTTTAAAGGAGTATGCGTATTTGGAGGCGGCTTTATGCCAGTACTGGAAGGCGATTCGCACTGAAACCCGCTGGGTCCGGGTACGCCGATAAACCCTCGTCTCCGGAGTGGAAGCGAAGGTTCAAGGAGGCTGCGTTCAGGCTGCGGCGACGCTACAGCATGGCAACGACGAGCAGGATGACGAGCAGAACAAACAGCGCCAGGACAAGCAGCATAAACATGCCGCGAAGATCACGTTGCAGGGTCATACGAAGAAGCTCCTCTCGGACCGGATAGGCATCTGCTGTATCCTATGCGGACATTCGCGGAGTGGCGACAAGCGCGCGGCGCCTATCGCGGATGCTCAGCCGGAGCTTCTTACGACGAGGCGGGCGGAGAGCACGATCTTCTCCGGCCGCGCGCCGGGCTGTTCGAGCTTGCGGACGAATGCCTCCACCGCGCGAATCCCGAGCCGCTCCTTCGCGAGATCGACGGTCGTGAGCGGAACGGCGGCTTCCATGCCCGCGGCGGTATTGTCGATGCCGACGACCCGGATGCCGCGATGCCCCTTGGCGTCCAGGAGCTGGAGCAGGAGAAGCGCAATGTCGTCGTTGGCGCATAGGATCCCTTGCGGCAGATTCCCTTCCGCGGCCGCGGCATCCAGGCGACGTTCCAGCTCAGCCAGCCATGTCCTCGTGCCCGCGCTTCCGTAAGGAATCGTCCATTTCTTCAGTTGGGCCGGCCCGGTGCCCCCCTTCGCATCGTCGAGCGCGAGCCTGCAGCCCCACCAGCGCTCGCGGAAGCTGACCGCGAAGCTGTCCCTGCCGACGAACACGAGCGATCCGCAGCCCTGCGAAAGCAAATGATGGCATGCCATGCGGCCCGCTTCCGCATTGGCATTCAGCACGGCATCCGCCCCTGTCAGCGGCGCTTCATGGTCCGCCAAGACAATCGGAAGGCCGAAGCGCACGATCCGCAGCAGCGTGCCTAACGGGCAATTGCCGGCAATAATAAAGCCTGCCGCTCTTGCCGGAGCGCCCTCGGCGCCTAGCAGCTCGGTCAGGTCATGGACATCGAAGGCGGCTTGTCCGAACGTAAAGAAGCGCGGCTCCAGCCCGTGCATCCGGCAGCCCGCTTCCAAGCCTTCGACGACGCGCTTCCAGAAGTTCGGCTCCACGACATGGCGCTCGTCCAAACCGATCAGGATCATCCTGCCGCCATGCGACGCCGCGGCGGATGCGGATGGAGCGGCAGGATTGGCATGAGCGCCGTCCAGGATTTCGTCCGGCGAGCTGTTCTTTCTTGCGACGGCCGGTTTGAGGCCATATCCGAGCGCGCCCGCCAGCGCCGTTACTTCCCTGCGCGTCGCTTCGCTGACGCCGGGCTTGCCGGCTAACGCCTGCGAGACCGTATATTTGGAGACGCCGAGCCGATCCGCGATCTGCTGCATCGATATTTTTCCGGCCATGAATGATTCCCCGTTTCGCGAACGGCTGGCGTTCGTTTTTCTGATTGACTTTTGCTGCGATTCCCTCTAAAGTGAGCCCCGGATAAAACGCTTCCCAACCTAACAAACCTAACAACTTCATCTTACCTGTTTTCCGATGAATAATCGAATCCGAGAGAGGCAGTGAACGAAAATGAACCATTCCATTTTATTCTATGACGAAAGCTTTCCCTATGCGGGCGAACGCCCGGACGCGGCATCACTGGCGAGGCTGAAGGAGAACTTCAAGATCGTCGGTGCTGCCGAGCTGTCCGAATCGCTGCAAGGGGCCGCGGTCTACGTCCATCTGCATGGCCCGTACTTCCCGAAATCCGCATGGCCGTCCATTCTCGCGCATGCCGCGCAAGGCAACGGCCTGATTGCAGCCGGCGGCGCGCCGTTCAAAACGCCCGTTACGGGAGAGGCCGGCAGCTGGACGGCGGAGCCGGAACAAACGGCCTACCATCAGCAGCTTCATATTCACGAGGCCCTTCCCGTGTCCACGGAAGGCGTCGCCAAATTGGCGCATCACCGGGATATCCCGGTCTTCGAAGGCTGTGAATCGCTCTTCGCGATCGAGCCGACGTTCGGGCTTGCCCTGCACGTGACGCGCGCGGACGACGTTCCCGGACAGCAGAACGGTTCCGCCGGTCCGATGGATGCGCATTTCTACCCGCTTCTGAAAGGGATCAGCGGCGACGGCCTGGAACGGGAGCGCACCGCTCCTGCTGTATTGCTCGAGCACACGAAAGGTCCTTTTGCCGGCAGCCGAATGATCTTCGTGAACCAGCGGCTCGGCGCCTCGTTCTGGTCGGGCAGCGGCGCGGAAGCGCTGGCGAAATGGGCAGCGTTCGCGGCGTCGGGCGTTACGGAGCTGTGGCTGAAACCGAATTACGGCGCCTACGAGCTGGGCGAGCGCCCCGTCTTGATGCTGCAAGGCCAGCAGCTGCTTCAGACCCGCACGGAGCGCGTCAGCTCGCAAACGGCGGCTTGGTCTTTCAAGATTCGCGTGCTGAAGGCCGTCGACAGCGAAGTTCAGGAATCCGTGCCTTCGTTCGACTATGACAACGGCGGATTCACGGAAGTTTGGCGCACGGAAACGACGCTCGAGATCGGCCGCGAGCTTGTCATTCAGCGCATCGTCACGCCGCTCGACGCGGAAGCCGGTTTCTATACGGTGGAATGCGAAGCCGTATCGCCCGCGGGCGAACGCCGCCTGCTTCGCCAAGGCTTCTGGGGCATGGATCAAGCGCTGCTTGAATCCGGCGAGCTCCTAACGTGCGATCGCGACTACTTCATCAAGAACGGCCGTCCGCTGCCGATCGTCGGCATGACCTACATGACGAGCGACGTCGCGCGCAAATTCCTGTTCCTGCCGAATGCCGCGGTCTGGGACCGCGACATCGCGCAGATGAAGCGGGCCGGCATCAACTCCATCCGCACTGGCATCTGGACCGCATGGCGCCACATCATGTTCGTCGACGGGCATCCGTACGAAGAAGTGCTTCGCGCCATCGACGCGCTCCTATTGACGGCGAAACGCCACGACATGGAAGTGACGTTCAACTTCTTCGGCTTCACGCCGGAGGCATGGGAAGGCGTCAATCCTTACCTGGATCCGCGCAGCGTGGAAGCGCAGAAGCGGTTTATCGCGGCCATCGTCACGCGCCACGCGAACTCGAAGCACGTGCACTGGGATCTCATCAACGAACCGTCCATGTTCGATCCGAAGCGAGTGTTCAGCAGCGGCGCGCGCTCCGCGCACGATCCGTTCGAGCATGCGGCATACCTGGAGTGGCTGCAAGCGCGTCACGGCAGTATCGAGCTGCTGCAGGAACGCTGGAACATGACGCCGTCGGAGCTGCCTTCCTTCGCGGCCGTCAAGCTCCCGGAGCCGGACGACATCAGCTTCCGCACGACGGAAGTCCTCGAGAAAAAAGGCGGCCCTTGGCTCGATTACACGCTGTTCTCGATGGACATGCACAACCGCTGGGCTTCCCAGCTTGTCGATACGATCCGCTCCATCCAGCCGAAGCAGCTCGTGACGGTCGGCCAGGACGAAGGACTCGGCGCGCAGCGCCCGTCGCCGTTCTTCTACGCGGAAGCGGTCGACTATACGACGGTTCACTCCTGGTGGCTGATGGACGATCTCGTATGGGACGGCGTATTCGCCAAGGCGCCCGACAAGCCGAACCTGATCCAGGAAACCGGCATCATGTACGTCGAGACGCCGGACGGCCGCGCCAAGCGGAGCGAGGAGGAGCTGCGCAACATTCTGGAGCGCAAGTACGCCTACGCCTTCTCGACCGGCGGCGCGGGAGCGGTGCAATGGATTTGGAACATCAATTTCTACATGCATAACATCAACGAATCCCATATCGGCGCGCTTCGCGCGGACGGCACGGAGAAGCCGGAGGCGAACGTCTCCTATGATTTCGGCGCTTTCATGGGAAGCATCCGCGATCTGTTCGTGGACCGCAAGCTCGAAGACGTCGCCGTCATCTATCCGTACTCCAACGACTTCTCCAACCGGAGGCTCGCGGGCGAGGCGACGACGAAGGCCATCCGCACGCTGTCGCACGCGATGAACGTGCATGCCTTCGGTCTCGGCGAATATCAGCTCGAATCGCTGGCTACGACGAAGCCGAAGCTGATTATCGTGCCAAGCGCGCACAACTTCAGCGCCCAGGCGCTCGAAGCCTTGACGAGTCACATCGAGACGCATGGCGGTACGCTGCTCTTCACGGGTCCGCTGGGCCTGGACGAGTACTGGCGTCCGGTGCAAGCGAAAGCAAGCGAACTCGGACTCGGCGCCGTCGGCAACCTGCTCCGCGAAGAACTGCTCGAGCTGAACGGCAGGCTGCTGCCGGTTTCGTTCGGCGGCACTCGCATCGCGGACAGCTGCAAAGGCTTGCCTGCCGCGGGGCAAAGCGGTCCTGCGAAGCTGACGGAAGTACGGCTCGGCGCCGGACGCTTGCTCTATTGCCCGCTTCCGATCGAGTTGAACGAGCGCTTGGAGCCGCTGCAAGCCGTCTATGGCACGGCGCTCGAGCAAGCCGGCGTGGAAGCCGAGCTGGAGTGGCTGCACGGCGGGGACCTTCCGGGCGTCTATGGCCGCAAGCTGTCGTTTGCCTCCGGTTCGCTCTATATCTTCGTCTCGGAATTCGGCTGCGATGCCGCGGTCGAGGTTCGCGACCCCCAATCCGGCACCGGCTATGCCTTCTCGCTTCCGCAGGAACGGACCGTCATGTTCGCGGCCGATCCAAGCGGCAAGCTGCTGGCCGTCTATCGTCCGGACGAAGTGACGATCGACGTGAAGTAATCCGAAGGTACTGGCATTGAAAAAGGCGAGTGAATTCCCTCAGGGGAAACTTCACTCGCCTTTTTGCTTCGGCATGCCATCGCCGGAAGCATGGTTGACTCTTACATTCCGGCTGCCGGCACTTCCGGGAAACATTACGCCTCGATCCACGTCGTCTTGCCGGCGGCCGGCGAACGCTTGCCCTCCGCCGGCGTCATGTCGGGAACGCCGATGTAGAGAAAGCCCAGCATTTTATCCTGCGGGCGCAGTCCGAATGCTTCGTTCATCAGCGGATGGAAGCACGGCTCGCCGGTTCTCCATACCGCGCCAAGCCCGAGCGCATGCACGGTCAGCAGCATGTTTTGAATCGCCGCGTTGACGGCGCCGTATTCCTCCAGCTCGATGACGTCGCGCCGCTCTACCGGTACGACGGCGACGCCGATGACGACCGGTGCGCGCTTCGCCTTGGTCAACGCATCGGCCGTTTTGGTCGCCTGCGCCTCGGCATCCAAGCCTTCGCCCGCCTGACGCAGCGCAATCGCTCCCAGCGCTTGACCCAGCTTGACGCGGCCCTCGCCGCTCATGACGAAAAACTGCCAAGGCTCGGTCAGCCGATGGTTCGGCGCCCAAGTGCCCGCTTCCAGAATTTGCTCGATCGTTTCGCGCGCGATCGGCTCCTGCGTGACTTTCCCGATGCTTCTTCTTGTGCGGATCGCTTCAATGACGTTCATGCGCATCTCCTATCTTCGCTATCGCTAATAGTGGCCATTCGATAGATTTATTGTAGCATAATTGCTTGCGGTTGTTGATCGGCGAATGGCTTGCGTTCCTTCGGACAAGCGAAAAAATCCCGTCACGGCCGGCTTGGCGCCGGACCGTGACGGGACAACTCTGCTCGATGCGATTAAGCCAACCCGGCAGCCGTATAAACCTTATCGAATCCGGCTTTGGAACGCTTCAGCAGCGCTTCGGGCGCATCGGTCGGCGCCGATGCCGTCAAAATCTCCTGCGTGACGGAGCCCTTGTAGCCGATCGCGTTCAGCGCGCTCAGGAATCCGGCCAAATCGATGACGCCTTCGCCCGGGTAGAGGCGGCCGTTATCGAGGACGTCTTCCACGGCCACGTCCGGCGCGTCGTTGATGTGCACATGAACGATCTGATCCGGCGTCAGCGCCGAGATATCCGCGAGCGTATGGCCGTTCGTGTACCAGTGGTACGCATCGAACAGCAGGCCGACGTTCGGCTCGCCGATCGCATCGATCCAATCCAGCGTTTCT
This sequence comes from Paenibacillus sacheonensis, assembly GCF_009909195.1. Lineage (GTDB taxonomy): Bacteria > Bacillota > Bacilli > Paenibacillales > Paenibacillaceae > Paenibacillus_Z > Paenibacillus_Z sacheonensis. The sequence continues at coordinate 74,800 of NZ_JAAAMU010000005.1, forward strand.
TGCAACGTCCATAAGAACGGGTTGGCCCATGCGGTGCGCAAGTGATGCGGGCCGACGAATTCGAGGCCGAGGCGAATGCCGTAAGCGCCGAGAATTTGCGCGCACGTGCGCAGCCTGCGCGTAGCGAGCACCGCAAAATGCGCTGCCTTGTCGTTCGTTGCCGGCAGCACGTACGTGCAGCAGCTGCGGCAGCCGAGCGCCGCTGCAGCGGCGGCTTCTTCGGCCAGCTTGGCCAGTCCGGCGCGGAAGCTTTCTTCCGATGCGCGCCACTCCACCGACAAGCCGATCGAGCCGATCGTTACGCCGCTGTCCGCGAGCAGCTTGCGCGCGCCTTCGAGGCCGTTGCGGTCGATCAGCCCTTTCGCATCGATATCGACCGTTTGAAAGCCGTATTCGCCGGCAAGCGCGATGAAACGCTCGTCGCTGCCGATGTCGCCGAGACCGGCGCGGGATAGTCCTTTAAGCATGAATAGTCAACCTCCGTTTATGATAGATTCCAGTCCAGCTTCACTTCATGGCCGGTACGGGAGGATTCGTAAATCGCATCCAGCACCAGATTGTTCGTGAATCCCGTCAATGCCGAAGTGATCGGCTGCTTGCCCGTCAAGATGCAGTCCAGGAAATGCCGGCTGAGACGCAGCCGCTCGCTCTCGTCGTTCTCCGGCCGGGAAAGCGCCGTTTCCATCGGCTTGTCGAATTTCTCCGTCAGCAGCTTGCCGGTTGCGCCGCGGTAGCTGGCGCCGCCTTCCGTGCCCATCAGGTGCACGAACGGCGTGTTGTCCGTATCCATGTGAACGGCCCAGCTTACTTCAAGCGTCAGCGTGCTGCCGTCTTCCATTTTAATCATGGCCGTGGCCAAATCCTCGACGTCGTAGACGCCGTTCCAATTCGGCTTGCCCCATGTGCCGATCCCTCTGCGCTTCGGCCCGAACTCGGCGTACGTGGAGCCGAACACCGACACCGGCTTCGGGTTGCCCATCAGATAGAGCGCGAGATCCAGCATATGCACCCCGATGTCGATCAGCGGTCCGCCGCCGGATTGATCCATGCGCGTGAACCAGGTGCCCCAGCCGGGAATGCCTTTGCGGCGGAACCAGCCCGTCTTGGCATTGTAGATTTTGCCGAGCTCGCCGCGGTCGATCTGCTCCTTGATTTGCATCGGAACGGATTCCCAGCGCATTTGATGCCCGACCATGACGACCTTGTCCGTCTTCTCCGCTGCCTGCAGGATTCGCTTGGCCGCCGCCGCGTTGATGCCCATCGGCTTCTCCAGCAGCACGTGCTTGCCCGCTTCGATGGCCTGAATCGCCAAATCCGCGTGATACTGATTCGGCACGCCGATAATGACCGCGTCGACGTTCGGGCTCTGAATAAGCGCCTCCGGCGATTCCGGCACGGCGGGAATGCCGAATTCTACCGCGCGCTGCTCCGCCAATGGCAGATAAAGGTCCGTAATGGACGTAATTTCACAAACGTCGCGCAGCTGCGAGAATTGCGAAGCGTGAACGCTTCCAATATTGCCTGCGCCGATAATGCCGATCCGAACAGCCATTTCCCCATCTTCCTTTCTGAAGACCAAGCGTGATGACCTAACTACCCGTATCTATGATAGAATAGTCCGTAGTAAAAAGCTTGTCTCATATTTCGAAAAACGTCCCATTTCTTCGGAGGACTTACCAAGCATGACTCATTTTCCGGATTATTTGAAAACGTATCCGAACGTCGATACTCCTTTTCCGCTTCATATCGACATTCATGCCCTGCCTCGGGGCTTCCGGGCACACCGCCATGACTTTCTCGAGCTGTCCTACGTCATCGCGGGCAAGGGCTCCGAAGTCGTCAACAACGTCAGACACGAGATGGTCCCCGGTACGTTCACGTTCGTGCAGCCCTATCAAGTCCATGAGCTGTTCACGGAGCCTGGCAGCACGCTTCAGCTGTACAACTGCATGTTCAGCATGGACCTGCTCATAGATGCCGCGGGCCAGGGCGACGGACTGGCCGAGTTGATCGAGCCGAGCGCCCTTCCGCCGTACACGGCGTTTACCGGCGCCATGGCGGACCGGATGCGCTTCCTCATCGACGACATGATGCGGGAGTACAAGGGAAACGAACCTTGGCGGCTCGCGCTGCTGCAGGCCCGTTTGAAGGAGCTGCTCGTCTGCTTCGACCGGGAGCGCAGAAAGCAGCTGCACGCCGAGGAAGCGCCGCAGGCCGCTTTGAAGCCCAGAGCGTCCGCATGGCCCATCATCCATCACATCCACCGCAATTATCAGGAAGATATCACCCTTACCCAATTGTCGGAACTTTTCGGCATGAGCGCCTCGCGAATCAGCGAGGTCATCAAGGAGAAGACCGGACAGACCTTCGTCCATTTCCTCCAGGATCTCCGGCTGCGCCATGCGAGTTCGCTGCTTATCTCGACCGATTTCAGCGTCGTCCAGGTCGCGCTCGAGGTCGGCTTCGGCTCCTACAAGACCTTCGCCAAAATTTTCAGGGAACGCAAAGGCCTGGCCCCGCTTGCTTACCGCAAAGCAAAAAGGTCTGTCTAGGCCGGCTCGTCCCGCAGGCCGTCATGCGCAGGATAAAGACGAAGGGGCATCCCTAAGCCAGCAGGCTTAGGGATGCCCCTTCTTTGTTCGCGCCGCCGATATCGCCGAGCTAGACCCGGTGCAGCTTCTGCCCCTTCTCCTCCTTGACGGTCTGCCACAGGCGGCGCCATTCATGCACGTCGGTCAGCACGCTCTCGGGATGCGACGCGCTGCGGACGGGAAAGGACGGCTGGAAGGAGCGGCCCGAATTCGCCCCCGTCTTGTGATAACGCAGGTCGATGGACCAGCGGACGATGTTCGACCGATTGCCGATGCCGCGGTGCGGCGTATACTTGTTCATGATGACGAGGCTTCCCTTCGGGCATTCCGCCAGTACCGGCACCGCGTCCGGCAGCTTGTCGGGATCGATCATCGTCCCGCCCTCGGCACGGTGATTGATGTAGCCCTGTTTGAAGACCCGCGGCATCACTTCCATGCAGCCCGTCTCGGCCGTCGCATCGACGAGCGGCATCCAGAACGTAATAATCTCGGACGCTTCGGAATCGGGCGTCGTGACGGCGCAGTCCTGGTGCCAAGGCACGTTCTGAAAATAATCCGGCTCGTCTCCCGCCTGCTTGGCCGGCAATTTCGCCCGCAAATGCTGGATCGGGTTGCAGCTCAGCTCGCTGCCGAGCAGACACTCCACGACATCGAGCAGCTTCTCGCTGCCTAGATGACGGAACATCGCCTCGCCCAGATAGTGCTGGATATCGAAGCCTTTGCCGATTTCCCGGCACTGCGCATGCAAGCTCGCGTACCGCCGCTCGAACGGCTCCCCCTCGTGAAGCGCTTGCAATTTGCCTTCCGCGAACAGTTTTCTCGCCCGATCGTCGATCTCCCGTTCCAGTTCGTCGATCACCGGCTGAAGCTCGTCGTCCGACAACACGTTCGGTACGATCAAATAACCTTCCGTTTGGAAAAAAATGATTTGCTCGATCGTCAATTGCATGCCCGTCTACCTCCAAGGATTCATGTGGTTGTGGTGCCTTGCCACTATGTTATCAGCAGGCAGGGCCGCCTTGAAGATACAAAACAATCGGAGCTGCGGACGATATTATCCTTTTCGATAATCGCTTGGCGCCCGTCTGCGATGGCGTCGGAACAAACGGGCAAAATAAGACGGATGCTCGTAACCGAGCATTTCCGCTATCGTGAATACGGGGTAATCCGTATACAGCAGCAGCTTCTCCGCTTCCGCCATCCGCAGCGACTGCAGCTGCGCCATCGGCGTCATGCCGGTATGCGCTTTGAAGACGCGGCACAAATAGTTGGGCGTCCAATGGACCAGCTCGGCCAGCTGTTCCAGATGAATGGTCTCGCCGAGATGCGCGGCCATGTAGCGCCGCAATACCGCGATTTCTTGCGCTCCGCCCAGCCGTCCCCCCCGGTCAGCGTCGGAAGTAAGAAGCTGCCACAGCAGCTCCTCCGCGCGCAGCAGCAAATCCGTTACCATAAGCGACCGATGCTCGTCGGTTACGAAGCGATTGCCGGGATCGAGCAGACGGTTGAAGCCCTCCAACAGAAAAGGCTGCAGCTGCGCCGGTACGGCAATGGGCTCGTCGCGGTAGGCCTGCGGGACGATAATGCCCCGTTTCTCCTCAAACCAATCGAAGAAATTTTCGGTCTGCGGCTCCGATTCGTCGTCCCGGACGAGGAAGGTGCATTCCAAATTGTGCAGCGGGTTCTCCTCGTCGCCGTGAAACTGATGCCATTCGTTGGGATTGATAATATACAGCCGTCCCGGCAATGCACGGGTTTCACGATCGTTCACGAGAAACCGGCCTTCGCCGTCCGTAATATACATGACATGAAAGACCGGATGCCGATGGCGGTTGTTCACCGATCCCTTGCGGTTCTGCTGGCGATCGGTCGTGATATGTTCGACGCGCAAGGGTCGCTCGCGCATAAGAAGCCGAAATGTCATACGGGAATCCTCCTGATGGAATCAGTTTGAAAGCAGCTTGCCTATAGGTTCATTTTACGTCAATACGGAAACGGCGAATAGACCGGAAAGAAGCATTCCGGTCTATCGTCTTCTCGTTATATTCGCGACTGCCATCGCTCTCGCGCAGGCGTGGCTGTCAGCCGTGTATTCGGCCAAGCCGGTTCTGGATGTTCAGTGCCGGCGCGCTATCGCCGCTCTCCTCCTGATTCGCCTCGATCGCGTGCAGCCGTCCCGTCAACTCCGCGAACCATTCCTCGTCCCGAGTAGCAAGCGCAAGTTCGATCAAGCTTCGAACCGCTTCTTCGTGATCCGACACCTGGAACGCCGGAAGTTCGCGCAGCCAGTGGCTCGGTACCGCTGCCGTCGTGCCCACCGCCGCATCATGATCCGATTGAACGATATACACGCCTGCGGCGGTCTGCGTATCGTTAAACGACGTGATAAATCCTTGAACAAGCTCTCCGTCTCTCGTTCTTCCTTGTACCCAATCACTGATTGCATAACGCATCGTCAGCACCACCCTTTCGAAATTGGAAAGACTTCTTCCGCCCTATGACTGCCGAGAAAACTGTACCTGAATCTATTACAGTATAGGGGAGAGAAGAGGACGTTTCGCAAGCTATGGCTTGGTCAGTCGTCCTGTTCCTTGTTACTGTAATTATAATTGTTACAGTTAATAATGTCAAGCAACTAACTTAAGTAAAGTGCAGTGATGAACACTGCATAAGCCTAGATGAGCTTCATGCAAATTATAGCGACTGCCTCGCCGGCAAAAGTAACAATTCCGGGCATTAACCTAACCTAAGTGGCAAGAACCTCTTATGGCTGCGCCGGGCGCGCCTTATACTGCCCGTGCCACGCCGACGCGTCCCGAGAAAAACGTTGCCCCCTGCCCCATATCCGCGACGCGGTCAGGCGTCAGCGCATTCACGACCGCCTTGCGCGCCGCGCCGTCCGCCCACAAACCTTGGCTGACGACGACGCCCGGCAGCACGTCTTCCCCGACGACGGCCGTCAGCTCGCATTCGCCGCGTCCGTTCCATACCCTTACCGCATCTCCGTCCAAGATGCCCAAGCTCCCTGCATCCGCGGCATTCATATACAGCTTGGGACTCTTCTCCATGGCCGCATGCTTCCCATTGTGGGAGAAGGTCGAGTTCAGGAAATTATGATTCGCCGTCGGTATGAACAGGAACGGATACGGTCCGTCATCCACGAGCGGCACGTAAGTCGGCAGCGCGGGAAATCCTTGCCGCTCCATGGACGCGGAATACAATTCTATACGTCCGCTGGGCGTACGAAGCTTGCCCGGCAGAATCGGCTTGACTTCAGCCTTGGCGAATTGCCGCTCCTGGAGCAGCGCGGCGGTAATGCCTTGCAAATTGGGGTTGTTCGGATTATCGAGCGCCTGATCGATCATGGCGAGGTCGCCATCCCGCAGCGCATCGTCTCCATAGCCCATCGCTTGCGCCAGCAGCCGAAACACGTCCGCGTTGGATTTGCTTTCGCCGTAAGGCGCGATAACCGGCTCTTGAATCTGTACGTAATGATGCCAATAGGACGAATACAGATCCGTGTTCTCGAATGCGGACGTCGCCGGCAGCACAATGTCCGCATACTTGGCAGTCTCGGTCATGAACAGCTCGTGCACGACGGTGAACAAGTCCTCGCGGGCCAAGCCCTCCCTTACTTTGCCGGCCTGCGGTGCAACGACCGCCGGATTCGCGTTATAGACGTATAACGAAGAGATCGGCCGTTCGAGCTCCAGCAGCGCGCTGCCGATCAGATTCATATTGATGGACCGCGGATGGACCGCATCCCTCGGCTTCAAATTCGACCGTTCAAGCGCGCTTCGGTTCAGGGCTAGATGACCGCCGTTGCCCTTGATGGCGCCGCCGCCCTTCTTCAGCCACTGTCCCGTCAGCGCCGGCAGGCAGGAGATCGTCCGAGTCGTCATGCCGCCGTTATCGTGATGCTGCGGTCCATTGCCGATCCGGATGAATGCGGCCCCGTCGACGGTCCCGTACATCCTGGCCAGGCCGACGATATCCTCCGCGGGCACGCCGGTAATGGCGGATACGAACTCCGGCGTGTAGGTCTTAACATGCTCCCGCAGCTCTTCGTGCCCAACCGTATAGCGTTTCATGAAAGCTTCGTCCACCAAATGCTCGTCAAACAGGACATGCATCATTCCGAGCGCCAGCGCCGCATCCGTTCCCGGCTGGATCGGAATGAACCAATCGCCCCATTTGGCGGTTCGGTTGCGATGCACGTCGATAACGACGACTTTGGCGCCGTTCTTGCGCGCCTTCTCCGCAAGCGTAACCTGATGCATGTTCGTGCTGACCGCATTGATGCCCCACATGATGATTACCTTGGCATGAACCGTATCTTCGGGATCTACCCCGTAGCTGCCGCCCATCGTAAATCCATACCCGACGGTGCCGGCAGCTTCGCAGATGGAGTAAATCAGCCGGCTTGCGTTCATCCGATTGAAGAAGCGGCGGCCCATGCCCTCCGTATTGATCCGGCCCATATTGCCGTAGAAGCTGTAGGGCAGGATCGATTCGGGCCCTTCTTCCGCGATCAGCTTCTTCCAGCGGGAGGTTATCTCTTCGACCGCCTCCTCCCAGCTGATACGCTCGAATTGGCCGCTGCCCTTAGGCCCTGTCCTCCGCAGCGGGTATTGGAGCCGCTTCTCGTCGTAGATCCGGGCGGTCATGTTGCGGACTTTATTGCAGATCGCGCCCTGCGTCACGGGATGCGAGGGATCGCCTTCGATCTTCACGATCCGATGATCTTGTTTATGAACGAGGAGACCGCACTGGTCGGGACAATCCAAGGAGCAAACGGACGGGAATACGCCGTTTGCCTGTTCTGTGTAGCTGCTCATGCCGTCTCTCCTTCCCATGGTTCGCGCTTTCAATAGTTTCAGTATAAGGGATTGACGACATGGTCGACAAACCAACCCTTGCTCCCGAGGAATCCAGCCACGTCCGGATCTAGCAAAAAAGCCCGCCGGACCGAGGGTCCGACAGGCTTTGACTCTTTACTTGACGCCTGTTTCCAAATAGTTCACTTGCTCCCGCGTCAGCGTCAGATCGCCCGCCGCGCAGCTTTCCTTCACGTATTCCGGCTTCGTTGCCCCGATAATCGGGAATACCGGAAACGGCTGCGAGGTCAAGTAAGCGAGCGCCACCGCGGAACCGGTCGAACCGAGCTCCGCCGCAAGCGCCTGCACCCGATCCAACCGATCGAAGCTGGCAGCATTGAAATAGTGACGGGCTACCGTCGATGCGCTTCCTTGGCTGCCCGCTTCCGAGCCTCGGGCATAACGTCCGCTGAAGAAGCCGTTCGCCTGCGAGGAATACGGGATGACGGTCAACCCGGTTTCCTCGTAATAACGCTTGTCCGATTCCGACATCGCCACCGTCGTCTTATCCCCGATGGAGTCCGGGTTAAGCACCGCAAGATTCCATAACGGCTGACTTGCGGCAAACGGCGTAAGGCCGTTGGCGCCGGCATAAGCCTGCGCTTCCGCGATACGCTCCACGGTCCAGTTGGAGCAGCCGATGCTGCGGATCTTGCCGGCTCGGACCTGCTCATCGAGCGCATCCATGATGCCGTCGACCGGGATGGAACGATCGTCTCGGTGGAGCCAATACAAATCGATATAATCCGTTTGCAGCTGCGCCAAGCTCCGGTCGACATCGGCAACGATATCGTTCCTGCCGAGCCTTCCGATATGCATCGAAGCCAGATCGGGATGTCCGCCTTTGGTAGCGAGCACGAGCTTATCGCGGTTGCCGCGTTCCTTCAGCCACTTGCCGAGCCGGATTTCCGTCAGGCTTATGCCCTGATTCAGCCAATCGTCATAGACGAGCGCCGTGTCGAAGAAATTACCCTCCAGCTCGACGTACAAGTCGAACAGCCGAAACGCGTCCGCTTCCGGCATGCCGCCTCCGAAGCCGGCAGTCCCCATTACGATGACTGCGGCACTCAGATCGGTGCCCGGTATTGTTCTGTACTGCATGTTTCGCAATCCCTCCCGTTCAATCGGTCTCGTTCATGATACGCAGCGACAATTGCCTCTTCATGATGCCATATTCAGGAGGGAGCGGCAATGCAATTCGCTATCGATACGCTCGCTACTTCGCAGCAGACGCGCTTCCGTCTTTATTCGGCAGGTACGTCACGTAGCTGTCCGATAGATTCAACAGGTTCAGCGCACGCTCATACTGCGATTCCGTCGCCGGCGTCGTTGCGGTCTCGCCCGGAAGCGGGAAGTTCGTGCCGTCCTCGAAGCCTTTGCCGGGAAGGAACACGCTCTCGTCCGAAATAAACGAACCGGAAGGGAGGAAATGCCGCATCGGCAGCACATTGGACGTTTGATTGAACAAGTCCTGACCGAAATGAATTTGGTTCGACGTCGATACGCCAAGCAGATTCGCCACGGTCGGCAAAATGTCGATTTGCCCGCCGACATCGTGCTGCACGGACGGATACGTCACGCCCGGCACGCTCAGGATAAGCGGAATGCGGAACATATCGGGATATCCGTATTCATGGCCAAGCATATCCTTCAGCATATCCTTCTCGTCCCCGCTGAGCGAGTATATCGGAAGTCCTTGATGGTCACCATACATAACGATGATGCTGTCATCCCACAGCCCGCTGTCTTTCAGGCCTTGAATGAAAGAGCCGAGGGCATAATCCGCATAATTCTGCGCATGGATATAGTTGCCTACGAGCGTGCCTTCCATGTTTTCGGGAAGCGTCATTTTGTATTTCGATTCCGGGATGTGGTACGGATGATGCGCGCTCATGGAAATAACCTGCGCGTAGAACGGTTTATCGGATTGATCCATCCGCTTCAATTCGGGAATGGTCTTCGCGTAAAGCACTTCATCGGAAGAGCCGAATGCGATGTGATCCTCGTCCCCGTAGAACTTCTGGTCGTAATACTTATCCCAGCCGATCGACGCGTAAAGCTCGTTCCGGTTCCAGAAATGAACCTCGTTCGTATGGAACGTCGCCGTATCGTAGCCGTTCGCGTGAAGCAATTTCGGCAGGCTCGGCAGTGCTTTCTCGACGTATGAATCGGTTGCCGCCTCGTGATGCGGTACATACAGCGACGTATTCACGACATATTCGGCATCGGACGTCGTACCTTGGCCAACCATCGTATAGAAGCGGTCGTAGTGGAAGGTTTCCTGAACCAGTTTGTTCAAGTTCGGCGTTACTTCCTGACCGTCGATTTTCAAGCCGATCAAGAAATCCTGGAACGATTCCATTTGCAGGATAATCAGATTCTTGCCTTTGGCGGCGCCGAAGTTCTTGGGAGCTGCCGGCTGCTGCACGCCTTTCAGCGCGTCGATATTCGCTTGCGTGATTTTATCCATCGGCTGAATGACGTCCTTCTCCGTCGAATCGGAGAGAAGCGTGAACACCTCGTAATTGAGAATGCCCATGTCTGCCGCCTGTTTGTTTTCGTTCATGCTTGCGCGATTCGGCCAAACGTTGAATACGCAGACCATCAGCGATGCGATGATCATGGCATACAGCGTTGCTTTCCGTGCAGGACGAAGGTTTCTGCTTGCCGAGTAAGCATTCGCGTATTTCTTTTTTCTCTTCTGCCAGAACATGACAACGGCCAAGATGATAACATCGATGAAGAACAGCAAATAATAGGGATCCAGCAGGGAATAGGTGCTCTCGCCCACCTTCGTCACTTTATCGGCTTGGTGCAGCGCGTGGTACGTGACGATGACGCCATAATATTTGTAATACATGACGACCGTGAAATAGAGCAGCGTAATTAATAAATCGGCTATTAAATAATAGAGTGCTTTCCGCTTGCTAGCGAACAGTTCGAGGCAGCAGAATACGATCCATATGAACGGAAGCTCCGTAACGATCGTTTCCCATGAGAATCCGATGTCGAACACGACATACATGACGAGGCTGCCTTTGATGAGCAAGAGCAGCGTGAACAGCAGAAAACGCCGGCTTAACAGATTAGACCAAAACATCCCTTTCATCACCTTCATGACTTTGATTGTAAAGTCAGACTGACCTGCGAGCAGATCGTCCGAAACTTTCTACATGCGCTTCCGATTGATAGACGACGGGTCAGCCGAAACGAAGAAGAAGAAACGGCGTCGCCGCCCTCTCGGGCTGCGAAGCGAGTTTCTTCCGATGAAACCTTGCCGCGTATAAAGCTTCATGCAGCGTTCCTTGCGCTCAGCTGATGATCTCCCCGTCAAACGGCTGCCAGAGACTTACCGTGAAATCGACCATTTCTTCCAGATAAGCGGAAACATCCGGCTCTGGCAAAACCTTGATGCCGATGATAGAGCTGAAAATATACTGCATCCACATCGACAGCAATTGGCGGGCCGCCAGCGTGAAATTCATGAATCGGATTTCGCCCTTGGCATGCCGTCGCCTGAGAACGTCCGCGATCGATTCTACCCGCTCGGACACCATGACGGACAACTGCTTCGCTTCCTCCAAATCTAGCAAATCGTTCTCGCGGAACAAAATACGCATGAGGTCGAGATCGTCGAGAAACAATTCATAGATCTTCTTCATGATGACGAGCAGCGCTTCGCGAAGCGGCAGATGTTCGATCTTCTCATGCGTTAGCTGTTTGATTTCGAGGACGCGATGCTCAAAACTTTCCCGCAGCAGGACAGACATGATTTCTTGCTTCCCGCCGGGAAAATAATGATAGAGAATGCCATCGCCCTTCTGAATCTGTCTCGTGATCGCACGAACCGGAGTTCCGTGATAGCCCATCTCGGCGAAAAGGTTTTTAGCGGTATCTAGCAGCTTCTCTCTGGTTGCGACTGCTTGTTCTTTTCGACTGATTTGAGCCATTGTCCGTTACCTCCAGCTTTCGTTGAACGATCGTACAGTGAGAAGTATAGTACCGGTCCGCTCGTTCTGTCAATCCTAAGATGATCGTCAACGCAGACTCGATCCGCCATCAACCGTCAGCACTTGGCCGGTCACTTGAAGGCTCAATGACGATGCCATGAAAATCACGCTGTCCGCAATGTCCTGTCCCGTCTGAATGCGCCCCATCGGCATCCTCGCGGAGACGTCGGCGAACAGCTTGTCGGGATCGACGCCGGCGTCCCTCAGTCTCGACGTCTCTCCTTCCGATGCCACCCAGCCCGGCTGAACGCAGTTCACGCGAATGCCGTGCTTCGCGAAACCCTTGGCCAAATTCCGGGTCAGCGTAATCAAGCCGCCCTTGGATACCGCATACGCCATGGCCGCGGGGTCTCCGCTCCTCGCGTGCGTGGAGCCGATATTCACGATGCTGCCGACTCCCTGCTCGATCATCCCGGGCACGAACGCCTGGCACATCAGATACGCGCCCTTCAAGTTAATACCCATTAATCGCTCCCAGAACGCCTCATCCGTATGAAGAAGATCGGCCCTCGGAAAAATACCCGCATTATTGACGAGCGTATGAACGGTTCCGTGCTTCGCCTGTACTTCTGAAGCCAGCGCCTGAATGTCGTCATAGCTGGATACGTCGCAGCGGACAAAATGGGCTTCATGCCCTTCTTCGCACAGCTGGCGCGCAGTTTCGGAGCCTGCCTCGTCAACGTCCGCAATGACGACACGCGCGCCGAACTGCGCGAATCGCTCCACGATAGCTCTGCCGATGCCTTGCGAGCCGCCGGTCACGATGACCAGCCTGCCGGCGATGCCGATTCCCATCATCGCGGCTTCACATCCTTCCGCGAAGCCGCTTCGTACGCAATGGCCGGTATTTGCGTCGCGAGCTTGCCGCCGCTGACATCAATCATCGTGCCGGTGATATAAGCGGCTAGATCGGAGGACAAGAAGCAGATCAGATTCGCTACGTCTGCCTTGCTGCCCCAGCGGCGCAGCGTCAGCGTATCGAGCAGACGCTGCTGACGTTCCTCGTTCAACTCCGCGAAGTGGTTCATATCCGTCGGAATCATGCCTGGGGAGTAGCAGTTGACGGTAATGTCCCACGGCCCCAATTCTCCGGCCAGCACGCGCGTAAACTGCTTCACCGCCGCCTTGGAGGAGGCGTAAGCGGCGCTTCCGTAAGAAGGCACGATGGCGGCAAACGAAGCCGCGTTCAGAATCCTGCCCTGCCGCTGCGCTTTCATGACCGGGGCTACCGCCTTGCACATCAGGAACGTCCCCTTCAAATTAATGTCCAGGTTCGCGTCCCACACGTCCTCGCCCAGCGTCTCCACGGTGCCGCCGCTTGCAACGCCGGCGTTGTTGACCAGAATATCGATGCGCCCGAAGCGCTCGGCCACTTCTTGTACAACTTCCAATACGCGGCTGCCGTCCCGAACGTCGCAATTATATTGCGCGCCTTCATAACCGCGCTCCGCAAACAGGCCGCCGAGCTCGTTCAACAGCTCCGGTCGGATATCCAGCGCGACCGTCTTCACTCCTTCATGAGCCAGCGTCAGCGCGATTTCCCGGCCGATTCCCCTTCCCGCTCCGGTAACGACCGCTACTTTGCCCTTCAAATCGATGATCATAAGAAAGCCTCCCCGGATTCGTTCGAATCGACTTCTTCTAACAGCGACTGCATGTAGGCGATGCTTGAACGAAGCTGCGAGCGCTCGTAGGCGTTGACGTCATCCGGCGCCGCTTCGCGCTCATGCGGCGTCCGCCAGTCCGCCGCGGGCTTGCTGTTCGCATGGACGAACCGCATCAATTCAGCCAGCTGCCGGGCGGAACGTTCCGGATACGCCGGCCAGTAATCGTCGGCGAGCACGCGGATATGACGCGCTTCCAGCGCGCCGATCTCGATCGACATCGGCAGATCCTGCAGCCCGGACCGACGGAACAGCGACATCAAAGCCGGAAAATCGACCACGCCTTGTCCCAGCGGACAACGCACCAGCCGATAACCTTCTTCGCTTGGGTAGATCCAGTAGTCCTTGAGATGCACGTTCTTGATATGCGGCGCGATCCGACGGGCAAATTCGACGGGCTCCTCCGCCGTAGCGAGCGGGTTGCCGGTATCGAGCGTCAGGCCGAAATTCGGGGAAGCGATGGATTCGCACAGCCAGACCAGCTCCTCGGAAGCGAGATCCTGGTGATTCTCCAAGGCGATCGTCACGCCTTCTTGTTCCGCGATGCGAACGGCGGCCGTCAGCCCTTCCCGCACTTCCTCCATGAAGGCTCCCCAACTGCCGGCCAAATGCCGTCGGTCGCCTCCGATCCGCGCCCCTCCGGCAACGGTACGCACGATCCGCGCCCCGCTCGCTGCCGCCAGCCGGCAGGCTTCTCCGAGCTTAGCGGGATCATAGCCTCCGGAAGCGACTGCCACATAAAACCCCTTCTCCCGCGTCAGTTCGGCGATCGCCGATAGATCGGAAGCGGCAAGGATCACCTCCGGGAGCTCGACGCCCTGCAGGTTGGCGCCAAGTGACCAGGCGATCACGTTCTCGGCGTTCATAGGCCGCTTGCCCGATCGGGGATGAAGCCCCATTGCATACGTGGTGCCGTACATGGATAGACCGATTCGCATGCCGTTCACTCCTTTGAATGGAATAGATCGATGAGCGAATGATTGAACCAGGACGCTCGTCTTTATTTCGCCGTCCAGCCGCCGTCGACGGTGAGCGCGGCGCCCGTCATGAAGCTCGATGCCTCGGAAGCCAGATACAGGATCGGGCCCGCGATCTCCTCCGGCCTGCCCCAGCGGCCGAGCGCGATCTGATCGACGAAGAACCGGTTCGCCTCCGGATTGGTCATCACCACCGTGTTCAGTTCGGTCGCGATCGGCCCCGGGCAAAGCGCGTTGACCGTCACGTTCCATGGCGCGAGCTCGAGCGCGAGCACCTTGGTCAGCTGTATGACGCCGCCCTTGCTGGCGCAGTACGCGGAACGTTCGGGCAAGCCGACCGAACCCAGCATGGAGGCGATGTTAATGATGCGGCCGTGCTTCTGTTCTTTCATGATCGGCGTTACCGCCCGCGCGCACAGATAAGGGGACTTCAGATTCGCGTTCATCACGAGATCCCAGCTGGCTTCGTCGTACTCCTCGATCGGTTTGCGGATATTCATGCCCGCGTTGTTGATCAGAATATCGATACGGCCGAACCGTTCCATGACGGCATCGACCATGGCTGCCGCTCCGCTGGCGGAAGCAATGTCGGCCTCCAGCGCGAACGCTTCCGCTCCCGTCTCGTTCCGCAGGCCGACTGCCGCTTCTTCCGCTCTGGCGAGCGTTCGGCTCGTTAACGCGACCGCTGCCCCGGCGCCCGCAAGCGTCTGCGCCATGATAAAACCGAGACCGCCCGCGCCGCCCGTTATTACGGCGACTTGACCGTCTATTTGAAATAATCGCTGCACGTTCATTATCATCTCAGCCCTTTCGTACGCTTGTATGGGAATGCGCTTACATGGTACCATTCAGCTATCCGCTTGGATTTACATAAAAAGGATCGTTTTTTGGATTTTTCCGTAAATCTGCCAAACGGTGGTGACGTCTCTGGAAATGCCTTCTTATTCCGCTCCAAGGCCGTGCGCGCTGCGCGATTTGTCGCCGGTCGTCCATTGGGCCCAGCATCATGTCCGCACGCCCGCATACCAGTGGAATCGGCGCATTTACGATTTCGAGCTGCTCTTCGTCAAGCATGGCGAGATTCGGGCCACGATCGGCGGAGAGCCGTATCTTGCGCGATCGGGCGCGTTGATCGTGCTGCCGCCGTGGGAGCCGCATGTCGTCGAGGTCCGGTCGGAGCCGCATGCGGAGCTGATCGGCGTCCATTTCGACTTTTTCGACGGAGCTCCCGCCAGCCACAACATCATCGTGGACGAGCAGCAGATCAATCCGCTCGCCTTCAGCGCCGTCCCTTACCTGCAAGAGAAGCCTCTCCTGCCGGATTATCTGTATCCGGGCATCTCCGGGCGGATCGTCTCGCTGCTGGAAGGGATCGTGCAGGAGTGGAACGAGCGGCGGCCCGGCCACGATGCGGCCTGCAAGGCGATGCTGCTGCATCTCTTCACGCTCCTGGTCCGTCACGGGAACGAAGCCGGACGGCAGCCGCTGCCCAAATACGAACAGCGGCTGCACGCGCTGGCGGAGGAAATCCGGATGCACTGCAGCCGGAATTGGACCTGCGCCGAAATGGCCAAATACGTGCTCGTCCACGAAGACTACATGAGCCGGCAGTTCAAAGCGCTGATGGGCGTCGGGCCGAACAAATTCGTCCAATCGATCCGCCACCAGGAAGCGAAACGGCTGCTGCGCGAAACGGATCATACGATCGAATGGATCGCCGGCGCGGTCGGCTACGAGGACTTTCATTATTTCAGCCGGATCTTCAAGCGCTGGGAAGGCATGAGCGCGCTGCAGTTCCGGAAGCTGGCGCGCATGATTTAAGTCGGGATGCCGCGGCGGAGTATGGCGCTTCGCAGCTCATCGCTGTGGAGCTCTGCGCGCTGTAGAGAACGGCGCTATGAGCGCTGCTCGATCGGGCACTTGCCGCCGCCGAGCATTGCAACTACTAGTACAGTATGTCAGCCAAGCGCTGCATAGCCCAAAAAGCCTGCCTCGATTGCACGAGGCAGGCTTTTTGTATGCTTAGTTGAACTCCGGCAGTCTCTCGGCGCGTGCGTGAAGGAGACCGCTGCGCTCGAGGTCGGATCGAGGCCGGATCGAGGCCGCTGCGCTCGAGGTCGGATCGAGGCCGGACCGAGGCCGCTGCGCTCGAGGTCGGACCGAGGCGGATCGAGGCGGCAGGCGCTCGAGGTCGGGTCGAGGCGGATCGAGGCAGCGGGCGCGGGCGGCAAGTCAGCCGGTCAATCTGGACCTGCGCCAGTAGTCGCTGGGGCGACGATGACCCGGACGAAACGCATCTATATAATCGGCTCTAAAGTTTCCGTTCGTAACAACTGGCCAAACGAACGCGCCGTACGCCTCGTCCTGAGGGGAACGCTAACGCTCGCCAGACACGTTATTTCCCTGTTTTGACCCCTTTTCATTTTCTAACGCTCGCCATGGTGCTTATCTGCCGTCTAACGTCCCATTTTCGCCTGAAAATAGTCAAATAACCTCGCTAGCGATCGTTAGATTTTAAACCGAGGCGATTGGAGCGAAATAGCCACGCTCACGAGCGTTAGAGACGCCGCACATGCATGGATGGCGGTTTTATTACTGCAGTGGATCCAATGAAACTCAGGATACTTATAGGCTGCATTTTAGCGCACCTGAAAATCTAACGAACCTGGGTAATGCTAGTTCCCCCGTTCCGAGCGAACTGGCGAGCTTTTTCCGCGAATAACGATTGTGAGGCTCCTTAGGATTTCAAAGCTGCCTATTCGATCGAAATAACGTTTCTCAGTTTCGTTAAAGGAATCGCGCGCCTCTCAAAGGGATCGCTTGCCCCTCGTAGATTCAACCACGGCGAGGCGAGGCGTCGAGGGCCATGGTCCTGCTGAAACCTCTTCTTCCTAATAAAAAACTGCTCCCGGCAATAAATCGCCGCGAGCAGCTCGTAATAAACGATTCTTACAATTGAACGGTCGTGCCGCAGGCATGAACGAGCACGCCGCTCATATCGCCGCCGAGCACTTCGACTTGCGGAACCATGCTGCCGCTGACCGGATCCAAGGCCTGCCTGTACACGCCCCAGCCCCTGCCGGTGCTCCAGAATGCGGCAAAGGCCTCTTCCGGCGTCGCGGGCTTGAACGACATCGTACCCGCCGCCATATCGAACGCGAAGCCGGAAAATGCGATGAGCAGCCCCCAGCTCGACATCGACCGGGCATAATGATGTCCGCACTCCACTTCGTTCCACGGGTTGCGCCGATAGCCATCCTGCCTGTCCCGGACCGCTTTCACGATCGTCAGCCCCTCTTCGACGAAGCCTTCGTACACGAGGTTGGTCGCGACCTGGTACTCGATGCCGGTCCAAACTTCGTCCGAGTAGACGAACGGCAGCTTCGGCCGGCCGCCGTTCGGCCAAGAGCAGAGCACGAGTCCCTGCTCGTCATGGAGCGCGTACACCCGTTGGCAGTTCACGTGATCCTTGAAATCCGGTTTGAAATTGTGCCGGAAGACGGCATGGATCGCGCTCTTGAGCCGTTCCTGTTCCATGAGGTGGCCCAATCCATATAAATGCGCCAGCTGCTGGCCCAGCAGTTGGTCCGATAGGCAGCCGATCCCATGCTGGTATTTGTGCGCATTCACGTCGTCCAGCACCTGTACGAAATATTCGCCGTTCCACGTCAACTCGCTGAGCCGCCCGGCACTCAACGAAGCGATATGGCCGTACCGTTCCGCCGCCTCTTGATCGCCAAGACCGCCGGCCATCGCTTCGCCGGCTCTCAAAGCGCCCAGCAGCATCATCCCGGTGAGCGGATTCGGGCCGTAGAATTCGATGTCGTACGTATTGTGCTGTTCGCCTTCCATCACGCCATCACCATCGTGATCCCAATGGACGAGGGCATAGTCCAGCGCCAGTTTTACGTTAGGCCACAGCTCCCGCAGAAATTCGGTATCGCCCGACAGCTTCCACTCCCGGAATACGCGCATGATGGCACCAAGCTGCCCATCCGCCGCGGCCGGCCCGGTATAGCCGCCCCAGCGCCACTCGCAGTTAAACATGCTCATCGCGCGGAACGCCATTTTGCCGGATGCATCGACCTCTTCAAGAAACTCGACGCGGCGCATGGTCCGCTCGAGCGACGGATACAGGAAAGCCAGCGTCTGCTCATAGTTCCATACATGCGTACAGCTGCCTTCGCAGGAGCCTTCGTCGTCGAAGGTGCCCTCGAAGCCGAGGAATTTGCCGTTCTCGAGCCAGAAACAGGTCGTGCTGCGAAGAACGGGCATGTTGCCGGCCAAAGCATCGATGACATAACCCGGCAGCGTCGTGCCGAACAGCGCGTCCCGGAACGCGACCGTCTGTCCGCGAAGCCGATCCAGGTTGTCCAGCAGGTAGGCGCCCGCTTCCCAGGCACTGCCGAAGCGCGTCGCGTAATGGTTGCGGATCGTCTCATGACCGGGCCGGGTGTCCATGACGCGGTCATACCAGCCGTTGATCCGGTTCGGAAAATACCACGAAAGCGCGAATTGGAATTCCTTCGTCTCTCCCGGAAGGATCGTTTCGATGACGCCCAGCGATCCGGTATCCGTCTTATGTTCCTCCGACGGGGTCTCGTATCCGAGATCAGTCAACCGGCCGTCCTCGGTGAAGTCATCCCAGAACTCCTGCAAGAAATCATACCAGGCGCCGCGAAGCCAAGCGCGTTTGACCGTCAAATTCGCATGGGTCGTCTGAAGCGCCAGATTGCCGTAGTTCAGATCACCGGCGGCCCACTTCTCGGAGGAAAGCTCCAAGCCCGACGCGTCCGAGTCTTGCCGGAAGGCATTGACGTTCTGGCCGCAGGGCATCTGATGGTGCAGGTTGCCGAACTTGTCGTACTTCAATCCGCCCACGGGATTGATCAACGAGCCCGCGACCACGACCTCGGCAGGCAGGTCGCTTGTATTCGTGACCCGATACGTCAGGGATGCCGCTGGAATGCCCGAATTCTCGGGGTCGAGCGGAATCATCGGCGTGAACGCCTCGAGCTCCACCTGGACCGGCAGGTCGCCGTCGCGGAAGACGACGCGCGCCATCGGATACGTACCGATCAACTCGGATTCATCCAGCCGCGGCAAGCCCGCACCCGTAAGCGGATGATACCCGTGCGAGAGCGCATGCGGTGGAAGCAGCTTCGATTCCAGTACCTTGGCGACCGGCTGGCGCCCCTCCTGTTCGACGCGAATGGCGAAGAACGTATTCGGCATATAGGTGCCTTTGGCCGGAAGGTTGAATATCTCCCAATCCCTCAGCTCGCCGCGGCTGCCGAGAGAGATGTTGCCCGTACCGATGCCGCCCAGCGGAAATCGCGCTTCCTTCGCCGCTCCCGGGTACGTGCGCTGACTATTGTCCGTATAAAGCCGTGCTTTGGATCCGATCATGAGAACACCGTCGCTTTCTGCATGAATAGTCGATTCGGAATCTTCTACGCTCTGATCGCCTGGTCAAGGGCTGCACTGCGCCACACTCATCCAGGAAAGGCATTACCGTATTACCGTTATCGATACAACGGCCCCAGCGTCTGGCATGCTCGGAAATCCGCGCCGACCGGATCCATGCCGCCGAAAGCGCTCCACATGCTCGGACGGAACACGCGGTCATCCGCCACGTTATGCATGCTGACGGGGATGCGCAGCATGGAAGCTAGCGTGATGAGCTCTCCGCCGATATGCCCATAGCTGACAGCCGCATGGTTGGAGCCCCAGTTGTTCATGACGGTGTACACATCCTTGAACAAGCCTTCCCCCGTCAATTCCGGCACGAACCAAGTCGTCGGCCACGTCGGGTTGCTGCGCTGGTCCAGCTTGTCGTGAACGTCGTCCGGCAGCTCGACCGTATAGCCTTCCGCCAATTGCAGCACCGGTCCAAGACCCGCCACCAGGTTGATGCGCGCCATCGTGACCGGCATGCCGCCGCGCGTCGTGAAATCCGTCGAGAAGCCGCCGCCGCGGAAGAAATCGACCGCCGGACTCCACTTCGTCGCCTCCAGGCAGTCCGCCGCTTCCTGCTCCGTGATCTCCCAGAACGGCTTCATCGCCGGCTGGCCGTCGATTGTCTGGCGACCCGTCGCGTCGAGCGCCGCAGGACCGGAATTGATCAGATGGATGATGCCGTTCGCGGCGCGGCCTTCCAATTCATGACCGGTTACCCGCTTGACCGCGTCCGGGCTCCAATACGTCCGGACGTCGGCGAAGATTTGCGCAGCGTTCGTCAGCAGGTGGCCGAACAGCATCGTAACGCCGTTCAGCGTATCGTTCTCCGTCGCCAGCATGAACGGCTCGCGAATGCCGTTCCAATCGAAGGACGACGTCAGAATCGCCTCCATGAAATCGCCGTTTGGGTAATAGTCCGTCCACGCGCGCTGGCCCTGGAAGCCGGCCGCGATGGCATTATGGCCGAATGCCTCCTCGCCGTAGCCGATCTCGTTCAACTTCGGATTGCCGATCATCAGATCGCGCGCGATGAGCGCCATCTTCACGACCGTCTCCCAATCGCCCGCCTTCTGCTCCTCCGTCCGCTGCAGATGCTCCGGATTGACCTCCGCGCCTTCCCGGCAGTTCGCCTTTACCCAGTTCAATGCAACTTCGTATTCCGATTGGTCATAGATGCCGAGTCCCATGCGGCGCACGAATTCCGTCATGTCCACGTATTCGTTGCGAATGCCGAGGTAGCGCTGGAAGAACGACTCGTCAACAATGCAGCCCGCGATGCCCATCGACACGGAGCCCATCGAGAGATAGGACTTGCCTTGCATCGTGGCAACGGCGAGGCCTGCTTTGGCGAATTGCAGCAGCTTCTCCTGCACGTCCGGCGTGATCGTCGTGTCGCCGATATCCTGCACATCGCGGCCATAGATCGAGAAGGCGGGCAGCCCTTTCTGATTATGGGCGCTCAGCACGGCAGCCAGATAAACGGCGCCCGGGCGCTCCGTGCCGTTGAAGCCCCAGATCGCCTTGGGTCTCGACGGATGCGTGTCCATCGTTTCGGTCGGGTAGCACCAGGACGGCGTTACCGAAATCGTCAAGCCGACGCCGGCCCGCGCGAATTTCTCCTCCGCCATCGCCGCCTCGGCCACGCCGCCGATGCAGGTGTCCGCGATGACGCATTCGACGGGCAGACCGTTGCTGTGCTTGAGGTTTTCCGTCAAGAACGCGGCTGCGCTTCTCGCCATCTCCATCGTGACGTCTTCGAGCGATTCGCGGATTCCGCCGCGGCGGCCGTCGATAATCGGTCGAATGCCAATCTTGGGCAGGCTGCCCCGAAGCCGGTTGCCGATGTGCATGCTCATTTTCATTTTCCCTCTTTCGCTTGGAATGGATTAAGAATGACTGCAGCTGACGCCTGTTACCGGATACGCATCACTTCATGATGAAAAATCTCGCTGGCCGGCTCCCGCTCGCCGCCTTCTCCCCGAAGGAGCCTAAGGACCAGCTCGCCGGCCCGTTGGCCCATCTCGTACGGGCGCTGGTCCACGTAATAGAGACCCGGTTCCTTCAACAGCCGGCCCGCTTCCACCTCGCCGAAGGAAGCGACGGCCATATCGCCCGGTATGCGCAGACCGCTCTGCACGAGCTCCAGCAGCACGCCTAGGCTCATCTTGTTATTCAGCGATACGATAGCCGTCGGCTTGACGGGCTCGCCGAGAAATTGCCGTACCGCGCGGATGCCGCCCTCCGTAGAGAAATCCCCGCTGTAGAGCAGCAGCCGGTCCTCCGCGCCGTACTCCTTCATGGCGCGAAGCACCCCTTCCAACCGGTCTCGTCCCGTGCTGACCCGCGTCGGCCCGTTCACGACGCCGATGCGGACATGGCCGTCCTCCAGCAGCGCTTTCGTTAATTCGTACGCGATGCGCACATTATCCTCCGCGACCAAGTCCAGAGCCGGCGGGATTGCGGTAACGGATTCGGAATCGTTGGTGGTATCGGAATCGGTGGCGGTATCGGAATCGGCGGCGGTATCGCTTTCCATTGCAGTTTCGCTCGCCTCCAGCCGCCTGTCGATGAGCAGCATCCGCTGGCCGTTGTCGATCAAGGCGTTGATGGTCGCCACATTCCCGCCGGAAGTCGCCAGGACGATAACATCGACTCGTTTCTCGTGCAGCAGCTGCAGCAGCCTGGCTTCCTTCTCCGGCACCTCGCCTGCGCTGCAGAACATCAATTGGAATCCTTCCGGTCCGACCACGTCCTCGATGCCTCTGGAAATGCCCATGAAGTAAGGGTTGGAGATATCCGGCACGATAATGCCGATCATATAGGTTCTGTCCTGCTTCAGGCTTCTGGCGATCGCGCTCGGCTGATAATTCATCTTGGCAATGGCCCCGAACACGCGCGATTTCACTTCGGCGCTGACATAGCCGCTGTCGTTCAGGACGCGGGATACGGTTGCCGTCGATACGTTGGCCTCTGCCGCGACTTGTTTGATGGTTGCTTTGGACAAACGTCATTCTCCTCGAACTGGTTATGTAAACGATTACGTAATCGATTACATACAAGAGATTACTGCAGGATCGTTTACCTGTCAATAAGGATTTTCGCATGAGTGAACAGCCGAAAAGACCTTATCCTTCAACGCTCCGGATAAGGCCTTTCGATGGATGGGGGCGTTTAGGAAGCGAACGCATAGATCAGAAGCGCCACGAGCGGAACGAACCACAGCAAAGGCAGGCAGTTCCATAAAAGCGCGGCTCGGTGCCTCCTCCGGGCAAACATTACCCATCCGGTAATCGCCGCGACGAGAAAAGCGATTGGATAAATGGCGATGAACAAGACGATCAACCACGTCGCGGCATCGCCGAAAGCCCCTGGACTGTCGAAATTCATCGCGGACATTCCCAGCACGAACAACCAAGCAACGAGCGATATAGCGTAAATAACCTGCATGATGATCGAAGTCACTGCAGTTCTGGTACGATTCAACTTGCATTTCCCCTTCTTCTGACATCTCTCGTCCCGCTGCTCAGTATAACAAATGCCGCTGCCGTGCTCACGCTATTTCCTGCATCGCAGCAGCTACAAAACCTTCGCGGTTATTTACACCGTCGAACCCATTCGGCCTTCCCGCCGCCCGATACGGCAAATTTCGACGTACAGGCACGGATAGGCCGTCGCCCACATAGACTATAGAACAGTCGAAAGGGCCAAGTGAATAGGTTCGTTCACATGCGCCGTTCAGCATGGAGGTGGCCGTTACGATGCCTGGATTTTTTGCAGCGATCGCGTTGTTCATTAAGCAATTATCATTGCTTGTTTCGTATGTCAAAAACAACGCGTTCCCCCAGCCTCTTCAGGAAGAAGAAGAACTGAAGCATTTACAGCTCATGGCAGAAGGCAATCAGCAGTCGCGGAATTTGCTTATCGAACATAACCTAAGGCTTGTCGCGCACATCGTCAAAAAATTCGACAACACCGGAGAAGGTCTAGAAGACCTGATTTCCATCGGCACGATCGGATTGATCAAAGCCATCGAGAGCTTCCAGTCCGGAAAAGGGACGAAGCTTGCGACCTTTGCGGCTCGCTGTATCGAGAATGAAATACTTATGCATCTCCGGTCGCTGAAGAAGACCCGCAAGGATGTCTCCCTGCACGATCCGATCGGAACGGACAAAGAAGGCAATGAGATTACGTTAATCGACATTTTGGGTACCGAGGCGGACGACGTGGCGGATCGCGTTCAATTGAAGATCGAGAAGAGCAAAATATATAAAAATTTGGAAATTCTTGACGAGCGCGAAAAAGAAGTCGTCGTCGGCCGTTTCGGACTTATTACGGGCGGCGAAGAGCGGACGCAGCGCGAGATCGCCAAAGAGCTTGGGATATCGCGTTCCTATGTATCGCGGATCGAGAAGCGGGCTTTGATGAAGCTCTATCATGAGTTTTATAAAGCGAAGAAGTAAAGGAAAGCCAAACATAAGAAAACGGACAAATCGCCGGACGAACCGAGGTTCTCCAGCGATTTTGTCGTATGCGGAGCTTAGGCTGAGATCATGTCCAGGAGCTCGGGCAATTCCCGGATCGTCAACGCAGCGCATGCCGGACGGCCAAGCCCATCTTCTTCCTTCCATATCCCCAGCATCCCCGCATGCATGCCGGCTTCGACATCATTGACGGGATGATCGCCGACGAAGATCGCTTCTTCCGGCCGGACGCCAAGCCGCTGCAGCGCCAATTGGAAGATACGGATATCCGGCTTCCGCAAACCTTCGATTTCCGACACGAGAATCTCGTCGAAATACCCTTCGATCCCCAGGCCGCGAATAGTGTTCATTTGGAAATCGCCAAAGCCGTTGGTGATGATCCCAAGCTTATAATTCCGCAGCTTCAGCGCCTCCAGCATCTCGATCAGGCCCGGAAATCCGATGCAATGATGTCGGAACGACAAGACGTAGTCGGCCAACAGCTCCTGCCAATCGAGCTCCAGCTGCCCTTCTTCGACCAGCGACTGATAGACGCGGTCCTTCCACACATATCCCTTCTGGTCCAGCTCGACGAAACGCCGTATGAACGCTTGCTTCCCCATCGCATGAAAGGCAGGAATACGCTGATATTGGTGCTCCAGAAACGAAGCCAGCGATTGGTCTCGGTTCAGCAGCGTTCCGTCCAAGTCAAATAAAACGGCTTTTAGGTTCGACCAGTTTATCATCGACGTCCTCCCCCAGATCTCCGCCCGACATTACCGCTGTAAGTACCGGACCGTCCCTTCGCTGCTGCCGATGATGACGGTATCGGCCATATTCACGAACAAGCCATGCTCCGCGACCCCCGGAATCGCGAGCAGTTTGACGCTTAGTTCTGCCGGATGATCGATCACGCCGAATGCGCAATCGAGAATGAAGTTTCCGTTATCCGTCACGAAGGTCTTGCCTTCCGCGACCCGCAACACGGGATTGCAGCCCAGCGAGCGCACCTGCTTCATCGTCAGCTCATATGCGAACGGGGTGATTTCGACCGGCAGCGGAAATTGGCCCAGCTTGCGGACAAGCTTCGATTCATCGACGATGATGATCAATTTCGCGCTGTTCGACGCCAGAATCTTCTCTCTGAGCAGCGCTCCGCCGCCGCCTTTGATCAGGTGCAGCGATTCATCGACCTCGTCCGCGCCGTCGATCGTGAGATCGATCCCATCGATGGAAGCGAAAGGGACGGTTGGAATCCCGAGCTGCTGCGCCAGTTCTTCCGATTGCTTCGAGCTGGCAACGGTCCGAATGCGGAGTCCTTCCTTCACGCGAGCCGCGATTCCTTGAATGGCATGGTAGGCGGTCGTGCCCGTACCAAGTCCAACGATCATATCGTGTTCGAGATGCGTGACGGCTTGCTCCGCCGCCAGTTGTTTGGCGTTCATGTTCGTTCACCCTTGTCGGTATGTCTTATGTTTTGTTCAAGCCTCATCCTTCGGCACCGCAGTTTCGGCAGCCTGCGCCATCCTGCGCATGAACCGTCCCGGAACCTCCTCGAATCCATATTGCCTGTAGAGCTCATGCGCATCCAACGTACCCAGCAGTCCCATTAAACCTTCGTATTCCTGCACGATCGCCTCGACCAGCTTCTTCCCGAGCCCTTGCCTCTGATAAGCCTCCAATACAAATACATCCGCTAAATAATACATCGTCGCGCCATCCGTAATGACGCGGGCGAACCCGACCTGCTCGTCCAAGTGATAGACGCCATAACACGCCGAGTTCTCGATCGATTGCAATATCCGCTCCCGCGGCCGCTTGCTCGCCCAGTAGCTTCTAGCCAGATAATCCAATATGACGGCGTGGTCCAGCTTCGACTTATCATCGGATATAACGAACGAATCGAACCTCTTTTCCATCGGGCATGCCCCTTTCCTCTGTTTTGCCGGCAGGCGAGAATTCAGGGAACAGTGCCCATTCGCTCACGTGTTCCGGCTTCGCGAGGTACTCTTGCTCAAAATAGTACTGCGCCTCCGTTGGGCTGTCAAACTCCCCGACCGCGGCTTCGATATCGGCCCAGTGCTCCCCGTCTCCTTCGGAGATGGATCGGAAGAGTAGCTTAGTTGATAGGCAATTGGTTGATAGGCGATATTCCGTTAATACGAAGAGAAGATTTAGCCCTTACGCCACTTCACTTTATTGATCTCCTCTTTGAGTCTAAAGCAGGTCTCAAGATCAATATCGTAGCAGTTAGCGATCGCCGCCACATAATAAAGCACGTCATAGAGTTCTTCTTCTATGGTTCCCTTGATCGTATCGCTTGCTTCCAATCTTCTGTTCTTGCGTATGACTTCGGCGAGTTCCCCTGTTTCTTCTATCAGCTTATAGAAATAATGTTCCTTCAAAGTCGGATTGTGATCCGTTGATTTGATATACGCCTGTAATTCTCTGAGCGTTAGGTTCTCTTCCATACAGCCTCCGTTGCCCCATAGTACGCTGCTTTGCAGATTCTCACCGTCTCTTCAAGCACGGCGATCGTTTCTTGCATATCCAGTATTTCCAGATCCTGATCCTTCGCATCGTCTTTCAGTTCAAAATCCTTCGTTAAATCCTCAATAATATCAGGCAGGAAGCGATAATCGATCTCGTCCATGTCGACGGGTTGAATCTGCAATGGCTTCAACGTTAGCGAATAATAGTCGATGAGCTTACCGTTCAGTCGCCAGAAATCCCGGTAATACTTCCCCTGGGCTTCTTTCTTTTCCGGCTGAGGCAGCCATTTGATCTTCGGCTTGTAGATGCTGTCTACCCACATGCGATCTGCAATCAAATGATAATAGTAGCCCAAGATAAAAGGAGCTGCCATATGTTTCACGTATTTCGCATGGAATCCCTCGAGATCGATATCCTGCTTACCCTCAGCATCCATTTGGATAAAATGCGATCTGCCCTTCGGTTCGTTCATATTCTTGTTCACGTCGGGCGCTATCCCGCCAAGCAGAAACTGCTCTTCGTCCGCGATTGGCAGCTCTCTTGCCAACAGCGTACCGATGCTATAATGCATGATTCTCGATCCCATTGTCGATTCCCCTCCGCTGCATGTCGGTCTGCTGCTTGAACGTCTGATTAGAAATCGCAGCCGGAAACGGCTTGATCGTAGGATAAACGATAGGCTTTCAACTCGGCCTTCGCAGGCATGTCATGCCATTCCGCAGCCATTTAATCCGCCGCTGTCACCTTTTCTCGTACAAACTCGCGCTCCAATCGGCAGCATCCAAGCGTCGTATGTAGGCATAGCCCATCTCCCGATAATATTGATTCAGCCGCGCATTATCGGCCATGCAATCCAGCCGGACGAGCGTCTTGCCCTCCTGCCGAATCTGTTCTTCCGCCGCATGCAGGAGATGCCCGCCGAGTCCCTGTCCCTCGTAATCCCGATGCACGGCGAAGCGGTGGATGTATCCGGCATCGGGCGAATCAAGCTCCTTCCAAATCAACGGATCCGACCATGTGATGGTGTACGTCCCGACTACGGCATCGTTCCAATACGCCAGATAGACATGCGCGCCGTCCGCCATGAATTCCGTTACCTGGTCGAGATGAAAATACTCCGGCCGCCATTGAAAGATGCCTTTCGCGTTCAGCCACCTGGCTGACATTTGCCACAGGTCCAGCACGATCGACGCTTCTTCCGCCTTGGCAGGCCGGGTTATGATGTGCGCTTGAAGCTGCTCCACTGTTTATCCCTCCTAGGACAAAGTCTTGATTATTCATGAGTTACGTTCCTCCGTTAGTTATCGGTCCATTCATTGTTAAACTGCGAGGCCTTCGTCTAGTCATCCTTTTGCACCGAATCCCTGAATGACAAACCGTTCGCCTCCAGAGCCGCCCTAAGCTTGGGAAGCGATCCCGGCCCCATGCCGTGGAATTTCAATATTTCCGCTTCGCTGCACGCGGACAGCTGCTGAACCGTCGTGATTCCGCGGTTCTCCAAAGCTCGTCTCGCCGGCGCCGAAAGGACGGCTAGAAATCCGCTTTCGGGCTTGAGCTCATTCTCGCAGACCGGGCATGTGGGACAGTCGGTGCTTTTGTAGTATTGGTGACCTTTGTTGCAGGTTCTCAGCGTTTTCTTCACGGCTGCCATTCGATCAACTCCTTTGAACTCATGATCGATCCACCTTCATTTCAATTCGTGAACAACTGCAAATACGGCAGCAGACACGCCGCTGCGGCCGCAAAGCAAACATGACTTCGACTTCAATTACTTTGGTACGATTCGCTTTCACTTCACTTGATCCCCTCATCAACATAAGGGATTTCATGTCCCGCTATCAACCTATGAAGTCCGCCAGGATAGTAAGGCATGAGTTCATCGGCTTGTTCAATGGCGATCCAAGCGATTTCCGCGATCTCGTCCGGCCGCTGAAGCGTTTCTTCGCCCCCGATGATTTCCGCCCGAAACGTATAGAAGATCGCATGGTTTTGAGATTTCGTGTACTTGCATTCATTTATGGCAACGACGCCATAGACGCGAACATCCAGTCCGGTCTCTTCCTTCGCTTCCCTTACGGCAGCTTGTTCCAAGGTTTCATCGGCCTCGACCGCCCCGCCGGGTAGCGACCATCTGAAATCTCCGGCATCGCCGACATTTTTGACCATCAACACTTTCGTTCGGGATAGATCCGTAATTAAGGAATAGGTAACATCGACTCTCTGCATAGCGCTGCGCCTCCCTGGCTCTAATTCGACACGTGCATCCGCGCGGGTATTCATCTGGCAATTCATTTACCGTCCAGCGGGGAAATCGGTTCAGTTCTCCACGGTTTCCTCCTTATAATGCGAGATATCGCCATGAAGCAGGATGGCATGACCGTCCTGACGAATCTCGATTTTACTTAAACAGGTCGGGTGAATATAGGGAGGATTCCAGAGATCCTTCAAGGCGCGGTTTTCAAAATACGCCATCAGGAGCTTCACCACTACCGTGTGGGCGACAATCAGAATGGCTTTGCCTGCATGCTCCTCGACGATCTGGCGCAGCCGGGCGACCGCTCGTTCGGACACGTCTTGAAAGGCTTCCGCATCCTGCACCTGGAACGCTTCGGGGTCATTCCAAAAATGATGAAATTGTACGGGATGCAAGCTCTTGGCTTCGTCCTGATTCATCCCTTCCCATAGGCCGAGCCGGATTTCCTTGAAGCCGTCGCTCGTATGAAGCGGTATGCTTCTGTCCGATCCGATGATCTCCGCCGTCCGACGAGCTCTCGGGCTGGTACTCGAATAGATCACGTCAATCGTTATGCTGCGCATCGACTCGCCTAACCAGCTCGCTTGCTTCACGCCGAGCTCCGTCAGCGGAGAATCTTCATGGCCTTGAAATCTGCGCTGCGTATTCCATTCTGTTTGACCATGTCTGACCAGATATACGAGCGTCGGCTCCTGCATGGAACAACCTCCCCTTTCGAGTATCAACGTTTCCTCCAATAAACGGCGTTATGACTATAAGTCCAGCCTTAGCCTAATCATGTCCGTGCATTGGATCCCGTCTTCATAGATCTCCTCTGCATAATTTCGAATGAAGAAGCCTTTATCGATGCCGATGATCCGAAACCCACAGGACTGATACAGGTTAAGCGGATGGACGCTGGAATTGCCAGTCCCGATCTCGACATGCTTCGCTCCCCGCTTCTTCGCTTCTTCTATGGCTTCGAGCATTAAGCGTTTTCCGATCCCCTGCCTCCGGAACGCTTCCTTAACGGCGATATTGATGATCTCCAAAGCGTACGGCGCTATTTCCACGAGAACGAATTCTCCGACTACCTCGTCATTTCGATAAGCCAAATAACACTGGCCTTTCTGAATGTAGGCCTCTACTAGCTCCCTGGATGGATCGGCAAGCAGCAAGAGATCATAGGGGATCTCTTCCTTGTCTTCCAGTCTTCGAATGCGGAACTCCATGAGTCAAACTCTCCTTCTTGCGGCACCCGAAATGACAGCTCATGCCCGTTATTCGAATTTCTTGAGAAACCCTGTCTTGAGTCCTTTCCTGTAGCCGGCTTGCTCGTAGAAGCGATGCACCTCGTCGCGCGTCGATCCCGTTAACAGCATGACTTTGTAGCAATTGTATGCCCGACAAATGTCATCCGCCTTCTGGAGCACCGCCCGCCCCAGCCCTTGCTTTCTATAATCGCCGTGCGTGACGACATTTTCGATCAGACCATACGGCCTGGCGCCTCGCGTTACGTTTTTCAAAATGCTCAGCACGCAAGTGGAGACGAGCCTGCCATCCCGTTCCATGACGATGATCTTCATGTAGGGGTCCGTCATGATTTCGCTCCACAGCCGTTGGAGGGCTTCCTGGTCTACGATGTCTGCATCCTGCTCGTGCAAATGCTTATACAGGTCAAGCAATTGGGGCAGTTCGTCCGGTTGAATCATTCGAGCCGGATTGTCCGTCATATACACACCTCTTCTAACGAAGAATACGATCGTAAAGTTATCGTTATCAAGACCTGTCATTTATCAAATTGTGAAGGATCTTATACTCTCTGCTGCTAATGACAGATTGGGAACTTCCATAGTTTAGCGTAAACCGTCTTCCGTCCTTGTCCCGATACCGTCTGATATATCTTCCTGAACCAATGTCTTGGCTGTCTCCCAAAATTCCGATTACTTCACCATACGTCATATTCGGAGAAACCTGCTTCAGCTGTTCCAAGGAGACGATTTGAGCTGGCGTATTAGGCGCATTCGGTGAAACCACCGCATTCTGTTTATCCGATGATTGATTAGAGTCTGTACACCCCAACAACGCAAAGGATAATGCACCGACGATCAACATGGGTTTCGTCGCTCGCACGACTCTTTTTCCGACTCCGCATGCAGAACCGCATATTGCGATCACTTTGCTTTTGCTCAGCTCTTGGCTCAAGATGCTCACCTCCGCCGCTACACCTCTAATTGATACTTCCGCAAATAGGCTTCTCTCAATTCTCGATTCGTTTCAAGATTAGGATCCACTCTGCTCGATTCGAGGCTGATCAGTTTCCCTGCGGCATAGGTGCAATGCTGTTCGTAGCAATGGGAATCCTTCATCATGATTTCAACGGATTGTGGAAGATTGGCCGCGAGCCCCATGTTGCTCGGATCCAATATCCACGGAATCGATTTCCAGTCCAGCAGTCCCTCTTCGGTTCTTATCGGCGTTTCATAGACCAAGGAATCCTTAACCTTCGCATGATAAAGATACATGCCTCCGACATGGCTATCGTTAACCGTCCACGTGATCAAGCCTTTGAAAAACAGATCATAGTCGACGATGCTTGTTTCCTCGAAAATTTCCCTTATCATCGAGTCCCTGGGAAGCTCGTTCGCCTCGATTTTTCCGCCCACGCCGTTCCAGCAGCCCATCCACGGTTTGAAGTTTCGATTGAGCAGCAGGATGTGATCCTTGCGTTGAATGAAGCAAATATTGTAGTTGATCATAGCGATTCCGTTCTCCTGATTTGGGTTTTATTTATAACCGCCTGTTTCTCTTCTCATCGAGGTAAATGTCGAGCGCCGCGATCGCGCGAATCGCCAGCTTAATAAACAGATAGAGCGCGTAAAGACCGAGCAATAGAAATAAACCGTATACGACGAACAAAATGAAGGGTAATATCGTGATCACTGAAGATCCCGATGAAAAATTCATGGCATTGCCTCCGTTTCAGTCCCTATCGATGCTCCTATTTCCTACTGGGCACGGAACGACAGCCGCGATTATCCTCCGAACAAAATATCCATGATCGTTCCCAGCTGCCCGGATTTCTTGCCCTTCAGGATATCGGGATTATAGAATTCCGCAAAGCCGCAATGCGTACAGGAGACGGCCAGAAAATGGTGATGCTCGATATCGAATAATTTACTCAGCCCGGTTCCGGTCATGGCAACCTCTTTGATCAAGCATTCGTCGCATTTACATTTGGCACATTGAAATGAATGGGCTATCCTGTCTTCCACGCTCAAATGAGCGTTGGCTTTAAAGATGAATTCCTCCCGTTCCGGATCAAACTCATGGACAATGGCCTCTGCATCGATATCATTTTTGCATGCGGGACATCGTCCGTTGTTGACTTCCACCTCTTCGTGACACCAGGGACATTCCACCATAGAGACACACATCCGATCCTATAGGAATGAGAAGCTCGGACTATGAAGTGCCCAATTAGCATTCTAAAACCACCCTCAACTGGTATTGTATCCCATCTCCAGCAGGTTGGCATCGATTATCTTGCATGCAAAAAGCCCCCAGCGGCAAATGGGGTTACCCATTGCACCCTGGAGGCGAGTCATTGCTTCTAGATTTCGGATTTTCTTTGTCCTATGCGGACGATCCTAATAGAATAAATTGTCCCCCATATCGGTTACGGGGCCGAGTAGCAGGCTGACGCATCGTCAAGCATCAGTATCCAGTCGTCCTGCCGTCCGCAGGAAGGCGGCCTAAACGTCCGCTCGCCCTCATTGTCCACGTCACCGCAACAAAGAGATTGCCCCGTCCTCGGGTCATACCATTGCACATGCAAAGCGCTTCCCGATAGGACGCCTAACCGGAGCGAAATCGGAAGACCGTTCGGACTGTAGATGAACGCATGGTCCTTGCCCCTGCATGCTTGCAATCGGCCGCTGCCCTTATAATTGCGGACGAGCAGAGACTGGTCCGGCACGCGGTCCAGCATCGGTCTGGACGTCATCAGACGATGGACGTATTTCATCTGCTCGGCGCCCGGACGCCCAAGGGCATCCTGCCAGCTCATGATAAAATAAGCGTTCGGTTCCGTGATCATCGGCCAGACGCAATGGTGGCCGTAGGTATGGCCGAACGCGCCGGCAAACAATGCCATGTAAGCCGCCTGCCGCGCATCCTTCGCGTCGAAGAACCCGTTCTCCGTCTTGAAGCCGACCGGATGATCCTCGTAGCACGGCTCTCCGTCGAGGACCGGTTTCGGCGGTTGGAGCGCATAATCGCGCGTAATCATCGTCTCGTTCGCAATATTCGCTTCATGACCGGATTGAATCATGTTGAAATCCAGCCACGCTTCTTCATGCGCGGCAGTGGACGAGGATTGTCCGCCGTTCGGATGCAGCGTCATGAGATGCGCGCCGCCGTCCCCTGCGCGCAGCGCTTCCGCCATCGCATGAACGACGCCGAGATGCCGCCTGTTCGTCAGCGGCCGATCGCCTCCGAGAATCCAGACCAGATTACCGCGATCTCGGTACCGACTGCCCAGCCAGCTGCCGTATACGGCCGCATTGTCCGAAGTGAACATTTCCGGTCCGCCTCCCCACGCCGTATGGATGCGGTCTCCCCATGTCGGAAGCATCCCGATATATAAACCGTAATGGGCAGCTCGATCAACGATATAATCCACGTGGTCCCAATAGCCATACTCGCCGTTCTGCGCCAGATCGGGAAGCGACGGATCGCAATCGCCGTTCCCGCCCCGAAGCAGCGGTCTTCTGCCGTAAGCATTGGCCGCTCGGGACATGTCCGTCTCGCCCAAGGCGATCGCTTGAATGACCGTGAAGCCCTGCCCCGCCCGGCGGCGCAAATAACGATCCGCTTCCTCGCGGTTCAAACGCAGGAACAGCTCCCACGCCGTATCGCCGAGCCAGAGGAACGGCGTACCGTCTTCATGGACGATATGCCGGTTGTTTTCGCTAATCCGCAGCTTTTGCAGACCCTTTGCTTGTTCGATCATCGCCGGCCCTCAGCCTCTCTCGACGACAACCTCGACATCGCCCGGCAGCTCCGAACGGATGCCGCCCTGCGGAAGCCGCTCGACGGTCACGCGCAGCTTGCGGCCCTCCGGCGCGTACGAGAATGACGCCGATCCGAAGTACGTCGGCAGACCGGAGACGGAGAACGGCTCGCTCATCCAAGATTCCGGAATCCCAGAACCGATCACGAGCGTCTCCTCTTCCTCTCTTGCGAGGCAGTCCCTCAGCAGCAGGAACAGCTCCGCGGCCGTCCAGCCGTGCGGCGTAATATAGCGGATCTCGTCCCAGCCGCGCGAACGCTGCCATTGCAGGGAGGAATTCTCGTCATCGCAGCCTTCATGGTACGTGTACAGGCCCGGCGCCGTATGGAGATTCAGGAAATGCTCGATCGATACCCAAGCGCGGTCGCGGCGGCCCATCAATAGGAGGTTATGCGCCTGGCCGGCTTCGAAATACGTCCAATGCGGTTCCGGATTGTGGCGGCCGTTAGGGAAACGCTCCTCGTTCCAGAAACGCTCCATGCCTTCGACGATGCGGGCGTCGTCCTTCTCTCCCCAGCCGGTCGGCCAGAAGACCGAATTCGGATCGCGCGGGTTGTCGCCGAAGATTTGCTCGGCTTTGCGGCGGATCGCCTGTTTCAGATCCTCGGCTTCCTCCGCGAACCAGGTTCCTTCGATGCCAAGCGCTTCGGCGCATATGGCGGCGCGTTTCAACGCCAGATAGGCGTAGCCGTTAATCCACAGAATCGGCTGATGATGGTCCATCCGGCCCATGATGAGGCCGTCCCGGCTCGCCATGCACAGGATATCGCTCTCCGCCCGCAGCAGCATTTCCGGCGTGCGGAATTCGTTATGCCGTTTGACCGGAACGGTCGTATGGCGCATTTCCCGCAGCAACTCCGCTTTGCGCACGATATGCGGGTACATGTCCTGCAGATACGGCTTCGACCGCGTCAGCAAGTAATGCTCGGAGATCATCCAGATCCCGTTCGCCGGTCCGTCTCCTTCCGCGCCGAAGCCTCCGAAAGCATCCCGGTGAGCCGCAGCCCGCAGCGCGCGTTCGGCAAATTCGCCATAGCCGCCTTTGTCGAGCGCGACGACCACGTAAGCGCCGTCTCTCAACCACCACAGCGGATAGGAGACCGGCGTAATGCGAGGTTCCGCATCGACCGTAAACATGTAGAGATGCGTCAGCTGGGCGAGCATCGCTTCCTGGAAGCGACGGTCGGGAAGCTGCAGCTTGATGCGGCTCTTCGCCTGCCAGTCCGCGGCGAACTGCTCGGCGACGCTGCCGACGTCCGGGCAAGCCGCGGGCAGATCGACCATGCGCTTCACCATCCAGTTGTCCCCGTGCACCTGGCAAACGAACGACAGCGATCGCTTCTCGCCGGCCTCCAGCGTCACGTCGTACGCGAGGGCGCCGCTTGCCCAGGTCGATGCGTCTTCCACCTGCGCGTTTTCCGGGAACTGTCCCTTCGCAAGGTACGCGTAGATATCCTGGCCCGTGTCCGCATAGCTGACCGCGCCGAATCGGGCCGGCGGCTCTTCCGCAACCATGACTCGCTCGCCGTTCAGCTTGAGACTGGTCCCGTCCATGGCCAGCCGGGAGATTGCCCCTCCTGCCGCGCCGAAGGAGCGGATCGTTACGTACAAGATACCGGTTACTGCCGCGCCGCCTTCGTTGCCGAGCTCGACCGTGAGATACGTCTTGATGTCGTTCGTATCGGGATTGCCGTCCGTAAACAGCCTGGACTCGACCGAGAAGCCGCCGGCCTGCCAGACGGAACGAAGGATAGGAACATGGCCTTCCAGGAAGGACCAGTTCAGCTGCTCGATCGGCAGCTCCTCCGGCGCATGAAGCTTCCCGTCCGCGTACAGCCATGTCGATACGCCGTACGTACGGTGGCCCGGAGAAAAGGAGTTGCCCGGCTCGACGGCCGTCTTATAACCCTCGTGCGAAGTGGGTACGCCGAGCAGCACATGCGTGTCGCTGCGGTTCCATAGCCAGTCCGGATGCTTCTTCCTCATCTCGGCCATCTTCAAATGCTCCACCATGCTGTGGACATTATAAATCGGTTTGTCCGACATCTCGTCTCTCCTCCTGGTTGGGGGCTTAGTTAAATGACCTCAAGCTCGTCTTTGTCCGGCAGCGCCGGGAACGGCGCATGCGGCTCTGCCTGATACCAATAAGCGACGGAGGCGATATCGTCCTTCAGCGGCAAATACCGGCCTCCGCTGCGCCAGCCCAGCGCTTGGATCGTCACCTTCAAGTCCTCCTCGAACCGAATCGGATCCAGAATATGCCATCTGTACATGCCGAAACGCTGATTGACCTTCGAGAATCCATTGGACTTGGACACCTGATGGAAGCCCAGGTAAGGGGACGTATACGGCAGATAGCCTTCGCCTTCGACCTGTTCGAACGCCCATGCGCCGCCTACGTAATCCTCGGTTCCCGTGCCGCAGATCGTCGGGAACTCGTCGTCGCCGTCCATGAAGAATTTAATCTCGCCCTCGCCCCACCAGCCGTCGTTGTTCGACTGCCAAGCCATGTACGTGCCTACGTAATGGCCATGGCCCTTAATGCCGTCCAGGATGGTGTGCACGTCCTTGTAGCCGACGGGATTGCTGCGGCGCCACTGCGCATGGAAGTACGCCATATCCTCCGGGATATCCGTAAGCGTATAGTCGATTTGATAGAAGAATTGCGGAATGTCCCCGCCGAGGTTCTCGATCGTGATGCGGGCCGATTGGCGGAAGGGCATCTGCCAATAGCTGTTCATGCCGCCGCCCGTCATGACGGAGATCGGCATGGAATTGACGATGCTGCGCTGGCACCAGCCGTTGCAATAGAAGTCGCCGAGCGGCACTTCCACGGAAGGCGACTCCTCGCCGTCCCAATACATGCGCAGGATCAAGCTTCTCCACCGCTCCGGCGCGCATGTCATCCACATATGCTGGATCATGCCGGAATCGCGAATGTTCGCCAGCTCGAACGTTTCGCCTTTCTTGAGCGGAATGCACGGCGAGATTTTCCAGCCTTGGCCGAGATCCCGCGCGCAGCTGGCGCTGGCGCCGTCGAGCGACATGCCGCCTTTCCCCTTCTCCCCGGTAAAGTTCTCGGCGCTGATCGAACGCGTCTTGGCCTTGGACAGCCGGGCAAGATTGCCCATGTTCAAATTCGTTCCGTTAAAGCTCATCGCGATCTCCTCCATGAATGAATAATGAAATGATGGCATGCCTAGCCTGCTTGCGGCGAGTTTACTGCGCTTCGCCGGTTTCCAGCCAGCGCGCTTGCTTCGGGCTAAGGCGCAGATCGGCGGCCGCGCAGCTGTCGAGCAGATAGTCGGACTTCGAGACGCCGATGATCGGAAACACGGGAAACGAATGCGCCGTCAAATACGCAAGCGCAATCCGCGTCGGCGTCGTGTCCAGCTCTTCGGCCAGCCGTATCGCGCGGTCGAGACGGTCGAAGCTTGCCTCGTTCGCGTACATCGCCGCGACGATGGCCGACCGGCCGCCCTTCTCCGGCGACTGTCCGCGAACGTAGCGCCCGCCGAAGAAGCCGTTGGCCTGGGAAGAGAACGGCACCGCAGCCAGATTCGCGGCCGCATGATAGGCAGCCATCTCGTCGTCCATCGCCGCAACCGTCGAGCCTTCGAGCGCGCCCGGGTTCAGCACGGCGAGGTTCCAGAGCGGCTGGTTGGCGGCAAACCCGAGCAGCCCGCTTCCGGAAGCGTATTCATTTGCGGCGCGAATACGCCGCGTCGTCCAGTTCGAGCAGCCGAACGCACGGATCGTCCCAGCTCGAACCTGCTCGTTGAGCACGTCGACGATCCCCTCGACGGCGACCCGGGGATCGTCGCGATGCAGCCAATAGAGATCGATATAGTCCGTCTGCAGGTTGGACAGGCTGTCTTGCAGATCATGCAGGATGTCGGCGCGGCTAAGACGCGATCGATCCATCGCCGCCAGGTCGGGGTGCGCGCCCTTCGTCGCCAGCACGATCCGGTCCCGGCAGCCCCGCTCCTTCAGCCAGGCGCCGACCGTTTTCTCGCTGAGGCTCTTGCCAAGCCCCGCCCAATCGTCGTAGATATTCGCCGAATCGAGAAAATTACCGCCCCGCTCCGTG
The DNA here is from genome assembly GCF_009909195.1 of Paenibacillus sacheonensis. GTDB lineage: Bacteria > Bacillota > Bacilli > Paenibacillales > Paenibacillaceae > Paenibacillus_Z > Paenibacillus_Z sacheonensis. Next base: position 112,729 of record NZ_JAAAMU010000005.1, read on the forward strand.
TACAGATCCATGAGACGATATGCGGTTTCTCTCTCGATTTCCGATCCGTACCCCGACGTTCCGAGACAAATGACGGACGGCTGCAGATCCGTATTCGCAATGCGGTTCGTTCGCATCGTATCCCTCCTTCAGTCGTCGCTTCATATGGTTTTCATTTGGTTACGTTCTCGCGGTACTTTTGGGGCGTCATCGTCGTGCTTTTCTTGAAAAACCGGGAGAAGTAGCCCGAATCGAAGCCGATTCGGACCGCGACCTCGCTTACCTTCAGCGTCGTCTCCCCAAGCAGCTGCTTGGCCAGCGCCAGCTTCGCGTCCGTGATGTAATCCGACAATCCGATGCCGGTCAGCTGTTTATACAAGCGGCATAGGTAGCTGGAGTTCAACTCCGCCTCGTCGGCGAGCCGCACGAGCGACAAATCGCCGGCGATATGGTCGTGGATGTAACGGTGAAGCTTCTCGACGACTTCGTTGCTTCGCTCGGAGCTGTCTTCCGCAAGAAGCACGGTGAGCGCATCGGCCAGCCCCCGCAAATAACGGCCGGCCTCCGGCCAGGAGGCATGCGCGTCGAGCGCGAACAGACGGTTCAGCGGCAGCCGGCCGGCGATTCGCTCGTAGGCGGACCAGCGGTTGATTTGCGATAGAATCATCGTTGCCGCCGAGTAATAGATTTCTTGCAGCTCTTCGTACTGCAGGCCCGGCGCCTCCGCGAACAAGCTGTCGAACAGCTCGGCGAACGGGACGCTCTGGCCGCTCTCGAGCAGCGTCCGGAGTTGATTGAGCTTTACCTGGCGCTGATGCGCTGTCGTTTCCCTGCGCGAATCGGCGGCATCCCCTTCGTCCTCCGCGTTCCCGTTAATCTCGTACAGGAGCATCTCGTCGCCTTCGCCGAGTCCGCGGATAAGCAGCCGGGACAGATGGGCGTGCTTCGCCGACAGCTCCTCCCACTCGAAAGGCTGCACGGTAGCGCCGAGCGACAACGGAACGTGAAGCAGCGTTTTGCACCGGTCCTGAATGAAATCGAGCGATTCCTGGACGAACCGAACCCACGTCGCGTCCTCCGCGCGATCCTCGCGGTCCGGCTGAAGCAGCCACATGAACCGCGTGCGGTCGATCACCGCCGTCGCCATGGCAGCCGAATGGCTCAACACTTCGACGGCAATATTTTGCACGGCGTAGAGCAGGAGCTCCTTATCGACCGAGGAGTAGTTCTCTCCCCACCGGTCTACGCGGCCGACCACGAGCATGACGGGCCGGGAGGCGGACAGCTTGAGCTCCAGCTCGCCGAACCGTCTCGCGCGGATCGCTTCGCTCGTCGGCTCCCCCTCCGCCATGGCGGCGAGAAAATCCCGCTGCAGGACGGGGAGCGCCTTGCGCATCTGCTCCTTCGCTTGGTCGATGAAGCTGTTCATCGAGCGCTCGCTGGCCAGCTCGCGTACCGCCTTCTCCACCGTGCGGATAATGTCTTCCTCGTCGTCGGTCTTGAGCAAGTAACCCGCGCTTCCGTTCTGGATGGCTGCCTGTACGTAGCCGAATTCATTGTGCCCCGACAGGAAGATGACCTTGCAGGACGGCCACTGCTCGCGAATCCGCTCTTGCAGCTCGAGCCCCGACATCCCGGGCATGCGAATGTCCGACAGGACGATGTCGATTCGCGTCTTCCCGAGCCAGTCCAGCGCCTCCGCGGCGGAAGTCGCCGTGTAGAGGTCAAGCTTGAGCTGCTCGGCTTCCTCGAACAGCATGCGAAGGCTGTTCACGATGTAAGGCTCGTCGTCGACGATAAGCATCCGGTGCAGCATCATGGATTGTTCTCCTTTACGGGAATATAGAGGCTGATCTTCAAGCCGCCGAGCTTGCCGTCGATCGATGCTTTGACGCCGCTCCCCGGTCCGTATTTCAGCCGCAGCCGCTTGTGCACGTTGATGATTCCCGTACTCTCGATATGGGGAGGGGGATCGTTCAGCCTGCGGTTCAAATTCCACAGCTCCTCGTCGCTCATGCCTTTCCCGTTGTCCGCGATCTCGATGACGAGCTGATCGGCTGCAAGAAGGAATCGCACGTTCAGCCGCCCGCTGCCGCCGACTTCCTCGAGACCGTATTTATACGAATTCTCGATGATCGGCTGCAGCGTCAAGCGCGGCACGAGCACGCCGGCGATCATATCCGGGAGCTCATCGACTTGTACGGCAATGCGATCCTCGAAGCGGATCTTCTGGATCTCGAGGTACGCCCTGGCGAACTCCAACTCCTCTCGGAGCGGAACGTCGTCGGAGGCGTCTCTCGTAATGAATTTGAAGTAATTGCCGAGATGCTTCGTGAACGGCTTCAGCTTCGGGTAATCCTCGAGCTTCACCATCTGATTCAGAATAAAGAAGGTGTTGTACAGAAAATGCGGATTGATCTGCGCTTGCAGCTGCTTCAGCTCCGCCTTCTGCGAATGGATTTTCTCCTCGTACACTTCTTCGATCAATATCTTCAGTTGACTCAGCATCGAATTGAACTGCGCGTACAAATATTCGAATTCATCGTTGCTGTTCAACGTCAATTTCACGTCCAGATTGCCCTTCTCCACCTTCCGGAACGACCGGACAAGCTGCTTGAGCGGGCGGTGAATCCATCTGTAGATCCAATAGGAGAAGACGAATACGATCAGCACCGACGACAGGGACAGCACCCAGAACCACGTATTGTACTTCTGAATCGGACCGAGCGCGTTCTTCTCGGGCGTATAGATGAGCAAGGTCATATCGACGGCGGCCGAATGCTCCAGCGTCAGAATATACCGCTGTTTGTCGTACGTGAAAGCATTCATGCCCGGGGCGGCGCCGTCGATGCTCGACTTGGCGATCGTCTTGAGCGCCTCGGTGCGTTCCGCGTTGTCGTCCGTCGTGATCGACCATTCGAAGCCGCTTCCGAACAAGATCGCTTGTTCGCCGTTGAAGCTCATGAACTGCGTCAGTTCCTGCTGAATCGCACGCTTGGAAAGCTCGAGATAGAGAAAGAAAATAAGCGAGTCTTGATCGGGCGTATCCGGATACTGCTGGCAAATAAACAATTCATCCGCGAGCGGGACAAGAGACAGATGAAGCTGCGACGCGCCGATCAGCTGGCCAAGACGATCCTGGTTGGCCGTCACGTAGATATCGTTCGAATTGAGCACCTTGCCCAGGCCCGGTACGTACGCATTGGCGCTGTCGATATAGTTGCTGGAATTCTGCACGAGCAGCAGCCGCTTCTGGAGGCGGATCATCGCCTCGGTGCGCTCCAGGTCGGACATGACGGGGCCGGCGACGCTCAGCTTCTGCAGGTCGTCGTCGTTGATGAATTCCCGCTGCAGCCGCTGGATCCGGTCGAGCTCGACGACGAGCGACTGAATATAGAAGTGAACCCGGGACTGCATGGAACCGGAAATCTCGCTGCGCACGCTCGATTCGCCCTGCTGGTTCAGATACATGCTGATGCCGTACAACGGCGCGATCACGAGCAGCAGAACGATGACAAGCTTGTAAAAGATTGCGATTTTCGGCATTCTCAGGCGTAACAATTCATCGACTTCCCTTCGGAATTAATCATCATGTATACGCCCTCCGTGCAGAAAAGTCGTACGTCTTTACGCCTTCATGCTTCCCGCATCCTCTATCCGCTTCAAGCTTACTCCTTCACGCTGCCAAGCACGATGCCTTTGACGAAGAACCGCTGCAGGAACGGGTAGATGAGCAGGATCGGCAGGGCGCCCATGAAGATCTGAGCCGCTTTGCTCGTACGCTCCGAGACCTGCGACAACGAATCCAAATCTCTGGCCGACTGCATGGCAAGGTCGGTCTTGATGATCACCGTCTGCAAGTAGCTCTGCAGCGGGTAATGCTCCGGCTTGTTCATGTAGATGAGCCCGTCGAACCACGCATTCCAGTGGCCGACGATCGTGAACAGCGCGATGGTCGCCAGCGCCGGCGTCGACAGCGGCACGAAGAGTCGCCACAGCACCGTCCACTGCTTGGCGCCGTCGACGAACGCGGCTTCCTCCAGCTCCCTCGGCAGCCCGCGGAAGAAGTTAAGCAGCAGGATCACGTTGAATACTGGCACCGCGCCGGGAATGATCAACGCCCAGATCGAATCGATCAGGTGGGTTTGGTTGACGATCATATAGGTCGGGATCAAGCCGCCGCTGAACAGGATCGTCAGGACGAAGTACCAGGCGTACACGGTCCGGTATTTGAACACCCGCACTTCCTTGGACAGCGGATAGGCGAGCAGGATCGTCAGAAACATATTGACCAGCAGGCCGAGCGCCACCCGCTCGAGCGTGATCCAGAACGCGCGCATGAATTCGGGCTTGCCGAGCACGTAGGAATACGATTGCCATGTAAAATGAACCGGCCACAGCACGACGTCGCCCGCCGATGCGGCCGTCTTGTCGCTGAGCGATATCGCCAGCACGTGAATGAGCGGCAGAATGCAGACGATGGAGAGCGCGATCAGAAAAATCTGGTTCAGGACATTGAATGCCTTCTGTCCGGTAGTCATATGAAAGTCCATGCGGCATGCTCCCCTCTAGAAGATGCGGTAGTTAGCGAAACGATAGGCAAGCAAGTAAGAAACGGAGATAAACACAAAGGAAACGAGCGATTTAAACAGTCCTACCGCGGCAGCCGGACCGAACTGCGCGTCGACAAGGCCGAGTCTGTACACCATCGTGTCGATGATGTCGCCGCTTTCGTACACTTGCGGCGAATAGAGATTGAAGATTTGATCGAAGCCCGCGTTCAGCACGTTGCCGAGGCTCAGCGTCAGCAGCAGGACGATGATCGGCGCCATGCCGGGCAGCGTCACGTGCAGCGTCTGCTTCCAGCGGTTCGCTCCGTCTACGATCGCGGCCTCGTAGAGCACCGGATTAATCGAGGTCAAGGCCGCCAAATAGACGATCGTCGCGAAGCCGAACTCTTTCCACAGGTCGCTGAGGACGATCGTGAACGGGAACCAGTGATTGCTGCCGAGGAAGAAAATCGGCTTGATGCCGAAGATGGCCAGAAAATGGTTCACGATGCCCGAAGACGGCGACAGCACGTCGATCAGAATGCCGCCCAGAATGATCCACGATAGAAAGTGCGGCAGATAGATCAAGGTTTGAATCGTCCGTTTGACGACGTTCTTGCGCACCTCGTTCAGCAGCAGCGCGATCAGAATCGGAAATACGAGTCCTGCCGCGATCTTCATCATGGAAATGTACATCGTGTTCCACAGCACCGTGAACGTATCCGGCATGTCGAGCACGTAGCGGAAATTATCCAAGCCGATCCATTCGGAACCGGCGAAGCCCTTGGCGGGAATATATTGTTGAAACGACATGATAATGCCGAACATCGGACCGTAGCTGAAGACGAGCACCAGGACGACGCCCGGCAGAAGCATGAGGTGGAACGGCAGCTGGCTGACTCGAGTTTTATTCATTGTTCGTCCTCCATATTCGGTAATCCGGTTCAGGAAAGAAGAAGGCGGCAGGCCGGTCGTTCCCGCCCGCTCTCCTTCTTCGCCCCGTTCCGGTTCGGCGTTATTTACCTTGCTGCGCCGACCATTCGTTCACTTCCTGCGTCATTTGGTCGCCGCCGAGCTTCTTCCAGTCCGCGACGAACTTGTCGAAGTCTTCGATCGGCGAGCCGAGAATGATCTTGGTGAAGGTTTCGAGCTGCATTTTGTCCAGGGTCGACTTCTTGGCTGCCATCGTCTTCGTCGGCGCGCCGTAGAATTTCGTGAATTTCAAATTTTGCTCCTTGTTCTGGTAGACGCCTTCGATCGTGCTGTAGGCGCTCTCCGGTCCGAAGACGCGCATCGTTCCCCATGCCGTGCGGTCGCCGCCGTTGTAAGCCACGATTTTGTCGTAGTAGTCCTTCTGCTCCGGATTGAGCCCGGACGGATCGTTCGCCGACAGCGCCGCCGTTACTTTCTTGTAGTGGCCGAAGTTGCCGCCGATCGGATTGGAGCCGGCGACGCGGATAACGTTTTCCTTGAAGTAATCGTACTGCTTGTCGCCGATCTTCTCGGAATGGAATACCTTCGGATCTGCCTTGCCGCCGAACAGCTTATCGTTGCCGAAGTTCATCAGCTTGATGACGGCCTCCGGGTTCTTCATGTTCTTGTTCACGACCATGAATTCGTTGAAGCTGAGGTCTGCCGAATATTGCAGCGGCTTATCCGTTGCCGATACGGCGGGCGATACGCTCCAGTCCGCGTTCGGGTTCTTCGTGACGGTGTCCTGCAGCGGCCACAGCGGATCCCACAGCGCGCCGTAATCGACGCCGACCTTGTTATTGGCGAAGTCCTCGCCGACCTTGCCGCTGTCCTTGACGCCGAATTCCGGGTCGATCCAGCCTTTTTTGTACATTTCCTGCAGCTTCGCGAGCGCGGTTCTCGTCTCCTGTTGAATGCCGCCGTAGACGATCTGGCCGTCCGCCCCTTCGATCCAGATGTTCGGGTGCGATCCGAAGGCATTGAACACGCCGGTCGATTCCGCCACGCCGTTCTTGTACAGGTCCTTCGTGAGCGCCAGGCCGAACGTATCCTTCTTGCCGTTGCCGTCCGGGTCCTGGTTGACGAACGCATCCATCACGTTCTCCAGTTCCGCCCACGTCGTCGGCGTCTTCAGGTTCAGCTTCTGCAGCCAATCCGAACGGAGATACAGCAGGTTAAGCCCGCCCTCGTATCCGCTTTCATCCGGCGGTATCGCCATCAGCTTGCCGTCGAACGTAGCCGCCGCCTTCGCCAGCGGACCGGAATCGATCGCGTTCTTCGTCAGGTCGGAGGCGTATTTCTCGTACACGTCCGTCAGATCCGCCAGCATGCCCGCATCGACAAGCTGCTTCAACTGGGAACCGTTGACCTTGAAAATATCCGGCAGATCGCCGGAAGCGATCGCGATGTTCAGCTTCGCGTTATATTGATCGCTCGGCACGATCCAGTTGTGCTTGACCGTAATGCCAAGCTCGTCTTGGTAAGCTTTCGTCCAGTTATTGGCGTCGAAATCCTCGCCTTGCTTGAACGTGATCGAAGCGTCCTGATCCCGCACGGCCGTCACCGTAATCGGCGGATCGTATTTCGCGTTGATATCGGCCGGCGCCGCATCGCCCGCCGCTTTGCCGTCGTTCTCCGCAGCCGTGCTGCCGTCCGCGTTTCCATTGCTGGTGCCGCTGCCGCTGCCGTTATCGTTCGACTTCGAGCAGGCCGTAACGAGCGCAAGAATCAGAATCAGTGCAAGCATGGCGAGCTTCCTCGAATGTTTCATTGCTTGTTGCCTCCCTATGTTATTTTTGCCCTGCCGCCTCATCATAACGAAGACCGCCCAGCCGTGAAATGCGAAAGTATTGACTCTTCTTGACCTCTGTTTACCTTTGTCAACGGAGGACCGGGAATGTCAATATTGTCCTGATGAAGCGAGCGAACCGCTATGATTATTCCGGGAAGTACCGGCTGATTCGATCGCGCAGCGCCAAGATATCCGCCGTCCAATCGACGCCGCCTTCTTCCAAATATTCAATGGAGAAGTGACCCGCGTAGCCTCTGGCTGCAAGCGTTCCGAGCACCCAGTCGAAATCGACGCCGCCCGCGCCGAAAGCGGTCTGCATGCGCCCTAAGGACGCATCCCGCAGGTGAACATGCGAAGCATAATCCATCAGCCATTCCGTCTCGCGGATATCGATGCCCTGCATGACGAAATGGGTCGGATCGTAGACGAGCCGGATTTGGGGCATCGCATCGACCAGGCGTTTCGCCTGCTCCAGCGTCTCGAAAGGGCTGTTCACGTGCAGCTCCAGCGCGAACGTGATGCCCGCCGCCCTGCCCAGCGCATCATATTCGCGCAGCGTTGCCACGCAGTCCGCCAGTACATCGGACCACGGCCTGCCCGGGTCATTATTGCGCGGTTGAATGGCTGCCAAGGTGATTTCGTAATCGTTCATAAGTCGAATGATGGCTTGAATTTCCTCGATCCGCCTGCGATTGGAAGGCTCGGATCTGTCGTGCAGCTGCGGCCCCGTCCCGGTGTTCAAGGCGAGCGGCTGCAGCTTGTATTGCGCAAGCAGGCTTGTCAGCCTGTCGCGCTCTCCCTCGTAGTCTCGCGCGAGGTCGCTCGGGTTGATATGCGCCCAGCCGTCGATCGCCAGCAGGTCGACCCGGCTGAAGCCGAGCCCCCCTACTTCGGCCAGCGCCGCCTCGAGCGAGCTGCCGGAACGAATGGAAGTCGAACATGCAATCGTCATTGTCGGTGCTCCTCTCTCAAAACCGTCCTTCGTCTATCATCGCTTCCAGCGGAAACCGCTCCTCCGCGAGCGGCAGCGTCATCGGCGCATGGCGCCTGGCGGATTCGAAAATCGCCATTAGCGCCTCGAGACCTGCCAGCGCGGACGCGCCTGACATCGGATGGGGAGTCCCGCCGCGAATCGAAGCCGCCATCGCGCGAAACGCGTCCAGGAAGATCGACTCGCGCTCCTCCGCAACCGGCACGGGACGCCATCCCCCTCGCTCGTCCGCCACGAGCAGCGGCGGCTGGCTGCCGTCGCCGCGCCGGCGCAGGCGGCCCTTGCTGCCGATGATTTCGATATCCTGATAGCCGCTGTCCGGCATGCGGCATTCCCCGGTGAATAGTTCGCCGCGCACGCCTCCCTCGAATTCCAGAACGGCCATGGCGCCGCTCTCTACATCGTGCCCGTAACGCTTGCCCGTAAACGCGGGCGTCAGGCTCCGATTCACTTGCCCGGTTACGCGCCTCACCGGCGCGTCCTGAAGCAGATACAGCATCGAATCGATCAGATGCGTGCCGTCCGACAGCAAATCGCCGGCGCACATGCCGCGGATCAGCTGAATGTCGCCCAGCGCCCCGCTGTCCATGATATCGCGCATCGTCCGATAGACGGCGGTCATCCGCCGCTGATGGCCGACGACGAGCGCGATGCCGCGTTCCTCGCAGACCCGAGCGAGCCTTCTGGCATCGCCCAGGTTGATCGCCATCGGCTTCTCGCAATAGATGCCTCGGACGCCTGCTTCCGCCGCCAGCAGCGACAGCGCGGCATGGCTGCCGTTCGGCGTGGCAATGACGGCAACGTCCGGGCGTACCTCGCGCAGCATGGCTGCGAAATCCGTATACACGGCCGGATTCCCGCTGCCGTCCGCTATCCGGCGGGCGGTGCTCTCCTGCAGGTCGCATAACGCGGCCAGCTCGTATTCGGGCAATTGCGCGAGCGCGAATGCCTGGTTCTTGCCCATGTTGCAGCCGACGACGACAGCCTTTAATTGAGTGCTCATCCTTGTTCACCGTCCAGCGTTCGAATATAAGCAATCGATCGGTTCAAGCAGTCGATGGGAGATTCATCGTCCGGGCAGATCATCTCGATTTCCATGATCAGCTCATACGGATAGGGCGCCTGTTCGGCCAGCAGGTCGTAGCAAGCCTGCAGCGGGACGTCGCCGTCGCCCAGCGCGGACGGTCCGATCTCCAAATGCAGCGGCCTCGCGTCCAGCCTCGGACGCACCTTATGGTCCTTGAAGTGCGCGCCGATGACATAGGGGGCCGCAGTCCGGAACGCTTCCAGCGGCCGTTCCCCGATGAGGAACGTATTTCCCGTGTCGAGAAACAGATATAAATCCGGCGTTTCGCGGCATACCTGCACGAGATCCGAGCAGTAGAAATCGCCGTGGTTTTCGATGCCCAGCCGTACCCCAAGGTCGCGACAGCCCGCGGCGATCGGCGCAATCGACTTCGACAGCCGCTCGAGCGCGTGATCGAGCGGCAGGCGTTTGTCGAAGCGGTGGCTGTAGCGAGGCTCGGTGGTCACGATCGCCGGCTGCCGATACATCGCAAGCCGGGAAAGCGCCAGCAGGATATGCGCATTGTTCGCGCGAATCTCCTCGTCGCTCGCCGTAATATACGGATAGCCGATATGAACGGCAAGCTGCATGCCGTATGCATCCAGAAGGTCGACGATCGTCTTGCGCTCCTGCTCCCGGAGCGAGTCCCAATCGGTTAATCCTACCGTAAACACCTCGAGGCCGAACCGCCTGAGCATGGCCAGCCTGCCCAGCAGCGGATGCTCGGACTGCGTCGTAAGCCCGCCGTACCACGGGCCCGCATACCCCCAGCGCCCGATTCGCGTCAGTTGATTGCTTTCACTTGCAGACATGATGCTCGCTCCTTTATCGCTGCTTTCCGATTCCAAGTCGAGAAATCCGGTTCGCGCACGGTTTAAAACTCATCCAAAGTATAGACGCGCCGCGGCGTCTTCCGCTAGAAGAGGATGTTGACTTGCCTTGCTTTCTATTGACATCCGGGTCCTTGACCGACAACCCGTTCCTTGTCGCCGGCCAGCCGTTCGTGAGATGCACGCCTGAAACGCAAAGAGCCACGCAGGCATATGGACCTGGATGGCTCTCGACTCGTTGAATCTCTCCGCTTATTGATGCCCGCATGCGCTGGACGGGTTTCAGGTTGCTGCAGGGGCAGGCTGTACGAAGCTGCCGTACGAACGCAGCAGCTGACGAAGCGTTTCGGTCGCCTCGGCCGAAGGGAAATATTCCAGCCCGATATAGCCGGCAAAGCCGGTTTCCTGGATGGCCCGCAGCACGTTGCCATAGTTGATCTCGCCAGTCCCGATCTCATGGCGGCCGGGATGGTCGGCGATATGGAAATAATCGATGACGTCCATGTTCGCCCGAATATTCGGAATCAGGTTGCCTTCGGTGACTTGCTGATGATAGACGTCGTAGAGCACTTTGACATTCGGGCTGTTCACTTCCCCGATCAGGGCAGCCGCTTCCTCCGTCGTCTGCAGAAAGTAGCCCGGATGGTTGACCCGCGTATTAAGCGGCTCCACGACGAGCGTCACGCCCGCTGCCTCCAGAAGCGGCGCGGCCTCCTTCAAGCCCGCCACCAGGGAAGCGGCCTGCTCGGAGCGGTCGACGCCGGCGAGCTCGTCGCCGGTCTGGCTGATCAGATAGCGGCATCCAAGCCTGCGGGCCGCCTCGATGCTCTCCCTCAGTCCCTCGATGTATTCCGCCCTTCGCGCGGCGTCGACGAGCGACACGAATCGGGTGCAGACGGATGCGACCGCGATGCCGCATTCCTTCGTCACCCGCGCCACCAGCTCGAGATCCTCGTTCCACCAGGCCCAGAACTCGATCGCGGGGAACCCCAGTTCCGCCGACTTTCTGATTTTCTCCTCCGTGGACATGCCGCTGCCGCCAAATACCGCGCCTAATGATACAGAAAATTTCATATTCACGTTCCTGCCTCCTCGTTTTATGTGAACAGTATGGTTTTTTGCTCTAGCACCGTTTCTTTATCGTTCTTGCGAATCGGCACGAATACGGGGGACAGTACGACGGATCCGTCGGCGTCCGCATACGTTCCTTCTGAGGCATATTTCAGCGGTCCAAGCTCCGATTCGCCGCGATCCGAATCTTCTTGCTTCCGCGTGCCGCGCAGCAGCAGCGCTCCATGCCGCAGTGTGACGGCATCCGGAAAGGCCGGCGCATGCGCCGCCGGAACGCGGGTCAGGCCGAGCTCGAAGTTCAGCTCCAAGCGCATTCCCGCCGCCAACTCCGCTTGAATCTCCAGAAACCCGTTATCGCTAGCGGCATCCAGTCGTACGCCGTTCAGACTGATGGCCTCCGTTCCAGGAACCGCATGCTGCGGAACGTAGAAGCGGAGCGTCGCGCCGCAAGCCGCAGGGACGCTCAACACCTCGAATACGGTCTGCCCCTCGTACGGATACGAGGTGGTCTGCCGAATAACCGCTTCTCCCGCGGCTAACGGCAATCTGGCGACTCCGTTATGATAGAAAGGCACCGTAACCAGGTTTCCGTCCAGCCAGTAGCCGTATTCCGCCGCGCGCGCCAGCCCTTCGCCGCCGCGCATCGTGCAGCACCAATACGCCTCGTACAGATTCTCCAGCGCGAACAACTCGCGCTCCTTCGATCCGGCGCAGTTATCGCAGCCGAAGCCGCCGTTCGGCCGCTGGCCGTGACTCAGGCCGTTATAATAAATCAGATGGGCAGTCTCCAAGTAATCCGGCTTCGAGGTGAGACGCCACAGCTCGAACGCGGCGACGAACGAATCGACGACGGCGCACGGCTCCGTCCACCAAGGCCTGTTGAACCAATTCCGATTGGCGCCGTTCTCCGTCATGCCTTCCTGGACGTACAGTTCGAATACGCGTTCGGCCGCAGCCAGCAGCCCGGCATTGCGGCTTAGGCCGTAATAGCGGAGCATCCCCCGCAGCGCCGACAGCGTCGCATGCGTCTGCGCGTTGATTGCCAGCAGATCGATCGACAGAAATTTCCGGATCATCGCGTCGATCGTTTCTCGCAGCTCCGGCCACCGGAGCAGCTCGTAAGCGTGCGTGGCGCCATCAAGCATAATAAACGCGCAGCCGATATCCGTCGACAGGTACCAGTCCCGTACGGGCTTGTCCCCTCGCGTCCCTGCGGCTTCTCCCTCGTTCGCGCGTTCCAGCGGATCGGTCGGGTAATGCTCGAAATGCGCCTTGGCGGGCAGGAGCAGCCCCCTGACGACCCGCTCGATCTGACGAAGCACCTCAGGCTCCTTCTTCCACGCATACAGCTCGGCTAGCGCCCGCAGATACCAGCTGTTGCCGGAGAGCTGCTGCTCGTCCGTCATCCCGTCAGGCAGTATGCTGCCGAAATACCCGCGTTCATTCACGGCCTCCGGCAGCTTGGCCATGATCGCCGCCGCGTGCAGCGGCTCCGTACCCGTAGCGCGCGCGGTCAACACTTGAGCCAGCAGCGTTCTGCCTTCATTGTCGCCCGGCCAATCATAGCTCGCCGGCTTGAATACCTCGTCCGGGCCGTACAGCGAATCGGCTAGCCGCGAGGCGCTGGCCGTCAGCCGGTCGCGCAGATCGCCTTCGAGCGATAAACGCTCCAATGGGATCGCTTTCATCGTATTCTCCTCCATTCGCTTTCAACCTGTCCGTGGAGCCGGCTTGCTGCCCGCTTTCCGAAACGCTGCATGGGAGCCGCACGTTCCGTTGGCCGACCTCGTGCGGCCCCCGCTTCTTCCTCATCTTCTGCTCAAACGACGCAATCTCCTTCTTCGTCCGCATCCAGAATGAGCACCCAATCCTGGCCGATGCCGGACGTCGGAGGCGTGAATCGGGCTATGCCGCGATTGGCCGTCCTCTCGGCCAGTGCGGTCGATTGTCCCGTTCGCGGATCGTACCAGTGCCCCTGCACCAGGCTGCCCGGAATGCGGCCCATGCGAAGCTCGAACGATTGCCCGGTCGAGCTGTACGCATAGATATAATCGTCGCCGCGCGCCGCCCGGATATGATCGGAACCGACAAGCGGATCCACGAGCAGCTGCTGGTCGGGCACGAGCCTAAGAAACGGCCTGGATTCGAACAGCGCCCGGAAATGCCGCATTTGTTCCGCTCCCGGACTGTCCAGTGCCTCGCGCCAATGCAGCTTCGCGCCGCTGTAAGCCGGTCTGCCGGGTTCGAACAGCTGCCACACGCTCGTATGGCCGTAGGTGTGCCCGAACGCGCCGGCCAAGACCGCCCAATAGGCGGCCTGCCGAATGTCGTCATCCGTAAAATAGCCGGCCGTCTCGTTCCAATTGACCGAATGTCCCTCGTAGCGGGGTTCCCCGTCGAACGTCGGCTTTGGCGGATGGAGATGGTAATCCTTTGCGATCATATTGTAGTTGTCCAAATGCCTGGCGCCGTGTCCCGACTGGTTCGTATGATAGTCGAGCCACTCGTCGTGATGGAACCAGATGGAAGAGGAATAACCCCCCAGCGGATGATACGTGATCAGATGACTGCCGCCGTCGCCCTCGCGCAGTCCTTCCGCCATCGCGCGCCATACGGCGAGCTTCGTATCCGGATTGCGGTCGCCGCCGAGAATCCATACGATATTGGGGCATGCCTTGTATCGCGCGCCGACATAACGGCCGAATGCGCGGGCATTGTCGGCAGCGAACAGCTCCGGCCCCTTGGCATACGGATTGCCGAGCGTCACTTTGTCTCCCCATGTCGGGACCAGCCCCATGACCAGACCCAGGGAAGCCGCCAGATCGACCGCATAGTCGACATGCTGCCAATAATCGTAGCCGTCCGGATCGACCGCCGGCAGCATCGGATCGAACGCGGCGGATGCGTTCCTCCTCAGCGGCACGTCACCGTAAGCGTTGGGCTCCTCGAGGCCGTCCATTTCCGCCAGGATGACCGCTTGAATGACCGTAAAACGCTTGGCGCTGCGGTTCTCCATATACGCTGCCATTTCTTCGCGGGTAAGACGGTGAAACAATTCCCAGGCTGTATCGCCGAGATAAAAGAACGGCCGTCCGTCGTCGTACGTCAAAAACCGTTTGTTGTCCGATACCTTGATCATGGTTCCTCCCGCTTCGACCGCCACTCGTTCCCCCACAGCGTCGTTCCGCCGCCGAATGCCTTGCGGTACTCATGCCGCCAATAATGGATATCGTGCAGATTGATGATCGGCTTGTTTTGCCTGCCTTCCTTGTCCGGAAGCTCGGGGAATGGCTGATGCGGCTCGAGCTGGTACCAATAGGCGACGGTAACCAAATCAAGCGTCAGCGCATTATTGTGGCCGTGCTCGATGCTGGCGCGCAGCGACTTCTCGAAGTAGACGGGGTCCTCCAGCAGAAACCGGTACACGTGCGTCCGCCCGAGAAATCCGGTTTCGCCGTTCACCCTGGCGCAGCCGAAATACGGGTGCATATAAATTTCCTTCGGGCACCAGGCCGTATTGAAGAAATCCTCCGTCCCGGTGCCATGCAGCGAGCCCGGCCATGGCTCGCCGTCGATCATCCACATATCGTCCCCTTCGCCGTACCACATCGGACTTGGATTATCCACGTAATAGTTGATGCCGACCAAATGGCCCTTGCCGCGAATATCGGCAAAGACGTAGTTGCCCGCGTCCGATTGGTTCGGCTGCTGCGGCACGAGCTCCAGGCCTTCGTTCTCGCCGTCCGCCGAATCGGCTTCGGTCAGCTCCCGCCGCCACTGCGCATGAAACCGGCCCGCGTCCTCCGGCATGGCGTCGTGCTCCTCGTAATCGATATAGTAATAGAAGGATTCGATCGGTTCCTCCGATTCGTTCGTCAGCGTAATGACGGCACCGTCTCCGAACGGCATCGGAAAATAGCAGTTCAGCGCCTGTCCCTTATGAGGCGCCGCCGCGAGCGGCAGCGAGGCGAAGTTGTAGTTCTCCCCCCAACCCTGCCCGAAAAAGTCCCCGATCGGCGATTCCACGCTGGGCTCGCTCTCGCCGTCCCAATACATGCGCAGCACCGCATTACGCCGGATCATCCGGTCCGCGCAATTGATCGTCATCCAGATGTGGCGAATCACGCCCGCGCCTCCGATGTTCGCAATCTCGGCGGTCTCGCCAGCGGGAATCGCAACCGAGTCCTTGTTGCCTCCCGACCTGTCGTAGCTCGAGATGCGCTTCGTTCTGCGTCCGTTCCGAACCTGATAGATGGAATCAAGCGCCGTCATCCTTATGCCCCTCCTCTGATCTGCGTCCCTTTATCGTACCGGGGTCCTACGGTTGTTTCGCTTTCCGGTAAGCAAGCGGAGAGACTCCGACTTGATTTTTGAAAAATCGGGTGAAGTCGTCGATGTCCGCATAGCCCAGCGAATACCCGATTTGCGCAATGCCCGTCCGGTCGGCCAGCAGCATCTTTTGCGCTTTGTCCACCCGGATCTTCGACTGCAGCTGCTTCGGCGTCAGCTGAAATATTTTTTTGAATTGATTCGTGATATAGGTCGGATGCATATGGTATTTCTCCCCGAGCTCGTTCAAGGTGTAATGCCGCTCGGGATGCCGGACCATGTCGGTCAAGATCTCGGAGAATGCCTCGGAAACCCTATCGGTAGGCCGAATCCCGCTAGTGGTCACGACGGCCTCCAGCAGGATCGCGATCAACTCCAACGCCTTGGCTTCCTTCATGATCAGATCGGCGATGCTCCCCGGCTTGCCCGCATATCCGATATATTGGCTGAAGATGGCTTCCAGCCGCTCGGCATTCGACAGCGGAAAGCATACCGGAAGATGGAACAGCCTGAACACGTCCATGGCGCCCGCGATCCGGTAATTGAAGTGCCACCACATGAACACCGTGTTCTCGTTCGTGTCCTTGACATGATCGTGAGGGATGAACGGCGGCAGGAAGATGACGTCTCCCGGACCCGCAGCGTAATCCTTGCCTTCGAACCGGACTCTGCACGAGCCTTCCTTGATGTAGGACACGACGTAACAGGGCAGCACCCGATCCCGATAATTCAGCTCCGTCCGGCTGTGGACATCGAACGTCATGATATCCAATGCCGCCATCTCGACAATCGTCCGCAGCCTATCCCACTGTTCCACCGTCTCCACCCTTTCGATTCCCCGTAGCTCTATTGTAAGCGCGCCGCTCGGCTCGCTCTACCTGAATCGATTGACATTCCATGCTATCTATTGACATCGGGCAGTTTCTCGGAGACCTTCGCTCCCACATGCGGCCCTGCAAAAAAAAGCGAAGGGCTCGCCATGCTGCTGCGTCACCTTCGCTCGAAGAACCCTCATATAGAAATAACGGTGAAGAGAGCTCGAGTTATTCTTCGAACTTCAGCACGACCTGCATGCTGGGCTCCGTTCGCATATCCAGCATGTCATAAGCCGCCGCCGCGTCGCGGAATGGCACGACATGCGTAATGAGTCCCTCCAGGTCCAACCGTCCGGCAGCCGCGAGTTCATAGACCGTACGCTCCAGCCGAAGCTGATTCCAGCGGTTGGTCAACTCGATCGAGACATTGCCGATCTGCGAGCAGACGACCTGTACCCGGTTATGATGGAATTCCTCGCCGAGGTACAAGCCGCGTCCTTCCCCTTGATAGAAGCCTGCCGCTACGACGCGGCCGTTATAGACGACCGAGCGGATCGCTTGATGCAGGCCTTCCGTAAAGCCGGACAGGTCGATTACCGCGTCCGCGCCAAGTCCCGACGTCAGCGCCTTGACGGCTTGGGCGGGATCTTCCTTCGCGCTGTTGATGGTCGCCGCGGCGCCGAACTGCTTGGACCGTTCGAGGCGCCAGTCGTCCAGATCGACCGCGATGACGCGGGCTCCGTTCAGCCTGGCGAATTGGGCGGCTAGCTGGCCCGGCACCCCTTGCCCGAACACGACCACCGTTTCGCCGACATGAATGTGGGCATCGAGCACCGCATTGAGCGCGATCGAGCCCATTTGCGAGAAAATGCCGACGATCGGATCGAGTCCGGCAGGCAGCTTATGATCGAGGGCGAATGCTTCCGTTACGATATGACTGCTTCGGTGTCCCCACGTGCCGTAGATCAAATCGCCGATGGCGGCATGCTCCACGCCTGGTCCGATTTCAATGACTTTGCCGATTTCCTCGTACGCCCAGCCGCCAACGACCGGGTACAGCGACGAGCCGCTGCTTCGCTCGACAAACAGGCCCGTTTCCGGATCGCGGACCTTGCCCACCATCGGGTTACTGCCCCTGTAAGCGGTTAACTGCGTCCCCGCGCTAATGCCTGAGTACAACGTTTGCAGCCTTACTTGTCCGAGCTGCAGTTCATTCTCCCGAAAATTGTCGATACGAACCGACCGCGGCTGATCGAACACCACTACCTCTCCCATATGTCTCTCCTCCAATTTACGCAAGCGCTAGGCAAATCGGCGGTATTCATGACCGGATCCTAGGTCGTTCCTGCACGTCAACGCCGCCGTTATCCAGATGATAGCACGCAGGGAAGAAGCATCACACCGCAGGATCACATCAACTTTTGTCCGTTCTACAGATGGAGGATAATACCAATTATCATACCAGTCCAATTCTTTAATCCGGTAATTCAATATAGTCCGATACCCTGCTCTTTAAAATATCGATTAGCTCTTCATTCATAAAGCCGTAGTCGTCCGGGATATCCAGTCTAATGAGTCGCTTCCCGATGATCTCTTGCCTGAACTTCTCGTGGAGTCTTTGCTCATGTTTCTTCTCCATAACGAAAATCATTTCTGCCCATCCAATATGTCCAGCATTTACTTTTATGCGCGCGCCTTCTTCGGTTCCCGCAGACCTTACCTGAAGGCCGCTGTATGGTTCGAAAATCTTCTCAGCCGTTAGGCTTCTCCATTTATTTCTGCTGCAAATAAACAATACCCTGATTAAAATCACCTTCATTGTGAATTGAGTTATGACCTATGATGTCACTGCCGGCGTTGACTGCATCCTTGGCTTAACGCGAAGCGGACATATAGGTGTTATACAAGCTCGAGCATAGATCAAGACATTCCAGATACAGCTTTCTCACGTCTACATCAGGACATAATTTTAAGTAAGCTTCATGTTTCAAAATATCGATAACGGGCAGCATGTGATGATAATATTCCGGACTACGTTCCATCGTAAGCAGCCTTTTATAGCTTTGAAGAACCTTCACATAGACCGGATCTACGAGTCGATATTCACACTTTCGAAGTTCTTTTCGGAAGAACGCCCGAATCTCTGCAGCTAAGAATATGCCATTGTTATACGGAGGAGCACCCAAGAAACTATTGCTCACGGGTGAACGGTAGCGATACTGATCATGATGCCATGCTTTCGAAACCGTAAACGAATGCCATTGCATGATTTCCTGATAGCGTGACTCTAGCACCTTGAATTTCGTACCGTATAATCTCTCCTGGGGTTCTGTCAGCAAGTCGTTTAATATTTCAACGTTCGTGTCCTTATCTGCGCCTTTCGTGATGGAGCACCAACAAATATAGTTGTTATCTACCGTACCAACCACACATACTTCTTCTTCAGGACTTACATAGATTTCAAACGTTATTTCTTTGCCGCCGATCTCATAATTAGGCGTTACCTGATTCTTCGCGGTAATGAGGTTATACCGGTTCATTTCTTCCACTCCTCGCTGCCCCCATCGTACTATCAGGGGTACTTCGCAGCTGAGACTCTCTAGGAGAAGCCCATGTTATTCTGCTGCTGTATGTATATCATGACGCAAGCCTTTCAGAGCGAGCCACTCGATCAAGAGCTTTTGTATTCGTTTACGCTCCTCGATCGTCAGTTGTTCTGCGGTGCGGCGTATAGGATCATAGCGATTGACGATGTACTGCAGCTCCCCATAGACCAGGACATCCAGATCAGCGACACCAGGCATTTCAATGCCGATTACAACGACAGCCTGATGCTCAACAAAATAAATGTTGCCCCCTCTGCCGCGAGTAACCATGACAAAGCCCTCTTTATGGAGGTCAACGTTATCGCGGCTTATCGAATCAAAAAGCGAATGTCCTCGATCCATACTCATATCATCCCTCCAAGTGAAGGCGAAACTTAATCTTGAACTTTGCGAACGAACGGATAGCAGCCGAACTAGCGATCACGCCTCCCCTTATTTCCGCCAAAACGTGGAACAATCCGCTTTATCGATGATGTTAAAATCGATCATTCTTTCCAATAAATCACAGTCCACCGGACTTCCCCACGGAATCCGAACCAGTTCCTTCGTGTGCGCATAGCCCGCCTGAACGACTTCTTCAGAGAATCGATTCATGCCCGCCTTCTCGGGCGCAACGGCCAAATGTTGTTTGGATACGCTAAAACCGATAATGAACGTACCGTGATCGGTAAACATCGGCTGATTCCACGCGATTTTCGTCTCTAATTGAGGGAATGTCTGCGCGACCCAAGTCAACACTTCTTCTGTTCGCGCCCGATGCTGCGGATTACCGATTTTCTCTAAATATTCTGCAAAAGTTTCCATGTCATGTCCTCCATTATTGAGATTCCAATTTGTCGTTACCCAACTGACCTTCAACCTAACTAAGCAACTTCTTCCGAATCATTCTGATCTGACCTCTATGATTGATCTCGTCTTCGAATACATGAAACCACATAAAATAATGGTTGGCCTGCTTGTCCCACCAAAATTCTTCCTCAATAGCTAACCAATCATCTTGAACGGAACTGAACAATTCGAGCGTTCGATTCCTTACCTTTTCTAAATTCGTAAGATAAAAGGCTAAATCATTCCCTTTGATCTTCTCTCGCCCTTCTTCTCCTAAATCCAGCGCAGGACCCCAAGTTGCGAGCTCTTCTTCATTCAATGTACGCTTTTCAAATGTCGAGACTTGATAAGCATATTCTACCGCTGCAATGTGCAATAACAATGCTCCGATGGAGTTGCTCTGCGGATCAAGGAGAAAATCGAGTTGTTCGGGATTCAAATCCTTTACCGCTTCCAAGGTTGTAAATCGAGCATAATTCATCATGGATATTAACCGACCGATTTGAGGCGCATAGCCCTTAATATCGGTTATTCGCAGCAGGTTCTCCATATGGATCAATGATTATTCCTCCGATTTTTGTCCTTCGTATGGTGCAATTTGAGCGTTTTGGCGAGTTCACTCGAACGATCCAAGCAGAAGCTTAACATTCCTTCGGCAGGATTCGTGAATGCGCGATGATTTATGATGTTCTTCTTTTAAAAATCGAAATGATGTCCTTCGATTCTCCTTGATACTTACTCGTATCAAAGCAAGATATGAGCTCCCAGCCTTGGACGCCATATTGGTTTAGCATGTCTTCGAATTCATTCGGATCTAATTTGCCGCCCAGAAAGCCGCCTATCTTGAATTTAATGGTCTTGTATTCCCATTGTTCCATTTCGATCATCCCTTCTTTTTGGTTTCTATACGTAATCTATTCATTCCAGTTTCTTGAATTCCCTTTTCCTCCTCATGTAATTTCTCCAACGCATAAAAAAAGCCGCGAAAGTCGCGACTGGTACTAACAATGGGATTCAACCATAAAGATATTTCACTTTCTTGGTATCTTTTGTTTTGATTTTATATTTCTTAGCGAGATACTTCCCGACTGAAGTTCGTTTGTTCATATAATAAGACGGTATCTTCATGACTTCGCCGCTCTTAAAAATAAGCCTGTATTCGTCCTCGTCCGGGCTAGCAATGTTGATTCTTATTTGCCCTGCTTTCAGTTCGTTGTAGATTTCAATCGTTTGGATATCATCAATGTTTATTTCATTTCGGATGATTGCAAAGAAACGTTTACGAAGCATCCCGTCCGAAATTTCATAATTTGTTCCGGAACTCATCACGATTATGATTCCTGAAACGATAACACTTATAACTACATAGATACCAAGAATGTTGAAATATAAAAACGCATTTATACCACTTAGTACGAGGATGAAGACTAATTTTGCAAAAAGAGTTATTTGAAATACCATTCCAATAATCATTCCTCGTCATTACTTGATGTGCTGCAGCTTCTACATTGCCTCATTTCCAAATCCGGCTTATTTGGAACTTGTCCTTCTCCATAAGTAGCTCAAAAACATCAGGGTTTGTCATACCTTTCCATTCATTAAATCCGAATTCCTTTTTGAAATGGTTGATGATCAAAGAAAGCAAATTCCCATGCGTCACGACCACAATAGGATTGGCGCTGCTTTCTGCAATCTCGCGAATGACTTCAACCCCTCGATCGGCAGCTTCCGCAGAGGATTCTCCTCCAGGCAGATTGAGGTCTATATCCTCGAAGGATGCTTTCAATTTATCCATCCAGTCGGCCATGCCTTCTGAACTCAAGACTCTTTCCGACAGCCTTGGATCTACATTTATCGGAATCCTGGATAACCTTGAAAATGGTTCAATCGAATGGATGGCCCTTAAATAAGGGCTTGAAATGATCCATTCGATATCCTTATCCATGAGAAACTCAGTAATCGCTTCTGCCTGAGCGTGCCCCTCTAGCGTGAGCGTCGCATCCGGCTCTTGACCCTGAGCTTTACAATGCCTAATCAGATAGATTGTCTTCATTAGCGCCTCCATCATGCATTCTCGCAACCGCTTATTTCGTGTCCATTTTCTTCGAGATTTCTCTCAAGACGGTTAATATATTATTTAGGGCAATCAATATAAATCCCAACAGAACGTAGGCGACAATCTCGTGCGTGAAAAAAGAAATGACCCCAAGGATGCCGGCATAAATCATATATAGAAATATTTTCATTGTGTCTCCTCGTAAAACCGTAGTGGAAGCATGTTAACTGAGGGCCAGTGGCCAAAAGGTGAGTGGTGTTACAGGACGTTCGGGACTTGGAGTTGATTAACAAATTGTTCTATATATCCGTCTAGTGTAACGATCAAATGTCTGCATTTCTGTAATCGGCTGCCATCCTATTTCAATGATATCTTCGTTTAAGTACTTTCCCTTCAATGACGACGACTGCCTGCGATATCAAATTTCAAAGCCCCTTTCGAATTTGTTTCTTCAACAACATCACTTGTCCGATATGATAGGCATTATGAATAATCAAATTAGATACGACTCCCCACCAAGGAGCATTAAAATATTCTGGAAGTTGCTGCGTAAGCTTTGCTTCATCAGATTCTTCTAAGACCGTTTTCCAATTGCCAAACACATTCTCAAGTCTACTTAAGGTTTCCTTCCAACCAAGTTCATCCGATTGATCGGAACGCAAAGAAAACGTTTCATCATTGTCGATGTCATGATTCAATACGATTTCTCCAGCCTTAAATCGCTCAAGCCATGTTTCGTTCCAATAAAGAAGATGATTCAGGATTGCCCCTATGGTTTGTTTACTTTCATTCTCAGTCGTTGCTTCTTTCACTGTTAGATCCGCCAGCATCTCCGCCAGAGGAATAAACCAGCTCTTATCGTTATAACAGGCTGTTAATTGATCGATTAAAATGGTTTTATAGGTCATCCAAAACTCCTCATCTCTGACTGTATTTAGCATTCTTTCGGATCATGTTCTTTTGTTCCCGATACCTGAATCGACCTAATCATGCCAGGGTCTATAATACCTTGCTTCTTCAACGATCTCTTGGTGCCAAAATCTGCATCCTCCATGGATTGCCTCCTTCACTCGGTTCATGAGTGTAGTAATTTCAACATCCATCCTCACGAATTCCTTCATGAGTTTATAGGTTTATCTGACAATCACACTAAGACTGGCCAAAGAACGAAAGTCAGCGTTGGGATATCTTCTGCAGTATAATTGCAGTAATTTTATCTGGTTCCAACTGATCGGTTTGTATATGATCATGAAACTTTTTATCCGCAAAGGCAGATACCCCGCTTCTGGTGTGCAGCTGATACCAGTGATTAAAGGTATCTCCTCGTTGTTCGATTCGTTGTCTAATCGTGTCTTCAGATGCAGTAAGACAAAAGTGAAATACCTCTTCATCAATCCTTTTAAATCCATTCAATATGTAGTCGAAATGATCAGCTTTGTATATCGTCATTGGAACAATGAGATGTTTCTTGTATCTACGTTTTAATTCTTCAGCCGTCTTTACGGTTAAGATTCTCCATAATTCAATATCTTGAAAATCATCCGTTCGTTCATTTTCGAATAGCATGTTTTCATGAAGGATCTTTCTTAACATATATCCTATTTCCTCAGGGTCAAAAATCATGCTATCCGCAATCAAAGGCTGTAACCTCTGCGCAGTCGAAGTCTTGCCGGAGCCGAAGGCTCCATTGATCATGATGATCACGTTATCACTCCTATATTCGTTTAGATTATCTCCGTTGAGAGTCGTAATTGACTGGGGTGAAAGCGTTGCAAGACTTAGGCCAAGTGGTTATCCGACTAATCGCTTCCGGTGATTTTTTCCTTCAAGAGTCTGTAAAATAGATTGTGTAAACAAGCCGCCAATTTTAAAATTAATGGTTTTGTATTCCCAGTGTTCCATATCGATCATCCCTTCTATGGATTTCTATAAGTTAACTATTCACTCCACTTTCCTGATTTCCCTTTTTCTTCTAATCCAATTCTCCAATGCATAAGAAAAGTCGCGAAGATTCGCTTACTTATGAAAAACAATATGAATATTAATTTATAGCCGTCAGAAACGGCTCATTCTTATTATTTTCTTTGAATAAAGAATCGAAAATGTATTAAATACCCTATGTAAAAATAAAGCAAACAAAATGGAATGTGTCATCTCTGAATAGCTCCCAACCATATTCCACCTATGAGCCGCTGGCCTGAACAAGACTTGACATCCTGCTTACTTTTATCGCATAATGGTGGAAATTTAATATGTATTTTCTTATCAAGAGCAGGTGGAGGGACAAGCCCGATGATACCCGGCAACCGACAGACCTTTGTCAACCAAAGGCATGCACGGTGCTAATTCTTGCGGAACGCTTTACGAAGCGAATCTGGGAGATAAGAGCGAGGATCGATGACATGAAATCCTATGACCTTCTCTGATTCCAGAGAGGGTCTTTTTTGATTTCCAAACTGAATTCACCTTGCGTACGGGAGGAAAACCATAATGCCGAACCAAATGCCTGACTTTTCGATCCTGGCTGATTCCATCGAGTATCAACCGGAACCGCTGTCCCAACTGATTTCTTTCCTCAATTTGAGGAATTCGGTCATTGAATTATCGTTAGCCTATTTACAGCAATGCAAGATTTCCCATATCGAATGTTTTCGATTCGACAGCGCGCTTACGGAAAAGCTGCGTCCCGGCCGCGGTAATGATGATTGCTGAGGTCTGCTTGCAATCACCACGAATTCAGGAGCAAGGGGAATTGGGGAATTCGCGATTCCTTGCAAAAGCCTGAACGGCGATTTGGTGATGTGGGCCGCCCCTTTTCAGCGGATGAAAGGTCAAACCTTGCTTGAGAGCCTCAACTACGTTCAGGATAAGCAGGACACTTGGGGGCCAGCAAGATCCGAACTCCTTGCGTTGGCGCTTAAAGAGCTTATTGGCAATCGTGAACGGACAGCAGCTAACGATGAAGATCGCGAATACCTCGGGGATCGCACCTACTTGCTTCGTCATACGCAATCGTACGTTTCCTTCTAAACGGGACCTCTGTAACCGTGAGCGGCCATGAAGTGATTACCGACTAAAGTTGAGAAAAAACTGAAAACACCTGCCCTGCTCGTCCGCAGTACCTTAGCCGGAAGCAGCGCCAAAAAGCCATCGTCACAGGGCAACGATGGCTTTCTTTCGTATTCGCATTCCTATTCTTCTCTTCCCTGTAGCTTCAAAGGCATGAATAACCTACTTCCATGCCATATCGGCCCGTTCCAACAGCCGCTTCAACGCGCGGACGGCCGTCACGACGCGCTTCGGATTGCTGGCATGCGGCATGTAATTGTGCAGATGCGGCTCCACAGACAGAAACCCATCGTACCCGCGCTCCCGGAGCGCCGGCAGCAGCTGATCCAGTTGACCTTCGCCCTCGCCGGCAGGGACGAATTGTCTCGGCTCTGACGTGGCATCCTTCACATGAACGTACGACGCGTACGCCTGCAGTTTCGGATAGGCCTCCGACATCGGTTTAACACCGTTGATGACGAAATTGCCGGGATCCAGCGCAAGCCGCAGCGAATCCGAAGCGCAATGCTGCAAGATATCCAAGCAGCGGTCATCCTTCGCGCCGTAAAGATGATCATCGTTCTCCAGAATGAGAATAACGTTGTTCCGCTCGGCGATCTCCGCTAATTGCTTCATGCGGCTCAACACTTCGTCCCTGCAATCATCCAGGCTGCTGTTCTCCGGCAAATAATAAGAGAAGACGCGAATATAAGGCGTTCCCAAGGCATGCGCGGCCGCAATCGCGCGCTGCAAGCTCTCAAGCTGCGGCGCAAAATCGTCCTGCAAAGCGTATTTGCCGATCGGGGACGCGATGGACGAGATGCCGAAGCCGCGTTCTTCCGTGAACGCACGGATTTGCCGGAGCTCCTCGCCGGTCAAATCGAGAACGTTCTTGCCCCATACGCCGCGAACCTCGATATAGCGGAGTCCCTCCTGCTGCAGCACATCCAGCTGTTCTTCTAAATCCTGCGATATTTCATCAGCGAAGCAAGTTAGTTTGACGGTAGCCACGATCGCGATCTCCTCCTATTTGGTCGTCCCGAAAGAAGCGGACATATCTTGGCTGGCACCCGGCTCTTGGATGGCTTTCTTTACGTAGCTCGACGTGCGGATCCGCTCTTCCAGCTCCGCTTGGAAAGCATCGCCGTCGATCGGTACCGCGACGGGACGCTTCTGAAAGGAAGACAGCATGATCCCGTTGGCCAGCGTCAGGGAGCCCAGCCCTTCCGGTCCTTCCGCGATCAAGTCGACCGGCTTGCCAAGCAGCCGTTGCACCAACCGTTCCGTAACGACATGGTGGCCGTTCGGAACGTCCGTGTCGACAACGATTTCCTCCGGCGTGATGTCCCATTCGGCGAAACGCTGGTCCGTCTCTTGGGAGAACGCGAGCATCGATTGCGGATATTTATAATAGAGCAGTTTATTGTTTTCCAAGATCAGCTTGCCGAGATCGCCGACGATTTCCATCCGGTTCGTACCCGGCAGCTCCGCCGTCGTCACGATCAGATGGCCGACCATACCGGATGCATGCTCGAAATATGCCGTCACTTCATCCTCGACCTCGATATCGTGGTATTTGCCGATATGGGCATGACCCGAAATCAGTTCCGGCAATCCGAACAGCCACTGGTACATATCCAGCGTGTGCGGACATTGGTTGGTCAGAATGCCTCCGCCTTCGCCCGCCCAAGTAGCGCGCCAGCCGCCGCTGTCGTAATAGGCTTGGGAGCGGAACCACTTCGTATGAATCCAAGTCGCGCGCGATAGTTTGCCCAGTGATCCGCCGTCCATGATTGCTTTGAGCTTCGCGTAGAAAGGCAGCGTCCGCTCCTGAAACATGATGGCGAATTGCAGGTCCGGTTTGTCCGCTTTGGCCGCTTCGTACGCCTGAATCATCGCCCTCGCGGCATTGACGTGCACCGCGATCGGCTTCTCGCACATGACGTGTATGCCCCGCTTGAACGCTTCGATCGCGATCGCAGGATGATCGTAATGCGGCACGGCGATGATGATAACATCGATTTCCGCTTGCTCCAGTAAGTCGATGGCGTCGTAATAGGCCGTTGCCCCGCAGGCTAGTGCCGTCGCGTCCGCCTTCTCCTTGTCCGTATCGCAGACGCCGACCAAGGCTACATGCTCCATGGTGCGCAAATAATTCACGTGATGCTGTCCGATGCCGCCGATCCCGACAAGCCCGAATTTGATACTATGATCGTTCATCCGTTAGCCCTCCCGAATACGTTGAAATACACGCTACTCTCCCATACTATCGAATTCCAAGTACAACTTCCTTGACGGAATTGCCCTCAAAGTGGATAATATTGCTCAAAATCACGGGAGGTCCGGCAGAATGATCAGCGACTATATGGCTCGGCTCGACGACCATGTGAAATTCCTGCATGCGACCCGGCAGCCGCCGTTCAGCATTCATTTCCACTTGCATCAAGGCTGCGAGATTTACTTCCTTATTCGCGGCGACGTGAATTATTTCGTGGACAAAGCCGTGTACCCGCTTCAACACGGCGATCTCGTCATTACGAACGAACATGAAATTCATAAGCCCGCCCTCACGACGGATGCAGTGTACGAACGCGTCACGATTGAATTCGACCCGGCGCTGATCGCATTGTTTCAGACGGCCGACATGAACCTGCTGCAGTGCTTCTATGACCGACCGATCGGCGAGCATAACATAATCAAGCTGAGCGAACACGATCAAACGGCGCTGTCCGCATTGTTCGCCAAATACGCCGACCTGCAGAAGCAGCCTTTTCCCGAAGCGCCGCTGCTGAAGCTGGGCTGCCTGCTCGAAATTCTCGTGCTGGTGCAGCGGTGTTTCCATAAAAACAAGGAAAAAGAGAGCCGCTTGGACTTGCCTCCGCAGCTCTCTCCTATTCTCGCCTATCTCGATCAACACCTGGCCGAAGATTTATCGTTGGAACGGCTGGAAGGCTTGTTCTTCATCAGCAGGTTCCATCTCAGCCGGCTGTTCAAGAAACATACCGGAAGCACGATTCACGAATACATTCTGTACAAACGCATCGCCCTCGCCAAGACGCTGCTCCGGGAAGGACGCAGCGTAACCGAAGCCAGCATGGATGCGGGCTTTAACGATTATTCGGGCTTCCTTCGTGTGTTCAAGAAGAAAGTCGGCCTGTTGCCCCGGCAGTACGCCAAGCAGCATCAGACAACCGCGCCTAAGTGATGCCGACAGTCCGTAAGCCGCTTGCTTACTTGGCCCCGCCGTAGTGCCGCTTCCCGATTTCCCGGCCTTGATTCGCCTGGCTGACAGAACCATCACTGGACGTAGATGAGGCGTTATGTCATGTCAGGGACTTCCAAGAATCTGCCTGTAAATTCATCCCTTATCGGGATTGTTATGCGATCAAAGTAGGTGGAGTCCTTGACCGGGGGGCGAATGCCCCGATGCGTGAATATGGTGTTATAGGATGTCAGCGCCTTCTTCGAATTACCTAATGAGATTTAAATTGTCTTCATACGGGAATGAAAATTGGCATGACAAAAACTCATAAAATTATTGATTTTTTCCTCACTTCTTCAAGTAACGAGTCAACTATAGATTCAAATTTAGTCTTTATAGCATTTTTGGAGTCATTTATTAATCTTTCCAGATCTATTGATGGTACATCTACTTTAGTCATAGGCCAACGCATTCTAATTTCAAATACTGTAGAAGATACTGGTGCAAAATCGCCATGCGCAGGAGCATAGGATTTATGATTGTAATCCACAGTTGGAAGGCTCTCATGATGGATCTGATTTCTGATACTATTTATCAAATCGAATTCATTTATTGATTTACGGTCAAATCGATAATTAAGATCGGCCTGTTCACTTAAAACTTCAAGAAAACCATCTAAATAATCAATAAAACTGTCTACATGAACTAAGTAATTCTTAAGATGCATTAGAAATTCTACTGGTCTTATACTACTTCCAGTTGTGCGTAATTGATTAACGACTTGTTGAAGATAGCTATATTCAACATCAATAAACCGAAGAATTACCAATAGATTTGTATACCTATATTCCAATTCCTTCAAGTCCTGCGTTGCCTCAACTAAAATAAGCAATTCATCTAGCAATTCAATACATTGGTTTGCTAGTCCATTATAGTAAACGCGTTCAGTATTAAAATATTCTTTACTATTTGTAATGTCGAAAATCATAGTCAAATCTATTATTCATTCCTCTCAAGATATATTATTTAAGGTTTTTGATGGTTTGCGCTGATTTCCTATAACGTTCTTGTATTCACGAACCCAAGAGGCTTAAGTGACCGTAGGGAACGGGTCGCCAGACTTAGCCTCGCAGGGCTGTCCGGCTGAATTCACCCTCGGCACTTCTACTTCGGTCCGGACCAAGGGCGCCAGCCCGCAGCGTGAATACGGTGTTAGATGATGCCTGCGACTTCTTGAATTACACTCAAATGTTCTCCTCGTCTTTAAATTCAATACAAAATGGCTGCTGATCGGGATTTAAACAATACTCAATTCTCTTCCTGAAATCTCTTCAAGTTACCATACTAAGAGCTTCTTGAACTGGAAAGAATCCTGAATCCAGACTTTCTGAAGTGGTTATTAACTCCCCACCCTTGGGCCGGGCTAAAAACAGGGTATTTACTATTGAGTTTCCAATGTTCTGAAATATTCCACAAAACTTAATGATCTCTATGTCAATTCCCGATTCCTCTTTTGTTTCTCTTACTGCAGCCTGACTTAATGATTCTCCTACTTCAACTTGTCCCCCAGGCATCTCCCATCCTCGTCTTGGTCCTTTAACTAGTAAAAATTCACTTTTATCATTTATCACAAATGCAGCTGCGGAAACAATATGTTTAGGAGGATTCATTGTTTTGCTCCTTTAATCAGTTTTTAGTTTCCAGTGGTTTTCATCCCTTTTATTTTAGTCTTCTAGCAGGTTTCATCTAACGTCTTTTTTACGTATTTCGCTAACTTTCACACAGTAGAATGTTTACGTAATTCCAACGGTCACTCGCAATGGGGGTATTCACGTACTCGCTCCCGCATCCTCCATACGATCTAACGGACTTTTGATCTTTCTTATATCCCTCGTGCTAACGTGCGTATACTTCTCGGTCGTGCGAAGATGCTAATGCCCGAGCAGTTCTTGAATATAGCGAATATCGATGCCGCTTTCCAGCAGATGCGTAGCGAATGAATGACGGAGAACATGCAGACTAACCGGCTTATGGACACCTGAACGAGCAAGGGCCTGCTCGAACAGCTTTTGGACGGTGCGCTCCGTGAGATGCTTTCCTTCGTACTGGCCGGGAAAGAGCCAATCTTGCGGCTTTTCCCGCTCCACGTAGTGTTGGACGACTGCATAAGCTGCGTCGGACAATAACGTCTGCCTGTCCTTGCGCCCCTTGCCTTGACGGAGACGAAGTGTTTTTCGCTCGCGGTCGAAGTCGCTTAGGCGCAGCCGCACGACTTCGCTTACCCTCAAGCCGGAGGAATAGGTAATATACATAATTGCCCGGTGCTTCGGGTTCTCGAAAGAGCGAAGAATCTGCATGACCTCGGATTGCGACAATACATGCGGCAGCTTCTGTTCCCTCTTCGGTCGAACGTACGAAGTGGAAGTCATGGTCTCTCCCAGCACGCGGCTGCTGAAGAACTTGACCGCACTCAACGTTTGATTGACATCGGAGTGCGATGAGCCGCGCCCCAGCATATGCAGCGAATATTTCGCAATTGATTGGGCATCTTCGTCAAGATGCTGTTCCTTCAAAAACCGGTAATAACATCCACCTGGCTGCAATACGCCTTCACCGTCTTCAGACTATACCCCCGAAGCGCCATCGACTGACGAAGCCGGTGCTCATGCTCGGCATCTCAACGATAGCTGATCTCTTCGACCGGCTCCATCGGTTCCCATTCCTCTAACGCCGGACACTCTTCCACGAGCTCCGCATCGATATCCACGTCAGCCCGGAGAAACATCTCTTTCAGCTGCTCCAGCGCAAGCAGCGTATAGGGGATGAACCACGTCTTCGACGCAGGATGCCATCGTCTGCCGTCGATGGATCTGATCGCTTTCACGATCGACGCTTCGTACGCAAACGTAACGGCAAGGCAGGTTTCATCTTCTTTCGCTAACCGAATCTTCATCCTAATCTCCCTTTCAGTATACCAGTTCCACTAAATACTGGTAACCGTTTCAAAGTTCTCTTCGCCCTCGAAGTATCGCCTCTGCCCGGAAATGCAAAAAAGGAGATCCCCCGTCCAAGTGGACGAAGAAATCTCCCGATGCTTTCGGTCTATGCTGCGATAATACCAGCTTATCACGGCCTCAATCGCTTGTAAACGCTACTGCTTTTCCGACAGAACAAACCAGTTGTTCTAACTTTCTACTACCCGTTCGCGCCTTAACCTGCCATATTATTCACGGCAGCCGATGGGGCGTACACCGAGATATGGTCGACTTTGCCCGTTTCCGCGGCAATGACGAAGCGCAGCTCGTAAGTCTTGCTCGCAGCGTACGTATAGATGCTGTCCGTGCCGTTCTTCGTGACTTTGGCAGCTTTGCCGAGCGCAGTCTCGATCTGCTTCAAGGTCAGCTTCTGCAGCTCGGGCGCATCGGAACGGACATCGAAGATCTGACTGCCTTTATTGTAACCAATTACCGCATGCTTCTTGGCATACGTAGCGTAGATGCCTTTGCCGGCGAAGTCGCTTTTGTCCGCCTTGCCCCATTCCTTCTCGACATCTTCGGTCAGCCCCTTAATGGCTTGGAACGGAATGCCTTCCACTTTGCCTTCCTTCGCCAGCGCCAGCATCGCTTTCAACATCTTCGCTGTCGCATCTTCATCTTTCGGCGGCGTCGACACGCTGCCGTTATCGGCGTTGCCCGAGTTACCTGAGTTTCCTGAATTTCCCGCATTACCCGAGTTTCCAGCAGGGGCATTCGTTGAATTGCCGTCACCGTTGTCCCCGTTAACTTGATCGCCGCCTTGGTCAGCATTATTGCTTGGGGCATTACTGCCGGAACTATCGTTCGCTGGCGTCGTCGTGTTCGACGGATCGTCCCCGTTAGTGTTGTTGTTGCAAGCGGACAGCATCAGGACGCCGGCCATCAGTGCCGCGAAAGCCAGCATCGTTACGGATTTACTCTTCTTCACTTTCGTTCATCTCCATTATGTTAGATTTCATGTTTGCATCCACTAGACGAACGGTTTCCTGAAAATGTTCCAATCATGACCGCTGATCCAGCAACGCCGTGACAATATTCCCTCTTAAATCGCTTCGCTGCAGCCGAAACGCCTGCAGGCCGCCATGAAGCTTATTGGTCGAGCTCATTCGCTGGTAGCAGATCGGTCTTCGTCAGGACCAAAGCCTTCTTCTCCCCGTCGTAGCGCAAATGGTACACCGGAACCGCGTCCATGCCTGCGCCGAAACCGCCGACTGCGATCACCTCGTCTTGCTTCACTTCCAGCTTCCGATGCGGATATTGTCCGATGCTGGTCAACGTGCTCGTGTCGCTCATGATAATCGGGACCGGAAAAGCTTTCCCGTCTTTCATACCGAAGAAATAGGTTTCCACCATTCGGCAATCCGTATACCGCGGGCTGAAAGCAAGCAGCAGCACATCGTTCAGCTCTAGACGCTCCATGCCGACAGGACTCTCCGAAGGCTGGATCATTTCAAACTCCCGGGGAAACGTAAATACCCGCTCCGCTTCCCCATCCTTTGGAATCCAATCCGCTTCGAACGTCCCGCGCCAGTTCAGATCCGATTCCAGTCCGAGACAGCTCGGCACGCCCAGCTCCGAGACCGTCGCATGGACAGTCGGTTTAACGACTAACTGTCCCTCTGCCAACTGAACACTAGCTCGCACGGAAATGTCTTCTCTC
This sequence comes from Paenibacillus sacheonensis, assembly GCF_009909195.1. Classification (GTDB taxonomy): domain Bacteria; phylum Bacillota; class Bacilli; order Paenibacillales; family Paenibacillaceae; genus Paenibacillus_Z; species Paenibacillus_Z sacheonensis. Next base: position 145,559 of record NZ_JAAAMU010000005.1, read on the forward strand.
GTATTATCTCCATTAGGTTCGGCGATAGCAGCATCAACCTCACTCGCATTAGCCGCATTCGATTCTGCTACGATCTCCCCGATTGTAGCAGCTTCATCATCCGCAGCACTCGACTCCGACACGCTAACCGACTGCACCTTGGATCTCGCGGCGTTCTCCGTTTCGTTCCTTTGCCCCGTGCAGCCTGTCGCCAGCATCATGAATGCCAGCACAGCCCCTGAACCCATCCTCCACTTACGCATGCTTCCCATTTCATCGCTCCTGCAACTATATTGAATCCTCTATAGGCTATCGACGCCATGAGGAAGAAAATGGTTTCACCTGCATGCAAAAAAGAGAGCGCACCGCGCTCCCTATGGGTTCATTTGATAATAGTTCTTGATTATTGATCTGTTCATGAGCTGCATCTCGATCTCGACTCTTACTTCAACTTCTGCGCAGCGATCTCCGCCAGCGTTACCGGCCGATTCTCCTTCATCGACAAGTAAGCCCCGAATACCATCTGCATCGTCTTCAGATTGTCCGCCACGCTGTTCTCCGGCTCGCGATCCTCTTCGACGGCGCGCATCAGCTCGCCCATCGTACCCATGAAAGCATGCGGGAACCATTTGCCATGCAGCCGCGGTTGGAACCAATAATCCTCGTGAATCGCCCGCGAATGAAAGCTCAGCGTATCCTCGCGGCCGACCGGATAATTGTACAGGGAACCGTTCGTGCCTTTGATGATCCCCTCGGTGCCTTCGAACCGATACGTCGCGAACCAATCATCTTCGCCCGCGATGTGGTTGTGATTATCGTGAATCAACCCGCGCGCTTCGCCGGGAAACTTCACATGCAGCAGCGTCCGCGTCTCGCCGACCGTCTGCTGCCCAGGGAATCGCGCGCCGTCCGCATAGACGTATTCCGGCGTACCGAACAAGAACCGGATCGCATCCATGTAATGAATGCTGTGGTACATGAATTCCAGCGTCGGCATCTCCCGCAGCCAGCCCCAGTTGGCAAAATCCTGCTTCACGTTCACCTGGATCGTCGCCTGCAGCAGCTCGCCCAGCCAGCCGCGCTGGATGATCGTGTGGCTGGCCCGGATGCTCGGCGACCAGCGCATCTGCTGGTTGACCGCGCCTTTAATGCCGTACTTCGCGCAGGCATCGGCGATGCGCACGGCTTCCTCGTAAGACTCCGCAAGCGGCTTTTGGCAGAGGATATGCTTGCCTGCCGCGGCTGCCCGCTCCGCGATGCCCGGCTGTACCTTAGCCGGAACGGCTAGATCGACGATACGCACCTCGGCATCCGATAACAGTTCATCGATTTCCCGATACACTTTGGCGATGCCGAACTTCGCGGCCAATTGTTCCGCCCGCTCGCGGTTCAGATCGAAGATACCGACGACGCGAAGGCCGCCCATCTCGTAAGCCGGCAGATGACAGGCTTCGACGATTTCGCCGGCACCGATAATGGCGATACCGATTTCTTTGTTCCGTGGCAAGGCCGGACGATAGTCCAAATCAAGCCATTCGTTCATTAACGCGCTCATGCTGGCGCACCTCCGCTGTCTATTACAAGCTTGGACCGATCCGGTTGATGCTGAATTCCGTATGCCCCAGCACCTCCGCCTTCGTCCATTTCCCTTCCGCAACGTCCAAGATCTCCTGCCATATCCGTTCGCCCGCTTGACCCAGGCTGACGCTGCCGTCCAGCATGTCGCTGACATCCACGTCCATGTTATCCTCCATGCGCCGGAACATCATCTGGTTGCCCGTAATCTTGATGACCGGCACGACCGCTGCGCCCGTCGGCGTACCGCGGCCCGTCGTGAAGCAGACGATGTGCGCGCCGCCGGCCGCCATGCCCGATACGCACTCGATGTCGTTGCCGGGCGAATCCATGAAGTACAGCCCATGATCCGGAATGCTCTCGGCGTATTCGATGACGCCCTTGATCGGCGCCGTTCCGCATTTGCTGATGCAGCCGAGGGACTTCTCTTCGATAGTGGACAAACCGCCGGCAATATTGCCCGGGCTTGGATTGCCGCCGCGCATGTCGGCCCCCATCCGCTCGACCTCTTTCTCGAAGCGATCCACGATGTAGTACAGCTTGTCCGAAATTTCCTGCGTCACGCAGCGCTCCGCAAGCAGATGCTCCGCGCCGATGATTTCCGTCGTTTCGCCGATGACGATCGAACCGCCTTCGCCGATGAGCGCATCCGCAGCCACGCCAAGAGCGGGATTGGAAGCCAGGCCCGACGTTGCGTCTGATCCGCCGCATTTGACGGCAACCTTCAATTTATTCAACGGAACCGGCACTTTTTCCTGCTTCTCGAGATCGGCCATCAATCGTTTCGCCACTTCCGTGCCGTACGAGATCGCTTTGACCGAGCCGCCGACGGATTGAATGTCGAATACTTCCACGGGTTTGCCGGTCTGGCGGATATCCGCTGCCAGCGCGATCGGATCGACGACCTCGCAGCCGAGGCTGATAATCAAGACGGCGCCGACATTCGGATTCTTCCCCGTGCCCGCGAGCATCTCGAACGTGCGGTCTTTGTCCGCGCCGATCTGGCTGCAGCCATGCTGATGCGGAATCGCAACCGCCCCCGGCACCATCTGCATGATCCGGCTGCACACCTGATTGGAGCAAATGACAGTCGGAATGATCAGCAGATGATTGCGGATGCCGATTTCGCCGTTCGGCCGTTCATAACCCATAATGGTACGTTCCATTTAATTCGTCTCCTTCGCGCCGAGGTCGCCGCGTCCGCGGATGCCTTCGATATTGTGTACATGCACATGCTGTCCTGCAACGATCGGCGCCACGGCGCGGCCGATTACTTCACCGTACTTGCGCACGTCGTCGCCTGCCTCGATCGCCGCAACCGCGATTTTATGGCCGAAAGGAATATCATTCTGCGTCGTCACTTCCTGCAAACCTGCCGCATTCCGATAGCTGATCGTCTCGCCCGATCGAATCTCCCGAAGCGCCGTTACGACGTGATCGCGTTCATTCATATACAGCGCATCTGCGCCCGTGCCGATTACATGTGCCATCGGTATTCACCTTACCTTATCCCTGTGATGTGATGGACAATCCCTGCAGCGTTCGTTATAGTTTCATTATAAATAATAAGAAACAGAATCTTAATAGCGCATATCGCCGGAAATATACCCTTTCTTGCACATATGCATCTTCACGGTGAAAGGAGACGAAGCGGTTGAACGCGATGCGAAAGCAATTTGCTGCCGACGATACCCTGCCGGTAGAGCTGGCGCTGCACAGCACGAAGAATCTGCAGGCCGAGCTGCCGGATCATTTGCATGACTGGCACGAGATCATCTATGTGCACGGAGGCGCAGGCTCGTTCTTTATTAACCATACGTTTTACGAAATGCAGCCAGGGGATCTCTATCTCATTCCCGGCAATACGATTCACAAGACGCTCCCTCATCCGGACGAGCCCTTGACGTCCTCCGTCGTGTTCTTCAGCGGTCAATTCGTGCAGGCCTCCTCCATCGGCATGGATGCTTCCTACTCGTTCCTGCAATGCTTCGATACCGCAAGAACGAGCCGAAGCTACAAGCTGGAGCTGCTTTCCGATGAACGCTTGCGCCTAGAAGCCGTATTCAACGACATGCAGGGTGAAATGACCGCCAAACAGCCCGGATACAAACAAGCCATACTGCTGCTATTGAAGAGCATCCTGCTCCACGCGAATCGCAAAATCAATCCCGGCAACCGTTGGACGCCGCACGCTTCCAGGCCAGCATGGCTGCAGAACGCGCTGAATGAAATCGAGACCCGTTTGCTGCAAACGATCAGCTTGACGGAGCTCGCCTCGCACGCCTCCGTAAGCCCGTCGTACTTCTCGCGGATCTTCAAGCAGCACACCGGACTGGGCTTAACGGAGTATATCATCACGAAACGCATCATGCATGCGAAGGAGCTGCTGACCGAGACGGATAGTACCGTGGCGGAGATCGCAGCGGCCTGCGGTTTCGAAAGCCTGCCGCATTTCTACCGGATGTTCAAGAAATTCGCCGGTCTCACGCCTGCGCATTATAAACGGACGTAGCAGAAGACGGTCTTTGCGGCTACCTCGGCTAATTGCTAAGCCTTACTCCCCAGCACGGCAAAAACGCCGCAGCCGACGGAATTCCGTTCAGCTGCGGCGTTTTGATTTCGAGGTTTTACGGCAAAGCAATCTGTTACGCCTCGACTATTGCCCTAAGCGTACTACTTCAAATCGGCCGGGAAGACAAGCCCCTGAAGCCGTCTTGCTTCATCCAGTACGTTCATGACGGCAAGCGCGTTCGCATGCGAGTTGAGCGGCGACTCTTGTACGCCTTCTTGAATCAGCTCGGCGAAAGCCCGCACTTCATAGCTCATGACCAAGCCCTGCTCCGGCGCGGATGCTTCCTTCACGCGTCCGTCCCTGTAACGGACCGTAATCTGGCGCGGCAGGTTGATGGCATCGATGATCATCGTGCCTTCCTCGCCTTGAATTTCCGCCGGAAGCGAGGAATTCGAGATTTTGGAATACGTGATGATCGCTTCCATGTCCTTGTAGCCGGCAATGATGCTGCCTTGGCCGTCGACGCCGGAGGACAGCATCGTGCCGCTGGCGGAGATCCGTTCAGGCGCGCCGAACAGCAGCACGAGCGGATACACGCAGTAAACGCCGAGATCCATGAGCGCGCCGTTCGAGAACTCCGGCTTGAAGGCATTCAATACATTGCCTGCGCGGAACGCATCGTAGCGCGATGAATATTGGCAGTAGCTTGCCGTATAGCGACGAATCGTGCCAAGCGACGGCAGCAGCTCCCGAATCGCCTGGAACCCCGGCATGAACGAGCTCTTCATCGCTTCCATGAAGACGACGCCGTTCTCCTTCGCCGTCTCGATCATCCGCTGCAGCTCGCGCGCATTGGAGGCCGCGGGCTTCTCGCACAGCACATGCTTCCCCTCGCGCATGCAGAGAATCGCCTGCTCCGCATGGAAGGACGTCGGCGAAGCGATATACACCGCGTCCACTTCGCCGCTCGCCGCCATTTCGCCGATATCCGTGAACGTCAGCGGAATCCCGTTCTTCGACGCATATTCCTCCGCCCGCTCAGCCGTCCGCGAATAGAGCGCCGACAAGGCAACCCCTTCGACTTCGCGCACGGCCGCCACGAATTGATCCGTAATAAAGTTGGAGCCGATTATGCCAAAACGTATCATCGTTCAATCCCCTTTCGTCGGTATTCATTTTACCCGTTATGCTCGCCCAGGACAACGAGACGATGGCTTCCGCATTACCACTTCAAGCGATAGAACGCCTTGTTCTCCAAGCCTCGCACCTGCGGCGTCCAATCCTCGTGGGTCGCGGCCGTGTCGAGCGCGTCTTCGATCATTTGCAGCTTGGCATCGAGCGAGTCGATATAATGAAGCGCGACCGCTTCCGCGATCTGCGGCTGAACGGGGCTGCCCCATTCGCCCAGGTTATGATGCGACAGCACGAGATGCTGCAGCGCCAGCACCCGCTCCGAATCCGCGGCGATGCCGGACTGCTGGGCGGCCTCCGCGATCCACAGCGAAGCGAGCGCAATATGACCGATCAGCTTGCCCGCATTGCTATAGTCCGATACGATGCCGAGCTCCGATATCATCTCCTCGGGCTTCGCGATATCATGCAGAATAATGCCCGCTTTAACCAGATCCGCATTCAAGAACGGACGCTGCGCGCAAATGAATTCGCCGAGCTCCAGCATGCGCACGATATGATAGGCCAGTCCGGCATAATAGGCGTGATGATGCGTTTTCGCCGCCGGCGCATGGTACAGCCGCTCTCCTGCCTTGTCGAGGCAATAAGCGACGATCGTGCGGATGACCGTATCCGCGATGCCGTCCTTGACCGCATGTATGCGGGCCACGAGCGTTTCCGGCTCGACCGGAGCCGCGCGGATAAAGTCCGTCAACGTAACGCCGTCCGCCTCCGTCGCTTTGCGGATCCGGTTGACTTTCAATTGTATTTTCTCCCGATACAGCTGGACGATGCCCTGCACCTTGACGAGCGTCAGCGCCTTGAACTGCTCCTTGTCGCTCTCGGCAGCGTCCCACAGCTTGGCCGGCGCTTGGCCGCTCGCATCGGACAACGTCAAATTCATAAAATCCTTCGGCGGCGTCGTGTTCGTCTGCTTGATCTCGCTCTCCTTGATGAGATAGAAGCCGACAAACTCTTCGCCGTCCCGCAGTTCATTGATCCGTGACATCCCGTTTCCCTCCTGCTATCTTCTCTCCCAAGCCGTCCTCCCGAGGCAAATGCGGACAAAACCGCAAAAAAATCCCCTCTCGGAAGACAGCGTTCTAGTCCATCATACCATGAACTCTTTTTACGCTGTCGAGCAAAAGGGGAATCGTCGCAGAATCAATGCTCAACTACATATCCGTCCGCGCCGGCCTTCCGGAATCGCTCGTCCCAAGATCTCGGCTTCGCTCTTCCCGTGTAGGGAAGCGATCAAACGGCAAGGACGGCAGCGACTGGTACCAATACGCGACGGCGCAATAATCGTCGCTGCGCTCGAAATAACAGTCATCGGCCGCTTCGTCATTGCCAAACGCGCGGTAACGGACGAGCGCGTCGCCATAGTGCTCGCGTGCCTTGGAACCCGATCCGTAGCCGATTTGCTGGATCGTCACTTTCAAGCGCTCCTGAAAATAGATCGGATCGCGCACATGAAAGCGATAGAGCGAATACAGCCCGTTCCCGCCGTCCACGAGCGGCGCGCCTTGATACGGAGTCAGGACTTCTTCCAGCCCCCATGCGGAGCCCATGTAATCCTCGGCCCCTGTTCCGCATAGGGTCGGGTACTCTTCATCGCCATCGAGATAAAATTTGACCTCGCCTTCTCCCCACCAGCAGTCGTTATACAAACTGCGTACGCCGAGCGTCGTTCCTAAGTAAACGCCCCGCCCTTCAATCCCGTCCGTAATGACGAAATCCTCATGCATGGGACATGGGTTGCTGCGCCGGAACCGGGCATGGAAATAACCCGCAGCGTCGTCCAGCTCGTCCCCGAGCGTCGCATCGATTTGATAGAACAGCAGCCGCACGTCCGAATCGGAATCGTTCTCGATCGTGACGACGGCTTGCTGCTTGAAGGGCATCGGGATCCAGCAGTTGAACCCTTTCCCCGACTGCATCGTCACGCAGTCCGACTGCATCGGCCGCTGGCGACCGTGCGCGACGCCGAAGAAATCGCCGATAGGCGTTTCCACGCTCGGATGCTTCTGGCCGTCCCAATAGATGCGCAGAATGACGTTGCGCATATGATCGGCATTGCCCGGCGGAATCGTCATCCAGATATGACGAATGACGCCAGCCCCTTCGCAATGCAGCAGCTCGATCGTCTCGCCCTGCTTGAAGCCTTCGATGCAAGGCGCCCCTTTCCGGCCGCGGTTCGCTTGTCCGCCGCTGCCTGCGGCGCCAGCCGTGTTCTCCGCGGTGAACGCCCGGCTCTTCGTCTGTTTCATCTCATAGAGCATCGCTGAAGCTGCCTCCCTAATCTGAAATCGAACAACGAGCACCCGAAGCGGTCCAAGAGGACTTCCGAATGCTCGCCAGTCACTGCTTTTGTCATTCTTCGCCAGCACAGGTCAATCCTTCTTCGCCAGCGCCTTTCAATCCTGCTATTCTTTGACCGAACCGAGCATGATGCCGCTGATGAAATACTTCTGCATGAACGGATACACGAGCAGGATCGGAATCATCGTAATGACCAGCTTCGCGGCGGTCAAGCTCCGGTTCGATATGGCCAGCAGGTCTCTCACCTGATCGACGTCCCGGATCGTGGTATCGTAATTGACGACGAGCTGCTGGATGTAGGTTTGAAGCGGGAAATCGCTCGTTTTCATCGAATAGATCAAGCCGTCGTAATACGCATTCCAGTTGCCGACAACGACGAAGAGCGCGATGGTTGCCATAATGGGCATGGACAGCGGCACGTAGATTTGCAGCAGTCTGCGCCAAGGTCCTGCGCCGTCGATGCTGGCGGACTCCTCCAGCTCGGACGGGATATTCCGGAAATAGTTAAGCATGAGGATGATATGGAACTGCCCCACCGCGCCCGGAATGACGAGCGCCCATATCGTGCCGAGCATATGCATGTCCTTCACCGTGAAAAACATGGGCACGGTGCTTGGTCCGAACAGCATCGTTCCGATGACGATCCACATATAGATGCCTCTTGAGCGGAACGCCTTCTTGCTTCTCGACAGCGGATAAGCGGCCAGGACGACCAGCACCATATCGATGACCAGGGCGAGGACGACCCGTTGGCATGATACGCCTGCAGCCGTCAGAATCGCATGATCCTTGAAAATCGTCGTATACGTGCTCCAACTCAGCCCCAGCGGATAAATCGTCACGAGACCTGCCGTCGCTTTGGCGCTGTCGCTTAACGAGATGGCCAATATGTTAAGCAGCGGCACCAGCGTAACGACGACCAATAGGGTCAGAATCGTATAGATAATCGTATTGGCGATCATGTCGCCTTTCGTTAACCGAATGGACATCCGTTTCACCTCATCGTCTAGAACACCTTATATTCGCCGTATTTTTTAGCCAGCCATTGCGAGATCAGGATGAAGATAAAGGCGACTGCCGAACGGAACAGCCCGACCGCGGTAGCAAATTCGTATTGATTGCTCTGGAATCCCATGCGATAGATATACGTGTCATAGATATCCACAACTTGGTAGACAAGCGGATTGTACAAATTGAAGATTTGATCGAAGCCGCCGCTTAAGATGCCCTGCAGGCTTAGGATGAGAATCAGCACGATCGTGCCTTTGATGCTCGGAAGCGTGATGTTCACCAGCTTGGCCCATCTGGAAGCGCCGTCCACGTCGGCTGCCTCGTACAGATTGGGATTAATGGCCGTCAGCGCCGCCAGGAATACGATGGCATTGAATCCGAAGCCTTTCCATACGTCCGTCACGTACACGATGATCATGAACCACGTGTTGCTGTTGAAGAACATGATCGGCTCGCCGCCGCTTAATCGGTGGATGATGCCGTTGATAAGGCCGTCGATCGAGAAGAAATCCTTGAAAATACCGGCCATAATGACCCACGAAAGGAAAAAAGGCAGATAGACGATCGTCTGAACCGACCGCTTGAACCATCTCTTCTTGATCTCATGCAGCAGCAGAGCGAAAGCAAGCGCGCAGGAAATATTCAATATAATCTTGATCAACGAAATGGTAATCGTATTGATCGTAATCTGCTTGAACTCCGGTATTTGAAACAGCATTTTGAAATGGTCGAGACCGGCCCAAGGCGATCCCCATATCCCCTCGATCGGGTCGAAATATTTAAATGCCATGATCGAACCGAGTGTCGGATAAATGCTGAATATAGCCAACAGGATAAGGGTAGGAAGCAGCATGACGTGATAATGGACGGCTTCCAGGCTGCGAATTTTCTTTTCTTTCAACGAAATGCCACCTCGGTTCGAATGAAACAAGTACCGCGGCCGAAGAGCCCCGGCACTTGTTCGAAAAGTTAAGTAGTTACGTCGAGAACTTGCTTAACCGCCTACGATATCATTTACTTCTTTGGTAATATCCGCGCCGCCCATGCCGTTCCATTGTTGGACGAAGGCGTCGAAGGCGTCGATCGGCTTCTTGCCCGTGATGATTTCCAGGAACGTTTTCTTCTCCAGATCGTCCATGGACGCTTTTTTCTTCTGCATCAGATCCGTGGAACCGATAAAAGCTGGAAGCGTTTGCTGGACCGGGTTTTTCACCAAGCCGGCCGCCCCGACGTAGAATTGGTTCGCCAGGCTCCACAAGCCCATATCCGCGAATTTGTCGGCTGCCTTCTGATAGTTCTGAATCGCCGCCGCCTGTACCTTCGTTTCCGGATCGGCCGCGTCCATCGTCGCTTTGCCGTCGTTTACGTCCATAATGGCCTTGTAACGGACCGTGATTTCATGCGGGTCTTTCGCGCTTACGCTCACCGGAAGCAGCGGCATTTTCGCGTTCAAATATTTGGCTCCGTCGTCGATCGTCAGCTTGTTGTACCAGTCCAGTTTCTTCGTGTTGGCTTCCTGCGCGAAGTTCAGCATTTTCATGATCGCTTCGGGATGCTTGAAGCCTTTCTTCACGACGACGAACGACCGGACCGCTCCGTAGCCCTTGGCATGCGCGATGCCGTCGACGCCTTTAAGCACGGTCGCCTGCCAGTTGGCATTATGATCGTTCTTCACCGAGTCCGGCAGCGGATACCAAGTCGCCCACCAGGCGCCTTCGAACAGGCCGGCTTTGCCCTTCGCGATCGCTTCCACCGCTTTGTTGCTGTCGTTCATGATGAAATCCTTCGCGATGAGGCCTTCTTTGTACCACTTCGCCAGTCTTTCCAGCGCGCCTTTCATTTCAGGCTGCACGGAACCGTAACCTACGCTGCCGTCCGCCGTCCGGATCCATTGCCCCGGATAGGAGTTGTAAGCGCCGAAGACGAAGTCGAAGGAAGCCGTATCCGCGCCGTAGATGTTTTGCTGGGACGGCAGCGAGCCCGCGCCGAATTTATCTTTGAACGCTTTGAGATCCGTCTCGACATCCTCGAGCGTTTGCGGTTCGGGCAGCCCGACTTGATCCAGCCAGTCTTTCCGCGTCCAGACGACCGGGATTGCAGTCTCGACGTCCGCAATCGAAGGAATGGCATATAGTTTGCCATCCGAGGAAACCGACTTAAGCGCATCCGGACCGCCCAGCGCAATGCTGTCCTTCAGGTTCTGAGATGCGTAGTCGGCATAAACCTGCGTCAAGTCTTCGATCATGTCCGCTTTGATCAGCTTCTTCAATATGCTGAGCCCGTTCGGATCCACGCTGATCGATAACACATCCGGAATGTTGTTGGCCGCGATCAACAGGCTGACCTTTTGCTCGAAGGCGAAGTTCTGGTCGCTCGTGGACCACGCCATCTTCGGCTTCACGTTCAAGTTCTGTTCGAACCATTTCTCGACGTCATTGTTCTCGAAGCTTTCTCCCGCCGGCGGCTTCGCATCCGCGGAGAGCGAGATACCTGTCGTGAATTCCACCATTTCCGTCATCTTGCTGAACGGATCGGGCTTCTCCGCCGGCGCCGCAGCATTGGCCGCCGTGCCGTTCTTGTCGCCCGTACCGCCGTTTGCCGCTTGCTCCTTATCTTGGTTGTTCGCGCTCGCGTTATTATCCGTGCTCGTGTTGTTGTTGTCCGCATTATTGCCGCAGGCAGCGCTTGTCAGCAGCAGCGCGGCGATCAGAGAGGCGGATGCGGCGGCTTTCATTTTCTTGTTCACTTGAATCCCCCTTGGTCGTGAGCGGTATGTCTTGCTGTCTCAATAGTAAACGCAGTTAGGAAGACCGCGGGATAGACGATCTTCCTAACCTGATCGGAATTTGGTCATCAGTTTGAAGGCGTTTACATGACAGGAATCGGACTAGCTCATGAAAAACTTCTCTTGCGATCCACTCCGATTCACCACTCGCCGAGATGGACCTCTCTACCGACTGCGTTCCCGGTATTCCGAAGGCGTCATGCCGTTCTGCTCCCGAAACAGCTTGCTGAAATATTTCTCGTCCTGAAAGCCGAGCTGATCGGCAATGACGTAAACCGGCTTGCTCGTTTTGCGCAATAAGGACTCGGCAGCGCCGATTTTGAGGTTCCGCAGGTAATCGCTGAACGATTTCCCGGCAATATCTTTGAAGCACATGCTGAAGTAACCTCGGCTCATGTTGACCGCCTTGGCAACCTCCTCTTGATGGATACCCTCGAACAGACGCTCGTTCATGTAGCGGACCGCATTATGAATCGCGGCCACGACTTCTTCAGAATATCTTTTGCCCTGCTCGTTCTCGTACGTCGGCTCGAACTCGCCGTTCCGGTCTTGATTGTCCAGCTTGATCCGGTTGGCAATACGTTCCAGCACGTCGTCCAGCTTCTCCTTCTCCAGCTGCGTTTTCACGATGTAGTCGATGGCGCCGAGGCGCATCGCGTCTTGAATAAAACCGAAATCCTGATGACAGGTCAGCACGACCGTCTTCACGCCGGGATGCCCGCTCCGCGTTTCCTTCATTAATTCGAAACCCGACATGCCGGGCATCGTCAGATCCATGAACACCACGTCCACGCGGTTATCCTTCAGGAACTCCAGCGCTCGCTCTCCTCCGCTCGCTTCCCCGACGATCTTGAAGCCGAATTTCTCCCAGGGAAGGACCGAGATCAACCCTTTGCGCACGTAAATTTCATCATCGACGATCAAGGTCTTGATCATGTCCGTACCTCCTTTCCTGTCCCCCGGCTGATGGGCAATCGCAATATAAAGGTTGTTCCCTTGTCCTTCTCTCCGATGATATCCATTGAAGCTTGGTCGCCGTAATTGACATCCAGCATGTAGCGAACATAACTGAGACCGATCCCCATGCCGACCTTCTTATGCTCCTCGGAGAGCGGCTCCAGCAGCCGTTCGATATCCCGTTCGCTCATGCCCGCTCCGTTGTCCTTGACCGTGATGAGGAGCTCCGCGCCAATCCGGGCAGCTTCGATGAGGATATAACCGCTCTCGTCTTTGAGCCCATGATAGATCGCGTTCTCCACGATCGGCTGCATGATGAACCGCGGCACGTCGACGTCCAGCAGGGCCGGATCGACCTTGATCTGCACGTCAAAATGGTAGGCGTAGCGTATTCGCTGCAAATCCACGTAATTTTGCAGCGCTTCGACCTCTTCGTTCAGAGCGACGATCCCGCCCTCCTTGCCCAAGTTGTAGTGCAGCACGCGCGTGAACAGCGCCACCAGCCGATCGATCTCGTCCTGGCCGTTCATCCGCGCCAGCCATTGCACCGTATTGAGCGTATTGTGGAGGAAGTGGGGATTAATTTGATGCAGCAGCTTCTCGACCTCGATGATCCGCTTCTTCCGTTCCTTCTCCTCCAGTTCCGTGAACAGGCCGGCGATCTTGCTCTTCATGTCATGGAACTCCGCCAGGAGGCTGTCGAATTCGAGAATCCCGGTCGTCTTCAGCTTGGAGTAGAACTTATTGTGGCTCAGCAGCATAATCTCTCGATTGATGGTGCGGAGCGGCCGATAGACGATCCGCCACATCGATAGGCCAAGCAGAAGACTGGCCACGATGGACACGACCGCGAAGAACGCGAACTTCCCCATCCATTGCCGGATGTCGGAGCTGTAAGCCTTCGTGTCTACTGCGGAGAGAACGTACCAGCCCTGCTGCCCCTTTTCGGAGAATACATAGTAGCCGCCTCGGATCTCCTTCGTTTTCGCTGTATCGGACAGCTTCGCGATGTCGATGATGGAGCCGACGGGAAAATCCTTTTCCTGCTGGCTGTACATGATCCGCCCCCGGTCATTTACAAGAATAGAGGAGACGGCGAGCTTATACTGCTGCGATTTCAGCAAATCCTCGAATAACTTGATGCTCGTCTCCAAATAAACGTACATGTCCGCGCCTTCAATCAGATTGACCTTGCGCGCAATCGAAAACACCGGGCTGTCATGCGTAGTTCGCACCGTCGTATGCGGTCCGTAGAAGGTCGCGTTGATGCCGTTCGCGAGCATCGGCAGCTGCGCCGGATCGAACCCGGGCTGCACGCTTTGGTTCTCGAACATGACCTGATGCTTGTTCGCGTAATAGATGAAGATAAGTCCGATATCCGGCTTGGAAGCGTTAATGAACGAGATACTCTCGATGACGGACTTCTTCTTCTCGTACTTGGTCAGAATGTCCGTCGTATCCAGGTAGGTTTCGATATCGTCCGCGACTTTGCCGTTATACATGGCGAGTTGAAGCGCCGAATCTTCGAGGTTGGCGAAGACGTTGCTAAGGCTGACTTGGATCTGCTTCATATTGCTGCGTATGCCGTCGTCGGTATTGCGGTTCAACAAGGAATACATCGAGATGTACGAAATATAGCCGATGGTGATTAACGGAATGATGGAGCTTAGAATCAGGAACAAGTACGCTCGGTTCTTCAAGGAGTAGGTCGTTTTTGGAAGCATGTTTATTCCCCCGGACGGTAATCAAACTAGCTATGAATACAATTTTTGAAGCGCTTACAAAAACGTGTGCGATTTATCCCTGTTCACTGATGTGAAGCATGTTTACCAACGTCGTATCTCCAAATACGAAATAATGTAATCCATAATCATACAAATTTTGAATGATGTAACAGATTATTGTTGAAGATGATTATATATCACGGCTAAACCCACTGTAAATATGAATTCTTTATCACTTGTTCGATTGTGGAATCCCTTTTCGCTTGTTCTTCAACCTTACAATATGCCTTATTCGTTTATTGACAAAATCACTGCCTGCCCTAGAATGAAACTAGAAACTTCTACTAGCCGAAGGAATGATGCAGTTGCCCAAAAAGATCACCACCAACGATATTTCACTGAGTCTCGGACTATCCAGAAATACCGTATCCAAGGCGCTTAATGATCATCCCAGCATTACTGCCGAGACGAAACGAAAAGTCGTCGAGCAGGCTATTGCACTTGGGTACAAAAAGTTAAAGCCGTCTGACGACGGACATCCTGCCGAGCCTGTTCCTGCCGCCAAGAGCATCGCGTACATTACCAAGCAGCAGCTTCATCACGGGACGGGCTTTTGGATGAATGTCATAAGCGGCGTCGAGCAGATCATCAGCAGCAACGGATACGAAATGAAGATCAGCTTTATCAAGAACGAGGATATCGATTCGCTCGCGCTGCCAGCCGTGTTGACCAACAATGATTTGGCCGGTTTTATCGTTGCCGGAAGTATGGACAGAGCTTACACCGAGAAGCTGATCGAGCTGCCGCTGCCGAAGGCGTTCATCAACATCAATCCCGACTTGTCGCTTGCCGGACTGAAGGCTGACGTTGTCTTCATGGAGAACGAGGACAGCATGCATCAAATTACGCGGCATCTTCTGCAAGCAGGCCATACGGATATCGGCTTCATCGGGGATATCTCATCCTGCCGCAGCTTCATGGAACGCTGGTTCGGTTTTCAGCGGGCTCACTTCGACGCAGGCCTCGCCGTCGACCCGGCGTTTTGCGTTACTTCGCCGTCCTCGGACGGTTATCAGCTCTACGACAGCCTCTCCCGAGCGCTGCAAGGCATGAATGAACTTCCCGCCGCTTTCGTCTGCGTCAATGACAAGATCGCGCTCCATGTAATTAAATTCGCCCATGAAGCCGGCAAGGCAGTCCCGCGCGACTTGTCCGTCTCCGGATTCGATCAGATCGACGAAGCGGAATTCCTAGGGTTCACGCTCACGACTGTCGCAGTCGATGAGCGTCAGCTCGGCCAACGGGCAGCGGAGCAATTACTCCGGCGCATCAGTCAACCCGAGAGCGTTCACGAAACGATTCGCTTGTCCACTACGGTCGTATTCGGAGAGAGCACGCCGCCGCACGCCGCCGCTATCTCGGAGGTTAACCGACTAAGTGTCTCAACCGATCCCTGGCTGCAGGAGCAGGAACGGCGAAGCCGGCCTACCGTGGGTAGATCGACCGGAACATGACCCGCAAGCCGCGGTAACCCGCCTAGCAATGAACGAGAAGAAGGCTGACGCCGCGTCAGCCTTCTTCTTCTTGCCCTTTCCTCGCTATTCCCGTCTCGCCCATGCGCACGGTTCCCCGTCTTTGAGCCCCAGCGATGTCCGTATCATCTGTTCCACGACCGAATAGTCGGCCGGATTCTCGCGGTTGAGATTCATCCGCTCGCGCGTCGGCGCCACCCGATTGCACATGAATCTCGGGACGCCAAGTTCGTTCGGCGACGGAGCGTGGTACAAGAACGGATGGCACAGGACCAAGTCCCCCGGTTCTCCAGTCGTTTCGACCACCCGCAGGGAGAAGCCGGCAGGATCGTCGTACGTCGTATTCATGAATGCGGCCAAATGCTCTTTCTGCGATTTCTTCTCCTTGGAGGGAGCGTCCGCATAGATATCGTCCGCCGCCGGTTTGTTCTTGCCGATCAGCTCCGCGAGCCATGGGTGCTTGCCGCACTCGCGCAAAGCCTCGCCCAGCCCCATGCCTTCCGGATGCTGCGCCAGCACGTTGGCCACGATGTTATGGGAGCCTTCGGCGACGAGCGTTCCCGAGCCTCCCTTTTTCACGCTGGAGAACAGGCACACCAGGAGCAGCCCTTGCTCCCAGCTGTCCAAATAATGACGGAAGTGGCTGCCGTCGTAATGCCAGCCTCCAGGAATATCCGGTCCGAAGTTAATGATATATCCGCCCCAGCTTGCGCCGGTCATCTTGTCCCCTTCCTGCCAGCGTCCTTCGCCGAGCAGATCCTCGATCGCTCCGGTGAGCCGCTTCGAGTTTAAGCCATCCATGACGGGATGCACATAGTCTCCAAGGCGGACAACGGGTTCCGTCCATGTTCGTTCGTCATCCTTGATAATGCCGCGTGCCGCGAGCTCGTCCCAGAGGAACTGCTGCACCTTCAGCGCCTCCTCGCGCGGATAGGCCCCTTCTACCTTGACCCAGCCTTTTTCTTTAAAATGCTGCACTTGCGCTTCCGTCAATACGTTCGCCATGCTCAACACTCCCCTGGTTGATTATCCGTTCGGACATTGCAGCGCTTTCATAATCATACGAGACATAGCAGATCTTCATTGGAATCTTCAGACGTCATCTTCGGTGCCAGTTCTTCGTGTTCCAAGTTGCCCGATAATAGGACCGAATAGATCTTTTCAGAATAATCTCATTTACAAAATTACAAAATGTAAACTTACAAACATACAGTTTTAATGATTATGATTATATATTGCGGTCTTTTTTTTGTAAATACTACATCTATCTATTAAAACCTAAGAATTCCATAGCATTTTAGTTTACAATTTTCGGTTTTGTAAACTTTCATCACGAATAATAAGCCGCTGGGCGACGCAAAAACGACGACTCTTCACGAGCTGTCTCCGTACGCTTCCGTATAAAAATCGATAATTTTTTTTATAAAACCTTGTCCCTCCGGTTCACAAACGAAACGCCTTGTGTTAGAATGAAAGCGCTAACAAATTCATCTTATTAAGGGGGATCATCACACGATGAATGTACTAGCAGAGGAAACGCGCAGTATCTACGAAAGCTTCGAAGTGGAGAAAGATATTTACTATTTCAAAGTCGGGCGGCTCTGCATGGTCAGCTTTCACGGCAGAAACTACAACATTAAAAAGAGCATCACTGCCGAGCAGTTGAACAGCTACGTCACTTCAGGCCATTTCGTCAAAGTAAGCTCGAACTGCTACGTCAATGCGCGCAAAGTACTTTCGGTTACGGACGGGTTGATTTGCTTCGACCAGGGCTATTCGGAAGCCAACCGCATTCACGTTCCGAAGTGGAGAATGAGCGGGATCAAGAGCCTGCTGTCCGCAAACAAACCCATGGCGATGTAGCCTTCATAAAACCTGGTTTTCGGAGGACGATGTCTTCCGGGAACTAGGTTTTTTACTGCGCATAAGGCCGCCCCGATTTACGCACAATACACGGCATCTTGTGCGAAAGGAGGACGTCCCATGGCTAAACAACAAGGACACGGACGCAAGAACACGACGACAAGAACCAAAGACAAGAAAAGCGGCGGCAGCTCCGGAGAGTAATCCGGCAACCTAGGCTCTTGGCTCCATAATCTCAATAGGCTCGATACCCCGAACCCCTGGACTCGCACTCGAAAATGCGAAGCCAAGGGGTTCTCTTTGTTGCTATAATGTAAATAAAAGATCGCGAGGTGAGCGAGTTGCAAGGAACTTTCCAGACCGACCGCCTGCTGCTGCGTCCGTTCAATCCGCAGGATGCCGTGGAAGTGCAGCAGTTGGCCGGCGAATACGAAGTGGCGAGAACCACCTTATCGCTTCCTCACCCCTACCCGGACGGAGCTGCTGAGTCCTGGATCGCCTTTCGCACGGATGCGGCGCGGCATGGGCATGGATATACGTTTGCGATAACGGCATTGGCGGAGAATCAACTCATGGGATGCGTCAGCCTTAATCTCACCTCGGAACATAAACGCGCCGAAATCGGTTACTGGCTGGGGAGCCGCTATTGGGGAAACGGTTATGCGACGGAAGCGGCCGGAAGAATCGTCCGGTTCGGGTTCGAAGAGCTTCACCTGAATCGCATCGTGGGGGCTGCCATGACCAAGAATCCAGCTTCGTCCGCTGTGCTGCGGAAGATCGGCATGCATTATGAAGGCTGCTTCAAGCAGCATATTCGAAAATGGAACGTATACGAGGATGTCGATTACTACGGATTGACGAGCGCGGACTTCCTAACGCTATAATCGCGTTACTATCCTATGCATTCACGTCGTTGGCCATCGGAAGCTTGCAGGGCAAACGATTGTTTTCAAGCAAAGAAGCTGGCGGAGTTCGCCAGCTTCTTCGTTAGTTTAAGAACTTTAACGGCTTCATCTGCAGCAGCTTCATTCGAAGCGCGCGCCACGCCGCATCCAGCGTTTCCTGCAGCTGCCAGGCAGACATGCCGGCTGCCATCACGGCCAGGCCATGCTTGTAAGTTAGCGACACGCCCCAGGTTAATGGCTGGCCTTCTGTTGCAGGCAGCGCGCCGAGCGCCTCGCGAACTGCATCCGCTTCGCCAATGCCGATCCGGTCGGAGAACGCATAGAACACGCCGGTATGCGTCATATCCGCCATGCATCCAGGCGCGGACAACCGCTGCCCAGACGGCTTTATCAGCTGATTCTGAGCATAGATCATCTCATCCCCATAATAAACATGCAGCTTGTTGCGGAACTCCCGATAGACGAACCGTTCTCCGCGCATCGTCCTTCCCGGGCAAAACACTTCCGCGCCCATCCAAATCGAATCCGGCGACAGCCGCACTTCCGTCTCGCTGACGAGCGCGGCGTCGCGAAACAGCATGATCGGCTCCGGCATCGATTCTACGACCGCCCCTCTCCCCAGTTCGAAATGCTGGCTGAGCGAAGAACGGTCATGATCGCCATGCGAAGGATGGACTTTCGTGAACGATTGATTCGTCACATACACATGCGCGCCGGCTTCGACGTTCCATCGCAATTCATAGCGGTCGCCGGCCAGCAGCCCGGGCGAGACGTCCATGACGATGACGCCGAGCTGGTCCCCGAGCGGAAACGTCTTGGCGATCTTGATCGGCGCCGTATGGTATTTGGATACGATGACCGTATCGTTCTCCCGCTTGCGAAAGGTCGTCCGAAGGACGGACAGCCGCTGACCGCTAGGCGTGGCGGTGCTGGGCAGCATCTTCATGCTTGTGCTCATGCTCGTGTTTATGCGCTAGCTCGTGCTCATGGTGATGCGCAATTCCGTGCGCGTGCGCAAGCTCATGCTCCAGCCATGCGACGATCCGGTCAACGTTCTCGCCGCCGTACAGGTTGGAGAATACATATGGACGCTCGCCGCGCATCCGTTTCGTATCTTCTTCCATAACTTGCAGGCTGGCGCCGACGTGAGGAGCCAAATCGATCTTGTTGACGATCAGCAGGTCGGAACGCATAATGCCGGGACCGCCCTTGCGGGGAATCTTCTCCCCTTGCGCGACGTCGATGATATAGATGAAACGATCCACCAGCTCCGGGCTGAAAGCAGCCGCCAAGTTGTCTCCGCCGCTCTCGATAAAGATGAGATCCAGCCCCTCGAAACGGCTTGTCAGCTCTTCGACCGCTTCGAAATTCATCGAGGCATCCTCGCGGATCGCCGTATGCGGACAGCCGCCGGTCTCCACCCCGATGATGCGTTCTTCCGGAAGCACGCCGGTCGCGGCCAATATTCGCGCATCCTCTTTCGTATAAATATCGTTCGTAATAACGGCGAGGTTGTACGTATCTTTGAGCGCGCCAGCCAAACGTTCGACGAGCGCCGTCTTGCCCGAACCTACGGGACCGCCGATCCCGATCCGTATCGGCCTGGAACGATCCAGCGCCGGCTGTTCCCATTCTTGGTGCGTATGACCTTGTCCTTGACACATCCTGCATTCCTCCTCAGATTCTAGGGACTATGACATGAATAATCGAGAATACAACTGCTCATGGCGAATCATCGCGATCTCGCCAAGCGGCATATTCGTATACGCCTCTTCAGGCACCAGCGCCTCCGAGATGCGCCAAGCATCGGCTGTTCTCGGAATCAGCCGGGCGATGAGCGCCTGTCCTTCCGTCTGCCCGATGGACATCAAGCGCAGCGCGCTGTTGACGCCGTTCACGACGCAGCCGTACAGATAGCCCTGCGCCGCCTGTTCGAGAGAAATCCCGAGCCGATGGCAGGCGTAACCGAAAACAAGCGGATACGTCGCCAAACAATTCCCGCTTCGCAGCGCTTCCGTGAGTGGCTTCCAATCGATCTGCGGATACGCCGCGTCGAGCAGCTTCAGCAGCCTGCGGCCGACTTTTTCCACGCCGATTCTCGTTTCCTGGGCGGTACGCTGCACATGAACGAGTCTCTCCACCTTCCACAGCGAGTCCCAGTTTTCGTCCGGAACGTCTCTGTACACGGCTTTGATGACCATCGCATCCGCCGTTGCCCAGCTTTGCATCAGCATCGCCGCCGCATACTCCTCAAGCTGCCTGCTTGTCCGCAGCGCCCCTTCCTGGACCAGCGTTTCCAGTCCGAATGAATGCGAGAAGCCGCCAACCGGCAGCGCCGAATCGAGCAGCTGCTGCAGGGCAAGCCACGGTACGATGGCCGGCGCCGGCGTTGTCACCGCCGAATGTGGCGTTTCAGGCGTTCCGGCTTTCGCCACTTCGCTCAAAACAGGAAGTAACGCTGCGCCATCGGCAGCACCTCCGCCGGCTCGCATACGGCCGGAACGCCGTCGACCTTCACTTCGTACGTCTCCGGGTTCACCTCGATGACGGGCGTGGCATCGTTATGGATCATATCCTTCTTCGTCACGCTGCGGCAGCCGCGCACGGGCTCGATGCGTTTGGCCAGCCCCAGCTCCTGCGCGATCCCGCGGTCATAGGCCGCCTGGGAGACGAAGGTGATGGAGCTGCTCGCAGTCGCCTTGCCGAAACCGCCGAACATCATCCGGCCGAAGACCGGCTGCGGCGTCGGGATGGATGCATTGGGATCCCCCATCTGCGCATACGCGATCATGCCGCCTTTGAGCACCAGGTCCGGCTTAACGCCGAAGAACATCGGACTCCAGATTACGAGATCCGCGAATTTGCCCGGCTCGATCGATCCGACCAGATGCGAGATCCCATGCGTGATCGCAGGGTTGATGGTGTATTTTGCAATGTACCGTTTGATGCGATAATTGTCCGCCTCTTCGGAGGTGTCCGGCGCCAGCGGTCCGCGCTGCTTCTTCATCTTGTCGGCGGTCTGCCACGTGCGGATGATGACTTCGCCTACGCGCCCCATGGCCTGGGAATCGGAGCTCAGCATGCTGAACACGCCCATGTCGTGCAGGATATCTTCCGCCGCGATCGTCTCCGGCCTAATCCGCGAATCCGCGAAAGCGACATCCTCCGGAATGCGGCTGTCCAAGTGATGGCAAACCATCAGCATGTCCAAGTGTTCTTCGATCGTGTTCACCGTAAAGGGGCGGGTCGGATTCGTCGAGGACGGAAGCACGTTAGGCTCGCCCGCGGCGCGAATGATATCGGGAGCATGTCCGCCTCCGGCGCCTTCCGTATGATACGTATGAATCGTGCGTCCCTTGAATGCCGCGAGCGTATCCTCGAGGAACCCGGCTTCGTTCAACGTATCCGTATGAATGGCTACCTGCACGTCGTACCGGTCCGCCACCGTCAAGCACGTGTCGATCGCAGCCGGCGTCGTCCCCCAGTCTTCATGCAGCTTCAGGCCGATCGCCCCCGCTTCCACCTGCTCGATCAGCGGCTCGGCGAATGACGCATTGCCCTTGCCCGTGAAGCCCATATTCATGGGAAAGGCTTCCGCCGCCTCCAGCATGCGCCGCATATGCCATGCCCCGGGCGTGCAAGTCGTGGCGTTCGTGCCTGTCGCCGGCCCCGTCCCTCCGCCGATCATCGTCGTCACGCCGGAAGACAGCGCGGTTTCGATCTGCTGCGGGCAGATATAATGGATATGCGAATCGATGCCGCCGGCGGTTACGATCTTGCCTTCGCCCGCGATGACTTCCGTGCTGGCGCCAACGATCATATGGGGCATGACGCCATCCATAATATCGGGATTGCCAGCTTTGCCGATGCCGACGATGACGCCGTCCCGAATGCCGATATCCGCCTTGACGATTCCCCAGTGGTCGATGATGACGGCGTTCGTGATCAGCGTATCCAGCACGCCTTCGCTGCGCAGCGCGCCGCTCGACTGTCCCATGCCGTCGCGGATGACTTTGCCGCCGCCGAACTTGCACTCGTCGCCGTACACCGTATGATCATGCTCGATCCGAGCCCATAGTTCCGTATCCGCAAGCCTTACGGCATCGCCGGCCGTTGGGCCGAACATGGCCGCGTAGCTGCTTCTGTCCATCGTGCTCATGGCCGTTCTCCCTCCCACGCCGACAGTCGGGATCGAACTTCATCGGGCATGCTGCCGTGAACGGCCGGCCCATTCGTCAATCCGTTCAATCCGTAGGATCGTTGACGTCCGCCAAGCTCGACCAATCGAACGGGCTTCTCTTCCCCGGGTTCGAAACGGACTGCGGTGCCGGCGGGTATGTCGAGTCTCATGCCGAACGCTTCCTCGCGGGCAAACGAAAGCGCCCGGTTCACTTCGAAAAAATGAAAATGCGATCCGACTTGAACGGGACGATCGCCGGTATTCGCGACGATGACGCGAGTCGTTGCCCGGCCCGCATTCAACTCGATCTCGCCTGCCTCGATGCGGTATTGTCCAGGTATCATGAGGAACATCCTCTCTAACGTCAATGAATGGGATGATGAATGGTAACCAGCTTGGTTCCGTCCGGGAAGGTCGCTTCGACTTGAACCTCGTGAATCATGTCGGCGACGCCGGGCATCAGCTGCTCCCTTGTCAATATCGTCGTGCCGAAGGCCATTAATTGCGCGACGGTCTGTCCATCGCGCGCGCCTTCAAGAATTTCCGACGTAATCAGGGCGACGCTCTCGGGATAATTCAGTTTCACGCCTCGCTGCAAGCGTCTGCGCGCCAAATCGGCGGCGATCGTGACGAGCAGCTTCTCTTTCTCGCGTTCTGTCAGCTGCATGAAGCACCTCTTCCTTAATTTTTATGCATGACCGCTTTATCCCGCACGCAGGGCAAAACGGCATTATGATGACAGATAATACACGTGAACACTTCCTATTATAGCGGGCAAAAACGGGCAAGTAAATCTTTTACGTCAAGTTTACTAACATAATATGAAAGATATTTCATCAAAATGAAACATATCTCACCATCTCATGTCATATCCTGTCGAAATGAGTGAGTTGTTTCCCCGGGCCAAGTCGGCCGGCAGCAGGCTTTCAAGACCCTTCCAAGCCCCGCCGCGACTGGTCATTCCTAGATTGATGTGATAGACTACTTTGTATTGGACATACACTAGGGAGGTACCGAAATGGCTTCAAAAAAGATGCGTTCCGACATGATTACTAAAGGTTTCGACCGCGCGCCGCACCGCAGCTTGCTGCGTGCCGCAGGCGTCAAAGAAGAAGATTTCGGCAAACCGTTCATCGCAGTTTGCAACTCGTACATCGATATCGTTCCGGGTCACGTCCACTTGCAGGAATTCGGTAAAATCGTCAAGGAAGCGATTCGCGAAGCGGGCGGCGTTCCGTTCGAGTTCAACACGATCGGCGTCGACGACGGCATCGCCATGGGCCACATCGGCATGCGTTATTCCCTCGCGAGCCGCGAAATCATCGCCGACTCCGTCGAAACCGTCGTCAACGCGCACTGGTTCGACGGCATGATCTGCATCCCTAACTGCGACAAGATCACGCCGGGCATGCTCATGGCCGCCCTTCGCATCAACATTCCGACGATCGTCGTCAGCGGCGGCCCGATGAAAGCCGGCCGTACGAGCGACGGCCGCGCCATCTCCCTTACTTCCGTCTTCGAAGGCGTCGGCGCTTTCATGTCCGGCAAGATCGACGAACAGAGCCTTACAGAGCTCGAGCAATACGGCTGCCCGACTTGCGGTTCCTGCTCCGGCATGTTCACGGCGAACTCCATGAACTGCTTGTCCGAAGTGCTCGGCCTTGCCCTTCCGGGCAACGGCACGATCCTTGCGGTCGCTCCGGAACGGATCGAATTCGTCAAGAAATCGGCGCGCCAGCTGATGGAATTGATCAAGCAGGACCTCAAGCCGCGCGACATCGTCACCAAGAACACGATCGACAACGCGTTCGCGCTCGACATGGCGATGGGCGGCTCGACGAACACGGTTCTTCACACGCTCGCGCTCGCGCACGAAGCGGACATCGAGTATCCGATCGAACGCATCAACGAAGTCGCGAAGAAGGTGCCTTATTTGTCCAAGCTGGCACCGGCTTCCGATCATCATATCGAGGATCTGCACAACGCCGGCGGCGTTAGCGCGATCATCAACGAATTGCTGAAGAAAGACGGCGCGCTGTTCGGCGACGAAATGACGGTATCCGGCAAGACGCTTCGCGAGAACGTGGCAGGCTGCGAAATCCTCGATCATTCCGTCATCCGTCCGATCGACGATCCGCACACTAAGGAAGGCGGCCTGTCCGTCATGTTCGGCAACTTGGCGCCTCGCGGCTCGATCATCAAAGTCGGCGCGGTCGACAAATCCGTCGGCGGCTACCATCGCGGACCGGCCATCTGCTTCGACTCCCAGGAAGAAGCGCTGTCCGGCATCGCGAACGGCAAAGTCAAAGAAGGCCATGTCGTCGTCATTCGCTACGAAGGACCTAAAGGCGGTCCCGGCATGCCGGAAATGCTCGCCCCTACGTCGCAGATCGTCGGCATGGGCCTCGGCACCAAAGTCGGCCTCATCACCGACGGCCGTTTCTCCGGCGCATCCCGCGGCATCTCGATCGGCCACGTATCCCCGGAAGCGGCCGAAGGCGGCCCGATCGCGTTCGTCCACGACGGAGACATGATCGAGCTCGACATGAACAACCGCACGATGACGCTCGAAGTGAGTGACGAAGAACTCGAACGCCGCAAAGCCGAATGGCCGGGCTTCGAACTCAAAATCAAGCGCGGTTACCTCGCGCGTTACGCCGCGATGGTCACGAATGCCAGCCAAGGCGGCGTCATGAAAATTTAACGAACCGCTACGTGCTTGAAACCTTAACAAAAGCCTTGCGTATGACTGAACACAGTCATCTCGCAAGGCTTTTGTCTTTCTTGGCCATGCTTCCTCTCCGGCGAACGCAAAAAACCGCCTAGGGAGTAAACTCCCTGGCGGCATTCGCGTTGTCGTACGCGGCGGAATGAAGCTCGTTCGTCCCGTTTCCGTGCAGTCGGCCGTCGAAGTCTCTCGCGGCAGCGCGGTTCGGCGCAGTCCTCTCGTCATCGCTGCTGAAACGCTGCCAGAAGGTATCCATCGACATCGCCATGATTCTAGGTTCCATGCGCGCGCCCTGCTCGCTTAAACGTTGCTTGCCCGACGGATTCAGAACGCGAAGCAGCAGTTTCAAGTACAACCGGCTCGAGAAGTCGAACAAGCCTTTCGGCAGCTTGTGAACGTCGAAGCCGAAATTCTCGACGCCTCTGTTCATCAAGCTAACGCCGTAGAGACCTTTGACAAGCTGCGCGTCCGCGTCCAAGGCGAGCCGCTCGGCCAATTGCGGCATGCTCTTCTTCACTTCCCGAATAAGCATGACGGCTAGCTGCATCATGGAGCGCGAATTCGTCATCAGCTGCAGCAGCATGCCATTATCGAAGTGCAGTTCGACGACGTCATCCTTATCCGCAATCCGATTGCCGTCGGAAAGCTCGAGCGTCGCGCCGCGATACTTGATGACCCTATAGTGGAAGATACTCCCATCGGCTACGGACTTCACCCGGAACACGACATGAAACAACCGCTCCCAGCCCATCCAGCAGCTAACGGCGATTCGTTTCATCAAGCCCAGCTTCGGTTTGGAACCGCCTTTTCTTGATTCGGCTTTGGCATCCGACCCGGCATTCGATTTCTTTGCCTCGTCCGTTATTGCGATCATCTCGGCGATATGCACGAATTTGTAGCCTTTCGCTTGTCCAGCCGCCAGCACGGGCTCCAAAGCGGCCAGCATATGGACCGGCGCTTCCTTATCCGCGCCGAACGTATCGCCGCAATCATGCAGCAGCAGGATTTCGCCTGGCCGAAGCTTCTTCATGATCCGCTTCTTCAGTCTTTCCGCGCCGACACGTTTGCGCCAATCGCCGAACAAGGCTGACCAAAG
The DNA here is from genome assembly GCF_009909195.1 of Paenibacillus sacheonensis. Classification (GTDB taxonomy): domain Bacteria; phylum Bacillota; class Bacilli; order Paenibacillales; family Paenibacillaceae; genus Paenibacillus_Z; species Paenibacillus_Z sacheonensis. Next base: position 171,898 of record NZ_JAAAMU010000005.1, read on the forward strand.
AATAATTTGCATATAGCCCAAATTCGAGAAATCGAACAGATTAACGATCCCCCACGGAGGACGATAGTAGACGGAATCGGAACCGGTTGCGTTGCGAATGATTTCCGAGGTCCGTTGGATCTGTTTCTTGACCGTGCGCGGCCGCATGAGCCAATTCGTCTTATGCACGTAATTATGAATGCCGATAATATGTCCTTCGTCATGCATCCTTTTCAAGATTTCCGGATGCCGTTCCGCATGGTTGCCAACGACGAAAAATGTCGCTTTCGCGTCATAACGCTTCAATAAATCGAGCAGCAGCGGCGTATAAACCGGATCAGGGCCGTCATCGAACGTAAGCGCGATTTCTCGTTCTGCCCTTCCTCGTTTAAATACGCGAAATCCGAATGTCCGGCTGACCAGACCGGGTAAAAACGCATAAAACGTCAAAAAATAAAAGCCCCATAGCAGGAAGTTTTCCATGTCTCGTTTCCCACCACCCCTAGTTTCAATCCTTGTCCGTCCATGGAAGAGGGAGTGCCATGTGCTCATGTTTTGTCGACTCCAACCATTGTACCATAGCCCCGCGGAAATCGGCTACGGAAGTTGAGGCAAACATGAAGCGCCCGGCAACAAAAAGCACTAAACATAGCGTTTTTAGGAAATAATGATATTCTATAAAAGAATACTAGAATGAAAAGGAGTTTATACATGCTTTCCTTCTACCGCAAATACTGGCGCACCGCATTCGATATCGCGCTGATCGTGTTGACGGTGTGGCTCATCATGTACGTGTTCAGTTACATGTACCGAATCGCGACGCCGATCTTTTTATCGTTCCTGATCTATCTGTTTATCGAACCTCCGGCAAGATGGTTATCCCGGCTGGGGTTGAAGAAGTCGATCGCATCGGGCATCTCGGTGCTCTTGTTCACGCTGGTCATCGTCGCGGCGTTCGTGGGCGCGGGATATGTGGTAACGACGCAGATCACGGGACTGGCGGACAAGCTGCCGACGTACCAGCGGCTCCTGGTGGATCAATTTCAGTCCAACACCAGCCAGCTCCAAGAGCGAATCTCCGGCCTTCCGCCCGAATACGTAGACAAAGCCGAGGAAGTCATCGGTTATGTAACCGATTGGGGCAGCGATCTCGCTATCCGATTCCTGCGCTCGCTGGGCGGCTATTTAATGTCGTTTTCTACCTTTATCATTAACTTCTCCATCGGGATTATTCTCGCTTATTTTCTCAGCTTGGAAATTACGGAATGGAAGCGGCTGGCCAGAGAGAAGACGCCTAACACGTTCAAGCGGGCGTTCAGCTTCCTGCGGGAAAACGTGTTTGCCGGAATTGCGGGCTACTTGAAGGCCCAAGGCAAACTGATCAGCATTACGTTCATCGTTATTTTCGTCGCGCTGCTGCTGCTCAAGGTCCCGAACGCGTTCTCGATCTCGCTGCTGGCCGCATTCTTTGACGTGCTGCCGCTGCTCGGAGTCAGTACCGTATTCATTCCGTGGATTATCTATCTGTTTATCGTCGGGAATACGTCGCTGGCGATCTGGCTGAGCGCGCTCCTGCTGCTCGTCGTATTGACACGGCAAATTCTGGAGCCCAAAATAACCGGCGATACGCTCGGCGTGTCGGCGTTCACCATGCTCGCGTTCATGATCATTTCCTTATCAATCTTCGGCATCTCCGGCGTGATCCTGTCTCCGATCCTGATGATCCTGCTGAAGGCCTTATACGATCAGCGGTACTTCCACCGTTGGATCCATGCCCCCAAGGGCGAATACGACACGGCCGCCACGTCTACGGAAGAGTCGGAATCCATCGTTTGATGGATGTCCGGCTCTTCTTTTTCCATCTCCTTTGCTTGTCTTCTGCTTATGTTCGGGCTGTCTTCCGCTCATTGACGGGCTGTCTTCCGCTATTCCGTCTCCGCCAGCAGATCCATCACCCCTCTGAACAGCTGCGTCGCCTGATTGGACGTATGGAGTCCTCTGTTTTCCGACAGAACCGCGACGGCGTACTTCGGCGATCGCAGCGGCCCGTAACCGACGAACCACTGGTTCAGCCGCTCGCTGCCCTGCTTGTAGACTTGCGCCGTTCCGGACTTGCCGGCAATGGACCATGTTCCGTCGCTGATGCCTTGCCCGGTTCCGTAAGCGACAACGGCCTCCATCCCGCGCAGAATCGTTCGCGTCGTTTCCTTGCCCACTTGCCCGTAACGGGATGGCAAGGCTTGCCGGGGCAGCGAAGCCAGCAGCTGTCCGTTTCCATATCGGATCTCGCTGACGAGGCGCGGCTCCTGCACGACCCCGCCGTGAAGCAGCGTTACGACAAGATTGGCGGCCTGAAGCGGAGATATTCGGACGTCCCGCTGCCCGATGCCAGTCTGTGCCAGCTGGCCGCCGTCACGAACAGCCCGAATCGCCGTGAACAGTCTTCCTGCCTCTTCATCCGGGAGCAGCCTGAGCGGCTTCTTCAACGGCGCAAAAGCTCCCTCGCTCGTCCAACCCACCTGCTCCCCGATACCGAGCTTCTCTGCCGTGACGTACAACTCGCGCGCGCTCAAACGCTCCGCCAGCGAGGCGAATACGACGTTGCAGGAGCCGGCAAGCGCGTCTTCGAGCGTCAGCTGCCCATGGCCGCCTCTCTTCCAGCAATGCAGCCCGTAACGGCCGTAATCGCCGTTACATTGAAACGTTTCGTTATCGCGAACGGCGTGGTACTCCAATGCAGCCGCTTCCGTTACCAACTTGAAGATCGAGCCTGGCGTCGCGGCGCGTATGGCATGGTTCACGCCCGCTTCCGGCCGGCTGCCGGGCCGGTCTTGCGGGAGCTGCGGCCGCGATATCATCGCCACGATGTCCGCATTCTCCGCGTCCAAGACGACGACCGCTCCTTCACGCAGCCCCTCCGCGTCGACATAATGTTCCAGCTTATGCTGCAGCTTAAGGTCCAAGGTCGTATGGACGCGCACGGGAAAGAAGGGATTGGAGGGACTCTCCAGACGCCAGTCCAAGCCGTGCATCGGTCGATCCGTCCCATCCGTGAAATAGGACACCGTGGTCGGCCCCGACCCCTGCAGCAGCCTGTCAAGCGACCGTTCCAATCCTGCGCCGCCGGTTTGATCCGACAGCTTCATCGAGCGCTCCTTTAATCGCCTGTCGTACTCGAGGCGGAGCAGCTCCGGATGCTGACTAACGAACCCGATTGCATGCTTAACCGAGAATCCGGAAGGATATCGGTTACGGTACGGCAGCATCCGAACACCGTTCAAACGCAGCCCTCGAATGATGGCGACCTGCTTCTGCGACAGCTTCAGCGGCGCCGATTCCCCTTCCCGTCTCCAAAAACCAGGCTCCTTCAGGGAGGTCAGCCATCCCTGCAGCCGCTCCGTCTTAACGCCGAGCGCCTTTGCCAGCAAGTCCAGATCGCCTTTGTTGCCCGCCGCCCTCGACTTCGCTTGCAGCGGAAAAGCCGCGAGCGCTTCGTAAGTCTCTCCGGTCAGCGCAAGCCCAGTCCTGTCGAAGAAATCGCCTCTTCCGCTGTCCAGCACCAGCTCTCGCTCACGCTGAGCCACGGATTCCGACTTCAAATGGGACACCCCCGCATGAGCCGGCTCAACCGGCGAAATTTGCAGCCAGGCGAGCCGCAAGAGAAACCCCAACATTGCCGCGCTCATGGCGAGCAGCACCTGAAAGATGCGCCGCTGCCTGCTTCTACGCCGTTCTTTGCTCATGGCTCGTCCCGTCCCGTCTTGAATGTGGTTTGCTTACCAGTATCCCCCTGCGGACAATGGTTCAATCCTTAGGGGACAGCTTGCAATGGACGCAAGCAAGATGCGAATTAAGACGCAAAAAAACCGTACAGCGGACCGGGGACGGAACCGTGCACGGCGTCGGGCACATGACACATATCGAACTAGTTTATGGCAAAGTTATACCCATCATAATCATAAGTTGCCATGCTGCTGCTCTACGCTGCAAACAGTCGTCAGAAGGCTGTTCGCTCGGTCGCTCAGTCCAGCCGGCCCCTTGCTTCGACATTCGCGAAGAAGTCGAGCAGGAAACGTTGGAACACTTTGGCAACGAGCGGCAGCTTCTCGTTGGAACGATAGATGAGGCCGATCGTACGCGTGACGCGCGGCGCGCGGACGCGAACCTTGGTCGGCTGCAGCTTGCCCGAGCCTCCCTGAAGAGCCATCTCCGGCAGCAGGCTGACGCCCATGCCGGCGGCTACGAGGCCGCGTATCGTATCGGTCTCCTGCCCCTCGAATCCGATGATCGGCGTAAAGCCGGCTTCCTTGCAGGCATCCCACACGATCGGTCGGAGCGAATATCCATCGCTGAAGAGCACGAAATTCTCGTCCTTCAGCTGAATCAGATCGATCGACGCTTCGTTCGACAGCGGATGGCCGGGCGGCAGGATGGCGAACAACTCTTCCGTCAGCACCGTCTGGCCGGTTACATGAGCATGCATCTCCGGGCAGGGGGATACGAAGGCAAGATCAACCTCGCCCTTCATGACATCCTGAATGAGGGAAGGATACATGCCTTGCTTGAAGCGGAAATTCACGTTCGGATTCTGTTTCCGGAACGCCGAGACGACTTCCGGGATGAGCGATATGCCCAGGCTGTGCGGGAACCCGAGCCTAACCTCCCCTTTCTCCGGATCCAGGAATTCCTGAATCTCCAAGACTGCCCGCTCCAGATCAGCCAGGATCACTTCCGCGCGCTTGAGGAACAACGTCCCGACCGGCGTCAGTTGAAGATTGCGGCCCTTCTGCAGGAACAGCTTCGCCCCGAGCTCTTCCTCCAGCTGGTGAATTTGCCGGCTCACGGCCGACTGCGCCACGTGCAGCTCTTCCGCTGCTTTAGTGACATGCTCTCTTTTTGCTACTTTTACGAAATAATATAATTGTCGAAGCTCCATGACGTCCCCTTTTCTTCAAGATCGGCGCCTCGCGGCCAATCGCCCTTCTAGTCTTGCTCTCAATAGCGTCCGTTTCGTTTGGCGATCAAATACCAATCATAGAGATACATAAGCACGAAGCCCGCGAGCAGGCCGCCAAAATGCGCCCATATGCCGATGTTCGGGACGACGAGCGTATAGATAATCCCAAATACCAAGATGGAATAGACGGTCTTCCGCGAATTGACATCCAGCGAACGTTTGAGCAGCGCCAGGAACAGATACGCGCCGAAGACGCCATAAATCGCGCCGGATGCGCCCGCGCCTGCCGTCGAATGGTCCACGATCACGCTCAGCAGATTGCCGGCTATTCCGCTCAGGAGATAGAACGCGGCGTATTTGACATGTCCGAGCAGCCTTTCCAGCGGCGGAGCGAACACAAGCATGCTGAACATGTTGTAGCAGATATGCTGCAGGTCCAGATGAAGGAAGACGGCCGTCACATAACGCCAAGGCTCATCCAGCGAGAAATAATTATCATGCGGGGAACTATAGAAAAAACCATGCTCCATCAGCTGTCCGTCCAAAAACAGGTGATCGGCGGCATATACGAGGATATTGATGGCGATGATCGCGGCCGTTACGGGAAACATCCGAAGATAGCTTCCGAAGCTCTCATAGCGTAAAAATATCATAGCATTCTCCTTTACGCACTCCTCATTGGACAACGGTAATTCATTATGCTTATAATTATTTGGTAGAAACCAATTCCAATTCAAGGAGGCTATTTAATAATGGCACAAGAACGTACAGGCGTTTCGACATTTAAAGGCAACCCGCTTACGCTGATCGGACCGGAACTTCAGGTCGGCAGCCAAGCCCCGGATTTCCAACTGAACAAATCGCTCGTTGACGTGGTCTCCCTGAAAGACTATGCCGGCAAAGTGAAGCTGGTCAGCGTAGTCCCTTCCATCGACACCGGCGTCTGCGATGCGCAAACGCGCCGTTTCAATGAAGAAGCGAGCAAGTTCGGCGACAACGTCGTCATCTTGACGGTCAGCGTGGATCTTCCGTTCGCGCAAGCCCGCTGGTGCGGCGCCGCAGGCGTGGACCGGGTCGTCCTGCTTTCCGATTACAAGAACAACAACTTCGGCGAAGCTTACGGCGTGCTGATCAAAGAATTCCAGCTCGACATGCGCGCAATCTTCGTGATCGACGCCAACGACACCATTCAATACGTTGAAGTGCTCAGCGAAATGACGGAACACCCGAACTACGAGAACGCGCTGAATGCAGTGAAAGCACTTCTATAATCGAAAACCGATTCGCTAGTCATTATAAAAGCGAGGACAGGGATTCCCTTCCTCGCTTTTTTCTCGTTATTATACGCCGCTCGTTTTGTACTGAGCCAGCTTCTTATCGAGGGTACGGTAGATATCAAGTATAAGGCGATAGTTCGAACCGAGATCCCCGAAGGATCCACGCGAGGCGGAATAAATATCGACTGCCGAGGTCACGGGGTTAACGTTGATGACGGAAACGGTTACATCCATCGTTCGTCCGGTCACGGTGCGTTTCTCGAGCACGATTTCTCCTACGGATTGAACTTCGTGAAGAATTTTGTAGCCTTGCATTTTTTTGAGTGTGGAGACGACTTCTTCCCACGCTTTTTCTCGGGATAGTTTGTAGTAATGGGATTTCAGTAACGGATCTTTCGCTTTATCGCCAGTCAATTCATGACTGCGCAGGAGCCCGATAAGGTTCCGCTTCAACAAAGGTAATCTCCCCCTCCAACGTCTTCTATGTACACTAAGAGTTATCATAGCATAGTTCCGCGCATAAAAAAAAGGGGTTGCCCCCTTTTCATTCATAAGTTACCCGCCATGCCGTCCGACTTGCTTGTTTCTGAACCCGCTCTCGCAGGTGGGTGGCCGCAGAAACGTTTTTGAGATCCCTTTTCGAGGGCCTGTCAGCCGCGTTTCAATGTTAGTCTCCCTAAAAACAGCCATTGGTTCAAAACAAGTGATAAGCCGTAACGCACACCGCAGGATGTATTGCTATTATAGACCGAACCTCGGCAAAAGTAAACGTGACACGCGGCCCTATTTAATGGTTGTGCGCCCGTCTTCTGTATTCGGCAGCATCAGAGCCGCATCTTCTTCAAGACGCTTGCGCTCTTCCTCGGCTTCCGCCTCCGCTGCTTTCTCGGCCTGCAGCTGCAGCTTGGTGTAGATGCCGTAGAAGTTCCAGAAGGCGATTGCCGCGACGATACTGCCGGTAAAGAACGGCACCAGGAACATCAGCTTGGCCGAGCTGAAGCTAATATAGATGACGAATCCGCACATGACAGCCGTCGACAGCGAACGAAGCGGGCGGCCGATCGTGATCAGAAGCGCGTTCTTCAGGAGCTGCAGCGTCTTCATATGGTAATGCACGAGCATCGAGAAGAAGTTGAGCAGCGAGACGCCCACGAGCACGATCAACGCGACGAACAGATACGAGATGATGCCCCACGAGCCCAGCTTGGACAAGTAGACGCGGAAGTCAACGATCAGGATCGCGAAAAGGATCGCATAGAGAATACCGCCGAGCATCGCTTGTTTATAGCTTTCCTTATAGTTCTTGAAGAAGGTTTTCAAGAGCGGCGCATCCACTTCGCCCATCACCCATTTGCGAGCAACGCCGAACATGGCGGCAGTCGCGGGGAACAGCGTAAATGGAGCCAAAATCGCCGATAAAATCAGATTGCTTAGTACCTGATCATTCGTTTCCGCGAACATTACCGGGAATAAAACCAAAATAAACGGAATGGAACAAACGATCCAAAGGATATTTGTTACGGATAACCGCATAATCCATTCCGAGATTTTGTAAAACCCGCCCATCATGCCTCTCATTTCCATTATTGCCGAGTCCCCCTAGCAAGCGATTTCATTTTGTCCTATGTTAACTATAATATAGGCGGCCGGATAAGCCAACGCCCATTTTCGGGAACCTGGGCCAGAGTCTAAACGGCGAATACCCATATGAATACCCTAATGTATCAAGACCGTCTTCATCGGTCATAAGGAGGTTTTCGCTAATGAGCAATGCAGGTCATGGCTTCGGAAACTCTGCCGCCATCATTCTCGTTCTGTTCATTCTGCTCGTCATCGTTACCAAAGGCGTGCTGTACTAACGGATGGATCGCAGGCCGGTTTTAAAAAAAGGCTTCCGTTTATCCGATTGCTCGGTTAAACGGAAGCCCCGGTCAGGTGTTACGGTTTATTCGTCAGCGGAAGGACGCGGACGACGCGGAGCGTCAGAACGGCCTTCGCTGCGGCCTCTGTAGCCGCCGCCACCGGTGCTTGCGCCATCACGGTCACGGTTGTAGCCGCCGCCGCTGGAACTGCGATTGCCGCCGTAGCCGCCGCGGTTGCCGCCGCCGCTATAGCTGCTGCCGCCTTCACCGCGACCACGAGGGCCGCTGCCTGTACGGTTGCCGCCGCCGAATGGACCGCCGGAGAAACGGCGTCCGCTCGTGCGTACGTCCGGTCTGCGTTTCTTCGCGCGAATCGGATCTTCCGGCGTCAGCTCGATGTTCACGTCTTTCTTCTCGCCGGTGATCAGCTTGATCGCTGCAGCCAGCAGATTGACGGAATCATATTGCTCGAGAAGCTGGATGGCGATCGCTTTGAACTCATTGACGGATTCTCCGTCCATGCCTTCAAGAATTCGTTCCGCCGTTACGCGCTGCTTGCCTTCGATCGCTTCAGCGATGCTAGGCAGCGGCTTCTTAGCGATTTTGTGGCGCGTGATTTTCTCGATGAAGTGCATGTGATCCAGCTCGCGCGGCGTTACGAACGACCACGCCGTGCCTTCTTTGCCCGCGCGGCCGGTACGGCCGATACGGTGTACATAGCTCTCCGGATCCTGCGGAAGGTCGAAGTTGATTACGTGCGTTACGCCGGAAACGTCAAGTCCACGCGCCGCAACGTCCGTTGCCACGAGAACGTCGATGCTGCCATCGCGGAATTTGCGCATAACGGCATCACGTTGATTTTGGGACAAGTCGCCATGCAGGCCGTCAGCAGAGTATCCGCGCTTCTGCAGCGCTTCGCTCAACTCGTCGACGCGGCGTTTCGTACGTCCGAAGATGATGGCAAGTTCAGGGGATTCCATGTCGAGCAAACGGCTGAGCGCATCGAACTTCTGACGCTCATGCACTTCGATGTACGCTTGATCGATCGTAGGAGCGCTGACTTGCGTCGGGATAACCGATACATGCTCCGGATTTTTCAAGAACTGATCTGCCAGCTTCCGAATGTTCGTCGGCATCGTAGCCGAGAACAGCATCGTTTGGCGCTCATCGGGTACGAGCGAAAGAATGGACGTGATATCTTCCATGAAGCCCATATCGAGCATTTCGTCCGCTTCATCCAAGATAACCGTTTGGACGTCGTCCAGACGAATCGTCTTACGATTGATGTGATCCAGCAAACGTCCCGGCGTACCGATGATGATTTGCGGTCTTTTCTTCAGCGCGCGAATTTGTCTGCCGATCTCTTGACCGCCGTAAATAGGCAGGGAACGCAGTCCTTTGTAACGTGTAAGCTTTCCGATTTCTTCCGAGACTTGAATGGCAAGCTCGCGGGTCGGAGTCATGATAAGTGCCACGATGCGATCTTCCGTTACCGGAATCTTGTTCACGAGCGGGATTCCGAAGGCAGCCGTCTTACCCGTGCCTGTTTGTGCTTGACCGATCAAGTCGGATCCGGTCATTGCAAATGGAATAGCTTTGGATTGGATCGGGGTCGATTCCTCGAACCCAAGCTCCGTAATGGCTTGAAGCACTTTAGGCTCCAGGCCGAATTCAGCAAATGTTTTCAAACTGTTTCAATCTCCTTCTATCTGCATCCTACAGAAAATATACAGTTCATTATAGCACAACTGTAAATCAGAATACCAGCAAGGACTAAATAGGCATACTAATCGACATTCTTGGCAAAGTGCTTTCGAGGTGAAATCCGACATGAGAACGTCCAGAACTGCGGCAACGACTTTGATCGGCGCCATGCTGATTGCCTTCGGCTTTAACCAGCTGCTCATCCCCCATCAATTGATCAGCGGCGGCGTTTCCGGCATCACCATGATTGTCGGCTACGCCACGGGCCTTAACATCGGCTGGCTATATTTTATTCTAAATGTCCCCGTTCTACTCTGGGGTTGGCGAGAACTTGGAATGCGTTTCGTCGGCTGGAGCTTGGTCGCGGTCGTGGCTACTACGGCGTTCATGCAATTGATTCCGGTCAAGGCCTTGGTCGGGGATCTCATGCTCGGTGCCGTATTCGGCGGCGTCGTCATCGGATTCGGCAGCGGACTCGCGCTGCGCGCCGGCTCTTCTTCGGGCGGCTTCGATATTATCGCGGCCATCGTGACGCGCAAGCGGGATATTTCCATCGGCATGCTTATCTTCGGATTAAACGGATCGGTCATTGCGGCGCTCGGTTTCCTGACGGACGATTGGGATGTCGCCCTCTACTCGCTGCTCTCCATCTTCACGACGGGGAAGATCATCGATCTCATCCACATCAACCACGTCAAAATGACGGCCTTCATCATCACCTCGCAAACCGAGCTGATGCGGGAGAAGCTCATTCCGCTCTACCGCGGGGTCACGGTTATCCGAACTCGAGGCGGTTATACGAATACGGAGTACGACATGCTCATGACGGTAACGACCCGTTATGAGCTGGGCGAGCTGCGCAAAATCATTCTGGCAACCGATCCCAAAGCTTTCGTTAATATCGTGGAAACCGTCGGCGTTCTGGGCGATTTCCGCAAACCGTCCCTGTAAGGACGCTTACCCGAGAACGGGCGGAGGCAAACATGGAATTTTGTAAAGGACCACTAGGTTTTTCAACATTCGGCTGTTATAATAGCAGTATCCCGTACAACACACAGTTTCGTGCCATACGTTTTACCCTCCATTACGATGAAAGGGTGATGCTTCATGGATATGGAAACGGTCAGGCTCGTACAGATTGTGGAGAAGCTAGCACCTGAATTAGTGCCTTTCCTCACGGAGCGGGAATTGAATTTGAATATCGTGCTGCGGGATGGACTGGCATGGTTGGAACCTGAAGACGCGATGGAAATCGTGCAGCAAAGTATCTGCGAGCACCAAAGAGAAGTGCTTTTGCAATAGATCGTCAGAACGAGAACAACAGCTGTTGTTCTCGTTCTTTTTTTGTTTATATACATACGTAAGGGCAGGACATTGCCCGTGCAGCCGCAGCCCGCCTTCAAATTCATACGGAATACCCTGTGTCATTTTCGTCGGCTGCATTACAATGAAATGGATCCCGCAAACGAAGGAGCGAACGCGATGGATGCACTCTTCTCGGCCTTATTATTATTGTTTCATGTCATGTCGGGAACCGGAACGCCTGCGACCGCAGGAACGGAAACAACGGCAGCGCATCAATTGCTTGCTTCCATCTTGACGGCACCTGCCGCTAAGCTGCAGCCAGGCGCATTCGGATCGTCGGAAACGCCGGGAGAGCATCTTCCGGCCGTCACGGACCCGCCAACAGGGAATGCCGGCAATACGGGCAGCGCATTCGTCAAACACGATCCGCAGCCAGGGGCACCGGCGTCCAAAGGCATATACGTAACGGCTTACAGCGCCGGCGGCGCGCGCATGGACTCCCTCCTGAAACTGCTCGACGATACGCCGCTGAACAGCATGGTCATCGACCTCAAGGACGACAACGGCTACATCACGTTCCCGACGTCGAATCCCGATCTGCTCAAGTACGGCAAGCCGCAGAAATTCATCCGCGACATGCCCGCCTTGATGGAAAAGCTGAAGAAGCATAATGTTTATCCGATCGGGCGCATCGTCGTCTTCAAGGATACGGTGCTTGCCAAGAAGCATCCGGAACTGTCCTTCCGGCGCAAGGACGGATCGGTATGGGCGAATGCCAAAGGCGACAGTTTCGTAAACGCTTACCGCAAGGAAGTCTGGGACTATAACGTTGCCGCAGCCAAAGAAGCCGCCAAGCTGGGCTTCAAAGAAATCCAATTCGACTACGTCCGGTTTCCGGAAGGCTTCGAGAACAAAGCGGATTCCCTCGTCTTCGATAAAACGCAGGCGTCGCGCGTGGATACGATCGCGGCTTTCGTAAAGTACGCCAAGGCTCAGTTGGAGCCGCTCGGCGTCCGCGTCTCCGTCGACATCTTCGGTTACGCCGCTTCCGTCCCGGCCGCCGAAGGCATCGGGCAGGATTTCGTGAAAATTTCGAAGTACGTGGACGTCATCGCGCCCATGATCTATCCGAGCCACTACGGTCCGGGCTGGTTCGGCGTGAAGGATCCCGACACGAATCCTTACGCCACGATTAAGGGCGCCATGAAGGACACGCTCAAGAAGCTGAATCCCATCGGCTCCTATAAACCCGTTATCCGGCCTTGGATTCAAGACTTCACGGCGAGCTGGCTCGGCAAAGGCCATTATATCCCGTACGGCAAACCTCAGATCGAAGCGCAGATCAAAGCGCTGCACGAAGCCGGCGTCGATGAATACCTGCTGTGGAACGCCAACAACCGCTACACGGCGGATGCGAACTATTGATTCGGCACGAGAATAGGGCCCCAGCGTTACTGACGCTTTACTGAATTAATGAAAAGTAATAGCCGGCAATCATAAATGACAAAAGAATCCCTGCCGGAAAAAGCTCTGAGGAGCCGAGCGGAATACATTCCGCCTTCGGTCCCGCAGAGCTTTTTATTCATGCCTTATTTATACCTTCCAACATGCTAGGCGCGAAGTTTCGCGGCCAGCTGCAGGAAGTACGTCACCGTCCGATGCACGCGGTTCTGAACATCCGCCGACTCCGGCGTGCCGTCCGGCTTGAACTGGCGCTGCGCGCCGCCGATCGAGATCCATTCCGGCGAATTAATGCCGTGCACGTTGCGTACGATCGTCTGCATATGCTGCAGCGAGCTGACGCCTACCGCGCCGCCAGCCGAGCTTACCGAGAGAACGGCTTTATCGCAGAACTGATCCTTGCCCAAATAGTCCAGCGCGTTCTTCAACACGCCGGATATGCTGCCATGGTACTCGGGCGTGCTGAGCACGACGGCATCCGCGTGCAGGACCGCATCCTGCAATTCGGACGTATTCGGATGCATGTCCTCGTCATCGTCGTTATACAGCGGCACCGGCTTCTCCCGCAGATCGAACAAGGTCACCTCATGACCTTCTTCCTGTATCAACCTTCCGATATAAGCGGAAATTCCCGCACTCGTAGATTCACGACGGGTCGCTCCCGCGATGATCGTAATGCGCATATAAAAAAACCCCTCCACCAAGCCAACTTTACATACATGGTAGTGTGTAAAGTCAATTTGGTCAAGGGAATTATTACCTAAGTAGTTGGTACCGTCCTTTTTCCTTCTATGTCTGATGGGGAACATAATAACCCGCGCCCGTCGCGGTCCGCTTCTTCTCCACGATCGCCGCGGACTTGAGCACGGGCATCTTGAGGTAATGCCGTTCCAATTGGCTGTCTACCGTTTCAAATGCTTTCTCGTCCGTTTCGGCCAATACGATCAATTGCCCCGAAGCGTCCTCGAGTTCGATCTCGATTTTGTATAAAAACATCGCAGCAGCCTCCCTTCTATGTAATAGCCCGCCATAACTGCCTACCGCTCGAACGGCATGAATAAAGCCTCGGAAGCCTCCGCGGACATTCGTCCGGGGTTGGCATGATCCAAGGCTTGTGCCGGCAACCTATTGCGATAGGCGAAGCGCCAAGTTGTAGAGCTCCATGTTGAACGGCTTCTTCGTGTTCACGACTTTATCGATATCCGTCACCGTGAGTACGCCGTTAATGATGCCGCAGGCTTTGCCGGAATCGCCTTCCATGAGCTTGCGGACCGCGAAGTCGCCGAGCTCACTCGCCAGAATGCGGTCCTTGTGCGTCGGGGAACCGCCGCGCTGGATATGTCCGAGCACCGTGACGCGTGGCTCCATGCCGCAGCGCGCCATGATGCCGTCTCCGATCTCTTCGCCCGAGCCCGCGCCTTCGGCAACGATAATAATGCTGTGGCGCTTGCCGGAAGCGAAGTTATCTTTCATCCGGTTCGCGACCGCGTCCAGATCGTACGGCACTTCCGGTACGATAATCGTCTCCGCGCCGCTGGCAAGGCCCGCGTAAAGCGCGATATCTCCGCAATGACGTCCCATAACCTCGACGATCGAGGAGCGCTCGTGCGAGGTCATCGTGTCGCGAAGCTTGTTGATCGCATCGACGACGATGCTGACCGCCGTATCGAAGCCAATCGTATAGTCGGTAAAAGGAATATCGTTATCGATCGTTCCGGGAAGTCCCATCGTCTTGATGCCGAGCTTGGAAAGCTTGTTCGCCCCTTGGTAAGAGCCGTCGCCGCCGATGACGACGAGTCCGTCGATGCCCCGCTCGCGCAGCACCTCCGCGCCTCTTTGCTGCCCTTCGGGCGTCAGAAACTCCTTGCAGCGCGCGGTTTGCAAAATCGTTCCTCCGCGCTGGATAATGTCGCCGACGCTGCGAAGATCCATTTGGCGCAAGTCGTTGTTGAGCAACCCTTGGTAACCGCGCTGAACGCCATATACTTCAAGGCCATGATACAAGGCGCTGCGCACGACGGCGCGCACCGCGGCGTTCATGCCCTGCGAGTCTCCCCCACTAGTTAGAACGGCAATCGATTTTACTGCTGACATTCCTCTTCACTCCTCTATATGATCTATACATAGCTAGTACATCAATTTACCGATTCGCTCGATGATTGGCGCTTCCGGATGATGACGCTGTTCCCCCAGAAGAACAACCGCGTCAGCGGGCTTCTGCGCATCAGCCTTTTGGAGACGAGCTCCACATCCTTCTGGCCGCTCACCTTGGGATCGGACAGGTAGAGCGCGATCAGCCCCTCGATGACCATCCGGTGAAAACGCGAAGCAGGCAGCCTGTCGACGTCCTTGCGGGCATGTTCGACGATGGTTCCGATCCGCTCGATCAGCTCGCTTTGGCTGCCGTAATAATTACAAAAGTTCAAATCGCCGCCGATTCGGTCTTCTTCTTGATCGATCAAATAATCGAGCATGATATGAAGTCCGCATACATGCGGAAAATACGCGCTTCGAATGCGCAGCGCATCCTCAGGCGTACAGTCGCCGTACGAAGCGGTAAGGAACAGCATGAACATGCCCAGGGTCGAACCCGTTGCCGCCGCAAACTCGTTCCACTGCAGGTCCGGCACGGAATGGCGATGCTTCTCCCACCATTCCAGCAGGGCGGGCTCCCGCAGATCCTTCGCGATATGCTTGTACACCTGCAAATCGCCGTAGAGAGCGACAAGCTCCCGCACGTACGAATGAACGACGGCATAAGAAGGCAGCCGCTTCACGTTCGCTTGGCATGTGCGGACAAGCTCGTGCAAATAGCCGCCGTCGTCGTTCTCCGCGCGCAGCGCGTAATAATCGCGCAGAGGCGCATCCGGATCAACCGCATCCAGCATGGATTGGTGGAGCAGGCGGAAGTCGCCGGCATCGAGCGAAGTGCTTCGGTCGCACAAGTTGTCCAAATAGTCACTGATCGTCTGCAGGCAGACGATCAGTGGGACGAGAATATGCCTGCTGTCCAAATGGGCGGCAGCGTAGATGCCGCCACCTTCGCAGTGGAACTGCTTGCTCGTCATGCTGGCGAGCGCTTGAACGCGCAATTCATCATCCGGAATCCGTTCGGCGATGACCCGTAAACGAGCCAGCTCCGCGCGCACTTCCGGCAACACGTATTTGTATACCCTGTACATGAGGGTAACGGGTGTTTTGGGCACTTGGCGGGCCTGCGCTGACAGGTTCATAAATGGGCGCCCTCCTTTAAGCCAATCCGCTAGCTAGGAATGGCGCTTGCTTTCGACGTCCTGGTTCATTCGGTACCATATATGCAAGTCATTGATTCGGCTGGCCAAATCCGCGATGTCCGAATTAATGCCGCAGGAACGCTCAAAGTCTTCTTCCTCGAAGAGCTCTGCCTGCTTCGCATTAATAACGCGTTCGATCGCGATAACCCGTTCGGGAATCGTCCCGCGGATGCCTTCCCACTGCGTCACGATGTATGTTCGTTCCGCTTCGCTGAATCGCTCCCACTCCTGATGAAGCGTCGGGAGCGAGATTCCAAGCCGGTCATCCCATGTAAAGTAATGGTTCACGTCTCAAAACCTCCATCCACTAATGTACCATTTCATAGAGTGTAAATCCAGCGCGAAAACATGTTCCCCATATGCTATACTGGGTTACATATTTCAAGGGCAGATTTGGAGTGACATCATCGTGAATTCGTTGCAATCCCCGGCCCGTCAAGGATCCGGGCAGCCCGCCGCCGCCGCGCGAACGGCAGCAGGCCGCGAAGTGCTCATGCTTCGCATCTTTATGTACATGGTTTATACGACGCAGGCGCTTGTCGTATCCTACTTTCCGCTCTATTTCTTGGACAAGGGCTACAGTCCCTCGCAAATCGGCGTCATTTATTCCATCGGACCGTTTATTTCGATCTTCGCCAACATCTTGTTCGGCACCGCGAGCGACAGGCTTCGGACCATCAAGAAAATCATGACCGTGCTGATGTTCGGACAGTTGGTCATGGTATCGCTGTTGTTCTCCACGGACGCCTTCATCATTGTCTGTGTCATCATGCTGGCCTACTATTTCTTCTATACGCCCGTCAATCCGCTCAGCGACAGCCTGATCCTGTTGTCGAGCCAATACACGTCAAAGCCGTATGCGCACATTCGGATCTTCGGCTCGCTCGGATTCGCGATATCCGCATTCCTGATCGGCCAGCTGCTGAAGGTGACCGGAACCGGTTTTACCATCACGCTTACGGTTATTTCGATTGGCATCACGCTGCTGCTGACCTTTACGCTCCGAGATTATCAAGGCGCGGCGAGTAAAATCAATTTTTCGGGCTTCTTCCAGTTGATCCGCAAGCGCAGCATCATCGTTTACTTCGCCATCATTCTGGTCGTCTCGATCTCGCACCGGATGTACGAAGGTTTCCTCGCCGTCACGATGCGCGACATGGGCGCCAGCGACTCGCTCGTCGGGGCCGCATGGCTCACGTCCGCGATCAGCGAGATTCCGGTGCTGTTCCTGCTCGGCAAATACGGCCATAAATTCAAGGAGCTGCCCCTCCTCGCGATCGCAAGCCTGTTGTATGCGCTGCGCTTCTGGCTGGTCAGCGAGATCACTTCGCCGGGGTGGATTATTCCCATCCAAGCGATGCACAGCGTGACCTTCGGCATCTACTTCGTCACGGCGCTGCGCTACCTGACATCCATCATTCCGGATGAATACCGTTCGTCCGGCCAAGCCGCATACGCCGTCATCTGGAGCGGCTTCGCAGGCGTCATCAGCGGCACGGCAGGCGGAGCCGTCTACGAGGCTTACGGCAAACCGGCCTTCTTCCAGCTCGCGATGGCGCTCGCCCTCATCGCTTCGGCGGCCTTCTTGATCAAACATTACGTCAGCCGCAACGACTAACGAAGCTCGCGCAGAGCGGCTCCGGGCGCTTGGCCGGCCCTTTCCACGCGCTTGCCGCGCCTTTGCAGCGCCATCCGGCGCAAAATCTCCCTCGAAACAAAAAACCCGGCCTACCCGGCCGGGTCATCGTATTGGCGGCAGTTCTCCATGTCATTACTCCATTATAAGAAGCTTCCGGCGGAAGCGGCAATCTTACAATTTAATAACGTTGGCGGCTTGGGGTCCGCGGTTGCCCTGCGTAATGTCGAATTCAACATTTTGACCTTCGTCGAGCGACTTGAAGCCTTCGCCTTGGATAGCGGAATAATGAACGAAGACGTCTTCGCCGTTCTCCACTTGAATGAATCCGTAGCCTTTTTCCGCGTTAAACCATTTTACTGTTCCTTTCAATGCAACAACCTCCCACAGATGAGCACCGTTAACCGGCGGCTTCCTCCATCATATGCCCATAGGGAGCGTTTCGGAATTAAAGGTCGATAAATAGACCAAGCTCCGATCCAGGTATAAACGGCAGCTTGGACCGGAAAAAGCCCGGCGATCCGCCTTGCCCGCGAATGGTCTCCAGCAGCTCATCCATATGCGCGTACGGCGTCCAATTAAGCGACATGATCGGATAAACCCGAATCGTTCCGCCCGGCCGGCAGACGCGCATCATCTCGAGAACGGCTTCGCGGTGGAATTCATGACCGAACTGCTCTTCGTAAAGAAATAAAAAATGACTGCAAAGCACGATGTCGAATGCATCCGTATCGAACGGAAGCTTCGGCAAGGCTCCCGCCACATAGCGTCTCTCGCGTACCGCAGGATCGGCGATGTGCGCCGCGAACCGTTCCAGCGAAGCCTCGCGCTGCGCGCGGTGGTTCGCCAGTCCGCCATAGTAGCTGAAGTCGAATTTGTCGGCCAGCTTCTCCAGCTTGGCCGTCGATGCCGCGATTTCTTCCCGGGCTTCCTTGACCAGCGTCTCGCCGTCGAGCGCGTATCGCGGATCCGCGGCATAGGCGTCAAGCTTCCTCGTGACTGCGTCCGCAGTAAACGAAGAAGCTCCTCCGGCGATATCCAGCAGCCGTCCGGTCAGTTCCTGCTCGCTGAAATCGAACATGCGCATGTACTCCTCGAAGCTGCGGCATGTCACGGCAACTCCAACCTGCTCGTAACGTTGACTCATTTGTTCATCTCTCCTCGTCTCATCTCGTCTCATCTCGACTACGCTTCCGCTCGTCTTGGCGCTGCTCAGCTCTTCTTGATGCTGCTCAGGCCCTCCCGGTATGCAGATAAACCAGCGTCCTTCAATCGGGATTCCATATTTTAGCACGGGATCCATTTGATTTCTACCCTGATTTTTGGCTATCATGGTAGGATACACAAGCTATATTTCCGAAAGGGTGGTCCTTATGTTTAAGAAAGTACAAATCTATAAAACCGACAAATACAACATGCTCTCCGTGGAGGTACAAGGCAAAACGCTGATCGTGCGCGAAATCTCCGACCAATGGGGCGAAGAATGCCACACGTTCGTCAGCCGTCCGGAAATGCTGCACTGGGCCGAGAACCGCTTCCGTCTCGCGGATTACGCGGGCAGGGAAGAAGAACGCGCCGAGATTCTCGCTAATTTCCGGGAGGTTTAGCGAAAGCCTTCCTCCCTGCAGGAGGAATATGGAACTCGTTTAGCGAACATAACCGTAGGTAAACATGCATAGGTTGTGCGGAGGGGAGCTCTAATCAGATGGATACGACATCTACGATTATTTTCATCATCGCTGCTTTTTCGCTGGGCGGCATCATTCTCATGCAGCGAAACAACATTCCCGCAAGCCTGCGCAGGGGCATGGCCATCGCGGCCATCGTCTTTATCGCCTTTGCATTTTTCTTAGTCGTTTACAGCTTGACGACCATGGGTTCATAACGAACGCGCAGCCGGGTCACACTAAGAGGCAACTTCTGTCAAGGGAGCGTGACCTCCGGCATGAAATGGCTGCCGATCGTTCTATCGTTCTCGCTGCTGCAGGGCAGCGCGGACCGCTTGCTTACGCAAGCAACCCATGCCGCACTATCCGATTCACCATCCAAAACCGAGGCGAGGAGGGTTCCTATGAACCACGTACCGAAGCGATCCGAAATCGCACCCGAATACCGTTGGAAGCTCGAGGACTTATTTGCGGATCAATCCGCATGGGACAAGGAATACGCGCAGGCCAAAGAGCAAATGAAGGGCGTAGAAGCTTTCCAAGGCAAGCTGGGCGATCCGGCGCAATTGAAAGCCTGCTTCCAGCTCGAAGACGATCTGTCGCTCAAAATCGAACGCCTCTACGTATACGCCAACATGAAGCATCATGAGGACACGGCCGAGCCCGTCTTCCAAGCCTTGTCCGAGAAGTCCAAGAAACTGAGCGTCGAAACCGGCGAAGCGCTTTCCTTCATTACTCCCGAGGTGCTGAGTCTCTCCGATGAAGCGCTAAGCGCGATGATCGAGAATCTGGACCTCGCGAAATACAAGCAAACGCTTGAAGAAATGCGCCGTCAAAAAGCGCATGTGCTCTCCAAATCGGAGGAAGCGCTGCTCGCGCAGGTCGGCAACATCAGCCAGGCGCCGAGCACGATCTTCAGCATGCTGAACAACGCCGACCTCAAGTTCCCGAAAGTGAAGGACGAGAACGGCGAAGAAGTCGAGCTGACCCAAGGCCGCTACATACAGTTTCTCGAAAGCAAAAACCGCGAAGTGCGCGAAGCCGCGTTTAAAGCGATGTACGACACGTACGGCAAGCTGAAGAACACGATCGCCACCACGCTGAGCGCCAACGTGACGAAGAACATTTTCTACTCGCGCGCCCGTAAATACCCTTCCGCCCTCGAGATGTCCCTCTACGGGGATAACATCCCGAAGGAAGTCTATACGAACCTGATCGGCGCCATCCATAAGCATCTGCCTCTGATGCACCGCTACATGGAGCTGCGCAAGAAGCTGCTGAAGGTCGACGAGCTTCATATGTACGACTTGTTCGCTCCGCTCGTAGACGAGTTCAAAATGGATATTACCTACGAGCAGGCCAAAGAAACGGTCAAAGCAAGCTTGAAGCCGCTTGGCGAGGATTATCTGAGCGTGCTCCAGGACGGCTTCGACAACAGCTGGATCGACGTGTACGAGAACGAAGGCAAACGGAACGGCGCCTACAGCTGGGGCGCTTACGGCACGCATCCGTACGTGCTGCTGAACCACAAGGACAACCTGAACAGCATGTTCACGTTGACGCACGAGATGGGTCATGCGCTGCACTCGTACTACTCCGACGGCAACCAGGATTACCGCGACGCGCAATATACGATCTTCCTTGCCGAGGTCGCGTCGACGCTGAACGAAGCGCTTCTCATGGATTACATGCTGAAGAAATCGACCGACCCGAAGGAAAAAATGTACCTGCTGACGTACTACGCCGACCAATTCCGAACGACGGTATTCCGTCAAACGATGTTCGCGGAGTTCGAGAAGCTCATCCACGAGCGCGCGGAGGAAGGCGAGTCCTTGACGCCGCAGGATCTCAGCAAAATCTATTACGATCTTAACAAGCTCTACTACGGCGACGGCATGGTCATCGACAAGGACATCGAAATGGAATGGGCGCGCATTCCGCATTTCTATACGAGCTTCTACGTCTTCAAATACGCGACGGGCTTCTCCGCGGCGACGAGCTTCTCCAAGCAAATCCTGGAGGAAGGCGCTCCGGCAGTCGAGCGTTACCTCGGCTTCCTGAAGAGCGGCGGAAGCGACTATTCCATCAACATCCTCAAGAAAGCCGGCGTCGACATGTCCTCGCCGGAACCGATCGAGGAAGCCATGAGCGTATTCGAAAGCTTAATCGAACAAATGGAGCAGCTGACGAAATAGTCGGTTCGACGAAAACGAAAAAAGCAGCGGAATGCCGGATAAGCCCGGCACCGCTGCTTTTTTGCGTGGTTGCTTGTCGCTAGTTGCTTGTTACTTGTTCAGGCGAAACATCGCCGTTTCCCCTGTTGACGCCAAGGTTTACGCGTTCGGAATGATGGACGGCTGCTTCAGCAGCAGCGTCGTTTCCGCGAACGAAGCGATCGCCGCGTTCAACCGTTGAGCCAGCTCTTCTTCGATGATGAGCGATCCGTCGTCGGTTTTGAGGATTTGCGAGTCTACCGCATAGACGCCCGTCTCTACATGCTTCACATAAAGCGCGGACAGCAGCGGCTTCAGGGAGTAATCGATGGCGAGCAGATGCGCGATCGTTCCGCCGATAAAGAGCGGCAGCACGATTTTGCCGGCCAGGCCTTTTTGCGGGAGCAGATCCAGGAAGGTCTTGAGCACGCCCGTGTAGGAGGCTTTATAGACAGGGCTAGCGACGATAACCGCGTCGGCTTCCGCCACGAGGCGGCTTGCTTCGGAGATGGCCGGGCTGTCGTAACGGGCCTTAATCAAATCTTCCGCGGGCAAGGACGCTACATGCAAATGCACGATGTCCCAACCGAGCGAAGCGAGCTTCTCTTCCGCGTAAAACAGAATGCCGTTCAACCGGGAAACCGGATTCGGGCTTCCGTTAATGATGATCACTTTCGGCATATCGCAATTCCCCCTTGTAGATCCATGAATAGCTTCATTATATAACCATTATTCCCATACGTAAACTATGATTTAAACCAGTCCTGCTTCAACCACAAAGGAAAGACCGCTTTCTTCGCGAAAGCGGTCCGATGCTGCGGATTCGTTGAAGCTGCGGCACGAAGCGGTCAGGATTCCGGCGGATAGATGATGATCCGCCCGTCTTCTTTCTCGACGCGCACTTTATTCTTCTCCTTGAATTCTTCGGCTTGCAGGTACGTGGACGGAATCTGCAGACGCCCTGACTTATCGATGACGGCATATTCCACATGACTCTCTTCCCCGGCTGCGGCTTCGCCGTTCTCAAGCGCCGCAAGTTCCTCCGCATACGACTGGCGCCTGATAATCTCCGAGGACGTCTTGCCATCGCGGATGGCCACGACGCGGTCCACCTTCCTCGCCAGCAGCGGGTCATGCGTAACGATGACGATCGTGATGCCGATGCTGCGGTTCAGCTCACGGAATAAATCCAGGATCTGATTCGACATCTTCGTATCCAGCGACCCTGTCGGCTCATCGGCCAGCAGCAGCTTCGGCTCGTTCGACAGCGCGATGGCGATGGCTACGCGCTGCTGCTCCCCGCCGGAAAGCTCGCTCAGCCGGTTCTTGATCCGGTGGCTGAGGCCGACGGCATCCAGCAGCTCAAGCGCCCGTATCCGTTTGCTCCGGCCTCTCAGCAGCATCGGCAGCTCCACGTTCTCGAGCGCCGTCAAATACGGAATCAAGTTACGGGCGTTGTTCTGCCATACGAAGCCGACGGATTCGCGTTTATACTTTACCAGGTCGCGTTCCGTGAACTTCAACAAATCCTTCTCGTCCACGAGCAGCTTGCCCGCGGACGGTCTGTCAAGTCCGCCGAGCATGTTCAGCAGCGTCGATTTGCCGCTGCCGCTGTTGCCGATGATCGCCATCAGCTCGCCGGCCTCCACGTGCAGGTCCAGCCCTTGCAATGCGACGACCTCCAGGTCGTCGGTCTTATAAATTTTCACAAGCCCGTCGCAATGGATCATCGTTTATTCCTCCCCTAGCTTCAGCGCCTGCGTAATCTTCATGCGCGAAACCCGGACACCGAGCACGGCAAGGCCGATCGCCAGCATGAAGCCGACGACGCTGTACAGCTGCACGTAATCGCTGAGCTGCCGAACGATCGAGAACGGCGGCACTTGGTCAGATGCGTTGAACGACAGCTGGAACAGCGGCACGAACAGGCTGCTGACGGTATTGCCGATCACGACGCCGAATAGAATGGCCGCCGCCGAGGTCAGCAGCTGCTCGCTTAGAAGCATGCCGATGATTTGCCTGAACGAGATGCCCATCGCCCGCAGGATGCCGAACTGCAGCGTTCTGCTCGAGAGCGTAAGCACCCAGAACAACAGGAATCCGAAGAAGCTGATCAGCATCGAGATCACGAAGCCCAGCGTCATGACGCCGTTAATGGCCAACCGGAACGGATCGTTTTTCGACCGGATCAACAGCTGGTTGGCGTCGACGAGATTTTCGATCGGGATTTCCTTCTTGATCAAGTCGTCATAGATCACTTTGCTGCCTACGCCGTCCTTCAGCTTGATCCATACTTCGTACGGTTCCAGCGCCAGATGGTTCTGAATGTACGGGAGCTGACCGACGATGAGATTCGGCAGGCGAACGTTCGGATCGCTCTCGTCGCCGGACATCGGGAGCGGGCTCCAGCCCGGCCAATAGTCGACGATGCCGTATACGATGAAGTCCGCGCTGTCGAGTCCTTCCCATTTCGCGGAGATGGTGTCGCCGGTCTTGACCTTGAATTGCTTCGCCATGGAACGCGACACGAGTACCGCTTTCGGATTGGAGGCAAGCAGATTCAAATAGCTGTTGAGCGGATATTGCAGCAGGCCGCCGCGCATCCATGCCACTTTGCCGAAGTCGTACGTATCGATGCCGTATAGGGTGGCTGCGCCGTTCTGTCCGCCTGCGGCAAAGCTGGCGTCGTCCTTCCTGAACACGCGGGCAGCCGAATCCACGCCCTCCAGGCCGGTCATCGTGATGAAAGAAGGCTCCGTATAGGTGACGACCTTCGGCGCGGCAGCCGCCGTATCCCCTTCGGGAGCCGCTGCTTGCGGCGCGCCCGGAGGCGGCGGAGGCGGCTTGTCATTGTCCCAATGGACGGACAGCTGGATATCGGAGCCGGTCGTATACTGAATCCGGTCTTCCATGTTTCCGTTAATGGTCCGCGCGGCATTCGCGCTGAACAAGCCCGTCGCGATCGTCATGATCAGAAACACCTTGATGGTTAAGTATTGGGACGAAGAACGGCTGATTTGCAGCAGCGTGGAGTATAAAGCGGGCGTCCACCATTTGCGGCCGATCCAAAATACCAATTTGATGAACCACGGGTAAATCCGAAGGATAAACAATCCCGCCCCCAGCGAGAAAACCGCCGGCATGAAGAACATCAGCGGATCCACCTGAATGGAGGTCGGATCAAGCGCAAGCTTCTTCAAATCGGTTAGCTGGTTGTTGAAACGGTACAGCATATAGATCGAGATGCCCATCAAGATGAAATCGGCGCCGATCTTATGCCAGAACGACAACTTGGTCATCCGTGCCATCCGCTGCTTGTGTCCGACGATCGTCACCTTCGTTGCCAGGAACGCCGGGATCAGAATCAGCACGATGGAACCCGCGACCGCAGCGGCCGCGATCCGGTAGGCCAAGCTGTTCAAAGCGACATCCAGCGAGGCGCGCTGGACGAACTCCAGAAACCCGCTGGACGCGCCGAGCAGCTTCGTAAAGTAAACTCCGATGAAGGGTCCCGCCGCCAAGGCCAGCACGCCGAGCATCACGCTCTCGATCAGGAAGACGGACATGATCTGCATCCGGCTCGCGCCACGGCTCCGGAGCACCGATATCTCCGTCTTCTGCCGATCGATAATGAGATTGGCCGCCATGTACAGGTAGAAAGCAAGCATGAACATTACCGGCGAATACAGCGACCACAGCATGAGATTCAACTTGTCTTTCTTCTCCGTATACGTCGCGATCGGATTTTTGGCCGGCATCTCGACGTTGCCGATTCCGATGCGCGTGTTGAAATACGTCGTCATGGCCTTGAACTGCGCCAAGTACGTTTCGATATGGTCAATATTCATTTGTTCGTAGTCAAGCGAATACTGCCATGCCAGAACCGAGAGCTTGAGCGGTCCTTGTTGGTCGACGAAATCATGATTGAACTGCTCGAACGGAATAAAGAAGGCCGAATTGCTCGAATCCACGTTGTATTGATCGTAGGCGGTCGTTTGCTTGGATTCCACGATGCCGACCGGAATGATTCGAATGGTATCGCCCGTATCCTTGTTGGTATACAGAAGCTCTTTGCCGAGATCGCGCTTCAGATCGATGATGAACTTCTGCGTGACGAGCGCTTCATACACGCCGTCGCTGCGCTTCGGATCCGGCAGCCGTCCGTCGATGATCTTCACGCGCTTCTCAAGATCCGATACCGTCCGGAAGCTTCCGGACACCGTCATTTCCCGTTTCTCTTGATCCGATGCGTCCGCAGGCAGCACTCTGAACGACTGGGTGCTGCGCGAGACGATGAAAGCCTGCGAATCCAAGCCCAGCCTGCGCGGGGCATCTTCCATGTACCGTTCCGCCTTCTGGATCAGCGAATGCGTCGTCTCGAACGAACGGCCGCCGGAAACGGACGTCGTGGCCCTCAGCAGGCCGGGGTAGACGTTTTGGTCCTTCTGCAGCTGCTGCAGTTCTTTGAACAAGGTACGCTGCAAGATCGCGTGCGAGTACAGCGGCATGGAGCTGAAGAGCGCCACGCATATCGTAAGTCCCAGCCAGAGATTCAGCTGAAGCCAGCGGTTCTTCGCCATTTTCCGAAAAATCATCGTTATGATTGCCATTGTTCCACCTCTTCCCACCTGTCGACCGGGATTAGTTATTCAGAATTACTTTCATGCCTTCTTCTAATCCCTTCACGATCTCGACGTCCGTCTGCGTCATGACGCCCGGCTCGACATCGACTTCCTTGCGGCGATCGCCGTCGGCCACCTGCACGTAGGTACGTCCCAGATACGTGCGCAGTCCGCTCCGCGGAATGACGATTACGCCTGTCTTCTTCTCCAGCCCGATGCGGATTTCGACGGATTTGCCGATTTCAAGCTTGACGGACGGATCCGTCACCCCGACGTAGAGCATCTTCGTATTACGATCGTCGATATCCTTGTTGCCGGTAAGCGGAGCATCCATCGGTCCCTGCAGCACCTTGCCGGCTATTTTCTTGTCGTCCAGCGTAAGCTCGACCGGCATTTCCCGCTCGATCCCGGAAATTTTCTTCCCGTCTTCTCCGGCATATATGAGGTAGGTCTGCTTTGGATCGGCGATAGCCACGAGCGGCGTATATCCGTTCACGCTGTCGCCGGACATCTTGGTATCCGCGTACGAAATGACGCCTGCGATCGGAGCGGTCAGCTTCGCGGAGTCCAGCTGCTGCTGCATGGAATCCAGCGTAATCTGTTCGCGCTCGACATCGATCTGCTTCATGCGCAGGTCGGTTCCCGTCGCCCCGTCGCGCCGCGCACTGTTCAGGGCAAGCTGCGCGCGCTCCAAGTTCAGCTTCTCCAGCTTCACTCTCAAGTCCAGGTCGCCCCTGTCCAGCTCGGCGATCAGCTGTCCGGCCTTGACCTCGTCTCCCTGCGTGACGTAAAGCTCCTTCAGCCTGCCGCTTTCTTTATAAAATAACGGTACCGTATGGCTGGATGCGACGGCGGCCGTGCCCGAAAAATAACGTTCGATCGTGCCTTTCTTCACTTCGACGGCGTCGACTTTCTCCTCGGCCGGCTTGATAAGCGGCGGCTGCAGCGTCTTCTCGGTCGTCGGCAGGAGCGAACAGCCGGAAAGCATGGCTGCGGCAAGAATCGCGGCAGCAGCTTCCTTCGCGCGGCGTTTCAGGCGGCGTTTAGACGTTTGGCTCAACGACAATCTCTCCATCCTCCAATGCAATAACATGATCAACGATTTCCATAATGCCGGGGTCATGCGTCGTCATGACGATCGTCATGCCCAAATTTTCGACGAGATCGCGAAAAACTTTAATGACCTGCAGCCCCATGCGGCTGTCCAGCTCGGCAGTAGGCTCGTCCGCGAGCAGCAAAGCAGGACGGTGGGCGATCGCCCTGGCGATCGCGACGCGCTGCTGCTCGCCGCCGGACAGCTCCGGCGGACGGTGCTTCATCCGCGACTTCATCCCTACCCAGTCCAGCGCCTGCTCCGCCCGCTCCTTATGCAGCGCCGGATTGCTGCCCGCGATGCGCAGGCCGAACTCCACGTTCTCGTAAGCCGACATGAGCGGAATCAAGCCAAAAGCCTGGAAGACGAGACCCAGATGGGTTCTTCTCCACGTGCTCCGCTGTTTCTCGGGCAGCTCGGAGATGACCCGCCCGTCATAATAAACCTGGCCTTCCGTCGGCTGATCCAGCGCCGCAAGCAGGTTAAGCAGCGTCGTCTTCCCGGAGCCGGAACGTCCCTTGAGTGCGATCATCGAGCCTCGACGAATGCTGAGATCGATATTTTTGACAGCGGTTACAGCATTGTCTCCACGACCGAACACCTTCTTCACGTTCACCGCTTGCAGCAAAACTTGCGCAATCGGCGTTTCCGCCGCTACGATTGACACGTTTGGTCATTCCCCTTCCGCAGCCATGAATTCGTTTACATGAAACCGTTTGATATGTAAATTTTTTACTATAAAAGTAAGGATACCCGTGGTGCATCACCCTGTCAACCTGCATCCCTATTCATTTACAGGGGTAAAAGTATGTTTTCGGCAGGAGATTGCCGGTGTATTGGGATGTCATATCCAGCACGTGCATGTTTTGCGCCGGGAGGCGCGGTGCCGGGGGCATAGCGAGCGCCCGTGCCTTAGGCGAAGGCGCAGCCGATCCCCCACGCCAGCAAGCCGGCCACCGCGGACGACGCGAGATTGACCGCGTCGTTCGTCATGACGGCGAAGCCGCGGATCCGTACGGACGCGGCGCCGCAATGCGCGGCGCGCTCCGTCTCGCTGCCGCATCGCGGGCAGCGGTACATCGCCTGCACGCTCGCGCCGAGCAAGGAATCGGCGAAGGCACCGGCCGTGCCGGCAATGGCCGCGGCGGCGAGCAGCATGCCCGGCCCGGCGCCGTCCGCTGCCGGCGAGAGCACGGCAGCGCACGCGCCGATGAAGGCGGCGCCGGCGAGCGCGGCGGCGCTGCCGAGCAGCGTGACGCCGCCGCTCGTGCCGGCCGGGACGCGCCGGCCGGTGAGCAGCGAACGCGGCGTCCGGCGGCTCAGCGCGCCGATTTCCGTCGCCCATGTATCCGCATTGACGGCTGCCATCACGCCGGCGAAGGCATACAGCCAGCCCGCGGCCGGCCATATCGCATGGCCTGCGCAGAGGAGCAGTCCTAATCCGCCGTTCGCCCACACTTGCATGGCATCGCGTCTGCCGCTCTTGGCATAGTTCGCTTCGGCTGCAGCCTTCTTCGCATGCCTTCGCTTCCATTTGGACCAGAGCGTCGAGGACAGGAAGAACGCCAGCAGCGTAACGATCCAAAACGGTCCGCCGAGCATCGCGTAGCCAGCGCCCATGATCGCAGCCGACGCAGCCCCGGAGCCGGACAGCGAGCGAAGCCGGTATGCTGTCGTCGCAATCAGAATACCTCCCAGCAAACTGGCCGATGGCCTAATCCAATCCTCCATATGCAACTGCCTCTTTCTTTCCATAAGTGGATTGATTTATTTTTATTTCTTCGCCTTTGTCCAACGAAAAATGTCGAATTTTGTCTTATACCGGAGTAAAAAGCAGGAATTTGACAATTTCTGTTGAACTTTAACTGTCGAGTCGTATAAAGCTGCACGGCGGAACGTTCATTGGCCGCCCTCGCACTAAGGAGTGTCACCTTCCCATGTCCGAGCCAAGCCAGACCCGCGATACCGCTCCCGACGCTCAGCTTGAGCGAACGCCGGAGGAGCTGCTTCGCATCATATTCGATTATACCGCGAAAATAAGCGGCGAGCGCAGTTTAAAAAATGTTCTGCTTCTCATGGCGGATATGGGCCGCGAAATGATTCTCGCCGACCGCTGCACGGTCTGGCTGATCGATCGCGCGAACCAAGAGCTGTTCACGACGATCGCCCATGGCGTGAACGAGATTCGCATCCCGCTCGGCTCCGGCTTCGCCGGCCATTCCATGGCGACGGGCGAGAGCCTGCTAATCGACGACGCTTATGCGGATCCCCGCCATAACGCGGAGAGCGACCTGCGGACAGGCTATCGGACGCAAGCCGTTATCACCGTCCCTTTCCTTGGCAACGACGGGACGATGATCGGAGCCTACCAAGCGATCAACAAGCTGACGCCCCAAGCCGTCTTCACGCAGAGGGACCTGGAGCAGCTTAAGCTGGCCGCGGCCTACGCCGGCAAGTCATTGGAGTCCGTCATGCTGCACGAAGAAATCGAGTCCACGCAGCGCGAAATCATTTATACGATGGGACAGATCGGAGAGAGCCGATCCAAGGAGACCGGGAACCACGTCAAACGGGTTGCGGAATATTCGGCCATTCTGGCGCTCGGCCTAGGCCTGTCTGCCGAAGAAGCGGAGCTGCTGCGCGTGGTGTCCCCCATGCACGACATCGGCAAGGTGGCGGTTCCGGATGCCGTGCTGCTCAAGCCGGGCAAGCTCACGCCCGAAGAGTTCGACCAAATGAAGCTGCATACCGAGGTTGGCTACCATTTGCTCAAATCCTCCAGCCGGGAACTGCTTCAGACGGCGGCGATCGTTGCGCACCAGCATCACGAGAAGTGGAACGGTACCGGCTATCCGCAGGGATTGAAGGAAGACGAAATCCATCTCTACGGCCGAATCACCGCGGTTGCCGACGTATTCGACGCGCTCGGCAGCGAACGGATCTACAAAGAAGCCTGGGACCTGGACCGGATATTGGCGCTGTTCCGCGAGGAACGGGGCCGTCATTTCGATCCCCGCGTCGTCGATGCTTTCATGGAGCAGCTTCCCGTGCTTCTCGACATTCGCGAACGTTTTCGGGATGACCTCGCCGCCACATAGTATCGGCTGCTTGTCCTGCTAGTCATAGTCGAGAGAAATAAAAAAACAAGACGCATAACGATGGGATGACCCCCGCTATGCGTCTTCTTTTTATTTCGACAGCAGGCAATGCACTGGTATTGCACCGGTATTGGCATTGGTCCAAACTCCAGCTATGACTCCGACTGCAGCGCATCTTGAAACCGGTTCGGGTAATTCGTGCAGATCATGAGCGAACTGCCGAGCCGCGCCAGCCGCTTGATCATTGCCGCATCGTTGACCGTCCATGCCATCACGTCCACGTTGGCCTTGTGCATGTCGGCGAGCAGCGTTTCCGAAATCCGCGTGTAGCCGATCGACAGGAACGATGCATCCAACTGTTTCAGTTCATTCCCGAGCGTCCAAGGCAGCGCGTCTATAATGAGTCCCGTGCGTACATCGGGCGTCAGCTCTCGTACTTGACGAAGCGCCCCCCGGTCGAAAGAGGTAATGACCGAATCATGCTGCCGTCCTTTGCGATAAAGAAGCTCGACGACCTTGCGTTCCATGCCGGGATACCGGCCCCCGTACGTTTTCAGCTCGATATTGAGCCGACAGCGGCCGATCGTTGCATCGAGCACCTGCTCGAGCGTCGGAATTCCCTCTCCTGCGAACGACTTGTCGAACCAGCCTCCCGCATCCATCCGGCCTAATTCCTCCGCCGTATAGTCGCTGACCTTCCCTGACGTCCTTGCGGTACGTTTCAACATGTCGTCATGAATGACGACGGGAATGCCGTCCTTGGACAGCTGAACGTCAAGCTCGATCCATTGGACGAACGGATAAGCAAGCGCCGCCTGGAAGGCGGCCATCGTGTTCTCCGGCGCCAAGCCGGAGGCGCCGCGGTGGGCGACACAAGGATTGATCATTCTCCTCACTCCTTTGACAGAACATGGCCTTGCGCATCGATTGCAGCATGAATGGAAATGCCCGATATTCGTTTCAACAGCGCGGCCGCTTCTTCCCCTTCGAGCAGCGCGGGCTGCGACTGCACGGCGCGCATCGGATGAAGCTTCAGCGAGCATTTGCCCGCGGCGGTGCAGGCAGCGTCCAGGACGCCGGTATCGGCCGTCCGTTTGTCGGGCATGCCGCTGAAGACGAAATTGCCCAGGCTGTACGCGATCCACTTGCCTTTATACGACTCGAAGCCTTCGAGAAGATGCGGATGACTGCCAATGACCAGATCCGCTCCGGCGTCGATATAGGCATGACCAAGCCGCGTCTGGTCCGCATTCGGCATATCCATCAGCTCCGTACCCCAATGAACCATCACGACGACGATGTCCGCGTCGGCCTTCGCTTTCTTGATGGCGGCAACGGCACGCGTCGGATCATACGTCTCCGCGAGGCCGGGGTGGTTCTTATCCGCTTTCCAAGAACCTACGGGGACGACGCGGGTCAAGCCGAGATAGGCGATCCGGATCCCGTTCGCTTCTTTGATCACCGGTTTGAAGGCTTCGGCATCGTTGATGCCTGCTCCCATGTTCGGCAGCTTCGCTTTGTTCAGATACTCGATCGTATCGAGCAGGCCTTCTTCGCCTTGGTCCAACGTGTGGTTGTTGGCCAGGTTCACCACGTCTACGCCGGAATCGATCAGCGCCGGCAGCGCATCGGGCGAGGCTTTGTACACGTACTGCTTATTCGGCGCCGGCGTGCCGCGAAGCGTGACGGGCGTCTCCAGGTTCGCCGCCGTCACGTCCGACAACTGCAAGTAGGGCAGCACTTTGGCGTACGGATAATCGAAACCGTTCTTCAACATGAGCTTCTCTACCGAAGCCGCCAGCAGGATATCGCCTGTGAAAGACAGGTTGACCTGATCCTCGTCGCCGTCCCCGGTAACTGCTGCCGCATCGCCGGGCGAGTCTTGCGGCGTGCCGGCATTCCCGCCCTGCCCTTCTTCCGTGTCTGCATTCGCATTCGTTTGCGCAGCCCCGTTCCCGGAAGAATCCGGCGCCTGTCCATCGGGGCCCTCACTATCGGCGGCACCATCGCCTGCGCTTCCATCGTCGCCGTCCGCAGAGCCGCTTCCGGCTTGTTCCTGCGGGGTGCCTTCATTCACGTTGCCGGTTCCGGCAGCATTGCCGCCATTACCCGCACTGCTATTGCCGGACTGCGGCAATCCGTTCGTTCCCTCGTCGCCTGCAGCGCCCTGCGTCGGCGTTGGATTGCCGTTCCCGGACACATCCAGCTTGCTTCCGTTGTCCTGCCGCTGCACGACATAAACCACGGCAAGAATGCCGATCAGCACCAATAGAGCAAGATTCACGACCAGCAGCTTCCGCGTGCGCTGGGAACGCTGCCGCTTCTGGCGTTGATGGGCTTCAGAGCGTGATAGGACCATTTTCTGCGGGCTCCTTTGTCGGGCTAGCGGTTCTCGTCTCGCTTCCCCTTTACGATGTACGTGATCTCCTTCTCCTGCGGGCTTCTGCCGATTCGCTCCCGCTGCTCCAAATAAAAGACATGCGCAAGCGTCTCCGACATGGCAAACCGCATATGATGCGCATCGCCGGCAATGCGTTCGCCGAACAGCCGCATGCACAGCGAGTAAGCCGAGCCGGGCGTTTCCAGGAGCATCTGGACGATGTCCTCCAATCTGCGCTCATGATGGGCGGCCAGCTCCTCCGCCCGCTCCGCGAAGCGCTCGAACGGCTCTCTATGGCCGGGAAACGCAAGCTCGACCTCATAGGCCGCCAGCTCGCGGAGGCTGGTCAGGAACCGTTCCAGCTGCCTGTCGTCCTCGCCGGGTACGACGCTGACGTTCGGCGTAATCGTCGGCAGCACCTGATCGCCGCAAATCATCCAGCGCTTCTCCGGCGCGTAGAAGCAGAGCTGCCCCCCGGCATGACCCGGCGCATCGATGGTCCGCCAGTCCAAACCGGCCAGCCGGACGGTCTCTCCCGCTTCGATGAAGCGCACTTCCGGCTGCGGCTCCACTTTCGCGACAAAGCCGTCCAAGTGCGGCCTCAATTCGGCTGCCACTTCAGGCGGCATGCCGTGCAAGGCATAGAGTGCCGTCAGATCCGCGGCAAATGCGCTGCCTTTATCCCGTCCCCATAGCCGCTGCGCGTAAGCATGCGACTCCGCCGATAGATAGACGGGAGCTCCGCTCCGCTGCTGAAACCACCCGGCAAGCCCGTAATGATCCGGATGTTGATGCGTCAATAGAATCGTATGTATGTCCCCGAAATCGACGGCGTGCTCCGCCATTACCGCTTCCCATGCCGCGACGGCTTCCGCCGTATGCAAGCCCGGGTCGATCAGCGCGTATCCCCGCTCGTCGCGAAGCAAATAGCTGTTCACCCATTTCAATGAGAAGGGCAGCGGCACTCTGACCTGCAGAATACCGCCTGGCCGCTCCGTCGCAGCCGGTCTTCCTGCAATTCCGCTCACATTTAGTATCCTCCCGTGTTCCGATCGACGCGATGTCGCTGCGTTCAGGCAAGCTGACGGCACGTGTCGCCCCATCCGCGACGCCTACCGCGCAAAAGCCTAAACCTCCTTAATTGTACCGTACGGCCGCTATTCTGGCAAAATGCTGCTAGACGGATATTTTCCAATTTGGACATCCATACTATACCAATCGACCAACGGCTTCCAACTCAAGCAGCCGGCTGGACATTCTTAGGAGAGGACGGTACCGCCATGCTGAACCGGATCGAAATGCTGTTTGCCGAGGCGCGGGACCTGACTCTGAATCGGCTGCAAAACGGCAACTTGGTGATCGAGGTCGCCTATATCGCCACGCTTTGCGACGAAAGCAAGGTCAGCGATTTCATACTCGTGCCGTTCGCGAAACAGGAGATCCCGTTCGAAGATGCCGTGAAACGCAATCCATCCTTCAAGCGGCTCGACGACCCGGCCAAATGGGCGGAAACGATCCTGCACGGCTTCGTGCTGCTGCAACTGAACGGCGTCGTCTACAAGCTGGACGTCGCGCGCATCATTCGCAACGAGAATCCCCAGACGATGGTGGAAACCGTCATCATGGGCCCGCAAATCGCGCTCAGCGAAGATTTGATCGATTCCGTCAACATTATTAGGAGCCGTTATCCGAGCGAGGAATTATCCGTCGAAGAAAGAACCATCGGCACCATCTCCAAAACCAGATTACTGCTCGTATTCGATAAGCATCGCGTGGACGCCAATGTGCTCAGCAGCATCCGCGAGAAGCTGGAACGGATATCGGATCCGATCTTCACGGCAACCGGGGAGCTGGTCCGTTCGCTCGGCGACCGCTACCGGCTGTTTCCTTCGATGATGGTGACGGAACGTCCGGACCGGGTATGCACCGGAATCGAGGACGGCAAAGTGATTTTGCTGCTTCAAGGCTCGATGTTCGCCATCGTGCTGCCCTCTACGTTCTTCGATTTCATGCATGCGGTGGACGACAGCTACGATTCCTTCTGGATGACGCGCGCCATGATCGTACTGCGTTATTTTGCCGCCTTGCTGACTATTACGCTGCCGGCCCTCTATGTTGCGATCATGTCGTATAACCCCGAGCTGTTTCGGGTGCAGCTGACCTTCTCTATATCCGGGAGCCGATCCGCCGTACCGTATCCGTCGTTCGTGGAAGTATTCATCATGCTGTTTATGATCGAATCGCTGATCGAAGCCAGCGTCCGTCTGCCCAAATACATCGGTTCTACCGCCACGACCGTCGGCGGCTTGATTCTCGGTCAAGCGGCGCAGCAGGCAGGCCTCGTCAGCAGCATCATGATTATCGTTACGTCCGTCGTCGCGATATCCAACTTCGTCATTCCCGTCAACAATATGTCGACGGCGATCCGTTTCCTGAAATATCCGTTGATTATCCCCGCTATCTTCTTCGGCATCTCCGGAGTAGCGCTGGGCATGTTCTGCTATCTCATTTATTTGTCCGATCTGCGCAGCTTCGGCAAGCCGTATTTCCGGTTGTTCGGGCGAACGCAGCTGCAGTCGGGCGACATCGGGCAGGTGAATCAGGAATGAACCGTTATTTTTACTATAATATCGTGCTGGTCAGCCTGCTGAACCTCATGCTCTTCGTTCCCTATCTGCTCATCCAGCACCGGTATGAGGGATCGATCATGTCCATGGCGTGCGCCGCGATCGTCGGCAGCATTCTCGCTCTGCTCTTCACGCATGTCATGAAAACCTATCCCGGCAAAGGACTGCCGGAAATTCTGACGCTGTTCTTCCCGAAGTTCCTGGCGGTCCCGTTCATGCTTGGCTGCGCGTTCATGTGGCTGACGGCGGCCTCGATCGTGCTCTATACCTACTCCGTGCTCATCAATCGTTTCTTTAACCCGGATACGAGCTCGATCATCGTGCTGACCTTCATGGCCTGCGTCTGCTTGTACGGAGCGACACGGTCCATGTTCACGGTCATCGTCGTGATGGAGGTGATCCTGGTTGTCTGCACCCCGTTCATCTTGTTCGTCTTGTTCAAAGCGGTACGCAGTCCGCTGCTGGATTGGGACGCCATCCGCACGGTCGCGCATTACTGGAATCGGCTGCCCAAGGTCAAGCCGTTCGCTTCTTCCTTGTTCGTGTTCACCGGCTATATGAACTTTTTCATGTTTAACCGGTTGAACTCGCCGAACTTCCGCATCCGCTTCCGCTGGTTCATTCCCGTCTTCGGCAGCTTGATCTTGATCACTTCCTTCTTCGTGCCGATCGGCTTTCATGGTACGGATGGCTCTGCCGACTATTTGTATATCTGGAGCGTCACTTCGGATTCGCTCGTCATGAGCTACGGCTTCATCGAGCGGGTTATTTTCGTGTTCTTGCTGCTGTACCTGATGCTCTCGCTGATGTTCGCCACGATCGGCTGGCATTTGGCCATGGAATTAGTGAAGAGCTGCCTGCCGCAGCCGAAGAAGCCCGTCGATCCCGCAAAGACGCCTCGGTCCAATTGGGTCATCGTCTGCGTGTTCGTCGTCATGACCATCACCTATGCCTATACGTTCAACGAGAAGCAAAACCTCGAAATTACGAGCTATTGGATCGTCCTGCGTGCATGCGTGGAAATCGCGTCCGTCCTCTTCTTATTCGCGCTGAGCTTGGCGGGGAGCGGGAAAAGAAAGAGGCTTGAGACATGAAGCGCGTTCGTCTGCCGCTGCTGCTTCTCATGCTGCTGCTGCCGCTGACGAGCAGCTGCGGCTTCAGGGATATCGATAAACGTTTCTTCGTCATCGCCATGGGCATCGACCAGCCGAGCAACGGCGCGAAAGGATTCAACGTCACGCTGCGTCTTGCCGTTCCTTCGCCGAAGATCGAGCCCGGCTCCGGCAAAAACCAAGTCGTCTCCATCCAAGCGACATCGATCGCGGAAGCCGTCCGACTGTTGAAGGCCCATGTCGACAAGGAACTGGATTTTGGACATTGCAAAGTCTTCATGCTCGGCGAAGGTCTCGCCAGAAACAATCACACGGACATGCTGCGCTGGCTCTCCCGCCGAAGGGACGTGCAAAGCGTCGCCTACATGGCCATAGGCCATCCCGACGCGAAGTCCATCCTGAACATCGCTCCCCCGGACGAACGTTATCCCGGGAATACGCTCTTCCTCATGTTCGGAAAGGACGGCACGCAATCCTCCTATCTCGTGCCGGTTTACGTATTCGATTTCATACGCAGAACGGAGGAGCGCGGCATCGATCCCGTGCTGCCGATCATTCGCGCGGAAGGCAAAAGTTACGTGATTACTCGGCTCGCCTTGTTAGATAAAACCAAGCTGGTCGAAACGATAACGCCCGCGCAGACGGAAACCTACAGCCAAATCCGCAACCAGGATTCGAAATCGACCGTCGCCGCCGTAAAAGACGGCGATACGATGGTGATCAACGTGGATCGCATCAGCTCGCACTATAAGATCGTGAAGGCAAACGGCGAGCATGTGCTCCGTCTGCATCTTCGCGTCAGCGGCATCTTCGAGGAAGCACCGCTCGGCATCTATGAAGCGAACTGGGATAAGCTGGAGGAGCTGTTCAACGAACAGATTGCCTCGGAGATCGAGAAGCTCTTCAAAAAAGTGCAGCATGCGGGCGTGGATCCGTTCGGCTTCGGACTGCGCTACCGGGCTACGCATGCCGGCAGCCCGCAAACCTGGAAGGATTGGGAGCGCATCTACCCGAACTTGAAATTCGATATCCATGTTCGGGTGAAGATCGACGGAACGGGGCTGGTTAAATAGGGAGGGGCGTAAGCGAGCGCAGACACTGATGCGGATAGCGGCGGTCCCAGCCACAGGCAGCAGGCCCGGACTATAGGCAAGAGTACCAGATAAAAGGCAGCAGTCCAAGACAATAAACAATAGTGCAGATAAAAGGCAGCGGTCCCGGACAATAAGCAATAGTGCAGATAAAAGGCAGTGGTCCCGGACAAAGGCACGCGGACGCAAACAAGGGCAGAACCCGCAGCTTGCACGGGTCTGCCCTTGTTTGCAATCAGATCAGCTGCAGCCGGTCCGTCGCGCGGAGCTGGCCGATCGTCCCGGCTCCGATGCCGAACATGGCGGCGCGAAGCTCGAATTCGATTCGCTCCATCTGGCGTATCAGCGCGGCCGCGCTGCCGCCTTCCGGATCGGCCGCTCCGCCGAGCAGCACGCGGCCGTATCCGGCGAGATCGGCGCCGAGCGCGATCGCCTTCGCGGCGTCGACTCCGCTCGCGAGGCCGCCGCTGGCAATGATCGCCGCTTCCGGCAGCGCAGCGCGGATGTCGCGCACGCATGCCGCTGTCGGCGTGCCCCAGTCGGCGAACGCGGCCGCCGCTTCCGCGCGCAGCTCGTCGCGGGCGCGGTATTTCTCTACCTGGCTCCAAGACGTTCCGCCCGCGCCGGCGACGTCGATGAAGGACAGGCCCGCCTCAAGCAGGACTTTGGCCGTCTCGGCATCGATGCCCCAGCCGACTTCCTTCACCCCGACAGGCACGTCCATCAGACGGCACACCTCGGCGATACGGCTGAGCAGACCGCGGAAGTCCGTATCGCCTTCCGGCTGGAACACTTCCTGCATGCTATTCAGGTGAAGAACGAGCGCATCGGCTTCCGCAAGCTCCACCGCCCGGCGGCACTGGTCGATGCCGTACCCGTAATTCAGCTGAACGGCGCCTAGATTGGCGATAACCGGTATGCTGGGTGCAAACTTCCGAATCTGAAACGTCGCGGCCAGCGCTTCGTTCTCGATCGCGGCCCGCATGGAGCCAAGCCCCATCGCCCAGCCCCGCGCTTCGGCTGCTTCGGCAAGCCGCTCATTAATGATAGCCGTCTCTTCCGTGCCGCCCGTCATCGAGCTGATCAAGAGCGGTGCCGAGAGCCGTTTATCAAGAAAGATCGTGGAGAGGTCGATCTCTCGAAACGAAAGTTCCGGGAGCGCTTGATGACGGAACCGGTAGCCGTCGAAGCCCGTTCCGCTCCCCGTGTTTTGTACCTGCTCCTGCAAGCAAATGCGAATATGCTCGCCTTTTCGTCTTGCGGTAGCGGCATGCTCCGCATCTAATCTGTCTTTCATGCTGAAATAGTGCCCCTTCCATCCCTGATCGTATCCTTCCATCATGGCATAGTGAAGACGCTGGAGCAAGTCCTAGGAATAGAATGGATTTTTTGATTTTTACAATCTATTTAATGATTTTTTCAATCATTTTCATTGTTGTTATGAACATATTGATTTATAATTAAATCATAATAACGCTTCAGGAGGCGCTTGCGATGCAATTGAAAACTTTTGACTCTCCGGCTGACTTGGACCAATACGCCGCGCAGCTGTTTGCGGCGGCACTGAAGGAAAATCCGGAATCGACCCTTGGCCTGGCTACGGGCTCGACACCGATCGGAATTTATGAAAAAATGATCATGCTGTACGAAAAAGGAGAAATCTCCTTCAAATCCGCGACGACCTTCAATTTGGACGAATATGTCGGACTCTCGCCGGACCATGAGCAAAGCTACGCGCGGTTCATGAGCCGTCATTTGTTCTCCCATATCGACCTGCCTGCCGCCAATGCCCATCTTCCGAAAGGCACCGTGACCGATTTGGAAGCGGAATGCGCGGAATATGATCGGATGCTCGAGGAACGTCCCGTCGATATTCAGCTGCTCGGCCTCGGCCATAACGGCCACATCGGCTTCAACGAGCCTGACGATGAACTCCAAGGCGGCACGCATATCGTGGAGCTCGAGCCGGAGACGCGCGAAGCCAATGCCAGATTCTTCGACTCCATCGACGAAGTGCCGACCCGCGCCATCACGATGGGCGTCGGCTCCATCCTGAAGGCCGAATCGATCCTGCTCGTCGTCAAAGGCGCGGACAAAGCCGAGATCGTCAAACAAGCGCTGCGGGGACCGATAACGACGGAATGCCCTGCATCGCTGCTGCAAACGCATAAGAACGTAACCGTATTGGTTGATCGAGAGGCTGGGAGGTTGTTATAAATCATGAACACGGCAGAGGGAAAATGGCTTATTCGCGGCATAAATGCCGTCATCGGCGATAACGTTGTCCGAGACGCGGCCGTTGCCGTCACGGACGGTATCATTACGAAAATCATGACGGAGGATGCGCTGCCTGACGCGGTAGAAGGAACGATCGTCGACGGAAAAGGCGGCTGGCTGCTTCCGGGATTCATTGATCTTCACGTGCATGGCGGCTTCGGCGCGGACTTCATGGACGCATCCGGCGAAGCTTACGACGCCATTACGTCCTTCCACGCTTCTCGAGGCACGACGCGCATGCTGGCGACGACCGTCACCGCATCGCCCGAGGCGATCGCAGCCGTGCTGGAAGCCGCCGCTTCCTATCGCAGCGGGACAATGCCCTATGCCAGCTTGGAAGGCGTGCACTTGGAAGGCCCGTTCATTAGCGAGTTATGGCCGGGCGCTCAGAATCCGAGCTATATTTCGCAGCCGCGCCTTGACTGGGTGCAAGCCTGGAACACGGACTATCCCGGTCTGATCAAGCAGCTGACGCTCGCGCCGGAGAAAGAAGGCTCAGCCGCGGTCATCTCGTATTTGGCGGCGCACGGCATCGTCGCCGCTGCCGGCCATACGGATGCGCGCTATGAACAGATCGAAGCGGCGGTCGAAGCCGGTCTGACGCAGGCCGTGCATACGTTCAACGCCATGCGGGCGCTGCATCACCGCGAACCGGGCACGGTCGGCGCCGTCCTCAGCGACGATCGAATCTATGCCGAGCTGATTGCCGACGGCCATCACGTGCATCCGGCCGCGATTCGCCTGCTCGTCCAGTCCAAGCCGCGCGACCGGGTCATCCTCATCACCGACGCGATTTCCGCTGCCGGCCTGGGCGATGGCAGCTACGAGCTCGGCGGGCTTGACGTCGACGTCCTTCAAGGCGTTGCCCGTCTTCGCCAAGGCGGCGCCCTAGCGGGAAGCACGCTGACGATGATCGACGCCTTCCGTTTCGTGCTCGCGAATACCCGCCTTAGCGTAGCTGAAGTCAGCCGTATGGCGAGCGGCAACCCAGCAAGGCAGCTCGGCTTGCAGCAGGTCACCGGCTCGATCGAGATCGGCAAGCTCGCCGATCTCGTGCTTACGGACGCCGCCTTCAGCTCCGTCATCCATACCTGGGTGCAGGGAAGGCTCGTGCATGACGCAAACGCAGGCCATGTCTACTAAGAAAAGCCCATGGAATCCGGGATACCGGTCTCCATGGGCTATTTTTGTGATGCGTGCTAATTAATTTACAGATTACGAGAGCGATCCGAAGCTTACTTCTGTCTGATCAGCTTCGTGATGCGGCCGTCGAAGATCCATTCGGCCACGAATACGTTGCCCTGCGAATCCACGCATACGCCATGCGGCGAGCTGAATTTGTCCGGACGGTAGTAGGATTTAGGCAGGTTCGGCCAACCTTCCTGTTTGTACGCCTTCTGGTCCTCGCCCAGGTGCGTAATCAAGCGGTCTTCGCTGTCCAGAACCGTGATGCGGCTGTCCAGGTCCGGAAGATACACCTCGTCGCCGAAGAAATAGAAGCTGCACGGTCTGTCGAGGTTATGATCCACGAACCGTTTATGCTCGCCTTCCAGCGTAAACACTTGAATACGTCCGTTGCCGCGATCGGCTACGTATACTTCCGGCTCGCTGCCGCGAAGATTGATCGAAATGCCGTGCGGCTCGATCACTTTGCCCGGCTCGGAGCCGCGGCCGCCGAACGTGCGGATATACGTGCCTTTCGCATCGTAGTGATGAATGTGATACTGGCCGTAACCGTCGGATACGTAAATGTCGCCATTCGGCGCCACGCATACATCCGTCGGAACATAGCGGCGCTCCGTATCGTAGAGATCAGGACGATCCGGCGTGCCGATCTCGAGCAGGACGTCGCCGTTCAGCGTCGTTTTGACGACCAGCGAACGATTCGTGTCGGCGAAATACAAGTATTCGACGCCATCATTGTCGCGGTGCAAATAGAAGCCGTGCGCGCCGCCTTCGAATTCCGCGCCCCAAGAGGTTTTGAAATTGCCGTCTTTGTCGAATACGACGACGGAATCCTTGCTCGTGTTATGTACGTAAACGTTATCATTTTCGTCGACTACGATGCCATGCGTATATCCGTAAGTAATACCCTCGGGAAGCTTACCCCAGCCGCTGGCTACTTCATAAGAATGCGTTGCGCTGCCAATAACGAGTTTTTCGGACACGGATCATTTCTCCTTTGCGATTATAATCCTCCCTAGTATACCAAATAATGAATAGACGAGAAGTGAATTTTTTCCCATAAATCGCCCTTCTCGCGTTCTCGTCAAAAAAAGCGCCCGCAGTGCCGAAGCACGATGCGAACGCTTGTTGTTTCGTGAAAATGCGGCAGCGACAGCTACATGCTGATCTCCTGCTCGCCGCCGGCGATAACCGTCTGGATGCCGTTCGCGCGCGCAATGGAAGCGAGCTGCTGCGGCAATTCCTGATCGGTCACGAAGCCTTGCAGCTCGGACAGCGAAGCGATCGAGAACAGCGAGGTGCGTCCGATCTTCGTGTGATCGAACATGGCATAGGTCGCCTGGGAACGACGAATCATCGCTTTGGCAATATGGGCTTCCTGCTCCGAATACGTCGTAATCCCCCCTGTCGAGGACACGCCGTCGACGCCGAGGAACATTTTGCCGATATTGAGCTGCCCGATCATGCCTTCGCCGAGCGGACCGCATAGCTCGAAGCTGTTGTGCCGCATCATGCCGCCGGTCACGACAACGTTGATCTCGCTGCCGGCCAGCTCCATGGCCACGTTGACCGTGTTGGTCACGACGGTAATGCCTCTGCGCGTCTTGAGCAGCTTCGCCAGATAATAATTCGTCGTGCCTCCGGACAATCCGACGACGTCGCCTTCCTCGATGAGCCCGGCCGCAGCGGCCGCGATTCGCTCCTTCTCGAGGAAGAACAGCCCTTCCTTCTCCGCGAACGGCAGCTCGCGTACCGCGTTCATGCCGTCGTACATCGCCCCGCCAATCGTCCGAATGACGGGCTCCGCCTTCTCCATCAGTTCAAGATCCCGCCTTGCAGTGGCCTCGGAGACGCCGAAACGCTCCACGACTTCCTGAATGGTGATCCGCCCCTGCCGTTTCAGCACGTTCATAATGCCTTCGCGCCGGCGCTGCCCTTTCGACGATTGCACGTCAGCCATTTAACGCTCCACCCAGCCTTTGTCCGATAATCTGCCGTAAGCCGTCTTCCAGTCAGGCAGTGCCTCCCAGTCTCCGCGCATCTGCACGACGAGCGAGCCGTTAATGCTGCCGAGCCGGACGGCTTCAGCCGGGCTCATGCCCTTCAGCAGCCCCGCCAGGAAGCCGGAGCAGAATCCGTCGCCTGCGCCTACCGTATCGATGACTTGATCGGCGGGATAGAATGGAATTTCGACGGCTTTGCCATTCTCCAGCACGACGGTGGTGTCGCCGACGCCTTTGATGACGCTGATTGCTTTCAGTCCGGACAGCTTCTCCTTGACCGCCTCGAAATCATCGGTCTCATAGAGCATCCGCAGCTCGTCCCAGCCCGGCAGGAAGTAATCCGCCATTTCTGCCAGCGGCAGCACGACGCGCCTTGCCTCTTCGATCGACCAAAGCTTCAAGCGCAGATTAGGGTCGAAGCTGATAAGTACGCCCGCTTCTCTGGCCGCTGCTACAGCAGCCAGAATCGTTTGGCGGCAGCTGTCGCCGAGCGCAGGCGTAATGCCGGTGATATGCAGGATTTTGCAGCCGCGGATGTAATCCAGATCCAAATCGTCCGGCGTCATCCGGCTTGCGGCGGAATGTTTACGGAAGTAATGCACGGCAAGCTTGCCGGCCGCCATTTCACGGAACATCATGCCCGTCGGCGCATCTTCGGAAAGCCGTGCCCGCGTGACGTCGACGCCTTCCCCGCGAAGCCGCTTCAGAATGATCCGGCCGAATGGATCGTCGCCGAGCGAACCGAACCACCCTGCCGAGCAGCCGAGTCTGGCCACGCCGATCGCCACGTTGCTTTCCGCGCCCCCGAAGCTCTGCTCCAGCGTCGATACCTGCTCGATACTACGGTATTCCTGCGGCATGAACAATGCCATCGTTTCCCCGAACGTC
Organism: Paenibacillus sacheonensis; assembly: GCF_009909195.1. Classification (GTDB taxonomy): domain Bacteria; phylum Bacillota; class Bacilli; order Paenibacillales; family Paenibacillaceae; genus Paenibacillus_Z; species Paenibacillus_Z sacheonensis. The sequence goes on from NZ_JAAAMU010000005.1 coordinate 215,628, forward strand.
AGCAAATCCGGTGACTGCGAATTAGACAACCGTAACCCCTCCACTATGCTTTGTTCTGCGTAGGACTATTTCAGAATCGGATGCTGCATGAAGTAGATCGTTACCAAGTAAATCAGCAGCAAAATCACGCTCAGCGTACGCACTTTCGCGATATGCGACGATGCGCTCTCCCCGCCTTGAATCGAAGCTGCGATCCGCTTGAGCGGTTTCGAGATAATGCCGCCGATTGCAGCAATCGCCAAGAACAACACGGTGACGATAATCATCCACACGACCTTGTAATCGGCTTGCGACATCAAATAACCGCCCGTAAGAAGTTGAAGGACCAGGAAATATTGTGCAATGCGGTTTGCGGACGCCAATCCTTCGGCTAGTCCGGCTTGCCCCCCGCCGTCAAGCTTGGTCGCACGGCCGGCCATAAACGGCAGGGCAATGTAGAACCCCAATCCAGCTGCGCCGATCAAATGCAAAAATAACATAAAACTAGACATCAAGCGTCCTCCTCGAAAAATATATTCATCTGTAAGTATACTAAAACTAGCCAGGCAATTCAAAAAAACGCTTTACTCTCCGGCAGTCGACAGCCGATGCTTGACGATGGCGGCTTTAATCGCGAAATAATCGACGTCCTCCGGCAATGCTTCCTTAATCGGCTTCAGCTTCTCCGCGCCTACTCGAGCAATCGTCTCCACGATCAGCGCCTCGTGCTGGGGCGGAATAAAATCGCTCCACGGCAGCTCTTCCCCTTCTTCCCCGCAGCGAAGCAAATGATTCTCGATCGTGACGCGGCTCATCCCGCGAAGGGACGCAATCTCCGCCAGCGTTCTTCCTTCGGCGAACAGCGTCAGCGTCTGCATATGGCTCGACAAGCCATCCAAACGAGCGAGATCTTCGCCTCCGGACGGGCTGGCTGCTCCCGACTGTCCAGGCAATTCCGCCTCTGACGATCTTCCCGAAGCTCCCGGCGCAGACGCTGGATAATCGTCCGTTTGTCCGTCAGCTCCATTACGCTCCTCCGAACCGCCGTCCCCGTTAGCGTTCCTGCTGCCTTGCGCGCCGTCCTGCTTGAACTGCCGGACGATGGCGATGACATCATGCCCGTATTTGCTTACTTTCGCGGCGCCGATGCCTTTCACGGCAAGCAGCTGCTCCGAGTTCACGGGCTGCCTGTCGGCGATTTCCCTCAGCGCTGCATCGAAGAACAGCATGAACGGAGGCACTTTCTCCCGTGCAGCCGTCTCTCTGCGCCACTCTCGCAGCGCTTCGAACAACGGCGCATTCGCTGCCGGCAGGGCCGAACCGGCGCTCTCTCTGCGCTTTGCCGCCGCGCTCTGCCGACGCTTTACTTGAATGCTGCCTTCCAGCACGGGCAGCGCTTCGGCCGTCAGGGACACGGTCGGATATTCCCCTTCGCTGATGCGCAAATAGCCTTCCGCGACGAGGAAATACATCAAATCCGAGATATCGCGCTCCGTCCATTGACGCATCAGGCCGTACGTCGACAAGCGGTCAAAGCCGAATTCGAGAATCCGCTTTTCCCGGGAACCTTTCAATACTTTCGCGGCCATCGAGATGCCGAACCGGCCTTTGAGCCGGCCGACGCAGGACAGCGCCTTGCGGGCATCCTCCGTCACGTCTACCATCGCGCTGACGTCCATGCAGTTGCTGCATTTGCCGCATTCCGGCACGTCCGCCTCGCCAAAATAGCGCACGATATACTGCAGCAAACATTTCTCGGTCCGGCTGTAATGCATCATCGTATACAGCTTGTTGAGCTGAATCGTCTTCCGATCCGGATCTCCCGTTCCCCGATCGATGAGAAACCGCTGCACCTGCACGTCCTGCGGCTCGAACAGCAGCACGCATTCGCTCTCTTCTCCGTCACGGCCCGCACGTCCTGCTTCCTGATAATACGACTCGACGTCGCCCGGCATCTGCCAATGAATGACGTAGCGGACGTTCGGCTTGTCGATCCCCATTCCGAATGCGTTCGTCGCCACCATGACCCGATTCTCGTCGAAGCGGAAACGCTCCTGCGCGTCCGCCCGATCATCGTCGTTCAAGCCGCCATGGTATTTGCCGACTGCGATGCCGAGGCGCGAGAGATCATCGCAAACTTCCTCCGCCTCCTTGCGCGTCGCGGTATAGACGATGCCCGACTGGTCTGGGCGCTGCTGCACGAAATCCCGCAGAAACTTCCGTTTATCCGTCCCCGTAACGACCGACAACGTCAAATTCGTGCGCGCGAAGCCCGTGACGAAAATATTCGGATCGTGCAGGCCCAGCATGGCGGCGATATCCTCCGACACTTCCGGCGTCGCCGTCGCCGTAAATGCCGCAACCGGCGGACGGTTCTCCAAGCGGCCGATCCAGCCGGCAAGCTGACGGTAGCTTGGACGAAAATCATGTCCCCATTGAGACACGCAGTGCGCCTCGTCGATGGCGATGAGAGGAATATGCATCTGCGAGGACAACGATTCGAACATGCCGCTGTCAAGCCGCTCGGGCGCGACGTACAGCAGCTTGTACGCGCCCTGCGAGGTCTGTCTGACCACTTCGCGATACGCCGCCGCATCCAGCGAGCTGTTCAAGAACGCGGCCGGAACGCCGAGCCGGTTTAACGCGTCTACCTGGTCTTTCATCAAGGAAATAAGCGGCGATACGATGATCGACGTACCGGGAAGAAGCATAGCCGGGATCTGATAGCATATCGACTTGCCGCCGCCCGTCGGCAGAATGGCCAGCGTATCCTTGCCGGTCAACAAGCCATCGATAATATCGCTTTGCCCTTTACGGAAGCTATCGTAACCATAGACTCGTTTTAACGTTTGCAGCGCTTCCTGTTGCATGCAATCCCTCCATGACATAATGATAATGATGATTTCGTTTGAAAATAGGAAGACCCTGACGGTACTCTGTCAGGGTCTCATAGGCTTTATGAGCGTTGAATACGATGGATGAAATTAGCCCGTAACGACAGCAATGACGCTGCGTACGGAATTCGCGGATTTCTCAAGCGCCGCTTTCTCGTCTTCCGTCAGCTCAAGCTCGAACACTTTCTCGATGCCGTCGCCGCCTAGGATTGCAGGTACGCCCATGAACAAATTATCATACCCGTATTCGCCCTGCAGCAGCGCGATAACCGGCGTAATCCGTTTCTTGTCCTTCAAAATCGCTTCGGTCATCTGAACCAGCGATGCCGCCGGCGCGTAATACGCGCTGCCGTTGCCGAGCAGATTCACGATTTCGCCGCCGCCGACGCGCGTGCGCTGGACGATGGCTTCGATCCGCTCGGCCGAGATCAGCTTCTCGATCGGGATGCCGCCGACGTTGGAGTAACGAACGAGCGGAACCATATCGTCCCCATGACCGCCAAGGACAAACCCCCGAACGTCTTCCACGGATACATTCAGCTCTTCGGCAATAAAGGTGCAGTAACGAGCCGTATCGAGAACGCCGGATTGGCCGATGACGCGGTTTTTCGGGAATCCCAGCGCATTGTAGGCCACGTAAGTCATGGCATCGACCGGGTTGGACAGGATGATGACATACGCTTCCGGACTAGTCGCTTTAATATTTTCGCAGACGGATTTCACGATGCCCGCGTTGGTGTTGACGAGATCGTCGCGGCTCATGCCAGGCTTGCGGGCAATTCCGGCCGTAATGATCACGACTTGGGAATCCTTCGTGTCCTCGTAATTCGAGGTGCCGATGATCTTGGCGTCGATGCCTTGAACGGGCGTCGATTCCATCATATCGAGCGCTTTGCCCTTCGTTGGGTTCTCGAGCTGCGGGATATCGACAAGCACGACGTCGCCAAGCTCTTTTTGCGCCAGCATCAAGGCCGTGGTCGCACCCGTGAAGCCGGCGCCGACTACCGTAATTTTGTTCCGTTTAATCGCCATCAGGAAAGCCTCCCATAAGTGTGGCCGCCATGCGGCCATCTATAATATTGATATAGCGCTGCATGCGCCCCGCCGATCAAACATCCGATGAGCGGGCAAAATCCGCATGGACAACGCCATGCGGATCTTGCGAAAGCACTGCATGCATCTACATTTAACTATTTAGAGGATGCACTTATGATTTTGATTTTAAACAGAGAGGTTGATAGGTAACGCTATTTATTACAGATGTTTGATGATCTCGTCAGCGAACGCCGAGCATTTCACTTCAGTCGCGCCTTCCATCAGACGAGCGAAGTCATAGGTAACGGTTTTGTTGTTGATTGCCGTTTCCAGACCTTTGTAGATCGAATCGGCCGCTTCCTGCCAGCCCAAGTGCTCGAGCAGCATAACGCCGGACAGGATAACGGAACCCGGGTTAACGACGTCAAGATCCGCGTATTTCGGAGCCGTGCCGTGCGTAGCTTCGAAGATAGCATGTCCGGTCAGGTAGTTGATGTTAGCTCCCGGTGCGATGCCGATGCCGCCTACTTGCGCAGCCAGCGCGTCGGACAGGTAGTCGCCGTTGAGGTTCAGCGTTGCGATCACGTCGAAGTCCGTTGGACGAGTCAATACTTGCTGCAGGGCGATGTCGGCGATCGCGTCTTTCACGATCAGCTTGCCTGCCGCTTCGGCTTCTTTTTGCGCTTTGTTAGCCGCGTCCGTGCCTTCAGCTTCTTTAATGCGGTCGTATTGACCCCATGTGAAGGTTTTGTCCGCGAACTCTTGCTCGGCTACTTCATAGCCCCAGTTCTTGAACGCGCCTTCCGTGAATTTCATGATGTTGCCTTTGTGAACCAGCGTCAGCGATTTGCGGCCGTGTTTCAGCGCGTATTCGATCGCTGCGCGAGCCAGGCGCTTGGAGCCTTCCGACGAAACCGGCTTGATGCCGATACCCGAAGTTTCAGGGAAACGGATTTTGTTAACGCCCATTTCGTTTTGCAGGAAGGAGATCACTTTCTTCACGTCTTCGGAGCCGGATTGGTACTCGATGCCGGCATAGATGTCTTCCGTGTTCTCGCGGAAAATAACCATGTTTACGAGTTCAGGGCGTTTAACCGGGGAAGGCACGCCGTCGAAGTAACGAACGGGACGCAGGCAAGTGTACAGGTCAAGCTCTTGGCGAAGCGCAACGTTCAGGGAGCGAATGCCGCCGCCGATCGGCGTGGTCAATGGTCCTTTGATTGCGACGATGTATTCGCGAATGGCAGTCAGCGTGTCGGCCGGAAGCCATTCGCCGTAAGTATTGAATGCTTTCTCGCCGGCGAAAACTTCGTACCATGCGATTTTCTTCTCGCCGCCGTATGCTTTGTCGACTGCAGCGTCCAATACGCGCTTGGAAGCTTTCCAGATATCGCGGCCCGTGCCGTCGCCTTCGATGAATGGAATGATAGGGTTGTTCGGCACTTGAAGCACGCCGTTGTCGATCGTGATTTTCTCGCCTTCAGTAGGCAAAGCGAATTTTTCGAGTTGCATAAAATAAATTCCTCCTAAAAATGGTTTTGTTCGGTACACATAATTTGACGGGAGCCGGCAGTGCAGCTTGTTCGGCTGACTGTCAACACCCCGTCAGAGGCATGGGCGGCGAAGGAAACCTCAGCCGCCCGGCTGCATATTCTATCCTGGCTTAGCGCTGCGTGATCGGCGTTACGGTTTGATCAACCGGACCCGTGTATTCAGCACGCGGACGGATCAGGCGGTTGTTCTCGTACTGCTCCAAAATATGAGCGGTCCAACCCGACGCACGGCTGATCGCAAAGATCGGCGTGAACAGATCGCGGGGAATTCCAAGCGTCGTATACACCGATGCCGAATAGAAGTCGACATTCGGCTTCAGCCCTTTTTGGCCCGTGACGAGCTCTTCGATTTTGACGGACATTTCATAAAGTTCCATGCTGCCCGTCAGCTTGCCCAGCTCGCGCGACATTTTTTGAAGATGCTTCGCGCGCGGATCGCCGTTTTTGTAAACGCGGTGGCCGAAGCCCATGATCTTCTCTTTGTTCGCCAGTTTATCGTTGATGTACGATTCCACGTTGGCAAACGAACCGATTTCTTCGAGCATGACCATAACCGCTTCGTTCGCGCCGCCGTGCAGCGGTCCTTTGAGCGCGCCGATAGCCGACGTAATGCCGGAATAGATATCGGACAGCGTCGCCACCGTTACGCGAGCAGCGAACGTGGAAGCGTTCAGCTCATGATCGGCATGAAGGACAAGCGCTTGATCCAATGCTTTGACCGCTACTTGATCGGGCTCCGTGCCGTTCAGCATGTAAAGAAAGTTGTAAGCGATGGAAACGCCTTTTTTCGGCGCTACCGGCTCTTTGCCTTCGCGAATGCGGGCGAACGCAGCGATAAGCGTCGGAATTTGAGCTTGGATTTTGATGGCTTTCTTGATATTCGCTTCTTTGGACATATCGTTAGCTTGCTCGTCGAACAGAGCAAGGCTGGATACCGCTGTGCGAAGGGCCGCCATGGAGTTGGTTCCTTTAGGATAGATCTTCAAAGAATCCAGTACGCCGGCAGGAAGCGCCGAATACGCTCCGAACTGCTGAAGCAATTCGTTCAGCTCGGATTGGTTGGGCAGCTTGCCGTACCACAGCAGGTACGCCACTTCTTCGAAAGATGCGTTCTCCGCCAGATCGTCAATGTTGATGCCGCGATAAGTCAGAACGCCGTCGATGATCGAGCTGATCGAGGAAGTCGTTGCGACAATACCCTCCAGACCTTTGGTTGCTGTCATGTTTCTCTCTCCTTTAGCGCCTTTGTATTTAAAAAAATCGTAACAAGTTTAACAATAGATGGATTCGAGTTCCGTATCGTCGTACTCAATTGTATCGGATTTCGATCCGGAATGAAACAAAACTAGACATAAAAATGCTTTATCGCTATCATAAAAGCTTTTTTCCCGCCCGAAAAGCCGTTTTCGTGATAAGAATCCTCCCATGATTTTACCCCAACAGCCAGTCTTTTACCCGTTTGAAACAAACAAGCTTTGTTGAAGACAGCGCCAAATGGTAAAATGGGCACTAAAGCTATCCGAAGGAGGTTCTCCTATTGACGGAACAACGCATCGGCATTATCGATATCGGCTCCAACTCCATCCGCTTGGTCGTTTATGAGCGGACCTCCCGCGGCGCGCACCGGGTGATCGACGGCAGCAAACGGGCTGCGCGGCTGAGCGAGCATTTGGACGAGGACGGCTCCCTGCCCGACCGCACCATTCAAGAGCTCATTGATATGATTAACCATTTTCGATTAATTTGCGCGCATCATAAGACGGGTTTGATCCGCGCGGTAGCGACGGCCGCCATTCGGAATTCCACGAACCGCAGCCACGTCTTGAGCCGGATCGAATCCGAGACGGGACTGCCAATCGAGCTTATATCCGGCGTGGAAGAAGCCGGGTTCGGATTTCTCGGCATGATCAATACGATGTCCGTCACGGACGGATTCCTGATCGACATCGGCGGCGGCAGCACGGAAGTCTCGCTGTTCAAGAACCGCGAGCTTGTCCGGGCCGTCTCGTTTCCGTTCGGCTGCGTCAGCCTGGCGACCCGTTTCGCCGACGGCGGCATGCTGTCCGATGCACAGCTAAGAGAGCTGGAGCTGCATATCGGACAGGCTATCGAAAGGGAAGCATGGCTCAAGCAGGAACCGGGTCTTCCGCTCGTCGGCGTCGGAGGCACCGTCCGCTCGCTCGGCAAAATGCATCAAGCTTTCGTTAAATATCCGTTCGAAAGCACGCATAATTACCCGATCGAAGGTCAAGCCACGGACGAACTCATCGAGCTGCTCCGAAAGCTGCCGGTAAGCAAGCGTAAAAATTTCCCGGGTCTGTCCAAAGACCGCGTCGATATTATCGTCCCGGGCCTGGCGATTCTCCGGTCGATCTTTCGGACCGTCGGCGGTTCGCACTATTTGATCTGCGGCGCCGGCCTTCGCGATGGATTGTTCTTCTCCACCCGCTTCCCCGAACGGCCGCGGATGGAAGACGTCGTCATGTACAGTGTAAACAACTTGGCGGCCATGCATCCCGAAGCGCCCATGCAGCATACGTCGCAGGTCAACCGCATCGTGCTTCAATTGGCCGGTACGCTGCAGCCGCAGCGGCCGTCCGAAGACCGGTCCCTGCTGTTCATCGATATCGCTTCCACGCTTCACCGAATCGGAGCCAGCATCGATTATTACGATTATAAGCGGCATACGTTCTATCTCATGGTCAATTCCCGGCTGAACGGCCTGTCTCACCGCGAATTGCTCATCTGCTCGATGATCGCCTCGTACAAGAGCAAGAACCGCACCAAACAGAATGCGGCGCTTTATAGACCTCTTCTGTCCGACGAGGATATTGCGGTCGTCTGCAAGCTCGGCACGCTGCTTCAGCTGGCGATCGCGCTGGACCGCAGCGAGACGCAGGCAATCGGCAAGCTCGTCGTCGAAACGAATGACGGCAAGCTGCGCCTGCATGCCGTCCGGGCAAGCGGCTCCCTGGACGTCGAACGCAAAGAGGTCGAAGCGCAAGCCGGCGATTTCAAGAAGCTGTGGGGCCTTACGCCGATCCTGCTGTAACCGGCGCAGCCCTCCGAGCGCCCGCGCAGATCAGTTCTTCCACTTGCTGATGCTCGTGGCATAGAATTGGCTGCGCAGCGGCTCCAGGTCATTCTGAACGGCCTCATACCCGCCGCTCGACTGCAGCTCCCGCGCCTTCGCGTTATCTTCCAAGTTCATGCGCAGCAGGTTGATCAGCACTTTTCGCAGCCTGCCGTCGAAGACCGGGCACATCAGCTCGATCCGGCGGGTCAGGTTGCGCGTCATCCAATCGGCGCTGGAGAGGAACAGCTCCTCGTCGCCACCATTGCGGAAATATATTATGCGGGCATGTTCGAGAAACCGATCCACGATGCTGATGACGCGAATATTCTCGCTTAAGCCCGGTACTCCGGGACGAAGGCAGCATACGCCGCGGACGATCAGCTCGATGCGAACCCCCGCCTTGGAAGCCTCATACAGCTTATCGATCATCTCTTGATGCGATAAGCTGTTCATTTTTGCGATGATATGGGCGGGCTTCCCTTCGGCGGCATGCGCCTTCTCCCTGTCGATCAAGCCGAACAGCTTCTCCTTCAGATCCGTCGGCGCAACGCCGAACGCCTTCCACTCGTACGGAGACGAATAGCCGGTAATCTCGTTGAACAGGGCGGAAGCGTCCGCGCCGATGACGGGATGAGAAGTGAACAGACCGATATCCGTATACAGCTTTGCCGTATTATCGTTATAATTGCCCGTTCCTACATGTACGTACCGGCGCAGCATTCCCTGTTCCCGGCGCACGACCAGCGTGATTTTCGCATGGGTTTTAAGACCCACGAGCCCGTACACGACATGGCAGCCGGCTTTCTCCAGCTGGCGTGCCCAGGCGATATTGCGCTCCTCGTCGAACCTCGCCTTCAGCTCCACGACCACCGTCACCTGCTTGCCGGCCTCGGCCGCGAGCGCAAGCGCCTGAACGAGCGCGGACTGGCCGCTGACCCGGTACAAGGTCATCTTGATGGCCAGCACGTTCGCATCCTGCGCTGCTTCCATGACAAAATCCGTTACGGCATCGAAGGATTCATAAGGATGATAGACGAGCACGTCTTCTTGACGAAGCACGGCGAACATGTCGTCCGTATCTTCGAATTCGATCGGGTAGACCGGTTCGATCCGAGGGTATTTCAAATTCTCGTAGCCATCGAGCGAGCCCGCGAAGCGCATCAGGAAACTGAGGTCCAGCGGCCCGTCGATTTCGAACAGATTCTCTCCCTGCTCCAGCTCTTCCATCAGCATTTGCAGCGAGTACGTATGCATGCCCTTGCCGTATTCCAGCCGGACGGGGAGCCCCCAGCGCCTTCTTCGAATCTCCTTCTCGATCTCCTCGAGCAGATCCTCCGCGCCTTCCTCGTTCAGCGTCAAATCCGCATTGCGCGTCAAACGAAACGGATCGACGGCGATCGTCGTATATCCATTGAACAACGTATTGATATGACGTTCGATAAGCGTCTCCAGCAGCACGAATTCATGCTTCTTGCTGTTGACCCTTCCGGGAACCGGAACGAACCGCTGCAGGATAGAAGGTACCTGCACGATGGCAAAGAACGGCTCTTCGTCGAGCTCGGGCCCTTCTCCGCGGCCAAGCAGCACGGACAAATACAGCTCCTTGGAATGAAGCAGCGGAAACGGCCGGCTCTGATCGACCGCCATAGGGGTCAGTACCGGAAAGACGATTTCGTGAAAATATTCATCGACCGCTTTGAGCTGGGGGGGATTCAATTCTTCGATCGTCCGGAAGCAGATGCCTTCCTTGGACAGTCCGCGCAGCACTTCGCGGTACGTCCGGTATTGGTCGGAGACCATCTGTCCGGTACGCTTCATCAGTCTTTTCCAAAGACCGGCCGGCGTGTACCCGGTGAAGTCGGGCTTCGTATACCCGGCTTTCATCTGATCCTGAATGCCCGCCACGCGGACGCTCATGAACTCATCCAGGTTGCTCGACACGATGGCCAAAAACTTGGCGCGCTCCAAAAGCGGGTTACCGGGATCCTGCGCTTCCTCCAGTACCCTGCGGTTAAACTCGACCCAGCTGAGATCACGATTCACATAAGGCGAAATGGTTTTATTCATCGATCCGGGATCCTCCTGCTTGTCGTATATCCCTATTATGTAGGCTTACTGTTCGTCCCATATTAAAAGATTGTAAAGGCGGCGTAAAGAAATGCAAGGCAGACTTATTTTTTGGTAAAGGCCATACTCGCTATGCTACAATTATACAATAAGTATAAAGAGATTTCGGCCGCTTAGAACTTAGAGGAGTGATGGCTTTATGGACCGTCTGATTTGGAGAAGGATTTGGCGCACCGCGATGGTGCTGTCGTTACTCGTTCTCTTCGTGCTCGCCGTAATATACGTAACGCCGCTCGTGTACCCGTTTCTTCTCGGCTGGCTGCTCGCTTATGCGATCAACCCCATCGTCAATCTGCTTAACCGTAAATTAAAAATCCCGCGCTGGCTCGGCGTCTCCGTATCGCTCGTCGTGTTCGCCGTCGCCATGCTGACGATCGTGTCCGCGCTCGTCACTCGGATCGTCGTCGAGATCATCACGTTATCCAAATCGCTCAGCAGCAACATCGACTGGTGGAAGAATCAGTTCGAAGCGATTATGGATAAGCCCGACGTGCAGAACCTGATCGAGAAGCTGACGTCCTTCTACCAAGACAACCCCAATTATCAGGAAACGATCAACGGGCGCATCTCCGATACGGCGAATTTGCTGGCGCAGACGAGCACGAATATTATAACCTCGATTCTGAACGGCATCGTCAATATTATCACATCGCTTCCGAACGTCGCCACGATTTCCATCGTCGTGCTGCTGGCTGCCTTCTTCATCAGCAAAGACTGGACGCGGCTCGGCATGCGGACGTCGGCATGGCTCCCGCAGCAGATCATGCAGTCCACTTCGGTTGTCTGGCGGGATTTGAAGAAAGCGCTCTTCGGCTATTTGCGCGCCCAATTCATCATGATCTCCATCACGGCAGTCGTCGTGACCATCGGCCTGCTGCTCATCGGCGTTCATTATGCGATTACGATCGGCATGCTGATCGGCCTCGTCGACTTGCTTCCTTATCTGGGCGTCGGGGCAGTCATGGTGCCTTGGATCATTTATACCTTCATCTATGGCGACGTGACGCTTGGCATCGAGCTCTCCATCCTGTACGGCGTCATCCTGGTCGCACGGCAAACGATCGAGCCCAAGGTGCTCGCGAGCAGCGTCGGACTCGAAGCGCTGCCGACGCTCATCGCGATGTTTGTCGGCTTGAAGCTGTTCGGCGTACTCGGTCTCATCATCGGACCGGTATCCCTCATTATCCTGACGGCCATACATAAAGCAAATGTTTTCCGGGACGTATACTGGTTCATCGTGCGCGGGCCGAAGTGAGTTCTATCGCAGCTTCGCCTATAAGCTTCCTACATTATAGCTCATAAACGAAGCAGAAGCCTTCCATCCGCGAATACGGGTGGAAGGCTTCCGTTATTATCGGATGCGTTCGTTGCAAATGAATTAATAAGTGCCCTGCTTCATATGGCTTTCTTGAATAAACGCGAGCGCGGTCTTCATCTTATCTACGTATGCCGGATCGTCGCCCGAGCAGAGGAATCGAATGTCGCCGCTTCCGCCTCCTTCGCCGATTCCGAATCGGTTCAGCTGCGCGGCAAGCCGTTTGACGGTTCCGGCATTGCCGTTCACGATCTGAATATGCGGCGGGAGCAGCTCCCGCAATATATCCGTGTAGTATGGATAATGCGTGCAGCCGAGCACAAGAATTCCATAGCTGTCGAGATCATAACCGGCCAGCTTAGTGAGGAAATACGCCTTCATGAACGCCTCGTCGAACTGCAGCCGCTCGCAGTAGCCGACCAGCTCCGGCAGCGGCAGCGAATCTACGATGCCTTCTTCGTCCACGCGGGATAGAAGCGCATAGTACTTCGGCTGCTGCAAGGTGAGCGGCGTTGCGAAGACCAGCACCCGCCTGCCCGTTGCGCGATTCATCTCCACCGCCGGCTTCACCGCGGGCTCCATCCCGATAATCGGGAAGGAATACATGTCCCGCAGCTCCTGAATGGCGATGCTGGTCGCCGTGTTGCAGGCGACGACCAGCGCATCCATGCCCGCCTCATTCATTTTACCGACCGTTTCGAGGATATAATCCCTCACGTCCTCTTTCGGCTTCGTGCCGTACGGCACGTGAAGCGTATCCGCCATGTATAAATAATCCTTGGCCGGGAGCCTGCGAAGCGATTCCGCCAATACCGTCAGCCCGCCGATGCCGGAGTCGAAAAACCCGATTCTCATATTCATCTATTCCTAACGTTTAAGTAATAGTGGTTGTACGCGGTAAACGACTATCTCCTGCGTATGACAAACGAGCCGCTGCGCAGCTTCTTCTCCAGCCATCGCAGCATAAGCAGCCGGTAGAACGGCCGCGTAACCGGCAATAATAGCGTGATGCCGACGATATCGGAGAGAAATCCAGGCAGCAGCAGAAGCACGCCGCCCGCCAGCACGCAGACCCCATTCAGCATCGCATGGCCCGGCGGCCGTCCGCTCTGCAGCTGGGACTGAACCTCCATCAGCGCTTTGCGTCCTTCGGATTTGGCCAGCCGCGCTCCTGCCACGGCCGAGAGCAGGAGCAGGCCGAACGTCAGCCAGCCGCCTATCCAGTGCCCCACGCGGAGTATGCCCCACATCTCGATCGCGGGGAACACGATAATGGCCGCAATTATCCATTTCAGCATTTAGGTCCCCTCCTTCTCCGCGGCAAGCGAACCGTCCGCGGCGGATCGAAGCAGCGCGTACAGCGCCGGCAGCGACTTGTCCAGGCGCGCCGGCCGCCAGTCCCGATTCACCCACACATGCCGCGTACCGCCTCGGACCAGCAGCTCTCCGGGCGGCTCAGGCCGATGCCAGAACGCCGGGAACTTATCGCCTTCACGGACGCGCCTCACTTCCGAACGAAAAGACATCCGGACCGGCGAATAGGACGAAATAGACGTACAGACCAGGACGCAGTCGTCATACCGGGCCGGCGCCAAGTACGAGCATTCCAAATCGACGACGGGAAGCAGCAATCCCTGCTTCTCGATGGCTTCGTAGGTCATGCCAAGCGAGCGTACGATTTCCGTGCGTCCGATTTCAAACCACGTCACGTAATTGCCATGAAAGACGACACCCATCTGATCGGTTTCCTGATACCTCACCCGAAGCGGATGCAGATGCCACACCGCGGCGGCTTCCGTTGATTCCGACAACGCTTTCCCTCCTTGCGCTCCATTCCGAACGAAAAGCGACGACGCTCGCGCGCCATCGCTCCTTATACGTGTTATGCCGCTATGAGGTTTCTTACATGACCTTTGCTTGTCCGGAGTAGATGACGCCGACTTCGGCGTACACCGTTACTTCCGTACCGTCATGAAGCAAGCCAAGCGCGTTCGAAACGCCCAGAATAACCGGAATGCCCAGGTTCAACGCCACGATTGCCGCGTGGCTCGTAATGCCGCCCTGCTCTGTAATTACGGCTGCTGCCATTTGGATGGCAGGCATATATTCGCGATCCGTGGAGGTCGTCACCAGGATGGAGCCTTCCGTCGTCTTGGCGATCGCTTCTTCAGGCGTGCGCGCCGTCACGACTTTGCCCGTCGCGCTTTGGCTGCCGATGCCTTGGCCCTTGGCGATCATTTCGCCGAGCGTATGGATCTTGATCAGGTTCGTCGAGCCGGAACGGCCTACCGGAACGCCTGCCGTGATGATGACGGTATCGCCCAGTTTCACGAGACCGGAGTTGATGCCGCCTTGTACGGCGATATCGAACATCGCATCCGTCGTTTCCGCCGGCGTGCCGAGCGCCGGAATGACGCCCCAAATGAGCGCAAGACGGCGCATGACGCCCTCGTCCGGCGTTACGGCGATAATCGGCGATTTCGGACGGTATTTGGAAACCATGCGCGCCGTATAGCCGCTCTCCGTCGACGTAATGATTGCTTTCGTGTTCAGGTCGAGCGCCGAGTTCGCGACGGCTTGGCTGATTGCTTCCGTTACAGTCGTTTGCTGCGCTTTCGCTTGCTTGGTGAAGATTTCACGGTAATCCAGCGCCGATTCCGCGCGAACGGCAATGCGGGACATCGTTTGCACGGATTCGACCGGATATTTCCCTGCCGCCGTCTCGCCCGAAAGCATGATGGCATCGGTGCCGTCGAAGATGGCGTTCGCGACGTCGCTTGCTTCCGCGCGCGTCGGACGCGGGTTGCGCTGCATGGAATCCAGCATTTGCGTCGCCGTTATGACCGGTTTGCCTGCGCGGTTACACTTCTGAATCATCTGCTTCTGCACGAGCGGTACCTCTTCGGCTGGAATTTCCACGCCAAGATCGCCCCGCGCTACCATCAGGCCGTCGGACACCTCGAGAATCTCGTCGAGGTTGTCTACGCCCTGCTGGTTCTCGATTTTGGAGATGATTTGAATATGGCTGGCATTATGCTTCTCCAGAAGCTCGCGGATTTCAAGCACGTCCGTCGCTTTGCGCACGAAGGAAGCCGCGATAAAGTCGACGCCTTGCTCGATGCCGAATACGATATCGCCGGCGTCTTTCTCCGTAATCCCCGGCAGCGAAATATGTACGCCCGGGACGTTAACGCCTTTCTTGCTCTTGATCGGTCCGCTGTTTACGATACGGCATTTGATCTCCGTGCCTTGGACTTCCTCGACCGTCAATCCGATCAGGCCATCATCGATCAGAATCGTCGAACCGATCTCGACATCAGCCGGCAGATTGGAATACGTCACCGGAATCCGATCGCGGTCTCCCAAAATTTCTTCAGTCGTGAGCGTGATCGTCTCGCCTTGGTTCAGCTCGATCGGCTCTTCCTTCAGCTTGCCGAGACGAATCTCCGGTCCCTTGGTATCAAGCAGAATGGCGACGTTCTTGCCGAGCTCCCTGTTTGCTTGGCGGATATTCTTGATCCGGTTGCCGTGCTCTTCGAAATCGCCGTGCGAGAAGTTCAAACGGGCAACGTTCATTCCCGCGTTAATGAGTTTCTTCGTGTTTTCCAGCGATTCGCTGGAAGGGCCAATCGTACATACGATCTTAGTTTTGCGCATGAGTAATATCCATCCTCCGTTAATGCGTTGCGTATTGGTTTGGTTAAACTTGTGCGGATTCGGCTTCGATGACCGGAACTGCCGGCGCTGCCGGTTCCGGCGAACGATAAGCGCCGACTTTGCGGAATTTATTGTAACGGTCCGTGATGAGCTCTTCCGGCGACATGCCGGACAATTCGACCAAATGGCGCCAAACGGCTTCTTTGATCGTCTCGGCCTGTGCCGCGAGATCGCGATGGGCGCCGCCCTGCGGCTCCGCGACGATCTCTTCGATGATTCCGAACCCGAGCAAATCGCCGGCCGTGATTTTCATGACTGAAGCTGCTTCGTCGGCGCGTCCTGCATCTTTCCACAGAATGGACGCCGCGCCGTTAGGCGAGATCGCGGAATAGATGGCATTCTCGAGCATCAGCACGCGGTTGCCTACTCCTAGCGCAAGCGCGCCGCCGCTGCCTCCCTCGCCGATGACCACGCAGATGATCGGCACGCCAAAGGTAGCCATCTCGCGCAGGTTGCGGGCGATCGCCTCGGATTGTCCGCGCTCTTCCGCGGTATTGCCGGGATAGGCGCCCTTCGTGTCGATAAACGTCACGATCGGACGGCCGAATTTATTCGCCTGCTGCATCAGCCGAAGCGCCTTGCGGAAGCCTTCCGGATGCGGACTGCCGAAGAAACGGGCGATGTTGTCCTTTGTATCCTTGCCGCGCTGATGGCCGATTACCGTAACCGGTACGCCGTTCAGCTTGGCCAAGCCGCCGACGATCGCCAGATCGTCGGCGAACAAGCGGTCTCCGTGCAGCTCGATGAAATCGGTGAATATCGTGCCAATGAAATCCAAAGACGTCGGCCGGCCGTGATGGCGCGCCGTATGCATCTTTTGGGCTGGCGTCAGTTCGTTGTACAGCTCATCCTGCAGCGTTTTGCAGCGTTCCTCGAGGCGGGAAATTTCATCGCTGAAGTCGATGCCCGACTCTTGGCCGAATTTTTTCAGTTCTTCGATCTTCTTTTGCAGCTCGTTCAGCGGCTTCTCAAACGGAAGTTCATCCGCCATTGATTGTTTCCCCCTTCGCGGAATGCATATCAAGCAATTTGATCAGCAGCGGCTTCATTTCTTTGCGGTGCACGACTTTATCCAGTTGTCCGTGCTGCAAATTGAATTCCGCCGTTTGGAAATTGTCCGGCAGCTTTTGGCGGATCGTCTGTTCGATGACGACGCGGCCGGCGAAACCGACAAGCGCGCCGGGCTCGGCCAAATTGAAGTCGCCAAGCATGGCGAAGCTCGCGGAAACGCCGCCCGTAGTCGGATCGGTAATGACGGAGATATACAGCCCGCCGTCGCCTTGGAATTTCCCCAGCGCGGCGCTTGTCTTGGCCATCTGCATCAGGCTGAGAATGCTCTCCTGCATGCGGGCGCCGCTCGACGTCGAGAAAATAATCATCGGCAGGCGCTTCGCATGGGCTTGTTCGATCGCGCGCGTAATCTTCTCGCCGACGACGGAGCCCATGCTGCCCGCGAAGAAATCGAAGCTCATGAAAGCGGCAACGACCGGCATTCCGCCGATCGTCCCCTCGCCGGTCACGACCGCATCGGTCAGGCCGGAGCTCTTCTTCTGCGCTTCCACCTTGCTGGCATACCCCGGAAATCCGAGCGGATCCTCTGAAGACAGATCGGCATCGAATTCCGTTATTCGGCCTTCATCAAGCGTAATCGCGATCCGTTCCCAAGCGCTGAGCCGGAAATGATGGCCGCAGCTCGGGCAGACCTTCAAATTCTTCTCGATTTCCTTGGAGAACTGAATGCTGCCGCACTTCGGGCATTTGGACATCAAGCCTTCCGGTATTTCCGGCTTCGTACGAGGCTGGCCCGAAGGAATCGTGGCGTATTTTTTTTTATGGAATAAGTCCTTGAACACGAGTGACACCTCTTTGGGGGCGCAATAGTTTTTGGAAATACAGGTTGCGCTGTAGGAACGCAATCGTTTTTGGAGATACAGGTTGCGCTGTAGGAACGCAATCGTTTTTGGAAATACAGGTTGCGCTGTTGAAACGCAAAGTCAAGAAATACGGGTTGCGAATGCAGGCTGCGCTTGGAAATACAGGTCGGCGTTAGCGCTGCGAGTTTAAAATGCCGTTCAACACTTCCTGCACTTCATCCAGTTCGCCAGAAGGGACCAATATTTCGTATTGCTGCTTCGAAACATTAATCGGTCGAATCTTGACAAGAAACCCCTCCTGGGTCAGCCGGTTTTTAATGCTCTCCGCAATTTTTGCCGTAGGCGCGATATAGATAACCGTCCACATGAATGAACCTCCTGAGCATTGGTAAAAGGATCATCTGAATGCACATGGGGATCCATGGCCGCCATATAAACTCTCGTTATCTAGGCATATGATGTCATCATGATACCATAAGTTCGGATTCCATCGCAACGCCGCAAGGCTGGAAGCTATGCCTGGCAATGGGCGAACCAACCGCTATTACAGCGATTGGTCGGCGATCTCGTATCGGTTGGCCTTGGGATCCTGATGCGCGATCCGAGCGGAAGCGGCTGCCGCCAAGCCCGCTACGAGGTCGTCCAAAAACACATGGACATGCTTGCCTTTCTCGTTCAGCTTGCGAATAATGCCCGGCTTGACCTTGTCGAGATAACCGAAGCTCGTAAGGCCGATCATGCCGTACACGTTCGTAATGCCAAGCGCCAGCGTCTCGTCGACGCCGTAGAGCGATTCGTCCGCTTCCATAATGGCTTGCAGCGGTTCGGGAAGCAGCTTCCGTTCGGCAAGTTCATCCAGCGCGATGCCGGTGAACAACACGTACTGCACCTCGCGTTTGCCGAGCACGTGATACACGCTCTCTTCGCATTCTTGGTAAGTCAGGTCCGGATTATAAGGGCGCTGCAGCGAAAAAACGATATCCGCGACATCGCTCACCTCCACACCGCGTCTGTTCAGCCATTTTTCCATATTGGACGACATTGCTTATCCCCCCGCATCGGCTTGTACGAAGCGGACCGCGGCAGACGGGTTAACGCCCCGTTCCAGCCGTCGGTCTTAATCTCCGCAAGCTTCGAAAATGCGAAGCCGTCAGTCATGTTTAGCTCCGTGTCTCCTAAATGTATGCGGAGATCGGAAAACATGTGCATGCCGGCCCAGGAATGCTGCCCGATAAGAAAAGACTTGTTATTTGACGATCGCCGAGCCCTTGCCGAAGATCGTCTCGATCTCTTGCAGCAGGCGCTGCGACGGCTTGACCCGGAACGCTTCGCTCAGCACGACCGTTCGGCCTTCCCGCTCGTAGAACAACACGGTCTCAAGCGGGCCTGCGCTGCTCGTAAGCAGCGCCTTCAGCTTCTCCAGCCCAGCGGAATCCTCGCTGCCGGCGACGATCTTGACGTACAGCCGTTGAATGCGCTTGGCTGCGGCGGATTGCGGACGTGCTTGGCTGCGGCCAGCGGCCGAGGCGGCCGCAGAAGCTGCCGGACCGCTGGCCGCCGCTTGCTGCGCGGCCACCGGCGGCCGATAGCCGGGGCGGCCGCCGCTTGGTACGGCAGGCCGGCTAGACGCCGCGGGCTGCCCAGCCTTTCGGTCGGCATCCGGTCTGCCCGGCGACGCCGAGCTGCTGGTCGCTTCCGAACTGCCGGTCGCTGCAGGAGCCGCCGCCGCGCGGCTCGCGGGCTCGCCGCCCGCAGTCTCCGTGCTGTCGTCGGAAACCGCGGCGCCTGCCCCCGTGTTTGTTCCCATGCCTGCATGCGCTCCGCTTCCGCTTGCTGCTTGAGCAGCGCCGCCCGTCCCTTGCGCGGTTCCTTGCGATGAGGCGCGATCTCGCGCGGCCCGGCTTTGCCCGAACCGCAGCAGGCGCTGCACCTGTGCCGCGAGATCCTTCGGCGTGCCTCCTCCTCCCGTACCCTGGCCCAGCGGCACGACATCCTCCAGCAGCAGCTTATAATCCTCGTCCTGCTGCTGCAGCTTGGCGAGGACGAGCACGATATTGCCCGGCTCCAGCGCCTCTTCGTGACGCTTCCATATCGTCGGGAACGCCACCGCCTCGACGCGCATGATGCGGTCCTCGATCTCCAGGAAAGCCATCGCCTGGCCTTTCCTCGTCATCAGCGGCTTCCGGGATACGACCATCGCTGCCGTGATCACGTAAGCCCCGTCCTGCCCTTCCGTCAAATCCACGAGGCGGTCGACCGGCAAGCCGTCCAAGGCCGCATCGTAATCGTCCAGCGGATGACCCGACAAGTACATGCCAAGCAGCTCGCGCTCCAGACCCAGCAGCTGCCCGATCGTAAACGGCTGAACCTCGGGAAGCTCGACGTCCCAGTTTTGCACCTCGTCGAAGCCGAACAGCTCGATTTGCAGCTCCTCGCGTTCCTTGCGCCATTTCAGCGCGGCCTCGACCGTCTCGTCCACCACGGCGATCAGCTGCGCCCGGTGCGCGCCGAGCGAGTCGCAGGCGCCGGCCTGGATCAGCGATTCGAGCACGCGTTTGTTGGCCACGCGCAGATCAACGCGGCGGCACAAGTCCAGCAGACTGTCGAACGGACGCTCGGTGCGCTCCTTCAGCAAGGCGTCGATGGCCTGCGTACCGACGTTCTTGATCGATGCAAGGCCGAAACGAATCGCCCCGCCGACCGGCGTAAACGTCACGCTGCTCTCGTTCACATCCGGCGCGAGCACCTCGATGCCCATTCTGCGGCATTCGTCGACGTATTCGGCCGTCTTGCGCTGATTGCCGGTCACGGAAGCGAGCATGGACGCCATGAACGGAACGGGATGGTTCGCTTTCAACCATGCCGTCTGGAACGCCAGCACGCCGTATGCCGCCGCATGCGCGCGCGGAAATCCGTAGTCGGCGAACCGGACGATCATATCGTATACGGCGTTGGCATCCTGATCGCTGTAGCCCTGCGACAGGCTGCCGCTGACGAAATGCGCGCGCTGCTCGTCCAGCACCTCGCGTTTCTTCTTCGACACGGCCCGGCGGAGCAAATCCGCCTCGCCCAGCGAGAAACCCGCCATCGCGGACGCGATCTGCATGATTTGCTCCTGATACACGATGATGCCGTACGTATCCGCAAGAATCGGTTCCAGCGACGGATGCGGATATTCGACCGTCACATGGCCATGCTTGCCCGCGATATATTTGGGAATAAACTCCATCGGGCCCGGCCGATAGAGCGCCAGAACCGAGACGATATCTTCGAACTTCGTCGGCTTCAGCTCGCGCAGCACGCGCCGGCAGCCGCTGGACTCCAGCTGGAAAATCCCCGTCGTCTCGCCGCGCGTGAGCATGGCATACGTCTCGGGATCGTCGTCGGGAATGAAACGGAAATCGACCGTGATGCCCTGCTGCTGCTTCACCCAGCCTAGCGCCCTCTCCAGGATGGACAGCGTGCGCAAGCCGAGAAAGTCCATTTTGAGCAGACCGACGGCTTCCAGATTCTCCATAGAATACTGCGTCAAAGCCGTCTTATCTGTGCCAGCCTGCAGCGGTACGTAATTCGTCAGCGGCTCGCCGGAGATGACGACGCCGGCGGCATGCGTCGATGCATGGCGGGGCATTCCCTCCACCTTCAGGGCCATGCGCAGCAAATCCGCCGTCTTCGGCTGGCGCTCCGACGCTTCGCGCAGCTCGGCGCTGACCCGCAGCGCCTCCTCGAGCGAGATGCCGAGCTGATTCGGAATCAGCTTGGCTGCCCGGTCCACCTCGCCGAACGGCACCGCCATCGCCCGGCCGACGTCGCGGACCGCTGCTTTGGCCGCCATCGTACCGAACGTGATAATTTGCGCCACATGCTCCTCGCCGTATTTGGCCGACACGTAAGCGATGACTTCGTCGCGCCGCTCGTCGTTGAAGTCGATATCGATATCCGGCATCGATATCCGTTCGGGATTGAGGAATCGTTCGAACAGCAGCTTGTATTTGAGCGGATCCACGTCCGTGATGCGCAGCGTGTACGCCACCAGGCTGCCTGCCGATGAACCCCGGCCGGGGCCCGTCCGAATCCCCTGCTCGTGCGCGAATCGGATAAAGTCCCACACGATCAGGAAATAATCGCTGAAGCCCATGTTGTCGATAACCTTCAGCTCATAGAGTAGCCGGTCCATGGCAATTTGCTTGACGGAAGCATCGTTCGTCCAAGCCGGGTCGCCGGCATAGCGGGATTCCAAACCGTCCCTGCACAGCGCCTCCAGATAGGCGGACGAGGTCGTTCCGGCCGGTATCGGATGGAACGCGGGCAGCAGCGCCCGGCCGAACGTGAGCTCAAGCGAGCATTTGTCCGCGATCTCGGCGCTCCGCTCCACCGCATCCGCCGCTTGGCGGAACTGGAGGAACATTTCGTCCGCGGTTTTCAGGTACATTTGATCCGTCAGCATTTGCATCCGATCGTCGTCTTCAACAGTCGTGCCCGTCCCGATGCAAATCAATACGTCCTGCACCGCCGCGTCGGCGGGCTGCAAGTAATGCACGTCGTTCGTGGCAACGGTGCTAATGCCGGTCTGCTCCGCGAGCGCCAGCGTCGCCTGCAGCACCTTCTTCTGCTCCAGCATGCCATGGTCTTGCAGCTCCAAATAGAAATCCTCGCCGAAGATCGACCGGTAACGTTCGGCCGATCGGCGCGCTTCATCCGTCCGGTCATGCAGCAGCAGCTGCGCGATTTCGCTGCCGAGACAGGAGCTGAGGCAGATCAGACCTTCGGCATGCGTCCGCAGCACCTCGAAATCGATCCGCGGTTTATAGTGGAACCCCTCCAAATGCCCGATGGAGCTTAATTTCATCAAGTTGCGATATCCCGTCTCGTTCTTCGCGAGCAGGATGAGATGGTAGATCGGATTGTCTTTGCGCGTGCCCTTGTCGAAACGGGAGCCCGTCGTCAAATAAACTTCGCAGCCGATGATCGGCTTGATTCCCTTCGCCAGGCAGGCCTTATAAAACGGAACGGCGCCATACATGACGCCGTGGTCCGTCAGCGCCAGCGCCTTCATCCCCTGCGCCGCGGCGGCTTCGACCAAATCCTTGATCCGGGCAGCCCCGTCCAAGAGGCTGAATTCGCTATGAACGTGTAAATGTACAAATTCGCGTCCGACGTTCATCGCCATTCCTTCTTTCTATCGTAAACGAGCATCATTTTCTATCATTTTATCATATTGAAGCCCTGCCCGCCCATACAATGGACTAGGGCTGGTCGTACCGCTGACGGTACTGCTCGCCCATGCATCCTGGGCTGGTCGTACCGCTGACGGTACTGCTCGCCCATGCATCCTGGGCTGGTCGTACCGCTGACGGTACTGCTCGCCCATGCATCCTGGGCTGGTCGTACCGCCGACGCGGTACTGCTTGCCCAAGCACTCCGGGAGGACGAGCCGCGTCCCCCGCTCAAATCGAAGGGAGCGCAGCATCATGGACTCTTTCTTCTCGAAAGCCACGGTCGATTTCTTCATCGCCTTCGGCGTCGTCTTCGGAGGATCGATGCTTGCCGGCATCGGCTCCGTCCTTGCTATGACCGCGCCGGCCGACGCGATGATGGATACCGCGTCCCGCTTGAAAATATGGGCGCTCGTCGCGGCGGTCGGCGGCACGATTGACCCCATGCGGGTCATCGAAAGCAATATGATCGAAGGCCATCTGTCCCCCGTCGTGCTTCAGATCGGCTATATTCTCTGCGCCTTTCTCGGAGCGCACATGGGCACCGAACTGATTCGATGGCTGTGCAGAGGGGCGGTCTAGCGAATGCGCGTGCCGCCCTTCGAGCGATTTACGAGATTGATGCAGGCCGCCGCTTTCGTCGTGCTCGGGACCATCATCGGCGCGATGGCGTACCATGCCGTCTTCTTCATGAATTTCAACGCCCTGCGCGATTCGAATACGGAACTGGAAGGCAAGCTGAGCGAATACGAGGACCGGATCGAGAAGCTGAACCAGTTCAAGAATCAGCATACGGTCGTGAAGAGCATATCGGCCATTCTAATGGATGGGAAGGAAGACGAGTCCGACGTGATGCTGGACGAGAAGTCGAAGCTTGCGCTCAAAGACGCGCTGCGGGATGACCTATCGGTCTTTTTGGGGACGAGCATCTATAAGATCAATACGAACGCGGAGTTGGCCAGACTGCTGCTCAAGAATAAAAACTATCTCGTCGGGGGCAATAAAGAGGTTACCGTGCAAATTCGCACGGTGCTTGTCGTGGATAACGTGCTGCAGGTGTGGTTCGTCGCCAAGAAGTACGAACGGCCGATCGGTTTAGGGATAACCGATAAGCGATAACGAGACAATCTGTCCGGAGACAATGGCGCAGGGTTATTTTCGCTTGCCTCCCCTTTCATGGTACAATAAGGCGAATATTTTAAGCCTGTCACCATAAAGGAGATGCACGCACGTCATGGAAAACGCCTTGCACTGGGCCATCGTCGTCCTCATCTGCGTCACGTCGCTGATGTCGGTCAATTACAGCTTCAAAGCCCGCCGCGCCTCGGATGTGCGCCAGCGCGGCATCCTGAGCGCGCGCCTTAACATGAGCATGGGCATCATGCTTGTCTTCATCGCGCTGTTCATGATGCTCGCATTCAGCGGTTCGACGATCAAGGTCGTCATCAGCTGCTTGATCATCGTCATCGGACTGTTCAACTTGTTCGCGGGGATTCGCAACAACAGCGTCTATCGGTCGATGAAAGGTTAGAACTGATCTACTATAGATCGAGTTCAAAAAGTCGGGTTTTGAGCACCAAGAAGGTTGTGCGACCCCGAAGAAGGAGGAACGCAGTGTAGGCAGACCTACATGAGTACTGGACTTCGAGGGTGAACACAAGATTCGATGTCGAATACGCTTCCTGAACTCACATCGTGATCGAAAGACGACTTTTTGAGCATCCTCTAATACGGATCGATCAACTGCGCCGCGAGGAGCGCCTTGGCCGCCACGCCGCCGGGATCCTTGAGCTCGATCTCGAGCTTGGCGCTCTTGCGGCTCATTTCCAGCAGGGTCGGTTGAATGACGACTTCGCTTTCCAGCTGGATCGGCCTGACGAAATACGTGGTCATGCTCTCGATCACGTAATCCCGCTTCCCCAGCTCCCGAATGAACCCCCTCGCCGCCTGCGTCATCAGCGTAACCAGAACCCCCTCCGAAATCGTGCCGAATGTCCCCGACATTTGCGGCGTAATCCGTCCCGCGTATTGAAAGCTCTCTCCGCCCTCGAACGCCTTCTTCTCGAAGCCCGCGCTGATCAATTCGTCGAACGTTTCGCCGGATTCCTTTTGCTTGCCCGCGTACCGCATGGCTTCGAGCGCCTCGCTCCGGCTGATGGCCGCCAGCAGCTTGCGGTTCTTGTCCACGATCGGCAGCAGATCGATCCCTTCGGCCGCCATCGTATGCGCCGCGGACGCGATCGGAATATTCGGCGCGGCCGTGATGGGGCTGCGCGTCATCAGCTTCTCGACCGGCTGGTTCTCGTCCGCGCCTTCCGCATCCTTCGCCGTCATCATGCCGACGACGCGGCCGCGCTCGTCCAGCACGGGAAACCGCGTGCCGCCGACACGGCTCGCCAAATGCACGTAATCGCCCTTCGTTTCGCCGAGACGCATCGTTTCCACCGGACGGCTGTACGTCACGATATCCTCGACGAGCATGATTTTCTGGCGGATGAGCCGGTCGAACATCGCCCGGTTGATCATCGAGGCGACCGTGAACGTATCATGCTTGGAGGAAATGATGGGAAGGCCCAGCTCGTCTGCCAGCCGCTTGATATCGTCGTTCGTGCCGAAGCCCCCGGTGATCAGGACGCCCGCGCCCTGCTCCAGCGCGCAGCGGTGCGCGCCCTGCCGGTTACCGACGATGAGCAGGCTCCCCGCGTCGATATAGCGGACCATGGCTTCCAGCTCCATCGCGCCGATGACGAACTTATGGAGCGTCTTCTCCAAGCCCGAAGCGCCGCCGTACAGCTCTCCCTGCACGATGTCGACCACTTCCCCGAACGTCAGCCGGTCCATCGTTTCGCGGCTCCGCCGCTGAATCCGGACCGTTCCGATCCGTTCCTTCGTGCTCACGAGGCCGGTGGATTCGGCTTCCTTGATCGCTTTGTACGCCGTCCCCTCGCTTACCTCCAGCTCGTCCGCCATCGTTCGGACGGACAGCTTCGTACCGATTTCGAGCTGGCGAATATAGTCCATCAGCCGTTCATGCTTCGTTTGCGCTTCGGGCGCTTTGCCTGCGGACCCCACGTCGGTCACTCCTTGTTTTTATTGAGTTAACTCCTTGTCTGCTTCTATTTTAGCAGATCGCGCGTACTGGCCGCACGGTTCTTTGGGCGCCGGAAACGTTATTTTATCTCGAATCTGATGCTGTCCGCTAATCACCAAGGGGTAGATGTCCTCATATGATGAACTAATTCGTGTCAAATCCCTATGGACCCTGGCCCACCCGTCATCATCTCCGGCATGGAAGGAGATCCGTCGATGCTGAAAACGAAAGTCGCCGTACAGGTAATCAGTCCCGGCATGCTGCCGGATGATGCCATCATGCTCGGCGACGCTTATCTGAGACAATGGAAGATCCCGCAAGGTCAGCCGGTGACGCTTAAGTTCGGGGCGCTGCATCAATACGTCAAGGTCGTGCCGGTCGAACGCTTCGACGGCATGCGGATCGGCCAAAGCCTCGCCCGCAAAATGGGGCTGCTGGCAAGCACCACGCTCCGCATCCGTTACCGGCCCGAAGAAGCCGTGCTTTCGCTCGGACCCTTGATCGGCGTATTGATCAGCCGCGACGACCCGGATCACCGCGACAGGCCGTTCGGCTCCATCACGCTGTTCTGCAAAGAATTGGTGGATGCTTGCGCCGCGCAGGGAGCCCATGTCTATTTCTTCACGCCTCACCATCTGAAAGGCAATTTCAACACCGTCGAAGGCTGGGTCTACGAGGATGGCTGGCGCAAAACGTTCCTGCCGTCGCCGGACGTCGTCAACAATCGGCTGACCTCGCGCAAGCTGGAAAACCGTCCAAACGTGCAGGAGTTTATCCGCGAAGTCAAAATCCGTCACAAAAGCTCGGTCTTCAACGAAAAATTTCTCGATAAGCCGGAAGTGTTCGAAGCGCTGGCGAAAGACCCGGCACTGGTCCGATATTTGCCGGAATCGCATGTGCTCCGCAGCTTTCCCATGCTCAAGACGATGTGCAGCCGATATCCGTCCGTCTTCCTGAAACCGGTACGAGGCAGCCTCGGAAAAGGCATTATCCGCATCACCAAGCAGGATGGCGATGCGTATTCTGCACAATACGCCACCGTCGGCGGCACCCGCAGACACTATTTCAGCAGTCTGCTCAAACTCTACGGCTCGATTTCCGGCAAAATGAAAACCGTCCGGTATCAGATTCAGCAAGGTCTTCAGTTGATCGATATTCTTGGCCGGCCGGTCGATTTCCGGGCGCTCGTGCAGAAGAACGAAACCGGCAAATGGGTGCTCACGTCCATCGTCGCCCGCACGGCCGGCAGCCATCATTTCGTCTCCAACCTCGCCAGAGGCGGTACGCTCAGTACCGTCCGCGAAGCGGTAGGCCGTTCCAATCTAACCGGCGCGAGCAGTCACGACGCGCCCGGCAAGCTGCAGCGGGCGGCCCTCGACATCGCCCATGGCGTCGATGCATTCATTCCGGCGCATTTCGGGGAGCTCGGCATCGACCTGGCGCTCGATACGAACGGCCGCGTCTGGCTGCTGGAAGTGAATTCCAAACCTTCGAAGAACGATAATACGCCTTTGCAGGATCAGAAAATCCGTCCCTCCGTCCGCAATATGATTCGCTATGCCCGGCATTTGGCCGAATTTTAACGCTAAAGGAGGAAACGGAGATGGCTGAGCCAGCACGTTCCGGCATCCTCGGTATCCTGATCAGCGAGCGGCAGTTCGAAGACTCCGGCGACGGCAAGAGCGAGGGCTCTTCCCTCGTCATGCCGGAGGATGAATTTTGCCGCCGTCTTTGCGCGTATGGGCATACGATCGGCATGCTCGTATTTTTGTTTTTCGCATCGCAAGCTGCAGCGGCCTCCTCGCATCGGATGCGCGGGTATCGGCTCAGGAACGGACGGTGGCTGGAAGCCTCCTTCCCTTTGCCGGACGTCGTGTACGACCGCGCGATGCCGGCATCGGGGGCGCAAGCCGCCCGTTTCCGGGAAGCATTAAGCACGCTTAAGCGCCGCAAGCCCTATGCGCTGCTGAACGGCTCGCTCCCCGGCAAGCTCGACGTTTATCGTGCCATGCAGCTCGACGATGCGCTTCTGCCGGAACTGCCCGATACGCGGCTTCTCGAAGGCGCGCAGCAGCTCTCGCGGCTGCTTGATCGCTATCCGGCAGGCCTATTCCTGAAGCCGTCTGCCGGTTCGCACGGCAAAGGCGCGCTCCGGCTCCTCCGGAACCAAGATAGCGACGGGTGGCAGCTCGACGGCAGAGACCGGCTGAATCGGCCGCTCTCCCTCCGCTTCAAGGGCTGGAACGCCTTGTCCGGCTGGCTCGAACGTTTCACCGCCGCTGTTCCTTATCTCGTTCAGCCCTGCTTGAACTTGACCGACGAAGAAGATCGTCCGTTCGACGTGCGCGCGCTCATTCAGAAAGACGAACGCGGCCGCTGGGCCTTCACCGGAGCAGCGGTTCGCCGGGGCAACCGGGGCAGCGTCACGTCCAATTTGCATGGCGGAGGCACGGCTCTGAAGGCGGAAGACGTACTGCGCGCCCGCTTCGGAGACGAGGTCTCGGCAAAGGTATTGGACCGGGTCCGCAGCGCCAGCGAGCGGTCCGCGGTTTGCCTGGAGCAGCATTTCGGCCGCTTGGCCGAACTCGGCCTCGATTACGGACTCGAGCCCCACGGCCGGCTATGGCTGCTGGAGGCTAACGCCAAACCAGGACGGCAATCCTTCGATGGCGACCATGCGGCCGCCGGGACGGCCGTCCGACGCCCACTAGATTACGCGAAGCTGCTGGCCGCCGGCCAGCGACCTGTTTTCCCGTCCACCCGAATTCAAAGGAGATACATCCAGGAGGTTCATCCATGAGTTTGACATCTTGTCATGTACACTTCTCACCAACAAGCGAACGCATCGTCTACCTGTCGGGCTCACTCCTTCGATCCCTTAAGCTTACCGGCAAAAAGACGATAAATCTCAAGTTTGGGCACGAAACCGTCACCGCAGCCGTGAAAACCATCAACCGGCAGGGCAACCATCTCTACCTCACCGCAGGCATCCGCCAAACGATCAAGGTACCGAAGGCCGGCAGCATTTCGTTCGTGCAAGGAGGAGAGAATGACGTCCAGCTCGGTCCGTTGATCGGCGTGCTCACCGACGGCGACCGCAAGAGCGACTCCCCTTTCGGCTCCCGCTCCGGCTATATCCGCCAGCTGATCCGCATGGGAGACAGCAAAGCCTATGTGTTCGCCTTTACTCCGAGAGACGTCAACTGGACGAAGGAAACGGTCAACGGCTACTTCCTCAACAGCAGCGGCAGCTGGTACCGCAAAGTCGTGCCGCTTCCCGACGTCGTCTATAACCGGCTGCCCAGCCGCTATGCGGAAACGACGGCTTCGATCATGTCGATGCGGGAACGCTTCGTCCGCAAGGGCGTGCCGTTCTTCAACTGGAGCTTCTTCAACAAGTCCGACGTGTATAAGCTGCTCGACCGCGACGTGGAAGCGCTGGAGCATCTGCCCGAGTCGGTCAACAATCCGCGCTCCGAGAAGATCAAAGAGATGCTGGAGAAGCACCAGTTCATCTATTACAAGCCGACGGCCGGCAGTCTCGGGATCGGCATCTACCGGCTGACTTACCATCCGAAACGCGGTTACTTCGCCAGGTACCGGCGCGGCAACACGAACGTGCTGCTTCGCTTCACGAGCTTCAACAGCCTGATGCGCATGCTGGAGTCGCGGCACGGCAGCGGCCTCGGACGTTACGTCAGCCAGCAGGGCGTTCGCCTGATCGAAATCGACGGCTGTCCGATCGACTTCCGCTTCCACATGCACAAGAACGGTAATAACGAGTGGGTACCCGTCGGCATCGGAGCGAAGAAAGCCGGCCGCGGCAGCGTCACGACCCATATCAAGAACGGCGGGCAGCTGCTGACGCCGGAGCAGGCGCTCGGCCGCGCGTTCGGCGACAAGGCCGACGAGATGCTGGTCAAAGCCAAAGCGGTATCCATCAAGCTCTCGCAGGCGATCGAACGAAACTTCCCGCATACGCTCGGCGAGCTGGGACTCGATATCGGCATCGACAAGGACGGCGAGATTTGGATGTTCGAAGCCAATGCCAAACCGGGCCGCTCGATCTTCAGCCATCCTTCTCTGCGATCCCAGGGCCGCGATTCCATGACGCATATATTGGAGCACTGCCTATTCTTGAGCAAGTTCAAGGATCAGGGAGGTAGCGATTAATGGGGTTTGTCATTCATGAAGATACGGCGGAAGCCGAAATTCTTGCCAATTCCCGCATCAAGCAGCCCGTTCTCGCCATTCTGACCATCGAGGACGATCTGCAGCTGTTCCGCGGCAACCGTCATAATTTCGCCGACCTGATCGACGCCGGCAAGGAGAACGGCTTTCTCGTCTATGTCGTAACGGCGAATCAGCTGAAGCTGAACCGCAAAACGATCAACGGATTTACCTATGACCCCGGTACGGATACGTGGATGCTGCAGAAGTTTCCTTTCCCCCATCTGATCTATAACCGCATTCCCCTTCGCGAGGATGAATTGCAGCCCGAGGTCAGACGGAAAATCGCCGCTTGCCTCCGGAATCCCAACGTGCAGATCTTCAACCCGAAGTTCTTCAACAAGTGGAGCCTGTTCAAATGGCTGCGCCAATCGCGGATCACGAAGCCTTACATCCCCGCCACGAGCCGCATGCAGTCGGTCTCCGGACTCGGACGCATGATGCTGCAGCACCGGTTTCTCTATCTGAAACCGGTCAGCGGCAAGGCGGGCAAGGGCATCATGACGATTCAGCTGCAGCCGGAGAAGCCGCTTCCCTACAGGCTGAAGATTCAAGGGAACAAAGGGAGCACCACCTACAACTGCGGCACGATCGGCAAGCTGTGGACCCGAATCAAGAAGGAGAGCACCGGCGAGCGGTATATCGCGCAGCAAGGCATCCACCTCGCCGCTTACAATGACCGATCCTTCGATCTGCGCGCGCTGATTCAGAAGAATCAGCGCGGTCAATGGGACATAAGCGGCATCGGCGCGCGTCTGGCCGGTTCCATGAGCATCACGACTCATGTTCCACGAGGCGGCAGCATCGAAGATCCAGAGAAACTGCTTGTCGGCGTATTTGGCCAAGACGAAGCTAATAAACTTCTTACTAAGGCCCGCAACACCGCGCTCGTCATCGCTCGTCAGATCGAACGCGGCTCAAGGCGCAGCCTGGCCGAGATGTCCATGGATCTCGGCATCGACCAAGCGGGGAACATCTGGTTCTTCGAAGCGAACGCCAAGCCGATGAAATTCGACGAGCCGGACATCCGCAAGCGGTCGCTGGACAGGATTTTTCAATATAGCAGCTATTTGTTGCGCACGAAGGACAAATAGCGGAGGAGGGAATGCTCATGCAGGTAAAGCTGCTGTCGCCGTCGCAATGGTCTTCCGC
This sequence comes from Paenibacillus sacheonensis, assembly GCF_009909195.1. Classification (GTDB taxonomy): domain Bacteria; phylum Bacillota; class Bacilli; order Paenibacillales; family Paenibacillaceae; genus Paenibacillus_Z; species Paenibacillus_Z sacheonensis. Next base: position 246,887 of record NZ_JAAAMU010000005.1, read on the forward strand.
CAAGGAGAAAATCACCCGTTTTCTGTACCGGTACGGCGATAGCCGCATTACCCATGCCGGTCTGGCCGCGCTCAATGAGCTGCCTCCCGCTCGGCTCGCCGCCAGCGCCCGCGGTGCCGCGACGCCTGCCGCCGTGGCGGTCGGCGTTCAAGACGGGAAGCTTGTGGCGGTCGCGTTCGCGGAAGACGGCGGCGAACGCGCCTGCTTCGTCGTCGTCGCTCCCGATTTCCGCGGCCAGGGCGTCGGCAGCATGCTGCTGAGAGCCATGCACCGTCAAATGGGCCGATTGACCTGCAGCGTCGCCTCCGATAATCCGACCAGCATGAACATGTGCTTCCGGGCGGGCATGAAGGCGGTCAGCCTGCATACCGGCCCGACCGGCAAGCCGACTCTTCGATTCGAACACTAGTGCGCTTGCCGGAATCTCCGGCTGCGAGATACGGCCGCAAAACTTAAGCATAGGCTTACGAAGCAGTTTTGCTGATTCTTGCCGGAATCTCCGGCTGCGAGATACGGCCGCAAAACTTAAGCATAGGCTTACGAAGCAGTTTTGCTGATTCTTGCCGGAATCTCCGGCTGCGAGATACGGCCGCAAAACTTTTAGGAGGAGACGCCATGGGTCAGCCGGTGCTTGGCATTTTAACCTTGTACCTCAACGACCGCGGCTTGATGGAAGAGAAGCCGATCTACGAACGGATGACGGCTGCCGGCAAGAGCCTCGGCCTGGAAATCTTCGTCTTCACGCCTGCCGACGTCAATTATACGGATAACCGCATCCACGCGCATATGTACGACCCGAATTCGAAATCCTGGAGCCGAAAGTGGCGCTCCTTTCCCCATATGATTTATGATCGCTGCCGGATCCAGCGCAGCCACAGGTTCGTGCAATTGAGCCATTTCCGCAAGAAATACGGGCACTTGACATTCCTGAACCGGGTGCTGCGCAACAAATGGACGGTCTACAAAACGCTGCAGCGGGAGGAAAGATTCCGTCCGCATCTTCCGCACACGCGCCTATACGAAGCTCAGGGCGACTTGAGCGACCTGATCCGCAAATACCCGCTCGTTTACTTGAAACCGATTAACGGCACTGGGGGACGCGGCATCCTCCGCATCGAGAAAGAGCAGAGCGGCAGCTATCTCATCCAAGGCAGGGACCAGTCCAGAAAAATCGTCAGTCCGCAGCGGGTCGGACTTGCGGGCATCCACGGCCGATTGGCGAAGTGGAATCTGCGGGAAAACCGTTATCTGGTCCAGCAGGGCATTCAGCTCAAGCTGCCGAGCGGCCGCGTGCACGACTACCGGATGCTGGTGCAGAAGAACCGCAGCGGCGAATGGGAAGTCACCGGATGCGCGGGGCGGATCGGGGCCAGAGGCAGCATCACCTCCAACCTGCACGGCGGCGGTCAAGCGATCAAAATGAAAACGCTGCTCGGCGATTGGATCAAGAATGAAGAAACCACCGCTGCCGTCAAACGGAAAGCCGAAGAGCTTGGCGTCGATATCGCGGCTTACTTGGAACGCTCCTATGGCCGCCTCTGCGAGCTGGCCTTGGACCTGGCGATCGACCGCAAAGGCCAGATCTGGCTGCTGGAGGTCAATCCCAAGCCTTCCCGGGAAGTCTTCATCCAAGCCGGAGAACGCGAAACGTACCGCCTCGCGATTATAAGGCCGCTGGAATACGCCGTCTGGTTATACGACCAGAAGGCGCAGCGGAAGGATAAAGCGAAGGCGTCGGATCTCGACGGCAGAGAGTTTTTCGAGCCGAAGGAAACCAAGGTGAAGGAATTCGATGCGAAGGAGCTTGGCAGATATCGCTTCGATTACGGCGATTGAACAACGAACAGCACACCCCCGGTTTGCGCCGTCCATGCGCGAATCGGGGGTGTGCTGTTCAATCGGGGAATTGCGATCAGGACGGATTCGACACCAGCTCCAGCAGCTGGCGGAAATCGCCGATCAGCGCGTCGGCGCCGTTCAATTCTTCTTGGCGCCCATAAACCGCATACGCGCAGCCGACGACCTGCAGTCCGTTGTTCTTGCCGGCTTCCACGTCGGAGGAGCGATCTCCTACCATCCATGCGGACGAAACGCCATGGTCCTTCAGCAGACGTTCCACGAGATGCACCTTGGAAGCCGTGCCGTACTCGCCAGCGCTGTACAAGCCGTCGAACAACGGCGCGATGCCTCTGTAACGGGCAACCTCCTTCACGTAGCGTTCCAGGCCATTGCTTGCCACGAACAGCCTGAAGCCTTGCGCCTTCAGTTCCCGAAGGGTCTCCGCGACATGGGGATACAGTTCCCCCTCGCCGCTCTCCAGCCCTTCGAGCTCGTATTGAAGCATCAGCTCGTCGGCGCGGCGCTGGGCCGCTTCCGAGCCGTCCGGCATCACGCTGCGCCATATGTCCGCCAGCAGCATGCCGAGGCAGCCAAGCAGCTTCTCGACCGGGGGAGCGGGGTTCGTATACAGCCCTTCCTCGCGAAGGGTTTGGAAGATCCGCTCATGCACGCCCTTGAGCAGCGTATCCGTTTCGAACAACGTGCCGTCCATATCAAAAATCAACGCTTCCGGACGCGAAAGCGATTCATTCCTACGCATTATGCAGGGCTCCTTTTCACGAACGCAGCGTACGCATCGAAGCATTTCGAACGAACGCCCGTCTGCTGTATCCCCTAATCATACTGGAAAGGAAGTCCATGGCGCAAGACGAAGGGCGGCCTGCCGTTCCGGCCCGCCCCTTCGTTCACCACTTGCCCGCATCGATGTCGCCTGGCTTCAGACCTTCCCATACATTTCGGATGTCCGCCTGTTCCGGATGCTCGAAGACGAGAAAGGCGGTCGGCAGATACCGCCCATCGCCGCTGGTCGTCGACGGCTTGTTCAGTACCTCGCCGTCCTTGACAAGCACCGTCGAGGAGCCGCCGTCCAGGTTAGCGGCGATGACAGCGCCGTGCTCCAGCATGATCTGCTGCACATCGTACAGATTGGCTCCGATGCTGTGTCCCGGCTGCCGGCCGTCGATGACGACGAACAGAATCGCACCGTCCTCCCGCTGCCCCATGGCAGTGCGCGGGGCAATGCCCCATCCGTCGGCGGCGTTCTTGATCAACCCTTTTCCGTTCACGATGATGCGCGGCTGGAAGGTGACCGCTTCCCGCACGTCCATTCGCTTCAGTTCATCCAGCGAATAGCGGCCCGCGACCATCTTGCCCGCTCCGTCGATGCCGACGACCTGCGTCGATTTCGATCGGCCTAGATCGCTGTAGAACAACTGGCCGCCGGACATGACGATGCCGATGGGCTGGAAACCGTTTCCTTCCCAATTCGGATCGGCGAAGCCTCCTCCGTTCACCCCGGCTACCGCGCCCGTCCGCTGGACCATGCTCGGCACCCGCTCTCCTCTGCCTTGCTTCTCGGGAACGGCAATCCGGATCTTGGTCGGATCATTGACCGTCATGACGTACCCGCTGTAGCCGCGCCCGGAGATCGGCTCGATCTCGACGAGGGGCTTGGCCTGTACGGTCTGCACGACCGGCGATTTGCTTGCCGGCGCAGGTGCCGCAACCGCTGCGGGGCGTATCACATGCGTATCGCGCTCCTCGCCCATGGCGTCGAACTGACGTTGGTACGCTTGCACGCGCGTGTCGAGCGCATGCTGCCCGATCAAATATTTGGCCCAGACCCGATGTTGGGTCGTAATGAGCGTATCCGCCATCAAATATCGGATATTGTTGCCCGAAGGCGTCAGAAACAGCCAGCCGGCGCCACTGGCACCGAGAAGCAGGAAGAATGCGAAAAAGGCAGCTACGATGCGCAGCCATATCCGTTTGCGCCTGACAGCTTGTTTCGGCAATGCTTTCCTTGACAGCGGACTGTCGGACGATTCGCCCGCAAGCCCGGCAGTAACTTTCGTACGCACACCTTCGCCCTCCCGTCGGTTCGCTCCGAATCCCATACCGGATACCTAGTAAACGCGAAGCGGTTTCCAAAAGTTTCATCCTGCTTCCGAATACGACAAAACTAGTGCGCATTCGCCAACATCCGGCATCCTCAATCTTCCGGAAACGCCAAAAAGCCGGATCCGCCTTCGGTCCGGCTGAACGTGCTCTCTTCAAACAAGTGGATGCAAGATTCAAAATACTTTCTTCGTTTCGCGGTCCGCCTTGATCATTTCCACCGCTTCCTTGAACCGCATGGCATGCACGATCTCGCGCTCGCGCAGAAACTTCAAGCCGTCCTGAAGATCGACATCGTCCGTCATGTCGATGATCCACTGGTAGGTCGCGCGCGCCTTCTCTTCTGCGGCGATATCCTCATAGAGATCGGCAAGCGGGTCGCCTTTCGCCTGAATATACGCCGCCGTCCATGGAACGCCGGAAGCATTCTGATAGAACAGCGCGTTGTCGTGAATGACGTAATGATCGCCGAGACCTGCTTCCTCCATCTGCCGCGGCGTCGCATCCTTCGTCAGCTTATAAATCATCGTCGCGATCATTTCCAGATGCGCAAACTCCTCGGTACCGATGTCCGTCAGCAGGCCGACAACCTTATCCGGTATGCTGTAGCGTTGATTTAAGTATCGGAGCGCAGCAGACAGCTCGCCGTCCGCTCCGCCGTACTGCTCCACCAAATACCTGGCCACCCGCGGGTCGCATTTGCTGACGCGCACGGGGTACTGGAGCTTCTTCTCATAAATCCACACGTACCTCCCACCTCCTCCGGTTGTTCGTTACACCTGCCACGGCCACGGGCTCTCGACCCACTGCCAAGGATACTTGGAATAGCTGTGCCCGAATTGCATAAGCGGCCCGTACTGCATCTCGAACTGATTGGCGCATTGCTGGCGCTGCTGGGCCAGCTGATTGAATTGTTGGAGGGCCTGCATGTCGTTCGGATGCGTGTCGAGGTACAGCGTCAGCTCGACCAGCGCGAAATCCAGCTGCTGCAGCTCGAGCAGCTGCCTGTAATACTGTTCGTCCAGCTTCTTATCCACCGGTCTCGGACCCCCTTGGACTGCACTTGGATTCGTAGGGTCCGTACAGGGCAGGCCACAACGTTCCGTACCTGAGCGCGTCCGCCAGCGAGAACTGCGGAAGATTCATCGGCTGGTAAGGAATGAACTGATTTGGCGGAACATAATAGGTTTTCACGTATTTGGGCGGGCAAGGGTCAAACGGACCTACGAAAGGATACCAGTCACGTGTCGGTTTAACGGCGTTCAACTTCTCTTCGCCTCCTTCTGTGCGATGCTGTTTGCTTTCCTGTTATCACCTATACTTATGTTGGAGGCTGGGCGATTTTGCTTGGACATCAATTATTTCATTGCGGAGAGGCAAAATGATTTCCCGGGGAATAGCTTGACGAATCGGAATCGTTGCACGCAAAAGGAGCCTGCGTCATATGACGCAGGCTCCAATATGGCTCCTATCGGGTTCCACTCCCGAACCACGGCTGCATACGCAGCGCTTGCCTGTAATTATTCACCTAAGCCGGCTTGCTCCTCCGGCTCCGTTGATTTGCCGTTGCGAAAAATGAAGACGCGCAGCACGCGCAGCGGCTCGCTCTCCGCTACCTCGAATATGTAACCGTCGAACTCGACCCTCTTGCCCTGTTCCGGATTGCCTTCGAGCTTCGTAAACAGCCAGCCGCCGATCGTGTCGACGTCGTCGTCCTCGATAGCGAGATCGAACATATCGTTGATCTCTTCGATGAGCATGCGCCCTTCCACGGAAGTAACGTCGCCCTTGACGATAATATCCGGCTGTTCATTGTCGAATTCGTCGTGAATCTCGCCGACGATCTCTTCAAGAATCAGCTCCGTCGTCAGCATGCCGGCCGTGCCGCCGTATTCGTCCACCACGATCGCAAGCTGCGAGTGCTTGCGCTGCATCAGCTGCAGCACGTGGCTGACTTCCATCGACTCCGGAACGTTCAGAATCGGACGGAGAAATTTATTCATGCTTTGTTCTTCGTCCGGATCGGATGTGAGCAGGTCCGTGATGTGCACGAAGCCGATCAGTTCATCCTTATCCTCGACGCAGACGGGATATCGGGTATGTTTGGTCGCATAGACGATTTTCATGTTTTCCTCGAACGACAGATTCGCATATAAGCAATCCATATCGGTACGCGGAAGCATGACTTCCCTCGCCAGCCGGTCGGAAAATTCGAATATGTTATCGAACAGCTTCATTTCGTCCTTATTAATGATGCCGCTCTTCGCGCTCTGATCCATCAAAATCCGGATTTCTTCCTCCGTATGCGCCGAATCATGCTCGCTGGCCGGCTTAACGCCGAAGATCCGGAGCAGCCCGTTCGCGGAGCCGTTCAAGAGCCAGATCGCGGGCAGGAAGATCCGGTAGAAATACAACAGGGGCATGGATGCCCAGAGCGAGGTAGCCTCGGATTTCTGAATCGCGAGCGACTTCGGCGCCAGCTCCCCGAGCACGATGTGCAGGAACGTAATGACCAGGAAGCCGATGACGACGGACACGGTATGCATGACTGCCCCATCGCTTAGACCGAGAAGATGAAACAACGGTTCCACGATCAGCTCGGAAACGGCAGGTTCTCCTACCCAGCCCAGACCGAGCGAAGCAAGCGTAATGCCCAATTGGGTTGCGGACAAATACGCATCCAGCCGGTCGTTGACCTTGATTGCATATTTGGCGCGCTTATGGCCTTCGTTGGCAAGCTGCGTCAAGCGCGACTGCCTGACCTTTACGAGCGAAAATTCGGCGGCAACGAAAAAACCGTTTAAGATGACTAAAATGAAGACGATGCACAGATTCCAAAAAATCTTCCCGAATTCAAAGTCCTGCAAAGGAAATTCCCGCTCCTCTCATCGGCATTCCAGCCGCTTTCTCTCTGTGGTGAAGCTGTTCTTTATAGGACCGCTTGGCGCGACGCGAAGTCGACATCGCGGTAATACATATCCTTCACGAGCAAATTCGGGCCGCAGCATGCCGCTGCCGGACAGTGGCAGTCCACGCTCTTGGCAAGCGGATGGGAGAGCCAGCGATCGAAGAGATCATCCAGACGGCCGCTCCGGATATTGCCGAATGCCGGGACGTCGGAGAAATCGGTCACGAACACGTCGCCCGTAAATAAATTCACGTTCAAGCGATTGCGCCCGTCGGGGTCATTGCGGACCGTCACGAACGGTTCGTTCGCGAGCCGCCTCAGCAGCTCCCGGTCTGCGGCATCCTCGCTGCAGCCGTAGAACGGCAGCGTGCCGAACAGCATCCATAAGGAGCGGTCCCGGCGATCCAGCAGGTCCGTGATCGCAGATCGCATCTGCGCAGGCGTGATGACCGGCAGGTCGGAAGCGAAAGCGCTTGGATACATGGGATGCACTTCATGGCGCTTACAGCCCATTTCGACGATAAGGCGATGGATTTCCGGCATTTTGTCGTACGTGCGGTAATTGATCATCGACTCCGCCGATACGAACAAGCCGCCTTCGCTCAGTCGTCTCGCGTTGTCCAGCATCCGTTCATACATGCGCGCGGCGGCCGCCTTCGGGACGGGGTGGCCGCTCTTGGCAAAACCGATTTCATGAAAATCATCCGCGGTCGTGTAATTGAATGAAATATGCATGACATCCAAGTAAGGCGCGATGGCTTCGTAACGATTGTAATCCAACGTAATATTCGAATTGATTTGAGAAAATATACCCCGGCTGCGTGCATATTGAAGCAGCGGGATCATATATTCCTTCACCGAACGCTCGGAGAAGGTCGGCTCGCCGCCGGTAATGCTGATCGTCTGCAGATGCTCGACTTCATCCAGCTTGCGCAGCATGAGATCCAGCGGCAGCTTCTCCGGCTCCGTTAACACGAGCGTATCGCCGACCGCGCAATGCTCGCAGCGCATATTGCATAGATTAGACAGCGTCATCTCCACGCTCGTCAGCCGATGGCGTCCATGGCGGCGCAGCGAGAAGATCGGATCCCAGGGATCGTCAGCGGGGGTAAATCGTAACGGTAAAGCGTTCAACATGTACTCAACACCTGACTTTTTCATGATTGCGTGACGGGCTTCGCGGCTTTTATCCTATTGTAATGTCCACGGGCGATTGTTGCAAACGATCAGGCCCAAGATAATCGCCGATTCAGCCAGCAGCGAACAGACAAAAGGAGCCGTCTAGGCTCCTTAGGATGATGATATAAGAACGTACGGTTTTCAGGAGTGCTAACGCCCGTATCCTGTGTGCTACGAACCAGCCACTTCGGCCAGCGCTGCATTGTCGTTGACGCTGACGATCATGACGGTAAGCTGCTTGGATAAATCCACCTCGTACGGGGTTTGGAGCACTTCTCCGTCCCTGTTGTTCAGCACGCGCACGACCGGCCGGTGCGGGCAGGACGAATTGATGTCTACGACAACCCCGCTTTCGCCGGTTTGCAGCCGCACGGCGATGCCGAGCGGATAGATCGCTACTTTGTCCCGGAACAGCTGCAGCATCTTCTGATCGTACAACGTGCCCGTTCCCGCATAGAGCGACTCCACGGCTTCGTGCGGCAGCATAGGGCTGCGATACACCCGCGTCGTCGTCATGGCGTCGTAGGAATCGACGATGCCGATCAGCTTGGCATATTCGTGAATATCGTCGCTTTTGATTCCGCGCGGATAACCGCTGCCGTCCAGCCGTTCGTGATGCTGGTAGGCGCAGTGGGCAGCGACGAGCGGTATGTTCGGTTCGTCCTTCAGCAAATAATAGCCCCGCTCCGTATGCCGTTTCATTTCCTCGTATTCATCAATGGTCAGCTTCCCATCTTTCTTCAGGACATGAACGCCGATCTGCGTCTTGCCGACGTCATGCAGCAAGGCGCCGAGTCCGAGCGTCATCAGCTCTTCCCGGGAGTAGCCGTTCGCAATGCCAAGCACGGTCGTATAGACGGAAACATTCAACGAATGATGAAACAAATAATTGTCGACGATGCCCATGTTCATGAGCATGACCATGGCATCCTTCTGTTCGGTCAAGTCATCGATGACCATACCCATTATTTGGCGAAAGGACTTGCCTATATAAGGATAGGTGACCCCGTTCTTGCGGTTAGGCCGATTCATCAGGTCCCGGAAATTCGTCCGGATCTCGGATAACGCCCGGTGCCTCGTCTCTTCGCTGATGAGGTCCGGTACGATTAGATCCGCCGTCCGCGGGTCCTGGATATATACATAATGGATGCCGCATTCATAGAGGCGGGTAATAAGCTTATGGTTCAGTTCAACGTCCGCTGCAAGCAATACGAGGCCGTCTTCAGAATAGATTTTTTTTGCGAGCCTCATGCCGGGCTGGCACATTTGAACGGGCAATAATCGCATGCGATCGACTCCTGCACTGCATCTATTTTCCTGTGGAGGCGCGATATTCTGCAACCTCGTAATGTTAATGTAAGGGATTTTCAGGAAAAGAGCAAGATGAGATTCGTCAATTGTCGACAAAATTTTCTAGCGCATGACGAATATCCAGAACGCAGCCGCCAAAATAAATCGATAAATAGCGAAATGTGTCAGTTTGACTTTTTGAATAAAACGAAGGAACAAGACAATGACGAGCCAAGCCACGACGAACGAAACGATGAACCCGACGATGAAAAACCCAAGGTTGTCTCCCGTGATGTATTTGTAGCTGTCCAGCATTTCGTAGCCGGATGCGACCACCATGATCGGAATCGCCATCAGAAAGGAGAAGTCGGCTGCCGCTTTGTAGCTGGTTCCCGTGAGCATGCCGCCGGCGATCGTCGAGCCCGAACGCGAGAAGCCCGGCCATAGCGACAAGCACTGCAGCAATCCGATCGTGAAAGCTTGGCGATACGTAATCTCGTCCATCGTCTCCGCTTTGACGCGAATACGGCCCGAATTGGATAGCTTCTCTGCTACGATCATATAGATACCGCCGACCACGAGCGAGAACAGCACGGGGGTCTGGTTGAAGCCCTCGCCCTTTATGACGTCCTTCAGCGCATAAGCGAGCAGCATAGCCGGCACGATACCGAGAGCTACATGGATCAAGTTCAGCTTCTTGCGCGAGGAAGCGCGGCCAGCCCCGATTGCGCCGAGCGACTTGGGCTTGCGCGATATGCCGAACAGATCCGCGATCCGTTCGCGGTAGACCAGCGCCATGGCCAGAATGGCTCCCAGCTGGATCATGATTTCGAACGTGACGATGGCTTGGTCATCCGACGCGATGCCGAGCAGCTTATTCGTCAGAATCATATGCCCGGAAGAAGAAACGGGCAAAAACTCGGTCAAACCTTCCACAATACCTAAAATAATCGAATGAATAATGTCTCCCATCGGAACCTCCTGCGATAAACTAGCTTATTTCGTCAACGACATGCCTATGAAGATAGACGCTGCATTCCCGTTAATCATATCAGGTTGCCTACGCACCCGACGACCATCGCTGACGGAAGCTGTCGGCGATCGCCTCGGAGCTGCGCAGCTCCCGTTCTAATACGTCACGGATAAATTCCGGCAGGAAATAAGCAACGTCCGTGCCGTTCTTGATTCTCTCATAGCCGGCGCCGAACGTAAACATGTCGATTGTCCCAACCTCATAGAGTCGGTCATCCTCCAGCTCCTGCCCGTTCGCCTTGACGGACGAAATACGTCCATAAGGCGGCCGTTCCCGGTCGTATCGGATCTCAATCCCGTCCACAGCCAGCGTGCCGAGCACGAAACCGCGGAAGCCGAAGCCGCGAATCGGCTTTTCGATGAATTCGGGCAGCAGCGACTCTTCGAGGCTGTGCCTGATATCCCGGCCGGAGAGCTTCAATCGGCAGGGATTGATCGGCGACGGACACAAGGCATGCAAGTCGCCCGCCGTCACTTCTCCGCCCGCGAGTCCGCCGAGCAGCTGACCCGCGTTCACCATTCCGATCTCCGCGCCCGTCCAACGGCGGAGGCCGGCAGCCAGCAAATTGCCGAACGGCGACTCGTGCTCGTTCACCGCAGGCAGCGCTTCGTCCAAGACCGCAACGACGCGGCCCAGCCGCTCCTTGCCTTCTTCCAGGGCGCCGCTGATGACGCTGCTTGCCTCCTCCTCTTCCGAGTAGGCAGCCATGGGAATGACTGCCGCTTGAATCACAGGCCGTTTGCTCTCCGCGCCGAAGCGAATGTCTACGCGGCCGATATACTCGCCAAACTTCCCTGTCGCGCAAATATACGTGCTGCCGATGACTTCCGGCGCTTCCAGCAAATGATGCGTATGACCGCCGAGAATGAGGTCGATACCCGGAATCGATTCCGCCATCCGGCGGTCGATCTGCAGCCCGAGATGCGACATCACGACGATCACGTCTACCTCCGGGCGGAGCCGCGCCGTCTGTTCCGCCACCGCTTCAAGCGGATTCACGGCGTTCCAGCCGAGGAGCGCGTAAAACTCTTCGTACGCCGCAGTCACGCCGACGATTCCGAATCGGATGCCTGCTTTCTCGATCGTCACGGCCGGCAGCATCCAAGAAGGGCGCTTGCCGTCCTCGGAGCGGAACAAATTCGCGCATACCGTCTTGAACCCCGCCCGCTCGGCGTAAGCCGCATCCAGCTGTTCCGGCGTGAAGGTCAAGCCTTCGTTGTTGCCCAGCGTCACGGCTTCATAGCCGGCCGCATTCATCAAATCGATATTTACCAAACCGTCGCTGGCTTCCGTCTCCACGCGCATGCGATCCATATGATCGCCAATATCCAAGGTCAGTAGGTGATGATCTCCGTAAGTACCGCGGGCATCCTTGATATAATTCGCTATTCTGGCCGCTTGTTCCAACCGGCTGTGAATGTCGTTGCTGTGAAGCAGCACGACATGGGGCGCATCGTTTGCCGTATCTCTCATGCCTGCCTCCCGCTTACAGGGACTTAGCGCTTACTCCGCATCTCATCCGCTGTGAAAGTCTGCTTGAACCCGTACGATACTTCTCCGCGCTTCTCCTCATCCTGCAGGAAACGCCAAACGACGGCTCTCTTCACGTTCAAGCATTCGCTTGTTCCGTTCGGCACGTAGAGCCGGGCGGGGCCGCCCTTCGCCAGCGGCGCTCCATTCAGCGCGAACAGCACCGCCGCTTCCTTCAGCTGCTCCCACGGGATCAGCGCCTCGAACGTATCCGCCGCCTCGACCTTCATATGCGTCGGCAGCGGCGCTTCCGCGGCGATTCCCCGCTGCGCTCTCCAATTCACGAACCACTCGCCTAGATCAAATGCCTCGCCATTGCCGCCCGCGATGCGTTCGGACAGCGGAAAAACACGACCCGCCAGGCGGGCCATGTCCTCCGGCGTCGAAACGCTCGGCTGGCGGTCGGTATCGTATACGGTAATCGTATGCTGTGCCATCGCCGTTTCCACTCCAATCATTCCCATCGTTATCCGCCGATCTGAGACATCCGGCGCGCCGTCGGCTCATGCGTCAAAGCTTCGTCCGCCAGCTTCGCGGCCATCTCATGATTCCGCGGCTTCATATCGAGCGCCCGCAGGAACAGCTGTTCCAGCGCCTCCGGGCTGCCGAGCGCCGACTTCACGTTCAGCTCATCCACCCAATACAAGCAAGGCTGCAAATTGCCGTCGGCCGTCAGCCGAAGCCGATTGCATCTGGCGCAGAATTGATCGCTGATCGGATGAATGAGCCCGAACGTCCCTGCCCCGCCTTTGATTCGAAAATCCTCCGAAGGGCCGTTGCCGAGCACATTCGTCATCGGCTCCGCTTCCAGGTTGTTCTGCTTCGCGATTTCCAATACGCGGGACAGCGGCAGATAATGATTCCGCCAATTGTCGTCGGCATGACCGATCGGCATATATTCGATGAAGCGGACATGCAGCGGCCGTTTGACCGCCATCTCCAGAAAAGCGGCAATTTCGTCTTCGTTGATGCCCTTAAGCAGCACGCAGTTTAATTTTATCGGCGAGAAGCCTGCTTCGGCCGCCGCTTCGATCCCTTGCAGCACGCGCTGCAGGTCGCCGCGGCGGGCTATGAAGCGAAAACGGGCCGGGTCCAGCGTGTCCAGGCTGATGTTGACGCGCCTAAGTCCAGCTGCCCGAAGCGCTTCGGCTTGATCCGCCAGCAATACGCCGTTCGTCGTTAACGATATGTCCCGAATGCCCGGAATAGAAGCAAGCTCTCTCACCAGATCCGGCAATCCCGGCCTCACGAGCGGCTCGCCGCCGGTAATCCGAAGCTTGGAGATGCCAAGCTCTGCTCCGGCGCGCACGACTTGCGCGATTTGGTCGTAACTCAACAAATTTTCGGCCGGCTCGAACTTGACGCCTTCCTCCGGCATGCAATACAGACAGCGCAAATTGCATCGGTCAGTAACGGAAATGCGCAGGTAGTCGTGTACGCGTCCGAAACGATCCGTTAATGCTGACATGGCCCGCACTCCTCTACATCTCTTCTCCGTTAATGCCTCTAGCATAACATTTTTAGACCCGTTATGGTATGCTAAGGGGACCATTAACCGAAGAAGGCGAGAGGTTTTTTGACATGACTGTGAAGTGGACTATCCAACTGTTCGCCGGTCTTTCCGACCGGTTCGGCACCCCTGCCGTCAAGCTTGAGCTGCCGCAGGCAGAACTTACCGTGCGCGAGCTCAAACAAGAAATGGCGCTGCTTTTTCCGGCGCATGCGCAGTTGATCGCGATCTCTTTTATGGCTTGCAATCAAGCCTATGCCTCCGACGACGTGCCGCTGCACGCCGATGATGAACTGGCTTTGCTGCCGCCCGTATCGGGCGGCGAGGAGACCGAGTCCGACGACGGAGCCGCTGACGCGCATGCGGCGGACCGATACCGAATAACGGCGGATCCGCTGTCCGTCGAAGCCGTCACCGCGCAGGTTATCGTCCCCGAGAACGGCGCGGCGCTCACCTTTACGGGCACGACGCGGGAGTGGACGCATGGACAGCGGACCGTTCGCCTGGAGTACGAAGCTTATGTACCGATGGCCGTCAAAACGCTTCGGCAGATCGGCGACGAAATCGCCGAACGCTGGCCCGGAACGGCTTGCGCCATTTGGCATCGAATCGGCGTGGTGGACATTGCCGAGATCAGCGTCGTCATCGCCGTATCCTCCCCTCATCGCGAAGCCTGTTACGACGCGAGCCGATACGCGATCGAGCGGCTGAAGCAGATCGTACCGATATGGAAACGCGAAATATGGGAAGACGGTTCCAAATGGAAAGGCCATCAGCAAGGCCCATGGAACCCCACGGCCCCCCAGTAATAAAGAATCATCGGTTTTGGCTTAAATTGCGGGGCTTCGATGCCGATAAGGTAAATAGAACTATTCGCAGCATAGGCTTATATAGCTATTCTTCGCATGGATCGCCAACATCGACTTGGTTCATGTCGAATTTCTAGCTGCTTAGAGGTGGAATATGCGTATTCATGTGACGGAGCTTAAAGAAGGGGACACATTAAGCAACGATACATTCAACTCCTATGGACTTCATGTGCTTTCCAAAGGGACGAACTTATTTGCACGGGAGATCTCGCAGCTCTTCCAGCACCAGATCGACTATGTCGACATTGAGCTGAAACCGGAGGAACCGGCGGTAATCCGCACGCTGGAATCCGGTTTGAGTCCAAAATGGCTGCCGACGGTAGAACCTATCTATCAGGATGCCGTGAACGGGTGCGAACAGCTGTTTATGGAAGCGTTTCATAAGGGGACCGTCGACGAAGCCGATGTCGTCCAAACGTTTCAGCCTTTGGTCGAAAACTTCAAAATGGAGCGCGACGTCGTATCCATGCTGCTGCTTCTGAACACGAAGGACGACTACACGTACCAACACTCCGTGCAAGTAGGAATGCTCTCCTATTATTTGGCTTCCTGGCTTAATTACAGCGAAGAAGAAGCGATCAAAATCGGGCAAGCCGGCTTTCTCCACGACATTGGCAACTGCCAAATCCAAGACGGGATCCTGAACAAGCCGGACAAGCTGTCTTCGGACGAGTTCGAGACGGTCAAGCATCATACGCTACTCGGACACCGCATCATTACGGATTCGATCGGCGAGGAGTCGCTCGCGGCAGCCGTCGCCCTCGATCATCACGAGCGGATCGACGGCAGCGGTTATCCGAACGGCAAGTCCGGCTCGGACATCCATCCTGCGGCCAAGATCGTAGCCGTCGCCGACGTATACAGCGCGATGATCTCCACCCGTGTCTACCAGGATAAGCGCGATCTGCTGTTCGTGCTGAGGGAACTGTACCGGATGAGCTTCACCGAGTTGGACCCGGAGACGACGCATACGTTCATCCGCCATATGATTCCGAACTTTATCGGCAAGCAGGTGGAGCTCGATTCGGGCAAGACAGGCACGATCATCATGACGAACTCAACGGAGTTCTTCAGACCGCTTATTCGAACCGAGGACGGTTTTATCGATATGGCCGTCGATCGCAGCCTCGAAATTCTGCATGTTTACTTGTAAATTAAAATCATGCACGTTTACTTGTAAGCCCTGCCGCGCTCGCTTCGCGAGACAAAGAAAACTCCGGAACATCGCTTCGAATGAAGCGATGTTCCGGAGTTTTTTGGTTGTATGCAAGGTAAGCGCGGCCAGTAATTAGCCGATCGAACCTTCCATTTCGAATTTGATGAGACGGTTCATCTCGACCGCGTATTCCATCGGCAGTTCCTTCGTGAATGGCTCGATGAAGCCCATGACGATCATCTGCGTAGCTTCCGCTTCCGTCATGCCGCGGCTCATCAGGTAGAACAGCTGATCCTCGGACACTTTGGATACCGTCGCTTCATGCTCGAGCGTAATGTTGTCGTTCATGATTTCGTTATACGGAATCGTATCCGACGTCGATTGGTTATCGAGAATGAGCGTATCGCATTTGATGTTCGCTTTGGAGCCTTCGGAGTTACGGCCGAACGATGCCAAACCGCGGTACGTTACCTTACCGCCATGCTTGCTAATCGACTTGGAGACGATGGTCGACGTCGTATCCGGCGCAAGATGCGTCATTTTGGCGCCCGCATCCTGGTGCTGGCCCTTGCCCGCTACTGCGATGGACAGAACCATGCCTTTCGCGCCGCGGCCTTTCAGCACGACAGCAGGGTATTTCATCGTCAGCTTGGAACCGATGTTGCCGTCGACCCATTCCATGGTCGCATTCTCTTCCGCAACCGCGCGTTTGGTCACGAGGTTGTAGATGTTCGGCGCCCAGTTCTGAATCGTCGTGTAACGGCAGCGCGCGTTCTTCAGCACGAGGATTTCCACGACTGCGCTGTGCAGCGAGTTCGTGCTGTAGATCGGCGCGGTGCAGCCTTCAACGTAGTGCACGAAGCTGTCTTCGTCGGCTACGATCAGCGTACGCTCGAATTGGCCCATGTTCTCGGAATTGATCCGGAAGTACGCCTGCAGCGGAATTTCGCATTTGACGCCTTTCGGAACGTAGATGAAGCTGCCGCCGGACCAAACCGCGCTGTTCAGCGCAGCAAACTTGTTGTCAGCGGGAGGGATGATCGTACCGAAGTACTGTCTGAAGATCTCCGGGTATTCGCGAAGCGCAGTATCCGTATCCGTGAAGATAACGCCCTGCTTCTCCAGGTCCTCCTGCATGCTGTGATATACGACCTCGGATTCGTACTGCGCGGATACCCCGGCCAGGAACTTCTGTTCCGCTTCCGGAATGCCGAGCTTATCGAACGTTTCCTTGATCTCCGTAGGAACCTCTTCCCACGTTTTGCCTTGCTTCTCGGAAGGACGGACGTAATATTGGATATCGTCGAAATCCAAATCGTCCATGTTGCCGCCCCACTTAGGCATCGGCATTTTGTTGAACTGCTCCAGCGCTTTAAGACGGAATTCAAGCATCCATTCCGGTTCACCTTTAATTTCCGAGATCGTCCGGACGACTTCCGGCGTCAATCCTTTACCGGATTGGAAAATCGCCTTATGCTCGTCGCGGAAGCCATATTTATAGTCTTCCAAATCAGGCATTTGCTTTGCCATCGTATTTGCCTCCTTCTTCTTGCTTTGATTTCTTTGATTTCGATGCTATGCTTACGCGCCCGGCTTATGATCCTAGGCGGTCATTATTGCTGCTGCTGATGCTCGATGCCTTTGCGCAGCGCGTTCCATCCAAGCGTCGCGCATTTGATGCGCGCCGGGAATTTCGTTACGCCGGACAGCGCCTCGATATCCTCGAGCTCATCGAACTCCGTGACTTCGCCTTTGATAAAGGACGAGAACTTCGCCGCCAATGCCAATGCTTCATCCGTTGTCTTGCCATGAACGGCTTCCGTCATCATGGAAGCCGAGGACATGCTGATGGAGCAGCCTTCCCCGGTGAACTTGGCCTGCTTCACGATCCCGTCTTCCACCTGCAGCTGCAGCGTAATGCGGTCGCCGCAGGTGGGATTGTTCAGGTTAATCGTGAGCGCGTCTTCGTCCAGCGTGCCGCGGTTACGCGGATTTTTGTAATGATCCATAATGACTCTGCGATATAAATCATCCAATTCCATAACCGAAGAACTCCTTTGTTTGCTGGAGGCCGTCAATCAGACGATCAACGTCCTCTTCGGTATTGTATAGATAAAAGCTTGCTCTTGCCGTCGAAGAAACATTCAGAAACCGCATCAGCGGCTGGCAGCAATGATGCCCTGCGCGAACAGCGATGCCTTTCGTATCCAGTACCGTCGCCACGTCATGCGGATGAACGTCATCCAGCATAAACGTCACGAGTCCAACCCGATCATGAACGGGTCCGAAAATCGAAATGCCCTCGATCGTGCCGAGCCGGTCATAGGCGTAAGCCGCGAGCTGATGCTCATGCTTCTCGATTTCGTCCAGCCCGATTTCGTTTAGGAAATCGATCGCCGCGCCGAGCCCGACGGCGCCTGCGATGATCGGCGTGCCGCCCTCGAACTTCCAAGGCAGCTCCTTCCACGTGGACTCGTAGAGACCCACGTCATCGATCATTTCGCCGCCGAATTCGATGGGCTCCATCGCTTCGAGCAGCGCTTTCTTGCCGTACAAGGCGCCGATTCCGGTAGGGGCGCACATCTTGTGGCCGGAGAACGCATAGAAATCGCAATCCAAATCGCGTACGTCGACTTTCATGTGCGGCGTGCTTTGCGCGCCGTCGACCACCATCTTGGCGCCGTGCTTATGCGCAATCGCCGTGATTTCCTTGATCGGGTTGACGACGCCGAGCACGTTAGATACGTACATGACCGACACGATCTTCGTGCGGTCCGTGATCGTTGCCTCGACGTCCTCGAGACGGATGGAGCCGTCCTTCTGAAGCGGAATATATTTAAGCGCCGCGCCTGTCGCCTTCGCGACCTGCTGCCAAGGAATAAGATTGGAGTGATGCTCCATTTGCGTGATGACGATTTCGTCGCCCTCGCCGCAATTGGCGCGCGCGTAACTCGAAGCGACCAAATTGAGAGCGGTCGTCGTGCCGCGCGTGAAAATGATTTCCTGCGGGCTGGCCGCGTTCAAGAACTTCGCGGTTTTCTCGCGGGCGCCTTCGTAGGCATCCGTGGCGCGCGAGCCGAGGGTATGAACTCCGCGGTGCACGTTCGCATTGTCATGCTCGTAATAGCGGGCGACCGCATCAATGACGGAACGCGGCTTCTGGGAAGTAGCCGCGCTGTCGAGATAAACGAGCGGGTGCCCGTTTATCGTTTGATGCAGGATCGGAAATTGCTCTCTGATCGCTTGCACATTCATCCTTCAAGCTTCCTTTCCAGCAGACGCTGGAGCTGTTCCCGAACCGGTTCGATCGGAATTTCCGTCACGACAGGGGCCAGGAATCCATAAATAATTAATCGCTCCGCATCCTTTTTCGCAATGCCGCGGGACATGAGGTAATAGATTTGCTCAGGGTTCACTTGGCCGACGCTCGCCGCATGGCCTGCCTTAACATCGTCCTCGTCGATCAACAGGATCGGGTTAGCGTCGCCGCGCGCCTTAGGGCTCAGCATCAGCACTTTCTCCGTCTGTTGGCCGTTCGACTTGGTGGCGCCCTTCTCGATCTTCGTAATTCCGTTGATGATCGCCGTTGCTCCGTCCTTCATGACAGCACGGGTAACCATATCGCTCTCCGTGTTGCGGCCGAAGTGGACAGCGCCCGTCGTCAGGCTCATCTGCTGCGTCTTGGAACCGATGCTGATGACCTTCGCGTCCGACGTGGACCCGTTGCCTTTTAGCAGCGACTGCGTATCGGACAGCGTGTGGCCGTCATGCAGGTCGCCGATAATCCATTCGATGCGGCCGTCGTTCTCGACCACGGCGCGGCGGATCGTCAAATCGATCAGGTTGTCGTGCATATTATGAACCGTCGCATAACGGACATGCGCGCCCGGTTTTACGATAACTTCGACGATCGACTGCTTCGTAATCGGCTGCGCGGACTCTCCATACGTACTTACCACATTGTCCACGTAAGTGACGCTGCTGTGGCTGTCCGCTACGAGAAGGACGCGCGGCGCGAAAGTCGCTTCCGCATCGTCGCTGTAGAACAGCGCCTGCAGCGGCAGTTCGACTTCGACGTTCTTCGGCACGTACAGGAATATCCCGCCGCTCCAGATCGCCGATTGCAGCGCCGTCAGCTTGTTCTCGTCCTGCGGGATCGCTTGGAACAGATATTGCTGTACCAAGTCGCCGTGCTCGCGGGCCGCTGTCTCCAGATCGGTAAAAATAACGCCTTTCGCCGCCAATTCGGGGGTAAGCTGGTGAAGCACGCGCGCTGAGTTGCGCTGTACGACCAGACCCGCCGGAGATTGGCCCGCGAGCCCGCGCAATGCTTCCGGCAGCTCGTCTACCGAAGCGATCGCGGCTTGCGCCTTGTGACTGCCGACAGCCGTTAAGTTCCAACGGCTGATGCGGACCTTCTCGGGCGTCGGCCATTCCAGCGTTTCCGCCAATTCGGCGCCCTTCGTTCTTACTCCTTCAAGCCATGCCGGCTCGCCTTTGCTTTGAGACAAGGCACTGACGGACTGGCGGTTAACCGGAGTTGTTAATTGTGTGCTCATTTCAATTGTTCCTCCTCCGATTAAACCTGTCCGACCGTTTCATCCACGATGCCGAGTTCTTCTTTAACCCAGTCATAGCCTTCGTTCTCAAGGCGTTCCGCCAGCTCGGGTCCGCCCGATTTGACGATACGGCCCTGCATCATGACGTGTACGAAATCCGGTTTGATATAGTTAAGCAAGCGCTGATAGTGAGTGATGATCAAGAATCCGCGGTCTTCGGAACGCATCGCGTTGACGCCGTTCGAGACGATGCGGAGCGCATCGATGTCGAGACCGGAATCGATTTCGTCGAGGACGACGATTTTCGGGTCCAGCATCATCATTTGCAAAATTTCGTTGCGTTTCTTCTCGCCGCCGGAGAAGCCTTCGTTCAAGTAACGGTGCATGAACTCCGTATTCATCTCGAGTTCTTTCATCTTGCCTTCCATTAGGCGGATGAACTTGATGAGAGAGATCTCTTTGCCTTCCTCGCGGCGGGCGTTGATCGCGCTGCGCAGGAAGTCGGAATTGGTCACGCCCGTAATTTCGCTCGGGTACTGCATAGCGAGGAACAAGCCGGCGCGAGCGCGTTCGTCCACGCCCATTTCCAGAAGCGCTTCGCCGTCAAGCTCGACGTGGCCTTCCGTTACTTCGTATTTTGGATGTCCCATGAGCGCCGATGCCAGCGTGCTTTTGCCGGTGCCGTTCGGTCCCATGATGGCATGTACTTCTCCGCCCTTGATCTCAAGGTTGATGCCCTTCAAAATCTCTTTGCCTTCAATGGCCGCCTTCAGGCCATCGATCTTAAAATGTGTTGCCATGATATACTGCTCCCTCCAAATGTTCCGTTGTTTCAATATTTTAAATTTGAAACAATTCCTCTTTAGTAATGACTCTAAATTGATTCTCACTGATTCTCAATTATATATTAGTATAACTTCTGGCAGAAAGCAATCGGCCTCAGTCCCCGCACCGGGTCCCGGCACGTCTTACTTTGCCACGGCACGGCGGATTTCAGCGGCTTGCCGATCGAACTCTTCGTCGTCGAGAACGGGACGCGCAGCCGCGTCTGCGGGCAGAAATTCGAGATCGACCCAAGACTTGCAGCCCGTGTACGCATCCCGCATGGGAAGCGATACGGGGCGTTCCAATTTATG
This sequence comes from Paenibacillus sacheonensis, assembly GCF_009909195.1. Classification (GTDB taxonomy): domain Bacteria; phylum Bacillota; class Bacilli; order Paenibacillales; family Paenibacillaceae; genus Paenibacillus_Z; species Paenibacillus_Z sacheonensis. Next base: position 268,014 of record NZ_JAAAMU010000005.1, read on the forward strand.
GACGCGAAGCAGTAGCAGATGGAGCGGCTGTTTCCTTTTCCATTTTAAACGATCTTCGGTAAATGTATCCGTCCAGATGTGAAAACTCGCCAGCCGGTCCACCGTCTCCTGGTCGTAGATTTCGATATCGTCTACCGCTTCGGCATAAGATGCGATTTCCACGGTCGGCGAGCCCGGCGCCCATGACTCCGATACAGTCCGAAGATCGTCCTTATACGCTTCCTTCAACAGCTCCGGCTTCTGGTGCTCATAGGCCGGCAGCAGGAAGAAACGGGGCGACTTTAGCTGAAAATCACGCGTCTCCTCCGCGATTCCGCCTTTGCGCAGCACCATGATCTGCTTGCCGTCGGTCAGCGCCTTCACGGCGACGGCCCACTCCTTCAGCGCGATTTTTTGTTCCATTTTGATCTCGCTGGCCATGCTCGTTTCCCCCTCGCTTGTTTGTATTTAGAATAATTATAACAAACAGAGGTATTCCAACGCGAAATTTTTTTCGCTATACTATACTTATTTGGGGTCAAAACGTACGTACGGCGGGCCCTTCCAACCATTACAACGATTCGGAGGTGGACAGTTCATGTCTGCTTATCATCCTTTAAATGAAACAGAAGCGATCGAGATCGCCCGCAAGCTGGAGGGCGTATTTCAACCGGATGCGAAGCTTGCATGCCGCGAGATCGGCGACGGCAACCTGAACTTGGTCTTCCATATCGCAGATCCTGCAGCCCAAAGCAGCATCATCTTGAAGCAGGCGCTTCCATACGCGAAGGTCGTCGGCGAGTCCTGGCCGCTCACGCTCGACCGCGCCCGCATCGAGAGCGAGGCGCTGATCCTCGAGGGAAGCCTTGCGCCGGGGCTCGTCCCGAACGTTTATCTGTACGATCCGGAGCTGGCGCTGACGATCATGGAAGACTTGAGCGATCATGTCATCATGCGCCAAGGTTTGATCAACGGCACGCGTTACCCGCTCTTCGCCGGCCATATCTCCACGTTCCTGGCGCGGACGCTGTTCTTCACGAGCGACCTTGGCCGCAACCAGCAGGAGAAAAAACTCCTGGCACGCAGCTTTGCCAACCCGGAGCTGTGCAAAATCACCGAAGATCTCATCTTCGACGATCCGTACCGCGACGCGGACACGAACAGCTTCGACGAGAGCATCCGCGACGAAGCGCAGGCGCTGTGGAACGATGGCGAGCTGCACTTGGAAGTCGCGCTGCTCCGCGAGAAATTCCTCACGCATGGACAGGCGCTGCTGCATGGCGACTTGCACACGGGGAGCATCTTCATTACGCCGGAATCGACGAAAGTCATCGATCCGGAGTTCGCCTACTTCGGTCCCATGGGCTTCGATATCGGCGCCGTGCTCGGAAATCTGCTGCTGAACTACGCGGCCCGCGAAGGCTTGGACGATGCCGATGCCGAACGCGAGGATTATCGCGCATACCTGCTGAATTCCGTTACGGACATTTGGTCGCAATTCGAAGCGAAATTCCTCGCGCTATGGAACGAGAGCGGCGTTGACCGTATGGCGAATTCCGCGCCGGGGTACAAAGAAAATTATATGCGCCGCCTCCTCCAGGACGCGATCGGATTCGCCGGCTGCAAAATGGTCCGGCGTGTCGTCGGGCTGGCGCATGTCGCGGATATCGACAAGCTGGAAGACGCGGCTGCCCGCGAGCGCGCGCAGCGTTTGGCGCTCCGCATCGGCAAATCGCTTATCAAGCTCAATCGCCGCGTTGTCTCGATCGATCAATTAACCGATGCCGTGCATTCGGCTTCTGCAGCGGCTAAGGCCTAAGGAAAGGGATACGACCTCCATGGAATCTACTGAATCTACTGCCTATCAAGGCTTGCAATCCGTCATATGGTCTGGCGCTCAGCTCGACTTGCTCGACCAACGGCTGCTGCCCGAAGAAATCGTCTATCTGCCGCTCGTCTCCGCTCAAGACGTCTGGGAGGCCATCCGTCATCTTAAAGTTCGCGGCGCACCCGCGATCGGCATCGCTGCCGCATACGGCGTCGTGCTGGGTAGCCGGAACGCGGAGAAAAACTTGTCCGAATGGCTCCGGGCCGTCCGCGAGGCGGCTGCGCATCTGGCTACATCGCGGCCGACAGCCGTTAACCTGTTCTGGGCTCTCGACCGGATGACGGCCCGCGCGGAAGCGCTCGCGGCGTCCGGCTCGGACCTGGCTGCCTGCAAAGACGCGCTGCTGCAGGAAGCGATCGCGATTCAAAGCGAAGACGAAGAGACGAACCGCCTGATCGGCGAGCACGCCCTCACGCTCTTCCAGGACGGCATGGGCGTGCTGACGCACTGCAACGCCGGCGGGCTGGCAACGGCCAAATACGGCACGGCGCTTGCGCCGTTCTATCTTGCATTGGAACAGGGCATCCAGCTTCGCGTGTTCGCGGACGAGACGCGTCCCGTCCTCCAAGGCGCGCGTCTGACCGCCTTCGAGCTGCAGCAGGCCGGCGTCGACGTGACGCTCATCTGCGATAACATGGCCGGCATGGTCATGAGCAAAGGATGGATCGACGCCGTCATCGTCGGAACGGACCGCGTGGCGGCCAACGGCGACGTGGCGAACAAGATCGGCACGTACAGCGTCGCCGTTCTTGCCAAGGCGCACGGCATTCCGTTCTACGTCGCTTGCCCGTTGTCGACGATCGATCTGAACACGCCTTCCGGCTCCGAAATTCCGATCGAGGAGCGCAATGCGGAAGAAATCACGGAAGGCTTCGGCAAACGCACGGCACCGGCCGGCATCAAGGTGTACAACCCTGCGTTCGACGTGACGCCGAACGAGTACGTGACCGCGATCATCACGGAGAAGGGCATTATCCGCCAGCCGTTCGACGTGAATCTCAAGGCGCTCTTCGATAACTAACAACCATGTAAATAAGGCAGCCCGGCATAGAATTCCTGTACCGGGCTGCCTTTATATTCGTTCGGCCTTCTATCATCTATACCATCAGGAGCAGGGCGTCCGCCCCTTTCATTCCTACCGTAATGCCAAGCGTTTCCGCTGTTGCCGTGACCGATTCGAGGGGCGCTGCCATCAATTCCTCCAGCGTCTTGACGCCGACCGCGCGTCCGGCGATAATGCCCCGATCCTTCAACCTGTCGTTCAGAAGCGCGACATCCAGCGCGCCGCACATGATATATCCTTTGTCCGTCGCAACAGCCAACAATGTCGTCTTCGGCAGCAGCACTTCAACGCCGAGCGCCATACTGCCGTCCGCAAGCGGAATGGGTACCATTCGCATCATCCGAGCCACCTCCTCCCGCGACCACTGCTCCAGCATCTTCCCCTTAGGAAATCGCTTCTTCACTATATGCGGAGGCATTCCCCTTAGTGTTGGCGCATTGCACCCGTTTCTGTCTCAATCCGATTCTTGGGACTACATAAATCCGGGCATAAATGGTATGATGGGGATACTTAAGAACTAAATGGAGTCTACCGATGAAACCTTCCAACACGCGCATCACCGCGCCGGACGCTTTTTTGTTTAACGTCGATCTGCTTGTAGAAAGCGAATCCGACGCCAAGGCACTGGAGAAGCTGCTTCACATGCTCAACAAAGCCGGCTTCGCCGATTATCGGATCAAGTCCGGCATCCAGCTGGGACGAATGATCGAATCGCTGGAGAACCAATATCCGTCCCAAGCCGTCCCGATCGAACTGCCAACCGCGCAGCCGCAGGCGGACACGGCCATCGTGCCTTCCGTCTTGGATCGGATCAAGGACTGCATCGCGGCCAAGTCGTTAATTCGAATTATGGTGAACAAAGGCTTTGGCGTCAGATTGAACATTCCGTGCCGCATTCTTCATTTGGATGAGTCCACGCAAATTTTGACCGTTTACCATGTGGACGAGAAACAGGTTTATGCGTTCAGCTTGAACGAAATTGATGATTTCATCTAACAAAAAGAGCCCTCCTGCCGTCAAGTTCGGCGCGGAGCGGCTCGTTTTTTTACGATCGTTAATTGGAGTTTCTCGATTACGCTGCAGCGAAGAAATACAGCCGGGAGTCGACGATACGTCCCCTACTCGGAGCTGCTCTTGGCCTTCCAAATGGAATGCGCGGCGAGCGCCCAAGCGACGATAAAGGCCAGTCCGCCGAACGGCGTAATGATGCCAAGCATATCCACGCCCGACAAGCTGAGGGCATACAGGCTCCCCGAGAACAGGAAAATCCCCAGATGCATCAGGCGCGCAGCCCAGCGGAGCTTGTTGTTGTTCTTCCCGATTCGATCCGCGGCCAGCGCAAGCAGCAGCAGACCGATCGCATGGTACATATGGTAGCGAACGCCGGTTTCGAACACGTCCAGCATGTCCTCGGTTAATTTGTCCTTCAACCCATGGGCGGCGAAAGCCCCCAGCACGACGGCAAGCAATGCGTGAATCGCGCCGTAAGCCCCGTATTTGTTGAACATTTTTTCCTCAATCCTTTCCAATGACTGTAAAATAAGGTAGAATGTACGAAAACGAAACGACTGCATTGAGGAGGAACTCCGTGAGCGAACAAGAACCGCCTGAAAGCGCATACCCGCAGTATGACTTTGCTCCCGTATCGAATTCCGAGGGGGAACCGCACAAGACCCAATCCAAGCTGGGCATCGCCTCGTTTATAATCGGGCTCGTCAGCCTCATCCTTATCGTCGTTGCCATCTTCGTATCGACATCCTTCATTATGGACCACATCAAGCTTGACGGCAACTCCGATACGCTCCGTACGGATCTCGAAGATCAGTTGAAAGATGCCAATGATGTCATGCCGATCATCGTTGCCGGATTAATGATGCTGCTTTCCTTCGGCTCGAGTCTCGTGGGCTTGATTCTCGGCATTGTGGGAGCCTGCGCCAAGGACAAGAAAAAGACGTTCCCCGTCATCGGCATCATCTTGAATGCGCTGCTTCCGGTCGGTCTCGTCTGCTTGTTCGTGCTGGGCGTTGCCTTAAACGGATCGTCCTAAGCATGCGGCTTACGGCTTATACGCTCGCCGAGCGGCGTGCATGGAACGTGCGTTCAATTAACCGAAGAGAAGAGGACCGCAGCCGATCGGCTGCGGTCCTCTTGTTCATTCTGGGCAGTTAGCCCCGGAATTTCACCAACACCGTTTGGATCGCTTTGGCGCCGAGCTTCAGGCTGAAGCCGGTTTCGCCGCCTTGCAGGCCGTCGAAGTCGACTAGCGGCTGCTCATCCAGCGTTACCGCGGCCGAAGAGGCAAGCGGCCGATCAAAGCGAATGACGGCCGAAGCCTCCTCTTCGCCGAGATTCAGCAGCCGGATGACGAAAGCGTCCGTCTCCCGCTGCGCCCGAAGAATCGCCGTTACGCGTACGTTCTCTCCGTCCACCTGAACGAATGCATGCTCCGCGGGCAAGTCGCGGCCGCGCATCTGCAGGTTCTCGTAACGGATCTCGTCCCTGCGAACGGAGGCCGTCCGCAGACCAGCGGCAAACTGCTCCCGCTCGCCCCATAACGCCGGAAGCGGCTGGCCGGCTGCGAACGGACGAATCGCATAATCGAAGTCCAGCTGGCGGAGCAGCTGGCCGCCGTCCTGAGGACCGTCGACGAACACCTCTTTGCCCGTGCTCCGGAACAGCGTCAGCGCGACCGTTCTCGCGGCATCAGGTTTGATCGCCAGTTCGTATAGCCCTTTGGCGTACAGCGCAATGCCCGCTTCTTCATCCTCCAGCGCGACAAACCCGTTGTACGGTTCGTTGCCTCTGTTCAATTCCGAGTATGCAGCATAATCGGGCTGAACGATCTCCCGCTTTACTACGTCATAAGGGGTGCTCGCGTGATAATGCCCGGTTTGCCGCCCTGTCGGCAGCAGAAGCTTCAGCCGGTGAGCTCGCGCCGTATTATGCACGCTCGTGCGGCAGCGCAGCACCGGATCGTTCAGCCGCAGTTCGATGTCGGTCACGATGCGAAGCGGCGTCTTGTCCCGCTTCCTGCGCAGCTCATCCGGCGCGATCGCTTCCGGTACCAGGAATACAAGCTCCACCCGGGCGACGCCGACGAACGGACCATCGGTTACCGTCGATATTTCCGCCCGGCATCCGCTCGAATAGAACGTCTCGTTGACGAGCGGCGCGATATGGTTCCAGCCTTCTCCGATATCCGCTTCATCCTCGAATGCCAGCAGCCGATCGAAGCTCGCTCCAGTCGTCCTGTCGGTCACTTGGATGGTGCCGTTCTCGCGAATATGCAGAATAAGAAGCCCGTTGTCCCAGGTCGTCTCGTCCTGCTTCATCGTGCCGGTCACCCGCTTCGGATGCACATGCTCCTTCCTTCCATACTCACCGCTCCCGAGCGGCGCAATAGCCTTGAATTGCAGGGCGTACCCGCGATACCCGAACGAAGGAACGCGGCCTTGAAAAGCAAACTTCACCCGCTCCACCGTTTCCGCGCCCGGAATGTCGCGATAGCGATGAACCCGCTTGGCTGTATTCGGCTTGCGATCGATGAGCTGTATATCCAGCGGCTGCCCATCCGCATCCCGAAGCTCCAGGAACAGCCCATGCTCCGGCCGCTGAAGCTCCGCCTCCGCGACGATGACGCCGTTTACCGCTTCTTGAACGGCGTTATAGACGACGAGAACGTCGCTGCCGTTCATTGGCGCGGGATCGATATGATTGGCGAAATAGAGTGCCTGTTCGTGCATCATTCGTTCCGCGATGAGACGGCTTTGATCGAACCGATAGATCATGTCTTGATGCACTTGGCTGATCGAGCACCCGCAGATGGAATCGTGAGGGTGGTTTTGCATCAGATACGTCCATGCTCGGTCCAGGAACGCATGCGGATAGGCCCGGCCTTCGAGCGAAGCAAAGACGGCCCAAGGCTCCGCCCATTTCTCGAGCAGCACCTCGCACTGCTGGTTCATCTGCTTCAGATGAATACGGGACGAGAGCACGTTGACGAGCACCATATTGTTCAGCCCGCTGTAGCCTGGCGATTTCTGTTCTCCCCGGTACAGGCGAAGCTCGCCCGTTTTCCCTCGAAGCGCTTCCAAATAGTGTTCCAGCGACGCATGCACGAACTCCACGCCTTCCAGCTCCGAAGCGCCGTTCAGCAGCCGCAGGAGCTCGGGCAGAAGCGGCTCGATCTCGATATGGTCTACGCCGTCAAGTCCCAGCATGATGTCCGTCGTCGCCCGTTCGTTCTTGTACGTCAGCATGTCCTGCGCCCGGCGAATGATTTCATCGTTGTCATACTGGAAGTTCCGATCGGCAAACGGCCAGCGGATAAAAAAATAAAAGTCCCCGTAGGCGCGGTCCTCGTCAAGCTTCAAGCCGAGCACCGTACTGCCGTCCGCGCCCTCCCAGCGAATCTCCGCAGGATCGGCGTCGCCGTGGAAGCCGCGGAACAGGATCGCATTGTCGATGCCGAAGCCGCGGAGCAGCTGGGGCAGCTGGCTGTTATGACCGAAAATGTCGGGCACGTAGCCCGCCTTGGCCGGTTCGGCGCCCAGGCTGCGCGAATCGCGGAAACCGCGCTGCAAATTGCGGACCAGCGACTCCCCGCTGACCAGAAATTCGTCCGGCATCACGTACCACGGCCCGACGGCAATGCGGCCTTCCCGGATGAAACCGAGCAGCTGTTCCCGGCGCTCGGGCCGGATTTCCAAATAATCGTCGACGACGATCGTTTGGCCGTCCATCAAGAAATAACGATAATCCGGATTGCTTGCCAGCGTATCCAGCAGCTCGTCGAGCATGTAGACAAGCCGAGTACGGAAGCCTTGAAAATCCTGGTACCATTCCCGATCCCAATGCGTATGCGACACGACGTACACCTTGCTGATGCGTTGCGACTCCGACATAGGCGCCTCCCGATATGACAAATATTTGTAATATATGATATGTCGATATAGTATAACAATGTGAATGATGCGTCAATGAAAAAAACAGAACCGCGATCCCGGGTTCTGTTCCTCCAGCTTCTTCTTGTATGAAATAGATTTATTCGCTGCTCATGCGCTCGGAGGCGCCGTCGATTCGCGAGCGACGATGTCCGGTACAAGCATGATTTTACGGTACGGCTGCTCTCCGCTCTCGTTCATCAGCTCCAGGATATGCTTCCCCGCCAAACGTCCGACTTCTTCTTCATGCTGGTCGATATACGTGAAGAAATCGAATTCGCGGCTTGGGGATAGATTATCGAACGCCACGATCGACAGATCCTGCGGAACGCGAAGTCCCAGCTGCTTGACGATGCGGTACAAATGAAGCGCCACCGGACCGTTCAGCGCAATATAGGCCGTCGCCAGTCCGGCTTCGACGCAGCGCCGGAGCGGATCGTCCTCTCCGGCCTCCCCGTCAAGCACGGCATGCCCGCCATCCACCTTCAGCGAAAAATCGGTCAGCATGAGGGCGGGATTGATTTTCTCCCCCAGCTCCTTCATGGCGAGCAGATAACCGGACACGCGCTGTTCGATCGTCGTCGTCGACAGCGGCATGCCGGAACAAATCGCGATGTCGCGATGGCCGAGCGCATGGAGATGATTGACCGCCAGCCTCGCGGCCTCCACCCCGTCCGATCCGATAAAATGCGTCTCGATGCCCGTCAAATAGCGGTCGATGATCAGAAACGGAAACTTCTCCAGCTTCAGCCGCAGGATTTCGTCGTTATGCGTCTTGGAATCGAGCGGGAAAATGATGAGCCCCTCCGCTCCCATTCGCAGCAGCTCGCGTATCGCCTCCGCTTCGCGCTTCTTCGAGCCCTCGGAAAGCATGACGACGAGGTGGCAGTTGGATGGCCGAAGCGCCTTGGCTATGCCGCTCTGGAGACGCAGCATGAAGTAGTCGCTTAAGCTAGGCGTGATAAGACCGATCAGCCTTAGCCTTTCCTCCTCCTCGGCTTGCCGTCCTTCTTGAATGCCGCGCGTCCCTTCATTAAGGGCCGTCCCGCTCACATAGCTGCCCTTTCCTTGGATCCGGTGCAGCCAGCCTTCCTTCGCCAGTCCCGTCAACGCATTGGAAACGGTAATCCGGCTAACGCCAAACTTCGCCATCAGCTCCTTCTCGGTCGGAATCTGGTCGCCGGTCTTCCAGCCTCCCCGGCTGATTTCCTGCTTGATGTAATCCTGAATCACTTGGTATATCGGTATCCGTTGTTCCTGCATCCTTGATTTCGTTCCCCTCGTCATTCGTCCTTTTCCACCGTTATGTTACGTATTATAACAAATATAGCCTTTCAGACAACGGTCATCGGCCGAAAGCCCGCGAACCGGACGGCCTTGGAAGCCGCGAGACGTTATTTTGCCCCACATATCGGACGGCGCGCTGAATACAATGAATAACAACAAGCTCATTCGGCTGGGGAGGTGTCTACGCATGACAAATCTTAACGAACCGCTGTTTACCGTATCGCGCGAAGACTGGTCGCTTCATCGGAAAGGACATCAAGATCAGGCCAGACACCAACAGAAGGTCCGCGAAGCGATCAAGCAAAATTTGCCCGACTTGGTCTCCGAAGAAAATATTATCATGTCGGACGGCAAACAAGTCATCAAAGTGCCGATCCGCAGTCTCGATGAATTCCGGTTCGTCTACAATTTCAACAAAAACAAGCATGTCGGCCAAGGGGACGGCGACAGCCAGGTCGGCGACGTGCTCGGCGTCGATCCCGCGTCCGCGCAGAAAGGCGGCAAGGGCGAGAATGCCGGCGATCAGCCCGGCGATGATATCGTGGAAGCCGAAATCAGCCTGGCGGAGCTGGAGACGATGCTGTTCGAGGAACTCGAGCTGCCCTTCTTGAAGCAAAAGGACCGCGATCAGCTGGAGACAAAGGAAATTCGCTTCAACGATATTCGCAAGAAAGGCATCATGTCCAATATCGACAAGAAGCGGACCATTCTCGAGAATCTGAAGCGCAACGCGACGAGCGGCGCACCGGGCATCCACGGCATTTCGCCGGATGATCTGCGCTATAAGACGTGGGAAGAGATCATCAAGCCGCAATCCAATGCGGTGATTCTCGCCATGATGGATACGAGCGGCAGTATGGGCAGCTTCGAGAAATACGTGGCCCGCAGCTTCTTCTTCTGGATGACGCGCTTCCTCCGGCATCAATACGAGCATGTGGAGATCGTCTTTATCGCGCATCATACCGAAGCGAAGGAAGTGACGGAGGAAGAGTTCTTCACCCGCGGCGAAAGCGGCGGCACGATCTGCTCCTCCGCCTACATTAAAGCGATCGACATCATCGATAATCGCTTCCCGCCGTCCATGTACAATATCTATCCGTTCCACTTCTCCGACGGCGACAATTTGACGAGCGACAACGAGCGCTGCGTGAAGCTGATCGGCGAGCTGCTCAAGCGGGCCAATCTGTTCGGCTACGGCGAGGTCAACCAGTACAACCGGTCCAGCACGCTGATGTCGGCCTACAAGCATATCAATCTGCCCAACTTCATGCACTACGTCATCAAGGAGAAAGGCGAAGTCTACAACGCCCTTAAGTCATTCTTCCGTAAACGAGAGCTTGCCGTATAAACCGCGCTGCTTCTTGTCCCCTTATATAAATGAAACGGCGCCGCGGGAAGATAAGTCCCGCGGCGCCATTTGTATATTCGTTCCTTCGTTATTCCCCCGCTTAAGAGGCATCCGCTCGTCCGTGCGAGCGCATGGTTCCGCGATTGTAAGCCAAGAACGCCGCCAGCCCGATCAATCCGCACACGCCCGACGCAAACAGCAAATACGGCAGCGGCACGGAGCCCGACAACGCCGTTCCGAGCAGCGGTCCAATGGTTCCTCGAATGCCGAACAGCATGAAATGCAGGCCGACGACGACGGCTTCCCGGCCCGGAGCGAGCCTGAACATATACGTGAGGAAACCAATGTCCCAAATCGCGTCGCCTATCCCCTGAATGCCGCTCCCGATCAGCACCGCCGTATAATTGCCGAGCAGCGCGTAACAGAGCGGGACGATTCCGAAGGCGGCCAGCCCGAAGGCAATCGTATGTTTGGCGGACAATCGGTCGATGATTCGTCCGGTTATATAATAGCTGGACAAGAGCCCCAGGAAATAAAACGCCCTGGCGAGTCCGATTTGGGTATTGGACAGCTCGAGCCGTTCCACTTGCATGATGCTGTACAGCGGCCCCGCCAGCAAATTGGCGAATCCCGTGAACGAAGTCGCCACGAAGAAGACCGCGAGCTCCCTATTCTTCTTGATCAGCGAGAGCTGGGCGCGAAAATCGAATCGTTTGCCGCCCGGCTTGGACGGCGCCGCCTTGCGGGCCTTCATGCGCGAGAATACCAGGATGGACAGCACGCCCGTAACGGAGGCGAACGCGAGCGGCAGCCTCGGCCCCGAGACGTCGATCCATCGGCCTGCCAGAAAGGCCATCGGAATCATCAGCGCGCCCATAAGCACGCGCGTCATCCCCATCAGCCAGCCGCGGTTTTCCGGCGGATACATGCGAATGACGAGCGCTGCATACCCTGGAGCTTGGATGCCCATCAGCATTTGGAAACCCAGAGCCGTCAGAACGTAGACGAGCGGCGCGCCGAAGAAGGCGGGAAGCAGAACCAGCAGCCTGCCCAACAGATTCGGCAAAACGACGAAAGGCTTCGGATCCGTCCGCTCGATGAAAGCAGCCCACAGGGGGGAGAACAGCAGTCCGACGGCCGGCGCCGCCGATATGATGCCGACCTCCAAATGGGAAGCGCCCTGCTGGATCGCCATCGGCAGGTAAAATTGCCCGAACATGACGTTAAAGAAGCTGAACAGAATGGACGCCGCGACGTCGGTGCGGAAATTAAACCACGCGCGCGGACCGAGCCTCAGCTCGACGGCCTTCCATTTGGTTTTGAGTTCGCTGGGCATAGGCGTTAGATCCACTCCGTCGGAAATATATTAGCTGGGCTTAGTATAGCACGCCGCGCGCGCGCGCAGGCGGATTTTATCCGTTTTTCGGCTTTTGACAAACTAGCGCCGACGAGAGCATAATAAACGTTGTGAGATTTGCAGCTAGCGTATGTCGAAAGGAAGGTTATTTACATGCCTGCATGGTCATTCAAGCGGCTGATCCATATGAAGCCGTTTATTTTTTTCACTCTGATATTAATCCTTAAAGGCATGCTCGCCTACTTCGTCATCTTCGACGGCGGTCCGTCCTGGACGCTGCTCGTAACCGAAATCCCCTTCTGTTGGCTGCTGTTCTGCCTGATCGAATGGTTCGCGACCAAACGCAAGCTCGTGTATTACGTGACGGTTAACCTGCTGGTCACCGCCATCTTCTTCGCGGTCATTATGTATTACAAATATTTCGGCATCATCGTGACGTATCACGCGCTCGAGCAGGTGAATCAGGTAACGGCCGTGAAGAGCAGCGTTTTCTCGCTTCTCGATCCGTATTATTTGTTCATTTTTCTCGACATCATCGTCTTCTTCGTTCTCTTGTTCCGCCGCAAACGGGCCTTGGACTGGAAACGGATGAGCCAGCTGCCGCTTAACCGCGCCATCGTATCCGCCGTGTTCATCGTTTCGCTCGCGCTCTGCCTGTTCAATATCTTGCCGAATCGGGCCAGCATGAACGAAATCGTGAAGGCCGAGGACATGGGCATTCTCAATTACGAGCTGTACACGCTGTTCTCCGATCCGAAGCAGCCCACGCTGCCGATGAGCGAAATTACGCAGGCCGCGATCGACCGGGAGAAAGGCATTGAGGAGCCGGCTTCGCCGAAGTATTGGCAAGCGTCGAAAGGCAAGAACCTGATTATCGTACAGATGGAAGCGTTCCAGAACTTCCTGGTCGGCCTTACGATCGACGGGCAGGAAATAACGCCGAACATGAATAAGCTCGCCAAAGCGCATATTTACTTCTCGAACTTCTACCAGCAGGTCGGACAAGGCAATACCTCCGATGCGGAGTTCGTCGTCAACACGTCCTTCTATACGCCGCCGACCGGCGCCGCATCCGTCGTGTATACCGACCGGGCGCTCCCGAGCCTGCCGAAGCTCCTGCAGGCGAACGGATACCAGACCGCTACCTTCCATACGAATTTCGTGGAGTTCTGGAACCGCAGCGAATTGTATAAAGCGATCGGTTTCGAGAAGTACTATGACCAAAACTGGTTCGGCAAGGACGATACCGTATTCTTCGGTCCGTCCGACGAGGTACTGTACCAAAAAACGGCCGAGCAGCTGGGCGAGATGCAGAAATCCGGACCCTTCTATTCGCAGCTGATTACGATGTCCTCCCATCATCCGTTTACGATTCCGGAGCGCAAATACAAAATCAAGCTCCCGGCCCGTTATGACGGCACCTTCGTAGGCGACTACATCCGCGCGCAGAACTATGCGGATTACGCGCTTGGCTTGTTCATCGACGATCTGAAGAAACGCGGCATTTGGGATAACAGCGTGTTCGTCATCTACGGCGATCATCTCGGTCTTCCGATCTACTCGCTGAACAACGACGAGAAGAAGTTGATGAAGGAAATTTACGGCCGCGATTACGCGAATACGGATATGATCAACATCCCGCTCATCATTTCGGCGCCAGGGGTCACGAAGCCCATGGAGCTGAAAGAAACGGGAGGGCAATCCGATATAATGCCGACCGTCGCCAACCTGCTTGGTATTTCGCTTCAGGATCATATTCATTTCGGACAAGATCTGCTTAACCAATCGTCCAATATCCTGCCGGAGCGCTATTACCTCCCGACCGGGTCGCTGCTGACGGACCATGACATGTTTATCCCGGGCACGAGCTTCAAGGACGGCACGAATCATCCGCTGCACGGCGATGCGCAGGCTGCCGTGCCGACTACGGAGGACCAGTACAACCGAGCGCTTAAGCTCCTGCAAATGTCCGACAGTTACGTATCCCAGCTGCCTTCGGTAAATCCATAACCCTCTTCGCAACGACAACACCCCCGCCGATTCCGATTCGGCGGGGGTGTTTTTTGCTAGCTGTTGAGTTCCATCGGAACCGATGAATGGGCTTGCAAGGGAATCGCATTGCTGAGGCGGTACCTGATCTCGCATACCGTCCCCTGTCCTCGTTTGCTGGTGAACGCAATCTTTCCGCCCATGACGCTGATCAGACTGACGACCACCATCAAGCCTAGGCCGGTCCCCTTCTCCTTCGTCGTGAAGAAGGGGGTTCCGATTCGCTTCAGCTGCAGCTTGCTCATCCCTACTCCTGTATCCGCGATGGCAATGCATACCTGATGCTGCTCGACTCTCGTGGCGATGGACAGCTTCCCTCCGCCGGGCATCGCTTCAATGGCATTCTTCAACAGATTCAGCAGGCACTGCTGGAATTTCTTCGGCTCGCCAAGAATGATGAGCGGGCAGTCATCGTGATGCTTCATCTCGATTTCCACGTTGGACATATCGGCCAATGGCGCAATCCATGGCGTCAGCGATTCGAGCTCCGTCTTCACGTCGATCGGCCTCGCCTCTTCGACCGACGGTTTGGCATAATTCAAATAATCCGTAATGATCGAAGTCGCCTGATCGATCCCTTCGATCGCATGCTTGCGGTATCGTTCCAGCGTATCCGCGCTCAGGCTCTGCTTGCCCATCATTTGCAGAAACCCGCTCGTCATCGTCAGCGGATTGCGAACCTCATGCGAGATCGAAGCGGCGAGCTGTCCGAGCATTTGATATTTCTCGGCGTTATAGAGCTCCTCCATCATCCGGGCGTGGTTCTTGACCCGGTAATGCGAATAGAAGACGATCGCCGCCGACGGCAGGGTACCGATCAGGATCATAGCCGCCGTACCGGCATCCATTGCGTTGCCTCGAATCGCGCATACGAAGAGGTATACCGCCGCATGGAAGGCAACCAACGACAGCGCCCCGGCCATGATGATGCCCAGCGAGCTGCGGCGGTAGAAGCGATGATGGAAGTAAAGTCCGAGCAGCATCAGAATCGTATTGCTTGACGCGTTAGCCACCCAATCCGTGCCCACGAACGCGATGCCGCAGCATACGAAAGCCAGCCAGGTTACCATGCCCACGAGCGCCCCTTCGAACACGGCGGCGAGCACGATCGCGATGGGCATGACATGCAGCGCGTAGACGCGGACATCTATCGACTCGAAGCCAAGATAAACGGCGGAAAACACGATCAGAATCGTGACGTAGAGCAGCTTCCTTCGGAACTCGCCGACCAGCGCTCTCGGCGTAACGAGCATAAACATCAGGCAGGCAACTAATATATAGAGCAATTCATGAATCTCGTGCATGAATATATGCGTCATACCCGGAACATTCGACTCCCCAAGTGAACATGATCGGTTTTATCCAGAAAACTGGCTTTTTTTCCCTCATTACTATACCATAGCCCTTCATGGGCTGACCAAACAAATTTAGCCGGACTGACGAGGCACCGTGGACATATCGTTCCGCCCCCTCCCATACATATAGCTATGGAAACCAATTCGCATTGCGAGGGGGAAGCGAGCTTGCGGCAGGACGAGATCAAAGCGCTCGAACGGGCTATAGACGAAATAACGGAAATCGCACAAGGATTCGGTCTTGATTTCTATCCGATGCGGTACGAGATTTGTCCGGCGGATATTATTTATACCTTCGGTGCTTACGGCATGCCGACGCGGTTCAGTCATTGGAGCTTCGGCAAGACGTTTAATAAGATGAAAATGCAATATGACTTCGGTCTCAGCAAAATCTATGAGCTCGTCATTAACTCGAACCCTTGCTATGCGTTTCTTCTCGACGGAAATTCGCTCATCCAGAACAAGCTGATTGTCGCCCATGTCCTTGCGCACTGCGATTTCTTCAAGAACAATGCCCGGTTCAGCATGACCAACCGCAACATGGTCGAGAGCATGTCCGCCACGGCCGAACGCGTCAGCCGGTACGAGATGGAACACGGAACCGATGCCGTGGAGAAATTCATCGACGCCGTGCTTGCCATTCAAGAGCATGTCGATTCGACCCTCATTCGCCCGTATAAGCTGGACAAAACCCAATATATTGAGCTGCTGAATCAACAAAGCCAAACCGCGAAGCCTCCCAAACTGTCGCAATACGACGATCTCTGGGGCCTCGACGAGCAAGTGCGCCAGGAAGCGGAGGCTGCCTCCGCCAAAGCGAACGCGGATACCAAGAAGTTTCCGCCGCAGCCGGAAAAGGACCTGATCTGGTTTATCGAGGAATATTCACCGAATTTGCAGGACTGGCAGCGTGATATCATGTCCATGCTCCGCGATGAAATGCTGTACTTCTGGCCGCAGATCGAGACGAAAATCATGAACGAAGGCTGGGCTTCCTATTGGCATCAGCGCATCATCCGGGAGCTGGATCTCACGAGCGAGGAAACGGTCGAATTCGCCCATCTCAACTCATCCGTCGTGCAGCCGTCCAGGCATTCCCTTAACCCGTACTACCTGGGGCTGAAAATCTTCGAGGATATCGAGAAACGCTGGGATAATCCGACCAAAGAGGAGCAGGATCGATTCGGCCGCAAGCCCGGGCTCGGCCGAGATAAGATGTTCGAGGTGCGGGAATTCGATTCCGATATCTCCTTCCTGCGCAATTACTTAACGAAGAAGCTCGTCGCCGATCTGGACCTCTACGTCTTCGAGAAGAAAGGCGCCGAATGGAAAATTACCGAGAAGGCCTGGGAATCGGTACGCGATCAGCTGGTCGTCTCGCGCGTGAACGGCGGATTCCCTACGCTGGTCGTCATCGACGGCGACTTCAACCGCGTCGGGGAGCTGTTCCTCTTCCATAAATACGAAGGCGTGGAGCTGGATTTGAAATACGTGGAGAAGACGCTCCCACACGTCGTTCAGCTATGGGGCAAGAGCGTGCATCTGGAGACGATCGTCGAGGACAAACGGATCGTGTTCAGCTGCGACGGGAAGAAGACGAGCCGGAAGTTCATTTGAGCACCGCAAATTAAATCGCCCGCCCGAGACGCCGAGCTTGGGCGGGCTTTGCTGCGTTCGTTAGACGACAAAATAAAGACGCCCGCCCCGATGCTTCATGCACCGTTGCAGCCGTCCGTCCTTTCTGGGAGTCCGGGCTTGGACGATTCTCGCTCGAGCGATCGACCTGGACAACATGCTCGGCATGATGTCCGTTAATCGACCCGCCGCACATCCACCGTCACTTTCAGATCGGCTTCGCCCGTCCCCATATACACCCCTTTGACGGGCACGATATCTTTGTAATCCCTGCCGTGGCCCAATTTGACGTATCGCTCGCCGACCAACGCATCATTGGTCGGATCGAAGCCGCACCAGCCCATGCCCGGCACATAAGCCTCGACCCATGCATGCGATGCCTGTTCGAAGTCCGCGCTTCCGCCCTGCAGATCGCCGACAAAATGATATCCGCTCACATACCGGGCCGGAACTCCCTTGGACCGGCAGGATGCGATCATCAGATGCGCGAAATCCTGACAAACCCCGCGCCGCCGGTGCAGCATGTCGCTCGCGATCGTATGGACGTTCGTCGCCGCCGTATCGTAGACGAATTCGCTGCGAATCTTGTTCGACAGCGCGAGCAGCCAGCTGTATACGCCTAGACGATCCTCGCCGGATTCGTTCTGAATCGTCGCTTGGGCGAACGCCGCCAGTTCGGGCGTAATGCCCGTGTATTCCGTGGGGATCAGATACTCCGCGAACCGGTTGGAGGCCTTCTCGCTTGTCAGCCAGTCCCATGCTTCCTTCGGAGGCGAGACGTCTTTCCCGCGCGGCGGCCTGAGCGCTTCCCGCGTGACCACGGTCATCTGGGAGCGGATCGTCAGCTTCCGATGCAGATGATTGACCGAGAAGACATGCACCCTGTTGCCGAAATAATCGTCATAGCTGAACAGGGACGCATTGGGCTCCACCGCGATGGCGTGCTGATAGCAGGACTGCTGCTCGTTCGTGAAGGGCGTCAGCCGGAGCTCATTGACACTGTCCGTTACCGCGTTCTTGTAGGCGTACTGCGTCGTATGCGAGATATGAAGCTTCATGCGGTGGCCTCCCCGATGCGAAAAAAGGTTTGCGCGAACGAGGCGCCGAGCTGACCTGCCGCGGAGAGCAGACGTCCGGTAACGATTCCTT
Source organism: Paenibacillus sacheonensis (assembly GCF_009909195.1). Classification (GTDB taxonomy): domain Bacteria; phylum Bacillota; class Bacilli; order Paenibacillales; family Paenibacillaceae; genus Paenibacillus_Z; species Paenibacillus_Z sacheonensis. The sequence continues at coordinate 286,067 of NZ_JAAAMU010000005.1, forward strand.
CTTGGTCCAGCTGCAGGTCTTCCCGTTCGAGGCAGGCAAGCTCCGCCTTCAGCTTCACGACTTGGCGAATGATCCGGTCATGCGCGGAACGGAGCTGCTTCTCATGAAGCTGAATGCCGCGCAGATGCTCATCCAGCGCATGCAGCGAGAAATGCACGGAACGCGGAAACACCTCGTTCAGGACCAGGAACTCGATGATCGCCTCCGCCGATACCCCGTCGGCGTAGTGGCGCCGGAACGCCTGATAACCGCTGACGGAGCGCAGCACAGCCTGCAGATAGGGGTACAAGCCATAGTAATCTTCCGTTTCCGGCGCAGCCGACGACTTCGCCGTTACGGCAGACTGAATGATCCGCAGCGTATTCTCCGTTCGTTCCAGGAAACGGCCGCATTCGATGAAATGCCATTCGTTCTCGCGCGGCATGATGGACTGCGTAACGCCGTGGAACAATGCCGTCCACTCCTTGATCCGCCCGAAAAACTGATGCGGAGACTCCTTGGTCAAATCGCCGGCGTGCTTCTCACGCAGCCATAAATAAAAGCCGTTCGTCACGTCCCACAGCTCGCTCGGCAGCTTCTCCCGGAGCGTCCGTACGTTATCCCGGGCATGATTGACGCAAGTCACGAGCGAATTGGCGTTATCGCGGTCCAATGTGATGTAATGAACGACGTCCTGTTCGGCATAATCGCCGTACTGCTGTTCATAGGCCTCCCGGCTGCCCAGCGCATCGACGATCCTTCCCCATTTGCACAAAGCCCGAGGCATGTCGTCTTCGTCGGCGCGCGGGAATGCACTCGTATCCTCCGCCAGCAGGTGAAAGTGCACGTCGATCAGCCGCGCGTGATTCTCCGCGCGCTCCATATACCGGCCGATCCAAAACAAAGCTTCCGCATTACGGTTCAGCATCGTTCATCCCTCCGTTCATCTTCCTTAACGACTGAGCACCCATGTATCCTTAACGCCGCCGCCCTGCGACGAATTGACGACGAGCGAGCCTTCCTGCAGGGCGACGCGCGTCAGACCGCCCGGAATGACATGCATCTGCGAATCGCCCATCAGGACGAATACGCGCAAATCGATATGCCGCGGCTGCATGGCACCGCCGAGCATGACCGGAGCCCGCGACAGCTTCATCGTCGTTTGGGCGATATAGCGGCCCGGATCGCGCTGGATCGCATCCGCGAACGCGTGGATTTCCTTCTGCGTTGCCGCCGGGCCGATAAGCATCCCATAACCTCCGGAGAGCGAGGTTTCCTTGACGACCAGCTGATCCAAGTGAGCAAGCGCGTATTCCCTGTCTTCCTTGCGCGACAGGATATAGGTCGGTACATTATGCAAGATCGGTTCCTCGTTCAAATAATAACGAATCATTTCCGGCACGTACGCATAAATTGCTTTATCGTCTGCGACGCCGGTACCGGGCGCGTTGGCGATCGCGACATTGCCCGCCCGATAAGCGTTCATCAGTCCGGGCACGCCAAGCAGCGAGTCCCCCTGGAACGCAAGCGGATCCAAATAATCGTCGTCCAAGCGCCGGTAGATCACATCGACCTGACGCAGTCCGCTCAATTCCCGCAAATAAATCTTATGATCCTTGTAGACGAGATCTCGTCCCTCTACGAGATGAATCCCCATTTGCTGGGCAAGGAAAGCATGCTCGAAATACGCGGAGTTGTAGGCGCCGGGCGTCAACAGGACGATAAGCGGATTGCGTTTGCCGGAAGGAGCAAGACTGCGAAGCGAACGGAGGAAAACATTCAAGCTGCGCTCGATATCCGATACCGCGCTGGACAGGTAGAGTTCGGAGAACAGCTCGGTCATCAGCCCTCTCCCTTTGTATAGGTAGGAAAATCCGGATGGCGTGCGCAGATTATCCTCCAGCACGAAGTAACGGCCCTCCTCGTCTCTAATTAAATCTATGCCCGACGTCGTCATATAGACGTTCTGCGGCACATGGAGCCCTGCCATCTCGGGGCGGAAATATTTATTTCCGACGATCATCGCCCGCGGGATAATGCCGTCTTGTACGATCGCTTGTTCATGGTAGATATCGCGCAGGAATGCATTCAACGCTTTTACGCGCTGTTTCATGCCTTTCTCGACGGTTTCCCATTCGTGCCTGGGGATGATGCGGGGAATGTAATCGAAGGGGATCGTGCGTTCGAGCGGCTCGCTCTGGTTTTGGGCATACAGCGTAAACGTGATTCCTTCCTCCAGCATCCGCTGTTGAATCGCGGCATGCCGCGCAGCCAATTCCGACGGTTTCATGCGGGCGAACGTTCGATGGACTCCCTCGTAATGCGGCCTTACGGACAGGTCCCTATCGAACATTTCATCGTAAAACGATTGTGAATCGTAAGAGTGGAATTGTGATTGCATCGCCATCGACATGATTACCGCCTCCAAAACCATCAGTTGTCAATTACATGTCAGTTTTCAACAAACTTCTACAGGAAATTCAAGTATTTTTGGCTGATTCTTACTTAAATCATACTCAATCCCACCCCTCGCGTCAACTTTAATGACATGTAAAGGACGAGTAAATCAAAGAATTGCAAATCCGAGTCAACAGCGCGGAATATCCCGTTTTCATAGGGCCACTCTCGCCCTGCCCATATTGCGCTCTCCTATCCTATGCGGCATCACGCAGCGGAATACGCCGAACGCTGGCACGCGCTTTCGCGGATGATCATATGTTTTACTTTATCCACGTTCGCGCCCGAAACCGTGGCGTACAGCCCCTCGTCTCCCCGGTTCTCGGGCAGATCGAAATACACCTTGCGCTGCACGGGATCATAGCCTTTGACCGCATCCATATTGACGACGGCATTGCGGTCAAGCCGATCGAAACCATAACCGGCAAAATGTTGGACGAGCTGCTCCATCGTATGCGGAAACCGGTACAGCGCTCCGTTCGCGGCGGTGAACGCCGGACCTGCGGCCGTTGGCGCAATCAGGCAAATCTCTTCGATATTCACCCATACGGATTCTCCGTCCTCATTCAACAAAAATAACTGCATGTTCAACACCCCTCCAAGAGAATAAGAACTTATGTTCCCATTATATCATATTGTCTCCTTATGCTCACCAACAGCAAAAGCCGCGACATCGAAGTGTCGCGGCTTTCGGCTTGCCGATTCCCGGAGGCGGATGGCTTAAGAGATATGATTGACGAGCACGAAGAGCGGGCGTTCGCTTACGTTAACCGTCACTTTATTGGAAGCGATCGATAGACTCGACGAGACCCCGTCGGTATCCCCGTTCGCCATCGAGACCTGCGAAGCCGCGTTTGCCGTTCCATCCAGACTTAGTTGATAGCCGTTCACGGTCGTATTGCTCGCCGTCGGGCTCCAAATGACGTAAGCGCCGTTATTGCCCGTCGCGCTCTTGAATTTATAGATTTTCACGTTGCCGTTCCCGGAGGATTGCTCGCCAGCATAACGCATGCCCGTCAGCTGGTTTTTCAACGTATAGACATAATACCAGGAGATCTTGGGCGTCTGTCCCGTTGCCTGGCTGGTGACCAGTCCGCTGCTCGCGTATTGCGTCGCATCGTTGGCATCGACATCCCTCAGCATATACATGGCCGCTTTATCGACGCCCGCTGCCGCTGCCGCAAGATAAGAACGCACCAGCCAATTCGCTTGAGTCTCGTATTGGGAAGTCGTTCCGATGCTCGGCGCGTGAACGGGCGAGCCCTGATTCGTATCATAACCGAATTCCGAGATCCATACTTCCTTGCCCTGCATGTAACGGTTGCGGTAGTCCGTCAATTCGGCGAGCCTTCCCTTTAGATCGTCCGCTTCCGGGCTGATACCCGCGCTGCCGTTCGAGGAATAGTGGTGGATATTGAGCGCATCGAACGGTACGCTGCCGCCGCGTTTGAAATCCGACCAGAACTTGATCGCTTTGATCGTATCCAGCGTAGGATTTGCCAATCCGCCCATCGCCATCTTGGCATTCGGATCCGCATTCTTGATTCCTGCCGTCGTGCCCATCGTGCCTTGATGGCCGTCATAGTCGGCACTCGCCATTGCGGCATATTCGTAGGCGTTGAAATACGGCGCGCGTCCGGACCACCACCCATCCTGTTCATTCCAGTCCTCGTAATACTTCACCGTGTTCAGGCCCGTGCTGCGAGGCTGGCCGGAAGCCAGCTTCAGCTTGCCGTCCGCAACGGCCGTGCTGCCGTAACGGGCGGCCATTTGATACATATGGTCGGCATGTTCAATATAGGAAGTCGGCAGAAGCGGATCTCTGCCCGATCCGTTCTTGATCGGCTTGTCGCATTGTCCGAGCGTAAGCCAGCTGGCGCTGCAGGTCAATACGGGAGATGCCGTAATGCCGGCCGCCTTCAAGCCGCTGTAATAGGTGTCGAAGTTCCAGCCGCCGCCGCCGCCCCAGCTCGGAGCGAATTTATTTTGGTTGTTCGGATAGCCCGGATAGCCCGTGGCGATCGTTCCGAATGGCCAGAGGTCCCCTTCGTCCCACTGCCAATTGTGGTATTCCCGGACGAATCCGGCGACCTTCATCTTATCGAGCGGATCATCGATGAACGCATTAATGCCGATCAGCTGATCCATCGTCGGCAGCGTCTGGGCGACCGGTGCCGGCGGCGCGGCCGGCGTGCCGAGCGCCGTGCCGTATACGACGATTTCCGGCAGCGACGCGCCCGGATCAACGATGATCTGGATGTAGCGGGTCGTCACCGCCAGCGCATGCGCGTTCCAGCCATTGTACGTCGTCATCGGATCGGTGAATTGCAGATTCCAGCTGAACGGCGTCCCGGTAAGCACTTTGACGCTGCCCGAACCGGTCGAGTCATAAATATAGAAATTAGAGAGCGCATAATTAGTCCCCAGATCGATGACCGCGCTGCCCGGCTGGTACAGCGAGTTATAACCGAGATCCCAGCCATGCGTCGGAGAACCGCCGGTGCCGTTCTTGGGGTCTCCTGCAATGGTCTGCTCGTCGGTCAGCGCCGATGGATCTCCGTACCCGGATTCATTCAAATACATGGAAGGCGTTATCGCGATTTTGCCGGATGTTCCGGTCGCCGCCGTCGTGGCTGCGCTCGCCACATTGGACAGCGCGGAAACGTTCGGCACCTCGTCGGACGTTTTCAAAGCAAAATAGTACGTGGTGCTTGGCGAAAGGCCGTTCACGGTGAACGATCTGCTCGTTCCCGCAGCAGCGGCCGCCGGCTCTCCGGTCGCTTGCGCCGCGCTTGCCCAGTTCGCCGATGTAATCGCCGCCGTGCTGTAACGCACGTCATAGCTTGCAGGCGTCCCCGTCGAACCGTCATCGCCCGCTCCTGTCCATGTCAGCTGCACGGACGTGGAAGCGGCCGATCCCGCCGACAAATTCGACGTCGCTCCCGGGGCGGTCGTATCGCTGCCGCCTGCCGGCGTGCCGTAAAGCACGATTTCGTCTACGTCGCCGCCGCTGACCAAGTTGACGCGAACATACCTCGTCGTCACCGATACCGGATGGGCGTTCCACGTCATGTACCCGACAAGCGGATCCGTGAACAGCGCCGTCCAGTTCCCCGGGCTGCCGGCCGATACGTTAAAACTTCCCGTGCTGTAGCTGTCGTACAGATAAACGTTGGAAAGATTGTAATTCTGTCCGAGATCGATGTACGCGTACAGCGGGTAATTCGAAGGCGACCATCCGCCGAACCACGGCGTGGTCGGGCTGCCGCCGCTCCCGTTTGCCGGGTCGCCGGCGGCGGCCTGCTCGTCGAACAGCAGTGCCGGATTACCGTTAGCGCTTTCATTGATGACCATCGCGGCGCTGACCGTAATTTTCGTTTCCGCTGCATATGCCTTTTGACCGGGCGCGAGGATAACCAAGCATGCAACAACCAGGCAAACAGACAGAAACGACGATAAAGCCTTCATCATCAAATCTCCTCCTCCAATGTTCGAGTTTGATTCAATGCCTATTATACGCCCCCCTCTATGGTCCAATAATGTCCTTTATCGGATTTCCCTTATCCTTTGATGCCTTCTTTCCGCTGCGCCGCATTCGTTCAGCCGGGAAGCTCGCAGCCGAATAAGCGCGCCATCGCGGCGCACGATTCCTTGGCTTGACGGTCGATCGTCACCGAACCGAACGGTCCGTACGAAGCGCCCATTTCAAACCGTCGTCGGATTCGTAAAAATCGCGCCGGTGATAATAATCCGCCCAGCTCCAGAGAGCATCGAAATAGAAAAACGCGGTTATGCCTTAAGCACAACCGCCATCGTTTCAAGCCATTCTTCGTTCGATGCATCTCTTGGGACGACCCAGGTTCCGCCCGCCCCGTATTCATGCGCAATCAATATGCTCTGACGCGTATCTATGGCATCTAGAATGAAGTTGTTCGGCTGCCATGCCAACAGCTCGCGGAATAAACGCGGCACCTCGGCGAGATACACATTATGTTGATTTTTGCGGAAGAGATCTGCCGTCACAACGAGCTTGCCTCCTGCGTGCACGTACGCAATCAGCCGTTCCTCGAGCGCTGCGTCATAAATCGTATGCAGCGGAATGACAACGACCTCGTGTTCCCCGAGTTGATCCGCCGAATACAGCACATCGATCAGGCCGTCATGTGCTTCGTACATGCTGCGATACACCGTTTTGACGACGTAGTCGGGATAGTGAAGCCGGTCGCCGACGGACAATTGATAGCACCATGAGCTGTCGAAATGATAATACAACGCGAGCTTAGCCGCAGAACGGCCGGGATCTGCCGATCCGGGAGCACCTGTCGGTTGGGGATCTTGATACTTCGCCTCTTGTTTCTTCGTATCTAATTGTCTCGTATATTGCTGCACCACGCCGTAATTGCGGGCCGGCTCGCCCGTAATCGTAAGCAGCTCGCCACGGCCCTGGGCCTGTTCCTGGCCCCAAGGGAACGGCTTCATTTTGAACAAGAAGAATTGACTGCAGCCCCGCTGACTTACGAGCTCCAGCTTCCGATCCAGCTCCGGCGAACTGGCGCCGAACTCCATGATCCAGAACGGACGCGCAAGCGCGCCGCGCGCGGCATCGCAGTAGAAGGCGATTTCATACTCATCGCCGCTGTAAATATCGACGCCGGCAACGTCCAGCTCGGCGAATAGTTCCGCCCAGTTCACGTTGTCGCCCCAGCTGAACATGAACGCATTGGTCGTAATCGGGCGGTCGCCGGTATACTTCCGCAAGATACGGGTTTGAGCGCGTGCGAACTCCACGATCCCGTTGGAGGAGAAGCGCGCGAATTCCAGCTCCAGGCTGGGATGATGCCACATCATGAGATCCGACTGAATCGGCGCAGGCAGCGGAATCTGATCGAAGCGATCGTAGCGCTGGGACCAGAAGATCGTCCCCCAGCTTGCATTCAGTGCCTCGATCGTTCCATGCCGGTCTTCCAAATACCGATGGAAAGCTTGTTTCGCGCAGGGACCGAAATCATATTTGACTTCCCCGCCATATTCGTTATCAAGCTGCCAGGCCAGCACGTTGGGATGTGCGCCGTACCGTTCCGCCATTTTCTCCACGATGCGGCAAGAATGCTCCAAATACTTCGGAGAATGGTACGAACGATGCTGGCGGGCACCGAAGGTCACGGCCTGCCCGTTCTTATGAACCGGCAGCACCTCCGGATACTGCTCCGTCAGCCAGATCGGCGGACAAGCGGTCGGCGTGCAGAGCACGACCCCAATGCCGTATTCGGCGGCAAGCGCAATCGAATCGTCCAGCCATTTCCAATCATACTGCCCCTCGGAAGGCTCCATCGCCGACCAAGCAAACTCCGCGATGCGGATCATCGTAATCCCCGCATCCGCCAGCAACCGGTAATCGACGGCCCAGCGCCGCGGCTCGCAATGCTCGGGGTAATAAGCAATTCCTACGTTCATCGTCCCATCTCCTTATAGTGAAGGAATGCATGCTAACGTTATTCTTTGACGCTTCCCATGACGATGCCGCCCATGAAGTAACGCTGAATAAAAGGATAGACGAGCAGGATCGGCAGCGTGCCAAGGAAAATTTGCGCTGCCTTTACCGTGCGGTCCGACACTTCGGCGAGCAGCGTCAGATTGGCCACGGACAGCCGCGTGAAATCTTTGTTGACAATAACCGTCTGCATGTAGCTTTGCAGCGGGTATTTCTGCGGAGAATTCATATAAATCAACCCGGAGAACCATTCGTTCCAATGGAACACGACCGTGAACAGCGTCACCGTGGCGAGCACCGGCAGCGATACCGGAATCACGATGCGCATCAACGTTTTCCAATGGTTCGCACCGTCCATGAAGGAAGCTTCCAGCAGTTCCTTCGGCAGGCCGCGAAAGAAGTTGAGGATCAGCACGACATTGAACACGTTGACGGCGCTTGGAATGACGAGCCCCCAGATCGAATCGAGCAGACCGGTCTTCATGACGATCATATAGGTCGGTATAAGACCGCCGCCGAACAGCATCGTGAGCACGAACAGCCATACGTAAACCGTCCGAAAACGGAAATCCTTCGTTTCCTTGGACAAGGAATAGGCAGCCAGCACGCCCAAGAGCATATTGATCGGCACGCCGAGCAATAAACGCTGCAGCGTGACACCGAGCGACTTCAGAAATGCCGGCTGGCTGATAACGAAGGAGTAGGACTTCATGTTGAAGCCTACCGGCCACAGTCCGACCTTCCCTGCCGTAGCCGCGCTGCTGGAGCTGAACGAAATCGCGAGAATATGAACGATCGGAAAAAAGCAAAGCACCGAAATGAGCGCGAGAACCGCATAATTGCCGATTTCGAACAGCCGGCGGCTTGAACTTTTATAACGAACCATGCTGTACCCCTCCCAGGCGGCTAGAATATGCGGTAATTGGCGAAACGATAAGCCAATACATAGGAACCTGCCATAAATATGAGTGAAACGATAGACTTCAACAGTCCGACTGCGGTTGCGACGCTATATTGATAATCGATCAGGCCAAGGCGATACACGAGCGTATCGAGAATGTCGCCGGATTGGTAAACGACAGGGCTGTAGAGGTTGAACACCTGGTCGAATCCCGCATTGAGCACGTTCCCCAGGCTGAGCGTAGCCATCAAAATGATAACGGGCAGCAAGCCGGGAAGCGTAATATGCCAGGTTTGGCGCATACGGTTGGCTCCGTCCATCACCGCAGCCTCGTACAAGGCAGGGTTAATCGACGTTAGTGCAGCCAGGTACACGATCGTGCTAAAACCGAATTCCTTCCAAATGTCCGTCGAGACCAGAATGAACGGGAACCAGTGATTGTTGGAGACGAAGAAGATCGGCTTGCCGCCGAACCAAGAGATCAATTGATTGACGAGCCCCGTGGACGGGGATAACAGATCGACGACAATGCCGCCGAGAATAACCCAAGATAGGAAATGCGGGAGATAGACCAGCGTTTGGACCGATCGTTTGAAGGCATGGATGCGAACCTCGTTGAGCAGCAGCGCCACGACGATCGGAACGATGAGACCGGCAATGATTTTCATCGCGGAAATATAGATGGTATTGCCGACGACCTGCCAAATGTTCGGCAAGTGCAGCAAATATTCGAAATTATCCCAGCCTACCCATTTGGACTTGAAGAATCCCATGGCCGGCACGTATTTCTGGAACGCAATGACGATGCCGAGCATCGGCCCATAGCTGTAGATAAGCACAATGACCAGTGCCGGCCAAACCATCAAATGGAGCGGCAGCTCTTTCTTCATCAACTTCAACATAGCGTTTCAGACTCCTTCCTTCATCGGCAATAAAAAAAGGGAAGGGAGTCCCTCCCCTCGGCTATTTGCTTTTGGTGGCGTACCACTCATTGACTTCTTCCGTAATTTTGTCGCCGCCGAGCTGCTTCCAGTTCTCGACGAACTTATCGAAATCATCCGCAGGCGCCGCGCCCATGATGATTTTCGTGAAGGCTTCGATTTCCTGCTGTTTCAGGAACGCGCCTTTCTCGATCATCGTAGGCGTCGGCGATCCATAGAACTCGTTGGATAAGATGAGATTGTTGGCGTTGTAGTTCTTCAGTACTTCGTAAGCGCCGTTCTCGCCGAAAATCGGATTCAAGTACCAGCCGGTCAGATTCGTTCCTGCCGTCGCTTCCTTCATCTGCGTGTAGTAGCCGAGGAATTCGTCGTTCAACTTGGACGTATCGCCGGTTTTCAGCGCTTCCGTCACAAGCTCGTGCGCTTTCACGTTCGTATCCATCGTGAAGGTTTGAATCGTTGCCGAGCCGAACACTTGAATTTTCTTGCCGTTCTCCGTGACGGTATGGAACTTATCGGACTCCGCGTGCTCGCCGTAAATTTTATCGTAATAATAATTCAGCATTTTCACGACGGCTTCTTTATGGTCGTAGCCTTTCTTGACGACGTAGTACATGCTCGGCACCGGCGTTTCAACGTACGATTTGGCCGGCTGGTCATCTGCGGATACCAATGGATATGGCATCCATTCGGACTTGTTGTCTGCTTTCTTCAAATCGTTAAGCGGCCAAGAGGCGTTCCAGAACTGACCGAACATCAGCCCTACTTTGCCTGAAGTTACCGTCTCTGCGACCTTGTTGCCGTCTTTGACCGGGAATTCCGGATCGATCAAGCCTTGCTTGAACATTTGGTTCAAGGCGATCAAGCCATTCTTGACTTGAGGCTGAATTCCGCTGTAAGCCAGTTTGCCGGTCGCTTCGTCCTTCTGCCACATGCTGACATTCACATTGAACGGATAAGCATGATAAGCGCTGAAGAATCCTTGCACGCCGGCGAAGCCGTCATATATATTTTTGTCGAGCGCCATGCCGAACGTATCTTTCTTGCCGTTGCCATCCGGATCGTCGTTCGTGAACGCGGTCGCGATTTTCATAACATCGTCCATCGTCTTCGGCGGGGACAGCTTCAGCTTGTCCAGCCAGTCCGTCCGCACCCAGATCATCGGCGCGCCATCGGTGCCGCCGCCTTGCGTCGTATCCGGAAGCGCCATTAGTTTGCCTTTGTATGATGCAGCATCCAGAATAATGCCGCCGTTGTAACTCATGATGTTCTTAACGCCTTCGGAGGCGTATTGATCGTACACATCCGTCAAATCCTCGACTTGACCGGATTCGATCAACATCTGCATCTCGCGCGCCGTCACGTGCATGACATCCGGCAAGTTGCCGGAAGCGATCGTAACGCTCATCTTCTGGTCTCGCACCTCTGGCGTATTCGCCGCTACCCACAGGTTTTTGACATTGATGCCGAGGTCGCTGGCATACGCTCTCGTCCATATGTTGTTGTCAATGCTATCGCCTGCCGGATACTCCGGTTTCTCGCCTTCGAATGCCACCGTCGTCAGTTCGATCGGCGGATCATACTTGGCCATCGGATCCGCCGGCGGAGCATCATTGGTCCCCGTCGCATTATTTCCCGCTGCCGGTGTCTGTTCGGCTGCATTTCCTTGATTGTTGTTCTTGTTGTCCGAGCAAGCAGATGTAATCACCATCATGCCAACCAGGGCAGTCAGAAGCACTGATCCTGTTTTCTTTGTTCTAGTCAACACGTTTTCCCCCTGTCGGTATGAATTGCTCTTGCACATCTCTTATTATGGGGAACAGCGACGCAAAGAAACAGATTCACAATTGCACATTCGTTGACTTCTGATGACTTTTTGTCTTTTCATGTCGAATCATAATCCATTCCAGCTTAGCTGCACGTAAGGCATACTTGCTCGGCTCTGCTCGATCGTCGCGGCCTAGACAGCGCTGCGGCTTATATGAACCGTGACCTGAAGTCCGCCAAGCTCGCTGCGCTTGAGCTCGATCCCGCTTCCGTTCCCATAAAATAATTGGATGCGCCGATGGACGTTGATCAGTCCGGTAGTCTCCAGCGCATCGCCCCGATACCGCAGCTTATTCCGCAGCTCTTCGATAACCTCTTCCGACAGCTCTTGGCCATTATCCTCCACGATGATTTGATGGAAGAGCTCCGTCGACTTCAACGTGACGTTGATCTTGCCTGCACTCAACATGTTCTCGAGGCCGTGATTATACGCATTTTCTAGAATCGGCTGAAGGAACAATTGCGGTACCTTCAGTTCTGCCATTTCAGCCGGGAACTCATTGAAGGAAACCGCAATCCGTTCGGAGAACCGGATCCCCTGAATATCCGTATAGGCTCTGGAGTGCTGAAGCTCCATCTCGATGGACACCGATTCGGCTCCGGTACGGGTAATGTATTGAAAATAGTTGCCTAAATACTCGCAGAACAAAATGACCTTGTCGATATCATGAATCTTGGCAAGCCGATACAGCGTGAAATACGTGTTGTACAGAAAATGAGGATTGATCTGCGACTGCAGCTGCTTCAATTCCGAGCTCTGCGAACGGATTCGCTGCTCGTACACCTGATGAATCAACACATTCAGCTGATCCACCATGGAATTGAACTGGGTATACAGATAAGAGAACTCATCGGCTCTGCGGGTAACCGGCATCTTCTCCAGCACGCCGTTCTCGACCTTGCGCAGCGAACGTACAAGCTGGCTCATCGGACGATGGATCTGCCGATAGATCCAAGCAGAGAAGAAGAGAATGACGAATACCGACAAAATCGAGATAATCCAGAACCAGTTCCCATACACGGACAGCTGACCAAGAACCTCTTCCTCCGGAACGTAAACAGCTAAAGTCATGTCCGAGCCCGGGACATACTGGTGCACCACAATGTAATCGGTCTTGTTATACCGATAAGGGTATACGCCCGAGAGCGTGTGACCGTTATGCTTCGTGCGCAAGGAAGCTTGAATCGCATCAACCAGCTGACTGTCCTGCTCGCTCGTTACGGACCAGCTCTGTTCGTCGTTCCATAACACATAGCCCCCGTTGCCGTATTTCGTAAATTGCGACAGCTCCTGCTTCAGCGTATCCACGCCGAGCTCGATGCTGAGCGCATAAGAAGGGTCCAGGTCGTAGAGGGCGAGCGAAGGATAAGGCAGCACGATGAACAATCTCCCCTGCCACTCCACAACCTTGGATGCGCTGCTTCTTGCAGCTTTCATAACCATGTCGTACTCTTCGGCGGGCAATGTCGATACGTTGCCAAGCGTGGAAATATCGCGGTCAAGGATCGGTATGTATGCGCTAACATTTCGAATCAACGTGCTGGAGTCTTGAATCATTCCCAGCTTCTCCTCGATATACAGCATGCGCTGCGACATCTCGTAAGGTTTGATCATGGTACCGCCGAAGCTGATGTTCATCAAATCCTTGTCCAAAATAAACTCCTGCTGATGCTTGCTCATCGACGCAAGCTCGTTCGCGAACGTCTCCATGAAATTTTGAACGCCGACTTCCAGCTGCTTGGACAGCTCGCCCTTAACGCTCTTCATCCCCTTCTGATTAATGACGAGACTCATCGTGCAGATCGGAACGATAACAAGCAAGAAGACGAATACGATCTTAGAATAAATGGATAGCTTCAACCGCCGTTCCTGTTTCAATGGTGCCCCTCCGTTTGTCATGCTTATCGCTCCCGGTATTCGATCGGTGTCATTTTCGCGACCCGTTTGAAAAATCTAGTGAAATACGCAGGCGATTCAAAGCCGATTTCCTGCGCGATTTCGTTCACTTTCAAGTTCGTCCCGCGCAGCAGCTCCTTCGCTTTCTCCATGCGGACGTGGATGACGTAGTCAGTAAGCGTGATGCCCGACAGCTTCTTGTATAAACGAGACAAATAGTACGGGTTCAAATAAACGATCTCCGCCATCCGGGTAAGCGATAAATCCTCGGCAATATGCGCGTGGACATAGGTTTCGATCGTTTGGATAACATCCCGGTACGGCGAGAACTCGGATTGGTTGCGCAGCAGGAAATAATGCGCGGCAATCTGCAGGAAGTAATCCGCTACGCCCTTCCAGTCCGCGAACGATTTCAATTCCACGCATTTGCCGAGATCGATCCGGCGTCCTATCGAGTGCGTCAATCCTGAGCGGTTCATGCAGGTCATGAACATGGAGGACAACGCCAGAAATATCTCCTGAACCGTGAACGTATGACGCTCGTTCCAATCCGGCAGCTTGTCCAGGAACGCAGCCATATGCTGCCGGAATGCTTCTTCGGAGCCGCTCTCGAGATACGATTCCAGTTTTTTCAGATCCGGTCCGAAATACTGACTTCTGTTTGGGCCCTCGTCATCATTTTCTTGTTCGATGGTCGAAGGGGAAGGTCCGAATTCATGCAGCATCATCTCTCTGCCCATTCCGATGCCATAGCTGATCTGCCATTTCATGCGATAATACGCTTCGGGCAGCTTGTTCCAATCCGTTTCCTTCGAGCCGATCAGAAAGGATACGCTAAGCTTCAACAGTTGATCCGCTTGCTTCTGCGTCATCTCTAAGCTCCCGTAGACGAAACGTTCCATGCTATCGTCATCCGCGGGATCGCGGGATTGCAGCAGCCATACCCACTGATCGCTTTCGTATTTGACTTGCACGACATGCAGCCGCGCGCGCAAATATTCCTCCGCGATATTGTCAATCGCGAAGAGCAGCAATTCCTTGTCCGCGAGCGACATCCCGGTGCGCCACTGGTCGACCTTGCCCGTGACAAGCAGCACCGGTTGGCCCTGCCGCAGCGGAATTTGCATTTCCGCCAGCTGCTCCTCCCGAATCTCGGCGGCCGTTCGCGCGCCTTCCAGCCATTCCATCAAGAACGCTTTACGCAGCATAGGCAGCGCAAGGCTCATGCTGTCCTTTGCCTTCACGATCAACTCGTTGAGCTGCCACTCTTCTTTCAGCGCCAGACACGCCTTCTCCACGGCTTGCACGATCTTGGCATCGCCTTCGGTCTTGAGGACGTATTCGATGCTGCCCGAACGAACGGCTTCCTGAATATATTTGAACTCATTGTATCCGGTCAGCATAATCACTTTGCAGTGCGCCCAAATCGATTTGGCCTGTCTCAGCACTTCAAGCCCGGATATGCCCGGCATATGTATATCCGTAAGCAGAATATCGATCTGTGTCGTATGGAGCCGCTTAATCGCCTCGTCGCCGGAATAGGCGCGGTACAATTCCAATTCCATGGATTCCGTATACTCGCTGAACATTTCAAATAGACCGTCCACGATGATCGTCTCATCGTCGGTAATCAACAACCGGTACATCCTCTCATTCCTCCAGTAGGTTTACGCCAAGAAATATTTCTTATCTTAAACCAGTTGAACCGCAATAGCCAGCACGACGAAAAAACGCAGCATGCGAATAATCGCGTGCTGCGTTGCATGTTGGAAGGCCCGTTTTGTTCGGATTTGCGGCGAAAAGTGACCGGAGATCGGAATGGACCGTTTGGAAACCCATTCCGACCGCAGGTCATGCTTTTCACTACGCGATTAGCGATTCAACAGGCTGCCGACATAACGAAGCAGTTCGTTGGCGCAGACCGGGCAATAGCCATGCTCGTCGATCAGGCGTTTGGACACCTCGTTAATCCGCTTCAATTGCTTCTCGTCCGGCGTTTTGGTGGACGTCGTGATTTTGACGATATCCTTCAAATCCGTGAACAGCTTCTTCTCGATGGCTTCGCGCAGCCGCTCGTGGCTGTAGTAATCGAACTTCTTGCCTTTGCGCGAGTAGGACGAGATCCGAATCAGGATTTCTTCCCGGAACGCCTTCTTCGCATTCTCGGACACGCCGATCTGCTCCTCGATGGAACGCATGAGCCGTTCGTCCGGATCCATCTCTTCGCCCGTGAGCGGATCCTTGATTTTGGCCCAGTTGCAGTAGGACTCGATGTTGTCGAGGTAGTTCTCGAACAGCGTCCTCGCCGACTCTTCGAAGGAGTAGACGAAGGCCTTCTGGATCTCCTTCTTCGCCAAGCCGTCGTATTCTTTTCTCGCGACGGAGATGAAGTTTAAATATCGTTCGCGTTCTTCCTTGGTGATGGAAGGATGCTGATCCAGGCCGTCCTTAAGCGCGCGCAGCACGTCGAGCGCATTGATGCACTGCAGGTCCTGCTTGATTAAGGCGCTGGATATCCGGTTGATGACATAACGCGGATCGATCCCCGACATGCCCTCTTCGATGTACTCGCTTTGCATTTCCTTCAGGTCGGCTTCCTTGTAGCCTTCCACTTCCTCGCCGTCGTACATGCGCATTTTCTTCACGAGATCCATGCCCTGCTTCTTCGTTTCCTTGAGCCGGGTCAGGATGGAGAAGATGGCTGCCGAGCGCAGGGAATGCGGCGCGATATGGATATGCTTCATGTCGCTCTGACCGATCAGCTTATTGTAGATTTTCTCTTCCTCGGATACTTTCAGGTTATACGGAATCGGCATGACGATCATCCGTGATTGAAGCGCTTCGTTCTTCTTGTTCGCAATGAACGATTTGTACTCCGTCTCGTTCGTATGCGCAATGATGAGCTCATCCGCCGATATGAGCGCGAACCGGCCCGCCTTGAAATTACCCTCCTGCGTCAGCGACAGCAAATTCCATAAGAACTTCTCGTCGCACTTCAGCATTTCCTGGAACTCCATCAGACCCCGGTTCGCTTTGTTGAGCTCCCCGTCGAAGCGGTAAGCCCGCGGATCCGACTCGGAACCGAATTCCGTAATGGTCGAGAAATCGATGCTGCCCGTCAGATCGGCGATATCCTGCGACTTCGGATCGGAAGGACTGAACGTCCCGATGCCCACGCGGTTCTCCTCCGATACGAGCACCCGTTCCACCTGTACGTTCTCGATCTCGCCGCCGAACTCCGTCTTCAACCGCATTTGGCAGGAAGGACATAGATTGCCTTCGATGCGGACGCCGAGCTCGCGTTCCGCTTCCGCCCGGAGCTCATTCGGAATCAGATGAAGCGGTTCTTCGTGCATCGGGCAGCCTTTAATGGCATAGATTGAACCTTTGTGCGTACGCGAGAACTGTTCCAGTCCTCGTTTGAGCATGGTAACGATCGTGGACTTCCCGCCGCTGACGGGACCCATGAGCAGCAAGATCCGTTTTCTCACATCGAGCCGACGGGCCGATGAATGAAAGTATTCCTCTACCAGTTTCTCAACGGCACGATCCAAGCCGAATATTTCTTGTTCGAAAAACTTGTATTTCTTCGTTCCGCTACTGTCTTCAACCACCCCAAACGACTCAATCATGTCATAGACACGAGCATGCGCAGTCATGGCTGGAGTTGGATCCTGTTTCAGCAGCTCGATGTAATCCTTGAAAGAGCCCTGCCAAGCCAGCTTCTCGCTTTCCGCCTTGTACTCCGAAATCCGTTTCAAAATATCCATGCCGTACCTCCTCTCGTCCATCCCGGTGTTCCTAGCTGCCTCTGCCATGCGGGTCGTGGGCGGCATTCGAACGTTTTCCCACCATCTAAAGCTGCCCGGCATTTTTTATTGAAGTAATACAATCCTATGCGCTTTCGTAAAGGAAGTTGCCCAATAATTTAAACAAGTTTTCAACAAAAACCGCCTTCGTTAAGCGGTTCTTTTACAAAATCGAAACGCGCTTCGCGGAAGCGAACAGGCATCGCGCCGCCGTCCGATCGCTTGGAAAGCCCGCTGCGCCAACGCTTTTCCACCTCTGCGCCGAAATGTCGAAGCAGAAGAAAAATCGACTTTTTCCGTGCTCGGAGTCCGAAGAAATCTATGACAGCCGATGTCATTCCCAAATATAGCTGAGGGCCGGGCTTGAATATGTTATAATCGCCAAAGAATCTCCGTTGAAGGGAGGGCGGGAATTGGCCGTCCAACACGAGACCGAGCTGTACAAGCCGATCAAAACGTACTTCCAAGCGCAGGGCTATGAAGTCAAGAGCGAGATCATGCACTGCGACTTGGTCGCGATTCATCCCGATACGGGAGATACGCTGCTAGTTGAAATGAAGAAAACGTTCAACCTCGCCCTGCTCCTGCAAGGCGTGGAACGACTGCGTCTGAACGGCAGCGTCATTCTGGCCGTCGAGCGCAATCGGAAGAAGGCCGGCGCCCACAACCAACGCTTCGGGGACTTGACCGAGCTGTGCCGCATGCTGGGCCTTGGTCTTATGACCGTCACCTTCTTCAAAACGAAGCCGCCTGTACTGGAGATGCTTTGCCAGCCCGGAGACCCGCCGGTCCGAGGACAGCGGCGCGCCCGGCAGGCGAGGCTGCTGACCGAATTCCGCGAACGAAGCGGCGACTACAATACGGGCGGCAGTTCCGGCCGCAAACTTGTAACCGCTTATCGGGAGAAAGCCCTGCGCATCGCTTGGGCGCTCGTGGAGCACGGCAGCCTGTCGCCCCGAGAAGCCGCAGTGCTCACCGAAATTCCGCGGGCTGCGCATTTTATGCAGAAGGATTACTACGGCTGGTTTCAACGCGTGGCCAGAGGTTTGTACAGCGTGAAGCCCGAAGGCGCGAAGGCCGTGGAGCAGCACGCGGACATCTTAACCGCCTGGCACCAGAAACGAGCGGCCGCACAGACCGTCGCCGAAGCCGAACTCATCTATAAAGGAGATCATTAGACCATGAGCGAACAACAACCCGTCAAAATCATCGGCAGCGTAAACGATTTCGCGGCTTTCCCCGCTGCCGTCAATGTGGACAATAACCCGTTTTTCATTGTGGAAGCCCCGCGTAAAGACGACGAGCCGCAGCGGTACAATTTAATATCGGCGATTTGCCCGCATGCGGGAGGCATGGTCCGTCCCCACCTGAACGAGCTGATCTGTCCGCTGCATTATTGGTGCTTCGATCTCGCTACCGGCGAGTCGACGAACATTCCCGGCGAGCAGCTCGAATGCGCCCCGCTGGAAATCCGCGACGGACAGTTTACGCTCAAAGTCTAATCGGCCAGGCGGCTTGCCATGCGAGGACAATCAAACCGGCATGCAGGACGGCGAATAATAAACGCAGGACGAAGAAGACCGGAACCCGACGAATCGGATTCCGGTCTTCTTGCGGTTGCGTGTCTAACTGTTGATTGTCTGTCCGTTGATTGTCTGTCTGCCCCCGGATCAGGGTGATGAGCGTGCGAGAAACTCGCGCACCGCTTCGGCGAACCGGTCAATGCCGGATTTCAATTGTTCCTCCGGCATATTCGAATACGTGAGCCGGACATGGTTGTTCTGCGGGTCTTTTGCGTAGAACGAGGCGCCTGTTTCGAACGTGACCTGTTTTGCCGCAGCGCTGCGAAGCAAGGCTTCCGCATCCAGCCCCTCGGGCAGCTCCACCCATAGAAACATGCCCCCCTTTGGCTCCTTCCACGAGACGCCGTTTAGGTTATGGCCGCGAAGCAAGGCCTTCGTGCGCTGCATTTTTTCGAAATAGGACATCCTAACGATGCGTACCTGCTCGACCAAATCACATTCGTCTAGTACGCGTTCCAGTGTCCGGAATGTCCGGTACGCCGTGCTCTCTCCTGAGTCCTTATGCTCGAGTGATTGCTGCGCTGCAGCCAGTTGAGCGGCAGTCCCACGACTGCTGATGATCCAGCCAGCGGGAAACGACGGCCCAAGCAAAGCCGAGAACGACCCTGTATAAAGAACGCCATCCCGTTCGCGCCCGGCATTCAATTCATACAGGGAGGCAGGCGCGCTATCCGAGTCATGCGGGAACAGCAGCTCTCCATAGCGATTGTCTTCCCATATCGTCACGCCCATTCGCCGGCTTAACGAAAGCAGAGCGACGCGCCGATCCTCGCTCCACAGCCTGGAATCGGGGTCCCCCAGGCTCGGCATGACATAGATGAGCTTAGGTCGATGCTGCTGCATGAGGCGTTCGGCTTCAGGGATCAGGAGACCTTCCCGGTCGCCCGGTACCGGCACGACTTGAAGTCCGCGCGCGAGGAAAGCCCGCAATACGGCCGGCTGCGTCGGATTTTCGACGAGCACCGTATCTCCGGGTTCTAACAGCGACCGGGCAATAAGCTGCACGGTCTGCTGCATTCCCGTCGTCAGCAGCGTATTGGATGGATCGGCCGCGATTCCGCGGACCGCCATGAAGGCGCATAACCGTTCTAAAATAGACAATTGGCCATGGGACGATCCCGGAACGGACGAGCCAACGTCTTCGGCTTCACGGGCAGGTTCCGCTATTTGCGCCGCCATGATTCTTTCGCGCGGAAGACAATCATCCGCCGGCATATCGCCTGCGAACGAAATGAACTCCTCCTGCCCGGCTTGCTTTAATAAATCCGCCAACGAAGCGGTTCCCAGCCCTTCCGCCCGGCGTACATTCCGACTTTTCATCCGCCTTCCCTCCTCAGCTGCCTATTGTCACATGTTACGCAGCGGCGGGCTCAGGCGGAACGGAATTCGCTTAAGTTCATGATCATGTTCGATTTACCATGCGCGATTTCGAACTGGCGTATACGTGCAAGTCGCGTGCCGTAACAACTTGTTCACAACTTTGAACGTTTTCTTTTCGCGGCTCGTTGGGTATAATGAGGGGAGTGCTTGCCAAGATTCGTGCCGAAAGACCGGCAACCTAGGGGGTAAGAGGAATGACAATTAACTTTCTGATCGTCCTTACCGTCTTCGCATTGTTCTTGATCGCGATGATGACGGCGTCCTACAACGACGATAAAACCAAAGGTCTGTAAAAACCGAATGAAAAAGAAGCTTTCAGCCGCTGCTCGCCGCAGCTGCCGAAAGCTTCTTTTATTTGTCCCACGCGCGATTACTGTTTCAACTGGGCCATTTCAGCCATACATTTGCCGCACAGGTAGCGTTCCTTGAATCCCCGAACGTCCTCCAACACCCCACAAAATACACAGCGCGGACGATAGCGCTCCAAAATAATATGATCGCCCTGCACTAAGATTTCGACAGGATCCCCTTCGTTCATTTGGTATCTCTTCCGAAGGGATTTGGGCAGCACAATTCGCCCGAGTTGGTCCACTTTCCGAACAACGCCAGCCGGTTTCACAATTACACATCTCCTGTAGTCGCAATTTGTAAGCTATCACGTGATGACAGTTTTGCATCCTACTTAGGGTTC
Organism: Paenibacillus sacheonensis; assembly: GCF_009909195.1. Lineage (GTDB taxonomy): Bacteria > Bacillota > Bacilli > Paenibacillales > Paenibacillaceae > Paenibacillus_Z > Paenibacillus_Z sacheonensis. The sequence goes on from NZ_JAAAMU010000005.1 coordinate 307,023, forward strand.
GATAGTCATGAAACAATTCCTGCATTTATTTATATTTGCTTAATATTGTGCAAGTGGTTTGGAATTAATTACCTTTATTCCAATCCCGGGAAGCCTAATTGGCGAAAGGCCTCGAAAACGACGATCGCAGCCGAGTTCGACAAATTCAACGATCTGACCTTATCGGTCATCGGCACGCGAATGCAGGTGTCGGGATACGCGTCCAAAATCGACTGCGACAGGCCCTTGGTCTCTTTTCCGAAGACGAAGAAGTCTCCGTCCCTATAGCTTTGCTCGGAGTAAACCTTAGAACTGCGGGTACTGGCGCAGAAGAAACGGCCGCCCGGAAACTCCGCCTTCAGCTCCTCGAAGGAATCATGATGGCGCACATCCACGGCGTACCAGTAATCCAAGCCGGCGCGTTTGAGCGTTTTATCGTCGGTACGGAACCCAAGCGGATGCACCAAATGGAGAATAGTGCCGGTAGCGGCGCAAGTACGCGCGATATTGCCGGTGTTCGCGGGAATTTCCGGTTCGACGAGCACGATATGAAAAGCCATTTTTTTGTTAACTCCTCTACATTTTTTACACAGCATTTACGCTTGTTTAATCTATTGTGAAAACTTCGCCTTCATAATAGAGGTATCATTGCAAGAAAAGGAGATCATAACGATGAAGAAAAAAATATTAATCGTCGATGACGAGCCTTCCATCTCCATGCTGCTGGAATTTAATTTGAAGCTTGCAGGCTACGAAGTCCGCTGCGTCCAAGATGGGGAGGCCGTATTCGACCTCTTGAAGCCGTTTCGTCCCGATCTCATCGTTCTTGATCTTATGCTTCCCAAGATGGACGGCATCCAAGTATGCCGGGAGCTTCGTAAGCAAAACAATGCCGTGCCCATCATCATGCTGACTGCCCTGCAGGACATAACGGACAAAATTGCCGGACTCGACAACGGCGCCGACGACTATATGACGAAACCGTTTTCTCCTCAGGAGCTGCTTTCCCGCATTCAAGCCATCTTCCGCAGAACCCAGTCGCTGCCGGGCGCTCGGGAAATGGTCGTCCACGAAATCGGACGGATGTCGGTCTTGGCCGAGCAGCGCGAGGTCCAAATCGACGGCAAGGCGGTCGAGCTGACGCCGAAGGAATTCGAACTGCTGCTCTTCTTATGCCGCCACCGCGGCAAAGTGCTCAGCCGCCAGCAGCTGCTGCATGGCGTGTGGGACTATCATTTTCTCGGAGATACGCGCATCGTCGACGTCCATATCAGCCATCTTCGCGATAAGATCGAGAAAAACGCCCGTACGCCGGAATATATCATGACCGTCCGCAACGTAGGCTACAAGCTGTCCGGCCCAGGAAGCAGCGCAGCAGACTCGTCGCTGGCTTAAAGGGAACTGGCTCTTGGCTTTTGCCCTTAGGCCTTAGCATAGTACTTAGGGCCTAGCATTTGCTCTTAGCTCTTACACGTAGTTCTTGCTCTTACATTAAGTTAAGCTCTTAGCTCTTACTCGTAGTTCTTGCTCTTGCTCACAGCATTTCAATCAGAAGACCGCCGTCCAATGAGGACCGGCGGTCTTTAAATGTTTCCAAAAAAGAAATGTCGAGCCGCGGCGGCAAAAGTGACCGGAGGTCGGTTGGAGGCGGAAAAACGAAGTGGTCGCCTTTGTAGTCGGATTTCTACCATTTCTGAATGTACCATTCCAGAAATCCGACTACAACAGCGATTGAAGACCCAACCGACCGCAGGTCATGCTCTTAAGCCCTATGCTCTTATCCCTACCCGTTACGCTTCATAAAGTCACCCATGAAATCCGCAAGCGCCTTGCAGCTCTCCAGCGGCACGGCATTGTACGTCGATGCGCGCAGCCCCCCGACGCTCCGATGCCCCTTCAGACCGACGAAGCCATGCTGCTCGGATTCCTTGGCGAATTGCTTCTCCAGCTCTTCCGTACCGAGACGGAACGTGATGTTCATCGACGAACGGCTGGCGACGTCGGCGAAACCGCGGTAGAAACCGCCGCTTTGATCGATCGTGTCGTAGATCAGCTTCGTTTTGTCGCGGTTGAACTGCTCCATGGCAGCGACGCCTCCGCGTTCTTTCACCCATTGGAGCATCAGGCCGACCAGGTAGACCGAGAAGGACGGCGGCGTATTATACAGCGAATTGTTCTTCGCATGCGTGTCGTAACGAAGCATGGTCGGAATCGTCTTCGGGCTTTCCGCGATCAAATCCTCGCGCACGATAACGATCGTCACGCCCGAAGGTCCCAGGTTTTTCTGAGCGCCGGCATAGATCATGCCGAATTTGCTCACATCGACCGGGCGGCTTAGGATATCGCTCGACATGTCGCCGATCAGCGTAACGTCGCCCGTATCGGGATAGGCCGCATATTGCGTGCCTTCGATCGTTTCATTCGACGTGATGTGCAGGTAGGCGGTATCGGCAGGCAGCTGAATGTCGCTCAATGCCGGAATACGGTTGAATTTGTCGGCTTCCGAAGTCGCGGCAATCGCCGTCGATCCGAACAGTTTCGCTTCCTTATATGCCTTCTCAGCCCAGCTGCCCGTATGCACGAACGCAGCCGTTTTGCCCGGCGTCAGCAGATTCATCGGAATCATGGCGAACTGCGTGCTGGCTCCGCCTTGCAGGAACAATACTTTATAATGGCTGGGAATGCCGAATAATTCACGAAGCAGCGATTGCGCCCCGTCGTTTACGCCTTCAAACACGCTGCTGCGGTGGGACATTTCCATAATGGACATCCCGGTTCCCGCATAATCGATAAACTCCCGTTGGGCTTGCTGCAGCACTTCCAGCGGCAGAGCCGCCGGTCCGGCATTAAAGTTATACGCGCGATTCGTCACGGACACTCACTCCACTCTTCAATTTGCTTATGTAGTATGATAGCAATTTTGCGGCTTGGCATCAAGTCATAAAGTCGAACAAAAATGAAAGTTTAATACATAATATTCGGATTTAGGCGATAAAAACGCTTTCTCGAACCAAAATGCCCATATGAAAAGCGAGCTCTCGCTGAGAGCTCGCTTGAAAGTGGAACGGATAAGTGCGGATTAGCAGTCGAAGTAGAGGCTGTATTCGTGCGGATGAACACGGATGGATACAGCTTTCGCTTCTGCGCGTTTCAGAGCTACGAAGTTGTCGATGAAGTCCTGCGTGAATACGCCGCTTTCAGTCAAGAACTCGGAATCAGCTTCCAACGCGTCAAGCGCTTCGTCCAGCGTGCCTGGTACGGAACGGATTTCTTTCTTGTCTTCGTCGGACAGATCGTAGATGTTTTTGTCGAAAGGACCATAGCCAAGAGCCACTGGATCCAGTTGACGTTTGATGCCGTCCAAACCGGCAAGCAGCATGGCTGCGAAGGCCAGGTAAGGGTTAGCCGTGGAGTCCGGCGTACGGAACTCGATGCGGCAGCCTTTAGGCGTAACGGCAGCGACCGGAATACGGATGGCCGCGGAACGGTTGCCTTTCGAGAATACGAGGTTAACCGGCGCTTCGTAGCCTGGTACCAGACGTTTGAAGGAGTTCGTCGAAGGGTTCGTGATCGCGATCAGCGCCGGAGCGTGATGCAGGATACCTCCGATGTAGTGCAGAGCCATTTGGCTCAGGTTTGCATAAGCGCCTTTCTCGTAGAACAGCGGGGAATCGCCGTTGAAGATGGAGCTATGCACGTGCATGCCGCTGCCGTTATCGCCGAAAAGCGGTTTAGGCATGAAAGTCGCGACTTTGCCCCATTGGCGGGCAACGTTGTTGATGATGTATTTATATTTCAGCAGGTTATCGGCTGTTTTAGTCAGCGTGTCGAAACGGAAGTTGATTTCCGCTTGGCCGGCCGTAGCTACTTCATGGTGATGACGCTCGACGCGAAGGCCGGATTCTTGCATCACGCGAACCATTTCGCTGCGAATGTCTTGTTGAGCATCGACTGGAGCTACAGGTACATAGCCGCCTTTAACGCCGATTTTGTAGCCGAGGTTTCCGCCTTCTTCTTTGCGGCCCGTGTTCCAAGCAGCTTCGTCGGAATCAACGGAGTAGTAGGACGTGTTCATTTTGCTTTCGTAGCGAACGTCGTCGAAAATGAAGAATTCCGATTCAGGCGCGAAGAAAGCAGCCGTGCCGATTCCTGTCGTTTGCAGGTATTCCTCGGCTTTTTGGGCGATGCTGCGCGGATCGCGCTCATAGCGTTCGCCGTCCGGCGTGTGGATGTTGCACATAATGTTCAATGTCGGGTGATCCGTGAAAGGATCCACGAAGCTGGAATCTGTGTCCGGCATCATAACCATGTCGGATTCTTCGATGCCGCGGAAGCCCGCGATCGAGGAGCCGTCAAAAGCTACGCCGTTTACAAACGTATCGGCATCCACTTCCGTGGCAGGAAGCGTGATGTGGTGCGCGTGGCCGGAAAGATCCACAAAGCGGAAATCGACAAACATGATGTTGTTTTCTTTAATTGTGTTCAAAACATTTTGAACTGACATTAGGTATTTCCTCCATTTCCGAACATTTGCGATGTGTAGGACAATAATTGTTCAACTTCTGCACTGAAACTATGTCGTTATTATAGAATTAAGGGTCAAATCTCGTCAATAGCTATGTAAGGTATTTTTTGACCTCTTTGTCAGCTAACTTCACATAATTTTCAATTTCGAAATAGTCAAGGAATTCGCGCAAAATAAAAACCGAAGCGCCCTGTCCCGAGGGCGGCTTCGGTCTGTGCAAATGCGATAACGGTGCCGCTTGGCGGCGATTACTTGATCCAGTTCGCGAAGTATTCCGCGGGCTCCTTCGGCGTATCGAACCGCTTACCCACAAGGTTCCCCAGCTGTTCCAGTTCTTTCAGCAGCTTCGCGAATTGATCCGGGAAGAGCGATTGAACGCCGTCCCCCGTCATCGAGTTGTCCGGGTCGGTATGCATCTCGATAATGAGTCCGTTCGCTCCCGCCGCGACCGATGCCTTGGACATCGGCTCTACCAATTCGCGCCGGCCCGTGCCGTGGCTCGGATCCGAGATGACCGGCAGATGGCTGAGTCCTTGCAGGACAGGAATCGCGGCGAGATCGAGCGTGTTGCGGGTGTAAGACTCGAATGTTCGGATTCCGCGCTCGCAGAGCATAACGTTCGGATTTCCGCCCGCCAGGATATATTCAGCCGCATTGAGTAATTCGTCATAGGTTGCGCTGAAGCCGCGCTTCAGCAGTACCGGCGTTTTTACCGTTCCGAGCTTCCGCAGCAAGTCGAAATTTTGCATATTGCGCGTGCCGACTTGCAGAATATCGGCGTATTCGCAGCAGACATCCACATATTCCGGCGTCATGACTTCCGTAATCGTAAGCAGGCCGTGCTTCTTGCCCGCTTCCGCCATCATCGCCAAGCCTTCCACGCCGACCCCTTGGAAGCTGTATGGGCCCGTGCGCGGCTTGAAAGCCCCGCCCCGAAGCACCTGTCCGCCGGCTGCCTTGACCAGCCTTGCGATCTCGTCGATCTGCTCCGGCGTTTCGACGGCGCAAGGTCCGCCCATGATCGTGAGATTATCGCCGCCGATTCGGACGCCTTTGATTTCAATGATCGTATCGTCGGGATGGAAGTCGCGGCTTGCGAGCTTATAGGACTTCGATATTTTGATGACGTTCTCTACGCCTTTCATTTGACGCAGGTGCTCGGCGAGCGTTGGCTCCGCTTTACCGATAATGCCGATTACCGTACGATCCGTTCCGCGCGAGACATGCGCCTGCACGCCCGCTCTCTCGATATGCTGAACGATCTCCAAGATACGCTCTTCCGGTTCGTTGTTCTTCGTAATGACGATCATAGAATAACTCCCTCTCTATCACGCTTAGACGCGTGTTCGCTTTTAAGCTTCGACGCTTTGTGGCTTTTATGCTTTTAATCGCTAAAGTAAATATAAATGAAAAAACCGGTTCCGTCAAGAACCGGTTTCCGCTATTTTTACGTCTATTACTATGACGCCGGCTTCGCTTCCAGAGCCAGGCGGCGCTGCTTGCGCTTCTCTTTGCGTTTATCCGCCATGTATTTGATAAGGAACCGCACCGGGAAATAGAATATGGCGCCCAGCAGGAGACCGTCTATAACCCCGCCGACGATGAGCTTCAAATTCACGAGCAGCGCATGATTCAGCCAGTGCGGCAGAAACGGAATGTCTACCTGCATATGATTCGGCAGCACCGCGCCGCCCACCATGCTGTTCACGAAGGCCACCGGAATGAAAATGACTTTCCCGAAAACGAAGCCGACCAAGGCGCCGGCCAGACTTGCCCCCATCCAATAAATAAGAGGGAAAATAAGGAAGAACGCTAACCCGTAGGTAGGGAGCGTGAACATTTCCACGAAGATGCCGATTGAGAATCCAAGGGCCACAATGGCCGGACCGCCCGGGGCCCGCATCAACTGCGTATATTTATATTTCAGCCAACGTTTAATCGAGCGCTTTTTTCTCGGTGAGGACATTGGGCCTGCGCTCCTTTCACTTACTGAACCGATTTCACGCGTATGGCCGGAAGCAATCTATCCATGTTGACCGTGCGGCGAATCTCCCAGGTCTCTGGTTTGTCGTTATCGTACTGCTCTAAATATGCGATGACTTCTTTCGTCAGCGGCGTCGGCGTCGAAGCGCCCGAAGTGACGGCCACCCGCGTCTTGCCGATCAGCCACCCGCGGTCGATCTCGGAAACGTCCGAAATCCGGTAGGCGGGTACGCCCGCGATCTCTTCCGACACTTGCGCCAAACGGTTGGAATTGTTGCTTCGCGGATCGCCGACGACGATGCACAGCTCCGCTTGACCCGCCTGCTCGGCCACCGCTTCCTGCCTAACCTGCGTCGCCAGGCAAATTTCGTTGTGGATCTCCGCTGCCGGGAATGCCTCCAGCAGCTTGCTGATCAGATGGCGGATGTCCCATTGCGACATCGTCGTCTGATTCGTGATGATAATGCGGTCGTTTTGAATGGCCAACGCGTCGATATCCGATTCGCGTTCAATCAGGTGAACGTGTTGCGGCGCGACCCCGATCGCCCCTTCGGGCTCCGGATGGCCTTTCTTGCCGATGTAAATGACCTCATAGCCGTCCGCGGTCCGCTCGCGAATGAGATCATGCGTCTTCGTCACGTCGGGGCAAGTCGCATCCACGACGGTGAGCCCGCGTTCCTTCGCGCGTTTACGGACTTCGGGAGAGACGCCGTGGGCCGTGAATATAACGGTCCCGGTCGTGATCTGCTCCAAAATTTCCAGCCGGTTCTCGCCGTCGAGCGTAATGACGCCTTCCTGCTTGAACGCTTCAGTCACATGACTATTATGGACGATCATGCCCAAAATATAGATCGGCCTCGGCAAATCCAAGTTGCGGGCCGTTTGCAAAGCCAATACCATGGCATCTACGACACCGTAGCAATAACCGCGTGGAGAAATTTTTACAATTTCCATCGAAAATGCTCACCTGCTTTCCTGCTTACCCCATCCGAAAATGACAGGGCCAAAATGCCCAGTTCTATTATTATACTTCATTCGCACTGCCGAGGAAAGCAATCGGAAGCCATACGGTAAATGTCGTCCCTTCGCCTTCGCGCGTCGATACTTCGACAGAGCCGCCATGCTCGTCGATGATCCATTTGGCGATCGACAGCCCGAGTCCGGTGCCGCTCGTCTCGCCTCTTGATTCATCCGCCCGATAGAAGCGCTCGAATATATGGGGCACTTCCTTGTTGTTCATCCCGATCCCCGTATCCTTAATGATGATGCCGGCTTGATCCTGCGACCTTGCCGCCCGCATCTCCACATAACCGCTCGGCGTATACTTGAATGCATTCTCAACGAAGATGAACAGCAGCTGACGCAAAAAATCGGCGTGCGCATTTACTTGTACGTTTTCGATGGCGCTTAGGTTCCCGATTTTCCAATCCGCATTTCTAGGAAGCAGCTGCGCCCTGCGCGCCACGTCCTCGACAAGCGGAAGCAGCGGCTGCGTCGTCTTCTCCATCTCGTAGCCGGCATCCGCCCGGGCCAGCGCCAGCAGATCGTTCACGAGGTTCGACATCCGCTTGGCTTCGCCCGCGATATCGTGCATCGCTTCCCGCGTCATCGTCATCCGATTCTGGTCGCTTTGGGACGTATAGCCGTCGCGGGATAAGCCGGAATCGTCCAGACCGCTCGCGCCTGCGGCTCCGGCCTCAAGCATGGGCGGCCACATCCGCTCCAGCAGCTCGATATTGCCCCGAATCGTCGTGAGCGGCGTTCGCAGCTCATGGGAAGCGTCGGACACGAACCTCCGCTGCGCTTTGTACGCATCGTCCAGTTCGTTGTAGGTCGTCTCGATGCGCCCGAGCATGCCGTTCAGCGTATCCGTCAGGCGGCCGATTTCGTCATTCGGGCCCGCGATCGGAATTCGCATGCTGAGATCGGATTCGTTCTGAATGCTCTTGGCAGCCCGAATCACGTTCTCGATCGGCCGCAATGACTTGCGCGCCAAGAAAAGCCCGATCGTAAAGGCGATCACGATAACGCCGAAGGAAGCGAAGATCAGAATGGTCCGCAGATTCTTCATGTAATTGTCGATCGGACTCGTAAACACGGCAATCTGAAGAAGACCGACGATCTGATTGTTTTGCTTCAGCCGCAGCGGCTGCTGGTAAGCCAAAAATTCATATTGATCCAGCTTCAGCGTGACATAGCCTTCTTTGATGTTTTGATTCGGATCGGGAACCGCGAATTGTTTATTCGCGCGCTTCAGATTATCGGATTTGGCTACATCTCCGTTCGTGTAGTTCTTTACTTGGATGTACACGTTGCTTTCGAACTGATTATCGAAATCGAGATTAAGTCCATTGAAATAGTTCAGGGAAGATACGATTCGCATCTGCCGGAGCTGGTCCTGAATCTCCGTCTTTACGTCCCGGTACGAATTATAGTTGACGAACAGATAGATGGAGAGGCTGAAAATGCACAACGTCACGGTCAGCAGCGCGGAGTACCAAAGGGTTAGTCGAAGCCGGATCGACATCGGGTCAGCCCCCTTCGCCCCGGAGCACGTAGCCCGTACCGCGCACGGTTTGAATGAGCCGCGAACCCGAGCCGTCCTCCGTCTTCTGGCGGAGCATCGCGATGTACACTTCGAGCACGTTAGACTCGCCGCTGTAATCGAAGCCCCAGATTTTGTCCATGATGGAATCGCGCGTCAGCACGCGGCGCGGATTCTGCATCAGCAGTTGCAGCAGATCGAACTCCTTGGCCGTCAGATCGATTCGGCGCCCGCTGCGGATCGCTTCCCTGGAATCCAAGTCCAGCGTCAAATCCTCGAACTGCAGACGGCTCGAGCTTTCCTCCAGCTTATCCGGCTTGCGGCGAAGCAGCGCCCTGACGCGGGCAAGCAGCTCTTCGAGCGCGAACGGCTTCACCAAATAATCGTCGGCTCCGAGATCGAGCCCGCGAACGCGGTCCTGGATATCGTCCTTCGCGGTGAGCATCAGAATCGGAACGGAGCTGCCGCCTTCCCGTACGCGCCGGCACACTTCCCAGCCGTCCACCTGCGGCATCATCACGTCCAGGATCAGCAGATTCGGATCGCTGGCCAGCATTTGCTTCAAGCCTTCGATGCCGTTATTCGCGGTCGTTACCTCGTAGCCTTCGAATGCGAGGCTTCGCCGGAGCAAGGAGGTGATTTTCTCGTCGTCATCCACTACTAATATATGCGGTCTCATGGCTTACCCCCAACGTCTAATGTCTCCCATTGCAAAAAAACTGCCTTCATTATAGCGCAAACCATTTCCGGCACGAAACCATTTCGCCCGCAAAATCCCAAATAAAGGGGCGCAAGATCAGCCGTCAAGCTGCCCTGCGCCCCATGGGAGCGAATATCATTCGTTCGTTCGAGCGTTACTGCTGCTGCGTCGCAAAATCGTTCTTGTTGCCGATCGTCACTTTCAAATCCATCTTCTGCCCGTTACGGATAATGTTCAGCGTGGCGACATCGCCGACTTTCTTCTTCTGAATGGTCGCAATCAGATCCTCGCGGTTATATTTCTTGCCGTCGATGCCGGAAATGACGTCGTATTGTCTCAGGTCCGCCATATAGGCAGGCGATTTGTACATGATATCCGATACGACCGAACCGTCCGTGCTGTTCAGGCCGAGTTCTTTGGCAAGCGGTTCGGTGATTTCGGCCAGCGTCGCGCCAATAAACGGTACCGGCGCTTTCGGGATTTCCTTGTTCGATTTCAAGTTCTCGAGCACTTCGGTGATCGTGCTGGTCGGAATCGCGAATCCGATGCCCTGCGCCTGCGAGCTGACGGCCGTATTGATGCCGATGACTTCGCCGTTCAGGTTCAGCAGCGGTCCGCCCGAGTTGCCCGGGTTAATCGAAGCGTCCGTTTGCAGCAAATGCTGGTACTGGCGCGTGCCTTCGGAATCCGGAATCGTAATCGGACGTTCCTTCGAGCTCAGTACGCCGACGGTGACCGTGTGGTCGAATCCGTACGGATTGCCGATCGCGACGACCCAGTCGCCGATATTGATTTTGTCCGAGCTGCCGATCGGAAGCGTCGGGAATGCTTTCGTGTTCTCTACTTTAAGTACGGCCAAATCGAGATTATAGTCGGAGCCGAGCTTCTTCGCCACGAACGGCTTGCTGTAGCCTTGAACGGTGACTTGAATCTCGTCCGCATCCGCCACGACGTGCTGGTTCGTCAGAATGTAGCCCGTCGAATCGAAGAAGAATCCGGTACCGATACCTTCCGGCGTCAATTCCCCGGAGCCTTGGCCGCCTTGGCTGCCATCGTCCCGTCCGCCGTTTCCTTGGCCTCGGCCTTGATCGCCGGAGCCGTCATCGCCGAAGAATTGGCTGAAGAAGTCGTCCATGCTGCCTTGCTGGCCGCCCGATTGCTGCTGCTTGGTGAAGGTCTCGATCTTCACGACCGCAGGGCTTGCTTTCTCGAACAGCTGCGCGATGTTGTTAGGTCTGACCACGTCGGCCGCCGTCGAGACGCTTCCGTTGTCCCCCGCGCTGCCTACCGCCGGGTCCGCGGTATTGGACTGCTGCACGAGCGCCTGCTCCGACGTGAACCAATTCTCGCGATCGGATACGTACATCAGCGATCCGACGGCAATCACGCCGACCAGGAAGGAGGCGAACATCGCCTTGAACGGCGAGCGGCGTTTTTCTTTGGGCTGCCAGCCGCCGCGGGCCGATTGCGAAGGAGCGAAGGACCGCAGCTGCGTCGGCGGCGTAACTTCTACCGCGCTAGGCTGTGCGTTTGACGGCGCATCCAGTCCTTGCTGCCGAGATTCGGATGCGGCGCGGGGGCCGTAACCGTCCTGCTCGGCTGCCTCTTCGGAGCCTGGCTTGAAAGGTCCGTAAGAATAGTAGTAAGAAGATTTGCCTGTCTCGGCGTCTTCCGGTTTGGCGTCGTGCGCTTTATGGGTGGAATCGCCGCTCTCGTCACCGTTTCCGCTGTTCGTCGGTTTGAAGAAATCGTCGAAATCGTTTTTTTTGTTTTGGTCGTCCATTGTTTAACTCCTCCTTGGAATTCCCATGATAAGCTGCTTACATTTGTTTCGTTGCTGTTCTATAGTTCTATCTTGCACAATCTACCTTAAATCAAACTTAAAATTGTTATAATGCCAAATAAAAAAACCGGGCAGCCGTATAAATCAGCATTACCCGGTATTGCGGTCCTTCTATCAACTCTAGTGGAGCAGGCGTCCTTCCACTTCGGCGAGCACGTCCTTCGCCTTCGTGATCCATTTGCTCTCGACCTCGGCATCGGGATCCAGCGGCTCCTGAAATTGATTCATCAAACCGCCCAGCGTGCTCACCTGCGCCTCGCTGTCCAGCCCTTCATTGTACACATGCTTCAGAACGAAAGGCTGGCCCAGCTTGATCTTGGCGTCCAAGTCCTGCGTCTCGCTGTCGATCGCGCCGTTAATGACCGCGAACGGCATCCGGAGCCAGACCATCTGCGCTTCATCGAGGCTGCGGTCGAAATAGCCGTGCTCGTAGTCCCAACTGCCGCCAAGCGCGAATTGATGCTCCTCCAGCAGGCTCTGCACTTCGGTAAATTCCTTCTCGCTGAATTCCAGCTTCGATTCAAGGGGGATCATAACGGGCATTCTCCTCTTGGCCTTAGTATAGCGTTAAGGTACCCTGCCCCGTTGACAATTATCCCGTCTTTACCCACCCTTTGCGATGCGCGTAGACGGCCAGCTGCGTCCGGTCTTCCAGCTCGCATTTCATCAGCAGATTGCTGACATGCGTCTTCACGGTCTTGATGCTGATATGGAGCTCTTCGGCGATTTCCTTGTTCGCCATCCCTTCGGCGATGAGCAGCAGCACTTCCTTCTCCCGGTCCGTCAAGCCTTCATCCGCCCCCTGCGTGCTTCGCTGCCGCAGGCCGCGCGTCAACGCCTGGGAAACGTCATGCGTCATGACCGGCATTCCCTTGGCCGCGCCGTTCAGCGCATAGATCAGTTCCTCCGCGGAAACGGTCTTCAGCACGTAGCTGACCGCGCCCGCTTCGACGGCGGCAACGACCTTCTCGTCCTCCAGAAAGCTCGTCAGCATGACGATCTTCAGCTGCGCGAATTCTTTCATCATGATTCTCGTGGCTTCCACGCCGTCCATGACCGGCATCATCAGATCCATCAACACGAGCTGCGGAGGCCCGCCCGCGATGCCCGCGCGAAGCATGTCGATCGCTTCCTGTCCGTTCGCCGCTTCGGCGATCACCTCGAATTTCGGATCCAGCATCAGATACGTCCGAAGCCCTGCCCGCACCATATCATGATCATCGACAATCATTATTTTCCATTGATCATTCGCGCTCATCGTTTCGATCGGCTCCTTTTTTGTTCACGTAATTCGGCAGCGTGACCCTGACTCTCGTTCCGCTCCCCGGCTTGCTGATGATGGACGCATCGCCGCCCAGCTTGCCTGCCCGCTCGCGCATGGTCGAGAGGCCGTAGGACCCCCGCTTCACTTGATCCGCCCGGAAGCCCGCCCCGTCGTCCTGCAGCGTCATGACGATTTGCCGCTCGGTTTCCGCCACGGTCAGCAAGGCCGTTTGAGCCCCGGCATGCTTGACGATATTCGCCATGGCTTCTTGGATAATGAGAAATAACTGATGCTCCTTCGCGTCCGACAGCTTCTCTTTCACGCGCCACTCAAGCACGCCCTGCAAGCCATTCTGCCGGCAGTAGTCCGGAAACCATTTATCCAGCGCCTCCTGCAGCGACCTGCCCTCAAGCTCCATGGGGCGCAGCTGCGCGATGAAGCCCCGCATTTGCTTCTGCGCCATGGAGGAGATAGAAATGAGCTGATCCATGACATCGCCCGCGCGGTCCGGATTGATCTCCAGCAGCTTCGGCAGCGACGAAGCGGACATATGAATGGCGAACAATTGCTGGCTCACCGTATCGTGCAGATCCCGCGCCAGCCGCCGCCGCTCTTCAAGCACGGCCGCTTCATTGGAAGCCGCCTCGCGCATGACCTGCTCTTCGCCGGAGCGCTGTATCCACTGTGTTCGCTCGTCGAGCGATTCCAGCATATCGTTAAACTCCCGGAAAGCCGGCGTGAACGTGCCTTCTTCCGGCAGCCGCGTGCCGTAATTCCCGTGAGCGGCCTGCTTCAGCCCGATGACCATCATGTCGATCTGACGCTGAATCCGTTTGGCAGCCCAATATCCGAAGCCGGCGCTGACGAGCAGGAAGATGGCGATGACGCCGATCCACCAGTCGTTCCGGAGCTTTTCCTCGGTCAGCATCTCGCAGCCGAGCTCCCAGATCAGAACCGAGACGACGGACGAAGCGACGAAGAGAAGGATCATGTCCCATTTGCTATTTCGAAACAAACGAACCATCATGCGCGGATCAGCCTACCTTCGTGACCCGCACATCGCCGATAAACGTACTCACGTGCAGCCGTATTTTTTTGTCCGTATCCTGGAAAAACGGCGTTTCGACGTCGATGTTCTTGAAGATGCCGCCTTCCTTCTGCTCCAGCACCGCCACGTCCCCGATGAAGGCGCTCGTCACCACGTGAACGCCGATTTCGTAATCGTTCGGCAGATATATCTTCACATCCCCGATGAAGGAAGAAATGTTGATGACCGTTTCGCCGGTCGGAATTTGCGCTTTCGTCAGATCAAGCACCGTATCCCCGATAAAATGGGAAATGTTCATCGGCTTAAGCTCCCAGTAATCGTGGCCGAGATAGATATCGCCGATAAAGCCCGAACGAGACTGGACGTTAGGATCGTGATTCCACCACTCCACGCGATCCCTTCGGTGGAGATGGCGATGAATATGGCGCTGATAGTGATGGGAGTTCCGCCGCTCGATGCGCTCGCGGATCTTGGCCGCGTGCATGGCATGCTTCTCCCAGCGGTCCATTCGCCTCTTATGCAGATGCTGCGTATGCCGCCCCAGCGGCTCGCCTCTGTCATTGCCGGGAGGCTGACCGAATGGCCCTTCGGCCGCACCCGGGCCCGGAACCTGTTCTCGGTTCGGCCTCGATATGCGCGGATCCTGTTCTTCCGGACCGGAGAACGCGTCCGTTCGTTCAGCCGACTGCGGAATCTCGTCTTCCGTCCGAGGACGGGTAGGATCCGGGTGAAGCGGAGGTGCCGGCGGAACGGTTACGTCCTCGTCGGCCGGACCGTACGTATACGCTTTCCACTCGTCCCTCAGCTTTTCTTCGTTGATTTTCCGCGATTTGGGTTTAAATATCATGGAGAGTCCGAAGATAATGAGGACAAGCGGAGCGGCGAATTTCATGATATCGCCCATCGACCAGACGAGCAGATCCAAATTGCGCCCGAGGAATAAAAACCCCAGCACGATCAGCACGCCCGAGCCGAATGCGCTGCCGCGGCCGTATACCATTCGCTGCAGCAAGCCCTGCACGCCCATAAACATAAGAATGATCGGCCAATAGACGGAGAAGATCTCGCCGATATCGAAATCCGCATAACCGCCTTGCCTTAAGAGGAGACCGACACCGACGACGATGATGAGAAGTCCCCACATTAATCGATTAATAAAATTACCGTTCATGACGACACCAGCTTCCGAATGAATATGCAAGGTTTGTACGCCAAGTATAACAGGAGGCGCGGACGGCGCAAAAGGGTCTGTCGATTGACCCTTCCTACGTCTTGAGGCTGAGTTTGAAGCTATCTTCTCCTGCATAACGGAGCTTTCATCAAGCGGGGTTCTGAGCGCGGCTGAAGCATGGATAGAACACCGCTACAAGCCATAATGGAGCGCTTTCAATTCGGTGTCACATCTTGTCACTTCATTCGTTGACATAACTAACACAGCACTTATATAATGGGTTTCGGACTAGGTTTGAGAGATAAAACCTAACATGGAAAGTAGACAGGGGATGGAAATAATGGATGTAGCAGCTCTCTCCGTCGGGTTGAATACCATTTGGGTCGTATTGACGGCCGCGATGATTCTCCTGATGGAAGGCGGCTTCGCACTGCTAGAGGCTGGTTTCGTCAGACAGAAGAACGCGGTCAGCATCATCATGAAGGTTTTCGTGGACATTACGTTCGGCGCGCTCGTCTTCTACTTTCTCGGCTTCGGACTCATGTACGGCAAGGATGCCGGCGGTTTGATCGGCACGTCCGGCTTCTTGCTGCGGGGAGACTTATCCCACATTCAATTGAATATCTCGAACGAGACGTACTGGCTCTTCCAATGCGCCTTCGTCATCGCGGTCATCTCCATCGTATCCGGGGCGGTCGCGGAGCGCATCCATTTCAGAGCCTATATCCTCTATGCCATAGCTATGACGGGCCTTATTTATCCGGTCGCGGGCCACTGGGTATGGGGAGTCGGCGGTTGGCTCGGCAAACTCGGCATGATCGACTTCGCGGGCTCCGCCGTCATCCACGCGCTCGGCGGTTTCGCCGCGCTGGCAGCCGCCATCTTCATCGGACCTCGAATCGGGAAATTCACGCCGGAAGGAAAGAGCAATATCGTTCCTCCTTCGAATTTGCCGCTCGCATCCGTCGGCGCATTCATTCTCTGGTTCGGCTGGTTCGGCTTCAACTCCGGCAGCACCCTGAATGCCACGAGCGGTTCCATCGGGCATATCGCGGTCACGACCATGCTGTCCGCGGCAGCAGGCGGTGCCGGATGCATCCTGTTCACGATGTTCCGCTATAAGAAAGCCGACCCTCCGATGGTCATCAACGGCTCCTTGGCCGGACTAGTCGGCATTACGGCCGGCTGCTCGTTCGTCCCGGACGGGGCGGCCATGCTGATCGGCGCCGTCTGCGGAATCGTCATGGTACTGGTCACGGAACTGCTCGAGAACAAAGGAATCGACGATCCGGTGGGAGCTTTCGCGGTACATGGCGCCAGCGGTTCGCTCGGAACGCTGGCAGTCGGACTCTTCGCGAAGCCGGAATTGGTCAAAGGCGTCGGCCTGGAATATTCCGGGCTGTTTTACGGCGGCGGCTTGAAGCTGCTCGGCGTGCAGGCGCTGGGGCTGGCCATCGTAAGCGTATGGGGCTTCGCGTTGACATGGCTCGTGCTAATGCTAATCAAACGGGTCATGCCGGTCCGCGTCTCCAAAGACGAGGAACTGATCGGACTCGACGTCGGCATACACGGCGTACCCGCTTATAATCAGGATCACGACTTCTTGGACGTCGAGCAGCTCAAATCGCGCCAATAGCCATGCCTCTCCTTCTATACTTGAGCCTCCATTGCTTGCAGCGACCTCGGTCCTGCTTGAAAATGGAGGCTTTACTTTTTCTTATGAGCGCACGCAAAAAAACCGCCCTCACGAGGGCGGCCGAACGGTTAATTCAGTTCGTCTTCCATCTCGCTGGAGACGGTGATGATTTCCGACGGATCGGATGTATTCAATATTTTGCGCGCCTGCTCGATTTCAAGCCGAAGCAAACGCACCTTCTCCATCGGGCGCTTGACGTAATGTATGTATTCGACGGCCACATGATGCGCAGGCTTCTTGCCGGACAGGAGGCGGCGCAGCGTCGACATGGATTGATAGGTGCGTTCTTCCTGCAAACGGCGTCTCTCGTAGCGCTCCACCATCTGCTCGATCTCCGCGATCTCTTGTTCCCTCTTGGCGATATAAGTGCTCAGGAAAGGAATGACTTCCGCAGCCTTACGATGTTTCAAACGAGAAGGCGGGATGTATGAAATAGGATCCGTCATAATAATGCCTCTCCCCTCGCATGCATGTCATGTATAGTTACAAGAACTATCTTACATGATCATCTTTCGTTTGAAAACCATTTTTTATTTGAAAGAAGTGGCAAATATTTGACGATGATGTCAGATCCCATAACACGAGGGGTCGCTTTGGCATTGAATTCCTGTCCAATTCCGCTCAAATCCCGCGACAGAGCATTCGGGTCCATCTCCAGTCGAGCGCTCCCAACTCGCACTACTCACGTCCATCATGCCCATTACATAAGAAAAGAGGGACCGCTTCAGGGTCCCTCTCCTAAGCCGCAGGCGGCTTTCGTTATTTTTCCGCTTTTTGCGAAGCGGCTTTCGTCGATGCGTTAGCTGAGTTTGCCGCGTTCTCGGATGCAAATTCAGCGTTGTAGTTGGATTTCTGCGCGTTGAATTTATTGTTTTTGTTTTTCGCCATTGCTGCTCACCTCCCGTACGTCACTTAGTATGGCAGGCCCGCAAAGCGTTTATGTAAGCCCAAAGAAGGGAATCCGTGCGTATTTCTTAGTAGGACATCCATTGCCGCAGCCGATGCTTTGTGCGATGAATCCGAGCTTTGATCGTACCGATGGGCACTTGCCATGCCGCCGCGATTTCCTGATCCCTGTACCCGTAATAGAACTTGTACAGCAGCAGCGCCCTCGTGCGGGAGTCGAGCGATTCCAGCAGCTCCCGGATCTCCATCATAATCCGATGCTCGTCCCGGCGGCAATACAGCTCCTCCGCCCCAGGATCTCGATCGCCGAGCGGGTAGGTCATGCGGGACTGTTTATTGATGGTCCTTGCCGTATTGGCCGTTATCACCTTGGCCCAGGCATCCAACTTATCGCGTTCCCGCAGCGTCCTGTGCTTCGTCAATATACGCACCCAAGCTTCCTGCACGGCATCCTGCGCGTCCGATTGATTGCGCACGTTCGACATAGCCACCACGATCATCGAATTGTAAAGCTGCAGCAGCTTGTCTTCCATCAAGTCGAATTTTGGCGATACCAAATCGTTCACTTGGTCTATCGGACTCTGATCGCCATTCACTAATAACCGCCCCCAGTTACTAAATGATAACGTTTACATTTATTGTAGCACAGGAAATCTGTAAAAAAAAGAGAAGGTTCAACAAGGATCGTCAAACCTTCCCGTATCTCTTTCTAGGACTCAAGCACGGATAGCGGCAGCGTCTTCTCCGCAGTGACTGCCTCGTTCAGCTTGGTCACCCGGGCTTCGGTCAACTTGCCGTTGCCCCGTTTCAACACGTATACCGTTACTTTGCGCTTGCCCCATTGCTTGAAGACCTGCTTCCTCGTTTCAAAATAAAGGTCGATTTTCCTGCCTTTAATGGCCGATCCCGTATCCGCTACGATACCGTAACCATAGCCCGGTATGTAGAGCACCGTCCCGATCGGAAACACCTTGGGATCCGCAGCGATCGTGGAGACGAAGCTTCGGCGCACCTTGACGCCGGAATAAGTGATGCCGTAAAGCGGATGCCCCGGCCGTTTGCCGGTGGACTCCACGCCAGCCGTATATCCGGTAGCGGTGACTTGCATATGATGAAGGTCCTTTGTCGATTCGAATGACATCGCCGCGATCCCGAAATCGTCCTTCTTTCCGGAATTGCCCGGCTTATTGCCTGCGGCGCCTGCCGCCCCGCACCCGCCCGGCACTAGTTGGCTGAACAGCAGAAGCGCTGCAACGCATGACAATAAAAGGCGATGAAGCGATAAAAAGCTTGTCGTCATTAGGGTTTGTAAGCCTCCTTAACACGAAGGATACCCTATGACGACAAGCTTTATGCGGCGCGCCATGCGCCATGGTCGATGTCTGCGATTAGATTTGCTTCGTCGCGATTTCGTTCTGCAGCATCGCGATCAATTCGGCTACCGGCTTGGAGCCGAGGTCGCCCTCGCCGCGCTTGCGCACGGATACGGATTCCGACTGCGCTTCGTTCTCGCCGACGACGAGCATGTAAGGCGCTTTCTCCAGCTGCGCTTCCCGGATTTTATAGCCGAGCTTCTCGTTGCGCAGATCGGACTCGACGCGGATGCCGGCCAACTGCAGCTTCTCTTCGAGCTCGCGCGCGTACCCCTCGTATGCCGTCGATACCGGAATGATCTTCGCTTGAATCGGCGACAGCCAAAGCGGCAGCGCGCCTGCGAAGTTCTCCAGCAGGAACGCGGTCATGCGCTCCATCGTGCTGATGATGCCGCGATGAATAACGACCGGACGGTGTTTCTTGCCGTCGTCGCCGACGTACTCCAGCTCGAAGCGCTCCGGCAGCAGGAAGTCCAGCTGCGCCGTGGAGAGCGTCTCTTCCTTGCCAAGCGCCGTCTTGATCTGGACGTCCAGCTTCGGACCGTAGAATGCGGCTTCGCCTTCCGCCTCGAAGAACGGCAAGCCCAGCTCCTCGACGACTTCGCGCAGCATCCGCTGCGACATTTCCCACATCTCGTCGTTCTGGAAATACTTCTCCGTATCCTGCGGATCGCGGTACGACAGGCGGAAACGGTAGTCCTTGATGCCGAAGTCCTCGTAGACCTGGCGGATCAAGGCGATAACGCGGCCGAATTCTTCTTTGATCTGATCCGGGCGGGCGAAGATATGCGCGTCGTTGAGCGTCATCGCGCGCACGCGGTGCAGACCTGTCAGCGCGCCGGACATCTCGTAGCGGTGCATCGTTCCGAGCTCGGCGACGCGGACCGGCAGATCGCGGTACGAGCGCATCTCGCTCTTGAACACCATCATATGATGCGGGCAGTTCATCGGACGGAGCACGAGTTCCTCGTTGTCCATGACCATCATGGGGAACATGTCCTCGCTGTAGTGTTCCCAGTGGCCGCTCGTCTTGTACAGTTCCACGTTCGCCAATACCGGCGTATACACGTGCTGGTAACCCAGGCGTTCTTCAAGATCGACGATGTAGCGTTCCATCGTTCTGCGCACGCGCGCGCCGTTCGGCAGCCACAGCGGCAAGCCTTGGCCGACTTCGCGGGAGAACGTGAACATTTTCAGCTCCTTACCGAGTTTGCGGTGATCGCGCTTCTTCGCTTCTTCCAGGAAGTGCAGATGCTCGTCGAGCTGCGCTTTCTTCGGAAACGCCGTGCCGTAGATGCGCTGCAGCATCTTGTTCTTGGAATCGCCGCGCCAGTATGCGCCCGCGATGCTCAGCAGCTTGAACGCCTTAATCCGGCCGGTCGACGGCAGATGCGGCCCGCGGCAGAGGTCGAAGAATTCGCCTTGGTCGTAGATCGTAAGCTGCACGTCCTGCGGCAGGTCGCGGATCAGCTCCAGCTTCAGCGGATCGTTGATTTCGGTGAAGATGGCGACTGCTTCGTCGCGGCTGACGACGCGGCGGCGGATCGGCAGATCTTCCTTCACGATGCGTTCCATTTCTTTCTCGATTTTCTCGAGATCTTCGGCCGTCATCGTCTCGTCCATATCGATGTCGTAATAGAAGCCGTCCTCGATGACCGGACCGATGCCGAGCTTTACGTTGCGCTCCGGATAGAGCCGTTTGATCGCCTGCGCCATCAAATGCGCCGTGCTGTGGCGGTAGACTTCGAGACCGTCGGCGGAATCCAGCGTAACGATCTCAAGCAGAGCATCCGCATCGATCGGCGTATAGAGGTCGACGACCTTCCCGTCGATTTTGCCTGCGACCGCGTTCTTCCGCAGACCCGTACTGATCGATCCCGCTACGTCTTCGATCGTCGTGCCTTGCTCGTATTCCCGGACTGCGCCGTCCGGCAGCTTGACTTGAATGCTCATGATTGTTCGTCCTCCCATACGGAAATTGTTTGCTGCGGACGTGCGCGCCCAAATAAAAAAGCACGCATCCCCGCGAAGGGACGAGTGCTTGTTAATGACCCGTGGTTCCACCCTAGTTCAATCGGCGGCCGCATACAGCGCTAAGCCGATCCTTGTAGACGTTCGGTAACGGAAACGATCCGGTGCAGCTTACCGCCAAGCCTGGGGCCCGGTTTCAACTTCACGGCTACGAAGGGGTATAACAACGCTGCAGCGCGAGGAAATTTCAGCCGGGTTCCCTCTCTCTGGACCGTGCGGGGCGATGCTACATGTCTTCGTCAATGCCTTTGAATACCTTCCATTATAAGCGCTGGCTCGCGGCCGGTCAAGCCTGATTGCCTAAGGCAGCGTCCGTATCCGCTTACGGGATCACGTTCCGGATGCGCGTCTCGGCTGCCGGCTCGGCAAGCGCCGCATCCGATTCCTCGAAATGCAGGCTGCATTGGCCGCATGTGCAGCATAGCCGCACCCGCTGCTCGAAGATCGTTTCCAGCGTCCGCATGACCGGCAGCTCGGGCTGCCTCGTGTGGATGACGATCTGCTGCGGAGAGACGGTGATCAGCGTACTGACGATCATGTCCTCCATATTCATCTCGGATTCCAGCATTTCCGCGACGATCCTGTCCGCGGGCACCGTATCCAACAGCTGAAATTGCTGATCGTAGAGAACGAACTCGCTTCCGCCTACATGCAGGACGTGAACGATCGGCAGCTTGACTTCCTGCATCCGCACGAAATATTTCAGCAGCGAGATGAATTCCTGGTACTGTTTATCCATTACATATTCGTCGACCGCGTACGCGACGACATCCTTGAGTTCCTGCCAATAAGCGGCAAGCCGGAACGATACGAAGCCGTCGAGATGCAGGCGGGTATTGCCGGAGAGAAACTGCTCCAATTCGTCCGCCACCTTGCCAAGGCGCCGCTCCATGTCCGAATGGCGCATTTCCACCGCGTTGTCTTCTTCCTGCTGCGCGGAAATACCCGTTCCGTACAAGATGTTATGGCAGTAGGTCGACAACGCTTCGATTTCCGCCGCATCCTCGTAATGAAATTGTTTGCGGATAATGGCCTTCAGCAGCATCGGCTCCAGCTCGCCCAAAATGTAACGCGCGCAGGCAGCAGCCGCTTGGCGGTATATAGGCGGGCCGTCCTGCGCCAGTTGAAACTTAGGCAGATCCGCCTGACAGAGAATCGTCATCCCTGCGTAGTCGGGACGCAGGAAGGCGGCTGCGCTGTTCGTGTCAGCGGCGCTATGTACATCGACGATGGCTTCGCTTAAATAACGATGAAGGCGGTCGATCGCTTCGTGAGAAGCTGAGTGCAGAGAAACGGTAAACAGTTCCATAGGCTCACTCCTAAAAGTTTTTGCGGAACGCCGGAGAGCGATTATTTGAAAAACGCCTTGAGTTTGTACGGGTTTGGGCAGACGAGCTTCCATGAAAATGCGCTTGAGAGCTTCCTTAACAGTATATGGTTCGGGGAAAGCAGATATACGATGTATGCTCTGCCTGCGCTGGCTGTGGGTTGGGATGGAAGGCGATATCTGGTATGCAGGCGGCAGATCGGTCCGCACGGCCGGAAGAAGCAGCCGCATGCGCGCAAGCACGACAAAAAAGCCTTCCCTCCAAGCGGATGCCGTCCGCCGGAGAGAAAGCTTAGTTTGTTCGAATCGTCAAACCCTATAGCGCCGAGCTGCAGGTTTAGTTCTGCATGATGAAATCGTTCTGCGCCTGCTCGGATTCTTCGTACACTTTCAAAATGTCGTATCTCGTGTTCCGCTGCGCCGGGATTTTGCCCGCTTCGCGAATGATCCGCAGCGTCGAGCCGATATTGACCTTATGCGTCGTACCGGCTGCGGAAACGACATTCTCCTCGATCATCGTGCTGCCGAAATCGTTGCAGCCGTAAGAGAGCGTCAGCTTGCCGATCTCCGGCCCCATCGTTACCCACGAGGACTGGAAATTATCGATATTGTCGAGCGTGATCCGGCTGATCGCCAGCGTCTTCAGGTACTCCTCCGGCGTTGCTTTCTCGCGCTTCATATTCGTGTTCTCCGGCTGGAACGTCCATGGAATGAACGCCAGGAAGCCTTTGGAATCGTAGCCGTTCGCGATGCAGTCATCCTGCGCTTCGCGGACGCGAAGTAGGTGAAGCGCGCGCTCCTCCATCTCCTCGCCGAACCCGATTACCATCGTCGCGGTCGCGTTCATGCCGATCTTATGGCCGGTGCGCATGACGTCCATCCAGTCCGTCCACGAGCCCTTCAGGCGGCTGATTTTCCGTCTGGTGCGGTCGTCGAGAATCTCACCGCCCCCGCCCGGAAGCGAATCGAGCCCCGCCGCGTTCAGCTCGCGCAGCACCTGCTCCAGCGACAAGCCGGACAAGGTGACCATCTTCTGAATTTCCGCCGGCGAGAAGGAATGCATCGTGATGTCGGGAAAATGCTGTTTGATTTTGCGCAGCAGGTCCAGATAATAGTTGAACGGCAAATCGGGATTGACCCCGCCCTGCATCAGGATTTCCGTTCCGCCTACGTCGATCGTTTCCTGGATCTTCTTCAGAATCGTCTCGTCCGACAGGACGTAGCCTTCCTTCGATCCCGGAGCGCGATAGAACGCGCAGAACCGGCAATATACGTCGCATACGTTCGTATAGTTGATATTCCGTCCCACGACGAATGTCGTGATCGGATCGGGGTGGCGCCGAATCATCAGCTGATTGGCGACATGGCCCATTTTCTCAATTTCGTCGGATTCGAACAGCGTCACGCAGTCTTCTAGTCCGATTCGTTCTCCCTGCAATGCTTTATCTAAAATGCGATCGATGTTATGCAATGCGAAAGACCTCCTTCTCTCCACATTTCCGTGTCCAAACAGGTTCAACTTATACTACCACAAACGAAATCGACCGTCATGCGGCATCCGGGCAAGCATGCCCCCGCCATGACGAAGAAAAACGCGGCTGGTCCCGCAGGACTGCCGCGCATTGCTTTATTTGCGCCTAATTAACCGTTGAGCGCTTGGTCCAGATCCGCGATCAGGTCCCCGATATCCTCGAGTCCGACCGAATAACGGAGCAATCCGTCGGAAATGCCGCGTTCAAGACGCACTTCGCGCGGCATCGCCGCATGCGACATCATCGCCGGATAAGACAAAATGCTCTCGACCGCGCCGAGACTTACCGCGACAAGCGGCAGCTTCACCCGGCTGAGCACTTCTTTCGCCCGTTCCCCGTCGCCGACGTCGAACGAGACGACGGCGCCATAGCCCTTGGACTGCTTCTCGTGAACGTCCCGGCGAGGATGGCTGGCAAGCCCCGGATAATAGACGCGCCCCACGCCGGGATGGCTGTCCAGCCATTCCGCCAGCTGGCGGGCACTGCGCTCGCTGTGCTCCATGCGCGCCTGCAGCGTCTTCATGCCGCGGATGAGAAGCCATGATTCCTGACTGCCGAGCACGGTGCCAAGACCGTTTTGCAGCTGCTTCAGGCGGCGGCCCAGGCTGTCGTTCGCCGCGACGGCAAGGCCGGCCAGGACGTCGCTGTGTCCGCCGAGAAACTTCGTCGCGCTGTGCAGGACGATGTCCACGCCAAGCTCGATCGGACGTTGATGGTACGGCGTCATAAAAGTATTGTCCAGCAGCGTAATGAGGTCGTGGGATTTGGCCCACGCCGCGATTTCGCCGATGTCGGTAATCTTCAGCGTCGGATTGGACGGCGTCTCCATGAAGACGGCTTTCGTATTGGAACGAAGCGCTTCTTTCACGGCATTGAAATCCGTCATGTCGACGAACGTCGACTCGATGCCGAGACGGTTCAACACGGTCGTCAGAAGCCGGTACGTGCCGCCGTATACATCCTCCGTTACGATGACATGGTCGCCGGTGGAGAACAGCAGGAACGCTGTCGAGATCGCAGCCATGCCGGAGGCGAACGCGAACCCTCTGACGCCTCCTTCAAGCAGGGCGATGTAATCCTCGAGCGCTTGGCGCGTCGGATTGCCGGAACGGCTGTAGTCGTGCACCGGCGGATTGAAGATATCATGGTGATGGAACGTCGAAGCCTGATAGATCGGCACGCTGGATGCGCCGGTATGCTCGTCGATCTCGGCGCCGAAATGAATCAGCTTCGTCGCGAATCGCGTGTCTGGTTTCTTCTTCTCGGAATGCTGCTCGGACATGTCGTTTACGCCTCCCCGATTTCGCGTTTGGCCGCTTCGAACGCCTGCTCCAAGTCCGCGATAATGTCGTCTTGATGTTCGATGCCGACCGAGAAGCGAAGCAGGCGGTCGTCGACGCCGATGCGCTGGCGGATGTCGAGCGGAATGTCGGCATGCGTTTGCACGGCCGGATACGTCATCAGCGATTCCACGCCCCCGAGGCTTTCGGCAAAGGCAATCAGCTTGATATGGCGAAGGATCGGTTCCACGTAGGCGGCATTCTTCAAGCGGAACGAGAAAATGCCCGTGTTGCCGGAGGATTGGCGGCTTTGCACCTCATGGCCCGGATGATGCGGAAGCGCAGGGTAATAGACCTCGTCGACGGCTTCGTGCGCAAGCAGCCAGCCCGCGACCGCGGTCGCGTTGGATTGATGGCGCTCCATGCGCAGCGCCAGCGTCTTCATGCCGCGCATGAGCAGCCACGAATCCTGGGGTCCCAGTACGGCACCAAGCGAGTTGTGCAGGAAAGCCATCTGCTCGGAGAGCTCCTTGCCCTTCGTCACGATCAATCCGGCGAGCACGTCGTTGTGGCCGCCGAGGTATTTGGTCGCGCTGTGCACGATAATATCCGCGCCCAGCTCGATCGGGCGCTGGAAGAACGGCGTCAGCAGCGTGTTGTCCACGATGGACAGCAAGCCTTTGGATTTGGCCCAGCCGCAGACGCGCTCCAAATCCGTGATCATCATCAGCGGGTTCGTCGGCGTCTCGATCAGGATCGCTTTCGTAGCCGGCGTGCAAAGCGTGTTCAGCGCATCGACGTCGTTCGTATCCACGTAGGAGGCCGTCACGCCGAAGCGGCTCATGATCCGTTCCAGCAGGCGGTAGGTACCGCCGTACAGGTCCAGCGACACGAGGAGGTGATCGCCTTGTCCGAACAGGGAGAATACGGTCGTCAGCGCGGCCATGCCGCTGCTGCAGGCAAAACCGGCATCGCCGGACTCGAGTTCCGCCGCCGCTTCCTCCAGCACTTGGCGCGTCGGGCTCTTTGTACGCGCGTAATCGAATCCGGTGCTTTCGCCGAGACGCGGGTGACGGAAGGCGGTCGATTGATAAACAGGGAAACTGACGGCACCGGTAACGGGCTCTTTAATGGATCCAATTTGCGCTAAACGGCTTTCGATTTTCATGTGCTGAAGTCTCCCTCTCCTATTTGAAATGGCCATGGCCGGCTAAAGCTGTAAAACTTAAATGCCTGCTCCCAGGTCATACGGGGTTTGCTGGTACACGTAGTAGTTCAACCAGTTCGAGAATAACAGGTTCGCATGGGCCCGCCAAGTGGATCTTGGCTGCCTCGACGGATCGTCGTTCGGATAATAGTTCTTCGGAATGGCAATGTCCATGCCCTTGGCCACGTCCCGGTCGTACTCCGCTTTCAGCGAGGACGGATCGTATTCGGAATGGCCCGTTACGAAGATTTGCCGGCCGTTGCGGGAAGCCGCGATATATACGCCCGCATCGGGCGACGAGGACAAAATGTCCAGATCGTTGACCGCTTCGACGTCTTCGCGCCTTACTTCGGTATGCCTCGACTGCGGCACGAAGAACTGCTCGTCGAAGCCTCTCATCAGGGGCACCTCGCGCTTATCGACCTCGTGCGGGAAGACGCCGAACATCTTGTCGGCCAGGTCGTACTTCGGAATGCCATAGTGATGGTACAGGCCTGCCTGTGCGCCCCAACAGATATGGAATGTCGACGTGACCTTGCGTGCGGACCAGTCCATGATGTCTTTCAGCTCTTCCCAATAGTTCACTTCTTCGAATGGAAGCGTCTCTACTGGCGCGCCCGTGATGATCATGCCGTCGTAATATTCGTGCTTGATGTCGTCGAACGTCTTATAGAAGGACTCCAGGTGCTGCGCGGACGTGTTCTTGGACAGATGCGTCTTCGGATGAAGCAGCACGACCTCCACTTGCAGCGGCGTATTTCCGATCAGTCTCAGCAGCTGCGTCTCGGTCACTTCCTTGGTCGGCATCAGGTTGAGAATCGCGATCCGCAGCGGGCGGATGTCTTGGTGATAGGCGACGCTTTCGTCCATGACGAAGATGTTCTCTTCGGTGAGAATATCTTTCGCAGGCAATTGATCGGGTACTTTAATCGGCATGTCTACTCACTCCAGTCTGGTCTGTTTTTCCAAACATAAGAAAGTGTAGGTTATCGCTACACATTTCTTATATTTCTAAGGGAAGAAGCTTACCGCGCCGCATGGGGACGGCGACAGCCGTTTCTTCTCGTGAGGAGCGCAATGAAAAAAAGCCCCACTCCGACAGAGAGGGGCATAACTGTATCGTTCATGCGCCTCTCATCTCTCAGAAACTTTACGTTTCCGCAAGAATTAGCACCGTGCGTCTTCACGCCGGTTGCCGGGCTTCATCGGGCTAGTCCCTCCGCCTGCTCTTGATAAGAAAGCTTGCTTATTTGGTTGTAAATCAGGTTATGGCCTTACTTTAAATCATTCCTTCGTTTCCGTCAAGACGCCGCCGCTTCAAGGGTCCAAAATCGCGTCACCGCGGGCTCTCGGACGCATATGCTATACCACGCGGACACCTGCCGCTTTTGTGCTTGTATGGAAAGTCGTTGTGGGAGTATACTAGACAAGGATTATGCATAATAACGCACTTATTTGAACGTATAAAGGGGTGTTTACGACTATGGAAGGCGACCCGAGGCCTGCGGACAACCGCATGAACCATGCGATTATCCGCAATGGTAATGCGTGTTTCCGCATTGATAACCGGCATGTTGGAACGTCAGTTTGTCCGCCTGCGCTTACCCGATCCTATTCGTACGCACACCCCGCGGTTACGCGGTAATCGGCGAATGGTTCCGTGAGCGTATTCGCACATGCTTTCCTTCCTCATGCCGGCATCCGGGAAATACAGCTAGGCAAGAGAGGAGGAGCGCGGATGAAAATCCGTCATGTGACGCAAGGCATTTTCAAAACGATCGAAGACATCTCCACGGCGACCGTTCCGCCTGCCGAAGGCTTTTATTGGATTGACGCGGACGTCGACGATCTGACCATCTTGCAGCCGTTATTCTCGCTTCACGAGCTGGCGGTCGAGGACTGCCTGAGCGAAGAAGAGCAGCGGCCGAAGATCGAAATTCACGAAGGCCATTATTTTCTCGTCATAAACAGCATACGGTTCGACGATGAAGAAATTTTTCTGCGCGCCTTGAACATTTTTCTGGGACGCCATTATATCATTACCGTCACGAAACAGAAGATCAACGAGCTGCGCACGCTGAAGCCGATTCTGCTTCAGGAGCAGGTCAGCAGGCCGGATCATTTCCTTTACCATTTGGTCGATATCGTCGTGGATAATTACTTCCTCGTCGGCGACCGGATTGAGGTGCGTATCGAGAGCCTCGAGGAAGCCATCCTCATGCATACGAAGAAATCGCATCTGAACGAAATCATCGGCCTGCGAAGCGAAATTCTGTGGCTGAAGAAAGTGCTCGGACCGCAGAAGGAACTGATCGCGACGCTCAACAAGAAGGACTTGAAGCTGATCGACGACCAGCTCCAGAAATACTTCAGCGATATCTACGAGAATGCCGTCAAAATTTCCGAGACCTTCGATACGTACCGCGATCTGATGGGCAACTTGCGAGAGGCATACCAGTCCAGCCTGGCCAACCGGGCGAATGAAATCATGCGCGTGTTCACGGCCTTGACGACGATCTTCATGCCTCTGACCTTCATTACCGGCATCTACGGAATGAACTTCGATTATATCCCCGGCCTTCATATGCACGGCGGCTCCTATGTCCTGCTATCGTTCATGCTGCTGCTGGGATTCGGAATGTTTTTCATCTTCCGCAAGAAAGAATGGCTCTGACATCGACATACGCAAAAAGCCCCGTTGGATCAACGGGGCTTTTTGTCAGGACTCTTTAAGGCCTCTAAACGGCGATTCATAGATGACTGCGGTATCCGCTCCTGCTCAGAGCTTGCCAATCGGCAGTTTGAACGTCTTCTTCGTGAGCGGGTACAGCCATTTGACGCCGCTCGGCGTCAGCGTATCCGCGATGAGATGCGACAGGTATCCCCATAACGCGACTTGCGCGATGCCGTCCACCCCGATCTGCTGCTCCAGTCCCCAGCCGATCGCCCACCATGCTCCCGCCGCCCAAATCGTATGGCTCAGCCCCCGGTGGTTCAGCCACGGTACCCAAGCTACGAATACGCCCAAGCCGATCAGCCAATTCATTTCGCCGTTGAGGCCGCCGTATAACAGTGCGGCACCGATCGCGCTGACCAGCGCATTGCGGATCATCCCGTTCCCGAGCACGAGCCCGAGCAGCAGGACCGCGACCGCCGCGATCGCCCATTCCATGTGCAGCACGCCCTGCGCCGCGTACTGCACGCCGATTGCGACAGTCAGCGCGGCGCCGCCCCACAGCAGCAGGGCATGAATGGTCCTCGCCGTGCGGTTCAGCTTGCCGCTCAGCATATTCGTGCCGTCCAGATCGGCGCTGAGCGACGAGAATGCCGCCACGGCAACGTACAGTGCCGCATGCTTGACCGTGAACGCATGGCTTGCAGCCGCGGCTGCCCCGATCGCCAGACCGATCGTCAGATGCGTCGTTCCTTTCATGTTCCGTTAACCCCTCTCTTGTGACTGAACCTGATGAGTGTCCTACGTCCGCGTCGAACCCTCTTGGCTTAAACTTCTGCCGCGAGCGCCTCTTCCCGTCCTTTGTCCACGTCCACATAAACCAAAATCGCGATGCCGATGATAAAGAAAGCGAGCAGCGCCAGAATGCCGTACCGGCTGGAGCCCGTCAGCGTGCCGACGACCGAGAACACGAACGGTCCCGCAACGGAGGCGAACTTGCTCGACAAGCTGAGGAATCCGAAAAACTCCGCCGTCCGCGACGGCGGCACGAGCGCGGCATAGAGCGATCTCGCGGTCGCCTGGCTTCCTCCCTGCACGAGCCCGACCATCGCGGCCAATAGGTAGAAGTGTATCGCGTTCGTCATGAAGAAGCCCAAGATGACGATCAGCACGTAGACCAGCAGCGAGCTGTAGATCGACTTCTTGACGCCGATGCGCGAGGCAAACTTAATGAACAGCAGCGTGCTGGGATAGCCGACGAACTGTGTGATCAGCAGCGCGGCGATCAGATCGTTCGTTTCGATCCCGATACCTCTGCCGTAAATGGTGGCCATGACGATGACCGTGTTGATGCCGTCGTTGAAGAACCAGAAGGCCGCCATGTATTTCAGCAGCTCCGGGTACCTCTTCAACGTGCCGATCGTCCCTCTCACGCGCCGAATCCCGATCTTCACCGCTGCGGCGAAGCCGGATGTCTCGCGCGCCGTTTCTTTGACATTGCGCATGATCGGCAGCGAGAACAGAATCCACCACAGCCCGACCATGACGAATACGGTCTGCGAAGCCGCGGTTTTCGACGGGAAGCCGAGCGTATCGTAAAATAGGATCATAACAAGATTAACCAGCAGCAGCAAGCCGCCGCCCAGATAGCCCATCGCATAGCCTTTGTTGCTGACCTCATTCATCGTAGCCGGCGTGGAGACGCTCGGCAGGAGCGCATCATAGAACGTATTGGACGCCGCATATCCGATCGTGCCGATCACGACAAGGAAAGACGCGAACAACCAATCCCCTTCGCCGATAAACGCCATGCCGATCGAGGCCGCCGCCCCTGCGATCATGAATGCCGAGAGGAATCGCACCTTCGAGCCCGTATAATCCGCAATGGCGCCAAGAATCGGACAAAGCACGGCAACGAAGATCATTGCGATCGTCTGCGTGTAGCCCCAGTAGGTCTCCGCGGTATTTCCTTTCAGTCCGGCACCGGCGACATCGGCGTAAAAAATCGGCATGACGGCAGCCATGATGGTCGTAACAAACGCGGAGTTGGCCCAGTCGTACATGATCCAGCTTCTGACGGCCTTCGGGTCCATGCGATTCGCTCCTTTATGGCTTTAGACTCATCGGTCTCACACAACATTCGACAACTTCAGAATGAATCCTGCCGAACGATTTTAGGCCGCGGCGTCCTGCGGCAGCGTCCTGATGCTTTGCGTTCGACGGAATTTCATTTATAATAAGAAAGGATTGTGATAAAAATCTTTAATAGACTTGGAGGGATTCCGTGAACATTAACCAGCTTGAAACGCTGTTGACGATCTCTCGGACAATGAGTTTCCGCAAAGCCGGCGAGCTGCTCAATTTGACCCAGCCCGCTGTATCCGCTCAAATCAAAAGCCTTGAGGACGAGTTCAAGACGGTGCTAATCGATCGGAATCAGCCCGTAACGCTGACCGACCGCGGACAAGTGTTTCTTGACCACGCCGAGCGGATTCTTGCCATCGTAGAAGAATTGAAGCAGAAACTGTCCGATCTCAGCCAAACGCCGCAGGGCCATATCGTTCTCGGCACCACCTCTTCCATCGCCATACAGATTTTGCCGCGCGTGCTGTCTTATTTTCAAAACCAATTTCCGCTTATCAAAACAACCATTCACTCCATGCCCTCGTCCGGCGTCATGGCCAGCGTCGAGAACGGCAGCGTCGATATCGGCATCACCTATTTGAACGAACGGAACCCGAACGTGGAAACGTCGATCTTGTATTACGACACGTACGAGCTCGTCGTCGCGCCTGAGCATCCGATGAGCCATCTGAAGCATACGACGGTCGAATCGTTGAAGGACATACCGATGATTATGCTTTCGCCCGATACGTTAGGACGCCGTTTTCTGGATCAAATCTTCCGGCGGTTCAACCTGCAGCCCAATATCGTCATGGAGCTGTCGAGCAGCGAAGAAGTGAAGCGAATGGTGGAAATCAACCTCGGCGCCGCCGTCGTATCCAAGCTCTCCATCGCCAACGAAGTTCGCCTCGGGACGCTCAATCGCATCAAAGTGAGCGAACTCGACATGAGCCACCCCGTCGGTCTCGTCTATAAGTCGGGACGGTATATCAATTCCGCGATGAATCAGTTTCTAAGCGATTTGAAAGGCATGCCCGAGGATCATTTCATTAGCAGCGAATAGGAGGAAGTGCCTGTATGAAATTCGACCTGCATACGCATCATTTCCGCTGCGGTCACGCAGACGACAATATCGAGGATTATATTAAAGCCGCCATCAAGGCAGGCTTAGGCGTTATCGGAATCTCGGATCATTCCCCGTTCTTCGCGAGCGTGGAGGACCGTCCGAATCCGGGCATCGCGATGGCGAAGAGCGAATTCGTGCATTACATCGACGAGGTTCAGCGCCTGAAAGCAAAATACGAAAGCAAAATCGACGTCCTGCTCGGCGTCGAATCGGATTTCTTCCCCGAGCATGCGGCCGTGTACCGGGATATCTACGCCCAATATCCGTTCGATTACATCATCGGCTCGGTGCATCAATCGCGGGGGGTCAGCATCTTCAACCGAAACCGGTGGAAAGGCCTGTCGGAAGCCAAGAAGCAGGATGAGAAACGCCACTATTACAAGCTGATCGGACAATCCGCGCAGAGCGGAATGTTCCAGGTCCTCGGTCATATCGATGCCATGAAAGGTTATTATCCGGCCTTCTCCGCGATCCAGGCCGATGACGCGATCGACGAAGCGCTGA
The DNA here is from genome assembly GCF_009909195.1 of Paenibacillus sacheonensis. Lineage (GTDB taxonomy): Bacteria > Bacillota > Bacilli > Paenibacillales > Paenibacillaceae > Paenibacillus_Z > Paenibacillus_Z sacheonensis. The sequence continues at coordinate 339,861 of NZ_JAAAMU010000005.1, forward strand.
GGCTCATCGCGGACAGCAGCGCCTCCATCGAGATCAATACATCGGGATCCACCAAGGACGTAGGCGGCTGGTATCCGTCGGATGCGATCTTGGAGCGGGCCTGCCATTACGGCGTTACGGTGACGTTTGGCTCCGATGCGCATAAACCGAGCCGGGTCGGCGAAGATTGGGATCGTGTCGCGAAGCGATTGAAGCAAATCGGTTATAAACAGTGGGTGTACTACAAAAACAAACAGCCTGTAGCCGTGCCGCTCTAAATGCGCTGCAGGCAGGGCAAAAGCGAATATGACGCTGCGGCTAACGGGGCACATGCGGTAAAAAAAAGCGGACCTGCACGATGCAGGTCCGTTAAAAGTATATAATCAAAAGGGGGTCTTGGTCAGTATCTTACCCCACAATTGTAATGGGACGATAACAGGAACATTGCAGTTGTGTGACAAATTCGAACCGTGCTCTCCAGGAAGGTGACAACGACATGTGGTTTGCGGCAGCCGTCGGCAGCGCATTGCTCTTCGGGCTTGCGGGATGGTGGATGAAAGTGTCCCAGATGCAGGGCGGTTCATCCGTCTATTTGTTTCTGGGTTTGTATTTCTCGGGGGCGGCTGGCTTCGCCGTAAACGGCGCGGTCGACGGTACGCTCGGAGCGGCCTGGACCGACCCTCGCGTATGGGCGGCGGGACTGCTCATCGGCGCCGGTTCCGCGCTTGGCAATGCACTGTTCATGAAGGCGTTGGCGTACGGTCCGGCCAGCCTGACTTCCCCGCTGACGAACATGAATATCATCCTCGTAATCGCGCTCGGCACCTTCGTCTACGATGAACCGCTGACCTCGGCGGAGCTCGCGGGGGTCTTGCTGCTCCTGATCGCGATCGTGCTTATCTCCATCAAACGAAGCGGCGCCAAGACGCGGCTGAATCCCAGATGGCATCTGTTCGTCAGTCTCAGTATCCTGCTGTTCGCGCTGCGCAACGGCGGCTTGAAAGTGACGGATGCCATCGGCTTGCACGGATCCCCGGTCTTATTCGCCGCCTATCTGCTTTCTTTCATCGGGTTTGCCTGGATTGCCGTCCGGGACCGGTCCCGGATACATTCCCTCGGCGGTTTGCAATCAATAGCCGGTGAGCGCAGCTCCTTGGCCATCAAGCCTCATGCAGCTTCGGCGGGGCTGAAATGGGGACTTATCGCCGGGCTTTTCTCCTATGCCGGCTTGCAGCTGTATGCGGCAGCGCTGCAAATGGGACAAGCGAACATTGCGGGACCGATCTTTGCCGCGAACAGTCTCGTTGTCGCCGCCGGTTCCATTCTCGTATACCGGGAACGTCTGCAGACGCTGCAGTGGTCGGCATTCGCGTTAATGTTTGCCGGCTTGATTCTGGTTCGATTGTGAATGTCCGCAAGCGAACATCCGGCGCAGCGCCGAGTAGGCCGTATCCTTGCGGCGCCGGATATAGCGGCGAAATCGGTTCACGTTCGAGAGCCGCATCGTGGACCCCCAGCCGTCATATCGTCCGTCTACGCCGTCAAGGAGGCGGTGGAGATCCCGTACGCGGGCGTTAACCGTATCGAGCTTCACGTCTTCGTATCTGCTGATGACGAGCGGGTACGGATAATCTTCCTCCGGCTTGCTTTCCTTGTCTTTCTCGATGACGTATCCTTCCCGCTGAAGCAGGTCCTCCATCTCGAGCCTGTCCTCATCCTCCCGAAACAGCAGCCAATGATAGACATTTCTCGGTTCGCCGATCTTGTCGCCCTTGTGAATCAGCGCATAGATCATTTGGGCGTTGTGAACGTAAAGCTCCTCGAGAGCAGTCGGCAGCAGAAATCGATAAAACTCCCATTCCGGATCGGGTTTAATATAAGACTGCGCCCGATGCGCCCAGTTCTCGTCCAGCCATTGGCGGAATACCGCCCCATCCAGCCGGCCTTCCTTTAGAAAATAATAAAACTCCAAGCGCGTCGCCGCATTGATGCGGCCGATATAAATCGCGTCCGCCTTATCGCTCAGCCAAGTCTCCAGCTTCGATTCCAGCTCTTCCAGCTGCACGATGACCTGCCGGTTATTGCGGCTTTGCGCGCGAACGGGATAGAGATTCACCGTCACGGATAGCAGCTCCGGATAATCCGGCAGCGGCGCCGCGGCCTTATAGCCGATATTTACAAGAACGCGCATGTGATCGTTGCCCGTGCGCCGTTCATAAAAACCCCAATTGTCCGTCATTATGCACCTCAGTGACCGATGTATGTCTCATTATTATAACAGTCCATCATCCGCTGCGTACTAGAAAATATTTCGGCAATAGGAACGAGGCTCATGTATTGTTCCATTATATTCCTCTTCATGCAGGACTTACTTTACTATAGTTGATAGAAAATCAAAAGTATTCTATTCGACAAGCCGAATATCCATTCCCTTTACAAATCGTCCTGTGTTACAATAGAGGAAGCGAAAGAGGGGTGATAACGTGGATTATTCCAAAATGTGCCCAAAGTACGAATGCGCAACCGAGTTGCTTGGGAAAAAGTGGACCGGATTGATTATACGCGTCCTGCTCGGTGGACCGAAACGGTTCAAGGAGATCAAGGAACAGATTCCGGAAATGAGCGATAAAATGCTGACGGACCGCATGAAGGAACTTGAGCATTGCGAGATCATCAAACGTAATGTCTATCCGGAAATGCCCGTCCGGATCGAATATGAATTAACCCAGAAGGGGCAAGGTCTAGAGCCCGTTATCCAATCCATTCAAGATTGGGGCGAACATTGGTGCTAAGCCGCCGCTGGCTGCTTACCCTATCATAGCAAGATAGCAAAAGGGCTGTTCCTCGACGGGAGCAGCCCTTTTGTTGATCTTGTGCCGATCTCTTCCATTCCCTGCCCGTAAAACACTTCCGCGGCAACGTCAGTATTCGCTTAGCCGCGTGCGGGTTCCTGCGCCAGCCGGACGATGAGCTGCGGCAGCCAGTCGTCCAGCTCCCGGAAGACGAACCCTTCCGCTTCGGCCTTCGCCGTATCCATCCGCCAATCATCGGGAACGCCGAAAGGCGACATATCGGCCGCTTCGGTCTCCGGCGCGACGCTCGCTTCCTTGCCTGTCGCTTGCTCGACCAACTTCACGATTTCGCTTGGCGAGATATCCCCCGAGGAGCAAGCATTGTATGCACCCTCCGCAGCCGAGCGACCAAGCCAATCCAGGAATTCGGCCGCTTCGCCGGCAACAATGAACGACAGCTTCGCTTCCGGCGCAGGGATGCCGATCGGTTTCCCTTGCTGCACGTGCTCGACGTGAAAATGCAGCCGACGCGTATAATCCTCTGCGCCGAGCACAATCGGAAACCGCGCAGCAGCGACGGGGAAAGGCGCCTTTTGCAAGAAGACCGCTTCGACCAAGCGCTTGCCCTCGCCGTAATTAATCTCCGCCGGATAGGGAGTCGGTAGCTCGTATCCGCGGGGTTCGAACATCGCTTCCGTCTTGCGCGGACCACCGAACGGGTAGACGCTGAGCGTGGAAGTCACGACGTATTTGCCCACGCGGCCCGCGAACAGCTTCACCGCTTCCTCCGCCTCCTCCGGCAAGTAACAGATGTTATCGTATACGACGTCGTACGCCGACTGTCCCAAAGCTTGCCCGAGCGCCTCCGCGTCCTTGCGGTCGGCTTGAATATGTGTCACGCGGTCGCCGAACGGATTCGGCAGCCCGCCTCTCGTCAAGATCGTCACGTCATCCCCGGCGGCGATCAACCGTTCGACCAATAATTTGCCAAAGAATCGCGTTCCTCCGAGTACCAGCACCTTGCGCATGAGCCCACTCTCCTTTGTACTTGTGCATTCGCTATTTGTCCTAGTGCGTCCGTCCGTCTATGCTATCGTATAGAATCGCGTTCCCATAGTAAAGAGGCCGCAAGTCGCCATCGTGAGATGAGTTAGAGCAGCCTTATGATAGCCATTAATGCTTGACGCTCGAAAAACTTCGGGCTTTTCAAGCTTAACGCTGCATCAGCTCGACGTCGTCTCAGGCCCCCCTTCCCTCGGCGTCGCTCGGATTCTCACCGCGTGCCTGCTAGCCATAAGACAGCACAGACAACTAAAGCTCGTGTTCGTCCGGCGTCGGCTTCGTATCACGAAGTTGTTGCCGCCTTCCAGCGCCAGCGTGCGCAAGCGATTTTGGTCCACGCACGAAAGTCGGTTGCATCGTGTTGTATATATAATACAGAAGCTTTCGCGCAGCGCGGATTCCAACGTCGCCGGATTAACCGCAGCGAAATCCTCCAGCTGGCCGTAATCGAACTTATAATTGCATGCTTGTATAGGACGGGTAATGCCTGGCGTTCTTTTAAACGGATGAATCGATTCGCCGTTAGTCCTGCCATCATGAATCTGTGCCCCCCTCGAGCAACGCGCCTATGAGCAAAGTCTTGCTTTCGACGCCATGCAAATAGATATAAGCGTACTTGCGAAAAAGAACCCGTTAAGTCTAACGATTGCCAGGAAGGCTAATCGGTTCAAAATGACCATTTTATAAATTTAACGGTTGCCAGAGCGCCTATTGCGAAATTTCCATTGCACAATCAGGCCTCTACGCCCAATAAGATCAGCCACAACCGTTAGAGTTTTAAAACCCACATTATTCGTGAATTAGCAACGCTGGCAATCGTTAGGTTTCCGTCCGATTTCACGCCGCTTGTTGAGGCCAGTTTGGATGGAAGAACATGATACGGCCAGCTTCCATGTTTGCTATGGTCGTGGATTTCCCGACCGCGCAGGTTTTGCGCATGGGAGCGACTTTGGTGCGAAGCACCACGGGAGCGCCCATCGCAAAACCGAGTCTGCCTTTGGTGCGAAGCACCGCAAGCGCACACGAAAAAAGCTGTTCCCCAGAAGTTCGGGGAACAGCTTTTCTACCTAACCCGCCGCGCAGGTTTTGCGCATGGGAGCGACTTTGGTGCGAAGCACCACGGGAGCGCCCATCGCAAAACCGGAGCTACATGCCCAGCCATTTCTTGAACAAATGCTTCGTCGTATCCTTGTTGATCGCCGCGATCGACGTCGTCAGCGGAATGCCTTTCGGGCAGGAGCGCACGCAGTTCTGCGAGTTGCCGCAGCCTTCGATGCCGCCGTCTTCCATCAGCGCTTCCAGACGCTCTTCCTTGTTCATCTCGCCCGTCGGGTGAGCGTTGAACAAGCGAACCTGCGAGATCGCCGCAGGGCCGATGAAGCTGTTGCGGTCGTTGACGTTCGGGCAGGACTCCAGGCAAACGCCGCAAGTCATGCATTTGGACAGCTCGTAAGCCCATTGGCGTTTCGTTTCGGCCATGCGCGGGCCAGGACCCAGATCGTACGTACCGTCGATCGGAATCCATGCTTTGACGCGCTTGAGCGCGTTGAACATGCGCTCGCGGTTAATGACGAGGTCGCGTACGACCGGGAACGTCTTCATCGGAGCCAGTCGAACCGGCTGCTCCAATTGGTCGATCAAGGAACTGCAAGCCTGACGCGGCTTGCCGTTGATGACCATCGAGCACGCGCCGCAGACTTCCTCCAGACAGTTGGATTCCCAGCATACGGGAGCCGTTTTCTGACCGTCGACCTTCTTCGGGTTACGCTGGATTTCCATCAGCGCGCTGATGACGTTCATGTTCGCGCGGTAGGGAACTTCGAACTCTTCCGTGTACGGCGCCGAATCCGGAGCGTCTTGACGCGTAATAACCAGCTTAACCGTTTTAGTTGCTACTGCTGTTTCCGCCATCGTGATTCTCCTTCCTATGATTTATCCTTGGAGTAGTCGCGTTTGCGCGGCGTGATCAGCGAAACGTCGACATCCTCGTACGAGATTTGCGGGCCCTCGGCCGTCCACTTGGCTTTGGTCGTCTTGAGGAATTCCTCGTCGTTGCGATCCGGGAATTCCGGTTTGTAGTGCGCGCCGCGGCTTTCGTTGCGCATCAGGGCGCCCAGCGTCATCGCTTCGGACAGCTCCATCATGTTCCACAGCTGACGGGTGAACGCAACGCCGGCGTTGTTCCAGCGCGCGGTGTCGTTGATGTTGATGTTCCGGTAGCGCTGCTTCAATTCCTTGATCGTCGAGATCGTTTCTTCCAGACGTTTATTGAAGCGAACGACGGTCATGTTGTTCGTCATCAATTCGCCAAGCTCCTTGTGCAGGACGTACGCATTCTCGGTGCCGTCCATTTTCAAGATGCTTTCGTACTTGTCGGTTTGGCGCTTCTTCTCGCGGTCGTACACGTTGGAAGAAAGATCCTCGGCCGATTTCTTCAAGCCTTTAATGTATTCGACGGCCTTCGGTCCCGTGATCATGCCGCCGTAGATCGCCGACAGCAGGGAATTCGCGCCGAGACGGTTCGCGCCATGATATTGGTACTCGCATTCGCCACAGGCGAACAAGCCGGGAATGTTGGTCATCTGGTTGAAGTCGACCCACATGCCGCCCATGGAGTAGTGAACCGCAGGGAAAATCTTCATCGGGATTTTCCGCGGGTCGTCGCCCGTGAACTTCTCGTAGATCTCGATGATGCCGCCGAGCTTCACGTCCAGCTCCTTCGGATCTTTATGCGACAGGTCGAGGTACACCATGTTCTCGCCGTTGATCCCGAGCTTCTCGTCGACGCAGACCGCGAAAATTTCGCGCGTCGCGATATCCCGCGGAACAAGGTTCCCGTAAGCCGGATACTTCTCTTCGAGGAAGTACCAAGGCTTGCCGTCCTTGTACGTCCAGATCCGTCCGCCTTCGCCGCGCGCGGATTCGGACATCAAGCGCAGCTTGTCGTCGCCGGGAATGGCCGTCGGGTGAATTTGGATAAACTCGCCGTTCGCGTAATACACGCCTTGTTGGTAGACCGCGCTAGCCGCAGTACCCGTGTTGATGACCGAGTTCGTCGTTTTGCCGAAAATAATGCCGGGGCCGCCCGTTGCCAAAATAACGGCATCCGCGGCGAACGTGTGGATTTCCATGGTGCGGAGATCCTGCGCGGATACCCCGCGGCAAACTCCGTCGTCATCGAGAATCGAACCCATGAACTCCCAGTGCTCGCGCTTCGTGACGAGACCTGCGGTTTCCCAGCGGCGAACCTGCTCGTCCAGCGCGTACAGCAGCTGTTGGCCGGTCGTCGCGCCGGCGAATGCCGTACGGTGATACTGCGTACCGCCGAAACGGCGGAAATCGAGCAGGCCTTCCGGCGTACGGCTGAACATGACGCCCATGCGGTCCATCAAGTGGATGATGCCCGGTGCCGCGTCGCACATCGCTTTGACCGGCGGTTGGTTCGCCAGGAAGTCGCCGCCGTAGACGGTATCGTCGAAATGCTCCCACGTGGAGTCGCCTTCGCCCTTCGTATTCACGGCGCCGTTAATGCCGCCCTGCGCGCACACGGAGTGAGAGCGCTTGACGGGCACGACGGAGAACAGGTCGACATGAACGCCCGCTTCGGCCGCCTTTATCGTAGCCATCAGACCGGCGAGGCCGCCGCCGACGACAATAATTCTATTTTTAGCCATTTCAAATCGCTCCTTGTCTTAAAACTTAAACGAGATTCGTCATTTGCAGGGCTGCAGAGGCCGCTTCCTTGAATTCGTCGCCGCGGAACGCCGTGAGCGAAAGCAGGAACAAAAGCGCTACGATGACGAACACGCCCATGAAAATGTAAGAAGAGATGCGCTGCGCGCGCGGGCCGATCGTAATGCCCCAGCTGACGAGGAAAGCCCACATGCCGTTGCTGAAGTGGAACGTGGCAGCAATGATGCCGATGACGTAGAACACGAAATAGAACCCGTTTGTCGTAATCGAATGCATCTGATTACCGAGTTCTTCGTGCGTTACATTGCCCAACATGACTTGGAGCCTCGTTTGGTACAAATGCCAGAAGATGAAGATGAAGGTGATCACGCCCGAAATCCGCTGCAGCGTGAAGAACCAGTTACGGCCGTATTGGAAGCGGCCCGTATTCAAGTTGGACTGGTAAGCCACGTACAGCCCGTACACGCCGTGGAACAGCAGCGGCAGCCAGATGCCGAACAGCTCCAGGAAGAAGACCAGCGGCAGATCGTTCAAAAACTTGACGCTGTCCTTGAATCCCTGCGCGCCCTCTTCATAGGCCGAATAGTTCGTTATCATGTGTTCGATAATGAACAATCCGAGCGGGATGACTCCAAGCAAGGAGTGAATCTTGCGCGATAAATACGAATTTCCTTTCATAACGTAAACGTTCTCCTTTCCAAACTGTGGGGTTGCATTCGCCATTATTCGCCAAAACCATTCTCCATTGTAACCCTCGCCCATATAGGCGTCAACACGGTTTCTCCCCTTTGACTGGATACAAAGTCATGCGCGTCTGACATCGAACCGTACAATCGATCCGATATCCGAAAAGCTTTACACATAATGGTCACATTTCACATGATACTCCTTTTACGCTTATAATGGAATTGCGTATTATTCATTAAAACTTATAACGAATTTGCATATGCAGCATTCCATGCCCGCCTAAACAAGGAGGTTAGTCCCATGCTAGAGGAATTAAACATGTTCACCGTCGTCGTCGAACAATCCAGCATGAACAAAGCATCGGCGGCGCTCAATCTGTCTCAGCCTGCCCTATCCCGCAAAATCGCCAAGCTGGAGCAGGATCTCGGCACGCTGCTGTTCCGCCGGATCGGCAAGCGGCTGGAGCTGACGCGCATCGGCCAGCTTACGTACGACTACGCGGTGGAAGCGAGACAGCAGCATCTGCGCTTCTTGAAGCTGCTCGCGGAATACAAGCATACCGGACGCTCCACGTTCACGATCGGCGCCAGCCTGACGACATTGCAAACGTCGCTGCCGGATCTCATCCAGGGGCTGACGGCGCACAGTCCGGAGCTCGACATCAAAGCCATCACCGGCAAAACGCATGAAATCGTCACGCTCGTCCGCGACCGCAAGGCCGATCTTGGCATCGTGGCTTCCCGAATTGAAGATTCGCAGCTGAACTGCGTTCCCCTGTTCGACGATCATCTCGTGCTCGTGCTGCCCGTGAATCACTTTATAATGGAGAAAAGCGCGCCGGTCATCAGCGACTTGAACGGCATGCCGATGATTCTATTTTCCAAAGGCACCTGGTACCGCGTGATGACGGACGAGCTGTTCGAACGGCATCGTCTGCTGCCCGACGTCCGCATGGAGATCGACTCGTTCGAGGCGATCCTTCGCCTGCTTCACACTTGCCGGGCGGCAACGCTGCTGCCCAAGTCATACTTGCGTCAGCAGATGCTGGCCGACAACGACCTGCAGGTGGTGCCGATTCGCGAGCTGCAGCAGTCGAAACGGACGACGTCGCTCATTTACGATCATTTGGAGAGTTTTAGCCCCGCCGTCAGAGAATGGATCAATGAAATATCTTCCCATTACAAGCCTGTATAGACCTGAATAGCCTGTGTGCGGAACCCCTTGGTGCTCAGAGGGGCCCTGTTCTTATTGTTTGCCAATTTTCGTATCCAATACCATGGCAGGGCCGACGATTGTGCATGTTCCTGCCGATCCCCATACCGCCCTCCGTACCGATTCCCAGTGCTCACTCCCGTAGCGATTCCGCCGCATGAACAGCAGCCGAAACTTTTTCGTCCGATTCGCTCCATTCGACGTTTTATAACCGCTTCGGGCGAATATGAATAGGACATGTGCCTCCGGATCGGGCTGGGCTTTCCCCTACCGGGAACACGTTACCGGGAGCATGGATAAAAGCGCGGCGATTATGTTAAGGTAAGCAAGTATCGTTTCGTATCCACTATTTCGAGCAAACGGGGTGCCGCATGGACGAAATGCAGTTAAATCCAAATTGGAAGCGGTTCGGGTGGTTAGCCGGAATCGGCATCTTCATTTACCTGCTCATTCAAATCATCCCGTCGACGGCGGAGTCCTTCTTCTCCAGCAACAGCGAACCGATCATCGCCAAAAGCAAGGCGGAGCAGGCCGCAGCGGACTTCGTACAGCGGCAATTCGCCAGCCAGCCTGTCCGCGTACATGCCGTGCATCAATCGGACAGCATGCTTTACGGTTATCTGGAGAAGAACAAGCTGACCAAGAATTACGAGAACAAGTACGATCGGACGCTCCCGACGGACACGTTTCAGGTGACCGCGGACATGCCGGACAACAGCGTCGTCTTCGTATACGTACATATGGAGAAGGGGACGGTCGTCGGATGGAATCAGTTAGGCGGCAAGGAAGTCTCGCCTGCCACGGGTTCCGGGCTCACCGACTCCGCGATGGCATTCGCCGTCTCCAAAGGCTATAAGAAAGCCGACCTGAAGGTCTACCGCACGCAATCCGAAACCGGGCAGATATGGCTGGAGCAAACCAATGCCGGCATCGGCGAGGCGAAGCTGATCCTCGGCATCCGCAGCGAGAAGGCGGACAACGGAGGTTACCGCATCGTAGCGTTCAAGCCGCGCTTCGTCGTACCGGATCGTTATTCCGACTATGTAGCGAAACAGAAGAAGCTGGCCAATTACTTGTCGACGATCGGCAGCCTGTTTCTCTCCTTCGTGCTCTTTATCCTAGCCATCATTTATGCATCGCTATATCGCAAGCACAGCTCGTTCGTACGCGGCATCGTAATCTCCTTGCTATTCCTGGTGATGTACATCGTCAATGACATCAGTATGAAAGACGGCCTGCTGGCCGGCTACGGCGAATCGGTCGACGGCAGCATGCTCGCATCGGCGGCGGTCATCGTCACCTGCATCGTCACGGCGATCATGGGACTCGCCGTTTATTTCTCGCTCGTCGCCGGGGACGGCTTGTGGCGGGCCATGGGCCGCAATCCGTGGCCGCGGTTCGGCCAAAGCGGCTACGGCGATCATGTATGGCGCAGCATGTGGCTCGGCTATTTAACCGCCTTCGCGCTGCTGGGCCTGCAGACCGTCATCTTCATTATCCTCATGCGCGTCTACGGATCCTGGGCCACGACGGACGTGACGCAATCGACGTACAACCTTGCGTTTCCATGGGCATTCCCGCTCCTGGCCTGGTGCGCCGCCATCTCGGAAGAAGCGGTATTCCGCTTGTTCGGCATCGGACTGATGAAGCGCTGGTTCAAGAATCCGTTCGTGGCCTCCTTGATCCCGACGATCATTTGGGCGCTTGGCCATGTCACGTACCCGATCTTCCCGTCGACCACAAGATTGCTGGAACTGACCGTTATCGGTCTTGTCTTCAGCTTTATGTTTCTGCGCTTCGGCTTCATTACCGTCCTGTTCGCGCACGCGGTGTTCGACAGCACCATGATGGCCATCTCCCTCATGTTCATGGGCGGCACAAGCGACATCCTGCTTGGCATCTTCTACATCGTGCTGCCGATTCCGATTGCGTGGCTCTTCCGAATGTGGGATAGAAAAAGAGGGCCGAGACCGTCTAGGACGGCTCCTCCCTCAGTGCTTCGATAATTTGCGCGGCGAGCTTCTCGCCGATGGACAGAGGCCGGAAATCTTCGATTCCGGCTTCTTTTATTTTTTTGATGGAGCCGAAATGCTTCAGCAGCAGCTTCCGTCGTTTCTCGCCGATGCCCGGAATGGCATCCAGCCGGGACGCGATCATCGACTTGCCCCGCTGCTCGCGGTGGAACGTAATCGCGAAGCGATGCACCTCGTCTTGAATGCGCTGCAGCAGGTAGAACGCCTGACTGTCGCGCGGCAGAGGCACCACCTGCGGCGGATCGCCCGTCATGAGCTGCGCCGTCTTATGCTTGGCATCCTTGACGAGACCGCATACCGGCACGGCCAACCCGAGCTCGTTCTCCAGGATGTCCAGTGCGGCGGATATCTGTCCGCGCCCGCCGTCGACGATGATCAGGTCCGGCAGCGGCAAGCCTTCCTTCAGCACGCGTTCGTAGCGGCGGCGGATGACTTCGCGCATCGTTTCGTAATCGTCGGGACCCACGACCGTTTTGACCTTATATTTGCGGTACTCCTGCTTATCGGGCTTGCCGTCGGTGAAGACGACCATCGCGGATACGGGATTCGTACCTTGAATATTGGAGTTGTCGAACGCCTCGATGCGACCGACCTGCGGGAGGCCGATCGCTTCGGCCAATCCTTCGGCAGCCTTGAACGTCCGGTCCTCGTCGCGCTCGATCAGCTTGAATTTCTCTTCGAGCGTCATCTTGGCGTTATGGACGGCCATCGCCACGACATCCTTCTTCTTGCCCCGCTGCGGGATGAATACTTTCACCTTCAGCCATTTCTGCAGCGATTGGCGAAGCTCCTCTTCCGCTGAACCGGCAGCCGGCATATCCGCTTCGCCGGCTTCTTCCAGCTCGGTTTCCGGCTCAGAGTCCTGCTCGTCTCTCGGCTCGGGCTCTGAACCGTCGGCGCCGCCGAGCAAATAAGGCTCCTGCGATTCCGCGGCCAGTCCTGCCCCATCAACGGCCTCCGCTCCGGCTGCTTCGCTTTCCGCCGCCTGGTCAGCTTCCTCTGCCAGCGGCGGAGCCGGCAGGAAGATTTCCTTCGGAAGCGCCGGATTCTCCGAGTAATACTGCGTCACGAACGTCATGAAATCGTCATAGGCGCTGCCATAGTACGGAAACATCGTCGCGCGGCGTTCGATCAGCTTGCCCTGCCGCATGTACATGATTTGCACGCACATCCAGCCTTTATCCACGGCGAAGCCGAAGACGTCGCGGTCCATCGCGTCGTTGAGCGTGATCTTCTGTTTCTCCATAACGGCATCGATGGCGATAATCTGATCTCGGAATTCTTTCGCACGCTCGAATTCCATCTCCTCAGCGGCCGCTTCCATCTTGGCCTGCAGCGCCTTCCTTACCTCGGCATGTCCGCCGCCCAGGAATCGGGTGATTTCCTGCACCATCGTCTCGTACGTGCCCGGAGCGATATCGAACTCGCATGGCGCCACGCATTGGCCGAGATGATAATACAGGCAGACTTTGTCCGGCAGCGTCCCGCATTTGCGAAGCGGATACAGCCGATCGAGCAGCTTCTTCGTCTGCGCCGCGGCGTACGCATTGGGATAGGGACCGAAATATTTGCCCTTGTCCTTCACGATCCGCCTGGTTACCTCGAGCTTCGGATGTGCCTCGCCCGTGATCTTGATATACGGGAACGTCTTGTCGTCCTTTAGCAGCACGTTATATCTCGGATGATACTGCTTGATCAAGTTGCACTCCAGAATGAGCGCTTCCATGTTGCTGGACGTGACGATATATTCGAAATCGCGGATCAACGAGACCAGCCGCAGCGTCTTGCCGTTGTGGCTGCCGTTAAAATACGACCGCACGCGATTTTTGAGCACCTTCGCTTTGCCGACATAAATAATGGTTCCGCCGGCATCCTTCATTAAATAACAACCCGGCTGATCCGGCAGCAGCGCCAGCTTGCTGCGAATTCGCTCTTCAGCAAGAAGCCTGTCGACGGCCGTCTCGCCTGCTTGGTTTTCCCCCATTGTCGTCTCCCTCCCGGTCTTACGCTGTCTTTTATTGTACCACACGGCACGGGGAATTGCGGCGGAAGAAGGCAATGGAAGGAAGATCCGGCCGCGGAAAATGTCCTCAATTTTGTCACGTTCGCGCCTTTACAATTATTCTGAAAGTTGGTTATACTATGGGGAGCAATCGTCGCCTTAGAGGAGGAAATGAAACATGGAAAATGTAAGAGATCCACGCGAGCATCTGAACGAGGAACCGCGCGATGATTTTTTCGACGTCGCAATCGGCTTTGGGGGATTCTTTGGTCTTCTGTTCGTTATTTTCGCCGTTGCGGTGATTATCAAATACGCGATTTCGTAACTCATTGGCCTTGTTTTCGGCGGACTGCCGGAACGAGGCCATTTTCGTGGAGCAGCCAGGTGTTGACAAACCGCTGCATTCCGCATAGAATGGCAACATCAAACAAATGAGGAGGCTGATGTCAAATGGTGACCACTAACACGATCGTTTCTGTGAAGGGAATCGCATACGCATCGGTCTCGGACGGATTATAGAAACCGGCATCTCGATTGCCGACGTTTCATTACCGCAGGAAACCGTATGCTTACGGTTTCCTGCGGTTTTTTTCTGTCCGAGCGGGTATGGCGGCCGTTATGATCCAAGATTAGGATCGTACGCCTCACCCAGCATGGCCAGACCGCAGGAGCTTTCTTTCCTGCGGTCTTTTTGTCGTTCCGTCCCGAGTCCTAGATCAAGTAGTTCTAATGCCCACACGCCAGTAAGCTTAGCTGCCGTGCATGCCAACAACCAAAATTCACATTCAAAGGGGTTATCCGATTTGACAATCCGATCTAACGCAGCTCCATCTTCGCAACAGTCATCGCATCAGATTTCACAACAGAGTTCGCAACAAAAGCAGCAACAATCTGAAATACCGACTCAAGATTCAGGCGCGCTTCCAAACACGGATGTTCCGCAAGTCCGCACCGATGCGAATAAAGCCGAACCGCTGCAAGCGCTTGGCTGGAACGTCCACTGGCAGTCGGCTTTCGAAGCGGCGGCGAAGACGATCGACGGTCTCGTACCGGCCCGCGTCACGGCGCAATTCACGAATCAATACCGGATCGGTGCGGAAGCAGGCGAGCTATCCGCGGAAGTGAGCGGTAAGTTTCAATTCCAAGCCGCTTCCCGCAGCGACTATCCCGCCGTCGGCGACTGGGTGCTTATCCAGCCGCTTCCAGGCGAGCAGCGTGCCGTTATTCACGGCGTTCTGCCGCGGCGCACCGCGATGATCCGCAGAGCTGCCGGAAGCGTGCCGGAGGAACAGGTCATCGGCACCAATATCGACACCTTGTTCATCGTGAACGCGCTCAACGGGGACTACAATGTTCGCAAGATCGAGCGTTACCTCATAGTCGCTTGGGAGAGCGGCGCCGCTCCCGTCGTTCTGCTGACGAAGGCGGATCTATGCGAGGATGCCCTCCAGCGCATCGCGGAAGTCGAGGCTGCCACGCCGGGCGTGCCGGTCCACGCGGTAAGCGCCCTGCAGGACGAGGGCAGGTCCGAACTCCTTCCCTATCTCCGGCAGGGTCGTACCATCGCCGTTACCGGCTCCTCCGGTGCGGGCAAATCCACCCTGCTCAACTGGCTGGCCGGCGAAGAACGCCAAATCGTCCAAGGCGTCCGCGAAGACGATGCGCGGGGCCGCCATACGACGACGCACCGCGAGCTGTTTCCGCTCCCGGGCGGCTTCGTCATGATGGATACGCCCGGCATGCGGGAGCTTCAGCTGTGGGATTCCGAATCGGGCCGGCAGGAGGCTTTCGCCGACATCGAAGCGCTCTCCGCAAACTGCCGCTTCCGCGACTGCAAACATCTGGCGGAGAAAGGCTGCGCCGTTAGAGAAGCGCTGCAGGACGGCTCGCTCGACGAGCATCGTTACGCCAGCTACAAGAAAACAGGACGAGAGCTGGCGCATCAAGCTCGCAAGGAGCGTTCCGTCACGAATCGCGCCAAGAAAAACGCCGACAAACGCCAAGTTGCTCGCGCGAATAACGTCAGCCTGACGAAGGATTTCGAATGACCGGAAACAAAGTTGACTCCCGGCGGACTTTCTACTATGATCTTATCAAACGATAAGCAATCGGATTGTCCAGAAAGGATCTGTAACATCGAATGGCAAGACAATCATCGAGTCAAGCGCTGGAAACCCGTGCCATGATTATCCGAACGGCGAAAGAGCTGTTCATGTCGCTCGGTTACCGGGCCGTATCAACGCGGCAGATCGCCGATGCGTGCGGGCTTACCCAGCCCGCGCTGTATCACCACTTCTCGGATAAGCAGTCTCTCTACGTCGAAGTCATGCGCTACGTCTGCGAAGGAACGCGAGCCGCGCTCGACCGGATCATCCGCCGGGAAAGCGGCATCGGGGAATGTTTGGTTCATGTGACCCATTATATGATCGCGAACCATCCTGAAGATTTAAGCCAGATGTTCCACGATATCCGGCATGAGCTCTCGCTGGAATCGCAAATCGCCATCTACTCGCTGTGGAAGAATGCCTACCTCGATCCTCTTGTATCGATATTCGAGGACGGGCAGCGGGACGGGCGATTGCGCGGCTCCGCGCAATTCGGGATCACCCCGGATATGTCCGCGCGGCTGCTCATGGGATTGATCAGCCAATCGCGATCTTCGCCCTCCGGCGGCGGCTATGAGAATCAAGCCGGAAGAAGCGCCGCCGCGAGCGTCCCGCTCAGCAGCCAGAAGGAAGGGGACCAGCAAGCCCGCATGCTCGTCCATGTATTGCTGTATGGATTGTCGGCAGCCGAACCTCCCCGGGTTTAGCTGTCCGACAGCCCTTTTTTTCAAAACTTCGCTTATCGGTTGATAAGTATAAGTGAGTCTCGAAACAAACCCCACCCAAGGAGATGAATCGCACATGAAATGGCTGGATCGAATTACATTAGCCATAGGCGGACCGAAAGGACGCTGGCTGACGCTCGTTCTCTGGATCGTCGCGGTTGCCGCGTTGAACATGCTGCTCCCGAGTTCCGGCGACCAGAAGAACGATACGCTCGGCAACTTCGGCAACGACAAACCTTCCGTGCAGGCCGAGCAGCTGATCAAGGAGCAGTTTCCCGCGGACGACGGCGTCCCCGCCCTGCTTACCTGGTACCGCGCTTCCGGCTTGAGCGATACCGACTTGCAAGGTATTCAGCAGCTTGCCAAGCAGATCACGGATGACCCGCTCCCTTATCAGCTGAGTGCCGTTCCGCTGCATAAGATGCCCCTGCCCGTGTTGAAACAGCAGCTGTCCAAGGACGGAACGACCTTCGTGCAGCCGATCCTCTTCGATAAAAGCGCAGGCAGCGATCAATTGAAGGAAGGGCTCGACGAGCTGCAAAAGCAGACGGATACCGTCTTCGCTGGCAGACATCCCTTCCAGGCGAAGCTGTCCGGCAGCAGCGAGCTCGCCGTTCGCGCCACGGGTCCCGTCGGAATCTCCGTGGACGCGACAGGCTTGTTCAAAGATGCCGACGTCTCCTTGCTTATAGCCACGGTATCGCTCGTACTTCTTTTCCTCCTGCTCATTTACCGCTCGCCGGTACTTGCGCTCATTCCGCTGCTTGCCGTCGGCTTCGCCTATGGCGCCGTCACGCCGCTGCTCGGCTGGATGGCGGACCATGGCTGGATCGCCTTCGATTCGCAGGCTTTATCCATCATGACGGTGCTGCTGTTCGGCGCCGGTACGGACTACTGCTTGTTCCTCATCTCCCGCTTCCGCAGCGAGCTGCAGGAAGAACGCCATCCGCTGGCCGCGCTCAAGCGGGCGTTCGGCGGCTCGGCAGGCGCGATTGCCATGAGCGGTCTCACCGTCGTCTTCTCCCTGCTCGTGCTGCTGCTCGCGGAATTCGGCAGCTTCCGCCGATTCGCGGTCCCGTTCAGCTTGGCCATCCTGATCATGATGATCGCGAGCCTGACGCTCGTTCCGGCCTTTCTCGGCCTCTTCGGACGCGCTTCCTTCTTCCCCTTCATTCCGCGTACGCGGGAGATGGAAGCGGAGCGTGCCCGCAGGAAAGGAAAGCCGGTTCCTTCATCCAAGAACAATGCCGCAACGCGCGAAACTTGGGGCGATCGTATCGGCGGACTCGTCGTGCGCCGGCCGAAGTCGATCGCAGTGCTGACTTCGGCCGTATTGATCGTCTGCGTTCTGTTTGCAACGCAAATCAAATATACGTTCGATACCCTCTCTTCTTTTCCCGAGGATATGGGTTCGCGAGAAGGCTTCGCCTTGATCGGCGATCATTTCAACCCGGGCGAGCTCGCGCCCGTGCAGGTCGTCGTGCAAACCGATGGACATCAAGACGACGTGCAATCGGCGCTAGCCGGCCTGCCTTTCGTTCAATCCGTGTCGGTTGCAAGAGAAGGCACCAAGGATCCCGGCTTCCATAGCTATGAAGTCGAGCTCGCGGACAATCCGTACGCGAACGAAGCCGTCGATCATCTCCCCGATATCCGGCATACCGCCGAGGAAGCATTGACAGCCGCAGGCATCGACCATGCACCGGATAAGGTATGGATCGCCGGACAAACCGCCGAACAGTACGACACGCGGCATACGACCGCCAGGGACGCCCGGCTCGTCATTCCGGCCATTATCGTCCTGATCGCGCTGCTGCTGCTGCTCTACCTTCGCTCCATCGTCGCGATGCTCTATCTCGTCGCGACCGTGCTGCTCTCTTATTACAGCGCGCTCGGCCTAGGCTGGATCGTGCTGCATTACGTCTTCGGAGCCGATGCCATTCAAGGCCTTATTCCGCTCTATGCCTTCGTCTTCATCGTCGCGCTTGGCGAGGACTACAACATCTTCATGATATCGGGCATTTGGCGCAAAGCCCGCAGCATGCCGCTTCGGCAGGCGGTCAAGGAAGGCGTGTCCCAAACCGGCTCCGTCATTACGTCGGCCGGCTTGATTCTGGCAGGCACCTTCGCCGTGCTCGCCACGCTGCCGATCCAGGTGCTCGTCCAATTCGGCACCGTGACGGCAATCGGCGTTCTCCTGGATACGTTCGTCGTCCGTCCGTTCCTCGTTCCCGCTCTCACCGTCTTATGCGGACGATATTCGTTCTGGCCATCCGCCCCGCAGGTCGAGACAAAGCCGCAAGCGGTGACCGAGCAGGCAGGCACCCGGCATTGAGAATGCTGCCCTTCTCACGAAAAATCGCCCCAACGTCAGCTTCTTCAGCTGGCGTATGGGGCGATTTGTTATTGGCATGGCTGCGATCTAGCCGTTAACAGCCTTCAATTTTTCCGAGGGGTTTGACCCTGAAGCATTCGAGTTCGCTTGCTTGGCATTGTTCGCCTCGAAGCGCTTGCGCTCGGTTCTGTCGATCTGGACAACGCGGCCGTCGTGGACGGTAATGAGAACCGAACCGTACTCAAGCCCATTTACCTGCGATGAAATGCGCTCTATCCATTCTTGATCCAATACGATTGGCTTCGCCATCATAAACCCCTCCTAAGTGTAATCAACCTTCCGGCTTCAGCGCCTGAACGCCCGACCGACAACGGATCCGATGAATCAGATATGGACCGGCAGCGGATCGACCTTCAGCGGATTCTCGACCATCGTCGCTGATTCTTCCGAAATGACATATAACCGATGAATGAGAACGACTACCTCTTCCCCTGGCTGCAGCGGCTCTTGGTCCAAGGAGCGGTGCGCGGACAGCCGGTTGTCGCCGATCTCCACGTCCAGCTCGAGATGCGCGCCGCGGAAGAAGACGTGCCGGACCTTGCCTTTCTCCGCCGCGGACGGAAACGGAATTTCGTTCTTGCGCCCCACCTCGACGAACTCGGGGCGGATGATCGCCCGCGCGCCGGCTCCGTATGCGGTGTTCTCGAAGCCCCGCAGGCTGCCGGGCTGCTCCACGACGCTGGAGTTGCCGATGAAGCCGGCAACGAAAGCCGTCCGCGGATCCGTGTAAATATGAATCGGCGAGCCCTGCTGCTCCAGCTTTCCTTGCTGCACGATCAGCATTTCGTCGGCCACCTCGACCGCTTCGTCCTGGTCGTGCGTAACGAAGATCGACGTGATTCCGATCTCCGCGATCAGGCTCTTCAGCCAAGTGCGCAGCTCCTTGCGCACCTTGGCGTCGATCGCCGCGAACGGCTCATCCAGCAGCAGCAGGTTCGGACGCGGCGCAAGCGCCCTGGCGAATGCGACCCGCTGCCGCTGGCCGCCGGAGAGCTGATTCGGATAGCGGTGCTCGAACCCCCGCAATCCCGTCAGATCCAGCAGTTCATGGACGCGGTCCTTGATCTCGGCCTTGCCCATCTTGCGAATCGTAAGACCGAAGGCGATATTATCGAACACGTTCATATGCTTGAACAGCGCATAGTTTTGGAAGACGAAGCCGATGCCGCGCAGCTGCGGCTGCACGTCGTTGACGCGTTTGCCGTCGATGAAGATGTCGCCGGAATCCGGCGTTTCCAGGCCCGCGAGGATGCGAAGCAGCGTTGATTTGCCGCCGCCGCTCGGTCCCAGCAGGCCGATCAGCTTGCCGCGCTCGATCGTGAAGCTTACGTCATTGACGGCTTGATGGTTTCCGAACGACTTGTTAAGGTTCCTGACTTCGATGTGCATGCTCAGCTCTCCTTCGGAAGTTGCTTGGCAGTTTTCCACTCGATAAAGCTCTTCACGATCAAGGTCACGACGGCCAGCATCACGAGAAGAGAGGCCACGGCGAAGGAAGCGGAGAACTGATATTCGTTATACAAAATCTCGATATGCAGCGGAAGCGTGTTCGTCTCTCCGCGAATGTGGCCGGATACGACGGATACCGCGCCGAACTCGCCCATGGCCCTTGCGTTACAAAGGATAACGCCGTAGAGGAGGCCCCACTTGATGTTGGGCAGCGTCACCCGCCAGAAGATTTGCCATCCCTTCGCGCCAAGGCTTGCGGCTGCCTCTTCTTCCTGCACGCCTTGCGCCTGCATCAGCGGGATTAACTCCCGGGCTACGAACGGGAACGTGACGAACGTCGTCGCCAGCACGATGCCGGGCAGCGCGAACATGATTTGGATATTGTGGTCGCTCAGCCAAGGACCCAGGAAGCCTTGAGCGCCGAACAATAGAATGAACACGAGACCTGCGATAACCGGCGATACCGCGAAGGGCAGATCGATCAGCGTGATCAGAATGTTTTTGCCCCGGAAACGAAACTTGCTGATCGCCCATGCCGCGGCGACGCCGAACACCGTGTTCAGCGGAACGGCGATGACCGCCGTCAGCAGCGTCAGCTTGAGCGCCGACAAGGCGTCGGGATCTCTCAGGGCGGCGAAGTAAACGTCCGTGCCCTTCTTGAACGCTTCGATGAAGATCGACAGCAGCGGCAGCAGGACGACCAATCCAAGGAATAGCAGTGCTATGGAGATTAGCACGATTCGTACGACGATCGATTCGTTAATATGCTTCGGACGCGCTGATTTCTCAGCCAAATGAACCGTAACGGCTCCAGCCATGTGATTCCCCTCCTATGCCGACACAACGCGGCGATTGCTCCGCCATTGCAGGTAGTTGATGAGCAGCAGCAGCAGGAACGATGCGACGAGCATCACGAGCGCGATGGCCGTGGCGCCGCGGTAATCGAACTGCTCCAGCTTGGTCATGATGAGCAAGGGCGCGATCTCAGTCTTCATCGGCATGTTGCCGGAGATGAAGACGACGGATCCGTATTCGCCGATTCCTCTGGCGAAAGCAAGCGCGAAGCCGGTCAAGAGCGGCGGAATCAATTCCGGAAGGACGACTCTGCGGAACGTGCTCCACCGGAAGGCGCCGAGCATGACCGCGGCCTCTTCCACTTCGTTGTCGAGGTCCTGCAGCACGGGCTGGACCGTCCGTACCACGAAGGGGAGTCCGATGAATATGAGCGCGAGCGTAATGCCGAGCGGCGTGAACGCCACTTTGATGCCGAGCGGCTCAAGCAGCTGGCCGACCCAGCCGTTCGGTGCATAAATGGCCGTCAAGGAGATACCCGCTACGGCGGTCGGCAGCGCGAACGGCATGTCGATCAGACTGTCGATAATCTTCTTGCCCGGAAATTGATAACGAACGAGTACCCAGGCAATGAGGAGGCCGAATACAAGGTTAATGAGTGCCGCGTAGAACGAGGTTAGAAAGCTGATTTTGTAAGAAGCCACTACCCGCGCGTTCGAGACGGTGTCCCAGAACTGTCCCGGCGTCAATCCGGAGGTTTTGACGAATATGCCGATCAGCGGAATGATGACGATAATGCTTAAGTAAAAAACGGTAAATCCGAGCGAAAGGCCGAAGCCCGGAAGCACGCTGCGCGGCTTCGCCTTCTTCTTGGGGGAACTCGTCATTTGTAGAGTCAGCTCCTCGTTGGCTTATGAACCCGGCACGTAAATTTTGTCGAACACGCCGCCATCCGCAAAATGTTTGGCTTGCGCCGCAGCCCAGCCGCCGAAATCGTCGTCGATCGTCAGCATGGGGATATCCGGAAATTGATCTTTATACTGCTCCCCCACGGAAGCCAGCGTCGGACGATAGAAATTTTGCGCGATGACCTGCTGAGCCGGTTCCGTATAGAGGTAGTCGAGATACGCTTCGGCTACTTCCCGCGTGCCGCTTTTGTCGACGTTCTTGTCGACGACGGCTACCGGAGGTTCCGCCAGAATGCTCAAGGAAGGATAAACGATTTCGAATTTGTCCTTGCCCAATTCCTTCACGGACAGAAGCGCTTCGTTCTCCCAGGCAAGCAGCACATCGCCGATTCCCTTCTCGACGAACGTCGTCGTCGATCCTCGGGCGCCGGTATCCAGCACCGGTACGTTCTTGAACAGCGCCTTCACGAATTCCTGCGCTTTGGCTTCGTCGCCGTTATTTTGCTTGAGCGCATAGCCCCATGCCGCCAGGTAGTTCCAGCGCGCGCCGCCGCTCGTCTTCGGATTCGGCGTGATGACCTGCACGCCAGGCTTCACGAGATCGTTCCAGTCCTTAATGCCTTTCGGATTGCCTTTGCGGACAAGGAACACGATCGTCGACGTGTAAGGCGAGCTGTTGTTGTCGAACTGCTGCTGCCAGTCGGAGCTGATGAGTTCCTTCTGCGCGATGGAATCGATGTCGTAGCCGAGAGCCAGCGTGACGACGTCCGCTTTCAGCCCGTCGATAACCGCCCGGGCTTGCGCGCCGGAACCGGCATGGGATTGTTTAATCGTAACGTCCTGGCCTTTCTCGGATTTCCAGTATTCGGCGAAGAGCTTATTGTAAGCCGCGTATAATTCACGCGTCGGATCGTAGGAAACGTTGAGCAGTTCAACGGGTTTCTTCGAGCCGCCGTTATTGGAAGCCGCCGGTTCGGCTGCGTTGCCGTTCGAGGCGTTCGCATCCGTCTTGCCGTCGTTGCCTGCTTGGTTCGATGTGCCCGCGTTGCCGGAATCGTTGTTCGAGTTCCAGCCGCAGCCGGTCAAGGCGATCGCGAAAGCGATAATGATCATTAGTGATTTCAACGGTAAAACGTTTCTCTTTTTCATGTTGGACATGTAAAAGCACCCCTTATCTTCGTTTTACAGATAACTAATGTGTTCCTACGCCGTGTGGACCGGTAGTAAAAACAAAATTAATCCTACCTGTTTAGTTGGTTATGAAAGAATAATAGCAATGGAAAAGCTTTCTTGTCAACGACTTTTTTTCGAATTCGTTATGATAGCTATCAGTTCTTCTTATATAAGGGAGAAGCACTGGACATTGGGCCAGGAGGCATGCCGTGTGAAGCCCGCTTAAATGATTTTTAATTCACAGTTGACAGGTGGGAATTATTAGCATTATGATGATTTCATCAAGCCGACCGGTACACCGGAGGCCCCGAACGATCCGCTTATGCGCTGCTCCTGCAGCCGGATCCATCGGGGCCTCCTTTTTATATCCAGACCGGCAGACGGCGGATACATATCGATTCCGGGGAGAGTTGTCTTATGAAGAGAAAGCTGTTTATCGTCCTGACCGTCTTAACGCTAGTCCTGTCTTTATCCTCCACGAGCTTCGCCGTCACGCCGAAGCCCGCGAAGCCCGACATCGAGCTGCTGAACGTCTCGTATGATCCGACCCGCGAGCTTTACGAACAGTACAACAAAGCCTTCGCTTCCTATTGGAAAGCGAAAACCGGCCAGAAGGTGACGATCAAACAGTCGCATGGCGGTTCCGGCGCGCAGGCTCGTTCGGTCATCGACGGATTGGAAGCCGACGTCGTCACGCTGGCGCTCGCGTACGATATCGATGCGATTCAGAAAGCCGGCCTCATCAATGACGGCTGGGAAAGCCGTTTCGGCCGCAACAGCTCGCCTTACACGTCGACGATCGTGTTCCTCGTCCGCAAAGGCAATCCGAAGAAAATCAAAGACTGGAGCGACCTGCTCAAGAAGAACGTGTCCGTCATCACGCCGAATCCGAAGACGAGCGGCGGCGCGCGCTGGAACTTCCTGGCGGCATGGGCTTATGCGCTGAAGCACAACAACAACAGCGAAGCCAAGGCGACCGAATTCGTGACCAGCCTGTACAAAAACGTGCCGGTACTGGATTCCGGCGCGCGTGGCTCGACGACGACGTTCGTGGAACGCGGCATCGGCGACGTGCTGCTTGCCTGGGAGAACGAAGCGTACCTGGCTTTGAAAGAACATCCGAAAGATTTCGAAATCGTCACGCCTTCCTTCAGCATCCTGGCGGAACCGCCGGTAGCCGTCGTCAACAAGAACGTCGATAAACACGGCACGCGTACCGTCGCGAAAGCTTATCTCGATTACCTCTATACCAATGCCGGCCAGCGGATCGTCGCGCAAAACTACTATCGTCCGACCAATCCGTCCATCGCCGCCGAATTCACGAAGAAGTTCAAGGGCGTCGAATTGGCGAATATCAAAGACTTCGGAGGCTGGAACAAAGCGCAAGCGAAATTCTTCAATGATGGCGGCGTGTTCGACAAAATCTATACGCCGTAAATTTGCAAATGTCCCGCCGCACATACTAAAAACCGCACAAGATTGTGCGGTTTTTAGTTTTTTGCATGTTTTGTTCCCTGAGTTTTTAGTTCGTTGCATTGTTTGTTTGTTGCGCTGTTTGTTCATAGAGAGTCTTTTGTTCGATGAGTTTTTTGGCCTTCATTCCTTTGCCGATACGTCTGTAGTCATTCGCGTGTTAGCTTGTTTTCTTATGTCCGCTCATCTTGCTCGTCTGCCGAATGCCGCCATTTCATTGTTTTCGTCTGCAGGATGAATACATTTCCAAATTTGCAGACTTTTCAAACTTTTAACATTACTTTAAACCTCCGCATACATTTCGATTGCTATAATGTCCGTATACCAATCGAAAGGTGGAATAGCTAGAAAATGGTAGATTTTCAGAAAAGAATGTCGCGGACCGCGTTAGCCGCCTCGCTTCTTGCCGGCTTCCTGGCTTCGAGTTATGTCGCCGTTCCCGCGCATGCCGCCACGGATGCACCCGCTGAAAATCGAGCATTCACGATCTCCCAGCCCGTCATGGACACGAGCGGCGGCATCGCCGCCAGCGTTGTCGTAACGCCGACTTCCGCGCCGCATGCCGGCGACGAGACCGTTTTGTTCGAACTGTTCGAGGGCTCGACGCCGGCCGGCATCGCCGCGGTCACGAAAGACATTTCGACAAGTGAGAAAATCACGGCGCATTTCAATAAAAGCGGCAGCGGATTATCGGTCAAAGTATTCGTCGTCGACTCGTACAGCGGCAAGCTCACCGAGGTCGGCACGAATCTCGCCGATCCCGTTACGATCGATGCTGCCGTTCTGAAGCTGCGGATCATGGAAACGACGGACGTGCACACCAATTTCATGAATTACGATTATTACAAGGACGCGCCGGCCGACACCGTCGGGCTCGTCAAGACGGCAGCCCTGGTCCATCAGGCGCGCGCCGAAGCGAAGAACACGCTGCTCGTCGATAACGGCGATCTGCTGCAGGGCACGCCGCTCGGCACTTATATGGCGAAAGTAAACCCTCTTCAAGACGGACAAGTCCACCCCGCCTACAAAGCGATGAACCTGATGGGCTACGACATCGCGACCTTCGGCAATCATGAATTCAATTACGGCCTCGATTATTTGAACGAAGCGATCGACGACGCCGATTTCCCTTATGTCAACGCGAATGTTTATGTCGATGACCACGATTCGAATCCCGATAACGACGTCAACAAATTCAAGCCCTATACGATCCTGGATAAAACGTTCATAGACGAGAACGGCAGAAGTCAAACGGTGAAGGTCGGCTTCCTGGGCCTCGTGACGCCGCAGATCATGGACTGGGACAAGGATAACCTAAGCGGCAAGGTCATTACGAAGGATATCGTGACGACGGCGGAGAAATTCGTTCCCGAAATGCGCGCCGCGGGCGCGGACGTCATCGTGGCGCTGACGCACTCGGGCTTCAACGGCTCCGCGGCTGCCGGAACCGGCGCAGAGGATGCGGTCTACCCGCTCAGCCTCGTCCCCGGAATCGACGCCATTACGTTCTCCCATACGCATAAGGTCTTCCCCGCTCCGTCAGAGAGCGCGCTGGACGTGCTGTTCAAGGACTCGAGCGGCAAACCGCTGCCGGGCGTCGATAACGCGAAGGGCACGATCAACGGCGTCGCAGCCGTTCAAGCCGGCTTCGGCGGCGCGAATCTCGGCCTGATCGACCTGACGCTGAGCAGAACGAACGGAAAGTGGCAGGTCACGAATTCGCAATCCTCCAATAAATATATCTACGACACCGCCGCCAAGAAACCGCTTGTCGATGCGGTACCCGCCATCGTCGATGCCATCAAGGACGAGCATGCGGCCACGAAAACCTACGTCAACACAGCCATCGGCGAAACGACGGCTCCGATCTACAGCTACTTCTCGCTCGTGCAGGACGATCCTTCCGTCCAAATCGTGACGCAGGCGCAGAAGTCGTACGTGCAGAAGATGCTGCAATCCAAAAACTCGCCGGACAAGGATCTCCCTATTCTCTCCGTCGGCGCGCCATTCAAAGCTGGCCGCAACGGTCCGACCGAGTATACGGACATCAAGCAAGGCGCATTGACGATCAAGAGCGCCAGCGATCTGTATCTCTACGACAATACGCTGAAGGCGATCAAGGTCAAAGGCTCGGTCGTCAAGGAATGGCTGGAAATGTCGGCCGGCATGTTCAATCAAATCGACCCGGCCAAGACCGACGAGCAGACGCTGCTGAATCCGTCCTTCCCGGTCTTCAACTTCGACGTCATCGACGGCGTGACGTACCGGGTCGACGTCACGAAGCCGGCCAGATACAACACGGACGGTACGTTCAACAACGTGGCTTCCAACCGAATCATCGATCTGAAGTATAACGGTGAGCCTCTTAACCCGAATCAAGACTTCATCATAGTCAGCAACAATTACCGCGTGAACGGCGGCGGCAATTTTCCCGGCGTGAAGGGGGCTCCGCTCGTCGTGGACTCGGCGGACGAGAATCGCCAGGTACTGATGGACTATATTACGGAGCAGAAGACCATCA
This sequence comes from Paenibacillus sacheonensis, assembly GCF_009909195.1. Taxonomy (GTDB): domain Bacteria; phylum Bacillota; class Bacilli; order Paenibacillales; family Paenibacillaceae; genus Paenibacillus_Z; species Paenibacillus_Z sacheonensis. Next base: position 366,862 of record NZ_JAAAMU010000005.1, read on the forward strand.
ACCCGGCCGCGGACAATAACTGGTCCATCGCGCCGATCGCCGGCAACGTCAACGTGACGTTCACGACCGCTCCTGCAGCGAAGGAATACTTGAGCGCCAATCCGCGCATCTCGTCGCTGGACAAGGAGAATGCCGCTGGCTTCGGCATCTACAAGCTGGACGTCTCCGGCGAAGCGCCGCAACCGAACGGGAACGTCAAGGTGCAGCTGCTCGGCATTAACGATTTTCACGGCCAGCTGGACTATTCCACGACCGTGGGCGGCAGCGTCGTCGGCGGAGCCGCCTACCTGGCCACATACCTGAAACAATTCGAACAAACGAACCCGAACACGCTGCTCGTCCATAACGGCGACGCCGTCGGCGCCAGCTCTCCGGTCTCGGCGCTGGATCGGGACAAACCGACGCTCGACATGCTGGACATGCTCGGTTTCGACGTCGCCACGCTCGGCAATCACGAGTTCGATCAAGGCGTCCCTGCCTTGATGGCCCAATTGAACGGCGGCCAGGATCCGGTCAACTCTCAGGTGACGTTCAATCCGACGACCATGGATTACGTCAACGCCAACGTGATTGACAAAACGACGCATAAACCGATCATCGCGCCTTACGCCGTCGAAGAAATCGGCGGCGAGAAAATCGGTTTCGTCGGCGTCGTCACGATGCTGACGCCGTCCAAGGTGTCCCCTTCGGCGCTCGCGCCGGTCGATATCGTGGAGCAGGCTCCGGTCGTGAACGCAGCCGTCGCGGAGCTGAAAGAGCAAGGGGTCAAGGCGATCGTCGTCCTCGCGCATGATCCCGCTTCGCAATCCGGAACCGCGATTACCGGCGAAGCCGCCGATTTGGCCAACGCGGTCGACGACGAGGTCGACGTCATTTTTGCCGGCGATAACCACGCCAAGGTAAACGGCACGGTCGACGGCAAGCTTATCTTCCAAGCGTACTCTTACGGCACCGCCTTCGCGGACGTCGATCTCGAGATCGATCCGGAGACGCACGACATCGTGATGAAACAGGCAGCCATTATCGACGTGAAACAAGCCGGTGTAACTCCGGATGCCGGCGTATCGGCGATCGTCCAGGCTTCCTTGACCAAGCATCCCGAGCTGATGGAGCCGGTCGGCATGACCGCCGACGTGATTACGAAGGCCAACGCCTATACGCAGGAAAACGCGCTTGGCAGCTTGATCGCCGATGCGATGAAGGACGCGATGAGCTCGGACTTCGCGTTCATGAATCCGGGCGGCATCCGCGCAGACCTGCCGAAGGGCAGCATCGTTTATTCCGATCTGTTCCGCATCCAGCCGTTCGGCAACCAGCTCGTCAAGATGACGCTGACCGGCGCGCAGATCAAGACGCTGCTCCAGCAGCAATGGGGAGCTGCGGCTGCCGACACGAAGACGCTGCAAATCTCGGGTCTGAAGTATACGGCCGATTTCAGCAAACCGATCACGGAACGCGTCGTTTCCTTGACGAAAGAAGACGGCACGCCGATCGGGGACACGACCGAATACACGGCTGTGGTGAACAATTTCATGGCGGCCGGAGGGGACAATTACACGGTGCTCACCCAAGGCAAGAATCAGGAGGCCGGCAGCACGGATATCGAAGCATTTTATAAATACGTCCTGAAAACCTTCAATCACGGTACGATCACGGCAAGCGTGAAGGGCCGGATTACGAACCAGAACCTGGGCTAACGAACAGCGCGGCTCGACAAAATACCGATGGCATTCCGAATTCGGCCGATTCGGCCGGTTCTGAATGCCGCTATGAAAGGAGCATCATCGTTGAAGAGAAAAGCAATCCTCCTCGCGGCGCTGACCCTGGCGCTCGCGATTCCGGCCTCCGTTCCTTCCGCGGCCTTCGCCGCGGAATCGTCTGCGACTGCCGCAGCGGGCACCTTGATTGATCCCGTCGCCGATGCGGCAGCCGGCGGCAAAGTCACGATCGGCGGCACGACGAATGCTTCGGAAGTCATCGTCAAGGTGCTGAATCCGGACGACACGGTTCTGTTCTTCGATATCGCAGCAGCAAGCGGCGGACGGTACGAAGTCACGTTCACGATGCCGAGCGATACGACGGCAGGCGGTACGTACCGTATTATCGCCGGTAAGGGCAGCGACGTCTCCACCCGTACGTTCGCTGCGGTTTCCGGCAGCACGGGTCCGAGCGTGCCGGTTGATCCCGGACAACCGACGACGCCGACTAATCCGTCCGTCATTCAAGTGAAGCTCGGCTTGTCCGATGTGTCCGCGCCCGTGAACGGTTCGGCGACGCTGGACGCCTCCAAGACGAAAGCGGCCGAGCTGGATATTCGGTTTCCGCCGGCAGTCGGCCGTACGATCGGCGACAGCAGTCTGCGCATCCTTCTGCCCGAGGGCGCCGTAACCTTGCCGCAAGCCGTGCTGAGCGCCTTGGCTGACTTAGCCGGAAGCGACGCCGAGGCAAGCATCACGTTAAAGGTCAAGACGCTGACGGACAGCGAGGCGGCCGCCCTTCTTAACAAGGCCGGCACGGCCGCTTCCGGATTGACCCCGCAAGGCCCCGTCGTACAGATCTCGCTCGGCATCGCCTTCAAGGACGGCACCGAGAAGACGCTGAGTACGTTCGCGAAGCCGATCCAGCTGCAGCTGCAGCTTCCTGCCGACGCGGACTTCCGCCTTGCCGGGATCTATTACGTCGCGGATAACGGCGCGGTCGACTATATCGGCGGCACGGTGAAGGACCGCACGATCAGCGCCGATGTCAGCCATTTCAGCAGCTACGGCGTATTCGCTTATACGAAGGCTTTCTCCGATGTTCCCGCATCCTACTGGGCATCGGGAATCATCCGGGAGCTGACGGCGAAGCATATCGTGCAAGGCATCTCCGCCGACAAGTTCGGCCCGAAGGCGAACGTCACGCGCGCCGAATTCGCCGCCATGCTGGCACGGGCGCTGGAGCTGAAAGCTTCCTCAGCGGCGCCGTTCAATGACGTCAAGGCGGGCAGCTGGTATGCCGAAGACGTTGCCGCCGCAGCCGAGAACGGAATCGTCACCGGCACCGGGAACGGCAAGTTCGAGCCCGGCAAGGCCATAACGCGCGAGCAAATGGCCATCATGATCGTTCGCTTGTACGAGAAACGAAGCGGCGGCTCGGCAGCCGGCTCCTCCTCGGATCTCGCTGCCTTTAAAGACGCAAAATCAATCAGCGCCTGGGCGAAAGAAGACGTTCAGAACGCCATCCACGCCGGACTGATGTCCGGCAGCGGCGACGGGCGCTTTGCGCCGCGGGACAACGCGATCCGCGCGGAGGCCGCCAAAGTGCTGTATAACCTGTTATTCGGCGTAAAATAGTTCCGCCTTGCTCGCGTTAACGTCAAATAGCCTGCCGCTGCGATTGTGCAGCGGCAGGCTATTTACGTTTTCAAGCGCAAAGCGATTCAATGATTAACGCCGCGTCGTCGCAGCGTACCGCGCAAGCATCGCGATCAACGGCCTCGCTTGTTATGCCCCGTCACGTGGACCTGCTGCACGTAGGGGCGAATCCGGTCCATCAACCGCTGACCCTTGTGCAGGTCTTCGCCTTCCTTGTTCGTGAAGCTGAGATGCTGCTCGAGATCCTCCAAGCCGTAATTGGACGTGTAGAACGTCGGCTTGCGGTTCATCCGATAATTCAGGATCGCGCCAAGCACATGATCCCGCACCCACGGGTTCAGGTTCTCCGCTCCGATGTCGTCGAAGATGAGCAGGTCGGTTTCCTTCATGATCTCGACCGTCTCTTTCACTTTTCCCTGCTCCAGCATAAGCGACTTCATGTCCTCGACGAATTCGGGCATGTAGACGATCGCGCCAGTAAAGCCCGCCTTCGCCAGTTCATGCAGCATATAGCACATCAGGAACGTCTTGCCCGTTCCGAAGGAGCCCGTCAGATACATGCCTTCGGCTTGAAGGCCTTCATCCTTGGTCCGGTTGATGTAACTGATGACCTGGCCGACCGCCTTCATCCGCTCCAGGTCCTTGGAGACGATTTCGTCGGCGGAATAGCCTTTCGACAGTGCCCGCTCATCGATATAAAAGCTGCGAATCCGAGTTCGGATCCGATCCTCGCTCTGTCTCGCGATGAGCTTCTTGCAGGAGACCTTGCGGTCGTTCAACTGCACGAGACTGCCGGTCGTCTCGCAGCTTAATTCGGTATAATGGCCCTCGAAGTCATTGGGACACTGGTCGAGTCCCGGGCAATTCGAGCAATTCCGATATTCCTTGGTGCATTGATAGATACGGTTCAGGTTAAGACGGATCGTCCGCTCGTCCAGCTCCGGATATTTCGAGCGAAGCATCCCGACCAGCGGGTCCTCCATCAGCTCGGCCATTAATTTATCGGCGTGCTGCTTCATGTCCCTGCCGCCCGGCATTGCCTTCAGCAGATCACCCAGCGATTCCATCGCCATCGTTGCTTCACCTCGTTCTTACGTCGATTTTCCGTCCAGCTTCCGCGCCATCCGGCGGATCTCTTCCATCTCGTCCGCCGTGAGCTGCGCCCCGCCCGACGACTCCGGCATGACCGGAATAAGCGGCTTGCGTCTGCCGCCCTTCGCCGCTGCGGCGCCTCCGCTTCTTCTCGGCGCCGCAGCCGAACCGCCGCCCTCGCGGCGGCGTTCCTTCTCTTGCTCGACTTTCGCTTGTTCCCTGACGTAGCCGACCGCCCGTTCGAAGGAATCCACGCCCTTCACCAGCATGTTGGAAGCGACGGCGTCAATATACGTCTTCGTAACGCGCTGCGAATCGTTCTGACCTAATACGTAATGAATAAGTACGTTAATGACGGCGCCTTGAAGCTTATAATTATGATCGATGACTTCAAATACCCGCATCAGCCATTCCGGAACGGCACCGGGAAAGAATCGGGCGATAAACCGGGTATGCGGCTCATTGCGCATCAGCATGTTATATTGATGAATGTCGCAGCGGCCTGCCAGCTGCGCGGGCACTTCCATATAGAACTCGGCCTGAACGGCCACTTCTTCCGGCATGTCGTCGCTGCTCTCGCCCTTGCCGTTGTCCGCCTTGACGGCTTCCATGCGGCCATAGATCCGTTGGCGCTCGTCCTTCCGCTTGCGGTCCTGACGGAACAACTGATTGCCGCGCAGCTGCAGCTCGTCCACCAGCAGCTCTCCCCGCGATGAGAACACCTCGTCCTCGTCAAGCAGCCGCACCAGATCCACGACGGTCAGGCTGTATTTGTACGCCACGTAATTCAACTGCGCAAGCGCCTCTTCGTTGCCTCGCAGCCGTTCGACATGCGACCGGTTGCCGGAATTGCGCGGGAAACGCATAATAATCTCGCCGTATTGAATGCCCGCCGTCTCCGTCTGCGGCAGCTTCGGCGCTGCCTGCCTTGCCGGCGCGACCTCCGTAAGCGCCTGTTCCAGCTCCAGATCGATGCCCTGCGTATTCAAACGGAACAGCTCGTAGAAGGGCACGGATATATTTTCGCGCGTCAGCTCGGCGCCTGCCAGCTCGTCGTCTTCCTTCGCATAGAAGGATTCGCGCAGCGCGATCACGGAATGTTTGCCTACCTTGTCCCGGAGCAGCAGCGTCAGATGCGGGCTGCCGAAGAATTCGTCCGGCGAGAGCGGCTTCGCCACTTCATATTCATACACGACGTCGTCGTTGTCGGGCACGCCCAGCCTCGTCACCTGCAGAAGGCCAACGGCCTCCAGACGCGAAGCCTGGTTGACGAGCTCCTGCCTGCCGCGTTCATTCATCTCGAGTCCCAAGCCAAGCAGCAGCCTGCGCTGCGGCTCGAGCGCCGAGTAACCTACGCGATCATCCGCCACCTGCTGATAGAGCAGTTGATAGAGCCCCGCGGCAAATGCGCCTACCATCGGCTGATAGATCAGACCGACCATTTTACGGTCCACGGCGCTTAGCGAAAAATCGCGAAAGGCGTAATAGCGGTGATGTTCAGTAAATTGGTGCAAGCTGCCTATCCGCATTCATTCTCGACTCCATCCGCCTCGTATTCTTGTAACTAGTTTATCATAAAAGCTTCGGTTTTTCCGGACGCAAAAAAAGAAAATCCCCCCTTGCGAAGGGAATTTTCCCTCTCCTCTCAGTGAATCAGCCCTCGTTCTCCGGCTTCCTTGACCCCGTGCTCGGCCAGCTCCCGCAGCAGCGCTTCCCGCTCCTCGTGCGTATCGGCAAGCTCCGGATGCTCCTGCTTGGCCATCCACTGGGACATGACGAAAGATGTCGTAATCGGCTCATGCGTCGCCAGCTGCCCCTTCGCGCCGATAATCCCGTACAGCTCGCTCTGAGGCAGGAGACGATGCAGCCTGCCGGCGTACTGGCCGCCAAGCGTATCCTTCGCGCCGTACAGCAGCAGAACCGGCTGCTTGATCTGGCGGACCCGGCGTTCCAACCCGCTCTCCAAGCAAGCGGCCGTGTAGTCGCGCCATCTAGCCGCGTCTCCCAGCCGGGCTTCCGAGCGCAGCGCTTCGAATTCCGACCGCGTGCGCGCTTCGTTCCAAGCCGCTTTGAACGCAATCGGGTCTTTGGGCGCCAAAATGCTCGATATATAGGACGCCTGAAGCCTGGAGCGGCTCCGAATGTCGGTGTACGACGCGCTTCCCGACAGCAGCATGCCGCCGATGAACCGGTCCGGATGCAGCAGCAGCGCCGTCAGCGCCGGGAAAGAACCGGCACCGTAGGCGCAAACGTATGCCTGCTTGACGCCCAGCTCATCCAGCAGCCGCCTCATATCCTCCGCGATCATCGCCAAGCTCAGCCTGCCGCTTCCGCTCTCGCTGGAACCGTGACCGCGAATATCCCAGCGAACGACCTGATGCCCGCCCATCAATTGATCCTCGATGCCGGAAAACAGCCGGCTCGTCAAGCAAGGCGGATGAACGCAAACGACCGTTCCGCCACTACCGCTGCCTGCCGGCTCATGAACGTGCAAAGCTACATCTCCAATATGAAAAAACGGCACAGACCCTCACCTCGGTTCCGCGACCAATCAAGCGGTGCCGGGGGCATGACTGCCTCCGTCATCTGCTGACGCGCGTTTTCCTTAGTATGGCCGTACCGCCAGCCGTTCTTTCATCCTAAAACATTTTATAGCCGCCGCGCCGCAGCAGCCGAATGGTCGCACCGCTGACATAAGCGCCGATAAGTGCGCCGACGCCGGGCAAAATGTCGACGAACGTAAAGGATGTGAAATTACCGCCGAACGTCTTCGTATCGTCCCAGGTCTGCCAGATGAAGACAGGCACGAGTACGATAATGAATAAATAAATCGGAAAAAAGGTCGTTTTGAGCAGCATGTTCAAGATGAACCCGATTCCGAACATCATGACAAAAAATAATACAGTCGCGATAACCAACTGCAAAATAGTAACGTCTGAATTCATGTGGAAACTCTTCCCCTTTCGCTACAAATAGTGTAGTAGATGGCCGATTGGAAGTCAATTTCTGTCGCCATGTTGTCACAAGTCCGCCATTTGCTCTTCTTCGCGCCGTTACGATACAATGTAAGCGACAAGATGAAGCGTGTGACGCCGTCTTTTTATGGCGGTTTGCGCTTCCGAAGAGTAGGGAGAGATGAACTATGAGTGAAGCGGCTCAAACGCTGGAAGGCTGGTATGCGCTGCATGATTTCCGCTCCATCGATTGGATGGCCTGGACAGCGGCAGAGGAAGCAGAACGCCAAATGGCGCTCGACGATCTCCACGCGTTTCTGAAAGAATGGCAGTCCGTTGAAGATAACAAGCAAGGCAGCACGGCGTTCTATTCCATCGTCGGCCAGAAGGCCGACTTCGTGCTGATGCATCTGCGCGAGACGCTGGACGAGCTGAACGCCATCGAGAATGCATTCAACAAATCCACGTTCGCGCAATTCACGATTCCGGCGCATTCTTACGTGAGCATCGTCGAGCTTAGCAACTACATGGCGCAGCCTGGCACCGACCCGATGCAAAATCCGGAGATCCTCGCGCGCTTGAAGCCGATTCTTCCGAAATGGAACCATATCTGCTTCTATCCGATGAACAAACGACGCGAAGGCAACGACAACTGGTACATGCTCTCCATGGACGAGCGCAAGACGATGATGCGCAGCCACGGCATGATCGGCCGCACGTACGCCGGCAAAGTGAAGCAAATCATTACGGGCTCCGTCGGCTTCGACAACTGGGAATGGGGCGTTACGCTCTTCGCCGACGACGCGCTGCAATTCAAGAAACTCGTATATGAGATGCGCTTCGACGAAGTAAGCGCGCGCTTCGGCGATTTCGGCGACTTCTACGTCGGCAACCGTCTGACGGAAGAGAAGCTTGGAGAACTGTTCGGCATCAAATAGCAATATGGCAAGCAGCGGGAATGCAACGCAAAAAAGCGGATGGAACGCCTTCGGGCATCCCATCCGCTTTTATTTCGTTTCGTACCGCTTGCCGTTAGTCCTCGTCGTCCTCGTCTTCGAGCAGGCGCTTCGCTTCCAGGTACGCTTCCGTTTGACGGTCGCGTTCCCTGCCCTTTTCCTTTAGCCGCTCGATCGCGGGCAGGATGAGAATGTCGACTTCCTTCTGAACGATATAGGCCAGATCATACCGATTCTGCGACTCCAGGAACGAACCGACCTCCATCAGCGCATTGTAACGGTCCAGTTCCTCGCGCAGCAGCAGCCCGCGGACTTGCACGCTGCAGTGGCGCATTACAGGAATTTACCTTTACGAACCACGAGCGTAATGCCACCGATCGTGTAGAGGTAGCGAATATCGATTGCTTTCTTCAGCCAAGCTGCCACTCTACCTTTGTATTTCTTGCCGAATGCCAGTCCGACGGCTTCGCCTTTGCCCAAGGATGCCACCGTGCCTTTGTTCTTGAACTCGAATTTCTTCTGCGGCTGGTTGCGAATGGACGCGACCAGGTTATGCGCGCAAACGACGCCTTGCTGCATCGCGATTTGGGCGGTTGGCGGATAGGGACGGCCTTCCGGATTGAACATAAGGGAATTGTCGCCCACCACATAAATGTTCTCTTGGCCCGGCACGCGAAGGAATTCATCTACCTTCACGCGTCCGCGCATCGTTTCGATGCCGGCTTCTTCGATCAGACGGTTGCCGCGCACGCCGGCCGCCCAGATGACCGTGGCCGAGCGGATTTCTTCGTTGTCGCCTACGACGACGCCGTCTGCCGTGCATTCTTTGATGGCCGTTCCGATGCGGAACGTTACCCCCTTCTTCGTCAGCACCGCCATGGCATATTCGACGAGTTCCGGATCGAAGCCCGGGAGAGCCGAAGGAGCGGCTTCGACATTATATATTTTGACGAGTGACGGATCCACGTCGTTCTGTTTGCAAAGCTCGGGAATCCGGTCGGCAAGCTCGCCTACGAATTCAATGCCGGTGAAGCCTGCGCCGCCGACCACGAAGGTCAGGTAATCCGTGCGGTGCGGCTCGCGCTTGTAGCGCGCGAATTGATATTCGATGTGCTCGCGGATCAAGCGGACCGAGTTGATGCTGCGGATGTTCATCGCATGTTCAAGCATACCTGGGATTCCGAACGTCTCCGGCTCCCCGCCAAGACCGATGACGAGGTAGTCATAGGAAAGCGTGCCATCCTCGAGGATGACCTTCTTGTCCTGCGTCCGGATTTGCACGACCGTCGATTTGACGAAGTCAATTTTAAATTCATCGATCAGCTTCGAAATGCTCACGCGCGCATTTTCCGTCTTGTCCGTACCTGCGGCAGGCATATGCAGATGAGTCGTGAAATAGTGATAGTCGTGCTTATTGACGAGCGTGACGTCGGCTTCATTATAGTTTAGTTCTTTCTGTAGCCGAAGCGCTGTCAGGATACCGCCGTAACCGGCACCCAAGATAACAATTTTCGGTATGTTGCTCATCCAGAATCCCATCCATTCGTTAAGTCTTTTCTTTCTAGGAATGTGAAAAATTACACAAACACGGAAAAACAGGCAATAATCTAACAATTCTTGCCTGTAGTGTGTGGTTCTCACTGTTCATTTATTTATGAGAAAAGCCAGTCGCCTTTCGACAAACCCATTACTAATACCACACATGATACAAATTTTTTCTGAAAACTTCAAGGGTAAAATATACGAAAATCTTTAGAATAACATCCAATTTTCTTATTTCAAAGCGGCTTGTCGACCCTATATAATGAACAGAAAGAGCGGCTTCTTTTCATTCCCGATTTCCAATTTTTTGGAGGTGTCAACCGTGTCAAGTTCTCCTGCTTCCCCTCAGGTCGATATCGCGATTATCGGAGGCGGTCCTGCCGGCATGTTCGCCGCATTTTACGGCGGCATGCGCCAGGCTTCCGTTAAGATTATTGAAAGTATGCCCCAGTTAGGCGGTCAGCTCGCGGCGCTTTACCCCGAGAAGCATATTTACGACGTAGCCGGCTTCCCGAAGATAACCGCCGGCGAGCTTGTCGAGCAGTTAAAGAAGCAGATGGATCTGTTCAAGCCGGAGATCCATTTGGAAGAGAAGGTGCTGGAAGTCGTGAAGCGGGACGAGCGCGACTTCGCCATCCTCACGGACAAAACGACGCATTACGCCAAATCGGTCATCATTACCGCCGGGGTCGGCGCATTCGAACCGCGCCGGCTGGAGCTGGGCGAGGCGTCCCGATTCGAACAGCGAAACTTGCATTACTTCATCAGCGACCTGAGTCAGTTCCGCGGAAGGCATGTCATCGTGACCGGCGGGGGCGATTCGGCGGTGGACTGGGCGCTTATGCTGGAGCCGATTGCAGCCAGCGTGACGCTCGTCCACCGCCGCGATAAATTCAGGGCGCATGAGCACAGCGTGGAGAATCTGGTCAAGTCGACCGTTAGCGTGCTGACTCCTTATGAGCTTGCCGCCCTGAAAGGCACGGACCGTATCGAAGGCATCACGCTCCAGCACGTCAAGACTTCCGAGATCAAGGAGCTTGACACGGATGCCGTCATCGTTAACTTCGGCTTCGTCTCGTCGCTCGGCCCGATCGCCGAATGGGGACTTGAAATCGACGGCGGCAGCATCATCGTCGATTCCCGTATGGAATCCAGCATCCCCGGCATATTCGCGGCAGGGGATATTACGACCTATCCCGGCAAACTAAAGCTCATCGCCGTCGGTTTCGGCGAAGCGCCTACCGCAATCAACAACGCCAAGGTATACGTCGATCCGACCGCCAAGCTTTCGCCGGGACACAGCAGTAACATGAAGCTGTAGGCCTCCGACACGCCAGGTATCCGCGAAGTAATTCCAATAAAAAAGGGTAACCTACCTATAGCCGACGTCCGCGATCATTACGCGCACAGCTAAGGAGGTTACCCTTTTCATATGCTATGTCCTATTTGCAACGGCTTGGAACAGTTGCATGTTCAATGTCCTACCTGCGCGGTGCAAACCGATGATTTAGGGCGGGCAGTCGATTTTACGGGTCCTTATGCCCCTTATCAGCCGGATGATGTCATGGAAGAGATTGCAGTGACGATGTCTTCTTCCGGGATCGGGTTGTCGGCTCAAAGGTGCGGTCATGTCGTATATTGTCGTCAATGCGATGCAGCCTATCAAGCCTTTGTCCAAAAATGGCCTTGAACCTTGCGGAGCGTGAAGTGTTAGGCAGTGTTGCGGTAGGCGTCTGGACTGATCTGCCTGCGTAGAAGTTCGACTTCCAGCATTTCGATAAATTCGGGCTCCAAGTTATATTTGTTCGCGGCAATATACGCATCGAGCAGCAATTCATCCGACAGTTGTTCCATATCCACTGCCCCCCTTCCTCTTACTTCCCGTTCATCTTAGCATGTCCCCAGAGGATAGAACAAGCGTTCCGACTATCCACATCCTACTGTGGACAGCTTGTGTGCAGGATGTGAATAAAGGTCGAATAAACAGGAAATACCGATGGGAATTTGTGGATACTTTTATGCACAGGCTGATGATGAACCATTTCGATAAAAAACTTTAATGAGCCTCTATAAGTCTATCAATCGAATATATTAAATTAGGTTAACAATTACTGCGGTCTCGTATTCACTTCGAAAATCCATATTTTCCCGCTCGTATCGATGCCGTAGTCGAAACCAAGCGTTCCCATCCCCGGGAACCGGCTTTCCAGCACTTCCGTCGACAACTGCGTAAGCGTTCGCATTTCCCGCTTCTTCGGTCCGACGGACGCGCTCGAGAACGAACGGCGGATGCCTTCGGAACCGCTGAGCAGCGTGCCTCCGCGGCATATATTCGTCACGAATAGTCCAGGTTTGGCCAAGCGGCCGACAATGGCGGTAATGTTCCAATGTCCCTCGGGCTGCTTGACGTATTTCACGCGGTAATCGATCGGCCTGCCTGCGATCGTCGCTAAGCGAATGCCTTTTTGAATCAAATATCTGCGGTTGCCTCGTTTGGCGTTCAGCGACTTATAGAGCCCCTCGAAGCTATGAAAGCTGTTCGTCTTGGAGTAATACGTGTAGCGATAGCTGCCGCCTTCCCGCGTTACCTTGATGACTCCGTGTCCTCCCGCCCCTTTCACCGGCTTAACGACGACCATGCTGTGCTGATTCAGCATGCTGCTCAAGTTATCGCGCGTGAACATCCGAGTCGGCGGGATATGCGGCGCAATCTGCGCATGAGACAACAGCGCCTCCGTCTTTGCCCACTTGCTAGCCAGCTGCCTTCCCGATTCATTCCCCATGTCGTGGTCCTCCCCTTGGTGACGTGCTATAGGACAGCATATGCCTCGTAATCAACTATCTCTTGGATGATTGATATGGTTAACTCGCCTGATTTAATAGGCTGATAGAGGTTGGCGTTTATTCCTAAGACAATGGACAAGGAAGAAGCATTGCTATTAAGCGGCGAAGCGAGCATGATTCGACAACCGCGGCTTCCATTATACAATTCCTTACGTTTCTTTCCGCGTTGACGTCTACTATAATGGAATTAACGCATAGGAAGGGTGGATGATGAACGCATGCAATATCGCAAACTCGGCAAGAACGGCCCTATTATCTCCGTAATCGGTTTCGGATCTTGGGCAATCGGAGGGGCCGGCTGGGCCAGCGCTTGGGGAAGTCAAGACGACGATCAGTCCATCGAGAGCATTCGCGCCGCGCTCGATGCAGGCGTTACGTTCTATGACACCGCTGCCGTTTATGGCCTCGGCCACTCCGAGGAGGTGCTTGGCCAAGCGCTTCGCGGCGACCGGGACCGCGTCATTATCGCGACGAAATGCGGCCTCGTCTGGGATGAGTCGGGCAGCGTCACGAGAAGCGGAGCATACGATTCCGTCATTCGCGAAGCAGAAGCTTCGCTGAAGCGGCTCGGAACGGATGTCATCGACTTGTATCAGGTACACTGGCCGGACAGCGAAGTGCCGGCCGAAGAAACGATGCGCGCAATGGACAAGCTCGTTCAGGACGGCAAGGTGAGATACGTCGGCGTCAGCAATTACAACGCCGAGCAGCTTCGGCAATCTCTGACCGTGCGTCATGTCGACTCTCTTCAGCCCCCGTATTCCATTCTGCGCCCGGCAGCCGAACAGGAACTGCTTCCTTTCTGCCAAGCGAATGGAATCGGCGTCGTCGCTTACAGCCCGTTGACGTCCGGCCTGCTCTCCGGCAACTACACGTACGAGACGACCTTCGGCGAGGACGATTGGCGCTCGCGCAACAAAGCGCATATCGGCGAAGGCCTGCGCGGCAACGTGGATAAAGCGGAGAAGTTGAAGCAGGTCGCGGCGCGCTTCGATATTACGCTGCCGCAGCTTGCCATCGCTTACGATTTGGCGCATCCCGCACTGACGAGCGCCATCGTCGGCGTCCGCAAGCCGAGCCACATTCTTGGCGTGCTCCCCGCGGTTGACATCAAGCTCGACGAAGCGACGCTGGCGGAGATTCGCGCGATTGCGGCGCAGTAGCTTGTACGGCATACAGATACGGCAAAAAGGAAGGCCCCCGCTCGCGGGGGCCTTCCTTTTTGGGTTTTACCATGAACCGTTCGCTTGCGAACGATCGTTTAGCAAGGCTCTGCCGCAGGATTCCCTGCTTCCGTTGCCGTACGGAACGACGATCCGCATCCGCAAGTAGCCGTCGCGTTCGGGTTCGTGATGGTGAAGCCCCCGCCCATGGCGGATTCCTTGAAGTCGATTTGAAGACCGTTCAAATATTTGATGCTGTCCGCGTCCACGACAACCTTCAACCCGTCCATCTCCAAAGCTTTGTCGGAATCGGCAAGCTCGTCGTCGAATCCCATATTGTAGGAGAAACCGCTGCAGCCGCCTTCCTTCACGCCGACGCGCAGAAACAATTCCGGCGCATCCTCGGCTGCCAGCATTTCTTTGATTTTCTCGTTCGCCGTCTCGCTGATATTAATCATGGTTTATCCTCCTTCGCTCATCTCATGCGACTTACTTACGTTTCTATAGTATAAGTATACTGCACATCCGGCCGCGACTCAATAAGCGTACAGCCTTGTTTAGCGCGTTTTTGCGGGAACAGCTTCGCCTTTGCTCCCATTATCTCGGCAGCACATAAAGCATGATCGCGAAGAAATGCAGCACGGAACCGCCAAGAACGAACAAATGCCAGACCGCGTGGTGGTGCTTGAAGCTCCGCCATACGTAAAATACCGTTCCCGCCGTATATAACAACCCGCCGGCGACGAGCAGATGCAGACCGCCTTCAGCCAGGTTCGCCTTCAGAGGTCCCCAGACGAATACGATCATCCACCCCATTAGAATATAGACGATCGTCGACGTGAACAAGAAGCGCGACGCATAGAAGATTTTGAATACGACGCCGCAGAGCGCAAGCCCCCACACGATGCCAAGTAGCGTCCAGCCGACCGCGCCCTGTACCATATGCAGAACGATCGGAGTATAAGTGCCGGCAATGAATAAATAGATGCAGGCATGATCCATGATTTCGAAGACTTTTTTTGCCCGGCCTTCCGGAAAACTGTGCACGAGCGTAGACGATACGTACAGCAGAAGCATCATGGTGCCATAGATCGTGAAGCTGACGACATGTTCGGCATTCCCCTTCAGCGCGGCGAATACGATGAGCAGCACCAGCGCAGCCACGCTCAGCACCGCGCCGATTCCGTGCGTAATCGCGTTTAACGTTTCTTCTTTGCGGGTATAGGTGTATGTGTTTGCCATGTTGTCCCTCATTTCCAATGTCGAACGACATTGCTTCTCTTTCCTATATTGTACTTCAATTGCTCGCTTGTTCAAAATCCCCGCCTGAATGAAAATCTGGTTCTTCCAGCACTTTGGTGGCTTGGTATGAGTTAATAGTTGCCGCCCGCGTCGCCCGAGGTTTATAATAGGGAAAAGTTGATCAACTGGTTTTTTAGGGAAAGAATAAGTAATTTTTTTCACAAAGTAATCATTTGTACGCTGCATGTCATTATTTCTCTTCATTATTACAAACACCGGACCTGCAAGCGCGTGCCCGGCGGACTAGGAGGAAGCCGTCATGAATGTTGCAATACCGTCAGAAGTAAAACAAATGCAAGCCATCGTGGAGAAGGTTCGTTCCGGCGAACGTCTCACGCAAGAAGACGGAGAGTTCCTGTATAAATCCGACGATCTGCTGACGATCGGACAGATGGCCAACGAGGTGAACCTGAAGAAGAACGGACGCAAGGTCTATTTCATTGAAAATATGAGCTTGTATTTCACAAACGTCTGCGAAGCGCATTGCGCGTTTTGCAACTTCCGCAAGGACGAAGGCCAAGAAGGCGCGTATACGCTGAGCGGACCCGAGATGATCGCCTATGTGGAACAGCATATTCACCCGGACGTTCGCGAGTTCCATATCGTCGGCGGCCATAATCCGCACGTACCGTTCCAATATTACGTGGATTCGCTGAAAGCCTTGAGCGACCGCTTCCCCGAAGTCGCGTTGAAAGCCTACACGGCGGCGGAAATCGACTTCTTCTCCCGCATCAGCGGATTAAGCTACAAGGAAGTGCTGCAAGAATTGATTGCCGTAGGGCTGCAAAGCTTGACCGGCGGCGGCGCCGAAATCTTGTCGGACGAGTACCGCAAAAAAATGCGCGTCGACAAAGCCGACGTCTCGCAGTACCTGGAGGTTCATCGCACGGCGCATAATCTCGGCCTTCGCACGCATACGACGATGCTCTACGGCTCCGTCGAGAAGAAAGAAGACCGCATCCACCACATGCTTCAAATCCGCGAGCTGCAGGACGAGACGAACGGCTTCCAGGTTTTCATTCCCCTCTCCATGCAGCCGATCAGTCCGAAGGCGAGCATTCGCCGACGCAATTCGGCTTTCGACGATTTGAAGGCCATTGCCATCAGCCGCTTGATGCTGGATAACATTCAGCACATCAAAGCTTATTTCATCAACATCGGCACGCAGCTGACGCAAGTCGCGTTGACGATGGGCGCTTCCGACGTACACGGTACCATGGTCAAAGAACGCATCAGCCATGCAGCCGGCGCGCTGACGCCCGAAGGCATTACGCGCGAAGACCTGATTTGGCTTATCAAAGGCGCAGGACGCATTCCGGTCGAACGCGATACGTTCTACAATGAGGTTAAGGTTTTCGAATAAACAGCGATTCCCATGACCTTCGCGAGGAGATGTTCTCATTGCGAGGGTCTGTCGTGCGCATACTACAACACAAAACCATTCAGAACAGCACTCATACATGCTACAAAGAAAGTTGGGATTGGAATGAAACGATTCGTTATTCTTGGCGGTGGCTACGGAGGACTAACGGTTGCTCATGCACTGCTTGAAGGCGAGCTGCCGGACGATACGGTTGTCGTTCTTATCGACCGCATGCCTTACCAAGGCCTAAAAACGGAATATTACTCGCTGGTTGCCGGTACGTCGCCCGAAATCGACCTGCGGGTCGCATTCCCGTCCGATCCGCGCCTGATCGTGACTTACGGAGAAGTGACGGACGTCAATTTGGACGAGAAGCATATCGTCATGGCCGGACAAGAACCGCTGTCGTACGATTGGCTCGTCGTTGCTCTGGGCTGCACGGATAAGTACCACGGCATCGACGGGGCGGAATTATACTCCAACAGCATTCAGACGATGTCTGCTTCGCGCAAAACCTATATGGCCTTGAACGACGTGAAGCCTTACGGCCAAGTGTCGATCGTCGGCGGCGGTTTAAGCGGCGTGGAAGTGGCCGCGGAGCTTCGCGAGAGCCGTCCGGACCTGAACATTCGTATTATCGACCGCGGTCCGAGCATCCTGTCTGCATTCCCCGGCAAACTGCAGCAATACGTATCGTCGTGGTTTATCGAGCATGAGGTGGAGATGCGAGGCCATGTATCGCTGCATAAACTGGAGGAAGGCGTTCTGCATGACGCGAATAACTCGAGTCCGATCTTGTCCGATGTGACCGTTTGGACGGCAGGCATCCAGCCCGTGGCGATCGTGCAGCGCATGAACCTGCCGAAGGACAATCAAGGCCGTCTGATCATTAACGAATATCATCAGCTGCCCGACTACAACGAAGTCTTCATCGTCGGCGACTGCGCTTCCGTGCCCTTCTCGCCAAGCGCGCAGGCAGCGGAAGGACAAGGCAAGCAGGTTGCGGAAGTCATGCAGGCGATCTGGAGCGGCAAGACGCCGAAGCTCGGCAAGATCAAGCTCAAGGGCACGCTGGGCTCGCTGGGCAAGAAGGACGGCTTCGGACTAATGGGCCGCGCGACGATGATGGGCCGCGTGCCGCGCCTCGTGAAAAGCGGCGTCCTCTGGATGTCCAAACATCATATGGGTTAATCGAGGTAACGTCTGTACGTATAACTTTATTTGAATAGCTTCGGCTCCGCTCGTCTATTCTCAAGCTCGGCTTCGGTTCCGGACGGTAATCGTCATCCATGCACATGCTGCATGCGGGTGTTACATATCGTCAATGATCCGGTCGAGCGCTTCGCGGAGCGCTTGCTGCTCTTCGATCTCATCCATAAGCTTCGTTTCCAATTCTTCAATGGTTTCGGCGGCGACGATTTGGCCGTCGACCATGCCGAACGGCACGAGATAACATTCGCCGCAATTGCCCAGGCAGCCATATTCAATGACTTCATAATCCGGATTCGCTTCTAATTTCTTCATGAGCTTATCCGTGCCGTGATGCATATTGCTGGCACAAAATTCAATAATCGGTTTTAACATGATGGCTCACCTTGCCTCTTGTTCTGATATCCATTTTCAATTGCCTTGCTTTGTACTATAATAGGGGAGAAAGGAGTGGATTGCAATGAGTGAAAACGCACAAAGCACCATGTATGACGAAGTACTGGACGTTCTCGATAAGCTTCGCCCGTTCTTGCAGCGCGACGGCGGCGATGTTGAACTCGTTGATGTAGAGGATGGCATCGTTAAGCTCCGTTTGATGGGAGCTTGCGGCAGCTGCCCAAGTTCGACGATCACGCTTAAAGCAGGTATCGAACGCGCACTGCTCGAGGAAGTCGAAGGCGTACAAGAGGTTATGCAAGTTTTCTAAAACTTGTTTCCTGTTGTCCCATTATTTACATGAAAGCGTCTTGCCAACGGCAAGACGCTTTTTGTTTTATTTTGGTGTTTAGCGTTTTAGTTATTTCAAGCCTGTAATGTTAGTTAAGAGTGACCGAAGGTCGCAATGAAGCCGGAAGCACATGATGCTTACGAAGTAGGCGAATGCTGCATTCCCTGTCGTCCGACAGTGAACGCAAACCAATCGCCTCAAGCGTTCGCCTTTGTAATCTGTTTTCCACATCTACTCACTTCGATAATCAGGAAAAAAGAATTACAACAGCGATTGAAGGCTTATTTCGACTGAAGGTCATGGTTTCTAGTTTACGGCTTTATCGACGTTTTGATGGGATCGAACCCGCCCGTCACATCCACGATATTGCCGGTCATATAATCGGACTGGGGCAAACAGAGGAAGGAGATCACGCGCGCGATATCCTCCCCGCTGCCCGGCCGGCCGCGAGGCGACTCCTCGTCCCGCTCTTCCGCTACTTCGGCGATCGTACGCTCCTTGTTCATCCCCCGGATGTCTCCGGGACAGACCATATGTACCGTGATGCCGTTGGCGGCCTCCTCGACGGCCAGCGTCTTCGTGAACGATACAAGTCCCGTCTTCGCGGCGGCATACACCGCCCTGTGCGGCCAAGCGCGGCCTTCCCCGGCATGGCCGAACCCGAAATGGATGATGCGTCCCCATTGCTGGCTCCGCATCCCCGGTAGCATATGATGATCGAGCAGCATAACGCCGAGCAGGTTGCCGTTCACCAGCCCCGTAATATCGGCTGCGTCGTACTCCGTAAACAACCGGCGCTCGCGAATGAACGGTCCCGCGTTATTGACGAGAACGTCGATGCTGCCGGTCCGCGACCAAGATAGCGCTTTCGAAGCCAGAAGGGCGACATCCTCCGCCGCGGAGATATCCGCGCGGATCGCGGTTGCCCTGACCGTATGGCGCTGCGCGATCTCTCCCGCCAGCTGCAGCGCCTCCTGCTCGCTGGTCACGTAATTCAGCACGATATCGCAGCCCATGGCGGCCAGGGCGAGCGCGGTCATTTTGCCTAAGCCTTTGGCACTTCCTGTAATTAGGGCCGTTCTTCCTTGCAGCTCCATGGCATCCTCCTAGGTCAGCTTCAATGCTCGAACTGGCTGTAGGCATGATGAAAGGTCAGCTTCAGCGTATCCAGCACGAAGTCCATCATTTGTGCAAGGTCCTGCGTCTGCTGCGATAGATCCTCCAGGCGATGCGGCTCGAAATAAGCTTCGTGGTTCTGCTTCAGGTCATCCTGCATCTCGGAGTTCATATAATGAATCTCCGTATTGCGCCGCTTGCGCAGGCGGTTCATCGCCTGCATGCCCTCTTCCTTGAGTCTATGCAGCTCAGCGGTTAATTCAGGATAGGCATTTCGGTCCAACATTCGGCGCAGGACGGTAAAATACGAATAATGCGGCTTGACCCGCTCCGTTTCGAGTCGAAGCGAATCGTTCATCAGCGTTCCGAGCTTATCCAACAGGGAGAACAAGCGGATAAATGCATTCTTATCGAAATAAACGTAGCGGCGGTAGTTCATGACTTCCACGTCGGATAAGCCCTCGACGGTTTCGGACTTCACCATGGAAGCGAATTTGGCGGCGGCATAGACGCTCTGCTCCAGCTCATCCAGCGCTGCAATCAGCCCGAGCGTGTAGATCTCAAATTTGCGCAGCAGATGGTCATTGTCGAGACCGCGCTCGATGCGGCCGGACATTAGAGCGGCAAACCGCTCCATCGCTTGGGTTGCCTCTAGCAGCTTGCCCTCGTCCTTGCGCGGGGGCTCGCCAAACAGCATGCGGAGCATCGTCATTCCTCCATACTCGAACAGGTTGCATTACCCGGAAGCCATGCTCTTGAGCCGCGGGGAAGGCCTATGCCTGCGGCCGGCCTTCGCGCCATTTCCAGGCTCGAATCATAAAATCGCATAGAATGCCGAACAGAGCGGATACGATCATATTGTGCAAGATGCTCGTAAAGATGAACCAATCGTCATTGCGCATCGTCGCCGTGAGCAGCGCGCCGCTGAGTACTTGACAGCAGATGAGCACGAACGTAGCCGTCATTTCCTTGCGCAATCCCGGGTGACCTTGGCTCACGCGGTTGAAGTACAAGGTCAACAGACCGACCAGGACGAACAGAACGGCGGCGGCTACGCGGTGCATAAACACATAGAGCGTCGCGCCATGCAGATCCGGAACGAACTCGCCGTTGCAGAGCGGCCAGCCCTCGCAGCCGCCGCCCGAATCCGTATGCCGGACGTATGCCCCCAAGTAGACGACGCAATAGCTATAGACGAGGATAAATAACGAAAACCAAAATACCGGCCGCGGAATGGCCGTAAGCGGCTTGTCCGCCTCCGTTCCGCGTTTCTTGCGGTACGTCCATATGACGAGCAGAAGCGTAAACATAAAGGCCAAGATGGAGATTCCGAAATGCAGCGCCAGCACGGGCGGCGTTGTCGGCCAGATGACGGCAGCGGCACCGAGCAGCGCCTGAAGCAGCGTGAAGAGGCCTGCTCCCGATGCGTAGACGATCGGTTCTTTCTCCTTGCGGTATAAGACCAGCGTGGCAATAAAGCTCGCAAGAACCAGCATGCCCACCCCGCCGCTGATTAAACGATGGGAATATTCGATTAACGACTCGACGGTGTACGCCGGAATGAATTTACCGTTGCATAGCGGCCAATCCGTCCCGCAGCCGCGGCCGGAATCCGTATTCGTAACCAATGCGCCCGCAATCAGCACGAGGAACATACCGATGCAGGTCAGGATCGCAAGCGCACGATAGCGTTTCGCGTTCAATGTCATCACCTTACTTCCGAAAGAATCACCTCCCATTATAACGAACAAATTCGACAAATACCATGTTCAAACTGTGAACGCGGGCGTAACGCGGAAAGCCCGCCAAAACGGCTGTTATGCCGCTTGGCGGGCGTCGCTGAAGGGTCGTTCGGCTAGGATTGAAGGGCTTCCGCCACTTCAAGCGCGCGATCCAGAAACTGCTCGATTTCTTCCCGCGATTTGCGGAGTTTGTTGACGAACCGTACAAGCTCGCCGCCGTTCTTGAAGGCAACGAAGCTCGGAATGCCCAAGATGTTCAGCTCGCTGCAGAGATCCGGCAGCTCGTCGCGGTCGATCTGGAAGAATCGGATTTTGCCGCCGTACGCCGCTTCCACATCCGGCATGAACGGGTCGATGTAATGGCAATCCGGGCACCAGGTTGTCTTGAAGACCACCACCGTCACGCCATCTCCTTGCACGGCACTGCGGAATGCTTCATCTGTCTTAATCATTTCCATGCGAATCTCTCCTCCTGTAACGGGTTGTATGGGCGTAGCACGGCCCGTTGCGGGACGATAGGGATCGAAAGCCTCTGCTTACGGCTCACGAACAAGGATCAGCGTCTTGGAGTCGTAATCCTGCTCCCAGCTCACCTGTGCGCCAATCGCATTCGCGAAATCGCGGGCCGGTACGTAGGTCATGTCATTCACGACGGTCAGCGGGAACCGCCATGCTACAGTCTTGCCATTAATGATCGCATTGACGCCGCCCTTTTTCAAGCGCATGTCGGTATTCGTGGCGCCGTCCAGCACGCGGATCCCGCCGCCGCGCTCTTCCAGGACCTGCGCGCCAACAGCCTCGGCAGCGTAGCGAAGCGGAACGAGAGCGATCCCGCCAGGCGTCACGATCGGCTGATAAGGACCGTACTCCGTGTTCAGCATGACCGTTTGTTTGCTGATGTGTGCCTGTTCGCGCAGCAGATGATAGATATCGGAGCCGCTGTCGAACTGACGAAGCACTTCGTAGCCTTCCATGGCCCCCAGCTTCTCCGCGTCCAATGCCGGCGTTCCCGCCGACGGCGCTTCCGGCTGAACGTCGCCGTTCACGTTCCAACGCTCCGTCGTGATCTTCATCCAGAGGCCTTTGAACGGCGACACCGTCATATAGGAATCTTCGTAACCGAAGTCTTCGTCCGAATCGGCATCCTCGTTTTCCTCGATCGCCGCCGGCACCTCGTCATTAATGGTAACCCCGGCTTCGATGACCGCCTTGCGGATATCCAGCTTGCCGTCGAGGAACAGGTCGCCTTTCACGTAAACGCCGTCATTGAACAAGCGGTCCCTGCCTTCCGGATCTTCTTGTTCGGACTTTGCGATATTCGCCTGCGCCTCCGTCAGCGCGTCAATCATTTGATCGACCGCGTCATCGATCGCGGCTGCCGATTTGTCTTCCTCCGGCAGCGAACCGAAGAGACTGTCCGCAGGCGATTCTTCGAGCAGAGCCGACTGGCTTTGGACCGCTTCCAGCAAGCCGGTCAGCATCGCCTCCAAGCCATCCTTGTCCGCGATGAGCGCAGTCAGGTACGATTTGAACCAATCCAGGATCTCCGTGCCCTTCAGCTCGGCATGGACGTTCATCCCGGTGAGGGTGCTCCCGTTCACGCTTTCTTGTCCGGGCAGCACGCTTAGGTGGACCGGATTCGGCATGTTGTCCACGGCATAGCCGCTGAACGCATCGATGACCTGCTTCTGCGCTTGCGCGAGCGTCTCGTTCTCGGGCTGGCCGGCCGCTGCGGCCGACTCATCCGTCAATTGAATCCGAATCGGCTGGCGGGCGCCTGCCAATACCAGCTCGGCCGTTTCATTGTTCGTCTTCACTTCGAACGGGATATGTAATTCGCCAAGCGACAGGCTCCCCTTCGCGGACATGCCCTTTGCCTCGCTCGACTTCACTTCGTCGAGCTGCAGCTTGACGTCCGACAGCAAGTCCAGCATTTCCTCCGTCTCCGCGGAGCTTGCCTCATCCGAGACGTCCTCGTCATTCGGCAGCAGCTTGATCTCGATCGTCGTGGAGCCTTCGAAGGAGCTTGTGCCGAGCGATTGTTTCAGCATGGCATTGAAATCCACGCCGTTCAGCGCTTGACATCCGGCAGCTATCAGCAATGCGAGCGATACGGCCAGTAAGCCTAACGCTTTCTTTCCCCTAATCCATGATTTCATCAACGAAAAAAACCCCTCTCCTAGGTAAAAAGACCACGGTCAATTCTACCATATAGAGGGGGATATGGAAATGATTTTTAATGATTGGAATTGGCGCCGCGCCGCGCCGTTATGCGCATCAGCGGGTTCAGCAGCCGGCGGAGAGCGCCTGGGAATTGCTGCACGTCATCTCTCGTAATCACCTTGAGCAGGATCAACAATGCGACGTAAAGCCCAAGCGAAACGATGCCCGCGGCGATGCAAGCGATGGCATACGTCAATTTGTCCGGGCCTCCGATATACGTACGGCACGCATAATCGATCAGCCATCCGGCGCCGGAAGCGACCGCGATCGTAATCCCGTACCCAACCCAGCGAGTACCGAGAATGTTCAGATTGATTTCCTTCCGGATACTCCGGAAGTTGAGCGCAGCAATCGTTAAGAAGCAGATCGTGGACGATAAGATAATGCCATACACGCCGAGAAGCGGCGCTAGAATCAAGCTCGTAACTACTTTGACGGCGATGCCGATCAGCGCATGGCGCATCGGAAGCGTCGGTTTGTTCATGCTGGTCAGCACCGTGTTGCTCGTCATCATCGTAATCTGGAAGATCGTCCCTGCCGTCAGTGCCGCGACAGCGCCGCTGCCTCCGATGTTGGAGAAGAGCAAGCCGGTAATGGATACGGCAGCCACCGTCATAATCAACGAAGCCGGAACGCCGGTGAAGACGACGATTCGCATGACGAGGGATGCTTGACGTTCGACTTCCTTCATATTACGGACCTTGTACGCGGCCGAAATAATCGGGATCATCGATTGGCTGAGCGCGATCGCGAGGATCGGCGGAATGCCGGCAAGCGCCTGCGCTTTTACCCCCAGCCAGTCAAGCATCTGGTCGGCGTCGGCGCTGACATAATAACCGTGCGTCAGCTTCATGAAGAACGACGTATCGAAGAAATAAATGAATTGCACCGTCATCGACGTGATGACGATCGGGACCGAAATCTTGAACAGTTCTTTATAGATGGCTTGGAACGACAACGCTGAGCGACGGGTCATCGTCGAAGCATGACCAGCTTTGGCCGCGTCCTTCACATCCTGGCGCTTCAGCTTGCGGGCATACGACAGCATGATCGCGAAAGCGCCCACGCTGCCGAACACGCTCCCGAACGTGGCTGCGGCCGCAATCCAATCTTGACCCCAGTCCTGCGCGAATGCCAGGTAACCGAGTCCGACGGCCGTGATGACGCGGAGAATCTGCTCCACGATCTGGGAGACGCCCCCTGCCGTCATGTACTGCCGGCCTTGGAAGTAGCCGCGCATCATCGCGATGATCGGGAAAAACAGCAGCGCCGGCGCGATCGCGCGCACGGCGAGAGCCGCTCCCGGCTTCTCCGCGATATGCGTCGCGTAGTACGGGGCGAAGATAAGCAGCAAAACGGTGATGAGCACGCCGGTTATGGCGCCGAACAACAGCGCCGCCTTGTAGATTCGCCGCGCTTCGTCAGGGCGGCCGAGCGCATAGCGCTCGGACACCATCTTGCTGATCGCGCTCGGAATGCCGCCCGTAGCGACGATAAGAAGCATTAAGTAAATGTTATTCGCAACGGTAAAATATCCGCCGCCATGACTGTCCGTCATATAATCAAGCGGGATGCGCTGGAAAATCCCGAGGAACCGGGCCACCAGCGCCGCCGCTGCCAAAATGATCGTGCCTTTGATTAACGAGTCCTTTGTAACCATGAGCTGCTTATAGTCTCCTACTCTGAACCTTATTTCGCCTTGATTTCCTCAAGCGGCTGATGGTTGCCGCGGACCGGCTTCGCCGCGCCCGACGGGGCTGCCCAGCGGATCCCGTTGCGGATAACCTGCAGCACGGTTGGATTATAATAAGTCGGGTAGGTCTCATGCCCGGGACGGAAGTAGAATACCTTGCCTTGGCCGCGGGACCAGGTGCAGCCCGTGCGGAACACCTCTCCGCCTTCGAACCAGCTGACGAACACGAGCTCGTCCGGCGCGGGAATGTCGAAATGCTCGCCGTACATCTCTTCGCGCTCGAGCACGAACTGCTCCGGAATGCCTGCCGCGATCGGATGCGCCGGATTAACGGTCCAGATGCGTTCCTTCTCGTTGGCCTCGCGCCATTTCAGGTCGCAGCCCGTTCCCATCAGCTTCTTGAAAATTTTGGAGAAGTGGCCGGAATGAAGAACGATCAGTCCCATGCCCTCCATGACGCGGGCATGCACGCGCTCGACGATGGCGTCTTCCACTTTGTCATGTCCCATATGGCCCCACCAGATCAGTACGTCGGTGTTCGCCAGCACCTCGGCTGTCAGGCCATGGTCCGGCTGATCCAAGGTCGCGGTCGCGACTTGGAATCCCTCCGTGCCGATGCCCGCCTTCAACGCCTCATGAATGCCGTCCGGGTAGACGTCCCTTACTTCATCATGCAGCTTCTCGTGTAAAAACTCGTTCCATACGGTTACGTTGACCATTCCCCGTCAGCCTCCTCGAATTAAAGCCATAGAAAGAAAATCAGAATCATTGCGCCCTGCAAAATGAATTTGACGACCGTGCTGGTAAACAACCCGACGACGGCGCCGAGCCCCGCTTTCAGCGACCTCTCGAAGCCCGCCCCCGTGAACAGCTCGCCGATGACGGCGCCGAGGAGCGGACCCAGTATCAGACCGAACGCCGGGATGACGAACGGTCCGACCAGAATGCCGATGGTACTGCCGATAACCGACGCGCGGGAACCCCCGTATTTCTTTACGCCCCAGGCGCTGACGGCATAGTCGGCGATGAACAGCACGATGACGATGAGCGTTTGAATGGTCCAAAACCAAAAGCCGAACGGCGAGAACGAGATAAAGAACCCGTAGACGAAGAAGGCAGCGTAAATCGCCAGCGCCCCCGGCAGGATCGGAAAGATCGCGCCGGCCATACCGACGATGAACAATGCGATGACGATAATCCAGCCTGCGATTTCCATCCCCGTATCACCCTTTCAGAATATGGTTTTGAATCAAGTAGGCGACGGCATCCTCCTCGTTCGACACGCCCACGACATCGGCAGCCGCTTTCACTTCGTCCTGGGCATTGCCCATCGCGACGCCAAGCCCTGCCTCCCGGATCATCGCGATATCGTTCAAGCTGTCGCCCATCGCGGCGACTTCCGACATCTCGATGCCAAGAACGCTGCACAGCTCGCGAAGAGCCGACGCCTTGGACACGCCTTCGGGATTCATCTCCAGGTTGGAAGACGAGGAGTTCGTAATCTCGAGCCCGCCCCACGAGGAGGTTTCCTTCAGAATCGCTTCCAGCATAGGCTTGTCCTCCGTGTAGTAGCCAAACTTCAGCCAATGCTGCGCGCTTAGATCGCCAGCGATTTTGCTCCAGTTCTCTTTGTTGTAAACGCCCATCGTCGTATAGGCCCAATACCAGCATTCCGGATAGCGAAGCGCCACCTCATGCAGCCGCTCCACTACCGAGACGGACATGAGCGTCCGTTGGTGCAGCACCTGTGGCCGCGTCCAAATCTCGCCGCCGTTGACGGTGATCATCGGCGTCTCGAGTCCCAGCTGCTCCGCATACGGCAGGGCGCTATCATAGCCGCGGCCCGTCGCGAAGCTGACGATAATGCCGGCATCCAGCGCCTTGCGAATCCATTTCGCGTTCTCCTTGCTCACTTCCTGCCGGTCGTTGAGCAGCGTTCCGTCCATGTCCAATGCAACTAGCTTAATCGATCCCATGATGGCCTCCTTGCCCAAGCTGCGCCTGCAGGCAGCTCACTAGAGCAATTTTAGCACAGAATGGAGAGAATCCAAACTGCTCTTGCGCTCAAACGCCGATCAGCGTGCCGGCAAGAAACAGAACGGCATATACGAACCTGCGCATGGCCGGCAGCTTCCATACATTTCTCCTCATGGGATCCCCTCCTTGGATAACGATTATATTTTTATCATATGCAAGACTGTTGCTGTTGTGCAACATTTGTACAATACCCGGCTGCCTGACAACAAAACGGGGAGAAGCGGACCAAATGTCTGCTTCTCCCCGCTCCATAGCGACCTTAAACCGATGATGCCATCGCAAACACATGCACATCCATCCGCGGCTGAAAACGCGCTTCGATCTTACCTGGCGGCGCCGTTATCGCCCGTCGTTCCGCCCGTCGTTCCATTAGCCGCGCTGCCTCCCGGCGGGGATGGCTGCTTCTTCGGCACGCCGTTCAAGCCGATGTAGTCTTCGTAGGCATCCAGAATCTTGCGCGCGACCGGTCCGGCACCGTCGGCCCCGAAGCCGCCTTCCGGGATCACGACCGCAACGGCAATGACCGGATCATCTGCAGGCGCAGAGGCGATGAACACCGAGTTTTCCACGGTTTTGCCGCTGACCTGCTGCTGCGACGTTCCCGTTTTACGAAGTACTTTGTAGGGGGCGTTATTGAAGCTTGCTAAGCGTACCTTGGACATGCCTTCTTCGATTTCATTCCAGTAGGCATCCGGGAACGTAATGGTATTCAGCACCTCGGGTTGAAAAGTCTGCACGACATTACCGTCCGAATCGCGGATCTCCTTCACGAACTGCGGCTTCATCCGCTTGCCGTGACTGGCCAAGGTTGCCGCGTATTGGGCCAGTTGAAGCGTCGTATAACGCCCCATCTGACCGAAGGAGGCCAGAATAAGCGCGGATTGCGAACTCGCCGCTTCCTTTTCATGAAAATACCCGACTACGCCCCGGCTCTCATTCAACAGCCCGCTCCCCGTGCTGACGCCGAGGCCGAACTGTTTGACGTACCGATCCCAAATGTCGACGCCGTTCTTCGAGTCCTTGCGGTAGAGGGCGTCGCCGATCATTTTGGCCATGAACGGGTTAGAGGAATGGGATATCGCCGATGCAGGGTCGAGCGTTCCGTACGCATGGCCCTTGGCATTCCCGATCCGGCGGCGGGTGGCGCCTTCTTTACCGTAGAAAAAGGAACCCGTATCCGTATAGGTGCTCGATGTCGTGAACAGCTTCTCGTTCAACCCGATGAGTACCGAGAGCGGCTTCTGGGTAGAGCCGAGGAACACGATAGACGACGGATGCTTCCGCTGCTCTTTCGGTTCGTCGTACGGTCCGATGACCGGGCTGATGGTCCCGTTCTGCAGCACGTACTTGATGGCATTGTAATCATCCGTGGAGATGCTGCCGCCTTCCCAAATATTCGGATCGTAGTCCGGCATGCTCGCCATCGCGATCACTTTACCCGTCTTCACTTCCATCGCCACGGCATAACCGGTCTTGGCATTCGGGGCATGCTTGTCGGTTGTCGTCGTCCGCAGCAAATGCAGCTGGTCCATGATCGCCGTCTCCGTCGCTTCCTGCACCTGCCGATTGATGGTCAAATAAATATTGTCGCCTTTCTCCGGCGTCGTGACGACCGGCGGCCCGATGATGCGGCTGGACGCATTGACGGGATAAACCTTCAGTCCGTTTTTGCCGCGCAGTTCGTCTTGATACAAATATTCGAGTCCATCGTAGCCGACGTCTTCCTGCTGCAAATATTTGAGGCGCGCGTCATCGGTTTTGGCCTTGTCCTTATACAAGCCGTTCTCCGCGCCCCCGCCGAATTTCTTCAGATAGCCCACGAGCTGGACGGCCGTGTTCGTCGTATCGTAATGCCGGATGCTCTCCTCGACGATGTCGATGCCCTTGTACGTGTCGCGGTTCTCCATGAAGTATGCGATTTCGCCCGATGTCAGGCCGCTCTTGATTCGGCGGGGCACCGATACCGTATTCTTCTTGTAGTCCAGGTCCATGCTCTTGACGATCTGTTCCAGCGTGACGGCGACCTTCGGGTCCCCGTGTTTCTGGAATACGCCATGCAGCTTCGCGGCCATCGCGACGGAATCGCCCTTCTTTGCACCCGGTTCGATGCTGTAATAGAGCGACTGGGTCGAGGTGGAATAGGCGATCGCTTTGCCGCCTGAATCGTAGATGTTGCCGCGAATCGGAGGAATCAGTACTTTCGTCGAGCCGCGCCTCTCCTCTTCTTCCCGAAGGGAGGGGCCGTCGACGAACTGTAGGATCGCCAATCGGACGATCAAGACGCTGAATAAGAAAAACGTGGCAAAAAAG
This sequence comes from Paenibacillus sacheonensis, assembly GCF_009909195.1. Taxonomy (GTDB): domain Bacteria; phylum Bacillota; class Bacilli; order Paenibacillales; family Paenibacillaceae; genus Paenibacillus_Z; species Paenibacillus_Z sacheonensis. The sequence continues at coordinate 396,491 of NZ_JAAAMU010000005.1, forward strand.
AATAAGTTCAACCGAAACGAAAAGTTTCTCCGCCTCGATATTTCCCGCTTCTGGGGATCGTCCTGCACCATAAATCACATCTATCTCCTTACGCTTCCCGTATATGCGTCTTCGAAAAACCCTCGGGGTTGAACCAATCGCCGGAGGACGCCCATGTGGCATCGAGCGGAATCCAAGCACCGCCGGCATCGGCCAGCTTCACTTCGTTCCAGGCATGCGGACCGTAGCCGCCGTCTCCCGTCTCGCCGACGCCGGTCACGACGCGAACCTCCAAGCCCACCGACCGGGCCATGACCGAGTAGAGTCTGGCTACGTCGATACAAACGCCCTTGCGAGAGGCGAACGTATCCGTCGGCGTCTGTTCTTTCCATATCCCGCGCTCGGTATAGTCGTTCGCTTTGTCCCAATCGTACGCGATCCGCGTGCCGACCCAATCGTAGAGGGCCCGGGCTTTCTGTTCGTCCGTCGCCTTGCCCTTCGTTACCGCCGCGGCCGCCGCTTCGATATTCGGCGGGATCGCGGCATCGATGACATCGTATTTGCGCTCCAGCACCCGCCGGAACTCGGCTTCCACCGCTTCCGTGATTACCGGACCGCGCTTCAGCACATCCCCTGCCACGGGATCCAGCAGTTCCGCCGCTGTCTTGTTATACAGCGCGGAAGCCCGGATAACGTCCGTGCCGAACGCGTTCGGCAGGACGGACACATAGACGAACAGGCAGGCCATGACGATAAACGCGCGGCCGCCGCCGAGCAATGCGCCGATCATCGCGCCCGTCGTTCGGCTTGCCGTGCCGGAGATCAACGGCGACGTGCCAGTCTGCCTCCGTCCGTCCGCGCCGCCGCGCGAGAGCAGGCCGTCGACCAACCCGAATACGAACGGCTCCAGCGTATGGAGCAGCAGCCGCAGAAGGGCATACAGCAGCAGAAACAACACGCCGAAACGAAGCAGCTCAAAATCGCGCAGGCTGGTAATCACCGTATACCAGAATTGCTTCAGCGCTCCCAGCTCTTCCGCAGGAATCGTGATGCCTTGGCCGATCAGCCAGTCCTGAACGCGCGGAGACAGATAGACCGCTCCCCTGCCTGCCGCGATCAGGGAGGCGACGACCGCCGCCGCCTGCCAAATAAAAAAGAAAAGGTGCTTCGCGGAACCCGATGCACCTCTTCTCATGCCCGAAAATAAGGAGACAAGCAGGATAAGCACCACCATGAGCGCAACCGGTTCCGGTTTTAGCAGGGTATGAACCCATGTATGCATGATGAAGCCTCCTTTAATCAACGATTGCAGTCTTGCCGCAGAATCGATGTAACCCGTATCAGACGTTATTCTTCGCTTGATCGATCAGAGATTGAATCGCCGTATCGATCTTCCAAGTTCCGAGCGACGTGCCGTGGAACGTAACCTTCACTTCGCCCTTGCCCGGCGTTCCGTCGAGCTCCAGGTTCTTCGTCCGGACCGTAAACGTGCCGTCGCTGTTGTTCGTGAACGTCGCGTCCTTCGCTTCGCCCGCCATCGCCGCAACCGCTTCCTGTTTCACGCTGTCCGCCACTTTCGTGCCGATCGACTTGACGTCCTCCAGCGAATATCCGCTGTAGATGACGACGCCCGCCAAAATGACGACGACGATCAGCCATTTCACGACGGTCTTCACGACGCGAACGACAAGCAGCAGGACGACGAGGGCAATAACCAGAAACAGCCAGTTATCCTTCAGAAACTGTACCCACGTATCGGTATCATAATTAAAATCAACGCTCATTCGGCATGCACGCCCCCAATATACGACCAAAAGGTCATTATATCACACATTATAACCCATGACCTAGGGAGCGTAAACCAGGCCGGAGTCGAGACATATCCGGGCGTTCCGGCGCGTACAAGTAGTAACAGCTTTTCCAAGCTTGACTGAAGGAGTGATTCCCGCTTGAGAACCGCCATATGGCTCTACCTGTTCCTGTTCGTCGCGTTCTTCGACCTGCATGCCCAATATCCCATCCTGACGCCCTTCGCCGTATCGCTGGGGGCCGCTCCGTCCTTTATCGGCCTCATGATGGGGCTGTATTCGATCACTCATCTTCCCGGCAATCTCGTCGCGGGCGTAGGCGTCGACCGGTTCGGGAGCCGGCTGTTCATCGTGTTCAGCCTGGCTGCGGCCGGCGGCATCCTGCTGCTGCAGTCGCATGTGACCGACCCTTGGCAGCTGCTCACGCTCCGCTCGATCAGCGGCTTCGTGCTCGCTTTTCTATCGCCCGCCTGCATGTCGCTCCTCGCCCGCATCGCCACGGATCACATGAATCAGCGGAAGCTGATGTCCGGCAACGGCCTTGTTCATACGCTGGCCTCGGTCGTCTCTCCCGCAGCCGGGGCTTATCTGGTTGCGCAGATCGGCTTCACGACCGCCTTTAACGTGCTGGGCTGGGTGCTGATCGGAACGGCCGTCTGCGCCCTCTTCTTCATCCGCGACGTTCCCGCCCAGAGCGAAAAGCCGGCCGGCGGCAGTCTCGCCAAAGCGCAGGCGGAGATGGTCGGCATGCGCGGCGCGCCAACGAAAAAGAAACCGCCGGCGATTCCTTGGCTCATCTTCCTGCTTCCGGTAGCCATGAGCTGCGCGCAAGGGATCCTGTCGTTCGAGCTGCCGCTCATGTCGACGACCAAGGAAGGCATGATGACAACGGGGCTGCTCTTCTCCATCGTCAGCCTTGGCGCCTTGTTCACGCTCAGCATGCTGTTCCTGAATAAGCTCTCGCCGTTCCTGCGCTCGCTTTGGGGCGCCTTCCTGCTGGCCCTCACCTACTTTGCGATCGCGGCAGGCGCGCCGCTTCCTTTCTTCGTGCTGCTGTTCTTCCTCGGCATGGCCAAAGGCGTTATCTTCCCTGCCTTGTCTTCGCTTCTCATCGAACGCAGCGGCGGCGAGCGGTATGGACGCATCTTCTCCATTCTGTCGATCGCCTTCTCCATCGGCGCTTTCATGGGGCCGATGCTGGCAGGCCAGCTGCGGGATTTCGTCTCCCCCTACTACATCGCGTTCGTCGCCTTGATGCTGGCCGTCTCGATTCTTCCCTTTTATTCCGATCCGAAGCGGACCGGCGATGCGCGGGACGCAGGCGCCCATTTTTCCCATACTGGGTAAGTGCACAGGGCTTTTATCACTCCGGGGCATATAGTACTGTGTGGCATGCGGCTGTAATGCTTAAACGCAAAGCGCCTGAAGCCCTAGTCCTCATTAGGCGAAAGAGGGGTGACTTCACAATGTCTCAATGTGTAGAGCCAATCCACGGCCATCATGGTCATCACGGATTCGGAAATTCCGCTATCATTCTCGTGCTTTTCATCCTGCTCGTTATCGTATTTAGCGGCTGCTGGTGCTAAAATTCTTCATATCGGGTATGTGAAAAACGGCTTGCCGGGTTATCCCGGCAGGCCGTTTTTCGTTTCGCGCGCAAATGCGGTAAGATGACGGTAAGAGGTGACGCTTCCATGGATATCGCTATAATCGTAGAAGGCAAGAATGACCGCAGCCGGCTTCGGCGCGTGCTGCACGAGGATGTTCCCATCCTGTGCACGTTCGGCACGCCCGGCACGCTCCAGCTCGAGAAGCTGCGCCGGCAGGCCGGCGACAAGCAGGTGTACATATTCACCGATAACGACGCATCCGGGCGGCGCATTCGCGGCATGCTCCGCGACGCGTTCCCCGACGCCGAGCATATTCACACGCGGCGCGGCTACCCTGGCGTAGAGAAAACGCCTGAGGAGTACCTGATCGAGCAATTGGAAAAGGCGGGCCTTGAGGCGTATATCGTGTATCCGCCTCGGAGCGCCGCCAGTTGGAGTAAGGAAGACGGGATTTGAAAGTTGGATTGCAAGCCATCGGCAGAAGCATGCTCTGCGGGCAGTATGGGTTTCCAATCGCTGTTGTAGCCGGATAACTTTGAATCAAAGCATCTAATCACACTTAGATGTGAAGCAGGTAAATCACGCAAGTCACCGTGATGATACTCAGCGTCGTCGACAGCAGCACGACCTGCGAGGCGAATTCCGGTTCGTTGTCGAATTCCACTGCCAGCAGGACGCTCGAGAGCGAGGTCGGCACGGAAGACGAGACGATCAGCGCCTTCACCATCAGGCTGTCGATCATCGTGAAGCTGTTCGTCCGCATCAGCCAGACGACGGCGAGCGCAAGCAGCGGTCCGCCGATCAAGCGGAGCACGACGGAGATCAGCACGTCCTTCAGCTTGGGATGCCGCAGCGTCAGCTTCATGCTCCCGAGCTGAACGCCGAGCGTGATAAGCGCCGTGCCGATGAACGCGTTGGCCAAGTAATTCAGCGGAATATCGAGCGCCTTCGGAATTTCGATATGGAAGGTGTGCAGCAGGAAGCCCATCGGAATCGCGTAGATGACGGGTTGTCCCAGAATGGTCCGCCCGATATCCCTCGCCTGCAGTTTATGGGAATTCACGTTATAGATGCCGTATGTATTCGGTATGAGCGACTGCATCATCATGATCAGCACCTGGACGGACAGCGTGTACGGATTAGAAGCGAACGCAAGCTGGTTGAGCGGTATGCCGTAATTCGCGCTGTTGTAGAAGAGCACGCTGTTGCGCACCGCGCCCTGCATCGCTTTGGGCGTTCGCCTGATCCGGATCGCCGCTTCCACGCAGCCGTAGAGCAGAAACATGAAAACAAAGAAGAATAACAATACCTTCAGCAGTACGTTCATCGAAATCTCGGTCGTATACAATAAGTTAAAAATAATAGCCGGGGAAAACAAATAAAAATTCAGCTTGGACAGCGTCTTGATATCCAAAGAAAAAACCCGATGCAGCGTGATGCCTAAAGCAATCATGACTGACAGCGGGATTACGTTGTTCCATAGTATAGAGAGAAATATGGCCATGCGTTAATCTTTCACGAGCGCATTGATGACGTCCACGATTTTATCCGCGCTCTGCGTCTCGTCGATGGACCCCGTCAAGTATTTGCGCACGACGCCTTTACGGTCGACGAAGGCAATCGTGTCCGTATGCGTGAACGTATTCGTTTTCTCGTCCTTCAGAAGCCCCAGACCGAAATCCTTCATCAGCTTCTCCGTAGCTTCCGCGTTGTCTTCCCGCAGGAATTTCCAGCCGCTCGTATCGATGTCGAATTTGCTCGAATACTCTTTCAGCGCTTCCGTCGTATCCCGCTTCGGATCGAAGGTTACCCACATGAACTCGACGTCTTTGCCGAACGAGCCCTTCTCCTTCAGCTTGTTCTGCACCTGCGTCATCAAATACGTCGTCGGCGGACAGACGTCCGGGCAGTTGGCGTAGAAGAAGTAGACGACCCTGACTTTGCCGTTCGTCTCGTCCAGCGTCACCTTGTTATTGTCCAGATCCGTAAGGGCGAAATTCGGCGCCTTCAGGTTCTGATCCAAATTGACGCTGGACCCTTTGGATGAGGAGAGATATAAATAAAGGCCCATCGCGGCGCACAATAGGAGCACCGCAATCGCAAAACCATACTTGCGCAACACGTGCATGTTCTACGTCCCTCCTAACCGATCGCGCCGTTCGTATCCGCGATCATAACGAGGAACACGACCATCAGATAGTTAATGGAAATCAGAAAATTCGTTCTTGCCCACTTGGTCGTATCGGCGGCGCGTATTCCCATGCACGTGTGCACGAGCCAGACGATGCCGCAGATCAGCGATATGATCAGGTAGGTATAACCGACGTAATCATACGTAAACATCAGGATTCCCGTCGGAATCAGCAGTACGATATAGGGCAGCATTTGCAGCTTCGTCCGCGGGATTCCCTTGACGACGGGCAGGAGCGGAAAGCCCGCCGCGCGGTACTCTTCCACTCGGCGAATGGCGAGCGACCAAAAATGCGCCGGCTGCCACAGGAAGAGCAGCGCGAACAAAATCCAAGCGCCTTCGTCCACGACGCCCGTCACCGCGCAATAGCCGATGACCGGAGGCATCGCCCCGGAAATGCCGCCGATGGACGTGCTCCATGTCGACGTCCGTTTGAGCCACATCGTGTAGATGACCACGTAGACGAAAAATCCGAGCAGGCCAAGCCAGCCTGTGAGCGGATTCACAAGGGCGAACAGCACCGCCAGCCCGATAATGCCGAGCACGATTCCGTAAACCAGAACGGCGTTCGGGTTCAGCCTCTTTGTCGGAAGCGCGCGATTCTTGGTGCGTTCCATCTTCTTGTCCAATTCACGGTCCCAGTAGTTGTTGATGACGCAAGCCGATGCCATCGTCAACGCCGAGCCGATTAACATGTAGAGCAGTAGCAACCAATCGATATTATCCCATTTGGAAGCGACCCAAAACCCGCCGAACGCAGCAATTGCGTTTAATCGTATGATGTTCGGTTTTGTCAGGGCCACATAATCTTTAAGCACAGCCAGCCTCCCCGCTTCCGATCCCGATGAGCGAATTTTCCGCCCATTTTGTGTCTAGATTTTCTTTTTAAAATCGTTCTTAATCATACCGAAAAAACAAGCTCTTGACAATGTTCGCGGTTGTCGTTCATGAATTTGACACCGGTTGGAACCATTTTGCCCAGTTCTCAATACACTGTCAATGTGGTTCATGGCCCAACTGAGCGAAAGGATGTGGGAGGTTCGGCAATGGCAGTCATTAAATCCAACTCGGAAGAAGTAAAGCTTCTGGCGCGGCTGCTGCGTGCCGAAGCCGAAGGCGAAGGCAACCTCGGCATGCTGATGGTCGGCAACGTCGGCGTCAACCGGGTACGAGGCAACTGCATCGATTTCCGGAACATTCGCACGATCCAGCAGATGGTCTTCCAAAGTCCGGGAGGGTTCGAAGCGACTCAGAAGGGCTACTTTTATCAAGCGGCCCGGGACAATGAAATCGCCCTGGCCAAACGGGTCATCAACGGCGAGCGGCAATGGCCGGCCACCAATTCCCTCTGGTATTTCCGTCCGGCCGGCAGCTGCCCGCCGACTTGGTGGGATCAGCGGTTGGTCGATAAATTTAAATCCCATTGCTTCTACGCGCCCAAAGCCTCCGAGTGTCCAGCAGTTTACTGACAATGCAGCACATTTACGAAAGCGAGGAATTAAATCCTATGTCAAACGGTTACGGGTACAACACAGCGGTTAGTCCAGCAAGCACGGGAGGTTTCCCAGGTTACGGGTACAACTATCCGCAGCAGCCCACTACTTTGCCGGCGCAAATGCCGTCTCAAATGCCGATGCAGATGCAAATGCCGATGCAAATGCCGATGCAGATGCAATCCCCCCTGGTAGCAGGCGCGTCCACGCAGCCGCCTAACGTACCGAACGGTTCTTTCGTTACGCCTGGGGGCGGTAACGTCATTGCGATCCCGGCATCGGAAGAGTCGTACGTCGAGAACATTCTCCGAATGAACCGTGGCAAAATGGCCACTTTCTATATGACGTACGAGAACAACAAAGAATGGAACGCCAAAGTATTCCGCGGCATCATCGAAGCCGCTGGCCGCGACCATATCATCATCAGCGATCCGTCCACGGGCATGCGCTACCTGCTGCTTACGCTGAATCTGGATTACGTCACGTTCGACGGACCGATCAATTACGAATATACGTTCAACGGCGTCACGATCACCAATAACACGCCGCCGGCGGCCGGAACGACTACGACGACCGCCCCGCTCGGCCGTTAATCGGCTTGAACGTCCAGGCATGGATTTTGGCGCTGCCCCCCGGCACCCAATCCGCCATTGCCAGCCAAGAAGAACGCTCCTCGCAGCGTTCTTTTTTTATGCGCTCGGCGGAGTCCATGTCCGATGCCTCCCACACCTCGACGAACAGCAGCGGCTGATCCGTCCCTTCGTACAGCTGGAATCCCGGAAAAACGGCCTCCCGTGCCGCCATCCAGTCCCTATACCTTCGCTCGTGCTCCGGCTCGATGCGGTACTCCACGAAACAAATAAACATGAAATTCATCCTTTCGTTATAAACGCCCACGATTCGGAAAATACTGAAGCGTACATATAAGAAGTATACACAAATACGAATTCATCATCGCATACGCGCTCAAGGAGGTACATGACTATGGATAGCGGAACGCATTTGGTCATGGGAATCGGGCTGGCGGGTCTCGCTTCGATCGATCCGGCCGTCGCTTCGGACCAGACGCTTTACGCCGCCGTGTTGATCGGTACGGTCGTCGGTTCCCAAGCCCCGGATTTGGACGGATTGCTGCGATTTAAGAGCAATGCCGCCTACATCCGCAATCATCGCGGAGTCTCCCATTCGATTCCCGCCGTCGCGATCTGGACGATCGCCATTTCACTGCTGCTCGAGACGATTTTCCGGTTCCGGCTCCCTTGGCTTCATCTTGGCGGCTGGGTGCTGCTCGCGGTTTGCGTCCACGTGTTCACGGATTTGTTCAACACCTACGGGACGCAGGCGGCGCGGCCATTCACGCAGAAATGGATATCCTGGAATATTATCCATATTTTCGATCCGGTCATCTTCGTTTCCCATTTGCTCGCCATTGCGCTTTGGGCGCTGGGCATCGGACATCCGACCGTTATTTTCCCGCTGCTGTATGCGTGCCTCATCGTCTACTATATATGGCGGACCGTGACGCATCGAACGCTTCGCAATCGCCTCTCCCGGCTGGACTCGGGCTTTAAGGAAGGCGACGAGTTCATCCTGATTCCGACGATATCGCTGTTTGACTGGAATGTCGTGAAACGGCGTCCCGACGGGTACTTCTTCATCGGCGATTTCCGCCAAGGCAAGCTTCGCTGGATCGACAGCGCCAAATGCAAGGAGCACCCGGCTATCGATCGCTCGCGGAACGACCCGTCCATCCGGGCCTTCCTCTATTTCACCTCCTTCGCCTGCGCCGACGTGCTGGAGCATCCTTGGGGGTATGAGGTTCGCTGGTCGGACGTCCGTTATCGCCATCGCAAGCAGTATCCGTTCGTCGGCGTGCTGGTGATGGACCATGAATTCAAGACGCTCGGCTCCTATGTCGGCTGGCTGAGCGACGAGCGGCTGCAGAAACGGCTTCGGATGAATACGTACTGACGCGCGGCGACTTGACTACACCCGCCTCTTCTAGCACAATAGAAGAGGCTTTTTTGCGCGCCTTGCAACGGATGCAACTTCTGCTGACCTACGATTTCGGGACGGCACGCAAATAGAAGAAGCTCAAGGTTTCCCTTGAGCTTCAGCTGTTCTTCGTATCCGATTATCGATGAACGAATTAACGGAACGACGAGGAACCGGAAAGTTGTTGCTCGGCGATTTGGACCAATTTACGCGTGATGTAACCGCCGAGGGAGCCGGCATCGCGAGTAGAGAAGTTGCCATAGTAGCCGTCTTGCGGAATTTGAATACCCAGTTCTTGCGCTGCTTCGTACTTCAATTGATCGAGTGCTGCGCTTGCTTGCGGTACAACCAACGTATTGCTGTTGCTGCTACGTCCTGCCATGTTGAATTTCTCCTTTCAACTCTTACGGTGGTGTGTTGCAAACTTATTATGATTCGTAAGCGCCGAGAATATGCTAAACTCGCTCAAATATTTTTGCGTGAAGGAGTAGGTTCAAAATGTCTAAGCCCCTGGCGCTGTTTTTCGCCTTGTTTTCCGTGCTGCTTATGTCCGTCACCGCTATCTCCATCAGCTATAACGGATGGCTCGCGGCCCTGTTTTTCTTCTTGACGATATGCAGCATCGGAGCAGGATTCGTCGTTAACGCCAAAATGAGACGCCGCAGACAGGGATGATCCCCATCTGCGGCGTTTGTTTTGCCCATTCGCGCTGCCGTGCCTCTTAGCGGGGCAGCAGGAAGCCCATTTTTTCCTTCGTGCTGCGCAGCGTCTCGTTCGCGACGGCCGATACCCGCTCCGCGCCTGCTTTCAGGATGCTGTGAATTTCGCCGGAGCTGCGGATCTCCGCATACCGCTTCTGGAGCGGCTCGAGCTTCGCCACGACATGCTCCGCCAGGCCCTTCTTGAACGCCCCGTAGCCCTGCCCTTCGTAACGCGCACGGATCTCGTCCAGCGTCATGTCCGCGCAATGCGCGTAAATGCTCATCAGGTTGCTCACTTCCGGTTTTTCAGCCGGATTGTACATGACGTCGCGGCCGGAATCCGTCGTTGCGCGGCTGATTTTTTTGCGGATGACGTCCGGCGGATCCAGCAGGGCGATATAACTCGCCGGATTCGGATTGCTCTTGCTCATCTTCTTGGACGCGTCGTCCAAGGACATGATGCGCGCGCCGACTGTCGGAATGTACGGCTCCGGAATCGTGAACAACTCGCCGAAGCGCTGGTTAAAGCGCTGCGCCAGATCGCGCGTCAGCTCCAAATGCTGCTTCTGGTCGTCTCCGACGGGCACGAGGTCCGCGTTGTAGAGCAGAATATCCGCGGCCATCAGCGACGGGTACACGAACAGCCCCGCGCCGACGGAGTCTTTGCCCGTGGATTTGTCCTTGAACTGCGTCATGCGCTCCAGCTCGCCCATGTAAGCCAGCGTCGTGAACAACCAGCCAAGCTCTGCATGCGCCGAGACTTGGGACTGAACGAAGACGCTCGCTTTGGCCGGATCGATGCCGGCCGCGATGAAGAGGGCCGCTACCGATTCCGTCTGCTCTCGAAGCGCCGCAGGCTCCTGCGGTACCGTGATGGCGTGCAGATCGACGACCATGAAGAAGCATTCATGCGTTTCTTGCAGCTTCACGAAGTTTTGGATCGCGCCGATGTAGTTGCCCAGGGTCAATTGACCGCTCGGCTGAATGCCGGATAATACGCGTTTCATTTGAATACAGCCTCCTTTGATTTCACACGAAGAGAACGCAAAAAAGCCCTCCGCCGCAAGGGACGAGGACCGTGGTGCCACCCTATTTCGTCTGCGCATGCTTCTAAGCACGATTCCTGTGCGGCATGCGGCAAACCTCCAAGCTTCTTAACGCGAAGCGAGACGACGGCGCATACAGATCTCCCTACGGAGCTCTTTCCTCGCCATTGCTCGGGGATCCATTCGGTCGATCGGACGCCTGCACCGGTTCGCACCATCCACCGGCTCTCTGAAGCGTTCATCCGCGCTTACTTGTTCCCGTCATTGCTTTAGAAAGATTATACCTTGCGGGCGGCCAATGTCAAGAGGGGAGGAGGCTGCTGCCCCTTTGCCCCGCTTTTAACCCTTCTAACCCTTCTGACCCTTTACATCCTCTTTCCCTTACAACCTCCCCCTTCCTCAACCCTCTTCAGTCTACTTTAATTTCAAATGAGGTTTTTGCCCCCCTAAATCCCCCTGAGGGGGACCCCAAGGGCTCCTGCCCTTTGGATACCTGGATGCTTGTCTAGGTGCGCTGCAGCGGCGCTTGGGGTGCCTTGGCTTGCTTGGAGTCGCATTTGCCCCTTTCGGGGCAAGGCTCTTGTTCTTTCCGTGTCCCTGCCGGGGCCACGGATGTTTGTCTGGATGCGCTGCAGCGGCGCTTGGGGTGCCTTGGCTTGCTTGGACTCGCATTTGCCCCTTTCGGGGCAAGGCTCTTGTTCTTTTCCGTGTCCCTGCCGGGGGCATGGTTTCGGCCTTAGCGGCTTCACATGGCCGAACCAGCCTCACTTGGCACCAAAAGCTGCATCACAGCAGCTTTTCCTACCGTAGCAGCCCCGCATGACACCAAAAGCTGCATCACAGCAGCTTTTCCAGCCGAACCAGCCCCGCATGGCACCAAAAGCTGCATCACAGCAGCTTTTCCAGCCGAACCACCCCTACTTGACGCCAAAAGCTGCATCACAGCAGCTTTTCCAGCCGAACCACCCCAACTTGGCACCAAAAGCTGCATCACAGCAGCTTTTCCAGCCGCACCAGCCTCACTCGGCGCCAAAAGCTGCATCACAGCAGCTTTTCCTACCATACCAGCCCCGCATGACACTGAAACCTACATCAGCAGCTTTTGCATTGTCTTGAACGCGCTGTCGGGGCGCTTGGGCGCCTCTTCGAGATAGACAAGTCTTCGCTGCTTGTCGCATAGGATGAGAGGGCGGCTTGTTTTTGCGCGTGCTTCGTTGGTTAATAGTGATTGAACGATGTAAGGAGGAGATCCAATGGCCAATCCTTGGTATATGCCCGGGGCAGACAAGTCTCGGTTGACCGATCCTACAACTTCTCGGCCTGCCGGTTATCGTCCCGCTCCTGCGGCGAATCCCCCTCGGAAACGCGGCCGGATGGGCATTCTTTCGTTTTCGAAGCATCTGTACTGCCGGTTCCAAGACGACGACGTGCAGGCGATGGGAGCCCAGTTGACGTATTACTTGATCCTGTCTTTTTTCCCGTTCCTGATCTTCATCATCGCCGTGCTGAGCTTTGCGGATCTGACGGTGAGCGATGTGATCGAGCGGATCAGTCCGGTTATGCCCGATCTGTCGACGAAGACCATTACGGACGTCTTTCAAGAAATCCAAAACTCGCGCAGCGGCTCGCTGCTCTCCTTGGGTCTGCTCGTAACGATCTGGTCGGCCTCGAGCGGCGTCAGCGCGGTCATGAAGGCGCTCAACAAGGCGTACGACGTCGAGGAGACGCGGCCGTTTTGGAAGGTCAAAGCTTACTCGCTGCTCTTCACCGTCGTGCTCGCGCTCGTCATCGTCTTCAGTCTCGTCATGCTCATCTTCGGCCGGATCATCGGGGATATGCTTTACAAAGAAACGCGGCTTCCCGGCAATATCGATGCAGTATGGAGCATCGCCCAGTTCGCGCTGCCGATTCTCGTCATGGCCGTCGTATTCGCCGCGTTGTACCTGTACGTGCCCAACCTGCGGCTCCGCTTCCGGGAAGTCGTTCCCGGCGCCTTGTTCGCGACGTTCGGCTGGATCATCACGTCGCTCGCGTTCTCCTTCTACGTCAATAATTTCGGCAACTATTCCAAGACGTACGGCAGCATCGGCGGCATAATCGTGCTGCTGACGTGGCTGTATTTATCGAGTATCGTCATCGTGCTCGGCGGAGAGATCAATGCGGTGCTGCATTTCGACCGGCACGGCAAGACGAAGCAAAGCTGTAAGCAATTCACTATCCCGATTCCGCTTCTGCACCACAAGAAGAAATAATCTCCTGGCTCCCTGCCCAAACTCGATACGCAAACAGCCGCAGCGTGCAAGCACGCTGCGGCTGTTTGCGCCGACCTGTTATTGGATTTGCTTCAAATACGACACCAAATCCTTAATTTCCTTTGGCGACAATTTAGAGGTGAGCCCGTGTTCGTCGCCCGCTCGCGCGATCACGTCTTCCAGCGTCGGCGCGCTGCCGTCATGCAAATACGGAGCCGTCGCATAGACGCCGCGCAGCGTAGGCGTATCGAACAGCCCCCGCTGACGCGTGTTCTTGAACGCTCCGCGGGCATCGCCGGCATAGTCCGCGTCCGCGCCGTTAACCGTCCCGACATCGTGCAGGAAACCGGTATTGCCCGTCGTCAGCTTCCCGTCCTCGCCTGTCGCAAGGACGCTGTCGGTCATGACGTCCGAGGCGTGGCAGGTGACGCACTGCGCCTTGCCTTCGAAGATCGCTTTGCCCCGCTGCGCCTCCTCGGTCAGTTGGCCGTCCTCGGTCCGGTACGGACTCTGCGGTACCGGGAACGCGTCCGGCATGCGCATGAACGCTTCCAAGGCATCAAACGCGCCTTGGGCTTCCGCCGGCAGCGGCTTGGCAGGATCGACGTCGCTTAGCCCCCCCATCTCTCCCTGCACCGTATGAATGTAATCGCCGAAATCATCCCGGCTCCCGTCCCACATGAACAAGCCGGTGTCGAAGGCGAGCACGTTGCTCGGCACGTTGCGCGGGCCCTTGGCCGTCATAATCGACAGCTGATCCACTTCGCCGTCGGAATGACAGGAGGCGCAGCTCATCCAATTGCTTCCCGTCAGCGGATATTCGTCCGAGTTGGCGCTGTAGAACAGCGTCTTGCCCAGCCGCTGCTGCGGATTCAGTCGGTCCTTCGCGATGAGCGGAAGAGGCTTGCCGTCCACGCGCGCCTGGCCGCCTTCCTCGTCCGCGGGAGGCAGAGAGACGACGGTCAGATCATGCGAGCTTGCATTATGGATGTACAGCTTCCCGCCATCCTTCGATTGGACCATGCCGATCGGCAAGTCGCCAGGCAGATGATGAATGATCTGACCCGCCCTTCCGCCCCGGGCCAAGTCGAACACGAGCAAATCCTCGCTGCCGCCCATGAGGGCGTAGCCTTTCTTCCCGTCGGCGGAGAACACGACATCGGTCGGGTTGGATACGATAATCGTCTTGCCGAGCTTATCCTTGACGTCGATCGCTTTGAACAGTTCCTTGCGGGACTTCGGTTCTTCCTCGCCCGTCCCCGCATCAACGACCGACAGCGCCGGGAAAATCACTTCCTCGAACTGCACCGGCGTATCCGTATTCGTGAGCAGATGCGCCTCCCACAGCGACTTGCCGTCCGGCGTCAGCCGAAGCTGCTCCACCGTGTTCGGCGTCCCTTGGCTCTTCTTCCGATCCGGCAGATCGGGGGAAGGCGCCAGCGTCTTGTCGCTCAGCAGCTTCATGGAGGCCGTTTCGAAAATCGACGTACCTGAGGTCAAGTAGTCCGACACGTACAGCTTCCCGCCGTCCGCCGAAATGGCGATCGCCCGCGGATTCGCGCCTGCCTTCACCTGCTTCAGAACGCTTCGTTTCTCGGCATCGACGACGGAGACGGTGCCCGAACGGTAGTTGGTCACGTACAGCGTCTTCCCGCCCGGGCTGAGCACGATTCCGTACGGTTCGATCCCCGTCTTCAACGTACCGAGCACCTTTCCTTTATCGATATCCAGCCACTCCACGGAATTGGCGTAACGGCAGGTCACGAACAACGTCGAGCCGTCGGACGACAGGGCAAGCTCCCGCGGCTCTTTGCCGACGGCGATTTCCTTCTCGACCTTCCGATTCTTCGCGTCGACGACGGAGACGGTATTCGTGTCTCCGTTGGCAATATACAGCGTTTTCCCGTCAGCACTCATCACGATGCTGCTGCCGGACTGCGGAGCGGGGGATGCGTTCCCGTCATTACCGGTGCATGCGCTTAGAAACGCCATAGCGGCGAGTGCGCATGCACCCGCCGCCAGTTTGATCGCCCGCAGCCCGTTAGTTGGATAGTTTAACAGGAAGAAGGATCGGAGCAATCCCATGATCACCATGTCCCTTCTGAATTTGAGGCACTGTATCGCCGTCGGTGTTGCCGGAATCGTCGCCTTCCTTGTACACGTCCCCGGTATCCCAGAATTCGCTGGCCTGCATGCCTTCATCGAGTGTCGGTCCGTTGACGACTTGGCGGAAGAAAGCAACGTAACGGTCTTGAATCGCGTTCTGGTCAAGCGCTTTTGGCGCGTCCGTATCGCTGCTCGTGTTCTTCAGGTGCTCGAGCGCCAGACGGAATACGGCCGATACGCCGCCCGCCGTGAATGCGTCATAGCTGGCATCGCTGCCCTTGGTCTTATAGGCCTTCAAGTCGTTGTCCCACAGCTTCTCGTCCATGGCGGCATACAGCTTGCGAGCCGCATCCCGGTATTTCTCGTCCTCGGTAGCCAGGAACGCGGACGTTAAGCCGCGAATAGCGCCGATCTGAGCTTGCAGCGAGGTATCCTTATCCGCTTGGCCCTTCGCCGCATCATAGCCGGTGGCGGCCAAACCGTCTTTATTAATCAAAGCGCTTAATATGAAGTCCGCTTGTTTCGTGATCATTTCTTTAGCTGCAGCGCCTTGTTCCGTCTTCAACCCTTCGGCGCCTTCGCCATTGGCATAGCCGACCGGAAGTCCGTCGATGGCACGCTCGAACATGCGCAGCGCCTCGATGGTGTAGCCCGCTTGGAAGGTATCGACCTGCGTGCCTTGCTTGTCGCCTTCGGCTTCCGTCACGAATGCTCCGGTCTTGTCGTTCCAATGGCGGTTCTTGATCGTGTCGAACACGGCAAGGAGCACGTCGCGCGTAACCGTATACGGATCGGTCGAGGCGATGTCGTTGCTCTCGTCACCGTCCGCATTGACGGCCGGAGCGGCAGGGAACGGGTCTCCGTCGAATACGCGCGCGAACGCAGGGTTGCGGTTCGGATTCGCCGCGCGCTGATCGGTCATGCCGAAAAACTCCGACGTCGGCCAAAGCATCAGCCATTGGTCCTGCAGCAGGCTCCGGCCGTCGGCGACCTTCAGATTCTTAATGGTTTCGAAATCTTTGTCGCCGGCTTCCTCCACGTCGACCGCATGAGGCAAGTAGCCGTCGGGCGTATTAACCAGTCCGCCGATGTTTTTGCTGGC
The DNA here is from genome assembly GCF_009909195.1 of Paenibacillus sacheonensis. Classification (GTDB taxonomy): domain Bacteria; phylum Bacillota; class Bacilli; order Paenibacillales; family Paenibacillaceae; genus Paenibacillus_Z; species Paenibacillus_Z sacheonensis. The sequence goes on from NZ_JAAAMU010000005.1 coordinate 412,774, forward strand.
TGGGTCGTAGAACAGATTATCGCGCACGTACAGCAGCTTGTTCCAGACTTCGTCGGTCAAGATCATGCCCTGCATTCCGTCGACGGAGCTTACGCCGAGCTTCAATCCCTGGTCGGCTTCCGGACCTTCTTCGGCCGTTGAAGCATCGACCTCTTCATCGCTCTTGGCATCGTGCAAATTCCCGAGGAAGTCCCCCGCCCATAGCGATTGCTTCAGCATCGTGGCGCCATAGGCTGCCGGAACGAGCTGTTTCTTCATCTTATCGCGGTTCCAGCGAAGCGAAGCGAAGTTCACTTGATAGTTCGGAATATACGCGCCGTCTTCGCCGTCGGCATATTTGCCGGTATCCACTTTCTGATTATAATGCGGGTCGCCCGACGCGTATTCGATAAACGTCGGATACATGTTCTGTTGGATGTCTTCCGCAGGCTGCCCTACGCTGTCGGCCATGTGCTGGAACCGCGAAGCCAGCAGTTCGTTGTTCGCGATGCCGGCTGCCTGAGCCTCGAGCGTTGTTGCCGGTCCGTTGACCAAGTGAAGGCCGAGCCCGGATTTCTCGACGACCTCGTACATCGCCTCTTCCGAGTATTCGTAGGATTCAATGCCCGCTTTATAATCGAAGGCGGTCGGCTGATCGATCTTGCCCGCGTCCAGCACGTCGAGGTCTACGCCGAGTGATTCCGCGAGCGGCTCCCCTGAGAGCTCGAATTCCGCGTAAGCGAACATGTTGCCCGCCGTGTCGAAGTTGTAATCCGATACTTTTACGTGGACGTCGCTGTTGCAGCCCGTTAAGGCCGCGGAGCAAGCCAGCAGGACGGAAACCGCCGCGGCTCCAGTCATTTTCTTGCGCAAGTTCATCGAGATAAGACCCCTAACTTTATAATTTGATTGCCTATTAACAATGAGAATCATTATCACACAAAGCGAATTTTACTCCTTTTCCTATTCCCTGGCAATGATTTTTTGTCCGATCGGCAAATTCATCCGTTGGTTTGTCCTGCACATGAACAAGCCCGCATACGCTATTGATAGCAGTCAACGATTCTTGCCACTGCATCAGAGAATGCGGTGCGGATCTTGCCACGATGAACGTTGCCGGAAAGGAGCGGACGCATGCAGGAATTTCAGCATATTTTCATCAGCATTATTATAGAAGCGTTTCCGTTCATCCTGCTGGGCGTCTTCGTCTCGGCCGTTCTCCAGGTATTCGTATCGGACCGGCTCATTGCCAGGCTGACGCCGCGCAACCCCATCGGAGGCGTGCTCTTCGGGAGCCTGCTCGGCCTGCTCCTGCCCTTATGCGAATGCGGCATGATTCCCATCGTCCGCAGGCTCATCCGCAAAGGCATGCCGCCTTACATCGGCATGGTGTTCATCTTCGCCGGCCCTATTCTCAATCCGATCGTGTTCGCTTCGACATTCAACGCCTTCCGCGCCCAGCCCTCGATTGCGTACGCCCGCATGGGGCTGGCTTTCGTCGTCTGCGTCCTGCTCGGACTCCTTCTGCATGCCTTCATGCGGCGGAATCCGCTTAAACTCGGGCTTCATGCCTTCGTATCCCAAGGCTCCCGTCAGCCGGATGAGAATTACCAATACAATCACGGCCATGTTAACGGCGGATTTCAAGAACGCATCCAGGCCACGTTCACGCATGCCTCCGAAGAATTTTTCGATATCGGCAAATTTCTGATCATCGGCGCGTTCATAACCGCGTTCGCGCAGTCCGCGATCGATCCGGCGTGGCTCCACGGCGTCAGCGGGACGCCCGCCTTCGCCTCCCTGCTAATGATGGCCGCCGGTTTCGTGCTCTCGCTCTGCTCGACTTCCGATGCTTTCGTCGCCTCGTCGCTTCAAGGCCTCTTCGGCCCCGGCGCGCTGCTGGCCTTTCTTGTCTTCGGGCCGATGGTCGACGTCAAAAGCCTGCTGCTTCTCTTCGCCGCCTTCCGCAGCAAAGTCATTATCGGGATCGTCGCGTTCCTGGTCATCGCGGTCTGGATCGGATCCCTGCTGACGGAGAAGCTCATATTCGGAATTTGAGGAGGCCTCCTGGACATGTCGACCAAACAGCGGACCATGATCGCGCATCATCTGATCCGATTTTGCATCCTTGGAGCGTTCGGTTTCTATATCGTCTACCTCGCCCGTACGGGCATGCTGGTCCGTTTCGTCGAGCCGAACCTTGTCGTTGCGGTCAAGCTGTCCGCGATCGGCCTGTTCGCGACGGCCATTTATCAGCTTCAAGCCGCAGTTCAGGAATGGCACGGCATCGAGGCTGCCGCCTGCGACTGCAATCACGAGCCGTCCAAATCGTTCGCGGCCAACCTGTTCATCTACGGTTTATTCGCGCTCCCGCTCGTGCTGGGATTTATAAGTTAATTGGAAAAAACTACATGGAATCCCGTCGCATAATAGCTTCCAGCGTATCCATACTAAGGGTACCAAAGGAGGTGATTACAATGGCTTCTTCCAACCGCAGCAGCAATTCCTTGCTCGTCCCTAACGCAACGGCGGCGCTTGATCAAATGAAATATGAAGTCGCCCGTGAAATCGGCATTGCGATTCCGCAAGACGGTTACTATGGCGAAATGGCAACGCGCGACGCAGGTGCAATCGGCGGTAATATTACCCGCAAACTCGTGCAAATGGCAGAAATGCAACTCGCAGGCAGAGCTTCCCGTTAAGGCAAAGCAATGTTCTCCTGGCAGCATGGCTGACCGAATCAAAGAAAAAGCTGCCCCTGCGAGCCGAGGCAGCTTCTTTGCTATGTATCAAGGCGTATCACGCAGCGCTTGCAGGCCGTACTTCGGCGTATAGCGGAACATGTTCGCCAGATTGTAATTGCTTTCGAAGAGGATGCTTGCCGACCAGGTTCCGGATCTCACGGAGAAATCATACATGATCTCGCCATGCGTCCAGTTCCGCTTCAAGTTAATGGAGTCCGCTGCCATCTCGCGGAATGCCTGCACCTGCTCTCGGGTCATGCCCTGCTCCGGCTTGCCGATGCGGCCGTTCTTGCTCTCGATGGGATGATGCCGCACGCCGTACTTCCCGACGACGTTATTTCGGATTTGAATGATAACAGTACCCGCAAGCGAATGAAGCAATTCGTCCTCCAATTGTTTGAATACACAATCAACCTGTCGATTTAATGACATTGCCTCCTGATTCATGCGATCCGTCTCCTCCGCCATTTCTAATTAAGGATGTTTTTTCCAAATCATCCATTAGACCCATTATAGGACAGCGTACCTGATCTTACAACAGTTTTTTACAAAATCCTTACAGTAAATTCGGTTCTTTCGACATATAGCCAACCGGACCTTACAGTCCTTTCGACACAATATGATTATATAGGACCAATATAGACAAAAAGCTTCGCGGTGATATAATGAGATTATTCCATAATTAGGAGGAGCAGCATTATGCAATGGTTCTCGACATTATCGATTCGGAATAAATTATTGACGGGCTGTTATGCCATCGTCGCCATTTTCTCCATTGCTTTGCTGCTTGGTTTGATCATGACGGGCGAAAGCATCGTGCTCGGCATTTGCATCATCGCGATAGCCGCAATCGTCACCTTCCCACTGGTCGGCGTCATCGAGAGAGCGCTTACATCTTCGATTCAAGAGATGACCGCCATCGCGTTCAGCATCTCCAAGGGCGACTTTACACAGAAAGTGGACGTCTCCTCCTCGGCATCGCTTGGCGAGCTCGGCCACTCGTTCAACAGCATGGTGGACAAGCTGCGCGATATCCTCAAAGAAACGTCGACGATTTCCAGAGTCGTGAACGATACGAGCCGCAGCATATTCGATAAGAACGTGGAGCTGAAAGGCGTTATGGAGCAGGTCGCCGCTTCGGCCGGCGAACTCGCTACCGGCGCCAATGAAATATCCGAGGACGTCGGCGACATGGCCGACTCCATCCGTGAAATCGAAGACAAAGTGAGTACATATGCCCACTCCACCAAAGTCATGAACGAGCGCTCGGATCAAGCGCTGACCCTCGTCTCGCGCGGACGCCAAGCGGTCGAGAGCCAATCCCAAGGAATGGCCAAGAACGTGGAGGCCACCGAGAAGGTAGCTGCCGCGATCGAGGATCTGGCCCACAAGGCGCAGGGCATCTCGTCCATTACCAAGACGATATCGGATCTGGCGGAACAAACGAACCTGTTGTCGCTCAACGCATCCATCGAAGCGGCGCGCGCCGGCGAGCACGGCCGGGGGTTCGCCGTCGTTGCCCAAGAGGTGCGCAAGCTGGCCGAGGAATCCACCGCCTCCACGAAAGAAGTATTCACGCTCGTACGCGACATCGACGCCGGCGTGAAGCAGGCGATCCAGAACATCAAGGTCAACGAAGAGGTCGTGCGCATGCAGATGCAGATGCTGCGCGACTCCGAGCATATCTTCACGGAGATCGTCACGAGCGTCGAGTTCATCACCGCCCAGATCGGCCAGTTCTCCGGCGAGAGCGACGCGATGCTCGAGAGCGCCCGCAAAATTTCCGGTGCCATCCAAAACATCTCCGCCATCACGCAGCAATCCGCGGCAGGCACGGAACAAGTATCCGCCTCGATGAACGAACAGATCGGTTCGGTGCAAGCCGTCGTATCGGAAACGGAAAAAATGCAGCAAATCGTCATGCAGCTGCAGCGTACCATGTCGATCTTCAAGATCTAGCGAACGGATCTGACAGAGCTGCCGAAGACGCGCATCATCCATTCTTGCCAAACAAAAGCCGCCTCGGTTAAGACCGGGCGGCTTTCTGCTTTGCGCGTTTACAATCCTTTATCGTATTCGTAGCCAATCGCTTGCAGGAACGCACGGGCAATTACGGCATGTCCGGTCTGGTTCGGATGGACGCGATCCCAGGCAATCGTTCCCGAATACAGATGCTCCAGCACGCGGTTGAAGGCTTCCTGCGTATCCACGAACAGCGTATCGTACTTGGCCGCGATCCGTTTGACCGCAGCGCCGTACCGATCCATTTGCGCCCTCATCGCGTCATTCGGATTCGGCTCTATGTAGAACGGCGTCAGGAGCACCAGGCCCTTCAGCTTCGGAAGCGTCGCGGCTACCAGTGCTTCCAACGTCGCTTCGTACTCCTCCAGATACACATGCGATTCCTTATTCGTCGGAGAATCGAATTGACGCCAAACGTCGTTCGTGCCGATCATGATCGACAGCCAGTCCGGCTTGAGATCATGCACGTCGGTCTGCCAACGGTTATTCAAATCACGGACGGTATTGCCGCTTGAACCCATATTGACGACGCGGATGCCGAGCTCCGGATAGGTCGACGTGAGCAGCGCGTCTACGACGCCCACATAACCTTTGCCGATTGCATCGAATAACCCTTCGCCGACCGGCCTTGCTCGGCCGCAGTCCGTAATCGAGTCCCCGATCATGACCAGCTTCTCATGTTGACCAATGCGCATCTGGAATCCCTCCCCTTAATAATTGCCCAAGAAAAATTGAATCGTCTTGTCGGTGAAGCCAGGCAGTCCTTCGTGGCCGAAATCCGGGTAAATCTCCACCCGCTTCTGCGCCGTGATCTTGTTATAGGCCGCAAACTGCGACGACGGCGGACAGATCGTATCCATAAGGCCGACCCCCATCATCACTTCCCCTTGGATCCGGTTCGCAAGATGCTGAATGTCGATATAACCGAGCTTCATGAAGATCTCGTCTTCGCGTTCATGCTGCGGGTCGAAATTACGGAAGTAGGTTTTCAGTTCCGCATATGCATCCTTGGCCAAATCCATCTGCCAGACCCGTCGGTAATCGCTTAGAAACGGGAACACCGGCGCGAGCTTCTTGATTCTCGGCTCCAGCGCGGCACAAGCAATCGTCAATGCTCCGCCCTGCGAGCCGCCCATGGCGTAAACGCGCGAAGCGTCGACTCCCGGGCTGTCGATTGCGATGCCGGCCAGCTGCGCGCAGTCCAGGAAGATATGACGGAACAGCAGATGGTCCGGATCCCCGTCGAGCCCGCGAATAATATGGCCGTTCAGCGTGCTGCCGACGACGCCGCCCGTATCCTCGGAATAACCGCCTTGTCCGCGGCAATCCAGCGAGAAGATCGAGAAGCCGAGCGAGACGTAGCTCAGTTTATCCGCCCATTCACCCGCGCTGCCGGAATAACCGTGAAATTGGACAATGGCCGGATGCGGCTGCTCCGAATGGCGCGGCCGTGCATACTTGGCATGGACGCGAGCGCCCCTGACGCCCGTGAAATACAAATCGAAGCATTCGGCAGCAGGTGTTTGAAATGGGCTCGGCACGAGCTCGATCGTAGGGTCCACGCCGCGCATCTCGGACAGCGCCCTCTCCCAATAAGCTTCGAAGTCGCCCGGTCTGGGATTGATTCCTGAATACGTTTGCAATTCTTGTAACGGCATATCGATTGCTGGCATTTGATCGCCCCTTCTCCTCAGAAGATTCCTTTTTTATGTTACGTGTTTGCACCGTCACCTGTAAAGTAGCGATTCGTTATTTTTGGTGAATGCTCGCGACTATTGAGGGCAAAATGACATCATCGAGGAGGGAAGACCATGCGGATTTTTGGGGGAACGCTTAAAGCGCTGCTGCTTGTCGTCGGATGGACGCTGTTAGCCTGCTCCGTCGGCGAGCTTCAAGGCGGTGATACCCGCGCGGCAGCGAACGAAGCCTCGACGGCGAACGAACAGAATCGGCTGACGACTTCTTCGCCAAGCGTCTCGGATGCGGATGCCTTCTCCGGTCAAACGGGCAAAAGAAAACGAAGCGGCACGAAACCCGTATCCTGGGTGACGCTTCAGAAGCGTTATCCCGGCTCGTTCGTCATCTGGGGGCCGCGGCGCTATCGCAGAGTCGCGCTGACCTTCGACGACGTTCCGGATCCGGCCTATACGCCGCAAGTGCTTGAGACGCTTGCACGCTATAAAGTCAGGGCAACCTTCTTCGTCGTCGGCCAGCGAGCCGCGGCCTATCCCGCGCTCGTGCAGCGCATGGCCAGGGAAGGACATATCGTCGGCAATCATTCGTGGAATCATCCCGTCTTCTCGAGAATCTCGCGTTATGCCATGCAGCAGCAGATTTTGCGAACCGACTGGGCGCTGCGTCCGCTGATCGGCTACAGCCCCCGCTTCGTCCGTCCGCCATATGGCGAAATCATGCCGGCGCAGGTCGAATGGCTGCGGAGCGGCGGATATACCGTGGTTAACTGGGATGTGGACTCCGAGGATTGGCGCAGCTTGAACAGCCAGGCCATCCTGATCAACATCAAGCGAACGCTGCAGCCAGGTTCCATTATCCTGCAGCATGCCGGCGGAGGCAAAGGACAAGACCTGTCCGGGACCGTAGCTGCACTGCACCGTCTCATCAAGATGCTGCGCAGCAAGGGCTACGTCATCGTCACCTTGTCCGAGCTGCTCGGAAAGCCTGCAGCCCGCACGCAGCAATAAGCGGTACGTGATAATGGGCGAGTTGGTTTGTTGGTGAATGGAAAGTCAGTTGTTATACCGTAAATGGGCAAGAAAAAAGGCAGCCCGCCGGGGCTGCCTTTTCGTTACGATGCCACGCTTATGATTAATCGAGGATGAATACTTTTACGTATTGAAAGCCGAAACTGCTTGCATCTTTTCTGGACTGCGGAACGAAGATGTCGATCCGGTTGCCGTTAATGGCGCTGCCTTGATCCGATGCGACGGCTATCATGCCGCCGGAAGGAAGTCCGTTAAAATCGTACCCTGTCACATACACTTTGCTGCCCATCGGAATGACGTCCGGATCGACCGCGATCGTGCCGAGTTTGAGCGGATTGCCGAAATAATCGACGGCTCCCCATCCGTTCTCCTCGGGGGCAGCGGTATACGCGCTCGCCTTTGCCTGCACGACATCCGTATAGACATACGATTTTCCCTTTACCGAGACTCGGTTCAGCTGCGGCTTCTTCGCCGTGGCCGACTTCGATTTCTTGGCCGTCGCAGCTGCCGGTGATTTCTTCGGCACGGCCTTCGCAACGGGCTTCTTCGCCGCTTTCTTCGGAGCAGCTGCCTTGCTCTTCGCTGCTTTCGGAGCTTCTGCCGCTGCCTTAGGGGCTGCTTTGGCAACGGACATCGCCGCTGCCGCGAGGTTGGCCCCAGCTGAGGCCTTCATCAGCTTGACGGCCGGTTCTCCGCTTGCCGTTGCTGCGGCCGTCTCCACCGTGGGCGGAATAACGAGCTGCAGTCCCTCGTAGATGTTGCCTTCGTCCACGAACGGGTTCGCCTGCATCAGTTCGCTGATCGTGATGCCGAACTTGCCGGACAGCTTCCAGAACGTATCGTCTTCATTCGCCTTGTACAAGCCTTGCGCCTTTACGGCACCGGACTGCGACAGAATGGCAATGCCGAGCACTGCTGCTGCAATGCCCTTTTTCCAGGTGTTATTCATGTTGTCGATTGCCTCCTTGGATTTACGGTCATATATCCGTGCGGATGATATATGAACGTCATCGCGACAACGACCGAACCGCTGATTGAAGCGGAGTGTAGACGTCGTTCGTCGCATGCGGCCTGCGAGGTTAGTTGTCGGATTCGGATTGAGGAGTTCAACCCTACGCACGATCGCGTGCGATTCACCCCAGCGCCATGGCGCGGTGTATCCGTCATGTGATGGACATCAGATGACGGAACCGGAGCAATATGACTTGCCCCAAAAGATCCCCCGTACGGTAACGTTTCGGCTCGCGTAATAGAATACCATAGTCGTGAATAGTAAACCTACCGGTAAATACAACCACTAAGCAGGCAGACGGATGTTCTACCCGTTCTTGGGCAATGAGATGACCACGGTCGTCCCGATGCCGGGATAGCTGGATAAATCGATTTTCCCGCGATGGCCTTCGATAATACGGTAGCAGACCATGAGACCGAGGCCGGTTCCGCTTTCCTTGGTCGTAAAGAAAGGACCGCCGAGAAAAGGCAGCAGTTCCTCCGGAATGCCGATCCCTTGATCGGTTATGGCTACCGAGATGGTATCGGGGTCGCTCGAATCCAGCTTGATGCGCGTCGTTCCGCCTTTGGGCATTGCTTCGATCGCATTTTTGACCACGTTGACGAATACCTGCTTGAGCTGATTCTCCTCGCACAGCAGCACCGCGGACTCCGCATCGTAGCTGGCGACCAACTGCACGTTGTTGATAACCGCCTGCGTCTCGAGCAGCGTGAGCACGCTCTGGATCGTCTTGACGAGATCATGCCTTCGGAATTGATTCGCCTGGGGCTTCGCCAGCGCCATGAATTCCTGCACGATGGAATTGATGCGGTCGAGCTCAACGAGCATGATGTCGAAGTACTCATGATAACTGTTGATTTTGGTTTTCAGGAATTTGGAGAATCCGATCAGCGAGGTCAGCGGGTTGCGGATTTCATGCGCGATGCCTGCGGCCATTTGGCCGACCACCGACAGCTTCTCCGACTGGATAAGCGCTTCTTCCTCTTTCTTGCGGTCGCGGATATCGCGAAATACGCTTTGCACGACCGTTCCTTTGCCGGGATAATGGCGGATTCGCGTACTGGAAACTTCGACGTCGATGATTTCGCCATAGAAGCCGACGAGCTTCGCTTCGGAGAATTCATTGGGCTCATCGGTATCCAGTACCTCCCGGAGCCGTGCCATGACGGTCTCCCGCTCGTCGGGGTGCATATAATTTTCCACCCGAGGATTGGCCAACAGCTCCGCCTCGGTTATGCCGAGTATGCGCAATCCCGCCTGATTCGTGAAGAGAATCGATTCGCAGTCGTGGACGAAAATCGGTTCGGGCAAATATTTGATCAGACGCTGGTAGCTCATGGAATCCGGACGCAATTCTTGCGCGGATTCTTCGGAAGCGCCAGGCAGAAGCTCGAGTTTACGTTTCAATTGCGATGCAAGCAAGCGATTGCAATAAACGGCTTTGCGCCTCATGTCCCAACCCCCGAAACGATATTCTTGTAACAATTCGCTTCGAACGGTGCAATCCCTCTGGCATTAAAAACAATTAATCTTCTTTCATCCCTTTGGTCAAGATGGCGATGCCTTCCTGGAAGATCGGCAGAACGCGGGCCAGCAGACTCTCGGTCGGCTCCGCGTGCCCCGTATAGGTGCTGACGAAGCCTTGCAAGTAATAGAAGAGGACGCGGGCCCGGTTCGTCACGGCTTCTTCACTGTGGGCGTCCGTGCAGTCCGCCGATAAAGCGAGCTGCAGCGACTGCCTCACATGCGCAAACAAACGATTGCGGATGACGTTGATTTCGAGCGCCGGCTGCGGATCGTCTACTCGGACCGAGCCGGTTATAAACAGTACCGTTTGGAGGCTGCCGTTGCTCAGGCAGAAGGTGACGAAATTCGCGCAGACCGCCTTGAGCCGGTCTATGGGCGTCACGTCCGCCCGCTCCATCTCCGTCATGAATTGCGCCTCCAGCTCAAGCAGCGAAGGAATGGCGATATGCTGCAGCAGCTCTTCTTTATTCTTGAAATACAAATAAATCGCCGTATGCGAGCAGCCGGCCTGCTTGGCGATCTCGCGCATCGTGACGTGCGGATAACCTTTCTCGGCGAACAACTCCGCGGCGGATTGGCGAATCGCCGCCTTCATGTCTTCGGTCATTTGTTTTCGTTTCGACATCATCGCGTATCGGACCCCTTATTAGATAACCATTGGTTACATTTTAAACGACGTCCGATGCTATGTAAAGAAAGCGGCCCCGGAAAGGGCCGCTTCGAAGTGCTCAAAGCAGCGTTTAGGACGTGAATTCCTGTACCCATTCGCCGTTATAGTAGGCTACGCCGATCTTGCCGTAATGACTGCCAAGAATGTTCGCTTTATGACCTGCACTGTTCATCCAAGCCGTCATGACTTCCTGAGGCGTGCGCTGTCCTTTGGCGATATTCTCGCCGGCATAGGAATAAGCGACGCCGTAGGCACGCATCATATCAAAGGGCGACCCGTACGTCGGCGAATTATGATCGAAATAGTTGTTGGCATACATATCCTTTGCTTTGTCCAGTGCGACCTTCGTCAGCAACGAATCGGATTTTAGCGCGGTCAGACCCGCATTGGCGCGCTCCTTGTTGACCAGCGTCACGACTTGTGCAGCGAATGTAGTCTTGTCCGTCGTACTCGTTCCGGTGTTCGACGTCGTTCCGCCGGTAGAAGCTGAACCGCCTGAGCCTGCCGTCGGCACCTTGACCGTCATGCCGGCCCAAATGACATTCGGGTTGGCGATGACCGGGTTAGCCGCGATCAACGCGCCTAGGCTGACGCCGTACTTTTGCGCGATTTTATACATCGTATCGTTGTTCGTCACTTGATACGTTACGGAAGGGTTCACGGAGGCTGCTTCTGCCTTCTGCAGTGCTGCTCCTCCTCCAAGTACGATTAAACCTGCTGCGAGTACGCTTGCTACACCTGTTCGAAATGGTTGCATCTTCATGAAAAATCCTCCTCGTGTGTCAAAGTGTGTTGCCGGTCTTCCGACGCCACCCATGGTAACACGGGGATACGGGCTTTACACCCCATAAAATCTTCCATTAAGACTGGAAATGAAACTGCTGCAGCACTTCGTCGTCGACATAGTCAAGGCTGTCCGCCTTCTTCAAATTGCAGTCCGCGCAAGCGCATACGCAGTTCGCGGGCGTTGATAGGCCGCCTTTGGATTTGGGCAGCACATGGTCGATCGTATCTCCGAATTCGCCGCAGTAGCGGCATACATAATCGTCGCGCTGGAGCACGAGCAGCCGGAAATCGGTCTTCGTGTACAGCTTGTGAATCAAGCCGGGATGGATGATGCCCGCAGCGCCTTCCTCCACCATTCGAACCGCCATTTCGGTCGGAATCTCCGTCGACCAGCGCTTGCCCGTCTCGCGTTTGCCACGCAGGCGGATCATGCCGCGTCCGCGGTCGTTCAGAAGCGATGTCTTATACGAGAAATTGCCTTTCACGGGAATGATAACGCGGTCCGGCGGACGAACGTATCCGGCTTCCGCGACCGCTTCCGTTTCGGTCTCGTTCTTCCGTTTGGCAGACTTGCCGCGCGCGCGCCGCCGCTTGCGCTTTCTCTTGCGCGGAGCAGCGGGGCCGTCATGCTCCTGCCCGGCGATGCCGTCTTGTTCTGCCGACGCTTCTTGAGTCCCGTCGGGTTCTTCCGTTTCACTGACCGCGGAACCCGCTGCGCCTTCGCCCGGCTTGTCCTGTTCGTCAAGACGCCGCAGCTCCGTCCCTTTCTTCCTTCTGCGCCGGCGTTTGCGCTTCGGTTTCGGCGGCACCGCGCCGCCGTCCTCGGCAGAATCAATCTCGACCGGGAAGCTGTCGACGGCATCGACGCCGCTCTCATCGCCAGAGGCGTTATCGGTCAGTGCCATATCCGTATCGAGCGCCTCGTCCGGTCCGATTTCTTCCGGCAATTCTCCGTGCAGCGAATGTTTCTGCTTCTTCATTCTTCTCCGGCGCTTGCGCTTCGGCGCTGCCGCGCCGGTCTCCGCGGCCTGCGGCGCTTCTTCCGCGGCAACCGCGATAGCGCCGGCATCCTCCGCCGCCATAGGCTGACCCGACTGCCTGCGCTTGCGCAGGCAGGTCCGGCAGGTTCCTCTCCTGCCGCTGCCGCCCGACCTTTTGGTATAGGCGGAGAGCGGCTTCTCCCTTCCGCAGGCCGCGCATGCTTTCAACTCCGTCATCTTCTGCTTCGCTCCGTTCGTCCGTTCGTCTTCGTTAAATCAATAGGCCGTGCATTTTGCGGAACTGTTCCGGCGTCATGCCCTCGGCTTTCCCGAACGCCGCGATGAAATGGCTGGAATCCCGATAGCCGGACAATTGGGCAATGTCCTTGATGGATTGTTTGTTGTCCCCGAAGCTCATCATCTCTTTGGACTTAATGATCCGAAGCCGAATCAGGTAAGCGTAGGCCGTAATGCCGAAAGCCTGCCGAAACAACGAATTCAGGTAACGCGGGCTGATGTCGAGCTGCTGCGCCATGTCGGAGAGTCCGATCTCCGGATCTCCGTAATGCTCGTCGAGCCAGTGCAGCAGCGGATCCAGCTTCTCCAAGTGCTGGTATACCGAGGAGCGTCCGCCCTTCTGCCCGTAAATTTTGATCATCGTCAAGAAACGATACAGCGCCGCCGAGGCATTGAGTCCCGTCCGGTCGTCGTCCTTGCTGATTTGCTCGATCATGCCTACCAGCTGCCGCGTAATCGGCGCATCGTCGTTCCAATGAAGCCATTCCGTATGGCGAATGCCGAGCGACGCCAGCATGGAAGCTGCCAATGCGCCGCCGAAGGTGACGTACAGCGTGGTCCACTTCTTCCCGCCTTTGGCCGCGTAAGAATGCGGAACGCCCGGAAACAGCATCGAGCCGCTGCCCGGCGGAAGCGAGTAACGGCGCCCGTTCAGCAGAAATTCGCCTTCTCCCTCGAGCGTCTGCAGCCAATGAAAATTCGGATAGCCTTTGGTGCGATCTATAGATTCCTGATCTGGATTATAGCCGATACTGTCCATGTAGAGTGGAAGGTCGTATTCGCCGAGCGTGAACATGTACCGGTTCATATGCCCGTCGAAGAAAATGGTTCTCTGCCCATCCTGCTGTTCCATATTATCATATCCTGCCAATCGTATTTTATATATCCGTCAGCTTCAGCTTACCATAAAATGGACCTATTATCACTATGGACACTAGAAGGGATCGATCATCATGGATACGACCAATCTGCCCAAAATGTTATATGGAGGCGACTACAATCCGGAGCAGTGGGATGCCTCGATCTGGCCGGAGGACATGCGCCTGCTGGAACTCGCCGGCATGAATATCGCGACCGTCAATGTATTCTCCTGGGCCATGCTGCAGCCGGGCGAAGATAACTATGATTTCGAGACGCTGGACCGCATCATGGACATGCTGGGCGCGAACGGCATATATGCCTGCCTGGCTACGGGCACGGGCGCGCATCCGGCATGGATGGCCCGCCGGCACCCCGACGTGCTGCGCACCGACTTCCAAGGCCGGAAGCGCAAATTCGGCGGACGCCATAATTCCTGTCCGAACAGCCCGACCTACCGCATGTATGCGCAGCGGCTAGCCGACAAGCTGGGCGAGCGTTACAAGAACCATCCGGCGCTCCTGCTTTGGCATGTATCCAACGAGTACGGCGGCGACTGCTACTGCGATAACTGCGAAGCGGCCTTCCGTGTCTGGCTGCAGCAGAAGTACGGCTCGCTGGACAAGCTGAACGAACAATGGAACACGCGGTTCTGGGGCCATACCTTCTATGATTGGGAAGAAATCGTCCTTCCAAACGCGCTCTCCGAGCAATGGTCGGATACAAGAACGAATTTCCAGGGGATATCGCTGGATTACGCGCGCTTCAATTCGGACGGAATGCTCGATTGCTACAAGCTTGAATACGAAGCGCTGAAGAAGCACACGCCGGATATTCCCGTCACGACGAATCTGATGGGTACCTATAAACCGCTCGATTATTTCAAATGGGCCAAGCATATGGACATCGTCGCCTGGGACAACTATCCCGGCATGGATACCCCCGTGAGCCTGACGGCCATGACGCATGACCTCATGCGCGGACTGAAAGGCGGCAAGCCGTTCCTGCTCATGGAACAGACGCCTAGCCAGCAAAATTGGCAGGCGTACAATACGTTGAAGCGCCCCGGCGTAATGCGCTTATGGAGCTATCAGGCCGTCGCCCACGGCTCCGACAGCGTCATGTTCTTCCAGCTTCGCCGCTCCGTCGGTGCTTGCGAGAAATATCACGGCGCGCTGATCGAGCATGTCGGCCACGAGCACACGCGCGTCTTCCGCGAATGCGCGCAGCTCGGCGATGAGCTGCGGCGGCTGGAGGGCAAGCTGCTCGGCTCGCGGCTTCCGAGCCGAATCGCCATCCTGTTCGATTGGGAGAACCGGTGGGCGATCGAATATTCCAGCGGGCCGAGCGTCGACCTCAAATACGTAGACGAGGTCCAACGTTATTACAAAGCGCTGTATGAACTCGGCCACGCCGTCGACATCGTTTCATTCGAAGATGATCTCGCGGCGTACGATATCGTGCTTGCGCCGGTCATGTACATGGTTAAGCCGGGCATGGCGGCGCGCATCGAACGCTTCGTTGCGGACGGCGGCGATTTTGTAACGACGTTCTTCAGCGGCATCGTAAACGAGAACGATCTCGTGACGTTGGGCGGTTATCCAGGCGAACTGCGCAAAGTGCTCGGCATATGGGCGGAGGAGATCGATGCGCTGTTCCCCGGACGCATGAACTCCATCGTAATGAAGGAAGCGATCGGCGAGCTGCAAGGCTCCTACGGCTGTTCCCTGTTATGCGATCTGATCCATGCCGAAGGCGCGGAAACGATCGCCGAATACGGCGATGACTTCTATGCCGGCATGCCTGCGCTGACCCGCAATCGTTTCGGCGATGGCGAAGCCTGGTATGTGGCGTCGAGCCCCGACGATGCTTTCCTGCAAGGTTTCCTCGGCGAGCTATGCCGTCGGAGGAACATCCTCCCGCTTCCGGGCAAGGCGCCGGGAGTGGAGGTGACTCGCCGGGAAAAGGACGGACAATCGTATTTATTCGTCTTGAACCATAACGAGCAAGCGGCAACGATCGATCTCGGCAGCGTTAACGGCACGGATCTGCTTTCGGGCCGGGCTGTAGCCGGCGAGGTTGTTCTTAACGGCCGCGACGTCCTGATCGTGGAGCATCTAGCTTGATCTTCCTTGCTCCATCATCGTATAGCCCCTTCTGCCGCTGAACATATTAGTGGTTAGAAAGGAGCTTGATACTCTTATGAAAAGATTTTTCGGAACGCTGCTCGGTTTAGTGTTGGCATTCGGCGTAGGTGCAATCATTTATAACTCCGTCAGGGACACGCACACCACGCCGAACGGCAACACGTACCACTCGGCAGGCAAGGACGGGCGCCGCATCGGGATGAATGCCGTCGATAGGAATCGGGTCACGACCTATAACGACGGCACCATGCGTGCCAGGCAGCTGGGTAACGGCAACCTCGATCTGAACCCGCTGAACGATTGGCTGCGTCAGATGTATCCCGGTAATGCCAATTACTATAACGGCAATACGGGCAATACGGGCAATACCGGCAATGGGGGCTACTACAATCCAGGTGCTGGATATGGCGGCAACACAGGCAACACCGGTAATACGGGAAACACCGGCAATACCGGCAACAAGACGGGGAATACCGGCAATACGGGCAGCGGGGCCGGAACGACGGCGGACTCCGGCATCGCCAATCAAATTCTTGCCAAGGTGAACGCCGAGCGTGCGAAAGCCGGCGTCGGCGCGCTGACGCTCAGCGCCAGCTTGAACAAGGTCGCCCAAGCCAAATCGGCCGACATGCGCGACAAAAACTACTTCGATCACCAATCGCCGACTTACGGCAGCCCGTTCGATATGATGAAATCGTTCGGCGTCAATTATTCTTATGCGGGCGAGAACATCGCCGCGGGCCAGCAGTCCGTCGATGCCGTCATGACGGCGTGGATGAACAGCCCCGGCCACCGTCAGAATATCCTCAGCGCCAACTACACCCAGCTGGGCGTTGGCTACGCCCAGGGCGGCAACATGAGCCCTTACTGGACGCAGGAGTTTATCAAGCCTTAACCCGCTTTATCTATGCCTTCGAAAGCACGATTTCTCTCGCTTTGCGAGAGAAGCCGTGCTTTCTTGACGTTTAGCGGTCATTCGGCATACCCGCGGCTTTGCGAAACGCTCCCGGCGTCGCTTCGGTTTCCTTCTTGAACGTTTTCGCGAAATGGTGGATATCCGCGAAGCCGCAATACGCCGCGATCTCCTCCATGGCAAGGTCGGGATCCCTCAGCAGCTCCATGGCATGCTGAATACGCAGCCGGAGCAGATACCGATGCGGCGCAACGCCGAACTGTTCCTTGAATTTCGCGCTGAAGCGCGATGGAGACAAATTGGCTCTGGCCGCCATTTCCTGCACGCTGAGCGGCTCCGACAAGCGGAAGGAAATGAACGAGGTGATCCAATTCATCGGCTGAGGCGCCGATTTCTCCGTCTGCTTCAGATCCTCGGAGTGATCCTCCAAGATCGTATGGAGAATCTCCGCGGCCAGCGTCTGCGCCCGCAGCTGCATCAGCGGATTGCGCCGCTGCCAGCTGTCGACCATTTCCAGTAGTTTGTCGCGCAGCTGGATGGGCTGTTTCGGCCGCAGGCGGACCGGGATATCGATGCCGTGGAGGTCGTTCAAGCGCGGCTGAAGCAAATGCTGGTAAGGCGTAAGATCGATTTGCCCGCTGCGCGTCGGGAAACGTTCTTCCCTGAACGCGTCGTAGAACCAATCCAGATGGGCGAACGGCGTGATCGTATTCGTCTTCCCTTCGAGCACGGTCAAGCTGCCCGGTTGAATCAGACAAAAGTCGCCGCCGTGCAGCTCATACGGTTCCCCATCGATATGGAATAGGCAGTCGCCCTCCTGAACGTAGACGAGCAAATAATCGAGCAGCCTTCTCGCTGCCATGCTCCACGGTTCCCGAACCGCAAAATCGCTCTCGCGGATGTAAGGCGCGACCGGCTGCGCCGCCATCAGTTCAGATAAATACATGAACAGGCCTCCCCTTCTCCGTCTCGGTGTTCGCTTTCTTTTATTATAGGAGATGACAATCGTTTTTGACAAAAGAATCAGCGGTTTGTTACAAAGATTTCCGTTCATGCCGCACCCTATAATGGAATCATTCCAGTACCTTATCACGGGCATCCCGGGCGGATGACTAAAGGAGACGTTGAACGAACATGGCGACATCGGCCGACTATGCAAAGCTCCCCTCGCTTCAAGACGATTATGCGCTGAGCGCGGAACAAATCGCGTCTTATCAGCGCAACGGACACATCTTGCTGCGAGAAGTGGCGACGCAGGAAGAGATAAACGCTTATGAACCCGTCATTGCGGATGTGGTCCGCGAGCACAATTACATGACGAAGCCCGTCGCGGAGCGCGACACCTACGGCAAGGCCTTTATCCAGATCGGCAATCTCTGGAAGCTGAACGAAGGGGCGGAACGGTTCGTCCTGGCAAGACGCTTCGCCAAGATCGCGGCCGAGCTGATGGGCGTCGAAGGCGTACGCATCTACCACGACCAAGCGTTGTTCAAGGAGCCTGGCGGCGGCCATACGCCATGGCATCAGGATCAAATCTACTGGCCGCTGGATACGCCGAACACGATTACGCTGTGGATGCCGCTCGTACCCGTCT
Source organism: Paenibacillus sacheonensis (assembly GCF_009909195.1). Classification (GTDB taxonomy): domain Bacteria; phylum Bacillota; class Bacilli; order Paenibacillales; family Paenibacillaceae; genus Paenibacillus_Z; species Paenibacillus_Z sacheonensis. The sequence continues at coordinate 431,026 of NZ_JAAAMU010000005.1, forward strand.
CCGAGGAAGTCGGCTCCATGACGTTCGTCGACGGCTCCCAGGCGTTCGGGTACGTGTCCCGCCAAGAAATATCGGACGAATCCCACAAGACGCTCGGCTCGTTCATCGAAGGCAAACAGCTGCCGAAGACGAATTACGGCACCATGGCGGCAGGAGACGCCACTTTCCATGCGGGCTGGACGCTGCACTCCGCGCCGGGCAATCCGACGGACACCATGCGCGAGGTCATGACGATTATCTATATCGCCGACGGCGTTCGGATCGTAGAACCGGATTCCAACTCCCGCAGAAACGATATGCACGGCTGGTTCCCGGGACTTGGACCAGGCGATTTGGCCGCCTCTCCGCTCAATCCGCTTGTTTATAAAGCGTAAGTTGGCTGCGTAAGATTTCTAACGGACATAAACAAAACGGGAGGAAGCAGATATTCTGCTTCCTCCCGTTTTTTATTACCCTTATTGAATCACTTATGAATTGCCCTTACTTCACCGTATCGGTCTTCTGTGCCTTGTCTAGCCCTACAGGCTGATTACTTTGCCCGTCGCTTGCGATTCGAACGCGGCCAAAATAACGGCCAGCGATTTGCGGCCTTCCTCGCCCGAGATGCTTGGCGGCGTGTTCGTCACGAGGCTCTCGACGAAAGCATCGATGACGCCGCTCGACTCCTGCTTGTCGTTGGTGGCGATCGCACCGACGTTATAGCGTTCGACCGAACCGTTGCGAAGCTCCACGATGATCTGATCGCGCGGATCCGTTCCGATCTTCATCACGCCGTTCTCGCACCAGAGCACCGTGCTGTTGTCCTCGCCCTTGTAGTACGTCCAGCTGGCAATAAGCGTGCCGATCGCGCCGCTCTTCATGCGAAGCAGGCAAGTCGCGTTATCGTCGATATCGGTGTCCTTCTTGTCCAGCGTACCGATGAATCCCGTCACTTGCGCGACTTCATCGTTCAGCAGGTAACGGATCAGGTCGGACTTGTGAACGCCAAGGTCGCCCATCGCGCCCATGATCGCCTCAGGCCTGCGGAAGAACCAGCTGCCTCTGCCGTCCACGCTCCAGCCCTCCGGCCCCGGATGACCGAACGACGTACGGAACGTCAGGACGCGGCCAAGCACGCCGGAATCCAAGATCGCCTTCGCCTTCACGTGAGGCGGCATCAGACGTTGGTTGTGGCCCACCATCAGATAAACGCCGTTCTTCGCCGCGGCTTCGATCATCGCCGCCGCTTCCTCGTCCGTGGAAGCCATGGGTTTCTCGACAAGGACATGCGCGCCCGCGTTCGCGGCGGCAATCGAGACTTCCGCATGCAGGTAGTTCGGCGTGCAGACGCTGACTGCATCCGGTTTGATGTCGCTCAGCATGTCTTCGTAGGAAGCGAATGCTTTGGCGCCGAACTCATCGGCAAGCTTGTTGGCCCGCTCCAATACAGGATCGACGAATGCGACCAGCGTTACGTTCGGATTGACGGCGTATTCCGGAATATGGCGGCGCTGCGCGATCGCGCCGCAGCCGACGACGGCTACACGAATTTTAGTCATGCTAGGATAGCTCCTCTTCTAAGATAATTACGCTTTATGGCCGTTTGTCTTCAGCCAGTCCATGCTCGTTTGAACGGATTCCAGCGGCGGATTGGCGCAAGTGTCCTGCTCGACGATCAGCCATTCCACGTTCGCTTTCTCGGCAGCCGCAATAATGTCGTTCAGCGCCAAGTCGCCGCGGCCGAGCTCGACCGTATCGATTTGACCGCCGGCTTCGCCTTTGCGGAAGTCTTTCAGGTGAAGCAGCGGCAGGCGGCCCGCGTATTTAGCGATGTAGGCTAGCGGATCCTGGCCCGAATATTGCACCCAGCCGATATCCATTTCGACTTTCAGCAAATCCGCCGGAAGCTTCGTGTACATCGCGTCGAAGACGAATTCGCCGTCGATTTTGAGCGCGAATTCGAAGTCGTGGTTATGGTAGCCAAATTGCAGGCCTTCCTGCTTCAAGCGCTCTCCGATGCCGGCGAACTGCTCGATCAGGGCGCGCCAGAACGATTCGCCTTTGGAGACGTTCTCCGGCGAGATCCACGGGCAGACAACGTACGTTGCGCCGATCGTTTTCAGATAAGCGATCTCTTCGTCCAGCTTCTCTTCCAGGTTGCTCAAGCTGACGTGGCTGCCGAATGCTTCCAGGTTCAGCTCGTTCAGCAGATCGCGCATTTCTTCGGCCGGAACGTCGCCGTAGCCGGCGAATTCAACGCCTTCGTAGCCCATAGCCGCAACTTTGCGAAGCGTGCCTTTCATATCCTTAGCTGTTTCGTCGCGAAGCGTATAAAGCTGCAATCCGATTTTCATCCGATAATCGTCCCTTCGATTTGCGTCCCGGCGAGAATCGCGCCGCAAACGTCATGTTTGGTTTACCAATCTGACACTCATTATAGTAGAAATGAAGCGATGGCAAGATGTATTATATAACAGTGACATGTCCAATATTGCTGCAAAGTGAGGTTTGGCTCTCGTGTTAGCCGAAATTATGAGCTGCGGGTATTCGTATCATTCGCAGCCTTTTCAAATGACCAATCCCGAAGGACTTCGCGCCTATCTGTTCCGTTTTCAAACGGAGGGCTCCTGCGAAGCGCTCGTCGACGGCCGCATGCAGCGCATCGAAGCCGGCGACCTGCTCCTGTTCAAGCCCGGCGATTCCTACAGTCTCAACGTCTCCTTCGGGCTCCAGGACGTCTCGACCGCCCAAGGCACCGGCATTTCAAGCGGCGATTATTTCGTGATTTGCCGCGGAGAATGGCTCGACGACTGGTGGAACCGCAGGGAACGCAAGCGGAAAGTCAAAGTCGTACCGGACGAGCGATGGCTGTCGCTTTGGCAGGCGCTCATATTGGAGAAGCGCCGATTCGAGGAGGAAGACCCGGAGCTCGCCGATTATTTGCTCCGCGCGCTCTGCTTGGGGCTGGACCGCGCCGTCGCCACGCAGTCGGTCCTGCAGGGCAAGTCGTTCGTCGCCACCCGCATGAAAAATTTCATCGACGAACAAGCCGCGCTCTCCTTCACGGTCGCGGACGTCGCCGCGCATGTCGGCTTAAGCGTGTCGCGTACCGTCCATCTGTTTAAGGAATGCTATGGCTTGACCATCATACAGTATACCCAAAACGTCCGGTTATCCATGGCCATCGAGCGGATCAAATACAGCAGCATGACCTTGGATCAAGTGGCCGAAACATGCGGCTTCGGCAGCTATTCGTACTTCTTCCGCGTCTTTCGGCAGAAGTACGGCGTGTCGCCGGCAGCCTACCGGGTGAAGTGACGGGTCAAGCTCGCGAAACCGTACGGGGTGCGGCTTTCAGAGCCTTCGCGCCTGCCGCCCTTCTGCGGCAGAACGCTTGGATACACGGCTCGTTTCTTTACCTGCATCGTTTTTTTCTCTATAATTAGCGATTAAAGAGGTGTGACATGATTATTATAAAAACCAAAGACGAAATCGAAAACATGCGTAAAGCCGGCGAAATCCTGGCGGCCTGCCACCGCGAAATCAAAGGCATGATCAAGCCGGGGGTCACCACGAACGAGATCGATCAGTTCGTCGAGAAGTTCCTCAAGCAGCAAGGCGCCACGCCGGAGCAGAAGGGCTACAAAGGCTATGCGTTCGCGACCTGCGCGTCCGTGAACGACGTCATCTGCCACGGCTTCCCTTCGTCCGTTCCGCTGAAGGACGGCGACATCGTGACGATCGACATGGTCGTTAATTTGAATGGCTGGCTGGCGGATTCTGCCTGGTCTTATCCGGTCGGCAGCGTGTCCGAGGAAGCGGCGAAGCTGCTGGCCGTCACCGAAGCGTCGATGTACAAAGGCATCGAGCAGGCGGTCGTCGGCAACCGCATGGGCGACGTGTCCAATGCCATTCAGAAGTATGCCGAGGAGAACGGCTTCTCCGTCGTCCGCGATTTCATCGGACACGGCATCGGCCAAGACATGCACGAAGAGCCGCAGGTGCCGCATTACGGTCCTCCCGGACGAGGCATTCGGCTGAAGGCCGGCATGGTCATGACGATCGAGCCGATGTTGAACACGGGCGCCTGGCAGAGCAAGATCGACAGCGACGGCTGGACCGCGCGCACGATCGACGGCGGACTCTCCGCGCAGTACGAGCACACGATCGCGATTACGGACGAGGGTCCGATCATTCTGACCAAACAATAGCGATTCGTCGTTGACATGCAAGAAGAAGGGCCTTTCCCCGGCAACTGCCGGAGGAAAGGCCCTTCTTCTTTGTAACGATGCCTATATATCCCTGCATAGCGATAGTCTACCGGGCGGCCATGGTCATCTGACTTCGTTCCGGTCTTCCGATCTTAGCCCAAACATTTCTCGATCAAAGCCATCCGGATGTACAAGCCGTTCTGGGCTTGACGGAAGTAGGCTGCCCGCGGATCGTTATCGACCTCCGGGTGAATTTCCCCCGCGCGCGGCAGCGGATGGAGGATCAGCGCATTGCGCTTCATCGTATCGACGAGCTTGCGGTCGATAATGAATTTCCCCTCCGCCTTGCTGTACTCCTCCAGCGATGGAAAACGCTCTTTCTGGATACGGGTTTGGTAGAACACGTCCGCCGACGCCGCAAGGTTCTCCAGCTCGGTCGCTTCCTCGTAGGCGACGCCCTTCCCGTCCAAATACTGCTTCACGTAGGTAGGAATGCGTACGTTCTCGGGCGAAACGAACGAAATGCGGACATCCCGGTAATTGGCCAGCAAATAGCTGAGCGAATGTACCGTACGGCCGTAGGTCAAATCGCCGATCATCGCGATATGGACGCCATCGATGCCGCCGAATTCCTTCTGAATCGTATAGAGGTCGAGCAGCGCCTGAGTCGGATGCTCCCCGGAGCCGTCGCCTGCGTTAATGACCGGCACGTCCGACACCGCGGCAGCGCGTTTGGCCGCGCCGATCTCCGTATGCCGCATGACGATGAGATCGCTGTAACCCGATATGATGCGGATCGTATCTTCCAGCGTCTCCCCTTTGATCGCCGACGAGAACTGGCTCGCATTCTCCGTCCCGATCACTCTTCCGCTGAGACGATGCATCGCGGATTCGAAGGAGAATCGCGTCCGCGTGCTCGGTTCGAAGAACAGCGTGCTCATGATTTTGTTCGGATAGCGCTGGATGCCGCCGCGTTCGGCCGCCTGTTCCATTTCTTTCGCCGAGCCGAACAGCTCGTCCAGCTCCTGACGGTCGAACTGCTTGGCTCCCAGTACATGATAGAGCGTACTCATCTCGCGTCCATTCCCTTCTGCCATAAATTCACTCCATCTGATTATAAAGGAGCCTCCCCGCCGGAGACAAATCAGCCGTGCCGCCAGCCGCCGTATTCTAGCCGATAATCAGCTTCTCTTCGGGATACTTGATATTCAACGGCCTCTTCCGGGACCTGAATAGGGAAATGAACAAGAACATGCCGATCCGTCCGAAGAACATGAGCAGGATGAGCGTGATTTTGCTTGCCGGATGCAAGGTCGAAGTGATCCCTGTCGACATGCCGCAGGTGCCGAAAGCCGAGGCGACTTCGAAGAGCACCGCCGACAGATCGAATTTATGCGCCTCCGATACCAGAAGCGCGAATACGCCTGCCATGACCAGCAGAATCGAGAGCGTGAAGAACACGAAGCTCTTCAGGATATCCTCCCGGTTAAGAGAACGGCGGAACGCCCGCGGTTCATTCTCCCCTCGGAAGAACATGACGACGGTCAAGAAGATGACCGCCACGGTCGTCGTTCGAACGCCGCCCCCAACGCTCGACGGGCTTGCCCCGATGAACATTAAGCCCGATACGATCAACAGCGTAGCCTGGTGCAGCGAGGAGACGTCGACGGTCGTCAGCCCCGCGCTGCGGGAAGTAACGGACAGGAACAGTGCGTTCATAAGCCCGCTGCCGGTAGACATGTTTCCTAAGGAATGCCCGGCCTCCGTCAACCAGATAGCCGCAGCCCCGCCGATCACCAGCACCGCGTGCGTGACCAGCGTAAGCTTCGTAAACAAGGAGAAGCGAAACCGCGCGCCCTTCTCTTTCCTGCTGCGCACGAACCGCCACAGCTCCACGAGCACCGGAAACCCCACCGCTCCCAGCACGATCAGCAGCATCGTGAGAATTTGGATCGGCGCGTTGTCGGAATAACGAATGAGCGAATCGCCGAATAGATCGAAGCCGGCATTCGTAAACGCGGATATCGCATGGAACAAGCCGTAATAGGCGGCTTTCGCGAGCGAATCCGTATAACCCGACGCATAGATGAAAGCCGTAAAGAGCAGCGTGCCGATCAGTTCGATGGTCAAGGTCAGAATAAGCACGATGCGCATCAGTTCGACCAGTCCCGACAGCTGGTTCTGATTCTGATCGATCATGATCAGCTTGCGCTCCAGCAGGCCGATATGCTTGCCCACGAGCATCCAATAGAAACTGCCGAGCGTCATGATGCCGACCGCGCCGAACTGAAAGGCGACAAGCAGCACCGCAATTCCGAAAGCATTGAATGTGTCGCCCGTGCCTACGGTCGTCAAGCCCGTCACGCTGATCGCGCTAACGGACGTAAACAACGCATCGAGCGGCGATACCGATACGCCTTCCTTCCAGCTGATGGGAAGCATGAGCAGCAGCGCGGTCAGCATGATGACGATGAAATAAGCGCCCGACACCAGCTGCGCCGGGGATAGTACCGTTAGTAGTTTTTTGATCATGACTGCAGCTTCCCTTCCTTCATCTTACAATTGTAAACGAAGTGATAGGGCTGCATACAGTCCTTTCGACAAAAACCTCTTCGGGAGGCGCGAGAACGGGCCGCACGATGGAAGGGAACGATATCGCCATGGTTATGCGGATCCGCGAGATAAGCTCGGACGCGTGCATGAATCAGTGATTGATACTATTCTATTGAACCTCTTATCGCTTGGTGCTATATTCTAACTGAAAAAAGGTGGACCACTAAAATCTGCTGTCCCTGCAGAAAGGAATGCCGCATATGACCAACGATTATGCAAAGACTGCGCTTCGCGACTCCTGGCTGCGCCACCCCGTGTTAGGCGACCCGTCGTTCGACACGTTCGAACGAATCGGGGATGCCGTACATACGTCGCAACCGCCGTTCGAATGGGCGGTCAACGGCTCGTTGTTTCGCGATCCGAAGGATGGCGCCTGGTATTATTACGCCGGCTTATATCCGCTCGGCTACGCATTAATTCCGGATGACACCTGCCATATCGTAATTTATCGCTCGACCGACGAAGGCGCGAGCTGGACGAGCCTCGGCCGGGCGTTCGAGCCCGGATTTATGTTCGAAGGGCATGCGTTCGCGTCCGATATTTGCCCCGATGCCGTCGCGATGTACGACGAGCTGAGCGATACGTACTGGCTCAGCTACGATTGGTGCTCGAACAATTCCGATTGGACGAACATTTTCAACCCCGAAGGAACGGGAACCGATTCCGGAGCAGCGCTTGCTTGGTCGAAAAGCCCGGCCGGCCCGTTCCATCGGCTGCCGCGGCCGCACATAAGCAACGTCGAGCTCTCGGGCCATAAGGGCCGGTTCAAGCGAATGTACGCTTCGACGCTGCTGAGGCGCAGCAGCGACTGGATTGCGCTGACCTTGTGCGACTCCGGCGACTGCTTCTCTTGGGGACTTGCCGTTATGACAGCGCCTTCTCCGGAAGGGCCGTGGTCGCTCCCCACGATCGTGCTTTCCGTCGATACGCCTGACTATTACCCGGCGCCAGTCGAGTTTTATCCGTGCTTTGCCGCGGACGGCATCATTTATGCGCCAGCTACGTCGGTTGCGGCGTCGCGCAATTACCAGGCGGTATTCGCGTCAGCGATGGAAGAGGCGCACAAGCCGGATGCGTGGCAGCTGCAGTTCGACGGGAACGCATGGCATAGCCGGCCGAGCGAGGACGAGAAATACGGCATATGGGGTCAAACGTTCCACGGCTTCGTGCAGGATGGGCGTCTAAACGTGATGTACCCGTCCAAAAACGGACAAAATTACGGCACCTTGTTCGTCGCTTCGCGCCCCTGGCGGCAGCCGTTAAGCGATGGCTTCACGCTGTCGGCCCACGTCGGCAAATCGATCGCGCCGCTGCTGGCCGGCTACGCGGATTTCGAGCTGCAGGCTTCGTTTACCCTCGTCGGCACGATCGACATCGCGTTCGATTACGCCGGCTTGCTCGGGCCTCACGGCAGCGTTAGCGATGCGGTGCCGCATCCGCTCGCACTCGCGAATTACAAGGCACTGCGCATTAGCGACGACAACAGTGTCAAGCTTGTATCGGTCGATGCCGACGGCAGCGAGCACGTGCTCGCGTCCGCCAGCTTTGACGCCCCGATCGGCACCGTACGGCTGCGGCGATCAGCCGGCCGCATGATCGCATCGAATGGCGATACGGTATTCGCCGACGTCGCTTGCGATTCGGAAGGCGACAGGCCGCTGGCGCTGATCGCCCACGAATGGTCGAACTTCGCTTGTCGAACGTTCGAGTTACGCGGTAACGCCGGCAGATACGAGCTGGGGTTCAACAGCTTCGACGCGCTGCTTGGCGCTGGCCAACGCGCCGGCGATTGGACTGCTCCGGACGTTGATGCCTCGTTATTCCGCTCGGGAGCGGCGTTTATAGGCCGCCAGCAGCTGAAGGCAAAATGGAACGTGATCGGCAGCGGCTTCGAGCTGCATGCGCCAACATCACCGGATTGGGGAAAAGCGGACGTCTATGTGAACGGCGTTTGGAGCGGTACGATATCGTACTGGTCGAAGCAGGCAGAGCAATCCCGATGCGTCTATTCAAGCGGCACATTGCCGCAAGGCCGGTACGGCATCCAACTGGTTGCGAGCGAAGGAAGCTTCCCGCTGGACCGCATCGTCGTATTCGGCACCTCCGGCGCGAAACGCGCTTGATCGAATTTCCTCCCTCGTTCTTATCCAGCGCATGCAATGTACGGTCGTTGTAAAAACAAACAAAGGCCGGTTCCCAGAATGAAGATCATTCTGAAAACCAGCCTTTGTTTTCGTATGCGGTCGGAGGGATTTGAACCCTCACGCCTTGTGAGCGCCACCCCCTCAAGATGGTGTGTCTGCCGTTCCACCACGACCGCGGAGTGATATGAAATTGTCATATCGATGAGGTAAAAGTGAGTCATGTAGGATTCGAACCTACGACACCCTGATTAAAAGTCAGGTGCTCTACCAACTGAGCTAATGACTCGAAGATTGAAAGGAACTTGGTGACCCGTAGGGGACTCGAACCCCTGTTACCTCCGTGAAAGGGAGGTGTCTTAACCACTTGACCAACGGGCCCTACTCAGTCGTTTTTTCGACAAGCTTTTCAAACGACAAGTAATAATATATCAGACCCGAAGTTCAATAGCAAGACATTTTTAGAAATAAATTTCGTTCCATGTTCGGGCAGCTGTCCCGGCATAAAACGTATTGTTCGCCATTCATCCCCTGCTTATTCTTCCTTAGTCCAACAAAAAAAAGCCCCTGGAATTCAAGGACTTGTTCGTTGTAAGGTTGGTGCGGTCGGAGGGATTTGAACCCTCACGCCTTGTGAGCGCCACCCCCTCAAGATGGTGTGTCTGCCGTTCCACCACGACCGCGAAGTGATATGAAGTTGTCCATATCGAAAGCTAAAATGGTGACCCGTAGGGGACTCGAACCCCTGTTACCTCCGTGAAAGGGAGGTGTCTTAACCACTTGACCAACGGGCCTTGCTTACCGTTCCGCAAAATGCGAGAAAGGTTTATAGAATCGTTACGTGCAGGCGAAAAGCCTTATGCCATAAAAATGGCGGAGAAGGAGGGATTCGAACCCTCGCACCACTTACGCAGTCTAACCCCTTAGCAGAGGGTCCCCTTGAGCCACTTGGGTACTTCTCCAAATATGGCTCCCCGAACAGGACTCGAACCTGTGACAACTCGATTAACAGTCGAGTGCTCTACCAACTGAGCTATCAGGGAATAATATTTAGTGACAAGAAATAATGTATCATGTCTTGGAAATGAAGTCAAGCTTAGATAATAATAATTGACCGCGGCATCTTCCGCATGCGTACCGGCGCGGATCCGTCCTGCGTTTCCTCATATATTCCATGCCGCAGCTGCGGCATAGCAGCTTGAACCGATAGGGCTCCGGCTTGCGCTTCTCCCCTGCCGGCAGCGCCTTGCAGAAGCGAGAACCGCCGACTTTGGCGAGCAGCTGCTTAAAATCCTGGTCGCGGTGATTGTAACCCCGCTTCAGGATATGCAGATGATAGTGGCACAGCTCGTGCTTGATGATCTTCTCCGTCTCTTCTTCGCCGAAATTGCGCAGCTGGTGCGGACTGATCTCGATATCGTGCGTTTTCGTGAAATAGCGGCCGCCCGTCGACTTCAATCGCCCATTGTAAGTAGCCCGGTGGCGGAAAGGCAGTCCGAAATATTGGATGGATACGCGTTCCACCCATTCCTGCAACTGATGATCTTGTTCCTGCATCCCTTTAATCTCCTCACGCGGTAATACTTGAATTTTAAAGGACGAATACGCTACACTGTCAAGAGGTATTCATCGGATATTCATGAAGGGAGACGTTAAGCATGGCAATTATGCGATACATTATTATGAAAAGCGATCAGGAGGTTTCGTTCGTCGAAATGCCTGCTTCGCATGCTTACCAGCTGAGCGCATTGAACTTGCGCCTGCACAAAGAAATCGACAAGCTGACGGCCAGCCATGTTCCCGCGCTTCCGCATGCGATCGCGGAATGCGCGGATGTCGAGCTGCACGACAAGTCGATCGTCGTCCATTCCGGCCTGGCGTACTTGAACCAGCTGGAGCGGGATTTTGCGGGCATCGAAGAGAAAACATACCCGCTGATCTCGCTGCTGACCGAAATCCGCGCCTTGCAGGCGCAGCTCGAGCAATGGTATGAAGAAGAATACGACATGTAAAGCGTTAATAAGCGGCGAAACCGCATGAAATGTCAGTTGGACCTGCACGGACATTCGCCTACTTCCATACACTACTTAGTACAACAAGCGATGTCTGGAAGGAGGGCGAAAGCGATGCCGCAATGGCTGTGCAACCAACTGATGCGCGCTTACTTGAAGAAAGACCGCCGGCAGATCCGACTGCTGAACGACTGCTGGTATTTCTATCGTACTCGTCAACATCATGGCGACGACCCCGTGACTTTATAGGAACGCAACCCGTAATTGCAGCGACCTTAAAAGTATAACGAACTTAGTATACAGCAGCTATCCCAACATAAAAGGGTGCTATCTCTTTGCAGTGACGTTTCCACGCGACTGCTCGGAGATAACACCCTTTTCGACGTCTGCCGCGCTCTAGACGTCTACCGCATCTTAACGGCTGCAGGCAGCCGTCGAATCAGCCCGGCTTTCGCATCGTGAGGCTGACTCTGCCTTTCTTCGCGTCCACGCCGAGCACCCAGACCGTGACGGTATCGCCGACGGAAACAACGTCCATCGGATGTTTGACGAATTTGCCGCTCAGCTGCGAAATGTGTACGAGTCCGTCATTCTTGATGCCGATATCGACGAACGCCCCGAAGTCGATGACGTTCCTCACCGTGCCCTGCAGCTCCATGCCCGGCGTCAGATCTTCGATGCTGAGAACGTCGGTATGGAAGATCGGCGCGGGCAGCTCCTCGCGCGGATCGCGGCCCGGACGAAGCAGGCTGTCGACGATGTCGCGCAGTGTCGGTACACCGACGCCGAGCTGGGCGGCCACGTTGTCCGTCTCGATCGCCAACAGCGCGGCCCGGAACGCTTCGCTGCCGAGCTGATTCAGCTTCAAGCCCAGAATGCCGCACAGCTTGTCCACGACGGCGTAGGACTCCGGATGGATCGGCGTCCGATCGAGCGGATTGCTGCTCTCGAGCACGCGGATGAAGCCGATGCACTGCTCGTACGTCTTGGCGCCGAGGCGCGGAACCTTCTGCAGCATTTTGCGGTCCTTGAAGATCCCTGTCTCCTCGCGGAATTTCACGATATTCTTCGCCGTCGTCGCATTGATGCCCGCCACGTAAGACAGCAGCGACGGCGAAGCCGTGTTGACGTCTACGCCGACATGGTTTACCGCCGACTCCACGACGCCGCCGAGAGTCTCCTCGAGCCGTTTCTGGCTGACGTCATGCTGATATTGGCCGACGCCGATCGCTTTCGGCTCGATCTTGACGAGCTCGGCCAGCGGATCCTGCAGCCTTCTGGCAATGGATACGGCGCTGCGCTCAGCGACGTCAAGCTTCGGAAACTCTTCGGCCGCCAGCTTGGATGCCGAATAGACGCTCGCTCCCGCTTCATTAACAATGATGTATTTGAGCTCGCCTGCGCCGGCCAGCTTGTCCGCCTTGCGTTTGCCGATCAGGCTTGCGATGAACTGCTCCGTCTCCCGCGAGGCGGTGCCGTTGCCGATCACGATAAGTTCGACCCGGTAGCGGTCGATCAGTCCGTTGATGAGCTTCTCCGCCTCGGCCACTTTGTTGTTCGGCGGCGTCGGATAGGAAACGGCCACTTCCAGCAGCTTGCCCGTCTCGTCGATGACCGCGAGCTTGCAGCCGGTCCGGAAAGCAGGATCGACGCCAAGCACGACGTTGCCCCGTACCGGAGGCTGCAGCAGCAAATTGCGCAAATTCGTCGAGAAGATCGAGATGGCGTGTTCCTCCGCCTTCTCCGTCAATTCCCCGCGCACCTCGCGTTCGATGGACGGCGCGATGAGACGCTTGTACGCATCCTCGATCGTGGCAAGCAGCACGGAGCGAACGCCTGGAGCCGTGCCCACGCGAAGCAGCTGGCGATCCATGTAATCATGGATCTTGTCGGATGTCAGATCCAGCGATACCCGCAGCACATCCTCGCGCTCGGCCCGGTTGATCGCCAAAATACGATGCGGCGGCAGCTTCTTGAGCGGCTCTTGGTAGTTGTAATACATCTCGTATACGGTCTCCTGCGCGGCATCCTTCGCTTCCGTGCGCAAGATGCCGTGGTCGAAGGTGTAACGCCGAACCCAAGCTCGCGTCTTCGCATCGTCCGCAAGCTGCTCGGCGATGATGTCCATCGCGCCGCGCAGCGCGTCGTCTGCGGTCTCCACGCCTTTGCCGGCATCGATATAGTTGGCGGCCTCCCGAAGCGGTTCGCCCTGCCGCGGCTGGGCAAGCAGCCACTGCGCCAGCGGCTCGAGCCCTCTCTCGCGGGCAACGCTGGCCCGCGTTTTGCGTTTCTGACGATACGGCCGATATAAATCTTCGATTTCCTGCAGCTTTACCGCGCCGACTATGGAGACCCGCAGCTCTTCCGTCAGCTTGCCCTGCTCGTCGATGAGCCGGATCACTTCGCGTTTGCGCGCCTCCAAGCTGCGCATATACTGCAGCTTCTCTTCGATCGCGCGCAGCTCGTTCTCGTCCAGCTCGCCGGTCATTTCCTTCCGGTAACGGGCGATGAACGGAATCGTGTTGCCTTCGTCCAGCAGCGACACCGCCGATTTCACTTTGCCGTGCGGCAGGTTCAGCTCCGCCGACACCCGCTTCACGATGACAGCTTGCTCCGCGGCCTGTTCTTCCGGCGTCAACTCGATCTTGCCCGAGGGTCCGTCCATCTCTTCGTCCTTCAACCGCTGCTTCGTCTCAGCCACGATGTCATTCCTCCATCATAACGAATAGAACCCTTCGTACCGGCATTAAGCCGGCACGTAAGGGTTGTTTGCCATTTCAAATCCGATTGTCGTCTGCGGGCCATGGCCGGGATAAACCCGAACCGACGGATCCAGCTTATAGAGCTTCGTCCGAATGGAGTCGAACAGGTCGCGCTCCTTGCCGCCAGGCAGATCGGTACGGCCCACCGACAGCTTGAACAGCACGTCGCCGCTGATCAGATGCCCGCCGCATAATAGGCTGACGCTGCCTGGCGAATGGCCCGGCGTATGCATCACCCGGAACGTATGGCCGATCAGCTCCAGCTTCTGGCCCTCCGAGAGCGCATACTCCGCAGGAGCCGTCGTCAGCGGCGCCGTCACGTCCGACCAGCGGGCCGAGCCGTTCTTGCGCGCGTCCTCCAGCCAGTCGGCCTCTTCGTCATGCAGGTAGACCGGGCAGCCGAATGCCTGCCTCATCTCTTCGACGCCGCCCATATGATCGAAATGCGCATGCGTCAGCACGATCGCTTCCATTGCAAGGCCGCGCTCGCGGATCCGCTCGATCAGGCGTTTGGGCCCCATGCCGGGATCGACCACGAATGCGCGCTTGCCTTCGTCCTCGGTAACGAGGTAACAATTCGTTTGCAGCGGTCCAAGGGTAAACGTCTCGATACGCATCGGATTATACGGAAGCCAGCAGCGTGCGGAGCTCGTCTACGATCAACTGCTGGTACCCCGTGCCTTCGCCGTAGCGGCGGCCGATTTCCTGGCGGGCTGCCGTCAGGTTCTCCTGATAATCCGCGGCATCGCGGTCGGTATTCGCCTGCTTGAACGCAGCCATCGGTTCCTGTATGTACGTCGGGCGCGGTCCCCATTGGCCAAGCACGGCGCCGCCCGTATCGACGATCAGCACGACCGGGATCGAACGGCCGCCAAGCGTCAGAAACTCGTCCATCGTGTCGAGATGCTGCTCCATGATAAGCACTTCGACCGGCATGCCGGTTGCTTCCAATGCCTTGAATACGACCGGAACGTTGCGGACGACGTCGCCGCACCAATCCGCGGCGATGATCACGCAGCGAAGATCGTCGCGGTTGTTAATGGATTCGAAGAACTCGCGGTCCTCCGCGTTCGCCCATTCAAACCGGCTGCCCCAATCCCGGAACGCCTCTTGGTTCTTCGTCATGGCATCGATAAATTGCTGCGGGCCGATTCCCTTGCCGAGCTTGTTCGCTACATTTTTACCCATCGTTAAGGACCTCCCAAGTTACGCCTATGCAGGCGGTATCATGCGTTCGCGGTATGTTTAGATTTCAATTGTATCAAACCCGCCGCGGTGCGCACAAACGAAACGTCTAGATCGATTTCCCGCGGCGTTTGAGCACCATGTACACGACATATATGATCAGAAGCGCAATGGCGATCAGAATGGCCGGCTGCACGTACGGCGCTGCTTTGTCGTCGATGTCTTCCCAATTCTCGCCCAAGGAACGGCCGAGCAGGACAAAGAGCACGACCCATGGAATGGATGCAAGGCCCGTCAACGCGGTGAACCGCCAGAACGACATGCGCGCGATTCCCGCCGGAATCGAGATGACCTGGCGCATGACAGGCACGAAACGGGCAGTGAAGACGATGCCGTTGCCGTAACGCTCGAACCATTTATCGGCGATATCGAGATGCTTCGGCTTGATTTTGATGAATTTGCCGTATTTCTCGAAGAACGGCCTGCCCGCGAAGCGCCCGATGCCGTACAGGATCCACTGCTGCGCCACGGCGCCGATGAAGCCGAACAGCAGCGCGCCCTCCAGCGATACCTCGTGCTGAGACACGAGATAGCCCGCATAGCCGAGGACGATCTCGCTCGGAATGACTTCAATCATCAAACCGATCATAATGCCGAAATAGCCAAGGCCTTCAATCCATTCCAGTAACGCATTGACCAGATCATGAAACCAGCTCATTCTTCATCTCCTATTCATCTCTAGTACGGACACTGCCAAGGAATTCTATCTCTCTCTTAGGGTATTCTAGCATACTTGCAGACATGCCTCCAGCCCGAACGCCCTCAAGGCTTGGTCATTGCGAGCCAAGCCCGCGCATAGACTTGCAGTAACTAATCCTTGTCCGAAAAGGAAGGTGAAGCGGATGTCCAATATTTTCGTCGTCAGCAAAAAACAGCTGCGCCTGATTTACCTGCTGCTGCTGCTCATCGTTTTTACCGCCGTCTGCCTGCGCTGGAACCAGTCGCGCGCGGCGATGACCGCACCGAAGGAAATGCAGGTTTTCCAGCTGGTGACCGGGGAATTCAAGACGACGACTTCGGACGGCAAAGAGCTGGAAGTCTATCGCTGGGACCCCGCGTCTATCGTCGTGCATAAAGGAGCGTCCGTGGAGCTGCGAATCGCCGGCGTGAACGGCGGCTCTCACCCGTTCATCATCCAGGAGCTGGGCATTAAGGGAGAAGTGAATAAGGGACAAACGACGGTCGTGCATTTTACGGCAGACCGGCGCGGAACGTTCGCCATCGAATGCTTGACGCATACGTCGC
Organism: Paenibacillus sacheonensis; assembly: GCF_009909195.1. Taxonomy (GTDB): domain Bacteria; phylum Bacillota; class Bacilli; order Paenibacillales; family Paenibacillaceae; genus Paenibacillus_Z; species Paenibacillus_Z sacheonensis. The sequence continues at coordinate 447,234 of NZ_JAAAMU010000005.1, forward strand.
TCGCGAACGGCGGGCCGATGGTTGGCTATATTACCGTTTTATAGGGAGACGCCGGCATCATGCGCGGGAACGGGGGTCGTGAGGGTCAGCCGGCGAGGCGCAAACGCATAAGGGGTACGCAGTGACCTGAGGCACGGAGGGCGCATATATAGGGGTAGAGAGGAGTCGGTAACGATGAAGCCTGCCGCATCTACCCAGAAGCACTCATCCTCCTTCCCCAGCGCGCGCAAAATCAAACGCGCCTGCGAGAACGAGCTGTACCGTACCATTAAACGGCTCGGCGTCTATATCCCGAAAGAAAAAGTCGAGCTTGCCGAGAAGCTCTACGTCCAAAAGGTATTCCTGAACCTGCAGTGGATCCACGAGAATGCCAGCAACCGCAAGCTGCTGTCCGACTGGTGGGACGAGAACGTGAGCGGCGAAATCGCCTCCTTGTGGGAAGTCGATCAGGATCGGCTCCGCAAGTCGTTCCGGGATGCTTTCGGCGGATGATTGCCTTGCATACGCGGACGCCGCGTCAAGGAACGAAGCAGATGCTTCGCGCGGTCGCCGAGCATGCTGCCGAACGAATCGCGGAACGCAGAACGGCAGCACAGCTCTTCTTCGAGAGAGCCGTGCTGCCGTTGTCGTTAGTGAGGGGTATGCAAGAGGTCAGCCGATGATCGCGAACGTTTCGACGCCGGCCGGGATGAAGCGCGAACGGAACAAGACGCCGTTCGCATTAAACGCTTGAATCGTATACGACACGTTCGTTAACGTACGGATGTTATTGAACCGCACGACGCCGAAGCGGTCAAAGGATGCCGTAGCCACGACTCGATTGTTGCGGATCAGACGGGCGAAGAAGCCGGCCGTATCGAATGGCACGCCGTTATTGGCTACCCAGACGACCGTCAGACGACTGAAGATCGGGCCCGTTTGTTTGACCAGCGTACGCGGAACCGCGCGTTTGATGACTTTACCGGTGCTCCGTGCGCCTAATTGGGGTTTTACGCGTGCAACTGCCATTACCATCACTCCTTCCAGCGAATTCCTACAGCTTATGCCGCAAGCCATTCGCTGGACTGGACAATCCTCCTGATTTCTCCGCCTATTCTTGGCTTGTAGAGGTCTTGGCGATTGGGCATATGCCCGCACGAAATGAAGGCGGTTAAAGGCCGATTACTGTTTGGACGCAAGCAACCGGATTTGTTCCGCGGCGGTTTTGGCGGCCGCGGACACTTCGAACCGGCGGCCGTTCGCGTCGTACCGGCGGTCCAGCGCTTCATAGGAAGCGAAGAAGGCTTCGGCGGCGTCAGCTGCGAGCCGCGCTTCTTCCGGGCGGGACGCGGCTCGCAGGTTCTGCGCGAGCCGGGCCATCGTAGTGACCGCTTCCGTCTGCTTCGCCCGGTCGAAGCGGTCACGGTCCAGCGCGCGGCGCATCCAGCCTGCGGCGCCGCGGACATCTTCGCGCTCGGCGGCTTCCCGGCCGAGCGCCCACAGCAGCGGCACGGACTGCGGCTCCCAGCGCAGTCCGGCCGCGAGCAGCGCCGCCCGTTCCGGCGGCGGCGCTTGCACGGCCAGCTCGATGCGAATCCGGCTCCAGTACGGATTCGCATCGAGCGCCGCGCGGAGCGCGGCCGTGCGCGCGGCGCCGGAGACGGCAGCGGCCGTCTCCCGGTGCTGCACGGCAGCGGCGAGCCGCCAGCCGAGCACGGCGGCGGCGGCGAAGCAAAGGGCGGCCGAGGCCAGCGCCCCGGCCCGAACGCCCGCGGCAATCCGGCCGCGGATGACCTCGCGGCCAACCCCTCCTCCCTCGCGCAGCGCTCCCCCGCTCGAATAATACACAATCCAGCTTAGGAGCAGTAGCCAATCATAACCGAAGGATAGATCAAAATCGATCAGCGCGTGCATCAACAGCACGCCGATCGGGAGCAGCCCCATACGTTCGCGAATCCACACGGCCCGCAGGATAATGACGATGACGGCAATACCGGCTATCAGACCGACCGCGCCCAAGTCCAGCAACAGCTCCAGGATGCCGCTGTGCACTTCGTTGCCGACATAGGGCTGAGACTGCACGCTCGTAAATAAATTCGGCCAGGCGTCGCCGCCTCGGCCAAGCAGCGGCGCCTCGCGGACCAGCTTCCACGCGTCGCGGTAGAACAACCTCCTTGCGCCGGCAGTCGAATAAGCATCGCCGCCGAATCCTCCAAGACGACCGAAGATCGTTTCCGGAAGCAAGGCTACTGACACAAGGGCAGCGGCGCTTCCGCAAGCCCAAGCTATTCCCTTAAGCCGGCCTTTCCCGCTCCTATCCATCAGCATGCGGATCCCCAGAAATCCAAGCGGCGCGGCACAGATGATCAACAGCAGCAGCAGCCATTCCTGAGCGTTCGCCCCGCCGCCGGTGCCATCATGCCTGCCGCGCAGTCCGGCACCGACCACGGCCCTGTAAGCGGCGCTGCCGCATACCAGCGTCCAGCCGCCGTAGAGCGCCCAGGCGCAGCGCTCCTTGCCTCGCAACATCGCGAAGCCCGTCAGCCACGCAATAGCCGCGGCCAGCCATGCGCCTCTGGACTCTGTCAGCAGACACACCAGCAGATAAGGTACGGCGCCGATCGAGGCCAACATGAGGCGCTTGTATGTATCCGCGCGCAGCAGAAGAAGCCCCGACCACACGAGATAAGCGGCGGCAACCGCACCCAGGAAGTTCGGATACTGCACGAAGCCCGCCAGCCGCGCACCGACTGCGGACAATCTCCCATCCTCGGTCGTCATGATCATAGACGGAAAGGACAGCGCACCCATCCATCCCGCTAAGGCGCAGCCAGCTACCGCCATCCCCGATGCCTGCAGCGCGGCCGACAATCCTGCGCGTTTCTCCGGCGAACCAAAGAACAGCTGCAAAAGCAGCGCAAACGCCGCATACGTGAAATACCGCAGCGCCTGCTTCAGGCTGCCCAGCACGGATACCGGGTCATGCAGCAGCGTGGACCCATATAGGAGCGCAGCCATCAGCGAGCCAATTACGGCCGGATGCAGCATCCCCCTCATTCGGCTCTCTTCCCGACGGCGTCGATTATGAAGGAGTACCACGCCGACCGCAGATAGCGCACCGATGCAGATCGCCCACTCCCATTTATAAAACGACTCGTCAAAAAACATGCCGCGGCGATAAGCCGCTCCCATCATCATCATTGCCGTCATGCATGAACCAGTGCCCAGCACGTACTTCTTCCGCATTTCAGTAACCATCCCTCGGTTAACCTGATATTCTCGTTCTTACACCCATCCGGCAAAAGCAGCACCGCGGGTGTGCCTCTTGCGCCTACGAGCCAAATTTCAACCCATGTAGCACATGAGGTGCATGTCTCTCGATACCGCGGCGCTGCTTCCGGCCAAAGGTTCAAAAAAGGAAGACGCCGCCGGTTCTCCGGTCGGGCGTCTTCCTTCATATCTTATGGACTCCATAAAAGTAGATTCATCATGATGTTTATTAGGATGTTTATTAGGGCTTCAACCTGTTTTCAGCATGTTTTCATTGCATGCCGCCCGTTTCGACCAGCTCTCTATCGCTTCGCATTGAGCTGCTTATGCCGAAAATAAGCGCCAACCTGCTCGCGGATGAGAAATGCACGCAAAGCGCGGCGCTGCTGTTCATTCAGTTCCAGGAATCGGGCGCCAAACGTCTCCCTTTGCGCGTTCTCGTCCCGGCGGATGATTTCCAGCTGGCAATGAAAGGCCGTTTCCAGTTCAAGCGAGACATCGATGATCTGTCCGATGTGAAGACGCGGTCCGAATGCCAGTTGAAAAGCGACACCGGAGTTACTGAGATTGCGCGTCACCAGCTCGAAGTCCTCTTCCGCTTCGAACGTAAGCAGCTCGTCCCGTACCGAGACCTCGCGCGACTGCTTATACTTCAGCGTTCCGCGCACGGCAGCGTCCACCCGCGGAGATTCGCGCCTTTCTTCCAGTCCGACGAGCGAGCGTTCCGGGAAGAGCACGGCAAGTGCGCCGCTAGCCTTGGCAATGACCGAGGAACGCAGCCGATGAATGCCGACCGGCGTGTACAGCGTCAAGTTGACCGGGTCGCCGAGTTCGAACTGTTTGAACTCCGTCAGCTCGATTTCCATCATGTCGCCTTCCGCATGCGTCAGTATGCCGGTAGATACATACCCGTCCTTCTCGACGACCGTACGGCTGTGAAGCAGGGATTTAATCGAGAATTTCGCCTTATCGCTGCCGTACAACTCATGGGCCCTAGTCTTGGTTCCTCCTGCCATTCTCCGATTCCTCCTTCATAAATGAAAAAAAGCGCTTCCCAATCACTGGAGCCGCTTCTCGAACCCAGGCCAAAGCCGGGGCACATTTCGGCAGCCAGGCTGTCAGTTATCCGTCGTAACGGACCTTAGACCCTTTGGCTTTGCGTCCTTGCCTTTCGGCAAGTTTGCCAGTATCGATGTCTATGAAGTTGTGGATGACGGTCGGATTGGACGACTTACACTTCTTTGACGATCATTAGGCTTTGTTCGTCTTTCAGATCGATTTGATAGGCCGGCGAAGGAGGCGTTCCGTCTCGTTCCCGGATGATGCGCACGATCGGCCGATGGACGGCGAGCGGATTGTTGAGCGCTACGACGGCGATCTGCCCGGTATTCAGCAGTACCGTTGTCGATACGGGATAAATCGAGATATGCCTGCAAAAAACTTTGATCATGTCCAAATCGAAGTACGTGTTGCCCGCCGCAAACAGGAACTCGATCGCTTCCGAGGGCGTGAATCGCTTTCGATGCGGTCTCGTGGAGGTCAACGCGTCGTATACGTCGGCGATGCTGACGATCTGCGCGTACTCATGAATCTCGTCTCGCTGCAGCCGCCGCGGATAACCGGAGCCGTTATAGCGTTCGTGATGCTGAAGCGCGCAGTGGGCCGAGAGGAGCGAAATATCGTGCTGCGCACGGATAATGTTGAAACCTTCTTCCGTGTGCCTCTCCATCTGCGCTCGTTCGTCCTTCGTGTAGACGCCGGACTTCTGAAGCAGCTCCTTCGGAATTCGGGTCATGCCGACGTCGAACAGCAGCGCGCCCATTCCGAGTTCTTCCAGTTGATTTCGATTATACCCTTTGGCGAGCCCCATGATACCTGCTAGAATAGCGACGTTGAGCGAATGATGGAACAAATAGCTGTCGGCGACATGAATGTTCGTCAAGTTGACCATCAACTCTTCTCGGCCGACAAGATCCTGCAGAATATCTCCGAATACCTTTCGAAAGGTTCTTCCGAGCTCCGGCGCGATCGTCCGGCCCTTCATGACCGGCTGATCCCGAAGGGTGCTCATCGTTTTGTAAATGGCATCCGACGCCCGCTTCCTCGTGTCGTCCTGGATGGCCGATGTCGGCTCCAAGCCCTCCGTCAGCGGGTCGTCGACGAACAGCACATCAATGCCGAGCCCCATCAATCTGTCGATGAATCGTTGATTCAGCTCAACGCCCGCACCGAGCAATACGTTTCCATTTTCCTGTAAAATAGGGCGGGCAAGCTTTTCTCCCGGAGCAACGGAGTGGATGTTAGTTTTTCTCATGGATGTTCTCCCGCCTTTGTCGCGTGCTCATTGATTCATGCCTGCAGCGCTGCCGGTTCGGAATCTTGCATCTTGCACATATATTTGTCCGCATACATGTTTTTATCGGCCGTATAGGTCAATTGGCTTAGGTCTTTTCCTTGATCCGGAAAAACCGCATAACCGATCGATACCGATAATCGAAGCCCGATTCGTCTGGAAATGCCAAGCAGCTGTTCGTGAATTCGCTTCGTGATCCGTTCAATTCCTTTGTCGTCGGCATAGGGACAAATCAAGATAAACTCGTCTCCGCCCCACCTGCCTACGAACTCGCCGCGCTCGGAGCAGGACCTCAGCGTATCTGCGATCAAGGCGAGTGCCGTATCGCCTTGATGGTGGCCGAAGCGGTCGTTTACTTCTTTGAAATCGTTGACGTCCAGCATGATTACCGTCATGCGCTTGCGTCTGCGGGCCGCCTTCCGAAGCAGCTTCTTGAACGTCGCTTCGATGAATCGCCGGTTGTAGGCGCCCGTGAGGCTGTCGGTCGTTGCCTCGAACCGCAAGCGATCGTAGCTGCGGCCAGCAAGCCAAGCCCCCGGGAACGCGGCTGCCGCCAAGGCGGCGAGTCCTAGCTGGACGGGTAGCAGCAAATGTCCTTGACTGGATGCCATATAGCACAGGCCTGCTGCGGCCGCTGTCATTCCCAATGCCGAGGCAGATGCAAGTATTCGTCCGTTCGTTGACAATTCGCTGATCCCCTTTCCAATCAATGATTAACGACTCGGTTCCGTCCGTTATGCTTGGCCCGGTACAGCGCCGTATCGATTTTGGTGAACAAGTCCCTGAGGTATGACTTGACGTCGGCAATCTGAATGTCGGTCTGTTCTTCGACAACATGCATGCCCATGCTGATCGTCACGGATATCGGTGCTCGGCCGCGCCCCGCCGGAATCTCGTTGGATTCCACTACTTCGCGGATGCGCTGCGCCAGCATCTCGGCTTGCTCCTTGGACGTATGCGGCAAATACACGGTAAACTCTTCGCCGCCGTATCTGGCCAGGATATCGGTACGCCGGAGAGCCCCGCGCACCGCCTCCGCCGTGCGCTTGATGACCTCGTCCCCGACAAGATGCCCATAGTTGTCGTTCACGTGCTTGAACAAATCGATATCGAACAAAAGAATCGCAAACGGAATCCTGTACCGCAAATTCGTCTGCACCTCGTGCTCGAGCTGCTGCATCAGAAACCGGCGGTTAAAGCACCCGGTCAAGCTGTCGGTCACCGCCATCTGTTCGAGCTTGCGGTTGGCCTGAAACAGCTCGTCCTGCATGTAGATCAACGCCCGGTTTCGTTCTTGAAGCGAGTTGTTCTGCTCCTGAGACTTCAAAACATGCGATTTCAGCTCCGTGATATCCTGCAGCGTAATGACTCTGCCCTTCAAGCTGCCGCCGATTAGGATCGGGGCCGTATGAAGCGATAGATATTGCTTCGGTTCATTCGGCAATTCGATGGCCAGCTCCGTATGCAAACGCTTGGAAGCATGCCCGCGGAATTCGAGCAAGAATGCTTCTCCCGCTTCCGGTTGAAGCGCATGCGCACTCAGAATCGCCGTCAAATTTATAGGTTTCCAAAGCGCGATCCCGAGCTTGGGGCATACGTTTCGGTTCACCTCGATCACGACATCGTGCTCGTCCAGAACGATAATGCCGACCGACAGCGTGTCCACGACATCCTGCTGGGCGATTCGGACAAGATCGAATGAACGGTGCTTCTGCAGCGAGGTCAAGAAGAAAATATCCGACAACAGGATGCCGAAGGACGTAATGCCCGGGATGACCGGAAGCCATGGATCCAGGATAACGTTGACGGTCAAATCGACGACCGGAAGCGCAAACACAATGATGATGCCGGCAAGCGCATTCACTAGCCGAGCCTTGTCCGTTCGGTCCGACAGCAGGCGGGCCTTGCGCCATAGGAGCTGAACCGAATAAACGAAGTAAGTAATCAGAAGCAGGATCATGCTCCAAAAAACAGGTCCGTACACGCGTTCCTCGTAGCTGCCATGAACCGGAGCAACGAATGCATGCGACGGATTCCAAATCATGGCGGCCGATAACAGAATCGACGGCGCGAGCAGCAACAGCACGGTGCTGCGGTTTGGCTTGTAATACGAGCCGCTCACGAGGAATTTGGCGAATAGCAGCCACCCGAAACCGAGCATCGATAAACCGACAAAGGATAGAGTAATATAGGCAATCTGTAGGTGTGGTTGTTCTGTCGTGTGGACGCCGATCTGGCCGACCGGCCAAATCATCATGAAGAAGTGGAAGAACAGATAGACTTTATATTGCGCAGAGATAACGTGCTTGATAAATACATAGATGAAGATGGCGAACAAGCTTGCCAGCAAGCCCAAATCTATACCCGTCATAAGTCCCATGTGCTCCACCCAAATCACTAGAAAGTTGTCTATGAAAAAAGACCTGGGACAATCTGTCATTTGCTCTTCCATTCTAACACACTGTTCAGATATTCGACAACAATTGTTGTTATCTTATTTAACATCCCCCGCGGCTTTCTTAAGCCGTTGTTCGAGTGCCCGTTCCAAGTACGGCGACACCTGCAGCATATCCCGGAAAGCTGCGTATTCCTGCCATTTGCGCGCGGCATCGCCGCCTCCCGCCGTTCGGACGGCGCGGATGAGCATGTTCTTCGGTGTATGCTCCGGGTCGATGAATTCCAGCAGCTGCGTGCGGTAACCGAGCACCTCCAGCAGCTGTGCGCGGATGGCGTCCGTCGCGAGCGCGGAGAAGCGCTCCTTCAAGAGCCCATGCGACAGCAGGGGCTTCATGGTCTCGTTCGTAATTTGTTTGAAGAGTTCATGCTGGCAGCAGGGCACGGATAGAATGACCGACGCCCCCCATTCGATCGCTTTGACCAGCGCGGCATCCGTCGCCGTATCGCAGGCATGAAGCGTTACGACCATATCGACGCGGGATTGGTCCTTGTAATCCGCGATATCCCCGACTTGAAAACGAAGATTGTCGTAACCGAGCTTCTTCGCGAGCTCCGAGCAGAAAGCGATCACGTCGGCCTTCAAGTCCAGGCCGACGACGGAAATGCGCCTGCCCTGCTGCACGGCGAGCAGATGATAAAGCGCGAAGGTCAAATAGGATTTGCCGCAGCCGAAATCGACGATCGTGATTTCGCGGTCTGCCGGCAGATGCGGAAGCACGTCTGCGACCATCTCGAGAAATCGGTTGATTTGGCGAAACTTGTCCTGCTTCTTCGCGGCGACCTGGCCGTCCTTCGTCATAATGCCGAGCTCCACGAGGAACGGCGCCGCTTCCCCCTCCTGCACGACGCGCTGCTTCTGCCGGTTATGGGCGAGCGTCTCGTTCTTGCCGGCAGCGGACTGCGCCGCCGGCTTGCTGAGCACTGCGGCCTTGCCTTTCTTGGAGAAGAGCACCTGTACGTCTGCATCGTCGGTCCGGATAAGCGCCTGACGATAGTTCGAAGCGAGCCACTCCGTCATGCGATCCGCCGCCTGCTCCCGCGGAACGTTCTCGTGCGTGACTTTATTATCGCGATAATATTGAAATTGATAGTGGAGCGCGCCTCTGAGCTCGACGGGCCGGATGACCGTCTTGGACGGAACATCGCCGTCTTTGCGGCGAAGCTGACTGAATGTCGCTCCCTTCAGCCGTCCTTCCGATACCCACTGCTCCATGTCTATCTGCCATTGTTCCTTGCCGCTGTCCATCTTCTGTCCTCCAGCTCCTAAACCGCTTGAATAATCGCCGTTCATTCATTCCCGATCCTGTTTGACTCGCTCCAGCCCCTCGATGACTTCATCCCGGGGCAATCCCCCCGCCTCGAGCGACTCGTCCGGCAGAAGCAGCAGCCTGCGGTAAAATTCTTCTGCTTCCTCGCGCGGAATCATGCCGTCCTCGAGCAGCTCGTGAAGGATGTTCTCGGCCTCGTCATACCGCTTGTCGCCTTCATGCCATTCCCACATCAGAAGCTTCGTCGCGCGGGGCAGCTCGTAGCCGTCCAGCTGCTGCGCCAGGTCCGCCGCTTCTTCCGACGGCGTCCGCAGCATGGCCGGCGCGTCGAGCAGCGCAAGCCGCATGAACAGGTGAAAGGCCTTCAATTGGATGGGATAGCCTTGCTCCGTTCGGCCGAGCTCGTTCAGGATCGACGCTTCTTCTTTCATTAATAACGCGACGCCGCTCAAATTCGCCGTTTCGACGACTCCGTTCGTCGTCATCATCCGCACGAGGTCAGCATCCGACAGCTGTCGAATCAGCTTGCCGTTCATCCGGAATTGCCGGTCCAATAAATCATCGATGACAAGGAGCGCCTCTTCGTTCTTCCGCTGCTGCCGCAAACCCATGATGACACCCGCGGCTTCCCCCATCTGCTCGATCATGCGCATGAAAAAATCCCGTTGAAACACCACCGACGTCCCTCCCCATGTTGCATCCCATGCCGTTCAAAGCGCTGACCGTCCACGCCTATAGACTGTTCCGTGCAGTGAAATGTTCGATATCCGACGATTTAGGCTGCCGTTCCGTTCAAAAAAGCGAGAATTTCCGCGGCAAGCCGCTGCGGCGCTTCCACCATGCTCATATGTCCGCAGCCTTCCAGCAGCGACTGCGTAACCTGCGGGCCGTCCGTCGTAAACGTGTTTGCCGGCGGTATGACGCCGTCCTCCGAACCCGCGACCAGCAGACGCGGCACGCTCAACCCATCGAGCACGCTCGTGCGGTCGGGCCGCGCCTTCATGCCGAGCGCGGTCGCAGCCGCGCCTTCCGCATCCGTCCCAAGGCCAACTTCGATGATGCGCTTCACTTCGTCCGCCATCGATTCGCGGTGGGCGGGAGCGAAGAGCTTCGGAACCAAGCCTTCTACGAAGGATGCGATGCCGTCCGCCCGCAGCGTTCCGGCCGCTTTGTCCCGGTTGGCTTTCGCTTCTTCGCCGTCCGGCTTAGCCGTAGAATGCACGAGGCCGAAAGACGCCAGCCGATCAGGATGCTTCTCCGCGAAAGCTAAGGAGACGTATCCGCCAAGCGAATGGCCGATCAGGCGAATCTTGCCGACGTTCAAGTGCTCCAGCAGCTGCGCGAGATCAGAAGCGAACGCCTCCATCTCGTAGACGGGCGCCTGCGGCGCCGAGCTGCGGCCATGTCCGCGCAAGTCGGGAACGATTACCCGGCCGGCGGTCTCCAACTGCGGCACTACTTTCTCCCAGTAAGAAGAGCTTCCGCAGAAGCCGTGGAGCAATACGATAACGCTGCCTGCCCCCTCTGCACCTCCGGCTCCCGAGTCGTAATATGCGATCGTTTGTCCGTCTGACAGCTTATGCGTCAGGTTAGCCATGGAACGTTGATCCGTTGTCATGAAATTCCCATCCTCTCGTATCTGGAATGCCTGCTCCGCGGCAGGCGAATATCGACTGTCATTCCAACTGCAGTGCTTTCACTTCAGGCAGGCCCCATGCCGCTTGCACGGCGTTCGCGAGCGCACGGGCCATGCCCAGCACTTCTTGCAGCGACGCGTGTTGAATCGTCCAATACGGCTTCACGCTCTTCGGTCCCACGATGCCGGCGATGCTGTAATGTCCAGCCGGAGATAACCGCTTCCCGATCGCGTGTCCCGGGTAGAGCGGCCCCTCGCTGACGATATAGCTCGGATCCTGCCCCTTCATACCCAAAGCGGCATCGACCGCAATCGTCAGGAACGTATCCGGAATCGCTGCTTTCAACGTTTCGTACCGATCGGCATCGCATGGATGCGCAAGCGTTCCGATGATATGGTTCCAGCCCGATTGCGCCAAGAGCGTACCGACGAGCGGTCCGAACGAATCGCCGGTCGAGCAGTCCGTTCCAATGCATAGAAAAGCGACGCGGTTGCGGTCCGGCTGCGCCGCGGCAGCATGCCGAAGCAGCTCCTCCACGCCGCCGAGCGCGACGGTCTCTCTGAACACGGGATCTTCCGTGCGCCCTCTGCGGGCTTTGGCCCGGTTTCCCATGGGTTCCGCTTCCTCCTCGTTCCGACTGTCCCCATTGTACCGAATTCGGACGGGCGCATCAAATTAGCGGGCAGCGGGGAAACGCAGGATACAAAGAGGGGAATGCCGATTTACCTGTTATCGGGGAAGCCGTCCGCCTTCGCAGTGGCGAGCGCCGCCCCAGCATGCTACAATACGTTCAGTCCGTACAGTGGGAGGAGAGATACAGTGCGAAACTTGGAAGAAGCGAACGTGGAGAACGTCGCTTTCATGATCGACACCATCAAAAACAAGCTGCGCATGGCATCGGGAGCCGCCATGCAGGCGACCAACTTTAGTTTGGAAAAATACGAGGACCTGCGCGACGTCTACGAAATCGTGGCCGGCAAAGATAAGTTCAGCATCAGCGAGGTCGAAGCGATCGTGTCCGAACTGGGCCAGCTGCGCGAGAAATAGAGTTGTCCGAGTTACAATTACTACCAGTTTCCGACATAGTATGACATTCAAAAAACCGGACGCTCGCTGCGCCCGGTTTTTGTTTTTTCCACTATTTTACTAAATAGCCAAATGTGTATGTCTATCTCCTTGGCGCTTAGTTCTCTTCGTCTTCTTCATCCGGCTGCTGGGATTGCCCGCCTGAGGCGGAGATCGACAGCTTGACGGCTACCGTCTTGTTCTCGCCTTTGAGGAAATAAGCGAGGCGCTCCAGCTTCTCGGCCAGTTCCGGTCCGCTGAGCGTCACGTTCAGCTCGTAGCCGAACTGATCTTCCGGTACGGAGCGGCCGGTCGCCGCGTACGGCGCGGACGAATAGGCTTCCGCGGCATTGCGCGAAGCGAGGAGCTGCTCCGGCGAAAATTTATCGGATTTGTTCACGACGCGCTCGTAAATACGGAGCTTCTTCAGCAGCATGTAATATTGAGCGGAATGCTTGAAACCCCACGCGTCCCGGATATCTTTGAGCGTGTAGTCCATCTTCCACTGCTTGAGTTTCTCCACTTGTTCGTCGGTCGATAGGGCAAGAAAGTCATCGATCGGTAAGATTGGCTGCGGCATTGATTAGGTCCCCCCGGATCTGAAAAATACACTTCTGCAATTTATTTTCGCCACAACCTCCAAATTCCCTTTTTTTAATATAAAAATATTCCAGTTATTTTGCCATGTTCGCATAATTTTATGCACAAAAATAAAAAAAGGCCGTTCGAAGCCGCTTGGCTTCGAAACAACCTTGAATCGCAACATTATTTCTCGTCGAGTCCGAGCGACGTCAGGAACCTTGCAAATGCCGCTTGGCCCTCCTCCGTCCTCTTGTAGACGCCGGCATCCTTCAGCACGTCGAGGAATTTGCTTCCGACCTCGCCCTGCAGCAGCGCTTGCGCTTGTTCGGCCGATAGCCGGGTGCCATGCTCCGCGATCATCGATTCGATCCAGCCGGCATGCTTGCCAAGTGAGCCGCCGCGAAGGGAGGCCGCGTCGACCGCCGTCTCGCCCGTCAGCAGCGCCGCGATCTCCTCGAGCTCGGTTTTGAGGCGGCCAGGCAGAACGGCCAATCCCATAACTTCGATCAAGCCGATGTTTTCTTTCTTGATATGGTGCAGATGTGCATGCGGATGGAAGATACCGTCCGGATGCTCCTCGCTCGTGCGGTTATTCCGAAGCACGAGGTCCAGCTCGTATTCGCCGTTGTCGCGCAGGCGGGCAATCGGCGTGATCGTGTTATGCGGCACCCGCTCCCGGTCCTTGTCCGTGAAGGCGAAAATACCGGCCGCCGGATCGCTGTAGGCCCGCCAGGCATCGAGGATTTCCCCGGCAGCCTTCAATACCTTCGCTTTGTCGTTGCCGTTCACGCGCACGACGCTCATCGGCCATGCGACGATGCTGAACGTCAATCCGCTGTCGGACGCCTGGACGAACGACTTCTCGGCAGCTGCCGTCTCCATCGGAAACACATGGCGTCCCGCCTGAAAGTGGTCATGGTTCAGAATGGAGCCGCCGACGATCGGCAAATCCGCGTTGGAACCGATGAAATAGTGCGGGAACGCGTCGACGAAATCGAGCAGCCGCGCGAAGGTGTCATGCGTAATTCTCATCGGCACATGCTTGCCGTGGAACACGATGCTGTGCTCGTTGTAGTACACGTAAGGCGAGTATTGGAAGTACCACGCTTCGCCGAGCAGCGTAAGCGGCACGACGCGCAGGTTCTGACGGCCGGGATGATCCGCGCGTCCGGCGTAGCCGACGTTATCCGCGCAAAGCAGGCATTTGGGATAATTGCTCGGCGCCATCGTCTTCAGCAGCGCGATTTCCTTCGGATCCTTCTCCGGTTTGGAGAGGTTGACCGTGATCTCGAGAGGGCCGTACTCCGTCGGCTGCTCCCAATATTGGTTCTTCGCGATGCGGTCCATGCGGATGTAGTTGGAATCGATACTGAGACGATAGAAGTCGTCCGTCGCCTTCATGATCCCTTCGCGCTCCGCCGTGCGGCGGAAATTCGCGGCGGCTTCGGCCGGACGCGGCATGAGCATGCCCATAATGCGCGCGTCCAGCAGATCCCGGTACGTCGTCGTATTATCCGGAATCAGGCCGATGGAAGCGCCGTAATCCAGCAGCGGCTCTAGCAGCGATACCGGGCTTTCCAGCCGCTCTTCCGGCACCTCTCCGGCATAAGCTTCGGTCATGCCGAACAAGTCGATCAGGGCGTTGCGCGAGTAGTACACATCCAGCGGCGGCTCGATCATGCCGCGCTGCGCCGCGAATTGCACTAATCGTTCGATGAGTAAAAGCACGTCGTTCGTGCCGGGTATTGTCTGTTGTTCCGTCATCTTAAAATCTCCTTCTTGCTGCGGATGCGCTATCGCTTCCGCAGTCGCTGCTTCCGAAGCGGATTCTCCTGCAAAAAATCCTAATCCTTGTCTCGACTCGATGCTATCTCGGAACTGCGCGCTTCGTTAGGCTTTGTTATAGCCGCTCGGATTCGCCTGATGCCAAGCCCACGCGCTGCCGATGATATCCTCCAGCTTGTTGCGGGTCGGATTCCAGCCCAGCTCTTGCCGGGCGCGGTCCGACGAAGCGACCAGCACGGCCGGATCGCCGGCGCGGCGCGCTTCCATAACGGCCGGAATGTCGCGTCCCGTCACTTGACGGGCGATATCGATGACTTGCTTCACGGAGAAGCCGGTGCCGTTGCCAAGGTTGTAGACGGCGCTGTCTCCGCCTCTGCGCAGCCGGTCCACTGCCAGGATATGCGCGTCCGCCAAATCGCTGACATGAATGTAGTCGCGAATGCAAGTGCCGTCTTCCGTCGCGTAGTCTTCGCCGAAGACCGAGATGTGCGCACGCTGGCCGAGCGCCGTCTGCAGCACGAGCGGCACGAGATGCGTCTCCGGATTATGGTCCTCGCCGATCCGGCCGCTTGCATGCGCGCCTGCGGCGTTGAAGTAGCGGAGCGAGACGTATTTGACGCCGTATGCGACGTCGTACCATTTCATCATTTTCTCCATCGCCAGCTTCGTTTCGCCGTACGTATTCGTCGGCAGCGTCCGGTCATCCTCGTGGATCGGGATGTTCTCGGGCTCGCCGTACGTGGCGGCCGTGGAAGAGAAGACGATTCGTTTCACGCCGTGCGCGTTCATCTTCTCCAGCAGGCAAAGCGTGCCGTACACGTTGTTGTGATAATATTTGCCGGGATCCTTCATGCTCTCCCCGACCAGCGAATTCGCGGCGAAATGAATGACGGCGTCGATGTCGTTCTCTCCGAACACCTTATCCAGGAAATCGCCGTCGCGCAGATCGCCGACGTACAATTTGCCTCCAAGCACCGCATCCTTATGACCTTGCTGCAGATTATCGACGATCACGATCTCCTCGCCCCGCTCGATCAGCGCAGCGACCGCATGCGAGCCGATATAGCCCGCGCCTCCAGTTACCAATACTGCCATTATGATTCTCTCCCTTCATTATTCAAAACCGAATGATACCTATGAGCATGACGGCAAGAACTTCCCGGGCTGCAGGGCGGCGCCGTTGACGCTGCTCCGCCCCGCAGCCGGCCGCGGCCTTATCAGGCGAGGCGTTCCACGCCGTTGCCGATCGTGCAGACGTAGAAGTCCGCGACCAAGCCCGTTGCTTCCGAATACCGGCGTCCGACTTCCGACTTGAACGTCTCGATGCTGTCCTTGTGCACCAGCGATACCGTGCAGCCGCCGAAGCCCGCGCCCGTCATGCGGGAGCCGAGCACGCCGTCTACCGTCCGCGCCGCCGCCACCATGGCATCCAATTCCGCGCCGGTTACTTCGTAAAGATCGCGAAGCGAATCATGGGATGCGTTCATCAGTTGACCGAAAGCGGCAAGATCATTCGTTTGCAGCACCTTCATGGACTGTAGCACGCGGTCGATTTCTTCCACGACATGCTGCGCGCGGTCGCGCACGACGTCGTCTTGGATGAGATGTTTGTTCGCGTTGAAGTCCTCCAGGGACAATTGGCCCAGCAGCGTCAGGTTCGGAAATGCCGCCTTCAGATCCTGCACGGCCTGCTCGCACTGGCTGCGGCGCTCGTTATATTTGGAGTCGACCAAGCCGCGGCGTTTGTTCGTGTTGCCGATGACGAGCTGGTAGTCGCCGGAATTGAACGGCACCAGGTCGTATTCAAGCGTGTCGCACATCAGCAGGATCGCGTGGTCCTTCTTGCCGTTCGCCACGGCGAACTGGTCCATGATGCCGCATTGCACGCCGTTGAATTCATTTTCGGATTTCTGCGACATCAGGGCGATCTGGACCGTATCCGTCTCGCGTCCTTCCATCGACAGCAGGGCGTAAGCGGTCACGACTTCAATGGAAGCGGAGGACGAGAGGCCCGCGCCGTTCGGGATTTCGCCATGGAACAGCAGGTCGTAGCCGCCGCCGAAGACGACGCCGCGATGAAGCAGCTCGCTCACGATGCCTTTCGGATAGTTCATCCAGTCATCTGCTTCGTCGTAGACGATCGGGGAAATCGGCAGATGCTTATGCTCCGCGAAGTTCGTGGACGCCAGACCCAGCTGGTTGTCTTCGCGCTTGCGGATAAGCAGCGTCGTGCCGAACGTCAGGGCTGCCGGGAAGACGTAGCCGCCATTATAGTCCGTATGCTCGCCGATCAGGTTGACGCGGCCGGGCGCATGAAAAATAGAAATTCGTTCGGAGGAATCGCCATATACGTTCAGAAATCGTTGTGTCAGTTCTTGCAGGTTCGCCATTATGCCGCACCACTTTCCAAGGAATGTAATTGCTTCTTGCTAAATTCAGTATAGCCGAAGGCAAGTTTGCGCGAAATGGCTTGATGTGAGTTCGAGATGGAATTTTGTGACCTCATGTCGAATGTCTCGAGGTCCGTATGATACAATGTGCGTGAGATGAATGAATTGTAAACAAAGGAGTTTCCTGAATATGGCGCTGCGTCCGACCTATACGGTCCTGTCCAATCCCGTGCCGAATGAGCATGGCGATTTATATGTCCTGTTCGCCGGGGAGAGCCAGACGAAGCCCGGACATCTGATCGGACCCAAAGTATCCGACTTCTATCTGATGCATCATGTGCTGTCCGGCTCCGGCGCCTACGCGTGCGCGGGGCAGCGGCATGAGCTGCGCGCCGGCCATACGTTTCTCATTCACCCCGATCAGCTCGTCAGTTACGAATCCAGCGAGGACGATCCTTGGCGTTACCGCTGGATCGCCTTCGAGGGCGGAACGGCTGCCGCCCTGGCCGCGGATGCCGGGCTCGACCCCGCGTCGCCGGTCATCGATACTGGACGGAATCCCCGCATCCCGGTCCTGTATCATCAAATGCTGCGCAACTTCCGGCAAGGCGGCCGTCCGGCGCATCTGCGGGCGACGGGCTATCTGCAGCTGTTATTCGCGGAATACGCTTCGGCGCTTACGGCTTCGGACGCCGACTCGCAGCAGCGGGGCGACGAAGGCGAAGCGCTGACGCAGCAGGTGCTGCGCTACTTGTCCACCCAGTTCGCCGAGCCGGTCTCCATCGAAAACATGGCGGATACGCTGGGCTACAACCGCGCCTATCTGTCCCGATTGTTCAAGCGGCAAACGGGCATCACCCCGGTCACTTTCCTGCTGAAGCTCCGTATCGACAAGGCGCATCTATTGCTGCGCGAGCGTCAGGAGCTCACCATCGAGCAGATCGCGGCCTCGGTCGGATTTCAAGACCCGCTGTACTTCTCGAAGCAGTTCCGCCGGTTCTACGGCCAGTCGCCTACGGCTTACCGGGAAGCGATGAAGGCGTTGTAGGCGCGGCGGTGGCAAGAGAGCGCGCGGGACCGATAGGCACGCAAGGACCGCTGGGCGCGAGGTGCGACGGCGCTGAGAGCGTCAGGCGGTGCACGAGACCGTTTGGACGCTGTCGATGCGCGAGATGCGCGAGAACGCTTCGATCTGGCGGACGCCCGGTGCGCGAGATGCTCGAGAACGCTTCGATCTGGCGGACGCCCGGTGCGCGGCACGCGCGAGCACGCTGGGGCGGCGGGCGCGTCAGGCGCGGGATACCTTTGACGCAGCAATTCGCTGATCGCAAGGCGTTGAACGTATGTAAGTTAAATCCGTACAGGACGGGAGTAAGACCTATTTTGCACATTCTACAAAAATCCCTCTTATTATTGCCCTATACATCATGGTTTTGCGTACAAAGTACAAAAAATATGGCTTATTCAGGTTTCTAACCGATCTCACCTGAGTTTTATATATTGCCTACAACTTTACCGAGCGAATCGTTCAAATCAGCACTGCTTTTATGTATATTGTACAACTTTCACTCTCGCATGAATTTCGCCTATTAAATGAAGCGCCGCACCCCATCATCCCTGATCCATTCAGTGACGCATATGATTCCATCCATAACCTTTAACATTTTAAAGCTGCACGGCTTCAAAATCTCTGGTCATACGCCGAGTTACATGAACGCTCTATATAAATGCAAGCAACAGCAAGCCTTCCACTACACGCCCGCACGCAAATAACCCCGCTCATCCGATTGGACGGGCGGGGTTATTCGCAGCGCCTAAGGAGCGACTGAACGTCTCCGAAGGTTTAAAGAGTACAGCCGTTGCGACATCGATCAGCAGCATATCGCTTCCGATCATGCGCACATTCTTTGCGGCAGCAGGATACTGCCAATCAGGCCAGATTCGTGGTCGTCGTTACACTCGTCTTCTGCCGAAGAAGAAGGACAGAATGAACAGAACCAAGAACACGACGAACAAAATTTTCGCGATACCTGCAGCGGCCGATGCCAATGTGAAGAAGCCCAGCACCCCAGCTACCAATGCTACGATCAAGAACAAAACTGCGTATCCCAACATCACCCATCACCCTTTCGGTTTCTCGTTTTTGGTTGTTGCTGCACTTGCTTACTTGGCTTATACACCGTCTGCGACCGGGTTGAAACGCGGTTGTTCCGAAAGCGCCGCATCTTCGCACGGAAAATCCGCAAGCCGCCGGAACGCAAAAAGCCACCGAACGGGATGCGCGCATGCATCTCCGATCGGAGGCTATAAGACAGCCGAGCCCGCTAGCGGCGCGTATTCCGCCGCAGCTGCAGGCAGGCCTCGCGCCGGCCGACGACCTGGCCGGCGTCGTTGACGATATCCGGCGGGATCTGCCGCCGGATGCTGGCAATAAGTTCCTGGCCGAGTCCCAGCTGCTCCAGGATGGAGCAGACCGCCTCCGGCCAGGGCGATTCGCCGCCGTCGGCGAGCTTGACGACGCCGGCGATGCCTTCCTTGCGCAGGGCGAAGACGAAGACGCCCTGCGCGCCGCTCTTGGCGACGACGTTTCCGTCGCCAAGCATCACGCTTGCCAGCCGGCCCGGCCCCTCGACCAGGGCCGGGTGGCCGTGCATGGCGGCGGCGATGCGCCCCGCCGCCGCAGCCATGGCGCTGCCCGCCGGCGATGCCGCGGCGGGCGAAGCGTCCAGCGCGCCGAGGCGCGCGTACACAAGCGCCAGCCGCCATAACGGCAGCGCGAACACGGGCAAGCCGCAGCCGTCGATCGCGCAGCCGACGGCTTCCGGCTCCATCTCCGCGAGCGCGGCGACCGTCCGCAGCAGCTCCTGCTGCAGCGGGTGCTCCCGCTCCGCGTACGTATCCATCGGCCAGCCGCGCAGCTTGCACAGCGCGAGCATGCCGATATGTTTGCCCGCGCAGACGTGGTACAGCTTGCGCGGACCGCCGCCGCCGCGGACGACCTCGTCATGCGCCTCCGCCTGCGCGGGCAGCTGCGGCCGGAAGACGAGCTGCTCCTCGTGCACGCCGGTAAGCTCCAGCATCCGCTCCAGCGTCTCCATATGCGCGGGGGTCCCTTGATGGGACGCGCACATCAGCGCGATCGCGTCCTCGCCCAAACCAAACGCTTCCGGCACGCCGCCAAGAATGGACGGCAGCGCCTGAACCGGCTTCGCCGTCGAACGCATGTACGTCCAGACGGCCGCGTCGCCTGCTTCCGCCAGAATCGTCCCGTCGGCCGAGACGACCGCGGCATGGCCCCCATGAACGTTCTCGATCACGCCGCCGCGCGTCGTTATCACAAGCGGCACGCCAAGCACGTCCGCCGCTGTTGGATTTTCGTTAGTCATCATGCGATCCCCTGCCGTTTCCCAAAGCTGCTAAACCTGTCAAAACCCTATTTTACCACGAATACCAGCCTTTCTCCTACCATCCCTCATTCCTTACCAGCCTATTCGCCCGATGGCGCGTTGGCTATTTCCTTCTGCCTGCAAAAAAACCGCATTCTAGCCAGAATGAGCAGACCCGGTGCGCTTGGCGCGCATAGGCCATCATCACGATATAGCATCTTCTGTTTCAAACCCTCTCCCGCGCGTGTAGTAATTCATAAGCCAATAGGTAAAGGAGTGGACGACGATGACAGAAGTGAATCCGTTGAAGGACGGGCAGCCGCAGGCCTCGTCAGCCGGGCAGGCAGGCCGCAAGACCGAACCGCTCGAAAATGCGAAGAACGGCTCGATGGTCCAGGATATGCAGGATTTGAAACGTCTCGGCCACGATATGAAAGACATGAAGACGAACAGCCAGCTGCAGGAAGAGGGCCTCGTTCCGGATCCCATTCAAGAATAGATCGCGCATCGATGAGGAAGAGGGGATCCACTTGCCCCTCTTTTTTCTGTGCCCGATTGGACATAATAACCGCGGGAGGTTCGATGCAATGAAGGATCTACACGAAGGACGCTTATACTGGCAGGAAACGCTGCCGAGTCCGAAGACATACCCCGCGCTTGCAGAAACGGTGCATGCGGATGTCGCTATCGTCGGAGGAGGCATGTCGGGGGCCATCACCGGCTACTACCTCGCCCGTCATGGGCTGCGAACGATTATTCTAGAGCGTGATCGCGTCGCCGGCGGCAGCTCGCTGGCCAATACGGGCCTGCTGCAGTTCTGCAATGATATCATGCTGACGGATCTGATCGATCAAATCGGCGAACGCGATGCGGTTGCGTTCTACAAGGCATGCGCGGACGCGATACAAGAGCTGGAGGCCATTACTGCGTCGCTGCCCGCGGATACCGGTTTCATGCGCAATAGCAGCTTGTATGTCGCGAGCTCGGAACAGGATGTACCGAAGCTGAAGCAGGAATACGATGCCCTGCGAACGAATGGCTTCGACGTCGAATACTGGGAGCCCGAACGAATACAGGCTCATTTTCCGTTCAAGAGACCAGGCGCGATCGTCACGCACGGCGATGCGGAGGTCAATCCGTATCAGTTCGTTCATGCCGTCGTCGAGGAAGGCGCGAACCGGTTCGGCCTCATGGTGCATGAACAATCGGATATCACCGACCATCTCGGCGACGAGGCGGGCGGCCATATTCTGAAAACCGCTACCGGCGCGGACGTTCATGCCAAGCACGTCATCTATGCCATCGGCTACGAACCGGAAGAACTGCGCGGACAGCTCATCAAATCGGAAATGAACCGAACGAGCGTGATCGTCACGGCTCCCCAGCCCGACGTATCCCCTTGGCATCGGCGCTTCTTGATTTGGGAAACCGCCCGTCCCTATTTCTACACGCGATTGACCGCGGACGATCGCGTCATTGCCGGCGGTTACGACGAGATCGGCGGGCAGCCGCTGACGAGCCGCGACGCACGGGACAAAATCGCGCACAAATTGGCCGGTCGCGTCCATGAGCTGTTTCCTTCCTTCCAGGCAGAACCCGCCTATGAGTGGAATGCGACCTTTGCGGTATCGCGCGATAATCTGCCTTTCATCGGGGAAGATCCCAAGTGGCCGCATGTCTACTACTGCCTTGGCTATGGGGGCAACGGAACCGTCTACAGCATGGTGGGCGCCTCGCTGCTCCGCGACATCATCCAAGGCCGCAGCAACCCCATCGCACCTATTATCGGACTAGGCCGTCCATCGCTTCAGAACGCGTAGGCAGTCCCCGTCTGCGCTGTCTCTGCGCTGTCTCTGTCTGCTCTGTCTGCTCTGTTTTTGCTCCTTTTGCTCTGTCTGCTCTGTCTGCTCTGTCTCTGCTTCTGCTCCCTGTCTGCTTTGCTCTGTCTGTTCCATCAGCCCGAGCTCTCCGCGGCATCGGACGCCAGCCATCCGAATACAGCTGCCGCGCTTTCTTCGTTCAAGCCCGCTTCAGCCCTCGCAACCGCCATGCCGCCTCCAACGCCAGAGTAAAATTATAGCCAACAAAAAATGCCGCTCCCTTCCAGGAGCGGCACAACTATCGAAAAGCTGCCGAACGGCAGCTTCGTCGGTTAGCTGATTCGGGCACGAATCGCTGCACCATCATACATTCCCGCCGTCTTCATCAACCCTGTTCCTCATAGGAGCGGCGAAAGCATTCTTGCGGCAACCTCGCCCGCCTTCTGCCAAGCGGGGCGCATTTGAAACTCCGATCGGTTCATTTCCTCGCAGTCTTTCAAGTCCGTCATGAAGTCGTCTTCCAGCCGCTTGATCGCCTTGGCGTCGAACAACAGGGCATTGATCTCGAAATTGCTGAAAAAGCTTCGCATATCCATATTCGCCGTTCCGACCGAAGCGAGGAGCTCGTCCACGATCATGACTTTGGCATGAACGAAACCTTTGTGATAGCGGTAAACCCGAACGCCGGCCGCCAGCATCTCTTCCACGTAGGAGAGCGAGGCGAACAAGACGAGCTTCGTATCGGCAACATACGGAATGATGATTCTGACGTCGACCCCGCTCAAGGCAGCCGTACGCAGCGCCATCAGCACGCTGGGATCCGGGATGAAGTATGGCGTCGTGATGTAGATGCGCGACTTCGCCACGGCAACGGCGGCGAAGACGCACTCCAGAATGGCGGCTTCCTTGTTGTTCGGGCCGCTCGCCACGATCTGGACCTGCTCCCGGCCGACGCAATGATGCGCCGGCATGTAATTCGGACCCGTCAGCCGTGTCTTGGAGGTGAACCACCAATCCTGCATGAAAAATTCCTGCAGGAAGTACACCGCATCCCCCTTCACGCGCAAATGCGTATCGCGCCAGAAGCCCAGCTTCGGATTGCCGCCGAGATACTCGTCGCCGATATTGATGCCCCCGACGAAGCCGGTCAGCCCGTCGACCACGATGATTTTGCGGTGATTGCGAAAATTCATCCGTTTGTTGAAGAAGGCCACCTTCGCCTGCAGGAAGCACTTCGTCTCGATTCCGGCATCTTCCAGCTCGCGAATGTAACCGGAAGACAGCTCCAGGCTGCCGAGACCGTCATAGATGACGCGCACCTCTACTCCTTCCCGCGCCTTGCGGATGAGCGCATCCCTAAACTTGCGTCCGATGCCGTCGTCCCGAATCGTGTAATAGTCCACATGCACGTGATGCCGAGCCCCTTCGATCGCTTCCAGGATCGACGCGTAGGTCGCCTCCCCGTTCGTCAGCACCTCCGTCTCGTTGCAGCTCGTAATCGGCGAGAAGGCCATGCCCTGCAGCATATGGAACAGCCGCTCTTGATGGAGAAACTCCTTGCCCTGCATGTCCTCCAGCCGATTGACAAGCTGACAGCGCATGATCGCCTGCAGCATATCGGTCTCCGCCACGACGCCCCGTCTGCGCAGCGTCCTCCGCCTGCGGTATTCTTGCGCCAGGAAGTAATAGAAGACAAATCCGATAATGGGCAGCACGAACAGGATCAGCAGCCAGGCGACGGTTTTGGAAGGATGACGGAATTCCAATACGAGAATCGTCGCAATTTGAAAAATAAATACCACGAGTATAATCAGTGCCCAAATCATCGTGTTCCCCCTCTTCACCCGCGCTGTGTTCATCTTTCTAGCTTTCGCTCTCGCAACGGGACGTATGCACCGATAAGGCATGTTTCTAAGCTTGCAAGAATAATAACTATTAGCACGTTACCACCGGGGAAGGAGGATGAATCGACGGATGTTCAAGGAATTCAGAAAAACCGACTTCGCCGAGACGTCCATCGGACAGGGGACGCATGTGGAAGGCAAGCTGGTGAGCGATGGCGCCATTCGGATCGAAGGAGAATTTCGGGGCGAGATCGCGTGCAAAGGCGACGTGATCGTCGGCGAGCACGGCACCGCGCGCGCGGGCATCCTCGCGAACGATCTGACGGTCGCGGGCAAGGTATATGGCGACATCGACGTGAAGGGGCGCCTGACGATCACGGCTTCCCGCCAACTGCACGGCAACGTGCTGGCGCCCACGATTCTGATTCAGGACGGAGGGGTCTATAACGGCAATTGTCGCATGGAACGCCAGACGGAGCCCCAGTCTCGCCCTGCGCAGGAGGGCGATTCGTCGCAGCATTCGCATTCACAGGCTAAAGAAAACGCCGGCAAGGAGAAATCCCGGCAAGCCGGTTAAACGAACGAAAAAGGGGAGCGCCAGCCGGTCAGAATGACGGCGGGCGCTCCCCTTTTTCATTTGTTTTTCCTACCTATATTCATACACTCATTAGGAGTGCTTATACCCGCCGTCTAGGTCGCGACATCGCGCCGATTGAAGACGTACCAGGTGATGGCGACGAACAGGAGATAGTAGCCGACCAGCACGCTTAACGAGAAGCCCATCGTCAGATTATGGGTAATCTCCTCGCTGCCCAGGTACTGTTTCAAATTCAGATGCAGGAACAGCAGGTAATCGACCCATGCATAGTCCAGCATGCTGAGCAGGCCGCTCGCGATGATGCCGAAGAAATAGATGAACATCGACAGCCCGATCGCCAGTCCCCCGCTGCGAAACAGCGTCGAGAGCATGAAGCTGAGCGTCACGATCATGATCAGTCCGATATAATCCAGCACATAGACCTGCAGCATGTAGCTGAAAGGCCCCGAATTGTTCGCTACGCCGAGCGCTTCGTTCGCCGTCTTGGCATCGCCGTATCCGAACAGGACGAGGTTCAATACGAACGAGCTGATCAGCATGACGATCGACAGCGTCAGCGCGAATTGGAGCAGCGCGATGTACTTGGACAGCAGGATCTTGGAGCGGCTCCACGGCCGGATCAGCAGAAGCTTAATCGTGCCCGAGGAAAACTCGCCCGCCACGCTCTCCGCCGATACCACCACCGTGAAGATCGTGATCAGCAGATACGTGAACGATTCGATATTGTTCATGACGCTCCATAAGGAGCCTGTCCCGTTATCGTCGAATACCTTTGACAGGATGCTTACCACGACGACGATCACCAGAATAATGGCGAACATGATCCAGGTGCCGATGCGCCGGTAAATCTTCATATTCTCGTTACGGACCAGCTGCAGAAAATTATACAAGCGGACTCCCTCCCGTCATCTCGAGGAACTGATCCTCAAGCGATTTGTTCAGGACGCGAATGCCGTACACTTGTATGCCCGCTCCGACAAGCTCCGCATTGATGCGCGCAACGGTCTCCCGGTCCGCCCGCACGAGCGCCCCTTCATCCATTCGGGCCGCTTCGTGCTTCGCCAGCAGCGCCACGGCGTCATCCGGCCGGTCCACCTCGAACAGCACGGATCCGGTCGTATCCGCCAGTTGCGCGGCGGATTGAATAATGCGCACGTCGATGAGCTTGCCGGCCTGAATGATGGCGACCCGGTCGCACATCAGCTCCATCTCGCTCAAGAGATGGCTCGAGACGAAGACGGCGATGCCCTCTTCCTTGGCCAGCTTGCGCAGATAGTCGCGCAGCTCGCGAATGCCCGCCGGATCGAGGCCGTTCGTCGGCTCGTCCAGAATGAGCAGCGAAGGCTTGTGCATGATCGCCTGCGCCACGCCCAGACGCTGCCGCATGCCAAGCGAGTACGTCTTCACTTTATCGTGAATGCGTTCCTTCAGCCCGACGAGTTGGACGACCTCGTCGATCCGCTGCGTCGTGATGCCCGGTACCATCCGCGAGAAGTGGAGCAGGTTCTGAAAGCCGGTCATGTACTTATACATCTCCGGATTCTCGACGATCGCGCCGACATGCCGGATGGCCTTCTCGTACTCGTCGCGGACGCTGTGGCCCCCGATCAGCACGTCGCCCTTCGTCATGCGCATCAATCCCACCATCATGCGGATCGTCGTCGTCTTCCCGGAACCGTTCGGCCCCAGGAAGCCCAGTACTTCCGCTGGCGGAATGTCCAGCGTTAATCCGTCTATGATCGTTCGTCTGCCGATCACCTTCGTGACTTGCTGAAGCCTTACAATCGGCTGCTCGTCCGAAACGGTCACATATGCCATTTCCGTACCCCCTGTATCCGCGGTCTTATTACGCTTTGCCGCGTATCGTCCCCATAAGTATACCGGATGCAGGAAGCGATTGGAAGGTTAGGCAGCTCCGCATGGAATCAGTTGAAGACCAGCGGACGATCCTTCACGAATTCCGTGCCGACAACGCCGAACTCCCCGTAATGCGGCACTGCCTCTGGGTTCAAGCCGCTTACGCCCGGCTGACTCGACTCCGTTAACTTGATCGTGCAGCTTTTGCAGCAGCCGAGCGGATACACGATTCGATAAAATCCCGTCATGAACAACTTGTCCGCTTCGTAATTGTCCATCATTTTCCCGCAGCTTACGCAATAAAATTGATTCTTGTTCGTCATATTGAGCCCCCCTTGTCGATGTAACGCGTACTTTCTATGTATATACCATCTGTAGCAAAGTATGAATAATAATGTTACGTTTTGTATCACAAACATAGAATATGACAAATGTCGCCACCTGTCAATACAGTTCGTTGGAGAATGATGAAGAAAGACTCGTTTTTTGTCTTGTATGCGCTTACAGTTAATGATATTTCAAACTGATAGGGGCGACACTCGCTGCGCATCGGCAGGGACATCGAATTTATGGAGCAGATCGTCCTCTACGACACGAAGCGCCGCTTGATCCGTCGCACTGACGGCCGCGGTATTGGAAGACGTATCGGCGGGAGTCGACGAAGAATCGATATTCGAAGAAGACGCAGAAACTGATGCTGCCGTGTCATTGTTTGCATAGCCGCAGCCGAACAAAGTCAGCGATAGTACGATCAGCATAAAGACGAGATGAAGTTTTCTGTTAGATGACCGACATAGTTCAATGATTCTTCCTGATATTGATAATCACTATCACTCAAAAACTATACCGTGCCGAGTGCTCCGCATGCGTCATCCAAGAATTGGCCTACCGGCAGCTGATGCTCACGCCAGTCTTTCTCCTACCAGGGGATATAAAACGTTGGAGCGATTTGTTTCAATGCCGCTTGATCGGCTCCAGACGGCCAATTGCTGGCAACCACTACATCAGGTTTGGTCTCCTGCATGGCCTAAAGATTGAAAATGATAATATTTCTCAGTTGAATCTGTCGATCGATCAATCCGCTATTGCCTCTTATCGATCACCGAAGCCGCAGTCTCCTGCGATGCATCAAGCACCCGCCGATACAGCTCGTAGATTCGCTGCTGCTCCGGAATCATGAGGCGCAGCTTCTCCTTCAGCGCGGCGGACAGCGCGCGGCGGATTCCGGGATCCGGCGTGAACTCGCAGCCGTGGAGGTATTGATTCTCGTCCAAACGGCGCCAATTGACATGGCCTGCCAGACTGAACTGCCACTCTCCGAAGGAAAGGTTTATTCGAATTCTATAGTCTTGGCTGACGGGAAAACGAAGGTAGGTAAGGAACTGCATGCCCTCGGGGCTGATATCCTGAATCAGGACGGAAGCGGACTTGGTGTCCACCGCCATGCCGTTTATTTCCGAAATAGCAACATCGGCCTTGACTCCGCCCCATATCCGAATACGCACTACGTTTCGCCTGACTTTGTTAAGCTTCCTCTCCATCCGCTGCCCGCCTTTACCATTGAAATGTTTGTTCCCTGCTCGGCTTACCACTCTGGATGATACGAATCGTAACATCATAGGCATAACGAATGAAACTGCCTTAGATAATCCGGTTCCACTGGTTGCGGCTTGCCGCGTCCAGGTTCTCCGAGTCCGCCAGCAGATACCGGCGCCCATCCAGATCGGTTATGACCCAGCGGCACGGCGCAACCGAATGAATATGATCATGGGCGTTCTCCGTCATGAACGTCGTCTGTCCGAGATCCGTCTGCACATTCCACGTCCATATGGATTGCTGCCTGCGGATCGAAGAGATTCGTTCAATAACCGGAATGAGATGCAGCAGCTTCAGCTCCTCCTGAACGATCTGGCTGCTGATGTCGTCGAGCTTCGTTAAGCTGCTGATTAGCATCAGCTCCTCGCCTTCTTCGCTGCGGACGGAAATATACTGATCCGGCAGCGAGTTATGGTAGGTGCGTACCAGCTTCACGCGTTCATACCGCAAGCCGTTCATATCGAAAACCAAGCCCGGTTCTCTCCGAAAGGACATTTGGAATCGGTTTACCTTTCGCTTCAAATAGATTAAGTTACTCATCGCGTCACCCTGCCTCGAGCGTTTTGTCGATCATCTGCGGTTTTGATTCCATTATTCTTGCTGGTATGACCAGAGCAATCTCCACTTCCCGTCCACCTTGGCCGCGAAGCAGGCCTGATGAATATCGAAATTGCCATACGGCGATTGAAACGACTCGGTCACCGCTATTTCGTACACATTCGCGATCGGCTGCGCTTCCCGGCTCATCTTCCACTGCGGCAGCCGCTTGGGCGGCCCTATCTTGACATCGAACGTCTTCACGCCGAAATCCTGCAGCATAATTTGCGCGCGCTTCTGAATGTAACCGGCCTTCTCGAAGCGCTCCTGCATGAGCGGATGGAATAACGTCCATGAACTGCCGAAGTCTCCCGCCTGCTCGTACGCATAGAATTGCTCGACCGCTGCTCTCGCCTGCTTCTCGTCGTCGTTCCCCATCAGCTTGGATGCCGTGTTTCGCCATGTCATCCAAATGACGATGACGACGAATGCCACCAGCATCAGCTTGAGAACGGTGCCGTTGCCCCGGTTGCGTCTTACAGCCATCCCCGTTCACTCCTTGTCCCGTAAAGTAGTTCACTTTATGAGACGAGTCCGGGATTTAGACCGTTTATAGAGATAACGGATGGCGGCATAGACGAGAAAACCGATGCAGCCGCCGAATGTCGACAAGAACGTCCTCCGGATTGGCCGTCCGCCCAGGTATCCGCCGCTGATTGAATTCATCGAGCGCGGCAATCAGCGTGACCGCTAGCAGCGAGAAAGGCAGCGTTCGAGCAAGCGTTCTTCGGCGGCCAGCCCACATGGCCGTCAATAGCCAGCATGGCGTAGACGAAGAGATGCGCGGCCTTGCGAAACATGAACTCGATGACGCTGTACGGATTGACGCGGGACGAATAGGTTGTATGGTTGTAATTGAATTCCACCTTCGGCAGCACCTCCTCCGCCTTTTGAAACGTCAACGAACGATTCAGCGTAGGTTGAATGGTTTGCTTCTGGTAGGTTTGCGAGGAGAAGACGAAAATTAGCGCCACCCAAGCTGCCAACGCCAAGAACGGGAGTCCCTTTCTGAACCGTCCCCTCATGATTACGACCCCGTTTGAAGATGGTCCTTGATCATATCGTGAATGCGAAGCCGCTCTTGATCCGAGACGTTGTAGTACCAGATTTTATCGATGATTTGTCCCGTCCCCTGAATCTCGACCGTATCGACCTTGCCGATGCTCGGACGGTAATCCTTCACGAACGTTTTCATCTCATCGAAGGTAACATTCGTCTTCACGCTGTCCCCCAGCTCGCCGAGCAATGCGTTGATGTGCGTAATCGATGACAAGCTGAGCGCGTGCTTCATGACTTCCTGAAGGATGTCGCGCTGCCTCGTGTTGCGGCCCAAGTCGCCCTTCGGGTCGTCGTACCGCATGCGGGAATAGAGCAAGGCATTCGTGCCGTTCAGAGCGAGATGCCCCTGTTCGAAGTGAACGCCGTCATAGTCGAATGCAAAAGGATTGTCGACTTCTACTCCGCCGACCATGTCGATGAGTCGCGCGAAGCCCTCCATATTGACCTTGACGTAATAATCGATGGGATAATCAATGAAATTCTCGACCGTATCGATCGCCATCTTCACTCCGCCGAATGCGTAAGCATGATTAATCTTATCCACCGTTCCATGGCCGACGATTTCCGTTCGCGAGTCGCGCGGAATATTGAACATGAGCATGGATTTCTTGGCGGGGTTGACCGTCACGACGATCATCGTATCGGAACGGCCGCTGTCATGCTCCCGCTGGTCTACGCCCAGAACAAGAACGTTGAACGGCTCCGCATTTTTCATCTGAATCGCCGTCTCGGGCTTCTTGGTTACCAACGGATCCTTACTGACATAGACGGGCTTTACCGGGATGTCCTCGTACATTTCGGAGGCGGTCTTCGCCGCAGAATGATATAGAAACCAAACCATGCCGCCCGCCGCCAACAGGACAACCGCGGCAGCCGAACCCGACCAGATCAAAGCGCGCTTCCATGGACGCTTCATGTTGCAGGACTCCTTATCTCTTCGCTTTGGTTAAACGAGCTTAGCGGCTCAGCTGTGAACGTTCCCTTGCTTAGCTTGATCCAAACCGCGGTTAAGCGCAGGGCGACCAATCGAGAAGTATATAAAATCCGATCGGTCCAACTGCGATGACTTATACATATTGCGTCCATCGATGAGAACCGGCTGCTTCATGACCTGCTGAAGCCTTGCCAAATCATAGCCGCCAAACTCCGGCCAATCCGTCAGCAAGCAGATCGCCTCGGCTTCGCAGGCCGCATCCAACGCATCCTTGCACCATACAACCCGTTCATGGTCGTAGTGCTTACGGAAGTTAGGAAGCGCTAATGGATCGCAAGCTCGGACGGCGGCCCCCAACGCAATCAGTTCCCGTATGACATCGATGGCAGGCGAATTCCAAATTTCATCCGTATTCGGCTTAAAGGCAAGACCCCAAACGGCGATCGTTCGACCTTGCAGCTGGCCGAACAGCTGTACAAGCTTTTGGACGATAATGCGGCGCTGCTCGCGGTTAACGTCTATAACGGACTTCAGCAATTTGGATTCATAGTTCACGCTGCCTGCGATTTGAATGAGCGCCTGCGTGTCATTCGTAAAGCAGGATCCGCCATAACCGATTCCGGCTTGGAGGCATGAAGGGCCGATCCGATGATCATAGCCCATGCCCTCCGCTACTTGGGTCACATCGGCTCCGACCTTCTCGCAGACATTAGCGATTTCGTTAATGAAGGAGATCTTCGTTGCTAGGAAGGCATTCGAAGCGTACTTCATCATCTCGGCACTGCGAATGTCGGTGATGATGATGTTGCTCGTCAAGGGACGATGAAGGTCAATAATGTCTTCCACCGATTCTGGGCGGTCCGTTCCAATGACTATACGATCCGGATAAAGCATGTCGCGAATTGCCGACCCCTCGCGCAAAAACTCCGGCATCGAAACCACGATAGAGACTTCATCCGTAAGCGACGACAGCATAGACTGCAGCTTATGGTTGGTACCGACCGGAACCGTGGTTTTCGTGATTATCGTCTTGGGACCATTCATGCACAGGGCGATATCGCCGACTGCCTGCTCCATGTCACTCAGGTTCGTCTCGCCATCCGCCAAAGACGGCGTACCGACGGCAAGAATGATGATCTCCGACATCCGGACGGCCATCTCTAGATGGGTCGTAAAAGAGAGCGTTCCAGTCTGCATATTCCTGATGACTAGCTCTTGAAGCACCGGTTCATGGATGGGAATCTCACCTTGAAGCAGCCTCGCAATCTTCCTTTCATCCTTGTCTACGCAAATGACCTCATGGGACAGTGCCGCATAGCTCGCGCCCGTTACCAGTCCGACAAAGCCGCATCCAATTACGGCGATCCTCATTCTCTACGCTCCCTTCCAAAGATCTGGTCCTGTCCGTACGCCGGTACGCCCTTTAGTCGATCGCCCTCGCACCTAAGTAAAGGTCGAATTCTGATACATATTGTATCATGAAAGACATAGATTTCCCTTACTTTGGTACACATGCTCTTCTGTTTATTTGAGCATGATCATTCCCTCGTAATGCACTTCCATATCAATGTTCCCGTCTTTCTCCCCTACGGCCTGCAACTGCAATTGGCTGCCGTTCATGAGCGGCGGTTTAATCGCCAAGTCGCCGTCCGCGTCAGCAGCCAGGTTTGATTGGGTCAGTGATGCTCCATCCCAATTAATCTTATACATTTCCGTTCGGCTGATTTTCCCTTGCTTGACCGATACGTACAGCACGCCGTCGGCTCCGGAGCCAAGTGAAAAAACATTCTCAAGCGGCGTCTCGTATCCTTCATCCACGATGGCGCTCGTCTGCGACTTGATCACTACGGTTTGCGTTCGTATAGGAACGGGCGTCTTTACGGAATCGCTTATTCCAATGTTCCCCTGCTCGTTGCCCGTAAAGGAATTGCCCGATATAAACCAGCCCGGCCCTGAACGCATCACGTAGATGCCATAACCTTTATTATTGTCGAAGATATTGTCCGTCAGCTTCAGATTCCCGATTTCCCCATCTACCCGCATGCCGTCTCCGAAGTTATCCGTGACGATATTTTGCGATACGATAATATTCGAATCTTCGCGGAAGCTTGAAACTCGCATGCCGCCTTTCTTATTCCCAGTTAACGTATTGCCGGTGATGATTACATTGCTCGCCTGCTTGTCGGTCGCATACTCCAAGTGAATGCCGTAATCGTCGGCCTGCTTAACGGTATTATTGGAGATGGTAATAAAGTCGCCGTCGATGATATAAATCCCCGAGTTTAATCCGACATCCGGGTCATTCTGGACGCTGTTAATAATATTCCCGGTAATCAGAATATGGTTGGCCTCATCCTCGATATGAATCGCCTCGTATCTGGCCTTATCGATAATATTGCCGATGATCGTAATATTGGAAGCGCCGGCGATGCCGATACCGAAGCCAGCTCCTTTGGATGTTCCTACTCCTTTGGGAACCGATATAAAATTTCCGGAAATAACGAAATTTTCTCCGGCTTCATTTACCGTACCAGGGTGATTCAGTTCGATTCCGTCTGAATAAATATCAATGAATTGATTGTTAAGCACCCGTACGTCCGTTAAGTCTTTGGCTTGTTTATTGGTAAGAATCCCGTAGCTCACCTTATTGAATTGATTGTCGCTAATCTGTACGTGTTTGATGCGCAGTGCATTCATGTTAATCGATTGATTGCTTTGTCCGCTGAATTTATTTCCCTGAATCCATACGTTTGAAGCGCCAGTGCTAAAGTCGATTCCGATTCCGCTGACTTTACGTTTATTGGTAATCGCCAAGCCTTCGATGACGACGTCGTGCTGATTGGTGCCAATAACGAACACGGAATAATCCTTTTTGGAATCGTCTTTTATGACCGCGGCATCTTTGCCAGAAATGCTGGTATTGGAGTAGAGATTGATATTTAGAGTCGTTCGATAGGTGCCGCGAGGGAAGAATACAATGCCTCCGCCGAGCTTTTTGGCTTTGTCCATCGCTTTCTGGATCGCTTTGGAATCATCTTTCTTTCCATCGCCTACAGCCCCGAATTCCTTGCTGACGACATTGATCACCTTCTCGGGATCATCTGGCGTATCCTTCAAATAGGTCCTAACGTTCTCTTGCGCATACTTTTCCGTACTTCGTGCATTCAACTCCATGGCTTCATTGTCTCCGACAGAGTTTGCCGTCACAGCTATCGCAACTGTGAGCGTTACGATAACGATAATGCAGACGATATAAATTCCTTTCTTCACCGCTTACACTCCCTATCCAATACGCTTTAGTAACAGGCCTGCCATTCGCAGGCGTTGTACACTTTTTCACAAGCACCTCTCTGAGAAGTTTTGTTTTCCTGATCACGCGAGGCTATGCATTCGCTCCCGACTGAAAAGCCAATAATTCACTGAACGTACCTTTCGCTTCTCTAGCTAGCTGCTGGTAGGCCCCCCGTTGAATGATACTTCCTCGATCCAGCACGATGACTTGATCCGCATTACGGATCGTCGATAGGCGATGAGCGATAACGATCAACGTCATTTTCTCCTTCAGTTGATCCAATGCTTGCTGAATTCGGGACTCATTCTCGTTATCCAGCGCGCTTGTCGCTTCATCAAGAACCAATATGGCAGGTTTGCGGAGAATCGCTCTGGCCAACACGATACGTTGACGTTCACCGCCGGATAGGCGAATGCCGCGGTCGCCGATAATGGTATCCAGACCTTGCGGAAGCTTTCTGACGAATTCATCCGCAACCGCAAAAGCCAGCGCTTCCCATAATTCCTCCGTCTTCGCGTCGGCTTTGACCAGCAGCAGGTTTTCTCTGATACTAGTATGGAACAAGAACGGGTCTTGCGAGACGTAACTCACGTCTCTTCTCATACTTGTCCGATTGGAGTCCGTTAACGCTACGCCATCAACAACCACTTCACCTTGCAATGGCTGAATAAGTCCGATTAACATATCGATTAAGGTGCTTTTACCCGCACCGGATTTTCCAACGATTGCAGTCATGCTCTTCGCGGGAATCTGCAAGCTGATATCGCGAAGCACATAAGGAGCCTGGGCATCTGAATGATAGCGAAAGGAAACGTTACGACATTCAATGCTGCGAGAATCAGTCAAATCGACGTTGACGTTATCCTTGCTTTCGACGATTCCGGCCTCATAAGCTTCCTCGCATTCCTTTTGCAGATTCAACACGCTCTTGAAAGCCGGAAGAGAAGACATGATTTGTTCCAGGCTGGATTGAATATCCGTAAACCTTGGCCATAACCGACTAAATATAACGACGACAAGCATTAATTGCCCCGCGCCGACATGGAGGACCGAAATCGATAGATAGATACATAGTACGATCATAAAGGCAGATGCGATTTTATAATAAGCTTGGCTGGTCGTCTGCATGCTGGAAAACCGGATTTGGTTATCTTCCATCTTCGTGCATAATTGTTGAAACCACGTGTAATGCGCTTGTTCAAGCTGATTGCTCTTGATATCCTTGATGCCGTTGAAGTGCTCCGTAATCCCGGAGAAATAACTCTGCGAGAGTTCTGTCGTCGCATCGCCCAGTGCGCTTGCCTGGCGAATAAACTTTCTGGCGAATAATGACAATGCCAGGCCCGCTGCGAGAACAAGAAGCGTCAATTTCATGGAAACCCAGCATGCGAACACGATTTGAATCACGGTAAACAGCAGCGATGTCATCAGCCTCAGCGTCAATATCGTGCCTTGACTGACCCTAGCCAGTTCAGAGGTTAGAAGATGACTGATATCCGATCGCCTCTTGCGCAAGAAGAAGCTCCAATCAGCCTGCAATAACGTTTTGTAGATATCTGTCCGTAGATGTTTAATAAAGCCTTGATGCAGCTTCGTGCCCGAGACGGTTTGAGCCTTCTGCAGCAGCGACTGCCCGACGATTAGAAACAAGTACAGAAACAGAATAATAGGAAGCGCTCCCGATACCGGCAGCCGATGAAGAACGTCCGTTAGGGGCTCGAGCAAAGGAATTGCACCCGTTTGCAGCTTAAATATGCCGATCAAGCTCAGCATCGGTATAATCATATAGATGCTGAT
Source organism: Paenibacillus sacheonensis (assembly GCF_009909195.1). Classification (GTDB taxonomy): domain Bacteria; phylum Bacillota; class Bacilli; order Paenibacillales; family Paenibacillaceae; genus Paenibacillus_Z; species Paenibacillus_Z sacheonensis. The sequence continues at coordinate 482,800 of NZ_JAAAMU010000005.1, forward strand.
GCTCTCTAAGAAGCTGATCGCCACCATGCCAACTAGATACAGATAGAATGAACGCCCGGCATACGTTTGCATTTTTTTTAGGTAAAAACCTATCTGTACCATCGTAGTCCCCCCTTATGACGAAGCTGCTTGCTGCTTCACTCGCCGCCAAAACCACAATATGGGGCGCAGCGGAAAATATAACGCGTATAGCCTTTTGGGCAGCGGTAAGGTTTCGACATCTCTTTTGTTCGGATAGAGCAGACTAATGATGAACAGCATCTTTTGATTCATCGTGCACAGTTGAAATAAATAGCGACGATAATACAAATCCAATTCACGCGGAACCGGGGAAAGCGTGATGCACTCCCGAATAAAAACCGTCGCTTTCTCGGCAAGTTTCCGCGGACGGTTCCCTTGCGCCAGTGGGATCAATTCGTCGGTTATCGGCGTTCCCAGCAATTGATTCGCCAGTATAATGGCTTGACCGGCAATCTGTAACGCACCATGCTTCTTTAACAATTGATGCGCATGATTCCAATTCAGCTCTATTTGAAGCAGCCGGTCTATATCGATCAGCCATCGGATTCGAAACCATCCATGTCTGGCTCCATGCAAAATCAAAAATAAAAATAGATCTTCGTCACCAAGAAAAGCTACGGGACTGTTGTTAATGTCGCTTGTATTTCTCCGTTCCCATAATTCGTCAAATGAAGGCTCGGTCCTTCGATCGGAATTCAAACGCCAATGCAGCTCGACCTGGATGCGTGTGATCGGATGGGTATACGCCAAATGGTGGATCGTCCATTCCCGGTCATTGAGGATTTGATCCTCATCGTCATCCGGCACGTAACCCCTTGCCAGCAGCAGCTTCTCCGCTTGCTCGATCTGTTGATACGGAACCAGAATATCGAGATCTTTGCAGGTTCTTCGATTGATATCCCCGTATAAGCGCTGTGCCACTACCGGCCCCTTCAGCACTAACGAGCGGATATGATTCTCCTCGAAGCATTTGGATACCTCGACCATCTCGGCAGTGAAAAGGAGCATTTGAAACGTATTGTCGTTATATTCAGAGCGGAGAGCTTGGACAACCTCAGCTGGAATCGTCGATAATTGGAGTTTGCTTATATTCGCGTATACGGTCGGGTATGCCCGATGATGCTTCACTAGATGAACGAATTCAGTCCAGTTCAGACCCGGTACGTCCGTGAGTTCTTGCAAGGCTTGACGTGCAGCTGCATTGTATTCGATTCGGTTAAAGGATAGAAGGAGATTCAATTCGCTTGAGAAAGGCGGGACCTTGAGAATTGAGGTCTGGATCATCTTACTTGCTCCTTCTGCGTGGCTTCCAGCTCAAACGTCTTGCCAAACATGGCGACCACGGTATAATGTTTCATCTCATCCGCTCCCGTTAAATAGAGACGGCCGCTTCTGAGCCATGCATGAGCTTTCATGCCGGAAGCTCCCTTTGCCGTGCCCATATAGAGCGTCGATTCAATCTTTCTGCGGCCCAGCATCTTCATGCCGGCAATCGCCATAACTAGACATTGACTCGGCCACCAGGTATGCCGGCTCACCATATGAAGCGCGCGAGCAATCTTGATGAGCTCCGTTTCTCTTGCACCGTTAGGCCCGAATGAGGTTTCCACCTGCTGCTGCCCTAGCGCAGGAGCAATTCTTCGGAAGGGTAACGCTTTAAGAATGCTTGCCCATCCGATGTAAAAGAAGGCTTCAATCAGCAGTAAACGCATCTTCGGTTCCGCTCGAAAAAAGGTTTTCACTATCTTCCACAAGGCCAGACAGCCCTTTCCGTTAAAGTTCGTCCGAAGGAAGACGACTACGCAGATTGAATTAATTGCTCCTTCATGAGCTGCTCCAGAAACGCAATCACCTGACTCTCGCACTCTTCAGGCGTGATCTCAAACTCGTTAAGCAGGGCATCTGTTAGTTCTTCCACGGTACTCGGGTTCTGCAATAAATCCCAAATCACCCCGCCTACTTGGCCCAGATTATAATATTTGCCTTGCTGGATGTTCATCATGACGATGTCCCCATCCATCTCGCTAACCAGATTCCCCTGCTGCCTTACGAACAATTGATTGGCCACCGCTTAACCCACCTTCTCTTTTCTAATCGATTGAACGATGTTGTCAGCCAAATAAAGAGCATCGCAACCCGTAAACGGCCGTTTGACCTGATGAATCGGGCAGTGACTGATTACATGGGTAGAAGCCGTAAAATGAGCTTGCTCCTTCTTTAGCAGCGGAATCAACAAGTTACGATACGTGTGATTCAGCAGGAGCGGAAAACAAGATAGCCCTCTAACTTGTGTGATCGTCAACGATTTCTCCTGCACAGGAAGCAATTCAAACACGCCGCCCAAGGGGACTTCGACCGAACAATAATTGTTGGCGATCGGAACAGCAAGCTTGCTATCCGTGCCGTAGAGAGGGGCATAATCATCCGATTGCATGCCGAGCGCATGAAGGCTTTCCTGCCAGAGTTTCTGCTGCGGGTAGCCCGGCGTCACGGCAGGAGCCATGCCATTTCTTGAAGCCACCGCAATGACATCGTCGGTCATAAGCGAATATCCCTTGATAGCGAAAGCGGCCGCCAATGTCGATTTGCCAACCCCCGAATGACCTACGAATGCATAAGCCAAACCATCGATAACGACCGTACTCCCGTGCAGCGTAAGAAACCCTCTTTGCATTAATATGACACCCATGCAGGTTCCAAGCAGATACATGCGAATGCTGCGTTCATCCGCTCCTTGAACCGGTGAAACGATAATCCTGCATCCGCTTTGGATACTGAATACAGCTAGGTCAGGCACGTGGAATAGTATGCCATCCTCATGCGCAGCATAAAACCGCTGATAGACGTCGGCGCGTGCCCAATCCGCTGACAGATCCGCCCTGCTGATCTCAACGTCAGCCCGATGATTCTGCTCTTGGCACCGAATAGTCTCCGGTAGAACGAATTCGCTTGTCAGCTTCAAACCAAATGCCTCGTAATAGGTATCTATCGTCGTCTGAGTCATAGCTCTCTCCTTTTATGAGAGTGTCGCCGGTACGAATAGAATGGCCCTTATACATAGACTATTGTATAAGGGCCAAGTCTATTGCATGGGTAATCTAAGTAAATGTACTAGGAAACCGGAGGCGTATCAGTGATGTCTTTGTCGTCTGGAGTAACTTGGTCAACATATTTAACGCCTTTGCCTTCCAAAGTTTGACGAACTTCCAATGTTTCCAGAACCGGTTGCTGCCATGCTTTTTTCGCTTGTGCCATGATATCACCTCCTCTCAAGTAGAGACCTATTCATCCTTTACATTCATTCATGACTTGCTTCAAGAAACGGTAGACGATAACGCTGCGCATTAAGATCCTGGTATCCAGATTAAATGCCTGCTCGTCTTTCGGAGTTGAACCGACTTTAGTCAGCGCAGCTTTGATCTTGGCCACATCCATATAGGAATGGACAATCCCATCGCTGCATAACTGTTCGACTTCTTCGGTAAATGCATGCCAGTGAGGTTTCATGCGGTGTATCCAATCCGCTGCCTGGACGCCTCGGATTTGTTGGTTCAGCCGAACCTTATCAGGGAGATATCCTTTGGTAGCTCTCCTGATGAGTGCCCTGTCATAGCCGTCCCTTACGGATTGTTCGAGCGGAACGGATAGGCAGAACCTTACGACTCTGGGGTCACACGTCGGATCGCGATCCCATATTCCATATTTGAGAGAGAGTTTCGTTCCCTTGGTTCCTCTCAAATTCGCGATGATAAGGCTATGCAGCTGATTGCTTCGTGCCTCCATCGCATCATGTCTTAGTGAGCCGCTGAGCGCGAAATCATGTTCTTGAAGTCTATCGAATACTTTGGTTTTTCTTGCAAAATCAGGACTTATTAAGCGAGGTAACGTCATGTCGTCGTTGACGATCGAAACTTCGTTCACATAAGGGAGTGCCTGCCTCCCGATTTGTGGAAGAAGATGCTTTCTCCTAATGCCTCGCTGGCGGCTGAACACCTGCAGCTCACGATAGAATCGAATAAACCGGAAATTATGAATGAGCTTCGAGAAATATTGCAGGGCCGGTCCCCAAGAAATCGTTTGATTGCCTCTTGAACCGCTCAGCAGCACGCCTACGCCGTCCTTGGAAGCTTGCTCGTAGATGCCCCGAAGCCAAAATGAATTCTCGAAGTACTTGTACGGCATCTCCAGGAGACCAAGCCATTCATCGACATCCGTAAACGAGCTTTGGCCCGTGAAGTCCAGATACTGCGAGTGGATGTTGCCTGCATGTTGAACGGTCGCTTCAATGAACGGACTCTCATTGGCGATTCGCGTTCGATCTGTCCAGTCCACAAAATCTTTCGCAGGGACATAACTATATGTATGAAGAACCTTGTTCTCGTTTCTTAACTGCGCGGAAGCAAAGCTTGCAATGGACCCGGAGTCGAGCCCTCCGCTTAACGTAGCGCCAGTCTTCTTGAACGTCCGAAGCGATGATCGAATGGCTTGGTTAAATACATCCCGTAACGCCTCTTCGTATTCCTCGTCAGACTTTAAGTTGAGCGCAGCGCCTTTGCCGACCGAATCGAACTGCCACATCTTAAGCTGGCCTCCATGAAAAGTAAAACAATGAGCTGGAGGGAGCTGCTCAATATTCGCATACACGGTTGCGGCAAGTTCCGGAGATTCGACCATCAGAGGGATGGCGAGAAACTCGGAAAGCCATTTCTCGTTCAGCTCTTTCTTGACATCTCCCAAGCTAAACAAAGGATTAATAGCGGTACAGAACGCAAGTCGATCTTGATTCACGTGATAGTAAAGCGTCCGATTGCCGAACAAATCTCTCGCTCCAAAAAGCTCCTGCCGGCTTTCATCCCATATGACGAAGGTATAATCCCCCAGAAGATACCGCGGCGCTTCTCTCCCCCATTTTCTGTAAGCAAGAAGAATTAACTCGCTGTCCGGCATCTCTCTTCGAACGGACGGTTCGACTGCCAGCCGGCTGAAGAGCTCTTCCCGATTATCGATAATGGCATCCGCGGTTATGGCTAACCGATGAAGTCGATCGTATCTCGGAAGACGGTCTTGAATAGACTCGGATGTTACCCATTGATGATGGCAGCCTAGGTAGAGAGGACCCTCGATCAAACTGTCCGCGCGATCACTGGGGTAAATATGAAGCGCATCCATCATTCCTGCACCAGCGGAGTCATCTGCCTCTTGATTGCCAGCGTATAACATGCCGCAGATTGCGCTCATATCTGCTCCCGCCTTCTAAAATAGTTCGTCACCAAGTGCGACAGCTTATCGCCGAACGGGATCATGGATTTAACCCGGCGCACCTTCCGCCTCAGCTGCTGGAGTTCTTTAGCCGCTTGTTCATGCCTCTGGTAGCTCTTCTCCAACCGCTGTTCGACGGCTTGCAGCGTCATTTGGAGCTGCAATACCTCGGACTGAACGGAAGTGACCGGCTTTGTCGTATCCTCTTGAGGGCTGTCGCTCAGGCTTTCATTCGAACGAATGTGGTAGTGATTGGTCCATTTCATTCCCGCTATATCTTTGATTTGGCTCGTTCGATAAAGCATCATCTCCTGATCAGGCTCATCATCGAAGCGAAGGCCGGTCATTCGTTCGGCTTCTTCCAATTCATCCGCATAGCCCATATCCCGGAATAACTTGGCCCCGATCGAACGGCAGTAAACCGCCATTTCTTCTTTGCTCAATGTCTCTCTCCAGCTGGCTATCGAATCTAGATGAGGTTGGTTGTGATCGGCTACGTTCGGATCGCCGACGCCCATGCTAAAGTATAGTTTGCCTTTATCCGTCCCCTTAACGTCTCCGTAGCTTTCCAGGCCTTGCTCATAACTGATCCCAAGAAACCGGCATAAATGAGTTAATTCTTCTTGCGGTCGCGCAACCATCGTTTCATAGCTGAGATGGTGGGTGTTGGGATGAGGATGAGCAAAGTAATCATAGTATCGAAACAATCCCACCGTTAAGTCATTTACTTTATTATTGAATGCGGGTTGTAGGAATGCATCCTTGAGATTAAAGCGTCCGCCGAATCTCTCTGCATTAAGTTTCTTATAGGAAGCAGCAACGGCCAGTGGATTACGTTTCAGCCAAATGCGTTTGGACTGGGGAAAGAGCGAATCAAGAAATTCCAAAATGTAATAATAGCGAGGTGATTTATCCAGTAGGAGCTCCGCGCCGCTGCTGCTGTGGAGTAACCCGTTATAGACTTGCAGCGCAAAAGCCCTGCAGGCATTCCGATACGTGTCTTCCGGGACGATCCCATTAAAGAATTGATGGATGATCGATGAGCCTCCATAAGGCGGCTCCTTTTTCAGACGCAAATCATACAAGCTCATTAAGAACCACATCTCTTGCGAGGCAAAGATTTTGCTATGCTTCTGAAGCATTATTGTCGCCAACGAGCTCCCGCTGCGAGGGGTACTGAGCAGGAAGATTAAGTTCTCGCCATTTGCTTGAATCATCCTGCGCCTGCCCCCTAGTTCATATGAACTACTATCCGATACGTTCTGTATCAATTGTATCACAAGTGCGCCGATTTGTATCTATTTTCTTTTAATTATTTTAAGAATAAAAGAGGCACTTCTTCGCGAACGCCTTTATTCATATTGGGCCGACCGACCGAATAGTACATCAATTCCGTATCCAGCAGCTCTTCTTCGGTGTAGATGTTTCGTCCGTCGATCAAAATAGGTCTTTTGAGCCATTCTTGAATCTCAAGTAACGGAATTTCACTAAACTCGTTCCATTCCGTCAGCACGCATAATGCATCTGCCTGAAGAGCTGCCTCTTCCGCCGAGCTGCAATAATGTACTTCATTGCGATTCAACTGGCTCCGGAAATTCTTTACGGCGATTGGATCATAAGCTCGAACCTTTGCGTGTCGATCTAGCAAAGAATGGATAATATCGAACGCAGGAGAATCTCTAACATCATCCGTTTCCGGTTTAAATGAAAGCCCCCATATCGCAATGGTCTTTCCTTGCAAATTGCCCAGTATGGACTCCAATTTACGAATGATATTAAATCGTTGGTCATTATTCACTTCAACGACTGATTTCAGCAGCTTAAAATCATAGTCAACATGGCCGGCAATCTGTATCAAGGCCTGGGTGTCCTTTGGAAAACAGGAACCGCCGTAACCGATTCCGGCCTTCAAGAAAGAGGATCCGATTCGCCGGTCGTATCCCATGCCCTCCGCCACTTTCGTGACATCCGCGCCGACTTTTTCGCAGATATTGGCAATTTCATTTATAAACGAAATTTTGGTTGCTAGAAACGCGTTCGAGGCATACTTGATCATCTCGGCGCTTCTTACATCCGTGATAATAATCTGATCCGTTAATGGACGATGAAGCTCCGTTAGCTTGCGCTTTGCGATTTCGCTTTCCGTACCGATGATAATCCTGTCGGGATGCAGCGTGTCTTTGATTGCCGATCCTTCTCTTAGGAATTCGGGCACGGATGCAATCGAGAACGTGAAGTTCGTATGTTCCATGATGAGGTTATTAATCTTTTCATTTGTACCGACAGGCACCGTACTCTTCGTAACGATAACCATATTATTCTTATTGATGGCCTGGGCAACCTCTTTGGCTGCGGCCATGATATAACTCAGGTTCGCCTCTCCATTCGGCAATGATGGCGTACCTACCGCAAGAATGACCATCTCGGCTTTTTGAATAGGCTCGGTCAGGTCCGTCGTGAATACTAACCGGCCGGCTTCCGTATTTTTTTGAATGAGCTCCTTCAGCCCCGGTTCATAAATCGGTACTTCACCGTTTCTTAGCATCTCAATCTTCTTTTCGATATGGTCCACGCACGTGACGTCATTGCCGAGCTCCGAGAAACAGACGCCCGAGACAAGACCTACATAACCTGTTCCGATGACGGTTATTTTCAAGTTATTTCACCTCTTTGAATAGTTTTAGATTTTGACGCAATAGTGGGCAACTTCATCCCAAGTGCTATATAATTCAACGATACGATTCGTATCATTCTGCAGGCCGCTCTGCACGATGATGACTTCCAAATCCGTAACGGCACGGACGCCATGCATCGTTTTCATAGGAATATGCAGGACGTTACCGGGCTTCACCATCATATAATTGCCGTTTTGAATAAATTCTCCCTCGCCATTCACGATCGTCCATACTTCGTCGCGGTCCGAGTTCAATAGGTAACTCAAGTTTTTGCCTTCCTTCACGCCAACTCGCTTCGTTAGCACGGTACGGCCGTCATCATACTGTTGATCATCTAATATCCGGACCCAGCCCCATTGCCGCTCCTCGAACATCGGCCTCTGATTGTAAGATATAAAATCTTTTATTCGCGGACTGGCGCTCTTGTCCGTCACAAGAATCCCGTCAGGACTTACGGCCACTACAATATTGGATAACCCCAGTATCGATACTGGGATATCGATTTCATTAATAAGATGGGTATTGACGCAATCTTCGCTAATTGCGCCCTTCCCGATCTGAGGATTCTTCATTTCCTCCGTGAGCGTGTTCCACGTACCGAGATCTTTCCAGTAGCCGTCATACGGAACAACAACGATGTTGTCTTCCTTCTCAAGCACCTCGTAATCAAAGCTGATCTCCGGAAGCGTATGATATTGTTTGGCTAATTCCTCGTATTGGATGGGCAGCCCTTTCTCTTCCAACATCTGAATGATATAACCGATTTTGAATGCGAACACGCCGCAATTCCAAAGCGCATCCAATCGGATTAATTCTTCCGCATACGCCTCGGTTGGTTTCTCTTGGAATCTCTGAACTTTGCGATAAGCAGCCGTATCGTTATGCTTATTCGATATGATATACCCATACTTCGATGAGGGATAAGTGGGTTTGACGCCTATAAGCGCAATGTTCGCTTCCGATTCAAGCAGGACTTCCTCCAAGCTATTCACCCTGTCGAAGAAGCGATTCTCCACGTAGGGATCAACCGGCAGGATGGCCATGACTTCATCCAGACCAATAGCCATGTAGGTGTATAAGTACGTTGCCGCTAACGCGATGGCCGGGAATGTATCTCTGCGTTCCGGTTCAATAATTAGAGGTACGTCCATTCCGATTTGACTTCGCATGATCTCAGTCTGGGACTTGCTAGTGGCAATATAACTCGACTGACTAAATCCGCATGCATTAATTTGTCCCCATACGCGTTGGACCATAGACACCATTCGTTGATCTTGGTCTTCAAGCACCTTAAGAAATTGCTTAGAACGAGAATCATTGGACAACGGCCATAATCGCTTACCGGATCCTCCAGACAACAGTACAAGTTTCATACCCATTCCTCCTGTATTCGTTCTCTATATTTAGTTAAATCGATAGCAGCAACTGCCGGTATTTCTCCAGTGAGAGATCTCTTCTCAGATGCTTCTCCAAGTAGGTCCTGCCGCGATTTCCGAACTCGATGAGTTCGCTATGATTCAATTCGTATAAATACCGAATCTGCTCGACAACTTCTTCATAATTCCTCGGTTCCGTTACGACTCCAGAGCGGCTTTCCACGATCAAGCGATGTGCTTCGCTTCCGCTCTCGAGAACCCCCATGATCGGTTTGCCGGCCGCCATAATGCCATAAACTTTACTCGGTACGGAGACCCCTTTGATCCCCTTTTGGTTAACCACCAGATGAACATCCGCTGCGTTCAGCGAGTATTTCAATTCTTCTTTAGGTTGATACGGTAAGAACAGCACCTGCTTCAGTTCATTTTCTTCAACAAACTGCTGCATCTGCTTCTTCACGGCTCCTTCGCCGATGAAGACGAACACAAGATCTTTGCAGGCTGCGAAGCGATCGGTGATCTTGATTAAGTTCTCCAGATCGTAATAGAGACCCATGTTGCCGGAATACATGACGATGAACTTCCCGGTAAGTCCATTGCGCGCAAGGAACTGTTTTACATGAATGTCCTTCTTGGTGAGCGGGATAATTTCTTTCTCGTCCGTCCAATTGTTAATGACCGTATTCGGGGTCACATTCTTGTTGGCGAAGCGGTTCAAGAGCGTTTCCTGCATATCTTGACCGACAGTAATAATGTGATCGGCATATTTGCAGTTGAGGGTATCCAGCCATTTAGCTGCTTTTAAAACCGTCTTGCTCTTCATGAATCCGACGGCTTCGGCTTGTTCGGGGTTGAAATCTTGGATGTTATAAATATGCTTGGCTCTCTTAAAGAGCTTGCCGATCGATCCGATCAACCCTCCCAAGATTGGAGGCTGTGAAATAGTGTAGATATAATTCACGTTCTTCTGTTTCAAAAGAAGGAAGTTGGCATAAAAAAAATAGGTTGCCGTATAACGCAACCTACTCATTAAACTACGTTTATTCACTTCGGGTAATTTGATACGCAAAATTTTAATATGTTCTAATCGATCCGACGTGAATCGCTTCGAATCCGCATCTCTTTCTGTATTATATCCTGGCTGCGCGGCGATGACGGTTATCGTAAAGTCATCTTGAAGATGCAAACAAAGCTCCGTAAGCAATTGACCCGTAGAAGCGTAATCGGGATAAAAATAGTTAATGACAAAGACAATGTTCGGCTTCATGCAGGTTCCTCTTTCTTTATGAAACCTCGTCCATGATGGACTCCAGTCTCTTGATATAATCAATCTCTTTAAACTTCATTAACGTTGTCAGCCTGTTTTCGTTGGCGTGTTGAACGAGATATTCGCGATTATTCATCAGCTCCTGAATCGCCGAGGCGATCTGATCCGGAGCCTGCTTATCGATGATATAACCGTTCCGCGAGGAAACGATATCCGGAATACCCGCATGGTTCGTCGTTATGATCGACAACCCGTTTCCCATGGCTTCAATGATTGAGATCGGCTGCCCTTCATTGGGGTAATAGGTCGGCAAAACAAAGATATTGCAGCGTTCAAACAGCTTCTTCTTGTCTTCGCCCATCACAACCCCGTGATACAGAACGTTGTTCTCTAAACCATGCTGCTTCACATAATCCATGAACTCCTCTTTGTCTTGCTCCTCGAAGAATTTGCCGGCAAAATGGAACCTCACATTAGCGTTCTTCAACCGATTCGCAGCTTGAAGAACATCTTGATAACCTTTGCTTTTGATGAAATTACTGAGATAGAGCACTTCCATATCACCCTGGTAAAGGCGATTGATTTTAATTTCGAATTCGAAATTATCTAGGAGAGCCTCATCCTCAATATAATTCTCGCATATGCGGATTTTCCCGGCATCAATGACGTCCGAGAATAATCCTTTGAGACTATTACCTAATACAATTACGATATCAGTCTGATCGATTAACTTTCGATTGATCTGCTTTTGCAAAATATTTAAGCTCTGGTAGAGTTCTTTGTACCGGCCCCCATGATAGTGGATAATAACCCGCTTCTTCTTCTTGAGCAGCGCCCATAATATAATCATGTCGCGTAAGTTCCCGAACTTCGAATGTGAGATCGTGAAATAGTAGATATCCGCATCGGAACGATTAAGTTGGGTAAGATGACCAACAAACTTCTTGTTATCTTTAATATTAATATGTTCAAGCTCATATTTGTTGTTCATATATCCAGACTTGATAATGGTATCTAAAGCTTTGGAGAGCCCGTGTACTGGTGGCGGGAATTGACCAATCAAACATACTTTTTTCATCGTTTATCACCCTGATTCTTTTGAAGTAGACCGTTTTTGAAAAAGCAAGCGATTTGTGATCTCTTGAAGTTTCAGCAGTATTTCTCGAACGGTTTGACGGTTAACATAAACAATTATTATTAGAAGTGATACATTAATAAAAAGTATGCTGTTGTTTCTCACGGTTATATTAAGTCCAGCTGCTGTAATTAATATTACAGTTATAATTAAAAAATATTTAAGATCGAATTTAAACCAAAGGCTTCGAGATACAATAGTTCTTATCCAGAAGTACAGAATGTAAGAACCACCCGTTGCAATTGAAGCCCCAACCGCACTCATATAGTGTATTAAAATGAAGTTTAATGCGAAATTGACACTTGCTACGGCCATAGAAATCCAAATGTTGAGATAAGTTTTTCGAGAAAAAGCAATACCAAGTCCTGTTGTTTCCCCTAAAGTAAGCATGATTGGAGTAAAGAGCAAAAAAGGAATGAGATAGACTGAATCATGGTAGCGTTCCGATAGAAGAAGGACAAATAATTCCTTGAAGAGCAGTATAAACACAAAAACAAAAGACATTATGAAACTTAAATAATGGCTAATTTTATTAAATACTTTGGTATCTACCGTCGCTTGTTCCCACTTATAAGCAATCGGAATCCAAAAAGTCGAAAAAATGTTTTGGAAAATAGTGAAGACGCCCACAACTTTTAGCGCTGCCAAATAAAACCCCAGTTCGTTATAAGAGCTAAATTTCTCCAACATTAATCGATCCGTGGATCCCAGACACCACAAAATAAGAGAACTTGGAATAAATGGCGCACCAAACCGAATTAATTTTAGAAGAAGTTCTTTGTCTAGATTGGACCATTTTATTTCAATACTTTTTCTGCAGTAAATGATTAAAATGATGTCTACTAATATCTGTCCCATAACAGTTGCAGTAATGATTGCTAAATAACTCTTCTCCCAAACCATTAGCAAAACAATAATAAATATTAACGCAAACAATTTAGATAATATGCTGAATATTGAAAAGGAAAATCCTTTTTCCTCCATTCGAATGCTTAACAGTAAAAAACGTTCAATAGCCAGGAACGGAAGATAAATAGCAAATAAAACTAAAACCATGCTGCTTTGTTCTTTCGTAATTAGATTAATCACTGGATGAGCAAAAATAATAAGTAAAATCAAGAAAGCTATTGATAATATAATCGGAATAACTAAACAATTAAAAAGCAATTTGCGCTTATTCTGATAGTTATTAAATTCCCTTGCATACGACTGATCCATACCAAAAAAAATAACTGCAGCAGCAAGAGTCTGCAACAGTAAAAAAAATGACGTTTTACCAAATTCATGTGGAGAAAGAAACCATGTAGTGATAGGGATAGTTAGGAAATTAATTCCAGCAGCACCAATTGGACCTACCGCAAACCCAGTAAAAGTTTTTAACAAATTTTTTGTTTCCATGTTAGCCCTTATTTCTTTTTTTAATTTCAACAGCAGGAGTGCCTGCTACTGTGAGGTTACTCTCAACGTTTTTCATGACTACCGAGTTTGCACCAATAGTTACATTGTTCCCAATGGTTATCCCCCCGAGAATTATCGTTCCTGGAAACACTCTAACATTATCACCGATTTGTGGATATTCTTTATCTTTGCTGCCAACAGTTACATGTTGATAGACATTGAAATTTCTTCCAATTCGCGCAAAATCTCCAATTACAATCCCATTCACATGATGAATATTAAGACCTGTACCTATTTTTGAATTCATTCCAATTTCAATTCCATATTTCTTAATACTTCCATTTCTAATCTTTAGTGCTATCAAGAAACCAATTTTCCTTGCAATTTTTAAACCAAAGAATAATTGTTGCAAACGAAACCTGACGACAACTCTGAAGTTTAAATCAAGCGAATACGCTTTTATCATCTTCAGCATTGTAGGACTCACTTGAAATCTACAATAATAATCTTGTCTAATTACATGTATAAATAGACGAAACTCCATTAACTCGTCCTCCATATACCTCTCAAATCTCTAATAAAGTATCGATTGTTTTTCGTAATCGTACCATCTAATAAACTTTTCTATCCCTGCCTCAAATTTAGTCTGAGGATTATATCCAATTAATTGCTTTGCTTTTGAAATATCTGCAAAGGTCTGTTCTACATCACCTTGTTGCATAGGTAATTGTTTTATTCTTGCTTTTACGCCCAATTGATTCTCAATAGTTTTCACCATCTCTGCTAACGATATGGTTTGGGACTCACCAAGATTGAATATTTCATAAACACTAGAGTTATCCATGATGTAACTTAACGCTTTGTAAGTTCCATCTATAATATCGTCTATGTATGTATAATCCCTTCTAGTCGAACCATCCCCATAAAACGGAACTTCCTCTCCTTCTCTCATCATGTGCGTAAATTTATGAATTGCCAGATCGGGGCGCTGCCTCGGTCCATACACAGTAAAAAATCTCAGCATTGCAACATCTATATCATAAAGGTGATGGTATACATGGCTTATTATTTCACAGGATTTCTTTGTGGAAGCATACGGGGATATACAATAATCAACTGGGTCACTTTCGGAAAATGGAGTTTTTTCATTATTACCATATACAGACGAGGAGGAGGCACAAACAAATTTTTTGATTTCATATTTTCGGTTGAGTTCCAGTAAGTGCATTGTCCCTCTAACGTTAACATCCTCATAAAGCAAAGGGTCAGCGATTGAAGGCCTTACGCCTGCCATTGCAGCTAAGTGAACTACTGCATCGATAGTATAAGTGCTATAACAGTCTTCCATAAATGGGTAATTACGAATATCGCCTTCTAGCAAGATATAGTTGGGATTCTTCAGATGATTACTTACGTTATTTCTTTTTATACTGGGGTCATAAAAATCATTGAAATTGTCTACATTAATAACCCGGTAATTGTTTTTTAGCAGATAGTCACATAAGTGAGATCCAATAAAGCCTGCTCCGCCTGTAACCAGTATTGTTTTCATCTCATATCACCCATCCAATCATTTCTCTATATTTTCACTACAATTTTAAATAACAGCGAATTAATTAATAAGTCTCGGCTATATACTGAAAAAAATAAACATCGTAATATCCCTTTTACTTTGAGGATTTTACTACTTGCGTCACGCAAAGCAATAAATTTATACAGGGAGTTATTAAATGTTTCATCGTTCACCGATATCTGATTACCTGCTAAATAAAGATTAAGGGATTCCAAACTGAATGAGTCATTTCCTGTTTTTTCTCTCTCTAGATGAAGTTTTTTTATGTATTTTGAAATAAGATACTGCTTAAACCCCCTGGATGACGATAAGCTGTTTCTCCTTTGTCTATATTTAATAAGCCTTTGTTCACTTAGTGCAATTTTAAAATTATGACTAATCATTCTTAATAAAAAATCATAATCTTGGCTGCATTCAAACTCTCTATATCCATTGAGTTGTTCATACACTTCCCGACGCATTAACCAAGAAGGGTGTATAAGAAAATTTATATACTTCAGCCCTCTCCTTATTTGATCCTCGCTCTTGCTGCCTATATTTTGTTGCCCAATAATTTCTCCGTTCTCATCAATATACTCACAGTTGCTTGATACTAATTGGATTTCCGGATGCTCATAAAGGGTTTGGATTTGCTTTTCAATCCGAGTAGGTTTTGAAATGTCGTCAGCATCCATTCGTGCAAGAAATACTCCCGATGAGAATTTAAATGCCTTATTGAGGCTACGTGCAAGCCCAATATTTTTTTCATTCACTATAACCGTTATATGTGGATAATTCCTCTGGTAGTTATGCAGCAACGCTATAATGTTCGCATCATCAGGTCTATCTACAACAATAATTATCTCTATGTTGCGGTACGATTGTGCTAATAATGAATTTAAAGACTCTTCTATCCATTCTAATTTCTCATTATATGTAGTCATAATTACTGAAACCAATTCATTCACACAAGTCACCTTCTAAACGATAAAATCCAGCATAATCAACTTATGATTTGCTCATGACTGAGCTTATATTTTGTCCGCTTTATGCTGGTCATAATAAGCAGAACGGTAAGCACTCCACCAACTATTCTAGTTAACATTGAAGCAATTGCAGCACCCCTAATACCCATAATCGGTATAAATATGATATTAAGTAAAATACAAACTACTAATCGAGCTACATCAGAGATTGTCATCAATTGAGGTTTATTTATGGTGTAGGAGATAATATATGTTGGCGTTGCGATAATGCTGAATAGATACCCAATAATTAATATTTGCGAGATGTTCCCTGCTAATTTAAATGCGTCACCATAGATATATTCAATAACAATTGGAATACTTTCAGTTAGCACTAAATAAGCAATAATACATATTGGAATTGAAATATAAAGAGACTTTTTAATAAAGTAGATAATATCCTCGAAATTAGAAGATATATTTTTGGATTGTGGCAATAAAACAGTGGATAATGAAGACATCAATAAACTAATGGGACTTATGATCAACGTAGCGACTCCATAAATAGCAACTTGCTTTAAGTCGATATAGTACTTTACAAATAAAGTATCTACATTAAGGATTAGATTTGATGATAATGTAGAAAGCATTACCCAAAACCCGAAAATTAATTGCTGCTTCATATAGGCTGCTTCTAGTTTTATCCCTCCAATTCTAAACTGAGAACAATATATAATTGTCCTTATCAAAGATGAAACATAAGGCAAAATAAAATACCCTATTACGATAAACATGTAACTGGAATGTAATATAAATCCGATTAATACGATTGCGAATCTAAATAGCGTAACACTTAATTTAGATGCCGCGTATTTTACATACAATTCTGAGCTTTGATATTTCGCTAAAAGCATATTGTTTATTCCTACCAATAAGGAACCTACAACGATAATAAGTAATTCCACGTCGGTTAAGCTTTGATTAAAGATAAACCATTTCACCAGAAAGGAAATAGGTATTAAGAGAACAAAAGTTGTTACTTTTACAATCGTTGCATTAAAAAAAGAACGATTAATTTCTGACTCTGGGCTTCTTATAATATTAATATCCATGCCAAAATCAACAATCTGCGATGCGATTGTTATAACGGCAAGCAAAAAGATTACACTTCCAAATTGATCTATAGTGAGCATTTTTGCTGCTAGAGTTAAAGAAGTAAAGGTACTGATCCCAGAAAGTACGTTGGTTCCTAGAACAGTTGTGGAAGATGCAATATGTTTTTTTTTCAACAAGTTTATAATTAATTTCATGCATCTATCCACTCACTTCTTAGTATTCTTGATGTTACTATTCATATCGCACCTTCTTCTCTAGACTAAGGGGATATTTTTCCTCTTTAACCAAAGCCTCGGATAATGCTGCAGTCTTAACTACTTTGAATTGTGAAATAAACCCGCTTTGCATGAAGGCTATCCAAAAATACATTTGTATAAATGCGAAAGAATCAAACTGAAGTAATGCGCAGCCTAGTAACGCAGCCATCATTTTCGAGTAATTCCTGCCTTTAAACGATCGGATAAAGATTACAAATGACAGTAGGATGAATATTCCCATCATTCCTAATTCAGATAAGAGCCTCGTATACATGTTGTACTGGGAGAGACTCGTACTTTCAGAGGCTTCATATAATTCTTTTCCTGGTTTATACTGATTTACCGGTATCTTATCCAGATGATTCACATAGCCATAGTTGTAATTCCCCATTCCATACCCCAAGACGGGTTTATCTAAGAATGACGAAACACCGATTACCGAATAGGTAAATCTTATGGCGAACGAGTCATCTGTGGCGATATTTTCCGGATTCTCAAAGATATGCGAAATGCGGGAATAGTGGTCGGAATCAATTTTGAACACATTCTGAACGAAAACCATATAGATTAAGGATGCAAATACCGCAGCAGTAAGAATCATCTTAATGCCCACCGACCAAATCTCTCTAACCTGCGTCGTTGCAAACGTATAGATGACATAAAAGATGACCAGATCCAGGAAGTACCGAACTGAAAGCGAGAAAATCGTCAGCGGAACGAACGAGAAGACGATCAGCTTTTCGAATTTCGAAAGACGGTTCTTGTTTTTCAAAATAATATAAGCCGGGAACAGAAGCAGGTTCGTGTGCAAGCCAATGAAAGAAGGTTCCGAAAAGGAAAAGTGTACGCGGTGATTGCCTATAAACGGATCACGAGTCACGAAAAGTTTAATGACTGCTGCCAGGCCGTCACTGCTTGAACCGTAAATATAGACAAGCTGCAGCAAACCTACGAAGATGGCCACGCTGTATCCGCGAATGATCCATTTAAAAAGCATGATGTAGGATTCATCATGCTTGTTTTGATGCACGAATACTTTAAAGGCCAAATAAATGACGATGCCCGCAACAAGCGAAGAAACGGCATCTTCCCAACCAGTGAATCGATAATGATACTTCAAATTCTGGAATGCCGATATTAACAATGCGGATGCGATGATGACGGCAATCCATATCTCAAGCGCCCGATACTTGATCGTGAACACAACCTTAATATTCATTGCCAGATAGATGGCAATGAATATTAAAGATAGCGGCTTGTAAGCCCCTCCGAACATATGAGGGAAGTTATCCAGCGGGAATAAAAACGCCGCAATATACATAAGGAGATTCATAGGCAGCTCCTGCTCCGTGTCGTTCGCTATTAAATGCCCATCAGCTCGTAATAGCGCATTTCTGACTTGACTCGCTTGAGATCTTCATCCACCATCATATGGATCAGCTGTTTGAAGTCGACGTCGAGCTTCCAGCCAAGCGTTTCTTTTGCTTTGGTACAGTCTCCGAGCAGCAGTTCAACCTCAGCCGGCCTAACGAACTGCGAATCGATGACGACATAGTCCTTGTAATTCAAATTCACATAGGAGAATGCAACCTCGAGAAGCTCTCTTACGGAGTGCATTTCGCCCGTCGAGATGACGAAGTCGTCGGGCTCATCCTGCTGAAGCATCAGCCACATGGCTTTGACGTAGTCGCCGGCAAAACCCCAGTCGCGTAAAGCATCCAAATTCCCCATTCGAATCTCGTTCTGTACGCCCAGCTTGATTCTTGCGACAGCATCGGTTACTTTGCGCGTCACGAATTCCAGGCCCCGTCTAGGCGATTCATGGTTGAACAGAATACCGGAGCAGGCAAACATATTAAAGCTTTCGCGGTAGTTTACCGTAATCCAATGGCCGTATACTTTGGCAACGCCATATGGACTGCGAGGATAAAAGGGGGTCGTTTCTTTCTGGGGAGTTTCAACGACTTTGCCGAACATCTCGCTGCTCGATGCTTGATAGAAACGCGCGTCCGGCTTTACAATCCGAACCGCTTCAAGCATATTCGTAACCGCAAGTGCCGTCATCTGGGCCGTTGCGATGGGCTGCGGCCAGGAAGCAGCCACGAAAGATTGAGCTGCCAGGTTATAAACCTCATCTGGATTCGAGATCCGAACGGCTTCGATTAACGAGGCCAGATCATTCAGATCGCCGGACAGCCAATGAATTTTGTCTTTGATTCGAATGACATTCTCGTAATTCGGCGTGCTCGTTCGTCTGCGAAGGCCGAATACTTTATACCCTTTGTCGAGCAGCAGCTCGGCTAAATACGATCCGTCTTGACCGGTTACACCCGTAATTAATGCGGTTTTCATAGACAGTTCCTCCACTATGATCTCTATTTTTTTGCGATTAACTCGTTCTCCAGAAACATGCCATATACGGATCGAAGGCCATCCTCCAAGGCAATCCGGGCTTTCCAACCTAAACCGTTGATCTTGGTTACATCGACTAATTTCCTCGGCGTTCCGTCGGGAACGGACGTGTTATAGACGATATCTCCCTCGAATCCAACAATGGTCTTGATTAGTTCCGCTAGTTCGCTGATTGGAATATCGTCACCGACCCCGATATTGACGATCTCGCTGCCCTCGTAATTCAACATCAAATAGAGACAAGCATCCGCTAAATCATCTGCATGCAGAAATTCTCTTCTAGGCTGTCCGGTCCCCCATACCTCAACTACCGGCTGACCGTTCTTCTTGGCCTCATGGAATTTTCGAATGAGCGCCGGGAGCACATGGGAAGTGGTGAGGTCATAGTTATCATTGGGACCATAGAGGTTCGTAGGCATAACCGAAATATATTTGGTATTGTATTGCCGGTTATAGGATTGGCACATGTTAATGCCGGCAATCTTAGCAATGGCATACGGCTCATTGGTCGGCTCCAACGATCCAGTAAGCAGATACTCTTCTTTAAGCGGCTGCGGCGCGAATTTCGGATAAATGCAGGTAGAACCTAGAAACAGCAGCTTCTCGACGCCTGTACGATAGGCGGCATCAATGATATTCGTCTGAATCAACAGATTATCCCGAATGTATTCAGCAGGATAATTATTATTGGCTACGATACCACCAACCTTTGCCGCAGCCAGGAATACATACTCAATAGCGTGGTTCTTAAAGAAATCATTGACAGCTTCCTGATTTCTTAGATCCAGCTCCGAGCTGGTTCTCAAGAGCAAATTCGTGTACCCTTTGCTTTCCAACGCTCTTACGATCGCCGATCCGACAAGACCTCGATGGCCGGCTACATATATACTGGAATTGCTATGCATAGAAGCACCTCTATCCTCGAAAATCATCATTAAAACGCATCCTTAGCTCCGAATAAAACTTTTACCGTACGAAGTATGATTTTAAGATCATAAGCGATACTTCGATCTTTAATGTATTTCAAGTCCAGCTCGACCATTTGCTCGAATCCCAAATCGTTTCTGCCGCTTACTTGCCACAGTCCCGTACAGCCGGGCTTTACCTTCAACCGCAGCTTATCGATGGTGTTGTATTCCGCCACTTCACGTTGAAGAGCAGGTCTTGGGCCAACCAGCGACATATCGCCACGGATCACGTTCCATAGCTGAGGGAGCTCATCAATACTGGTTTTCCTAATAAACTTGCCTATTTTCGTAATTCTCGGGTCTTCCTTCATCTTGAACATGGCACCGCTGACCTCATTCTTATCGAGCAAGTCAGTCAGCAGGTCTTCCGCATTGCTTACCATCGAACGGAATTTATACATATCAAACAGTTTTTCATTTAGCCCTACCCTGGATTGGCGAAAAAACACCGCTCCTTTGGGGTCTTCCAATTTGATCATGATAGCTACAACTATGTAGAGAGGCGTCAAACAGATCATACCGATTACGGACAATATGATGTCGAGTGCACGTTTTGTCATTAAGTAATAGGGCCTTCTGTACGTTCTGGTTAAACTATAACTCGTATACAGCGAGTGACCTCCCTGTATAGCAACGTCAGTGTCTTGACTTTGCGGATTAGGTATCATCGTTTGCACCTCATTTCCGGAAAAGGTTATTCTGATGTTCGCGTGCGATTATTTCTTCCAGGGCAATCAGCAGCGGAGCTCTAAGTTCAATGTTGCGCATAGCAAAATCAAGCGTAGTCGTAATGAATCCCAGCTTCTCGCCCACATCGTAACGAGTCCCCTCAAAGGCGTACGCATACACGCTTTGGGATTCGTTCAGCCGTTGAATCGCATCCGTTAACTGAATCTCTCCACCGGCGCCTCTCTCCTGCTTTTCCAAGAAATCGAAGATCTCGGGCGTCAGGACATAACGTCCCATAATTGCCAGGTTAGAAGGCGCCGTCCCAAGTTTAGGTTTCTCGACGACTCGGTTCACCTGATACAGCTTGCTATCAAGCCGATCGATATCGATCGGATCTACGATTCCATATCGTTCGGTCTGTTCATAGGATACGGCTTGGACACCTAGAACCGAATGGCCCGTTGCTTCATACTGCTGCATGAGCTGCTCCGTGCAAGGAACGTCGGAGAGTACGATGTCATCGCCCAGCAAGACCGCAAATGGCTCGTTGCCGATGAAATTTCTAGCGCACCAAACAGCGTGTCCTAAACCTTTAGCTTCTTTTTGTCTAATGTAGTGAATATCGACGTTGGAAGATTTTTGCACTTCATGCAGGAGCGATAATTTCCCTTTCTCGAACAAGTTCTGCTCCAGCTCGAACGCGATGTCGAAATGATCTTCGATCGCTCGTTTGCCTTTGCCGGTGACGATGATGATGTCCTCGATCCCTGACGCAATAGCTTCTTCGACGATGTACTGAATCGTTGGTTTGTCGACGATCGGCAGCATTTCTTTGGGCATCGCCTTCGTTGCGGGTAAGAATCGCGTACCAAGGCCTGCAGCTGGGATAATGGCTTTACGCACTTTTTTCATTTTCACTCACCCTATCCTTCTATTTTCTATCTATCTTCTGTAAAAGCTAAAAGTACGAGCTATCGATTTCCCTTTGAAGAGTAATCGATAGCTCGTATTTTTAGAGTGGGCATTCAACCCGTCCTCACACCACACCATCGACAATAATGTCTAAGGTCAAATGACCCACAGCATGATCGAGTGCCTACGATGGTAAAGGTACAGTAGACATCACCTAAACGTTAAAACAGCCTCTATTCTCTTGCGCCGTAATAATAGTTTGTTGAACGCTTGCCGTACTTGGCATTCATTTTATTCAAAACAACGCCTGCGATGCGGGCATTCACATGCTCCAAGTTTGCTTTCGCCTTTACGACCAGTTCCTTATCTACTTTGCCTGATACGACTACCAGAATGACTCCGTCGCAATAGTTGCTTACGACCAAACCATCCGTTACGACCAGAATCGGCGGAGTATCGAACAGGATGATATCAAACTCTTCCTTCAACTCCTCCAATAACTCCTGCATCCTTCTGCTGCTTAGCAGCTCAGATGGATTAGGCGGGATCGGCCCCGATGTCAACACAGTGAGATTATCCGTAACCGATTCTTTGAATATCTCTCTCCACTCCACTTGATTGGAAAGAATACTCGTTAACCCATTTCGATTCGACATATTGAATACCGCATGAAGAGAAGGTTCACGGAGATCCGTATCGATCAGAAGGACCTTCTTGCCTTCTTGCGCATACGCAATCGCCAGATTGCTGACCGTGGTCGTTTTCCCTTCTCGCCGCTGAGCGGATGTGACCATCATGATTTTCATCGGGGAATCGATTGAGGAGAGCTGCAGATTCGTTCGAAGCGTGCGATAAACCTCGGATATGGGCGACTTAGGATTCTGCAGCGTAACCAGGTTGTTCTCAACTGTTGATCGTCGCATATGTTTCTTCCCCCACCTTTTGCTTTTTCGATGATGCCCGTGTTTTACGCAGTCGCATATCCTTCTTTTTGATTTTGGTTACGATAGCCAGAATCGGAAGATCGAGCGTCTCTTTCACTTCGGTTTCGGA
The DNA here is from genome assembly GCF_009909195.1 of Paenibacillus sacheonensis. GTDB lineage: Bacteria > Bacillota > Bacilli > Paenibacillales > Paenibacillaceae > Paenibacillus_Z > Paenibacillus_Z sacheonensis. The sequence goes on from NZ_JAAAMU010000005.1 coordinate 505,835, forward strand.
TTTGAACGTATGATCCAAATAATCGATCAAGAAGATTAAGCCGACGGACAACATGAACGAAACCATAAAACTAATGAGCATATCCATCGTAGAGCTCACATTAATCGGACCCGAGAAATCCTCGGGAGTGGATTCGCTTAGAATCGTGACATTGTCTACTTGCATGATCGAGGTGATCTCATCCTTGAACACGGTCGATATCGCATTTACCGTTTTGGAAGCTCGATCGAAGGAAGTATCAACGTAGGTTAAATTCATGACTTGCGATTGATTGGCGGAACTGACGGAGATTCTAGCGGCAAGCGCCCGCGGGCTTACTTTAATATCCGGGTACTTCTCAACAACCTTGTTCATAATGGCGGCCGATTTAATAATCTCCTTGTAGGAGTTAATCAGCATGAGATTCATTTGAATGGAGCTTAAATTCAGGTTTTCTTTATCAACCATCCGTTGATTTACAATGAGCTTCGCATCCGCACGATAGATGGGAGTCGTATAGTAATGACTTTTAATATAAGTGAGGGTACAAGCAATAATGACCACCACCGCTATTAACCAGCTCTTCTTCCAAATCATAAGAAAATATTGTTTTAGTTCCACTTTCTTTCCTCCTACTGCTCCAGTTTCAAATGAAGAATGATACAAACTGTATCTGATTACATCCCTACTTTACGATACGTTTAGTAACATGTCAATACCGTTTCGGCTTAAAATTGCGACATTTTGTTTCAAAAATCACAATTACTTTCCTTTAACTTAACGGCGTTAAAAGTATAGCGCTTTCATTCTGTCGATCATTCGGATCGGTAGAAAACCAGGCATCCAAAAAGGCATGGTTGGCTCTACCGACCATGCCTTCTATTCCTTGCTTCAATTTAGCTATATTCCTGCGGAGTAGTAAACACGTATACGGGCATCAGCTTCACGATTAAGGTGCCGTCGCCTAGTTGACCATAGTTGTTTTTACCCCATGCCCATACGCTATGATCGCTTTTCAATGCAAATGAGTGGTTCGCTTCCGTCGAGATGGCAACAACGTCGGTAATCAATGTCTTAGTCGGACTAGGCGTTTCTTTGATTGGCGCCGCGTGACTATTAATTTCGTCCAGAACGCCTTGGCCTGCCGTATTGATACCCAATTGACCGGTATTATTATTCCCCCACGCCCATACCGTTCCATCGTTTCTTAGCGCAAATGAACAGTAACCTCCTGCCCCTACGGCTGTGAAGCCGGTTAATCCCGGTACTTTCACAACCTTGGTGCGTTTCGTATAGGTCCCGTCTCCCAATTGCCCCGAGGTATTATCGCCCCACGTCCATATCGTCCCATCGTCTTTCAGTGCAACCGTATGTGAAATACCTGCTTTTAATGAAACGATTCCGGATAACCCGGCAACCTGCTTGGGGAGCAATCTGCTGCCCTTCGATCCGTCCCCCTGCTGATTGGTCCCATTCCCGCCCCAAGACCAAACCGTCCGATCCGCTTTCAATGCCACGGAATGGTAGTTACCGCATTTGATGGATATTACGTCCGTTAACCCGGCAACTTTCACGGGTGCAGTTCTCCTAACGGTCGTACCGTCCCCGATTTCGCCTGAACCGTTATTCCCCCATCCCCATACGGTTCCATCCGCTAATAGTGCGAGCGAATGCGCGTTGCTGCTGCTGATGGCGATAACATTGGATAGTTCTTTCACTTTGACAGGCCTGGTTCTGGTTACTAATGTCCCGTCGCCCAACTGGCCCGAACTATTGTCCCCCCATCCCCATACCGTTCCATCCTTCTTCAAAACGATCGCGAATGTGACCCCTGAACTAACGGCAACGATATCCGTGACATCGGCTACTGATTTAAATACGGAACGATTTTGTTTCGTTCCGTCGCCAAGCTGTCCTGCTTCATTATGACCGCTGGTCCATACCGTTCCATTCGGATAAAGCAGCATTCCGAAGCTTCCCCCAACGCCTTGATCAGAAAATGAACGTAATGGATTATTAACCGCCAACCTAATTCCTCCTCATAAACTAACAGCTCTTGTAGCTATATTCGAGGCTAGTTTTAGAGGTTCATCAATATTAAGCCCTTTTTTAAGATGCCGGCCCGTATCCATAAAAATTAACGGCGATACGTATTGAACGCGTATAACCCCAGCCAAATTGGTCAATGAATAATAATATCCACCAGATACATATTGTATCTATAAGCGGGTTTATATCCGAACAAATAATGAAATTTTTCAATAGACGATCTAAGCTCACAGCACTCTGTAACATTTCGTAGCAATGAATGCATTTGAAAGCGTTTCGTTATAAGATGGAGTTATAGCTAGTTAGGAGGAGAAATATGAACATAGGAAACATCATTTTCAAACTGAGGGAAGATCGGGGCTGGACGCAGGAACAAACCGCCGGTCTGCTTGGTATTTCTCGCGCTGCTCTATCTCATTACGAGAAAAACCGCCGCGAACCGGATACCGAGACTCTGTCGAAGTTCGCCGACTTGTTTCATGTTTCCGTCGATTATCTCGTCGGGCGAACCGCCGTCCCTCATGTCACCTTGGATGAGCCGGTTCGCGAGTTCGTGGATCAGCTGGAGCTGTCTGAGGAAGAGATTCTAAGCAAATTCGAATTGACTATAGATGGCGTCAAACTATCTCCCGAGGAGTCGCGCAACTTCATCGCATTCGTGCGCGCGGCTCGTAACATGAAATAACGAAAAAATAAAACCATAGTCGGCTTAGCCGTCTATGGTTTTTCTTATGGACTGCAGCTTTGCATGTATGTATAATTTCAATTGCTTGTTCAGAAGACTTATTTCTCTTACTTGTTCAAGTTCGGCAGGTCCGGCCATTCCGCACGATCAATCCCCAACTGTTCGAGAATTTCAAGGACATCCAATTCTACGGCAGTTGAAGCAGCAGTATTTCCCTCATTACCTTGATCGCGTCTCTTCGTCATACTCCGGCTCCTACCCCTCCACATACTGTTCCTCATCTGTAGCTCCGCCAATTGAACCGCTCCCTTTACCATCTCTATCTTTTCTCATACTTGTCTAACACTTTCTATAACCATTATATCCAGTCCTTTCCAAAAATGATGTCGAAGGGTAGGGGACAATAGTCACATGTTTTTTGTTTTTTTGTCGATCATTGTTCTATAACCCCGTTAAATATATTCGAGCAGCCATTTATAGCCGTTCGAACCCACTATTTGTCCAGATACGTCTTCAAATAGAATTAAGCATGCCTTCACATCAGCCTGCGTTCCTCATATTGTTCTAACCCGTCTGATGATGTTCCAACGAAGACGAATACAACCCGCTGAGCAACCCTACATCCTTCGATACCTTCATCATATTCATAGGGTCGTCATACAAGCCCAATTTCCAAAATTTATCTAACAAAAAAATGGCCATGAACACCGTTATCCATTGCGTTGCACTTTTAAGGACTCATTCCTTCGACAGATTTGACAAAAAAAACCGGCCATGGACAAGTCCATGACCGGTTTCGTATAGTCGCTTAGTTCCCGCCTACGCGGGCCAGCTCTTTCATATTCGCTTCGAATGCAGCAAGCAGTGCTGCTTCGCCTTCGAGGCCGGATTGTTCCATGTGTTCGATCTGCTCAAGCATGCGCTTGTAGTCTTTCGGGATGACCTTGACGAACTTCGTCTTGGACGTCTCCCAATCCGACAACAGGCGGTCGCCGATCGCGCTGCCCGTGTATTCCACGTGGCGCTTGATCATGCCGTGCAGCTCTTCGAGGTCGCGTGCTTCTTCGACGCGCTCCAGCAGCACCATCTCGATGTTGCAGTGCTTGTAGAAGTCGCCGGCTTCGTCCAGGACGTACGCGACGCCGCCGGACATGCCTGCCGCAAAGTTGCGGCCCGTTCCGCCGAGAATCGCGACGCGTCCGCCTGTCATATACTCGCAGCCGTGGTCGCCGACGCCTTCGACGACGATCTTGACGCCGGAGTTCCGTACTGCGAAGCGTTCACCCGCGATACCGCTGATGTAAGCCTCGCCGTTCGTTCCGCCGTAGAACGCGGTATTCCCGATAATGACGTTCTCTTCGGACTTGAAAGTCGCTTTCGGCGACGGAGCGACGATGATCTTGCCGCCGGACAGACCTTTGCCGACGTAGTCATTGGAGTCGCCTTCGAGCGTAAGCGTGATGCCCTTCGGAATGAACGCGCCGAAGCTCTGGCCGCCCGTGCCGACGAAGCGGAACGAGATCGTATCTTCCGGCAGTCCCGCCGCGCCGTATTTGCGCGTCACTTCGCTGCCCACGATCGTACCGACGACGCGGTTGATGTTCGTGATCGGCAGCGTGGCGCGCACTTGCTCGCCGGACTCGATCGCCGGTTGTGCCAGCGCCAGCAGATGCTGCATGTCGAGCGACTCTTCTAATTTATGATCCTGCTGCTGCGTGTTGTGGCGGGCCGCATCCTGCGGTACCTCCATTTGATGCAGCAGCGGACGAAGATCGATGCCTTTGAGCTTATAGTGATCGATCAGATCTTTGGTTTGCAGGCGGTCTACGCGGCCGACCATTTCGCTCACGGTACGGAAACCGAGAAGCGCCATGAACTCGCGGAACTCTTGCGCGACGAACAGCATGTAGTTCGCGACATGGCTCGGATCGCCCATGAACTTCTTGCGAAGATCCGGATTCTGCGTTGCGACGCCGACCGGACACGTATCCAGCTGGCAGACGCGCATCATGATGCAGCCGAGCACGACGAGCGGAGCCGTCGAGAAGCCGAATTCTTCGGCGCCGAGCAGCGTGGCGATCGCGAGGTCGCGGCCGTTCATGATTTTGCCGTCGGTCTCTACGACGACGCGGTCGCGCAGGTTGTTGAGCATAAGCGTCTGGTGCGTCTCCGCGAGGCCAAGCTCCCAAGGCATGCCCGCATGGCGGAGCGATGCGAGCGGCGATGCGCCTGTGCCGCCGTCATAGCCGCTGACGAGAATGACGTCCGCGCGGCCTTTGGCAACGCCTGCCGCGATCGTGCCGACACCCACTTCGGATACCAGCTTTACGTTGATGCGAGCCCGAGGGTTGGCGTTCTTGAGATCGTGAATGAGCTCGGCCAAATCCTCGATCGAATAAATATCGTGATGCGGCGGCGGCGAGATGAGACCTACGCCCGGCGTAGAGCCGCGGACTTCGGCTACCCAAGGATACACCTTGCGTCCTGGCAGCTGGCCGCCTTCTCCCGGCTTCGCGCCTTGCGCCATCTTGATTTGAATCTCGTCTGCGTTGACCAAGTAGTTGCTCGTAACGCCGAAACGTCCGGAAGCGACCTGCTTGATCGCGCTGCGACGGGAATCGCCGTTGGCATCCGGGATGTAGCGCTTCGGATCCTCGCCGCCTTCGCCGGTGTTGGAGCGTCCGCCGATACGGTTCATCGCGATCGCCAGCGCTTCATGCGCTTCTTTGGAGATGGAGCCATAGGACATGGCGCCCGTCTTGAAGCGTTTCACGATGGACTCGACCGACTCGACTTCGTCGAGCGGAACGGGTGCTGCCGAATAATTGAAGTCAAGCAGCGAGCGAAGCGTCAGATGCTTCTTGTCTTCGCCCTGCACCAGCTCGGAGAATTTCTTGTACAGCTTGTAGTCGTTCGCGCGGGAAGCCATCTGCAGCGTATGAATCGTCTGCGGCGTGAACAGATGGTCTTCGCCGTCCTTGCGCCATTGGTATTCGCCGCCGGAGTCGAGCTCCTTGACGCGGCCCTCTTGTTCGGAGAACGCACGGTGATGATGCTTCAGCGCTTCATCCGCGATGACGTCGAGGCCGATGCCGCCGATGCGCGTCTCCGTCCAAGTGAAGTATTGGTCGACGACGTCCTTGTTCAGGCCGACGGCTTCGAAGATTTGCGCGCCGCGGTACGATTGGATCGTGGAGATGCCCATTTTGGACAAAATCTTCACGACGCCTTTCGTTGCGGCTTTAATGAAGTTCTTCACGGCCTTCTCGTGCGTAACGCCTCTGAGCATGCCGCCGCGGATCATATCGTCGAGCGTCTCGAATGCCAAGTACGGATTGACTGCGCTCACGCCGTAGCCGAGCAGCAGTGCAAAGTGATGCACCTCGCGCGGCTCGCCGGATTCCAGCAGGATGCTGACCTTCGTACGCGTGCCTTCGCGAATGAGATGATGATGAAGGGCGGATACGGCGAGCAGCGACGGAATCGCCGCGTTCTCCCGGTCGATGCCCCGGTCGGACAGGATCAGTACATTATGGCCCTTGCCGATAACGCGGTCGGCCGCTTCGCACATTTGCTTCAGAGCGAAACGCAGTCCCTCTACGCCGTCGGCCGCCGTGAACAGCGTCGGCAGCGTTATCGACTTGAAGCCCGGACGGCGCACGTGGCGCAGCTTCGCGAACTCCTCGTTCGACAGGACCGGCGATGCCAGTCGGATCTGACGCGCGCTCTCCGGTTCCGGATTGAGCAGGTTGCGCTCGGGGCCGAGCGTCGTTCCCGTCGCCGTGATGATTTCTTCGCGGATCGCATCGATCGGCGGGTTCGTGACTTGCGCGAACATTTGCTTGAAGTAATTGAACAGACGCTGCGGGCGCTCCGACAGAATGGCCAGCGGCGCATCGTAACCCATGGAAGCGATCGGCTCTACGCCGCTGCCCGCCATCGGTTCCAGCACCTTGCGCAGATCCTCGAACGTGTAGCCGAACGCCTGCTGGCGCAGCTCGACCGTATCGTGATCCGGTTCCGGAAGCTCCGGCGCGTCCGGCAGATCGTCGAGGCCGACGAGATGCTCGTCAAGCCATTCGCGGTACGGATGCTCCGCCGCGATTTGAGCTTTGACCTCTTCGTCGGACACGATGCGGCCTGCTTTGGTATCGACAAGCAGCATGCGGCCCGGACGCAGGCGGTCTTTGTATACGACATTCTCCGGATCGACGTGGACCGTGCCCGCCTCGGAACCGAGAATGATGACGTCGTCTTTGGTTACATAATAACGTGCGGGACGAAGGCCGTTACGGTCGAGAATCGCGCCGATCTGGGTACCGTCGGTGAACGCCATCGCGGCAGGACCATCCCACGGCTCCATCAGGCAGCTGTGGTATTCGTAGAAGGCTTTCTTCTCGTCGCTCATGCCTTCGTGGTTGGACCACGGTTCAGGCACCATCATCATGGCTGCGTGCGGCAGCGAGCGTCCCGAGAGGTACAGGAATTCCAGCGTGTTATCGAACATCGCCGTATCGGATCCGTCCGGATTGATGATCGGCTTGATTTTGTCCAAACTTTCGCCGAACAATTCCGAAGCGAACAGCGCCTGGCGGGCATGCATCCAGTTGACGTTGCCGCGCAGCGTGTTGATCTCGCCGTTGTGGATCAGGTAGCGGTACGGATGCGCGCGCTCCCAGCTCGGGAACGTATTCGTCGAGAAACGGGAGTGGACGAGGGCCAGTGCCGTCTCCATCGCTTCGTCGTTCAACTCTGTGTAGAAAGAACGAACCTGCTCGGTCGTCAGCATCCCCTTGTACACGATTTTCTTGCTCGAAAAGCTGGAGAAATAGAAGCTGTCCGCGCCTTCCATGCCGGAATAACGGATGGCCAGCTCCGCGCGCTTGCGGATGATGTAGATCTTGCGTTCGAACGCAAGCTCATCCTGAAGCGATTCATCTCTGCCGATGAACACTTGGCGAACGTACGGTTTCACCGATTTCGCGGAATGTCCGAGCTTCTCGTCGTTCGTCGGAACGGTACGCCAGCCGATCAGCGTCTGGCCTTCCTCGCGAATGATCGATTCCAACTCGCGCTCATGCTTGCTGCGAATGCTCTCGTCCTGCGACAGGAACAGCATGCCGACGGCATAGTCGCCGTTAGCCGGGAGTTCGACGCCGAGTCCCTTCAGCTCGCGGGAGAAGAACGCATGCGGGATTTGAAGCAGGATGCCTGCTCCGTCCCCCGTGTTCGGCTCGCTGCCTTGTCCGCCGCGATGCTCCATCTGCTCGAGCACGGTCAGCGCCTGCTGGATGATCGAATGCGATTTGTATCCTTTGATGTTAGCCACAAAACCCATGCCGCAGGCGTCTTTCTCATATTGCGGGTCATACAGGCCTTGCTTCGGCGGCAATCCTAAACGGTTCTCTTTCACTTGGATAGTCACCTTTCTATGAGAAATTTTTGAATAAACAACGGAATCGGCCTACGCCCGTCATCGGCGGCAGTCCCCGCCCTCGGATCTCTTCGGATATCCGGGCAAGCGGCTAAATCTTACCTTGCGATCTGAAAATGGAGGAATGGATTTATTTGCAGGAATCCGACTTCATTTCTTCCCCTGAATGGCGTAGAATAAAAGCAGATTATGAAAACCTTTCCTTCCAGCTTTCATGGCATTCTTCAAAAAAAGACGCTGAGCAGCGGCTGGGTAAAAATGCCGTTTTTATCAGCATCCTTGCGACAAACGGACAGGATCGATTGATTTTCGTTATTATATGATTTTATCATCACCCTATAGCAATTATCAATTTATTATTTTAGCAAAAGTGATAAGACTTCTTTACCGGAACGCCCTGCACCAGCAGTTTGAATTTGCACTTTTTGTACTTTTCTTTTCATTAAGCTGCATAATTATCCAAAAGGATGTGGTCGATTTGACGAGCAATACGAGGAAATCCAAGGGCAAGGCAGCAGCAATGACGACGGCGGCGCTGCTGATTGCCGCTGTAGGTACGGGAAGTATTTGGACGGATAGTCATAGGGCCGAGGCCACTGCGCCTGCTGCTCAGGAATCAATTTCCACGTCGAACCATGCATTTGCAGGCTCGATTGGCCAGCCTGTAATTCCCTCGACCGCGCGTCAGTACGCGGCTGCACCTGCTGCGCCCAAGGCAGAAGCGAACGAGCCCTTACATATCGTGGCGGTCGGCGACTCGCTGACCGTCGGCTACGAGAACGGCATGACCGTCTCTTCCATTCCATACGGTTATGTCGAACGCGTGTATGAACAGGCGTTGTACCGCGGACGCGCGGATCTGAAGAATTACGGCATCATCGCGCTCAAAACGCCGGGACTCAACAAGTTTCTGAAGGCGGCCGCAGACGGCACGCGAATCGCCGCGGATGAGGTACAGACGAATTTGGCGACGTACCCGCTCGCTTCCGAGACCGTCGCCAAGACGGCCGCGCTTGCGGCGGATTTGAAAAATGCCGATCTCGTCACGCTGACGATCGGAGGGAACGATTTTACGCCGATCTTCGATGACATCAAGTCGAACAGCTTGTCGGCGGCCGACCTGCAGGCCAAGATGGACGCGATGCTGGCGGATTACGTACCGCAGCTCGAAGCGTCCTTGCGCACGATTCTGGGCTTGAACCCGAAAGCGACCGTCGTTTTCGCGGATCAATATTTGCCGGTGCCCAAGCCGTCCGTGTTAAACAAGGCGATCACGCAGGAGCAGTACGATATCTTGTCCGCGGCCGTGACGAAGCTGAAGGGCTTGGACGAGGCGCTCGCCGATAAACTGACCCAGGAAGGCTATGACGTGCGGACCGTGGACGTCTCGGTTCCGTTCAAGAACAATGAACTTGTCTATACGTACATTTTGAAAGGCGACATTCATCCGAAGCAATCCGGCTACGACGTCATGGGCCGTGCGTTCTCCAAAGGCATCTGGGGCGATTATCGCGATCCCGCTGCCCTGCCTGCCGGCGCCCCCCTGCGCGTCGTCGTGAACGGCACGGATCTCAAAGGCAATCATCCGGTGCTCAAGAACAATACGACGTTCCTGCCGATGCGGGATGTAGCGAACGCGCTGCATGCGACGCTGAATTGGGACAACAAGACCCGGACGGCGACGATCGCCTCCGGCGGCAAGAAGGTCGCGTTCACGATCGGCGCGAACACGATGAAGGTAAACGGCCAGAGCGTTGCGCTCGAGACGCCGGCTTATCTGCAGCAGTCGAACGGCAGCTCGCTTACTTACCTCCCGCTTGCAGCGTTATCCAAGGGGCTCGGGTATCAGGTGGATTATCGGAAACCGATCGCGACGGTGTATGTTAATTCGTAAGGTCAGGAAAGTATAGATTCGGGATGATGAAGAAATAAAAAGGCGGGATTCCGTGAAGCAGCTTAGGCTGCCCCTTGGAATCCCGCCTTTGTTTCTTCATTAAAGTACGATTTCGGCCGGCGCGGACTTGCTGCTCCGTTCCTTGCGATGCATGACCAGGAATACGGCCATCGTGAGCGCTGCGAATACGAGCGCTACGATCGCCAGGTACACGGCGCTGCTGCCGGTTGACTGCAGCTCGTTGCCGGTCAGAATTTCACGGAACGACCGAATGGTATACGTCATCGGCAGCCATTCGCCGACGCGCTGCAGCCAAGCGGGCACGAGCTCCGCCGGGTACGTGCCGGCGCTGCCGGTCAACTGCAGGATGAGCAGCATCACGGCGACGAATCGGCCCGGCTGGTCGAGGAGCGTGACCAGGAATTGAATGATCATCATGAACGCGACGCTGGTCAGCATGGACATGCCGATGAAGGCGCCCATATGATTGGCGTGCATGCCGATGCCGTAGATCAGGATCGCGTCGGCGATTAGCGCCTGCACGATGCCGATGCCTGCGAGAAGCAGCGCCTTGCTGACGAACCAGCTCCAGCCGGAGCGCGGCCTCGTGCCGGTCTCGCGCATCGGCACGACCATGGTGGAGAGCAGCGCGCCGACGAACAGGCCGAGCGATAAGGCGTACGGCGCGAAGCCCGTGCCGTAGTTCGGCACGTTCGTCAGCTTGTGCTCCTCGACATGGACGGGGTTCGCGAACATGTCGTAGAGGGCGTCGGTTCCGGTGACGCCCGCGGTCTGGGCTGCGGCGTCGCCGAGCTTGCCCGACAGCTCGGCCGTGCCGCCGGCGAGCTGGGCCGTGCCGCTCGCGAGCTCGGCGGAGCCGCTGGCCAGCTTGCCGGCGCCGCCCGCCAGCTGCGCCGCGCCG
>NZ_JAAAMU010000006.1 GCF_009909195.1 Paenibacillus sacheonensis
TTATCCCGGTCTTCCAGGCAGGTTGCCTACGTGTTACTCACCCGTCCGCCGCTAAGCCATCCCCGAAGGAATGACTCCGCTCGACTTGCATGTATTAGGCACGCCGCCAGCGTTCGTCCTGAGCCAGGATCAAACTCTCCATAAAAGTCGGATTGGTTTGCGTTCAAAGCCAAAGCTTTGAATGCAGCATTCCAACTGAAGGATGTGCTTGTTAGCTCATCGCTGACTTACATTTAATGACCTTTTGACAGGTCGCTCATTGTTCAGTTTTCAAGGAACAAATTCGTGTGTCGTTCGCCCAATGTCTCAGCGGCGACTTGATTAATATATCACATCCGGTCATTCACTTGCAAGCTTTTTTTGAAATCTTTTTCTTGCTTGCTTACAAGCTTCTCACCCATATGGGTTTTCCCGAAGGCGGTAATAAATAATTTATCACATCCTCCGCATACACGTCAAGCACTTCATAAAATAAATAACGCATGCTTGGGAGCATGCGTTATACCTTAATGATACCGGAGTTCCAGCACTTCCATGTCGCCGGCCGTAGGCATGTAGGCCACTTCTCGCACATATCCGCGTTTGACCAGCTTTTGCAGCAGAAGCGACAAATCCATATGCAGCTCTGAGAGCATGGAATGCTGTTGAAGCTCCATTATGCTCCATGGTTCTTCCCTGCTCTCCAAGATCGAAAGCAGCAGCCCGCAAGAGGATTTCATTTTACTCATGACGGAGAACTCACAGGCGAGCAGTACGAGCTGCACCCGCTTCTCCAGCGTTTCCGGCGAAACCGTCAGCTCTTCGTAGAGTTTATAGATGCCTGGATTAAACCGTCGCATTTGACGCCAGATGCCGAGCTCGGGATGTACGCCCTTCTCGATAAAAGCAATATGGGCCCAATGGTTAAGCGCTGCTAGTATGTTGCTATACGCATCGAGCAGGTTATTGTCCTGAAGATCCTGTTTGGCCTGCAGATACGTACGAATGAATCCCCCGAACTCCACCAATTCCTTCTGACTGCGCAGTACCGGTGGAAACGAAAGCAAGCCGTCGCGCAAATTCGCCAAATAATTGTCTCGGTCCAACAGGATATCCCCCCGAGCAAGCCATTGTATGATACTCCGGTTCTCGCCGCCTCGTGTCCATTGTTCCAACGTCGCGGGCGTGACCGTTCTAATCTGAACGCGTTCTCCGTCAAAGCTAATGTGCTCGGTTCCTTTGGCCGGGTTCTCGCGTTCGGTAACGATAATTATAAGCAGGTCCAGACCGTCGATCAGCGGATTATAAGGAAACGGGTTGTCGATGGCCGCCAGGCTGACGAGCCCTTCTTGATGCTCATATGCGGCTTTGAAATGTGATTTTATATGCTCCACGTCAATCCCCCGTATAGCTTTCATGCTTACATTTAGCTATAATTATTTCGCAGTTGTTATTCTCTTGTTCGACAATGTCCGTCCGTTTTCCTGCCTAAAGTCTTAGAAACAACTGGGAACTGCCAGAAAGGATTGAAATTATGTTTGGAAAATCGAGTAAAATCAATGAATTCCGGTTATGGGGACTGCTCTTCACCCTATTCGGAATGGGTCTAATGATATTGGGAACAGCCGGTATCGTCTTCTGGGGACAAGCCGGTAAAGTATTTGCTGCCATCTTTATGGTTATTGGCATGATCGCGATGCTGCTCAGCGTCGGTGTTTACTTCTGGGCAGGCATGCTCTCCACCAGCGCCACGATCCTCGTGTGCCCGGAGTGCAACCGCCATACGAAGCTGCTCGGCAAAACGGACCGATGCATGTACTGCAAAACGAAAATGACGCTCGATCCAAAGCAAGCGACCGATCTCGACGAAACCGAGTCGGTTGAAGAGAACATACAACCGCAGGCTTAGTGTTTGCAGTGGGTAAGCATGTAATTACAATCTATTGATTTTAACGCCAAAACGCCCTGCAGGCGGCATATCCGCCTGCAGGGCGTTTGTTTGTGGTATTAAGGAAGCTTCGTCAGGGATTGATGTATGATGCCCCAAATGTCATCGGATTGGAATTGGCGCTGCCAGGTTGCCGCGCCGGCCAAGTTGTACTTCTTCACTAAGGCGACTCTCGCCTTCATCGATAAGGAATCCTCGATCCATATCCGCTGCAGAGCGCCGTCCGCGGTATACTCCACATACCTTTGTCCGGATTCCGCATCGATTACCTGCTTCAGCCCTCGTTGCGCGATAAGCTTCTGGACGGCTTCCATGCCAAGCGTCTTGGAGGTGACGACGGTCTTGCCTTCTTTATCCTTCTTCTCCGTCCATTGACGCGTATACAGTGGCATGCCGAGTACGAGCTTGCCCGGCGGTACGCCGTCTTCCGTCAGAATTTTCTTGATCGACTGCTCCGTCCATGGCAGCGAAGCAACGGAACCCGAAATCGGGCTTGCCGCCCAATGCTCATCGTATGCCATGACCATCATATAGTCGACGACCTTGCCGAGTGCAGCACGGTCCAAGAACAAGGACCACATCTCGCTGTTCGACTTCGGCGTCACGTCGATCGATACGACGACGCCCATCTCATGCATGTAAGGCGTCAACTCGCGAACAAACTGCACGAGGTTGGCTTTGTCTGCCGTATACACATTTTCAAAATCAAGATTGATGCCTTGAAGCTTGTACATTTGCGCAAGCGCAGCCAACTGCTGAATCATCTTCAATCGGGATTCTGCGCTGGCCAATGCTTTCGTAGTGAGATCGGGGTCGAAGCTGTTGCTGAACACCGCCCACACTTGCATGTTAAGCTTATGCGCCCGGTCGACGTACGCCTTATCCGCTTTGCTCTGGATGCTGCCGTTGCCGTCAACCAACGCGAACCAGGTTGGAGATACAACGTTGACGCCGGTTAAGTTATTGATTACGTCCGGATTCGGCGCTTTCATATAGACGGCTTCCCAAGTCAGATTGATTTTGGATCCGACCGCCTTCCAAGCCGGATAGACCGGTGCATCCTTCAACGGCTTGATCTGTTCCATCTTCGTTAAGGCGACGGAGGACTTGTCCGCGTAACCTACAATCCCGTCCGCGCTTTGAACAACATACCATTTCTCTTGTTCGCCCCAAATCCTGACTTCCTTGGACGCGGCGATGCGTTCGTATATCGGCTCCTTCATCGACGGACCGCGCCGAATCGTCAGCTCCCCCTTCTTCTTGGCTCCGAGCTGAATCGCATCGCCCGCGGAGAGCACCGTAACTATATGGTTGGAGGGATTGTAAGACACCTGGAGACCAAACAATTCTTGCAAAGGCTGCGTTGGGATATAGGCGGTCTTATCGACGACTTCAGCAGCAATCCGAAGCTGGTACGGCGATTTATTGAGCTTTGCCGTGAGCGTATTGGTCTGCATGCGAAGAACTTTGTTGGATGTCGTAAGCACGATCGAGCCTGTTTTGCTTTCGTAATAAACTTCTTCCTTCAACCCGAGCTGATCCTGTATGAACGATATCGGAATCCTCACCTGTTCACCGTCGACTAAAGCGCCTTTCGGTATGACTTGTCCATGATATAGCAACGGATAGTCTTCGCCATAATCCGGTTCAACAATCGTATTGTTCGGCTCAAACCGCTGCCAGCCGAACCAAATCACCGCTAACATAGCGGACAACCCGCATGCGATCACGAGCCATTTCAGCCATCCGCCGCTGCGGCGTCTAGGTCGGTATCGAACCGTTTCCACGTTGTAAATCGCTCCTTTCATATAGACATGCTATTCCCGAAACAGAAAAAACATGCAGCTTAAGCTCTCCTCGCAGCCGTACCGTACGGCTGGTCAGCGACTCGGGCCTCTAAAGTACGGCAAATAAAAAACGCGCATATGGCGAGCTTCCTCAACCCTTGCGCGTTCATTCGATTCATTATCGATCGATCGATTCATTATCGATCGATCGAAGTCGTTATCGTTTAGTTTGCCTTATGCCTCGATGCGCAGCTTGCGCATTGTCCGTAGATTTCCATGCGATGTCCCTCGACTCGAAAACCCGTTTCCTTGGAAGCGGCGATCTCCACTTCCGTCAAAGGAGGATAGTCGAAGTCGACGATCGTGCCGCAAGTTCGGCAAATCGCATGATAATGCTCGGATAAGTCGGCATCGAATCGGCTGGAATCATCGCCGTAGGTGAGTTCCCGGATTAATCCCGCCTCGACAAACAGCCGCAGGTTGTTGTATATGGTCGCCACGCTCATGCTCGGAAACGAAGGCGAGAGCGATTTATAAATTTCATCTGCAGTCGGATGAGTCATGGAGTGCATGAGAAAACTTAAAATAGCGTGACGCTGCGGGGTCATACGAACGCCGGTACTTTTCAATTGCTCCAAAGCTTGTTCCACGGTCGCACCCATGCCCAACACGTCCTTTCTGCAATAGTTTAGAACTATTGTACGTGCATCGTTTTCGATTTGTCAATGAAAGCGGAAATCATTTTATGCCTTGTAACGATTTACCGCGATGCTGCTATTGGCGTCAATGTTGATCCGGTAAGTGCCCATGCCGATGCTGCCACGGATCGTTTTCTTATTCACCGCGATCGGCAAATCGCTTGATATGTCTCCGAACGTCACGGACCCATTCACCGAATAGTCGCCCGCTTCGGGAATCCAAACGTGAATTTCGCCGATGGAACTGTCGATGTCCCAGTCGCCGCCAACGAGGCTGCTCGATACATTGATATCTCCGTTCAGCGTGTCGGCCCTCACGGTTCCTTGCGCTTCTTTAATTCCGATCTGGCCATTCTTCGTATCCGCATCCGTACCCTTGGACACGCGCTGCAAATCGATGTTCCCGCTTAACGTGGATCCGTCGAAGCTGCCGTCAATGTCCGATGCTTTTATATCGCCGTTGTACGTATTGAAGGTTACGTTTCCTTGCATCGCGGATGCCGTTATGCTGCCGTTCTTCGTTTCCGCATCGACGGGTCCTTCAATGTCATGAACCGCAATCTCGCCTGACGTCACTTTAATGGTCAATCCGCCGGACAAATGAAGATTCGCCATATCAACGGAGCCATTCACGGTGCCAATATAGAGCTCGGTCTTCGGTGCTTCTACTTCATTAGACGTATCTTCATCCTCGGAGGTTTCAGTTTTTTTTCC
Source organism: Paenibacillus sacheonensis (assembly GCF_009909195.1). Taxonomy (GTDB): domain Bacteria; phylum Bacillota; class Bacilli; order Paenibacillales; family Paenibacillaceae; genus Paenibacillus_Z; species Paenibacillus_Z sacheonensis. The sequence goes on from NZ_JAAAMU010000006.1 coordinate 5,127, forward strand.
GTTCATGCCCGAATCTGCCGAATCGGATGAATCGGATGAATCGGATGAATCGGATGAATCTAAGTCAGCATTACTTACGTTTGGTGTCGAGTCAGCTCCTATTCCCATATTGGATGAAGGAGGCTGTGCTTCCATGCCGAATGCGGAATTAGCCGGGATGGTGACTATCATATTCATACGCGGCTTGCGTTCCCCGTTAGTACCATATGGATGGCCTTGCGCCTTGATTTCGATTTTTTCTCCGCCGTTCACGTCTACCGTGGACTTCTCGGCCGTTTCGTCGGCTTCCGTTTTGTCGGCTGAATCGACCCACATGACCGTCTCCACAACGACGCTGTCGACCTCGCCTTTCTTGATGGTCACGTCGCCGTTGGTATTGTTGATCGAAATAGCCGTCGTCTCCGGGAGCAGCGGCTGATGTATCGTATCCTTCACGTAGCGAAAACCCTTTTCTTCGCCAAATCCGCTCGTGCCGGTTAAATTGACTTTGAATTCGTCCAGCCACCGGAATGGCATGGCAGCGTATTGCGTCACGGCAAAAGCCGTAATCGCGACGAGCGCTGCCAAGAAAGCGCCGCCGATATCGAAAGACGGACGTTTGGCCGCTTGTCGGTAAACGACGCTGGAGATGACGATCTCGAAGCCTAACAGCACGAACGCCGCAGGCCACCATTGCCCCAGAAGCGCGATATCGTTGAGGCCTTTTATTTGATCCCACAGCAGCAGTCCGCCTACTGCGACGAGCACGGCCGCAGCCGTGAAGCGTCCCATTTTGAACATCGCATTCTTCCTCCTCCCCAGGATGACAAGCGCGAGCGCAATAGGCAGCAGCCCTGGCGCATACGCGGCGAAGTTCTCGATCACCGGCGAGAAATCCAACGATGTCTGCACCAGAACAAGCAGCACGCAGCTCATGGCAATGGCGCCTATTCCTTGCAAAATCCCTATCCATCCCGTGCTATGCCCGCCTTCGCCCGTTTCGGCCAACTGTGCTTCCCGACGAAGTTTCGCGGCCAGCTGGAGCGTGCCGAACACGCTGTAAAACCAAAAACAAGGCACGCCTAGCCCGAGAAAAATAATGACCAGCGCAAATCGTCCGCCGCTTTCATCGGCCAATCGAATGATGGCCGCGATATCGGTCAACGTTCCGAGAAGGAGAAGCAGCCCTGCCGCAGGCCGACCCAACAGCATATGCCCGCCGCCGGGAATGAGAAACGCGATCAAGGGCGCTAAGGATGTTTTGATGCTTGACTGCCCGCGCATAAGCCCCCTCCAGTCGTAAATCAGTCTTTATCGGTATTGTAACATATTCCCTATGCAGCAAAGAGGCATGACCGCCTATCGACGGACATGCCTCTCTCCTCTTCGCTTAGAAAAGCGGTTATTGGTTCAGACGCGCGAGCAGCAGCTTGTTAACCAGCGCCGGATTCGCTTTGCCCTTCGTTTCTTTCATGACTTGGCCGACGAGGAAACCGATGGCTTTCTCTTTGCCGGCTTTGAAATCTTCCACGGACTGCGGATTCGCGCTGACGATCCGATCGACGACTTCGGCAATCGCGCCTTCGTCGCTGATTTGGACCAGTCCCTGCTCCTCGACGATTTGCTGCGGACGCTTGCCGGTCTCCAGCATCTCCTTGAAGACGGTCTTCGCGATCTTGCTGCTGATCGTCCCCTTCTCCATGAGACCGATCATCTCGCCAAGCCCCTGGCCCGTCAGCTTGATGTCCTCCAGCTCCAGACCGCCGGCATTCAGATAGCCGAGCAAATCGCCCATGATCCAGTTGGACACGGATTTGGCATCCTTGGTGTATTGCAGGCTCTCTTCGAAGAAATCGGCCAGCTTCTTGGAAGCCGTGATGACTTCCGCGTCGTAGGAAGGCAGGCCGAACTCGGCCGTATACCGGGCTTTACGGGCATCCGGCAGCTCCGGAATGGACGCGCGAACGCGGGCCTTCCACTCGTCGTCGATGTGAATTTGTACGAGATCCGGATCCGGGAAGTAACGGTAATCATGCGCTTCTTCCTTGCTGCGCATCGTGAACGTCTTGCCTTGCGTCTCATCCCAGCGGCGCGTCTCCTGGACGACCTTGCCGCCGCTGTCGAGAATATCGGCTTGGCGCATCTCTTCGTATTCCAAGCCGCGCTGCACGCCGCGGAAGGAGTTCATGTTCTTGAGCTCCGCGCGGGTACCGAACTGTTCCTGATCGTACGGACGGATACTGATGTTGGCGTCGCAGCGCAGCGAACCCTCTTCCATCTTAACGTCCGACACGTCGCAGTAGAGCATGATGGCTTTTAATTTCTCGAGGTAAGCTTTCGCTTCCTCCGGGGAACGGATGTCCGGCTCCGAAACTATCTCCACGAGCGGCGTTCCGACGCGGTTGAAGTCGACGAGGGAACCGAATCCGCCGTCGATGTGCGTAAGCTTGCCGGCATCCTCTTCCAAATGAAGGCGCGTGATGCCGATGCGCTTCGTCCGGCCGTTCACTTCGATGTCGATCCAGCCGTGTTCGCCGACCGGCTTATCGAATTGGGAAATTTGATAGGCTTTCGGCGAATCCGGATAGAAGTAATTTTTGCGGTCGAATTTGCTGACGTCCGCGATTTGGCAGTTGAGCGCCATTGCGGCTTTCATCGCGAATTCAAGCGCCTGGCGGTTCAAGACCGGCAGCACGCCGGGGTGTCCGAGACAGACCGGACATGTATGGGAGTTCGGCGGCGCGCCGAAGGAGGTCGAGCAGCCGCAGAAGATTTTGCTCTTCGTGTGAAGCTCGACGTGCACCTCCAGACCGACGACCGTTTCGTATTTGTTCGGTTCAAACATGGTTTCGCCCTCCTGCTTCCTAAACGTCCCGCTACAGCCGCGGACGCTGTTTGTGATGCTCGGTATGCTGCTCGTACGCATGCGCGGCGCGAAGCACCGTGCGCTCGTCGAACGCTTTGCCGATGATTTGCAGACCGACCGGCAGTCCGTCCGCGAAGCCGCAAGGCACGCTGATGGCAGGCACGCCCGCCAAGCTGACCGGAATCGTGCAAATATCGTTCAAATACATCGTGAGCGGGTCGCCGACCTGCTCGCCGATCGGGAAAGCCGTCGTCGGCGCCGTCGGCCCGATGATGAGATCGAAGTTTTGGAACACGTTGTCGAAATCCTGCTTGATCAGCGTGCGCACCTTCTGAGCCTTCAAATAATAAGCGTCGTAGTAGCCCGAGCTGAGCGCGTACGTGCCGAGCATGATGCGCCGTTTCACTTCAGGGCCGAAGCCTTGGCTGCGCGATTTGCGGTAGAGATCCAGCAAGTTGTCCGGATTGTCCGCGCGAACGCCGTAACGAACGCCGTCAAAACGGGCAAGGTTAGAGGAAGCTTCCGAGGACGCCAGCAGATAGTACGTCGCCACCGCGTATTCCGTATGCGGCAGGGATACTTCTTCCCAGGTCGCGCCGAGGCTCTCGAATTGTTTGAGGGCGGCCAGAACCGCCTCTTTCACTTTCGGGTCGATGCCTTGTCCCAAATATTCCTTCGGCACGCCAATGCGCAGACCCTTCACGTCGCCGGTAAGCGCGCTGACGTAATCGGGAATCTCCACGTTCGCCGACGTGGAATCATTCGGATCGTAGCCGGCGATCGATTGGAGCACGTACGCCGAGTCCTCGACGTTCTTCGTCAGCGGACCGATCTGGTCGAGCGACGAGGCAAACGCCACGAGGCCAAAGCGCGATACGAGGCCGTAGGTCGGCTTCAGGCCGACGATGCCGCAATACGCTGCAGGTTGGCGGATCGAACCGCCGGTATCGGAGCCGAGCGCGAAGTAAACTTGTCCGGCCGCCACGGAAGCCGCGGAACCGCCGCTCGAGCCGCCCGGCACGTAATCCGTATTCCAAGGGTTGCGCGTCGGATAGAAGCTCGAATTCTCGTTGGAGCCGCCCATGGCAAACTCGTCCATGTTCAGTTTGCCGATCGTGACCGATTGCGCGGCCTTGAGCTTCTTCGTAACCGTCGCGTCGTAGATCGGATCGTAATTGCGCAGGAATTGGCTGGCGCATGTCGTGAGCAGGCCTTCGGTAACGATATTATCCTTGATTCCGGCAGGCAAGCCGAACAGCAGACCCTGTTCGCCGTCCTCGGCCAGCGCCTTGTCCAGATCGGCAGCCGCAGCACGGGCCCCCTCCTCGTTCAAGGTCAAAAACGCTTTGATGGAATCATCCGTCGCGGCGATGCGCGAATAGGAAGCGTCCACCAAATCGGCGACCGACAATTCTTTCTTCTTCAATTGATTATGTACTTCCTGAAGGCGTAAATCGAATAGAGCCAACAGCCGTTCCTCCCTTCATTTCCTTGCGAGCGAATTTATTCCAATACGGCCGGCACTTTGAACTGGCCGTCTTCGTCTTCGGGCGCATTGCGCAGCGCGGTCTCGTTCGAAACGGACTCGCGGATCGCGTCATCCCGCATGACATTGTAGACCGGCAGCACATGGGTTGTCGGTTCAACGTCGTCGGTTTGCAGCTCGTTCAGCTTCTCCGCGTATTTCAAGATCGCGTTCAGCTGACCTTCGAACTGCTCCTTCTCTTGCTCGGAAAGCTCCAGCCGGGCCAGGTTGGCCACGTGCTCAACATCCGTTCTCGTGATGCTCATCGTATCATGTCCCGTCCTTTCCAACCAATTTGCACACATTCTACCCATTATAACGCAAGGATCCAAGCAAACTCAATGCAATTCAGCAGTACGCAGCACTGTGCTTCTCGCGGGAAAGAAAAGAACCTGCCGATTGTTCGACAGGTCCAATGCATGGCATGATTTCTTTTTTTAGTCCGTATAGGCTTAAGGCAAGAACGGTGTTGGAATTTCTCCCCCCTGCCACGGACCTCCTCCTACATTGCCATCGATGTCGATCGAGACCACGTTCGAGCGCTGCACGTCTTCGACAATGACGCCGTATACGCGGGTAGGTCCCGTCACTCCACTAATTGTGACGGACGGGTGCGATTCGTCGATAAAGTGCGGCATCGATTTGCTAATCACGTAATCCGCGCTTGGCGCGATCGCGCCATCGCTGACATCGTTCAAGGTCCAATAATAGAACTGGTAGTCCGCCGAGTCATAGTTAGGCGTCAATTGTCCGTCCGCGTAACTGAATTCTTCGAAAGTCAGTATGCCGTCAGTCCGATAGAACGTATACGGCGCGGATTCGCTGTCGTATTCAGCGTTCGAACCGACCGTATATAGAATGTATGTCGAATCCTTCAACAAGCCTTCCAGTGAAATATCCACTGCGCGATTGGTAACCTGCACTTCGCCGTGCGAGTAGGCATCATTGCTGAAATTCTTGATCTCATCCGTCGTTAAAGGATTTTGTCCTTGCGGCAGCAAAACATAATAGACTTTATTCGCATGCTGGACGTCCAAGGCAAGATGAATGGAGTCGGTCTCCTCACCTGACTCGCGACTCGTACCGGAGGTTAGCGCAATGAGTGACGGAATATCGGGCAAACCCTCCTCGGTCGTAAACGTGTAGCTGGCAACTGCCGAGTTCATGCCTTCCGACCTGGCAATCATGTATATGGTGTACTCCGTGGAGGGGTCAAGATACATGTCGTAATTATCGCCGATTTCGATCTCCATCGTCGGTTCCGTGTAACTCTGGGATCCGGATTGTACGTAGTCCGAAAGGCTAACAGGCGGCACGAGCTCCGCTGCGTCCACGTCCTTGGCGGCACCTGGAACGATGGCATAATATACGGTATCCGATGACTTTGAGAGATTGGTCGTAACGTTGAACGTAACGCCGGTCGCACTCGCAACCGCATGCTCCTTGTCGATCGTCAGCGTCGGCGTGTTCGACGACGGCGGAGGCGTGTTCGTATTCGAATTCGAGCCCGTGTTCACAGGCGGCGCCGGCGGGGCGGGCGGCGCCTCGGTCACTTTAACCGGAACCGGCTTGTCCGCGTCTTTCTTGATTTCGTTGCCGTACAACGACTTCAAGCCCGTCGCTTCGATTACTGGAGTCTTGGTATTGTCCAGCGTAAAGCCGTCGTGCAGCGTGATGATGATCGTCTTCTTGTCGTCGGAAAGCTTGAAGCTGTCCTTCTTCGGATCCAACGCGACGCCGTTGACCGTAATCTTGGACAGGTCGATCGAAGATTCGTCGAGCGCCGTCGTCGACGTCAGCTCCAGTTTGTTGCCGGCCGCGAATTCCGCTCCGGATACCGCGAGCGGTTTTTTTACTTCCAGCGTCTGCGCGCTCTCGTACGATCCCGTGACGAGCAGATCGCGCGTCGCGTTCGATTTGCCGCCGAAGGTTCCGTCCGTGCCTCCGCCCATCAGCTTCAGATCGAGCGCGAGCGCCACATACCCTTTCGCCCAATCTGAAACAGACTGATCGTTGACTGGCGCAGTAGACTTCGCATCTTTATCCATGCCCAGGGTGCGAACAAGGAAGGTCGCCAGTTGTTCCTTGGTCACCTTGCCGGCCGGGTTGTACGTGCCTTCCCCGTAGCCGTCCGTAATTCCCGCTGCCTTCAGGGCTTCGATGTAAGGAAGCGCGTAACCGTTCGCGATATCATCCGCCTTTACGTCCGTGAAGCTGGAGGTTTTCAAATCCTTGTTTACCTCGAGTCCCGTAATCAGAGCGGCGACCTTGGCGAATTGCGCCCGGTTCATTTCGTCCTTTAGTCCGAACGTCGTGTCCGAGACCCCGTCGAAAATGCCGGCGTTGATCATCGCATCGAATTTGGCTTTCGTTGCCGCGTCCAAGTCTTTCAAATCCGTGAAATCCGCAGACGTCTTCGCGCTGGCCTCGGCCGCGAACGAAGCTCCGACGGTCAGCCCAAGCAGCAGCGCGCCCGTCCATTTTAACGTTTTCATGTCCTTACTCCCCCTCGTTTCGATAGTTCCACATAATAAAACCCATTCGGCACGATAGCGCACGCAAGGTAGTCATGCTTTATATCGGATTTTCCCCAGGGAGACTAAAGAACTAATTCAAATAACAATCCATGGAAATACATAGACTTCTGCCGGCAAGCTTCAATGTGAAGAGAAATTTCATACGGACCTAATGGAACGCTTAAACCAATTTAAGCTTGATTTAAGGTTGGCTGTACATACTGGGACATGTAACCAGTTTCAACGAATCCAACCACTGGAGGTAATAAGCATGAACATGAGCAAAACGATGAAGACGCTGACGATCGGGGCGGCGCTTGCCGTCATGATACCAATCAGCGCATACGCGGCAGCGAGCTCGACGGCAGCGGGCGAAAAGAGTAGCTCGGTAACGACCGAGAAAGGAACGGCGGACGCACCGAAAAAGATTCAGCGGGAAGGCATGAGAGGCAACCCGGTCAGTCAAGAGGTGCTGGACCTGTTGAAGCTCGACGCGGCAGCCTTGAAGGAAAAACTGGCTGCGGGTAAAACGCTGGCGCAAATAGCGGAAGAGCAAGGCGTCACGCGCGACGCGCTGAAAGCCGCCATGACGGACGCGTTCGCCAAGCGGCAAGCCGAAGAGAAGCAAGCCTTCGCCGATAATCTGGACAAAACGGTCGACGGCCAAATGAAATTCGACCAAGGTCCCGGAAAAGGCAAAGGCTTCGAGGGCAAGAGAGGCTTCTTTCTCTCCTCCGGCAGCCTGGACCTGACGGCAACGGCCAAACTGCTCGGCCTTAGCGCGGATGAGCTGAGAACGCAGCAGGCTGCGGGCAAGTCGATCGCGGACATCGCCAAAGAAAAAGGCGTAGATGCGCAGACTATCATCGATTCCGTCAAGCAGGCAATCGCAGACAGCCAAGCCGCGGCTGTCAAGGCAGGCAAATTGACGCAGGAGCAGGCGGATAAATTGACCGCGGACGCGTCAAGCATCGCAGAAAAACTCGTTAACGGCAAAGGGCCGATGGGCGTAGGCGGCAAAGGGCCGGAAGGACGCAAAGGCGGACACATGCGCATCCAAGAAGGCGCATCTGGAGCTTCCTCCGAAGCCGGGGCGGCTTCGAACGCCGGAAGTGCCGACGGCAGCGGCGTATAGGCGCTCGAAGTCGGCACATTATCTTAAGCGAGGTTTACGCAAAGTCCCTCTAGGATCTCATGAGCAGCAAAGAAGCCTCCTTCCCGATTCGGGGAGGAGGCTTCTGCTTGCCCAATGAATGATAGCTAGTCGTCCTGTCGGTACGAGGCACAATGCAGCCCATGCTGCGCTGCGGTCAGATCCATGCCTTCAAGCGCACTTGGCGCATGAAGTCCTCTTGCGACTGCGGCTCGCTGCTGCCGCTCTCTTCTTCCGTCGATTCCTGCTCCCCGTTCATGATCCGGAGAAACAGTTCCTCATTATGCGTAGCGAGCGCGAAATCGATCAGCGCTTCGCGTTCCAGCTTGTCGACTTCCAGCTTGATCAGCACTTCCTCCAGCTCGACGTCGACGGAAGGCACGTAGAAATTCCGATTCGCCTTCGGCACGCGAATAACGTAATCGAAAGCATTATCGGCGTTCCGATCATACGCAATAATATAGCCATACTCCCCGATCGGGAGATTTTGTTCGAATATATCAGACATGATCACGATACGTTGACCTAATTTAAACACGTTATTTGTCAGCTCCTGTCACGCAATAGCCGTTACTCCGTTGCTCTATAATTCTATCCTACTAAAAAATTAGAAGGAAGTCCAATAGAGCGCCGGGCTACGAGGATAGAAGCGTCGGCCGTTTGCGCAGCGCGAAAGCGGCTGTCTCCATCGCTGCCGCCAAGACGCCTAACGTGCTGACCGTAACCGGCCAAAACTTGCCCGCCGCGGGATCGAGAAACTGGGCCGAAGCCAGCTTCGGAAGCATGCCGGGACTCGCGGACAGCGCATCCGGAAGCAGCCCCGCCGTTACGGAAAGCGCCGCGAGCAAAGCAAGCGAACAGACCGCCGCAGCCGCGCCGCTTCGCAGAAGCGCGCTGAACGCGAGCGTCAGCGCTCCCGCCAGGACGAGCCACAGCCAATAGAGTGCGATAGCAATCAAGCTGCGGTGCCAATCCGGGGTTCGAAACAAGACGCTCGTATAATAATAGGCCGCTCCGAAGCCGCCCGCGAATGCGATGGTGACGAGCGTCAACTGCGCTGCCCACTTGGAAGCGACGAAGCCGCGGAAAGAAACCGGCTTCACGAGAATCATAGCCGTCATGCCGCCGGTCCGTTCGGCAGATATGACGTTCATCGAGGATAAAGCCAGTATCAGCAGCCCAAACACGTTGAGCTGCTGCAGCGTCTGCGCCATCACCTCTTCCGCGGTCGGGACGGGGATCGAGATGACCGCTCCTTCCGGCAAATTCCCCGCATGGGCAAGAATGTCGGGCAGAAAATACGTCGACACGGGCTGCATGGCGCTGAGCAAGACGAACGCAAGCGGTACCCAGAGCAATTTATACGTACGGAGCAGCTCCAGCCACTCCTTCCGGTACATGACCGTCCATTGTCTCATGGCGCGTCCACCGCCTTCAAAAAAATGTCCTCCAGCGAGGCATGGCCGATCTCGAGCTTCGCCAGCGGCAAGCCGCGCTCCAGTACTTGCCGGAGCACGTAGATCCTCGCTTCGTCCGCGTCGCGCACCTGCAGCTTGACGGCGTATTCGCCGGGGAGCAGCGCCGCAGACGCAATGGAAGGATGCGAGAGCCCGCTCAGCCACTCGCCAAGCTGCATCCGCGCCGGGCGATTGTCTTCCACTTCCAACGTCAGGGCAGGCGTACGATGAAGTCCGCGTATGTCGCCGATGGCGCCGCTGATCGAAATTCCGCCTTCTTGCAGCAGGATGACGTCATCGCACAGTTCCTCCGCGTCATGCAGCACATGCGTCGAAAACAGAATCGTCGTCTCCTGCTTCAGTTCCCGAAGCAGATCCATCACGTCGCGTCTGCCGACGGGATCGAGCGCGGACACGGGCTCGTCAAGAACGAGCAGCTTCGGACGGTGCATGAGCGCCTGCGCCAAACCGAGCCGCTGCTTCATGCCGCCGGAATAGCCGCCAATCCGGCGTTTGCCCGCCGCGGCGCCAAGGCCGACGCGCTCAAGCAGCTCCGTCCCGCGCGCGGCGGCCTCCCGCTTGGACAATCCGCAAAGCCGGCCGGCATAGCGCACGAACTCGCTGCCGCTCATCCATCCGTAAAAGGCCGGGTGCTGCGGCAAATAACCGATGAGCGCGCGCGGATCCGCTCCGGGCGCCAAACCTTGGAATCGGACGCTGCCCGATGTCGGCGCGAGCAAGCCGGTCACGATCCGGATCAGCGTCGTCTTGCCCGCCCCGTTCGGACCGAGCAGCGCGGCGCAGCGGCCTTCGTACAGCGCCAAGTCGATCTGCCGCAGGGACTGCAGCGCGCCGAAGCTTTTGGAGACGCCGCGGAAGCGGACAAAGGCCTCTTGCGGCTCGGTAGACGTCCTTGCATCTGCAGGCTTAGCCTGCTTAGGGGCGATGCTCATGACTGCTTTCTCCCGAATAAGAAAAACACGATCGACCCGACGATATTAAAGACGATAATGATTAAAATCCACATCCACTTCGGACCATGGGTCCGCTCCGCCCTCACGCAAGCGACGATCGCCGAGATGATAAGTGCAAGTTCGATAATAGCAAGCGGCAGGATGATGGAAATCAGCTGCCCTGTCGAAAGTTGATCCATGCTGCGTACCTCCCTCGTTCATTTATGTTTACTCTCATCCCCAAGCCCTTTCTTCGCATTCGCCGGGCGCCGCACGATCAGCCAGTAGAACAGCAGGGGCATCGGGCATTGAACAAGGCCCCATAGTCCCCAAAACCATGGATAGCGGCTGTGCTTGCGGGCATCCGCGAACAACCAATTGGATTGGCAGAGCAAGACGATGGCGGCGCCGATGAGAATCGCTATCTCCCCCGCTGTCATCGTTGATGCCTCCTCGCTCTGTTTGACCGGAAGAAGCCGACGATCAGGAAAATGCCTGCTCCGGCGAAGGCGAATGCCTGAAGGATGGCGAAGAATACGTAGCTGCTCTGCCATAGCAGCAGCATCCCGCCGAGCACGAACGCACTGACCAGCCAAAATAAATAACGCTCCGCCCGCCGCCGGCCGCGCAGCTCTTCCTTCCCCTCGCGCACCAGTCGCGCGAAAGCTTCCTCATGCACGGGAGGCGGCACGATAGACGAATCCCATTGTTCCAAATGCCCCTTTAGTCGATCATTGAAGAATTGCTCCTGCTCCCGTTCGATGTCGCCTTCACGTTTCTTCATCGGTCTTCAGCTCCTTTCTCAGCTTGCCTAATCCGTTGTGCAGCCTGGATTTTACGGTTCCGACGGGGATGTTCATCCAGTCGGCGATTTCCTCGTACGCGTAGCCGTAATAATATTTCAGGAGGATCGGAACGCGCTGCTCGTACTGAAGCCCGCCGAGCGCTTCGAGCGCATCCGGCCATTCCTGCTGCTGAAGCGCGGCTTGAAACCGAATCCCCTGAAGCGCCTGTTCCTCCGACTGCCATCTCCGAGATCGCTGCGCCTTGCGCATCTCATCGATATAGAGCCGCGTGCCGACCGAAATCAGCCACGTCGACAATTTGCTTCTGCTCTCGAAGCCGCCGATTCGCTCGATCGCCTTCAGCATGGTGTCCTGCACCAAATCTTCCGCCATCGGCTTGTTCATCGTGATTTTCAGCATATACCGATAAAGAAACGCGTAATGATGCCTAAGCAAGTCCGCCAGTGCCTGATCGTCGCCGCGGACCGCTCGCGCGATTAATCGTTCTTCATCGGGATGAGGTTCAGCGCTGCTCATGTCCGGGCTCCTTTTCGCAGGTTTGATGTTGTTATCGGTTGTTTGACGGCGGAGATGGCCGTTTTGTTCATTTTGCAAATGTTGTCATTTAAATTTAGTTTGCGTATCTTCGGCTAGTGTAATCCTTTTCGCACGCTCGCATAGACGCGCATGCGAGATACACAAAAATACGGCCGTTCCTCGACGAGGAACGGCCGTATTCGTGTTATCCATTACATCTAGATCGTCATGGCTCCGAAGCCGCCGTCCACGCGAATCAACGAGCCGGTCACGTAACCGGAAGCGGCTTCCGAAGCCAGCCACACGACCGCGCCTTGCAGCTCCTTCGGATCGCCGAACCGCTTCATCGGCGTGTGGCCCATGATGCTAGCCACACGCTCTTCCGATAGAATCGCGCGGTTCTGCTCCGCCGGGAAGAAGCCCGGCACGATGCCGTTCACGCGGATGCCGTGCGGCGCGAATTCCCTGGCCAGAAACTGCGTCATGCTGTTGACCGCATGCTTCGAGGCCGAGTACGTGAATACGCGCGACAGCGGCGGACCCGCGGAGACCGAGCTGATGGTAATGATGCTTCCGCCATGTCCGGCGTCGATCATCGACCTGCCGAACACTTGGCAGGCCAGCATGACGCTCTTGGCGTTCACGTCCATGATGGCATCCCATTCGTCCTCCGTGATGTCGAAGAACGGCGTGGCGCTGTTCGTGCCTGCCGTATGCAGTAAAATATCGCTTCTGCCGTTCGGCGACCACGCGTCGATCTCGCCCTGCACGCGGATGAGATCGGCCTTGGATGCCGCGTCGGCCCGGAAGATGGCCGCGCGGCCGGAAGCGAGCAGCTGCGCCAGCTTCGGCTCCGCCTTCTCCGGATTGCGGACGACGAGCGCCGCGTGGGCGCCGTGATCGATCAGCGCTTCCGCCATCACGATGCCGAGCGTGCTGCCCGCCCCGATAACGACCGCCGTACGGCCCGTTAAATCGAATAACGTACTCATGAATTCACTTCTCCTCCAAGGGCGGCGGATGAGGCCGGGCTCCCGCCTTCGGTCGCGAGCTGCAGCATGCGCCGCCGGTACGCCTCCGGGCTTTCGCCGACGGTCGTCTTGAACAGCCGGCTGAAATGGGGCAGCTGATGAAAGCCGACGGCACGGCAGACATCGGACACCGACTGGCGGGGCTCCAGCCGAAACATCATTTTAGCTTGATTGATGCGCCGGTTGTATAAGTATTTGAACACGGTCGTGCCGGTAACGTCTTTGAATAAATTCGATAAATAAGGCTTCGTTAAATGAAGCGCGCCCGCAATGTCGTCCAGCGTGATTTCCAGGGCGTAATGATCCTCCAGGTAAGAGATGACGCTCTGGACATGCTGTTCCTTCAAGGAACGGTGTTCCCGCTCGTTTACCGGCGCGATGCACCAGTCCCGAATAAGATGGAGCAGCTCGATGACGCGGATGACGAATCGATCGTACGATGTCCGTACGCCCGCTTCGTTCGTGCGCAGATACAGGCGGTTCATCTCGTTCAGCAGCGACTCCAGCTCCTCCTGCTCCTCGGGAGGAAGCGAGATCCGGATGTTGCGCAGATTCTCGAACGGCTTCAGCAGCATCGCAGCCGTGTCGGGTTGAAGGATGCGATGCACGTATGCAGGGTCCATATGGATAATCGTGCGGACGTACGGCGTCGAAGGCGACGGATTCGGACAATGCAGGGTCATGCCGTGCATCAGAATCAAATCCCCGGGCTGCAGCGTAATCAGCTTATCGCCGATCAGGTAATTGCACTCGCCCTCCTGAAAATAATACAGCTCATAGAAGGCGTGCGAATGAAACTGCGCTCCGGGCATGGGCGCGGCGTTGCGGTAATTAAGTTCAATCGGCTGCTGCCATTGCATCGTGACCGGCATTTCCGATCCCTCCAAATGGATGCCCGTATCCGGGCGAGCTATTGAACTCATTGTACCATGACGCCCCCTTCAAGGATCATATCCGCCTACAACCGGACCGCTTTATTTTGGGCCGCGATGCATAGCTCGGCCGCCTTGAACGCATGAGCCTGCGTCATGGCGTTCTCCGTGCGGTTCAAACAATCCAGGATCAGCTCGCCGAAGTACGGGAAGCCGACCTGACCGCCGACGGCCAGATGATGCTCGCCCTCGTGGTTGACCAGATAGACATGATCGCCGCTGCGGTCGCGGCCGATGTCGATGTATTTGCGCAGCTCGATGAAGCCGTCCGTGCCGAGAATGATCGTCCGTCCGTCGCCCCAAGTGCCAAGACCGTTCGGCGTCAGCCAATCCACGCGGAAATAGTTCGTCGCGCCGTTATCGCCGATCAGGGTCGCATCCCCGAAGTCTTCGAGCTCCGGCACGTCGGGATTGTTGTAGTTCGCTACCTTGCTGCTGGCGACCGTCGCGTCCTTGCAGCCCGCAAAGTACAGGAACTGCTCGATCTGATGGCTGCCGATATCCGTCAGGATGCCTCCGTACTGCTCCTTGCGGAAGAACCAGTCCGGGCGCGAAGGCTTGTTCAGCCGATGCGGTCCCGTTCCGATCACCTGCACGACGCGGCCGATCGCTCCTTCTTGAATGAGCCGTCCGGAATAAATAGCGCTCTCCACGTGCAAACGCTCGCTGTAATAAACCATATACTTGCGCCCCGTCGCTTCGGCCGCCGCTTTCGCTTCCGCGAGCTGCTCCATCGTCGTGAACGGCGTCTTATCCGTAAAATAGTCCTTGCCGTGCTTCATGACCCGGACGCCAAGCGGTCCGCGGTCGGACGGGATCGCCGCCGCCGCCACCAATCCGACTTCGCTGTCCTCGAGAATAACTTCCGGCGCGGAAGCGGCTTGAGCCTGCGGATACGTCTTCAGAAACTGCTCGACCTTCGCGGGGTCCGGATCGTACACCCACTTGAGCGTCGCTCCCGCTTCCAGCAGCCCGTTCGTCATGCCGTATATATGGCCATGATCCAGCGCCATCGCCGCGAAGACGAACTCGCCCGGCCCGCAGACCGGCTCCGGCTTCGCGACGGATACCGGCGCGTAGTTCATGCCGTCCGTACGATTGAACGCCGCCATCAGTTCTTCGCCTCCGCCGGCTGCGCCCGCTTGAACTTGGACGTCGCGATCCGTTTGTTCAGCTCCGCTTCGTGCAGGGCCTCGTCGAACGGCAGGTCGACCCAATCGTCCAGCCACGTGGACAGATGCATGGCGTTGGACAGCGTCAGCCCGAGGATGCCTTCTTCGCCCGGCGCCACCAGCGGCGCGCCGTGCAGCACGGCATCGGTGAAGTTCTGCAGAATGCCCACGTGCTCGGGGCTCGGTCCTGCCGCGGGCAGATCGATCTTCCACACTTCCGGGGAAGCGAACGGAGCCTTATTGCGCGCGTTGAACTCCGCTTCGTCCTCGCGCAGGCGGTACATCGTCATGCGGTCGTCCTCGATGACGATTTTGCCGCGGCTGCCCGACACTTCCAATCGGTTGGTGCCCGGAGCGTCGGACGTCGACGTGATAAACACCGCCGTAGCGCCGTTCGCGTACTCCGCATAGGCCGTCACGTCGTTCTCGACTTCGATGTCGCGGTTCTTGCCGAATTGGCAGAAGGCGCGCATGCGCGTCGGCATCATGCCCGTCGTCCACTGCCACAGGTCGAGGTTATGCGGACATTGGTTGATCAGCACGCCGCCGCCTTCGCCGCCCCACGTCGCGCGCCAAGTGCCGGAGTCGTAGTATGCCTGCGTCCGGTACCAGTTGGTGATAATCCAGTTGATGCGTCTGATTTCGCCGATCTCGCCGGAAGCGACCAGCTCGCGCAGCTTCTGATAGAGCGGGTTCATGCGCTGGTTATAGACAATGCCGAACTTGCGGCCGCTGGCGGCTGCCGCGTCGTTCATCTCGCGGACCTGCTTCGCGTAAACGCCGGCCGGCTTCTCGATCAGCACGTGCATTCCTTTGCCTAAGGCGTTGATCGCTTCGGCGGGATGGTCGTAATGCGGCGTCGCCACGACTACCGCGTCGACGAGGCCGGAAGCGATCATCGCCGAGGCGTTCTCGAACACGGCGACCTTGCCTCCGTACTGCTCCTCCGCCCATTGGCGCTTGCTTTCGAATTCATCGCAGACCGCGGTAAGAACCGCCCCTTTGATCGTGCCCGACGTCAAAATTCCCGCGTGTCCGGAGCCCATGTTCCCGATGCCGATAATGCCGTATCTCAGTTGCTTCGCTTGATTGACCTGATTCATTCGATCTCCTCCATCCATGTATTCATTTGATCCGCATACGCCTGCAGCATCGTCCGCGTATCGAACGTTCCGCTGAAATCCTCCACGCCGAACCATCCATCATAACCGACGGCCCGCAAATCGCGAAGCACCTGCTTCCACGGCACGATGCCGTTCGCGATCGGCGCCCAGCCGCTGTTCCACTGCACGGGATTCAAATGATCGGCCGTTGTGCCCGGAGATACGGACTGCCAGCCCGCGTTCTTCACGTGCACGTGGGCCAAATAAGGTCCGAGCAGCTCCATGCCCATGCGATAATTCTCGAAACCTTCGTGCACCATATTGCCCGGATCATAAAGGACGCCGACGGCATCCGGATTGAACGCCGATACGAGGCGATGGGCGAGCGAGGCGCTCGGCGCAATCGTCTGATGATGCGTCTCGACCAGCGCCTTCACGCCGTATTCCAGCGCCAGACGCTCCACTTCCTTCAGATAGCGCACGGCTTGCCCGAACAGCTCGCCGTACGGCTTGCTTCGGTCGTAACCGGGCACGCCTACCCGTACCATCGACGCGTCAAGGCGCTTCGCGAGCCGCAGCACCTGTTCGGTTCCTTCGATATCGCCGCAGGCCAAGTATGGCGTGACGGCAATGGTTTGGCGGTTATAGCCGGCCGCCGCATGGCGGAATCGGCTGATCTCTGCGTCGCCCGCATTCGGCGAGATCGTGCACTGATTATTGCCCCAAAAGGAAGGCTTCTCCTGCAGCAGCTCGGCCGGCGTCTCCTTGCAGCGCCATTCCAGTCCCGCAATGCCTGCGGCAGCGGCCGCTTCACACAGTTCTTCCGGCGTCAGATCCGGTGCGGCAACAGTAAAAATCGAAAGTTTCAACATGGTGCTCGGTTCAGTCCCTTCGTTTGGATATGGCTTCCCAGATGCCGTTCAAGTACGTCGCGCCCAGCGCGCGGTCGAACAATCCGTAACCCGGACGGCCCTGCTCGCCCCAAATCATTCTGCCGTGATCGGGCCGAAGCGGACCGGAGAATCCGGTTTCGTGCAGCGCCTCGAGCACGCGCGTCATATCGATGGAACCGTCCGCGGACAGATGCGCCGACTCCTGGAAGGAGCGCGGTCCCGTGCGCAGAATGTTGCGCGTATGCGCAAAATGCAGCTTACCCAACGAACCGAAATGGCGAATGATGGCCAGCAGGTCGTTATCCTCGTTCGCGCCGAGCGAGCCCGAGCAGAACGTGATGCCGTTAGCCGGGCTGTCGACATGCTCCGTCAGCCGGCGCAGCTGCTCCATGCTGCTGACGATGCGGGGCAGCCCGAAGATCGGCCAAGGCGGATCGTCGGGATGGATCGCCATGACGACGCCGGCTTCTTCCGCTACCGGAATAATGCGCTCGAGGAAATAGGCCAGGTTGGCGAAAAGCGCGTCCTCCGTCACGTCGGCATACGCCTCGATGAGCTGGCCCATTTCTTCCTTCGTATAGCTGGAATCCCAGCCCGGCAGCGACAAATCGCCGAGCACCGGGTCCATCCGGGAAATCGTCGCGTCCTCGAAAGTCAGCGTCGTCGAGCCGTCCGGCAGCACATGCGCCAAGCTCGAGCGGGTCCAGTCGAAGACGGGCATGAAATTATAGCAAATGACAGGTACGCCTACCGCGCCAAGCCGGCGGATGGTTTGACTGTAATTTTCAATCAATCGGTCGCGCGTCGGTCGTCCAAGCTTAATATCTTCGTGAACGGGAACGCTCTCGATGACGGCGATGCGCAAGCCCGAGGCTTCGATCGTTTCTTTCAGCGCCAGAATCGATTCCGTCGGCCACGCCTCGCCGACCGGCACGTCGTACAGCGCCGTTACGATACCGTGCATGCCAGGGATTTGGCGGATATTTTGCAGCGTGACGGGGTCGTCTTGGCCAAACCACCTGAACGTCATTTTCATGGAAAACGCACCTCTTCGATCAGAATTGTGAAGGCTTACATCATTCAGGTACCGAATAGTCCTGCCTCATTGTAGCATAGCGATAAGGGAATAAAGCCGCCTGCCCCAATGAGATTAACCACAGTTAAATGAATGGGCGAATTCGGTTGTTTGAATCAAGGCGCCTGTTTCAGAAGCACGGAAAGAGACGTTAACGACGATGAAGAAGAAAAGAAAAAACTGCCCGCGGAATCCATTGGAAATGAACTCCTTGGGCAGCTATTCTGGTTGCATGCGATTCACTAAAGGATGATTAACCCTTCCGGCGACTTCGTCAGCTGCCGGCAGCCGGCGTCCGTGATCAGATAGCTGTTCTCGATCCCGACGACGCCGCGTCCGGGGAAGGTGAATTTCGGCTCTACCGCGAGCACCATTCCCGGCTCCAGCGGATTGCCGAAGCCGCGCGCCAGCACCGGCCATTCGTCGACCTCCAGCCCGATGCCGTGGCCGAGGAATTTGACTTGGTTGCGGCCGAACCCCATGAAGTGTTCCCCCAGTCCGGCCGCCGCGGCATCCTCGAGCGAGGCTGCGTAGACGGCATCGCAGGCCGTGCCGGGACGCATAAGCGCTTCGGCATGCCGGATGATCCGCTCCGAATGGGCATACGCATCGGCAAGGTCGTCCGGCAGGGCGCCGATCACCGCCGTCCGCGTCTGATCGATGACGTAGCCGTCGATGCAGCAGCCGATATCGATGAGAATCGGCTCATTGCGCAGGATAAGCTTGCGGCTCGTGCTCTGCGGAGCTGCCGGACCGAGCCCAAGCCCGCCGGCCGGACCGTCGAAAGCGCTCGGCACCGCCGCGGCGGCACCGGAACCGAGCATGCCCGTCATGATTTCCATGTTGTAGCTGCGCGTCCGCATGGCGCCGATATGGCCGCGGATGCGCATTTCATACTCGAGACGCGCCATCAGTTCCAGCTCCTGCAAGCCTTCCTTGATCATAGGAAGGGCAGCCTCCAGCGCTTCGGCCACGACTGCCGCAGCCGCTTCGATACGGCCGACTTCCCAGTCCGATTTGATCATGCGGACAGTGCGAACGAGCGAAGAGCCGTCGATTAGCGAGCATGAGGTATTTCCGCCCGACACGGCCTCAGCCAGCTTTGCATAGGTCGCGGCCGGCAGCACATCCATCTCCGTCCCGATTCGAATCCCCTTCGCAGCGGCATTGCCCTCGTCGCCCCCGAATACGGACGGATACCCGCCGGCCAGCTGCGCGCGAAAGCCCCGAAGCGACGTCAAGGCCTCCACTTTGACCGCCGATTCCCTCTCCGCCCGCTCGAGGCTGCGTCTGACATAGAACACGGGCTCGCCTTCAACCGGAATAAACGCATAGCCCGCCTGCATCGAGCCCGTGAAATAAACCAAATCCACATGCTGCGTCACTAGAAATGCGTCCATCCCGACCGCGGACATGCGTGCCTGCAGCCTTCTTACCCGCTCCATGATTTCTTCCCGACCTGCCGCTTCCGTCTCGATCCCATTGCCCTGCACGTCTTTCCGCTCCTCGCTGCACGTAGATTCCATGATTCTCCCCTCATTAGAACAAAAGACCGGCAAGGGCGTCAACTCGAGCCGCATTCGATTCCCGTCCGGACGGCCGGCGCTTCGCGTCAGTTTGAGAAAGCGCTTGTCAACCAACACTAGTCTATGTAGAATCGATAAAGTTGCGCCGTCATACAAGATCATAATGACTAATGGAGGATTCGTAGCCTAATGAAACAACAAGAAATCGGCATTCTCGACAGACCGCCGCTCGCGCAGAGCCTCATGCTCAGCCTACAGCATTTGTTCGCCATGTTCGGCTCGACCGTACTCGTTCCTAACCTGCTCGGCGTGGACCCTGCCATCTGCCTGCTGATGAACGGAATCGGCACGCTGCTCTACATCTTCATCGTCAAAGGTAAAATTCCCGCCTATCTCGGCTCAAGCTTCGCCTTCATCGCGCCGGCAGGCGCGGTCATCGGCAACCATGCCTCGCATGCCGACGGCTATGCGGCGGCGCTCGGCGGCTTCATCGCGTCAGGCATCGTGTTCGCCGTCATCGCCCTCATCATTCAGGCGGCAGGCACCGGCTGGATCCATGTGCTGTTCCCGCCCGCGGCCATGGGCGCAATCGTTGCCGTCATCGGGCTCGAGCTTATTCCGGTCGCGGCCGGCATGGCAGGCTGGATCAAAGCCCCAAGCGCGGCGGCCGACGCCGTATGGTCGCCCGATGCGACCACGATAACCATCTCGATCGTTACGCTGCTGATCACGGTGCTCGGCTCCGTCCTGTTCCGCGGCTTCATGCGCATCATTCCGATTCTCGTCGGCATCGTCTGCGGCTACTTGCTCGCGTATGCGCTGGACGCCACCTCCTTCAAAGGCGTCGCGGAGAGCGGCTGGCTCCGGTCCCCGGACTTCACGATGCCGTCCTTCGAATGGGCGGCGATCTTGACGATCGTGCCCGCCTCGCTCGTCGTAGTGGCCGAGCATATCGGCCATCTTATCGTGACGGGCAATATCGTGCATAAGGACTTGTCCAAGGATCCCGGCTTGCATCGTTCGATGCTCGGCAACGGCGTATCCACGATCCTGTCGGGCTTCCTCGGCTCGACGCCGAACACGACCTACGGAGAGAACATTGGCGTACTTGCGATTACGCGCGTATATTCGACGTTCGTCATCGGCGGGGCGGCGGTCTTCGCCATCCTGCTCTCGTTCCTCGGCAAATTCTCCGCGCTCATCTCGGGCATCCCCGATCCGGTCATGGGCGGCGTCTCGCTGCTGCTGTTCGGCGTCATCGCCGCTTCGGGGCTGCGCATGCTCGTGGAATCCAAGATCGATTACAGCAAGCCGACGAACCTGTATCTGACCACGATCGTCCTCGTGACCGGGCTGAGCGGCGCCAAGATCACGATCGGCGACTTCACGCTGTCGGGCATGGCGCTCGCGACGATCACGGCGATCGTGCTCAGCCTGCTCTTCAAGCTGTTCGAAGTCACCCGTTGGTCTAATGACGCGGATGCATCGGAGCATTAAGCATGATGCCTCGCAAACTCGCAAGGTTGGAATGAATAGGATTATCGCGCACCTGCGCAGTCGAATCATGAACGGCAAATGGCGTCACGGGATCTGGCCCCGTGACGCTATTTTCGTTCCCTGGATCGACCTCACAACCGATTTAGTATCCGCCCGCCCCGCCCCCGGAACCGCCGCCATCCTGGGAGCGCGCCATGAAGGCCGCGCGCTTGGCGACCGTGGCGTCGGCGGCCGCTTGGGCTTGGCGAGGATCGCCACCGAAGACGCTATCGACGATCCATCGCTGACCGAAGCCGGCATGCGTCACTTCGTCCGCCCAGTCGAAGTCCTGGAACGTCGTCATGAGCGGGTCTTGAACGATGTCCCGGCAAAACTCCCACTCTTCCCGCTTGCCCGGCGGATACTTCATGCCCGCCTTCTCGATGGCGATCGTGAGGTGCGTGTACGCCTCCTCCCCTTCGAACAGCTGGCTCGTCATGTCGTACCAGCCGGTCCAATTCTCGAAGCCGTACACGTCGTAGCCCTTCGCGCGAAGCGCTGCTTCCCCGAACCAGCAGTGCCGCACCTCGTCCCAGATGTGGCGCGCGGTATCGCGATAGAAACCCCACGGCTTATCCTCGGCCGCGAAGTGCACGTAAGCGATCGCTTCCGCCGGCGACATCTCGAAATAGCGATGCAGCATCATCTGGAGGAGCCGCCCTTGCGCGTCGTCCTCGAACGCCATGCCCCGCATCTTGACGACCGAGGTCGCGAAGCGGCCGTCGCGCGTGCTCTTATCCGGCAGCGCGAACGGTTCGGCCGGCACGGCCAGCGACGCGTCGGCCGGCTTGCGCTCGCCGCTGCCGTCCGGGCCTCCGGCTGCAGCCAGCAGCGCAAGCAGCCAGCTTCTCCACCGGGCGGCCAGCTCGCGTTCGGCCTCGTCCGCCAGCCCGGAGATATGGGCGATCGCCTCGCGGCCCCATGCCAGCTGCGCTTCCCGATCCATCAGCTGATGACCCAGCAGGCGCCTCGTCGGTTCGTCGACGAGCGGCTGCGCCTTGTTCAAGTATATGCCGATCGCCTCCAGCTGCGCCGGCTTGACGACCTCGAAGAGAGCGACGAGCAGGCAGAGCGTCGTCGGCGATCGCAGCGACTGCTCCGTCAGTTCCGCGAGATCGTTGTCCGGACATTTGTCGAAAGCGGACGGACTCGTCCGGAGCTGCTTGCCGCGGCTCCGAAGCTGATCGTAATGGTCGGCGTCCTGCCAGGTCAGACGGCCCAGCGCGCCTTTGATTTCGTACTCGGGCCGGGCCGTCATATGGCCGGCTTCGATGCGCATCAGCTGCCGGTCCAGCCAGGCGATCCGCCGCAGCCGCTTGGCCGATTCCTCCACCGACATGCCGACGACGTCCCAGCGTTCGATTTCCATGAAAGGACGCAGCATGGTCATTCCTCCTTCTTGCGGAGCACGGAACTCAAAAGCTGCCGTCCCATGCCCTCCACTTATGATCCTTCGTCATGAACGACGAGGTGTCGAACTGATACGCGGACATTTACGGCGTACGGAACAGCGATGCGCCGTCCAGTTCGAGCCCGCATCCGTTCACGAAGCCATAACGTCCTGCTTCTCCGCCGCCCCTGCAAACGAAGGCGAAGTCGGCATCCGTCGTTACCGCGCCGTATGCCAGCCGGCTGGCATCCCAGCCGTACTTCGGAATCGCGGCCGTCGCGAGCAGCCCGGCATCCAGGTCGAGCTTGTAGCACAGCTCGATCTCCCTCGACCCGGACGCGAATCGCAGTCCGAGTCTGCCGTTGTCCTGCGGCTGCCCGACGATCGAGACGCGCCCGAGCGGAAGCGGACTGCCGCCGCCGGCAGGGACCGGCGTCAGCACGGTAACGAAGACGTTCATCGTCCCGGCCTCCACGGCGCGGGTGTCCGTCTCGTACACCATGTCGCTGTCGGCATAGCACCGCCGGATCTTTTCCCGTCCGATCGTCCGGCCGCTCTCGGGGAATTCGATCAGCAAGGCCAGTTCCTTGCGATTCTCGATTGGCCGCGGATCGTCCGGCTGCTGATAGATCTGCCGCACTTGACCGACGAAGTGCCGATCTCCCGCCTCCAGCACCGACGACGGATGCCATAAATTCGCGGTCGTCAGCAGCCCCTCGGACTGCGAAACGGTCCAATCGACGAGGATATAGACGCCTTCCTGCTTCAAATACGTCACGCAGCGATCCCAGACGACGGCCCGCAGCGGATCGATCATCCGCGTCCGGCTGTAGTCCAGCTCGGCGAAGGTGTGAAAATGCAGCTTCTCGGTCTTCGCTTGTTTATACGAGCCGTCGTCATGAATGAAGTCGTACAACGGTCCTTCCGGCGCGCCGTACCGGAATACAAGCCGGTTATGGTAGATATCGGCGCGGTACCTGCCGTTCGGCGCCCCGTCGCGGTAGCCGCCGTCATGCAGCAGCACGTTCTGCTCCTGCACGAGATAACAGACCGCATTCTCGTCGGCATGGCCATGATGGGCCTTCTCCGCGGGAGCCAATATCGTCCGGCGCAAATATTCCCGCGGCACCGCCGCGTAGCCGCCTTCGTCGCGGTAATTGAGCAGCAGGTAAGAAGCATCTTCGTCCCAGCCGCTGCGGAACGCGATTTTCTTGCCGACGAGGTCATCGAGCAGCAGCTCGCTCTTGCCGTCCGGGCGCTTGGGCGCCACCGTCTCGTCGCACCAGTCGTAGGCATTGGCGAAGTAGGCGGCCAGGTAGATGGACGGAGGCCCCTGCTGCAGCGCCATCGCATATTCGTATATCCGGCCCGCCGCGTATTTCATATGCCCGCAGCCGTATCGTGCTGCGCCTTTCTCCAAACAAGCCAGCCACAGATACCAGAACGAATTGAAATTCGCGTCGCCGAAATCGGGAATTTGCCCGTTCGGCGCGATCAGACGCGCGATAAAATCGAAATAATACTTCGTCTGCGGCTTGGCGAAATATTCATCCTCCCGTTCGGTCAACTGCGCGTACATGATCGTCGAACCGAGCCACAGCGGCAAGTAAAGCTCGGCATCCTCGATCGACCAGCCGCCGAACGATTCTTCGGCCAAATAATCGCGCAGCTTCGCCCATTCGCGCGTCTCGCCCGTGTCGCCGAGCGCCTTCACGGCCATCGACAGGTTGAAGACGCGGAGCATGGAGCGGTTATGCGCGCCCCATTCCGGATAATGCAGCACCGCCTGCATGGCGCTTCGGATCGAGCCTTCGATCTGCCGTTTTTCTTCCGCCGAGAGCAGCGCCGAATCTTTCATAGCCAGATAGCCCTGCAGGTAATGCGTCCCCTGGAACATCGGCTCGAAGGAGGTAATGCCCCGTTCGTATTCCGGATGGCGCCGGCGAATCGAATCCGGCACGATTTCCTTGAATGCTTCGATATCGAGCAGCGCCCGTTTCGCCCACCGGCCGTACTCCTCCTCGCCCGTGATGCGGTACAGGAAAGCCTCCGTCTGCGCCTGCAGTCCGAGATTGCCCGGCGGGCTGTACATGCCGAGGAACTTGTCGGGCTTGTAAGATTCGCGCCAGCCCTCGATGGCGGCCTCGTATTGCTTGCGACCTTCGATCACGGCCGCCTTGACGTAGTCGAGATAGATCTGCTTGTTCATCGGATCCTCCAGCTTCGCCCGCCCCTACGGGACGGATCGTATTTTCTATCTGCCGATGCCGTCGGCGTCGAACGCCTTCGGCAGGCCGGCGATCGCCTTCAGCCAACCGTTATAGCGCTCCAGGGAGAATCCCGGACTGCCGAGCAAATAATGATTTCCGTACGATACGCCGCCGCATTCCCACTCTATCAACAGCATCCGCTGCGCGCTGCGCGGCGCGCGAATGGCGCCGAGTTCCGCCAGTCCGTTCGCTTCCACGTCGTAGACGCCCGAGAGCAGCGTCTCCCCGGAGTCCGCATCCCACACCCGGAATTTGCCCCGGGCCGGCCGGAGCGAATCGTTGCCCGCCTTGACTTTCACCGCCCAATTCTCGGGTTCGTCGACCATGATGCAGACGGGCTGCTGCACGCGTCGGATATAGTGATAGGCCAGCTTGCGAACGCCGTAATAGTCGACGACCGCGTCGGAGAATTGCGGCCAGCCGTCGAGCAGATTCCACCAGAGGACGCCGGTTCGCTCCCATTTGCGCAGGCGCACCCGTTCGATAAAATATTTCTTCGCCTCGGCCTGCGAAATTTGCGAAGCGAGAATGAACGGCAGCGGCTCGTCAGGATACTCCCCGAACAGCTCGTTGATCTGGTCCGCCATCAGCTGCACGCGGAACCGGTACATGGATTCCGGCGTGCTTACCGGATCGGTGGCATGGGCGATCCACTGCGGATTGTCCTTCCACGGCCAGACGAACGGCGCATCCAGAAACCGCTCCATCGACGACAGCCCCGGGCAGCCGTGATAGCCCATTTCCCCGGCGAACGGCGCTTTCGCTTCCGTGTAGAAGACGCTTTTGAAATAATCCCGCACGCCCCACAGATGCCGCTCCGGCAGCGCATCCGCCGATTTCATCGCGTACGCCTCCGGCGAAATGTACGGGGAACTCGGCACGTACGGCCGATACGGATCGCACTGGAAGACAACCTCCTTCAGCACCTTGCGGGTCAGCACGTTCCGGTTGGGATCCAGCCCGCGCAGCGCGTACATCTCGTCGCATTCGTTATCGCCGCACCAGACCGCCAGGGACGGATGGCGCCGCAGCTTGCGCACGACGGAGGTCGCCTCCCGGCGGATCGTATCCTGAAACTCCTGATCCTGCGGATACATCGCGCAGGCCATGGCGAAATCCTGCCACACCAGGATGCCCTCGCGGTCGCAGAGATCGAAGAACGCATGATCCTCGTAGACGCCGCCGCCCCAGCTGCGCAGCATGTTGCAGTTCAGATCGGCGGCAAGCGCGATGGCCCGGTCGTAATTGCCCGCGCCCCGGCTGTGGAACTGATCGGTCGGCACCCAATTCGTTCCCTTGATCAAGATCGGCACGCCGTTCGCCTTGAACAGAAATTGCCCGGGCCGCTCCAGCGTCGCCACATCGGTTCGAACAAGCTCCAGCGTGCGTATGCCGACCTGCTGGCGGTGCACGGCGAGCACCTTCCCGTCATGAAGAAGCTCTGCGGTCATATCGTACAGATGAGGCTCTCCGTAGCCCCGCGGCCACCACAGCTTCGGATCGTCGACGACGAATTCCGCCCAGCCGGCCGCAAACCGCACGGGAAGCGTATGCGCGAATATCGAATTGCCGCACGCCCCGCGAAACCGCAGCTGAAGACCCCCGCCGCCGGAGGCAGCGGACGGCAGCAGCAGCGACGGACGGATTCGCAGATTGTAGAACAGCCTTAGCTCCGCCTGACGTTCCCCAGCCGAGACGGTAACGGGATAGATGTCCACGAACTCGTTCGGGTCGGAGACGACGATCTCCACCGAACGCCACAAGCCTGCGGTCACTGCCCGGCCGAAGATATCCCAGCCGAAGCTGTGCGCCGCTTTGCGCACCCTTAGCTGCTCGTAATTGACCGGCAGCGCGAAGCTGGACGGATCTACCGTCTGCGAGAGCGCCTCGGCGACCGCCGGCTTAAGCCGCACGGTCAGCACATGCTCGCGCCCCGGCTCCAGCATGCCGGTAATGTCGAAGCGGTGCTCGATGAACTGGTTCTCGGAACGGCCCAGCTCGTTGCCGTCCAGCCAGTAGGTGGCGAAGCAGTCCACGCCGTGGAACAACAGCTCCGTCTTGGCCCCTGCCGCCGCCTCTTCGTCGCCGGTAAAGCGGCGTTGATACCACCATTCATGCGTTTCGTACCGGCGCAGCAGTCCGATATTGCCGCCGATGCGCGGATCGGGCAGTTCGCCCGCGGCCTGCAGGTCCAGCTCCACGTTGCCGGGAACAGAGCAGGCGATCGGCTGCAGTCCCGAGACCGCCAGTTCGTTGGGATGCTGGATGCGCCTCTCCTCTTGCGGATAATAGAACAATGACCATTCGCCGTTTAATCCGATCGTTCTCAAACCGAGCAGCTCCCTTCGCCGCGGTATATCGCCGCAGCCATCAACTAACGATTCAGGATATAGATTCAAGGCCGGGTGCGCGTGTCCTTCTATTCCACGACGAATCGATAGACGCCTGAGCCGATGGATAGCAGCAGCGCGGCATCCGTCTCCTCCGCGGCCGTTACGCCCGGAGCCTTCGCCGCGTCGACGCCCGATTCGATAACCCTCTGACCTTCGCCGCGCGGGATGCGCACCGAGGCGGTCGAGCCTGCGGGCACGCCGATCTCCAGCTCCAGTCTGCCATCCGTCAAACGCCAGCTGCACCGGATCGGTCCCGCGATCGAATCGTAGCGGCATTCGACGCGGTCCAGGCCCCCGCCGATGCGGGGTCGAATGCGAATATGCCGAAAGCCGGGCCGTTCCTCGTCGAGATCGATCCCGCCGACGTAACGGTACAGCCATTCGCCGACGGCTCCGAGCGCGTAATGGTTGAACGAATTCATGCCGGGCCGCTGAAAGCCCCGCTCCTCGGTCCAACCATCCCAGCGCTCCCAGATCGTGGTCGCTCCCTGAAGCACCGAGTAGAACCAGGACGGATACTCCTGCTGGTTGAGCAGCCGGTAGGCGGCATCCTCGCGGCCGGCTTCCGCGAGCTCGGCCAAGAGATGCTTGGTGCCGTGAATGCCGGTCGTCATATGCCAGCCGTTCTCTTCCAGCAGCTCGAGAATCCGCCGTACCGCGTATTCCCGTCTGCGCTCCGGCAGCAGCTTCATCGCCAGCGCGAGGGCGTAAGCCGATTGCGTATCGCCTTTGATCCGGCCGATTTCGTCCACGAACGCCGCTTTGAACGCCGCTTTGATCTCCCCGAACAAGTCCGCGTACCGTTCGGCATCCTCCGTCCTGCCGATAACCGCCGCCATCCGCGACAGCAGGTCGGCCGAATGCGCGTAATACGCCGTGCCGAACACGTCGTACGGCGTCGTCGAGAACTTCGCCGTGTTGGGCAGGCCGCTCCTCCCGTGCGCCTCGGCGAGCGACAGCCAATCGCCGAACTGCGGCAGGTCCTCCCGCAGGTGGCCCGGATGCCGCTCGCTCAGGAAGGCGATCCAACGCGCCATCGCGTCATAATGCCGCTCGATGACCGTCGTGTCCCCATAGACTTGGTACATCATCCAAGGGACGAGAATGCCCGCGTCGCCCCAGCCCGCGGATGCGGTGTGGTCGTACGTCATGTCTCCGCCGTGCTCCGTCTTGCCGCCCGCGATGAACGGCGCGAAGTCCGTGAAAGCGCCAGTCGGGCGCTGGGCGTCGGTCAAGTCGGTCAGCCATTTCGTGAAGAAGGGAGCCGCATCCATGCAATAACAGGCCGTACGGAAAAACACCTGGGCGTCGCCGCTCCATCCCAGCCGCTCGTCCCGCTGCGGGCAATCCGTCGGCACGCTGACGAAATTGCCGCGCTGCGTCCATTCGATGTTCCGCAGCAGCCGGTTGAGCAGCGGGTTCGAGGTTGTCATGAAGCCCGCGGCCGTGAGCGCGGTGGAATAGACGACGCCGATCGCGTCCGAAGCATCGAAATCGTCGCCGCAGCCGGAGATTTCCGCATATCGGAAACCATGCAGCGTAAAATGCGGCTCGAATTGCTCCCGTTCCCCGCCCCCCAGAATAAACGTGTCGGTTTGCCGCGTCAGCCGCAAGTTGTCCGTGTACAGCTCGCCGTTCGCGTCCAGCATCTCGCCGTGCCGCACCGTCACGATGCTGCCCGCGGGTCCCGCGAGGCGGAGCCGAAGACGGCCGACCATGTTCTGTCCCATGTCGACGATATAGCGCCCGGCTTCCCTGCGCGTCGCCGCGGCGGGCGCAAGCGTCATGACCGAGCGGATCGGCGGCATGACCGCGCCGTTCAGACTGCCCTTGTAATCGTAGAATCGCTGCGCCGGCTGCC
Organism: Paenibacillus sacheonensis; assembly: GCF_009909195.1. Lineage (GTDB taxonomy): Bacteria > Bacillota > Bacilli > Paenibacillales > Paenibacillaceae > Paenibacillus_Z > Paenibacillus_Z sacheonensis. Next base: position 34,080 of record NZ_JAAAMU010000006.1, read on the forward strand.
ACTCGCCATCGTCGAAGCCGGCCTCGGTCCATCCTTCCTGCTCCAGCCGGGCGTCGTAGGTTTCTCCCATATGGAAATCGGTCGCGAGCAGCGCCCCGAACGACGCCTTCCAGTCCGTTCCGGATACGACGGATTGCAGGGAGCCGTCCTCGTACTCGATATTGAGCTGCAGCAAGGCGCGCGGATCCTGCCCGTAGCGCTGATAGCCGAACATGCCGATGTAACCCGAATACCATCCGTGTCCGAGAAGCAGCGCGAGCGCGTTATCGCCGTCCCCCAGCGAATCGGTCACGTCGAATGCCTGATACTGCAAACGGATGCCGTAATCCGTCCATTCGGGGAGCAGCGTGCCGTCCGCGATGCGCTTTCCGTTCGCGTACAGCTCGTAAGCGCCGAGCACGGCGCAGTAAACGACGGCCCTCCGAATCCGTCCGGAGGTCCGAAAGGTTCCGCGCAAGCAGACAGCCGGCTTCGGCTGTTCGCGCGTCGGCTTATGGCTGCTCTTCAGCCCGATCCACCGGCCCTTCCAATCGCCGCGCGACAGCATTCCCATGCTCCAGCTCGCCGGCTCGCTCCACTGCGATTCGCAGTCGTCTTGATCCCATGCCTTCGCCTTCCAGACGTAACGGCGCCCCGATTGCAGCCGCGGACCGCCATAAGCGGCGCAGCCGGGACGATCCGAGCGTACCTTGCCGGAATCCCAGACGTCCGCGCTGCCTTCCTCCAGCAGCGCCGGCTCGCTTGCGACCAGCACGCGGAAGGCCGATTGGGCCGCGCCCCGCGCATCCGAATCCAGCAGCCAGCCCAGTCTCGGCCGCAACGCGTCGATTCCGGACGGATCATGCATGTATTCCGTTCTTAAGCCCACCACACGCAGCGTCATCTTGTAATCCTCCTTCACCTAATACCGGCGTTAGGCTTGGCGCATCAGGGATCTCCCGTTTCGCAAGCCTGTGCCTCGATTATCGCGCGGCCAACTCGGGTTCGGGCTCCAGCCTTGGCCACGGCTCGGGTTCTCCGCATTCAAGGAAAGGCCGCTGATCGCGTCAGCGGCCTTATCCCTTGCTGCCGGCCGGGTTGCGGCTCGGTTACGGCGTGTACGCGATCTTTGTGTACGCGTCGGTCAGCTCTTGGTCGTATTTCTCTCCGCCGAGCTTCTTCCAGCCCGCGATCATCGTGTTGTATTCCTTCTCGGGATCGTCGGCGACGATGACTTTCGTAATCGATTCGTTCAGGAATTTCTTGATCGTCTCCTGATTCTTCTGCGCGAACGGACGCGGATCGGTCAGAATGACGGAAGCCGGCGTAAAGTTCGCGAAGACGGAATCGTATTTCGTCGTCACGGCGACGTAATAATCGACGTCGAACAGCTTGGCGTTCTCCCCGGCGATTTTCAGCTGCTCCGGCGTGCTCATCGGCTGGCCTTGCTGAATGATCTCGAGGTCGCCGGGACCTGCATACCAGTCGACTTCCTTCGCGTTCTTCGCGGGATCGATGACCTCGTGCGTACCGTCGGCGTTAACCTTGTAGTGCACGCCCTCGATACCGGATTGCAGCGTCATGATCGTGGCCGGGTCGGCCATCCAGTTCAAATATTTGACGGCGGCGATCGCCTGTTCTTCCTTGCTTGCCTTCGGAACCATGATGGACATGCCGTAATCCGGGGCGCCGCCGGCATATTGCTTGCCGTCCGCCGTCTTGAGCGGATCGATCGGCATCCATCTCGCGTCCGGAACCGCTTTGCGCGTGGAATCGGTCAGCCCCCAGCCGGAATCGTTGTTTTCCACGAATCCGGTGACGCCTTGGGCGACGTATTGGTTGAACTGCTGGTTGTTGACGTCGGTGCCGAATTCCTTCGGAATGAGGCCTTCCTTGTACAGCTTGTTCAGGAACTTGAACATCTCGAGCGCGTTCGGCGTGGCGACGTTGGAGACGAATTTGCCGTCCTTCCAAATGCCGCCGAACATGTCGGTGCCGTTGTTCATCAGCTGCGGGTTGACGCCGAAGGCGCCGGACAGCGCGTACATGAACGCCTTGCCGATTGCCGGGAACGCGAACGGTACGACATTATCCTTGCCGACGCCGCCCGGATCCTTCTCCTTGAACGCCTTCAGCACGTTATACAGCTCGTCGACCGTCGTCGGCGCCTGCATGCCGAGCTTGTCGAGCCAGTCCTGCCGGATCTTCATCGCCGGTCCGACATGCGGGTTGGCCCGAAGCGCCGGAATGGCGTAACGTTTGCCCAAGTACATGCCCGATTCGTCCAAGGCTTTCTGGTTGTTCTTCTGAATCTGCGGGCCGTACTCAGCGAGCAGATCGTCCAGCTGCCAGATGCCGCCCTGCTCGGCGTACTTGAACAGCGTATTGACGTCGTAGGTGAAAATAATGTCCGGCGCCTGGCCCGATGCCAGCCATACGTTCAGCTTGTCTTCCGCTTCCGCGCGGGGGACGGCCACGTATTCGAGATCGATGCCGAGCGGCTTCACCTGCTCCTGCGCCCATTTGATCAGCGGCGCTTCCGTCAGCTTCATGCCTTCCGGCGCATTGCCCCGGTCGTAGATCATGACGCGCAGCTTCGTCATTTTGGCCGGCGTTTCGGTCTTCGGCTCGTTCGCCGCCTTCGTTCCTTCGTCGTCGGCCGGTGCCGCATCGCCGCTGCCCGTGCCGTCGTTCGTGCCGGCTGCCGCGCCGTTAGCGCCTCCGTTGCCGTTGCCGTTATTGGAATTCGAACAGCCTGCCAGCAGCATGGTGAACGCAAAGATGAGCGCAAGGATGAACGTAACCCCCGGTTTGAGTTTGACCACCGTATTTCCTCCTCTTAATGATTTACAGGAATGGTTGCCGTCGGTCCGGCATACGCCGCGCCTTGTACTGCTTCCTTCCCCGGCGGCCGGGCCTTTATATCTAGGAGAGCCGCGAAATCCGCTCCCGTTCCTGTCGCGCGTTAGCGGACCGTCAGCCTTTGACGGACCCTAGGAAAGAACCTTTGACGAAATACTTTTGCAGAAACGGGTATACGATGAGGATCGGCACGGTGGCGAACACGGCGGTTGCCGCCTTGAGCGACTCCTCGATGACCTGAAGCTTGCCCTGCTGCTGCATGACCTCCAGCGACGTGTCCATCTGCGAGAGGAGCAGGATGTTCCGCAGCCGCACCTGAAGCGTATACAGATCGGGATTGTCGATCATGATGACCGCCCCCATGTAGCTGTTCCAATGGCCGACGGCGTAGAACAGTCCGATCGTCGCCATGACCGCGCCGGAGAGCGGAAGCACGATGCGCAGCAGGTAGCGGATATTGCCGCAGCCGTCCATGATGGCCGCCTCGCGAAGCTCCTCGGGCATGTTTTGGAAGAACGACTTCATGATGATGACGTTGAACGCGCTGACGGCGCCGGGAATCATGATGGACCACAGCGTATTGAGCAGTCCCAGCTCCTTGTTCAGCAGATAGCTCGGAATGAGCCCGCCGCCGAACATCATGGTGAAGATCATATAGTTCATGAAATATTTGCGGCCGGCCAAATCCCTCCTCGAGAGAGGGTACGCCGTTAGAATCGTCATCACCATATTGATCGCGGTGCCGACGACCGTGACGTAGATCGTAACGAGCATGGCCCGGATGACGTTATCGTCCCAGAACACCGACTTCATCGCGTCGAACTGAATGCCGACGGGCCACAGGAAGACCTTGCCGGATTGAATCGCATGGCTGCTGCTGAACGCGTTCGCGATCGTGTTGACGAACGGGAAGATGCAGATGAAGGCAATCAGGCTGATGATCGCGTAATTGAAGATGTTGAAGCTTACGTCCCACATGGAATACCGCCGTCTGACGGGCTGCATGGGCCGGTTCGCCGTTTCCGCTTGCTGCGCCATGGAAGCGTTCCCCTTTCTCACCGAAGAATGAACTGCCGGATGCCGTTACCAGATTCCTTCGCGGCCCATTTTGTTGGCGGCGTAGTTGGCGCCGAGGATGAGCCCGAGATTGATCAGCGACTGGATCATGCCGATCGCGGTCGTCAGCCCGAATCCGCCCTGCCGGATGCCGAGATCGTAAATGTAGGTGCTGAGCACGTCCGCCACGTCCATGACGAGCGGATTCATCAGCGCGTACGGCTGTTCGAATCCGATCGATACCATATGCCCGAGGTTCAGAATCAATAAAATGACGATCGTGGGCATGATGCCGGGAATGGTGATATGCATGATCTTCTTCCAGCGTCCCGCGCCGTCCATCGAAGCCGCCTCGTACAAATGGGGATCGAGCGTCGTCATCGCCGCCAAATAAATGATCGTCCCCCAGCCGACGCCGGCCCAGATGCCCGACCCGATAAAGACGGTCACCCACCAGGAATTCTCGCCCATGAAGTAGACCGGCTGCAGGCCGATCCATTGCAGTGCCTGGTTGATGATGCCGTACTTCGGCGACAGCAGCGCGTAGATCATGCCGCCCATGAGAACCCACGACATGAAGTGCGGCAAATAGAGCAGGGATTGCGTGATCCGCTTGAAATACTTGCTGCGCACTTCGTTCAGCAGGATGGCCAGAATGATCGGCGCGGGAAAGCCGAATACGAGCCCGAGCACGTTGAGCATCAGCGTATTGCGAATGATTTTGTGCAGGTCCGGCAGATGGATCATTTCCTTGAAGTAGGCGAAATGATTCCACGGGCTCTTGAGGACGCCCTCGAACATGTTGTAGTCCTTGAAGGCGATCAGAAGTCCGAACATCGGAATGTAGCAGAAGATAAAGAAGTAGACGAGTCCCGGTGCAAGGCAGAGATACAAATCGAGGTTTTTGCGGATTCGTTTCCACAGCGCGCTCCTGCTTTTGGCCGCGCCTGCGTCGATGTCCGCCTTGTAGGGAAGAGCGGGACTTTTATTGGTTTGCGCTTCCACTTGGCTCCCCTCTTTCCGTTTGGAATAGTCTAAGTTTACCTAGGAATGAAAGCGTTTTACATATATGGATTTTTACTTTTTATTAGGTTTCTTGACGTCGGCCGAATGAATTGTATCCAGCGGGTCTGTTACGCCCGCTTCATCCCGGCAAGCGCCGCGTCGATATCCTCGATCAAGGAGTCGGCATGCTCGAGTCCGATGGAGACGCGCAGCAGGCCCTGCGGAATGCCGGTCCGCCGCGAGGCCTCCTCGTCCAGCCAGAGGCCCGGCGAGTTGACGAGGCTCTCGAAGCCGCCCCAGCTCGGCCCTTCCTGAAAGAGGCGGAGCGACTTCATGAAGCTTGCGATCGCCTCGCGGCTTCCCTTCGGAACGAAGCCGATCAGGCCGGAATAACCGCTCATTTGGCTGCGTCCCAGCTCGTACTGCGGGTGGCTCGGCAGCCCGGGGTAGAGTACCCGGTCCACAAGCGGATGCGCCTCCAGAAAAGCCGCTATGCGCAGGGCGCTCTCTTGATGCTGGCGCATCCGCACGGGCAGCGTGCGCAGGCCGCGAATGAGCAGCCACGCTTGATGGGGGTCCATCGACGCGCCGAACATGCCCCGCTCGCGGTGGGTGACCGGCTCCATGCGCGCCTTGGTGCCGACCATGACGCCGGCGATAATATCGCTGTGGCCGCCCATGTACTTGGACGCCGAGTGCACGACGATGTCGATGCCGCAGCCGATCGGATTCTGGTAGAGCGGCGTCGCCCACGAGTTGTCGGCGATCGTCGTGATTCCCCTCGACTTGGCGAGCGCCGCTATGGCACGCAAATCTTGCAGCGTAAATACATTCGACAAAGGCGTCTCGAGGTAGATCGCCTTCGTGTTCGGACGCAGCGCCCGCTCGAACTCCGCCAGGCTTTCGCCCGACACGAACGTCGTCTCCACGCCGAACTTCGCCATGTAGCTCTCCAGGAACGCCTTGGTCGGCGGATAGACGTTAGACGGGCAGACGATGTGGCAGTCCTTCTCCATGACGCTCATGAGCGCGGCCGTAATCGCCGCCATCCCGGACGAGAAGCAGCGCGCATCCTCGGCTTCCTCGAGCGCGGCGATCTTCCGCTCGGCGATTTCGATCGTCGGATTGGATGCCCGGGTATAGCTGTAGCCGTGATCCTGCGTCTTGCGGGTAAACAGCGAGTTTTGAAAAATCGGCGGCACGATCGCGCCCAGATAGCGGTCGTAATCGTCGCCCAAATGCATGCAAATCTCTTCTTTGCTCCTGCTTCCGTGCACGTCCATGACCATTCCTCCACGTTCTACGGCCGCCGTAAGGCCGGCGGCTCGCCTAATATGCAATGGCCCCGGAACAGGAGAGGCGCCTGTTCAAAGGCGGCTTCTCTCCTGCCGGGGCGATTGGCCTGCTGCTGATCGTTCGGGGACGGTTGTCCCCCAGCTTTTCTTTCGGGGTGGTTGTCCCGCCGCTATTCGTTCGTTTCTTCCCAGCTGTACTCGGCCTTGAACGCCGCCGAGCCGGCGACCCGGCGCGCCATCACGCCCCAGCGGACGAGATCGAGCCGGTGCTCATAGCCTTTGAAAATATACACGCTCGTGCCGGGGCAGCCCTGCATGCGGAGCGTCACCCGCTTGTCGTCCAGCTCCCACCGGACCTCCCAATCCGCGTCGGTCCCGCAGACGGCCGTCTCCAGCATCAACTGGTAGCCGTCTTCGCTGCCCGGCCGCTCGCACGGCGCGAACGGAAGATTCGAGCTCAGCTCGCCGGCGCAATGGAAGAACCAGTCGATCGTATGCGCTTCCGACTCGTCCGTCCCTGCGGCCGGCATTACCTCGAACAGATCTTCCAGCCGGTTCGGATGAAGCCGCATGCTGCGAACGAAGCCGTAGCCCGGATAAACCTCGTCCGCGGCGACGCTGCAGGCGCTGCCGCCTTCGTCGAACGCGAGCATGCGGCCGGTCGGCCGGTTCGGCTGCGTCTGCCGGTCGATCATGACGGAATTGTGGGCGATCGTCTTGCGCTGCCATTCGCGGAACAGGTCGGAGCCGTATCCGCTGTTGGAAATGTCGCGCGACATGACCTCGTCCTTGAAGAACAGCTCGAAGTTCATGATGTCCGCATGAGAATGGCCGCGCAGCACGAAGCCGTATTTAAGGAACAGCTCCGACCGGCCGCTTCGCAGCATCGCGAAATAGATCGAAGGATCATGGCGCGAATCCCGCTCGGGCAATCCGCTGCCGGACGGCAAATGGTCGAACCGCTCGTTCTCCCAATCGCGGCCGAACAGCAGCCGCGCCGAGCCGCCGATGTTGGCGCCCGGCAGCGCTTCGTCGTGCTTGTCGTAGCAGAACGACAGCGCGTAGCGGAAAGCGGGCTCGTCGTGCACGTTCCGGATCCATTCATACGCCTGCGCGTAGTTGCCGAACTTGAGCAGCGGCCAGCCGTCGTTCGGATTCGGGAACTCGCCGTTCGCGAACGCGTAGTGAACCGGGTAGCGATACATTCGCAGCAGTCCGTCTTCCATCTCCGGAAAATCGTAACCGTAGATTTTGCAGAAGGCGAGATAGTAGGTCATCCCTTCCGCGCAGTAGAAATGATAGTGCATGGAAGCTTCGTACCAGAAGCCTTCCGGCAGCAAGCCGTCGGCCAGCTTCTTCTTGATGCCGTACTCGCCCTCGGCGGCGCGCTCGCACCAGATCCGCTCGCCGAAGAACAATCCGGTCATGCCGGCGGCCGCTTTCATCCAGCAGACGATATTCGGCGTGACGCCGACCTTCTCGATCAGAAACTCCGCTTCCGGAATGAAGAACCGGTGCTTGTAATGCTCCAGCTCTGACGAGGTGAATTCTTCCTTCACCAGCTCCATCCCGTTCAGCAGCCAGATGACGGCGACGCCGTCGGTCAGATCGCAGCCGGTGAAGCGCCCCTCTTGACGCGGAGGCGTCCGCACCTCGAAACGGCCGTAGTTGTCGCACAGGAAAGCGAGCGCCCGGCGAATGTACGCCATATACTTCCGGTCTCCATAGAGCTTGTGGAGCACGGCTGCATTGAACACCTGGCTGCAGGTCGACATTCTGTACATGTACGACCAGGCATCGTCCGCTTCTTGGGCGATTCGCAGCTCGCCGCAGCCGCTGCAGCGGTGTTCGCCGGGCTTGTTCGAATCGAAGATCAGCGCCGCGTAACAGCGGTCGCAGAAATAATGATGGCCCCAGCCGGCGACGCGCGACGCGTCGTCCGCGTAATTGGCGATCCACCGGTCCGTGTCCGGCCTGAAGGCGTCGACGATCGCCTTCGCCCAGCCGAAGCGCCCGATCTTGTCGCGCACCGCCTGCCAATTTTCCACCATCCGCATCGTGCCGTTCATCCCGTTCACTCTCCCCGTTTTATGCTCGTTCGGACCGCAAAAATACCCGGTTATCGGCGTACTGCGGCAGCGACAAACCCAGACCGGCTGGCGCTTGCCGACTTACGCTCAAGCTTGCGGCACGACGCCGGCCGTTTCGGGATGCTTCATGCTCTCCACCAGCATGAGCAGCGTCATCGCCTGGCCGTACGGCATCGGGCAGACCGAGATGCCGCGATAATAATCGAGCTCGTCGCCCACGCAGGTGCCGTAGGACACGCCCTGCACGAGTCCGTCCTCGTCGACCCGCGCCATGACGGCCCGCATCGCCTTCCGTCCCGTTTCCAGATAACGTTCGGACAAATACCCTTTGCGTACCGCTTTCATAATGCCGTAGGCAAAGCCTGCCGTCGCCGAGCTTTCCGGATAGGAATCCGGCTGATCCAGCAGCGTTCTCCACATGCCTTCTTCCGTCTGCAGCGGCACGAGCGCCTGCGTCTGGCGTTCCAGCGAGGTGAGCAGGAACTGCGCCACGCCGGGCTGCACCGGCACGATATCGAGATAATCGACGAGCCCCGCGGCATACCAGGCGTTGCCTCTGCCCCACAGCGCTTCCCCGAAGTGATGGTTGCCGAGGAACGTCCAGCCGTGGAAGAACAGACCCGTGCGTACGTCGGTCAAATATTTCAGGTGAACGAGAAATTGGCGCACGCTTTCCTGCACGTAATCGTCCCTGCCGAGCAGCACGCCCATCCGGCCCAGGAACAGCACGGTCATGTACAGCGTGTCGTCCCACAGCTGCCCCTCGTTATCGGCGGTGACGGTGATGTGGGAGATGCCGCCTTCCGTCGTGCGGGGCATTTCCGTGAAGGCGTATTGCGCCCACTCCCGGCAGACGTCCAGGTAATCCTCGCGGCCGAGCTCTTCGCCGAGGTAGCTCATCGTCAGCAGCGGGCACATCGTATTGACGTTCTTGCCCGGGAGCCCTTTGGCCAGATGCCGGTCGAACCAGGCGACGAGCTCGTCTTGAATATCCTTGCGGCCCGTCTCCTTGTAGTAGAGATACTGCGCGAACAACCCTACGCCCTGCGACCAGTCCCAGACGTCCATCGAGACGATGCTGTCCTTGACGTTTTCCTTGAACGCCGGCTTCAGCTTCTTCATGCCCTGCAGCACGAGCTCGATCGAACGGCTTGCCTCTTCCTTCGAAAGCATGCGATCCATACTGTCAGCTCCTTCGTTCCGAAGAAGCTTGCTCCGCCGGCAGGCGGCGAAGGCGCTTCTTCTTGGTCGCTTTTATTTTCACAGGTACGGAGGCCGCTTTCCATTGTGGAATCTTGCGGTTATATTAGATTTTTTGTTCTTGGAGGAGCGGTATTGCCGACGAGCGCGCGCAGCGGCTTCCCCACCGATATTCAATCCGCGGCCCGCTTCCGTCAGTCTTCTATCCCTTCCTCCGCAACGACGGGCAGCCGGACGCGCACGGTCGTTCCTTCCCCGACGGCGCTCCCGATCGCGAGGCCGTACCCGTCCCCGTACAGGATTCGGATCCGCTTGTGCACGCTGATAATGCCGACATTGGTATGCTTGTTCTCCCCGTCGACGGTGCCGTAACGCTCGGGGCTGAGCAGCCGGTCGACCTTCGCCGCTTCCATGCCGACGCCGTTGTCCGATACCTCCAGCAGCAAATCCCCGCCTTCCTCGCGGCAAACGATGCGGATGAGCGCCTTGCCGGGCTTCTCCTCGATGCCGTGCACGATCGCGTTCTCCACGAGCGGCTGAAGGATGAACTTGGGCACGCGGCAGCCCGTCAACCGTTCGTCAACCGCGTAATTCAACTCGATCCGATCGCCGTAGATGATTTTGTGGATCGACAAATAGCTTCGGATAAAATCGAGCTCCTCCTCCAGCGGAAGCGTGTCGCCTTTCTTGCCGATGCTCTCGCGCAGCAGCTTGCCCAGCAGATAGATCAGCTCGCCGATCTCCTCTTCGCCCTTGATCTTGGCCATGCTGTGGATGGCTTCCAGCGTATTGTACAGAAAATGCGGGTTCATCTGCGCCTGCAGCGCCTTGTATTCGAACTGAAGCGTGCGGTACTCCGCCTTCTGCTTCAGCATTTTCTCGCGATAGACGGAATTGAACAGATCGTTGATCTTCTCCGCCATGGAATTGAACTTGGCCGTCAGCAGGCCGACCTCGTCACGGCTCATCGGCTTGATGGCGCTGTGCTGGAAGTCGAGCGAGAAGAGGGTCATGCTCTGCAGCAATCGGCGGATGCTCCGTGTAATGTTCTTGGAGATGAGCGCCGCCATCAGGAAAGCGAACAGAAGCGATACGAGAATGGTGCTGATCGTCCAATATTTGATGCTCTCCGTGCCGCGGGTCAGCTGGCCGACGTCAATGATCTGCACGACTTTCCATTTGTCGTAGTCGGTGGAGAGGACGCTCGAGATGTACCGCCTGCCGCCGAATTTAAAATCTTCTTTTCCCGTATCCGACAAATAGAGCTTCTCATTCAAGTAATAGGCGCCGGCGCCGCCCTGCACTTCCCCCGGCACGAAGAGCCGATTGTCCCCGTTCAGGATCAGGACGTCGCCGTCCATCAGGTTATGCACGCCCGTCACGATGGAGCCGATGTAGTCGCTTTCCAGCCCGATCGCGATAATGCCGACGTATTTGCTCGTCTCGATGTCGTAGAGCGCCCTTGCCATGTACAGCGTGTCGTTCGCGCCGCGGAACCAGAGCGCCCTGCCCCGCATGTCCTGGATTTGCTTCAGATCGAGCCGCTCCATCAGCTCCTGGTTGTAGTTCACGACCGCCTTGCGCTGAATCGAGTACCGCTTCGAGCTGCCGTCGATAATGAACACCGACAAGAAATAGTCCTCGTTGAAGAGCAGCTCGTTCAGGAAATCGTTAATGTACGTATCGCGGAAATAGACGTCGTTCTCCTTGACCGGCATCTCCTTCAGCTTCTCGCCGAGACTGGAACTGCGGAATTGCTGGAACGCCATCTGTTCGACGTCGGTGGTCCGCTTGTCCAGGTTGATGCCGATCTGGCTGATCAAATATTGCGAGAATTCGGCGGAATTCCGCTTGATCGCCCCGACCGACACCCAATAGTTGATGCCGCTGATCATGAGGACGGTTACGAGAATAATGACGGTGAACGACAGCAGGAACTTCGTTCTCAGTTTGGCATCCACGAAGAAACGTCTTACCTTGCGCATGGCATCACCGCGTCCTCCCCTTGCTGGCCGTTCATTCGTCGAGATGGTGCAGGCTCTCCACGAGCATCAGCAACGTCATCGACTGCCCGTAAGGCATCGGGCATTGCGGAATGCGGTTGTAAAATTGGCGGCTGTGCCCCATTCGGGTGCCGTAGGAGACGCCTTGAACCATGCCGTTGGCGTCGATTTTCCGAATGACCGCCTGCAGCGCGGCAATGCCGGCGCCCAGAAACGTCTCGCTGATGTAGCCTTTGCGCACCGCCTTCAGGATGCCGTAGGCAAAGCCAGCCGTCGCGGACGTCTCTTCGTAGGCCTCGGGATCGTCCAGCACCGTTCGCCACATGCCGCTATCCGCCTGCAGTTCGCCGAGCTTGCGCACCTGCTGCTCGAGCGACGCGACCAGAAACATCTCGAAGCCGAGCGGCAGCTCGACGATGCCGAGATAATCGACGAGTCCGGCCGTATACCAGGCATTGCCGCGCCCCCACAGCGCCCGGGCGTAATTGTCCCTTCGGATGAACGACCAGCCGTGGAAGAACAGACCGGTCCGCGTGTCGGTCAAATATTTGAGATGAATGAGAAATTGCCGGATGCTCTCCTGCACGTAATGTTCTTTCTTCAGCAGGACGCCCATGCGGCCCATGAACAGCACCGTCATATAGAGCGTGTCGCCGCGCAGCTCGCCCTCGTTCATGCTCTCCGTCGTGACATGCGTGATGCCGAATTCCGGCGTGCGCGGCATATCGTCGACCGCATAGCTCGCCCACTCCTCGCAGACGGACAAATATTCCGGACGGCGCGTCTCCTCGTACAAGTAACTGAGCGTCAGCATCGGGCACATCGTATTGACGTTCTTCGGCGGGAGTCCTTCGCGCAGCCGGTCGTCGAACCAATCGGTCAGATAAGCGAGGATGCCGCGGTCGCCCGTTTCCTTGTAGTACTGATAGAGCGAGAACAAGCCGACGCCCTGCGACCAGTCCCACTTGTCCATCGAAATGATGCTGACGGGCGTATCTTCCTCGATCAGCACTTCCAGACGTTGCATGCCGGAAACCACCTGATCGATCAACGCTTCGACTCGTTCCCGCTGCAGCTGCAAGGTCGCCATGTTTTGTCCTCCTAAAAGTTTTGCGCAGCAAAACTCGCTTCGTAAGCATAAGCTTCATTTTGCGCAGCAAAATTCACTTCGTAAGCATAAGCTTAGTTTTGCACAGCAAAACTGGCTTCGTAAGCACGCGTTGCACACGCGATCATCATTTACAGCCTCGCTGAGTTTTCACTATAACGCATTCGCGCAAAGAGAACTATGCGTGGATTTTATGGTTTTATTAGCTTTCTTTACTTCGGTTTTTGAACTCTTTCGGCGAAATGCCTTCTGTTTTTTTAAATACTTGGTAGAAATAGGCATATTCCTTGTAGCCGACCATTTCGCCGACCTCGTTCACTTTAAGCCTCGGATCGCGCAGCAGCCGCTTGGCCGCTTCGATTCTCGCCTTCGCGACCAGATCGACGAAGTTGATGCCGGTCTCCGCGCGCAGAAGCCGGCTCAGGTAGCTCGGGCTGAGGCCGAAATGCTCGGCCACGGCGGTCAAACTTATATTTTCGGCGAAGCGGCCGTTGATGTAATCGACCGATTCTTTCACGACGAGACTGTACTCTTTGTCGTCGCCTGACAGCTTGGTTTTCACGGTCTTGATGAACGCGGCCAAATAATCGGAAGCCTCCCGCATGTCCCGCAGCCGATAGATGTCCTCCAGCACTTCGTTGATGCTTCGGTCGAAGCCGAATTCGTCGCCGGTCGCGCGATAATAATAGCGGGCCGCGGCGAGGCAGACATCCGAGATCAGCCCCTTCGCCACGCGAATATTCCCTTCGCTGTAGGCCCGGATATGCGCGATAATCTGCTCCAGGTGGCCGATCATCTCGTCGCTCGACACCTGCTCCAGCATCCGGTTGAACTGTTCGAGGTCGCGGATAATGGAAAATTTCCCTCCCTCCCCTGACGGCTCCACCATCTCGGGAAACAGGACTTGTCCCTCCGTATGAAAAAAGCTCGTGTCCATCAGGGCAGATGCTCCTTCGTACGCCTGCCTAAGGTCCTGCAGCTGCCGATAAACCGGGCTGACGGCGATGCAGATCGTCAAGCCATGCCGTTGGCGGACCAGCTCGATGAAGTCGTGGCAGAAGCTCTGCAGCTTCATCTTCAGCTCGCGCGGCGTAAGAGGCTTGGGAAACAGGCACGCAAGCACGAGGTCGTCGTGGCGGTACGAGTCGATGATCTCGAATTCCCTGCGTGCCGCCGCTAGCTGGGCCATCTCCGTCATGGCTCCGTGCAGCATCGGGCTGATGCTCAAGCTGTCGGCGCCTTGAACGGCGGCGAGCGGCCGCTTCGAGCGGACGATCAGAACGGTACAGCGATTCCAGGCCAACCCGAGGCTTGCGGTCGTCTCGGCCAGCTTATCATCGTGCGGAACGCTCCCGCCGATCAGCTCCGAGACGAATTGGCTGCGCAGCGACGGCAGCGAATTCTGATGGCGCTCCTCCAGCTGATTGAACGCCTCGTCGCGTTCCGCCCGCTGCGACAGCTCCTGCCTGGCGCTATCCAGCTCGTGTACCGCCAGTCCGATGATCCGCTGCAGCTCGTCGTTGCGGACTGGCTTGACGATAATATCGTAGACGCCGAGCTTCACGGCGCGTTTGGCATATTCAAAATCCTGGTAGCCGGTAATGAGGATCGTCTTCGACTGCGGAAACGCCAGGTGCATGTATTCGGCCAAATCGAGCCCGCTCATGCCGGGCATTTTAATATCCGTGATCAAAATATCGGGCTGCTTGTCATGAATGATCCGCTTTCCTTCAATGCCGTCCTCCGCTTGTCCGACGACGGTGCAGCCGAGACTGTTCCAGTCGACGGTCTGGACGATGGAACGGAGAATGAGCGGCTTATCGTCGATGACGACTACAGACTTCTTCACGCTGGCCAACCTCCCCAAAGTCGGTCACGGCAGCCGGCTGCCGTGAGCCGGCAACGAACGCCGAGAAATGCATTTACCAATGATAGCGCTTGCAAGAAATGCTGGACACTATGCGCAAAGATGATACCCCGAAAGCGTGCCACTGTAAACTTCAAAATCCCGACACCGGCCGGTTGCGGGCAAGGGGCTGCCTGCCTCCCCATAAGAAAGGCCGCCCCTGTCCTAGTCGGACATGAGCGGCTCTTCGTCGTTTCCATTTACTGCGGCTTCATCATCAAGAGACGATACAGGAAAACGGCCGTTTCCGCGCGGTTCGTGCCTTTGGCCGGTTCGATGCCCGCAGTGCCGCCTTTCACGATGCCTGCCTTCACCAGCTTGGCAACGGACTGCTTCGCGTAGCCGGCGACCTTCCCCTTATCGGCAAAGCCGTCCAGCTGCGTTCCCGCCGCCTCCGGCAATGCGCTCCCGAGCGTCTTCAGCGTACGGTCGATCAGCACCATCAGATCCTGTCGCGACACCGCAGCTTCGGGCTTAAAGCCTGCGCCGTCTCCCGTGGCGATGCCGAGCGCCTTGGCCGTCGTGATCGCTTCATAGTAGTATTTGCCTTTCGGGACATCGGCGAAGCCGCTTCCTTCTGCCTGCGCCTTCAGGCCAAAGGCCCGCACGAGCATCAGCATGAGATCTCCGCGCTTCACCGGCAGGGCGGGTTCGTACTTGCCGTTACCCGTTCCGCCGACGATCCCCTTCGAAGACAAGTAATGGATTGCTTCCGCAGCCCAGGCCCATTTGGCTCCGAGATCGCTGAACGAGATCGCGGCGCCGATTCGAACCGTCGTCTTCGTATCCGGATGCAGCGTTGTCATCTTCAACTGCGAATCGACCGTCTTCAGCTCCTTGACAGAGACTTTGGCCTCGCCTGCTCCGATCGCGACGAACGTAAGCGAAGCCAAGGCCGCGCTTCCGCTGACGCCCGCAATCTTGCCGATCTTCGTATGCGCGAAGCGAACCTGCCCGTCCGTCAGAATCGGGTCTGTCGACATCCCCGCGATGGCGCTTGAAGCCTCTTTGAAGCGAAGCTTGCCGGCATCGTAATTGAGCGTAACATCGAAAGCATAGACGTCGGCGAGCTGCTTTCCTTGCAGCGTGAACTTCACTTCCTGTCCGGCCGCCGGCGAAGCCGGGGACGTGGTCAGCTCGAAGACGGGAGCCGTCGCTGCCCGGGCAGGCGCAAGGCTGTTGGCACCGAGCAGCAGGCAGATGAGAAAACCGAGAATTAGTTTGCGCGGCATATGCGGCGGCACTTCCTTTCCGTATCCGTTAACCCAAAATGAAACGGCTCTCGCCGCCCGGAAATAGACGGCAGAGCTCGTTTCATTGCAGGAAACGCTGAGCTTGGTTCGTAGATGAAGCCAATGAAATCATGCATGTAGAGATCGCGATGTAGAGGAAGGCTCTGAGCCTTCCTCCGCTGGATGGAATGTACTCTTATTCCGCAAGCCAGCCATCGAGAATCATGCGGGCAACGGCGGCAAGCGATTGGATCGTGATTTCGCCGTTGTCGAAGATGTCGGCTGCGGCAATGGCATCCCAGCCTTCGTCCGTCGATTTCTTGCCGAAGTATTTCACGATGAGCGACAGATCCTTGATCGTGATGCTTGTTTGTCCCGGTACGAGCGTAATCAGCTTCGTCATGAAGGTATGCACCGCAGCGTTCAAGTCGGTTACCGCTTGGTCGACTTGACCTTGCGTCGCCGCAGCGTTGTTCTTCACGCCCGTTGCGTTGTCGATCGCCGTTTGCAGCGCAGCCTTGGAGCCGACTGCATACTTGCCGAGCTTCGTGCCTTCGACAGCGGCATTGTGCTTGCTTTGCGCGTTCGTAATCGCCGCGGTCAATGCAGCCTTATCCGCGCTCACGACAACCACTTTGCCTTCAAATGCTGCCACTGCGTCCGCAAGAGCCGTCGCAGCATCATTCACTTGCGATTGCGAAGCCGAAGCATTGTCTCTGACGGCTGCCGCGGCGTCGATCGCCGTTTGCAGCGCGGCTTTGGCGCCTGCTTGATACTGGCCGGCCGCCGTGCCTTCAACCGCAGCGTCATGCTTGGCCTGCGCGCTTGCGATCGCCGAGCTCAGAGCTGCCTTGTCGACGTTGCTGATTGCGATGCTGGCGGAAGCGCCAGCCGTATTGACGTTGACGGTCTCGCCGTCGTCGCCGATCGTCATGTTCGTCAGGCCGACGGAGGTCGATCCGACGGCTGCGTTTCCTTTGACGCCGCCATGCAGCACCAGCAGATCGCCGTCGGCTGCCACGCCGTTGCCCGCGCCTTCGCTGGCCAGCAGGATACGGATCTGGCCCAGCTCCGACTTGACCGCCGTGCCAAGGACGACGAAGTGTTCTTTCAGCGATGCGATAGCGCTTTCGGCCAAGCTAAGCTTGCCGTTCTCGTCCGTCACCGTCGCGAATTCCAGCTTGTTCGGATCGTAGTGCACGGTCAGATCGGCAATCGAGAAGCGATCCGTCACGCCGGCAACGCCGACGTTCAGATCGACCGGTTGGCCGACAAAAGCCGTCGCCGGAGCATCGATCGTCGCGTGCAGGGAATCCGAAGGTTCCTCCGGCTGCAGCGACGTGCCGGACGAGAGGATCAGATCGCCGAATTTCAATGGATCCTTGCCGGTCGAGATGCCGTCCATATAGGAAATCCAGCCCTCGCGGCCTGCGCCGTCGTTGTCGTTGACGATGACGGAGATGCCGAGATCGGTCAGATCCGCCGTCGCCGGCTTGCGCGCATCGGTCAGGATGCTGTTCCATGGGAAGGCGACCACGTAGTTCGTCAAGTGATTCGCTTCGTCACGGGTGAATTTGTACTTGATGTCGTTCAGGTTGCCGGTCGTAACCGGTCCCCATGTTTCGTTGCCGAGCGCCGATTCGCCGGTCGTCGCGTTGAGCGACGCGATGAACCGCGGATGGTTGTCGCTCGATGCCGTTCTGCCCGGACGTTCAGGGTCGAACGACACCTGCAGGCTGTCCGCGCCCCAAGAATCGTATACGTTGGCCGCGGACATGCTGTGCACGTCGTCCGTCACTTGCACGGCGAGGTAGAGATAGTCGTCGTCCCACTTGACGTATTGGTCGCCCGAGCGGTCGCCGGCTTGGTCGCCGATCAAGTGAACGACTTGCGAACCGGACCACGCGTCCGCGTCGATCGAGCCGTCGAGCGTGCCGCCGCTTAGAATCGGATGTTCCGGATCGACGCGGGTTGCCGTCAAATCGCTGATGTCTTTATTGAAGGAACGGTCGTAACCGTCCGCGTTCGTAATATGGAACGTGAAATGCGTGCGGTTGTCGGCCGATAGCATCGCGGCCGGAATCGTAACGTACTGCGTCGTGCCGCCCGCGATGTCTCCGAAGCTGTAGCTGCCTGCTGCAGCCGCCGGCTCCTCGACCTGCACGGTTCCGCCTGCGACGCTGCCCGAGTCGTGCTTGTTCGTGAGCGCGACTTTGACGTCGTAACCGGTCTTGGCCGCATTCTGCACCGGATAAATCTCGACGCCGATCGAATCGTCCGTGTTCTTCGTCTGCACGGTGAGCGTCTTGTAGTTCGTGCCGTTCGCCGTCGGCGTAATCTTCAGGTCGTACGTGTATTTCGCGTAGTTATCCGGGACATGCAGCACCAGCGTGTCTTTCGAAGAGCCTGCGCTGAACGTGCCGCCCGAGACGATCGACCAGCCTTGCGGCATGTCGACTTGGTATGAACCGCTCAGACCTTTCGCGCCCTCGGTCACGCGGTTGATGTCCAGGCTCAGGTCTTGGCCGGGCGTTACGCTGACCGGACTGAACGCTGCCGTGTCGAAAATCACGTCGGACGAGTCTTGCGGTTGTTCGTACACGCGCACCCAGTCGATGTACATATCGGATTGATCGCCGTAGCGGTCGAACCCGTAGCCGGGAGGGAACGCGTCGCTTTGCGTCATGGCGTTGTTGATCAGGAAGTAGCTTCCTTTGCGCCACGACAACGGCAGCGTCTTCTGTTTGTAGACTTCCTTGTTATCGAAGTAGTACGTCGTGTAATCTTCCTGAACCAGCACGCCGTACGTGTGGAAGCCCATCGAGATGTTGCCGGCGTCGCTGCCGATCAGGTCGACCGTATTGACCGCCTTGCCGCCGCCGTCCAAATTATCGTAGCCCCATGGATGGGTGGCGATGGAATAACCCGACACGTTCGGCGGGTAAGCCTCGATGATATCGAGCTCGTCGGTCGCCTCGTCGTTCACGCCGGTCAGCGTCCAGAACGCCGGCCATTGGCCCGGGTTGGCACCGACGAAGAAGCGCGCCTCCAAGTATTGTTCCGTGTAGCCTTTCGTGCGGAAGCCTGCGCCGTCATCGCCGACGGAGCTGAGGAAGCCCGTCGTATAATTGCGCTGGTAGCCGTCGACACTGGCCGGAAGCTTCTGTTCGTAGTACTTCGTCTTGATCTTCAAGTAATCCTCGACTTGCTCGAACGGGTCGTACGCGCTGCCGCGGTCGGCAAACAAGGCGTTGCCGTAATCCTTATAATCCGGTTTGTGCGAAGCGTACGTCGTACGTTGACCTTGGCCGTCGATGCCCGTCTTCGAGATCGTCGGCATCGTCTTGTAGTCGTCCTCGAACGTCACGTCCATGTCCAGTCCGTCCAGCTGCGACGGCATCGGCGCGTTCTCCAGGCCCATGTTCCAATCCGCGCCGCCATTATTATAGAACTGGAAGTAATCCTCGATCGTCTTCGAGCCGTCCGTCTTCGTCGCCGTCACCTTCACGGCTACCGGGCCGTGCGGGAATTGGTCGGCGTCGAACGTGATCGAGCCTTTGCCATCGCCGTCCAGCGTGACGTCGGCCAGCTTGACGATATAACCGGAGGCGTCCGCGTGCTGGGCATCCGGCTGATGCAGCATGTAGCCTGCGGCAGCCGTGTAACCGCCCTTCGCCGTGAAGTTCAGCGTCGTCTCGCCGTCAAGCTCCGCACGGTAGGCCGGCGATTGCAGCGTCACCAGGTCCGGCAGCGCGATCTTCGGCGCCACGACGGATACGGTTTGGGTTGCATACTTCACGCCATTGACGATCGGCGCGATCTTGATCTGGCCGTTCGGCAGCGCGTAAGCCGCCGGGACGCTGACGACGATCGTGTCGCTCGCGCTGCCGGCCGCGAAGCTGCCGCCCGATACGACGGACCAGTTCGTGTCCGGGAACGTCACTTCGTACGTGCCGGCCATCTCTTGAGCATTCTCGTCGCGTGTGATCGCGATGCTGGCGTTCTCGCCCTGCACGACGTTGATCGAGGCAGGCGCCGTGAAGCCGGGAACGACCGCGTTCGGATCGTACACGTATTCGAAGCCGTCGACGATGGCGGTATCGCGGCCGCTGTTGGCTTCGGTCTTCACTTTCAATTCGAGCTTATGCTGGCCGCCTCGCAGGCCCGTCTTCTCGAATACTTTGGCGTTCGATACCGTGTCTGCCGTTTTGGAATCGATCGTCGTCTGGAAAACGCCGTCCAGGTAGACGTCCAACAATCCGCCTTTATCGTACGTGCGCATGAAGACGGATACCGCCGTACCGTCGAACGTGAATGCGTTCACGTCGCCGTTATTGTTGGCGTTATCGTACATGTAACCCCAACCGTCATGCCACCAGCCGCCGGTCGTGGCGAAATAATCTTTGGATTGCGTCGATTTGTCGAACTGTCCCCAGTTGCCGCCGTCTCCGCCCGAGGTGCTCTTGTACGGATACGTCGTGGAATCGACGCGAATCGTTTGAATCTCGTTCGACTTCACGTAATCATACTCGAAGCCCTCCAACACGATCGAACCGCCAGGTCTTGTGACGACCAGCTTAAGCGCATGGTTCCCGACGGGAAGACCGCTCTTGCTGAATACCCGTTTCTTGCCGCTGCTGCCGTTCGTGTCGACCGAGCCTTGCTTGACGCCGTCGATATAAACGTCGAACGCGCTGCCGCCGTCGATGTAGCGGGCGTACAGCCCAACGGCATCGCCCTCGAAGTTGAACGTTACGTCTTGATCCGTGCCTGCCGTGATATACATCCACGCCCAGCTGTCTTTCCACCAGTTGCCATGGAACGAGAAGTAGTCGTTCGGCTGCGAGCTGTGGTCGAACGAGGTCCAAGCGCCGTCCGTCCCTCCGGACGCGGTCACATACGGATAAGTGCTGCCATCTACCGTACGCTTCTCGCCGACGCCCGTAATCGCCGGCGCTTCCGGATCGTCCGGTGCCTGCACGGTCACCTTCATCGGCGGGTAGGTTCCGTCGCTGATGGTCGGCGTAATGATCACCTGACCGTTCTTGCTCTTGTAGTTGGAAGGCACTTTAAGTTGAATCGTATCCTCGTAATGGTTGGTCGAGAATGACTGGCTCGCTGCCGCCTGCCAATTATCGCCTACCTTCACCTGCCACCCGCTTGTCGGGAACGTCAGGCTGTACGTGCCGAAGCGGGTTCCCGCCGCGCCGTTGCGGTTAATGTTCACCGAGATTTCATCTCCCGGAGCTGCCTTGAAGAACGTATTTTCCGTCCAGAATTTCGGCAGGTTCGGATCTTCGAAATGGCGGAACTCGAAGCCCGCGATACGCAGGAAACGCGTAGCTGCGTTGTTCGCGCCCATAATCTTGAGCGTATGGTCGCCATCGGAGAGTCCGCTCTTCTCGAACGCCCGGAACGGCTGATCCTGCGTTGCGTTCGTATCGATATGCGTCTGAAGCTGGCCGTCCAAGTAAATGTCGGCTTCGCCGCACTCGGTGCACTTCGTCATATCGAGGGCAATGGATGTCCCGTTGAAGTTGAACTCCAACGCGGTCGAAGCGTCTTCTCGAACGTACATCCAGCTCCAGCCGTCGCGCCACCAGCCGCCGTTGATGAAGTTGAAATACGTGCCGAGGTTCGTGCTCGGGTCGTACGTTGCCCATGACCCTTGATCGCCGCCGCCCGTGTTGCGATATGGATAGGTAGTGGAATCGACGCGAATCAATTCGCCCGTCGCGCCGGTTGCCGTCGCGCTGATCACGATCGGCTCGTAAGATGTACCGCCGCTCGCCACCGGCGTGATCGTGATATCGGCCGTCTCATCGTAGTCGTTCGGAACCAGGAACGTCAGCGTGTCGCTGCTTGCTCCTGCCGCGAAAGCGGCGTTGTACGTGCCGGTTATGTCGACGAACTGCTCGCCGTTCATGATCTTCCAGCCTGCCGGCGCTTGTACGTGGTACGAGCCGGACAGCGCTTTCGCTGCATCGTTGCGGCTCACGTTGACGCGCACGACGTCGCCGGAGAGCGCCTTGACCGAAGCATCGCTTTCGAAACGAACCGTACCCGGCGCGTCTTGATACACGCGTACCCAATCCACGTACGTATCGGCCTCGTTGCCATAGCGCGTGAAGCCGCCCGGAACGTCGAAATTCTCGAACGGATCCGCTGCGTTGCCGTTGATGCCGTAGTGATCCGACACGGCGGCGTTAATAATGAAATAATTGCCGTATTGCCAACTGAATGGCAATGTTTTGTGGCGCGTTACTTCCACGTTGTCGCAGTAGTAATACGTCCAGTCTTCCGTAATGTAGACGGCCAGCGTATGGAAGCCCATCGCTAGATTGATATTGCCGAAAGGAGCCGTATCGAGGTTGGCGCTGTAGCCGCCGCCGAGCTTGCTGGCGTCGTAGCCCGCAGCCGCCGGTTTGTCGTACCCCCACGGATGCCAGGCGATTTGGTAGCCGGTAGGCGTACCCAAGTAGCCCTCGATGATATCCAGCTCGTCGCTAGGCTGGTTGGCCAGGTCCGGATTCTGAACGTAACCGTTCGCCGTCAACGTCCAGAATGCCGGCCACATGCCGGGGTTCGGACCGAAGAACATGCGGGCTTCGAAATACTGATTGCGTCCGCCTTCGGTATGGAAGCCGCCGCCCGCCTGGTCCATGGAGGACAGGTAGCCGGTGCTGACCTTCTGCTTCCAATAGTCGTTGCGGACATAGCCCGTCGGATGATAGATCGTCGACAGCTTCATGTACTCGTTATCGCTGATCGAGAACGGATTATTCGGGCCGTCGGCATCTTCGAACGCCGCCCAGCCGAACATGCCGCCGCGCGCCTCGTCGACCTTGGCCGATGCGTACGTCGCGCCGATGCCGGTCTTGTTGATCGTCGGCATCGTTTTGAAATCGTCCTGGAAGACGGTAGGCATGCCGCTCGTGACCGGATTGACCGGGGCGTTATCTAGTCCTGCCCGCCACGCCACGCCGACCTTGTTGTTGAGCTGCAGGTAGGCATTGTCGATTTCTGTGCTGCCCTGGAACACTTGGATGCGCACGGAAATCGGGCCTTTCGGATATTCGGAAGCCGGGAATTGCACGCTTCCGTCTCCGCCCGCCAGCGTAACCTCGCCGACGAGATCCTTCGTGCCGTTGCTGTTATGATTCAAATCGCTTGGCTGCTTCTGCGAGTAGACCTTAGCGGTTGTACCGAGCGTATTGTGGAACGAGATGGTAATGGTATTGTCGTTAATGTCCGAGCGATACGCCGGAGACGTCACCGTCGTAATGCGATCGGCATCGCCGGCCGCAGCCTGGACCTTACTTGAGAAGCCGAAACCGACAAAGCTCGATAGGATCATCGAAAACGTCATCAATAACGCCATGGAACGATTAAACCGTCGCCATTCGCGCTTCATTCCCATTTTGCTACCTCCCTGTTTCGATCTGTTTGTCTTCCATGCGAATTGACTCCTTGCAGCGTCTTCCGCTCGCCCCGAATGCTGCGGCGATTATACCGGAAACCTCTCCCTTCGCGACCTTATCTGACATCCACAACGTCTGTCCCCATTTATTATAGAAAAAGAATGAAAACACTTACATACGGTAATATTCTAGTTTCTATGGTAAAAAAACAAAGTCGTCCCAGCGGTTTGTCGAGCGTTGGCGCTTATCGCCGCAATCTTGTCGCTGCCTGTCGAAACCCGGTACGGAACCTTTGAGACAGGATTCCAGCCGTACAAAAAGGCCCTGCTGCATGACGGAATGCCGCAGGACCTGCTATTCGTATGTTTATATGCCGATATGCGAGCCGCACGAACGACTTACGTCAGCTCGGCGGCCCCCTTGATCATCCATTCGATCGGATCGATGACGTTGAACACTCTCGGATAGACCATTCGGGCAATAAGCACGACCCCCGGCCGATGCAAGGTGACTTCATAATCGTATCGCTCGTTGCGGTACGTGTAGGGAAACAAGCGGTCGTCGTTGATTACCTGGAAGTCGACGATGTCCACCCGCTCCTGCAGATACGCATCCGGCAGCGGGAAACCGGCTTCGTCCAGCTGCAAATTGCGCTGCAAGTACGCGTCCGCTTCCGCGCGGGCGATCGCCTCGTCGATATGAAGCCGCCCGTCCGCCAGCGCGGCCGCATCGATCTGCTGGGCGGCGGCATGGGCAGCCCGGTTCACCGCATGCTTGCCTTGGAACAATGCGGCGACGGCCATCTCCTCATCCGTCTGCAGCGCATGCAGCAGCATCCAGATGACCGCCATCAGCATCACGAGCACCAGCTTGTACATGAACGGCCCCCTTTCCTTTTCCGATGCGATGCGATGCGAGACGAGTATCCTATTCTGCTCGCTCATTCGATCCCCCGCTGCAACGCGTCAGTAGATTATGGCACATACTCGCTCATTTTCGTTCCCGAAGCCTTAAGTCTCGCATCGGCCGGCGGCGGCCCCACGCCGATCAAACGGTCGATATTGAACAGCCCTTCGACGGGATAGCTGGCGCTGACCGACAATGGAGCGCCGCGAGGCAGCGGCTGCGAGGGATTCGTCGCATCCGCCCCGTTGTCCGAGACGACCTCGAACGCGATGCGTGCCGGATCAAGGCCATAACCCGCCAAACGCTCCTTCGCGTCCTGAAGCATCGCCGCATCGACGAAGCCGTAATCGCCGCTCGCGCCGACCTCCAGCAAGTAATCGACTTCCTGCTGAAGCACCGCCTGCCTTACGATGAGCACATGCTTATATATGGGCGAGAACATGAACCAGCACATCATCGCTGCAAGCAGCACGAACACCAGCAAGCTCTTCAAGGGCTCATCCTCCGTATGCCGTCGCCCATATGATGGCCGGATTGTTCCAATTGACGGTTCATGCCGTCCTCGCCGCCCGTTACTTCGCTATAGATCATGACGGCGACGATGATCAGCAGCAGCGTCATGAGCAGAGAACGCATCGGCGTCGCCTCCTTCTTCGCATCGTATTCCTTACGGCGTAGTCGTCGTAAGCAGAGCGCCGATCTTCGTATTCGCGGAATCTCCCTGCGATTGAATCTGCGCTTTCGTACCGGTCGTATCCTTGGAGACGATGGCATTGAACAGCAGAACCACGACGACCAGCATCATGACCGTAATCAAAATATTACGCATGCTTACTCACCTCCTTCTTAGTTCAGGGATTGGAACAGCAGCTGGCCTTCCTTGACCCACGGATAGATAAAAATCTGAAACGTGTACATGATGGGAATGCCCGCGAGGACGAAAAGCAGGTACGACGTCGATTCCTTGCGGCTGTCCTTCGCCAGCTCCAGCTTCTCCTTATAATCCTGGATCCGCTCGCGCAGCAGCTCATAATACCGCTCGCTCTCGTGCAGGCGCAGCGAATCGATCGTCTCGACGAAGCTCAGCCCTTCTTCCGTGCCGAGCCGAAGCTTGAGGCGCCGCAGCGCGCTTTCCGCATCGTGGTACCACTCTCCGAGCAGCGTCTGGAGATCCCCGCGCATCGTGCGCGTGTAAGGCAGGCATCGCATCAGCTTCGTATGGATATGAAGCGAGGAGCCTGCGAGGTAGAGGAGCTGGTTGCTGACGATGTGAATTTCTTTGGTCATGCGCACCGCGCGCGTCCGGCGTACGGCTTCCAGCCAAGGCAAATCCCACAGCAGCAGGAGCAAGACGGCAGCCAGCGCCAATGGTGCCGACACCGCAGGCAGCACGGCGATCAAAATCTTCGTCATGCCGTAAGCCAATATAGTCCACAGCGGCGTTCCTGCCAGAATCGCCCGGCGAAGCAGTACGTACAGCGCCGCATCGCCCGTATAGCCGCAGCCCGCCAGCAAGCGCTCCCTTTCTTTGAATGTCTGCGAGACGCGGCTCACTCTCGCCATTCGCAGCCAGCGGTCGTCCACCGTATGGGTCTTCCATTTCAATAATGCCAAATGGGCGAACCGCGGCTTCTTGAACGAAGCGGCCTTCAACAAGGAGACCACGAGCACGAAGCCAAGCGCGTATTGAATGACGAGGGCAGCCCACATGAGGACGATAGTGATTTCATTGCTCATCGGAGCGCTCATGCTCCTTTCACATTTTTTTGCGCGACAGCCACAGGCCCATCACGAAGGACAGGAAAATCATAATGGCGGCGTTGAGGAGCATGTTCCGCCCCCCGGGATCCAGCACGTAATACCGATATGCATTCTCGGGACTGTAATGGAAGTTAATGCCCATGAACAGCAGCAGAAACAAGATTGGCGAGAAGCTCGCCAGCCGGATCTCCAGCAGCTTGTTGCGCTCCTGCTGATTAGCCCGGCGCGCCTTGCGCATGTCCGTGATGAGATCCTTCAAATTCCCTGCGATCGGATGCCCCTCGGCCAGGCCGGCGCGTACGATATTGATAAAATAATCCGCCCATACATGGCCGAGCGACGCCGCGAATATTCGCAGGCTGGCTTCATCGTCTCCGCGAACGGAGACATTCCGGTACAATTGCTCGAATACGGCCTGCATCGGCCCGAGCATCCGTTTCTCCTCTACCGTTCGCTGCAGCGCGGTGCGGATCTGCCGTCCGCCGCTGACCAGGCAGCATTGGTAGAAGAGCTCGATCGCGGGCAGGAAATCGATGCGCGTCTTCATTTGCCGATGAACCTGCATCGTCCGAAGCAGCAGATAGGGCAGCAAACCCAGCACGCCGCCCAGGAGAACCAGCCCCTTCAAGCTCTTGAAAAACAGGACGCCGAAAGCGGCGCCCGCAAGCAGCAGAAGCAAGCTAAGCAGCACGACCGAGCCTGGGCGCAAGCCGGACTGCAGCGACTCCAGCAGCTCGGACAAATGACGGTAGCCTCTGTCGAAGCGCTGCAAGTATCTGGCCAGCCGCTCGCCGAATCGCTGCTCCCTCCGGTAATTCAATCGGCCGACGATCTGCTGACGCTGGAACCAAGCGCCGAGCAGAGCCCGGACCGCAACAAACAGCGTGCAAAACAAGGCGGCGCCAACGAGAATCAACCCCAGCTTCATCATGTGGCAGCCCACGTCCCTGCTTCATGAACCTGAAGAACGACACGGGCGGCATTGGCTGTCGGTCCGGCGCTCTCGCGAGGATCCGGCCATGCTGCCTTCCTCTCCGAATCAGCTCCCAGCCTCAGCTTGGCCAATGCGCCGGCCGATGGCAGCTGCGGATACCGCCATTCCCCGCTTCCTTCATCGTATACCGCCCATTCCCTCACGGCGGTCTCCCCGTTCTCCCAGCCGAGCTCCCCAAGGCGGACCAGCCTCCGCCGCCCGGCTACCAGCCGCATCTCGATACCGAGCTGGGTCACGTATTCGGCAATTCGTTTGGTCAGACGTTCGGGGCTCATGGCTCTTCCGTCCAGCAGGCACATATCCGCGATCGCTTCCGGAACGTCTTCAAGCGCGCTGGCATGCAGCGTCGTCATGCTTCCCGCATGCCCTCGGGTGCAGGCGCGCACGTAGATGTTCGCATCCTCGTCCCGGATCTCGGCATGAACGATGCGCTGCGGCGACTGCCTGAGCGCGAGCTTGAACGCCTGCGCCGATCGATGAAGCGGATCCTCTTCGTCCACCTCGTATTCAATGACGTTCTTCGCCGGAAAGTCCCGCTGCAGCATCAGCTCATGCCTGCCTTCGATCGTCACGAGCCGCTCCTCGTCGGGCAGCTCGCCGATCAGCGCCTTGATGAGATTCGTCTTGCCCGAGTTGGTCGGACCGATAACGACGATATTGAATCTGGCTTGCAGCGCGGCGAGCAGCATGAACCGAATCCTGTCGCTGAGCGTGCCGTAGTCCGGCTCGCTCAGCTGCGCCAGCTCGAATCTACGAACCGTATAGAACCGCAGGGTCAGCGTCGGCTTCGCCGTAAATCCGAACCCCGTCATCGTGACCCGCGTGCCGTCCCGAAGCATGACCTCGGCCCAGCGCTTGCGCGGATTGATGCGATCGTTATTGTACAGCACGAGGTTTTGCTGGATCCGCTCCACCTCGCGCAGCGATGCGAAAGCGAACGGGGATGGCAGGGCTGCCCCGTCCCGAACCTCGAAGATCGAGGTCCCGACGACTTGGATCTCCTCCAGCCCTTCCCGCTCCCGAAGCACAAGCTCCAGCACGTTCATGCCGATGACCTCATCAATAGCAAATACAGAATGTTCATGGTATAATCGTTAGGAGGTGGTACATAATGAGCAAACACGTAGCGATATTCAATAGAAAGTCCCGATCAGAAGGCGATACAGATGAGACAATGCAAAACCATAGGCAAATAACAAGAAGGTTGTGCGAGGAACGGGGATTCACTTATATAGAATATGAAGAGGTCATTTCTGGTGCAAGCGCATTAGAAGAAAGGACAGAGCTTATAAGGATGCTCCAGGACGTTGAAAAGGGCTTGTTTCAAGCCGTTGTCACGGTCGAGTTAAGCCGCTTATCCCGTAGCGGTCACTATTCGCACATAATCGCTGACACGCTCGCTGAACATAATGTTCTTATCATCACACCACGTGAAACGATCGACTTAAACAT
This sequence comes from Paenibacillus sacheonensis, assembly GCF_009909195.1. GTDB lineage: Bacteria > Bacillota > Bacilli > Paenibacillales > Paenibacillaceae > Paenibacillus_Z > Paenibacillus_Z sacheonensis. The sequence continues at coordinate 62,350 of NZ_JAAAMU010000006.1, forward strand.
TGATTCACAGCGGTTTTTATACGACATTGGGTCTGCTGTCAACTCGAATGAATACCGAACAATTAAGCGTAGGATGCGGCAGGGGATTATTGAGAAGGCAAAACGCGGTGAGTACGTCGCTGGTAAGGTGCCGTTCGGGTACGATGCAGTTATTATTGGAAAGAAGCGGACGCTTGTACCTAACGATGATGCCGATATAGTTCGGGTTATCTACAACCTTGCTGAGAACGGGTACGGAAACAAAGAGATAGCCAAAAGGATGGGCAAAGCTCATAAATCGATTGAGAACATTCTCCGAAACAAACAATATACAGGTACCCTAGTCTATCAATTGTACAATAAGCCAAGAACCAAAGGTGGTATTATCACTGACGTAATAGAGGTACCTAATGCTTTTGAAGCTATTGTCCCAATGGAGACGCACTTCCGAGTTCAAGCTGCCATGAAAGGGCGTTTGCGAGGGGACATTGATGTAAAGGCGCGATCTCGTGGTGAAGTCAGGACAATCCTAAAAGATCTCCTATATTGTAATGTTTGTAATATTAAGACCGGTTTTAATTTGGATCGTGGACGTATGTATATCAAGGCGTGCCCTAAGTGTAGAGCAAAAGGAGCTCAAGAGTCTGTTGTTCTAGAGGCTTTTTACAGTCAATTGGAATTTGTGGAGAAGCACTGGAGAGAGTTATGGGAGAAGGCGTTGGACAAAAGCTCATCAGCTATAGGAGACGATTTGACCGTTCAAATGGAGACCTTAGAGCAATCCCGCTCCAAGCTCACTAACAAGCTCAAGAAGGCGCGAGAAGCCTATACGGAAGGGATCTTTACTAAGGAGGAATATCTGACTGATAAAGCTGCAATTGACAAAGAATTGATTAGCATAGATCAAACGTTGAAACAGGTTAAAGACGAAATAGAGAAACGCGACTTGTTTACTGACTCTGATATGTTGGAACATAGGTTGACAGTCTTGGAGAAGGTTAAGAAGTTAACAAATTTAACAGAGATAAATCGACTTCTGAAACTAATCATTGCATTAGTGTACTACCAAAGAAATGAAGATGATTCTATCGAATTAATGATTGCTCCAAAGTGATTTTGCGGAAGAAGCCTATTCCGATTTGGATTAGGCTGTTTTCTTTGGTTTCAGGGAATTGATTTTTATTAGTATACGTTTGGCTTCAGCAGAATGGTACCCGAATAGTTTTACGACTTCCTTATAATCTTGCCATAATAATTGAAGGATTGCGTCGTTCGCTTGTATGTGCTGCTCTTGTATCAGATTAGAAAATCCGTCAAGGTTCATTGTTCCATCCTCTCAGAGGTATATTGGGCTTGCATTTAAACTAAGGAGGACAAAGGCTCAAATTCACAACAGCATGTCAAAAGATCGAGAAAAAATTATCTGTTGCAATTCCTAACCCCCCGCCCCTTTTTACATCGATTTCCAGCCTTCAACCCGCCACCCCACGTTGATAGCAAGACAAAAAAATTTCCCTTAATCACACATTTTCGCTCTGGTCCAATAGTGGAAACCCAGTTATCGCATCAGGATTGCACTCTCGATGGACGTTTCTTGATACTCTTTTGTGATACGTTGTAAAACTCGTTGATTCCATTAGAATATCGATCAACCATCTTGAAGCCCAATTCCCCCATGATTTTCTTGATGATTCCGTTCGGGACATAAAACCCAATGTCACGTTCGCATAGATGTTTCAAACGATACGAAGAGGTGCGAGTATTAATGCTCTTAATTAGGGTCAGCTGCGTACACCACTCTCTTACAGCACCAATCTGTTCTTGAGACAGGTCAGCGATCTGCTCGTAATCGTTGGGTAGCATTGCCCGGATTTCTAGTTGAGCTTGGAATGGATTATTGTTATTCATTGTTCATATCTCCTTTGAGTTTTGTATTGTGTCAGAATAGAAAATTCCTGTGTCAGTTCTTGTGTCCGTCCAAAACGCCGTAACCCGCGCCATTACTGGTTTTTTTCGTCCTTGTGTCAATGTGTCAGAGATTATTGAAGTCGCTGGCTACATGGGTAAAAAAGGAATTTACCTACTGTGCTCTTTTCTTTAAAATGATTGACACATTGACACAGAAGGGGGTAAACCCCGTGCCGTTACTGGACTTTTTCTGTGTCAGGCTTGTGTCAAACCAGGATTCTTGTGTCAAAAACTGACACGGGATTTACCCAGTATTGCGAATATATCTCTTAACAGCGTTGCCATCCTCTTTACCAGACTTTATATCAAGTAGACGTTTACGGTCTTTTTTGAGGTTAAACCGCTTCATTAACTCGTTTTCAAGTCGCTGCTTAGAATACATGTAACGGCGGTCTTCCCCACGATTTGTGCCCCACTCAATATATCGTTGATAAATATCAGAACAGGACTCGTAATCGATGACATCAAAGCAACCATCCTCTTTGACAGCAAGTGTCTTGTCGTATCCAGTGTCAGCTAACCAGTCACCAAGTTTGTCATTGTTCAACACGAACTCTTCCTTCTGTTCAATCCGCTTCTCATTCGGGGATGGGTCACCTTTGTTTTCGATTAGGCGGTACATTCCCTCAATTGCAAGCTTAAGAAGATATTCATTGGAATCCACTGTCTTAGCCATATTCTCTGCCACGGTATCAGGTAGCTTGTCAGGATCGTTATTAAAGTTAAAATCGAATGGGATGATCTCAAGTCTACGATTGACCTGGTTGCCCTCCTCGCGAATGTTAGGGAAGAAGTTACTTGCCCACACTTGAACCACCTCTATCTTAGCTGTGAACGTATCCTTGCCTTTGAACTCAATCGGTTGGAAGCCACCTGTGATTAGGCTCTTTATCTTGTCAAAGTCGGGGATCGGAGATGTCCCAATCTCGTCAATCAGGTTGACCTTCTTGCCATACAACTCGGCAATCTTGAATTGGCTCTTTGCTACATCATGCGGAGATAGGCCCCCGATGAATCTCGGATTAATCAGTTGGGAGATTAAATGGAGGAAGAATGATTTCCCATTGTGGGCTGTACGTCCAAACAAGAACCACGCATATCGTGCTAATAATTCCGGTGAAACAGCAGCTCCTAATATCTCCTCAAGGTTTGTCCTTGTCGGAGCATGGAAGTTTGAAATCTTGTTCAACGTCTGATCAATAAAGGACGAGTAAGCATTCTTGTTGTAATTGACATCGATCTTGAAATCAAGGTAGATGTCGGGACTGAATGGGACAAGGCACTTCTGATCCACGTTCCACAATCCGTTCTTGGCCGGGATATGGTGGCGATCCCACTCCGTAACGATTGGAACTGATGCCTTGATATACGCTTGTACTTCCCGCACCTGATGGATTGTCAATCGCTTGTCTAATTGGCGAATCGTAGAGTCCAACAGACTACCCTTAGAGTCCATTTTGTAATACCCCTCGACAGCATCGTAATAATAGAGGATGCCGTTCTCGTCACCATAGCGAATGAGTTGAAACTTATCGTTGATGTAATCGCCCATCGTATAGTGAAGGAACTTCTCACCGTGTTTGGTCATTTCCCACCACTGACATTGACGAAGAAATTTTTTATCAACGCTGACCTTAGTGATCTCAGTGATGCCGTTGCTCTTCATGACATTAACAACGTGACCATAGCTGGTTGTCTGCTTGTCATACATCAGACGAGTATATTTGTCATGACTGGATTCATCACCGCAATCAATCATGGTGCAGATTGCTCGACCTTGATTGTCAGTGAGCCTACCTTCCTTGACCATCGTTACAACAGCAGCAATAAAGGTAAACCAATTGTGATAATTACCACCAGCATCGAGGTATCCGGTATCCTTCAGTTGCTTGACACATTTTTGGAATAGATCAAAATCGAATGTCCCATCGAATGGAATGATTTCGCTCGGTGGCTGTATTTTCTTGATCGTAGTGGAGGTCAAAAAGCAATCAGGGAGCATCATACGTTTGCCCTCGTTTGTAATCTTCCGCTCCTCACCGTTCAGTTTGATCGTTACCCACGGATTAGATTTTACCGTTTTGAACTCCACATCGAAGACTAATGACCCGATTGTGACCCTACTTTCTGGAGCGAACTTTTCATCCTGGTTTAGACCATCATAATTGAAGTAAAGATGATAACCGCGAGTGGTTTCAACCGTTTGTGTTTCGATGCCTTCGATTGCAAGCATTTGCAGGATGCTGTTCTTGGTGTGTCCCACGTTCTTCCTATCATCGATATCAATGTCAATCACAACTTCGTTCGGTTCTAATACATATCCGCAGTCATCGAAAGTGGTAATCGATTCTGATTTTTCTAGAGATTTTTTGGAATTAGCCCACTTCTTACCCGCTTCGAATTTCACGTACATCTCTCAACTCTCCCCTGTTTTATTTCTGAAAATAGGAAACCTTCTTTGACAGCTACTTCAATTGATTGCAGCATGGTTTTGTCTTTGTCTTGCTTGCAACACTCATTTCACTAACCATGCTGTTTCAAATTTTGTTGGCTGATGTGGATCAGGATCAGGTCACGGAACGTACCAGACATGTTCAAATGTTGATTCTTTTTGAAGAACGACTGGACGATCCTGTGTTCTTCTTTATCTACCTTGAAGTGGAAACCTTTGACTTTGCTCATTGTTAATTGCCCCTTTATTTACAATTGTGTAGTCGTTTTGACTAAATAAAAAGTGACTTACCTTCCTAGCTTATATAGCCTCTTGCAGTAGCCGAATTGCATAAAAATCAAATGATTCATCGGAATTACTCTCCTTCAGCAATTTGTTAACTTTTTTGATTAGATACTGAAGTTGTCCTCGACTGATCGATAAATCTTCTAACATTTCCTTTTGCAGACCACGCCGAACTCCTTTACTTCGATGGAGATATTCCAGAGCAATATCGATCTCATGCGGTTTAAAGTTATTCGCCATGAACAGGTTGATTTTACTCTCGCGTTCCTCGGCTATGGCCTCCTTGATCAGGTATGTGTCCAACGGGTCGACAACAATCTGTTCATTGACGCCTCGCTGTCGGCTGACATCTCTTTGTTTGGTTATATTGTCGAACCAGCTTTCGTACGAGTTGACCAGGTCATTCCCTTGCAATATCATCCGCGGAGCCCCAGATTCATCGGATTTGCTATCTGCCAGCTTTGGAGAATACGATCTCTTCTTCAAATCTTCCTCGGTAAATGGCGTAATCAAACCTTTTAAAAGCTTGTCTGCGTAATAAGCATCCTTGCACTTGTTGTGACCATCGACCTTCTTCCATCCCGAAAGTGAGCGCAATAGTTCCGCGATATACCATTGCTTAACTGACCATTTAGCATTTGACCAAGTCGTGAGCCATTGACTAAAACTCTTTTCACCTTTTGGAAAGCGATTTCTATACGCATTTTCCATATAAGCCAAACTGAGTATTACGTTTTCCATCCTGCCATTGCTTGTGTCTGCCTTCCGTTGGTAACGAACGAATTTCACTTCATGCTTTAGAATCTGTTGCATCATCCACTAACCCCTTTCAATCTGAAATGTCCTTTCACAGTGCTTAAGCACACATTTGTCCGAAATTCACACTTTGTTTGAAAAAATTCGCAAAACTGCTCTATGCCTTCACACTGTTAAGGACGCATTTGTCCGAAACTCACACTTTGTTGGATAAAAAATCACAAAACCGCTCTATGCCTTCAACACTGTTAAGCACACATTTGTCCGAAACTCACACTTTGTTGGGGTGAAAATTTACAAAACTACTCAACATCCATATGTCATATCTCAATTTGAATTTTCATAAATGGGCATGAAAAAAAGCCCTGGCCATCTTGGACAGGGATGAGAACAAGTATTTTCAATATATTTTACGTTCTGTTATTCTCTCTGCGCCACTTTGTGCCCCTTTGTTTTACTACAAAAAGTGCTCGTGTCCTAGAACAGATAGGGTCTTTATACGCCGGATCAAGGCAATCGTTGAAATCTTTTTTATATTTCTCACCCAAATTTTCTGCACAACGCTGTTCGTAACAGCCTTAACAATATGTATGGTATTCGTCTCGCTTACATATGCGTTATTTCTTCCATTCAGTGAGTAGCATTGCGTTAGCCTTTCATGATCTCCTCAACTAGCATTGTGTTGCCCTCTCAAAGGAGTATCGAATTTTCACACTTCTCTCGTCTGTTCTCTTAAATGGGAGCTGACCCATTTTAAATTTACTTATTGGGGCTGATAAATTGTCAGGTGTTTCTAGTAGGTTCAATAAGAATGGCCTTATTCCAAAGGCTAACTATACCAATCGATATGGACAACGTATTTACATGTCAGCCTTTGATCGATTCATGCACTCTTATAACAGATCGACAAAAAAATCTACAAAGAAAAGAATCCGCGAATAAAGGAGCATGTACATGACCAAAGAAAAAGCCCACATTGATGAACATTGCATCAAGGAACTTCACCGTCGAGCAAAACAGATTCGTACCGATGCGGTCATAGGATTGGGACAACTCAGGCAGCTCGAAGCTGAATTGGAAAAAATGAGGAACATAGAGGGGAAAGGAGGTGTTAACAATGAAGGAAACAAGAATTATGACAAATGTTCACAATAGGAACGATATGGACGAAGCATTGAAAGTAGCTCGTAGAAATACCGGCTATTACGAGCATCATGAAAAGCGTAGAAAGCAAGCATGTTCAGTAGTTGAACTGGAAGCTTGGATTAGGGAGGCTAAAGCGAAGAATTTCTAATTAAACTATTCACAGAGATGAACCACGCTCCTGTGCGATTACGGAGCAAACCCAAAACATAGGAGTGTGTAATAATGGCTATTTTGAACATGAAGAAGAAGACATTCGCTGAACTCGAATCCAAAACGATCAACAAGATTCGACTATTCAACGATAAAAAGTCCGATGCAACGGCAGCAGTATCTGAATTCATCTCTAGACTTCGTGAAATTCATGAGCAAATCCGAGCAAAGGAAGTTGAGTATACGCAGTCAATGGACAATAAAATGTTGCGTGAGATAGACGAGCTGACCTCCAAAAAGGCACAAGTCGAGCGATTAATAAACATCCAACGTCAGGCATTTAGCAATGGCGATTCTAAATTAGAACTGACGGACGCTGACCGCGAGGATCTTGCAAGCACGTTCGCACCATATCGCAAGCAGGAACGAGAATTAACTGAGAAGCTAATCAAGCAATATGCCGATCTTGAGAAGACTCTCGATGAGTTAAAAAACGCTCGTGACGAATACTGGGAACAATTCTATGCTCCATTTAATGGGCAAGTTATGCAAGCTACCGGCGATATATTTGCCGTTCATTTCTTGCGTAGGAATGATAAACTTGGAGAGGCAAGTTACAAATTGCAAAATCTCGCTAATCATAAGGCGTTCCCACAATCTTACGTGGACTAACAAACAAAAAGGGCAATTAGAAGGGAATACCCCAAATTTTGCCCTTTTATTATTTAAATCTGTTAAATCTTGATTTTGATTTTTACTGAATAGCGTCCCGTATTCAACTAACGTATCACGTTAGAATCTCAAATACCTCAGCCCGACCGAGGACCGAATAGCCCGATAGTATGTTGTTATCTACTGTAGGCACTTCTAGAAATGCTCTCACAATTTCAAGAATTTGTTAATGCCAGTTTCTTTAAGTGGTCTTGGTGTGCTCACATTTAAACCTACGGAATTTAAAATTTTAGATAAGAAATCTTCTGACATTACTGTATCATTAAAAATCAATTTATGTTCATTTATACTTCCCAATAATCCTCCAACTACTATTTTTCCAAACTTTAATGTCTCTGGTGATATATTTTTCTCTAGATAAACTCTTGTAACAAATAAATTAATAAAACTTGCTAATAAATCAGCAAGTTGAATCATAGGGGTTTCAATGGAGTCTACCATTTTTAATATTTTGATCTTTGTAAATCCAAAAACTATTTCAGTTCCAGTCTCTAAAACGAATGTAGCTTCTCCATTCCTGTACCAATTAAATGCTTCAGGATATGCTTCTTCAAATTGCTTAGTTTGATCATGATAGAATCTTAATTTATTGATATTTACCTTCCGTGAAAACTTCTCTAAAATCTGAATAAACGAAATGAATATAGGGAGATTTAAACTATGCATTGCCTTATGAGGCATCGCTGTCATGGTGTGCGTTTCTTCCCAAAGAATGTCTTCTAAAAATTTTGATGAACCACTAATTGCATTCGCTAACTCAAAATGAGAATTATTGTTCAATTCGCTGATGAGTGAATCATGCGCGATTTTAATTGATTCAATACACGGATTATTATGCGCATTTGCAAAATTCAGTAATGATTGAGGACAATCATGATAGATGATTTCTGCAATAGACTTCTTCACACCATTCATCCAAGATAATTCGGGCATAATATTTTCATTATGTGCATAATCGAGAAATGCCTCTACAATTTTTGCAGCAATACAGTACTTTTTTTCTGCAATTACAAAAAACGGCACACAGCCTAATTGCCCTGCTTCTGTGAATAAATTATTAATAATTTTTTGACCATTTACACTTTTTAGTATTTCACTTCCCTTAAGCTCGTTTTTTTCTGGGAAGTGGGCTCTTATATATTTATTTATTAAATTATCAATTTTAAATCTCTTTTCTTTCTCAATCAGCCATCCTGCTAATACATAGAAAGGTTGTTGAGCATCAAGATAGTTTCCCCCACTATTACCTGATTCGTCACAGTAAAAGTCATGTGTCATTTTTTTTCCTTTCTTATCATCAGCTAAATTCGCATATGATTAAGCTTAATGAATTTCAGCCGGACCAAGGGATGTGTTATGCGAAGTTAGTTATGAGGTCCCTCAATAAAATTATTTCAGTTTTGGTACATCCATCCTTCTTACACATTATATAAATGTTATTTGAGGTATAGTTGAACTTTGAAATATCTTCACTAAACCATTTCATAAATTTTTCAATAAATTCATGTAACGAATGATTAAACAAAATGAAAATTCCGTTTCTGTAATTATAATCTCGTATAAATGTATTAATTGTTTGGAAATCTTTTTTCGTTTGCTTCTTATCTAGTACGCCTTTTACTTCAATTACTAATTCGTTATTAGAATGCGAGCCAGCATTATGTAAAATAAAATCCGGGTTTTTCTGATCTGCTCTCCTGAAGTCACGATGCCCACTCTTATCAATTTCTCCACACAACGACAACTCAGGGCCGTCCCCCATAATCAGTCTTATCTGATGATACAATTCATAACAAAACACTCTTTCTCTAATAACATTAGAAGAATAAGTAGTAATAACTTGGTGATATCCACCACCTACGTTATTTAAAGCCCTTTCAATGATTCCTATTCTTGATTCCACATTGCGACCCTCCAAAAAGTTTCTCTTACGAACATCGCATACATCTTTGAAGCCATTCTGGTTTTGTCACATTTACCCTCCACCGAACGGAATTAACACAGAGACCTTAACAACATCTTTGATTGGAATCCAATCCACATCGGCTTCATACCGAATCTTTACTCGTCCATTTTCAGTCACTTCTTCTACAATACCTTTTGCCTTACTATCGTCTTCCAATGTCAAAACAACCAATCGGTGCTTCTGAGCTGCTGTCCGAAGTTCCTTAATAACCATCTTGTTCCCCCAATCTAACCCCTCAAGGATTATCCTTATCTCATCTAAAGGTCACAGAAAGCGACCAACCACCTTTGTGGGTTGGTGGTTCGAGTGTGTACGGCACTTTACGCCTCGTCCTACTGAAATTTATAATCGAATAAACTGTTTCACAACTTGGTTAGTAAATCCTCTTCATCTTTTTCTCATATCCCAAGCTCCAAATCTTGTCGGTACCTTCAAGCTCACACATAAACGGCTCACCAAGACTGGATAAAACATAGGTGCATGCGGAAACATACCACTCTTTCCCTTATCGTCCGCAAGACCTAGTATACAGTATTTCCCACAGTTCAGAAGCAACTATTAAACAAAAAAGACATTCCTGCATTGAGGGGTTAACCCTCCTATTACAGGAACGCCTGTTAGTTGTTTATATATAAGTGTCTAGGCTCTATTATCTAAAGAAGTAAATAAAGGCTGAGTTGATTACTCGGTCAATAGAGTAAGCGGAAAAGCCCACGTTTTGACGCGGACTTCATTCTTACACACTAAATTAAATACTTTCCTTAACATTCTCCATAAAACTAATTATTAATTGTAAATTTGCAATTATCTCGTCAAAGTTTTGACCAGGGTTCATTGGGATAATTCTAATTGAATCATCATGAATAAATGATTGATTTCTATATTCCATTCTAGGTTCAGCATAAATTGCCCATACCTCACGTACTGGCCTTGGACTAAAAGTTTCTCTAAAATTCTTGGCCCTCTGCCCCTCACCATATAGAAATCTAGAGTTACTATCCCGCTTATATGCGATTAACTGTTCCATCTCTTTTTGTCTTGTGATTGAGTTGTGTTTTGAATTAACCCAAAAATTGCTAACAGGACGATACTTAAAGTCCACTATTAAGCTCCCGACATATACGTTTTGCTGATAAAAATCAAGTCTTCCATCAGGTCTATTATTTTTACCCATATAAAGCGGAGTTCCCTCTAAATTTGTAGCACTACCAGCTAATGGTATGACTCCATCGTATACAAACTGAATACTCAGGTCATTTTTTGTCAAGATTATTCGTTCACCACTAGCCATGTGAGGAATTAAAAATAGTTCATCGCCCTTTAAATTGTCATACATCCACCCCGACTTAGGTTCAAAACCAATTTGACAAAGTAATTTTAACAAGTGTAGGTATCCCCACATTTCATATAACTTATCAGTTCTCTTCCATTGATATGTAAAAGAAGGATCTAAGGATATTTCTACTTCTTCTTCTTTTATATCTCTATGTAATTGGTACAATGCCCTATAACGAGAATCCAATAAAAGATTGTGTGGTATATGAGTAAATGGTTTATAGGTAATTTCATCAAACCACGGAGCATGGTTAATCATTTGAAAACCTATTTTCATACGGTGCACTAGCTGAGCGTAGTTTTCTAATAATACTATTACTCGCTCTTTCTCTGATAACTCTCTTCGAGTACTTTCTTGAAAAGAAGCATATATCCTAAGGTCAACTATCTCTTGGCTCAACTTTACCTTATAAGATCTAAGTGATTCATCAAATTGATCCAATAAAGATAATACATTGCGAACAATAAATTTGACCCATCTATTCTCAGGTAAATCATAATCAATCGCACTATATGGAGTTAGCAAATGGCCATCATAACCAGACTTAGTTTGAAGTGCACGCATGGTCACTTGGTCAACTTTATTAGATCGATTCTCATTTGTCCAACGATACTGTTTTCTCGTTTTAAAATTCGCTTTATTAAAAATGTCTGTCAATGCCGCCATTACTGATGGATAATGCTTTTTTATTATCATAAAGTGTCTCAACAGTTGAGGAGGAATCGCCTTTGTTGCACTATCTGAAGCATTATATACCTTTTTAACAAAATCAATGGCTAGTCCCCGAACTGTAGCTTCAAGTTCCTTTTTCATTAGCTCCAATTCGTTATTAGTTAATTGTTTTGCATGTACTATAAAAGGGATATAATATCTTTCACCGTCAGCTACCAATGTAGCCAGATATGTTCCTGGTATTAGTGGATAATAATCCTTAAAGTATAATGCGAGAGGTGTATTTGACGGTTTAAGATAGACATCTCCACTTTCATCATATTCAAGTCTGTCATCCTCCAGTGATTCTAATCCATACATATAGAGTCGAGCATTTTTATCTCTAGTATTAAATAGAATGCTAACGTATTTATTTTCTACTAGTTCAAATGAAGGATTATATTCAATTACGGCTTCAGATGTGTAAAAGTCATGCACTGATTCTTTCTTATCATTATCCTTTATAACAGAGAGCTCAATGGATTCAACTTTAACAGCTTCTACCATCTTTCTATAAAGTGAAGCCATTGACCTTCAACTCTTTCGCCTTTTGATACAAAACATCTATCGTTTTAGTGAATTTCGATACACGACTGTACTTTTCTATAACCTCGTAGATTTTTCCATCAACTTTATCCTCATTGATTTTTCCGACTAAGCCCTTCAATAACCCCTCTGGCCCACGTAATTTTGTCAGAATTCGTTGAACGACTTGAATATCAAACGCTTCCTCACGACCTAGATAAGAATTATTAGGTAAATTCTTAAGGTATTGATCAATTTGTTTTATAACTCTGGGACCAATTCCAAGATTTCTACTTTCTTTCTGCATTGTCTCATGAATTGCCCATAATAGTTCTAATTCATCATCGCTTAAAGAAAGGGTGCTTTCTTGTTTTTTAAACTTAGAATATTGCTCGTAAGTATATGGTCTACGTGTTTTTTCTTTTGCTTCTCTGGAATTTTTGTTTTTCAACTTACTATATTCACTAACCTCTAGCGATATCACATTTGCTCTATCTAACACTTTATCTGAGAAATGATAGGTCGATTCATCTAAATTAACAGTACCAACAAAAACAACATTAGGTCCAATGTTGACTTCTGGCCCATACTGACCTGAATTATAGATTTGTTGAGCAATCCGGTCGCTATATAGTCTAAGTGTTCTTCTATTGGAATCCATCTCGAGGACCGATAGAAATTGAGAGAAGTAATGTTCAACACGAGAAAGGTTCATCTCGTCAAAGCAAACAATAAACATTTTAGTTCGATCCTGCTGAGCAATGAATAAGGTATCCACTATAGATGTATCACTTGGCCTATAAAGCATATTTTTAGTATCTACATATCCAAGTAGATCAGAGTCATCGGTCCATGAAGGACGTACCGGAATGAAAAGCAGTTGATTGGCATCCAGCCCTAGGGCTTTTCCGTACGCCTGGACTAACTTTGATTTACCTGTACCGCTCATTCCAGCAAGAATAGTTAGTGCATTTGATTTCATTGCAGTGTGAAAATTATAAAGATCTGCCTCTTTATATTGAAGCCCATTATCACGAGTAACATTTATGAAATGATCCATAAACTCCTCTTCTTTAACATATCCATCCTCATCGAGTTGTGAAGTTTCATTTGAATCTTCGTTTTCGTTCTTACTGACTTCATCGTTATATGAAGAAGGTTGGAATGCTTCCCTTAAAATATGCACATCTGGATCAACACTTTTCAGCTTGCCTTCAATTTCATTATACGAATCCTGATCCAAAAACAATAATGCATCGTCATCATTACCTTCACGATAAGTTTTATTAATCCATGGATTAAAAGAAATCTCTTTGACGCCATCATTTGCCACGAATGAAAATCCACCATGAGCATATTCGTGCTTATCGAACAGGCCAAAGGCCGTAAAAACATTCCCTTCTCTCCAAAGAACAATAGTGGGGGTATCATAAGGCTCAATTGAGATTCCTTCAGCAGTGCCCACATACTTCCCTTGGATCAGAGATTCAACAAACTCCTCTCGTGTCATATCTTGTTGATTAGTAGAGAATATTGGAATCGATTTGAATGTCTGAGTCGGTTTATAACTTTCTAACTTAGGTATTAACCTGATGTTCGTTGCATAAAAATGTTCCTCGCGATTAGTTAGAACTTTTTTAGTTGGCTTAAATAACACAAGACTATCTACCAAGAATTCCGATAATTCATTCACACGAGTGTATTCATTTTGACTATAATCCTCTTGAAAACCATATTTTTCAATGTCTGAGGGATAGCACGTAAAAAGAATCTGATTACGCGGGAAGCTATCCGGTGGTTCATTAATAAGCTTTATGTAAAATTGTAATGTATTCTGTTTATTAACAAAGGCAGATTTATGTCTTCCAATAAGCTCGAAAATTTCCTCATTTGATGGATGCACACCAAGAAAATCAACATCCCATTTTTTACGTTGCAACAATTGAATCTCCCCCTAATACTAGTAACTAGTAGTGAATATTACAATAATCTTTTAGTTCATTATACGTACTAAAACCATTTACCTTTGATCCAAATATCTCATTAAGTAATTGTTGCTTAGGAACCGGTAATCGAAACTTTATGTACCATATTTCGTCTACACTTTCTAATGCATTACCTTGAATCATTTGTTCTAGTTCACTCGGCTTTATTAAATTGAACTTGATATCTTTTCGACGTTCTAATCCGTCCGGCAAGTTCCGATCAATTATTGTTATTTCTCTAGTCCCTTTATCCTGCTCACTAACCTCTAGAATTGGTTGCTGATTCTGTAGTTCACCTATTTGGGTATTTAATGATTGTATCTGCTTATTTAGATCTACCTCAGAGTTCTGAATTCTCTCATAATCCACCTTTAATTCTTGGTGCTGTTTATCTTTTTTGGCAATTAAGGCGTTACGAGTTTCAATCTCCCGTTCGAGGATCTTCGTGCGTTTTAGAGCATTATTTATTTCACTTTGCCCACTAGTGATTTGTTTCTTTAGCTCTCTGTTTGACTTTATAACTTCATTCTTATCCTCTATTAATTGTATTCTTTCTTTTTCTAAAGATAAGATTTTAATCTCTAGTTGTTCTATTTGACTTTTATATTTAACAATTTCATGTTGCAAGGTAACATATTCATCATTTTTTTCTATAGAGCTCTCTATTTCTACCAAAGTACTTTTTTGTGTATCATCTTCTATATCCACTTCACTTAAGCATTGTTCTTTTATTTTGTTATAAAGTTCTATACCTTTATTTATCGTATCATTATCCGTTTGTGATAACAGGAAAATAACCACATCTTCCAATTTCAATATACTCTCACTATTTTGGAAATCCTCTACTATTCGTTCTATACTTTGGTTACTAACTTCCTCAATAATGTCTTTGATTTTAGGCACTTTATAATAGATTCGATAAAATTCTCTTGAGCGCTGTATATTTTTTGGTTTAATTAATTCTGCTTCAATGCGACTCCTAAATAGCCTTAATTGCTCAAACTTAAGATTATTTAGGTCACTTATTCCTTTAATAACAATTCGAGATCGAGAAGTTAAATGTTTATTTATTTCATTTACTAGATGAACTATCGTTTTGTCAGGCATTTCTCCAAATATCCATTTCCAAGCATCTCTCTCCGACATTTAACTTCTCCCTTTTCAATGTACTTTCCGTATTAGACTTATTACGAATCTAAGTGTTTAGTCAACCACAAAAATATGAATTCAAGGTCCAAAAAAACCAATTTATAGAGCGCTTTCTCGATGACACAATTACTATTATAACACTTTCAATGCTTTGTATTGGGTAAATTATCCTAACAAAAGCAATGCCTGCCTTCACAAATTTCATTCATTATTCATGAAGTACTGTAACTCTCTCCTATTCACGGGCCAACAAAAAGGAAATATAGATTACATAACCAATTGACGCCTGGCTTGGACCGATTAATGTAGATGGGAAATCAATTCCTTTTGATATGCATTCTATAATTGCTGTTACCTCCGCAAACAACGCCTCCGCCAGCGTCGCATACGGGTGGCGGCGGCCGCCAGGCAGTTCATGAACCCGCTGGCGCAGCAGCCGGTCCGCAATGACGGCGAGAATCCGCTCGCGGTCATCGGCATACCCCAGCACCGCGCGATTCAGGCACTCGTTGTATTCCCGCCGTTCCTCTTCCGTCTCGCCTCGAGGCTGCGCCAAATACGAGCGCATATCCTCGGCCAGCCGGCGAAAATCCTGCAGCGGGTCAGCGCCCGCAACGACAGCGCCCGCATCCTCGTTTCCCTCCTCCTGCAGCTTGGATGAATAAGCCGCAGGCGAGAAACGTTCCCGCTGCCTCGTCATGAGCTCACCTCGCCGCGATGAACCAGCAGCTTCTTGTACCACGGCTGCATCGCCAGTTTCCGCTGCCTTCGGAGTCCATGCGCCGCCGCGATGGTCTTCGCAGGCTCCAGCATCGCTCTTCTGCCCCGTTCGTTGTCGGCTAGCCATTCTTCCAGCGTACCGCTGTCGAGCGAAGCGAGCATCTGCTCGCTCAGCGCGTGTTCGCCCAGCAGCGGCACGCCAAGCTCTTTGCAAATGTCCTTCACATGAAATCCTCCCTTTCCCCATGGCGAATGAATGACCAGACCTTGAAAAGACGCCGCCGGGATACCGTAGAGCGGCGCCAATTGCTTCGCCCACCGCTGACCGTCTTCCTGAAAATGGGACAAGGCGCCCGTCGTGACGAGAATTCGCGTTGCCGCCCGGCGCAGCGCGCACAACGTAGCTGCATTGTCCCAGTAGGCACCGACATCGGCGATGACGACATCGAAAGCTTGCGCCGCAGCGTCAAGCAGATGCTCCATTTCTTCCATCGCATAATATTCCGCTTGGTCGCGCAGCAAATTGCCGAACAAGACATGCACGCCGGTCAGCCTGCTGCAGCGGTGCATGGCGCGAAGCAGCTTCTCGGGATGGAGCGTACGGGTCGCCAGCTCCGGCCTTAACTCATCCAGCGTCCCGGCAGGATCGTCGACGCCGAGATAACGATGCATCTTCGCGCTCTTCAGGTTGAGGCAGAGAAAACCGATGGTTCCGCCGCTTTCTTCCGCAATCCGGCATGCCGCGGCGAATGCCGCCGATGACGTGCCGATGTTCGGCGTCGTTCCCACGAACGCGATCAGCGGCGCCGCGTTACCGGCTCCCGCGCCGATTCGGATCATGGCGCTTCCCCCTCCGCCGGCTCGCCTACGTCAAGCGATTCCGCGGAGTAGGCAATCACGATTTTGCTTTTGCCGTTCCTGCATAGGGAATCCAGCTGCAGCCACTGCGCTTCCGTCAAGTTAAGGTTGATGTAGTCGATCATGCCGATCGCATCGCGTCTGGAAGCGTACATGGCCTCCTTGTCGCCGCTCGCCATCGACATCAGGCTGGAATTATCGGCGTCGTCGATTTCCATATTGCCCGCGGTCTTCACGGAAGCGACCGTGACCGCTTCCGCGAATAAGCGCTCCGAGACCGTCGTATCCCCAGAAGCATAGACGATCACCTTATCGCCCGCCCGAATGCCGTTCGACACGGAAAGCACGTAATCGCGCGGGATGCCGAAGGTCGACTGGCTCTTGTTCGGCAGCAGCCGGAACTTATCGACCTTCCACCGCAGCAGCGGTTCGTCCGCGCCAAGCGGGACGACGACCTCCATGCCTCCCAGCCCGTCCTTGCCAAGCAGCATATCGTCCGAATACGAGGCCTTGGCGATCTGCTTCAGCCCCAGAAGGTCGGGGGTCAGCCGTTCTCCCGCGGCGACGAACCGGACCGGAACGACGACCTCCACCGTCTCTTGAAATTTCACTTGTCGCAGCTGCAGCACGTAGACACCGTATACAAGCATGCCCGACAGCAGCGCGGCCGTTACGGACAGCAGCGCATTTCGTCTTCGATTCATGATCCCATCCTTCCGCAGCGCTCATTAACAGGGTATAAAAAAAGAACGCAAGCCGGGCATGTGCCCAAGCTTGCGTTCTTCGCATAGCGGTTGCTAATGATCTGCTCGTATAATGTTGACCTCATGATAGCAAACAATAATGGGGCTGTCTACACAAAATTACAATAACCCCCAATTATCGCCTTGCTTCTTCCCGATTAGCGCCTTGCTTCTTCATAAATATGCGCATTCCCGATTCTTCTCAGCTGCTTCGTATATTCGACAAGACCGATTCTGCAGCCCGGTCCGATGGTCACGTTGGCGCCGCGCACGATATCCGCCGTCGTGTTCTCCAAGTAGACATAATCGCCCTCGATTAGCTCGGCCGACAGCGACATCGCCCCTTGCCCGGAAAACAGCTGCTTCAGCCCGCCCCATTTGCTCTGGCGGACGACGATGCGGCCGCCGGAAATTTCCTTCGCCCTGCAAGGTCCCCACGTGCGAATATCGACTTCGCCCGCATGAAGCAGACCGTGAATATGAAAGCCGCCTCTGGCATCGAAGCGCAGCGCCTCGCATTCGCCGCCTTGAACGTCGAGCTGTCCCCGAAGCTTGACGCTGCGCCCCCGGATGCTGCCCGTTATATGGAGCTGCCCCAAGATGCTGATTTCGCTGCCCATTAAATCTCCGCGGACGGCGGCTTCCCCGACTTGACGGTAATGGACCGCCTTGAGCGAACCCGATACGTCGAAGTTGCCCATGCTGCGGAAAGAGTCGCTCTCGAGCGGGCCGAAGATATGCGCCTCTCCCACGACGCGAACGTTATGGAAGCTGCCGCCGTTCGAGGAACCGTTCCCGGTAATGCTGATGTTCCGTTTCACCGTCGCATGCATGCTCGTTTCCTCCCCGCGTTATCCTTCGATTTGCTGCCGCGAGCGCACCTGCGCCTGCGGATGCACGATCAATTCCGACACGTATTCCACCCTGTCGATGTCGCAGCCGCGGCCGATAATGACCGTTCGTCCGCGCACGACTTGAGCAACCGTCTCTTCGAGCTCGACGATGTCGGCTTCGATGGTGCGGGCTTGCGCCTGCGCCTGCCAATTATGCGGCAGCAGCGATTCGATCAGTTTTCTGAGATTGCCCTTGCCGGAATGCTGAACGACGAGGCGCTGCGCCTTGATGCCCTCGGCCTGAAGCGGGCCTTCCAGCTTCATTTCGATCTGTTCGCCCGTGAGCCAGCCGTCGACGATCAGCGCGCCTCTCGCCTTGCTCTGCTTCAACTCGCAGTGGCCCTTGACCCTCACGAATCCGTTCATGCTCATGTGATCCGCCCGCAGGGGGCCATTAACCGTGATTTGTCCTTCCAGCTCCGCATTTCCCGCCTGAAGCGCGCCATGGCTGGTCAACTTGCCGTTCACCTTCAACCGTTGTTCCGCCCGGAGGCTGCCTACCGTCGTCATGCCGCTCGCTTCGAACTCGAAGCAATCGATCGGGCCGTCTATTTTGCAGACGCCTTCCATTTTGACCTTGTAATACTCCCCGCCGGCAGCATTGCCGATTCCCGCAATCTCCAGATCTGGCCGATTCGTAACTCGCATCCGTCATTCCTCCACGTTTGTTCTGTGTCTTCATTATGCGCCTTAATCGCAAGCGCGGACAGCGGCGTGAGATGGAACTTCGGCTCCGTCGCAAGACGGATGGAGGCACGCGGCCGGCATCCAACAAACAAACCCGGTACCGCTTCCGGTACCGGGCTGCAATGACACTTGTTTTCTCCTCGCACGAGCTGAAGCCGGCTACCGCCCAACCGCCGTAAACTTTTCCCGATACTCCATGGCGGAGATTCCCTCCAGCTCGCGGAAAACGCGATTGAATTGTTTGGTGTTCTCGAAGCCGACCAGCTCGCCGATCTCGTAGATTCGGGTATCGCTTTCCACCAGCAGCGCCTTAGCCTTCTGGATTCGGACGCGCTTCAGATAGACGACGAAGCTCTCGCCCGTGAATTCCTTGAACGTTTGGCTGAAATACGAGTAGTTGAGCGATACATGGTTCGATACGATCGCCATATTGAGGTCGCGATGATAGTTTTCGTGAATGTAACAGACCGCTTTCTTCATCTCTTTATGCTCGGCATGGACCGACCGCAGGCTTCTCACATAGTCGCTCAATCGAAGCAGCAAATCTTCCGCGGCATGATAATAGTCCTGAATCGACTCGAAACAGTACAGGCAGCCGACCTTCTTGTAAATCCGCAAAATTTCGACCGACTCTTCGCCATACTGATGGAACACGCCGTCGAAGACGAGCTCGTTCAGCTGCTTGCTGATCTCTTCCATGTACGCGGTATCGTAGGCGGCCAGCCTCTTCGAATCCAGCAGTTCGGACAAGATCTGCTTCATCTCCTTGTCCCGATCCGTGCCCAGCATGTTCGCCAGCTTGCGAATGTCCTCCAGCGGTACAGGCTGATCGGCCAGCCGTTCCTTCTTGCCGTCGTAGACGAGCAGCGCCGGCTCGGCGCTTGCTTGCAGAAATCCGTATTTCAACGCTTCCCGGGCTTGCGCGTACGCTTGCTTGACTTGACCGGCCGATGCCGCCCGTTCGCTTAAGCCGATTCGTCCCCATACGTGATTCTCTTTCATGAAGGTAAGCAGGCGCTGCAGCGGCTCCACGCGATCGCACAGGATAACGAGCCGGTCATCCTTATCCTTCAACCAGAACCGGTATCCGCAAGGCTCCGAAGCCAATCGGGCGATCAGCGTCTCCGCTTTGCCGCTCGTCAATTCGCCATGCGCCTGCAGCAGCCCTATGTAGAACTCCCCCGCCGATGCGGAGGCGCCGCCCCCGCCCGCATTCCCGCCGGCAGAATCATCGCCGCCCCTGTAAGACGGAGCAAACACATTTCCCCAGCCCGCCTTCTCGCAGCGTTCCGCGATTTCCCGTTCCTCGATGGCCGGATGAAGAAAGATATAGTTCAACTGGCTCGCCAGGAGCTCCTCGCGAACCTGCTGCACCGCGCCGAGCCGTTCGGACAGCTCGTTCTTGCGCTCGAGATCCCGCTCTGCCCGCTGCAGGGCATCGAACAGCTCGTCGCGCACGATAGGTTTGAGCAGGTACTCTTTGACCTCGTGCTGCATCGCCGCTTTCGCATATTGAAAGTCGTCGTAGCCGCTTAGAATCATCACGATCGGCCTCGACTCGCACGTACCGATCTCGCCGATCATCGTCAGCCCGTCCATGCCCGGCATCCGAATGTCGGTAATGACGATGTCCACCTTCCGCTCCCGGATGATGCCAAGCGCTGCCTCGCCGTCGGAAGCAAACAGCAGCTCGTATCGCTCCGGACAACCCCGCTCGATAATCGCTTTCAGACCAAGCCGAATATTCTTCTCATCGTCGACAATGAGTAACGTACGCATGTCAGACCAGCCCTCCACTTACGATAAAGTAGGGAATGCGCATACGCACGCGCGTATATTCCCCCTCGCCGCTCTCGACGAACAAGCCGTATTCCTTGCCGTAAAACAACTGAATCCGTTGATGAACGTTGCGCAGCCCGATTCCGCTGCCCTCGGCCTGCTTCTCGAACGGCGCCGCCTCCCGCTCGCCGACAGCCGAGATGCCGGATTCCGCGCCTGCGATTTTCCGGTTCAGCTCCTCCGTCATCCCGCCCGACATGCCGACGCCGTTGTCGGCAATGACGATCACGATCGCCTGATCCACCAGCGTCGCGGATATCGAGATCACCATGCTCCGCGCCTCGGAAGGCTTCATCTTCATGCCGTGCTTCACGGAGTTCTCCACGATCGGCTGCAGCGACATCTTCAGCAGCTCCTGGTTCAAATACTCCGGCGGCACGTCGATCTGCAGACGGACCATATGCTCGAACCGGAGATTCATAACGGCAATATAGTTCGTGATATGGCCGAGTTCATCCTTCAGGCGCACGTATTCGCTCATCCATCTGAGGTTGTAGCGCATCATGCCGCCAAGCGATGTAAGCGCATCCGAAATAACGGGCTGATTCTCGATTTCGGCCAGCATTTTGATATTCTCGAGCGTATTGTACAGGAAGTGGGAGTCGATCTGGTTCTTGAGCGATCGCAGCTCCGTCTCTTTGGATGCCGCCTGCTTCGTGACCGCGTCCGCGATCAACTCGTTGATTTTCTTCAGCATTTTCCGGAAATGGTGGGCCAGCTCGCCGACCTCTCCCCCGCCTCGAATCGTGAAGTCGAAGTTGAAGTCGCCTTGACGGACTTTCTTCATGAAATGGGCCAGCATATGAAGCTTCTTCAGAATAAGCGCGTTCAGAAAATACGTGGAGATGGACAGGATGACCAGCAGGATCACGATCGCGATAATAATCTTGTTGCGCGTCCGGTCGATATCGGCGAATACATGCTTGAGCGAAACGACGTTCAGCACGTAAGCGTCGATCTTCTCGACGTAAATGTAATTGCTCAGAAACGGGGTCTTGTTCCGCGTAAACAAGTAATGGCCCTGCGCGCCGGCCAAATGGCTGTTCAGCTCGGCGCGAATGTCCGCCTCCGTCAGTCCCGCGTCCTTCATCAGCGTAATGCCGGGATCGTTGAACATCTTCCCTTGGCTGTCGAAGATGAACATTTGCGACTGCCCTTCGTCGCTCGAGCCCCGGAACACGTTCGGGAACACGTTCGTCAGCAGCATATCCACCTGCATGATGCCGACATGCTTGCCCGCCGGATGTTCGATCTCGCGAAGCAGCGAAAGCTTCGGCCTGTCTTCCTTGGCGTCGGAGACGATCGGACGAATCGGCTCGCGGTCCTTCCGGTCGAAATACCACCATTCGCCCCCGTCGAGCGCATTGACCTTCTTGTACCACGGCTCCGATTGTATGCGCTTCTCGAGCAGGATAACCGGCCAGATCTCGTTAATCCGCTTGTTGTTGGAAAAGAGACGAATATGCTCGATGTTCGGATTGTTGAACTGCAGGCGCAAAATGTTCGTGACGGCGGTCGTATCGAATTCGATCAGCTCCGACGCGTTCGGCTCGCTTGTGCGCTCCAGATAATACAGCACTTCTTTGTCGGACTGGGCCAACTGCGCCGCCCGCTCCATCGTCTCGATGTTGTTGTTCAGGTTGATCCGTTCGATCTCCAGCTGGTTCTCGCTTTTCTTGACGATGTCTTTCATATAATTGTCGTTCAGTTCATTGAAGATATAGAACGAGATCAATAGACTCGGCAGCAGCAAAATAAGAATATACGCAATGATAAGCCGCTTCTGCAAAGACAGCCGCTCAAGTCTGAAGAGGAATTCGCGTGCCCGTATGCGAAGCCTGCCGGCCAAATGCAATCACCGTCCGTAAGATGAAATGTACGCTAGAAGCATCGGCCAGCCGCCGATAGGCCCTCTTCGCCGTAAGGGTTTATTATAATACAAATCGCCGTGGAACGGTGATCGCCATACTTGGATATAAAAGGAAGCGGCATCCATGCTATAGCCTTTAAAATAGCCGCAGAACGGGCATGAACAGCCGGCGGCTGTCCCTCGAAGCCAAGCTGCAGGCGGCAATCCCGCTGTGCTGCTTGGCCGAAGGCGTCAGACCGCCGGCTGTTCGTATGCTTGAACGCGCGCTGCTTATTTCAGGAACTCTGCCAGCTTCGCCACGTTCTCTTCGTATTTCTTCTGTTGGTACGCCTGCACCTTGTCGAGGCCGGCGCTCTTGCGCTTGTCGAGGAAATCGTTGAACTGCTTGTCGAAATCTTCGTCCGATTTGCTGAGCAGCAGCTTCGGAAGCGCCTTGCCCCATGCCTGTGCGATCTTCTGGTTGGCGATGCCTTCCTCGGAGTTGCCGGTCGGATCGATCTGATCGAATTGCGAGAAGCTCTTTGTCTTGCCTTTCGTCCAATCCTCCATTTGCTTCGCAGGCTCGACGCTCGGCGGCGCCCATTTCAGGTTCATGTTGGTATCCATGAGCATCCAGAACGTGAACGACGCGCCGTATTTCTTATCGAAGGCGGAACGGTCCTTGTTCATCAGGTCAAGCACTTCGGGCTTGAAGACTTCCTTGCCGTCAACCGTATCGTACGTCTCGCCTGGAATACCCATGTACAGATCTTTATTGCCTTCCTCGCTGACCAGGTAGCTGAGGAATTGAATCGCTCTAGCTTTATCCTTCACGTTCTTGGAGATCAGCGTTACCGTCCAGCCCGAGATGCCGGGGCCCGACAAGGTCGGCGCGTCAAGCGCTTCGTTGCCCGGTCCGTCGATGGCGATATAGACCGAGTTCGGGTCTTTGGCGAACAACGCGTTCTCCTGCGTCGCGAAATCGCTGCGTTGGTACAGCATGGCGAAGTAGCGGCCCTGCGCGATCTTCTCTTCCATCTGCGGACGCTTGTCGATGAAGATGTCCTTCGACAGCAGTCCCATTTCATTCGCTTTGCGGAATGTCTTAAGCCAGCTTACGTATTCCGGATCCGTCCGGCGGTCATACAGCTTGCCGTCTTTCTCGTACGGAACGGCCAGGAAGTTCTGCAGATAGCCTTCGAGCGAATAGTTGCCCGTTTCCGAGAACTCGTGCAGGCCGAGCGGAATAAGCGGCTGACCGTTCACTTCCGGGAATTTCTCCTTCGCCAGCTTAAGCGCATTCAGGAAGCCTTCCTTGGTGCGCATATCCGGCTTGCCGAGCGCTTCGTACATATCCTTGCGAACGACGAACGTTTGGTTCGACGTATAGTCGCCCGAGAATTTCTGGAAATCCTTCGGCGAGGACGAAGCGTTCGGATAGCCGTAGAAATTGCCGTCCGTCTGCGTGTACCACGACGTTTTGGCCGGATCCGCCACTTTGTAGAAGTACGGATCGTATTGATCGGCCAGCTTGTTCAGCGGTTCCACCATGCCGCCCTCGATCATCTTCTTCACGTTATCCTCGGACCAGCCGAGCGTAATGAAATCGGGCAGCGAACCGGAGGCGATCATCGTGTTCAGCTTCTCGTTCTCGTTGCCTGCCGGAACGATGAAGTTGATGTTCACGCCCGTCTTCTTCGTAATGTACTGGGAAGTGGCGTCTACGCCCCATTTGTTCGGGAACCAGGAGAAATTAAGATACCAATCGAACGTAATCGGCGACGTGTCGCCTTTCCAGCCCGGCTCATCCGCGTTAACGGTCTTGGCATTGCCCGTCGCTTCGTTGCCGGCTTTGTTGCCGTTGGCATCGTTGGCCGCTTTGCCGTTGCCCGCGGCGTCCGCATTGTTCGTCGCGCCGCCATTGCCGGCATTGCCGGTATTGCCGCCATTGTTATTGCCGCCGCATGCTGCCAGCGTGGCTACGAGAGCCGTTACCGTCGTCAAAGCCAACCAGCGCTTCACTGTTCCTTGTCTCATGTGTTCTACCCCTTTGCCTTCGCTTATTATAAGTCCCTTCCGGCAGTGACGCCAGCGGGGACGAACAACCTACCCTTTGATGGAACCGATCATCATGCCTTTGACGAAGTACTTCTGCAAGAACGGATACGCGAGCACGATCGGTAAAGTGGTGACGACCATGGTCGCCAGCTTGATGGACTGCGAGCTCACGCTCTTCGTAATGCCGCCCGGCATATTCGCCATCATCAGATTGGAGCTGGACTGCGCGATGACGCGGTACAGGAACGTCTGGATCGGCTGCAAATCCATGTTGTTGATGTAGATCATGCCCGTAAAATAATCGTTCCATTGGTACACGCCGTGGAACAGGGCGATCGTCGCGATGACGGGCATCGAGACTGGAATGACGACGCGGACGAAGATGGAGAAGTCGTTGGCGCCGTCGATCTTCGCGGCTTCCTCCAGCCCTGCCGGAATCTCGCGGAAGAAGGCCAGGAAGATGATGAGATCGAAGAAGTTGAACATCGCCGGAATGATGTAGACCAGGAAATTGTCCAGCAGATGAAGATCGCGTACGAGCAGATAGGTGGGAATGAGACCGCCGCCGAAGAACAGCGTAACCGTGCCGATGAGCATATACACCTTGCGGCCGATCAGCTCGCGCCTTGAGAACGCGTAAGCGACCATGGCCGTGAAGAACACGTGCAGCGCGGTGCCGCTCACCGTCTTCATGACCGTAATGCCCATGGCCTTCATGATGCCGGGATTGTTGAATACCGCCTCGAAGCTGTCCAAGCTCATGACGCGCGGCCACCAGTAGATGCCGCCCCGCATCGCGTCCTGCCCGTCGTTGAACGCGTTCACGAGCACGTACCAGATCGGATAGATCGTAATGAAGCAGATCACCAGCATGCCGAGCACGTTGAACGCATCGAACGTCGCCTCGCCGGCGGTTTTCCTTCGGAGTGTGAACATAGCTTGTCAAACCACCTTTAACGTTAAAATAACGATGTGTCGTTCAGCTTCCTGGATACGGTGTTGGCCGTCAGCAGCAGCAGGAGCGCGATGATCGATTTAATCAATCCGACCGCGGCCGAATAGGAGAAGCGGCTGTTGATAATGCCCGTCTGGTAGACATAAACGTCGATGACGTTGCTTGTGCTTTCATTGAGCGAATTGCGCAGCACGAGAATCTGGTCGAAGTTCGAATTCAGCAAGCCGCTGACCGCGAGTATGAACAGAATCGTGATCGTGCCCGCAATGCTCGGCAGCGTGACGAACCACATTTTCTGAAACCGTCCGGCACCGTCGATCGTCGCCGCCTCGTACATTTCCGGCGATACCCCGGCGATCGCGGCAAGATAGATAATCGCGGACCAGCCAAGCTCCTTCCAGATATCCGAGGAAACGATGATCGTCCAGAAGTACCTCGGTTCGGCCAGATAACTGATCGGCTCGTGGATGAAGCCAAGCGCCATCAACAGCTTGTTGACGATGCCGACATCGGCGAGCCAGGTGGTCAAGATTCCGCCGAGGATAACCCAGGAGAGAAAGTGAGGCAGGTACGAGATCGTCTGCACCGCCTTCTTCAGCCGAAGGGAGCGAAGCTCGTTCAGGAAGAGCGCGAAGATAATCGGGAGCGGAAACCCGATCAGCAGTTTGAAGAAGCTCATGCCGATCGTATTCCATATGACGCCCTTCAGCTCGTCGTCGTCCAGGAATTCGCGGAAATGATCGAGACCGACCCACGGGGCATCGCCGATGGAGTGGATGATGTTGAACTCCTTGAAGGCGATGATGACGCCGTACATCGGGATATAGTTGAATATGACCATCCATGCCACGCCGAGCAGCGCCATCGCCTGCAAATATTTCTGGCCGGCCAGCTTTCGGACAACCTTCTTGAACCTCGTTTTGCGGCTTAACGGCTGCTCTTGCACGGCCAGCTCATAGCTCAGATTGGCGCTCATGTTGAAACCCCCAAAACCGATTTGTAAGTGCTTTCATTGATCTGTACCTATTGTATATGCCCCGGTCAGGCGCGCATAAGGTCTCATTTTTTGACTCGAGGCGCAAAATTTCAGGTGCGCGGCGTGAAGGAAAGAGGATGTATCCGAAGGCTGCCCGATTAGGCGGACAGCAAAAAGGCAGGCATGAACGCGGTTGGGCGTTCATGCCTGCCTGGTGGCGGCTGCGATGACTAACATCTGTAACAACCAAGATTGAACGTATAACTTCGATAACGGTGTTAAAAATCGATAAGACCGACGCTGATTTGGAGCGCTTCGTCTACCTTGCGCATCGTTTCGTCGTCGAGGTGCGTAATTTTGTCGGTAAGTCGCTGTTTATCGATCGTACGAATTTGCTCAAGCAGAAGCACGGAATCCCGGTCGAATCCATGGGAGGCCGCGTCGATCTCGACATGCGTCGGCAGCTTCGCTTTCTGAATCTGCGCCGTGATGGCCGCTACGATGACAGTCGGGCTGAAGCGATTGCCGATATCATTTTGAATAACGAGCACGGGACGTACACCGCCCTGCTCCGAACCTACGACAGGTGACAAGTCCGCAAAAAACACATCGCCGCGTTTAACGATCAAGCTTACACCCCGCTTACGAGTCGGCCGAGCGTGTCGCCGGCATCTTCCTCCGCTTGAAAAGCTTCCGAAGCCATCACCAGGTTGATCTTGGCCATCTCCAGATAGCCCCGCTGCATCGAATCCCGAATTTGACGCTTCTTCCGTTCAATCAAATACAGTTTCATAGCCTGACGAATAAATTCGCTTCGGTTCGAGTTTTCTTTGGCGAC
The DNA here is from genome assembly GCF_009909195.1 of Paenibacillus sacheonensis. GTDB lineage: Bacteria > Bacillota > Bacilli > Paenibacillales > Paenibacillaceae > Paenibacillus_Z > Paenibacillus_Z sacheonensis. The sequence continues at coordinate 89,906 of NZ_JAAAMU010000006.1, forward strand.
GATTCCGTCGACTTCCTCCAGCAAATGATCCGGCAAACTGATCATAATCCTTTTGGTATTTTGCAAATTGGCCACCGAACTCGCACCTCCAAAACATTTCCAGCAAGGTGAAACGGCAATCACCATAAAAAAGGTGATGCGCGTTTCATTCCGTAGAATTCTAAGCGTTGTATAAGGCGAAACTTATACGTCTTAGAATTCAAGGTGAAACGGCCGGCACCATCGCTTCGATGATGCGCGTTTCATTCCGAAGAATAAACGGCTGCCGCCGTCCTTGCCGGCGAAGCGCGTTTCATTCCCGAGAAATACAAGCCGATTAGGCAGAAAACTTATAATGCTGGCTTATATTTCAAAAAACAGTAACAGTATGTCATTGTTTGGTCCGTAATATACACCCTCATATGTATGCAACCCGTATATCAAGTATGCTGCATCCATAGGCAAATCCAAGGGTCTAAATCTGTATGGGCTGAGTTACAATATTCGAGGCGAGACGATAAAATCCTTTAAATACACCCCAAATACACGATAAGAAAATTATTCCTGTCCGGACAGAAGCGGATTGCTCTCCGCAACGATCTCCGCGCCGCGCATATAGATCCGAGGCACCCGGGCCGCGATCATGCACGTCACTTCGTAATTGAGCGTATCCAGCTTCGCCGCGACCTCTTCGACCGTGATGACGTCCTCGCCCTGCCGACCGATCAACACGATCTCTTCGCCGTTCGTCACCGGATTCCCGGCTTCGCCGGCCGAATCAAGCGCAATCATGCATTGATCCATGCAGATCGTGCCGAGCACCGGCACGCGTCGTCCGCGAACGAGCACTTCCGCTTTGCCCGTCAGCATCCGGCTGTAACCGTCCGCATAACCGACCGGGAGCGTCCCGATCCGTTCCTTGCCCGTGGTGAAATACCGCGTGCCGTAGCTGATTCCCCAGCCTTCCGGCGCTTCCTTTACCATGACGACCTCGGTTTTGAGCGTCATGACAGGCTTCAAGCTAATTCGACGTTCGTTCACTTCCGCCGACGGATACAGGCCGTACATGCTGATACCCAGGCGCAGCATGCCCTCGCCCCACTCGGGCGTATCGATGCCCGCAGCGCTGTTCGCCGCATGGATGATCGGGATGTTCAGCCCTTCGGCAGCCAGCTGCTTGACCACGACGCTGAAGCGATCGTGCTGCAGCTTCGTGTAGCTTTTGTCGGCTTCGTCCGCACGCGCGTAATGCGTGAACAAGCCTTCTACATAAAGGTTCGGTTCCCCCATCGCCCGCTTAATGAAAGGCAGCGCATCGCCTTCCGCCAATCGGCCGAGGCGCCCCATGCCCGTATCGACCTTGACGTGAACCGACAGCTTGCGGCCATTCCGCGGCAAAGCCGCCGCCGCATCGATGATGTCGTCCCGGAACAAGGCGACCGCGATGTCTTCGTCGCGGGCGACCTCGAGGCCTTCCGGCGGCACGAAGCCCAAGACCAGAATCTTCGTCGTCAGTCCCGCTCTTCTTAGTTGAAGCGCTTCGTCCAGAAATGCGACGCCGAGAAAGTCGACGCCGCAGCGTTCCGCTTCTCTCGCGACTTCAACGGCCCCGTGGCCGTAGGCGTTGGCCTTCACGGATGCCATCAGCAGCATCCCTTCCGGGATAGCGGCGCGAAAAGCCAGCAAATTATGCTTCAATGCGTCGAGCGATATTTCAGCTCGCGTCGGACGATAATGACTCGCCGTATTCAAGATGCTCCACCTTCATTTCCAAAAGTAAACGCCTGCCATGACAACATGGGCAGGCGTTTATCTCAAAATCCAAGCGTTTACCTGATGATCAGCGCTTGTATTTCTCCGGAATGAAACGAGCCGCACCGTCGATTCGGACGGTACGGACCGGTTCACCTTCTTACCCATAACCTTTATGTTATACGGTAACGCTGAAGGATGTCAATGAATTGGCGCCTACAGGACGGGAGCAAGTGTTGGAAATCATGCGCGCGTTCGGCGCTTATTTGGACATATCGCCTTCGACGGACTGAGCGACCTTGACCATCTCGGTCTCCGGCAGATTCGCGCTCGTAATCCGGAACTCCGTGCCCTCGTACGTCCATGTCAGGGTGCGCTGCACGTCATCGCCGCTGATCATGCCGTAGGTGAAGCCCATGTCCACGAGAGTGCCTTCCGTGGCGGAAGCCGCTACATCCTTTGGCTGCGTCTCGATCAGCGTGTAATCATACGAGCCGGCGTAACGGATCATGATGCCCGGGTTGCCGCCGAAGACGATGCTTTGGTTGTCTTTCTCCGATACGCCGTCCGGCAAATACGTCGGATCCATGCCGCTGAATGTTCCGTCTGCCGGGGCCATAGCGCCTTCGTCGGCGGAATCGTTATTCGCGGCATTATTATCCGTACCGCTATCTACATTCGTGCTGGAATTATCGTCGGGATTATTGCCGCTGGCGTTATTCGCGCCGTCGTTCGTTGCCGCGTTATTCGAGCCGTTGCCGCTGTCGTCCGTCGTCGCGGCTGCATTGTCGCTGCTGCCATTGTCGTTCGTCGCGGCTGCATTATTGCCGTTCGAGTTGTTATCGGTCGTCGCGGCTGCGTTATCGCCGTTCGAGCCGTTATTCGTTCCGTTTGCGCTGTTGTTGTCCGGATCCGCCATTGTCGGCTGGTCGCCGCCCGCTGCCGGAGTGCCCATGTTTTTCTGGGTATCGAACACGCTCTTCTCGAGCTTGGAGCCGAATTTGAACGAATCGAATTTAACGGAAACCATGACCGCGTTATTGGCATCGCTAACCTCGACTTTGCTTGGGGCGTAGTCGGATTTGTTCAGCCAAATCTTCTGCCGGGCCAAGGAACCGTTCTGATAATTCGCCATCACGTCGAAGACGTAAGCATCGTTATCGACCGCGAACGTGCGGGAGTTGTCCAGCAAAATGCTTTGGACGAGCGTCTGGTACAGGTATACCTGGCCTTGATTCGCCGGCCAATCGCTTTGGAAACGGAACACTTTGTTGAGGCGCGGCGTCAGCACGAACACGCCTTCGTCATTGCGGAGCACGATTTGAGTAATGTCCTTCTTGGCGTTCGTGAGCGCGATGCGGTAGTACTGCGGCTTCTGGTACGATACCTCGACTTGGTACTCCAGCGGCTGCTGGCCCGTGAATAACGTCATGACGCCTTTGCCCGTGTAACTGTCCAACCCGCTTAACGTTTTGTCCAAATCCTTGACAACCGATTCCGCGTCCTTAGTCCCGCAGCCTGCGAGCACCGCCGTGAGGCAAAGCAAGAGAGCTGCAATGAAACTGAATCGACGACGCATGAGATCAACCCCTCATCACATTTTTTAAACGTATCCGGAGTTGTACGGCAGCCCATGCGGATATCTCGCAGGACCAGCGTACGGGACAAGAGCCGTTTACGCTTGACTTGTACATGTGTATGAGGGGACTTGGACGATTATGCAGACAAGTTGCGGCTTGGCCGACGAGCGGTTCGCGAGCGAGCGATCAGAGGCTCTTGATGCGACCTGATTCTTTACGCAAACGGTTTACGCAAAATAATGCCCTTCTTCAAGATCGGCGATCAGTCCGGGCTTCGCCGGTTTCCAGCCCAGAAGCTCCCGCGTTGCCGGACCCGCTTGCGCGGTGCCGTACAAGGCGGCGATGTCGAGTGCCGCTATGGCGCCAAGAAACCCGAAGTGACCGGCGGCTTCTTCGGGCGTTATGCCGACCGCCGGCACGTTCAAATGCCGGCCGATGACCGCGGCGATCTCGCGGAGCGGAATGCCTTCGTCTCCGGCGCCGAGCAGCCGCGAGCCCGCCGGGGCGGACTCCAGCGCCAAACGGTACAGCACCGCCGCATCCAAACGGTGAACAGCCGGCCAGCGGTTCGTTCCTTCGCCGACATAGGCGGCGAAGCCTTTCGCCCTGGCGATGTCGATCATCATGGGCACGAATCCCCTATCGCCTTCGCCGTGCACGGACGGCGCGAGCGAGACGATGGATGCCCGAACGCCCCGCTCCGCCAATGCGAGCACCGCTTGATCCACGGCACGGCCATTGGCGTGAGCGGTCGTAATGAATGGCTTCCCGGAGCCTTCGAGCGCCGCTCCCATGGCTGCGACGGCCCGCATATCCAATGCCAGCGCGCCTTCAAAATCGGAAAAATCGTTGGTAAACGCCAGATGGATCACGCCGTCGGCAGCCGCGGCCGCGCCGCGCAGCGTATCCGGATCGTCCAGCGCGCCGTACAGCGCTTCGGCTCCCGCCGCCTTTAATCCACCGGCTTTCTCTTCCGACCGGTAAAGCCCCGTCACCGTATGTCCCGCGCCGATCAGTTCGCGGACGACCGCGGAACCGATATACCCCGTTGCTCCCGTTACAAATACATGCATAATGATAGCCTCCTTCAAGAGTTGACTGCTTGAACATGCCAAGCATAAACTATGAAGTGAACTCTAGGGCAAGCGATCCGAAGGAGAAGTGACGATGAAAATTCAAGAACTGGCGGACAAGATGGGATTAACGATCCATACGATCCGATTTTATGAAAAGGAAGGCTTGTTGGATGAACGGCATGTCCGGCGAGAAAGCAACAATTACCGCACCTATTCGGAAGAGGCGGTCGCGCGGTTGAAGCTCGTCAAGAAGTTCCAATCCATCGGCTGTTCGCTGGCCGAGCTGAAGGAAGTTCTGCAAGATCACGATTCCAATGCGCAGACGAACCAGCAGATTATCGATTGGATTCGAGGCAAACAAGAGGAGATCGAAAGCAAGAAGAAAGAATACGACCGCATGTTGGATACCCTTGACAAGATGCTGTCGTACCGGATACTGCTTGCGGACGATCCGCAAAAAGCGGAAGAGCTGCTAAAATCGTGGCATGCCGACACATCCGATTGAGCGCTGCTTGCAGCTTCCCCGTTCGATCATCAACTGCGTGCTGCCCATATGCGACCATGGAATAAAAAAAGCCTCCGCATCCACGACTGGCGTGGCTGGCGAAGGCTCCTTCGTCGCCGTCTTATGCCGAAGCGGACGAGGCCGGCAAATGCGTCGCGACGACGTTGTAGGTCGTCACTTTGCTGCTCAGGATCGGGCTTGCCGGCGCGGAACCTTGCGGAGCCGCGCTAGCATGGCCGTTTCCTTGCGCTTGATGGCCGCTGCCCGCGGGCGCCGGCGTTTGGCCGCCTTCCGGCGGACCGCCGCGGCGGGCATGGGCTTGGCGGAACGAATCGCTTTCGGTCCAGGCCTTGAAAGCTTCTTCGTTCTCCCAAGCCGTGCAGACCCGAATTTCCTCCGCCTCTTCCGACAATGCGGCATGGAGCACGTCCATCCGAATGAAGCCCGGGAAAGCATGGACGCCCTTCGGCGAACGGAAACGTTCCAGCACCGCATCGGAAGCGCCGGCTCTGACCTCAAAACGGTTCTCTACAATAATCATGCAAATAAGCCTCCTCGTTAAATTCCGTTGCAGCTGACGCAGCCCCAAGCGCTTGGCTTGGAGCCCCGCTGCGAAAGATTCGATATAGGCTATCGTAAACCAAATTCGACTTCATTCCAAATTCCGTGCTCGCCAACTTCCCAAACGCTTGAACGGCAACGTTGACCGTGCATGATTTGTCAAAAGCCGACAACATTACTATGAATCCATGTTTTTTTGCTGAAAAATTACATTACTCCACAAAAAGTAATGAAAAAATCTTCATTTTTCATATACTAATAACATATTGCACTTAATATGAACCGTATTATATCATTGGATTGGAATAATAACCCTTTATTAACCAAATCCTAATCCTATCCTCATTAAACTTCATGACACCGTTTCACGTCTCGCAAGCTAGGTCATCTCCTCAGAAGCTCAACCCTTTCCTCCCGTAACGAAGCAGCCCGATCTCAGCAAACTTGCACGCAAAAACGCATAGAAGGACCAATTCCTAAAAGGAGTGTACGTCTATGAAAATCGTATATAAACCTACCGCAGGCGCATTCTCGCTTTCGCGCGACTCCTTGCTCGCGCTCGAGATCTACGGCGGCCCGGAGGGCGCGGAAGCGATCGCGTTCTGCTCGGATCTCGGCAATCGCACGAATGCCGAGCTCATCTCTTTCATCGAAGAGCGGCGCAAAATCGACCCCGGTTTCGAGGTATCGCTCGCGATCGCCAAGGTCGAGGACAACGGCGTTTACATCATCGACGGTTCGGAAGGCTACGAGAAGATTAAGGTTGCCTGCCGGGTGAAGAACGGAATCGTGACGGGCTATTCCTAGTGCAGCTCGAAGGACAAGTATGAATAAAAATACAGAATAATGCCTTTAATTCTGTATTTTTATTAGTTGACACCTCGATATATCGCATATAATATGAATACATACTTATAACAGTGAATATTTATTCATTCCATTGCGAGGTGCCCGAATTGAACCATTTTCTTACGATGCAAGAGCCGGACCGGGCGGAGCTGCTTCATCTCATCCAAACCGGCATCGCCGTCAAGAACCATCCCGAACGCTACGCGAACGCTTGCGAGCGCAAAGGGATATTGATGCTTTTTCAAAAAACGTCCACGCGGACAAGTCTCTCTTTCCAATCCGGCATTGGCCAAATGGGCGGCTACGCCGTTCCGATGGATTGGAACGCGAGCAATTTCAGCATTTCTCCCATTCGTTACGAAGCCCGTTACGCTTCGCGCAACTGCGACTTCATCGTCGCCCGCCTGAAGAAGCACGCCGATTTGCAAGAGTTGGCGGCCTACTCTTCCGTACCTGTCATTAACGGCTGCTGCGACCGCTATCATCCGTGCCAAGCGCTCGCCGACCTGATGACCATCTACGAAGTCTCGGGAACCTTCGAAGGCGTGACGGTCACTTATGTCGGCATCCAGAACAATGTCGCCAACTCCTTGATCGCCGGTTGTTTGACGCTTGGCATCCGGCTTATTCTCGTCACGCCTATCATTAACGAAGCGTCATGGGACGGCGCGTTGATGGACCGGGCATTCTCCAGCGGCCACGTGACCAGGATGGAGTCGCTTCCGGATGCGGCGGCGCAGTCCGATTACGTCTATACGGATACATGGGTGGACATGGAGCATTTCCACCACGCCGATTATGAGGCGATCAAGGATTTCCGCATGGGCACCATGCTTCCTTACCAGCTGAACAAAGGAACGCTGAACGGCCATACGCCTTATATCATGCATGACATGCCGATCCATCCCGGCTTCGAAATCGAAGAAGAGTTGATCGAGTCGGCCAGCTCGATCATCTATCAGCAGGCAGAGAACCGAATGCACGCGCAGAAGGCGCTGCTGATGCATCTGCTTCAACGATAAGCGCAGCATGCGCGAATAAGACGGCCCCGACGCTTCGAATGCGAAGCGCGGGGCCGTCTTTTTGCCGGTCGCTCAATTAGGTGGTTGGTTCTGCAAACTTACTAATGGGAATAGGGATAGGGCGCATCAGTAGGCCTGAACGGAATCCAGATAGATCGAGCTGCTGCCCGCGGACCCGGAGCCCATGTTCACATAGAAGGAAATTTCGCCGATTGCGCCTTTGTCGATCACGCCGTTGCCCCCGCTGTACCAGCCTGGATGCGCGAACACGCCGAAGGGCAGCTGAAGGACGGATGCGGTCGTGCCGCTCATCGTGACGGCGGTCTCCCACGTCTCGCCGCCGGCTTCCTTGAACTGCACGGTGAACTTCCGGTTCGACCCGTCCGGCTTGAACCAGAGCGATAGCCCTGTCGTGCCGCTCCAGTTCACATTTCCGAGCGTCTTGGTCGCTCCGGAGTAATCCGGCGATGCGCTCACGGTGTAGGCCAGTTTCATGCCGTACGTGCCGCCGTTCTTATTCGCGGTATCCAGCGTTCGCGTCAGCGCGCCGCCGGAAGCATTCGGGACGTAGGCAGCTTGCAGCGATGCATTGGCGCCTCCGTAGCCCTCGAAATCGTCGATGGCGACGTTCACGGGAGGCGGCGAGAAGGTTTGAGCCGCGACGGAATCAACGTACAGCGTGCCGCTGCCCGCCGAACCGGCGGCCTTATTGACATAGATCGAGTATTCGGAGATCGAGCCCGGATCGAGCGTGCCGTTGCCGCCGCTGTACCAGCCGGGATGGGCGAAGCTCGTAAACGGCAGCTGGAGCACCGTGGCCGAGGTTCCCGACATGACGTAATAGGTTTCCCACATTTCGCCGCTCGTTTCCTTGAATTGCAGCGTCAGCGTCCGGCCGGAGCCGTCCGGCTTCAGCCACAGCTGGAGCCCGGTCTTGCCCGTCCAGTTCGCCGTGCCGAGCTGCTTCGTGATGCCCGCGAAATCCGGCGAGCTGCTGACGGTGTAGGCCATCTTCATGCCGTACGTCCCGCCGTTCTTGTTCGTCGTATCCCGGTTGACGGTCACGGCTCCGCCGGACGTGTTCCGAACATAAGCCGTCTGCAGCGCGCTGTCGGAGGCGTACGATTCGAAATCGTCCAGCGTCGACGTCTGCGGAGGGGCGGTCGCGGTCGTGAAGGACAGACCGGAATTGGACGCTGCCGTCGAGCCCGTTCCGTTCGCGGCCGTGACCTTCCAATAGTAGGTCGTGCCGTCCGCAAGCGCAGCCGAAGGCGTGTAGCTCGTCGCCGTTAAACCTGCGGCGTTAATGATCGGACTCGCGTAGGAGGCATTGTTCGCCACCACCAGCGTATAGCTGGAAGCGTTGGCGGAAGCGCCCCAAGCGAACGCGGGCGTCACGCCGACGCCTGTCGAACCGCCGGAAGGCGCGGTCAGGGCGAAGCTTCCCGGAATCGGAAGGGCGGTGCCGCCGGTGGCGTAGACGTTGGAGTACGCACCGGCCACGCCTCCGAGATTGACGCCTTTCACCCGGTACCAAGCCGCCGTGCCGCTTGTCGATGTCGCGTCGGTCCACGGCGTCTGGTTATCCGTCGCGCATGCGTTGCACACGACGGTCCATGGACCGCTGCTGCCTGCCGTCGAGCGCTCGACCGTATACGTCGCCGAAGGCACGGAGCCCCGCCACTTCAGCTGGTATTTGCCGCCGCTTACCGCATGGCTCGTCAGGAGCGGGGCGCCCGGCACGCCATGGGCCGGCACGGACATGCCTCTCATGGCAAACGCATGATTGCGCATCTGCTGGACGGCCGTTTGCATGGCCGGCGTATCGCCGGGGTAGTGAACCGTAAAGCTTTCATTATGCTGCTCATAACCGTAGTCGTCGCCATGGCCGAACAGCGCCCAGAAGGCATCTCCGGCAATGACCGGCGTCGACTGAATCGCGCTCAGGAAATTGCTCAGCGTGCCCTGCGTCTCGTAATTCCACGCATACTCGCCGACATACATGACTTTCCCCGCATTCTGCACCTTCGTCGCCTGCGTCTGCAGCTGGGTGACCGACAACCCCTTGCAGCAGCTCCCGACATTCGGCCACTGGTAGAAATGGTCGGAGTAAATATCGATGCCCGGGATGGTCAGATGGCTGTCCACGACCCCGTAGCTGCCGTCCATGACGAGGTGATGCGTATCCAGCTGCTTCAGGTAACCCGCGATTTCCGTCGTCCAGTTCTTGAAGGCCGTCGGGTTGTCGAACCAGCCGAGCTCGTTGCCCGTCTCCCAGGCCATGATCGTCGGGTCGTCCTTGTAGGCAACGCCGGTGTACGTATTGACGCGGTTCAACAGCGTGTTCACGTACTGCTTGAAGGCGTCGATGATCGCCGGCTGATTGTAGAATTCATAGCCCGTGTAGCTGATGCCGTCGTCCGGGTAGCCGAACCACTTCGTCCACGACTTCTTCCCGCCGTGGTAGTAGTTGTATTGGTCGATCAAGGGCAGAATGAGGCGTACGCCTTGATCGCCTGCCGTCTTGATGACGTAGTCCAACTGCTGGAAAGCCGTCTCGTTGTAGGTCGTCAGCGTCGGCTTGATGCATTTGGGGCAGCCGAACGAGATGGCGGCGTGGCTGCGGACGACGTTAACGCCCATCTCCTTCGCCGTGGCGAGGACGTCATTGACGCGGAAAGCGGTCGGGTAGTCTACGGTGCCCGGCGGGACGTTCTCGTCCAGTCCGAGCCAGTAAATATTGGCCGAGCCGAAACGGAACGGCTGTCCGTCTACCGTCAGCTGGCTGCCGGAACGGGTGACGAAGCCGGTAATGGCGGCCTTGGCCTGGCCGCCGCCGATGATCGACGGCGTCAGCGTGAAGACGAGCATGGCGGATAGCAGCAATTGAATGGACTTCTTCAACGTAATCAAATCAATGCGCCTCCTTACGAATGGTCTGGCACTTGCGGCCTGGCAGTGTGCTCCGGCTGCTGCGCGGCGGGGATCGCCTCCTCTCTCGGTGGGCATAGGTTCCGGCAAGCGCCCTGGCATACGTTTGGTACAAGCTGGTTGTTAGCGCTTACAATATTGATCGTACACCTTTGCATCCGAGCATTATAGAGAGCGGATTTGGATTTCTAGTCTTCTGTTTGGCATCGGTATCCCGTTCGGAACTCAGGTTGAATTCGGCCTCCGCAGGCACCGGATGCTGCGTAACCATGCCTCCGTCCCAACCTGGCTCCCGCTATCCAACCATGCTTACACATCCAAACGCCGATTCATGCTTAACTATCCAAACCTGCCCCAGTAAGCATGAAAGGCTGCCGAAGGTGCAACCGTCAACCTGGGCCGAAACTCTAACGATTGCCAGCGTCGCTAATCAGCGAAAAATGCTGCTTATGAAACTCTAACGTGTGTCATAGGCGTTATTAGGCCAGTAGGAGCTGATTTGCACGGCAAAATCTCGCAATAAGCTCCCTGATAGACGTTAGCTATAAAAGAGGGGCATTTTGAGGTGATTAGCCTTCCTCACAATCGTTAGCTTTGAATGGGTAGTCGGTTAGTCGGCGGCAGTTAGACGGTAGTCGGTTAGTCGGTCTGCGATTAGGCGGTCGGGGGACGGCAGTTAGTGATTGGCGGTTAGTCGTTCGGCGGTAATCGGCAGTCGGCGGCGGTTAGACGGTCAGGGGTGATAGGCGGTCGACGGCGGTTGGTTGGCATTTATGCGGTCGGTGCGATTAGGCGGTAGTCGGTCGGCCATTAGTCGGTCGGGTGAGTCGGCGGCAGTTAGACGGTAGTCGGTTAGTCGGTCTGCGATTAGGCAGTCGGGGGGCGGCAGCTAGTGACCGGTGGGTAGTCGGTCAGGGGTAACCGGCCGTCTGCGGCGATTAGGCGGTAGTCGGTTAGTCGGTCAGCGACTAGTCAGTCGGGGGGCGGCAGTTAGTGATCGGCGGTTAATCGGTCGGGGGCATTGACAATGGCTGTCAACGACGGTTATCGTCGGCATCCGGTAATCGACTGTCCGAGGCGGCTATTCGGTCGGGGGTAGTCGGCAATCGGTAGTCTGCGGTCTGCGGTCTGCGGTCTGCGGTCTGCGGTCTGCGGTCTGCGGTCTGCAGTCTGCGGTCTACTGGCTACGGTCGGTACTTGGTACTCGATGCTCGATGCTCGTTACTGGCAATCGGCAGTCGACGGCGGTTAGTCAGCAACTTGCAACCTCGTGTTCCGCGATTGTTGGCTCACATAGAATTGGCCGGCTGCACAAGGCAGCCGGCCAATTATTTTAAGCTTAATGTTCCGTTCCGTGCATGAAATTAACGATGGCTTGCGCCGCTTCGGCTCTCGTTGTCGGCTGCTGCGGAGCGAATCGGCCTCCGCCGACGCCTTGCATCCAGCCTGCCGCCGCTGCGGCCCGAACGTCGTCCAAGGCCCAAGCGGCAATCCTTGACTCATCGGCGAACGAGGCAGAGCCTGCTTGGTCCGCGGAGGTTGCCGTGACGTCCGAACCGGAGGAATCGACAGAAGACGCCGGATTTGACGCATCGGCTGATTCTGCCGCCCGGCCCGAGAGCAGCCTGTTCGCCCGCGTGAGCAGCGCCGCGATTTCCTGCCGGCTGATCGGCGCATTCGGCGCGAATGCCTCCGCGCCGCGGCCCGTAATCAGCGCGTGATCGAAGGCTGCCGCTGCAGCATCGCGATACCAGGCCGCAGCAGGAATGTCCTTGAATGCTGACGCGCCTTTGCCGTCGGTCTCGGGCGAGAGTCCGAGCGCACGCACGAGCAGCGACACGAACTCCGCGCGGCCGATCGCCCTTGCCGGCTCGAAGCGATTGCCGCCGACGCCGTTCAGCCACTGGTGCGCCGCCGCTTCGCGAACGGCTGCGAATGCCCAGTGCGCGCTTCCGAGATCCGCGAAGGCGCCCGTGTATTCCAGTACCGCATAGGTACTGAAATGCGGCAGCGAAGCGGTGATCGTCTGCCCCGCCGCATCGGCTTTGCCGCCGGCGTACGACCAGGCTTCCGTAAGCGGATTCCATACGAAGACGCCCAGCAGCTCGGGATGTTCGGTCTTGCCGACTTCGAACGGAAAGCTGACTGCGACCGGCGCCGGGAATGCTCCCGATTCATACCGCTTGCCGTCCTTCACGAGCGCAAGCTCAAGCTCGAACGTTGATCCGTTCCGTTGATAGCCGGCTGGCAGATTTCTTTGCGCGGCCTCCTGGTTCAACCGGGAAATGCGAAGGGAGATAAACGCATTCGACAGCTGCTGCTGATCGACGGTGACGAGCAGGGCCGATACGACCTCGGCCGGAAGCTCGATGACCGTCCCGTCGCTCGAGGCCAATCGCAGTCGATCCCAGGTCAGCGACTTCAAGTCGGCCGCCGGAACCAGAAGCTCCGTCTTCTTCTCCTGCAGCGTCAAGTCGAGAGTGCCGCTCTTCAGCGCCGCGCGCAGGTCTTGGAGCGCCGATAGCTGCTGGCCTTCAAGGAGCGGATCGGCTGAACCGCCGCCGGAACCGCCCGTTCCCGGGTTCGTACCCGGATTCGTGCCTGGATCGGTACCCGGATCCGTGCCGTCATCCTTGACCACTTGAATGCTGTCCACGTACAGCGCGCTGCGGCCGATGGCTCCGTCTCCTTGGTTGACGTAAAGCGAGAATTCCGCCATCGCGCCCAGATCGATGCTGCCGTTGCCTTTCGTATTCCATGGCGCGTTGCGGAACTCCGAGAACGGAATCCGGACAGTGCCAGGCGTCCTGCCGGAGAGTACCCGGTAAGCTTCCCACGCCTCGCCGTCCGCTTCGATGAACTGAACCGTCAGCGTGCGATTCGACCCGTCCGGCGTCAGCCAGAACGAAAGCCCGTCGTATCCCGTCCATGTCATGCCGTTCAACTGCTTCGTCATGCCCGCGAAATTCGTCGCTTCCGTCAGCTCGTATTCGTACTTCAAGCCGTATTTGCCCGCATCCTTGTGATCGGCGTCCGGCGTCAGCGACACGGGGCCTCCCCATTGGTTGCTCGTGTACGCTTTCTGCGCCAGCAGCTCGCCGCCGCCGTAATAGTCGAAGCTGTCGATCGTCGGCACGCTCGCAAGCTGAATGCCGTCGACGTAGAGGAGATGGCTGCCCGTCGTTCCCGCGCCTTTGTTCACGAAGATCGACAGCTCCGTCATCGAAGCCAGCGTTAACGCGCCGTCGCCGGTCGACCATGGGTTGCGCGCAAAACCGCTGAACGGCAGCTGATAGAGCTTCCCATCCGTGCCGGAAGGTTCAAGCTGCGCTTCCCAATAATCCCCGTCCTTCTCCTTTAATTGAAGCGTCACGCCGCCGCCCGAGCCGTCCGACTGCAGCCACAGCTCGATGGCATTGCCCAAGGAAGTCCAGTTCGTGCCGCCGAGCGACTTGGTCACTCCCGCGTAGCCTTTCCTGTTCGTCAGCTCGTAGGCAAGCTTCATGCCGTAGTCGCCCCCGGATGCGTGGCTGCTATCCAGCGTAGGCACGATACTGTCGCCGTCCGCCTTGCTGACGTATGCGCCGGCCAGCAGCGTATCCGAGCCTTGGTAAAATTCAAAGCAGTCGATCGCGCCAAGCTTAGCAACGGCGATATCGTCCACGTAGAGCGAGCCCTTGCCTGCAGCGCCGGCCCCCTTCTCCACATACAGCGAGAACTCCGCGATCGCATTCAAATCGATCACTCCGTTGACCGGCGCATTCCAGCCCGGCCGCGCGAACGCATGGAACGGAATGCCGATAAGCCTGCCTTCGGTGCCCGACAAACGTACCTTCGCCTCCCAATACTCGCCGCTGCTTTCCTTGAATTGAACCGTCATGCCGCGGTTCTGTCCATCCGGCTTCACCCATAATTGAATGCCGCCGCTATTGCTCCAATCGATGCCGCCCATGTTCTTGGAAATGCCGGCATAGCCTTTCGCGTCGGTCAAGTCATAGCCGAAATCCAGCCCGTAGTCGCCGCCGCGCTTCGTCTCCGGCGCTAGCTTCAACGTAACTGCATCGCCGTCGGCATTCGGCGTATAGGCAGCCTGCAGCTTCGCATCGTCCCCGACGTACGATTCGAAGTCGTCGATGGTCGGCTGGCGGTATAGACGGATGTCGTCGATGTTCACGGTATACGGTTGTCCTGCCGCGCCGTCCATGTACAGGCCGAACGAAGCCGCTTTGCCCGCATCGATCGCGCCGTTGCCTTGGCCGGCATGGCTGTCTTTCCACCATTGCGGAACGTAGAAGCGGCTGAACGGTACCTGCACGAGAATCGGTTCCGAGCCGGATACGCGCAGATCGCTCTTCCACACTTCGCCGCCGGTATCCGGGCTTTCCGTCACTTGCAGCGTAAGCCCCATGTCCGAACCGTTCGGCTGCACCCACAGCTGGATGCCGCTGTTGCCCGACCAATCGGCATTGTCGAGCGATTTCTCCAATCCTCCCCATCCTTCGCTCATCGTCGTTTCCAGCTTCAATCCGTAATTGCCCTCGCTCTTGACCGTGTTATCGAGGGTGAGCGTAATCGGCGAGCCGCTGTCATTGACGGCATACGCGCCCCGTACGCCCGCGTTCGAGCCGCTGTAACTCTCGAAGTCGTCGACGATCTGCGTCTTCGACTGCTCCGCCGGCGGGTCCAGCTTCTCGCTGCCCACGCCGATGACGACTTGGCCAACCTGCGGATTCCAGGTCTGATCGGCCCTGCTCGTCGGAAATTGGAACTTCAAGTATTTCGTGCCCGCAGGCAGTTTGTAACCGATGTATTCGGTGCGCGTCCACCAGCCGTCGCCGGCTTTGCTGTTCTTCGCGGCCGAGCCGTAAGGCGCGAAGTCGACGCCGTCCGGCGAGGTGAACATGAGGAAATCCTGCACCAGATAAGCGCTCGGCTCCTGCCGCGCGAAGGTCAGCAGCTTGAAATAGTTCATGTCGCCGCTCGTCTTGTACGTGAACGTCAGCCCTTCGTCCACGCTGCGGTTCAGCCGTTTGTTGTCGCCGCCGAAATACGCATCCGCATTGTCCGTGCTGAAGCCGAGGTTCGCGTCATGCGCGTTCATCTTGATGAAATTGTTCATGTCGTCGATCAGGACCCCGTTCGCCATCTCCGGACGCTGGATGGAATCGGGGAACGATAGCGCGCTGCCGTCCGTGTCGTATTCGAGGTTCACCCGGCCGAGCTCCGAGGCGCCGGCATCCGCGGGAAAAGCGATGCGGACGAACTTCGCGTCTGCCGGCAGCGTGCCGGAATACGTCACCGCTCGCCATGCCCCTTCGTTAACGCTTGCATTCACGTCGAGCGCGGTGAAATTCTGACCGTCCGTCGACGTCGCGAAAACGTAGGGTTCCGCCGTCTTACCGGGATCGAAGTACGCGGCTGCCGCAAGCGACCGCGCCGCGACGGTACCGCCGGCAGCCGGAACGGGCAGCGCGTAGACGACGTATTGCTCCTGCGACGTCTCCAGCATCTTCAACCGTGCGGGATCTCCGCCGAAACGGGTCGGATCCTTGTAATCGATTTCGAGATCCGTCGAGTAGTCGTACAGCTTCCCGAAATTGCGCAGTTCGTCGCGAATGACGTGCTTGGCCGTCACGGGACCGACCGCCGACGAGAATTCCGACGAGCCTGAGGCGTTATTCGCCTTTAGCCTGTAATAGTAAGCCGTTCCCGTTACGGCGGACATATCGTGGAACAGCTGCGTCTCGCCTTCGACCGCATCGGACAGATTGTCGCCGACGACCGTCCACAGACCCTCGGCAGCCTCCGCCCGCTCCAGCGTATAGCCGCTTGCGCCAGCCGAGCCCAGCCAGGATATCGTGGAGACGGTTTCGATCGGCAGCAGCTGCGGCGTCGATGGCACCGGCAGCGGCGGCACCGTTTCGATTCCGCGGATGCTGTAGGCATGTTTGCTGAGGGATTTCAGCAGATTCGTCTCGTCGAAGCCGTCGCCGGAAGGAAAGCCCGGCCAGCGGTACGCGCCGTAGAAGACGCCGTCCTTCACGCTTTCCGTGTGCGGATAGAAACCGCCGTCGCGATTATGCATGCGCAGGCTCCAGATCATGGCGCCGCTTGCGCCGCTTTCCTCCAGGTTGTTGAGGAACTGGTCGATCTGGGCCGTCGGTTTGAAGCCGAACTCCCCGACGATGTATGCCTTCTTGCCATCGGCTTTGGCCATGTCCAGGTTGACCTGAGCGCCATAATCGCTGTAATGGTCGGGGTAATAATGGTTGGAGACGATGTCGACGTTCGGATCGGTCAGCGATGCGTCGTCGATGCCGTACTTACCGTCGATAACGAGATGATTGCCGTCGAGACCCTTGATGTACGCCGCGATATCGGCCGTCCACGCATGCGAAGCCGGCACGAGCTCGTTGCCCGTCTCCCAGCCGAGAATCGCCGGGTCATCCTTATACGCCACGCCGGTAATCGTGTTCACGCGATTCACCACGTGATCGATGACGGACTTGAAATCGGCGATCAGCTGCGGATCGCTCCAGAAGGCCGCTTCGTTCTTGCCGCGGAACGCCGCGTATTCCTTGATGCCGCCCTGCCATTGATACTGGTCCACCAGCGGCAGAATGATACGGACGCCGTACTGATTGGCGAGCTGGAGCATCCGGTCCAGCGCTTTGAAAACGTCTTCATTAAACTGCAGCGGTCCGCCCGGCGCCGACGGTCCCATGACCGCGCGCTGCTCCGTCGTATCGTCTGCCTTGCGGACGGACAACACATACGGCCTCGTGACCGTGCCGCCCATTTGCACGAGCGCTTTGAACGCATCCTCCTGCTCCCACGCCGTCGGTATTCGCCAATGGATATCCTCGATCATGCTGAGCGTCGGCACGTTCGCCGAGACGAAACGGAAGACGCCGCTGCCGTCTTTCAACTGGTCGCCGTCACGTGTGATGAAGGTCGAAAATGCCGATGCAGGGGGCGCTTCCGCTGCTTCCGCGCGCGGCGCCGCCGAAAAAACCGATAAAAAAGATGACACCACCAGCAGCAGAGTCATCACATGCGCAATATGTCGTTTAAACAAGGCACGAACCTCCCGAAGGTTATTGGCTAAGCACCAAGCAAGCCGGCCGGCGGACGGCCCGGTCTATTTGACCGAACCGCTCACGATGCCGGAGAAAATGTAACGCTGGAGGAACAAATAAATGATGACTGTCGGGATGAGTATGATGACGACCGCGGCGCTGATCAAATTCCACTGCGCGCTGTTGACGCCGGCGAATTTCATGAGCGACGTCGAGACGACGCCCAGCTTCTGTGCCGGCATGTACAGGTACGGAATGTACATGTCGTTGTAGATCGAGATCGTCTTGATGATCGTCACGGTAGCCGTCGCCGGAATAAGCAGCGGGAAGATGACCGACCGGAAGATCCGGAACAGGCTGGCGCCCTCCATCATCGCGCTCTCGTCCAGATCGAACGGGATGCCCCGGATGAATTGCAGGAAAATATAAATTTGCACGACGTCCGTGCCCAAGTAAAGCAGCACCGGCGCCAAATGCGTGTTGAACAAGCCTAGGTTCTTGATAATGGAGAACGTCGCGACCTGCGTCGTCACCGAAGGAATGAGCGTCGCCAGCACGTAGCCGGCCAAGATGGCGCGCTTCAGCTTGAAGTCGAACCGGCCCAGCGCGTAAGCGGCCGTCGTGCCGATCAGGATGTTGCCGATGAGGGACAGCGCGAGAATGATGCCCGTATTGTAGAAGGCGCGTCCCATATGACCGATGTTCATGACCGTTCGGAAATTGTCCATGTTGAAGAAGCTGTTCGGCAGATCGAATACGCCCGAAACGTTGTACTCCTCCGTCCCTTTGAACGCGTTCAGCACGACGACGGCCGGCGGAAACAGCACGGCGAACACGGCCAGCGACAAGAGAAGGTAATGCACGGCCTGCAGGGGACGGTTGCGTTTGAGCAGCTGCATGCGTTATCGCCCCTTTTCTTCCCGTAAAATAAGTTTGCGCTGCACGGTGATGACGATGATGACGATCGCCAGCAGCACGACGCCCATCGCCGATGCCAAGCCGTAATTGCTGTAGTGGAACGCCGTATCCACCGTCTTCGTCACGAACGTTTCGCTTGCGCCCGCCGGGCCGCCTTTGGTCATGATAAACGGCAAATCGAACACCTCGAGCGCGCCCGTCACGGTCAGCAGCATGCTGAGCTCGATGATCTTGAGCAAGCTCGGCCACGTAATGAAGCGGAAGGACTGCCATCCGTTCGCGCCGTCGATGCGCGCGGCCTCGTACAGATCTTCGGGGATTGACTGGAGCGCCCCGATATAGATAACCATGTTGAAGCCGAGGTATTTCCACATGGAGATGAGTGCGAGCGAAATGTTGACCATATGCTTATTGCCGAGCCAGCTCGTAATGAGATCCCCGAGCCCCAAATTCGTGAGCAGCGCGTTCAGCGAACCATGCTGCGCATCGTATACGTACGAGAACATGTAGGCGATCGCCACGCTGTTCATGATGTACGGCAGGAAGATCAGAACCCGGAATCCGTTCCGGCCGCGAAGCTTCCGGCTCAGAATGACGGCAAAGTAAAGCGCGACGACGTTCTGAAGAATCCCGCCGAAGAAATAGTACAAGTTGTGCCCGAATACGCTGAAGATCTCGCTGTTGCGGAAAATCTCGCGGTAATTATCGAACCCGACCCAGCCTTTGTCCGAGCTGTAGCCGTCCCAGGAAGTCAAGCTTAGGTAAAGCAGGTTGGCGCCGGGATACAAGGAGAAGAGTATCAGCAGGGTGACTGGGAGCAGGAGAAACGCGAAGAGAATGATCGTCTTCTGCTTCTTGTATAGGGAGGAGTACATCGTTAGCCCTTCCTTAACCGTATTTGTTGCCGCGTTCTGGCGGCCGATAGAAAAGGGGCATGACCGCGGATGTCATGTCATGCCCCTTCGGCAGGCGGTGGCGGCGTTGGCGGCGTTGCCGCACTAGCCATGTTCGCGACGTTCGCCCACGTTAGTCACGTTGCCGCACTAGCCATGTTCGCGATGTTCGCCCACATTAGTCACGTTGCCGCACTAGCCATGTTCGCGATGTTCGCCCACGTTAGTCACGTTAGGCTGCGAGCCGCCTTTACTCCGCCTTAGCGGCTATAACTGGGCGGCTGTTACTTGGCAACCGCCGCGCGCGCTTCTTTCCAACGCTTGTTGTAGTCGGCGAATACTTTGGCCATGTCTTTGCCCATGATAACGTCTTGCGCCAAGCCGCTCGTGTCGAACTGCATTTTGTTGCCGATTTTCAGGTACTCGTCGCTCTCGGCTTGCATTTCCACGACTTTCGGGTTGAAGGCCATGAATTCGGCCAGCTGAGGCAGCGCCGGCTTCTTGTCTTTCAGCACCGGGATGAAGCCGCCGAAATCGTCATAGCCGGATTCTTCGACGAGCCATTTCAGGAACGCTTTGGCCGTCTCCAGGTTGCCGCTTTTCTTGCTGACGGCATACGCGTAGTCGGGGCTCAGGAGCGCTTTGGCTTCGCCGCTGTTGTCGATCGGAAGCGGGAAGAAGCCGACGTCCTCGGATTTGGCGCCGTTATCGATGACTTGCGGCACGACCCAGTTGCCGAGCAGGTACATCGCCGTCGTACCGGAGGCTACGTCCTTCTTGGAGCCTTCCCAGTTCGTGGACATGAGGTCTTTCTCCGCATAGCCCTTGTCGACGATCGTCTTGATGATCGACATCGCTTGACCGTAAGGTCCGTCCATCGTGAACGGCTCGTCTTGGCCGGCCATCGTGTTATGCAGCGCCGGGTCGTTCGCGAAGAGGAATGCTTCCTGATCCCAGCCCATGAGCGGCCATTTGTCCTTGAAGTTCGTGGACATCGGGATGATGCCTGCCGCCTTCAGCTTCTCGCATGCCGCGTAGAATTCGTCGAGCGTCTTCGGAACTGCCGTGATGCCGGCTTTCTCGAACGCTTTCTTGTTGTACGTGATGCCCATCGCCGAGCTGCCTGAGACGATGCCGTACAATTTGCCGTCCTGGCTGCTGTAGTTGTCCTTGAAGTAAACTTTGTCGTTCAGGCCGAGATCGTCCAGCGGCGCGAAGAACTCGGGCAGTTTCTCTTTCGTGACCGTCTTCGGCACGAGGATGACGTCGGGGAACTCGTTTGACGCGAGGCGTACTTTCATCGACTCTTCATAGTCCTTGATTGCTTCGAACTCGACCGTCGCTTCCGGATATTTCTCGTGGAAACGCTGCGCGTAGTTTTTCAGTTCCGTCTCGACGAGGTCCGTGCGGTTCGTCGCGAACGTAATCTTGCCTTTGATCGCGCTCTCCGGAGCCGCGGCTTCTTCGTTCTCCGCTTTGGCGCCGGCGTTATTCGTGCCTGCTGCTGCTTGGTTGTCTTCTGTCTTGGCCGCGCCCTCGGTGGCGTTGGCGCTGCCGTTGTCGTTGTTGCCGTTCGATCCGCAGCCTGCCAGCACAACGCCGCAAAGCACGGTCGAGAGCATAAGAGATGCCCATTTCTTCATGATCTTTTCTTCCCCCTCATCGCGTATGGAGCACAAATGATATCGGTTACAAGTTCAATTATGGAGGGATTTGAGAACGCTTTCCACGTAGCGGATTTGGATTTATTGTCTTTGTTTTGGGTAAAGGCGAAAGCCTCGTTCGCCGAAGGATGTCGGGGAATGCGGTCTTTCGCCACATCGGGAGCATAAGCTTGGCGATTGGTTTGTGTTCGCGTCGCGAGACGGGGATGCAGCATTCGTCTACGTTGGGAGCATTGACCTGGAGAAAGCCGCGCTCGCCGACGGATGTCGGGGGAAGGCTTCATCCCGCTTTCTCGAATTGACCGGAAATTGAGCATTCCCCTACTTCGGGGCATGGTCGGGAAAGGCACCTATCATCCGCTCCCAAGGAATAAGTGTAAATCTGCACTTATTTTCAACTAACAACGCAACAAAATCGAAATAAGTGCAAAAATGCACTTATTCGCCCAGTTTATGGCTAGAATCGCCCGGTATCGGCTAATTAGTTGCAGATTTGCACCTATTTCCAATTTCAGCACGGAATCCTCAAAAATAAGTGCAGATTTGCAACTATTTCCCGGCAGCAGTCGGCGAATGATACTTTCGGGAGCAAATCACTAGAAGCAGTCGAGTTCCAGTTTGTAAGGACTGCAATTCGGGTGGTAGAGCACGGTGTACGGGTTCTGAGGTCTGTTCGTTAAGAGCTAGGCCTATTCGTTGGAGCACGTAGGTACAGGCTAGAGTTCGGCTACCGGTTACTGCTCGGTCTGTACTAGCTAGAGCACGTTGGTACAGGCTAGGGTTCGGTTACCGGTTAGTCCTCGTCTGTACTAGCTAGAGTACGATGTTATAGGCGAGTGCTCGATCTACTTGTTAGAGCAGATTGTTACTAGCTGGAGCTCAGTTGGTACGAGTTAGACTGCGCTCATACGGGTTAGAACTCGGTGGTCTGTATGGTTAAAGCGCGATTGGGTCGACTAGAATTCGACTGGAGCGCATTACAGTTCGGTCAGTATGGTTGCACGCAAAACTTAGCCGATAACCCCCCGCCCTGCCTATCCGCCAAACGTCTGGTTCCGGTACTGCTGCGGGGTCACGCCGACCGTTTTCTTGAACAGTTTGTTGAAATAAATACCGTCGGCGTAACCCACCATTTCCCCCACTTGATAGGCTTTCAAGTCCAACCGCTCCTTCAGGTATTCCTTCGCTTTCGTCATGCGGACCTGCGTCACGTATTCGGTAATCGTCTGCCCCGTCTCCCGTTTGAACAGAAAGCTGAAATAGCTGGCGTTAAGAAAGACCGCCTCAGACAGCGCCGTCAGCTCGATTTCTTCGCGATAATGCTCCTGAATCCATGCCTTCGCTTTCTCGATCACGCGTTTGCCGCCTGCGCTTCTGCCGGGCTCGAGCGCCATCACGACCTGCTCCGCCAAGGAGATGAGCCACTCTTGAACGTCCCGCAGGGCATAAAGCGCACCGGCACGTTGATGGAAATCGAACGCGGCTTCCTGAAGCTCCTGAAGCGCATCCAGGAAGCCTTCGATCTTCGTCGCCAGCGTATAGAACAAGTGGCCGGCGAGATGGATGACTTCGTCATACCCCGCTTTGCCCTGCTCCGCTTCGGCGAAAAACCGCGGCAGCGCCGCTTTAATTGCCTGCAAGTCCAGCATCTCGCAGGCCGTCTTGAACTGCTCCTCCAGCGTCGGCGCGTTCAGCTTCCACGGCTCCGCTTTCGGCGGCAGATCCGCGGCCAGCTGAACGGCACTGCCCCGCTCCGCGCAGAACGAATGCCGGCTCGCCGCGAGCGCATCGCGATAAGCGCGTCCCCAGCCCGCTGCGTTTGCCGTCCCCGCCGTATTATCAGCACTTCCCGCACTTCCCGCACTTCCCGCACTTCCCGCACTTCCCGCACTTCCCGCGCCGCTCCCACCACCAAAACCGTCCGTTCCGCCTGCAACGCTCACTCTGCCCGCGGCACTCGCACTACCTGCACTACTTGCACTACCAGCAACAACACTACCAGCACTGCCCACACCATTCACACCGCCCCCTTTAACCGCGCCGGCAGCGCCACCCGCGCCTCCCTGAGCCCCCACGAGGCACTCGCCGATCGCAAGGAACCCGCCGCTGCGGTTCTGCAGATGGTCCATGACGCGCAGACTGACGGCCCGAAGCGCTCGCTGCTGCTGCGTCTTCTCTCCCCCGGGCAGCGCAAGGACCGCCGCAAGAAGGCCGTCCTGCATCACCACAACCTCCCGCACCGGATCCTTGAGCGCATGCAAATAATTGAGCAGGCTCTCTTGAACGAGCGGATTCGAGGCCCGAAATACGAGCACCGCGCCCTGTCCCGCTTCCGGGAGTGCCAGCCCCTCGCCGTCTCCGTCCCCGGCAAGCAGCCGCCGAAGCCGTGCTTCGCGCTCGCCCGCCTTCCGTTCGCGCACGGACTCTTCCCGCCGCTCTGCATTCTCTCGCCGGCGCGCCTGACGCTCCGCCAGCTTCGCCAGCATCGCCGACAGCTCCTGCATGTCGACCGGCTTCAGCATATAATCGTCGACGCCCGACTGGATCGCCCGGCGCGCATATTCAAAATCGTTATAGCCGCTCAGGATGATGCACGGCAATTCCGGCTCTCTTGCCCGCAGCAGCTCGATGAAGCTGAGGCCGTCCATATACGGCATCTTGATATCCGTAATGATCAGGTCCGCGCGCGGCTCCAGCCCTTCCAGCGCGGCAAGCGCTTCCTCGCCGTCTTCGAAGCTGCCGACGACGCGGTAGTCGCCGCTCAGCTTGCCGATCATTTTCTCAAGCCCCAGCCGGATAATCTCTTCGTCGTCCACGATGACAATGTTCAGCATCTCAGTAATCCCCCTGTCCATTCAAACCGTTCGGCGACGGATAAGGCAGTGCGAGCGTGACGATGGTACCTTCGCCGATCCGGCTGTCGATGGACACGCCGTAGGCTTCGCCGTAGTACAGCTTGATGCGCTCATTGATGTTTTTGAGCCCGATGCCCGACTTCATCGCCGTCTCCTCCGTCTGCCCGCCGATGTACAGTTGCAAATGCTGCAGGATATCCGGCGGGATCCCGTTCCCTTCATCCTGAATGTAGATGTGCAGCCGTTCCCCGGCGATCTTGGCGAAGACGCGGATATGCACCTTCACCTTCTTGCCCTCGAGTCCGTGAAGGATGGCATTCTCGACGATCGGCTGGAACGTCAGCTTCAGCACGTCGTAGCGGAGCACGTCGGGCGGCAGCTGGGCCTCCCATTGGAACTGGTTCTTGAACCGGTACTTGAGCAGGTTCAAATAGTTGTCCAAATGCTGCAGCTCCTCCTGCACCGTTACGGTTTCTTTGCCCCGGTTGATGCTGTACTGCATCAGCTTGCCGAGGATGAACGTCATATCCGACACTTCCGTGTCGTCGTTCAACAGCGCCTTCATCCGGATCGTCTCGAGCGTATTGTAGATGAAATGCGGATTGATCTGGCTCTGCAAGGCTTCCAGCTCCGCCTCCTTCTTCCGGTTCTGGATGACGTAGATCTCGTCGATCAGGTCCTTGATGCGCCGCAGCATCCGGTTGAAGTGAAGGCCCAGCACGCCGACCTCGTCCTTGTTCTTGATGCGGAAGCTGATATCGAGATTGCCCTGCTGGACGGCGATCATCAGATTCGTCATCGTGCGAAGCGGCTTGGACAGCCGAAACGAAATGACGATGGAGACGACGAGCGCGGCAATGACGATGAGCACGGTCGCGATCGTCGTCACGTTGCGCGTGATTTTGGCATCATGATGCAGATGATCGACGGGAATATAGACGATCGTGCTCCAGCCCGTCACGTCCGAACGATTGTACGTGGCGAAATAATCGACCCCGTCCACCGCCATTTCCACGCTGCCCCGGCTGCCCGCGATGCCGTTCAGCATGTCCGGATTGCCGAGCTGCTTGCCGATCCACTGCTTCCGGCTGTCGTAGATCACGTTCCGGTCCCGATCGATGATCAGCGTCATGCCGTTCGTGATGTCGTCCATCTGCTCCACCGTCTGCTCGATCGCATCCAACTTCGTATCGACGACGATCGTGCCGATGGAGGCGAAGGAATTGACGTCGCGAATATCGCGAATGACGGAGAACACATAGTAGGGGGGATGATTCGGAATCGCGATCTCCTGCGTGCTCAGAATCGTCGGATTGCCCTCCGCTCCTTCCGCGATCGCGCTCCACTCGGCGTAACGCTGCTTCAGGTCCGGACGGACGGAATCCGTCTTCATGCGGTAGAAGAGATTACCGTAATGATCCAATATGTACGTGGAGCTCATATCCTTGTTGAGGTTATTCATGAGGCCGATATAGAAATCGATCTTGTTCTGCTTGGCCAAATCAAGGCTCGGCGTCACGAGATACTGCTGCAGCTCGGTGGAATACAGCGGGATTTTCGTAATCACCATCATATTCGCGATCGTTTCCTCCAGCTTGCTCTGGAAGTTGGCGATGACCTGGTTCATATACTGCGACGTATTCTTGTTGATGGAATCCACATAGTTCTGGTAAGAGATATAGCTGATCGCGATGATCGGCGTGATGATGAGGAAAATAAACACCGCGATCAGCTTCTTCTGCATGCTGCTCTGCACCTTGAACATCGACCCGATCCATCGTACGGCTCCTTGCATGGCGATCCCCGCAATCGTTTACATTTTAATGTCCATCGTAACCGAAGGCCGTCGAAATGATCAATTGCTTTTTGTCGGTCGGGCCTCTTTCGGCGGAACTCGCTTGACTCGCGTGCGCGTCCTGCCTTATAGTTATTGCTAACCATTACCAGAAAATAGATATTTAAGGCTATGAACGGAAATAGTACTTCTGCAGCGACTGTCCCAGCGAGCCGGCGATCGGTGAAAGGTCCGGCACTTTCAAGCAGAACGAATGGCTCCGTTCGCTTCGATCCGAATAGGGCGATTGAAGGCGATTGGTTTACATTTCCATTGCGAGATGGGATTGCAGCATTCGCCTGCTTCCTCGATAAGGGGAATGCAGCAATTGCCTTTACTAGGCGTCGACGGCAATTCCCTCCGTTACCTCGGGGAAGCATGTTAGTCGTTTTGACATGAGCTGAGCGCGGCCTTCGGCCGAATTCGGGTGGCACCGCGGAGAAGACACTTCGTCCCCTTTTTGGGGATGGCGTGTCTTTTTTTGTATGCTCCAACAAATCGACTGAGCGGAGGTCGCGGTATGAAACAAGCTGACAGAAAACGGGTGTTATCGGGCATCAAACCGAGCGGGGAATTGAATATCGGCGGGTATGGCGGCGCGCTGCACCAATTCGTGAACATGCAGAACGAGGGTTACGATTGTTATTTCTTCGTGCCGGACCTCCATGCGATCACGGTACCGCAGGATCCGAAGCTGCTCTTCCAACGCTCCAAATCAGTCGCCGCCTACTACATCGCGGCGGGCATCGACCCGAAGAAAGCGACGATCTTCATCCAATCCCATGTCGCCGCGCATGCCGAGCTCGGCTGGCTGCTGGAAACGCAGGCGCATTTCGGCGAGCTCGGACGAATGACGCAGTTCAAGGAGAAGTCGGGCGGCAAAGAATCGTTCAGCTCGGCACTGTTCACGTATCCCGTGCTGATGGCGGCGGACATCCTCGTACACCAGGCGACGCATGTCCCCGTCGGCGACGACCAGAAACAGCACTTGGAGCTCACGCGTGACCTTGCCGTTCGGTTCAATCATCGGTTCGGCACGACGTTCAAGGTTCCGGATCCGATTATTCAACCCATCGGTTCCCGCATCATGGGCCTTGACGACCCCGCCAAGAAGATGAGCAAAAGCAATCCGAACCGAAACAGCTATGTCCTGCTCGAAGACCGGCCGGACGAGATTCGCAAGAAGATCTCCCGCGCCGTGACGGACTCGGAAGGCACGGTTCGCTACGATTGGGAGGCAAAGCCCGAGGTGAGCAACCTGATCGAAATCTATGCCGTATTCTCCGGCGAAAGCGTCGCCGCGATCGAGCGGCGGTACGAAGGCATCGGTTACGGACCGTTCAAGCAGGATATCGCCGACGCGGTCATCGCGAAGCTCGCCCCGATGCAGAGCCGCTTCAACGACATCGTCGAATCGGAAGAGCTGCTCTCGATTCTACGGGACGGCGCGCGGAAAGCAGCCGAATCGGCCGCCAGTACGCTCTTGAAAGCCAAGCAGGCAATGGGCTTGCTCTCGCTGAATTGACTCGATACGCCCACCTTGCCCGTCGACAGACAAACGCCTTCTTTTCTCGCCCTCTCCGCTTGCTTTATACGAAATTCGGGTAAATTGATAGTAAGCTATAAATTTGCTCAGATAGGACGTGTGAAGATGGCCAAATTCGGATTATCCGGCAAAATGATGGCGCAGCCCGGCAAACGGGATGAGCTGGCGACGCTGCTCTTGGAGGCGACGGCCGCGATGAAAGACGTGAAAGACTGCCAGGTCTATATCGTCAGCGTGCTGCCGGAAGAGCCCGACGCGATTTGGATTACCGAGGTATGGAGCAGCGCCGAGGCACATCAAGCCTCCCTTGCCTTAGACACGACGCGTGCGATGATTCAGCGCGCAAAGCCGCTTATCGCGGGCTTCGAGCAGCAAATCAGGCATGTGCCGCTCGGCGGAATAGGCGTTACCCCTTAAGCGCAATTACGCCGGGAGAGCTAGCAGTGACTGCTGCCGCAAGCGCGCGGTTCAACAAGAACGAATAATAGAAATACGAAAGGAGCAGGCGACTCGCCTGCTCCTTTCTCGTTCCAATCAAGCCTTCCCTTGGCGATAATTCCCGGCTTCAGAAAGAGCCTGCCTCCTGAAACCATCCTCTGCGCCGGTCGCAGTGACCCCGGAATTTCGCCAGAAGCTGTTTCATCCATTCCGGCGCGGAAGCTTCGTCGACCCGCTCCATGCTGCGAATGATACGCGCGAAGCCGTACAGCCGGTCGAAGCGCCGAAAACCTGCGAACGTCTCTTCCAGGGAAATGCCGAGCGGCCTCGCCGACGTATATCCACGGATGAAGATATCACGGATCGCCCGCGTCTCCGGATCCGAAAAATCATCCAAATCCCCTAGCGCCGCGGCAATGTCCGCCGCGAACCAATGCTGCATCGCATCGTCGAAATCGATGACGCCATAATCGCCTTGAACGCCTCTGTCGAACACGTTGTCCGGCTGAAAATCATAATGAATCAATCCGACATGGTTCCCGTCGGCCGGAAGCGACTCCAGCCAAGCCTGCACCCGATTCCACTCGCGCAGCGCCTCCCCTTCGCGGTGCCGCTCGAGTACTTCATAAGTCCATGCCATAACATCGCGCCAGCCCCATCGTTCCGGCCTGCCCGCATCCGGCGCATAGCCCGCCGACAGCTCATGAAGCCGAGCGAGCGACCGTCCCCAGCCGAACAGCTGCTCCGCCGACATGTCGCCGAGCGGCACATGGCTGCCTTCCGCCTGCTCGAACGCAACGCCATAATAAACGCCAAGCTCTTCATCCGCCATTCGTTCCAGCCATCGTCCATGGACCGAAGCGACCGGCTTCGCTGCCGGATAGCCATTCGCGGCCAAGTACACGATAAAGTCCAGCTCGGCCTCGATTTGCGCAGCAGAATTATCGCTCGCATGAATGAATCGCAGAAACTGCCGCTTGCCCTCACGTGTAAATACATATACGAAATTGCTGCTCGCCCGCCAGAAACGGAGCGAATCCTCGTCATGCTTCCATTTCTTGATCAGCTGCTTGGCCGGACGGTCATCCGCCATCCCCTGCAGCATAGTGGACAAATTCATCATCGAACATTGCCTCCCGCGGCTTGCCCGAGCGAGAGGTCCGGGCCTCTATCGGATCGCGCGACCTCTCGCCGGCATCTGGATTTGTTTGAGCTTCAACAAACATCATCACTCCTCTACTTGGGATTGGTCGTAATCGTTGACTTGCATAATGCAGCAGGACGTCCGCAGGCGCCCCAACAAAGTATAGCAAGGGATGGTAATTCATTCCACACCTTATAAATAAAAAACGCATACCCCGTGAATCCGAAGATTCGTATGGGGGATGCGTCGGTCTTGCACGGATTATTTCGTTTTCGGCCGGAATCGATTATTTCGCTTCCGTCAGGAATTTAACGGCTTCGTCCATGATTTGTTCGCCGGCGATTTTACCGGAGTACAGCCAACTGCTCGTGCTCGGAATTTCGAACACTTGCTTGTTCTTCACGGCCGGAATGCCCTGCCACAACGGGTTCTTCAGCGTTTCCGCAGCGTCGGCCTTGTCGCTGTTCACGAGGAAGATGTAATCCGCGTCGAGCGTCGCGAGTTTCTCGAGCGAGATCGGATTCCATACCGCCTTGGATGCGGCCGGAATTTCGTTCACGATATTCGGAGGCGTAAGGCCGAGATCCTTGTAAAGCACCGCGCCGCTCGCTTGCGTTTCGTCGACGATGTAGAAGTTCTTGGCTACGAGCCACAATGCTGCGGCTTTCTTGCCATTGACGACCGATGCCAGCTTGGCCTTCGCATCCGCTGCCTTCTGATCGTATTCTTGCAGCGCCTTGTCCGCTTCGCCGCTCTTGCCGAGCAAGGCGCCGATCGTCTTCAGCGCTTCGCGCCAGTCTTTGTTGACTTTATCGCCAAGCACGTACGTAGGCGCGATCTTGGCATATTGCTCGTAAAGGCCTTTTTGAACGGCCGATTCGGAACCGATGATGATCAGGTCAGGCGCGTAGCTCAGCACTTTCTCGACCGGAAGATCGTAAGCGATCGTCGGCACGTCCTTGAGCTGCGGAGCCAAGTAATCTTGAATGCCGTTCGCTACCGACCATTGCGCTACGGGCGTTTGGCCCAGCGTTACGACCGGATCTTCCAGGTAAGAAGCAAGAATTTTCTTCGGTTCAGCCGGGATCTTCACTTCATGGCCCATGCCGTCCGTTACCGTTTGCGGTCCGGCCGGGGCTTCGTTATTGCCCGCGCCCGCAGCGTCGTTGCCGCCGTTGTTCGTCGTTTCCGTTTCATTTGCTGCATTGCCGGCATTGTTGCCGCCGTTATTGCCGTTGTTGCTGCCGCATGCGGACAATACCAGCATAACCGCCAGCAGTCCAACCAGGATGAAGCTCATTTTTCTTGCCGATCTCGCGTTGCGCATTTGTCTAATAACCCTCCTGAATGATAGCTCATAAGCTCATATTCCTAGATGATAATGAATCTCATTTTCAATGTCAAGTGAAGGATGTGGAAATAACAATCGGCTGCCGCAGGAGCATGAACCTCTTCCATCGGCAACCGACCTGTTTCGTTCCCATAAATCAACCGGTATCGCATGCCGACAGCCGCACTTAACGGATCATGTCAGTCCGATGCAGACGGGAGCTTGCGAAGCGCTTCCGTCAGGGCCGCCCCTCGCTCGGGCTCCATATGAAACTGCGCCGGCGTGTTCTGGAACAGCGCGATCTTCCATTCGCCGCCTCGCTTCACCGCCGTCAGCGAATGCTGGGCATTCAGCTTCGGATCGATGTCGGACGCGCCTTCCGGCACCAGCCCGGAATAGGCGCGCAATATCGCGGTTCCCGGCGCAGGCAGCTTGACCGATCGGACGATCGCGCAGTAGCGCGGCGTCTTATGATGCGCGAAGATCGGCGCAAGATGATCGTGAATGCCCTGTCTTCCCGCAGCCTCGCTTCCATCGAAGCCGATCAGCTCGCCGTCCTCCGCGAACGGAGCCGCCATCTCCTCCGCGCTGCGCGCGTTCCAGCCGGCCAGCATCGCTTGGTACGCCCGCAGCACTTCGATTTCGTCCGGCTGCACAATTTCGTCATGCGCGCGCCGTTGTTCCGCATACTGTTGAAGCATATAATCCAAATCGGAAACGGACATCCATTTTCACTCCTGACGAGATGGTTTTGTGATACGCTTATAAGAATAATTGTAGCAAGGAGAGCCGTCCATGCCAAATACAGCCCTGAACCGCCCGCCTGACGGGAAGCCGCGCCGCATTCTGTTTACCGGAGGCGGATCCGCGGGACACGTAAGCGTCAATCTCGCGTTGATCCCCCTGCTCCAGTCGCGAGGCTGGGAGGCCCTCTACATGGGGTCCAAGAGCGGCATCGAGAAGCAGTTGATCGACAGGCTGGCCGATGTCGAATATTATGGGATCTCGACGGGCAAGCTGCGCCGCTATGCGGATCTGCAGAACGCGAAGGATCCGTTCCGCGTCGCGAAGGGCGTCATCCAAGCCTACCGGCTGATTCGCAGGCTGAAGCCCGACGTCGTCTTCTCCAAAGGCGGCTTCGTCTCCGTGCCCGTCGTGCTCGGCGCCTGGATGAACCGCGTGCCCGTCATCATCCACGAATCGGACCTGACGCCGGGGCTGGCGAATCGGATCGCGAATCCGTTCGCCAGCAAAGTATGCGTGACGTTCGGCGAGACGGCTGCCCATATTAAAGGGAATAAGGCCGTTCATGTCGGCCCCATCGTCAGAAGCGAGCTGCTTCGGGGCAGCGCCGTGAAGGGGCTCCAGTGGAGCAAGCTTCTTCCGGGCAAGCCCGTCGTGCTTATCATGGGAGGCAGCCTCGGATCGAAACGGATCAACGAGGCGGTTCGCCGCAACCTGCCGGCGCTGACGAAGACGTATCAGCTCATTCATCTATGCGGCAAAGGCGAGCTCGATGACGGCTGCAACGGCGTGCGGGGCTATCGCCAGTACGAATACGTGCACGACGAGCTGCCCGATCTCGTCGCTTGCTCCGAGCTCGTGATCTCCCGCGCCGGCTCCAATTCGATCTTCGAATTCCTCGCGCTGCGCAAGCCGATGCTGCTCATTCCCCTCTCGAAGAGCGCAAGCCGCGGCGACCAGATTCTGAATGCGGAGTCGTTCCGGAATGCAGGCTACTGCGAGGTGCTTCAGGAGGAAGAGCTGACGGACGAAGCGTTCCTGGCTGCGCTCGGCCGCCTGCATGCCGACCGGGAAGCCATTCGCGCCCGCATGGGACGGAACGATAACGGCGATCCTGCGGGCGCGATCGCGGCGCTCATCGATGCAGCCAGCCGGAACTGAGCCAAGTCGAATCATTACGCATGCGAAATGCACCTCTCGCTGAATCTACCTCGTACCCGTTCCAAAGCCGGCTGGGTAATAGCACCGTTTACATCCCATGCGGGTATATGGTAAGGTGAAAGGAATCATTGCTTTATTGCGTAGAAGCGTCTATGCGCGAAATTATTCGAGGAGTGCATGACAATGGCAGACTTGGCAGAACTGAGAGCGAACATCGACG
Organism: Paenibacillus sacheonensis; assembly: GCF_009909195.1. GTDB lineage: Bacteria > Bacillota > Bacilli > Paenibacillales > Paenibacillaceae > Paenibacillus_Z > Paenibacillus_Z sacheonensis. Next base: position 121,987 of record NZ_JAAAMU010000006.1, read on the forward strand.
ATATCGACCGGCAGCTGGTCTCGCTGCTGGCCAGGCGGTTCCAATGCACCGAAGAAGTCGGCAAGTATAAAGAACGTCAGGGCTTGCCCGCGCAGGATGCGGTCCGCGAAGCGCAGCAATTCCAGAAGATCGAGGCATACGCCCGGCAGCATGGGTTGAATACCGACTATGCGGAGGCGATCTTCCGGCATATTATGGACTTGGTCATCGCCAGGCATATCGAGCTGCGTGCGGTCAACAAGTAACGAGCCGGGCCGACCATCACGCGCCGACGGAGGCCGTTCCGAAGCTGAGCTTCGGGGCGGCCTTCTTCTTATTCAGCCGCGCATGAAGCGGTGTTCGGCACTGTGTTATGAACCGCGGCCCGATTGTTGAAAGCGCCGTCATGTAGTATCCTATTCGCGAGTCTACCATTGGGGCGAACCGGTCCCCCCGCTAGGAGCACGAGAAAATCATGAAGCTGACTATCACCTACGAGCATGACGTGCCGATCAATGCGTTTCAATGGACGCCCAAGACGTACCGCCAGCCGCTCCACGCGCATTCCAGCTTGGAGATGGGGCTCTGCCTGTCTGGCACCGGCACGTTCTTCTTTGGCAGCAAGCAGTATCAGGTGCGGCAGGGCGACGTCTTCCTGGTCAACAACGAGGAACTGCATATCGCCCAATCCGATCCGAACGACCCCAGCCATTATCTCTTCCTGAACTTCGACGGCGCGCTCTTGATGTCCGAAGATCCGAGCCTGCTGCTGCCCTACTCCTACCGCTCGGCGAATTTCAACAATCTGATTCCGGCGGGATCGCCGCTAGCGGAAGCCGTTATTCCTTGGATGACAGCGGTCGAACGGGAGCTTCGCGATCGCGAGCCGGGCTATATGGCCATGGCCAAAAGCGCGCTCATCCAGCTGAGCGGCCTGCTGCTTCGGCATTACCATGCCGGCCTCACCGATTCCGAGCAGCGGTCCATGGTGCAGTCGGTGACGCAGACCAAGGCGCTGGCCGAGCTGGTCGAGCAGCGTTACCGCGAGCCGATCGGCCTGCAGGATATCGCGAAGGAGCTCGGCATCAGCGTATCCCGCGCAAGCCGCGTCTTCCATGAGACGACGGGACGCCGCTTCGCCGATTACGTCTCGCTCCTGCGGGTGCAGGAAGCGAAGCGCCTGCTGGCCGGCAGCGACCGGCAGGTGGCGCATATCGGATTCGAATGCGGCTTTCAGAGCCTTGCGACCTTCTATCGCGTGTTCAAGGAGTCGACCGGCGTCTCGCCGGTTCATTTTCGCCAGACGCTCGGGCTGGAGGCTCCCGGTTAAGCCTATCCGGCTAACGCAAATAGTGAGAAGCCCGCGCCGCATTCCTGAGAAGATCGGCGCTCCGTAGTCCCGTACAATGAAAACATCATGTACAAGAAGGGGATGTGACGAAGATGGCAGGTTGGGATTCGTTATTCGCGCTAGTGAAGGAAGAGGTTAAACAGCGCGGCGAGGAAGGCTGCAGCGTGGAGGGGTTTGCGGAGCGGGTACAAGCGGCCGGAGAAGACGAGGCCGAGCTGATGAAACTGTATCGCGAGCTGATGGCGCTTCCGATTGCCGCGGACTTCCCGTACAGTGAACCTTCGGAGCTGGAAGACATCCGGGCGCAGCGTCCGGCTGCCGTTGCGGTCGCCTCGCCGGCATGGACCGATGCCCAGTGGCTCGATAAATTCAACGGCGCTTGGCTGGGCCGGGCCGCCGGCTGCGCGCTCGGCAAGCCGCTGGAAGCAGGCCCGTTCATGAACGGCTCGGGCGGCCGTTCCGGCGCCGAGAACGTGAAGCTGTGGTTCGAAGGCGCGAACGCGTGGCCGATCCAAGGCTACACCCCGATCGAATCGGAGAGCGTGAAGCAGTATCCGGACCTGCACATCGCCATGTGGTGCAAGGACAGCACGCGCGAGCATATTCGATTCATGGAAACCGACGACGATATCCGTTATACGGTGCTCGGACTCGCCATGCTGGAAGAGAGAGGCACGGCATTCGATTCCTGGGACGTCGGCAAAATGTGGCATAACCGCCTCAGCTACGGCCAGGTGTGCACGGCCGAAACGCAGGCTTACTTGAACTTCGCCCGAATCACGTCGCATATGCGCTACCAGAAAGACAAGTTTACTGCCGAAGACAAGGACTGGGTTCGTACCTACCTCAACCCTTACCGGGAATGGATCGGCGCCCAAATCCGGGTCGACGGCTATGCCTACGGCGCGGCAGGCAACCCGGACCTGGCAGCCGAGCTGGCCTGGAAGGACTCGTCGTTCTCCCATATCAAGAACGGCATCTACGGCGCCATGTTCTGCGCGGCCATGATCGCCGCCGCCTTCGTGGAAACGGACGTACGCCGCATCGTGGACATCGGGCTGGGCGTTATCCCTGCGAACAGCCGGCTTGCGAGCGACATTAAGCTCGCCATCGAGATCGCGGAATCCACGAACGGCCAAGTCGAGCTGACGCAGCGCATCTGGGACGCCTTCTGCCACTACGACGCGGTGCATACGAATAACAACGCGGCATTGTGCGCGGCGGCGCTCATCTACTCCGGCGGCGATTACGAGAAGGGCATCACGACAGCCGTCCTCGGCGGCTGGGATACGGACTGCAACGGCGCGACGGTCGGCTCCATCCTCGGCGCGATGCTGGGCGGCAGCGCGCTGCCTTCGTCCTGGACGGCTCCGCTCAACGACCAGCTGTATGCGGCCGTGAACGGCTTCCATCCCATCGCGATCTCGGAATGCGCGCGCCGCAGCTATGAAGTATTCCGCAAGCTGCAGGCGGTACCGGCGGTATAGATCGTTAAGTCGGCATAGCTGAGCAGAAGAAAACCGAAAAACAGTGGCGCCCCGGACGCGAGAAATGATCGTCTTGGGGCGCCACTGTTTTAATTTGCTCCCAGCAATCTTGCTTGCTGCGTGCTTCCCGCCTCGCTTAGCGGCTTCCATCCCTCAGCCATTGTTGGATGTCCGCCGCCCGGTCCGCATAACGCCGAAGCGCATGCAGGGTTGCCGTCGCTTGCTCCGTCCCCAGCTGTTGTTCCTCGTCGTCCGTGCATTCGATTCGCAGCGACCGCTTCAAGCTGTAGGCCAGCCAGCCCAGCATGCCGAGGCAGCCATGGGCCACGACCGCCTGCCAATCGGCCTGCAAAGGACCCGACCGCCGCGAATAGGCGCGCACGAAGGCCGAAAATTTGTCCTTGTCCAAATCGCCCGTCCCGTCTTCCGACCAGTACACGGCGGTGTCGGACAGATTCTGCATCGGATTCACGGATCCCGATGCTTCCCAATCGATCAGGATCGGACCGTCTTGATTCCACAGCACATTCTTCGCGTCTAAATCCAAGTGACTGATGACGGTGTCTGCCGCAAGCAACCGCGCGGCATGATTCGCTTGCGCCTCCCAGTCGTACAACGCGTTCACGGACGCCTGCACCGCGTCCGCCCAAGGGGCACGTTGGGCCTGACCTTGCTGCAAGTAGGCGCGCCAATCCGTCGTTTTTGCTTGATTTGGACCAGCCGCTTCGCGTTCTGCCAGCGAAAAATCCGTCCAATGGATATCCGCCAATAGCCCGCCTATCGTCTCGCAGTGATCCACGGTGATCTCGCTCGGCTTCAAGCTTCTTCCCTCGACCCAATCGAACACCAGATAGTACCGGCCGTCCGCATGCTGCACGGAAGTCCCGTTGAATCGCTTGGCCGGAAGTGCCGGAACGGTACGGGCCGCAATCGCGGCGATTTCTTCCGAACGGAGGAAGTTTCGCATCGCTTCAGGCCTCGTCATGATGTGGGGGTTCAACGCTTTGACCGCGAATTTCCCCGCCGTGGTCTCGAGTGCATACATGCGATGCAATAACCCGCCCGTGACGGCGTGCGGCGTGCGGACCAACGCCCCTAATTGCAGATTCGCACACAGCCGGGCGAATTCCGCGCCGTCCTGATCCGATCTGATTTCAATATGCTCGCCCATGCGCATCTCCTTGATTCGTCCGGCTGCATCGGCATGGAATCGGGCATCGTCCCGGCCGTGAAGACAATGCCCGCTTTATCGCCAAGCCCGCTTTATCGCCAAGCCCGCTTTATGGGAATTACACCAACTCCATTATACGTGGCGTTCACTTGAACTTGCTATCCGAAACGTAATAGATTTTCTGCGTATTTTGCTTATTCACGGGATCCGTCACGATCGTAAAATAAACGTTGCCGTTCTTCGTCTGCACGCCCTCGATCTCGTGTTTCCCCACGTTCGTGATTTTCACGAGGCTTTTGAAAGCCCCTCTGTTCGACATCATCGCCAGCTGCGGAACTTGGCCTTCCGCGCCGCCCGACGTATAGAGCTCCGTCTTGCCCAGCATGTCGAGCCCCTGGAAGGATCCGTTCGGTCTGACGATTCCGCTGCCGGACTGCGTAAAGCTGGCGACGCAGGCGCTCTTCGCCGCCTTGCTGTCCAATCGGACCAGCTCGTTGCCGTCGAGAAGCTTGTTCAAGGCAACCGTGTCGTAAATGGACCATGTTACGGCGCCTGCTTTCGTTTGCACCCGGAATATCGTATGCGTGCTGTTGCCCCCGCCGTCGACGCGATAGGTATCGCCGAGCCGCGTTCCGGTCCGATTGGCGTAATTCATGTAAGTAATGCGGTGAAGACTCGTATAGTCGACCGTCTTGCCGGCCGAGTACTGCATTCTGGCGACCTGAAGCGACCAGTAATAAGAGGTCGACGGATCCGACTTCGAGCTGAAGTAGAAGTAATCAACGCCTTTGTACGTGTACATATCGAGGCTTTGGCAGTGTCCCGAATTGGTAACGGCCATCTCGTCGACGTAGGAAGCGTTCTTGCCGCCGATGAGCAGTCTGGAGAGATAGCATTTCCCGCCGGACCGCTGGGTAACGTACACGTATTTGGTCGCGATATACGCTTTTTGAACGGCCGCGTTGTGCTTCAGTCCTTTGAGATTGTACGCGAGCGCTGCCTTGGCGCTGACCGTCTTCCCGGGGGATGCCGCCACTGCGGGCAAGGCCGACAGGCTGAACATCAGAATGGCGAGCAGGACGGATGCGAGCATCTTCAGCGGCTTTCTCGGTCCGTTCGCTTGAAGCTTCATCATGGGGGATACCTCCGTTAGATAGGATTGAAAGGAGTTCGATTATCGCGCGGCTGTCATGGGACTGCCGGAATGCCGGACTGCCGGAACGCCGTTTTATTTACCCGATTTTGGCAAGTTTGAATAGGCAAAAGCAAAAAAAAACAGCAGCCGAGCACGAGGCGCTTCGAAACGCCGATGCTTGCTGCCGTTTATGGTTACGCGGGTTCTTTGGCTTTCGCGTCCGCGGACGGCTTGTCGCCTTTTTCCTTGATCATGCGGTTCTTGCATTTCTCGCGGATTTCCTCGTGAAGCTGCTTGGCCGTCTTGCCTTCCGTCGAGATGCCGAGCTGCTTGGCCGTCTCCTGCATGCGAAGCATGCGCTGCGCCTTCTTCTGGGCTTTGAATTTTTCCCATTTGGCCGGATTCGCATCGCGGGCGGCCTTCAATTCCTTATGCAGCTGCTCGGCGGTTTTGCCCTCCGTGGAGATGCCGAAATATTGCGCCGCTTCCGTCATGAACTCCAGCTTGCGGGCTTTGCGCTCCTCTTTGTTGTGACCGTGCCCGCCAAAACGCCAATGGTCCCGCTCCTGCTCGTGCTGCGCCTGCAGCTGCTCGGAGGAAGGCGTCGCGGCTTGCGCGAACGCCGGCATTGCCGTCAATAGAAGCGCCGCGGCCGTTCCGAGTACGACCGCTTGTCTGCGCCATAAAGAATGTTTCATCTTCTGTCAGCTCCCTTCGCGGGCCATGCTTCGACCCATTCTGAGGTAGCTTGTCCAACAGGGAAACGATTTATCCAACAATACCCAATTTATTTCAGCGCTGCAGCTTCGCTAGCTCCGCCAAGAGCGCGTCCTTGTCGAAATGCTCGCCGATAAAAACCGCCACGTCGTGCACGTCTCCCTGCGGGGTAATGCGGATGAACTCCGTCTCGCGGTAGGCGAATTGGAACAAGAACCGGCTGTTGGTATCGTTGAACGTCACGATTCCTTTGGCTCGATACACGTCCTGCGGGAGTCCGTTCAACAGCTCCTCGAAGTCGTGGCTGTTGATCGGTCCGGCAAAATAATGCGTCAGCGTCATCACGTGCGAATGCGAGTCATGGGCATGGGAATGATGGCTGTGGTCATGTTCATGGCTGTGACTGTGAACATGGTCGTTACCGTGTTCATGGTCATGGTCATGGTCCTCATGAAGGCAATCCGCGCCGCATGCATGGCTGGCTGAATCGTCCGCCGCTTGCCGCGCTGCCGGCCGTGCCGCCGCAGGCTGATCGGCCGCCGGCGCATCGAAGATCGCAAGATCGATCACGCTGCGTACCGTCACCGTCAGCGGAGCGAAGGCGTTCAGCCCGCGTACGAGCTGCTGCACCTCGACAAGCTCCTCCGGCTGCAGCTTGTCCGCCTTGTTCACGATTAGATCGGTCGCGCAGCGGATCTGCTCCTGCATCAGCTTGAACGTGCGCCCGCCGCGCTTGCTGCGCGCAAGCAGCTCCGGTCCGTCGACGACGGTGGCGATCGTGCGCAAATCGATGCGCATCAGCAGCGCGGCTTCCGTCACGGCGTCGATGATTTCCATCGGATTCGCCGCGCCCGTCGATTCGATCAGCACGACGTCCGGCGCATGCTCGTCGATCAGCTCCTTCAGCTCGATGCCGAGATCGCCGCGGATCGTGCAGCAGATGCAGCCGCCCAGCATTTCGGCCATCGGAACCTCGCCGTCGATCAATTGTCCGTCCAGGTTGACGTCGCCAAGCTCGTTCATGATGACCGCCGCTTTAATATCCTGCTCTTTATAGTAATCGATGACCTGGTTCAGCAGCGTCGTCTTGCCGCTTCCCAGGAAGCCGGACAGCAAATGCACCGCGACCGCGCGGCTGTCCCGCCCCTTCGTTTCGTTGTTGGGTTGTCCGTCTGATGGGGTCATGCGCTTCTTCCTCTCTTCAATAAACTGGCACCATTATACCGTTCTCCGCTCGAATTTAACAGACATGCCGAAATCGGTGTTATTTCGTGCCCGAGCCGCATATTGTTCATGGATGTGAACCTTGGAGGGAGGGTGTGGCCAACATGGAGCAACATGCGATACCGGTGATCGTCCTGAGCGGCTTTCTGGGCAGCGGCAAAACGACCCTGCTGCTAAGGCTGCTGCAGCACGCCAAATCCAGCGGTCTGCGGGCGTCCGTGCTCATGAACGAGATCGGATCCGTCGACGTGGACGGCACGCAGGTGAGCAGCGAATCCGCCTACCAGCTGCTGGAGCGCGTTACCGAGGGCTGCCTGTGCTGCACGAAGAAGAGCGAGCTGGCGCAGTGCCTCGAGCGGCTGGCGCTCATGCGCCCCGACGTCATCGTGATGGAGCTGACCGGCGTAGCGAATCCGGAGGAAATTGTGGACGCGATGACCGAGCCGTCCGTCATCGGCAAAGCGGCGCTGCATCGCATCGTCACCGTGCTCGACGCGGAGCATGCGCTTGACTATAACAGCATATTCTCCTCGGACCGGGAGCTGATCCGCACGCTGCGCCGGCAAATCGAGGTGGCCGATATCATCGTAGCCAACAAATTCGACTTGATCTCGAACCGTACCGCGGACAAAGTCAGAGCGCTCGTCAAGGATCGCAACGGCTCTGCCATGTTCGTCAGCGCTGTGCGCTGCGAGCTGGATGCGGCCCCCATCTTCGAAGGCATCTCGGCCGCGGCCGAGCGGCGGCAGCCCGTCATCTCCGGCACGCGGCCGTCCGCGTCGATCGCGCGCGCCGCGGCAGGCTCCGCGGGCTTGCCGCAGGCAGCGGTGCCGCGCGGCGGCAGCGCGTTCGCCGGCGCCGGCGGAGCAGCGGCGCAGCCGATCGTGCGCGTGAGCGCCGGAGCCGGCGCGGCTCGAAGCGGCGCTCCCGGCGGCGCGGGCCCGGCCGACCAGCCAGCAGCCGGCAGCGGGCCATCCTCGGCTGGCAAGACCTCGCGCGGGAATGCGGCCGCGGCATCCGCACCCGGCGGTTCGTTCTCGCGCATTCGAACGGCTGCGATCTATCCCGACGCGGAGGCGGCCGGCGTCACTCGCCGCCAATTCGAAGCCTTCCTTGGCGGGAGAGGCAGCGTCTGCCTGCGCGCCAAAGGATATATGCCGTACGGCAAAGACGGCCGCTTGATGCTCTTCCAGCTGGCGGGCAAGCGGCTCGAATGGTCGCCGAGCACCTACGAAGGCGCCCCGTATTTCGTCATGATCGGCATCGACTTGGACGAAGCCAAGATCAAGCAGGAGTGGGAGCGGCTCGCGCGCAAATAGGCGCGCGGCAGGCGAATAATCGGCGGGGAAGGCGACGCAGCTCGCCTTCCCCGCCTTTTTTCAAGACGGCGCGGCTTCGGGCGGCAGGAAGGAATTCGCCGGCGGGCGGGGAACTACATATACGAAGCATGTTCACATTCCGCGCCTAGAGCACCAAGAAAGGTAACTTCCATGCCGGTTAATCTCGTTTATTTTCTGCTCTTCTACTTCTTCTTCTACATGGGCAACGCCGTTTACGGCACGTTTATTCCGCTGTACTTCCAGCACGCCGGCTTCACGCAGTCGCAGATCGGAACCCTATTAGGCTTGGGTCCGCTAATCGCAGTTTTGGCCCAGCCGTTCTGGGGCTTGCTCAGCGACCGCGCGAAGACCAAGAACAGCATTCTGATCCTGCTGCTTATCTGCACCGGCCTCTCGTCGCTGCTCTATCCGCTGACCAGCCAGTTCACGCTGCTGCTGCTGATCATCTGCGTCTTTACGTTCTTCCAATCCTCGATCTTCCCGCTCAGCGACGCCGTCACGCTGGAGGCGCTGGACAAGCGCGGACGAGGGGATTTCAGCCGCATTCGCCTAGGGGGCACGGTTGGCTTCGCGATCATGTCGATTCTGTTCGGCATCCTCGCCGAGAAACGCATCGATCTCCTGTTCGGCGTGTATGCCGCGCTGCTGGCGATCTGCCTGCTGCTCGTGCTGCGCTTCCCGGCGATCGAAGGGCACCAGACGAGAAGCCGCCAGCGCATGTCCGTTTGGGCATTGATGCGCAACCGCAAGCTGATGCTCTGCATCGGCGCGAACTTCGTCTTCCAAGTAACGCTGGGTTACTACTACGCCTTCTTCCCGCTCTACTTCAAGGAGATGGGCGGCGACAGCGCCTGGCTCGGCTGGTCCATGGTCATCTCGTCCCTAAGCGAGGTTCCGTTCCTGCTGCTCTCGAGCCGTATTTTCAAACGTTTCCGAACCTGGCATATCCTGCTTGCGGCGGGAGCGGCCGCGGCGCTGCGGTGGTACCTGTTCTCGGTAATCCACAGTCCCGTCTGGCTGCTGCCGACGCAAGCGCTGCACGGGTTGATCTTCATCGTGCTGACCGTCACGATGGCGAACTTCATCAACAAGGAAGTGCCGAACGAGCTGAAGGCCAGCGGGCAAACGCTGAACGGACTGATCACCATGGGTCTCGCGCGCATCATCGGCAGCCTGGTCGGCGGCGTCGGCAGCGAAGCGTTCGGCATGCGCAGCATGTTCTTCTATAATTCGCTGGCTGCCGTCTTCTGCGTCCTCGTGTTCGCGCTCGTCTTCCGGTCGCAGGAGCGCAAGGAAGCGGCCGATTCGCGGCATGCCGCGGTCTAAAGACCGTATAGGGCTGCCGCGCAGGACATGCCGAGCGAGCAATTTGTCCGTTGTCCGTTTTCCGTTGTCCGTTTTCCGTTGTCCGTTCCCGCTCGCCGAAAAAGCCTTCAAACCCATAAAACGAATCATGGGGATGAAGGCTTTTTTCTTTGGCTTCATGAAATCCTGCAGAGTGCCGATTGGTCTCTACTGCGCGGCAGCAGCTGCGCGCCTGCTGTCACTTTTCGAAATACCCTCGCGTATACGCCACGCTGCCGCCCGAATCCAAGTACACCTGCTTCAATGTCGCGCGATGCACGATGTTGGACACGTAATAGTAAAGCGGAAGGAGGACCATATTGTCCATCAGCTGCTTCTCCGCCCTGGCATAAAGCTTATTCCTCGCGACGATATCCGTCGTTCGGTTGGCTTGCCTCAGGATGGCGTCGTAAGCCGGGCTGCTCCAGCCGGAATCGTTGTCGGCGCTCCAGGATGAGAAATACGTCAGGAAGCTGGCGGGGTCGTTATAATCGGCGCCCCATCCCGCCCTCGCGATATCGAAGTGCTGCTCGCGGCGGTTCTTCAGCAGTTCGCCCCACTCCAGCACCTTGACGGAGGCCGACACGCCCAAATTGCGCTTCCACGCTGCGGCAACGGTCTTTGCAACCGATTCATGAGCCCCTGCGTTCAGGCTGATCGCGATGGGAGGCAATTTCTTCAGTCCCTCTTCCGCCAAGCCTTTGGCCAGCAGCTGCCGGGCCAGCGCCGCGTCTTCCGCGAAATACGCCCCATCGGGCACTTCGGCGCGGAAGGATTGTTTCGCTCCCGCGATTCCGTCGGCAACGAAGCCGAACGCCGGTGTCCCGTACCCGATCGAACGGCGATCGATCGCCATGGCCAGCGCCTTGCGAATGTTCAGGTTCGTAAAGGGCCGTTTGTTTAGATTGATTTGGTAGTAATAGGTAGAACCGCTCGGCATGGCCTCCATGGCCGTATCCATCGCCACGGCTGATTTGACCAGAATACTCGCCAGATCCATCCCGGTTGCGTCGAACCAGTCGAGCTTCCCTTCCCCGTACCGCGTCGCCTGCGATTCTCCCGTAGAAGCGTCGAATCTTACGGTGGCAAAATGAACGGAGGCTGCGTCGTAATAATCCGCGTTCTTGGCGAGCTTCACTCCGCTCTCGTCCCAAGCCATCAGCTTGAAAGGCCCGTTGGTCGCAAGGTCTCCCCGCCTTTGCGCCCATCCCGGGTCGGCTTTCGCCCCCGGCGCGTAGACGGGATCGAAGATTGGTTCAGCCAACATCCGCGGAAAATACGCGAGCGGCTCCTTCAGCGTTACCCGCAGCGTATGCTCGTCGACGGCCTTGACGCCGATCTTGGCGTCATCCTTCAACGAGCCCGTATTGTACGACTCGGCGTTCTCCAAGACATACAGCTTGTAGACCGTGGGTTTGATCGACGCCGGCGCCAGACTGTTCTTCCAGGCGTATTCGAAATCCGAAGCCTTCACCGGCTGCTTGTTGCTCCACCTTGCGCCGGCACGAAGCGTAAATGTATAGGTCCTTCCATCGGCCGAGACGGTCCAGCCTGCCGCCATGCCCGGAACGGCTTTTCCCGTTTCGTCCAGCCGGACCAAACCCTCGAACAGCCCGCCCACGACCGATATGGTGTTCGAATCAGCCGCATCCGAGGGATCTAGCGACGCGGGGCTCGAGTATGACCCGATCGCAAGCTGCTGCTTCCACGCCGGCGCAGGTTCGGAGCTTACACCGGCTCCTGCCGTACCGAATCCGAGCACGCCCGCCAATAATAACTTGATTCCAATCACGTTAAGTCCTCCCACGTTGTCTAATCTTCCAAAACTATAGCATGCATAGGAAGCCGTTGGTAGAACAATCTCGGTTGGAACACTTCGGCCCGGTCAGCGCAAAAAGGACCTCAAGTCCGCCAAGACGGCGAACCCGGGTCCTTTGGTATTTTCGGTCCGTTCACGCGAATCATTCAAAACTCTCAAGAGCTATGTCCTAAAACCTAAAATACGCCTTCGCGTTGTTATAACAAACGCCCTGCACGATCTCGCGCAGCAGCTCGGGATCGTTCGGCGCTTCGCCCTGCTCCACCCATTCGCCGAGCAGATTGCAGAAGATCCGGCGGAAATATTCATGCCGCGTGTACGACAGGAAGCTGCGGGAATCCGTGAGCATGCCGACGAAACGAGGCAGCAGCCCCATATTGCCGAGCGACTTGAGCTGCTCCAGCATGCCGTCCTTCGTATCGTTGAACCACCATGCGGCGCCAAGCTGGATTTTGCCCGGGATGCCGCCGCCCTGGAAACTGCCGATGAGCGCGGCCAGGACGTTGTTGTCCGACGGATTCAGCGAATAAACGATCGTGCGCGGCAGTTGGTCGTCGGCGTCCAATCGGTCCAGCAGCCGGACGAGCGCCACCGCCACCGGGCTGTCTCCGATGGAATCGAAGCCCGTATCCACGCCGAGCGATGCCAGCCGGCGCGCGTTGTTATTGCGATGCGCGTTCATATGGTACTGCATGGACCAGCCGAGTTCCGCATAGAGCCGCCCCAGGAACAGCAGCGTGTAGGTCTTGTATTTCCGCTCCTCTTCCGGCGTTACGCCATTGCCCAGCAGCGCTTTCTCGTAGATAAGCGCCGCTTCCTCGTGCGTCGTCTCCGCCCAAGGCACGTAATCGAGCGCATGGTCGGATACCCGGCCGCCGACGGCATGGAAGAACCTCGCCCGCGCCTCCAGCGCATGAAGCAGATCGTCGTAGCTCGCCAGCTCGCGATCTGCCGACTCGCCGAGTTTCTCGAGATAGCCTAGAAAAGCGGGACGGTTGATTTCCAGCGCCTTGTCCGGACGGAAAGAAGGCAGAACGCGGAAGCCGAGCTCCGCTTCCTGCTCGGCGAGCAGACGGTGATGCTCCAGCGAATCGGCCGGATCGTCCGTCGTGCACACGACCTCCACGCCAGCTCCGCGGATAAAATCCTGAACCGAGAAGCCCCCGCCCTGCAGCTTGGCGTTCGCTTTCTCCCAGATGACCGGCGCGTTCCGCTCGTTGATGAGCTCCTCGATGCCGAACAGCCGCCGCAGCTCGAGATGCGACCAGTGGTACAGCGGGTTGCCGACCGTCATCGGCACCGTCCGGGCATAAGCCAGGAACCGGTCGTAGTCGCTGACGCCTTCGCCGCCGGTAATATATTTCTCCTCGACCCCGTTCGCGCGCATCGCCCGCCATTTATAATGGTCGCCGTACAGCCATACTTCCGTCAGGTTGGCATAGCTGCGATTTTCGTAAATCTCCTGCTGGCTCAGATGGCAGTGGTAATCGATAATCGGCATGCCGGCCGCGTAATCGCGGTACAATTGCTTGGCAGTCTCGTTATTCAGCATAAAGTCGTGATCCATAAACGCTTTCATAAGCGGCGGACACCATCCTTTTTCCTATCGTTTATTGCCAGCATACCGCAACATTTGCTTCGAATCGCGGCTTTTCTTGCGCAATGCCATTCAATCTTCGCTTATTTTGCGATAAAATCAACCTAGAATAATAGGCTGCTTATCGACCAAAACCATGTGGGCAAGCTCGAGAACGATTGGAGGACCGTCATGAAGCTTATACCGGACCAGCCCGTCACGTTCGGGGACGAGGAAGGGGATTTCCATATCCATCAGGTGCATCGGACGAAGCCGTTCGGGCGCGTGAACCATTTTCACCCCACCTACGAAATCTACTACTTGCGGTCCGGAGAGCGGGTGCATTTTATCGACCGCCGAACCGTGCGACTGGTGGCTGGCGATCTCGTCCTCGTGAATAAAGGCGTCGTGCATAACGCTTCGGATATCGGACCGCCGGAGCATGAGCGCATCGTCGTCAATTTCAGCGACGCTTTCCTCGGCGCGGGCCATCCGCTTCATGATCCGCTGCTCCTCGGGCCGTTCGCGCATCAGGCCTGCGTGCTCAAGCTAAGCTCCCAGGAACGCGTCTTCGTCGAGCAGCTGCTTGCCAAGCTTGTCGCCGAAGCGGCCCAGCGTCGCCCCGGCCGCGAGGTTTATCTGCGCGTGCTGCTCACGGAGCTGCTGCTGTTCGCCGCGCGCCATCCGATCGACGATCGGCCCGAGGACGGCGGACAGCGGGACTCGCTGCATCGGAAGATCACCGAGGTCGCCGCGTTCATCGGCGGCAGCTTCGCGACGAAGCTCACGCTGCCGGACCTTGCCGGCCGATTCTTCGTCAGCCCGTATTACCTCAGCCGCTCCTTCAAGGCGGTGACCGGCTTCACGCTGATCGAATACGTCAATCTGACCCGCGTCCGCGAAGCGCAGCGGCTGCTTAGGGAGACGAACCTCAAGGTCATCTCCGTCGCGGAGCAGACCGGCTTCGAGAGCGCGGGTCATTTCGACCGCATGTTCAAGAAGCTGACGGGCACGACGCCGCTGCTCTATCGGAAGCTGAACCGGCTTTGAAGCGGCACCGAACGAGGGGAGTAAATCGAACGAGGGAGTAATTGGGTGCTTTTAGCGTTTAAGTTGGCGTAGTTAGTATGAGGCTGACAGCCGTCATGCGCCGTCACACCTCGCAGGGGAGCCGCGCGAGGTGCCGAAAGTATGCTTTTGAAGCGCAGTTAGGCGTGGTAAGTCGTAGTTGTGCGTGGTTAGTCGCAGTTAGGCGCAGTTGGCTTGCTTAGCTGGACGCAATAATCGCATCCGCGTGCCGAATGATCAAGGGGACGAAAGTTATGTCAGTTTATCTAACATATACATCTAGCCATTCGGAGCCGATTACGCTATACTTCTAACCATAGCTTACCCAGCGATGAAGCGAGGTGCATAGTAAAGTGAATCCGCGTTTGCTTGTGGTTGTCAGCATCTTCTTTATCGGATACGGAATCGTCGATATTTTGTTCGTGAATTACGTGCTCGGCGTCGCATTGCTGCTGATTGGCGTTTGGATGAACGTGAGCGCGTACAAGAAGCGTAAGGCGGCGCGCGCGGCGAAGGAATAGCGTTTTTGAATGCGAGGCAGGATGAATACCGCGCAGCTTCCGGTCGGAGGCTGCTTTTTCGTGCCTTGATGTCGAATATAATTAGAACTTAATGTATTAGCCCGTCGTCTGTAAGGAAGAACGAAGGGAATTCCATGATACGCAAATCGCTGCCTGTAATCGTTGCTCTTGCCTTGTTACTGAGCGCATGCCGATTAGGAGAACGCACGATCCATCTGAGCGATTCGCCCCCGCAGCCTTTGGTAACCGCTAACGGAAAAGCGGTTCAGGTCTATCAAAGCAGCTACTGCTGGGGCGACGAATGTGCGGATTACGTCAGCGCGGAAGAGATGTTACAAGATAAAAAGAAAGATGCGATAGCCGCAAATGCAACCTTTACGTTCCAATACGAAGGAAAACAGCCGAAACCAGCTTGACCCAATTCCATGACGGCGCATATAAACAAATAACGATAACCGATAACGCCTTTCAAGGCCCTGGAGAACATGGAATCTATTACTATGCGCTGTCCGCGACATGGCTGAAAAACAAGAAGAAGCGAATCGCCGAGGGGGATTCGAGCTCCGTTTTCGCGATCGAAATCACCGGAGATGCTGAAGGGAAATGACGAAGGGGCGTGATGCGCGCGTCCGTTTCGAATCCATTCGATAAGTGAGCAGTCGACTGCGAACTTCATCGCAGTGCTCGCTCGCCTTCCATAGAAATAAGTGCAGATCTGCACTTATTTCTATGATTTCGCACCGTAATTCGGAAATAGGTGCATTTCTGCAACTAATCCATAAATAAGGTGCAGTTGTGACGATGAATTGGAGGAATAGTTGCAGTTTTGCACTTATTTGCTCCCATTTCGCTAATAGTCGCAAAATAAGTGCAGATTAGCACTTATTTTCCAATATTGTTGGCTGTTGCGTCCCCCGCTGGCTTCTTCGCGAGCGGCTTCTACTGCAAAATCTACTGCGACATTTACTGTGACATTTACTGCGACATTTACTGCGACACTTTCTGCGACATAAGGATACACGCCGTTTCCGATGCCGACAGTTCGTATCCGTTCCTCAAAACAAATAACAACAGCGTGTCCGGTTATCTTCGGACACGCTGTTAAGTTGCGCCAGCAAGACCTTGCACTGCAACGCTTCACTTCAGCAGCCGCAGCATCTGCACCACCGGCCGCCCGTCGCCGCTCAGCCGGATTTCGCGGCTGCGAAGCTGCGAGGAGCCGTCCCCGTCGAGGAAGATGCCGCCGGAGAGCCTTCCTCCGCCGATCCGCTCCACGATCGCGGAACGGAAGTCGGCGAGCGTTCCTCTCGTCGTGCTGACGACGAGATACAGGCTGCCGGCGTCGTCGTAGACCGCCGCGGAACGCAGCCGTTTGTCCTCGATGTTCGGCGCCTGCTCCGCTTCCGCCTGCGCCAGCCACTTATCGTCTCGGCCGAGGCTCATGGAGATCCCGCCTTGGGCCCAATAATGCGAGCGGTCCGTGACGCGAAGGTCGGATGCGGAGCTGACGGTTTGCACGCTCAGCTTTCCCGCCGCTTCGTCCCACACGAGCGTTCCGCGCGCGTATTTGGCATTGAGATCGCCCGCTCCGTAGACATTCGGCGCCGCATTGACGGGCATGTCGTCCACGACGGCGATGCTGAGCAGCGACTCTTGGAAGAAGAAGCCGCCGTTCACGCCGTAATACGGTCCAAGCGATACGTTCTTATGAATCGACTCCGGGCGGACGTTGTCCGGACGCGTCATCAAGTAGTGCAAGTCCATTCCGTTCGCGGCCGAGACCTCGCCGTAGACATAGGCATGGGGCATGCTCAGCTCGTCGTCCTCCGGCTGCCCGCCGAACGGACGAATCAGCAGGAACAGCACGGCGCCCAGCATGAATATAAAAGCAAACCCGCCGCAGAGGACGGGCGCCAGCAGCGATCGATTGTCTTGAGGCGCCTTGCCGCGCGCGCCTTCCTCAACGGTCGGTTTATCCGTCATTTCTTCTGACCTCATCATTCCATTGTATGCGACGCTTCGTTTCCTGCATTGTAAAGGAAATCATCGGCAGCGTCACGGCCCATCCCGTTTCTTCAGCTCTTCCGGCTTCCCGTTCATTCCGTCCCGTGCCATTCCGAGAAGTGCCAGCAGACCCCTGAAGGATCGATCAGATGCACTTCGCGCTTGCCCCACGGATAACGCGTCGGTTCCTTTGCCTTGATCCGGTAAGCCCCGCGCTGCGAGACGGCTTGAATACGGCTCCACCAGCCGTCCAGATCCTCGACCGCCAGCTCCAGCATGAACTGGTTCTGGAACGCTTGGTCATGGAAGTTCTGCAAATAAAACTCCTGTTCTCCGACCCTGAAAATGCTGATCGACTCATCCGCATAGCGCTTCTCGAAACCGAGCTCTTCGAAGAACCGCTGCGCGAGCGCGTAATCTTCCCCCGACGGCACGAATGGCCTGAGCTTACGCGCGTCCATCGTCGTCCGCCTTCCGAGTTTGCCAGATGCTTCCGAACCAGTCGAACGCGACCTTCCCCGATATCTCGTGCTTGCCCTCGAAACGGTCGTAAACCAAATTCGTCTCCGCGTCCAGCAGATCATAGATGCCGCTCAGCTTATCGACCGCCGCGTCGGCTGCTTGAATCGGGAAGATGTGATCCTTTGTTCCCGCCTCGATCAGCAGCGGGCGCGGAGCGATCAACCCGAGCAAATCCGGCATCTCCGCGAGCTGCGACAGTCCCGGTACGAAGTTGTCGATGCAGTGCGGAACGGCCAGCACGCTCGCTTGGAACGTGTTGGCATAGCCGCTGACGACGGCGGCCGACAGCCGCTCGTCGATGGCCGCGGCGAACGCCGAGACCAGCCCCCCGCCGGAAATGCCCATGCAGCCGATCCGGTCCGCCGCCACGTCCCCGCGCGCAAGCGCGTAATCGACGCAGCGCAGCGTCTCGAACACGCGGTGGCCGGCCATCGTCTGTCCCATCGCGAGCAGATTCGTGGACAAGCGGTAGCACGAATCGCCCTTCTCGGCATCCTCGGCAAGCTTGCGGTCGCCGAAGCCGAGCAGCTCGGGCGCGATGACGAGATGGCCGCGCCGTACCAGCTCGACGGCGAAGTTCTTATGATAGCCCGGTTCGCGCGCCTTCTCCGTCCCGTCCGGCTCCAGCCCGACAAGATCGCGGCTGCCGTAGCCGTGCCCGTGAATGGCAATAACGGCGCCTCGCTCCGGCTCATATTCCTTCGGAATCAAGACGTACACCGGCATGACCAGCGGACCGTACGTCGCGATGTTGATCCGTTCCCTCGTGTAATCGCCGCAGTCAACCGACTCCAGCAGCACGGGCGAGAGCTCCCGCTTCCCGTCCGGTTCTACGAGCAGCCCCTCAAACCGCTCCCGCAGGCGCGCCTGCCATGCCTGCCATTCCCCGCGCGTCCGGGCGCCGAAGCGCTCCTCGGGCGCGATCGCATACAAATGCTCCAAATAATCGTCCGTCTGCCACATGACCGAATCCCTCCCAGGGTGAATGCGCTCGATACGCGCTCTGAACTTTGTTCGCGGCTCGCGGCGGAACTCCTGTCTCGCGCGGAAATTATCCGGCGCTGCCGCTTTGCTAACAAGCGGTCCGCCATGCGTTACAGAAGGTCGCATAAACGGCGTTCGTCGCCGACATCCCTGTTTAAATTCGGGATATTGCGGTACGAAGTCCGCTTTTTATAGTGCCTTATCGCGATATTAAACTACTAAATCAAAATCGCGCAGTGCTATTATAACGGAGCATAAATGACAGCGTTTGCAAAAAATGTATCGATTCTGCCGTGCGCCTTAGAAGGAACTGCGGTCTGGCATTTCAGCATGATTAGCGCACGCGGCAAGTCGAACGTTAACAAATGGAGGAGGAACGGTCCGTGAAACAAATCGGAAACAAACGGCTTAGAAGCTGGCTCGGAGGCGCATTGGCGGCAATCATCGCGATCTCGCCCCTGACGGCCTATGCCGAAGAAGGAGGCGCAGGAGCCGCAAGCGCATCGGCGGCTTCGATTTATGCGTACGACACGGCGACGAAAGGCGCCTGGAACGGAACCTATGGAAGCGACGGCTACGTCCTGTTCGGCTACGACGGAAGAGAGGCCGAAGCCATAGAGAACCAGGGCGATGGCAAAGAAACGGCTTTATACGACAGCGACGTGGCCGCGCGTCCTTCCTACGTGGACGAGCAAGACGGTCATATGTACAGCGTGGATCCAAATGCCCGCGCCTGGGTCAAACTGACGGATCAGAGCGCCAATACGGATGTTCTCGCTCCCCCGGCCGGCAGCGGTCTGACGAAAACCGATGCCTTTATCTCCAGAGGAACACCGGGAGACGACGGCGATATCAGGCAATTCAAGTTTGTGCTGAACGATAACGAAGAGCATCTATTCACCGTTTACTTCGCTCAAGATATGAACCATAAGTATTATTCCGTCAAGGATTTGGACGGCAAGGCGCTTGTCGGCACGTTCCGCGGCATGAAGACTCACACTCCGCCTCTACCCGACGCGCCGGGACTTCCCGAAGGCTGGAACGGGCTGGGTTCCGCCGCTTACATCACGTTCAAGGTCAAGGGCAGCTTCGTCTTCGAAGTCATGGGCCCATGGAGCGAGGGACCTGCCGGCATGTTCTTCGATCCGGTGCCAAGCGATCATCCGCCGGCGGATGCCGCCGAAGCGGGATTGGTTGCGACCGACAACGACACGCATGGCGACTGGATCGGCCATTACGGAGCGGACGGCCATATTTTGTTCGGCTATAACTATACGGGCGCTGTTCCGGGAGACAATCCCGCTTGGGGCACCTGGTTATTGATGAAGGCCGCGCAATACGATTATGCGGTCAAGCCGGGCTATCTGAATAAGTTCACTTACAACATTAACGGCGACCTGTGGGCAAAAAGCTCCGCCTCGGACGACGCGAGTCTGACGCTGCCGAGCGACGCCGCCTCTCCAGCGAAACACGACACGTATGGCGCGGGCGGGGGCCCGGGATTGTTTTCCTTTGAACTAAACGACAATGAATGGCATCAGTTCACGTTCTATTCCAACCAGGTTCCGAACAACGACATTCAAGTCACTTTCCAGGGCAATCAGGGGCAAACTTTAATTCCGAAGCATGCCATTCCGAAAAACACGTTCGATGGCGGCGCCTATGTCACGTATTTCGTGAAGGGAAGCTTCACCATGCGCCTGGATAAAGCGGACAGCGATATGACGTTCGGCCCGCAAGCCTTCTTCTTCGATGAATTGGCCGATAACGCCTTGTCCGATTTTAGCGCAGCGTACGAAGACCCGCGTTCCGCCTCGCTGCAGTGGACGAACGGCAATCCGTCCTCGAACGTGCTAATCGAGCGTGCCGAGCAGCCGGAAGGCCCATTTGTCCAAATCGGCCGGGCCGAGTCCGGCGTTCATGCGTATACGGACGCCAATCTGAACGCCGGCACCACCTACTACTACCGTCTGCGCATCCAAGAAGGCACGCGCTACTCCATGCCTTCCGCAGGCGTAGCGAGCGTTACGACTCCAGCTTATCGGCAGGCCGAGCTTGCGTTCTCCTCCGATGCCTATCGATCGCCGGACGCAGGCGCGCCTATTCGATTAACCGCGACGCTGGAAGCGAACGGCGAACCCGTCGCCGGCAAATCGATCGTATTCGAGCTGTCCGGGCCAACCGTCGGCGATTACATCCCCGCCAATCTTGGCACAGCCGTAACGAATCAGGACGGAATCGCCGCATTCGAGTTTACGCCTGGTTATTTGGGCGCATTCCAGGTACAGGCTTCCTCCGGGGCGGACGACGTTTTGCAAATCGCGGCAGCTTCGGCGGAAGCTTCGTTGACGATCGGCAATCCGTCATGGGAACATCCTCCCGTCGTGTACAAGGTATCCGACGCGGTCAAGCCGGGAGAACTGATCTCCATTAACGGCTACGGCATGAAGGCCGACGATCCGGACGACATCCAAGTGAAACTCCAGGCGCATACCGGCGTATCGGGCAGCCTCCCTTCCGACTCTGCCGTATCGCTCGCCATCGCGCAGCGCGATCAACGCGACGGTTATTTCCTCATGACCGAGTTCTCGGAAAACCTGCCCGCGGGACTCTATGACCTCTGGGTCGGGAACGAATACGGCTGGAGCAAGCCGACCGTGCTGAATATCGCGAGGCCGCTGTTCATCTCCGAATACGAGGCATGGACCGGTCAAAGCATCGAGATTTCGGGAAGAAACATGCTTGCCGAGCAATTCGGGCTCCAATCCTCCACGAAGGTTCGGTTAACTCGACCAAGCGGAACGATCGAGCAGAAGCTTATCCGCTATACGCCGTATTCCCTTACGTTCGAGGTGAAAGCTCCGCAGGGCGTCTACGGCGTAGAGGTCAGCAATGACGGCGGGACCGCATGGAACGCTCTATCCAGCGGCCAAACCTTGACCGTCGTACCGAAGAAGCAGGATCCGCTGCAGCTGGGCGTCGCCTGGGCGGGCGATTTCAACTGGGATGCGCGCTTCAGCGTCCTGTCCTACGGCGCCGTGAACGATGACGACAAGGACGATACCGCCGCGGTCATCGATGCAATCGAAGCCGCCAAAACGGCGGGCGGAGGCGTCGTGTACTTCCCTGCGGGCGATTATTACGTCGGCCGAATTCCGATGTACGCGGATATCGTGCTTCTGGGCGAGAATAGGGACAGCACGCATTTAATCTATAACAGCGCCCGCGCCAACATGTTCGAGTCCGAAGGAGACGGCGCGGTAAACGGGCATTACGGCGTGTCGGGCTTTACCGTAAGCTTGAAGGACGAGGCCAAGCGCCCCGATATGTTCTTCGCTTGGGGTCAGCCTTGGAGCGATGCGGCAGGCAATATGAAGCTCCGCACGGCTAGCGAGATGTTCATCCATAACGTCAAACTGGACTATGATCTGGACAGCGGCTTCGGCCAAGCCACTCCGGATCCGTATGCCGGCATGCGTGGACTCGGGGTCGTCATCATCGGCCAGGAACGCTTCCTCGTGAAGGACTCCGACTTCAGCGGCTGGTCCGCAGGCATTACCCATGCGTATTTGAACGAGTACACGTCTTATCTGGGCAACGACTTCCGTTATTCGCACGAAGGCTACTTGCAGACGGTTTCCAATTATTCCTTCGCGGTCGGCAATACCATTCACGGTCCCGGTTGGAAACGAGGAATGATGAAGGACAACCACGGCATATTCGGCCGCGCGAACGTGCACATGGAGAACAACGAGGTCTATGACGTCGGCAGCGATTACAACGACGGCGAAACGTATGCCGTGGACAGCCCTGCCGGAAATTTCAATATGGGCTACGTCACGAATGCGACAGCCGATACGCTGACCACCGCGCCCATCGCGCCTTATCAGGATTACGCCGTCATGTTTAACGAGCTGGCCGTCCAAATCGTCAGCGGACGCGGCATGGGACAGCTTCGGGAGGTCACCGGCATCGAGGGCAACCGGTTGACGATCGAGGGAACCTGGGATGTCATACCGGACGGCACCAGCAGATTCACGCTGATTTCGCCCAACGACAACGTCACGATTTATAACAATTACGCCGAAAACGCATCCAAGGGCATTTATATTTTCGGAAATTCCTTCGACGTGGTTGCCGCCAACAATCATCAGAAGGATACGGAGGGCGCTTTCGTCTGGACGGCGCTGATCCAAGACGCGCCGGCTTTCGTGCCTGCCGCGCATGTCGCGATCCGGGACAACGATTTCTCCGGCGTCTCCCCGAAGACGCAGACGGGCGGAATCTTGCTGAATACGCAGCGGTACGGATCGTCGGGCCGCTATTTCTCCGTCGGCGCCTACAATATCGAGCTTCGCAATAATCAGCTCGTCGGCGTTCCCTCCGCCGTACCGAACAATTTATCCGAGGCTCCTTACGAATCCGGCATCGTCTTCTGGTCGGGATTGAAAAGCTCCGATCTGATTACCGACGGATACAGCGGAGACGCGACCAACCTGCTCGTTCAGAATAATAAGCTGAGCGGCTTCAATCGCGGAATCAGCTTGACGCTCGGCGACTACGGCATCCTTATGGCCGATAATACGTTCAATCAGGTCGGCGAGCCCGTCTACAATGCCGGGAAGGATCGCGTGGCAGGAGAAGCGGAGAATGTGATCAATCTAGGCGGAGAAGCGAGCGTGGACAAGGGCACCTTGCAGCAGCTG
Organism: Paenibacillus sacheonensis; assembly: GCF_009909195.1. Classification (GTDB taxonomy): domain Bacteria; phylum Bacillota; class Bacilli; order Paenibacillales; family Paenibacillaceae; genus Paenibacillus_Z; species Paenibacillus_Z sacheonensis. The sequence goes on from NZ_JAAAMU010000006.1 coordinate 144,935, forward strand.
TACGCAGCGGAAATCGCTTTGAACCGCTCGGAGGCAAGTTACGAGGTGCCATCGTGGACCGCCTATTCCGTGGCGCTGGGTTCGGCAGAGGCCGTTCTGAATGACGGAACGGCTACCGAGCGGACGGCGCAAACGGCGCTTCACGCCTTGCGTTCCGCCATCGCTTCCCTGGCGCCGATAAGCGTATCGCCGCCTGGCGGAGGCGAGAACCCGAATACCGCGCCGCCCCGCGGAAACGAAACCGCCGTGCCGCCTAGCGGAGGCGAAGACCCGGACGTGACGCAGCCCGCAGCTGAAAAAGCTTGGCCTGCCAAAGGCGAAGCGGTTCACTACAACGGACCGTATCTATCCGGCTACAGCAAGGACAAGATCGGCCCGGACAACAAGCTTACCCGCGCAGAAGCGGTCCAATTGGCTTACAATCTCTACGAGCGGCCGACATCGCAGCTGAAGCTTGGCGCATTGAGCCCTTATCCGGATCTCGACGATGCGGCATGGTATGCGCAAGCGGCCGCGTTCAGCATCCAGCTGGAGCTGGTCAGAGGCTACCGGGACGGAACGTTCCGACCGGACCGCGATATAACGCGAGCGGAATTCCTATCCTTGATTCTTCATTTGCGACAGCTTGAGCCTGCGGCAACCGCCGCTCCGTTCGTGGACGCGCAGCTGCACTGGGCCAAGCCTATCCTCGACATCGCTTATTCGAACGGCCTGATTCAAGGATACCCGGACGGAAGCTTCAAGCCCGACAGTCCGATTACGAGAGCGGAAGCCGCGGCGCTCGTTAACCGCTTGCTGCAGCGCGGCGAGGAATGGACGGGAACCCGCGCCTTCGCCGATTTGCCCGAGAGCCATTGGGCATACGATGCGCTTATGAACGCCGCAAACGGAAATAATCAGTAGCCTGTTAGAACGGTACGTCAAGGACAAAACAAACAAAGCCCTTTCGTTTCCCGTGCGGGAAGCCGAAAGGGCCTTGTTTTGTTACGCGGATCAAGACATGCACGCGAACCGCATTGCGGCCCCGCAACCCGAGCGGCCATGTTATTGTTGACGGGGTAGCGCCGGAACTCCTGTCACGCGCGGAAATTATCCAGCGCTTCCGCTCTGCGAACGGGCGGCCCGCCAAGCATCAAGCTGCCGCTGCACCTCGGCCCGCAGCTCGTCGACGCCAGCCTGCCGCAGCTCCCGATTGAACTTCGGCAGCTCCGTATCGACATCCACGCTGCCTGTCATCAGGCTGGGAAAGTATTTGTCCCATACCATCTGGACGTTCTGCATCTGGATCGGCAGGCGCGACAAGTCCGGGGTAAAGCCCAGCGTGCTCGAATTGACGGCTTCCTTGTTGGCGGCGCGGAACTGATCCCATTTGTCCAGCGGATCCGGGAATTGGCCGCCCATCGTCTTCAGGATGAACCAGTTGCCCTGCGTATACTGTACGCCCGCATAGCTTCGGGGCGCGTCCGGGATCGGTTTGCCCTTGCTGTCCATTGGCGAGATCGGCACCACCTGGCCGTTGCGGTCGAGCGTATAGTGAACGCCCTCGATGCCGAAATTGATCAGATTCCGAACCTCGGGATCCGTGTTCAGCAGATTGAGAAACTTGACGGCCTCCACGGGATGCTTCGTATCCGCGCTGACGGCCATGACCCCTCCCCGAATCGATGTCGTCGTAATCAATGCGGGCGTTACGGGGTAGGCCACCAGCTTGTAGCCGCGATCCTTGCTCCAGCTGTTCTCCGACAGCGGACCGCCTCCCGCCGCTTTCCAGAAGACCGGCGCGCCCCGTTCCAAGCCTTGGCTCTCCCGCATGGCCGCATCTTCATTGATATAGCCCGCCACATAATAGCGCCGAAGAATATCAAGCACCTTCCGGGCTTCCGCGGTTTCGAATATATTCACGACCCTGGAGTCGGGATCCGTGGCCTTCACCATGAGCGGAAACGGTTGATCCGATAAGTATTCGTAACCGTCCAGGGCGAAGAAGTTCTGCGAGCCCTTGTCCAGCTCCATCGGCTGATACGACGGTTCCTTCTGCTTGATCATCTTGAGCAAGGGTTCAAGCGAGGCCAAGGTGTCGTACTTCGAGATGTCGATGCCGTACTTCTTGACCAGCGCATCCGGGTACATCCACTGATCGCGCACGGCCAGCTCCTTGTTGGTCGGCACGCCGTAGATGCCGCCGTCGTCCATGCGCACCCCTTGCCAGAACAGCGGATCGATCGCGTCGTACATGTCCTTCCCCACGCTGGATAAATAGTCGTTCAGCTTCAGCCACGCGCCGCGCTGCGCATAGGTCGTATATTCCGGCGCAAACGCGATATCGAAAGGCGTCCCTGCAGACACGAGGGTGTTGAGCCGGCCCTCATACTCCTGCCAGCCTACCTTGATATACGTGACGGTAACGCCGATTTTCTTGGCCAGAATCTCGTTAAGCTTGTCGTTGACCATCCGCAGGTCCGGATCGGGATCCCCGATCGTGTAATAGATCAAGTTCACCGTGCTGCCGGGCGATACGGGATTCTCGGGATTATCGGACCCGGAGAAACAGCCCGCCAGCGGCATCAACAGCATGGCGGCAAGCACGCAGCCGCCAACGAGGCGAAGCCATCCCCGATTGCGATCCCGTTGCGACTTCCAATTCAATGGCCATTGCCATGTCCATCCCACATTCCATTTCCATTGTCGTCGCATCGGGCGCTATTCCTTCTTTCGCAAATCCGATGGCGATTTGCCGAAATACGCATGGAAGTGGGAGTAAAAATAGTTGACGTTGGGATAGCCGACGGAAAGGGCGATATTCGCGATCTTCTCGTCGGTGTTCTGAATGTGCTCCTGGGCCCGAAGCATCCGGTAGGCCATCAGATACTCCGAAAACTTCATGTGCGCCTCCTTGAGGAACAGCTGTCCGAGATAAGTCCCGTTCATGCGAAACCGCTCTGCAACCGATTTCAAGTTGATGTTCTGGTCGTACTCCGCTTTGACGATCAGCAGAATCCGGTTCGTCAGCTTGGACAGGCTGTCGTAACGTACGCCGAGTACTGGATCCATGTCCAGATCGCCGCAATCCGCTCCCTCGACCGTGCCGTGCAAATCCTCGACGATAATCCGCTCGACCAGATGCTGCAGCTTCGTGCGGTCCACGGGCTTGAGCAGGTAGTCCTTCGCCCCGCAGCGCAGCGCCTCCAGCGCATACTGGAATTCGCCATAGCCGCTCATGATGATATATTTCGCGGGGAGCCGCAGCTCGTTAAGCTTATGGATCGCGTCATAGCCGCGCTTCTTGCCGATGCAGACGTCGAAGATCGCCAGGTCGGGCATGAACTCCACCGATTTCGCGATCGCGCCCTCGTAGGTCTCGCTCGTCTCGATCTGCCCGAAGCCGTATTTCTCCCAATCCAGCGTTGCCTTCATACCCTCCAAAATCTGCGGCTCGTCATCTACGATGAGCAGTTTGTACATCTCGAATCGCCCCCTTGGACAGGATAACGGATATTTTGACGCCGGCTTGCTCGTTATTGTCGATGGTCATGAAGAACCCCTGCCCATAGAAGAAATGCAGGCGGGTATAAACGTTGCGCAGGCCGATGCTTGCGGTATTCGCGTCGTCGTCCCTGGCAAGGCTGTTGCGGATTTCGGACAGACGCTCCTCGGAGATCGAGTTGCCGTTGTCCGTGATCTCCAGCACGAAGCGCTCCTCTTCCTCCCAGCCGCTGACGACGATCAGGTTGAACTCGCTCTCCGGGTTGAACCCGTGGATGAAGAAATTCTCCGCAAGCGGCTGCATCCAGAACTTGACGGTCGGCAGGGCAAGCAGCGATTCTTCCACGTTGACCTGATAATAGAATCGGTCCGGATATTTGAACTCCATGATTTTCAAGTATTTCTGAAGCAGCGCCATCTCGCCGCCGAGCGTAATGATGTTCTCGTTCTTCACGATGTCCCGGTACAGCGCGCCCAGCGTGGCGATGGCATCCGCCGTGTCGGAGGCTCGGTTCACGAGCGCGAAGGAACGAATCACTTCAAGCGTATTATACAGAAAATGCGGATTGATCTGATGCTGGAGCGCCTTCATCTCGGTCTCCTGCTGCTTGAGCTTCAGCAAATAATTGGTGCGGATATGCCGATCGAGCTGATGGATCATATCGTCGAGCTCCCGGGCGATCATGCCGTATTCGTTGCGCCGGTAGCTGGCCGGATGGACCGGCGTGAAATCCGCGGATTTTACGCGGCCGATGGAATTGATGATCCGCCGCAGGAAATTCGCGTCCTCGCGCAGATTGTATACGATGAGCAGCAGCACGCTGATCATCGCCGCCAGCACGATGAGAAACACGATGAGCAGCACGTCCGCCTTCTGACGAATCAGCGAAGCCAGATCCACGATGCTGACGAATTGATAATCGAACTCGGTGGAATGAAAGGTAACGAAATACGCGCGGTCCAGCAACCCTGTCGATAGGAAGCCATGACCTCGCCCGTCGGCCGCCGCCCGGCGAACCAGCTCCTCGGTACTGCTGCTGCGGTTGCTGCCCGCTATGAGATATACGTCTCCGGAGCCGCTGACTGCCGCCGCTTCGTTCAAGGCGTACTGCTGCGCGGTCTTAAATATCCGGTCGCTGCTGACGAGGAACCGGAATTCGCCCAATTGGCGGGAGATTCGGTTCGGATCCGACAGCTTCTTGCGGTAAACGAAGCCGTTTTGAATCGTCTCCTTGAACGTTGCATCCGCGTTCGGCAGCCGGAACGCGAAGCTCGTATTCCCGTTGCTGTCGAAGCGCACGACGTTGCCTTCCTGCGCGGTATGCAGGCTGACCTGCGTAATATCTCCCTGTCCGCCGCTGCTCAGGAAGGACTTCAAATCGTCGGGGAAGGAGACGAGCGGCCGGTTATAGCGGCTGTCCTGCAGCCTGTTCGTCAAGTAACCCTGCGCGCTGTTGCCCAGGAAATTGCGTATATCGGTTACCAATCCGTCATTGGAATAGACCCGCTGCATGTAAGCTTCGATACGGTCGGCATCGTATTGAAGGGTATTTTCCACGCGTGAGAATGCGCCGTCGGCCTCGTTCCGCGAACTGCTCACCCATTGATCCAGCAGCACCGCGCAGGTGAGCGCGCCTAACGCCAAGCCGATGAACACGACGAATATCGCATAGGCAATGAATTTGCCGCGGTAGATCTTGATCTGCATAAATGAACGCATGCGGCGTCTCCTTTGCACCAGGCTTTTGTCGTATCTCACCGTTCAACCATATAACGTCATGATGCCTAAAATCAAATCTTCGGCGCAGAAAACCCGAACGGCAAGATCCGTTCGGGTTTTCTGGATGCCGATCACATGCCGGACTTATTTGAAATAAGCGTCGATTTGTTCTTGAGCCGCTTTCGTGATCGTATCCATGCCGGCAGCTTTCAGTTCCGTCATGATTTTCGGAATCGTTTTCTCCGGATCCGAAGCGCCCGTCATCAGTTCATAACGGTATTTGTCCCATACGGCCTTCGTATTGGCCACTTCCGTGCTCAGCTTGCTGATATCCAGCGCGAAGCCGAGGGCAGTGGAGGACGTCGCTTGATCGTTCAGCTTGCGAACTTGATCCCATTGATCGACCGGAGCGCCTTTGGTCACGGCCAGGTCGAAGAACGTACCTTGTGTGTAAGCAGCCAGCGGCCACGTATCCGTTTTGCGCTCGATGACTTTCTCGCCGTCCACGCTGTCGTAGTCGACGCCCAGCTCGCCGAAGGCCAGCATGTTGCGCAGTTTCGGATCGGTGTTGACCAATTGCAGGTATTTCAGCGCTTCGCTCTTGTATTTCGAGTTAGCCGAGATCGCGTTCAGCGAGCCTTGGATCGTGCTCGTCGTGTAGATCGGGCCGAAGATTTGGAACATGTCGTACTTCGCTACGCCTTCGTTGATCTGCCAGCTTGCTTCCGCGCCGGGGAATGCTTGCGCCGCGAAGAACGGGCGGCCTTTGTCCGCTTCCGTCTTCGTCGGAGCGTCCGGGTTGATGATGCCGTCTTGGTACCATTTGTGCAGCAATTTCAGGCCGTCCATTACGTCCGGCTGTTCCAGCACGGAGACGACTTTGCGGGAAGCGTCGTCGACTTTCACGCCGATCGGCGGCAGACCCAGCGTCATGTCGTCGTAGCCGTTGAAGAAGCCGTTGAAGCCGTCGCCTTGCGTAAGCGGAAGCGGATAGAAGCTTTTGCCTTCGCCGGCCTTGATATCGTGAAGCGGTTTGTCGAGATCCGCCAACGACTTGATTTTGGTCGTATCGATCGCGTATTTCTGCACATACTTGTCATCGAATACCCAATACTGCGTCAATGAAGAGTCTTTATACGTTGGAACGGAATAGACTTTGCCGCCGACCTTCGTGCCATCCCAAACCTTCTCCGGGATAAGCTTGTAGAGATCGGGCGTCTCGCTTTGCACCAAGTCGGTTAGGTCCGCGAAAGCGCCCATGTTTACTTGTTGGTTGTACTTGCCGTTGTTCGTGAACATGATGTCGAACGGCTCGCCGGTGTTCACGATCGTATTGATCTTCGTGTCCCAATCGCCCCAGCTCGCTACCTTGATATCGACCTTCACGCCGATTTTCTCGGCCGTGTATTCGTTCATTGCCGCGATGGCTTTGTCGAAGTTCGCCGGCACTTGGCCGCCGATCGTCCACCATACCAGCGTAGGCACTTCGCCGGAAGCCGGCGCGTTCGCATTGGTTCCAGCGTTGGCGTTCGCATTGGCGTTCGTGTTGGCAGGCGCATTGCTTGACTCGGCATTGTTATTCGAGTTACCGCAGCCGGCAAGCGCGGTTGTCAGCAGCGCCGCGGCGCTGACGGCAACCAATTTTTTCTTTGTCTTGTTCATGTACATTTCCTCCCTATAATTCTTACTGGTTCCCACCTTCAGCAATGTGCGGCGGGTATCATAAACGAGGCAGAGCCAGGTTTATTTCGGAAGTCCTTGTTACCGGTGTAATTACGAAATGCATCTTGTTACCCTTTTTAATTATGAAGTGCTCCCGTTACCCTTTCACGGCGCCGACCGTCAGACCGGAAATAAAGTATTTCTGGAAGAACGGGTAGGCGACGGCGACGGGAACGACGATCACGATCGCCACGGCCATGCGCGCGGATTCCTTCGGCATGGTGGCGACAAGCTCCGCGTAGCTGATGCCCATGGTGGACGCGTTCTTCGCCAGGGCGTCGACGTTGCTCATCAAGCTGTTCAGCAGCGCCTGCAGCGAGTACAGGTCCTGGTTGTTGATGTACAGCATGGATTGGAACCAATCGTTCCAATACGAGAAGCAGAGGAACAATCCGATGGTAGCCAGTACCGGCAGCGAGATCGGCAGCACGATCGAGAAGAAGATGCGCAGCTGGCTCGAGCCGTCGATCTCGGCGGATTCGATCAGGGCATCCGGAATGGTGCTCCTGAAGAAGGTTTTGCAGATAATGACGTTGAAGGACGAGACGGCCAGCGGCAGAATAAGCGCCCATACCGTATCCTTCAAGCCCAGCAAATTCGAGTTGATGTAGTAGCTGGACACCAAGCCGCCGTTGAACACCATCGGGATGAAGACGATCCAGGTCAGCAGCCCTTTGAGCTTGTAATTCGGCCTGGAGAGCGCGTAGCCCATCGTCGTCGTAAGGATGACGCCGAGTATGGTGCCGACGCCGGTCACGAGCACGGAGATGCCGAGCGCTTTCGTGATCATGGCGCCTTGCTGCGCGATATAACGGTACGCGTCTCCGGAGAATGCCGCCGGGAAAATATGGTATCCGCTGCTGCGAATCGAATCTTCGCTCGTCAGCGATATGGACAGCACCACCAGGACGGGGATGAGGCAAAGCAGCGCCAGGATGATAAAGATTAGATTGAAAACAACGTTCGTGCCGGTTCCGATCCGGTTGAATTTATCCAGACCCGATTCGTATTTCGCTTTCGTAGACATATCTGGCTTCCTCCCTTTACATCATTGCGCTCTCTCGGTCTACGCGACGAACGACCCAGTTGGCAATCAGAATGGTCACACAACCCATCACGGATTGTACGAATGCGGAAGCCGAAGCCATGCCTACCGTAGCGGTCTTAAGCTGCTTGTACACGAGAACGTCGATGGTCGTCGCTACGTTGAACAGCGAGTTGGAATCCCGCGGCACTTGGAAGAACAGCCCGAAATCCGTGTAGAAAATGCGACCGACGGCCAAAATGAACATCATGACGATAACCAGCTTCATCAGCGGAAGCGTAATGTATCTGGCCTGCTGCCACTTGGAAGCGCCGTCGATGACTGCGGCTTCGTAGTACGTGCTGTCGATGCCGGTGATCGTCGCCAAGTAGACGACCATGCCGTAGCCGAGGCCTTTCCAGACGTTCATGAACACGAGGAAGTACGGCCAATATTTCGGTTCCATGTACCAGTTCACGGGATCCTTGCCCAAGCTGCCCAGGAACTGATTGGCGATCCCTTTATCGAAGCTCAGGAACGCCCAAGCGACGGCGGAGACGACGACCCAGGATAAGAAGTAAGGCAGGAACATCATCGTTTGATACATTTTTCCGGCCTTGCCGCTGTGCAGCTGGCCGATCATCAGGGCCAATGTAACCGGTACCAAAATACCCAAAATGATAAAGATCAAATTATAGCCGAGCGTGTTGCGAATGACGACCCATGCGTCGTTCGACTTGAACAGAAACTCGAAGTTTTTGAAGCCGGACCATTTGCTGTGGATGACATTGCTCAGGAAGCCCCCGTGGATCTTGAAATCCTTAAAGGCGATAATGAGGCCGAACATCGGCAGGAAACAGAACAAGATGTACCAGATCGTTGTCGGTAAAGCCAGAAGCGTGAGTTCGGTATCTTGCGTGCGCCAGCGCGTACGCCAGCGTTTTCGCCCGCTCTTCGTGTCCATGTTAGCCACTCCTTACGTTTGTTCATATTCAGTGTGTACACGCTTTCAGATTCCGGTAAGATCGAGGGCCGGCGTTCATGCAGCGTTCGAACCGCCCCGATCCGGATTGCGCGGTTACAGCGCTCAAGTAAGCGGTATGCCCAACGGGGCTCATCCAACTTTTGTCGCGAATTCCATATACAGCGTCATCAATTCGTGCTTCTTGATGTTATTGTAAAGAATCCGGGCGGCCTCATTCTAGACAACAAACATGAGACCGCAGTCAACAAACGTTAGGTTTATAGGAATAAAGTTGGAGAAAGCCAATAAAAAAGAAGCCTCCGCTGCCGTAATTCGACAGTTCGAAGGCTTCTTTCGGTCATGGTTGGAAACAATTCCTTACAATAGAAATGTGGAGAACGAAGGCTATAAGAGATGCATTTTCTCTTCCGCTTCCTCCCACGGCACCGTATACCCATGGCCCTTGGCGCAAAAAATCGATGACGAGCTGTACAGCGGGTCCGCGTCTTTGCGGTAACCGCGCTGCTCGATCACCTCGCGTTCGTTATGGCAGCGCTCGTAACCGCCGAAGGTCAGACGAACCATGCCTCTGCCATGCGTAAACGAAGCCAGCTCCTTGCTGTAGTCCATGAACGTGGCGACGGGAACTTGACCCGTGATGACTGCATGGGCGGCCGTCGTCTGCGGCGGGTCGAATCGCCCGGAGGCCCGTTCGATATCGGACAGCACCCTGCCCATATCGTCGATCTCGACTTTGATCTTATACGCGTAATAGGGCTCGAGCAGCACGTTCTCCGCTTTCTCCAAGCCTTGCCGCAAGGCACGGAAGGTCGCTTCGCGAAAATCGCCGCCGTGCGTATGCTCGTTGTGCGCGCCGCCCTTCAGCAGCGTAATCCGGATATCGGTGAGCGGCATTCCCGTTAACAGCCCGTGATGGTCGCGCTCGTAGAGATGCGTCTTGACGAGATTTTGATTGCCCGCGCTTAGATCGCTCGCGTGGCAGGCATTCGCGAACGTGATTCCGCTGCCCCGCTCCCCCGGTTCCAGGCGCAGATGCACTTCGGCATAATGCTTGAGCGGCTCGAAGTGCCCGTAGCCGTTCACCGCGGACGCGATCGTTTCTTTATACAGAATTTCCGGTCTGCCGAAGGAGACGGCGATCTGGAATCGTTCGCTCACCAGCTGCTCCAGCACTTCAAGCTGAATAAGGCCCATCACGTGGATGTGGATTTCCTGCAGGCTTTCCTCCCAGACGACGTTCAAGGAAGGGTCTTCGGCATTCAGGATTCGAAAGGCTCCCAGTACGTCCTTCACGTTCAGGGAATCCGCAAATTCCACCTTCGACGTCAACGTCGGCACCAGCTCGTAGACCAGCTTGTCCGAATAGATGCCCAGACCTTGGCCTGCCTCTGCGCCCGACAGTCCGGTCACCGCGAACAAATCACCGGCCGAGACCTGGTCGACGGCATGCATTTTGCTCCCGTTGACGATGAGAATCCGGGTCGCTTTCTCGCAAACGCGAACCTCCCCGCTGTCATAGCACAATTCGTCGCGAACCTTGAGCGTTCCGCTTAACGCCTTGACGTAGGTCAAGCGCACGCCTTTCGGATCATGGCGAATTTTATAGATGCGTCCCCCGAAGGGCGTCCCATCGTCATAGTCGACGGTCGCCAGCCGATGAAGCTGATCCATGAATTCGATCACGCCGACATCCTGCAGGGCGGAGCCGCTCGCGCAAGGAAAGAGCCGATGTCCGCGAATCTGCGCCTGCAGCGTCCGCAGCCAGAAGGCCTGGTCTCCCGTACCCGCCAGAAACGTTTCCAATAACGACTCGTCCCGCTCCGCCATGAATTCCAACAATCCTTCTCCTACGATGCCGTCCGCGAAGCTGCCGGTCAGCATGCAGACATCCGCCGTCAGGTGCATGCGAATGTCCTCGGTCACGCGTTCAACGTCCGCGCCGACCCGATCGGTCTTATTGATGAAGAAGAACGTCGGAATGCGATGCTTATGAAGCAGCTGCCAGACCGTCTCGGTGTGGCTCTGAATGCCTTCCACCGCGCTGATGACGAGAATCGCGGCATCCATCACTTGGACCGCCCGTTCCATCTCCGGCGAGAAGTCGACGTGACCCGGCGTATCGATCAGATAATAGGTCGCCCCTTTATACGTCATGACCGCCTGATCCGCGAACACCGTGATGCCTCTGGCCCGTTCGATATCATGACTGTCGAGGTAGGCGTCCTTGTGATCGACCCTGCCCCGCTCCCGAATGCTGTTCGTATGGTAAAGCAGCTGCTCGGCAAACGTGGTCTTCCCCGCATCCACGTGAGCGAACAGACCAATGGTTGTAGGTTTCATCGTATCCCCTTGATTTCGTTATGTCTTGGCTTGCCTGCAACTATCCTAACATAGTCATGGACGATGTTCATGAAACATTTCGCGGTCCCGATCGTCTCTTAGCGGTCGCACCCATGCTCCACATGCAGGTACCAGAACAATTTAGTACTAGGCATTCAACCTCATATAGCCGATGATAGAGCATAGTATACAAATTTTCCATAAAGGAGAATTGCTATGAATGCCGTTTATATAACCAGCATCGGGAAGTTCCTGCCCGGCGCGCCCATCGGTAACGACGCTATCGAAGCCTATCTCGGGCAGATCGGCGGAAAAAGCTCGAAAGCCATGCGGCGCGTGCTGGACCAAAATAAGATCCGCACCCGTTATTACGCCATCGATACCGATCAGAAGAGTCTCTATTCCAATGCGGAGATGGCTGCCCATGCGATTCGCGATTCGCTGGAACGGAATCACGACGATCTCGCCGATCGCATCGACTTCTTGGCCGTCGGCACGACGCAGGGCGATCTGCTGGTTCCCGGGTTTGCCAGCATGGTTCACGCGGAGACCCGCCTGCCCGCCATGGAAATCGCAACGCATCACGGCGTCTGCGGCAGCGGCATGCAGGCGATCAAGAATGCCTTCCTCCAGGTGCAGTCCGGGGAGAAGAAAGCCGCCGTCTCTTGTGCCAGCGAGTTCTCCAGCCGCGTCTTCAAGCACACCCGCTTCGAGGCGCAGGCCAAATTCATGGACCATGCGATTCCGTTCGATACGGACTTCCTTCGCTTCATGCTGTCCGATGGCGCCGGTGCAGCCGTGCTCCAGCATAAACCGAGCGATCAGGGGCTGTCCCTCCGCATCGAATGGATCGACAACAAGTCGTACGCCAATCTCTACGATACCTGCATGTATGCGGGCATGAATAAAGACGCCGGCGCGGAAAGTCAGCCCGGCTGGCTCGATTATGCATCCATCCATGAAGCGGCAAACGACGGAGCCATTAATTTGAAGCAGGACATCCGCCTCGTCAACGAAATGCCGAAGGTCGGCGTGAACCGGTTCTTCGAGCTCGTGGACGAAGGAAAAGTGAATCCGTCCGACATCGATTGGATGGTGTGCCACTACTCGTCCCATTATTTCCGCGAAGAGATCTTCCGGCTCATGCAGCTTGGCGGGATGACCATTCCCGAAGACAGATGGTTTACGAACCTCTATACGAAGGGCAATACGGGCGCCGCTTCGATCTATATCATGCTGGAGGAACTGTTCAACGAAGGGCATCTGAAACCGGGCGAGAAGGTGCTCTGCATGGTGCCGGAGAGCGGAAGATTTCAGACCTCGTATATGCTGTTGACGGTCGTCGGCACAGAGAGCAGGATCGTCGCCGACGCCATGGAGCGTCAGCCCGAAGCACCGCATTTGGACTACGACGCATCCAACTCGGTTCAGTCCCATCTGGTGCGGAAGCTGGTCAACGTATGGATCGATTTTGAACAAAAGCTTGCTCGCGTGCCAATCATTCATAAGCTGTATCGGGGCAAATTCACGTTGGACGATTACAAGCTGCTCATGGAGAACATTCGGCAGCAGGTCATCGACGGGTCCCAGTGGATCGCGCGCGCGGCCTCCTACATCGCGATCGAGCATATCGAGCTGCGCTCGATGTTTATCGCCCATGCCCGCGACGAGCATCGCGATTTTCAAATGCTGGAACGCAATTACGCGGCCGTGGGAGGGGATCTGGCAGTCATTCAATCCGGGGAGAAAAACATCGGCAGCGAGGCGCTGTCCGCCTACCTGTTCCAACGGGCAAGCCGGGAGAATCCGGTTGATCTGATGGGCGCGATGTGGATTATCGAGGGTCTCGGATGCCGCATGGCGAGGCATTGGGGCGAGGCGATCCGCGACCAGCTCCGCTTGAACGACGATCAGGTTTCCTTCCTGCTCTATCACAGCGACTCGGACGAGAAGCATTTCGAGCGTCTCGAGGCCGGCATTCAGCATCCGATGCTTACGATGGCGCTTGCCGAGCGGATCGTAAAAACCGCGAAAACGACAGCACGGCTGTACTTATTACAGTTAGAGGAGCTGGGCAACGTATGAGCCGGTCCGATTATTTCAAGAACATGCCGCACGACAAGCAGAACCCGAATCCGTTCCTGGCGATCTACCTGGACCAAAGCATCCCGTTCAACGAAGAAGCGAAGGCCTCGTACCTAAAGGACTGCTCGAGCAAATCCAGGCAATTCGTGCTTCCGATCTTGAGGCCGCTGTCCCGGCTGATGATCATTCTGTTCCAAATCTACAAAATCATCGTCCCGAAAGCATTCACGTCCTCCAAATTACTGCATCGTTTCTTGTATTGGGGCATGAAGACCTTCGTGAGCCCGGACGCCAACTTTATGATTCTCCGTCACTTTTATCTCGGTTCCGAGATTCTGCAGTTCATCCGGGACAACATTCCCGGCGTCCAGATCGAGATGAATCCGCTGAAACCGATGAATCTCGAGCCGGTCAAGGACGATTTATTTCTCGTTCACGACCTCAACTTATACAATTTCATCATCAATCTGAATATCCAAATCCGCGAGAATAACATCGAAGTGACCAAGCAGGAACGGCTTCGTTTCGATGCCATCACTTCGTCCCCCATTCCGATCGAACGGATGCCCGATCGGTGGACCAACAAGCTCGATCTGATGACGGCGATCGAGTGCTTCACGCCGGTCTATCAGTTTTTCTTGACCGATAACGACTTTTGGCGGGCCACGAACTCCTTGCAGCTCGATGAGACGATCGGCATTTTGGCCTCCAAGCTGATCGGCAGCAACGACAGGCTGGCCTTGATCAACAACAAGCACCCGATGGTGCCGCTCTCCACGCTTCGGGCCGGATTCCGGCTCGTGCTTCACGGACTCGCGACCGAGCAGCTCCACGCGCTGCTCGTGGAGTTGAAAAACAAACAGGCTGCTTAACGGCAGCCTGTTTGTTCTTGATCGGGGTATGGTCAGGAGCGCGGTCCGGTTGGTTAACGCGTTAACACCTCACGTATTTGCGTTTGAAGCCGAGCCGTCCTTTATCGACCGTCTTCTGGATATTGACGGATGCATCCAGAAGCTTGCTCTTCGCAGTCCCTTGATTCACTTCCACCGGACCTGTCTCCTGCGCGATTCGGACCGCCATGTCGTGGAGCGGCGCATAGGATACGGCCACCGTGTACAAGAACATGTTCATCGCGTATTTCGCGCGGTCGGGGGCTTCATGTATCGTGTCCCGAACGAGCCCCAGCATATCGGCTAGTTTGGCCTCCGCGAATTCGCTGTCCGGACGGCTGCCGAGCAGCCAGCAATAACAGCTCCAGCCAGCCGAGCGGCGCAGCTCGCCATCGCTTGCGATCCATTTGTCGGCCACCTCTTGCGCGATATCCGTCTCGGCCAAGCTAACGGCCACCACGTAATCCGACAGCATATAGAAATAAGCGCTCTCCAGCCAACGTTCGAAATCCGCTTCCGTCATCGTTTTCGGATCCGCGATCACCCCGGCGAAGTACATGGCGTCGTAGTTCCCCGTGGCATACAGCTCCTCGGCCAACGGCTGATTGCGTTTGATTTTCCGGAAGATCGGCTTCATCTCGCCCGTAGCCACGCCGAACAGCGGTTCGCGCGCGCCGTTGGACTGGTAGATCTTCTTGGTTCGTTCCTTGCCGAGCGCTTCGAGCTCCTGCATGACCGCTTCTAGATTCATGGTTGGATCGCACGTCCTTTTCATGGAATTAACAGTAGGAAGAATGCCTCTTCCTTGAATATATCACAAAGCGGATCGGCGCGTTAAATCTCCCGACATTCCGGTCGATGCGCACGCAAATAACCCGCCTGGAGGCAGGTTAGCCAACGCACTTGCTCCCATGCAGGACATCCCGTTTCGAACCGTCTCTTCTTCGCGGCCATCCGAAAATTCCCGAGCACCCGGGGTTGACTTAGAGCGAGCTTTAAGTCGTAAGCTAATGAGGTCAAAAAGCAGAATAAAGGAGACGTGAAACGACCATGAAACTATCGGGAAATACGATTCTCATTACGGGCGGCGGCACGGGCATAGGATTCGCTTTTGCGGAACGTTTCATGAAAGCCGGAAATACCGTTATCGCGACCGGACGGCGCGAACGCGTTCTTGAGCAGGCCAAAGAACGACTGCCCGGCCTCATTACGCGCGTCAGCGATTTGGATATCGAATCCGAGCGGATCGCGCTGTTCGATTGGGTGACGACGCATTATCCGGACGTGAACGCGTTAGTGAACAATGCCGGCATTCAGCAGCGCTTCAATGCGTTGACTGTCGATGCGAGAACCGATTGGAAGGCATATAACAAAGAAATCACGACCAACCTGGAAGCCCCTGTCCATCTGGCCCTGCTGTTCGCGCCCTGGTTTGCGGCCCGCGAAGCGGCAGCGATCCTGAACGTGACTTCCGGGCTCGCATTCACTCCGTTTGCGATCGCTCCGATCTACTCGGCGACTAAAGCGGCGCTTCATTCCTTTACGATGAGCCTCCGGCTTCAGCTTTCCGCTACGTCCGTAGAAGTCATCGAGGTTGCTCCCCCGGCGGTCAACACGGATCTGGGAGGAACGGGGCTGCATGTGCACGGCGAACCGTTGGATGCCTTCGCGGACGGCATCTTCAAGGGATTGGAAGAGGGCAAAGCGGAAGTGGGCTACGGCACTTCCGTCGATCGCCTGCGCATGTCGCGCGACGATATCGATGCCTATGCAGCCAAAATGTACGAGTCGTCGAAGGGCCTCATCGAATAACGATCGGAAGCTTGCCACGAGCCGGCGATAACATCTGGAAAGACAAGGAAACCCCGTTCCGCGCTTCCTCAAGCGCGGGACGGGGTTTCTCGCTTCATGCCGGCATGCCGGCCGACTCGTCTTACTTAACGGTCTTGTTATACGTCTCGATCTTCTCCGTAATCGCCTTGGCGGCATCATCGAGAGCCTTCTTCGAATCCTTCTGGCCGCCGATCGTTTCTTCGATGGCGCCCTCCACGATCTGGCGGGCTTCCGGGAACACGCCCATAACGGCACCCTGCGTAGCCGGAGTCAGCGTCGTCGCGTGCAGTTGGTCGACGGCCGTCTTGAACTGCGGGTACGCCGCCATGTTGTCCTTCACGCTTTGTTCGTCGTAAGCCTTCTTCGTAATCGGGAAATAGCCCGTGTTGATATGCCACTTGGCCTGCGTGTCCGGTTGGGCCAAGTATTTGATGAATTCCCATGCGGCCTTCTGCTCCTCGGCCGGCTTGTTGTTCATGATCCAGAGGCTCGCGCCGCCGACCACGACGCCGCCGCCCGATGCGCCTTCCGGCTTCGGCAGGAACGCCGTGCCGACCTCGAACTTATCCTTCGCTCCGTCGACGATGCCGCGCAGGCTCGCCGTGGAATCCAGCGTCATGCCGATTTGGCCGGCCAGGAACGCTTTCTTCGTATCGTCGGTTTTGCGGCCGAGATTGAGCGCGTCCTTGCTGTCGATGAGGTCCTTCAGCCAGTCCATCGTCTTCAGGCCAGCTTCGCTGTCGAGGAGCGACTTGGTCGCCATGCCGGTCCGGCCGTTGCCGTTATCGAGGTACTCCGCGCCTTGGTTCGCGAAGAACTGCTCCATGAACCAGCCGTAGATGGCGAACGACGCGCCCGTCTTGCCGTCCTTCGTCAACGCCTGCGCATCCTTCTTCACGTCTTCGTACGTTACCGGCGGCTTCTCGGGGTCGAGGCCCGCTGCCTTGAACATGTCCTTGTTATAGTAGAGGATCGGATTGGACGTGTTGAACGGCATGGAGTACAGCTTGTTATTGAACGTATAGTAACCGAGAATGTTCGGCTCCAGGTTCGATACGTCATAGCTTTCCGCATCGATGAAGTCCTGTACCGGCGTAATCGCCTTGGAGTCGACCATAAATTTGGAGCCGATTTCGTAGACTTGGATGAGCGATGGCCCGGACTTGGAATCGAGCGAAGCCTTCATTTTGTTCAGGCTGTCGTCGTAGGTGCCTTGATAGGCTTCCTCCACTTGGATGTCGGGATGCGAAGCGTTGAAATCCGCCACCAGCTCCGTGACTGCCTTGCCCAGCTCGCCGCTCATGGAGTGCCACCAGACGACCTTTACCGGTTCCTTCTGCGTGTCTGCAGCCGCATTCGCCGTATTCGCGCCGCTATTCGCGGCCGCCGCCGCGTCGGCATTCGCTGTGTTCGCGGCCGCCGCATTCGTCTTGTCCGTACCGTTTGCATCGTCAGCCGCGTTAGTCGTTCCGCAGGCGGCCAGCAGCACCATCAAGCTTGCCGTTGCCAGCGGCAGCCCCGCTTGTCGCTTCAGTGATTTCATTCTCGTTTTTCACTCCCGTTACTTTTTTTATATATGGATGCACGTCCGAGGACGATTCCCCCAATCCAAGGCGTCCGAATGGACAAAGCTGCTCGCTGGCCTCAGCCTTTGACGGCGCCGGCGGTCAAACCGCCCACCAGCTGCTTAAGCCCGAGCGCGAGCAGGAGCATCGACGGCAGCAGGACGAGCGTGACGCCCGCGAGCACGAGATTCCACACGGTCACTTCCTGAAACTGCAGCATGCTGATGCCGATCTGGACCGTACGCATCGTGTCGCTGTTCGTGACCAGCAGCGGCCATAAGTACATGTTCCAAGCATTCAGAAACGCATAGACTCCCAGCGAAGCGAGCGCCGGTCGCGACAGCGGCAGCACGATGCCCGTGAAATGCCGAACATGGCCGCAGCCGTCGATTTTCGCCGCCTCGTGCAATTCGCGGGGCAGCTGTAGAAAGAACTGACGGAGCAGGAACACGCCGAAACCCGATGCAAGGAACGGCACGATCATGCCTTGATACGTATCGAGCCAGCCCCATGCTTTGACGGTGAGGTAATTCGGGATGACCGTCACCTCCCAAGGGATCATCATCGTGGCGATGAACACCGCGAACCAGAAGGCCCTGCCGCGAAACGACACGTACACGAAGGCATACGCCGCCATGCTCGCGGTGATGATTTGTCCGAGCATGACCGCCGCGGAGATGACGAAGCTGTTCAGCACGAACGTTTGAAGCGGTACGAGATCCAGCACCGTTCGGAAGCTCCCCAGGTAGAGATGGGACGGCAGCAGCTTAGGCGGATATTGAGCCGATTCGTCCGGCGTCATGAACGACGCGAACGCGGTATAGACCAGCGGGTAGATAACGGCCAACGCGCAAATCGCGAGAATCGCGTAATGCATCAGGCGGCGCAGCAGCAGGAGCGCCGGACGCGGCAGCAGGGTCGTCAATGGTAATGCACCTTCCTTTCGCCGAGTCGGAACTGCAGCAGCGTCAGCAGCAGGATGAATGCGAACAATACCAAGGCCAGCGCGCTGCCCGTGCCGAATTGATAATTAATGAACGCTTCCTTATAGATGGAGTAAACGAATACCTCCGTGGAGCCCGCCGGCCCGCCTTTGGTCAAGATGTTCATTTGCCCGAAGGATTGGAAGGCGCTCATGACGGAGATGACGCACAGGAAGAAAAGCGTCGGCGATACGAGCGGCACCAGAATCTGGACGAAGCTGCGGAACGGCCCGGCACCGTCGATGCGCGCGCTGTCGAAGATATCGTCGGCTATGCCCTGCAGGCCGCTCAGCAGCACGATGTACGAGAAGCCGGAATTCATCCAGATCGTCATGATGGAGACGGAGACGAGCGCCCAGGCCGGATCGGTCAGCCATTGCACGGGCGCGATGCCGAGCTTGGACAGGAAATAATTGAGCGTGCCCGTGGTCGGATGGTACAGCATGGACCAAATGACGGAAGAGGTGCTCACGGAGAGCGCCACCGGCAGGGAGAAAATAAACCGGAACGCGCGCATGCCCCGCAGCCGGCCGAAGGTCAACGCCGCCAGCAGCAGCGCGGCCAGCAGGCCCGTCGGCACGGTGAACGCCGTGAATTTCAGCGTGACGAGCAGGCTGTTCCAGAACGCGTCCGCGCGAAACAGCGAGATGAAATTATCGAGTCCGACGAACATCGCGACACGGCCGCGGGGATCCGTTAAGTACATGCTCAAGTAAACCGATTTTGCCAGGGGGTAGAAGAGAAACACCGCGAACAGCACCAGCGAAGGCGCCATAAAGAGGTACCCTGCCGCCGTTTCTTTGCCGATGACAGCCAGGGAGCGCCTCGTTCCCCGCGTCCGTGCGTTCACGCGCTTTACGGCTAGCTCGGCTTCTGTCGTATTCATTGCCAGCCACCTTTCCTCGTAATTTCCTCGTAATTTCCTCGTGGATTGCTCGTAGATTGCTCGTGAATCCCTCGTAGATGCCTCGTGGATGACTCGTAGGTTCCTTGTAGATTACTCGTAGATTGCTCGTGGATTCCTCGTAGGTTCCTTTCGTAGGATAAGCCCAGCATGTTCGACGGATGTTTTCCGCAGGTGAAGAAATTGTAACCGCGATCCAATTCTAGAAATAAAGGGAGAATAGAAGTGCTAGGAAGAGTGGATTGAGAGATGGGGCAAGAGGGGAAGGTGAGGGGATGGAGAGGGGAGGGCATGAGGAAGGCAGGCTTGAGCATAGGGCTGAGGACGGGCGTATGCGTGCAAGGGGATTCCTTCCGCTTCTTCGAGCCAGTGAAGGAATGGAGCAGTCCGACTGCCTTCTCGAATAAGGCAGGTAGGCAGCAGTCCCGCTTCCCCAGTCAAAGGAGCGTACGATCCCCTTATCCTCGAAGCCGGTAAAGGATGCACTACTCCGACCGTTCCTCGAAGCCAGATCAGGATGCACATCTCCCGCTTCCCCAAATAGGACTGGAAGGCAGCAGAATCTGCCCATAGAAATAAGTGCTACTATGCACTTATTTTCAAGTAACAACGTGATTTCAGCGGAATAAGTGCAACTATGCAACTATTCCTTCGATTTCAGGCCAAAATGACTCGAAGTCGACCCAATAGTTGCAGATTTGCACCTATTTCAGATTTCCGGGCTTAAACCTCAAAAATAAGTGCACATATGCACGTATTTGATATAGAAGCTGCCTACGATCGCAGCGCCCCGGATCGCCGGAAAGCAAAAAAAGAAACCCGCCGTTTGGGAAAACGGCAGGTTTCTTTCGCATACGGCAGGTCGCTCGGCTAGTTAACGGCCGCCATCCGGCCGTGAACTCCATCTGCGCTCATACCACCTTCGCATTGCAAGCGAGCGAAGCTGCAAATCCGAGTTACGCTTCGACGCTATAGGCCGCCTTCAATGCCGCCAGGCCTTTCTCCGCAACGTCTGCCGCCGTTAGGCCGCCGAAGTCTGCAATGAAAAGCTCCAGCGACAGGAAGCCGCGGTAGCCCGAGTCGTAGAGCTGCCGCGCGATTGCCGCAGACGGCGCCACGCCTTCGCCCGGGAAGACGCGTTCCGCGTCCGTGATGACCGCCCGCGGCGGATTCGCCGGATAATCGTTCACATGGAAGATGCCGATGCCGCTTCCATTCACCTGCTTCAAATCATCGACTTCGCTGCCCCCGGTATACATGTGGAAAGGATCAAGGAGCAGCTTTGCCCCGTTGACGCCGCTTTCCCGCTGCACGATGACCGCTTCGTCGATCCGCGACAGCGTGCTTGCGCGACCCCAGAATTCCAGGTACACGTCTATGCCGATGCTGCGCCCAAGTGCCGCAAGACGCGCGTAGTGGCGGGCCATATCGGCCAGTGGCACGTCCGCCACGTCGCCGAACGGCGGCGCGGCAACGGCCGCGCAGCCGAGCTCCGCCAGCATGCGCATCTCGCGTTCGGCCTGAGCGAAGCCCTCCTCGCGCACTGCCTCGTCGTTGTCCGCCCATTTGAAGAACGCAATTGCATTCGCCAGCACGACGCCCGAACTCTCGAGGCATTCCCGAAGTTCCGCCGTCGTACCGCCATCGCGCAAGTAAGCTTCGATCTCGCCAACCCACAGCTCAATGCCCTCGTACCCTGCGTTAGCCGCCACGCGAACCTGCTCAAGCACGTTCAGCTTGAACGGGAACAAGGTCGAGGCGTTAAGGGCCGCTTTGAATGGAAACATCATCGTTATCGCTCCTTCTTCTGCTTCTTAGATGATCGACGCCGCAGCGGCGAACGGGACAGGCAATGCCCGGCCGTCCTTGCTGCTCTGGAGCGCCAGCTCGATGAGCTGAATGGCGAGCCTTGCTTCCTCCGGCTTCACTTCCAGTTCCGCTTTTCCGTTGATATGCTCCATCACGTTGCGATAGTAATCCACGTAGGATCCAGCGATCGTCTCGATGACGCCTTCGACGTGCAGCCCGCCGACGGACGTGTTGATTTTGCCCCACAGCTCCTTCGGTTCCTTGCCCCAATGGCGCGCCGTGGATGGCTGCAACCCCGCGATCAGCGCCGCTTCCTGCGGATCGATGCCGTATTTGACGAACGAGCCCTTCGTGCCATGCAAGGAATAACGCGGGAAAGCTTCCCGCACGAACTTCGACGACTTCAGCCGCACCTTCAATCCGCTGTCGTACAGCAGCGTCACGTCGAAATAATCATGCGCTTCGGCATCGTCGCGCTGGATTTGGACATCGCCGGCGATGGAAGCCGGAACGCCGAACAGCTTGACGGCTTGATCGAGGAGATGGACGCCGAGATCGTAAAACACGCCCGTTCCCGGCTCGTTGCCTTCGCGCCAGTTGGTCGAACGCATGACCGGATCGAAGCCGTCCCAGTGGAATTCGGCTTCTTTCACTTCGCCGAGCAGCTCCTGGCGGAGCAGCTCGCGAAGCGTCAGAAAATCGCCGTCGAAGCGGCGGTTGTGATAGACCGTCAGCACTTTGCCCTGCTTCTTCGCCAGCTCGATCAGTTCCTCCGCGTCGGCGGAGGAAGGAGTGAACGGCTTCTCGACGACGACATGCTTGCCCGCGAGCAGCGCTTTCTTCACGAAAGCATAGTGGTCCGTGCTCGGCGTCGTCACGACCACGAGATCGATCGCGTCATCCGCATAGAGCTCTTCCGCGTCCCGCACGACTTCCACCCACGGATAACGCTCCTTCGACTTCGCGCTTCGGCGCTCGACGACTTTGGTCAGCTCCAGGCCCGGCACGGACGTGATGACAGGCGCGTGAAAGACGCTTCCCGCAAAACCGTACCCGATCAGACCGACCTTGACCGTATCGCTCATTGCGCGGCAACCCCCATTCGGCTCAAATTGTTGTAGCTGATCGCAATGCTCTCGAACGGCGAACGGCGGCAGGCATCCTGCTCGACCACGAGCCATTCCGTACCGATATCCTCCGCCGCCGCGAGAATGGCCGCGAAGTCCAGCACGCCCTCTCCGACTTCCGCGAAGAAACGCTCGTCGCCCGGTTCCATATCCTTCACATGCAGCACCGGGCAGCGCCCCTTCAGCTTGCGAATATAGGCGGCCGGATCCACGCCGCCCTTCTGCGCCCAGTAGACGTCGAGCTCCAGCTTCACCAGCTCGGGATCGGTCGCTTGCAGCAGAATATCCAGCGCGGACTCGCCGTCGAATTCGTTGAATTCCCAGTCATGGTTATGATAGAGGAATTGTATGCCCCGCTCGCGCAAGGCCCCGCCGACGGCGTTGAATCGCTTCGCCGCCTCCAGCACGGCCTCGCGGGATTCGAAGCGGTAGGACAGCGCGACATAGCGCGCGCCGAACAGCTCCAGGAAGTCGACCAGCGCCTTGCGCTCGTTCTCGTCGGTCAGCTGATCCAGACCGGCATGGCAGCCCATCACTTGAAGACCTAACTCGTCAAAATGAGCCTTCATCTCGTCAATCGTCACGCCTGCCGGCGGCGGTCCCGCTTCGACGGCTTGATAGCCGATTTCGGCCACTTTCGTAAAGCTGCCTAGAAAATCCTGCTTCAGTTCCTCGCGAATCGTATACGGCTGCAGCGCAATCGGAAATTTCATGGTTTACTCAACCTTTCTGTTCGGGAATGGGAAGGGAGCGACGACGACGAACAAAGAACAGGAACAATCTTCCAGCAAAATTTAATCCAGCAGACCGTATTTCAACCCGAGCGGCAGCGGCGCCGGCTGCTCGCATCCGGCCTCGATCGCGACATGGCGGCCTTCCTTGGAGGAAGCCAGGATGCCCAGCTGAATATCGAGCACGTGACTGGCCAGCTCGCCGCTTGCCCGGTGCTTGCGGTCCGAACGGATGGCATGCGCCATGTCGGCCACGCCGATCCCTCGGCTGTTCTTGGCGAATTCATGCGAATACGGAAAGCTTTGCGTCGTCCCGTTGCGCTGCTGCAGCGTCACCGCGCCGTCGAACGCATTCGGGTCCGGAACGTGCAGGATGCCCTCCGTTCCGTAAATTTCAAGCCGCGGCGTGTAGCCGAAGCTTTCTTTGGCCGCCTGCAGCGCTGCAGTAGCGCCATTCGCAAAGTCGAGTATTGCGCTCACGTGCATCGGCGCTCCGATCGGCACCGTCTCGCCGTATCTAGGCGATAACGGGTTCGTCACCGTATGCTCGCCCTTCACGCTTCCGGCCGATCCGCTGACGCTCCGCACCGGACCGAGCAGATGAATGAGCGCAGTAATATAGTAAGGGGCCATATCGAACAGCGGATCCCATCCGAACTGCAAATAATTGTGGAAGCCCGGATGCATCCCGTCGTAAGCGTTTCCCATAAGAATCAAGCCGCTTGCCGCATAAGGCGTTCCAATCCAGCCGTCATCGATCAGCTTCCGGCTCGTTTGCAAGCCAGCTCCAAGGAACGTATCCGGCGCGCTTCCAATCCGCAGCCCTTTCTCCTTCGCGAGCGCCAGCACGCGGTCGGCATCCGCCCGGTTAAGCGCGAACGGCTTCTCCGCATAGACATGCTTGCCCGCCGCCAGAATCTGCAAATTCACTTCCGTATGCGCCTGAGGCGCGGTCAAATTCACGACCAACTCGATCTCGGGGTCAGCCAACAGTTCCGCGGGGGTGCACGCTTTCGGAATACCGAATTCCTCCGCCCGTTTTCTGGCAAGATCGACCGCTAGATCGGCAACCGCAACGACTTCAAGGATCCCGAATGTTTTCGTGCAGTTTTCCAAATAGATACCGCTGATAAAGCCGCAGCCGATTATGCCGATTTTCGTCTTCTGCATCACACTCACCTTCCATCTGCGTATTCGTATTAACAATTCAGCTTAGGCGTCCGGAATCCTCCCCCTTTTCTTATAAAAATCAATTTGCTTTTTCCTAAAACGTTTTACGCAGGAATGGCGATTCGCTTGGCTTTCCTTATCAGAAGAGCAGCGAAACGACCTAAAACAAGGAAATTTTCCAACCCTCTCGCAATTCTGAAGCGATTGACAATCATAAAACGTTTTACTATCCTCATAATGAAAGCGCTTTTATTTTTCGTTTCATGCCGTTTCCATTTGGGGGAGGTGAAGATCCGTTTATCGGTTTTATCCCATTCGCAAAGGACGTGTTTGAATGAAAAAAGCAACCGTGTTCCTCCTGTCCATCCTGCTGTCCGTCACTCTCCTGCTCCCTGCATCCGTCTATGCCGCCATCACCGGCACCTTATCTTCCGGCTCGGTCATCTATACGGCCGGCCAATACCGCTACGGCCCTTCGATTATCATGAACAGCGACGGCAGCGCGGATATGTGGACCTGCGCGCCCGGCTCCGGCGGCGCATGGGACTTCGTATATTACCGCCATTCCACGAACGGCGGAGCGACATGGTCCGCCGACAGCGTCGCCATCCAGCCGAACCCGGGCAGCCGCGACCAATTCTCCGCCTGCGATCCCGGCGCCGTGAAGTTCGGCGGCTACTATTACATCGGCTATACCTCGACCGAAGATAGCCGCGGCACGGACAACGACGTATACGTCGCCCGCTCCACGAGCCCGTCCGGACCGTGGGAAAAATGGAACGGCTCCGGCTGGGGCGGCAATCCGCAGCCGTTTATCGTCTTCGACGATCCGTACACCGACCCCTACGGCGCCGGCGAGCCAAGCCTCGTCGTCAAAGGCACGACGCTCTACATCTATTACACCTGGATGACCAAGGACGCCGGCGGCAATTCCGTCGAGCAGACCCGCGTCCGCACCGCTTCGACGGCCAACGCGAACTGGCCGGGCAGCACGACCTATCAAGGCGTCGCGATCAACCGCGTACCGAACAACGGCGAAGACTCCACCGACCACAAATACGTGCCCTCACTGAACAAATTCATCGCGGTCGGCACCGCGCAGCGCTTCACGGACAGCGGCTACGTCAAGCTCTACGAATCGACGGACGGCATCACCTACACGCTGTCCAGCACGATCACGAGCGGCCTGCAAACGAAAATCCACAACATGGGCATCAGCGGCAACGAGCTCGGCCAGCTGGACCCGGCGCAAAATAACTTCATCGCCTATGCCTATGGCGACAACTGGGGCCAATGGAATACGTACGAGAATCCGATCTCGATCGCCACGGGAACATTTGCGGGGACGGCCACGGCGTCCTCGTCGCTCTCGGGATGGGCGGCGTCCCGCATCGTCGACGGCGACTCCTCGACGAACTGGTCCAGCAACCCGAGCGGCTCCGCGGCCGGCACGGAATGGGTGTACCTTGACCTCGGCAGCGCCAAAACGGTGAATAACGTCGTCTTAACGCCGCGCAGCTCCGGCGAATGCTTCCCGGTCGACTTCAAGTTCCAAACGAGCAGCGACGCGGTCAACTGGACGGACGTGCCGGGACAATCGTACACGAACTACGTCAATCCGGGCGGCGCCTCGCAGACGTTCAACTTCGCGAGCAGCGTGTCGGCGCGCTACGTCCGTCTGTATATCACGAAGCTCGGTGCCGACTCTTACGGCAACCACTACGCGCAAATGGCCGAGTTCTCGGTCAACGGCACGGCGCCTTCCGCGCCGAACCTCGCCTTGAACAAAACGGCTTCCTCCAACAGTTCGCTCGAATCGACGGACTGGGGCGTCAGCCGCGCCACCGACGGCATCAAGACGAGCACGGCCGGGTCAAACGGCTATACGAGCACGAATTTCGGCTCGGCGAACGTTAGCGCAAGCCCGATCCGGCTTGCGGTCGATCTGGGTTCGAACCAGACCGTTAACCA
Source organism: Paenibacillus sacheonensis (assembly GCF_009909195.1). GTDB lineage: Bacteria > Bacillota > Bacilli > Paenibacillales > Paenibacillaceae > Paenibacillus_Z > Paenibacillus_Z sacheonensis. Next base: position 171,277 of record NZ_JAAAMU010000006.1, read on the forward strand.
ATTGAAACTCTATCCGCGCACGAACGCGACGGGCGTAGGCGGCGGTTCCGCCGACTTCCCGGTGAATTTCACGATCGAGACCTCAACGGACGGCACGAACTACGCGGCCGTTTCCACCATTACGGGCCAAGCGAATCCGAACGGCTCAGCGCAGACGTATAATTTCGCGGCGACGACGGCACGTTACGTTCGCGTCAACGTCACGGGACTTGGCGCTCCGGCCTCCGACGAGCCGAGCTTCTATCGCCTGCAGCTGGCGGAGCTCGAAGCCTACAACGTTGCCTCCGCCGGACCGCTGAATACGTTCGTCAACGCCGGCTTCGAATCCCCCGCCGTGAGCGACTTCCAGTACGGACCGTTCACGAACGGCTGGAACTTCCTGAACGGCGCCGGCGTGCAGCATAACGGCGGCTCCTTCAATACGACTTCCGTGCCGGACGGCTCGCAGACGGCGTTTCTGCAGAACAGCTCGGAGATGAACCAAGCCGTCAATTTCTCGGCTGGCGCGCACACGATCAGCTTCAGCGCGGCCAAGCGCGCCACGTATCCCGGCACGCAATCGGTCACCGTCTATTACGATTCCACGGTCATCGGCACCTTCGCGCCGTCGTCGTCGACGTTCGCCACGTTCACGACGAGCAGCTTCACCGCCACGGCGGGCAACCATACGATCCGCTTCGTCGGCACGAACGCGAGCGGGGACAATACGGACCTGATCGATCACGTCGTCGTGAACTAAGACGCTATCGCTTCGCAGGCCGCTTGGGAGTACGCGCTCCCGAGCGGCTTTTTCGGCTTTCTTGCTCAGACATCAGACTGCCTTCCCCAACGAATAAAAAGCCTCCAACGGAGGCTAGTAGAATGTCGAGAAAGTAAAAAATGTGGAACTCTATTGGATTGTAAATCATCGATGCGAGCCATGAAAGTCCTGTTTGCGAAAATGTCCCTAAGGTTATGCCTAAGCGCCCTGGGGCTAACGCTTGCACGGATGCCTATTCGGCTCGAAATGCATCTTTTATAACGCTAACGATTACCAGGAGGCTTATTCGGCTTGAAATGCCCCAATTATTTCGCTAACGATTACCAGGAGGCCTATTCGGGAGATTAGCCGTGTGAATCGGTGCTTAAACGGCAAATAACGTCTGTCAGAATCGTTAAAGATTAATTCACCGTGTTTTTGAGAGATTAGCGTCGCTGAGAGTCGTTAGAATTTTAGAAGCTAGAAGCTAGAAGCTAGAAGCTAGAAGCTAGAAGCTAGAAGCTAGAAGTTAAACGTTAGAGTTAGACGTGGAATCAGCCCAACCAAACTCACGCGTTATACGATCAGCAGCCTCCGCCGCTAGCTGATATGTCTACCACCGTCTTAGACGTCCCCTAATTGGACCTGAATACGTCTCCCATTATTGTTCCTGAAACTAAATAAAGAAACCTGCCATTAAAACCGCAGGTTCCTCTACCATCAGAGAGCCTCCGTGGAGGCTCCTCTCTCGTAATCATGACAACGACGCATCCAAGCAGTCCGGATACCTTTAACGCTCGGCCTGAACGGTCGTTTTCTCGGGCAAGTGCGAAGCCACAAGCTTGTAGACGGTCACTTTGTTGCCGACAATCGGACCGTTCGCAGCATCCTTCGGAGCTTCACCGCCGCCTTCGCCGTGCGTGCGGCCGTGTTCGCCGCCCTGCGCGGCTTCCCGGCGCGCATGCGCGTGGCGGAAGGAATCGCTGTTGGCCCACGCATGAAAATCCTCTTCCTTCTCCCACGTCGTGCATACGCGGACTTCTTCCGTGCCTTCGGAGGTTGCCGCATGCAGGACGTCCATCCGCACGAAGCCTTGGAACGTATGCACGCTCTTCGGCGCCTTGAACCGCTCCATGACCGCCTCGGCAAACCCGGCCTTCACTTCGATTCGATTCTCCACTACGATCATCGCCTGATCCCCGCTCTCTCCGCTTCCCAGAAGCGATTTCAAATAGTTAACGACCTCTACCGCCTGCTCTCCGCCCATCATCGCGTGCTGAAGCAGCGAGATGCCATGCGGTCCGCGCGCGCAGCGAATCCGGATAATGCGAGAGGGCCGTGCGAATGAATGCCAAATCTCCGAGCATCGCGGCCGCGGACAAGTCGATCCTCGCTCCCTGCGATAACAGGAATTGTACGATATCCCGGCGTCCGACATGCGAAGCCGCACCGAGCGCCGTCTCCCAATCGTCCCCGCCCCAGTTCATCGAGGCATGAAGCAAGGCCGGCTCTTGCGACAGCAGCGACCGAACTTTATCCAAATCCGCATGCGCCGCGCCGACAAACTCTCGTACCAACTCATTTTGAAGCGCTTGTTTGGCCATTCCCCTCATCACTCATTCCGTTTAAATTTAGCTCATCCATTATGCTGGCGGCTGACGACACCGTGCGGCAAATACACCGGAATGCCGTTATCCAGATGGATCTTCGCTTCGATGCCGAATACTTCCCGGAAGAAATCCGTCTCGAACAATTCGACCGGCGTGCCGCTACGTACGACTTCTCCTTGCTTCATCGCCACGATGCGATCGCAATAACGGGCCGCTTGATTCAAATCATGCAGGACCATGACAACGGTAATGCCTTGATCCCGATTCAAACTGCGGATGAGCTCCATCAGCTCCAACTGATGCGCGATGTCCAAGTAAGTCGTCGGTTCATCCAGCAGCAGAATGCGCGGGGATTGCGCCATGCACATCGCAAGCCATGCCCGTTGGCGTTCGCCTCCCGACAGCGCAAGCAGCGAACGATGCTGAAGCTGCTCCATATGCGTCGCCCGAAGTGCCCAATCGACCACATCCTCATGTTTCCATCGGCACTCTTCGTACCACTTCAGGTGAGGATTCCGCCCTCTTCGTACGAGGTCGCGGACCGTGATGTCAAGTCCGTAGTCCTGATGCTGCGTCAGCATCGTCATCACTTGGGCGGCGGATTTGGCACTCAGGTCGGCTAAATTCCGGCCCTCGATGTCGATGCTGCCTTGCTGCGGCGAGGCCAATCTGGCCAGCATGCGCAGTACCGTGGATTTGCCTGAACCGTTCGGTCCCACGATGCCCAGCCATTCCCCGGTCTCGACTTGAAGATCGAAGTCCTTCACGATCGCCGCCGAACGCTCGTAGCCGTATTTCAGTTGGACAGCCGTCAACGCCGAGCTCATCGTTTAACCCCTTTCCGAAGCAGGTAGAGGAAGAAAGGCGCGCCAAGCAGCGCAAGCAGAATCCCCACCGGAAACTCGATCGGATCAAACCAGCTGCGCGCCGCCGTGTCCGCCGCAATGACGAGCGTCCCTCCGCCGATTGCGGAAACCGGCAGGAAGATCCGATAATCATTGCCGATCAGCAGCCTTACCATATGCGGCACGACAAGGCCTACGAAGCCTACCATCCCGACGATGCTGATTGCCGCTCCCGCCAGAAATGTCGACAGCAGGATGATCAGCAGTCTGCCCAGCTCCACCCGGCTGCCAAGAAGCTTAGCCGCATCATCTCCGAGCACGAGCAGGTTGGCCGTCTTCATCAAGAAGAAGGAAGCAATGACGCCGATAATCGTGTAGGGCAGCAGCGTGTCGAAATGCGGCCAGCTTCTTCCGTTGAGACTGCCGGACATCCAAGGCAGGACGGACTGCACTTTCTCGCTGTTCAGAATCATCAGCGCCGTCATCGCCGCCCCGAGCAGCGAATTGACGGCAACCCCGGCCAGGATGAGCCGAACCGGGGACGCGCCACCTTTCCACGACAACACGTACACCACAATAGCCGCGCCCAGTGCGCCAAGGAAGGCTGCGATTGGGAGGTAGGCGATATGCTCGGGAAACAAAATCATGATGGTTACCGCCGCCAGGCCTCCGCCGGAGGATACGCCGATAATGCCGGGATCCGCGAGCGGATTACGAAACACGCCTTGGAGAAAAGCGCCGGAGATCGCCAGGCACATGCCGGCCAGCATGCCGGTCAATACGCGGGGCAGCCTCAAATTCCATACGATCTGCCTCGCTTCCGAATCGGAGGCTTGGAACAAGGACGTCCATACGTCATGCACCGGAAGGGATATGGCACCGGACATGAAGCCGTATAACGAAGCTGCCAGCAGAAGGAGCAGACTTACCAGGACAGCGCTGAAATTCCGAACCCCCTTCGCGAGAACAGCCTGCTGTTCCCGCGGCGTAGAGGTGGAGGCTGTTGTTGCGGCCATGGACTAATCGACCTGCTGCAGCAGCTTGTTCATCGCCGCGATCGCTTGAGGCGCTCGAATGCCCGGGTTGGCTGCGAACAAATCCGACGGCAGGACTTCGAACTTGTCGTTCTTCACGGCCGGCAGGCTCTTCCAAGCCGGGTTCGTCTCAAATTCCTTCTTGAAGCTGGCTTTCACTTCGTCGGCATCGCCGTGCGCGATGAACAGGATGAGCTCCGGGTTGGCGGCAACGATCCGCTCCAGGCTGATCTCGGCGTACTGCGGCATCGTGCTCATGCCCGGGAATTTGTCCGCGGCATTCTGGCCACCGGCCAGCGTCAGGAAGTTGCCCGGATAGCTCGTCGGTAGAGCAATCACGAAGCTGCCCGGCGCACCATAGACGATCAGCGTTTTCGGTTTCGATGCCAATTTGGGAAGCTGCGAGATTTGCGCGTTCATGCCGTTCACGATCGATTCGGCTTTTGCTTCTTGTCCCAGAATACGGCCGTAGAGTTTGATCGAAGCTTGGATCTCCGGAACGGTGTTATGCGAGTTGAACATCACCTGCGCGCCCAACTTCTCGATGGTCGCTTGCTGGGATTTTAAGGCAGGGCTTGCGATCATGAGGTCCGACTTGACGGCTGCCAGCTGCTCGAACTCGATGCCGTGCGCGCTGCCGACTTCGGGAGCCGATGCGGCCGCGGACGGAATGACCGGTCCGAGGGCTGTCGGACGTCCGACTACCGTGCCGCCGAGCGCGTAGATGATCTCCGTATCCGACGAGGTCAGCGTGACGATCCGGCTAGGCTTCTTCTTGAGCGTGAACGGACCCGTGCTGGTCGTTACCGTCAACGTGCTGTTGATGGATACGGTGCTCGCTGCCTTGCTGTACGTGACCCATTTGCCGAATGCCTCCGAGATCAAGCGAAGCGGTACGAAGGTTTTGCCGTTGATGATATGAGGCGCGGCTTCCAGCGATTGATAAGCCCCGTTTATGTATGCAGACGTGGATCCGACGGTCAGCTTAACCGTCGTGCTTCCTTGCACGGCCGAGACGACCTTGTTCTTCGCATCCCAGGATGCTTTGCCGCCAAGCGCCGTAACCAAGCTGCTGTAAGGTACGAGCGTTCTTCCATTGGTGATTTTCGGTGCCGAGTCCAGCGCGACGGACTTGCCGTCCAGGGTGACTTTCACAGCCGCGCTTGCTGCCTCCGCGGTTTGAAGCGCGCCTGTCGAGGCGACGGGCGTCAGCACTAAAGCTGTTGCTAATAAGGTACGGATAAATCCTTTGGAAAACACAAAACCACTCCCCGATTTATATTGATAACGATTATCATTATCATGGAATTGATTGTAATCGATACTGATAATCATTGTCAATTAGTATTTTTGAACGAACATGAAAGAGTGATAAGCATCGGTTATCCCCCATGATTATGGAGCAATCGCGTCCATCGCTGCGGTTAAACGAATCCCCTACTGTAATAGATAGCCCGGGCAAACAGCGTTTGTCTCGGGCTATTCGACTTTCGGCTTTCGGCTTTCGGCTTTCGGCTTTCCTCTTTAGAGCGAAAGGTTCAAATATGTGCCCACGAATCAAGTTTAAGTACGGTCAACGAGAATATAAGCTTTCAAAGTCTAAATCCTCGGACGTTACTCGAGGTTTTCTTTTGTATATTCGATTAGTTCAGATGCATCGGCTAATTCAAGTGCCACCATAATCTTATCCAATCCGGACCTCTACAAGAATCATACAAGATTACTTTGTAATTATAAGAGATTCGTCCAATCGGTCCAACCTACGTCACTGAGAAAATTGTGGTTTTCGACAAAAAAAGAGGCCCCTAGAGGCCTCTTCTTCGTTGCTATGACTGGTTTGTGGCCAGCAGCTTACATCATGCCGCCCATGCCGCCCATTCCACCCATGCCGCCCATATCAGGCATGCCTGGTTTGTTGGCTTCTGGTTTGTCCGCAACAACTGCTTCAGTCGTCAGGAACATCGCTGCTACGGAAGCTGCGTTTTGCAGAGCGGAACGCGTTACTTTCGCAGGGTCAACGATACCCGCTTCGAACATGTTCACCCATTCGCCGGAAGCTGCATTGTAGCCTACGCCGATGGATTCTTTTTTCAGACGTTCGACGATAACGGAGCCTTCTTGGCCTGCGTTAGCCGCGATCGTGCGAACCGGCTCTTCGAGCGCGCGAAGCACGATGTTGACGCCTGTTTTCTCGTCACCCGTTGCATTTACAGCCGCTACGGCCGCATATACGTTCACGAGTGCAGTACCGCCGCCGGATACGATGCCTTCTTCCACGGCTGCGCGCGTGGAGTTCAAAGCATCTTCGATGCGGAGCTTACGCTCTTTCAATTCGGTTTCGGTCGCTGCGCCGACTTTGATGACGGCTACGCCGCCAGCCAGTTTGGCCAGACGCTCTTGCAGTTTCTCGCGGTCGAAGTCGGAAGTCGTTTCTTCCAGCTGCGCGCGAATTTGGTTAATGCGAACGTCGATGTCGGATTTCACGCCGGCACCGTCGACCACGATCGTGTTTTCTTTCGTAACGCGGATTTGACGCGCGGAACCGAGTTGGTCTACGGTCGTAGCTTTCAGCTCAAGGCCCAGCTCTTCCGTGATCACTTGGCCGCCGGTCAGGGCAGCGATATCGCCCAGCATCGCTTTGCGGCGGTCGCCGAAGCCAGGAGCTTTGACAGCCACGCAAGTGAACGTGCCGCGCAGACGGTTAACGAGCAGCGTTGCAAGTGCTTCGCCTTCCACGTCTTCCGCGATGATCAGCAATTGCTTGCCGGATTGAACGACTTTCTCCAATACGGGAAGGATCTCTTGGATGTTGGAGATCTTCTTGTCCGTGATCAGAATGTACGGGTTGTCGAGAACGGCTTCCATTTTGTCCGTGTCCGTGATCATGTACGGGGACAGGTAGCCGCGGTCGAACTGCATGCCTTCAACCACTTCAAGCTCCGTTACGAAGCCTTTGGATTCTTCGACCGTGATAACGCCGTCGTTGCCGACTTTCTCCATCGCCTCCGCGATCAGTTGGCCCACTTCTTCGTCAGCGGAAGAGATGGAAGCAACTTGCGCGATCGATTGTTTGCCTTCGATCGGTTTTGCGATGACTTTCAGCTCTTCGATCGCCGCGCGAACGGCTTTCTCGATGCCTTTGCGGATAACCATCGGGTTAGCGCCCGCAGTTACGTTCTTCAGACCTTCGCGGATCATCGCTTGCGCAAGAACCGTTGCAGTCGTCGTTCCGTCGCCGGCAACGTCGTTCGTTTTGGTCGCGACTTCTTTAACCAGCTGCGCGCCCATGTTTTCGAATGCGTCTTCCAGTTCGATTTCTTTCGCAATGGATACGCCGTCGTTCGTGATCAGCGGGCTGCCGAATTTCTTCTCGAGCACCACGTTGCGGCCTTTAGGACCGAGTGTAACTTTAACTGCGTTCGCCAGCGCGTCTACGCCGCGAAGCATCGCGCGACGAGCGTCTTCGCCGAATTTAATTTCTTTCGCCATCGTTGATAACCTCCTGGTTTAATGGATTTAAGTAAAAAAGCTGACCATGTATGTGGAGATAAGCGCTGCGGCTTAGCCCAAAATCGCGTGGATGTCGCTTTCTTTCATAATCAAAAGCTCTTTGCCTTCGTACTTCACTTCGGTTCCGGCATATTTGGAGAACAAAACGCGGTCGCCTTCCTTGACTTCAAGCGCAATGCGCGCGCCGTCTTTAAGGGCACCGCTGCCTACAGCGATTACTTTGCCTTCTTGCGGTTTTTCTTTCGCCGTGTCAGGCAGCAAAATGCCGCTTGCAGTCGTTTCTTCTTTCGCGATTGGTTCAATCAATACGCGTTCACCCAAAGGTCTGATCATGAAAATAGCCTCCTTTAAATAGTTGTGCAACTTTGTTAGCACTCACACTCGTTAAGTGCTAATAACCATTTCTAATAATACCGATTTCCAGGATGGATTTCAAGTCTTTCGCCGCCTTTTTCATAGGAAATTTACATGCCGCTCCGCTTGTCCGCCTCTGGGTTCCATGACAGCAAAAAAGCCGGCGTCGCCGCCGGCTTCTTAGTTTCCGTATTCTTCTTCCCAAGCCTCGTCTGCTTGAAGCTGCTTCTTATACACCATGCTCGACAGCAGGACGCTGATTTCATAGAGCAGTATTAGCGGCGCGGCCACCAAGGAATCCGAGATGAAATCCGGCGGCGTTACGACAACTCCGATAATGATGAGCACGAAGTACGCCAGCTTCCGCATTTTCCGCAGCCGCTTCGGATTCAGGATCCGCAGCTTCGTCAGAAACATGATGACGATCGGCAGCTCGAACAGCAGGGAGATCGGGATGAGGATGTTGAACAGGAACGTAAAATATTGAATGACGCCGTACGTCTCGACGAGGTTCAAATGCTTTGCGACGTCCGTCGTAAAGTTGAACGCCATCGGGAACACGACGTAATACGAGAAGGCGAGTCCGATCAGGAACATAATGAGCACGAAGGGCACGAATTTGAGCGCCGCCCGCTGTTCCTTCCGCCCGAGAGCCGGCTTCACGAACGCCCACAGCTGGTAAGCGCCGGCGGGCAGCGCGAAGATCAGCGCGATGACGAGCGCGAACTTCATATATAAGCCGATCCCGTCCCAGAGGGAGAAGGCATTCAGTTTCATGCCTTTCACCGGCTCTTGGTTCACCATATAGTTGTACACCGGATCCGCAAGAAGGAGCCCAAGGATCATGCCCGCGACCAAGAAGACGAGGATGAAAATGATTCTGCGCCGCAGCTCGCCGATGTGATCGAAGATCGACATCATGCTGTCGCCGCGCTGGGTTTCTTTCGAATCGGCCGAATCCACGTTAGACACTGGTTGTTGCCACCTCTATTCGACACAGAATAAATCGGCCGCAGCCTGCCTTGCGGCAGCGCAGCGCGTATCTCTTCTCAGCGGCGAACGCGAGGACGCCTCCGCAGGAGAACAGCTCCCAATCAAGAAAAAAAGCGGGCCCCACTTACTCTGGGAGCCGCTTGTCTTCGCCGCGATCTTCCGAACGGCTCACTTCGACCCGTTTGGATTCTTTGCGATCCTGATGATCGTCATCCATAATATCTCTTGCGCCTGCCTTGAACTCCTTCAGCGTGCGGCCGAATGCCCGGCCGAGCTCCGGAAGCTTATTCGGTCCGAACAGCAGCAGAGCCACCAATGCGATCAACAGAAAACCCGTTACGCCTATTCCACCCATGGTACATACCTCCTTCTTGTTGTGCTTGCCATAGAATAAATCCGCTTCGAAAGCAGAGGTTCATCAAGATCGTTGCCTGCCGATTCCCGTATCCCAGGTGGCCGCCGTATGCAAGCCGCCATAACCCATGGTCACGATGTCTTCCCTTGTAATCGTCTCGCCGGCGAGAATTCTCGGCAGCAGGACATTAAACGACGTGTAAGGATCGTGCATCACGCATCCGGGAAGTCCCATAATCGGCGTTTCTTCTAAATAACCCATCAGCAGCATCGAGCCCGGAAGCATCGGCGTCCCATAGCTGACGATTTCCGCTCCGGCATCCTTAATGGCTGCGGGCGTGCGATCGTCGGGGTCGACGGACATTCCGCCAGTTACCACTATCATATCATAGGACTGCTGCTTCAAATAGTGTATTTCCTTGACAATTGTTTGTCGGTCGTCCGGAGCGAACCGCTGCTCGGCGACCTCCGAACCGAGCGATTCCACGATCCGACTTACGGCAGGACCGAATTTATCCTCGATGCGCCCGGAGAACACCTCGCCGCCTGTCGTCAGCAAACCGATTCGGAATTTCCGCAAGGGCTTAAGGCCGATCGGTCCCCGCCCTTCGTGACGGGAGCGGTAATCGCGTACAAGCTGCTCGACGGCCGCGACCTTCTTCTCCGGCACGAACAATGGGATGACGCGAGTCGCCGCAAGCTGTCCGCCAGGCAGGACAACGGCATCCGTCCGCAGCGTCGCGAGGGCGATCTCGCCGAGCTCATTAATCGCATGAACGATGGAAGGCTCGATGACGGCCAGCGCGGGAACGTCGAGCGCGGATTTGATCGCGACCTTGCCTTCATGCGGCTCCGTCAGCAGCAGACCATCGCCTTGCAGCGCGGCAGCCATCCTCCCCGCCGCATCGTCTTCATGGAGCTCGCCGTCGCCCAACTCCAGAATATAGATATGCTCCTTGCCGATATCAAGCAGCTTCGGAATATCGGCTTCCGCGACGACATGCCCTTTCTTGAATAGCCGCCCTTTGAACTGTCCGGGGATGATCTGGGTCAAATCATGCGCCAGCACGAGGCCGATCGCTTCCCTGACCGGTACTTCCTTCAGCACCGTGCCGTGCTTCCCGCCGCTCATTCGGCGTGGTCTCCCGTTCGTCCGGACAAAATGCCCAGCGCATGCGGCAGTTGATCCATGATCGCCATCAAATTCTCGTGCACGCCCTTCGGGCTGCCCGGCAGGTTAATGATAAGGGAACGACCGCGAATGCCGCATACGCCGCGGGAAAGCATGGCCCGGCGCGTCCGCTGCATGGCGCCGAGGCGCATCGCTTCGGCAAGTCCGGGAACTTCGCGGTCGATCACCTTGAGCGTCGCCTCCGGCGTCAAGTCACGGGGAGCAAGGCCGGTTCCGCCCGTCGTAATGACGAGATCGGCTTGGAAATAGTCCGTCATTTCGATTAAAGCCGCCATAATCTCATCCTGCTCGTCGGGTACGATCCGATAATCGACGATTTCGCCTTGAAGTTCTTCCTCCACGAGCTCGCGGATGACCTGCGCGCTCGTATCCTCGCGTTCGCCGCGCGAACCTTTGTCGCTGGCCGTAAGCAGCGCTACTTTCCACTGCATTCGCTTCTCCCCCGATCCGATTCGTTATGATGTCGAAATGCCGATTACGGCATGAACGTTAAACGCCGTTAATGGAATAATCGCCGTTCTTGCCTCCGCTCTTGGAGGTCAGGTAGGTCGGACCGATCACCATATCCTTCTGAAGCGCCTTGCACATATCGTACACGGTAAGAGCCGCGGCGGAAACCGCCGTCAGGGCTTCCATTTCCACGCCCGTTTTACCGGTCGTCTTCACCGTTCCTTCTATATAAAGCTCGTTGGTTCCGTTATCGGCGAATACCAGGTTTACGCCGGTCAGCGGAAGCGGATGGCACATCGGAATCCAGCTCGAGGTATTCTTCGCCGCCATGATGCCGGCGACCTGGGCCACGGCGAGCACATCGCCTTTGCCGATCGTTCCTTCCTTGATGCGCCGGAGCGTCTCCTCCGCCATCGTGACGCTTGTCCGGGCGACGGCAACGCGCGCCGTTATTTCCTTGTCCGACACGTCCACCATGCGCGCGCGGCCCTGATCGTTAAAATGGGTCAGATCCATTGGTTTCCCCTCCCCGATATCCAAGCTCGGTTATCACTCCGTCGACGTAGACATCGTGTTCGTCCATCGGAACCCGTTCCTCCAGCTGCGCCTCGAAGCCGAGGCCGACCCAGCTGGGCATCGGGGATCCGGTCAACCCTGCGGCAGCGGACAGCCGCTCATGAAACCGATCGTAGTACCCGCCGCCGTAACCGAGCCTGCCGCCCTTAAGATCGAAGGACAGTCCCGGAACGAAGACGACATCCGGTACGAACGACGCTTTGAAGCGCGCCGCCACGGCCGGATCCGGTTCACGAATGCCATAAGCGCCGGGAGCGAGCTCGTCCCATGCGCGAACGGCGTAGAGCTCCATCGAGCGGTCTGCTCTGATGCAGCGGGGGACGATGACCGTCATTCCCATCCGCCAACACCATTCGATGAGCAGCGTCGTATCGAGCTCGGACCGGAAGGACACGTAGATCATGACGTTTTGAACCGGCACCCCCAGCTCCATTCGGCGGCGCAGCCAATCCAAGGCATGCTGGCATACCGTATCCGACCCTTCCATGCGGCTGCTCTCCGGCAGCCCGTCCCGCTTCAGCATCGCCGACCGGCGGGCTGCCTGCTTTTCCTCCGATCGATTCATTCGATTCCCCGCCTTGTTCCAAGGTTCTTCGTCCTGCTTTTTCCTGCCCCTAATAGTTGTTATTTAGTTTACCACTGTTGCCCATATTTCGCCAACAGGACCGACGAAGCATAGCGGCCTCCGGGACGAACATGGTCGCGCGCCGACTTGTTTTCATGTAAACTGGTACAAAGGCATTTTCTTAAAGTTGGAGGTAACAAGAATCATGCTTCTTCAAGTTTCCGATGTATCCAAAAGCTACGGCGTCAGCAGCGTGCTCTCATCCGTCACCTTCCAGGTACTGCCCCGCGAGCGGGTCGGCCTGGTCGGGGTGAACGGCGCCGGCAAATCGACGCTGCTCCGGATTATCGCAGGCGAGATTTCGGCGGACTCCGGTACGGTGTATAAATCGAAAGAAACGACGATCGGCTACCTGGCCCAATCCAGCGGGCTGCAGTCGGACAAAACCATCGATGCGGAGATGCGGGCCGTATTCGCCCATTTGACCGATGCCGAGCGGGAGCTCCGTTCACTGGAGCAGCAAATCGCCGATCCGGCGCTGCACGGCGACGAGAAGCAGTACGCAGCCGTACTGGAGCGTTACGCCAGGCTGTCGGACTGGTTCAGGGCGAAAGGCGGCTTCGAGATGGAGAATCGGATCCGCAGCGTGGTGCACGGGATGGGCTTCGGCCACTTTCCTCCGGATACGGTCATCTCCACCTTGAGCGGCGGCCAGAAGACGCGCCTGGCGCTGGCCAGAATCCTGCTTCAAGCGCCGGACCTGCTCATGCTCGACGAACCGACGAACTATCTCGACATCGAGACGCTGACCTGGCTGGAGGATTATCTCCGCGGCTACGAGGGCGGCATTCTTGTCGTTTCCCATGACCGCTACTTCCTGGATGCCGTCGTGGGTACGATCGTGGAGATCGAACGCCATAACGCCAAGCGTTATACGGGCAACTACAGCCGCTTCATCGAGATCAAAGCCGCCGAATTCGAGGCGCAAATGAAGCAGTACGACAAGCAGCAGGATGAAATCGCGAAGCTGGAGGATTTCGTGCAGCGGAACATCGTTCGCGCTTCCACGACCAAACGCGCGCAGAGCAGACGCAAGGCGCTCGAGAAAATGGACCGTCTCGACAAGCCGATGGGCGATTTGAAGAAGGCGCATTTCTCCTTCGAGATCGAGCGTCAAAGCGGCAATGACGTGCTTGACGTGCGAGAGCTGTCGATCACGTTCGCCGAGAAATCGACGCCGCTGTTCCGCGATGTGACCTTCCGCCTCGAACGGGGAGAGAACGTGGCGCTCGTCGGTCCGAACGGGATCGGCAAATCGACGTTGCTCAAGTCGCTTGTAGGGCAGCAACCTTACGAGCAAGGCACGATCCGCTGGGGGACCAATGTCAAAATCGGCTATTACGACCAGGAGCATACGGGCTTGAACAAGGCCAACACGGTTCTCGAGGAGCTGTGGAGCGCTTATCCGCACCTCGAAGAAGCTCGCATTCGCACCGTGCTCGGCAATTTCCTGTTCAGCGGAGAAGACGTGAAGAAGCGCGTCAGTACGCTGAGCGGCGGCGAACGCGCGCGCGTCTCGCTGTCGAAGCTGATGCTGGCGCAAGCCAATATGCTCATTTTGGACGAGCCGACCAACCATTTGGACCTGTACAGCAAGGAAGTGCTGGAGGCCGCGTTGATGGATTATGACGGTACGCTGCTCTTCATCTCCCACGACCGGTATTTCTTAAACAAGATGGCGGAGCGCATTGTCGAACTGCATCCGGAGGGCACGGAGCATTTCCTGGGAAATTATGACGAAATGATCCAGAAAAAGCGAGAAATCGAAGAGCTTCTGCTGGAAACGCTGTCAGCCGCGCAAGGAAAACAGAGCAAATCCGCGCCGGTTGCTGAAGCAGCGCCGGTTACGGCCTATGAGGCCGACAAACAAGCGAAGCGTGACGAACGAAACAGACAGCGCAAGCAAGAACAGCTGGAAAACGACATCGCGCGCCTGGAAGGGGAAATTTCTTCGCTGGAGCAGCGGCTGACCGATCCCGAAGTCTACAACGATTACGTGCTGGTCGGTACCATTCAAAGCGATATCGATACGCGGAAAGCGGAGCTGCAAGCCGTTTACGACGCTTGGGAGGAACTGCTCGCTTGAGCGGGCTCCGGCTGGCTTCACTCTTCCGATTTCATATCCGACAGGATTTGCACAATACTTCGGTTCATTAACATACCTCGTTAACCAACTCGAATCCGGACTGCGCCTGCGCGGACCGGATTTTTTGGCGAGCAGGACATCGCATGTTTAGCATAGTAGGACTTAGTGGTTTAGACGACGCGCCACTCCAACCGTTTATCTCCCGAATCATTAAGGACTTTAACATCCTTTCGACATCCTCCCTTGCAATTCGCGCAGCTGCCATCATCGTTCAACGTCATTGTCATCGCTTCAAGCCTTGCCATGAGCTTGCCATAGGCTTGTCTTGAGCTTCTTCAGCTTCTTTTTGTCCTGCCTCGCATCTAGCCAGCCTTCATCCACATCCGCCGCGGATCATACAAGTAGGTTATCCCAAGCCAACTAAAAACTATCTCAAAGGAGTCCTTCGGAGACTAATCTTTCCTAGAGATGCCTTTCCATGATCTATCCCCGTTTTCCACAGGTTTATCCACAGCAGTGGAAGAATTGTGCGGCAATTCTGGCACCTATTCAAGCAAAAAAGACGAATAAATTTACCGTTTCTTTAATATTCCCTTTCACGTCCATTGAAAGCTGCCAAGTTTATTCCCATTATCCACATTATCCACAGGTTGGCTGTGAAAAACTTATCCGACTTTTATGCACATCGCATCTGCGCATGTTTGGCGGGTTTTTTACGGTTATACACAACTTAAATATGCGCTGTGGATATCGTTGTGGACAAAGAGAAATGGGGATGTAACGCCCATTTGCAGGCTGTTGAGAAGCCTCGATTACTCAGGCCGGAAGCGAACGGGGGACAATTCTCATCCGACTGCCGAAATAAGATGGCAGATGAGGTGCACCAACTACTGCTTGGCTCGGAACAGGAGCTTTCCAGGCCCGACCGGCCTCATTTAGCATCAACTGCTGCTCCTGGGCAGCTTTTCAGGCCCGACCGGCCTCTTTTGTCATCAAAAGCTGCTCCTGGGCAGCTTTTCAGGCCCAACCGGCCTCATCTAGCATCAAATGCTGATCCTGGGCAGCTTTTCAGGCCTAACCAGCCTCATTTAGCATCAGATGCTGCTCCACTGCAGCTTTTGGGCAATCCACCTCGGAATTCCAACTGGGTGCTGGAAGACTAACGGGTTCACCGGCGAACGGTGCGCGCCTGCCTCATGCTTCGCACACCATGTTCCATATAGTAACGCAACCACTCGGCTTCGGATGGCGACCACTTGCATGCCCGCGTCAAATGAACAAAAAGAACCCTGAAGCCGCTTAACCAAGCGCCATTCAGGGTTCTTCGCATTTAACGAAAATGCTTGGGTTCCTCAATTCGAGCAGAGGCCAACCACTTCGTTTCTTCATCTACACTCGTTTCTTCATCGATACTCGTTTCGATTCGGAGAGGCGGCACGCTCGGGAGCTCATGCCTCTTCCTGCTCCTCGCTGACGACTAGCTGCCATGCAGTCTCGCCTGGAGCGCCTCCCGAATCCCCTGCAGCGCTTCGTGTCCGCCCCGCTTTGCATCCGGCCAGTGCACCAGATTCATCGGATGCCGATACTCAGGCGGCGTTCCGGCATATCGCGGGACCAGGTGGATATGAAAATGCGGAACGCCGTCGCCTTGGACGAAAGCATACACATGCTCAGCGGACTGGGTTTCTTTCAGCGCGGCGCTCACCCGGTTCATGGTCTCGCCGACCGCCCTGGCTTCCTCCGCGTTCAAGTCCCCGAGTCCTGGCGCATGCCGCTTGGTTTCCACCACCGCATATCCCAGATACGCAAGCCGCTCTTCCGCTCGGGCCGTCATCAGACTTGCACGTACATAATCATCTTCATAAATAACGTCTGATTGAGCGGCGGCATCTCGATGCTTCTTGCAAATAAAACACGCTTCCATGGATATCGGCCCTTCCCCTGGTCATTAGCCAGCTCCGAGCTTAACTGGACTTCGCTTCCTTATGCGATTCACTGCCGCTCGCCTGGATGCTCATAATCAGCTGATTGCATGCCGCAACATACGCCTGTGCGGAGGCCAAAATAATATCGTTGTGCACGGCCGTCCCGGTGTACCGACGATTGTCATGCACCACGCTCACGACCGCTTCGCCGCGCGCGTCTTCGCCCGTCGACAGGGAATGCAGCTCCAGATCGTCGAATTCCGCTCCCACCGGAATCGCCTGCTGCAGGCAGTGGATGACGGCTTCGAGCGGCCCGGTGCCCGTTCCCGTAAAGGTGCCTTCCTCCTGCGTTTCGCGTTCCCGAATCGTCACGGACGCGATGCGCGAACGCTGCGTGCCGGCTAATACTTGCAGATCGACGAGTACGTACGGATCATGCTGCTGATCCGTCGATTCGCTGGCGAGGCGAACCAATACGTCATCCGGTACGATTTTGAGCTCGTCGGCTTTCGCCTTGAAACGATCGTAGACGTCTTGCATTTGCTCCTCGTTCAGCTCGATGCCGAATTCCGACAGACGGTGCTTGATGGCATGGCGGCCGGAGTGTTTGCCGAGTACGATCATGCTGCGCGGAATGCCCATTGCTTCGGGATCCATGATTTCGTAAGTGTTGCGGTTCTTGAGCAGGCCGTCCTGGTGGATGCCGGATTCATGCTGGAAGGCATTGCGACCGACGATCGGCTTGTTATAGGCAATCGGAAAATTCATCGCGCGGCTTACCATCCGGGACGTCTCGTAAATCTCGCCCATGACGATGCCGGTCTCTGCCCCAACGACGGATTTGCGCGTCTCGATCGCCATGACCAGCTCCTCGAGCGAGCAGTTGCCGGCACGTTCGCCGATCCCGTTGACCGTCACTTCGATTTGGTCGGCACCGGCTGCGATGGCAGCCAAGCTGTTCGCGACCGCGAGGCCGAGATCGTTATGGCAGTGCGCGCTGAACTGCACCTTGTCGGCACCGCGGGCTCCGGCCCTGACCGCCCGGAACATGGCGCCGTATTCTTCCGGAAGCGCAAAGCCGAGCGTATCCGGCAGGTTGATGATCGTCGCGCCTTCCGCGATGACGGCTTCCACCATCTCGATGACGAATTCACGGCCGGTGCGGCTGGAATCCATCGCGGAGAACTCGATCTCGTCAACGAACTGTTTGCCGTAAGCGACCATTTGGCGGGCGATATCCACAACCTGCTCGCGGGATTTCTTCAGCTGGAAATCCAGATGAATGTCCGAGGAGGAGATGAACAGATGCAGACGCCTGCGCGCCGCATCCATCGTCGCCTTCACGGCCGCGTCGATATCGCCGCGAATCGCGCGGGCGAAGCCGGCGATCTCCACGCCCTGCAGCTCGCGGGAAATTTGCTGCACGGCCGCGAATTCACCGGGGCTCGAGATTGGGAAGCCCGGCTCAATGACGTCGATGCCCAGTTTGGCGAGCTGGCGGGCGATGACGATCTTCTGCTCCGGACGCAGCGTCGCGCCGGGGGACTGCTCGCCATCGCGCAGCGTCGTATCGAAGATGCGGATGATGCGATTGGATGGATCCTGCGATTGATTGGCACTTCCATTGACTTGGGATTGGTTCATGACTAATTCCTCCTGATATTCGATATGGGTTATGTTTCGCGTCTTCTCGGCTTCCGGTTCACGGCTCCATGTTCTTGCTGAACAATGGAAAAAGCCCGTCGTCTCTTCTGAATTCAAGAGACGACAGGCTTCTTAGGCATGCCGCGGTACCACTCTAGTTGTCCGGACGATGCCGTCCGGACCCGCTTACGCAGCTAGCGCCCGGCAGTTCCGCCGGCATTCGCTGCACCTGATGACGGTGGTTAACCGTAACGGGATAGGATCAAGGCCGATCATCCTGTCATCCGACAGGACGATGCCTCGACATTCTCTCGTTCCGCTCCCAGGCGAGTTCGGACGTCCTTCGTCTGCGTCGCACCATCCCGCAGCTCTCTGATTCCCGGACTTTCTCCTACTGCTCCTGTTCAACGCGTTGTTCTGCTATATGTGTACGTAATCGTTAGTCGTCGCCACTTCGATTCTCGAAACCCGCACTGCCGACAGCCGCCTGAAAAATCAAAAAAGCCTGCCGTCTCTTTATGCAAGAGACGACAGACTGTGAAGTCCGGCGCGGTACCACCCTTGTTGACGATTCTCTCGGATAAGAGCAACCGTCCACCTTAAGCATGACAAACGACCCTAGAAATCGAAGGTCATGCACCGGATCACGGCGGTTAACCGTAACAGCGTACGCGAGCTTCCTTCAGCCTTGGCCTTCGGCCGTCACTGAAACTCTCTCCGCCATTCCGCTCCCAGGCGAGGTTCAAGCTGCCTTCGACTGCGTTGCACCAACCCGCAGCTCTCTGTTCCCGGCATTCGCTTTACTGCTCCTGTTCTTCGCGTTTCGTTGTTTGAAGTGTTGTTGCTTATTATATGCCGACATAAATCGTCTGTCAATTCAGAATAACAAAATGTTGAAAATCGCAGCGTCTACGGTGCCTGACTGCCCTTCCATAGAACATTCGTGAACGGATCGAACAGGCGAAGCTCCGGAATGAATAGGCAGCATTTCAGGAAAAGTAATTTATTTATAACACTACCTTGACAGTCATAGTAGTGTGTCGTATTATACAGACATGGAGGTGATGAGATGAGCGAGAACAAAATCACATCCGACCTGCTTCGCGGACATACGGATACGATGATCTTAAGGATCTTGTCCGAAGCGGACCGCTACGGATACGAAATCGTCAAGCTGATTGCGGAGCGTTCAGGCGGCGAGTACGAGTTAAAGGAAGCCACGATGTACTCCAGCGTCCGGCGTCTGGAGACGGACGGCGATATCGAATGGTACTGGGGCGATGAGTCTCAAGGCGGAAGACGCAAGTATTTTAGGATTACCGATAAGGGCAAGGAAACCTACGCCCGCAACAAGAGCAACTGGGAGTATGCCCAGCGCGTACTAGAAAACTTATTATAAGGAGCGATTACGATGACGAATCCAAAATTAACGAATTACCTGAACGGTGTTTTCGCAGCGTATGACGGAGTGAAGAGCGTCACGGAATTAAAGGCCGACCTGCTTTCCGATTTGCAGGAGCGGTACCGCGAACTGAAAGCCGAAGGCAAGGACGATGAAACCGCGTTCGAGATGACCATCGACAGCATCGGCGACATCGAGCAGACGGTATTGGAGGTCGCGAACCTCTCCCGGTCGCTGGAGCGGCAGGTCGTCACGAACCTCAGCGCGAGCGATTTGGCCAAGAGCGATTTTGCGGGCGTGGTTGCGCATAAAGGACAATTCAATGCCAGCGCGCTGCGCGGTTCCAACTTTGCCGGCGCAGACTTGACGGGAAGTTCGTTCAAGAGCAGCGACATTCGCGATGCGAATTTCGACGGCGCGAATCTGACCGACTGCATCCTATCCGCCAACGACCTTTCCAATGCGAGCTTCAATAGATCGATCCTCGTCCGCACCAACCTCAGCGTTTCGGGGCTGGACGGCGCCGCATTCACGGGCGTCAAGCTGACCGACGTCAAGCTCACCAAGACCGATCTGAGAAAAACCGCCTTTGAAGGATGCATCTTTGACGGCGTGGTCTTCGAAAGCTCCGATCTGAGCGGGCTGCGATTCGACGGGCAAACCTTTATCGGCGTTAAGTTCGACAAGTCGGCCTTGAACAATGTTTCGTTCCAGGGCGCCACGCTCAAGAACGTGTCTTTCCAGGCGTATTTCTCGCTGACCAATAAATATTACCGCTCGATCAAAACCATCAACTTCGACGACGCGGTCATGGATAAACTGACTTTCGCAGCGCTTAAAGGCATGGGAGCAAATTTGTCCAAGGTGACGGTTCGATAAGGGTTTGCATGAGAAGCTACGCTTAAGGAGGAGAAAGCGGTGTCCAATCATTCGATTCAAGTAAAAGGATTGCGAAAGGCCTACAAGCAGCATCAAGTCCTGAAGGGCGTTGATTTCGAGGTGGAGAAGGGCAGCATCTTCGCCCTGCTCGGCTCCAACGGGGCGGGCAAGACGACGGTTGTCCGCATCCTCACCACGCTGCTCAAGCAGGACGGCGGAACCGCCGTGATCAACGGATACGACGTGGCGTCCAAAGCCGACCACGTGCGGCAGGCGATCAGTCTGACCGGGCAATTCGCCGCCGTGGACGAAATATTGACCGGCCGGGAAAATCTGGTCATGATCGCCAAGCTGCGCTACCTCAAAAATCCGCGTCAGGTCGCGGAAGACTTGCTTCAACGCTTCGGCCTGACGGACGCGGCCGACCGCAGAGCGTCGACGTATTCCGGCGGCATGCGCCGCAGGCTCGACATCGCCTTGAGCCTCGTGGGGAAGCCGCAGATTATTTTCCTCGACGAGCCGACCACGGGACTCGACCCCGAGGCGCGCATCGAGGTTTGGAAGATCGTCAAGGAGCTGGCCGACGGCGGCACGACGGTACTCCTCACCACGCAGTATCTCGAAGAGGCGGAGCAGCTGGCCGACCGCATCGCCATTCTGCACGAGGGCAGAATTATCGCCAGCGGCACGCTTGCGGAGTTGAAAAAGCTGTTCCCGTCGGCAAAAGTGGAATACGTGGAGAAACAGCCGTCGCTGGAGGATATCTTCCTCTCCATCATCGGCAAGAAGGAGGGCGCATGATGGAAACGGTAAAACATCATTTTTTCAACGATTTGGGTGTCATGCTCGGGCGCTCCATGCGCCATATTTCCCGCAGCATGGACACCATCATATCGGTCACGATCATGCCGATCGCGATGATGCTGCTGTTCGTCTATGTCTTCGGCGGTGCCATTGAGACCGGAACCGATAACTACGTGAATTACCTGCTTCCCGGCATATTACTGATTGCCATTGCCAGCGGCATCTCCTATACGGCTTTCCGATTATTCACCGATGTGCAGCGTGGCATCTTCGAGCGGTTTCACACCATGCCGATCTCGCGTTCCACCTTGCTGTGGGGGCATGTGCTGACCTCGCTGGTATCCAATGCCATCTCGCTTGTCGTCATCATTGCCGTCGCGTTGATCATGGGCTTTCATTCATCCGCGGGAATCCTGTCATGGCTGGCGGTAGCCGGCATACTCGCGCTGTTTACGCTGGCATTAACCTGGGTCGCGGCGATTGCCGGACTATCCGCCAAATCCGTCGATGGCGCAAGCGCCTTTTCCTACCCGATCATCTTCCTGCCGTTCATCAGCTCGGCGTTCGTGCCGACCGATTCGATGCCCAAGGTCGTTCGCGCCTTTGCCGAGAACCAGCCGGTGACCTCCATCGTGGAAGCCATTCGCGCGCTGCTGTCCGGGCAGCCGGTGGGCAACGATATATGGGTCGCGCTTGCGTGGTGCGTCGGAATTCTGATCGCAGCCTATTTCATCGCCATGCGGGTGCATAAAAAGAGAGTGTGACATTAAGCATGGCCGTTATTGATCACTTAGCAAGCAGCGAAAAAAGCAGCATCCAATGGAATGATCGACCTGTCCGATCAGACCTTTGAAGCTGCTTTTTTGCATTTCTATGCGGTTGCTCGCGCACGGGGGAGCGGTTCCTTACTCGCCGCGGGCAAAGACTTGCACGCGGCCAAGCTCAGGAATCCGAATCCTGATCTTCCCCTTATCGGCAGCCTGCAGCGCATCCACGAACAACTGCGGGTCCGCCGTATTCTCGGCAAACATCCCGAAATGCATCGGAATGGCCGTGCCCGCGCCGGATCTTACCGTCAGCTCCGCAGCTTCTTGCGCGCTCATATTGCCCCAGCGCCCGTTGATCGGAAGCGCGATGCAATCCGCCTTCAGCTCGCCGGCGATGCGCAGCAGCTCGTCCGTCAACTCCGAATCCCCGACATGGTAAATGCGGCTGCCTTCGCGGTCGAGCACGAAGCCGACCGCATCGCATTCGCCGTCGCCCGAGCTGTGCTCGGCGTAGACCGCACGGATTCGGACGCCGCCGAACAAGAATTCTTCGCCTTGATCGATGCGCATGAATGCATCCTCAGGCAGCCCCAGCTTGCGGTAATGCTTTTGCACCGATCCCGGTCCGGCTACTTTCATGCCGGCGTGCCGCACCGCGTGGATAACCGACGGCTCATCGAAATGATCCAAGTGATCATGCGTGATCAGCAGCAGGTCGCCTCGCAGCCGATCAGGCCGAATCGGCGCCGGGGCCAGACGGGTCAACCCGTCCTGCTGCTCGACCGTATCGGATAGATACGGATCGATGACGATCGTCGCGCGGCTGCCGAAGCGCCATGCGAAGCCGCCTTGTCCCAGCCACACCCACGCCGAGTCCCGCTCCGAAATCGGAACCGCTTCTAATTGCTGCAGACAGTCGTTCATTTTCGCCCCCGCCCTCTCCTTCGAACGTTATCTCCAAGACAGATGGCTCGACTCGCCGCCGTCCACGACCAAGGTGGAGCCCGTGATGAAGGACGCCCGGTCGCTCGCCAGGAAAGCGACCGCTTCCCCGATCTCCGCGGCTTCCGCAATGCGCCCAAGCGGAATATTCCGCGCCATCTTGCGTTCCAGATCTTCCCTCTCCTTCTCGTTCAGAGGAGCCATCCTACGATCCACGTTGCTGTTGCGCGTCATTCCCGGAAGCACCGTGTTGATGCGAATGCCTAAGGGCGCATACTCCAGCGCAATGCTTCTCGACATGGAGACGACGCCGCCCTTGACTGCCGCGTAGACGGAGAAATGAGGCTGCGTTTGCAGCGCATGAACGGAGGCGATATTGACGATCGATCCCCGTCCCTGCTCCTTCATGAAGGGAAGCACGTTCTGAATGGCGAGAAAATGTCCTCTCAGGTCCGTCGTCAGCACTTTGTCGAAGTCGTCCGCAGTCGTTCTTTCCACCGAATTATGATAATGCGTGCCTACGTTATTGACCAATATATCGACGGTGCCCCATTGGGCGACCGTCCGCTCAACGGCATGGCTAATATCGGCTTCCCGCGAGACATCCGTACGAATGAACCGGACGCGGTCGCGATCCTCCGTCATCTCCAGCACGGCCCGGCTCCCGATCTCTTCGTTCCAATCGAGCACCGAGACGCGGCAGCCTTCCCTTAGCAGGACCTCCGCAATGCCTCTGCCGATTCCGCTCGCCGCTCCGGTCACGATCGCTACTCTATCCTGCATCTGTGCATTCTCCTCGGCTGTCGTAGTCCTACCAGTCCGCAACGGACCCGTCATCTTCGTGGAACCAGCGCGGCGTATCCCAATCGCCGTCATACAGCTTGTCCTGAATGGCGTCTTCGTCCACTTCGATGCCGAGTCCCGGAGCCGTGGGAATGTCGATGTAACCGTCCTTGATCACGAACGGATTCTTCAAATACCCGTGTCCCACTTCGGCATGCTCCTGCGAAACGAAATTCGGCACGTTGGCCGACAATTGAATGCTCGCGGCCAGATTGATCGGGCCGAGCGGGTTATGAGGCGCGAAGCCGGCATAGTAAACCTCTGCCATCGCCGCGATTTTCTTGCCTTCCAGAATACCGCCGCAATGCGCCAGATCCGGCTGCACGATCGCGGCCGCCTGCTTCTCCAGCACTTCGCGGAACGCCCACTTGGAGAACAGCCGCTCGCCCGTGGCAATCGGGGTCGTCGTCGAGCGGGCGATCGTCACCATCGTGTCGACGTTCTCCGGCAGGCACGGCTCCTCGATGAACGCGAGGTTGAAGCGCTCCAGCTCCTTGCAAAGGCGAACCGCCAGCGCCGGGCTGATCCGGCCATGGAAGTCGATGCCGAGATCGCAGTCCGGGCCGATCGCGTCGCGGATCGCTTCGACCCGCTCCACCTGCTTCGTCACCCATGCCGGCGTCTCGATGACATGCGCCATCGCTTCGATGCCGGTCTTCATCATTTTGAAGCCTTGCTCTTTCAAACGTTTGGCATTGGCGCTGGATTCTTCCGCGGTCGAGCCGCCGATTCCCCGGTACATCTTAATCCGGTCGCGAACGGCGCCGCCGAGCAGCTGATAAACCGGCACGCCCAGCGATTTGCCGAGAATGTCCCACATCGCCTGCTCCAGTCCGCTGATGGCGCTCGTCAGAATCGGACCTCCGCGATAGAACGTACCGCGGTACATCGCTTGCCACAAATGCTCGATGCGTCGCGGATCCTGGCCGATCAGATGCGGCTCAAGCTCCTTGATCGCCATTTCGACCGTGCGCGACCGTCCTTCGACGATCGCTTCTCCCCAGCCGACGATGCCTTCGTCGGTCGACATTTTCAGGAACGTCAAGCGGGGCTTCAAGTGGAACAATTCGATTTTGCTGATGCGCATGGACATGTGGCCTCCTTGTATGGGTTGACGCCGAGTACGAATTCCCGGGTTGAGACCGCTTTCGATTGCGAGTCCGTCTTATTGCCGCTTAACGCAATCGATCAGCGTTAGCCATGGTTCAAGCCTGCTCTGCCGGGCATTCCTTTTGTTCTTTCGACAGGTAACCGCAAATTCCTTGAGGAGGAGAAAGACGAACGAAAAAACAAATGAAATAGACAAACGAAAATAGACAAACGAAAAAAGCGCAACGCGTATGCGCTGCGCTTGCAGGATGAACATCGACGAATCCAGTCGAATCAGTTTACAGCATGGAATCCGGTATCGGTCAAACCGACCATTCTTCCAGCGAAAGCCCCGGCTCCGCCTTCATGTCGAGCGGCGTAAACTCGCCTCGCGTCCACTTCAGATGCGCCGCGGCGCCGATCATTGCGGCATTGTCGGTGCAAAGCCTGAGCGGCGGAACGAGCAGCGGAATGCCTGCATCGGCGCAGCGCGCCGTCAATTCCGCGCGCAAGCCGCCGTTGGCGGCCACGCCGCCGCAGAGAAGCAGCTGCTTGACGCCGAATTCGCGGGCGGCACGCAGCGCCTTGGTCGTCAGCACGTCGATGACGGAAGCTTGGAATCCGCGGGCCAATGCGGCCTGGCGGATCGTCTCGCCTTTCATCGCGGCCGTATTGATGCTGGCAAGCACCGCGGATTTCAGACCGCTGAAGCTGAAATCGTACGAGTCCGGCTCCAGCCAGGCGCGCGGCAGCACGATCTCTTCTTCCGCCTCCTGCGCCAGCCGGTCGATATGCGGCCCGCCGGGATACGGAAAATGCAGCGTCCGCGCTACTTTGTCGTACGCTTCGCCGACGGCGTCGTCGCGCGTGCGGCCGATAATGCGGAATTTGCCTTCGCTCTCGAGCAGCACCAGCTCCGTATGCCCGCCGGATGCAACCAGCGCCAGGCACGGATAGATCATCTCGTGCACGAGTTCGTTGGCATAGATATGGCCGGCGATATGATGCGTGCCGATGAGCGGCAGGCCGAGTGCCATCGCCAGGCCTTTGGCAGCGACGATGCCGACAAGCAGCGCCCCGACGAGTCCCGGACCCTGCGTCACCGCGATCGCGGACAGGTCGCGGAAGGCGACGCCGGCCTCGGCCAGCGCCTGCTCCATGATGATCGTGATGGACTCCACGTGCTTGCGCGACGCGATCTCCGGCACGACGCCGCCGAATCTGCGATGCGTCTCGATCTGGCTGGATATGACGTTGGATAAAATTTCCTTGCCACCGCGGATGACGGCGACCGAGGTTTCGTCGCAGCTCGTCTCTACGGCGAGAATGAGTTCGTTCGCCGGGTTGGTCGTACGCGGCGCGCCGGGCGCCTTTGTTAGGGCGGTTGCGTTAGTTTCGCCCGCCGAGTTCATTGGATGCATCACGCTGGCCTCGCTAGTTACGTTCTTCGTCATACGAATACTCCACTTCAATGGACTCCGGCAGCTCCGCCCACATGATGAGGGCATCCTCCATATTGTCCGAATAATAGCCGGGCCGAATGCCGGACGGCTCGAAACCCAGCTTCGCGTACAGCCGCTTCGCGACCTCGTTGCTCACGCGCACCTCCAGCGTCATGCGGCGCGCGCCGAACAGAAGCGCCGTCCGCTGCAGCTCCTTCATGAGCCGCTCTCCGAGCCCCTGCCCGCGGTATGCTTCGCGCACGGCCACGTTCGTCACATGCGCCTCGTCCATGATCGTCCACATGCCGGCATAGCCGATCACATGGTCCTCGTAATCCATCACCATATATCGGGCAAAGTGATTGTTCGTCAGCTCGTTCACGAACGCCTCTTCCGTCCAGGGCGTCGGGAAGCATTCCTGCTCGATGGCAACGATCGTCGGCACGTCGTCCATCGTCATGGCACGAAATACAAGGCGGCTTTGGTTAATGGGCGTCATCAGAAACAGCTCCTTCCGCTGCGGCTTGCTTCGCCGTTCTCTCCTGCAGCTTCACTTCGGCTTCCGTCAGCTGCGTGTAATTCGGCGTGAACGCGTGCACGTCGTCGCTCTCGCCTGCGGCAAGTCTCGCCGCGCCAAGCGCGGCAACGGCTCGTCCTTCCAGCCAGACCGGCAGCTTGCGGACTTGAACGCCCGGGCAGATGGCCTGCAGCCGATCGACCTCCGCCTCATGCTTCTCAAGCTCGCCGGCTATCCAGATGGCGGCCGGACGCTGCGCGGCATCGGACGCATCGACGTCGGCCGCCAGCTCGTCCACCCAGTCATGCATCAGGCGGATGCCGTCCTTGGCCAGCCGTTTCCATGCTCCCTCGCGTACAGCCGTTCCAGTCTCGAAGGAAGCCGTATACACTTGGCCTCTTCTCGCATCCATAATGGGAACGACCCAGACCGGTCCCGTTGCGTTCTGATCCGAGCGCGGCAGCTGGCTGACTGCCTGCTTATTTGCAGCCGCTAGCCTATCTGCTGCTTCCGAGATCGAACCGTCGCCGTTCTCGCGATTGTCCTGCTGCCGCGCGCCGTATGCCAGCGCCTCCAGGCTGGAGACGCCGACAAGCGGCTTGTTCCAGACCCAGGCTAACGTTTTGCCGAGCGAAACCGCAATGCGCATGCCCGTGTACGAGCCCGGTCCCCGGCCGATCGCGATACCGTCCAGTTCCTCCGGCTTCACGCCGCATTCCGCCAGCATCGTCTGAACCGTCGATACCGTATGTACGGAATGATTGCGTTCCGCCAGGGACAGCACTTCCTTCAGCACTTCGCCGCCGCGCGTCAGCGCAGCCGCCAGCGCGGCCGTCGACGTATCCACCGCAAGCACGAGCAGCCCGTCCGGACCGCCCTCCGTTGTATGTTCACCCATGTGCTACCTAGCTCCCATTCCCTGTAATTGCCGGCACCAGGCCGCATAAGGCTCGCCGATGCCGGTAATCGTAATCCGGCGCGTCTCCCCGCCCGTATGCGCGAGATACATCTGCAGCCGGTCCGGCGGGAGCAGCGCCTCGATCAGACTCGCCCATTCCACGATGGTCACGCCATCGCCGAAGAAGTAGTCGTCGAGGCCCAGCTCGTCCGCCTCCGGCTCCGACAGCCGGTACACATCCATATGATAGAGCGGCAGCTGCGCGCCCTTATATTCTTTAATAATCGTAAACGTGGGACTGTTCACCACGCCCGGTACGCCGATTCCCTTGGCAAAAGCCTGCGAGAATCTCGTCTTGCCGGCTCCGAGATCGCCGTCCAGCGCCAGCACCGTTCCCGGCGCGGCCCAGCCCGCCAGCGTCTCCGCGAGACGAACCGTATCCGACTCGTCCGCGGCGTCCCATATGATTTCGAAGGTCTCGCTC
The DNA here is from genome assembly GCF_009909195.1 of Paenibacillus sacheonensis. Lineage (GTDB taxonomy): Bacteria > Bacillota > Bacilli > Paenibacillales > Paenibacillaceae > Paenibacillus_Z > Paenibacillus_Z sacheonensis. The sequence goes on from NZ_JAAAMU010000006.1 coordinate 199,281, forward strand.
ATCCCTTAACGCTCCTACCCGCCAAAATGATTATATCCCCGCTTCGCGAGCGGCTCGCGCCGATGCGATGACGCGCTGCCGCGCCCGTTGTCCGTCCCGCGGTCAGCTCCGCGATCGCGGATCAGCTCCACGGCGGCGGCGCCTTCCTCTGCCGCGCCGATAATGTACATCGGCAGGCCGGCCGCTTCGAGCTCGGCCTTGGCCGCGTCCGCGTCTTCGGCTGCGATGGTGCCGAGCAGCACGTAGTCTTCGCCGCCGTAGAGGATCCACGACAGCGGATCCTCGCCGCAGCGGTGCGCGTAAGCGGTCAGGCTGCCGCTCCTCGGCAGCCTCGACTCGCGGAGCGCGAGCACGATGCCCGAAGCCTCGGCGATTTCCCAGGCTTCGCTGGCGAGTCCGTCGCTGACGTCGTTCAGCGACGTGACCGTTCCGCGGGCGGCCAGCAGCGCCGCAGCGCGCACGGACGGCGCCGGCCGGCGGTGCGCCTGCACCAGCGCCGCCGTGCCGGCCGCCTCGGCCGCGGCCAGCGGCACGGGCCGCACCTGCGCGCCCGGCGCGGTCCCGCCCGCCGCTGCCGCGGCGAGCAAATAATGCAGACCGGCCGCGGCCATCCCCGCAGCGCCGGTCACGAACACGGCGTCGCCGGGCCTCGCCCCCGCCCGGCGGATCGCCGCTCCGGCCGCGACGGTGCCCGTTACCGTCACGGCAACGACCACGTGCAGCGGCGACGAAGTCGTGTCGCCGCCGATGACCGCCACGCCGTAATGGGCGGCGCAGGCGTAAAGCCCGTCATAGAGCCGTCGCACGCGCTCCGGCCCCCAAGCCTGCGGCACGCTGATCGAGACCAGCGCGTGCCGGGGCGTGCCCCCCATCGCCGCGATATCGCTGACGTTCGCGGCCAGCGCTTTCCAGCCGACGTCTTCCTCCGCCATCGTCGCGTCGTTGAAGTGCACGGTCTCCACCATCGTGTCGACCGCGAGCAGCCATTCCAGCTCCCCGCGCGCGGACGGCGGAGCGCCGACGACCGCCGCATCGTCGCCGATGCCGAGCACGACGCCTTGCGAAGCGAGCAGCGAAGGGCTCTGCCTGCCGTCCGTCCAATGGCGGATTCGCGCAAATTCGTCCAGACTACCACCCTCCACCCGTCACCGGTCGCCTCGACCGTCTAATTGACCTTATTATATCGGTCCATCCGCGGAGCCGCAACAAAAGGAGGCAGGACCTCGCCTCTGCCGGGCGGTCCTGCCTCCTTGATCACCGACTGCGGGATCGTTCTGCTTGCTGTGCTTTGCATGGATATATCTCGAGCCGTATACGTACCTATTCGAACGTTCAATGCCTACCCGTGTGACCCGTTTAATGCTTGTCTGTACCGTGCGTTAGTGAATGTCCCGCTTCTTAAAGCGTCCGCCCTTCACGTCATGAATGTTGCCGACCGCCAGGAACGCGGTAGGATCCAGCTCTTGGACGATGGACTTCATCTTCGCTTCTTCCAGACGAGTAATGACGCAGAAGATAACCCGCTTCATGCCGCCGGAATACGCGCCCTCGCCGTGCAGATAAGTGACGCCGCGGCCGAGACGGCTCATGATGGTGTCCCCGATTTCCTTCGCTTCATCGCTGATGATCCACACCGACTTCGACTGATCGAAGCCCTCCAGCGTAATATCGATCATTTTGAACGCAATGTAATAGGCAATGAGCGAGTACATCGCGCTGTCCCAAGAGAAGACGAAGCCCGCGCTGCCGAGAATGAATAGATTGAAGAACATGACGATCTCGCCGACGGAGAACGCGCTTTTCTTCGTGAACAGAATCGCGATGATCTCCGTGCCGTCCAGCGATCCGCCGAACCGGATGACAAGCCCGACCCCGATCCCGAGGATAACCCCGCCGATAACGGGCGCGAGGAACGGACTGTACGTCAACGCCTTCACGGGATGGAGCAGCGTCGTGCCGATGGACATGACCGTAACGCCGTAGAGCGTCGAGAGCGCGAACGTTTTGCCGATCTGTTTATACCCGATGATGAGGAAAGGCACGTTGAGCAAGAATAGAAAGATACCGAGGGTCAAACCCGTTATGTGGGATAAAATGATCGAAATCCCGACAATGCCGCCATCAATAATGTTGTTCGGCACGAGAAAAATTTCCAGAGCTACCGATACAAGCGCCGCACCAATCGTAATAAATACGATTCGCCGCAGCAATTCAAGCTTTGTAATCTTATAATGCTGTTTCGCCATATCTTCTCCCCCTTGCAATGGATGGTGAAAATCCATCTTCTCCTACCATTATACCTTGTTTTCGTTCAAATTCAAAATAAAATCCTGAATTATCACGCAATTGGATACGTTTTAATCGAGTTAACTTCGAATATCGCTGATTTGATTTACCATTTTACTTTAATAAAGCTACCAATTTACTCGGAATTAAGCGGAATTGAAAATTTCCGCGACACGAGAATCCCAAAAGACAGCACACTCCTTGTTTTTCGCGACACAAGAAATCCCGGTAAAAAGCGCTTTACTTGTTCTACAAAGAAAAAACATCACCCGATTTCGGATCATGTTTTCCAGAGGATGTATTTAAGGCACGCTGCCCCTTCAATAAGTCCCAAAGGTTCGGCAGCAATATCGCCGGTTCGTTGAATTGTAATTTATATTACTGAGCCCGATGCGGAGATCGGATTAAACTATGTCCATGCCGGATGCACGGCTGTCGAAACGCCGAATGGAAATGTCTTTATCTATATAGAGCAATCAAAACCAAGGAGGGCAACATGGACAACAAGAGAAAAGCAACGTTTTGGATTTACGTTATTGCACTGGGGCTGTTCAGCATCATTAATACGGAATTCGGCGTGATTGGGATTATTCCTTATATCGTTGAGAAATATCAGGTCAGTGTAGCTCAGGCAGGTTTATTGGTGAGTTTGTTTGCGTTAACGATCGCGATCTTCGGTCCTATTATGACCTTATTGTTATCGGGCATGAACCGTAAAAAAATAATGCTGCTCGTTTTGGCTATCTTTGCAGCGGCCAACACCTTAGCGGCATTTACTGCTAGTTTCTCTGGATTATTGCTGCTTCGAATCGTGCCCGCCTTTTTACATCCGGTTTACTTTTCGCTCGCCTTTGTCGTGGCGGCAAGCTTTTATCCGAATGAGGGTTCGAAAGCCATTGCCAAAGTATTTACCGGCGGTACCGTCGGTCTTGTGCTGGGCGTTCCGATCACGTCGTTTATCGCAAGCCATTTTTCCCTTGAAGCTTCCTTCTTATTCTCTGCGATGGTCAATATTTTCGCCTTCATCGGATTAGCCGTCTTTATTCCTAGTCTCCCCGTTACGACTAAACTAACGTATCGTTCGCAGTTGCGCGTGCTCGCGAAGCCAAGTCTATGGTTTAATATTGCGACCTTGCTCCTGATGCTTGCCGCCATGTTTACTGTATACAGCTATTTTTCCGAGTATCTGACTAAGTATACGGGCTTAGATAACAAGTGGATAAGTATTATGCTTGTGGTATTTGGAATTAGCGGGGTTATTGGAAACTTGCAAACGGGTAAGTTTTTAAGCAAAAGCGTTACTCGAACGGCTATATTCTTTCCTTTAGTCATGGTTCTCATTTATTTGCTCGTCTATTTCGCCGGACAAGCCTTCATTCCTATGATCCTCATTGTCGTTTTCTGGGGAGCCGTTCACACCTCGGGTTTCGTTATTAGCCAAAGTTGGTTTACGACGGAAGCGTCCGAAGCGCCTGAATTCGGCAACAGCTTGTTTGTCTCTTTCTCCAATCTCGGCATTTCGGTCGGATCGATAGCCGGAGGTTGGACAATCTCCCATTATGGTACGCATAACATTCTATGGGCCGGTATCGCACTGTTTGCAGCCGCTTTGCTTACCATACTTCTGAAAGTGAAATTATTTGGCGTAAAGGACGCGGCTCCAAGTTCTCTACCGCATTGATTGAATGTTAAACATGACAGTCCCCAACGTACAGCATGAGCATGAGACGGGGAAAGAGCATCCTTGGCATGCGTCGCTAAGCTCTGCAAAAACGGCGACATAGCCGCAGTTCGTCGACCCTCAACCGAGAAATGGCTGACCGCCGCCATCGATAGATGACGCGCAGTCAGCCTTCCGTTACATAGATCTTCTTGAATTCGAATTAGTACGAGATGGCCGGGTTCCACCACACCGACTCGCCTCCGGTTACATTGGCATTCGCGTTCACGTGGAAGTATATCGCATCGCCGGCATGAACGCTTACGCTGATGCTATGGTTCGCCGTCTCGGCCGCAAAGGTCGCCGGTCCGACAGAGGCAGTCCACAGCTGCGTACCGTTCTTCATGATTTTCAGCGTCGCGCCGTCGCCGGTCGTCCGGTCGTTGACGATATAATGCGCGCTGCCGTTAATGACAATCGTACCCGTGATCGGCGCCACCCATTTGAGAACCGCGTCGTTGCCCGCTGCGGGATTCTGGGAGACGCGCGAAATCTTGGCGCCGCCCCCTGCCCAATAGTCGTTGAACGTCTGGTCATGGACGAACGTCATTCCCGAATACGCCGAGGTCGACGTATTGTACGTCTGATAGTACCAGCTGCCTACGCCGTCGCGGTACTGCGCATAATTGCTTTCGCGCTGCGAGACGGTGCCGGCCGCAGGCACGAGCGCGCCCGTCGCTCTGGATACCAGGCCGGATCCAAGCCAGTTCGCGTACTGCAATTTGTAGTAGTAGGCTTGGCCGTTCACGGCAGTCGCATCCGTATAATGCATGGCGACCGGTTTGTCGTTCAGCTTCGTATAGACGCCGTTCAAGCTCGTACTGCGCAGGACGTAAGCGCCCGTCTCCTTCCGGTTCTGCGCCCAGTAGAGGTCCACTTTGTTGTTCCCGGGCAGCGCGAACGGCACCACGTTCGCAATGGGCAGGCCCGCGCTAAGCGCGATGCGGTCGATATTGATCGTCCCCCCTGCTGCCGTCGAGCCATCGGTGGAGAACGGATGGATACGAAGCTTGCGAATCGTGCCTGTCCAACCCGCGCTGTTGCCTACGGGGAAAATATAATCCGTGAAGTTCGGGTCGTTCGGATGGAGCGAAATGGTTGCGCTCTTCGCGTCGTCCCAGGTCGAATTCGTATCCGTGATCCACTGTACCTTCGCTTGAATGGCGCCTGTATTGTTCTTGGCGTTCATTCGGATGGATTGATTGGGTCTTGCCGGAATCTTTAATTGGTCGGGCGAATCCATGTACGGGTCCAGCCGATTAACGAACGTCAGATCCATCGCGCTGCCGGAGAGCGTCGTACCGTCGGTTTGCTGGACGGAGGTCCAGCCCTCGGCGTTCCCCACCTGATTGAACTCCCACGATTCCAGATCCGGGCCATCCACGATTTCGATGGAATCGATATTTACCGAACCGGACGTCGCGTTGATATCCAGGCGGATCGTCTGCAGGACGCCCGCGAACTGATACAGGTTGCCGATATCGAACAAATACGTTCGATACAGCGTATCGTTCGGTACGATATCCATCGTCAGCGCCTGAAGCCCGCTGAACGAAGGGTTCTGATCGGTCGTCCAAAACAACTGCGCGGACGTGGCGGCCGTGTTGTTCTTCATGACGACCTTGACATAGTGACTCCGTTTGCCCCGCAAGTTCAAATTGGAGGCGTACGTGATATAGGGATCGACGCCGCTGATCGAGAAGTTAAGCTGGCCGTTCACCGACGTGCCCGTCACGTCGTTCGCCATATTCCAACCCTCGTAGTTCCCGCTCGTGTTAAATCCCCATGTCTTGGTGTTGCCGGGAACGGTCACGGATGTAACACTCGACACAGGGCCGCAAACATCGTTAACGTTGCATGCCGCGATCTGGTAGTAATACGACTTATTGTCGAACATGTAGGAATCTTTATAGGTCGTCGCCGAAGGAGCGACGCGGTCGATCAAATACGAATCGTCCGCCGTAAACGATGACTTCGTGCTGCGATAGATGCGATATTCCCTCAGATTGGAAGCGGACACCGCGCTCCAAGAGACGGCGACGCTGTCTTTATCTCCTGCCAATACAGCAGTAACTCCCGTCGGTTGGCCAGGCGCGGCAGAGGAAGCGGCAGCCGAATTCGCGTTCGCTTGAGCGGATGCCGTCCCTTCGTTCCCTGCCTCGTCTACGGCGGCAACTTTGTAATAGTAGGTCGTCGAGGACGTCAAGCCAGGATCGTTGTAGCTGCCCTTGTTGGCGAAAGCGACGAAATTCGCCGCGGATGGCGTAAATCCGGATGTCGTGCTTCGATAGACCTTGTACTCCACGACCCCGGCGTTCGTGATCGGCGTCCATGTCAAGCCGATTTCCTTGCTGCCGACGGTGACCGCATTAAGTCCGCTCACTGGCGAAGGGGCCGTGTAATCGGGGGTGCCCTTGTAGATGGCCGGGCTGCCGAAGACGATCCAGTCCTGGCTGTCGTTCGTCCCTTTATTCGTCGCAAGCGTCACCGTGACAGTCTGTCCGGCGTAAGCGGTCAAATCGATCATTGCCGGCTCCCAGCGGTGCCACCTGCTGTAATGCGGCTGCGCGTAATTGCCGGTGAATACGTTCGTGCCGTTGACCGCCGCTTTGACGATGTAGCCGTCCGAATTGTCCGCTCCGTCGAGCAGGCCCGAATACAAAGCCAGATTCAGCCGTTCGCCGCCCGTCACGGAAGGCAAAACGACATTGCTGTACGTCAGGGTTGCATCTCCCGCGTTGGGCGCATGAAGGAAGATGCCGTTCTTCGAGACTCCGCCCACCGTCTCCGTGCCCGTGCTTGCGGACGGAGTGTTGGCCGTTGCCGCCGAGCTGAAATTAGCCGCCAAATCATAGACGGCCGAACCCGGCGCGCCGATGTCGAATCGGGCGGGACGGCGCTGGCCTCCATAATTCGCAATGAAGTCCGATATGGCCGCCTCGAACTGCGTTCCCTTGATTTCGTAAGGGGAATTGACCGGGTCGTTCCAGCTGAGGGGCGATATGAAATGCGCGCCGCCTTCGTAGGTTTTTACAAGCCCATCGTAGCTGGAGGCTTTGTTCGACTTGTCCGTGGGGTTATACTCCGGCGCGCCCCAGTTATTGTCGTAACCAAGCAATTGCTTGAAATAGTTCGTGTCCTTCGTACCGTCGCCGTAAAGAGTGACGCCCAGCGAGCCCGGTGAGAGCGCGGCGGTCGTCGTAATGGACGAGGTCAGGTAATACGCATCCGATCCCGAAGGCACCTGATTCTGATGCGCGTAAATCCGGTTTGACGGCAACCCCGCTTCAATGAGCCAATTCGACATGTCCTGCAGGTGATGCTTGAGCAGCATTGTCCGCCAGCGCGTCCATTCTTCCCAGAATGGATTGCCGTCGGCGCGCGTCCGCGGCGGATCGACTGCGCTCCAGGTTGCGAAGCTCGTGCCCATCGCCGTATTGAATTGCGAGATCGACGTAAATACGGGACTTCGCGCCTCGCCCTTATACGTCCCGTTCGCCGAATCGTAGATGCCGGTCCCCTGCAGCCATTCCTTCCACTCCGCAATGGACAGCGGATTGTAATCCGAGTAGCGCGTGGAGTCCCACACATACTGCCAATCCTCGGAATCGAGGCTGACGCCGATGAACAGATCCGGATGCTGCGCCCTCCATTGGACGATTCGCTTCGCGACCTGCTGCAAATTGCGTTTCTTAAAAGCATAATGCTTGAGGTTCTTCCTGGAATACGTCATATAGTTATGCTGGTCGATGCTGCGGAACATGTCCCAATTGTTGGTATCCCACATCGTGGTTCGCGTATCGTCCGCAAGCGCATCCATAAGGCCCGTATCGCCCGCCCAGCCGCCCGCATTCAATTGAATGAGTACCGGCCTGCCGTAGTCGGCCGCATACTGCAGCTGGCGGTCCAAATAATCCGAATCCCAATTATAATTCTGCTGATGCGCGTACGTATCGAGGCTGAGGTACTGCGTGGAGATGCTAAGCCCTGTCTTTACGTACGCAGCGTCCGCGAACGAATCGACAATGCCGTTCAACTCGGCATCCATTCTTGCTTGTGGAGGCGTCGGCGAAATGTTGAACAGCATGTAGTACGACTCGTCGAACGTCGCCGCTGCTGCCGGCTGGGCGAATGCGAGCACGGCGGCCAAAGCCATGCTTCGGGCCAGCCATTTTCTTGCTTTCTTCATAAACTTCACTTCCTTCTTCAAAATAAACATCGGCAAGATTAGATGAAGCGCTTTCAACATGCGATTTCGTGCATGCACCCCCTTTCCGTTCCGCCGAGCAAACGATACAAATCCATATGCCAAAAGCTGCGGGCACTGGTCATTCAGTCTCGCAGCTTCTGGATTGCGTTCCGGACAGCCCTTATCCTTTAACGGAACCGAGCACGATCCCCTTTGTAAAATACTTCTGAAGAAACGGATAGAGCACGAGAATCGGCAAGGCCGTTACGAATACTTGCGCGCCCTTCAGCGTCCGGTCCGAAACGTCGGCATACAGCTTCGCGGCGTCCAGCGTCATAATATCGTTGCCCTTGACGACCGATTGCAGCATCGTCTGCAGCGGATACTTGGAAATATCCGTCATGTACAGCAAGCCCGAGAACCAATCGTTCCAATGCCCGACGAAATGGAATAACGTCACGGTCGCGATGACCGGCATGGACAGCGGGACGATGATCCTCGACAAGCTCGTAAAGTACGAAGCGCCGTCCATGAACGCGGCCTCTTCGATCTCGGAGGGCAGCTGCTTCAAGAAATTCATCATCAGAATGACGCTGAAGATCGGAACGGCGCCCGGCAGCACCAGCGCCCACATGGAGTTCAACAGCCCGAGATCATGCACGATGATATACGTGGGCACGAGCCCGCCGTTAAACAGCATGACGAAGATCATCCCCCACATGTAGACATGACGGCCCGTAAACTGCTTCGCCGACTTGGCCAGCGGATACGCCATCAGGATGGTCAGCACGTTATTCAGCAGCACGCCAAGCAGCGTACGTTCCGTCGAGATCCAGAACGCCTTCAGCACCTCCGGACGGCTAAGAATGACTTTGTAGGATTGAATCGTAAAATCGACCGGCCATAGGCCTACCAAATTGGCATTCGCCGCATGGCTGCTGCTCAAGGAAACGGCCAGCACGTTAATCAGCGGCAGGATGCAGAGAAACGCCGCTCCCGCGAGGAGCAGGTAATTGATGACGCCGAACAACCGCGTCCCCCATGTATCATGCAGTTTGCTCATTTCATGACCTCCCGATGGAACGGTTGCCTTATCGCGCGTTTAGAATACGCGGTATTTCGTAATGCGGTATGCAAGCCAGTAGCCCGCGATGATGAGCACGCTGTTCACGACCGATTTGATCAGCCCTACCATCGTGCTGAGGCTCCAGTTCGTTTCTTGGAACGCCACCCGGTACACGTACGTGTCCAGAATGTCGCCCCGGTCCATGACGAGCGGATTATACAAGTTGAAGATTTGTTCGAAGCCCGCATTCAGCACATTCCCCAGGCTCAGGATCGCGGTCAAGATGATGATGGGCACGATGCCCGGAATCGTAATATGGAGCGTTTGCTTCCAGCGGTTCGCGCCGTCAATGACGGACGACTCGTACAAGGCGGGATCGATACCGGTTAAGGCGGCGAGGTAAATGACCGTCCCCCAACCGAAATTTTTCCAAATATCCGTTGCTATAATGATCCAGGGGAAGCTCCGGTTGTCTCCAAGATAATAGAAAGGCTCGATGCCGAACCAGCCTAGAAATGAATTCACGATGCCCGTCAGCGAAAACACGTCGAGTATGAGTCCCGCGAGAATGACCCAGGACAGGAAATGAGGCAAATAAATGATGGTTTGCACGCCTTTCTTGAAGAAGCTGCGGCGCACTTCGTTCAGCATGAGCGCAATCCCGATCGGAACCGGAAAGCCAAGCAGGATTTTCAGCCCGGCAATGTAGATCGTGTTGTTCGTCACGCGCCAGACATCGGGAAGCTTCATCATGAAGTCGAAGTATTTAAGCCCGACCCACGGCGATGCCCAAATCCCTTTGGAAGGCAAAAACTCTTTAAAAGCGATCAAGATGCCGTAGAGCGGCAAATACGAAAACAGAATGAGAAAAACGACGCCGGGAGCAATCATCAGATGAAGCTGCCATTCCTTTGTAGCCAACCGCCTTTTGATCCTATTCATGAAGCCACCGCCGTTGCCATTAGATATGCCAAGGCTCGCCCGGGTGCGAACGAGCCTTGGTATTCAGTTACGCGCATGTCTTGGAATTGTCAGTCATTGCCAGGTTTCAAGCGCGGAATCGTGGAGCCGTTACTTCTGATTAGCGAGCTGGGCGTTCATTTCATCGAGAATTTGCTTGCCTCCGAGATCGTTGTACCGCTTCGCGAAGTCGTCGAAGGATTCGACGGGGGACTTGCCCACGATAATCTTGATGAACGTTTGATTCTCCAGGTCGAGCAGACTTGCGCCTTTCAGCTTGCCGGTCTCCGTCGCGCTTCCGAACCAGCCGTTGTAGACGATCGTTTTGTAGCTGCTTGCATTCGGCACGCCTTCGAGGAACGTTTTGTACCATGCCCAGTTAGCGGCATCGCCTTCTTTGCCTTTCAGCACGTTCTGGAACGTAACGCGCTGATCGGCAGGCATATTCTGATCCGTGCCGGATTTAAGCGCCTCGGTAAAGAGATTGTAGCGGTTCGTATTGGCATCCGGCCGGTCGTTGAAAACAGGCAGCCAGTTGTTGATGCTGGCGTTCGCGTATTTCGGATTCTTGTTGAGCTCCGACCACGCTTTCGCCCACTCGTTGTCGAGGTTGCTGTAGGACGTTTCGGCAAGGTTGTTCAGGAGCAGCATCAGCGCTTCCGGATGCGCGAAGCCTTTGCGAACGACGAAGTAGCCGCTTACGTTAATCGGTACGTTCGGTTGGTATTCCGCGCCGCCAAGACCCGGCATCGGCATACTGACGAAATCCGCGCCCTTCACGTTCTTCGGCACGTCCTGCAGCGGCCAGAGCGGCGAGAAGAACTCCCCGATCAGAATGCCGACCTTGCCTTGAGAAACCAGCTCCATCGATTTGGGCATGTCTTTGGTTACGAATTCCTTGTCGATGACCCCTTCTTTGTACAGATCGGCCAGCATCGTCAAGCCTTGCTTCATATTGGGGTTCAAGCTGCCGTAATTCAGCTTGCCGTCCGCGTCCTTTACGTACACCTTCGGATATGCGCCGTATGCGTTCATCAGCGCCGTGAACTTCAGGTCGAGCTGGTTGTTCATGGACAGCCCGTACGTGTCCGGTTTGCCGTTGCCGTCCGGATCCTCCTTGGCGAAGCGCTTCGCGAGCGCGATCAGCTCTTCGAACGTTTTCGGCATTTGCGCGCCGAGTTTGTCCATCCAATCCTTGCGGATATAAACGACCGGCGAGCCGTTCAGCGCATCCGACACGTTCGGCATGCCGTAGTACTTGCCGCCGCGCTGTGCGCCCGTGAACAGAAGGCCGTCTTTGTAGCCGGAGATTTGTTTCGTCTTGTCCGTCGCGTAGTTGTCATAAATCGGCTTTAGGTCCTCCAGCATATCGTTCTTGATCAGCTGGTCCACGTCCGCTTGTTCGGCGAAGAAGATGTCCGGCAGGTCATTGCTCGCGATGCCCAGCTTGATGCGTTCGCGGTAGTTCTCGTACGGAACGGCGAACTTGTTCGTCGGCCTGATATTCGTCGTCTGCTCGATCATTTTGTACACCGCGTTGTTGCCTGGATCCTCGCCTTCGGGGTACACCTTGATATCGAATACGTTCTTCGCGAAGACGACATCGACCGGTTCCTTGAATTTGTAAGGGTTAATCTCTTCCGCGGGCTTCTCCTCGGGCTTCTCCGCAGTAGCATTTTCCGCCGGCGCTTGACTCCCTGCTGCGGCGTCGTTCGTCTTATTTGCCGTCTCCCCCGTGTTATTGCCATTGCTGCTGCCGCAGGCTGCCGTCAACGCGAGCGACAACGCCATGCATCCAAACAGCGTAAAGCGCAGTGCCTTCTTCTTCACGTGCACCCAATCCTTTCGACGAACGTTATTGGAATTGCTTTACTTGCTACGCATTTATCGTAATGGATGCAGGCCATAGCCCATAAGAAGAAAGTCTTTACGTTCGTGCACGATTTTGTCCTCTGCGCGAATTGCGCGTGCAATAGGCAGCAAAAAGGCGGCCCTCGCGAGAGAGCCGCCTTGCCATGCTAGGAATTCGACAACGAAGATGACCGGAAATCCTGCGGCGGGATGCCGACGGTTTTGCGGAACACCTTGGAGAAATAGTTGGCGCTCTGAAAGCCGAGCTTCTCGGATATGTCTTGTATCCGGTAGCGCTCGTCCAGCAGCAGCTTCTTCGCTTCTTCCATGCGAACGCGGGTAATGTAGCTCATCAGCTGCTCGCCGGTAATCTGGTGGAACAGGCGCGACAGATAAGACGGGCTGACGTATTTAATTTTGGCCAGCGCGTTCAAGGATAGATCCTCGTCCAAATGCTGATGAATGTAGGCGCGGATCTGCGCGATCAAGAGATCGGAAGGATTGTCCCGAACCGCCCCCATCTTGTCGGAGATATGGTGAAAGAGCTGGATAAGGAAGCTCTTCATCGAGCCGACGTCCCGATGGGACTTGAAATTGCCCAGCCGGTCCGCCGTATGCGAATCCAATTGGTTCTGCAAATTATAGAGCAGCAGGAACTGCGACAGCTGGTTGGCGATCGCGATGTAGTGAATGGCCAGCTGCTCCGGGCTCGGCAGCTCCAGGCCGTTAATCGCAAAGGCGCTGTCCAGGCAGCGCTCGAACCTTGCCGCGTCGCGGGCTTTCAGCGCCTCGGACAGCTCCTGCGTGATCTTATGCAGCAGCTGGTAATGGATCGCCGCCCCCTTGTCGCGCTCCGGCGCGACGAGCAGCGTGCTGCTGAACGCGCACAATCGCAGCGCGGATTCGGCGTGCCAGAACGCATCCGGCCATCTGTCCCAGGAGGAAGGTTCGGACGTGAGCACCATCGAGAAGGTGATGCCGAGAACCCGTTGAACGGTTTCGTGCGCGATCGACACCCACTCTCCCCACTGCTCCCTGCCCTGCTCCCGAGCTTCCGCCTGCAGCAGCAGCACGAACCAGCCCTCGAATCGGAACGACTCCACGCGATACTGTCCCGTCCACAGCTCCTGCACCATGTTCTGCACCGCAAACAGCAGCAAGAACTCGTCTTCCTTATGAAAGCGCCGGCCAAAATCGTCGATCCGCAATATCAACGTCCATACCGGCAGCGACTCGGAAAGCGGAATCCGCTTCTCTCGGAATACCGCCTCGGACAGCGCGCTCGAAGCGACTTCGCCGTGAAGGACTCTCCCCCACCATTTATCCTGCATAAGCGGAATCGCTTGACGGGACAGCCGTTCGGCTTCCCCGAGAGAGAGCATCACATGATAGGTTTGATCGAGCTGGTCGATAGCCCCTTTCAAGCTCTCCACGACCTCTTCATCTTCCGCCGGCTTCAGCAAATAATTGGACGCGCCTAATTGCAGCGCGCGCCGCGCGTAATCGAAGTCCGAAAACCCGGTCAGGAAAATGACCGCCGTATGCTTCCATCTTTCTCTCAGCCGGTGCACGAGCTGCAGTCCGTCCATCTCGGGCATGCGGATATCCGCGAGCACGATATCGAAGGGCTCCTGCTCGAACTTGCGAAGCGCCTCGTTCGCGGAGAACGAATAGCAGATTTCTTTGAACGGCAGCCCAAGCTCGCCGAGCATCTCGGCAAGGCCCTCCGCTATCGCCGGCTCGTCGTCAACGATCAATAGCCTGTACATGGCCGGTCCCTCCCTCTTGGTTTAACGCCTTGAACGGACGGATAGCGTCCGGCTGCTGCTTCAGCCTGCTCAACGGGATGCGAAGCGAGGATGTGAACCCGTCCGGCGCGCCGTTCTCCAGAATGATCCCGCTCTCTTCGCCGTACAGATGATGGAGCCTGCGATTGACGTTCCATAAGCCAAAATGGTTGGAGCTGTTCATGGGCTTCTCCAGCCGGCTCTGCAGCTTCAGCCACTGCTCGTTATCCATGCCGCGTCCGTTATCCTTCACGTCGAGCCGCAGCGCATCGCCATCCACGAAGCCGGCGATCCGCAGGAACCCGGGCCGGTCCGCACTTTCGATCCCGTGCAAGAGCGCATTCTCCACGAGCGGCTGCAGGAGCAGACCGGGAACCTCGATGCGTTCAAGCCCGGGCTGGATGTCGATTTCGAATTCGAGCCGGTTGGAGAACCGCATCTTCTGGATTTCCAGGTACGTACGCGTGTATTTGATTTCTTCCAGCAGCGCCACGTCGCGCGAGCCCTGCTGGGTGACGAAGCGGAAGTAATCGCCCAAGTACTTGCACAGCTTCGCCACCTGCTCCATCTCGCCGGATTTCGCCATCCGGTACCCGATGTAGAAGCAATTGAACAGAAAATGGGGGTTGATCTGCGATTGAAGCTGCTTCAGTTCCGCTTGCTGCCGCTCGATCTTGCTTTCGAGCACTTCCTCGATCAAGCTTCGGAGCTGAACGACCATTTTGTTAAACTGCTTGTAAACGAAACCGAATTCGTCCTTCTGGCTGACGGGCAGCGATGAATTCAAATTCCCGATCTCCACCTCGCGCATCGTCCGCACGAGCTTAAGGAGGGGCTTATGAATCTGATGGTAGGTGAACCAAGAGTAGAGCGCCGCAAACAGAATCATGCTGATCGAGATGCCCGCGTACCATTTCCAGATGACGGCGACCGGCGCCAAAATGCTGCTTTCGGCGATATAGGAAACCAGCGTGAAGTTGTGGTCCGTCGAGCGCTGGACGAGGTAGGCTTTGCCGTCCACCCGGATCCTGCTTGTCTCGTCCTCTTCCAGCCGATCGTAGATACGCCGGTCGAGCGTCTCCGAATCCGCGTCGCCGATTCGCTTCTTCGTCTCGTCGTCGATGAGGAAGACATTGAATTTTTTGTTGTCGTCGAGCTTGTTCATCGTCGCGATCATGCGCTTCTGCGACAGGTTCGTGCCGAGCACGTAGAGCACGTTGGCGTTGCTGCCGTCCGTCACCGCCGTGGAGTAGGTAATGGTATCATTGCCGATGTAGCGTACCATCTCGTCCGTACGGTTCATATGCCTGCGCAGAATCGTTTCGTCCGCGGGGGCGATGGACGTCACCCCTTCATTGACGGACAGCTTGAGCTTCGATTGGGGAAGCAGCAGGAAGACGTCCGTCACGTAATCGCTGGAGTAATTGACGATCTTCATTTTGGCCCGGATGCTTCCGGTCAGCTGCACGAATTCATAATCGAAGCCGTCATGCTGATGCAGATAGACGGCCGGCATGTCGGCGTCGTTGTTCAGCGCGATGAGCATCTGATTCACGTTGCGGAGCTCTTCCTGCAAGTAGTCCATGAAGAACTGCAGCTTCGAATGCGCGGATTGCTGCGCTTGATCGGACAGGGCATTGCCCGCCACCCACAGGGCGCCGTAACAGATCGCGGTGAAAGGAATCATGACCGCCAGGAAGCCGAGGAACATTTTACGAAATACGCCCGTGCGCAGCAAACCTCTAAGCCCCATTGCCATCCTCCTTCTCGCTCGCTCTTCGCTGGGCGAAGCCTCATTGCGACTGCCGCCAGGCGTTCACTTCGCGGGTTATCGCAGCTCCGCCGAGCTGCAGCCAGCTCTCTCTGAATTGGCGAAACCTGTCCACGGGCTCGCCCATGATGATCTGCAGCATTTGCTCGCGCTCCAGACGGGCTAACGCCTCTCCTTTGGCAAGCATCTCGGGCGTCGGCGCATCGAAGAAGGCGGAATACTGCAGTTTCGGATAATCGCTCAGCACCCGCTCCGACTCGTCGAATATTTTACGGAAGGTCCAGGCCTCCAGCTTATCCTTGGATTGAATAAGGTTTGCATAAATGCTGCGGGCTGCCGAGGATGCGAGCTTGGCTTCGTCGCCCGTCCGAAGCGCCGCTTGAATTTCTTTGCCCGACTGCATGTTCCGGAAGGGAGAGTCGAACAAATACGGCTTCATGTACAAATGCGCGGACAAATCCTTGTAGATGCCCATGCCCGCTTCGCTCCAGAACTTCCCTGGCTCCCCCATGTCCGCTTGCATCATATACGTGACGTTGAGCGCCTTGATCAACGCTTCCGGATGCTCGTAGCCGCTGCGGACGACGACCCAGCTTCCCGTGAAAGGAAGCGCCTTCGGTACGGCGGGTTTTCCGTCCGCGGTCGGAATCGGCGCGACGATCCAATCCGCGTTCGGATTGTTCTTGACCGTGTCTTTAAGCGGCCACAAGGGATAATGAAACGGCCCGAATACGATGCCGATCCGTCCGTCCGCGATATCCTTCGAGACGCGGTTTAGATCTTTGAACGCGAATTCCGGGTCGATGGCGCCGGAATCGTACCAATCCTTCAACATGGAGAGCACGGGAATCATCCGATCGTCGATCGATCCGTACGCTAACTGACCGTCGGGCGCGTTCAGCCAGAGCTCCGGATACGCGCCGAAGCCCGCGGCAAGCGCGTCCGTCGTCATTCCTCCCGGCAATCCGCCCGATCCGCTCTCCGCGGCTTGCTCGAAAGCAACGCCCCAGGTATCCTTCTTCCCATTGCGATCGGGGTCCTGCAAGGCGAATGCATGCACCAGCTCGTCCAACTCGGCAGTCGTTCGCGGCACCTCGCGGTGAAGCGCGAGGAGCCAATCCTTGCGTATATACATCAGCGCTACGGAATTCCCCATGTCCGAAGGGAGCGGAATGCCGTAGATGCGGCCGCTCTTCATGGCAGGCGTGAATGCGATGCGGTCCTGGTAACCCATGTTCTCCTTCAAGCCGGGCAAAGCGTAGCGGTTCCATACGGGCGTCAAATCCTCGAGCTGGCCGTTCTTGATCAGACGGGACAATTGCTCGACATTGACTTGGACGGCGTCGGGAAGATCGTTGCTGGAGATGTCGAGATCGATTTTCTCCGCGATCTTCCCGCCATCCGCCACCCATTTATTTTGAAAATCGAGATTCAGAAACGATTTCATGAAGCGGGTGTGCAGATTATCGTCGATGCTTTCGCCCGAAGCGAACCGCATGACGTCATTCATCCCGGCCCAAACCGTCATCGTGACCGGTTCGGCATAGGGCGCGACGGGGCCGTCGGACGCTGGACGGTCCGGCATGGCATCTGCGAGTTGACCGGTTTGCGAAGCGCAGCCGATTAACGGGACAAGCGCGAGAATGGCTAGGAAACCGAATGCATAAGAACCTCTGAAGCGATTGAATTCCATTTTGCCCGCGCCCCCCAAGAAAACGATATACATGAATCATACCATCTCCTCGGGAAGCACTCCTAAACAAATATTAACCAGGTTTCGGAAGCGGGAGCTAGCCGCTGATCACGAATAAACGCGCTCTGTTCATGCCGGCAATCCGCACGGACAGCTTCACGGGATGGGGATGGAAAGCCATCTGCGTCTCCGCCGGCTGCGCAGGGTAGATCAGCTCTGCCTTCGCTTGGCGGCCGAACCAGCGTTCGAGAGGAATCTCCCACACATCCTCCGTGCTCTGAAGCTTCCATACCGCGAGCAGCATGCGGTTCGCGCCGGCATCGAGCAGCCCGAACGCCGCCCATCCCTTCGTGTCGCCGAGTCTAGCAAGGCCGTTCGGATAGACGGGCACCGATTCTCTGATATGCTTGCGTTCACGCTTGTAGATCGCTAGCCCTTGCTGGATCAGCGTCATGTTGAACGCGTCCGCGGCATAGAGATGGCCCGCGAGCACCAGGTTCCCGCACATGCCGTTCACAAGATTGAAGATCGTCTGCTCGCCGTCCTTCATGCTTTCCTGATAAGCCTCATGATGAACGAGCTCGGGCTGCTTCTGCTCGAGAAACGGAAGCGGATAGGGATAACTCCATATGCCGCACTGCTCCGGCAGGACGGCCGCCTGCGTCCCCATCAGAATCGACGGATACCGCTCGTAGAACTCCTGATCGCTCGTGCTCTGCACATGGAAATGCGCGAGCGCCGCGTAATCCTCGCGCATCGCGCCCGATCCGCAATTCTCCAGAATGAGCGCCGGATGATTCGCCCTCACTTCGTCGATGAACGCATAGAACGCATCCAAGTTCTCGCGGACGCCGTCCTTCGACAAACCGTCCGCGCTGTCGGCATGCGGGATATAATCGTTGTAATCGTTCTTGATATAACCGATGCCCATTGCCGCCAAGCGATCAAACAGCCGGTGGAAATACGCCCGGACCTCGCGGTGGGCGAAATTAAGAAATACCCGGTCCGGTCCGCCGACCCTACGTCCATTATGCAGCAGGAACCACGCATCCGGCTTGGCGAACAGCTTCGATCGCTCATGGCACATCTCGATTTCGAGCCATATGCCCGGCGTCATGCCCGCCCGCTCGATATCGCGGAGCATCTGCTGCAGGCCGCCTTCGCCGAAACGCGCGTCGACCGGCTCCCAATCGCCAAGCACTTGCACGGGCTCCTCCGTATGCTCCATGAACCAGCCGGCATCGATGCAGAACACTTCCGCTCCCGCTTTCGCGGCAGCGGCGATAAGAGGCTCCAACCGCTCGCGGGTCGGAAGCCCCCAGATGCCGTTCATGAAATCGTTGTAGACGACGGGAAATTCTCCCGCCCAGGCATTGGCCGGCTTCAGGACTTGACGACGATAACGGGTCAATTCGCCGACAGCCTCGTTGAAATCCCCCCGCGTGCAGCCGAAGGCTACCGGAACGCTCGTGTAGGTTTCGCCCGGCGCAAGCATCCTGCTCCAGTTCCCGAAGCGCTCGCTTCCCGCGTCGGCATTCAGGTACAAGCAGCCTTCCTGCCCTGCCCATGAGCCGCGGTAGCCAATCTCCACGTTCCATGAAGTGGAGGTCTCGAGCTGCACGTACCACGCCTTGCCCGTCTCCCTGTTTTCGAGCACGAACATGGGCAAATATTTGCCCGTGCTGAACGAGCCGTACGAGGAGAAGCGGATCGTATTGGATGGCGGATGGGGCGAATGATGGTAAAGCCCCAATTCTTCGAGGTTCTGGCTGCGCCACTGGCCTTCGCCATGCCAGGTTTGGTGCGCGTAGTGCAGCCGGAGCTTGTCTTTCGCCTGCCAATCCTTCAATCCGTCCGTCGCCAATCCATTAAGAAGCGCCGCCGAGAAGTAAGTCAGCTTGCGCGGCTCGCTGCCCGCGTTCGTCACGGAGGTATGCTGGCGAATGACCGCGCAGCCAGGCACGAACTCGTAATTCACCGAGACTTCGAGCGCTTGCTCCTTATGAACGTACGTAACGCGGAATCCGCTATCGTCCTGCTCTCTCGATGAGACGATCATCTGGGCGGGCAGAACCGTGCTCCCGTTCGGCGGAACGGGGAAGAGAAGGCGGCCGACGCCTTCGATGCCGAGCTGGAAAGGCACGACGGGAATGGAAGCGAAGCGGTCGAAGCGTTCCTCCGCCGTATTGAGCGCCTCCATCGCGCAGGACGATTCGCTCTCCAGAAATTCCATGAGCATGCCTTGATGCTCCATCTTCCGTTTAATTATGCCGTTTACCGCTTCTTTCGTTTCTGTCATGCGCCGCATCTCCTTTGTTCCCGGATGAGCAAAACCCGCAAGGCGGCAAGGCACCTGCAGGTTCGCGTCGTTACCGCCTAATTTGATAAAGCTTGTACGCGTTCTCGTACATGATCTTGTCGGCAAACCGTTCCGCGTCCTTCGACCGCCATGCGCCGCTGTCTACTTTGTCCGCGCAGACGCGGGCCAGAATATGACGGAAAGCCATGGAGGCGCCGACCGCTTCTTCGCCGGTCCACGTATCCCCGCCCCATGCGATCTTGCCGCTGTCCCTCAGCACGTCGGCATAGACATGAAGGGCATCCTCCGCGGCAGTAGTCGAGATCAGCGGAAGCCAGTTAATGTCGATGACGATATTGTCATAATTGTGCGCAAGCGCCGCCGTGTCGTACGTCCACGGAAAACCGCCGTGGAAGAGGACAAACTGATTGTTCGGATGCGATGCGACGAGGGGCTCCAGCAGGAGCGGATTGGAGCCGCCCAGCTTCGCGAGGCCGGTATGAATCTGCACGGGAAGCTCCAGCTCGGCCGCGATGCGCAGGGCAACCTGAAGCATATAATCGCCGAAGCAGTTCCGCTCGGCTTCGGTCGTCTCGGACGGCTTCTTGCCGAAGACGGCTTTGGCGGCGGCTCTGGACGCATCGGCGAAGGCGATCGTCCGCTGATAGGCGGATGCGCACTTCAAGCCGGCAATGGAAGGCCTCCGGCTGCGCAGCTCGTGCTCGAACCGCTCCATATACTGCTCGAAGGTCGGCTGATCCTCGAATTGGTCGTGAATCGTCGTCCGTTCGTTGGTCAGCGATTCCGGATGGTAGCCCATCATCCACATGTCGAGCCGATAGACCGGCGTAATGAAATCGGGGTAGCCGACGTCGCTGCCGGTATCCCAGAAACAGTCTTCCAGGAAGCCCGCATAGCCGCCATGCCGTTTCATCAGATCAAGATGCCAATCGGCATCCGCCAGATGCGCTTGCCTTATCGCATGGGAGACTTCGTCCCAATTGCCTGCCGTCAGCTCCTCTATGCCATAGATGCGCATGATGGCTTTCTCGAGCCATTGATAATACGTATTGAAGCGGATTTTATCGAGCCATGCCGTCCGCGCCTCATAGGTTGCAGCCGGAGCCGGTCCGCACCAGCCGACATAGGACCACTGGAACAGGAGGTCCAGGTCAAGCTGCTGTTGGCTGAACGCTTCCCGGTGATGCTCATGCGTGCTGTAGACGGGCTTGGCGTTAAGAACGTCCAGCCACGTCTTCCAATCGCCGTTCGTTGTCTGCTTCATCGCTGCGCGGCAGCCTCCTTCTCGTAGTGGACGATTATGGATTCGGGCACATCCTCATCGCGGATGACCCTATAGCATGATGGCACGATAACCGTACCGGAGCAGACGCCGTTCTCCCGCTTCCACTCGGCGCTGATCGAGCCGTTCTTGGTCGGAAGCGTGGCCGACAGCCTGTCGGGTCCTTCGTCGGCCGGCTTGCGAAGACGGATGATCCCCTCGCCCAAACGCAGCACGTCAATGCCGCTGACCAATTGATGCAAAATATAGGCAGGAGACGCCCCCCACGCATGGCACTGGCTGACAAGCGGGCCTTCCCATAAATAAGTAGGCACATTGCCGCCGTAAGTGCTTGGCGTCACGCCGTGCGGCGTCGAGGCGTCGAACGTTTCCCACCATGTCGTCGCTCCGCGGTCTACCATCGCGCCCCAGTAATCGCGAATGAGCTCGAGCGCGCGGCTCGTCATGCCCATCCGCACGAAGACTTCCAGAACGATATGCTGGAAGAACGCGCCTTTGATCTCGACAAGCGCTTTCGTATCGTAATAACGCTCGATGAAGCGAGCCGTCTCCGCCTCGGTCATGAGACCGCACCATGCAGCCATGAAATTCGTCTGCAGGGACAGATGCGTGGACCGCGCGTCGCCGATCATGCAATCGGTGAACGCTTCCTCTTCCTGCAGCCACAGCCGCTCGCGGATATCCAGCTTCAGCCGCTCGGCTTGCTGCCGATAAGTTCCGCTCTCTTCGGACTTGCCCATTGCCAGCGCCATGTCGCCCATTGCTTCCAGCGCCGCCACGTAGAGCGCGTTGATGCAGGTGACCTTATCCCGCTTATCGATATGTACCGTCCAGTCAATGAAGCACCACCAGCCAGGCCGGTCCGCCCGGGCGAACAGCCCCGTCTCATCCTTCTGCGCGCTGAACCAAGCCGTCAGCCGGAGCAAATTGGGCCACAGCTGCTCGATAGTCGGAAGGTCGCCGGAATAGCGCCAATAATCGCGCACGCCGAGCAGCCAGTGTCCGCAGAAATCGGTCAGCATCTGCGCGTTGCGTTCGGGTCCCGTACCTGGAATCGAGCCGTCCGCATTCTGGATGCGCGCCCCTTGCAGCAGCGATTTGCGCAGCAGGGCGGTATCGCCAAATACATGATAGATCACCTTGCCCATTACGACGGCGTCGGCCACCCACAGCGCCTTCTCCCGCCAAGGGCAATCCTCGAGATGATCCTGACTGTTCATCAGCGTCGTGCGGCAGCTTACGTCCCAAATCCGATTCAAGCGTTCTTCGCTCGTGGCGAACGTCCCTTGCTGCTTGAAGTCGTAATGCTGATGCTCGAATGCGAGCGCCTTCACCGTAAGCGGCAAAGGCGCCGCAAGGAAGGATACCTGCATGAATCGGCAAGCCCTTCGCCCGTATGTCGACAAGTGATTGCCGCCACGGCGGAGCACGAACGTATCCACATACTGCAGCTCCAGCGATTCACCGTACGCGATCCGCACGACGCCGCCATCAGGCGCTTCGATCGAGAGGACCGGTCGGCCGACGACTTCGCGTCCATAATCGAAGACGGCGCCCGGAAACGAATACGGCGCGGAGCAGTCAACCGTCATCCCTCCGCCAGACGATTGCGAGAGCAGCTCGCCGGCGCCCGTAACGCTTCCATAGTTGTCTTCCGTGCGGACGATTGCGGCCGGATACGCCAGCTCGCGGTGCAGCGGCGCTATCTCCGCAGGGATTAGATGCGCCCAAGGACTCTCCTCGTCGCCGATGCGCGCCACGATGCCGGCTTGCAGCCAGCCTTCCTCTATATAGCCGGGCTCCTCCCAACCATCTTCGCGGCCGGCCACGTAAATTTCATTAAATCCGCCCCACTTGCTGATCCGATGATTGCGCGTCTCCCATCGCGGCGAAATCCGGCACGACCAAGATTCGTCCGAGCCTGTCAGCGCCTCGCCCGCAGCCGTCTCCAACTGCAGCCAGAAGCCTCCGGGACCTTGCATTTGAAGGGTGACGATATCCTTCTCGCCGAAGTGATAGACAACCGCGCTAAGGACGTTCTCTCCTTCTCGCAAGAAGGGCGAAATATTGATTTCGTCGTAATACTGCCACTCCGGCGAGCAAGGGGACGGCCCTCTGCCGACTAAATGTCCGTTTACGAACAACTGATACATCTGGCATGCCGACACCTTTACGATACCGTCCGCCTGTTCCAACGTAATCGTCTTTCTGAAATCGACGTAGATATTCGGCTGCAGTGCCGCTTGGTCGGGATACCAGATCCATGCCGCTTCCGTCATTACCCTCGCTCCCTATGAATCGCCAGTCTTCCGAATTCCCTTGCGATCCGCGCGATGTCCTCGAATTTGCCCTCGACGAGGTATTGACCGTAATTCACGAATTCCGAACCGGCGATATGCGTCCAGAACTCCCAGCCGCCCACGTTCCGCCAGCCCTTGGCCTGCGCGTTCACGATCGCCCGCTCGCTGTCGATATAGCGATCCAGCATGTCATCATCCCAGCTCACCATGTCCGTCGCCAAGCGCGACAGCCGCTCGACGATACGGTCCGCATAGCGTCTTCCCAGCTCCGGCGAAGAGCCGGCCTCGATGATTCCGCCGACGCTGTAATCAGGATCCTGCCGAATGCGCTCGATTTGCACGAGATCGGGATGCAAATCCCATAGCAGCGACGTTTCGCCGATGCCGGCATGATCGCCGAGGTACCCTTCATCAAGCGCAAGCCAATATTCCGGCGAGCCGAATACGGGAATCCGCAGCCGCTCGGACATGCGTACGGCCGTCTCGCGAACGACGATTTGCTGGTTATGTCCGTAATGGCCGGTTAACAGAATGATCGCTTTGAAGCCGTTGCGATGGAATTCATAACAATATTGTTCCAGCCATGTCCGGAGCATGACGTTCTCCCACGCCATCTCCGGTTCCATGATGACCGTCGCCGGCTTATCCAAGCCGCCCATCCCGCCGTAAAGCGGAGGATGCACGACTCCGCCTCCCGCACGAGCGGCCGTGCGGACAAGCAGCTCATGGGCCTTGAGGGAATCCAGTCCCAGCGCGTTATGCTCGCCATGCCATTCCACAGTACCCAGGGGCATAAACAATACCGGAAGCTTTGCCTGCGCGGCGCGAAATTCATGCGGCAGCATCAGTTCCCATTGAAACTTGCTGCGGGGCAGCTGATCGCTCATTCTGAATCGACTCCTTTTTACCGTCTGCTCTATCCCCTGACTATCCAAACCGGGGTTCACCTTTTATGATAGGCAAGCCCCGATGCGGAGGTAAGAACAACATTTTTACTTTCAGGTACGATCTTGCCCGCTTTGTACGAAGTCCGGTCGATGCCGGTCTTTTGCGCTGCG
The DNA here is from genome assembly GCF_009909195.1 of Paenibacillus sacheonensis. Taxonomy (GTDB): domain Bacteria; phylum Bacillota; class Bacilli; order Paenibacillales; family Paenibacillaceae; genus Paenibacillus_Z; species Paenibacillus_Z sacheonensis. The sequence goes on from NZ_JAAAMU010000006.1 coordinate 223,564, forward strand.
GCTACGGCCGGCGGCGGACGATTTCCATGCCTGCTCCCGTTTCGCAGCGGATGGATTGCGGGTGCCGCACGAAGCCCTTTATCTGGCCGGCTGGGTTTCGCTCCGCTTCCACCTCAATGATGCCATGCGGGGTGGGAACCTCCGCTTTCATCCATTTCAGTCCGCCCAAGGCAGGCTTGGCGCTGAAGCTGGCAAACCCCGGCTCCAGCGGCCGAATGCCGGCAACGTATGCCTGAAGTCCATAGCTGGAGGAACCTCCCCAAGCGTGGCTGAGCGATAACGTATCGCCATGATTTCCGACGGGGAGACTGCCGTCGCGGTTCATCATTTCCCAGTACGTGCGGTGGCCCTGGTTCAGATGGCTCGCCCCGATGCGCCGCATGACTTCTAGACCTCTATCCGTCTGTCCCGCATGGAAGCTGGCAAGCGCTTCGTATGCCGACATATACGGCCATATCGTATCGTTATGCCGCCATACCGCCGCTTCCTTCGGCAGGACCTCCCACCACCAGGCGCCGTCCTCGGACTCCTCGAACACCGGCACGACGTTGATCGACCCGCGCTCCGTCCAGAACCGCTCCTGCACCTCTTGTAATATCGCCGCTGCCCGCGGCGGGTCCGCCACATCGTGCAAGATTGCCCATAAGTTGCCGTCGATCGCGAACCGGTCCCGCTGCTTCGTGCCTGCCGGGAGCATTGTCAGCAGCGGCGTCCCCGCGACGCTGAATTGCGCAAGAATGGAACGCTTCGTCCGCTCGGCCTGTTCCTGGCAAAAATGTCGCAGGGGATGATCGAGCAGCGCGAATAAGCGATGGAGCGCATCCCAAGCGGCTTTCTGCGCAAGCGCTAGCCCGCTGATTTTCCCGCGTGCGTCAATCGAATACATCCAGCTGTTGAGCCCGCTGATCAAGCCGTCCCGATCCATGCGCTTGTTCATCCAAGCCACAACCTCTATCAGCCGGTTCGCGTTTTCCCGCAGATAACCGACATCCCCCGTCAATAGGACGTATTCCCACAGATTGACGACCGTCCACATCGTCCACTCGTAGAAGATTTGGCCGTAGGCGCCGCTGCCCGGAATAATGCCTTTCTCCTCGCCCTCCGCATGCTGAATGCTTAACAGCAGCTCAAGCGTGTTTTTGACGATTTCAGGCCGATCGAATGCGTATAAGGCGGTAAGCGAGGCGGGCCTCAAATCGCCGCCCCATATATCCTTGTCCCTCCGTACCCCGTCCCAGATGACATAGTCCGAAAAGGGTCCTATGAGCTCTCGCTGCGTGTACTTGGAGGGCTGACTGCAAATCTCCGTCGTATAGACGCCCATCGCCCAGCAGTCGTTGATCAGCTCATCGTCGCATTCAAAACCTCCGACGGTCTTATAAGGAGCTGCCGTATAGACCAGCCAAAGCTCGAGGATTTCCAGCGGCTCGTCGGACCGGTTGTCGATTTCCAGGTAGCGCAGGACCGTCAAATCGTCCTCCAGCACGTATACGCCGTCTCCCCGGGAAACGAACTGGCTTAGCGTACCGAAAGGCCGCATGCGCACATACGAGGGGAACCTTCCGGACAGCCATGCTTCATCCTCGAAGCCTTTATATAGCGATGGAAATAGTCGATCGTCGCTTGTGTACGCATAACGAATGCGTTCCCATGCCGGCGAAGCCCCTCCTAGCCGAACATGCAATAAGCCCGCGCGTTTTATTTCGAAATCGAACCGTACGGTTTGCCCCGGCTGCAGTACGATCGGCGAGAAACCGTCGGGAACCAGCTCTCGGGAAGACGGAGAATAGGATCGTTTCATCTCGATGGGTGCACCTCCACACACGTATTTAGTTCGTCCGGTTGAACAGCGGCAGACGTCTGAACACCTTCTGCATGCCCTCTTTCTAATCTTAAAAAAAGACCCTTGTTTACGAAATACGATCCTCTTGACATTCGGGTAGATTTTTGTCGGCTTGCGGCCGTGACGCTGTTCGAGTGTTCACTCGCCCGTCAACGTGCTGCCATTGAAGCCAAGCCTTTCAAACTGAACGTTTACCGCTTTCAAGCCGAACTAAAACACGCGCACCGATTGAGCATCGATGCGCGCTAGGATTTTAATAAATAACTTCGATGTGCGGACGCCGGCTTCGCCGTTGATAGCGGACGACTGCCTAAGCTTTATGCAAGAAAGAAACGGTTTAGCCCGGAATGATCATGCTACGGATGGGATTTTAAGCGCCAGTCCGAACAATCCAGCAGCTTCTGGCGAATCTCGCCGCGATAGCGTTTCGTATCCCCCGCAAACAAAGTAAGGGCAGGTATCGTGAATGCTTTCTTGCTCTTGTCGATGCTTGTCCAGTTCCATCCGATTTCGTGTATTCCCGAACTGCCGTTTAGCGCAGGATACGCAAGATATTCCGTTTGTCGGGTATAGCGCAGCATCGCATTTTCAAGGCCGAGCGGTCCCCAACTTGTGGCGAAAAGCCCAAACATGCCCCACAAGGCGTCGTAGCCGTCCTCGCCCATCAGGAGCTTACCGGGATTGCGTTTTGCAAATTCATCTGCGAAAGCCGCCACTCCCTCGTAGGGCGAATAATCGGGCGCATTGGACCAGCGAATGGCTCCGTCCAGGAAAATTCCATCAAACCCGTACGCATGAATCAGCTCGTCCGCCTTATCGAGCATGTAAGCTCGTAAATCGGGATGCCCGTAATTGAGAATGAACCCCATGTTCTCTTGCGACAAATCGCTGTTCCAATCGATCCAATCCTGGATCTGGGCAAAACCCTCCGAATCTTTCAAGGCCGCATCGAGCAAATCATGTTCCTGTAAAAACCGACGCGTTGCCAAATTCGGTCCTCCGAGCATAGGAATGATTTTGACCCCCAGCAAGTGCGCGGTTTCCACCAGCCGGCGAAGTCCGGATTCCCCCCCTAACCTTTCTCCGGGGCTATGGTAAGGATAAGTGCAATAATATCGGCCATCCCACGCAGGCAGGAACGCAAGGACATGTTTTCCGGGCAGGTCGCCGCATATATCGCGGAGCTGTTCTTCCATGTCGAGGAATGTATTAAACACATGGCCTGTCCAATGTTCGCCGTGGAAATTGACAACTACTCGAATGTCTTCGATCCACTGTACATCTTCCCGATCGCGAAACGGCTTAACGCCGAAGTGATATTCCAGATCGGCGAATCGTTCTGCGACGACTGCGGCTCTGGATTGCAGTTTCCCGACCCTCCATTCCGGGAGCACGATTTGGCTATTCCAGTTTCGGCGGTCTTCTTCGAAGGAAAGAATCAGAACCGGTGCATCTTCCTCCCTATCGTAATAAGCCGCAAAGCCTTTTTTTCGGACCAAGCTGTCTTTGGAAAGAGCGTACCATTCGTTTGCGGTGCCGTTACCTGCCCCGGCTTCTCCGATAATAACGAGCGGCATCGTTGCCTCTCGCCCTGGGTAGATCAATGGCTGTATGCCGGTTGGATGCTGAAATTCCCGCTTGCCCATATTATCCGAATCCGCATCAAAATATTGGATATCGATACCAATGACATGAATAAGCAAGGATTTGCAAAGTTCTGTTGCATGTTCGCCACGGCCGTTGATCGAGATAGGCCCATCCTTATCTTTTCTTTCTATCGCGAGTTCCAGGGAACCATCTGCGCTTAGTTGCCCGCCGGCTGCCCATAATCGGTTCGAAATGAGCCGCAGCGTTCCGTTCTCTTCCACTGTTCGGGTGTGCTCCGGCGAAGGGCAATAGATATTCCCGTTCGTTGAAAGCCGAATGGCGAACTTCAATCCGCCGAACGAAATATAGGTGTCGCCAAAATAATAACCAATCGTATACAGAAGCTTCTCCCCCAAGTAATCGAATAAAACGTACGTTGAATAAGTTGATTTTACCTATACAACATAAGACAATACTAGTATTATCGCGAACTCAATTCGTACGATTTAAACCAATTATCGAGGTGGCTTATGTATGAGCTATTATCATTTTGAAGCACCGCCGCTGCCTTCTTACTATATTTGCGGGGAACAGATCATAAAAAAAGGGGATGCCCACGCTGCCCGTTCGAACATCGGCGTTTTCGATTTGCTTATCGTGCTGGAAGGATCCCTGTACATGGGAGAGGAGGATCGTCAGTGGGAGCTGCAACAGTGGGACATGCTTCTTCTTCGCCCGGACGCTCATCATTACCCTTTCGCGCCGTGCAGAGAAGAAGGGCGCTTTTTCTGGATGCATTTTCAAGCCGGTTCACGGTGGAGCGAAGCAGAAGCGCAATACCCGGAAAAACCATTGCCCATCGACAGGAGTCACGCTGAACATTTCGGCACTACCTACTCGCTTTATTTCCCGAAATACTGGTCGATTAGAAGAAAGGGCGAGGTTGAAAAAGAAATGAACGCGCTGCTGACTTCAAACAGCAGGACGTCGATGATGAACTGTTGGGAGCAACAAGCTGCTTTTCACCGGATGCTTCGGATCATAAGCCAAGAAACTCACGAGATGCGTGCTTCAGCCGGTCTGCATTTAGTCGAGAGAGTAACGGAGTATCTTCGGAACCGTTATAAACAAGCCATAACCAATGAAACGTTAGCTGACGAGTTCCACTTCCATGCCGTATACATGACTAGAACCATGCAACGACATCAGGGATGCACGCCGCTCCAATACTTGATGAAAGTCCGTATCGAACAAGCCAAATTGCGGTTAGTAAACACGGACAGCAGCATTGCGATGATTGCCGAAGACGTGGGGTTCGAGAGTAACACATACTTCACGCGGTGTTTTCAAAAGATGGAACACAAAACGCCTAGCGAATATCGGAATCAATTCAGAGTTTAATGCCGAAGGTTTTGTTTGGAAATGAAAAAGCACTCCCGAAGGAGTGCTTGAAGAAAGGACCTATTATTCATAAGAAGAGTTTTCTAAATCATAAACGGAATACCCTTTTTCATCGATATACTTATAAATCTTATCCATTTCCCTTATCGCGACGGTTCTATTCGAGAATCTTCCCACTTCATTTCCATCGGCTAATATAGCCCATCTTCCTGAAGAAGTTTCCGCAATAGTCAGACTTTTAGTGAAGTAAATGGCCGTCCCATCCTGCGATCGAATAAACATCTTTATCACGCTCCCTTATATTCTTCGCAAGGAAGAGATCTCCTTTATTGCCTGGGAATAGTGTCAACGGGAAGCAAGGAGGAGAAGAACGCGATATCGAATCTGATTCCAAGCGCGGTCAGAATCGCCGGAGAGAAATTCGCTAAGGCTGTTTAGCGATCCTTATGGGAAACTGGGGTAAGGTTACGGGGTAAATTGGTTTTCTGGTTGACCGGAAATCATGAATGCAATCGAATTGTATACTTCAACCACTTCGTTATTTCGAACGCTTAATTCGGAAGAAAACTCCGCTCTCATATGAGCCAGAAGCTCTCGGCAATGTCTTATTTTCTCCTTTTCGGAGAACTGTGAATGATAAATTAAAACCGCATTCTCCAAATATTTGGATGCCGGGCGATTCATATTTGCTGCCCCCCATGCTAAGAACTATTCAATAAATAACCATTTTAAAGCCTAATCAAACCTTCGTATGTTTAAATCCCAATGAAACCGGCAGGTGATCGTTTGACCCTGTGCCGCGCAACGTAAGTAAACTATCGTTCGCAGTTTAGGATTCTGCCATCGCATTGCCCGCAAGATCGTCAAGAACATTGAATTCGCGTTGCGACGAACAAGCTCGTTATCTCTATTAGGAGAAAGGCCGCCCAGCAGCCTTTGAACCTCTTATTCCTTTCAGGATGATCAGCAGCGGCCGGTTGGTTCTTGCTGAAGATAGCGTCGTTTAATTGGTTGACGGCAGGAGCAACGCGGGACTGCCGCAGGGGGATACATCTGTCATGAAGTTCGGCATGCGGCAGAAGCTGCCGACGCACAACGCGAATTCGGGCTGAGCTCTATCGCCTAACGGTTGCCAGCGTCGCTATTCCTCAGAATATACCGCTAAATAAACCCTAACGATTGCGATGGACGCTATTTGCCGTTTAAGCACTGATTAGCACGGCAAATCTTACAACTAAGCCTCCTGGCAACCATTAGCGAGATAAATGGGGCATTTTGAGCCGATTAGCGAACTGTACAACCGTTAGCTGCAGGATGTTGAGGTTGAGCGTTATTTCACAAGCATGACGGGCTTGCATCGGTAAGTCGCATTGGCAAATTGCATCGGCAATTGGCTTCGGCTGCATCGGCGGTTGCTTCGGTGGTTGCATTGGCAATTGGCTTCGGCAATTGGCTTCGGTTGCATCGGCAATTGGCTTCGGCGATGCATCGGCAATTGGCTTCGGTGGTTGCATCGGCAATTAGCTTCGGCGGTTGCATCGGCAATTCATCCGCATTCAACAACCCCACAGTTCCGCGCCATTGATATTCTCAACGTTCTGAGCCCGGGCTGCTTCAGCAGCCCGGGCTCAGTTGAGGCATATCCGCCCCCGTAAATCATGGCTTTCATATCCTTAGACGACTTAGAATTTATCGAATACGTAATGCACCAGGAAGTACAAAAGCCCGAAGAAGATGATAATGTAGGCGGCATACTTGATAAAGGTCGACGCAACCAAGCTGGAATCCGACCTGCGTTCAATGTGGCGTTCCTCGACGTCGATATCGCGATGTGTCATTTCATCCACGCTCCTCTTATAGCGAATGTACTGCCGTTAGGACTCTTTTACCCCGCAATCTCAATTGTCAATCAGCCAGGGCTCCTATGTTTATCATTTCATTCGCGGCGCTTGCCGGTTGTTATGTCTTGTCCTGCAGCCCGCACTATCCCGTCATGCCAAATAGGCGGCCTCCGATAATTCGGAAGCCGCCTCTTGCGTTGGAACAGCCGCGCCATGGCATCAAGTCGTCGATAATCCCTTAACGAACGCGTGCTCGATCAGGTGATTCAGCCCGACGTCCTTGCCGGACCATTGGCCATGAAGCATATCGACCGCCATCCTGCCCATCTCCAGCTCGTTCTGGCGGATATGGGTGAAGGCAGGCTTGTCGAACGGATCGGGCGGCGAGTCGAAACAAACGATTTCGACGTCATCCGGAATCCGCTTGTTCATGCCGGTCAGCACCTCCCGCAGCACCAGCGCCAGATTGTATTCGGCGGCGACGAATGCGGTCAGCTCGGGATTGAGCTCGACGAATTCGCGTACTCTCTCGATGTCCGTCTGAATATTCGCTTTGTCGGAAGAGCACGGCAGCGAGCTGCGAAGATTCGCCATCATATGCTGCGGCTTGAAAGGGATTCCGTTCCGAATCAGCGTCTCCGAGAAACCGGCGATCCGCTCCTCGACGGAGGACGTGTTGTCCGAAGGCACAGATATGAAGCCGATTTCCTTATGTCCGCGTTCCAGCAGATGCATGGTCAGATCGGAGACGGACTTCTGGTTATCCGTATATACCGAACATGCGGCGATGCCTTTCAAGTAACGATCGACGAGGACGAGCGGGAATTTGTCCAGCACGAGCCGCAGCAGCGCCGTATTGTAATGCTCGCCGTGCACGGGGAAGATGATGAATCCGTCCACGCCCAGATCGATAAACGACTGGATCGCGGATTCTTCGACCTCGCGGCTGTCGTAGGTCAGCTTCATGAGCATGCGGCAATTCGTCTGGGAGCAGCGCTCTTCGACGCCGTGAATCAGCTGCGATCCGTACGATTCCGCGAATTCGGGAAGAATCAGCCCGACCAGCTTCACGGATTCAGCCGGAGCATCCGACCCGGGATCCGCAAGATTCTCATACAGCACTGTTTCTTCGGATCCGGGCAGGACTTCCGACACATAAGAGCCTTTGCCTCTGATCCGTTCGACCAGCCGATGCTGGGCCAGCGTTTCGAGCGCCTTCTTGGTCGTAATCCGGCTAACGTTGAACTGATCCGCCAATTCATTCTCCGAAGGCAGGCGGTCGCCGCTCTTGAGCTCGCCGTCTTTTATTTTCTGGAACAGATGATTGTAAATTTGCTCATATAGAGGCGCCTTCATGTGTGATCATCCTTTAGGAATCATGTTATACCAACTATACATAATTAGTTTCTTGATTTCAACGTTAATTTTCACGACGTTAAAAACTGATTTTCTTAGGTTTCCTTAACCAAATAACTGTAATAACGCGCCGAGTGCGCATTTGTCCTGCATGGAGGGATGAATTGATTCGTTATTGTCTTACTTGGTTGGTATATCAATATAAAAAATATGTTGACATTATATTTTTCCGAATGATATGCTCGCTCACGTAACCAATTCGCATACCGAATGCACCACGATCAACTGTTAAGGAGTGGGACGATGTACGAAACTGTCTACCGCACGATCGAGGCCATCTCTTCCTCGCTGAAGGAAATCGATCCTCATTTGGCGGATGTATTCCAAAATTGCTACCCGAACACGCTGCAAACGACGGTGGAGCTGCTGGACGACGGCACGTCCTTCGTCATTACGGGAGATATACCGGCCATGTGGCTGCGGGATTCATCGGCGCAGATCCGTCCCTATATGGAGATGGCGAACGAGGATGCCGATCTTCGCCGGCTCATCCGAGGCGTCATTCATCGGCAAGCGAAGTTCCTGCTTTTAGACAACTATGCAAACGCATTCAACAAGGAGCCGAACGACCAAGGGCATACCGGCGATCTGCCGCCGAAAGGGCCTGGCGTATGGGAACGCAAGTATGAGCTCGATTCGCTCTGCTACCCCGTTCAGCTGTGCGCGCACTACTGGCGGACGACCGGCGACCGCTCGGTGTTCAACGAAGACGTTCACGGGATGTTCAGGCAGATCGTCGCTACGATGCTGATCGAGCAGCATCATGACCAGCAATCCGGCTATTCGTTCCAACGGTTTCAATGTCCTCCTTCGGACACGCTGCCATTCGACGGCCGAGGAACGCGGACGAATTACACCGGCATGGTCTGGTCAGGATTCCGGCCGAGCGACGACGCCTGCAAGTACGGCTATCTGATTCCGGCCAACATGTTCGCCGTCGTCATCCTGCGCGACCTCGGGCAGCTGGCGCTCGAAATGTACGACGATGCCGACCTTAACGAAAGCGCTCTCAAATTGGCGGCGGAGATCGAATTCGGCATCGAGACGTACGGCAAAGTGCAGCATCCCGAATTCGGGACAATCTACGCGTACGAGACGGACGGGTTCGGCAACTACAATCTGATGGACGATGCCAACGTGCCGAGCCTGCTCTCCATTCCTTATCTCGGCTATCGTCCGTCGGAAGATCCGATATACCGCAATACCCGGGCATTCGTGCTGAGCCCGGCCAATCCGAGCTACTACTCGGGCACCTACGGACGCGGCGTCGGCAGTCCCCATACGCCTCCCGGACATATTTGGCCGATCGGATTGATCATGCAGGGCTTGACCTCGACCGACCCGCAGGAGCAGGAATCGCTGATTCGCACGCTCGCGGCTACGACGGCGGACACGAACTTCATGCACGAAAGCTTCCATCCGGACGATCCCGGCACGTTTACGCGGGAATGGTTCGCTTGGGCGAACAGCCTGTTCGGCGAATTTATCGCGCGCTGGGTCGGCGGGCTGACCGCCGCGGACCGGACCCCGAGCGGCTCTGTCTGATCTTCCTGTCGCTTTGATTTTCCGAACATGCTGGTTACCTCAGCGCTCTTATTTATCCCATTGCTCTGCGTTTCGATCTGCATATAGACGGCTGCATGCCGGCTTCCGCCGGCCGCAAGCCACCCTGACGCCGCAAGGCGATCATGAAAGGAGGAATCCGTTTCTATGAAGACATCACGCCGATACAATCGCTTCGAATGGGTGAAAGGCTACCTGCACATCTCGCCTTCCATTATCGGCTTCGGCATCTTCGTCGCTTATCCGCTCATCATGTCCATCTACTACGCCCTGACCAAATGGGACGGCATCAACAAGCCCGAATTCGTCGGGTTCGACAACTTCAACTATTTGTTCACGGTCGATCCCGTCTTCTGGAAAGCGCTTCGCGTCACGTTCTATTACGTGCTCATCAACGTGCCCGCTTCGTTGATCGGCGGCCTGGCGCTTGCCATGCTGCTCAACAAGAAACTGCCGTTCATCCGGTTCTTCCGTACGGCGTTCTACCTGCCAACCGTGCTTCCGATGATCGCGACCCTCACGTTGTGGAAATTCATCTATCATCCGCAGTACGGACTGGCCAACCGCGTCCTGCATCTGTTCGGTTCCCCGCCGGTCAACTGGCTCAGCGACGAACGGCTGGCGCTGTTCTCCGTCATTCTTGCCGGGTTGTGGCAAATCGGCGGCGGCATGATTATTTTCCTCAGCGGCCTGCAGTCCATACCGCAGGATTTGTACGAAGCATCGGGCATGGACGGCGCCAGAGGCTGGGCGGTATTCCGCAACGTCACGCTGCCGCTGATCGCCCCCATCCTGTTCCTGCAGCTCATTCTCGGCATCATCGGCTCCTTCCAATCCTTCGCCCAAGTGCAGGTCATGACCGGCGGCGGACCCAATTACGCGACCGAGCTGCTTAATTTCAAGATCTACGCCGACGTCTTCAGCTCGAAAATGTTCGGTTACGGCATCGCCGAGGTTTGGATCCTGTTCCTGATCATCATGCTCTTCACGGTCATCACGTACCGTTATTCCAACCAGTTCGTTCATTACGAAAACGACAATCGATAGGAGGAGACCTCTAGTGAAGACTGTATATTCCGCTCCGGCCGTGACGAACGCCGGTCGCAGCAGGCGCAAGATCCAGCCTGTGAACAGCATCCGGATGGTGGTTCTCCTGATCGGTACGGTCGCCATGCTGTATCCGCTTCTGTGGGTCGTCACCATCGCCTTGAAGGGCAACAACGATATTTTCACGACCACGCCGCAATGGTTTCCCAAGGAGTTTCATTTCGAGAACTTCGTCGAAGGCACCAAGCAAATCCATTTCTGGCTTACGTTCAAAAACTCGATGATCATAACCGTCATCAGCACCGTCGGCCAGGTCGCCAGCTCCATCGTCGTCGGCTACGGCCTGTCGCGCCTTCGTTTTCCCGGCCGCAAGCTGTGGTTCAGCAGCTTCATCGGCAGCATGATGCTGCCGGGCTTCGTCGGTCTCGTGCCCGTCTTCTATCTGTTCTCGCAGCTCGGCTGGTACAATACGTGGCTGCCGCTGATCGTGCCTTCTTATCTCGGCAATCCGGCCTTCACCTTCCTGTTCATTCAATTCTTGAGCACCATTCCGAAGTCGTTCGACGAGGCGGCCAAAATGGATGGCGCCGGCGACACGCAAATCCTATGGCGCATTCTGGTACCGATGTCGCTGCCCGTCGTCGTAACGATGATCATCTTCGCGTTCAACGGTTCATGGAATCAGTACCTGGAGCCGCTCATCTATCTGGTCGATCAGAATAAATGGACGCTGTCCGTCGCGCTCGCCTCGTTCGCATCCAATTGGTCGACGCAGTGGAACTATTTCATGGCCGCGGACCTGCTCTACATGATGCCGCTGCTCATCATCTTCTTCTTCGGCCAGAAGTATTTTATGCAGGGTCTCGGGTCGGTCAATTCCGCCGGCTTGAAATAAAACAAACCTAGGGAGGTCTTTCTATGAAAGCGATTAAAATCGGGACGACACTAACGGCATTCTTGCTGGTCGCGGGCATGCTTTCCGCTTGCGGCAACTCAGGGAACGACAATACGGGCAATACGGGGAACACGCAGAATGCGGGCAATGCGAAGAACGAAGGCAATGCGGGCAACAAAGGCGATGCCGGCACGGAGAAGGCGGAAGTCACGCTGATGACGTGGGAATCGCAAGACATGAACAACAAGATCATGGAAAGCATGAAAAAGTTCGAGCAGGAGAACCCGGGCATCACCGTCAAGCTCATGCCGGCTCCTCTCAGCGATTACGGCACGAAGCTGAACGGCATGATTACCGCCAAGCAGGCGCCGGATATTTTCCAATTGGGCAACGACATGCTGGTTTCGTACCAAGCCCAGAACCTGCTGTACGATTGGACGGAGCATGCGAGCGCGGACGCGGACTTCATGAACGGCTTCTATCCGGGCGTCATGGACGGGTGGAAGGTGGACGGCAAGAACTTCGGTCTGCCGGGCCTGCTGAATACGTACGGCATTTTCTATAACAAGCAGCTGTTCAAGGACGCCGGGCTTACCGAGCCGAAGATCGGCTGGACCTACGATGAATTCTTCGCCGACATGAAGAAGCTCTCTTCCAAGAAAGACGGCGTGCAGCAATACGGCTTCTACTTCCATCCGGATCCGTTCACGGTCTCGCTGTACGCGGCTTCCGCAGGCGGCGCTCCGTTCGCCGACAGCCTGCTGAATCCGACGAGCGCCACGGTCAGCCCGCAGTTCGTCGAAGGCGTGACCCGTTATCAGCAGGCCATTGCCGAGGGCTCGATGAACCCGGCGACCTTCGACCTGTCCACGATCATGGGACCGTTCAAGGACGGCAAAGTAGCGATGACGTACCAAGGCCAATGGATCGCGGACGATCTGATCCGCAATGCGCCCGACCTGCAATGGGGCTTCGTGCCGATGCCCGTCGTGACGACGCAGACCGAAATCTATGACGCCGTCGGCTGGGCTACCCCGGTCAGCACCAAGAATCCGGACGCGGTTTGGAAAGTTCTGAAATACCTGGATTCGACGATGTACAAGGACGTGCTGCCGCAAACGCCGGTCGCGCCTTCCGCTTTCCAAGCTTCGGCCTCTTCCTATTACGATACGCTCAAAGCAGCCGGCCATCAGGATCTGGCTGACGGCATCGACCATATCTTGAAATCGCCTACGACGCAGCCGGTCCGCTTCCTTACGGCATGGGCAGGCAAAGCGAATCCGTTCATCGATACCGTATGGAACAACGTGCTGAGCGGCAAGGGCGGCGAGAAAGAACTGCAAAGCATGGCCGACAAAATCAACAAAACGATTAAAGCCTCTTAATCCGCCAAGCCGGCACGACTTGAACGCGCATGACTTAGGCGGGCACGACAACACAGGAGTAGACAGCTGCAAGCGCTGCTCCTGTTTTTTTTACCCCTTTAAGGAGGTGAACCGGGGAGCCGGCACTCGCTGCGCGGGAAATGCATCGCTAACACGACTAATGGAGGTTCAATAAATGACGCTGAAAACGAACGGCAAGTTATGGGTATGGACGACGGCGGCTGCCGTCACACTCGCTTCATGGTCCGGTATCGGAGCTTCGCAAGCCCATGCATCGACCGAAACGACCGGTCATTCGGTGACGGCATCCTTCAATGCCGCGGATGCGGATACGGCGATGAAGGCATTCAATCGGACGTTCTGGGACTCCGCCGCCAAGTTCTTCTGGTCGAATTCGAATCAAGGCACGTCGTACCAAGGCTTCTGGGTGGAGGCTGAACTGTGGGAAATGGTCATGGACGCCTACGAACGCACTTCCGATCCCGAGCTGAAAGCGCAGCTGCGCCAGCAGATCGACGACGTCTTCGACGGCACCGTCGCCAGCTACGGGCCGGACTGGACGAATAATCATTTTAACGACGACATTATGTGGTGGGCGATGGCAAGCGCGCGCGCCTATAAGATAACCGGCGAACAGCGCTACTTGGACAAGGCCAAGTACTACTTCGATTTCGTGTACGATACGCAGTGGGACGACGGCTTCGCGAACGGCGGCATCTGGTGGATGAACAGCGACCACTCGACCAAGAACGCCTGCATCAATTTCCCTGCCGCCGAAGCCGCCGTATTCTTATATAACGCCACGAAAGACGACCATTATTTGGATGCCGCAACGCGTATCTACCGCTGGAGCAAGACGGTGTTGACCGACGGCAGCGGCAAAGTGTTCGACCGGATCGAAGTGAAGAACGGCGTTGCGCCGGATGCGACACATTACAACCAAGGCACGTTTATCGGCGCGGCCGTAGGCCTGTATAAGATCACCGGCAACGGCGTCTATCTCGACGATGCGATCAAGGCGGCCGATTTCACGGAACAGCATCTGGTCGACGGGAACGGCGTGCTCCGCTTCGAAGGGCCGAACGGCGACTTGAAAGGCGGCAAGACGATCCTGCTTCGCAACCTGGCTTATCTGCAGCAGGCGGTCAATGAACGACAGGACGACAAGACCGCCGCTTTCGCCGGCCAATTCAACGAGTGGCTGACGTTCAATGCCAACGCCGCTTGGCATAATCGCAACGCCAACAATATCGTCGACGGCAACTGGGGCGGACAGCTTCTGGCCGGCACCTATGAATCGTGGTCGTCCGCCGCTGCCGTCGAAGCGCTTACCATCCTGCGGCCCGGAACCTCGACGCTGCAAGATACGGCTCGGGATGCATACGCAAGAACGGAGACGGAAACGTACAACGTCGGCAGCGGCTTCGGCCTCGAAGGCAGCGGAGACGGCACGCTCCAATTGGGCGGTATCCAATCCGGCGGCTTCGCCGCCTTTACCAATGTCGATTTCGGCAGCAGCGGCGCCGTAGGGATGATCGCCAGAGCGTCCAGCGCGACGGGCGGCGGCAATATCGAAGTCCATCTCGATTCGCTTGACGGTCCGAAGGCCGGCACCTTGAACGTACAAGGGACGGGCAGCTGGAACACGTTCTCCGACGCGACGGCCGTCCTGAAGGACGATCAAGGCCAACCGAGCACGATCACGGGCGTTCACGATGTCTATCTCGTCTTCAAGAAGACGAACGACGATTACTTGTTTAATTTGAACTGGTTCAAATTCACGACGACGGATCCGACCAAGACCGATGCTTATGCCCGCTTGAAAGCCGTCCATGCGGACGGCAGCGGAGGCTTGACCGCGAATACGAACAAGGGCATCCTGGACGGCATTCATGACAATGCCTATGCCTTCTTCAAAGGGATCGATCTTGGCACCGGCGCAGCCGGAATAACGGCGCATGTCGCGAGCGGCGGTCAAGGCGGCTCGATCGAGGTGAAGCTCGACAGCCTGAACGGACCGACCGTGGGAACGCTCGGCGTTCCGGCGCTCGGAGGCTGGGATAGTTGGGTCGATCTCATGTCCAATATCGACGATACGCAGGCAAAGGGCATTCATGACGTGTATCTTGTGTTCCACGGAACGGACGGTTCGGACTACCCTTGCAACTTGGACTGGTTCACGTTCACGACCGTGAAAGGCAAAGCGCGCGATGCCTACGGCAAGCTGGAAGCCGAAAACACGACGGGCGGCACCGGCTTCGGCACGGAGAACGGCGGCGGACAGACGTACCTGGCCGGCATCAATGCGGCGACCAATCCATACGCGATGTATAACTATATCGACTTCGGGGATACGAGCCCGACGCAAATGAATGTCAATGCAGCCAGCGACACAAGCGGCGGCACGATCGAAGTCCGGATCGACAGCATGAACGGACCGATCATCGCGTCGGCCCAAACGACCGGCACCGGCGGCTGGCAAAAATTCGCGGTCACTGCGGCTCCGGTTACGACGCCGGTGACCGGCAAGCACATCGTGTTCCTCCTGTTCAAGGGGAATGGCTACCTGTTCAACGTGGATAAATTCACGTTCGGCGATCCGGCCGTGTTCACGGCGCCCGACGTCCCTCCCGTTACGGTGCCGGACGGCATCGCTCCCGGCGAGGTCGAGAACGTGCAGGTCATTCGCGATAACGGCGCCGTTCGGCTGTATTGGGATGGACCGTACGACATTGACGCGACGCAAGTAAAACTTCAGCCTGTCAAGGGCGAGCAGCCGGCCGGCGAACTTCTGACGGTAGGCAAAGGGATCCAAAGCGCCGCATGGTCCGATCTTGCCGATGCCACGGCGATCGTAATCAAAGCCGTGGATGCGTCCGGCAACGTATCGAGCGGAACGACGGTCAACCTTGCGGATTATCCGGCGTTCACGCTGACGGCGGACGGGTCGGTCCTGAAGGACGGCGCGACGGTCGAAGACGGCGCACTGCTTCGCTTCAAGGCGGCCGATCGCATAGGCGCGATCAAATCGGCCGCCATCGCGTTCGATGGCCATACGTATGCGGTTCACTCCCCGGCGGATCCGACCGTCGATATCGATCTCGCCAGCATGTCGGGCGCCAAGTCGGCCGTCATTACGATCGAGGACGTGAACGGCAGCACGCTGCGGCAGACATTTGCTTTCACGGTTACGGTCAGCATCCACTCCATGCAGCAATTGATCGACCGCTATCAACGTTCGGAGCAGCTGCGCGGGGCGTTGGTTTCGCAGCTGACCAATGAGCTGGACAAGGCGCAACGTATGCTTGACGGCCAGAAACGGGATCAAGCGAGCAAAGCGATCCAGGATTTCGTGAAGCATCTCAATAATAAGGCCCAAAGCGGCTCGGTCACCGCGGATGCCAAAGCCGTGCTGAACAAGGATGCCGAGGCCGTTATTCAGTCCTTGAAATAACGGATTTCTTGGAGAACTGTATGGCTGAATGGCTAGAAATATTCAGACGCGGATAGGGAAAATGCTCGAAGCGTAATGATCGAAGCGTAATGATCGAAGCGTAATGCTCGGAGCGTAATGCTCGGAGCGTAATGCAGCATGACAAAAAAGGAGCAGGGATTCGTCCCTGCTCCTTTTTTGATGGATGCGCAGAGGCATCGAGCGCTCTGATTGCTGAGGTTTGCTTGAAAAGCTGCTAGGCTGCAGCTTTTCGGCGCGTTTTAGCTTCGGCGACCTTCAAAAGCTGCTAAATTGCAGCTTTTCAGCACAATTCACCCACGCGGAGCTCCAAAAGCTGCTGTACTGCAGCTTTTCCGCACATTTTACCCGTGCAGAGCTTCAAAAGCTGCTGTACCGCAGCTTTCCGCACATTTCACCCGCGCGGAGCTCCAAAAGCTGCTGTACCGCAGCTTTTCCGCATATTTTACCCGTGCAGAGCTTCAAAAGCTGCCGTACTGCAACTTTTCCGCAACTGCTGTACCGCAGCTTTCCCGCACATTACACCCGCGCAGAACTCCAAAAGCTGCTGTACCGCAGCTTTTCCGTACAGTTCACACGAGCGGAGCTTCAAAAGCTGCTGTACCGCAGCTTTCCGCACATTTCAACCGCGCGGAGTTCCAAAAGCTGCTGTACTGCAGCTTTCCCGCACATTTTACCCGTGCAGAGCTTCAAAAGCTGCCTTACTGCAGATTTTCCGCACATTTTACCCGAAACGGAGCTTCAAAAGCTGCTGTACCGCAGCTTTCCCGCACATTTCACCCGCGCAGGAGCTTCAAAAGCTGCTGTACCGCAGCTTTTCCGTACACTTCACACGAGCGGAGCTTCAAAAGCTGCTGCACCGCAACCTTTCCCGCACATTTCACCCGAAACGGAGTTCCAAAAGCTGCTGTACTGCAGCTTTCCCGGACATTACGCCCGCGCAGAACTTCAAAAGCTGCTGTACCGCAGCTTTCCCGCGCATTTCACCTGCGCGGAGCTTCAAAAGCTGCTGTACTGCAACTTTCCCGCACATTTCGCTCGCGCGGAGCTTCAAGAGCTGCTGTACCGCAGCTTTCCCGTGCATTTCACCCGTACGGAGCTTCAAAAGCTGCTAAACTGCAGCTTTTCAGCACATTTCACCTGCACGGAGCGTCAAAAGCTGCTCCACCGCAGCTTTCCCGCACATCACCCGCGCAGAACTCCAAAAGCTGCTGCACCGCGGTTATGCAGCACAGATCGCCGCCCGTCCAGCAGCTCCCAGCACGAAAAGACACTGCCGCCAAGCAGTGTCTCTTCGCATTGCAGAGGCAGCTAGGCTCCGCCGCCGCTTGTACTTCTCGCTTCGCTTCTACTCTTCTCCCTCTTCCGTCAACCGGTCGCATGACACGGTCTGCGTGTTAAGCGGATCGGAGCCGACCTGCACGGTCGCCATGCCGTTCGTTTCATCCACGTTTTCTATCCACACGGACTTCTCGCCCAAGTGAACGGCAAACGTATCCTTCGAATTGTATATTTCCATCGCGCGTTTGGTATCCATAATTACTCCTTCGATTCAACTGCCATCGTGTCCGTGGTGGATTCTTCGATCAGCCCATTGTTCAACGTCACCGTGCCCCCGCCCAGTCCCTCGTTCACCATGCGGTCGATGTCCATGAAGTAGTCGTCGCGGCCTTCGTGCCGCTTGTCGTTGTTAGACCCCGTCGGGGAATTTCCTGCTTCGGTCATCAGGAATCCGCCTCCTTCTCGATGATTGATGGTTGTGCTAACGAAAATATGCCCGAAACCGCTTAGGCTCATGCATTCGGGGGAAGACTGAAGATACAGGAATCTTCAGGCAAGATGAGGTAAACGAACTAGCGAGGACAAAGCAAAGCAGTTGCAAACAACCCAAAATCATGCAAAACAAGCCACTGTAAAGAATCGCCAATCAAAGAGGAGGATCTCGGTATGCATACGGTTTGGAAAGGCGCCATCAGCTTCGGTCTCGTGCATGTGCCCGTCAAAATGTTTTCCGCCACGGAGGACAAGGACATCTCCATGAAGCTGATTCACCGCACATGCGGCAGCAACGTCTCGTATATCCGCAAATGCCCGACCTGCGAGGTCGAGGTGGAATGGGACGATATCGTCAAAGGGTACGAATACGAGAAGGGCCGCTATGTGCTGTTCGAGAAAGACGAGCTGGAGCAGCTGTCCGGCGAGGTCACGAAGACGATCAATATCTTGGATTTCGTCGCGCTCGAGGAAATCGACCCCATCTATTTTCAGAAAACGTATTACCTCTCGCCGGATCAAGCAGGCGGCAACGCGTATAATTTGCTGCTCGAGGCGATGCGCCAATCGGGCCGGATCGGCATCGCCAAAGTATCCATCCGCTCCAAGAGCTCGCTGGCAGCCATTCGCATCATCGATGATTGTCTCGCCATGGAGACGATTTTCTATCCGGACGAGATCCGTTCGGTCAATCAAGTGCCCGGCCTGCCGGATGCCGTTAACGTGAACGAGAAGGAATTGATGATGGCGCGCATGCTGATCGAACAGCTGTCCACGCCTTTCGAGCCGGCCAAATATACGGATGACTACCGCGCGCGGCTGATGGACCTCATTCAGCATAAAATCTCGGGCGAAGAAGTCTCCGTCGCGCCGGAAGCGCAGAAGACGAACGTGCTCGATCTGATGGCCGCCCTGCAGGCGAGTCTCGAAGCGGTAAAACTTCCGCCGAATGCGCCGGGAAGCTTGGACAAGAGCGCCTCGGGCGTTCCGGCTTCATCCGACGCGGCCGCTCAAGCGCCAGCCGATGCGGCCGGCGGCAGCGAAGTCGTCGCCAAGGTGAAGAAACCGCGGGCTCCGCGCAAAACGAAGGAAGATACGGTGTCGTAGATGGAGCATACATCGCCGCAGCACATCCCTGATGATCTGTCTCCGCCTCTCGACTCGGCAGCCGAACAAGAGTTGCCCGCGCTGCCGTCCGAACCGATGGCGCCCCTCTTCGACGCGGAGCTCCCGACCGGCAGCGAATGGGGCTTTCAGCTGAAATGGGACGGGATTCGCATTCTCGCCCGGCTGAACGGCTGCGGGCAGGTAGAACTGTTCTCGCGAAAGCTGTATTTGAAGAACGCCATTTATCCGGAAATGACCGCGGTGCTGGAATCAAAAAGAGCTTGGGGACCCTGCCTGCTCGACGGCGAGTTCGTATGGTGGGACGGCATACGGCCGAACTTTCAGCAGGTGCTGAAGCGCGAACGATCGCGGGGGCTGGCACGGCAGCCGCTCCCTCCGGCCGCAGCCGGCGCGCAGGCCGCGTTACCGGCAATCCCCGCCGAGCAACGCCCCGGGTCGGACTTGTCCGGCACCGGCTCCGGAGTTCCGGCGAGTGCGTCCGTGCACCAATCGTTCGGCGCGCTCGTCTATGTCCTATTCGATCTGCTGTCCGATGAGAGCGGCGACCTGCGCCATCTTCCCTACGAGGAGCGGCACCGGCGTCTGACCGCGCTGGTCGGGACCGACGATCCGCGCGTGTTCGTGACGGATTTATTTCGCGACGGCGAGGCATTATGGACCTGGGTGGAGACGAACCGCTGGGAAGGCGTCGTCAGCAAGCGGCTGTCGAGCCCCTATCGCGAAGGCAAGAAGCATCGCGACTGGCTGAAGAAGAAGATCGCGCTCGTGCTTGACGTCGACATCGTCGGTCTCAAATGGCGAAACGGCCTCATAGCGAGCCTCGTCATGGAGCTCGAGGGCGAGTATCTGGGGAGCGTCTCGCTCGGACTGAATGATGCGCTTCGCGGCGTGCTTGCCTCCACCTTCCGTCCGCAGCATGCCCATCTTGCCGTCGTGTCCTGCCCGTTTCCAGCGATGCCGGAGGATCTGAAGAACGAGGAAGTGCAATGGCTGTCACTGCCGTTCCGCTGCCGGGTAACCGGACTCGAGCTGACCTCCGCGGGCCAGCTGCGCCATCCGAAGCTCGTGACGTTTCTGCCGAAGGAGCCCTTATCATGAGCCGCTCCGTGAAGGGTACGATCGTCGTCGAGGGGCAGGAGCTGACGGTCAGCAATCCCGAGAAGCTGCTCTTTCCCGAGATGGGCATTACGAAAGCCATTTTCCTTCAACGGCTTGCGGCGCTGTCGCCATGGCTGCTGAAGCATTGCCAGGATCGGCTGCTGACGACGATTCGTTACCCGGACGGCGTGAACGGCAAATCCTTTTACCAGAAAAACTGTCCGACCCCTGCGCCGGACTTCGTCGAAACCGTCAGCAGCGAAAGCATCGATTACGTCAAATTGTCCTCGCTGCCGGTGCTGCTGTGGCTCGGTAATTTGGCATGCCTGGAATATCACGCTTCCTTCGACCGCATCAGCGACCCGGCCTATCCGACGGAATGGGTCATCGATCTCGATCCTTCGCTCGAGGATGAGCCGCGCATCATGGAGGCGGCATTATTGACGGGCGATCTCCTGCGTTCGCTCGGCATCGCTTCCACGCCCAAAACTTCTGGCGCCACGGGCGTCCAGATTATCGTTCCGCTCGTGAAGGATCTCACCTTCGACGAGCTCCGAAGAATCGGGGAATTCGTCGGCACCTACTTGGCGGACAAGCATCCGAAGCTGTTCACGATCGAGCGGCTCAAGAAGAACCGCGGCGATCTCATCTACGTGGATTATTTGCAGCATTACCAAGGCAAGACGATCATCGCTCCCTATTCCCCCAGAGCTCGCGCAGGCGCGAGCGTCTCCACGCCGCTCCATTGGAACGAGGTTCGGCGCGGCGCGGCGATTACCGACTACCATCTGCTCAATATCGAAGAACGGCTGCTCCGGGAAGGCGATCTGCTGGACCAGGTCCCGGCTCAGACGCTGCGGCCGATCCTATCGTTTATCGGCCGCAGGTAGGATAGATTCGCGAGCAACAATCGCGGGTTCGCATCTCCGTACCGTATGTCATGTGTCGTATGTCGTATGTCATACTTTAATCCGCATTCAGCATTCAGCATTTCGGATTGAAGCGCACATGCAAAAAAGACTGCCTCCGCAGCAGTCACCCTCCGCGGAAGCAGTCTTTATGTTTGGCCCTTTATTTGAAGTACGTCAACAGCTCGTCTACCATTTTGTTCGCCGAGATGATGCCGCCCGACGTATTCCAGATCGCATCGTCGACCATGTGCACGTTGTTTTTCTTCGCGACGGACAGGTTCTTCCAAAGCGGATCGTTCATCCATTCATCCGCTACTTTCTGCGTCGCGTCGGAGCCGTCCGGGTTGTACATGAAGTAGAACAGGATGTCGCCGTCCATGTCCGGAATACGGTCCTTGTTCACGTCATCCGCGAAACCGTCCTTCGATTGGGCGGCAGGTCTTGCGAATCCAAGCTTGTCGAGCACCATGCCCGAGAACGTCTCGTTGTAATAGATACGCGTCTTATCCGGCATGAAGCGAACGATCGATACCTTCTGCTGCAGCTTGTCGCCCAGCGTTGCTTTGGCATCCGCGATTTTCTTGTCGAAGTCGGCAAGCAGCTGATCGCCTTCCGCCTTCTTGTTCAGCGCTTCCGCATACAGCTTGAAGTTCGCCTGCCATTCGCCGCGAAGCGTCTCGGCCATGACCGTCGGCGCGATCGCGTTCAGCTGGTCATATACTTTCTCTTGGCGCATTTTGTTGCCGATAATCAGGTCGGGCTTGAGGCTGGCGATCAATTCGATGTTGGGCTGCGATTCGCCGCCTACGTCTTGGACCCCTTCCATCTGATCCTTGATGTGCGGATACCATGGATCGCCTTCGAACGATTCGGCCGCGCCGACCGGCTTCACGCCGAGCGCCAGCAGCGCCTCCGTGCCTTCGTTGGTCAGAATGACGACGCGCTTCGGCGTGCCCGTCAGCTTCGTCGTGCCCATCGCATGCTTGATTTCGCGCACATCATCCGCTTTCGCGTTGCCCGTATCGCCATTTGCCGTACCCGTATCGCTATTTGCCTTGCCCGTATTCGTATTCGACGGGCTGTTCTCCGTGTTATTGGTCTTCGAACCGCAGCCCGCTGCCACGACGGCGAACGCGACCATCAGCACGATCAAGCCGAGCCATCCTTTTTTCATGCTTTTCAATGCTTCCCCATCCTTTTCCCATTTCGTAGTTGCACAGCCCGAGACGAACGCCGCCTCGCAGTGATAACCATTCTCATTATTAACGACTCAGGTATCATAGTACATCTTGTTAAAGACTGTCAAGGTTTTTGAAAATGATTCTCATAATCATTGACGCTTATTTCATCTTTGCCTAATATTAAAGAACGTTCTATTATCGGGAGTCGAACTTTTCATAGGCAGGAGCGCATACGCAATGAATTCTTATTTTAACAGCAACGGCCAACGGACCGGTTTTCTCCTTCTTGGCATCCTCATCCTGCTTGCCGCCGGGTCGGCCAGCCTGCTGCTCGGCGGCAGTCATACGTTCACGCCCTCTCAGGTGTATGGTGCCTATACCCGGTTCGACGGCTCCAATACGGACCTCATTATCCGGAACGTCCACGTGCCGCGAATGGCTATCGCCGCGGTGGTTGGCGCCAGCCTGGCGGTCGCCGGCGCGCTCATGCAGGCGATGACGCGCAACCCGCTCGCCTCGCCCTCCGTCATGGGCATTAATTCCGGCGCCGCGCTGGCGGTCGTCATCGCGCTGGCCATCGCGGGAAGCAACGCCTTCTCCAGCTCGGAACTCATCCTGATCGCCTTCGGCGGCGCCGCCGTCACGGCAGCGGCCGTCTTCTCCCTAGGCGCGGCAGGAAGGAACCAAGGAGAGACGCCGATTCGCGTCACGCTCGCCGGTTCGGCCGTCGCGGCATTCGCCTCCGCTTGGACGTCGGGCATTCTGCTCAAGCAGAATAAGATGCTGGACGACATCCTGCTGTGGATCGTCGGCTCGGTCTCCGGACGCGAGCTTCATCACTTGACGGCCGTGCTGCCTTATACGGCAGTCGGGCTCATCGGCGCGCTGCTGATGACCAAATCCGTGAACGTGCTCAGCATGGGCGATGAGACGGCGCGCGGCCTCGGTCTTAAGATCGGACTCGTCCGTACCGTGCTCGCGGCGCTCGTCGTACTGCTTGCGGGCTCGTCGGTCGCCATTGCCGGGCCGATCGCTTTCGTCGGCGTCATCATTCCGCATGTCAGCCGTTTCCTCGTCGGGCACGACTATCGCTGGATCGTTCCGTATTCGATCGTGCTGGGCGCAACGCTGCTGCTCGCGGCCGACACGGTCAGCAGGTTCATATTACGGCCTGAAGAGCTGCCGGTAGGCGTCGCGACGGCGCTCATCGGCGTGCCGTTCTTCATCTATGTCGCACGGAGGAAAAGCTATGCGCAATCTTAAATTCACATCCATTCTCATGCTGCTGTTCATCCTGACGGCGGCCGTCGTCATTGCCTGCGTCGCGATCGGCAGCACGTACATCCCCATCGGCAAAGTCGCCCAAACGCTGCTCGGTTTCGGCGATGAGCAGTCGTCGCTCATTATCGTGAAATTGCGGCTGCCGCGCATTCTGATGGCGGTGCTTGTCGGCGCATCGCTCGCCGCCGCCGGCGCGATCTTGCAAGGGCTCGTCCGCAATCCGCTTACCTCGCCCGACCTTGTCGGCATATCGGGCGGCGCTACCGTCGCGTCCGTGCTGTTCCTGACGTTCTCCGCCGGACATCTCAGCATCCAGTGGGTTCCGCTGTTCGCCATTCTCGGCGCCTTCATTACGGCCGCGATCAACTATGCTGCGGCCTGGCGGAAAGGCATCTCGCCGCTGCGCTTCGTCCTCATCGGCATCTCGCTGGCAACGGCCATGGGCGCGCTGACGACCTTCGCGCTGAAGATCGGACCGCCTTATATGGCGGGGCAAGCGCTCGGCTGGATGACCGGTACGCTCTACGGAACGGCTTGGATGCACGTATGGGCGCTGCTGCCCTGGGCCGCGGTTCTGCTGTTCGCCGCGATCTACCTCTCGCGCTTCCTGAATGCGCTCGAGCTCGGCGACGAGCTTGCGGTCGGCATCGGCACGCGCGTGCAGCGCATGCGGCTGCTCCTGCTCTTGCTCAGCGTCGGTCTGACCGGCGCGGCGATCGGCATGGCCGGCGGCATCGGCTTCATCGGCCTGATGGCGCCCCACATCGCGCGCCGCATCATTGGACCGAAGTACGGCCGCCTCATTCCGGCATCGGCATTCATCGGCGCGCTGCTGCTGCTGCTCGCAGATCTGGCCGGGCGGACGGCATTCCTGCCCAGCGACATTCCGGCAGGGGTATTCACGGCGGCGATCGGCGCGCCATTTTTCCTTTATCTGCTTCTGTTCAAGCGCACAGGCGCACGCGCCTAAGCGCGCGGAACGAGACAGATTGCAGCGTGCATAACTAACCGAACGGGATGGACAGCAAGCGTGCTGCTCCATCCCGTTTTCTCTTTATTCGGTGCCAAGCCGGACTCGCCGGCTAGGGCGGCGTCGGATTGCTCCTATGAATTCACTCCGTCCGCGCGGACCAACCGGAGCAGGATATTCTTGGAATTACTAGGCGGAATCTGTGGGACAACGTCGATAAAGCAGGCAATAATAGCGATTTATAGCAACGAAATATAGCGTTTTTCGCAATTGTAGCAGTTTACGCTGGATCGGAGATTATGACACGATGAACGAGAAGGAGGCGATTGGACAGTTTGAAACACAGAAATGGATAGAATTCCCGCTGCATTCCTGAACGAGCACGAGGACTCGGAAAAAATCAAAATGAAGGATGGAGATTCATGACGACCAACAAGAACGGAAAACGTGGAAAATGGAAAAAACAAGCTTTCAGCGTGTTATGCGCGATGTCCGTTATGCTTCCGGTCATTCCGGCTGCGACCGTGCATGCCGCGTCGATTAATGTAACCGCTTTCGGCGCGAACGGCAGCGACGCGGCGGATGACTTAACCGCGATCCAGAACGCCGTGAACTCGGCTGCGGCAGGCGACACGGTCGTAATTCCGGCGGGAACTTACTATTTGTCGGCGAACGTGAACGGCAAGACCGGCGTCAAGATCTCCGGAGCGGGCCGCGACTTGACGACCCTCAGAATGACTTCCGGATCGGGCTCCACGATGTTCTTCTATCTTCATAACGTATCCAATTCGGAAGTATCGGATATGACGCTCGACGGCAACAGCAGCTCGGTGCTCTTGTCCGCCATTACTTCGGAGTCCGGCGACGGCAACAAGATGCGCCATCTGCGGGTTAAAGATTTGGCGGCATCCGCCGGGTTCGGCCCGTTCGCGCTATACGCAATCGGCTCCACGAACATCGAGATTTCCGACAATATCGTAACGAACACGGGCGTCAACTCCGACTGGGGCGGAGGGATCCGCACGGGCTGGGGCTCCAGCCATGCCCTGATCGAGAACAATACGATCGCCAATACCGGCCGCGGCGGGATATTCGTCAACGACGACAGCCCGTACGCGATCGTCCGCGGCAATACGATTACCGGTACTGGTTTACATGAGGAAGGCCTTGGCATCGAGCTGCACACCAATGCCGACTATTCGATCATCGAGAATAACAACGTCGACCATTGGATCAGCGCGGTGCGTTCCAAATATATCGCGGTACGCAACAACACCGTCAAAGCCAACGACGGTTCCGTCGGCAACATGGGTCTTGAAGTCATGGTCGACCACGGCGTAACTTCGGGCAACGTGGTCGACGGCGGCCAGCAAGTCGGCATGCAGCAATCGCCGGGAACGGGTTATCAGCTGTGGAACTATAACACGGTGAAGAACATCGTCATGTGGGGCATGCAGCTCCAGGGAGCGGGTACCGGCTTCACGGAACAATACCAGTATTTCTACAAGAACACGATCAAAGACGGCGCAGCCGGCAATCCGGCCGCCGCATACCCCGGATACGACGGCAACGCGGTTCGGATTCATGGCGATACGAAGAATATCGTCTTCGACAGCAACCAGATCACCAATAACGGCCGCAAAGCGATCGAGATCACGACCGCGTCCGGCACGGATCGCCTGAGCTTCATCAATAATACGATCACGGGCAACGGCGGGCCTTCGATCGACCAATACCCTTCCTCCGCGGCGGATCTGGAGTGGAGCGGCAATACGGTCAGCGGCAACGGAACGAACACCCAGCTTACGAGCCGCGGGTTCAACGATGCCAAGCCCGTTGCGAACTTCACGGCTCCGCTCACGGTACAACTGGGCCAGCCGGTGACGTTCACGAACACGTCGACGGACAACGGCACGATCGTCGAGAACTTGTGGGATCTGGGCGAAGGACTTCCGGTTACTGCCGCAAGCCCGACCTATACGTATCAGAAGGCAGGCACGTACAAGGTCATTCTGGGCGTGTGGGATAACGGCGGACGAGCGAGCGTCAAGGAACAGTCGATCACGGTATTTACCGGACCGCCCGACACGACGGCGCCTTCGGCTCCGACAGGCTTGTCCGCTCCGACCAAGTCGAACGTGACGGTCGATCTGTCCTGGACGGCGTCCACGGATAACGTCGGCGTCATCGGCTACGACGTCTACAAAGCCGGCGTATTGATCGGCTCGACGAGCGGCGCCGGCGCGACGACGTACGGCGTGACGGGATTGACGCCAAGCACGGCGTACAGCTTCACGGTCAAAGCGAAGGATGCTTCCGGCAACGTGTCGGCGGCGAGCAATACGCTGAACGTCACGACGGCCGCCGGCGATACGCAGGCGCCGACGGCGCCATCGAATTTAACGTCTCCGGCCAAGACGGACACGAGCGTCAGCTTGTCCTGGTCGGCATCGACGGACAACGTGGGCGTAACCGGCTACAACATCTATAACGGAGCTTCGCTGGCAGGAACGACGACGGGCGCGAACGCCACTTCCATCACGCTGACCGGCTTGTCGGCGAGCACGACGTTCACGTACACGGTCAAAGCGAAGGATGCTTCGAACAACTTGTCGGCGGCGAGCAACAGCTTGTCCGTCACGACCGATCCGGCCGCGAACTGGACCAATTGCGCCGGCGAGAACAATCTGTGCTCGTTCACGGGCACGAAGCAGGTGCGTTACGGCGTGACGGGCAGCTACATCTACGGCATGTTCACGACTTCCGTCATGTGCTCGAATAACACCTTCGGCTCCGACCCGGCTGCAGGGCAGTACAAGCATTGCGACGTGAACCTGGCCGGCGGCAGCGGCGGCGACACGACGGCCCCGTCGGCACCGACCGCATTGACTTCGCCATCGAAGACTTCGACAAGCGTCAGTCTGTCTTGGACGGCATCGACCGACAACGTCGGCGTAACGGGCTACGATGTCTATGTCGGAGGAACGCTCGCCGGTTCGACGACGGGCGCGACGACGTTCACGGTGAACAGCCTTGCGGCGAACACCGCCTACAGCTTCACCGTCAAAGCGAAAGACGCGGCCGGCAACGCTTCGGCGGCGAGCAGCCCGCTCAGCGTAACGACGAACGGCAGCACGGATACGACGGCTCCGACCGCCCCGTCCAGCCTGACGTCCCCATCCAAGACGGATACGAGCGCGAACCTCTCTTGGACGGCATCGACCGACAATGTCGGCGTAACGGGCTACAACATCTATAACGGCTCGACCTTGGCCGGATCTACGACCGGCGCGACGACGTTCACGGCCGCCGGTTTGTCCGCAAGCACTGCATACACGTTCACCGTCAAAGCGAAGGATGCAGCCGGCAACCTGTCCGCTGCCAGCAATTCGCTCAGCGTGACGACGAACGCGGCTTCCACGCCGTCCAATGGCGTGACTGCCCAATATTACTCCGGCAACTTCGGTACTTTGGCCCTGACGGAAATCGCGCCTACGATCGACTTCGATTGGGGCGGCGGACGGCCAACCCCCGACGTGCCGGGCGAATGGTTCACGGCCAGATATACGGGCAAAGTACAGCCGCAATATACGGAAACCTATACCTTCTACACGAATACGGACGACGGCGTTCGCCTCTGGGTGAACGGACAACAATTGATCAACAACTGGGTGAACATGAACGGCGAACTCAGCGCCACGATCACATTGACCGGCGGCGTGAAGTACGACCTCGTCATGGAATACATCGAGAACGGCGGCAACGCGCATGCCCAGCTGTCATGGTCCAGCGCTTCCCAGACCAAGCAGGTGGTTCCGAATAACCGGTTATTCACTAGCTAACACCGTCTCATAACAAGAAGCCTCCCCATTATTCGATAAGGGGAGGCTTCTTGTTATTCTGGTATGCGCCGCGAACTACCGTGCGCAGCTTGTAATCTACCGATCCTGCGCTGACGATTCGGCCAATGCGAATACATCCGGCAGGACAGTTCTTATTTCAATATCGCTTCTATGCTTGCCAGCACGTCTGCGCTCAGCTCGATGCCGGACGCCTTCGCGTTCTCGATGACCTGCTCCGGACGGCTTGCGCCGACGAGCGCGCTCGCGACGTTGCTTTGGCGGAGGATCCACGCCAATGCCAGCTGGCCTGTCGAAATTTCGAGCTCCCCGGCGATGCCGGACAATGCCCGCACTTTCGCCAGCTTCTCTTCGGTAATGCCGCTGCGCATGCCTTCGAGCTTGCCCGCGCGGCTGTCCGACGGAATATCGGCAAGCGCCGTATATTTGCCTGTCAGCAAGCCCTGCGCCAGGGGAGAAAACACGACTTGCCCGATGCCGTTCTTCTCGCCGTACGGAATGACTTCCTTCTCGATGTAACGTTCGAACATATTATAGATCGGCTGGCTGACGACGATTCGGTCCAGCAGGTACCGATCCGCGGTTGACAGGGCGTCCGCCATCTGGGAAGCCGTCCATTCGCTCACGCCCGCGTACAGCACCTTGCCCGAACGAATCAAATCGTCGATGGCGCGAAGCGTCTCCGTAAGCGGCGTCTCCGAATCGTAGCGGTGGCAGTAGAAAATATCCACGTAATCCGCGCCTAGGCGCTTCAGGCTTGCGTTGCACTGCTCGATAACGTGCTTACGGGATAGCCCCCGATCATTCGGACCGTCGCCCATCGGCCAGAATGCTTTCGTCGCGAGCACGTAGGAATCGCGCTTGTACGATTTCAGCGTCTCGCCGAGCAGCGTCTCCGCCGCGCCCCGCTCGTACACGTTTGCCGTATCGAAGAAATTAATGCCGAGATCATAAGCCTGCTCGATCGCCTGTACCGCGTTCTGCTTCTCCACGTATCCGCCGTAGGTCAGCCAGCTGCCCAGACTGATCTCGCTAACCTTCAGTCCGCTGCCGCCAAGTTTACGATATTGCACCGCAATCCCTCCATGTTCAACTAGATTCGTCTCTCCGCGGGCTTGCATACCCATAGACTATTCTAGAAGAGTCTGGCACAAATAGGAAGCGTTCAGCGCGATCCGCTGGATTAGAATCCTATAATCCGCAGAATCTTGAGCTTCCGGTGGCTCGTCAGATCGATGAATTCCTCGCCGGATCTGACGAGCTGCGCTTCGCCGCTCTGCGGGTTGATGAAGACGATCTCGCCGATCCGGCCATCGGTCAGCAGCACCTGCTGCCCCACTAATTTGGACGTGATGTTATCCAGGAACAGCATGACGATGGCGGGGTCCAATTGGCCGAAGAAGCCCTCGCGCAGCTGGCGGACGACCTCATGGAACGGCAGCGCCTTATGGTACGGCCGGTCGGAGGACATGGCGTGGAAAATATCCGCCACCGCCACGATCTTGCTGAACAGGTCAATCTTGTCCGAGGTCAAACCGAGCGGATAGCCGCTGCCGTCCTCCCGTTCGTGATGCTGCAGCGCCACGAGCGCCGTTCGGTAGCTGACGCCCTCGGTTTTCCTCAGAATCTCGTAGCCGTAAATCGCGTGTTTCTTCATGAGTTCGTATTCTTCTGCCGTCAGCGCGCTCGGCTTATTCAGGATCTCCTGCGGAATCTTCACTTTGCCGACGTCGTGCAGCGTAGCGGCGATCGTAAGCGCTGTCAATTCGTCTTCGCCGAATCCCAGCCACCTGCCGATCATCGTGGAAAGCACGCCGACGCCGATGTTATGCTCATAGGTATAGTCGCCATGCGCCTTCACTGCTTCGAACAGCTCGAAAATGTTCGGATGGCCGGAGGCGACCTTGACCACCGGCACGATCTCCGCCTCAAGCTCCGTGAGCGGCACTTGTCCGGTTTCTTCAATGGAGGCATACAGCGATTTCGCCTGCTCCCGCATTTTCCCTAACGCCTCGTGCGGCGGTTCCGCTGCGCCGGACGCTGGTCTGACGTGATCCAAGTTGACCGTTACATGCTCGATGCCGTGTCTCTCCAGCAGCGCGAGATGCTCTTCGCGAAGCAGGATGCCGGCCGGGAGAACGGTGACGCCAAAGGCGTTGACCATATCGTTTTTCGTGATTTTCCCCAAATATTGTCGCATTGTGCCTCCGGCGGAATAAGACTTGTTCAAATTTCCCAAGGTAAATCCTGTGTATTGTTACTACAATACCATGTCTCCGCGGCTACTGTCCTATGGTATTGATTTTCAATCTATAAAATAGGAATAAAGGCCTATATTCGTTAGTGTCGAATGCCCTAATAAAATCATGGTTTCTTGATGCGAACAACAAAAAAACCTTCATGACCACAGAAGAACGGGACTCGGCCCGGACTCAACGTGGAATGGAAGGTTTTTGCGTATGCCTAGCGCTCGCCGGTCATCAGCGCCGTCGTCCAGCGCTCGATCGCATAGGGGGCAGGGGCACTGACGCGCCTAGTCATCTTGCCCCGAGGCGCTCCGCCGTTATTGTCCTGCGGGCGGCCGCGCTTGCGCAGCGCGTTCTTCGAACGGTGCAGCACCATTTTGACGGCGGGCACCGAGCAATGCAGCACGTCGGCGATATCCTGATACGTATAATCGAAGACCTCCGCCAGCAGCAGCATCTCCGTCTCCCGTTCGGACAAATGCTCCGCCAGCCACTCCAGCATGCCCCGTACGGACACGTAATCCGGATCATAATGCGGCTGCAGCAGCGCTTCTTCGAGCGCGACGGTCACGCCCCGCCGTTTGCGGTGCGCGTCGATCTGCAAATTGCGGGCGATCTTATAGAGCAACGAACGCGGGTGGAGCAGCTTCCCCGTATCCCGGTAATACTTAAACGCCCGAAGAAGCGCCTCCTGCAGCAGATCCTCCGCCTCCCATTTCGATGACGTCAAATACGCGCAGTAGGCCTGCACATGCTTGAGATGCGGCTTTACGTTTTCTTCGAACTCGGTCCACGGTTCCATGCTTTCGCCTCCCTGCCTATCCTTGGATTCCCTGTCACGAACCCTAGTCTAGCAGGCTATTATGAACCTCATATGAAAAAGCGCCTGCCAGCAGAAATTAGCAGACCGGCAGCCGGACGCCTCGGGAATACCGGAATCGGCAGCGGAAGCCACGCAATCCGCAGCGGAAACCGCGGAAAAACAAAACCCCGCTTCGTCCGTGAAGGACGAAACGGGGCTGACAAAGCGTTGGAAAAGAAACGGTTTCCGTTCCAGACTTGCTGCCGCTCGTTTGTTCTGCTTACGTGTTACTGCTCGATTTGCTCGCCGATCAATTCGTTGTCGCTCGAGCCCGGCGTGACGAGCCACTTGCCGTCTTTTTTGACCAAATCGAACTGTGTCACGGATTTGAAGGAAAGCGGTTCTTCGTCCGCGCTGGTCAAGTCATAGCGGAAGGACGCAAGCACGATCGCGGTGTCTTCGTCCAGCTCGACCACGGCGCTGCGGACAAGCGCGACACTGATCGTATAATCCGGGTCGGTGAACGATTCTTCCATGGAAGCCGTATCGTCGCCGTAAGCCTCTTCATCCGACGGATCGAGTATGGCCTTATAAGCGGCGATATCCTTCGCGTTGACGGACTTCACGTAGGCATCCACCATACCGGTCAGCGCTGCGCGGTCGGCATCGGAAGTTTGCACTTCCTGTGCCCATAGGCCGTCTTCGTCCAGCACCGTCGAGTAATCGACGTACACGTCGTATATGGCCCATTGGCCGTTCGTATCCTTATGAAGTGTGTATTCCATCTCGTTCTCGACGTTCGGATAGAAGCTCGCGCCGCTCACTTTGGTAGACTGTTCCACCGTGTACACGATCGCTTCCGTCGCCGAATACGAGTCCAGCGTCATGTCCGTGTAGACAGTCCGGCTGTGCGTCTTTGCGAATTCGCTGCGAATGTACGCATCCATCTCGTCCTTGATCGGGGAGGCGGAATGGAACAGCGCGAGGAATGCGTCGGCATCCTGCTTGTCCTCTGCAGCCGTCAGCTTGTTCAGCACCGCGAATACTTCCGCTTCCTGCGCGGCCGTCGGGCCTTTGTCCGTGATGGCGACGATCTTCTTGGCGCCGTCCCAAGCCACGTCCTTATCGGATAGCGTCGCGATGAAGCGTACGCCGACCATCGTGCGGCCTTTCAGCAGCTTCATCTCGCCGTTCACCGGCACCTTGACGCCGTCTACCAGCGCGCTCGTGCCCGTCGGCGTCATTTGAATGCTGCGCGCGGCAGACTTCGCCTTGATCGTCTTCGTTGCTGCGTTATAGTCGATGGAATAACCCAGCTTCGTAAAGAGCGTACGGAATTCAACGAAGGTTTTGCCGTTCTGCAGTACGGGAGGAGCCGGGAAAATCACCCATTCTCCGTTCAATTTTACTTTGATGTCCGTGCTTGCGTTCGCCGCGGAAGCCGTTCCCGCGAACGCCGCGAATACGGCCATTAGTGTCAAGGCCAATCCGATCCAACGTTTCATGGTAAACCTCTCTCTCGTTTCATAAGGTATAACTAGTCATAGACTTCATAATCCTATCCAATTATCCGTATTTTTACAATGATTAAATAGTGCCAGCACTGGTGCTTTGGTCGCTATCTCCGCGCATGCGCCCACTGCCGGAACAACCGGACGGACAAGGCGACCCAGCAGGCGCTGACCCAGTAGCCGGCGAGAATGTCGGACGGATAATGAACGCCGAGATAGACGCGGCTTAGACCGATGCTCACGATCATCGCCCCGCTGAAGATCAGCAGCGCCACCCGCCACCCCCGGCTAGGCAAATGCCGCCAAAGCAGATAGGTGACGAGAAAATAAAACGTGAACGCCGCCATGGAATGGCCGCTCGGATAGCTGTACCCCTGCTCCTCCACGATCCGGTGGATATCCGGACGCGCGCGCCGGTAGATCGGCTTAAGCAAGTGGTTCAGCAGCGTCGAGCCGAGCATGCCGCCCAAGAGCAGCACGAGCTCCTTGCGGTGCTTCAGCACCAGAAACAGAAAGGCGGCAAGGAGGAGCACCGCCGGAATGACGACGGACGACGAACCGACCTTGCCCAGGAATTTGGCGATACCGGTCAGCGTGTCGTTCTCCCAGCCCTGCACGGTGTCTATAATGGAAGCGTCGAAGCGCGCCAGCCTGTTCCGCGAGACCAGCATAGACAATCCTTGAAACCCCGCGATCGCGAGCAGCAGGTAAATGATCCACATGATACGAATTCCCCCGTTATTGAAATGATTTGTTTATTATAGCGGCTTGCCCGGGGATAAGGCTATGGGAAATTGGCGTTCGTAAGCGTAGGGCGATCATTTTCTTGATGACAGCGGTTGTCAGTCAACTTGGGGTACGCTGGATGCTGATCTTGAGGAAATCAACATGCTGCGGCAAATTCGAGGAGGCTTTACAATGACGAAGAGACCCTTGGCAGGGAAAATAGCCGTCGTCGCCGGCGCAACGCGCGGGGCGGGGCGCGGCATCGCGGTGCAGCTCGGCAAAGCCGGAGCGACGGTATACGTGACCGGAAGGAGCTCGAAGCTCGGCTTGTCGGATATGGGAAGACGCGAAACGATCGAGGAAACGGCAGCGCTCGTAACGGAAGCCGGAGGTCTCGGCATTGCCGTGCGGACCGACTATACCGTGGAAGCGGACGGCCGCGCGCTGTTCGGGCAAGTCGAGGAAGAGCAGGACGGCCGGCTGGATCTATTGATCAACGATATCTGGGGCGGCGACCCGCTTACCGCATGGGGCGAGCCCTTCTGGGAGCACTCGCTCCATAACGGCCTGCTCATTCAGCAGCGAGGCGTGCATACGCATATGATGGCCAGCTATTATGCCGCTCCCCTCATGATCGCCCGCCGTTCCGGGCTCATTATCGAGATTACGGACGGCTGCGACTATCGGTACCGCGGGAATCTGTATTACAGCTTGGCGAAAATAGCCGTCATTCATCTCGCCCGGGCGATGGCGGCGGATCTGGCGCCTCATCGGGTGACGGCGCTGGCGCTGACGCCGGGCTTCCTTCGTTCCGAAGCGATGCTGGATCATTTCGGCGTGACCGAGGAGAACTGGCGCGATGGCGCGGCGCGGGACGTGCATTTCCTGCAGTCCGAGACGCCGGCGTTCGTCGGACAAGCGGCGGCAGCGCTCGCGGCCGATCCGAACGTGCATGCCAAGTCGGGACAGGCGCTGACGTCCTGGGGCTTGTCCGAGGAATACGGGTTCGCCGATGCGGACGGCAGCCGTCCCCATTGGGGGCGCTATGCCGCCGAGCACGGGTTCTAACGGGCAGACGAGAGCGCGCTGGCGAGCCGAGAATACTAGGCGCGCCAGCGCTCTTCGCGTTATGCGCTGCTTGCTGACGCGCCGCTGCTGTGCCGTTATCCTGCTTCGGGCACCGTACGCCTCAACCTGCATGACGCGCCGGTTGAGCCTGGGCCGCTAGGGAGCGAGCTGGATCCAGATCGCCGTCTTGTCGTCGGACTTCTTCATGCGCGGATAGATGGTGCATTCGGGATCGGTGTTCTCCAGATCCGTCAACTGAGCGAGATAACGGTCAAGCCCCGCTTCACGGACGAGCGAGGCGATGTCGGCCGCGCTGTCCTTGTCGGATTCGCCGGGCGGCTTCGGCATGTACAGCCCGTCCGAGAACAGCAGGAGCGATACGACGTTCGCGGCCGCGATGCGGCCGTACTCCACGTAATCCGCGCAATCGGGATCTCCATTCAGTACGCCGTATCCGGCGGGACGGTTCGCCAGCGCCCGGCCGGCGGCGATTTGAGGCCGCACATGCGTCCACAATTCGGCGGACGACGCCAGACCGGCGTTGATCCCTTCCAGCCATACGGCCTTCGTGCGGTCGTCTACATGCGCCAATTGATCATGCGTCACGATGCGGATCGTGCCGTCGTCGTAGTACGCCGCCAGCATGCAGTCGCCGAGCTGCGCGTAGTCGATCCACTTGGAGCCGACGCGCACGAGCACCGCGCAGGCGCTCCACAGCGCTTCCGGCACATCCGCCGGGACGCCGGCATCCCGCATCTCCGCGCGAAGCCGCGTGTTCGCCTCTACCAGCATGTCCGACAGCCGGGCGCCGGCGAGCCGTTCGTCCAAACAAGCTGCGGCAACGGATTGCGCGGCCAAATACCCGCCCGTCTCTCCTCCCGCGCCGCGATAGGGCACGAGCGACGTCGCCCCGTCGATGACGCCGAACAGCCGGTCGCTCTCCTTGCATACGACAGCATCTTCGTTCCATGCGCCGACTCCTTGCACGGTACGGACCGTGACTTCCATCGAATCGCCTCCTGCGGTGAATGTCCGGCTTGTTCTTGACCGGCCTCTCGTTCAACCTTATCGAATGCTCGGCCTGAAGGCAACCTTTCCTGAAACAATCGCGTACATGCATTTTCGGATGGACGCAAGCCGCATCTCTATTGCGGCAAGCGGCCGACATAAGCCGAAAGCCTCGGATTAGGCGCTGGTATCGCGCCTAATCCGAGGCTTTCCATTTACCCGAGCGCCGGTCCCGCAAGACCGGCCCGCCGCTCACGGCCAGCGGGAACCGCCCGGCTGCGGACAATCCTTCGCCGCCAGCTTGGCTCGCACGCGGACGAAACAGCCGCAGTGCGCGCAGGTCGTTCCGTATTGCAGCGACGGACAAGCGCCGCACTGCGCCAGCCGCGCGTCGTAACGGCTATCGTCCACGCAGTCGCCGGCGTGCAGGGCAAGCTTGGCCAGCACCCGCTCGATCTGCTCGTCCGTCACGTGAACCGATGCGCTGCACCCTTTGCACGGTTCCTTCCCAACCGTTGACGCCGCCTGCATGCGCGTTACCCGATACGCAGCACGGCAACGGATGCGGCGGGAAGCGTAACGCGGATCCTGCCGTCTTCCAGGCGCTGCGCGCCCGCGAACGGCTCCGGCTGCACGCGGTTCGGCTGCTCCACCGTGTTGTGCGCGTTCAGCGCATCGCCATGCAGCAGGCTGCCGCCGATCGGCGCGTCGTTCGCTGCCAAACCCCGAAGCTCGAACGACAGTTCCGCTTCCCCTTCATGACTCAGGTTGCACAGGCTGACATTCAGCGTGCCGTCTTGGCCGCGCGTCGCCGAAACGCTCGTCTGCGGGATGGAGACGCCGTCGTACGTATAGGAAGCGGATTCGAAGGCCATGTCCAGCAGCTCCGCGTCTTGGTGCACCTTGAACATCTCGAAGACGTGATACGTCGGCGTCAGCGTCATCCGCTCGCCCTCGGTCAGCACGACGGATTGGAGCACGTTCACCGTCTGGGCGATGTTCGCCATCCGCACGCGGTCGCTGTGCTTGTGGAAGATATGCAAGGTCGCGGCCGCGACAAGCGCGTCTCGCATCGTATTCTGCTGATAGAGGAAGCCCGGATTCGTGCC
Source organism: Paenibacillus sacheonensis (assembly GCF_009909195.1). Lineage (GTDB taxonomy): Bacteria > Bacillota > Bacilli > Paenibacillales > Paenibacillaceae > Paenibacillus_Z > Paenibacillus_Z sacheonensis. Next base: position 260,686 of record NZ_JAAAMU010000006.1, read on the forward strand.
CGGCTCGACGTCGTACCAAGTGCCCCATTCGTCGACGATCAGGCTGATCCGCTTGGCCGGGTCGTATTTGTCCATGATCGTCTTGTGCTTGCCCACCAGCTCGTCCATGACCAGCGCCTTGCGCAGCGTCTCGAACCATGCCTTCGTATCGAAATCGGTCGCCGATCCCTTCTCCGACCATACGAACGGCACCGTGTAATAGTGCAGCGTCAGCGCGTCCATGTGCGAGGCCGCCTCGCGCATGAGCACCTCCGTCCATTCGTAATTGAAATCGTTGGCCCCGCATGCGATGCGCGTGATCTTGTTATCGCCGTAGTTGCGGACGTAGGTCTGATAGCGGCGGTACTCGTCCGCGTAATATTCCGGCCGCATGTTGCCGCCGCAGCCCCAATTTTCATTGCCGACGCCGAAGTAACGCACCTTCCACGGCTGTTCGTGCCCGCCCGCCGCGCGCAGCGCAGACATCGGGGATTCGCCGGCGAACGTCATGTACTCCACCCATTCCTGCATCTCCTGCACCGTGCCGCTGCCGACATTGCCGTTGATATAGGGCTCGCAGCCGAGAAGTTCGCACAATAGCAGGAATTCGTGCGTGCCGAAGTGGTTGTTCTCGACGACGCCGCCCCAATGCGTATTTACCATCCGTTTGCGCGACTCGCGGGGACCGATGCCGTCCTTCCAGTGGTACTCGTCGGCAAAGCAGCCGCCCGGCCAGCGAAGCACGGGGATATCCAAGCCCTGAAGCGCTTTCAACACGTCGTTGCGAATGCCCTTCGTATTCGGGATATCGGAATCTTCTCCGACCCAGATCCCTTCATAAATGCAGCGTCCCAAGTGCTCGGCGAAATGTCCGTAGATGTTGCGGTCTACGGTTCCAACCGGACGGTCGGCGTTAATGACGGCGCGGCTGACGGGACCGTCGACGGCTGTCAGGGACGGTTCGTTAGATAAAGGCTGATTGCTCATGCGGGTTCGTGCCTCCTATTGAATTAATAAAATTATTAATTACATAATGAAAATAATACTTCAACACCCATTAAACAGGAACCGCCGGCATTTTTCAATGCTTTTTTTTCCGGTTGGCCAAGACGGGAAGAGCCGCCCCCCGTATTGTAGCGGGAAGCGGCTCTCATCTTGGAAAAATCGTTTTAGGGTTCGTTGTATGGTTCGCCTTCGGTTCGTCTTAGGTTCATCTTCGGTTCGTCTTCGGTTATTTTAGAATCGTATTAGGGCTTCGTCTTGTTCATGACTAGATAACTCGAATCCCTCGGATCTTCGAATGACTTGTTCGCGCGAATATTCCCCTGTTCATCTACCGCCTCGATGCCATACGAAGCGTCGGCCGACTGCGGGAGGGTCGCATACCAGACCCGCTTCCCCGGCTCGTATTCGATGATGCGCGCCGCCTTCATTCCGGCTTCCGGACCGCCGAACGTGACGTTCACGCCCGCGATCGACGCATTCTGAATCTGTCCGAAGATAATCGGAAACGGTCCGTGAATCCCTGGAAATTTCGGCAGGCTCATATAATCGAGCGCGACATCGATGCCCTGCAGCGAGGAATAGCCGTACCCGCCGCCCATCGCCCATTTCCACCCCAGCAAGTTATGCTGCACGAATTCAATATCCATGTACGTCCCCGCCTTGTCTTCAAACCGTTTAATGAACAGCAGCACGCCGCCGCCGATCGTTTCCTCGTGAATGACCCGCATCGGCGCGTACTGCCTGAACTTCCTGACCGCCTCCTCCGGCGTCCGTCCGATCGGAATCCGGATCGTATCCGAATACCCCGCCGCGCGCGAGTAGCGCCAGTCCGCGATCCCGCCCGGCTTGTCGTAGACGTAGACGAAAGCGCCCAGCAGCACGATTAGACTTACGAGCGCCGCCGACCAGCCGATCGCCAGTCGCCTCGTTCTTCTCGTTCTTTGCACCGGTTCCGCCGCCTCCCGCTGGATATGGGCGATCTGCGTCCCGGAAGGCATCCGCCTCTCTACGGGGCGTTTGCTCAAACGCTGCAGCAGCGGATCCTTGCCCAGCTCCTCATCCGTAATCCGTCTCGACATCGCGTCCCGCCTCCTTCATCAACTTCGCCAGTTTCGTCCTGGCCCTGCACAGCCTCGACTTCACCGTTCCCTCCGATATCCCGAGCAGCTCCGCCAGCTCCCTATAAGACAGCTCCTCGTGCGCGTGAAGGATTAAGATCTCGCGGAAGACTCTTGGAAGTCGCAGTACCGCGGACCAAATGTCATCCGCGAAGCCGGTGCTGAAGTAAGCCGATTCCGCCGAAGGCGACCTGCGCTGATCGGGCAGCAGGCCGACAAGGGTCACTTTGCGCAGAAACGCCGATTTCGTATAGTTGAACGCGGTATTGCGGGCGATTTTGAACAGCCAGGTCTTGACCGCGCACTGCCCGCGAAACGATTCCACCGCCCGAAACGCCCGAATGAACGTATCCTGCGCGATATCCTCGGCGAGATGCTCGCGCCGGGTCAAGAAGTACGCATATTGCCAGATATCATGCCAATAATGGCGGACAAGCGACTCGATTTCGGGCGGATCGAGCCGCGTAATCGTCTTCAGGTAATCGTCCTCCATCGTCTCTCTCCCCTCCATCCAACTGACAACGCTGGCCGCGGTTTTGTTCCCGATCGTCGAAAATTAACAGGGCACCTCTGCAACGCCAGCCAGCAGCCGGAGCTTGCCGTCGGCATTCATGGCTCGAACATCGTTCGTTGAACGCAGCGAAAAAGCCGCGATAAACGCGGCTTTGATGTTACGGGATGCATGGAGCGTAAGCTATAGGCGCAGGTGCAGCTTGCGCGTATTCAGCAGCCCGTCCAGGCCCGTCGGATCCTGTTCGACCTTGAATCGGCAGAACGCTTCGGCCATCTCCGACGTGCGGATGCGCAGAGGTTTCGTCTCCATGCCGAGCAGCTCCAAGACGACGTCCGCGACCGCTTCGGGCGTTTGCGGCACGGAATTGCGGGCCTGGAACGTCTCCGTGTAGCGCGTCAGCATCGGCTTGTATTCATCGTCCAAGATGCCGCCCGTCTGCCGGATCTGATCGAAGACCGTGCCGTTGAAATTCGTCGCGACCGCCCCCGGCTCCAGCAGCGTCAGATCGATGTTGAAGGTCGGCTTGTAGTAGGTGGCCAGACTCTCGATCAAGCCCTCCACCGCGAATTTGCTGGCGCAGTAGATCTCGTTGAACGGCTGGCCGACCAAGCCTCCGACGCTCGTCGTCGCGATGATATAGCCGGGGTCGGCCTGACGAAGCAGCGGAAGCGCGGCACGGATCGCATGCATGACGCCGTAGACGTTCGTATCGAATACGCGCGCGATATCGGCCGGATCGGCCTGCCCGAGCGACCGCAAATATCCGAAACCCGCGTTGCAGAAGAGCACGTCGAGGCGGCCGTGCGCCGACTCGATCTCCTTGAAGGCCGCTTCCAGCGAGCTCGGATCGGTTACCTCCATCTCGATGAAGAGCAGGTTGGCCTTGTCCCCGTACAGCTCACGCTCCCGTTCCACCTGGCGCGTTCCCGCGTATACCGTCCAGCCGTTCTCCGCCAGCTTCAGCGCCGACGCCAAGCCGATGCCGGAAGAAGCTCCGGTTATGGCAATGACCTTGCTCATCATGCTCGTCTCCTTTTATTTTCAAGTATCCCGATTACGGTAACTTTTCCCCGTGCAGCTGGGCTACCGCTCTTGCTTCCGGTATCTCCCCGGCGTCGTCCCCGTCGCCTTCTTGAACGCTTGTTGAAAATGCGTCAAGCTTTCGTAGCCGACCAGCAGCGCGATCTCCTCGGTCGTTCGCTCCGTCGTCGCGAGGTATTGGCATGCCGCCTTCATCCGATAGGCGATCGCATACTGAATCGGCGCCATGCCCGTCGCTTCCTTGAACAGCCTGCTCAGGTAGTATGGACTAAGCAGCCCTACCGCCGCAAGCCGTTCCAGCGTAAGGGGTTCGCTGTAATGCTCGTGTATGTAAGCCTGCACGACCATAACGCTCTCTGACGCCCGGTTCACCCGCGGAGGCGGACGCTTGACGGAGGCCCGGTTCCATTCGGCCAACAGCGCGGCCAGCTTGTAGCGGATGACCCATGGATCGCGTCCTTCCGGCGCGTGAAATTCCGCATGCAGCTCGCGAAACTGCCTTTCCATGCTAAACAAGTTTTCCCGAAGCAGGACGATCGGAGACATCCCCGGCGAATGAAATCGTCCGCGTTCCAAACCATGCAAGCGAAGTCCCTTCACGGCAAGGAACAGCATCGTATGCGGAAGCTCGGGATTCGTCCGCTCTTCATGCCACTCTCCTTCGTTAAACATCACGAGCGCAGGCGCAACGGCCTGATAGAGCTCGCTGCCGATCCGAACCTCGGCGCTCCCCCGCGTAATCAGCAGCAGTTCAATAAAGTCGGGATGATGATGGTACAAGCTTTGATATCCTTCTCTCGCGGGCCGCTCGATCCAGCCGATGTACACCAATTCCGGGATCGCCCCGCCGGCAAACAGCTCCTCCATGCGCTAACACGCCCTCCAGAGAGAAAAGCAAGATTTTATAATAAATTCACAGGATTCCGAGTTTATTCGCCTTAGGCGCAATGCTACTCTTACAGTATCAGCAAGATTTCGTAATTTCAAGGAGGAGCGGCGCGAATGGACATGCACACCATGCTGAAGGAACTCGGAGTGGAAGAGACTACGCTCAGCGAGACGGAGAAAAGGACGCTCGGCGAACAAGGCTATATCGTGTTCGAGGAATTGATCGGGAAGGAACAGCTGGCGCTGCTGCGGGACCGGTACGAGGACTTAATGGCCAAGGCGGCCGGCACGATTGCCCATCAACGGGAGAACGGGACGCGGCGGCTGTTCGATCTGGAGAACCAAGGACCGGAGTTCGATGCCGTCTACACGATGCCGAAGGTGCTCGCCGCCGTGGCTCATCTGATCGGCCGCGAATTTCGATTCGTGACCTTGAACGGCCGCGATGCCGTTCCGGGCGAAGGGCTGCAGCATCTGCATGCCGACTGGCCGTCGGGACCGGACGGGCGTCAGAACGCGGTCACCTGCCTCGTCATGCTGGACGATTTCACGCCGGATAACGGCGCGACGCGGGTCGTACCGGGCACGCACCGAAGCGGCGTGAATCCCGCTGCCGACTGGGCGGCTGACAAAGCGCGGGAGACGCATCCGGACGAGGTGCTCGTCCTCGCGCCCGCCGGCTCCGTTGCCGTCATGGCCAGCCACCTGTGGCACGGCGGAACGCGGAACAAGACAAACGGCACGCGCCGGGCGCTGCATCCGTTCTATATGGGCCGGGACCAGAAGCAGTCGGAGGGACATTTGGACGCCCGCGACTATATCCGCGTCAAGACGTACAAACGACTCTCGCCAGCGGCCAGGTATTTGCTGAACGTGGAGTGGGATTCGATTTGAGGGGCGTTAACGGGCGGCGGAGCTGACGGTCAATGGCGCTGACGGACGGTGGCGCTCATGGGCGATGGAACTGATGTGCGATGCCGCTGACGGGCGATGGCACTGACGGCAGGCGGCGAGCAAGAGAAGCCGCTGCTTGATAAAAGGAGTTCGACAAATTCGGGCCGAGGCCTGGGTGTTCGGCAAGCGACAGGTGCCGACGATCGATGAACGTGATTCAGGCCGAGGCCTAACGGTTGCCAGCGAGGCTATTCCTCGAAAACCACGCCTAAAAAAATGCTAACGCATATGACAGGCGTTATTTGGCGTAAAGTAGCTGATTCGCATCGAAAAATCGTACAATAAGCCTCCTGGCAACCGTTAGCGATTGAAAAGGGCCACTTTAAGCCGATTAGTCATCCTGGCAACCGTTAGCCGCAGAATGTTTAAGTTGACCTTCATTTTCCGCCTGCGTGACGATCATGGCTTGCATCGGCAAGCAGCTATCCAGTCTACGGCTTTGGCTTTTTCTCAAACTGCAGAACCTGGTCCGGGCCGGCGCCTAACGGTTGCCAGCGAGGCTATTCCTCGAAAACCACGCCTAAAAAAATGCTAACGCATATGACAGGCGTTATTTGGCGTAAAGTAGCTGATTCGCATCGAAAAATCGTGCAATAAGCCTCCTGGCAACCGTTAGCGATTGAAAAGGGCTACTTTAAGCCGATTAGCCTTCCTGGCAACCGTTAGCAGCAGAATGTGTAAGTTGACCTTCATTTCCCGCCCGCGTGACGATCATGGCTTGCATCGGCAAGCAGCAATCCAGTCTATGGCTTTGGCTTTTTCAACATGCTGAGATGTTGAGATGCTGAGATGCTGGAAAAAGCTGCCGGATGGTAACTTTCATGCGTGCTGCAAAGTTCGAGAGACGAGCGATAATCAGCGAGCGATGCAGTTTCGCATCCTCTCGAACAAGGCGTACGCGTTCACCTTCTCGAAATTCCACAACATGATCAGACTCCGTTTCCGCTCGGGAAATTGCCATATGTCGGCCTTATATCCCGGAGACCCTCCGGGGATCCACCTGTAATCGTTTCCCAAAAACCAGCCGTACCCGTAGTTCAATCGAGGATCGAAATCTACGGATGCATAGGAGTTGAACATCAGCTCCCTCGAGGCTTGGGATAGAATCGATCCGTCGTCGATAGCTTCGCACCATAGCTGGAGATCCTTAACCGTCGAATACAATTCCCCGGGCGCTTCGATCTCAGCTAATTTATCGTCCTCCGCATTCCTGCATTCGCCGTTGTCGATCGTATACCCATATGCGCGTTTCTTAATGATTTGACGAGGGTTATGCAGTCCGGTATCCTTCATGCTTAATGGCTTGAAAAACATTTCGTCGAGCAAGGCCTCGAAGGATTTGCCAGCGACCTTCTCCAGCATGTAACCCAGCATGATAAAACCCGTACTGCTGTATCCCCACCGTTCCCCCGGATTAAACCGCTGCTCTTGCTTGCTCAGATAGGCAAGAAAATCGCCCTTCCCGTGATTCAATTTGCTCATCTCGTAACGAAGGTCCGGTACCGCATAGATATCGTGCAATCCGGATGTATGCGACAGCAGATGGTGCAGAGTGATTCCTCGATGCACATGCTGAAGTTGATCCAAATAGCTTCCAGGATGCGCATGGAGATTAAGAATCCCCTCTTCATGCAGTTTAAGCACGGCGGCAGCGATGAACATCTTGGTTACGGAGGCCACGAAAAACTTCGTCTCCAACGTATTGTCGACGCCGAACTGCACGTCTGCCTGCCCGTACGCTTTCTCGTATAACACTTCCCTTTCTTGCGTAAGAAGAATTGCGCCGCTCAAATGGTTATCTTTATGAAAGTCGTTCACGATCGCGTTTATTTCGCTCCGGATATCGAACATCCCTGACCTCCTCTTTTTTTCCCCGTATCACGTCCGCGCCCGATGCATCGACCGGTAAGCGCCGGGCGAAGCTCCCATATGCTTACGGAACAGCCGGATGAAATAATTGCCGTTCGGCTGCCCCGCTTGCTCGCCGATCTCCTGCACCGACAGGTCCGTCGTCAGCAGCAGCGTGACGGCACGGTTTATTTGCAGATGATGCACGTATTGGAGCGGGCTCATGCCGGTGTGCTGCTTCAGGCAGCGGGAGAGGTAGTCGAAATTGTAATGCAGCGCCGCTGCCATCGCTTCCGCGTCGAACGGCTCCGTCATATGCGTCTTCAAGTATTGCACGGCACGCTCCGAGATGTGGTACGACCGGCTGTTCAATCCGCCGCTGATCGTCGCTTGCAGCCGCTCGAACAGCTCCCCGCTCAGCACGTTGAGACGCAGCGAATTGCGCAGCGTCAGCGTCTCGTGAAGCTCCGTCATCTCATCCAGCAGCGGAACGAGCAGCGCGGGATCGAGATGGGCATGCTTGGGCAAATACATGTATTGATCCACGGGCGTCAGATCCTTGTCCGTTCCTTTGCCGAGCAGCGTCGACCACTTGATGGCTTCCCGTTCCTTGGCCACCGGCGGATGGGGATGGCTGAAATGGACCCAGTACAGCTCCGTCGGCTCCGTGACCGGCCGCTGCCCGAAGTGCGTACGGCCCGGCTCCAAAATCAACAGGTCGCCCCGCTCCAGTTCGTACGCCGTATCGTCCTCCGTCATATAAAACCGCCCGCCCGTCACGTACAGCATGTCGTACACGCTGAACGACCGCTTGAAGTGCTGCATTCCCTTCGGCCATAAGCCGTGCCCGATCATCAGCAGCTGGGGAAGCGGCGGAATGCGCAGCTCCAGACAATCCAGACAATCCATTCTCTACACCCCCTTCTATCGCTATCGTAACCACGAATGCTTGCACCGTGTATTATACGGCATGCAAGTACGGACAACTAGTCGAAATCGTGCTAGTTTGGGCAGAAAACGGCGCTACCCGCCGCGCATTGTAATCCCTTACATTAGAGACAAGACATCTATTCGATAGGGAGGAAGCTCATGATGCGTTTCCGTCAGGTCCATCTTGATTTTCATACGTCCGAGGCAATAGGCCGGATCGGCAGCCGGTTTTCCAAGGAACAGTTCCAAAGCATGCTGCGCGAAGGCCGCGTCGATTCCATTACCGTCTTCTCCAAATGCCACCACGGCTGGGCCTACCACCCGTCCAAAGCAAACGAAACCCATCCCGAGCTGACATTCGACCTGCTCGGCGCGATGATCGGCGCAGCGCACGAGATCGATGTCAACGTCCCCGTCTACATCTCGGCGGGTCTCGACGAGAAAGTCACCCGGCGCCATCCGGAATGGCTCATCCGCGGCAAGAACGAAAGCACGACCTGGGCGAAGGATTTCATGACGCCCGGCTATCATCGGCTCTGCATGAACACCCCCTACCTCGACGTGCTCGTCGCGCAAATCGAAGAAGTGGCGCAGAACTACGACGCGGACGGCATTTTCCTCGATATCGTAGGCGTCGTGCCATGCTACTGCCAATCGTGCGTGGCCGCCATTCGCGCCGAGGGCGGCGATCCGAGAGACGATGATGCCATGCTTAATCTGTGGGAGCGGACATACGCGAATTATGCCGCGCGGACCAACGAAGCCGTGCACAAGCATAAGCCGGGACTGCCCGTCTTCCATAATGGCGGGCATATCCGCCGCGGACGGCGCGACCTGGCGCATTTCAACACGCATCTGGAGCTGGAATCGCTGCCGACCGGCGGCTGGGGCTATGATCATTTTCCGCTGTCCGCGCGCTATGCGCAGACGCTCGGCCTGGACTATCTCGGCATGACGGGCAAGTTCCATACGTCGTGGGGCGAATTCGGCGGCTACAAGCATCCGAACGCGCTGCGCTACGAGACCGCGCTCAGCATCGCGAACGGCGCTCGCTGCTCGATCGGCGACCAGCTCCATCCCGAGGGCCTTATGGACGAGGCGACATACGCGCTCATCGGCGCGGCATATAGCGAATTGGAAGCGAAGGAGGCCTGGTGCAGCGGCGTGAAGGCCTTCTCCGACATCGCGCTCCTCAGCAACGAGGCGCTGCATCCGAATACGGACGAGGCGCACGGCAGCACGTCGGGCAAATCCGATACCGGGGCGGTACGCATGCTGCTCGAGGGCAAGTTCCTCTTCGACGTCGTGGATCTCGAAGCCGACTTCGGCGCCTATAAAGTATTGATCCTGCCGGATCACGTCCGGATCGACGGCCCGCTGCAGGGCAAGATCGCCGCCTTCCTGCAGGGCGGCGGCAAGCTGCTCGCTTCCGGCGAGTCGGGACTGCGGCTGGACGGCGGACCTGGCTCAGACGGGAAGGACGCCGGTGCCGGGGCTGCATCCGGGACTGGGACCCGCGCCGCGGCCGCAAGCGCGCAGTCCCGGCCGGATGCATCCAGCGTCGACACCGCCGCTGCGCTCGGCGGCTTCGCTTGGGATCTCGGCGCGTCGCATGTCGGCCCGTCCGCCTATAAGCCTAGCTTCTTCCGGCCGGAATTCTCCATCGCCGGCCTGCCTGCCGCTTCCTTCGTCACGTATGCGGATGCGCAGGAAGTCGAGCTCGCGAACGGCGGCCTCTCGCTCGGCGCGCGGGAAAATTCGTATTTTAACCGCGATATCTTCACGTTCTGTTCCCATCAGCATACGCCAAGCACCGGACAGCAGGCTGGGCCCGGCATTACGGAAGGCCGGGACGGCATCTACATCGCCTGGAACGTCTTCGAGGACTATGCGTCCAAGGGCAGCCTCGCGCTGAAGGAAACCGTCGTCTACGCGCTGAACCGCTTGCTGCCGGAGAAGACGCTGACGACCTCGCTGCCCGCCCAGGGCATCGTCACGCTGCAGAAGCAGGAGGAGCAGGACCGCTGGGTGCAGCATCTGCTCTATGCGGCTCCGGTCACGCGCGGCGAGAACATCCAAATCATCGAGGACCTGACGCCGATCCGCAACACGGCCGTCACTGTCCGTGCCGACCGGCCGGTGCAGGCGGCGTACCTCGCGCCATCCGGCGAACCGCTGCCGTTCGAACAGGCGGATGGCGTCGTCGGCTACGTCGTGCCGGAATTCACATGCCACGCGATGGTCGTGCTGCAGTTCTAGCAAACCGCGGCATGTCTAATCCAAGCAAAAGGTAGACCCCATAAGCTAATGCTTAGGGAATTATCCCCTCATGGTAGACAGTGAAAAGAGGGCTCATGTTAACATGAATCCCACACTGTTGACCGGAGGGGATTTTTATGGCGAAGAAAGGGCAAACGGTTAAAAAAATAGGCGACCGTCCCCCCGTTGAATCCAGAGAAGCGATCGCCGCTTAATTTAGATGTTTTCCGACTCTCTGCTTGAAAGTGTTATGACCAGACGGCAGCCTTTTTTTACACGGCCGAAAGCACGACGTCGTCGATGAAATCGGTGTTGTCACCCGCCGTCGTCCCGACGAAGCTAATCGTATGGGTGCCCGCCGTTGCCGTAAAATTGCTCGTCGCGAGAGCGGAGAACGTCCCCGTCGAAGGCGTGAAGGTGCCGATCACGGTCGAATCGAACATGACATTGAAGGTCTGCGTACCGCCGTAACTCGTTCGTTTGGCCGCTTTGAAGGCGACCTTGTACGTACCCGCCGCCAGACTGACGGATTGGGTCATCGTTCCGCTATTCTGAACGAAAGCGGTCTGTACCCCCAGCGGAGCTGCCGAAGCTCCGAAGTCTCCGCCGTTGCGCTGAATGCCCGCATCGCCCGTAAACGTCCACGTCGCGCCTAATGGCCTGTAACCGAAGTTCGAGGTGGTCGGCGATTCGAAGCTGCCATTAGAAACTCCCCCGGGGCTTGGGGTTTGTTCGGTCAGTTTAATGCCGATAACGGACTCGTACGGCGTCCAGAAGGAGAGGCTTGCATTCCCGCTGGCGTTCGTCGCGAACGAAGTCGTGAAGCTGGCCGACGTTCCGTTCTGCCATACGCTCGCCTCGTATGCCGCCGCCACGTACGTCGTGTTCGCTTTTAAGCCGTTGAGATTAACGGTTAGGTTATCGCCGCCGGAGGTAGACGTATTTACTACCCATGCGACCGGATTCCCGCTCGAGTTGGTGGCGCCGCCCGCCACGATGGACGATGCTCCGTTGACCCAAGAGCTGCCTCTCAAGGTGAAGTCTCCGGCCCCGAGTCCCAATTGTTTGGCCAATACGCGATACGTGCTCATCTTCGGCGTCAGGCTTCCGTTCGAATAGATCGAATAGAAATCCGGATGCGTCGTTTGCTTGTTAAAGGCAAAGTAGCCGGTTCCCGCGACGTTGTTCCATATCATATCGTTCAATCTTTGGGCGACGTAAGGAATGGCATCCGTGGAATCGTTGTTCATCGAAGAACCGATGTATTGCCAATCCCAATTCCATTCGGTGATATAGATCGGCATATTGGAGACGCCATTCGCAGAGGCCACGTTCTTTAAAGCCTGAATATTCGGTTCTCCGTTAGGGACCATCTGATAATGGTGATAGGACAAGAAGTTTACGTTCGGCTTCGTGTTCGCGTCCTGGAGCAAGGCATTCGCCCAGCTCGTGTCCGTCGTCGAGAGCGAAGGCCCGCCGATCGGAATCGTGGAGTTGACGCTGCGGACCGCGTTGGCCGCATGCGTATAGATCGCCTTGTAAGCCGCCAAGCTGTTGGCGTAACCGCTATTCGAGATATTGAGGAATTGGGCGAGATCCGGCTCGTTCCAAACCTCGATGAAATCGATCTTCCCTTGGAACCGCTGCGTGATTTTCTTAATGATGTCCTCGTAGACGGTCCAGTTCTTCGGAACGCCGTTATTCGTGTTGTTATAAGACAGCCAACCCACGTTATAGGACAAGATGATCATGGTCTTGAGCCCTTTGTTATGGTAGGTGTCCACCCACCCGTACTGGCTCCAATCCCAATTGTTCGGATCGTCCACGCCGCCCGAGACGGACATGTCCGCCAAATATTGCGCGACGGTCGTATTCGGCAGGATTTGGGATAGATAGACGTCGCGGCGGGCGAAGCTAATGCCTACCGAGCGCAGGGAATCCACGTCGGATGCGCCGTCCAGCTGGTTGATCGCTCCTCCGAAGACGTTCGGGCTGCGTTGGCCGAGGTTCTGATTGAATTGAATCGTCGCGGACGTCGCCGCGAAGCCGATTTGCGGGAAGGATAAGAGAAACGTCATGGCCATGATCGAAAGCAGAACCAGCGAGACCCGCTTATTCCAATTAACATGCTTGAACAAAATGTTTTTCCCTTGCGCCTGATTCATTGAACTCACTCCTTCATTTTTTTAAAAGCGCTTTCAAGACGCGACGGCTTGCTCGATATCATCGTCACCTCCCTTCCATTAATCGGTTTATTGACTAGCTGCCCAATCGGCTCGATAATTGCCGGACCCCAGAACGATTCGGTTGTCCTTCGTTTCGTAGTCGGATCCTTCGAACAGAAGCTGCCCGCTTTCGAAGACCGAGATCGGCTTCCGCAGGCGTTCCGGCAGCTCGATTACGATCGACCCGTTTACCGGCACGACCGCTTCCAGCGCCCATACATCCCCGTCTCGCTTCCAACCGGCGGAATATGTTCCTCTGATCGTCGAGATCTCCGCCTTTGCGTAAGCGAGCTTCGAAGTCACCGGCGGTTTCACGACCATTCGCGCGAAAGCGATGGATTCGTCGCACATGCGCAAGCCCGCCAAATGCTCGAACATCCAAGCGCTAATGCTCCCGAACATCGGATGGTTACGGGATTCCAGCCCGTCCCATCTCTCCCAGAGGGTCGTAGCGCCGTTCTTGATCATGAAGCCGTATCCGGGATATTCGTCTCTGACGGCCAGCGCGATCGCGGTATCCGTCTCGCCCCAATCGGCCAGCGCGTCGAATAGCAGGCCGGTCCCGAATATCCCCGTATCCACGCAGCCCCCGAGCTCCTCCGAGTACTGCATCAGCAGCCGGTTTCGGATGGCCGGCTCCCGTTCGGGCGGCACGCAGCCGAGCGCGTAGGCGAAGATATCCGCTCCCTGTCTGCCGATCGAATACTGATTTTCCTTCGGGTCAAGAAATCGCTCATTAAACGCCAAGCAAATGTCGGCGTATCGTGCCTCGTAGCGTCGCTGATCGTCTACCCTACCTAGCGCATGCGCTATGCATCCGAGCAATTTCGTGACGTAAGCGTGAAAATAAGTGTTCACTACCCGTTCGGGCAGTTCGATGGAACCCGGGATGCACCAATCGCCTAGGCACCAGCTCCCCGGCTCCTCTCTCTCGACGATGCATCCGTCATCCGTGCAGCCTTGCAGGTAGTCGACCCAGCTCTTCATGCCCTCATAATGATCCCGAAGCAGGCTCAGATCGCCGTAAGCCCGGTATACGAGCCAAGGCACGATGACATAAGCGCTTCCCCAACCCGGTCCGCCTCCGCCTCCGTTAAAGGGAGCGGTATGGGGGACGAAGCCGGTCTGAACGTTCTGCGCGTCGCCGATGTCTTGAACCCACTTCCGATAAAAGGAGGCCATTCCGAAGTTATAGATGGCGGCCTTGGCCGTAATGTGGCCGTCCCCGGTGTACCCCAATCTCTCGCGATGAGGACAATCGCTCGGAACGCCGCCGTGCAGGTTGCTCAGCTGGGACCAACGGTACATGCGCTGAATGCGGTTAAGCGTCTCGTCCGAGCATTCGAAAGAACCGACGGAATTCACCGAAGCGTGGACGATAACGCCGATCGCGGCGTCCTCCGCCGGCTCGCCGGGAAACCCCGTTATTTCAACGTAACGAAACCCGTGCCAGACGAATCTTGGCTCGTAGTCTTCCATTTCGTCGCCTCTCGAAATATAGACGTCATGCTGAATTTGGTCCGTTCCGCCAGCGCTCGTAAAGTCGAGCGTGCCGTCAGGGTTCAACTCCTCCGCAAACCTGAGGATATAGCGGGACCCGCCGGGCGACGATCTCACCCGCAATCTGACCCATCCCGAGAAGTTTTGACCCATGTCGTAGACGTAACGCCCGTCTCCAAGCTTCGTTCGGCTTATCGGCCGAAGCGTGCCCATGACTTTATCCGCCGGAGACTGCTGCGCCCTTAACCGACCGCTAGGCGCCGTCAAGATGTAGACCGGCTGCCAATCCGATTCGTCGAAGTCCGATTCGCTCCATCCTTCGATCTCGCGCCTGGCGTCATAAACCTCGCCCACGAAAACATTGTCGAACAGGATCGGCCCGCGCTCGCAGCGCCAGCTGCCGTCGCTTACGATGCGCTCCGCGCTGCCATCCTCGTATTTTATAGCCAATTGGAGCAGGAAGCGAGGATTCCCGTAAGACATTCGGCCTTCGACCGTACGCGCGGTTTGATTGTAAAATCCGTTGCCTAACCTCGCGCCGAAACCATGCTTTCCCACGGTCAAATCGGCAGTGATGTCGTAGGCGACGTAATAGACCGATTTCTTGCCGTTATCGTTGTAAGGATACAGCAATCCCTCGATCGTTCGATCGTCGTAGTCGCTCCAGTTGGGATCGAGAACATGATCGCCGACTTTGCTGCCGTCCAAGTAGAGTTCCCCGTATCCCAGGCAAGCGAAGTAAACGACGGCGCGCTCGCACGGCTTGCCGACCGAGAACGTTCCGCGGAATAGCGGAGAGCCCGCGATATCCGGCGCGCCGATCCATTGACCGGACCAATCCTCTTCATGCAGAAGCCCGATATGGAAGGAGGCCGTTGCGCTGGGCTCCCCCTCGCGGTCCGTTTCGTCCCAGGCGACGACGCGCCAGTAATATCGGGTATCGCTCTCCAACCGATCTCCCTCGTATACGACGTGAAAGCTGTTATTCGAAATGACTTTGCCCGAATCCCAGTGCAATTCGCGCTCCGAGTTCAGCTTCCCCGGATCGTCGGCAACCGTAACCCGGTACGCGGTTTGCGACCGATTGCGCCCGCCCGCGCTTAATTGCCAGCTGAAGCATGGCGCTTCCGTGTGAATCGCCACGGGATTCGGCAAGTATTCGCATTGCAGATTGACCGAAAGAATTCCTATCGCCTCCTCCTCGCGTTGATGATCCGATCTTTCCTGCTATCCTTTGACTCCCGAGAACGCCACGCCTTTCTCGATATACTTCTGCGCGAAGACGAAAATGACGAGCAACGGAATCATCGAGATAAACGAGCTGGCCATAATCATGTTCTGTTGGACGTTGCTTTGATTCTGCAGATCGTTCAGCGCGACGGTAAACGTCCAGTATTGAGGCAGGTTGTTCACGACGAGCGGCCAGACGAATTCGTTCCATACCGGGATGAACGTCAACACGCTGACGGCCGCGAAGATCGGCACGGATAGCGGAACGACGATCTGCAGGAACGTGCGAAATTCGGTGGCCCCGTCGACCCTCGCCGCTTGCAGGAGCTCCTTCGAGATTTGCTCGAAGAAGCCTTTGAACAGGAAGATAATGATGCCCCAGGCGGAATGAGGCAGAATGATCGCCCAAAGCGAATTGACCAGATGCAAATCCTTCATGAGCAAGTACAGCGGCAATAGCAGCGAAATATCCGGGATCATAATCGTCGCCAGGAAGAACATAATCCAAAAGAACTGCCACTTTTTGTTCGCGATAAGATGTGCCAGCGTATAACCGGCCAATCCCCCGAGAAACAGCTGTATCGCCACCGAGGACAGCGTAACGATCGCGCTGTTGATGAAATATTTCATGAATCCAAGCGGACCGGCCGCATTCATCGCGATCTTGTTAACCGCAATAAAGCTGTCGAACATCCGGGTCCAAGCTTGTTTCTCCTCGATCGTCGCGATTTTTCCCTGAATGATCTCCGAAGAGCCGTAAAAATCCGCGAACCGCGACGAAAGCGCGCTCTCCGCCACGCCTTTCCCATCCGAAACGTCGCTTCCTCCGTCCCCGTACCAAGTAAACGTGGACAGCTTTTTCTCGCGAATCATCGGAAGCTTGCGATCCATCAACCGGTCGGTAAACAACGTGGAAGGAACGATCGAGGGCTGTCCGGCCCGAAACGAGGACGACTCCGTATAGGCTTGGAAGATCTTCTTCCCGTCCCGGATGCCGGTAATTCGGACTTCGCCGATATTCTCCCGGATATTCTTCATCCAAGGGAACCAGGTCGCCTCCATGGCATCCTTCTCGTAATCCGCCTGCTCCATCGGTTCAAGTCCCGAATAATCGAGCGTGACCCTGATCGATTGGGGAATCTGAGGGATCCATTTGGGAGGATAAGCGTCGATGTCCTTATCCGATTTGAACGCCGAAGAAACCATCCATAACACGGGGATAAGGGAAAAAACCGTAAAGAGAATCGTCACCGCGTAAGCTGTAAAGCTAAGAGACCGCTGTCCTTTCTCCGCCATGCGCGTTCGTTTCATATCGCTCAATCCTTTTCCGCGGAGATTTTATTTTGCAAGACGGTCAATAAAGCAATCACGAAGAACATGAACAAGGACATGGCGCCCGAAATCCCGAAGCGCGATTGTTGGAACGCCGTGTTCACGACCAGCATCGATACGACGGTCGTGCTTCCCGCCGGGCCGCCTTGCGTCATGACGTAAATATTGTCGTAAGCCAGCAGGACGCCCGACATGAAGGCGATGAACTGGATGACGATAATGAATCGGATGTTCGGCAGCAGCATCGTCCACATTCTTCTCCAGGGACTGGCTCCGTCTACTTTCGCCGCTTCCAAGATTTCCGTCGGAATCGATTTGATAGCCGAATAATATAGCAGAAGCGAGATGCCATTGCCGGCGAACACCGCGGGCAATACGATGGCCAACTTCGTTATATTCAAGTCGTTGAGCCACATATACGGGCCGAGACCGAAAAAATGGAGCCAATAGTTCAGCAAACCGAAATCGGGGTTGTACATCCATTTCCAGACGAGAACGCCCGCGACCGCCGGCATGATCGTCGGCAATTGGTACATGAAGCGAAAGAACGCGTTCGCCTTGCGAATATCGCTGAGCAGCAGCGCTTGCACGATCGGAATCCAGAAGGTCAGACCAAGATAAAGCGCGAAAAACACGAACGTGTTGGATACGGCTTGCCAGAAGGTCGACGAGGTAAGAAACTCCGTGTAATTGGCCAGGCCGATGAACTCCCCTGGGGGATTGACGATGCTGTAGCGAAAGAAACTGACGCGGACCATGCTTAACAGCGGGTAGTATTTAAACAACAGATAGCAGAGCACGGACGGTAACAGAAACAATACGGGCATCCAACGGATGTTCGTTATTCTCGTCATACGGTTGTTCACCCCTGGAATAGACATCGGGATTCCCTCTTCGAGAGAATCCCGATCCCTCTTATTTTTTTACTTCCTCGTTATACTTGTCGACGACTTCCTTCTGCGCGAGATCCTGCGCCGTCTGCAGCACGGACTTCAGATCGGCTTTCTCGTTCAAGAGCGCCTCTTGGATCGGCTTGACGATGTAAGGGCTCAAGCGCGCTTTAAGGAAATATTCCAGATGCGTGTCTTTCGCAGCCGCTTGAACGCCGCTCACGACTTCCGCTGGCAGGCCGTCCACGTAATCCGTCACGGCGACGTCGGTACGAACGGAAAGCAGGTTCGGGAACATTCCGTTGTCCTTGTTGTATTGCAGCACCGACTGGAGGTACTCTTTCGACGTCATATAGGTCGCGTACGTAAAGGCCGCCTGCTGCTTCTCGGGAGAAGACTTCGGATTGAGGATCCAGTAGCTTCCGCCGACTTGCGACGGCGCTTTGCCGGAAGGACCGGCCGGCAGTGCGGAGAAGCCGATGTTGTTCAGGTCCATGCCTTTGGCTACGAGGCCCCCGATCCAGTCGGATCCCGCGATCATGGAAGCCGCGCGTCCCGTATAGAAGTCCTTCTGATTGTCGTCCAAGCTCTGTACGACGTTCTTCTGCGTCGCTTTATACTTGAATTTCAAGTCTTTGTAGTATTGCAGCGCTTTGATCGTCGCGTCGGACGTGAACGTCAATTTGGCCGTGCCGTCCGGCTGCTTCTCGGTCAGATCGCCGCCCGCTTGCCATACGTAGTATTCGAAGAACCAATCCGCCCAATCCATGCCGAGGATCGCGTAGCCGTAGGTCCCCTTGGAGGCGTCCGTCATCTTCTGCGCGGCCGCTCCGAACGAGTCCCAGTCCTTCAAGGAAGCAGCCGGATCGAGTCCCGCGTCAGCGAACATTTGCTTGTTGTACAATAGTCCCGTTACGTACATGTCGTTCGGAACGCCGTAAATTTTGCCGTCTACCGTTGCGGCGTTCAGGGACGAAGGCAGGTAGCCGTCCTTCCCTTCGAAGCCGTTCCAAAGATCGGTAATGTCTGCCGCGATGCCTTGCGCGATGTAAGATTCCATGTCCGGATACGGGTTCTTGTAAAGATCGGGCTGCTCCCCGCCGGCTACCGCGGTCATGAATTGCTCGCGTTCTTTCTCTTTGGTCTGCTCGACGTGAGTGACCTTGATATTCGGGTACTTCGCTTCGAAAGCGGCGAAAGCCTCTTCCTTGAAGGCCTTGTCGGCCGCGTCGGCGCTCGGTTTATCCCACACGACGATCTCTACGGCATCCTCTTGCGCGGAAGCGCTTGGAGATTCGGAATCGGATGCGGCCGCGTTGTTCTCCGGGGCGGTATTCGTGCTCGGCGACGCGTTTCCGTTTCCGTTACCGTTGTTCCCCCCGCATGCGGCGGTCGTTAAAGCGACGGTCAGCAATAACATCGATGCAGCGGACAAGCGAATCTTCTTTTTCATTCTAGCCAGCTTCCCCCTCGGTTCGTTTCGTCTTGCTTGTTTCAATTATAAGTCCGCCGATTCGGAGGCATAAGCGAATATCTTAACGGGTTATTCCGATTCGATATGAAATTCTTAAGTTGAATGAAAGCGTTCCCGGAATTGCTTAGGCGTCTCGCCGTAACACTTGCGAAAGACGCTTCCGAAGTAGGCAGCGTCTTCGATGCCGACCCTTTCCCCGATTTGGTGGATTTTCAAATCCGTCTCGCTTAGCAGCTTGGCGGCCACCTTCATTCTCACCGAGGTTAAATATTCGATGAAGCTTTCGCCGTATTTTTCCTTGAACCGTTTGGAGAAGTAATTCGGATGAATGGAAAACCGCTCGCCGATGGACTGCAGGGATAAAGGCTCGGTGAAATGATGATCGATATACGCGCGAACGACCTCCATGACTTCTTTCCCCGACATGTCTCCGCTTCTGGCAAGACGGCCGATAACGTTCGACGCCAAACCGATCATCCGTTCTTCGATTTCCCCGAATCGCGTGATCTGCTGCAGCCAGCGCAGCATGTCGTCCAGCTCGCCGATCGTCCATTCCGCGTCTACGGCATTGGCAAGCAAATATTTATTGAACAGCAGATAGAGATCGACGCAAAACCATTCGATCTGCACGAAAACGGAATTCGGATCCTGCGCGATCGCGCCCAGGCGCCGTTTCGTCCAACGAATGATTTTATCCCCATCCAGACGATCCAGCCATTCCGCGAGCAATTTGCTGTCCTCGCTGCCGATGATGGATTGCCTATTTGCCTTATAAGGGAATTGCGCGGTCCAATGGGACACCCGGTTTCCTCCATGGAGCACCGCGTTCCGTGCCGATTGCTTCGCTTCGCGGTAAATCTCCTGGATACGGTCAAGCTTATCCGCGAACGGACCGAACCCAATCACCGCGTTGATTTTCAAATACTTGCGAACGCCGTAAGCGACCGTATCGGCCGCGGAAAGAACGACTGAACGGTCTTGACCCGCTTTGAGACCGAACACGTATACGAATTCGCAGCGGTTCAGTGAACTATGAACGAGAAAGCCCGCGATGCCTTCGGCTTTAAACCCTTCCGTTACGATGTTTTTCAGCGAGAACCAGATCAGTTCCTCTTCGTCCTCCGCGAACGAATAATGGGGTAATTTTACCGGTTCCACCTGCAAGACGACCGATGAAAAAGAAACGCAGCCGACGGACAGCTCGTCGAGCGACGGATCCGCGATGTTCGTTTCCTCTTCGTTCAATAGCCTCGTGAGCGTTTGGCTTCGCGCCGCTTCCTGCCCCGTCTCCGCTTGTTGCTGCAGCCTTAAGACCATTTTGTCGCGGTGGTTCTCCGCCTGCAAACGTTCGATTAAGCCGCTCAGCGCCTCGTAAAGTTCTTCGTCCTCCACCGGTTTCAAGAGATAGTGGCTTACGCCGTAGCCGATCGCCTTCTTGGCGTATTCGAAATCGTCGAATCCGCTGAGAATGATATATTCCATCCGCGGATATAAGGTCTTGGCTAAGCGAATGAACTCCAAGCCGTTCATTTCCGGCATCTGGATATCCGTCAAGACGATATCCGGCTTCGCCGATCGAACCAATTCAAGCCCCGATACGCCATCGTCGGCCTCGCCCGCGAACAGCAGCGGCAATCCCGTCTGCCGAATTTTATGGATGACGCCCTGACGGATGATCGGCTCGTCGTCAAGAACGATGTATCTCATCCTTCGTTTCCTCCCTTGTACACCTTATTCCTTAACGTCAATGTAAACGTCGTTCCGTACTCGCTGCTGCTTTCGAAAGAAACTCCGCAATCGTCGCCATATAGCAGCCTGATCCTCGCTTGAACGTTCAGCAATCCGATGGAAGAGCGGTTTTCGACCGACTCTCCGTTTTTAGGCGTTCCGGCTAACCTTGCACGAAGCCATTCCTGTCTTTCCGAATCGATCGGCATGCCGTTGTTCCAAATTTTCACCTGCACGCTATCGCCGTCTTCCATTGTTGCTTCGATTCTGACGATTCCGGAATGACGGCTTCGGCTTACGCCATGGAGAATACTGTTCTCCACGATCGGCTGCAGGAGCATCTTCGGAATCGGCGCTTGCTCCAACCCCGGTTCGACGTAAATCAAATAATCGAATTTCTCGTCGAACCGGATCTTCTGGATAGACAAATACAACCGGATTTGTTGAATTTCCGTCTCCATCGTCGAGATATCTTCGCCGCTGATGTTGTAGCGAAACATTTTTGCAAGCGATCTGCTGATAAACGATATTCTGGCATCTCCGTCGATGGCGGATAAACTATCGATGATTCCGAGCGTATTATAAAGAAAATGAGGATTGATCTGGGATTGCAAGCTTTTGATTTCCGCGTTTTTCTTTATGATTTCGGATTCGTACACCTTCATGATAAGACGGTTGATTTCCTTGGCCATTCGGTTGAACGACGACGTGATGTATCCTAACTCGTCATAGCTTCTAACCGGCAGGCTAACCTCGTAATTTCCGACTTCGATCGCTTTCATGCCTTTGCTTAATTCTTTAAGGGGAGTAATCGTCCGAGAGTAGAACAATCCGGCTAACAGCAGGGAGAAAAGCAAGCTTAAGGATCCGATTACGAGGGTACTCTTCGTAAAATCGTTTACCGGTTTAATGAGCAGCTTAACCGGCATCATCGTCACGAGCATCCAGTCGGATCTCTCCAATTTCTCGTATAAGACCAAAGCCGATCCGAAATCCCTTCTTGAATAGAAGTGTCCGCCTTTCGCTTTCATGACGGACTTCAGATCATCGGAACTAAGCAGGGATTCGCCTCTTTCCTCCGGAACGAGGGAATGCACGATGGTACCATCGGTCGCCTTGACAATATAAGTACGGTTAGACTGGTCCCCTTCTACTTTCTTGAACCATTGATCTAACGAATGGAACGATAGATTGTACATCATGACTCCGATTATCGGCCCCGGAGAAGTGAGCGAAATGCTTCGAACGGCTTGCGCGAAAGTAAGCGTCTGCTCCATCTGGTCGGAATTCAATCCGTATATCGTCGATGGAACCCATACGCCTTTGCCGCTCGCTTCGATGGCGATGCGGGCAATGCGCTCCTTCTCTTCCGGCAGCATATCCGGAATCGCGTTTCCGGCTCTTAGGGAAAATCCGTTAATCTGGTCGACGGTAATCGACCAAACCATGGGATTGTCGTTCACGTAAATCGTAAAATCGCCCTTGTATTTACTCAGCGCGTCCGGGTTGCTGCCCATGCTTTGGACGAACTTCTGGAATTCAAAATCCCTGAAGTTGCTCCAAGAGAAGCCGCGAACGTTCTCCAAATAGGAATTGAACGCGACCGCGGACTGCTGCATCGCTCTTTCGCTAGTCTCGACGGCCTGCCTCTTTAAATCCCCCGCCGTGCGGGAATAAAAATTCGCCACGAGCACCGACACCGTGAGCACGATAATCAGAAAGAACGTCAGCATCATTTTTCGGTACAAGGATCTGCCGAAATAGCGGAAAATAAGCAACGCGAACAGAGACCGAACCCCCCTAATTGAACTTGCTCTCTTTTCTACATCTTACAACACAACTCGTTTCTTTTTTTCACTAATTCAGCCGTCGGGATATGAAATTATGAATGAACGGATATGAAAATCATAAGGTCCGCCATTTCCCGATACGTGGTATAACACCGACCGCCTAAGCTCTTCAAGGAAGGGCACGGGCGGTCGGTTTCACTCGCGGCCAATCGCTATTAGAGAAGCCGGCTACCGCTGCATAAGCCGAGCGGCATATTCCGGAATTCGTTACTTCCTACAACCGCGAGCGTTTCCAAAAAAAATTAGGCGACCGTTCCCCTGTTGCATTCAGAGAAGCGATCGCCGCTTAATAAGATGTTTTTTGACTGTCTACTTTACAGGGATATGACCGAGGAGCACCTTCATCGCACGGCATTCCCTATTTCCGGTGCATTTTAAATTCCAGGAACAGCTCATTGTAATGCGACAGCATTTTCTTGCCCAAATTCTTGTACACCTCGAGCTTGGAGGTCAGCTCCGGATCGGGATAGAACCGCGTATCGCCCGAGATATCCTCCGGCAGGTAGTCCATGGCCTTCTCGTTCGGCGTGGAGTAGCCGACGTATTCGGCGTTCTGCGCGGCATGCTTCGGATCCAGCATGAAGTTGATGAACTTATGGGCGCCCTCGATATTCCTGGCCGTCTTCGGAATGACCATGTTGTCGAACCACAGGTTCGAGCCTTCCTCCGGCACGACGTAGTCGAGCTTGTCGTTGGCATCCATGATCTCAGAAGCATCCCCGGACCAGACGACGCCGACCGCGGCTTCCTCGTTCGCCAGCAGCATCTTTATCTCGTCGCCGACGATGGCTTTGACGTTCGGCGTCAGCCGGTTCAGCTTGGCCTTCGCCTCCTGCAGATGCGCCTCGTTCGTATCGTTCAGCGAATAATGCAGGCTGTTCAGTCCGAAGCCGATGACCTCGCGCGCGCCGTCCACGAGCAGAATCTGGTTGCGCAGGCTCGGATCCCACAGATCGTTCCAGCTCTTGAAGGTTCGGCCTCCGAGCATATCCGAGTTATAGATAATCCCGACCGTACCCCAGAAATACGGGATGGAGTATCGGTTATCCGGATCGAACGAGAGGTCCATAAACCTGGGATTGACGTACTTTAGATTCGGCAGCTTCGAATGGTCGATCGGCAGCAGCAGGTTTTCTTCTTTCATTTTGCTGATCGCATATTCGGAAGGCACGCTGATGTCGAACGTCGTGCCGCCCTGCTCGATCTTCGTCATCATGGCCTCGTTGGAATCGAAGGTTTGGTAGATCACCTTGATGCCGGATTCCTTCTCGAATTCCGAGACGAGATCGGGATCGATATAATCGCCCCAGTTGTAGATCGTGAGCGTGCTGTCGCCGGAGTAGCCCTCGGACGAATTGAGCGCGGAAGCGCCGTACATCAGCGCAAAACCGAGCACGAGCACGAGGAGGAGCATACGGATCAACTGGTTCATTTGTTCGGCAGCCCCCAATCCACGTTCCGGTCTTTGCGCCGCGCGCCCGAGCCGGCGGCCTGCCCGCGGCGGCTGATCGCGTAGTAGCCGACGACAAGCGCCAGCGTGAACAGGAAGATGAGCGTCGACAGCGCATTGATCTGCAGCGAGACGCCTTGCCTGGCCCGCGAGTAGATCTCGACGGACAGCGTCGTGAAGCCATTCCCCGTGACGAAGAACGTGACCGCAAAATCATCCAGCGAGTATGTCAGCGCCATGAAGAAGCCCGCGAAAATGCCGGATTTGATGAACGGCAGCATCACCTTCGACAGCACGTCCCACTCCGTCGCCCCGAGATCGCGCGCCGCGTCCAGCAGCGTCGGACTCATCTCCTTCAGCTTCGGGAGCACCATGATGACGACGATCGGCACGCTGAACGCGATATGCGAGATCAGCACCGACGCGAAGCCGAGCTTGATGCCGAGCATCGTGAACAGGATGAGGAACGACGCGCCGATGATGACGTCGGGACTGACGATCAGCACGTTGTTGAGCGACAGCAGCGCGTTCTGATTGGGCAGCTTGCGCAGCTTGTGGATCGCGATCGCGCCGATGACGCCGAGAATCGTCGAGATCGCCGAAGAGAACAGCGCAATGACGATCGTATTCAAGAGGATGATGAGAAGCCGCGTGTCCGCGAATACTTCGCGGTACCACTGCCACGTGAAGCCCTCGAACCCGTGCATCGTTTCCCCGCTGTTGAAGGAATAGTACGCGAGGTACAGAATCGGCGCATACAGGACGACGAACACGAGCCATAGATACAGATTGGATGCTTTGAATGAACGCCTCATAGGCTCGCCTTACCTCCTTAACCTGCTGCGCGTGCCGGTCAGCACCATGATGATGGCCATGGCGATGATGAGGAACACCGCGATCGTCGCCCCCATGCCCCAGTCCTGCGTCACGAGAAAATGCTGCTCGATCGCCGTACCGAGCGTAATGATGCGGCTGCCCGCGATGAGCCGCGTAATCATGAAGAGCGACAGCGCCGGGATGAACACGGCCTGGCAGCCGGACTTCACGCCGTTCAGCGTCAGCGGGAAGATGACGCGCCGGAACGTCGTCCACGGCGATGCGCCGAGATCGCGCGAAGCATCGATGAGCGACGGGTTCAATTCCTCCAGCGCATTGAAGACCGGCAGGATCATGAACGGGATGAAAATATAGACCGATACGAAAACGAAGCTGAAATCCGTGAACAGGATTTGCCGGCGCCCGATGCCGATGGTCTCCAGGATGGCATTGGCCGCGCCGTAGGTGCCGAACAAGCCGATGAACGCGTACGTCTTCAGCAGCAAATTGATCCAGCTCGGCAAAATAAGGAGCAGCAGCCACAGCTGCTTATGCTTCGTTTTCGTCAATAGGTATGCCGCCGGATAGCCGACCAGCAGCGAGAACGCCGTAATGAGGAAGGCATACCAGAACGAGCTGAACGTCATTTTCATATAAACGGGCGTGAAGAAATGCGCGTAGTTCGCGAACGTGAAGGCGCCCTCCACGTCGAACAGCGAATCGTAGACGATCAAGAGAATCGGCGCGAAGACGAACAGCACCATCCACAGCAGATAAGGGACCAGGTAGATATTGCGCGAGCGGGGCAGCGTTCGGCCCTGCGCCTGCGCTTCCGCCGCCGGCCTCATGCGTACGCCTCCAGCCGCTTGTCGAACTCCTCTTCCGTCTCGTTGAAGCGCATGACGTGAATCGCTTCGGGGTCGAACGTGAGGCCGATCGCTTCGCCGACCTCGGCTTTGCGCGTGGAATGCACGAGCCAGCGGTTGCCGGCTTCGTCGGCGCACTGAATCTCGTAATGCACGCCGCGGAACAGCTGCGCCTCGACGCGTACCTGCAGCTTGGCTTCGCCGGCGCGCGTAATCTCGAGGTCCTCCGGACGGATGACGATATCGACGGGTTCGTTCGGCTGCAGCCCTTGATCGACGCACGTGAACGTCCGGCCCGCGAATTCCACCAGGAAATCCGCCGCCATGCGGCCGGCCACGATATTGGACTCGCCGATGAAATCGGCCACGAACCGGTTGATCGGCTCGTCGTAGATGTCGGTCGGCGTGCCGCTCTGTTGGATCTTGCCCTCGTTCAGGACGAAGATCTCGTCCGACATCGCGAGCGCTTCCTCCTGGTCGTGCGTGACGAAGATAAACGTGATGCCGAGGCGACGCTGCAGCTCGCGCAGTTCCACCTGCATCTCGGTGCGGAGCTTCAGATCGAGCGCCGACAACGGTTCGTCCAGCAGGATGATCTCCGGACGGTTGACGATGGCCCGGGCGATCGCGACGCGCTGGCGCTGACCGCCGGACATTTCGGTGA
Organism: Paenibacillus sacheonensis; assembly: GCF_009909195.1. GTDB lineage: Bacteria > Bacillota > Bacilli > Paenibacillales > Paenibacillaceae > Paenibacillus_Z > Paenibacillus_Z sacheonensis. The sequence continues at coordinate 287,247 of NZ_JAAAMU010000006.1, forward strand.
TTTCCCGGTTCTCGTAGCCGGCCAGGTTGACGAAGCGCAAGGCTTCAAGCACCTTCTCCTTGATGTCCGCGGACTTGAACTTCTTGATGCGCAGGCCGAAGGCGATGTTCTCGAAGACGTTCAGATGCGGGAACAGCGCGTAATCCTGAAACACCGTATTCACCTGGCGCTTGTTGGCCGGCACGTGGTTGATCAGCTGGCCGTTAAAATAAATCTCGCCCTTCGTCGGCTCCATGAAGCCGGCGATCAGACGCAGAATCGTCGTCTTGCCGCAGCCGGACGGGCCGAGCAGCGTATAAAACTTCCCCCGCTCGATCTCGAAGCTGACATTCTTCAGGACGGCTTCGTCGCCCTCGTATTGCTTCGTGACGCCCCGGAAGGAAATAATGGATCCCGGGCTCGCTGGTTCGTTCATGACCTTACACCTCCTTGATTAAGATCGAGTCAGAATGATGGCTAATTGGAAAATGGTTACTTGGATAGCATGCCCATTGAAGGCGATTGGTTTGCGTTCCCGTCGTGAGACGGGAATGCAGCATTCGCCTGCTTCCTCGATTGGACGGGAATGCAGCATTCGCCTATTATCGCCACGCTTAAACACCCTGCGTCTAACGGTTGTACGAAGGGCTATTCGGCTCAAACCGGCCCTTTTCGAATGCTAACGGGTGCCAGGAAGCTTATTGCGAGATTTCCCCATGCAAATCAGCCCCTAGACGCCAAATAACGTCTGTCATACCCGTTAGCGTTTATTTAGCCGTATTCTTCGAGGATTAGCGATGCTGGCAACCGTTAGAAGTCAGCCGATGTTTGATTTGCCCGCTATCGTGCACCTCTCATCCAACCCTCGCTTCGCAAACAAAAGCTTGGTGACGATCATCACCAAGCCAGATAAAACCGGTCGTTCCCCATAATCTCATCCACCGCTTGCTCCAAACTTAGCGCGGTCGTATCCAGCACGCCGCCCTCGGGCGGGCCGTCCGCCAACAGCTCGCGCAGCACGATGCCGCAGCGTTCGCCCATGCGAAGTTCCGGAGGCCGTTCCGCATCGCGCCGGCGAAGCTCGGCCTCGGCCGCGGTCAACAGGACGAACTTGACCTTGATCTCGTCCGCCATCGCGCCTAGCGCTTCCTTGAACAATCGGATATCTTCGCGGAATACCACGTAATTGACGACGACGTCATGGCCGGTCTCGACGAACCGGCCGGCGAGCGCCGCGATATTTTGCCACATCAGCCGGTTATGGAACGGGCTTTCCCACGGATTGGCGATTCCCCCGATAACCATATGGTACACGTCGTCTCCGTCGATCATCGCGCTGCGGCTTAGCCGATCGGCAATTGCCCGCGACGTCGTCGATTTGCCCGCTCCCGGCGGACCGGACACCAAATAAATCATCGGTTTGCTGCCTTCCATCTCGTTCTTCCTCCCGTCATCGCGTTCCCGCTTCGATTCGCCCGTCCGCATCTGCCGCACGCACGACGAAGCTGCCGATCTCTTCGACATCCACCGTTTGCCGCATGATGCCGTACTGCTGCGCGACATTCAGCTCCACGTACACGGAAGCATTCCCGTTCACGTCCTTCGCGTTCGCCGGCCGGCTGAGCGTGTCGTTGCTGATGATGACCTTTTTGACGGACGGCTCGAACGATTCCGCCGCGAACACGAGCAGGCGCTTGCCGTTCGGACTTGCGCTATCCATGGAGAACCAGGCATACCGCACGCTTGGATGTCCCTCGATCGGCGCCATTTCTACGGACGTGCCGGGTTTATACAGGAATCCCCACTTACGGTGCACGACTTGGACCTTGCTTCGGCTGCCATTCGAGAGAATCACGACTTCATCCTCGCCGTAGGATTGCTTGTGGGACTGCGTCATGCCGCCATAATCCGAGCGTTGAAGCGCCCGTTCCTCGCTAAGCGAATACCCCGACTGATAGTATACGAAATACACGATCGCGACGAACAGCAGCACGATCGCCAGTATCGTATTTCTTCTTGTCATAGCCGAATCTCCTTCTCGTATCGGAGCTGGACGAATTCGTCTCCCCGTAAAATCACGCGCTGCTGCCCGTCAGGCCTAAAGCCCTGGCGCTCGTAGAAGCGCCTTGCTCCCGCATTCTTCTCCAGTACCCACAAGCCGGCCGTCGTGCAGCCGTAATCGCGGAGCCGCTCCAGCCCCCAAGCGATCAACCGGGTTCCGAGCCCATGTCCCCAGTACTCCCGCAGCAAATACAGGGCGGTAATCTCCCCGGCTTCCGCCTGTCCGTCAGATGGAAACCGAAGACTCATGTATCCTACAGGCCGCTTGTCGACCAGCAGTATGGCGATATAGTTCATCTCGTCCCGCAGCCGTTCGCGGCAGCCGGATTGCCGACTCTCCGCGGTCACGCGGTTCAGAAACGCATTCGGCAGCAGCCCGCGATAGGCATCATGATAGCTTCTCGCCTGCAGCGAGCCGAGTTCCATCCAATCACCCGGCGTCGCTTGCCGGATTACAGCCGCTTTTAACAATTTAGCGCAGCTCCTTTAGATGGGAATGACTTGCCTATAAAAATGAATCCACACTCAAAATATTATACCAACCCCCCTTCTTTTTGAAAATGATTGAATTCTTTCGCCTGCAATCCGAAATCAATACTGACATAAGTCTTTCGTAACGAAACATATTGTGCTACTATCATTTCAAAATGAGAGCTAGGAGTGAAGACATGACTGCCAAACCGCCGCAGCCATTCACGCTGCCCGTCGTTGCGTTGGACGAGACGGACCGCAAAATCCTGACTTCGCTGCACGAGAACGCGCGCGTTTCCTACACGGAGCTCGGCAAATTGGTCGGCCTCTCGCGCGTCGCGGTGCAGACGCGAATCGCGGCATTGATGGACGAAGGGGTCATCGAGCGTTTTACGGCGGTCATCAATCCCGCCCGGATCGGCCTTGAAATATCCGCGTTCTTCAATGTCGAGGTGGAACCGCAGTTCCTGGAGGAAGTATCCGCCAAGCTCGCGGACGAGCCGGAAGTCACGAGCCTGTATCACATGAGCGGCCCCAGCAAGCTGCATATGCACGGCATTTTCGAAACGATCCTCGCCATGGAGCGTTTCCTCGTCGAGAAGGTTTACGCCATGCCGGGCATCGTCAGCGTCGACAGCCAGTTGTTGTTGAAGCGGTATAAGAGCCGGATGGGCATGAAATTGTAAACGTCTTGCTCTGAAGCATGCGACCTGCGGGCAGGATGGGTCTCCACTCGCTGTTGTTGCCGGATTTCTATGAATTCACTTTTCAATTGTTGAAATCCAGCTACAAAGGCGACCGTTACACTGTTCCGACTCCATCCTGACCTTCGGTCACACTTTTGCGCAAGTTTTTACTGGAAGTGGACAGATTCGAGCCTCGCCTATTTTATGTCGGCTCGGTTTCATTTCAATACCTTTCTATACGCTTCAATGCGTGCTGCTGCATCCGTTCGGGATCAAGGATTCACCCAAAACAAAAATAGAGAAACAAACCGAGAGGATGGAGAGGCCGATGTGGACCGATTTATGGAAGCTGTTTCTTTCGTTCGGACGCGCGACGATGCTGGGATACGGGGGAGGGCCTTCGATTATTCCGCTTTATGAGAATGAGGTCGTAAGCCGGATGTCGTGGATGACGACGGAGGATTTCGGTCATGCGCTGGCGTTCGGCAACTCGCTGCCGGGGCCGATCGCCACGAAGCTCGCGGCTTACATCGGCTTCAAGATCGCCGGCTGGCCCGGCGCGATCGTCGCGCTGGCCGCCGTCGTTCTGCCGACGGCGCTGCTCATGATCGTGCTCGTCGGGGTCATGTCCAAGCTGCAAAACAACCCTTATATCAAGGGCATGATTCGCGGCATCCAGCCCGTGATCTTCGTCATGATGGCGATGCTGGCGTATGATTTTGCCAAATACGCCATGAAGACGACGCCGGGCGTCATTTCGTTCATACCGTTCCTGTTAGCTGCCGGGTATTTTATTCTGGTGAACTATTTGAACCTGAATGCGGTGTACGGCATCATCGGATCGCTGGTCATCGGGGCGCTGTTCCTGCGGCGATAATCGCGTGCAACATAAAAAGGCTGTCGCACATGGTCGCGTCCGTTGTATCGACAACGTCGCTCGCTATGACGACAGCCTTCTATTCGTGTCGGGACCCGATGGCCGCTCCGTTAACGCGACGATTCCGCCCGGCGGTACACGACAGCGCCGTCCACCATGGTCCATTGCACTTCGAATCGTTCGTCCAACAGCACGAGATCCGCATCCATGCCCGGCGCCAGGCGGCCTTTGCGGGTCAGGCCGAGCACGGCCGCCGGCGTCTCCGTCGCCATCCGGACGGCATCCCGAAGCGGAATTCCGGCCTGCACGGCTTTCGCCAACGCCGCGTTCATCGTGATCGTGCTGGAAGCGAGCGTGCCGTCCGCAAGCGTGGCGACGCCGTCCGTTACCGTCACCCGGTGACCGCCGAAGAGATAGCTGCCATCCCCCATCCCCATCGCTTGGAGCGCGTCCGTAATGAGAACCATGCGATCGGCTCCCTTCTCGCGATAGAGCAACCGCACGATGGCGGGATGCAGATGAACGTCGTCGACGATGGCCTGCACGCTCACCCCGGGCTCTTCGAAGGCGGCGACGACAACCCCCGGGTCGCGGTGATGGATCGGACGCATGCCGTTGAAGCAATGGGTCACATGGCTGGCGCCGCTGCGAAAGGCTTGCTTGGCTTCCTCGTAGGTCGCATCGGAATGCGCCACGGAGACCACGATGCCTCGCTCCTTCAGGTAGGCGACCATTTCCAAGCCGCCGGGGAGCTCCGGCGCCAAGGTCACCATCCGGATCAAAGACCCTGCGCGTGCCAGAATCGCCTTCATCTCATCCAGGTCCGGATGGCGCAGGTACCGTTCGTTCTGCATGCCTTTGCGCTTCGTATTGAGGTACGGTCCCTCGATATGCACGCCGGCCACGCGAGCTCCGGCTTCATTCCCGATGAAACGGGCGACGCTGTCCAGCATGCCGAACAGGTCCTCCGCCGACGAGGAGACGGAGGTCGCCAGGAACGACGTGCAGCCCGTTCGGGCGCATGCGGCGGAGACGGCCTCCAGGCTGCGGGCCGTACCGTCCATCATATCGAAGCCGTCGGCGCCGTGAATATGGACGTCGATCATGCCGGGAATGAGCAGTCCGCCTCCCCCGTCGATCTCCGTATCCGCCGCTTCGTTCCTAATAAGCGCCGCTCCGCCCCGAAGAACCTCCGCGATGACGCCATCCCGGATTGCGACATCGCCCGTTACCGTCCCGGATTCGGACTTGTCCAACAATCGTACGTTTCGGATGATGCATACCGGCATAATTGCGTCCCTCCTATCCGCCTGCTTTATTCAGTTCCCTGTGCCTCTGTCCTGCCCACGGGAACGGCGATCACCTTCACGCCTTGGGCTTCGATCTCCTGCAGCAGGGCCGGTTCTACCAGGTCGCTGGTAATGAGCATATCCACGTTGTCGAAGCCGCTGAACGAGAGCAGGGCTTGACGGCTGAACTTGCTGTGATCGGCAACGACGACCACCTGCTGGGCGGATTCGATCATCGCCCGCTTGATCTCGGCCTCGTACGGGTCGGAGCTGGTAAAGCCTTTCTTGAGCGAGATGCCGGAGGTCCCGAGAAAGACGTAATCCGCATTATACTTTCGCATCTCCGCTTCCGCCTGAGGGCCGACGATGCTCATCGATTTCTTGATCAGCTTCCCGCCGAGCAGGAAGATATTCGTGCCTTCCGCGCTCGCGCATTCTTCGGCGATATTGACGCCATTGGTTACAACCGTCAATTCATTCAGCGCCTTCAAATAACGGGCGACGCACCAGGCCGTCGAGCCTGAATCCAGGATGACGATCTGCCCGTCCCGGACGAGCGACGCGGCTGCCGCGCCGATGGCGTCCTTCTCCTCGAACAGCTCGAATTTCCGCTGCTCGACCGGCGGGATTTGGTTGAAGGCGATCTGCAGATCGTCGGCAAGCACGGCGCCCCCGTAGTTCTTGACGATCAGCCCTTCCTTCTCCAACTGGTTCAAATCCCGCCGGACCGTTTCTTCGGATACGTTGAACTCACGGACCAGATCGGCCACCTTCACGCTTCTTTCCTTCAAGAGCCTCTCTTTAATCCGATGACGCCGCTCAATGACGATCATGCTAACTCCTCCTAGCGAATCGGTCGCAAGCCGGAGCCGGCGCGAATCCGCACCGGTTCCGGCCGGTAATTACCCCCATTATACCTGATCCCAGGCGCGCTTCCTATTATCGTTCGAAGGCGGCGGGAGCCTTCTAGAGCTCCCATTCGATCAGATTCGTCTCCGCGATCGGCAGGCTTGCATCCTTTGGAATGCGGAAGGTTTTGATTTCGCACGGACCGAAATCCGCCTCGATCGTCCGGTTCCATTTCGGGAGCTTAATGACGGCCCTGGTACTCGTCTTCGCCGTTTCGTAGGCGCGGATGACGAGATCGTCGCTATCTTCGGCCTTCTTCACGACGCTGACCAGCACGTTATCGGCGTCGACCGACAGATACGAATCCATTTGCGGCAGCTCGCCTTTATGGTACGTTTCGATCACGGTTATCGGACGCTGGTTCAGCTCCGCGGCCCGCTTGACGGTTCCGGCCGTTTCCCAGGTCCCTTCATGCGGCAGGATCGCGTAATTCACCGTCTGAATGCCCTGGTCGATATACGAATAATGTCCCGTATCCGAAGGGACGAGCGGATCATGATGCGCATAGATGGGACTGCGAAGCAGCGTGATCGCCATCTCCTTGCCATGGATGCTGTAGCTGTATTTGGAATCGTTCATCAAGCTGACGCCGTAAACCTTGCCCGTCTCTCTCGTGATGCCCGAATAGTCGATCCACGATTGGCCGGGTTCTTCCTCGCCGTTATGCGCCCGTTCGATGAAGCCGTACGGCTGCTCGTAGGTCTGGCGGGTAAAGATCAGATTGATCGGGAAGACGAGCTTGAGCATCTTAAATTGCTCGCGCCAGTCGATGGTCGCCTTTACGTCGATGTGGTCCAGCTCGGCATACATCGTGAAATCCTGCACGAGCGAAGACCGGCCGTATTCGCTCGTGACGCGAATCACCGATTTGACGGGACCATGCTCGACGAGCTGTACCCGGCTCGCGGCGAATGTGCCGGCGACGTTGTTGAAATGGAACACGTTATGGCTCCACGTATCCGTCTTGTCCTCGATGACGACCGGCTTGGCCGCGAGGTCCCGGAAGACTTCGACGTCATGAAGCTTATCGCGAAGCGAGGCGATATAACCGGTGGACGGGTCGAATTCGATCCGGAAACGGTTGTTCTCCATCGCATGGTCGTTCGCTACGATCGGCGAAGCCGCAGCCTTGGGCAACGACGGATTTGTCGTGAATTTGTATACGCGGTAGCCCAAGGACGGCAGCTGTGCGATGAAGCTGAGCCGATAACGCCCATTGCAGGTCGCGATCGGCTGAACCCGCTGGAAAGCGACGGGACGTCCCGCTTCGTCCACGAGCACGTGCTCGTCCTTGAAGCCGCCGACCTCGACTTCAACGTTCACGCGGCTCTTCCAGGCATGGGGATTGAACACCACGATCGGCTTCATGTTTTCCTCTTCCTCGATATGAATCTTCCACGACAAGGATTGGACGGCATGGTTCAATCCGCGGGAAGCGATGGCGAGCGCTTCGCCATATTCGTTGCGCGCATCGTCATACGCCGTCTCGATGCTCGTGCCCGCCAGAATATCGTGGAACTGATTGAACAGGATATTCTTCCACGCGCGGTCAAAATCCTTCGGGTACGGCTGGCCGGTCGTCCACGAGGCGATCGAGGACAGCTTCTCCGCCGCCGCCATCAGATTCTCCGCTCTCCGGTTCCACTGCTTCACGCCCGAATGCGCCGCGTAACAGCCGCTGGCGTGATGCTGCAGATCGTCATGGACGACGGGGAACGGCAGCTGCCGGTTCTCCATGTCCGCGAAAAATTCGTTCGGCGAGCTGAAGGCCAGCTCGACCTCGTCCTGCTCCCGTTGAAGCCGCTTGATGCTGTCGATGTTCTCCCGCGTCGGACCGCCTCCGTGGTTGCCCACGCCGTAGAAGCACATCAGCTGGTCGAACGGCGCCCGCAGCTCCGTCTCGCAGCGACGAATATGGTTCTCCAGGTCTTTGCCCCAGGAGCAGTATTCGAACAGGATGCGGAAGGCCAGCACGTGGGAGCCGTCGTCCGATTCCCACTTGAACAGCCGGCCCGGAAGCCCCTTCTCGTTCGGCATGGGCCGCATCATCACGTAATAATCCATGCCGCTCTTCTTCAGAATCTGCGGCATCATGCCGAAATGGCCGAAGCTGTCCACGTTGTAGCCGACCTTGGCGGTGACGCCGAGCTTCTCCTTGAAATACCGCTGGCCGTACAGTCCCTGCCGGACGAACGATTCGCCGCTCGGGATGTTGCAGTCCGGCTGAATCCACCAGCCGCCGACGATCACCCACCTGCCTTCGGCGACGCGCGCTTGGATCTCCCGGAACATCGCGGGATCGTTCTGTTCCACCCACTCGTAGTTTTGCGCGGAGCTGGAGGTGAAGACGAAATCGTCGTATTCCTGCATCCGGTCAAGCGCCGAGCGAAACGTCGCTTTCGTCTCCTGAAAGCCCTCCTGCCACGGCCAGAGCCAGACCGGGTCCAGATGGGCATTGCCGATCATGTACAGCTTCTTCTTGTTTTCGTTCTTCATAATCGAACCGGTCCCCGTTTCGTGCGTGGTATCATTAATCATTCGATACATTCATATGGTTCTGGTTCATCGCGTTCATGCTCCAGGATGATCGTAGATGATCGTACTCGTCATAAAGCCAAAGCCTCAAAACCTGCAAGAGAATCTACTCCGCCGAATATGCGAATTGGCCCGCTTTGCCCGCGCAGCCCAGGAACTGCGTCATTTTGTCCGCCACGACCGCCTCGACGGCCGCCCGCCCCTTCTCCAAATCCTCCGGCGACAGGCGCTTGCAAGCCTCGTTCGTCATTCGCTCTTCCCGCCCGAGCGCGGCCAGGAACGCCAGCTCCAGATCGGTGGCGATATTCACCTTGCTCACGCCGCCTCCCGGAAGCAGGATGGCCTGCTTCATCATCTCCGCCGGCACGCCCGAGCCGCCGTGAAGCACCAGATGCACCGGCGTCAGCGCGCGGATCGCCTGCAGCCGCTTGTAGTCGATGCTCGGCAGCTTCACCATATAGACGCCGTGGGCGGTGCCGCAAGAGACGGCCAGCGCGTCCACGCCCGTCTCGCCGACGAAACGCAGCGCTTCCTGCGGGTCCGTGAACAGTTCCTCGTCCTTGTCCGTCTCGACGAAATCCGTCGTTCCGATCATCCCGAGCTCCGCCTCGACCGACACGCCGTGCCGGTGCGCGTAGTCGGCCGCTTCCTTGGAATCGGCGATGTTGTCTTCGAGCCGCTTCTCCGAGGCATCGATCATGACGGAGGTGAAGCCCGCGGCGATCGCCTCTCGGATGACCGCCATGTCCTTGGTATGGTCTAGATGAAGCACGACCGGCACCGTGATTCGTTCCGATTCGATGCACGCGTAGAATTCGTCCGCGAACGCCTTGGGCGTAATGCCGTAGCGATCGAGCTCCTTGCTCGAGATCTGCACGATCAGCGGAGACTGCGTTCGCTCGCCCGCCCGAAGAACGGCCGCGATCATCGGCGTATAGCGCGGCGAGAACGACCCCAGCGCGTAACCGCCCTTTTCCGCCTGTTCCATTCCCTTCTTCAGCACAACGACGTTCGATGGTTTCACTCTAGTCATCCTGTCCAGCTCCCTCTGCGATTCGTATGTCAGCCCGGCTTGGGCGTTATCCTTTCGTACCCGACGAAATGTTCATGCCTTCGATGAAATACCGTTGGAAAAAGAAAAACAACGCGACGACCGGCAGCATCGCCATCAGCGAGCCGGCCATCAGATAGTGCCACTGCGTCGTCTCCTGTCCCTTGAACGACTGCAGGCCGATTTGCAAATTGAACATCGATTCCTTGTTAATGTAAATGAGCGGTCCGAGGAAATCGTTCCACGCGCCCTGGAAGGTCATGATCGCAATGACGACGACGGCAGGCTTGGCGAGCGGGATCATAATCTTCCACCAAATGTAATAGTGGCTCGCTCCGTCGATTTTGCCTGCTTCGATTAATTCGTTCGGTATCGACATAAAGAACTGGCGAATCAGGAAGATCTGATAGGCGGCCCCGAAGAATCCGGGAACCGTCAGCGGCAGATAGGTGCCGACCCAATGGAATTTGGAGAACATGATGTATTGCGGAATCAGCGTCACGAAGCTCGGAATCATCATCGTGGCGAGCATGAGCGAGAACAGGAAGTTCCTGCCCGGAAACTTGATTTTGGCGAAGCCGTACGCGATGAACGTGTTGGCCAAGATATGCGACACGACGCCGATCCCTGCCAGCAGCAGCGTATTGAGCGTATAGCGGGTGAAGTGGCCCTTGCTCCAGGCCAGCTCGTAATTCTCCCAATGGATCGCCTTCGGAATCCAGGTCGGCGGGTAGGTCATGATCTCGGTCAGCGATTTCAGCGACGTCGCGATCATCCACCACAAAGGCAGCAGAAGGAGTAAGGAGATGCCGACCAGCACGAGCAGCAGAATGGTTTTGCCGACCCGCTGCTTGGTCTTGCGGCTTTGAAAATACCGGCCGTCGCTCGCGGCAGCTCTGGTGCTCATCGGTTGTCGCCTCCTTCGTAATGAACCCAATATTTCGAGAGCAGCATGTTCGCGACCGTCAAGACGATGACGACGACGAACAGGAACCAGGCCATCGCCATCGCATAGCCCATGTCATACACCTTGAATGCTTTCAGGAACATATGCAGATTGAAGAACAGCAGCGAATTCACGGGCGAACCCGGCGCATTCATGTCGTTCGACATCACGTAACCTTCCTGGAAGATCTGGAAGCCGCCGATCAAATGCGTAATCAATTCGAATAGGAGCACGGGCGTGATCATCGGAACCGTGATATGCCAGAACCGCCTGATCGGGCCTGCTCCGTCGATCTCCGACGCCTCGTACAGCTGCTCCGGCACATTCTGAAGACTGGCCAGATACAGCAGCATTCCCCCGCCGACGCTCCACAGCTTCATGAGAATAATCGCCGGCTTCGTCCATACGGGATCCACGAGCCAGGCGGGACCGTCCACGCCGAACCAGCCGATCATGACGTTGATGAGCCCGCTTCCGGGCGTCAGCAGCATCTGCCATAGGATATACAGCGCGACCCCCGAGAGAATCGAAGGCAGGTAGAAGACCGTCCGGAACACCTTCATGCCGGGGATCTTCTGGTTCAGCATGACGGCCAGCAGCAGGGAACCGAGCGTCGTAAGAGGCACGCTGAACACGACGTAATACAAGGTATTGTGAAGCGACTTCCAGAACAGCGGATCATGGAAGAACATGTTGGTGTAGTTCCGCGTGCCGATCCAGTCCTGCCTGGACGTAATGTCGTAATTCGTGAAGCTTGCATAGAGCGAGAACAACAGCGGAACCGCGGTAAACACCAGGAAGCCGATCACCCAAGGCGAGACGAATATAAAGCCCTGCCTGGCTTCCTTCCGTTCCTGCAATCCCATTCTTCTCTTCTTGACGGCTGAAGCCATGGTCATTCCCCTTTCCGTCTTGGCGGGCAGCAACGAAGGAGGGGAGTGACGGTTAGCACCACTCCCCTCAAGGGCACTGCTATTTATTTGGCATTTTGCTGCAGCAGGTTCTCAACGTCCTTCTGCGCCTTGTCGAGCGCTTCCTGCGGAGGAACCTGGCCTAGAATCGCCGCGTCCCGGTTCGGGTTGATCAAATTCAGGAAATCCGGTGCGTTCACCGGGAACGGGAAGAGCTTGGTCACCTTCATATTGTCGACGGCCGCTTGATACACGGGGTTCTTCAGCAGCTCCGGATCGTTGGCCGCTTCTTGGTTGGCAACGCTGTCGAAATTCTTCTCCGCCCAATAGGTCTGCGCCGATTTGTCGGTCAGGTACTTCATGAACTCCCACGCTTCGTCCGGGTGCTTGGCGCCCTTCGGAATCTCGACGACGAAGCCGCCGCCGACGCTGTAATGGCCTGAGCCTTCCTCGGCCTCCGGAATCGGCGCGACGCCGTAGTTTACGTTTTGGCCGTAATCGCGAAGCTGCGTATAGAACGTCGTGGCGTCGGGCCAGATCGACACTTGGCCGGCGATGAACGGATTCGCCTGCTTGCTGCCGAACGAAGCCTTGAAATTATCGAGATTTTTCTGACCGATCCGCTTGGCGTTGGCGAGCACGTAGTTCATGGCGTCCACATGGGCCTTGTCATTGATGACGGGCTTGCCGTCCGGACCGAAGAAGTTCAAGCCCTTGTCGAAGTTCATCGCGATGCTGCCCCAGTCGAAGCCGGCGTACTGCGGAGAATAGCCGATCCGCGTGTACTTGTCTCCGCTCTTCTTATCCAGCTTAGCGGCTGCCTCCTCAAGCTCGGCCCACGTGGTCGGGAACTTCTCGGGGTCGAGACCCGCTTCCTTGAAATGGTCCTTGTTGTAGAACATCATCCGGGTGTCCGTCGTGAACGGCAGCGCGTAAGCTTCGTCCTTGTAGATGACGGTATCCCACAATTGAGGGAAGAAGCGGCCTTTGACGTCGTCCTTCTTCAAATATTCGGTTAGATTCGTGTTCTGGTTCTTGTCCGCGCGCTGCGCGGTGGTATTGATATCGTTCACAATGACGTCCGGCGGATTGCCCGCGGCTACGGCCGCCAGCTCCTTCGTCCAAATGTCCCCGAACGGATAATACGTATGCTTGACGGTGATGCGATCCTGCGATTTGTTAAAGTCGTCGATGATTTTCTCGATGATCGGCCTGCGCGTCTCCGAGCCCCAGAAGGTCCAAAAATCGATCGTGACCTTCTTCGTCGAAGCTTCGGCCGGCTGGGCTGAATCGTTTGCTGCAGCCGCGTTATCGTCGCCGCCGTTATTGTTGTTGCTGCCGCATGCCGACAAGAGCACGCTGGCGCCAAGCAAGGTTGCAAGAGAAACGGACAGTGCTTTATTCGTTTTCATAGACAACTTCCTCCCCATTTTGAAGCCTTCGGATATGGATGACGGATTGTAACTGATTAATTTCAATAATCATGGTTTTCCGTGGCTTTAAACCCATAATAACGAGGGTTACTTAAAATGTCAACGCTTTCAAACCATATAAAGTAGTGAAAAGTTTAGACAAGCGACTTTTTGTGACGGGTATTTTGTTGTAATACCACATTATCCGTTATGCGAATCATGTTCGAAGTTGACGGATTGTGGGGTTCGCTGGAAATAGTGCGATCATGCAGCTTTTGGGGCTGAATGAGGCAATGTGCAGCCGGATTTGTGCTGCGGTGCAGCTTTTGGGGCTGAATGAGGCGATGTGGGGCCGGATTTGTGCTGTGGTGCAGCTTTTGAGGCTGAATGAGGCGATGTGGGGCCGGATGTGTGCTGTGGTGCAGCTTTTGAGGCTGAATGAGGCGATGTGGGGCCGGATTTGTGCTGTAGCGCAGTTTTTGGAGCCGAATGAGGCGATGTGGGGGCCGGATTTGTGCTGTAGTGCAGCTTCTGAGGTTGGATGAGGTGATGTGGAGCCGGATTTGTGCTGCGGTGCAGCTTTTGGGGCTGAATGAGGCGATGTGGAGCTGGACTTGTGCTGTCGGGCAGCTTTTGGAGCCGAATGAGGCGAGGTGGAGCCGGATTTGTGCTGTTGGTGCAGCTTTCGGAGCTGAATGAGGCGAGGTGGAGCCGGATTTGTGCTGTTGGTGCAGCTTTCGGAGCTGAATGAGGCGAGGTGGAGCCGGATTTGTGCTGTTGGTGCAGCTTTTAGAGCTGAATAAGGCGATGTGGAGCCGGATTTGTGCTGTGGTGCAGCTTTTGGGGCGGAATAAGGCGAAGTAGAGCTGGATTTGTGCTGTGATGCAGCTTTAGGAGCTGAATGAGGCGATGTGGAGCCGGATTTGTGCTGTGATGCAGCTTTTGAGGTTGGATGAGGCGATGTGCGGCCGAATTTGCACTTCCCGCCATTCCGATCCAAAATCAAACAGGGGTCGCCCATCGCGGGCGATCCCTGTTTGATTGCATTGAATCCCTAGCGATACTTCGGCAGCAAATCGCCATAAGCTTCGAGCATCTCGTCCACCATCGCCTTGATCGTGTCGATGGGCAGCTCGGAGGACGTGTGCGGATCCAGCAGCGCCGCATGGTAGATATGCTCTCGCTTGCGGGTCACCGCCGCTTCGATGGTGAGCAGCTGCATGTTAATGTTCGTCCGGTTGAGCGCGGCGAGCTGCGGCGGAAGCGCGCCGAAGCGCGTCGGCGTGACGCCCTCTGCATCCACGATGCAGGACACCTCCACGCAAGCCTCCTCCGGCAAATTCGAGATCAAGCCGCCCGTGTTCAGCACGTTGCCCGCGATTTTATAAGGCACGTTCGTCTCCATGGCTTCCATGATATAGGACGCGTATTCATGCGTGCGCACGTGCGTTACCGACGCGTTGCGGACCAGATCGTTCATCGCCCGCTCCCAGTACGTCTTGCTGCTCTCGCCCCATCCCTTGTAATTCTCCGTCGGGATGTTGTATTTCTCCAGCAGCTCCGGATAGGCGTTCTTGATGAAGTAGGGGACGTACTCCGCTCCGTGCATGCTGGACTCGGTCACGTAATAACCGAAGGTATTCATGATCTCGTAACGGACCATGTCGTCATGCGGTCCCGGTCTGGCCGCCGCCCGCCGCTTGATCTCCGGATAGAGATCCTCGCCCCCGCGCGTAATGTCGAGCAGCCAGGCTTGGTGATTGATGCCGGCAATCCGCCAGCGGACGCTCTCGGCGCTCATGCCGAGACCTTCGAGCAGTTCCTTCGCGCACACTTGTACGCTGTGGCAGAGCCCGACGGCTTTGATGCCGGTTTCCCGCAGGATCGCGCCCGTCAGAATCGCCATCGGATTGGTATAATTCAGGAACCACGCGTCCGGGCACAGCTCTTCCATGTCGCGGGCGAATTCCAGCATGACGTCGATCGTCCGCAGTCCCCGCATCAAGCCGCCCATGCCGAGCGTATCCGCGTAGGTCTGCTTCAAGCCGTATTTGCGGGGCATCTCGTGATCGCGCCGGATGACCGGCTCGAACGCGCCGACGGAGATGGCGTTAATGACGTAATCGGCTCCCCTGAGCGCCTCGCGCCTGTCGGCATAAGCTTGGATCGTCGCTTTCCCGCCGAGGTTCGCGTTCAGGTTGAGCAGCATTTTCTCCGAGTCCTTCAGCCGTTCCAGGTCGATATCGTGCAGCGCGATATGCGCGTCGGCCAGAGCCGGCGTCAGCATGCAGTCCCCGAGTACGTTTTTGACGAATATGGTGCTCCCCGCACCGATGAAGGCGATTTTTGGCATGGCTTCTCCCTGCTCCTTTGTCTATGTGCTTATAGGTCGTACGATAATGTCCAAAATGGCTTAGCGGACGCGGACGGGACACACAGCATTCGCCGCGCTGACTCCCGTCGTCCCTTCTTGCGTGGTCCCATCTTGCTTTGTGCCTGATCGCGTAGTCCGTTCTTGTACGGCCCCTTCTCCCGCTACCCTTTCACGCTGCCCATCACGATGCCTTCCGCGAAGTACTTCTGCAGGAACGGGTAGACCAGCAGCACCGGAATCACGGCGACGAACACCTGCGCCGCCTTCGAGGTGCGGTCGGATACCTCCGACCACTTCAGGATATCCTGAGCCGTCACGAGCGACATATCGCGGTTGACGATTACCGTCTGCAGGTAACTTTGCAGCGGATAATGCTCGGGCCGGTTCATCAGAATCAGTCCGTCGAACCACGCGTTCCAGTGCGTCACGATGCAGAACAGCGTCAGCGTCGCGACGGCCGGCGCCGACAGCGGGACGGCGATCCGCCAGAGCGCCTGCCATCTCCCGGCCCCGTCGATCTGAGCGGCTTGGTCGATCTCGTCCGGCAGCGATTTGAAGAAATTAAGCAGCAGAATGACATTGAAGACCGGAACGGCGCCCGGGAGGATCATGGCCCAGAACGTATCGATGATCCCCGTCATCTTGATGGTCATATACCAGGGAATAAGGCCGCCGCTAAACAGCATGGTCAGCACGAAATACCAGGCGTACGCGTTGCGGAAGCGGAATTCCCGGCTCCCCTTCGAGAGCGGATAGGCGATCAGGATCGTCAGCAGCATATTGAGCGGTACGCCGACCGCCACCCGGCCGAGCGAGACCGCGAATGACTTGGCGAACTCCGGCTTGTTCAGCACGAACGAGTAGGAGCTCAGATTGAAGCCGACGGGCCATAGTTGGACCTTGCCCGCACCGACCGCGGCGCTCGAGCTGAATGAGATCGCCAGCACGTTCAGCAGCGGCAGCAGGCAAGCGACGGCGACCGCCGTCAGGAACAGGTAGTTGAACGCGAGAAACGTCCGTCTGCTTATCGAAGTCTGTTTAATCAGGATCAACCCGCTTTTCCTAGAAGATGCGATAATCCGTCAGCCTGTAGGCCAGCAGATAGGACAAGCCCACCATGACGAAGGACACGACCGATTTGAACAGTCCGACCGCCGTGGCCACGCCGTAATTGGCATTCTCGAGCCCGATGCGAAATACGAGCGTATCGATGATGTCTCCCGTCTTGTACACCTGCGGACTGTACAGGTTGAACACCTGCTCGAAGCCCGCGTTCAGTATATTGCCGAGGCTGAGCACCGACATGAGCACGATCATCGGCAGCAGCGCGGGAAGCGTGACGTTGATCGTCTGCCTGAGCCTGCCCGCGCCGTCCATGGCAGCGGCTTCGTACAAGGCCGGATTAATGCCGGTCAAGGCAGCCAGATAAACGATCGTGCCGTATCCGAACTCCTTCCACGTATCGGTCAGCACGAGCGTGAACGGGAACCAGCGCGAATCGCCCAGAAAATACGCCGGGGGAATCTTGAATACCCCCAGCAAGCCGTTCACGATCCCCGTCGACGGAGAAAGGATATCGATCAGAATGCCGCTCAGGATGATCCACGAGAGGAAATGCGGAAAGTAAATAATGGTCTGGATGCTCCGCCGGAACAGCCGCTGCCGCGCTTCGTTCAACAGCAGGGCGAAGGAGACGGGCACGATGATGCCCGCGGCCATCTTCATGCCCGCGATAAAGAACGTATTGCGCAGCACGTCGAGCGTGCCGGGCAAGCGCAGCATATACTCGAAATTCTTCCATCCGACCCACGGAGACATGAACATCCCCTTGGACGGAACGAGTCTCTCGAACGCCATGACGATGCCGGCCATGGGCACGTAGCTGTAGATAAGCACCAAGAGAAAGCCCGGCAAAATCATCAAGTGAAAGGGCAGCTCCCGGATGGTCCTGCGTCTCATGTCTTATTCGCCCCTTCCTTGCCGGAGACGGCTCCCATAGACGGGCCTCTGGCTGGCTAGTAACCGCTGCATGATATAAGAATTCGCCAAGCGGCCGAAACTGCCACCCGTTCAATGCGAATTCGGGCTGTCGTTTAACGCTTAACGTCTCACGCTTAACGTCTCACGCTTAACGTCCACACGCTAACTTCTAACTTCTAGCTTCTAACATTTCACTGCTAACTTCTAACTTCTAACTTCTAACTTCTAACTTCTAACTTCTAACTTCTAACTGCTAACTGCTAACTTCTAACTTCTAACTTCCAACTTCCAACTTCTAACTTCTAACTTCCAACTTCTAAACTTCTAACGCCAACCGCCTAACGGTTGTCAGCGTCGCTATTCCTCCGAAAAACCGGCTAAGTACATGCTAACGGTTGTGACGGACGTTATTAGGCGTAAAGGAGCTGATTTGCACGGACAACTCTCGCAATAAGCCTTCTGACAACCGTTAGCCATAGAAACCAGCCTTTTGGAGCCGATTAGCCTCCCGTACAACCGTTAGCCGCAAGGTGCAGGTGCATTTTTGCAAAAGATGGCTTGCATCGGCAAACAGGAGCTTATTAAGTTCCGCGATTTCATTCGCTCGGCATTCTGGAGCTCCCCTTAACGAGCTCCCCTTAACGGGAAGCCTGCCAGTCGTTCACTTCTCCGGTAATCGTGCTGCCGCCGAGATCGTTCCACTGGGCGGCGAACTTGTCGAACTCGTCGATCGACCCGCCCATGATGATCCGCGTGAACGTCTCGAGCTGGAGCTTCTGAAGCGTCGCTTCATTGTCCGTCATCCCCTGCGTCGGAGCGCCGAAGTAAGCGTCGTCGACGATCCCGCCGTTCTTGGCATAGCCGTCGATGACGGACAGCGAGCCTTCGGGCCCGTACATCAGCGCGTTGCCCCACATCTTGTTGTCTCCCCCGCGATAGGCGACGAGGCTGTCGTAGTAGCCCTTCTCTTCCGGGTTCAGCTTGGAAGGGTCGTTCGCGTTAAGCGCCTCGACCACATGGAGATGGGCATCCAGGTTTTTGCGCGGCGCCTCGCCGTACAGCAGCGCGTATTCGAAGATGCCGATGCCGTTATTGGCGTTGTACACGTTCGGCTCGGCCGTCTTGCCCCAGAGCTTCTCGTAGTCGAAATTCAGCAGCTTGACGGCGGCTTCCGGATGCTTGGCGCCCTTCTTCACGACGTAATACGTGCTGATGGCGAAAGGCACCTGAGCCTTCGCCGGCTGGTCGTCGGCCGATACGATCGGCAGCGGCTTCCACTCCATCGCGGGATCGGTATTCTTGCCGTCCTGCAGCCAGCCGACATTCCAGAAGTAGCCGTAGAACAAGCCCAGCTTGCCGCCGTTAGCCGCTTCGCTCACCTTGGTCGCGTCCTTCGTGCCGTATTCCTTGTCGAGAATGCCGTTCTTGTACAGCTCCTGCAGCTTCTGCAGCGCGGTCTTCGTCTCCGGCGCGACGCTGCCGTAAGTCAGCTTGCCCGAAGCATCCTTCACCCACGTATTGGGGTAGGCATGGAAGCCGTTGAAGAAGCCTTCCATTCCGGCGTAAAAGCCGAAGATATCCTTGGTGATTCCGAGTCCGTACGTATCCGCTTTCTGATTGCCGTCCGGATCCTGCTTGGCGAAGGCTTCCGCCGTCTTCAGGAGATCATCCATCGTCTTCGGCTCGGGCAGTCCCAGCTTCTTGAGCCAGTCGGTCCGCACCCAGAGCACATGCGATTGCCCGAGACCCGAGGTCATGTTCGGCAGGCCGTACAGCTTGCCGTCGAAGGTCGCGGATTTCATCGCGTTGCCTCCGTCCTGCGACAAAATGTTCTTCGTCAGCTCGGAGCCGTACTGCTCGTAGAGGGACGTTAAGTCTTCCAACCCGTCATCCTCCACGAGCCGCTTCAGCTGCGATGCGCTCACCGGCGTTATATCGGGCAGATCGTCCGAGGCGATCGCGATGTTCAGCTTCTGGTCGTATTGGGCGGAAGGCGTCGTCCAGAGATACTTTACCTTTACGCCCAGCTCGTTCTCGTACGCCTTCGACCATACGTTGTTGTCGATCGCCTCGCCATCGGCGAACTTCGTGCCCTCGGTAATGCCCCGGACGGCCGTCACTTCGATCGGCGGATCGTATTTGCCGAGCGGATCCGCCGGTGCCGAGGCGTCCGCGTCATTGCCGGTCGCCGCCGGCGCGTTCGTAGGATCCGAAGCCGCCGCACCGGTATCTTTGCCGCCGTTTCCGGTTCCGTTGCCGTTGCCGTCGCTGCAGGCCGCCATGGTAAGGATAAGACCCAAGCTCAGCATGAGCGCCGCCGCTTTGTTTCTCTTCATGAAGAGGACCCTCCCTGTCTGTTTTCCCTTGCCTCGCAAGTATAGCAAACGCCTTCATCGCGCCGTGAGCGGCTCCGGTTCGCGAAAGGTTGGAAAATTTTCTTCCGACGCCCCGCGGAGAAAACGATGGCCGCACCAGGCGGAGACTATTTTCTCCCTGCCGGAAGAGCCGCGTGCGACCGCGTGCGCACGACAAAGCCATTCCGCGCAAGAATCAGAAAAAAAACGAGCGCGGACGGCATCTGCTGCCGTTATCCGCGCTCGGACTCCGATTCGTTTCGGGAGCGTTCCGTGTGCCGCTGCCGGTATTCGCTCGGCAGCAGTCCCGTCTGCTCCTTGAACAATTTGCTGAAATACCGCTGGTCCGTGAACCCGCACCGTTCGGCGATCCAGTAGACGGGATGGTTCGTGGCGAGCAGCAGCTCCTTGGCGGCTTGCAGGCTGGCGGCCTGCAGGAAATGGGTGAACGTCAGCCGCGTGATGTCGCGGAAGCTCGTGCTGAAGTAGCTCTTGCTCAGATTCACCGACCGGCTGATCTCGCTCTGCTTCCTATGGAGGCCCGGCTGCTCCTGGATCAGATCGACCGCTTTGACGATGGCCTTGATGACGTCCTCGGAATAGGCGGAGCCGCGCAGCCAAGCGGCCAATTCGCCCCGCAGCGTCCGCAGCCAAGCCCCCGCTTCTTCATCCGGCGGACCGGATTGCCGCTCCCAGGCGAACATCGGAAAGCTCCGCCTCCATCGTTCCATCGCGGCCGCCAAAAGGGAGGATGCCCCGGGCCCGGAGGCGCCGCCGACCTCCAGTTCGGCGACCGCATCGGCGAGCGCGGCAAACGCAGCGTCGTCCATCACCCACTGCACGTTCTCCGCCAGCCGGGCAGCCGCCTTCCGCGCGCTTTCGTTTTTCGCTTTCGCCTGCGCCGGCACGCTGCCGGGGAGCTCCTGCCGGACGACCCGCAGAATGCGTTCCATGGTCTGATCCAAATCCAGCTCCTCCAGCTGCGTCTTGACGATATAATCGACCGCGCCTAGCCGGAGCGCCTCCTGAATGTAATCGAAATCCTGATGGCAGGTCAGAATGACGACCTTCGGCGGCGGATTCAGCTCTCCGACCAGCTTGAGCAGCTCCAAGCCCGACATGCCGGGCATCGTTATGTCCGTCATGAGCAGCTGCACGGCATGCGTCCGCATGAATTCCATCGCCTTCTCGCCCGTCGCCGCCTCGCCGGCGATCTCGACCCCGAATTTCTCCCAGGGGAACAGCAGCCGCATCCCTTTGCGCACCAAGCTTTCGTCATCCACGATCAGTGCCTGAATCAAGGTTCTCCACTCCTCTCAAGGTGTCCGGGAGCCGAATGGCGATCGTCGTTCCGACGCCGGCTCCGCTTTCCATCGTCAACCGCGCTTCGCTGCCGTAGTAGACGAACAGCATTTTCTTCACGTAACGCAAACCGATACCGAGACCCGATCTTCGCAATCGCTCGTCGTCCTCTTCCAGCATCCCGCGCAGCTTCTCTTCGGGGATTCCCCTGCCGTTGTCGCTGACCCGCAGCAGCAGCGACCTCCGCTCCCGCGAGATGGCCACTTCGATCTCGCCCTTGTCGTCGTCGTCGAAGCCGTGGTACAGCGCGTTCTCCACGAGAGGCTGCAGGATGAAGCGCGGAATCGGGACGTCGAGACAATCCGGGTCGACCAAGAGCCTCACCTTGAAGGAGTGATCGTAGCGGATGTTCTGCAGGTCGATATAGTCCCTTACGGCATCCACTTCTTCCCCGACCGTGACGATGATGTTTTTCTTGCCGAGATTGTAGTGCAGCACCCGCGTGAAGATCGCCACCAGGCCCGCGATCGTCGTCTGTCCTTCCATCCGCGCCAGCCATTGGATCGTGTTTAACGTATTATGAAGAAAATGCGGGTTGATCTGGACGAGCAGCTTCTCGACCTCCAGCTCCCCCCTCCGCTTCTCCTTGTCCTCCACGTCCGTGATCAGCTCCGTGATGCGCCGGCTCATCTGATGGAAGTTGTCCATGATATGATTGAATTCCGCCAGCCCGGTAGCCGGCATACTCGCGGCGGACGGAATATGGCTGAAACGCGTGATTTCCCGGTTGATCAGCCGAATCGGCCGGTAGACCATGCGCCAGATCAGCCAGGCTAATGCGATGCCGAGCACGAGCGACAGGGAAGCGAACAGGATGAATTGCGACAGCCATTTCTTCACCACGCTGTTGTAAGCGTTCTCCGGAATAAGCTGATAGAGCGTCCAGCCTTGCATGCCGGCGGCATGAAAGCTCTGGTAGGCTTCGCCCGGCAAAGCGAACGTCTGCCCGGCCGCGGCCGCGTCGTCCGGCAGGTTGCCGTACGCCACCTTGCCGTCCGGCGTCGTCAATACATGATAGACGGGATCGCTGCCCTCCGCATTCGATTCGCCGCCCGAGGCGAACAGCGCTTCCAAGCCGATGACCTTCGTCTCGATATAGGCGTACAAGTAGCGTCCTTCGCCGTATTCCAGCTTCCGCAGCAGGGAAAATACCAGTTCCTTGCGGTTGGATTCGTCGAGCGACGGATAAGGACCGTAATAGGTAAACAGCTTTTGCTTGAAGAAAATATGCAGGGCGTCCGGCTTGAAGCCGGTCTCCACGGCGGCGTTCGGAAACAGCATCGGCTCCGTCAGCTCCGGCGCGTAGTAGAACATCGCCCCCAGATTGGGATTCGAGAAATTCACGTTCGCCACCGACTGGTTGATGTCGCGGTACAGGATGGACCGGCTGTACGAATCGGTGCTGGAGATGAAGGTGACGACGTCCCGCCCGATGCCGCCCTCGATATCCATCAGCTGCGACACCCTGCCGAGCTCGTCGAGCTTGCGCTCCAGCTCGTCCCGCTCCTGCTGCACCTTGTCCTGCCAGTCCGCCTCGATCTTCTCGGTCTGCACCACGTAGATCCACCGGTAGGAGATATAACCCGTCAATAATATGGGTATGATCGTCGCGACGGTCAGGATAACGGCTAATCTTCCCTTCAATGACCCGATCAGCGAAAACCGGCGGATCGCTTCCATGCTTCCGACTCCCCTTCGGCCTGCGCGTGCCGTCTCTCTCGTCTATCGGTCTATCGCGCGTTATCGATCAGCTTTATCGTAACACATGCCCTGCTCGGCTGGCTCGATGAAAAGGCGATGGCTGACTCCGTCCCGGCGACAGGCAGTCTATTACACGCCAATACGGGCTTCCTCCCTATCACGCAGTTTCTCTCTTCCTCATAAACTACTAAGAGTCGAACTATACGGAGGAGCCGTGATGCTATGCAGGCGAAAAGCGCTAGCAATTTGAAAGTTATCGACGTTTCGCATTATCAGGGCAATGTCGATTGGAAAAAGGTGCGCGGGGACGGCGTCGTCGGCGCGTTTATAAAAGCTACGGAAGGCACGACCTTCAAGGATTCCACCCTCTCCTCCAATGCGGTGAACGCGGCCGCGGAGGGCCTGCTCGTCGGTTTCTATCATTACGCGCATCCGGAAAAAACCGATGCCGTATCGGAAGCGGCGTACTTCGCCTCCGTCATCGCCGGATACAAGTCGGATTTCCCGTATGTGCTGGATGTCGAGGGCGATGCGTCGAAGCTCGGCGCCGACAAGCTGACGGACTGGTGCGTGAAGTGGCTTCAAGAGGTTAAGCGGCTGACGGGCCGCGATACGATGATATACTCCGGCGCCAGCTTCGCCAATTCGTACTTGGGCAAGGCGCTCGGCCAATGGCCGCTGTGGATCGCGCACTACGGCGTCGACACGCCGATGGGCAACAACACGTGGAGCGAATGGGCGGTCTTCCAGTATACGTCCACCGGAATCGTCGATGGCATCGCCGGCAACGTGGATGTCAACGCCATGGAGAAAGCCTTCTACGACAAATACGCCGGCGTCACCGTCGTGAAGCCGCTCAGCGAACTAGATACGATCAAGGTCGTCATCAACGATAAACTGGCCGCTTACGGACGCAACGTGAACGGCTCGGTCTATGCGCCGATCCGCCAATTCGGCGATGCCCTCGGCATGACCGTGTCCTGGAATGAAACCGAGAAGGTACCCTATCTGAACGACATCCCGTTCACGCAATATATCCTGTTCGAAGGATCGTCTTATGTCAGCGCGCGGTCCATCGGCGCGATCCTCGGCGGTACGGTGACTTGGGACGGCAAGACGCAAAAGGTGTACATCTACTATTGACTGGATACCGAATAAGCAGTAACGAACGGTCGAATAACGCATGAGCGAATAACGAAAGTCATACGCGACACGAAAAAACCGGGAAAGGGCAGAAGCTGCTCCTCCCGGTTTTCTTATGCCGTCGTCTTCACGGTCCGCTCAACCCTGCGTCGGACCCGCCGCCTCGGCCAGCTGCCGCTCCAGCTCGGCCGCGTACGCGGAGCGCTGCTCCTTCGTCCACCGCAGCCGCTCCGCCATCGCGGCGACGACGGCGTCCTTCCAGCGGCGCACCTCCGCGATGCGGAAGAACATGCCGCCCGTGCGGCGAACGAGGAAATCGGCCGGCTTCACCGCCATCTCCGATTCCATCGCGTACCGCAGCGCGACCGCGAGCACGAGCGGCAAGCCATGCTTCAGCGCCCACGGCTTCGTCGGCGCCGCAAGCCCGAACAGCTGCGCGGCGTTGGAGCCGTAGCGCCGCGCTAGGAATGCGGCTTCGCCGGCGGTGAAGCCGCTTCGCTGTCCCTCGCCCGTCTTCGTGCGGACGAACGATTCGAAATTGCGCGAGCCGCCGACATCGCCGCCGGATAGCGGAATCCCTTTCGTCCGGCTCGCGCTCAGCGGAGGCTTCCCTTCCGCGCGGAGAAGCTCGTCGATTTTGTTCACGACCGTCTCGGCCATCTTGCGGTAGCCCGTCAGCTTCCCGCCGGCAATGGAGATCAGGCCCGAGGAAGAGACGAAGATCTCGTCCCGCCTCGATATCTCCGAAGGCGACTTGCCCTCCTGCTGAATCAGCGGGCGCAGCCCTGCCCAGCTCGACTCCACGTCCGCCGCCGTTAAGGCGAGGCTCGGGAACATCAAGTTGGCCGCCTCCAGCAGGTAGCTCCGGTCCTCTTCCGTTAGCGTCGGATGCGCCGTGTCGCCGGTATAATTCGTATCGGTCGTACCGAAGTAAGCCTTGCCCTCGCGCGGAATGGCAAACACCATCCGCCCGTCCGGCGTATCGAAATAGACCGCCTGCCGCAGCGGGAAACGGCGCCCGTCGAAGACCAGATGCACGCCTTTGGTCAGGCGAAGCGTCTTCCCCTGCTTGGAGCCGTCCAAGTCGCGCACCTCGTCGACCCAAGGCCCGGTTGCATTGACGATCTTGTCGGCGCGGAGCGCATAGACCCCTCCGCCGATCAGGTCGCGGACGACTGCGCCGGTCAGCGTTCCGTTCCCGTCGTACTGTAGCTCCTCGACCTTGGCGTAGTTGACGGCAAGGGCGCCGTTCTGGACCGCCTTCTTCATGACCTCGATCGTCAGCCGCGCGTCGTCCGTCCGGTACTCGACATAGTAGCCGCCGCCCTTCAGTCCTTCCCGCTTCAGCAGCGGCTCCTTCGTCAGCGTCTGCTCGGGACTCAGCATGACGCGCCGCTCCCCTCGCTTGACGCCGGCCAGAAAATCATACACCCGCAGACCCACGCTCGTGGACAGCTTGCCGAAGGTTCCGCCCGCGTACAGCGGCAGCAGCATCCACTCCGGCGTCGTCACATGCGGCCCGTTCTCGTAGACGATCGCCCGTTCTTTGCCGACCTCCGCCACGACGCCGATCTCGAATTGCTTCAAATACCGCAGACCGCCGTGGACGAGCTTCGTCGACCGGCTCGAGGTGCCTGCCGCGAAATCCTGCATATCCACCACCGCCGTACGCAATCCGCGGGCAGCCGCATCCAGCGCGATGCCGGCTCCCGTAATGCCGCCGCCGATGACGAGCACGTCGAAGGGCTTGTTCGCCATATCCGTCAACAGAGCGGGCCGGTCTTCCGCCGCGAACCGGCCCGTTCTCGTAAAGGTTGTCATGATTCCACGCCTGCCTTTCTCCATTCAGTGTACGCCGGAGACGCCGATGCTGCGCATGGCCGCGAACAGCCATAGCCCGTTAGATTCTGTATTACCCTGCAGACGGACGGATGATACAAGAACCGCGCCCTCGATCGCAGCACTCAATCACTCGGAGAATGCCATGGCCGCTTTGACCGCGCGCAGCCAGCCGCCGTACAGCCTGCTTCGCTCCTCCTCGTCCATGGCTGGCCCGAACAGCCGGTCCACCTTGCGCAGACGCGCGATTTCGCTGCGGTCCTTCCAATAACCAACGGCGAGACCCGCGAGAAAGGCCGCGCCGAGCGCCGTGGACTCGTTCACGGCAGGCCGTTCGATCGGCACGCCGAGCATGTCGCTCTGGAATTGCATGAGCGGATCGTTGGCTGCCGCTCCGCCGTCGACGGATAGTGAACAGAGCGCCAGACCCGATTCCCGTTCCATGACTTGCAGCACATCCTTCGTCTGGTAAGCAAGCGATTCCAGGACCGCGCGGATGATATGCGCTTTGGTCGTGCCGCGCGTCAAGCCGAACATCGCTCCACGCACGTCGCTGTTCCAATAGGGCGTGCCTAATCCGACGAAAGCAGGCACGACGTATACGCCGTCCGCGGAAGGCGCCGCCAGGGCAGCCGACTCCGCCGCGGAAGCGATCATCCCGAGGCCGTCGCGCAGCCACTGAACCGCGGCGCCGGCCACGAACACGCTGCCTTCCAGCGCGTATTCGACCCGTCCGTCCAACTGCCAGGCGATCGTCGTCAGCAGCCCGTTCTCGGAGACGACAGGCGCTTCGCCGGTGTTCATCAGCATGAAGCAGCCCGTGCCGTACGTGTTCTTCACGCTGCCTTTGTCGAAGCAGGCCTGCCCGAACAGCGCCGCCTGCTGGTCCCCGGCAATGCCCGCGATCGGAATGGCATGGCCGTCCAGCAGCGACGGCTCCGTCTGTCCATAGACCTCCGAGGAGGAACGAACCTCCGGAAGCATCGCTTTGGGCACCTCGAGCAGAGCCAGCAGGTCATCGTCCCATGCCAGCTCGTGAATATTGTACATGAGCGTGCGCGACGCGTTCGTCGCATCCGTGATATGCGCCGCGCCGCCCGTCAGCTTCCATATCAACCACGTGTCGATCGTGCCGAACAGCAGCTCGCCGGCCTCGGCCCGCGCCCGCGCGCCCGCGACGTTCTCCAGCATCCAAGCCGCCTTCGTGCCCGAGAAATACGGATCGATCCGCAGTCCCGTCCGTTCCTTGACGACGGCTTCGTGTCCCTGTGCCGCGAGGCGCTCGCAGATCTCGGACGATTGCCGCGACTGCCAGATGATCGCAGGGTAAATAGGTTCGCCGGTAACGCGGTCCCACATCACGGTCGTCTCGCGCTGGTTCGTAATGCCGAGACCCGCGATTTGGGCAGGCGTTATCCCCGTCTCGCGAAGCAGCTGCAGGATGACCCCCCGCGCCGATTCCCATATAAACTCGGCATCCGCTTCAACCCAGCCGGAACGCGGATACTGCAAGGGAAGCTCCTGCTGCGCCATTCCGGCGATCGTTCCGTTCCGATCCACGAGCAGCGCGCGCGTGCTTGTCGTACCTTGGTCCAGCGCCAACATATAGGTGTCCATGGTTTCCCCTCCATACGAACAGAGTCACCGCTTCCGCGGCCGTTCATTCATGCGTTCGCCCGCCGCTTCCACGATGAACAATTCGTGCGGCAGGCGTGCTTTTGGTCACTCTCAATATGCCAAATTTCATCCGTTTTGACAATCGGGCGTAAACGAATCGTAAGCGGCCCATGCATAATTCAGGCCATCATAGAAGCATATTGATAAGGAACCCTGTCGATGAAGAACACATATCGATCCAACGAAGGAGACTGCACAATGAATAAACTGCGCGCGCAAGAAATCGCGGCATCGCCCGTCATGGCCGAGGTGACCTGCGACGGTGTACCGGTCTACATTCAATATGTCGATGAAGAGAACGACACGGCCCGCATCTATCCGCTTGACCGTCCGGACGAGGAATCGACCGTCTCCTTGGGCAGTCTGACCGAACCGTCTCCATTCCAATCGGATGGCATCCATATGATATGCCCGCCCTCCCAGCAGCAATAAATCAAAAAAGAGACCCGCAGCAACGGGCTGCGGGTCTGAAGTCAATCTATATAATAGGGGGTTGAGTCTTATTATAGGGACCGAAGATTAAAGGAACATGAAAATGGCATTGCAGTTCCGTTACAATTCGATATCAAACGTAATATACAGTCACCTTCCCCGACTCATGAACCTGCCTGTTCTCGGCTCGAAAACCCGCTGGGCCGCTTGGCCCTTGCAGTCAGAACAACCATGCCACCCACAAGTACAGCATCACGAGCGTGAAAATGACCGTCACGGGAATGACCGCGATCGTGACTTTGATATACTGCTTCCAGCTTACCGCGACGCCGCCCTTGCGAACGATATGCATCCACATCAGCGTAGCGAGCGTGCCGATCGGCAGGAGCAGGGAACCCATGTCGCTTCCGATGACGCTGGAGAGGTACGAGAGCTTGAGCGTCAGCGGATCCAGATCCATATGCGTCAGCGTCAGCGTGCCCACCATCAGCGCGGGATGATTGTTGAACAGATTGGACAGCAGGCTCAGCAGGATGCCCATCAGGACGCTTGCGTTCAACAGGCCCGCGGCGACGATCGGCTCGAGGACCCGCACCAAGTAGTCGGTCAACCCCAGATTGTTCAACCCGTAGATGATGACGTACATGCTGAACGCGAACAGCAGGATGTACCACGGCGTTTTCTTCAGGACGTCCACCGGCGGGACTTTCAAATAGAACCATCGCCAAACCAGCAGTACCGCGGATCCGATGACGGCCATAAGCGGCACGGGAAAACCGAAGTAGGAAGCGGCGAAGAGGCTGACGCGCACGGTGAATACGAAGAGCAGCACATTGCGCATGAATGCGCCCCGGTTCTCGCCCTGATAAGGGTCCATGAGCGGATGACCGCCCGGAATGAACCCGAACTGCCCGAAAGCCGGAAGCTTCTTCGGCAGTACCCTGCTGAAGGTCAAGTACAGGAGTCCCGCCATAAGGAGAAGCCCGAGCGATGCCGGAACGAACATCATCGCGCTCTGCATGTAGAGACTCATATGAACGATTTTGAGCGCGATGAGATTGACGATATTGCTGACGCCGATCGGGGCGCTCGAGGCGGTCGCTACAAGCGCGCCGGAGATGAGGTAAGGGATTTTCTGATGATTTTTCAAACCCATGTTCCGCAGCAGCATGAGCAGAATCGGCGTCGTGATGAGGATGCTTCCGTCGTTGTTGACGAACAACGTCATGAGGAAGCAGAACAAATTCGTCAGCCAGAAGAGGCGGATGCCCGATCCCCTCGCTTTGCGGATCAATAATTCGGCGGCCCAGTAGAAGAAGCCGAAGCTCTCCAACACGATGGCCATGACGATCGTCGCGATAATCGTAATGGCCGCGCCGCCGATCGTCTCGGAGATGCTCCAAAGATCGGACAGCGAGACGCTGCCGCTCAGCAGCACGACGCAGGCACCGACGGTCGCAGGTATCGCTTCGTTCACGTGGGGACGCCAGAAGATGAAGCCGATGGTGAACAAGAACGCGCAGATTGTCGTTAGAACCGTTAGATCATGCATGACTCAACCTCTCTTTCCGATTCGAAATGGGAGCTGTCCTTGCTTGTATGCCCGGCGGAACGAAGCAGCCTATCCGCGATGCGATTTTCATAGATTACCTTCTTCGGAATGCCACTGACAGCAAGGATGTACTGTATTTATACGTCCGTGACACATGGCTCGTACTGGTCGCTATACTTAACTCTATGAAAACCATCTCTTACCGCTTGGAGACAGATGTCTCCGCATGACGTTTGATCGCTGCGGTCAAACGCCCGTCCCGGCCGCGGCGAAGCACGGCAATCGCCCTTGTTCCTGGGACTTGTCCGAACACGGCGCTAAGCCCTCGGCATCGGACTGCCGGGGCCGTGCTTGCGCGATATTCGCTTGCCGGGTAACACCTCTGGGCGGCTGGGCGTATAGTAAATCATTCGATCAGGAAAGGAACAACGATCCCATGATTCCTTATATGTTCAGTCCGTACGGTCCTTCCGGTCCATTCGGGCAAAATAGAGCCTTCGGTTACGGCCCCTCCTATCCGCCCGTGACCATTTATTACAGCTATCCGCCGCAGCCTTGGCAAGCCCATCCGGCTCCTTACCGGCATGAGCCGTCCCGCAAGAAGGAACAGCCGCTGACGTTCGTGCTCGTCCACGGCTCCTGGGCGGACGCCAGCTTCTGGGACGGCGTCGCCGCCGAGCTGCGCAAGCAGGGACATTCCGTCTACGTGCCCGAATATCCGGGCCATGGCGCGGATTTCATGAATACGACGGCCACGCATGCGATGATGTCCAAAGCCGTCGCGGACGACATCGAAGCGCTTGATCTGCACGACGTCGTGCTCGTCGGCCACAGCTTCGGCGGCTCGGTCGTGCAGAAAGCCGCGGAGCTCGTGCCGGACCGATTGAAGCGGATCGTCTTCATCGACGGCTTCGTCGTGAAGGACGGCGGCACCTTGGCCGATGAATTCCCTCCCGAGCGTATCCCGATCTTCAGCAAGCTCATCGCCGACTCCAAGAACAACACGCTCATGCTGCCGTTCCCCTTCTTCCGCGAAACGTTCGTCAACTTGGCGAGCCTCGAGCTGGCCAAGAAGATCTATGCCGGCACCAAGCCCGAGCCCGCAGGGCCGCTGTTCGAGAAGCTGGACCTGAAGAAGTTCTACAGCCTGCCAACGCCGAAGAGCTACGTATACTTGACTTCCGACAACGTACTGCCGCAAGGCGAAGGCTTCGGCTGGCACCCCCACATGTCGAGCCGCCTCGGCTTGTTCCGGCTCATCAAGGGACATGGCGACCATATGACGACGTTCTATACGGAGCCGCGGAAGATCGCCGAACTGCTGTATGAGGCTGGGCGGGACTAAGCGCCGGCATATAAAAAAAGGGATGGAGCAGCGTTGAGCTGTTCCATCCCTTAGGCTGCCGAGAGCCTGTCCTCCGCATTTGGAGGAGTTCCGCAAACACCGATAGCTTCCGCCGGCCACGCAGCATACATGCGGGCTGACGCCGAAGCCTGTCGCCTAAGCGCCTGACGTCTGATGCCCCAACGCCTGAGATCTGACGCGTAACGGTTGACGTCTAACGTCTAACTCCTAACCTCCGTCGCCTAGCGCCTGACATCTAAAGTCAAACACCTAACCTCCTTCGCCTAGCGTCAAACACCTAGCATCTATCGCCTAGCGGTGGACGTCTAACTTTAAACACCTAACATCTGTCGCCTTAGCGCCTGATGTCTGATGCCCCACGCCTGACATCTGATGCCTAGCGCCTGACGTCTAACGATTGTCAGCGTCGCTATTTCCCCAAACATACAGCTAAATAAACGCTAACGATTATTACAGACGCTAATGGACGTA
Organism: Paenibacillus sacheonensis; assembly: GCF_009909195.1. Classification (GTDB taxonomy): domain Bacteria; phylum Bacillota; class Bacilli; order Paenibacillales; family Paenibacillaceae; genus Paenibacillus_Z; species Paenibacillus_Z sacheonensis. The sequence continues at coordinate 318,625 of NZ_JAAAMU010000006.1, forward strand.
TAAAAGTCGATTTTGACGGTAAAATCTCGAAATAAGCCTCCTGGCAACCATTAGCGATATAAAATAGGCATATGGAGCCGATTAACGATCCGTGCAATCGTTAGCCAGGAATGCCTAATATACATGGCGGGAATCAAGCTCATTTCCAAGGCTGGTATCCTAACGTAGGTTCAATTTGTAAGCATGACTATAAATGGCATGTATGGCCTGCATTAACAAACAGCTTTCGATCTCACACTCATCCGAAGAATTTCGCGAGCTCGATCTCGTCGTGAATGGGGATGCCGTAATAATCTTCCTGAGGGATGACCGGCTTGAGCATCCTCGCCTCATTGACCGCGCCCGGATAGACGGCGACGATCCGATACCCGAGCCTCTGATAGAACCGCAGCGCATCCAGATTATCGTTGGTCGTGATCAACTGAAGCTGCTTGATCCCCGCTTGTCTTGCCGCTTCTTCGACGGCAAGCACCAGTCCCATTTCTTGCTTATTTCGTATGTCCAGATGACCGATTAGACTTCGTCATGCGGCGAACGTAGAATTGGAATAGGCGGATGCAGCCATAATAGCGATAGGTTTCCATCATGGCGAATTTCGTTAAACGATACTAGGAGAAAGGACGTGAATGCGATGAGTACCCGGATGGCTGCAAGGGATGATGCGCCTCGGGTCATTCCGCTTCTGCTGGATGCGATCGGCGAGATCGCTTATTTGCTGACGGGGGCATCGGACGAAGCCGACTGCGCGCGGCGGTTGACGGATTTTTTCAAGCAGCCGGGGAACCGGATCAGCCGGGAGCATGTCATCGTGGACGAGCGGGACGGCGTCATCGCGGGGATGATCGTCGCCTACTCCGGCAACGACGCGCAGGTGCTGGACGAGCCCTTCCTGGAGCGGATGCGGCGTGACTTCGGCGAAGCCGAACGCGAGATCGTGAAGGAAGCTCGGAATGGCGAGTATTACATAGACGCGCTGGCCGTTGCGGAGGACTATCGGGGCCAAGGCATCGCGAAGGCGCTGATGGCGGCTGCGGAACAACGGGGCCGCGAGCTTGGGTTTGAACGCGCCTCGCTCATCGTAGAGTCCTATAACGAGCGGGCCTACGGCATTTACGGGCGCGCGGGATACATCGAAGACGGGCTGCTGCGCATCGGAGGCAGCGATTATCGCCGCATGGTGAAGCGGCTCTAGTGTCAGGGAAGAGCAGCTTCAAGCGGCGAAACCAGCTGTCCGAGGCATAATACCCTCCATTTGTAAGTTAGCCAAACCCCGCCTCCCGCTCGGCAGCAATCGGAGTTACACCAACCGCTTTACGAACCCTCTCTTATCCGTTGAATACCCGATCGATTCGTAAAACTTATGCGCCGATTCCCGATTGCCGGAGGACATCAGCATGGCGTAGCTGCATTTGTTCTTTTGCCCGAACTCTTCAAGGGCTTGCAGAAGCAGCTTCCCCACGCCCTGGCCGCGGTATTCGAATGAAACCACGACGTTCTCGATCAACATGAACGGATAACAATGACCGACCAAATCATAGCAAATAATCCCCATCGCCGTCCCGACGACTCGGTTGCCGTCGCAAGCGGCGGCAACGAAATAGTTGGGATGATTCGATAGGATTTCAAGCTGGTTTTTCATTGCGGCCGCATTGGACTTCTCGCCGATAAATTCGACGAATAGCTCGGAAAGCCCCTGAACATCACCGATCTCTGCTTTTCGAATCGCGATATGATCCATGGGCGACACCCCCTGCTAACACGTTTATGATTCGTCAGTTTCCTTCATTCATCGGCATGCCCGATCTGCGGAATTCCTTGAAGCGAGTTCCCTGGTATGTGAGCTCTCCTTGGTCGCCGATCACGATCAGACCGAACTTATTATCCCGGACTTGCAGCTCCAAGCGCGAGCGATCATGCATTTCGAAGGTCACGTAGTAGTTGGTGCTGGTGCTGGAATCCCCGGAACCGCCCCAGACCTCCGTCCGTTTATCCACGACCGTCACGGCCTTCGTTACCAGATCGGCAGCATTGTTGGACGTCCACATCCACAAACCGCGAATGATGACATAGAGGAAGCCGCCGATAACGATGGCAAAGATGAGTCCTCCAAACAGTTTGAATAACAGCGGCATCTCCTCGATAAATCCCCAAAATCCGGTATGATCCGGAAAATCATTCGGAAAATCGTTCGAAAAATCATTCATGCTACCTCTCCTCTGGCTGACAATTTATCCATCATTTGCATGACGGCAAGTTATATCCTTATACGACGGAGGGGCCGATAACGTTGCGGGGGCGCTCCTATACATGCGAAAAACGACAGCCATTATGCTGGCCGCCGTCGCTTTATAACGATGAAGCTGTCGTTCCTCAAGCATCTCTATGCTCAGGCATCCGGTTTCTCGGGAAGCTAAGCCAGCTTCGGCATCAAGCCGCCGCCAAGCACGTCGCCTTTCTCGAAACCCTGCCCGTCCGTGATCACGTGGTTCGCTCCGCTGTAGGTCGTGCCGTCCTCCATGAAAATAATCGCGAGCGCCCGGCGCGGTTTGTCCGTCTTGTTCGCATGCGCGAAGTGGAAGGTCATGCCGTCGTGGAACGTGGCGCTGCCTGCCTTCATCCGGCAGATGGCGGCCGTGTTGCGGTCGATGTCCTTGGCGCCCTCCTGAGCGAAAATATCCTCCGGCGTCACCAGGTCGACGCCCTTCAGGTTGCGGATCTTCTGGGATTTCGGAACGAACATCATGCAGCCGTTGTTCTCGTCGACATCGTCGAGCGCGATCCAGATCGAGAAGGCGTTCAGCGGCTTCATCTCGCTCATCGGCCAGTACGGCCGGTCCTGGTGCCACGGCGTAACCTTCGAATCGCCCGGCATCTTGAGCAAGGCATGGTCGTGGAACAAGCGAATGCCCGCGAAGCCCGTGAGCTGCTTGCCCAAGTCGGCGAACCGCTCGCCGAGCACAAACCGTGCCATGCCGCCGTGATCCCGCCACGTATTCACGCGCTGATTCAGCACTTTGAAATACGCGCCGCCGTCTTGGTCCGTCTGCAAGCCGCGTCCGCCTTTATTGTTCATCGTCTCGTCCATATATTCCCGAAGCTCCTCGAGCTCCTCCTGCGACAGGATATTATCGATCTGCACGAAGCCGTTCTCCCGGTAAAACGCGACTTTCTCTTCGCTAATCTTCATGTTCGCTCGCAGCATCGTCGTCTCATTCCCCTTCATCTATCGGATACCTTAAAGATACACCGGGTATGCGCTTTCTTCTTGGTCGATAAGAGAAAAAACACGGTCGATCTGCCAAAATCAATTCCGCATCTACCAGGTAGGAGCTTCCGTCTTATACACTTAAACGTTTACCCTGACGGGAAGGGCGAGCAGCGATTTTCATAGACGTTTTCATAGGCATCGAGCCTGCTTTTCACTATAATGAAGCTGACGCGCGGACAATCCCGTACGCCGTATCCCCCTGTAAGATCACCTGAAATGGAGGAAGCTTCTTATGCCACGGAAGAGACAGGTTTGCATTACGGGCACCGATCGCGGGATCGGGCTCGAATTGGTCAAAGGCTTGCTGCAGGATGATTGCATCGTCTATGCGGGAGGCATCCTGAGCCCGAATCCCGAGCTGGAACGGCTGAAGGAGCAGTATCCGGGACAGCTTCATGATTTCCTGCTGGACGTCGGAAGCGACGTCAGCGTGCAGGAAGCCGCAGAACGGATTCGCAGCCTGACGCCAGAGCTCGACATGCTGATCAACAATGCCGCCCTGCTGGGGGACACCGGGCATACGATCGCGGATACGCTCGACTTCGACGAGATTCAACGGGTGTACAACGTCACGGCGCTGGGCGCGATCCGGACGTCGAACGCGCTGCTTGCGCCGATCATGAACGGCGGCAAGCTGATCGTCAACATTTCCTCGGAGGCCGGCAGCATCGGCAACAGCGGGCGCGAAGCCTGGTTCGGCTACTGCATGGCCAAATCCGCGCTGAACATGGGCTCGACGATCATCCATAACCGGATTCGCAAGGAAGGCGGGCGCGTGCTGCTGCTCCACCCCGGCTGGGTCAAGACGTCGATGAGCGGCAGTTGGAACGACGCCGGCACGTTTACGCCGCAGGAAGCGGCGGCGAATCTATTGAACCGCATCGAAGAGCGGCGGCACGAGCTTCGCGACCTGCCGCTGTATATTGAAGCGGATACCGGCAGCGAACTGCCTTGGTGAGGAGAGATGACGATGAGCGAACCAACCGGGCAATGGCCTGTTAACGTCTTATTGTTAGGTGATTTCACGGATGCCCCTTGGCACCCGCTCGAGCCTGCTCGAGCTGCCCTGCAGTCCATCCTCGAGCCTGCGTTCCGAATAACCGCGACGGAGAATTACGATGAACTCAGCCGGCTGAATCCAGCCGACTATCCGCTCTGCATCTCCTACACGGACTGCTGGAATCGCAAGCCGGCGCCGGAGCAGACGGCAGGCTTGCTTCGCTACGTTGCGGGAGGCGGCGGACTGCTCGTCATCCATAACGGCATCTCCTTGCAAGCCGGCGATGCGCTGGCGCAGCTGATCGGCGCCCGTTTCACCGGCCATCCGCCCTATCAGCCGCTTCGCTATGTTCCGATCGGCGAACACCCGGTGCTCGGCGGCGTCGATCCCTTCGACCTGGACGAAGAGCCGTACGCGTTCGAGCTCGATCCGCTGGCCGAGCGGACGGCATTTCTGGCATACGAATTCGAAGGCGCGCAGCATCCTGCCGGTTGGGAGCGCAGCTACGGGCTGGGCCGCGTCGTTTATGTACAGCCGGGGCATCATGCGCCGTCCTTCGAGCCGGCATCCTACCGGCGGTTGGTTCTGAATGCGGCGCATTGGGCCTGCGGAGGCAAGTAGACGATTGATAACCGACGCTTGCAGACTTCATAGAATAGAGCACTAGATTAAGAAAATAGCAGCCGCCTTGGACGAGACGTCCAAGGCGGCTGCTATTTCATGGCGCTGACGTAATCCGCCGAAGCCTTGCCGAGTTTCCTAAAACAAGCCGAACCGTTTCTTGCACGTGTTTCTGCGATTCGGGTCGACGATGTCGGTGACGCCAGCCTTATTGAGCTTTTCCAGCAGCGCCTCGGCTCCATGTTGGAGCTTGAAGTTCATTTCTTCGTTATACAGCGGCATTAAGCCGAAGAAGTGCACGTCCTTGCCGGGCGAGACCGTAAGCGTGAAGAACTCGTTGATGGATTCGACCGAGGAGGGAACGGTAACCATCATCCCGGCTAGTTTGGTATTGCTTGCATAGGGTTGGACGGGATTCCCGTTCGGAATCGTATGCGCCGCATACAGCCAAGTATTATATTCGTGCGGCAGGCGAGCAAGCGTCTTGAGGCTTCTGACCGGCCAATAGTTGTCTTCGTTCTTGAAGCTTTCATCGGACAGCTTCCAAGCGGCAGGAAGGCAAATCATCAGTTCCGCGTATCGAAAGGCCTCGGCTCCCTCGGGAACCGTCATCGGTAAATTGCTCATGCCGCACGTGATTAAGGTATAGTAATTACGCGCTGAGGAAGGAGCGACCAGCAGCACATCGAGATGGATTAGATCGGATACCATTTCGTGGAATACGGCCTCGATCGGTCCGATATGCTTCTCGATATGTTCGGATATCAGGTCGATGGATGCAGGTTCTCCGCTGGCGGGCGTTAACGGACGATCCGAGGACTGGTGTCGATAAATCAGGCTTCCGGATGGGGATCGCTCTGCTGTGCTCATGGGAATTGGGGCTCCTTTTCGTAGATAGAATTAGATAAATTATACAGGACAAACTATTATTTGGGAATAATAAGAAATTGCTGCATATAATTGGTTCATCCCGAATATATCGAATCCTATTTCTCCTCATTCACCATGGATATCGGCTACTGTACGCGTTTCGGAGGCCCGAGAAGCTCCCAATTCACCATGCCGTTCGCTGCTCCCGTTCGCTTCATGCCCAGCTTCTCCAGTACTCGGGCCGACGGCAAATTGTCGACTAGGCACTCTGCCGTAATCCGGTTGGCTTTTCCGGTTGCAAACGCCCATTCCGTAATAGCTTCGACCGATTCCGTGGCCATGCCCTTGTTATGCATCGCCGGAATAAACCCGAATCCGACCTCGGCCATCCCTTGATAATCAGGCTTCCCCTTGAAACCAATGTCGCCAACCACTTGGCCCGTGTCGGCCAACGATACGAACCATACGCCCCAGCCGAGTAGTTCGGGGTCTTCCTGGAGGCGCTCTATGTAATTCACGATGTGTGTTCCGATCGCATACGTTTCCGACACCCGTCCGACGTTGCCCGGGGTACAAGCTTCCACAACCAATCGTTTCGTACGCAGCTTCAAACCGAATCCTCCTGTAATTAGGATCGCAGACCTGTGATCGGGATTATTGTCGCGCCATCTCTGCTAATCCAAAATCATGCCCACCGCTTGCTTCGCGAACGCGGCATAGGACTCGACCCGTTCCGGGCATCGGTCAAGCGCCCACCTGAGATTGTCGAACGCCTTGAGAAGCAGCAATGGTCTCGTAGCGGCAAAATCTGCCGCGCCGATGCCGTACCCGTCCAGAAAGGCTTGCAGTTCTTCCGGATTCGGATCCCCGTCCAGCATCTGCAGCTGCATCAGCCAATTTATATCTCCGTGCGGGACCGGTCTGACTTCCGCATTGCCCCAATCCAAGACGATGACTTGTCCGGTCCGATCGACGATCGTATTCTTGATGGAGAGATCGCCATGGATCAGACCGAAGCGGAACGTTTGGTTCTTCAAATGCTCGAACAGTTCCCTGGCGCGGTTCGATTGCACCGGAGTGAGTACGCCAAGCTTAATCAACCGGTCATGCTCCGTCAGACTGTGGATATTATGCTTCACGTAGCCCAGCCAGCTGCCGTCCGACCCCGGATGAGGCGGGGAATGAAACTCGCCGTGTACGGGATCGATCAGATTTTCCCCGTATCCCTTCACCGGGATCGCATGAATTCGTTTGGCATACCGGCCAAGCTGTCTCCAAATCTCCGTATTCGGAACCGCGCTGTCTACCCCGTTGTCTCCATCGACAAAGGTTAGAATCATATAGGCCGTTTCGTCCGCGATGCCGATGGCTAACGCCTCGGGTCCGGGAATGCCGGCTGCAGCCGCTTGCTCCATGCACCATTTTTCTTTCGCATAGTTCGGATAGGTCCCCGTATCGTTCATGCGAACGACGACTTTACGGCTCGCTGTCTTGACGACGCATACCTGATTGATGAAGCCTTTGCCTACGATCTGGTAGGAAGCTTTTACCTGTTCCTGAAGAAAATCGCCAGCGATTCGTTCCGCTTGCATAACTACTGCCTCTTCCATCGTTTCATTCATCCCCTCTAGTATCGTGCTTCGTCCTATGAATAAGCCTAACGTAAATTGCAACAAACGGCGGCTTGCGTTCACGTCGTCAGTATTGATTGCTCCAAAAACTCCTTTACCCGACTCAGAAAAGGAGTTTTCAATACGATTCCATCGGCGTCAACGATAACGTACATCGGAAACGCCTTAACTCCGATTGCTGCGGCCCACTTCTTATTACGATCTTGTTCGTGGTCCCAGAATTGAACTTTCACGATGGCTTTCGTATATGCGGGATTGGAGTTATGAAATACGTTCACCGCTGTTGCTTCACTGTCCGGAAGATTGTTTTCGTAGAACAAATGTATGGCATAATTTTGCGTTTCCGCAGGCTTCAATTCATTCAAGACTTCTTCTTTCGTTGGACCTCCGCAGCCCGATACCAAAGAAACAGTAATCATGCTAACAACAATCAAAACAAGCATTTTAAGCTTCACAAGCCCACCTTCTTATCTATGAAACTCGCGTGTTTCCACCGTTCCATACCGGCAGTCACCGCACCTTATCTAATCTACCTTGGTCGTGCTGACTTGGTAAGGTCGAGACTCGTCCTTCGTTTCCTTGTGAACCACGCTTCCATTGGCCGCATAACCGATAACGTCGAATTTGGTTCCTTGGGAAGGGTCGACAAATACATAAAACAGCTTAAAGTTCTGTTCCACTTCAATGAGCTCGGCCTGCTTCTCCACTTCCGTCGAATAATCCTTAACCGTTATTCTGGCGATATCCGGATGGAGAACGACCCCGTAAACCATCGGGAACGGGGAACTCCCGAAACTACTGCCGGCCGTACTAGGAAAATACTCCGCATGGAATGTTTCCTTCCTTGCCTCGGCATCGGTAAGGCCTAACCGATAATTCGATGCGCCGAAGCTGCCGCCGTACCCCCAGCTCCAGCCTTTCGAAGACTTTCTGACGAAGTCGGCAGCAATGCCGATTTGATCTTTCGATTCCTTCCGTATATAGAAAGCTACCTCCCCGCCCGGCACGGAATGCTCATGGATCATATACGAAACGAATCCCGATCCGCGCTCCTTCTCGACGGCAGCGATCGCTGTCGGGCTCGCATCGGAACCGCGATTTGAAACCTTCATCCAAGTGCCAATTGCAACCACGGCCATGAGAATCAGCAGAATCAACAGGTTTCGAGTCGTCATTGTTACCCCTCTCTCTCCCATTGTTTATAAAAGAGGCGCTTCGGATCATGAGCGATGAGCGTTCCGCCATTCCATCGATCCGTCAATAATACCTTAATTCTGTATGCCCGAGATAGAGGAATTACGACTATCCTGTCCGCCAGATCCTCCCCAGACAAAAAGAGACCCGCAGCAACGGGCCGCGGGTCTAAAGTTTATATTTTAAAAAGGGGGTCGAGTTCTATTATAGGCCAGCATTGTTAAGGCAAGATGAAACTAAGATTGCAATTCGATTACAATTTCCTTCCATCGTCAACCAATTCGTTACATCGCTCTATGCCTCAGGTGCATTCCCGACGCCATGACGCACCAACGCTTCCCGTACGTCTTCGCTGCCCGACGCTTGGCCCGGCAGTGGAGAGCCGGCTTGAATGAGGCTTTCCGCCACCGCCGCATAATTCCCGGCCGGATCTCGAAAATGAACCGATCCCCATGCGCAGCTAGCCAAGGCATTCCCGCCGAATCCCTGGACGAGATGCGTGGATGCGCCATGCGAAAGCAGCAGCCGTACCGCTTCGTCATTCCCCCGCATAGCCGCATTGTGAAGCGCCGTAAAATCCTTGTCCTCGCGGCGGGAATCCGCAGGGAACCCGACTTCGAGCATCGTCCGAACGGCCTCAATCTCGTTGTTCCATGCCGCATCGGCGATGAAGCTTAGATCCTCCGGAGAGAGCGACCGTACCCGGTTCGAATCCTGCTCGAGCATCCTCCGTACGGCAGTCCGGTCCGCCTGCACGCAAGCGATCAGCAGACGCTGATTGGGAGAACTATGCTCCGCGATGAGGTCGACGATCGCGGCATCGTTAAGACGTACCGCAAGGTAGAACGGCCGCGTATTGGCACCGAGCTTGTACGCGTAGATGTGACCCCCGTCCGAATCGCCGGACGTGAAACGGCCTCGGCCGACTTGCGCTTGCAGACACTCGGGGTCGGTACGCAGGATCGCGCGGACCAGCTCCGCGTCTCCGATCTGAATCGCCATGAAAATATCCGCTGCCGCGCCGCGCTCGATCAGATACCTGCATTTTGCCGCGTTATCGATCGCCCATTGCGCCGGCGTGCTGCCATGGTCGATGTCGCGCCGATCGATATCGGCGCCGCGGGCGAGGAGCAAATCGATGATGGCGCGATCCGTGGCAAAATGAAGCGGAACCTGCCCGTCGGGTCCTCGTTCATTGACCGCCTCGGGGTTCGATTCGATCCTGCCTTTCACGGTATCCAGCATGCCGAGCGCCGCTGCCGCGTGTATATCGACGGGAGCTCCCCGCTCGATTAAATATCGGGACAGCTCATGATGGTCATGATGCAGCACGCCGAAGCCCCCAGCCCACCAGCTGCTCTTTGCATCCAGATCGGCGCCGTGCGCAAGCAGTACGTCCACCACATCGCGGCTTCCGCTCGCCGCTGCGGCCACGATCGCAGGCGTATCGAAGGCGAACCAGGGCTCGTTAATTTGTTCGGCCAGCGAGGGATGCTCGTCCAGGCAACGGCTAGTCGCGATCGCATCACTGCTCGTGACCGCTTGTTTGAACTGTTCAATGACCTGTTGTTCGATCATGTCTTCAGCCTCCTTCTACACTCGTTCTCAGTCTTGCCACTAACGCCTCACGGTCACGGCGCAAGCGAAATTCCCTGACGGTTGCCACCGCATAAAAAGGCATGACTTCCAGACCTCCCAGAGGAAAAGCATCATAGACCAAGCTGATTTTCAGCGTCCTTGACGGTTCCGTATTCGTTGCCGCGAGATACTCCGCTAGACGAGAATACACGTCGTGATGATCATCGTTGCTAATCGAGCCTTCAAGGGCGAAGCTCCCGGCAAAGCTTCCCCACCAAACTTGGAACGACTTGTGCAGCTCATCATAGGCTAACCGTCCAGCGTTGCCAGGCTGAAATAATTTTTCATGGAATCCCGCTTCATGCTGATGGAACAAGTGCAGATCATGAACGGGATTTGCAGCGATTTTATCGATGACGTCGTTCCACAGCTCCTTGAACGCCGCAGCGAAGGCCGAATAAGAGAGAAACTCGTTATTCCAGCCCGTGTAGGGGAATTTGACCTCCCCGGCGTCCGTATGATGCTTGTTTAAAAAGGAGTTTTGAAGATAGACGAGGAAGTTCAGCGAATGCGAAGCTTCAACCGTCATGAACAGCGCGTTCTTCAAGGCTACTCTCCCTTCTATCGTTTTGCTTCTATCGCTATCTACTTATTCTCGGAAAGTTTGCGATTACCTATACGCCGCTACTCTTTAGACGAAATCGCGTACAACGCATCGCCCCATCTCCCAACGAAAATGATATCGCTGCTCTGCCTCGGATCCCCGTCGCTATAGATCATCAGCGTTCCCGGCCCCCCGTCTCCGGGCGGAAACCGCCCTTTCTCGCATGCCACGTAGCCATATTTCATCCCCGGCTCCCGGTCCGTTTTCTGGGCTGTCCGCGCATAGCTTCGCCCGGCCCACCGGAGCGCCTTCGGCGGCTTGTCGCAGGAAGCGGATGTCCCCAGAAGCCTTGCCGGCTCTTGCGGCGACGGAGCCTTCCCGCGCTTGATTTGCGCGGAGACGCCTCGAGAGCCGCCATCGGCGCCGCGAATCGTCAACTGAACGTCTCGGTCCGAGATGTGCGGGTCGTCTGGGATGACCTCCGTAACCTTGAATGCGCCGTGATCGGTCGCTGCCTCCGCGGTTCCGAGCACCTTGCCGTTCTGCTGGACTTCCACCGTTACGCTCGCATCCACCCAGCCGTTGCCCGACACCGTGAAGGGCTCGCCTGCCGTGATCGTCTGCGGATAGACGAGAGAGGCTCGTTCGGGCATCCACGCTTTATACGTCGAGTCCAGAAACTCGAACAATGCCGGGGAATGCGCAAAATAATGCTCAGTTTCCTGGTTGCCGTCCGATAGCTTCATCGTTAGATAGACTTCATCTTGGACCGCATGGCATGTCATAGACTGGCTCCCGGTAGATTCGCTTGTATCCCTGCATTTCCAGGCAGGGGTAATGTCGATCATCCCGCCGTTCTTCAGAGCGATATGCAGGGCATAGCTCCGCTCCGGCTCGGATAGATCGGGGTTCGTATCCGGGGCTGCCGCTTCAAGCCATTGCAGCAATTGCCCGACCCGAGCGCCGTCCGTATCCGGAAACAGCGGCTGACTGACCGTATCGGACGGCAGCGGCGGCGTCATCGTCACCCACTTGGTATCCTCGACCATCCATCGCGGACCGCCTTCCGGCTGAGGATGCGCTTGCGCTTCTTGCGTCTGTTGAACGACCGGCTTCTTCTCGCCCGTCGGCCGCTCCGCCTTGCAGCCGGCAAGCAGCGCTATACCCAAAGAGAAAAGAAAGATCATACGAATCGGTAAACGCGGCATGTCGATGACCTCCTGTGGTTTTGTCGTTATAGACTGAACGACCGGCGGGAAGGTTGCATTTTCCAATTCGGGGGCGTAATCGTTTTTATGCCTATCCTTCCTTTACATATCTCTTTCTGCCAATTACTATAAAGATAAATAAGGATAAGGGGCGAGGCTATTGAATGCAAAGGAAGCATCGATATTGCTTGGCGTTCATTACAAAACCATCCTTAACATGATCAACGACGGCCGGCTGGCAGCGGTGAAGAACGATTCCGGGGATTGGGACATCAGCGAGAGCGATCTTGCCGCCAGGGAGCAGCAGATCGAGGATAAAGAATTTTCCGCCATTTACACGCATATGGCAGTACAATTAATCGAGAAGGAGCACGGCCGTGCCGTGAACGCGGCCCGGGAGGATTTGCTTCATATTGCCCGATCGATGGTCAAGAACGCCGAACAGCCGCTTGCGTTCAACCAGCACGTCAGTCGTCTGGCCAAAGCGCTCGATACCTACAAGGCAGCAGAAGCCTTTAACTATACGGTTGAATCGATTCGCAAAAAATGGGACGCTGAAGGTAATCGTTAATCCAACAACTTGATCGCAGATGTGCATTTCATTCGAATGTCGGTTCCCTGAAGAGTATGATCCGAAGGAGTTGAATGAAAGTGGCGGTTCCGATCGAAGAATTGTGGCAGCAGGTATTGGATCAGATGAAGGCAAAAATAAGCAAGCCGAGCTTTGACACTTGGCTGTACGCATCCAAGGCGGTCGTCTTCAACGACTCGCAGCTGGTTGTAAGCGCACCCACGCAATTTGCCCAGGAGTGGTTAGAGAACCGTTATGTGAAGTTAATTCAGTCGACCGTATACGATTGTTTCCATTATCATGTCGAGGTCACCATTACGATGGAGAAAGAGACCATGCCGCCGCAGGCCGCCGCAGAGCATTCGCCCTTGCAAACGTCGCTTCCATCCCCGGCATCGGAGCCATTGTCCGTTGATCACGACCAGCTGTCTGGCATGACGCTGAACCGGAAGTACACCTTCGATACATTCGTCGTGGGCGCAGGCAATCGGTTTGCCCACGCAGCCGCGGTTGCCGTTGCAGAATCGCCGGGTAAGGCGTATAATCCACTTTTCCTGTACGGAGGGGTTGGTTTGGGCAAGACCCATCTCATGCATGCGATCGGGCACTACGTTCTGGAACATAAGCCGAATGCCAAGGTACTCTATCTAACGTCAGAGAAGTTCACCAATGAATTCATCCAAGCCATCATGACTAACCGGGGACAAGCCTTCAGGAATAAATACCGCAGCATTGACGTCCTGCTCATTGACGACATTCAATTTATCGCCGGCAAGGAACAGACCCAAGAGGAGTTTTTTCACACGTTTAACACACTTCAAGAAGCCAGCAAAGCCATCATCATCTCCAGCGACAGGAAGCCCAAAGAGATACCGACGCTCGAGGATCGTCTGCGTTCCCGATTTGAATGGGGACTGATTACGGATATTCAACCTCCGGACCTCGAGACGCGAATCGCCATCTTACGCAAGAAATCGAAGGCGGAGAAGCTCGATATTCCCGACGAAGTGATGGCCTATATCGCCAGCCATATTCGGACCAACGTGCGCGAGCTGGAAGGCGCGCTCATTCGGGTCGTCGCTTATTCCTCGCTCATTAATCAGGATTACAGCGTTCAATACGCCGCGGAGGCGTTAAAGAACATCATTCCCTCCGACTCCCCTCGCGCCGTTACCATTCCCGTCATTCAACGCTGCGTCGCGCAAAGCTATGGCCTGCAAACCGATGATCTGCAAGGGCGCAAACGAACCAAGGCGATCGCTTTCCCGCGGCAGGTAGCCATGTATCTCGCAAGAGAGCTCACCGACCACTCGCTTCCGCAGATCGGCGAAGCCTTCGGAGGACGCGACCATACGACGATCATTCATGCGCACAAGAAGATTATAAAGAACATGAAACAGGATCAGGAGTTGGCCGGCTTGGTGGCTTCGTTGACGGAGAAGATTAATGCCGAGCTTGCTTGAGCCTGGCCGAGGGATGCAGCGAAATGATTGCGGGGGGCCGAGAAGGCCCCTTCTTTTATTCCTCGTTGGGATTCGGTACGCGAACGTTACGTTCACCAAACCTTTCGCACTAGCGAGCGCCAGAAACTGCCCCCCTCTGAGTCCTTTCCCTATCCTGCACGACACCTAGCTCATAATTGCGCGAGTCATAAGTGCATATCTGCAACTAATTGGCTGGAATTTCCCATCCCAAAGCGAAATAAGTGCATATGTGCAACTATTTCATGCGAATTGCCCTTTATCAGAGCCATCTCACGTAATTAGTTGCATATTTGCACTTAGTTTTCTCATATCGAGATTTCCACCGGGAATAGTTGCATAATTGCACTTAATCCATACACACGATTAAACATCCTAACCCGCCGCAGCCTGCAGCAGCTGCACGCCATAGCGCGTGCCTCGCCCCTGCCCTGCTTCCGCGTAGTTGTTGGAATCCCGTCCTTCCTCAGTCCATTCCATCCGCCACCGTAACCGCCAGCAGCTTGCCGTCCGCCTTCGCTTCCTTATACGTGATGTTCATCATCCCGTGCGGAAACTGGACCGCTAGCTTATAAACGCCGATCTTCTCGTCGCTTAGCGTCGCTTGCTCGGCAGGTTCATACCCATTCTGAATGCCGGCGCGGGTCAGCAGCTCCAACGCCTCCGGCAATGGGGCGCCTTCGTAGCGGCTGCGCAGGTTGGCGGTCCACGCCGCCTCATCCCAATCGGGCGTGTTCACGTGCACGCCGTCCTGGCGCATCATCTCCAGCAGACTGACAACCATGCGTCCGTCTCCCTCCTGCATGGCACCGGCCAGCACCGTATAGGCCCGGTTAAGCGACGCGGTGTAATTCGGAATGTTCTTGGCGGCCAGCAGGTCGAGCAGTTTGTCCGTAGAATGCGCTGCGCTGAACCAATACGCATGAAAATCCCCCGGATTCAACCGGCTTGTTCCCGGGATCAAGTACCGCCCGTTCTCCGACACGCGGAACACCGGATCGATCTCGAAACGCGCCGGGTACTGCATGACGAACACGTCGCTGCCATCCCCGCTGACCATCATCTGAACGGCGATCGGATCGCGCGGCCGCTCCTCTCCGAGCAGGATCGAAGCCGAGCCGCTCATGCTGGAATAATAGACGGTACCGTCGTTCGACGTCTCCCGGACGAGCCGGTACATGACCTTGCTCTTATGCGGAATAGGCCGCACGTCAATTTGGGTCGTATGACCGCTAACCGTACGGACTTCCTCGTCCACATGCCACGTGATGTCCGCGATCCCCCGCAGCTCGCCCGGCTTCTTCTCCCCGGACAAGTCCGGAAGCTTGATCGCGATGCGCTCGCCTCCGTTCTGCCATCGGTACGCCGTGTACCGCTGCTCGGATACATAGAAGACGTCGGAGAAATCCGCGTTGTACGCGATCCCGCCAAGCTGCGTTTTGCCGCCGAAATCCAAGACGTTCAAGTGTTTGCCGGAAGCCGCATACATCCCCGCCGCGACGAGCAGCGGCACGAGCAGCACGATGGCCGCGTTCGCCGATTTGCGAGTACGAACCCGATTCGCTGCCAGCGGCAGCGACGCCTGTCCGCCGTCTCCCTTCAGCTTCACGGCCAGCCGTCTCAACAGTTCATCGATCAGCCAGGTTCCGACGCAGGCGTACGCGAGCAGCGGCACCCCGTATCCCCACGGGGGCGCCAAGGAACGGAACAGGCTGATGATCAGCGTGCCGAACAGCGCAAGCAGCGCAAGCGGGAACAGCGAACCGAAATAGCGTCGCAGCAATCGCGGAGCATCGGCCATGGCCTCGCCAACGTTCTTATCCTGAAGGACGATCAGATAAGGCGTGAGCGAGTAGAACAACATAGCAATCATCAATAGGATCCCGAACGGGAAGAAGGCTGCCGCGAGGAACACAACCAGCGCTCCGATGGCGGTTTGAAAGATCGACCAGATCAGCATATCCCCGAAATATTTGCGTCCGCTCGCGAATAGAGGGACAGACTGACGCTTCAAGGCCCATCCTTTCAGACCGCCGAGGTACATGCCCCGAACGAAGCTTTGCAAGACCATGAGCGCCGCCGACACGAGAAACCCCCGCAGCTCCCCACGCTTGCGTCCCGGCTTGAAGATAGGTGTAGGGAATTTTCAAATCCTGCAGCGAAGGCATGTATAACGGAATGGTCGCATTGAAGCTGACGTTCTGCATACCCGTTGTCATGCCCGATGATGCCGTATACGGAAAAACGGAAAATCCGGCGTAAACGCCAATTCCGATGATCACCGTAATCAGGACCTCGAACGCCATTACCAAAACAATCAATCGTGCGTAAGCCATCGCTGCCTCCTGCATGTTCATATCCTCGAGACGACTTTTACAGCATCTCCCAGTATTTGACGCAATTGGGGTGCAATTGTTGCACCGACCCGTTGACTGCGCCAAGAAAAGCAGCCGGCCTTTGCCCGCTGCCCCCCTCCTAGTTCATGGTTGTGCTTCGAAACTCTTTCCTACGCT
The DNA here is from genome assembly GCF_009909195.1 of Paenibacillus sacheonensis. Classification (GTDB taxonomy): domain Bacteria; phylum Bacillota; class Bacilli; order Paenibacillales; family Paenibacillaceae; genus Paenibacillus_Z; species Paenibacillus_Z sacheonensis. The sequence goes on from NZ_JAAAMU010000006.1 coordinate 335,164, forward strand.
TGCAAACCGTGACCACCTTCATTTATTCTGAATTAGCCATCACCGGACCAATTCCCGATCGGACCGGAAGGAATCAGATGACGTCGCACTAATAGGCCTGGAGTGATGAACCGATGAATAGAAACGAGTTAAACCGCCTGATCGAACGGCGCGAAGAAGGCCGGGCCAAGCAGGATCAAGCCATGCTGGCCGAGGTGAGGGAGCAATTGCTGACGCTGCTTGCCCATTATCCCGACGACGCGCAAATCAACTATCAAACCGGGATCGCGCATGACAATTCGGGCCTCGGCCGGGAAGCGATTCCCTATTACGAGCGGGCGCTCGCGCTTGGCTTGGCCGGACCTGATCTGGAACGCTGCCTGATGGGACTCGGAAGCACGTACCGCTACTGGGGACACTACGAGCAGGCGGTGAGCACGCTGCGCAGAGGGGCGGAAGAATTCCCGGACAATCGGGCGATCCAAGTGTTCCTCGCCATGGCGCTGTATAATCGGCAGAGCTATAAGGAAAGCGTGGAGCAGCTGATTGCGACCCTGATGGAGACGACCGCGGACGAGAAACTGCTGTATTTCAAACGCAGCATTCTCGGCTATGCGGAGGATCTCGACGAGACAGCCGAGTAACGCCGCTTTGTAAAAGCTCTGCTCGGGCTCGGTTCGAACCGCTTCGCCAGCTTCTATCAAGACGCCTCTTCATAGAGGCCGCCAATTTATAGAGAAACCCGCGTTTCCTGCGAAACGCGGGTTTCTCTATGACTTGCATGGATTTGATTCGCAAGGACTTGATTCGAAAACTCGATACGCCAAGGATTCCAGCAGCGGCATTAAAGCCCCTCTTGTCGAATCACTTCGCCTTCGTCGACGTCGTGATCACGACATTCCGAGGGCCGGGTTCCCAGACGACGCCGATCCCAAGCAGCTTGCCGATATCGCCGATCGGGACGTAGAGGCTGCCGTTCAACGTCGCGGGCGCGTAGGACAGCGGGACCTGCTTGCCGTCCTGGGTCGCGAATGCGGAATCTTCTTTGATGATAAACGCGGTCGTTCCGTACGTAATTCTTACCTGTTTGCTCGCCGCGTCATAGCTGACCTTCGCGCCGATTGTCTCCATGAGGAATCGCATCGGAACGAACATCCGGTTACTCTGCGTCATCATGCCCGGCTGGAACTGCTTCTCTTTGCCGTCGATGATGAGGCCGGCCTGGGCTTTGACGAACGCGCCCGTCGATCCCGTAACGAGCGGCTTCGCCAGCTCCTCCGGCAGCGCGAACGCGTAGAGCTTGCCCTCCGCCTGCACGAGCAGCGTCCGGCCGGCGACCTGGAACGGTCCGAAGTTCCGGGCCTGCGTCTGGAACCTGAACTTCGCCTTGCCTGTGCTCACGTTCAGCGAATAGATTTCTCCGTCCGTCTGCCCGACGTACATCCCCGCGTTGATGAAATCGACCCGGCTCGCCGGGTTGTCCAGTCCCTCATAATACACCGTCGATTGATCTGCCAGCTTGCGGCCGTGAATGCCTAGATTATTAGGGTTCTGGAAGAACATCTTGCCGTCGTACGGACCGGCTATGAAATCCCCCCTGTCCGAGACGCCGCCCGCTGCGACCACGTCGGGATCATCGTTCAAATTGTACGAGAAAATGCTGTTGTCCTGCGTTAAGACATAGATGTCGTTGCCGTCGACCGTGACGAATTTGGGCGCCTGATAGAGCGGGTCTAGCGCCGTGCTGACGTTAACGTATTGGCGGCTGCCCGTCACCTTGCCCGTCTTGGCATTCACGGTATCGACCGTTGCGACATGGGTCGACGTATCGTTGCGCGGCCAGTCATTGTTGAAATACAGCCTATCCCCGTCCGCCTTGAGCAGCTTGTTATGACTGCCCTCGAGTTTCCACAGCGTCTTGCCCGTCGCCTTGTCGATCGCGTAATAGGTGTTCACCGTGATCGCGCCGGATTCGAAGGTGCCGACGAGCAGCATATCGTCCAGCATAATCGTCTCGTTATGACCCGCAGCATCTCCGCTGGCGGTCCACTTCAGCTTGCCCGTCGCGAGATCGATGGCGGCGAGCCCCGTGTTCGAGGAAACATACAGCGATGAACCGCCAAGATCGCCGGAAGCGTCCGTCTTGAGCGAGCCGAGCGTCTTATCCTTGGTCCGATACAGCCGCGTGCCCGCGCCGCTCGACGCGTTCACGCGATAGACGGTGCCGTCGGCGCTGCCGGCATAGACGTAACTGCCCGCAACGACTGCCGCGCCCTGCTGCAGCTTCGCGCCGAATGTCCACAGCGTCTTGCCCGTCGCGATGCTGCACGCGTTCAACGTGCCGTTCTTGATATAATAAACGGTCTTCGCGCCTACGACCGGAGGGAACAAGATCCGGTCGGTGCCGGAAGGCTTGTCCAGCTCCGCGCTCCACAGCGGAACGGCCGACGGAACGGGATTCTCGAAGCCGTAGCTCGTATTCAGTCCGTAGCTTGGCGAACTGCCGAATTGCGCGGAAGCCGTGCCCGCGGCTCCGAGCGAAGCGGCAGCGAGTCCCGCTGCAAGCATGCCGAACAACGTGCGTCTGATCGCGTGCATGATTGAATACCTCCTTCGAATCGCTAGCGTATGTCAAAGTAGACGGATGCAGGTCCCACAAAGTTACAGCAAGCGGCCGAATCGTGACGGAAGGCTTACCCGCCAAGGCAGCGCGAAAAGCCCGTTTACCCCTACTGAACGTAGGGTAAACGAGCTATTTCGCCACAGGGTCGGCACAGGGTCGGCTTCGGGATGTCTTACTCCTTCCGATACGTTCCGAACTTCTCCGCCGCATCGACCGTATGCTTCAGCAGCGTTGCGATCGTCACCGGGCCTACGCCTGCCGGAACCGGCGTGATGGCTGCGGCATTCGCCAAGCACGCCTCATAATCCACATCCCCGACATTACCGGGATTGTAGCCTGCATCGAGCACGACGGCGCCCGGCTTGATCCAGTCGCCCTGCACGAAATTCGGCTTGCCGACGGCAGCGACGACGATATCCGCCAGCTTCACGATGGCAGGCAGATCGGTCGTCCGCGAATGACAGGTCGTTACCGTTGCATCCGCGTTCAGCAGCATGGCCGATACGGGCTTGCCGAGAATCGGGCTTCTGCCGATGACGACGGCATGACGGCCCTGCACGGGCAGCTGGTAATAGTCCAGTATGGCCATGACCGCAGCCGGCGTGCAGGACGGATAATCCGCAAAGCCGAACGCGTTCTGCGCAAAGCCAAGCATCGTGACGCCGTCGACGTCCTTCTCGATGGCGATCGCTTCGAAAGCCGCGCGCTCATCGATGCCATGCGGCACGGGATGCTGCAGCAGGATGCCGTGAACGGATTTATCCGCGTTCAATTCGCGGATCGCGGCGACAAGCTCCTCCGTTGTCGTGTCAGCCGGCAGATCTACGCGAATCGAAGTCATCCCGAGCTTTCTGCAAGCATTTCCTTTCATCCGCACGTACGTCGCGGAGGACGGGTCGTCTCCGACCAGAATCGTAGCGAGACATGGCGTTATTCCCTTCTCCGCCAGCCCTGCGATGCGAGCAAACAACTGCGCCTTGATGCCGTCCGCGACCGCATTGCCGTCCAATATCAGCGTTTCCGTTTGCGACATGAATCTTCACCCTTTCCGATTGAGGCTGCCGTTAAAAACAGAAAGAGGCAAGGGATATGCTCCCTTACCTCTGCCCAGGCGTACGGCCGTATAAACGATGTGCTCCCCCGCGGTTCGCCGCGTTACGCCAGTCACACTCGCTTGTGAATCGATAGTTGTAGGATACACCCGCAACGACGGCAAAGCAACCCCCGAACTAGAAGAAACCAACGCCGCATTAAGCAGAATGATATTGAATAATCCCCCGACAAGCAGTACAATATGGAAAATTTACCCATTATAAGGGGGCGCCTAGCCCATGTTCGAGCAGTCGATCGACGATAGACTAGCATCATTAGGAATACTATTTCCCGCTGCTAGCGAACCGGCCGCAAAATACGCGAACTACGTGAACGCCGCGGATCCGGATTTCGAAGAACACCACAAGGCGCTGAACGGATGCTCCGATCTCATGCTGGACGTATTCGGCAAACGTGGCCGGCACGCCCGCTCCGTCCTGGGAGCGGTTTCCGTGAGAGATAATCTGCCGATCATCGTGGATTCTATTTTTGAAGTCGAGGCATAAAAGCGATCGAACCTAAGTATGTTGTAATCCTGCAAGCGTGCATAGAGCTGCCGAGGAGGAGCGAGGATGCGGCCAATCCGACTGATCTTATTCGATCTGGACGATACGCTCGTTCATTTCGACGATTACTGGGAGATTTCCGTCAAAGAAACGTTTACGCAGCATGATTTGACGAGCGGGCTCGACACGAACGAGATGTTCGCGATTTTCGAACAAGTGAATGCGCGTTTGGTGGAACAGCTGGATAAGCTGCAAATCACGGTGGAGGATTTTCGCATCCAACGCTTTCTGCATGCGATGGCGCTGGCCGGCAAGGAAGCGGACGCCGCGATGGCAAGCGATTTCGAGCAGCTCTACCAAGCGGCCAGCAAGCGTAACATGAAGCCCGATTCTGACGCCAACAAGCTGATCGGCGAGCTTCAAGGGCGCTATCAAGTCGGGATCATAACCAATGGGAGCAAGGATTGGCAGATGCATAAGCTCGAGGCCATCGAATTGAACGAGGCGATTCAAGCAGAGCTCCTGTTTATCTCCGGTGCCGTCGGGCACGAGAAGCCGACCCGTGAAATATATCAGCATATCGTGCGCGCCACCTCCCTTCAGCCGGATCAAATCCTCGTCGTGGGGGACTCCTGGACGAACGATGTCGCGGGACCGATGGATAACGGCATGCAGGCCGTCTGGTTCAATAAGAAGGGCAAGCCGGTCCCCCAAGGACATCAACCGCTGGCCGTCATTCGTCACTTGTCGGAATTACGAGCGCTGTTATTGTCTTCCGGGACGGAAGAAGTTTAACCATAGTCAGAAAAAAAGCGGCAGTCCGTCTCGTGAATTCCACGATCATGGGCTGCCGTTGCTGTTGAATAAAGTTCAATTGTACGTGCGCTAGCTTCCCTCTGATTAAGCTTGAATAGTCGGCAAGAAAATAGGGATTCGCTCGCTCAATGGACCAAAACAATCCTTGTCGATAAGCACGACCGCTAGCTCGTTGCCGGTATCCGAATAGAAGAACCGTTTGGGACTGCCGCTCGCAGCAAGCAGCTCGGAGAAGATCGCGAAGAATTCGAGGCTCAGCCAATCGTCGCTTAACGTAAGCTCATGACGGCAGTACGTACCGTTAGCGCAAAAGGAAATCCAGCACTCGCCCGTCTCCATATCCACGTAATCCTGGAGATTCGCGAGGACGATTTCCGGAGCAAGCATCATCGCGATTCGCTCAAGCTTCAGCACGTAATCTCCATGATCCTCGATACATTCCCGGTCGAAGCACCAGGCGTCATTGCTCAAGAATATGCCCTCGCACCCTTCTTCGCCGTCTAATTCCCGTCCCATTGTCATCAACAGGTGAATAAAGGGGAGTCCTTCACGAGCTCCGCTCGCAGCGTCCATGATGCTGCTGCACTGCTCGATCTCTACATCCGGTTTCAACCTTATGCCAACGGCTTCAAGATGCTCCAGCTGCTTATCGATCGAAATATGGACACGCGATGGCATATCGCTTGCCGATCTGCGCTTGCGCTTAAATAGACCGAACATGTAACGGACTCCCCTCTGTGGCTCCAACCTGCTCACACCGCAGTCGCTTACACCGTGAACGTAACCATTCGCGCATACGCGTCGCGGTTCATGTACGCCTGCGCCAGCTCGGTCTTATTCGACTGGAGAAACATCCGCACGAGCGAGCTGCTCGTCTGAATATCCTTCAAATACGGGGACAGGTAGACGGTGTCCGCCTTGGTCGTGCTGCGCATGTACTGCTCCAGCTGCAGCTCGTACTCCAGGTCCGTCGAATTGCGAATGCCCCGGATGACGGCCTTGACGCCGTTGGCATTGACGTAGTCCGCGACGATGCCTTCGAACGGGACGACGACCGCATTGGACATATGGCCGATCGACAGCTGCACGAGCTCGGTACGCTGCGCGATGTCGAAGTAATGCTTCTTGCTCCGGTTATTCGCAATGATGACATGGACCTCGTCGAACAGACTCCCCGCCCGCTCGATGACCGAGATATGACCCAGCGTTATAGGATCGAAGCTTCCCGCATAGACCACCCTCATGACTGTTCCTCGCTCGGCACGACGGCATCGCGGATCTGCTCGAAAGTGAGCGGCGTATAATCCCAATGCTCCACGCTGACGTTGAAGTAGTGAATGCCCTCGTATTTCTGCCCATGGATATGGCCGTGCACGTTCACGTACGGCATATGCTTGTTCATGTACATCGGCTCATGCGAGAGGAAGAAGAAGTCCTTGTAGATGATCGGATGCTCGCTCACCTCGTCGAACCCGACGCTCAGCCACCACTGGCGCGAACGCCCCCGGTCGTGATTGCCGAGGATGAGATGCTTGTAGCCGTTCAGCCGCGAGACGATGGCCGCCGTCTTGTCGCGGTTCAGGAACGAGAAGTCGCCGAGATGGAACACCTTGTCCTCGGTTCCGACGACCGCGTTCCACTTCTCGATCATCGCCTCGTTCATTTCGTCGGCGTTCGCGAACGGCCGGGATTCGAAATCGATGATATGCTTGTGACCGAAATGATGGTCGGAGATAAAAAACACCTTTGCCATCGGTTGCGTTCACGCTCCTTTATCGGTATCCTTACTCGCCGTCCGAGATCGTCGCGAGCAGGTCGGCCCGCAGCGGGGTAAACGTCTCCACGACGACCGTGTCCGCCAGCGCCGTTACTTCATGCACCGCACCGCCCGGAATGACGAATTGCTCGCCCGCTTCGGCGACGGTAATCGCTCCGTTCATCTCGAGCTGCAGCCGACCGCTGACGACGAACGTCAGCTGCTCGTGCGGGTGCGAGTGCGCCGCTCCGACCGAACCGGACTTCAGAGACACCATCATGCTCATGATCGTCTCGCCCGGCGGGAAGATTTTGCGTTCGATCCCGGGACCCGAACCATGCCATTCGTTAAAACGCGGCATTATCGCTCACCTCCGGGCACCAACAATACTTTGGATACGCCGCCGGGCTGCTTCAGCAGCGTCTCGAACCAGCTTCCGCCCTCGGAGAGCGGCGCTTCGACCACCCCGTCCGACAGGCCGATGCGGCCTTCCTCGATCCACTTCAAGGCCGTCCGGAAATTCAACGCCGAATAGGCAAATGCGCCCGTCATCGTCACTTCGTTCCGAATGGCGATATTGACCGGCAGCGCCGACTCCTCCTCGTGCAGTCCCGTGAAGACGGTACGTCCGCCGCCCTTGCAGGCCAGCACGCACTGCTTGCGCGTCAATCCCGCGCCGACCGCATCGATGGCAGCATCAACGCCGGCACTGCCGGTCAGCCGCTTCACTTCTTCCAGCGTATCCACGCCCGACGCCGGGCATACGGTATGCTTCGCGCCCAGCTTGGCGGCGATCTCCAGCCTGTCCGCGTTCATGTCGACGGCGATGACGCGCTGAACGCCGTATTGAAGCACCGCCTGCAGCGCCAGCAGTCCGATCGGCCCCATGCCGATGATCAGCACCGTGTCCGTCGGCTTCGGCGAAGCCAGCTCGGCCGCGCGGATCGCGCACGCCGCCGGCTCCGTCATCGCCGCCTGCTGCAGCGTCACCGTGTCCGGCACGCCATAGACGAAGGCCGCGGGGATCTTGACATACTCGGCATTGCTGCCGGGCAGCGCCGCGGATAGCAGCTTGCGCGAGGTGCACAGCTGCTGCCTGCCGCTCAGGCAAGGCTCGCATTGTCCGCAGGTGACGAGCGGATTCGCGGTGACGCGCTGGCCGATCTGCCACCGGCCCTCCGCTTCCGCCCGGCTGCCGATAGCGGCAATCGTGCCGGAAAATTCATGGCCGAAGACGAGCGGCGGCTTGCGGAGCGAGTTCTTGCCCAAATACCCGCTCAGCTCCGATCCGCAGATGCCGGAGTACGCGACGCGGATCAGAATCTCGTCCTCGCCGGCGGACGGGATGTCCACCTCCCTGATCGCCATTTCTTGCGGTCCTTCATAGATGAGTGCCTGCATTGCTGAAAATCCCCTCTCGGAATTGTTAGATTCATGCTCATGGCGGCAATGGGGCGGAGGTCTCGGTAGTCGGCGCCATCGTTTCGATAGACTCTTAATCTGACAATCCCATGTTAGCACTTGCCCTAGAAACTATAAAGACCTAAACGAAGTCCACTCAACAAATGCCGGCTTCCGCGCCTGATTCGACTTTATGCCGGCTTAGCCCGACGAACGCCCTCCCGTGACCGGATACATGCTGTTCAGATGCAAGGCGCAAACCGCAGAGACAGACATAAGAAGCTAGAAGAGAATGCAAGATGAAAGCGTATGATGAAAGTGCATGATGAAAACGCAAGAAAGCCTGCTTCGCCGCTGACGGCGGAGCAGGCTTCTATTCGTTTACACATTGGATTACGCATCGCTGCTCGCTGTTTCGGCGAGCCTTTGCTCCGGACTCTGACCTATTCGCTGCCGCATCCGCCGATGCGGACCGTGGCAAGGCCGAATTTCGGCAACTCCAGCCGTACCTTGCAGCCTTGATTCGGAAGCTTGGCAGGAGCCAGATCCGCCTTGTGCCTGCCGTCCAATTCGACCAGCGCGACAGAGGCCGGTTCGGCGCCGATCGTCAACGCGAAGTTTCTTGGCGCATCGCTCGCGTTGAACAGCCGCACCAGCAGATCCCGGCCGTCACGCTGGATCGAGGTCATCAGGACGGCCTCGTCCTCTACCCGAAGCAGCGAAGGCCATCCGGCTGCGGCCGAGAGCTGCGCGAGTATCGGAAGCAGCGGCTCCTGCCAGCGCATGCAAGCCTGCGGAACGCCTGCTTGATCCCAGCGGCCGCCATGCGGCAGGATGGAATAACGCGTTTCTTGCACGCCCTTCAGCGGGCATTTGCCCCACCAGAAGCCGCCTTCGCCGCTCCACCCGAGCGTCAATGCCAAGCCGTCTTCCCGCGAATGCGAGTATCCGGTCGTATGATCGGAGAACAAAGCGAACCCGCAGTTCTGCTCCTCGTCGTACGCGTCGATCCAATCCAGGATGTTGTTGTGCTTGATCTCGTCCCAGCGCTGAAAATACGTATCCGCATGCCGGCTCTCCGTCACGTCGAAGGCAGAATGCTTGAACAGGCGGGGATTGCTGCCAAGCGCCGCCTGAAACCGCGCCTGCAGCTTATACCGGGCATCGTGATGCGATTTGCGCCGCTCCGTCAGCCGATTGGCCGGCTCGATGTCCCACGGGTCGCCGATCCAGGTCTCCTCCGCGAAGACGAAGCGCGCTTCGAAGTCCAGCCGCGGCTCTCCGGCGGCGACGGTCAGCACGGTAACGAATTCCGCGTCGGCGAATCGGCCCTTGATCTCGACCTTCGCCCGAAGCGGCCCGTTCTCGATGATCGTGACGACAGCCGGCGATTCGGTGCTGCTCGCCATCCGCCCCAGCTTGACCGCGTAGCCGGTGTATTCGTTCAACGGCGTTTCCGAGCCTGCATGGCAAAACGACCGCTGCAGCGTTTTATCGAAAAGCTCGGTGATGACGCCGCCCCTCGAAGCATCGATGCAAATATCGTACAGGTCCGTCGAGATACGCGTATATCGTCCGTCGTCCGTTACCTGCGCCTCGGCAGCGGATGCCCATTCTCCTTCGCGATCCGAAGGCGCGATGGAATAATAGCTCGAGCCCGTCGCTGGTACCTCGGCTTCGAACAGCAGCTCGCCTGCATTCACGCTGCCGTCGCCGCGATAGGTTCGCGTCGGCACGAGCTGGCTCGGAATCTCTCGTCCCGCCGAATCCTTCACCCGCATCGATCTCGTGCCTGCCGGCGTCGCGATCGCGATGGCCGTCAGCTCCGTCCGCGGCCGACCGAACGTGTTGAACACCTGCACGCCATAATCTGCTTCGAACACGCCGCCTGCACTTGCGCTTGCTCTTGCACTTGCGCTTGCTCTTGCACTTGCGCTTGCTCTTGCGCTTGTACCCGCATCCGCACTGCCGCTTACACTAGCGCCTGCACTTATTCCTGTACTTGTTCCTCCGCCTACACCTGTACCGCCATTCGCACCTGCGCTTACAGCTGCCCATTCACCCGCACCTGCCCCCACGTATGCACTCGTTCCGTCATCTACGACCGCACCCGCCGCGGAACGGAGGCTGTCCAAGGCGCCGACGCGGATCTCCTCGCAGAGCTGTTCCGCCATCCAAGTCTGAGCCCCCGCCTGCCAAGCCCATTTACCCCGGCCTTCCTTCGTCGTGGCGCATATCCAGGCGTCGTGATGCTGCGCGAGCAGCAGCTGATCCCACGCATCCTGGAGCTTCGCCGCCGGATAGGCGTACGAGGTCAGCACGCTCGCGAGCGCCGCGAGCTTCTCCGTCTGGAGCACCGCGTTCTCCGCGGCCCTGACCTCCCGAGCCATGCGCTGCAGCGTGCCTTCGCCCCACGGCAGCGTACAGCGGACGTCTTCTTGGGTAAACCGCCACTCCTGCTCCGGACGGGCAGCGATCTCCTCCACATATTCGCGCCAAGTGACATAGTGAACGGCGTCTCCGTCAAGCCACGGCTTCGATTGCCAGCCCAGGTCCTGCAGAAAGCTGCCTGCCGGATGCGCGATGCCGTTCGCGATGCATTTCCGCACGAATTCCGGCTTCATGTAACCCGCCTCGCTCTCCCAGCAGTTCACCAGCTCCTCGCACGCATAACGCGGCACGCACGGAATCGACGTGCCGTCCGGCCCGACCCACCATACCGTCTCCGCGTCGATGCCCGACGGATACCCGCCCCAGCCGGTGCCCGGATTCTTCAGCACGGCGCGCTTATAGCCCAGCGACCTCAGAATCTGCGGCAGGCTGCTCGTCCAGCACGGCTCCTGCGTGGCATACGTATCCACGAGCAAGCCGGGAAAATGCGCCTCGAGGAGTTGCCGTCCGCGGATCAAATGACGAATATTGCTCTCGCCGCCGATGACCCAGCCGAACGGCTGGGCATAGCTCCCCGCCAGCATTTCCATTCTGCCGCCTTCATCGTCCCCCAGGCGAGCCTTGACCGCGGCATAAGACTTCGGATCCGTGCGCCGCAGCGCCTCCCAGGAAATCGGCTCGATATCCAAGCTCAGCTTCCATTGCGGATTCCGCTCCATCTGCCGAAGAACGTCCGCCCAGGAGCCCAGCGGCATATGGCCCTTGATTCCTCCGTGATACCCGTCCACGAAATACGCCTTCCCCACTTCTCCGTCCCCCATTCATGAATCGCATGATCGGCAAGCGTCCCTCCGCTGCAGCTGGGCGGCGGAGGGACGACGAATGATGTCTATTCGGCCGGACTCTGAACCGGCTGCAAGCCAAGACGCGGATCGCCGAGATCCAGCTTGTACATGACCTGATTGTAATTGTAGCGCGGCGTCGGAACATGCTCCGTGTACGTGTTCGTATACGTCGCCTCGAAGTAGATGACGCGACCGCCGTCCTTGCTGAAGATCGGATGCTGGGCCGGGTTATAGAAGGTGTAATTATCGTGCGTGATAATCTTCTTTCCCGTCGTCCACGGTCCTTGCGGGGACGCCGCTTCCGCGTACCAGATCTCGCCGAGCACCGACGTCTTGCCGAACAGTTGCTGTCCGATCATGACATAACGCTGGCGGTACGGATTCCACTCGACGGAGGACTGCGCGAGCTGCACCTCTTCGCCGTCGTCCGCGCTCTTCAGTTGATAGTAGTGCGTATCGTCAGCCGTGATCAAGCCAAGCTGAATCAGCTCCTTCTCCTGGTCCTGCGAGACCGGCGGCGCGTTCTTCTTCCAGCCCCATACGAGCTTGCCGTTCGCGTCGCGCTCCAAGGAGCTGTTCGCGCCGTCGTAGGCGGTCCCCGGCATCAGGCAGGTGAAGGCCTCATATTGGTTCGGATCGATGATGGCCTCGTAGCTGGCCGCGACGCGCAAATTCGGAATGCGATGCTCCGTAAACAGCCAATAACCCTTGCCGTTCTCCTCGTAATAGCTCGCCTGCCCACCCGGATGGCGCCAGTCGTCCTTCGACGGAAATTGAACGACCTGCTCGAACTGCTCCGTCTCGTCATTGAAGGCGAGGATCCCATGGGATACCAGCTCCGGATTCAAGGTGCTGTAGCCGGCGAGCAGCCGTTCCTTGCCCGTGGCATCTTTGGCCGTCATCAGCCCGAAAACCCAGGCCATGTTCGCGCCGTCGGACAGCGGCGGCACCATGCTCTTCACGAATCCGTCCGGCTGGGTGAAATACTTGAGATCGACGCCGACGTCGGGATCCAGTCCGCCGTTCCCGGGCAGCTTCGAGGTCGCGCCCGTCGTACGGAAGTTACCCAGCGGATAGGCCGGCCGATCCGTATCGCCCCAGAACCAATACAGCTTGTTGCGGTACTTGATCGTCTGCACGGAGTCCTGCCCCATGACCAGCCCGTTCACGACCGGCTCCTTGATGGGCGTATCGAGGCCGAGCAGCAGGCTGTCGCGATAGATGCCCTGTCCGGTCACCCGGTAGAGGCGCTCCGCGATGTTGACCCGGTTCATCTGAAGGGTGGCGCTGCCTCCGGGCGTTACCGTTACGGCCTGGCCATGATAACCGAAGAAATCCGCCGGAACTTCGTAGCCGTCGCTTGTCATATGGAAGAACACGCTTTGATCCATCAGCCCCGGCTCGTTGAACGCGGCTACGCCCGCGCTGTCCGTGTAATAGGAGATATTGTTCGTCGTCCGCAGCTCCACGAGCGGAATGCCCCGCCCCGTCTGCGAATCGACGACCTTGATCATAAACGGCGCGTGCTTGTCGGCATACCATTTCCCCCCGAGCTCGCTCGCGGAAGTAATGCCCGGCAGAACGGCCGTCGCGAATAATAGAATCGCCGCTAGTCCCGCTAGTTTCCAGAAACGCAGTTTCATATGAAAATAAGCCTCCTGAATGAGTCGATTTTCATTGCCGCTGCCTGATCCGTGATGTCGGTTGTTGTCCCCGCCTTCGTCATACGCCCTTCTCCCGCTTAGATATGAAACGCTTTCACAAACGTGGTAATCAACGTTCCGCAAGACGTCCGCGCCTGTTCGATCACGGAGCTTCGCCCCCTTGCCGAATCATAAAACGCTCGCCCCCACCTCCGCCTCAAAGTTATTATACTAAGATAAAACAACACATACTATGTTCGGCTTTATACTAAACCGAATCTCCAACTTTTTCAAACTCTTTTTTGTAAAATTTATTTTAGATTTCCCGCTTAAGTCGCTTATTCGGACATCGAATCACTCCTATATTCCCACTCACCGAAGTAGACACCTAAGAAATTCCAATAAAAACAAATAGAAAAAGGCGCTTGCTTGTCGTCAAAACTTAGTATACTATGTTACTAGGAATCCTGTATAATAAATAGAAATGCCGATAAGAGGGTGGACACGGTGAACAAGAAAAATGTCGCGCAGCCAAAGTATCAGCTGGTCAAGGATTACGTGCTGTCCCAGATCGAAAACAACGAGATGTCGCAGGATGATCGCATCCCAAGCGAATCCGAGTTCGCCAAGCTGCTGGACGTCAGTTCGATTACGGTGCGCAAGGCGCTGACGGATTTGGTTAACGAAGGGGTGATTTACCGGGTCAAGGGGAAAGGCAGTTTCGTGGCGGGCATGCATGCGCCTGCGGCGGACAAGTCCTCCAATCTGATCGCGTTCGTCATTTCCGGCATCGAAATGTACGACAGCTCCTATATGCAGATCATGAAAGGCGTTCAATCCTTCATCGCCAAGCACGATTTCAAGCTGATTATCGAGTTCGTCGAGAACGACGTCGAAGAAGAGCATGCGGCCATCATGAGCCTGATCGAATCGGAGGTGCGGGGCATTCTGATCTACTCCTCCAACCCGGATTCGGCCAAAACCTACCTGGATGCGATTCGCAGAAACGCGATTCCGTTCGTCATGATGGACAGATTCCCTTCCGGCCATCCGGTGAATTGCATCTCCTGCAACAACCATGACGGAGCCTACGAAGCGGTGGAATACCTCATTCAGCTCGGTCATCGCGGCATCGGCTTCGCCGCGCTCGACTTTCACTTGAGCCCGGAGGTCGACCGCTATAACGGTTACCGCAACGCCATGCTCGGCGCCAAGCTGCCGCTGAGCGAGGAGAACGTCTATCTGGATAAAACGATCGATTACGCGCAATTAGCGGCCCGGATTAACGACGGCGCGCTCACGGCGATATTCTGCGTCAACGACAGACGGGCGATGGAGATGGTCGAGAATCTGATCGCGCAGGGCATCCGCATCCCCGAGCAGGTGTCGGTCATGGGCTTCGACGACTTCGAAAGCGCCAAGTACGCCAAGGTGGCGCTCAGCACGGTCAAGCAGCATTTCGACGTCCTCGGCTACGAGAGCGCGAAGCTGCTCATGGAGATCAGCAGCGCCTCCACCTACGGCTACAAGAAAATATTGCTGCCGACCAGCCTGGTCATCCGCGAGTCTACGAGCGCTCCCGGCAGTTCCGCGCAGCAAGCCTCCCGATCGAACGCGTAATCGCGACAGCGCAAATTCCCCTGAATCGCCGCATGGGCATGCCAGGGGTTCATAACGCTTCTGTATCGAACTTTCTCTTGTGCACGCAGCCGGGGAAGAGGCCGCCTGACGAGGCTAACCGACGCTGTCCGATATGCCGCTGTACGTCTTGCTCGTCCTGCACGCCGAACGATTTGCTTACGTCGTTCCTTGCAGCTCCCCATTTCGAAACAGCTTGTAATGATGATAAACCTCGCCGTCGATCGTCACGTCGCCTTGCAGCTTGAAGCCGCATTTCGCGATGACGCTGTTCGAGCCCGGATTGCTTACCAGGGCAAGGGCGTTCAGTTCGTCGACCAGCTCCCGTTCGAACAGATAGCGGATCAAGCCCGCCGCTGCCGACGTCGTGTATCCTTTGCCGCCGTACGCGCTTGCGATGCCGTAGACGATTTCCCGATTCGGCGCCGGCAGCTCGTCCTTGATGCCCGTGCATACCCAGCCGATGAACGCTCCCGTGCTTTTCAGCGTCATGACCAGCCGCAATTGCAGATCTCCGATATCCGTCCCCTGTCGCACCGCTTGAAGAAACCGCTCGTTCCCCGGGATTTCATAGTTCATTAGCCAGTCCGCGCGCATTTCCTTCGATGGCGCATTCCAGCCCGGCAGGAAACGCGCGATCTCCGGCTCATGCGTAATGCGGTGAAAGTCGTCCAAGTCCTCCGCGCGGAACAACCGCAGCACGATATCGCCGCAGTCGATGCTGAATTCATGATTCATGTATGTCCATCCCCCAAATGACGATTTCATCGCCGGCAAGCGCCGCGCGGGTCTTTTCCATGCCCTGTAACGTCCGCTGCGCAGCCCGATCGGCGCTCCGCGGGGGGGTCTTTCCAAGCCCCAAGACGTCCGCCCCGCAGCCCGATCGGCGCTCCGCTTGTGCCTTACCTCATTCTCTTCGCGTTTGCCATCTCCTGCCGATTTTAACTTATTTTGTGTAAGCGGCATCATCCCATTTCATAAATCCGATTCGATTGTGGTAAAGTTGAATTAGAGAAATGTTGGCAAGCGAGGAGGCTGCGGAAAATGAAGGAGCGTATATACGAGCTGCGCTGCAGGGACGGCTCGCGCCGGTATGCGGCGGAATGGGAGCCCGAAGAAGAACGGGAAATCCTTGGCGTCATCGCGCTCGTGCACGGCATGGGCGAGCATATCGGACGCTATCTGCATGTCGCCGACATGTTTACGCGGGCAGGCTACGCCGTATTCGGCTTCGATCAGGTCGGCCATGGACGGACCGAGGGCAAGCGCGGGCATACCAAATCCTATATCGCCTTAATGGACGGCGTCGATGCGATGCTGGCCGAGACGAAGCGGCGTTATCCCGACAAGCCCTTGTTTCTGTACGGACACAGCATGGGCGGCAACGTCACGCTCAACTACGTGCTGCGACGCAAACCCGATATCGCCGGCGTCATCGTGACGGGGCCATGGCTGCGCCTTGCCTTCAATCCCCCGCCGCTGCAATTGATTATCGCCCGCGTCGTGAACCGGCTGTTTCCTTCCTATACGAACGACAGGCCGATGGTCGGGGATCACCTGACATCCGATCCCGTCATGGTGAAGCGGTACCAGGAGGATGAGCTCGGCCACGGCGCCATCACGGCGCGCTTCTTCCTCAGCGTGCAGGGAGCCGGATTATGGGCGTTGAAGCATGCCTCGGAATGGCGCGTCCCGCTTCTGCTCATGCACGGCGGTTCGGATAAAGTCACCTCCATCCTGGCCAGCCGGCAGTTCGCCGAAGCCGCGGGCTCCAAGTGCACGTTCATGGAATGGCCCGGACTCAAGCATGAACTGCATAACGAGCTGGACCGCGAGGAAGTATTCGATGTCGCGCGGGACTGGCTGGAGGAGCGGCTGGAGGAGCTGTGAAGCATGAGGAGCGCCGATCAATGACGGATATGCGATCGTCGCGCATCCGGCTGCAAATGCAAATTGATTGTGCCGCCGTTTACAGGCACATGGCCACAGCGCATGCGCATCATCGCGCAGGAACGAAAAAACCGCCCGGCTCAAGAAGAGCCGGGCGGTTCCGTTTATGTCGCAAACGATGGCTTCCGTTCGGAAACCTTGCCGCTGATGATTTTCATATATTCCTTGTCCGTGCCTTCCACTGACGGTCCTACGAAGACATTGGATGAACTGTCATGCCGGATGAACGTCCCTCCGGCCATTGAAGCTTCACGCATGCCGCCGCTTGCGAGCTTGTAGGCGGATGCCCCCGTTTTCCCTGCGCGTCGTCTCATCGTGAATCCCCTCCTACCAAATAGCTGATCGTGGACAGCAGCTCGTCGTTGACCGCAACGACTTCTGCCAGCCGATCGCCGCTGAGCGCGGCCGTCCCGGCAATATGGACGGACAGCACATGCTCCGTGCCTAAAGGATAACATAGGATATAGACCTCCGCAATCTCCCGGCGGTTGAAGAATACCCATTCTCCGGTGCGAAATGCATCCAGGACGTAAATATTCGATGCCCCGGCCGACTTGCCTTCGTTGGCCTTGATCGTGTACGTTCGGCCCCTGCCGACGTTGCCGCCCGCTTGGCGGACATGCATGTCCCCTTCCTTCCGCCAGACCGCAGCGCCGGTCGTCCGGAACCCGGCAGGCGCAAGGAAGGAATTGCGGATCGCTTCGGCAAACGCCGCATACCGCTGCTCGCCGTCGAGAATCGCCGCGTTGCGCACGTACTCCCAGAAGAAATGAAGAATGCTCTGCTTGCGCTCAAGCACCGACTGCTGCTCCGCCAGCTGACGGATCGGATCGGAATAGAGCGACTCCCGCTCGATGATCGTCAGCAATTCCCCGCACGCCGTATCGACGGCCGCCGTGAACTTCCCGTCGGTCCGCGTCCCGTATTCCAGCAGCGTTAGACCGGCCAAGTCCGAGGGCAAATGAAGCTCCGCCGCCCCCGAGCCGGCGGCGATTCCGTCGGGGAACGAAGGGATGTCGCGGGGGATCATGCAGTATACCCGCCTGCGGCCAAGCTTGCCCCAAAACAAGCCAAGCTCGAAAAGCGTATTGTCGCGCGTGACGAACGTCAGCCGGCCGCGAATCATCGCCACGTCCTCCGCCGCGAAAATAAACACGCCGAAATCATTGGCCGCCAGTTCCCGCTCCAGCGCTTCCATCGTATAATCGCCGGCGCCGAAGGTTCCCGCATACCACGGATTAACCTGCGCCTTCCGCTCCAGATGCGAAGCTGCAGCCCGCGCATAATCGATCGCTTCCCGCGAGCAGCCGATAAATACGTTCGGCTTTCGCGCCCTTGTCGTTGTCGTCACCGCTTCCGCTCCTCTACCGCAAGCACATACGTTCCGGTTCATTTTCTGCCATTCTACCATAGTTCGCCAGAGAGGGCATTAAAGTTTCGTTTAAACGCTCGCAACGGGATAGCAGGTCACGATTCCCGCGGCACGCTTCGGTAGCCGGCTTATACGTTGAAAATAACACGAACAAGGCGGGAGATTCTCCCGCCCCGATTGGCGAAACGGCACATCCGGCATCAGGCACGCGGCGAAGTTCGCTGCTCAAGCCGTTGCTTCTACTTCTACTTCTACTTCTACTTCTACTTCTACTTCTACTTCTACTTCTACTTCAGCTGCTATTCTCTCCCCAGCGCCTGCCGGATGCTGATCTCCACCGGCGAATAATCGTCCGGGTTGCTGCGAGCATAGTTCATTCGGGCCTTCAGCGGCGTCTTCTGGTTGCACATGAACCGCGGGATGCCGGAATGGTTCTGCGAAGGCGCGTGGTAGAGGAACGGATGGCACAAAATAATGTCGCCCGGGGAAGCGGTCGTCTCGGCAACGCGCAGCTTGAATCCGTCGGCATCCGTATGCCACTCGTCCATGAACCGGCGGATGCGGTCAGGTTCCGCGGAGTCAGACGTTCCAGGCCGGCCGGTCAGCTCCGCCAAGTACGGATGCTCCAGGTTCAGCATGTCGATGCCTTCCTGCGGCTCCAGCCCTTCGGGGTGCTTCTTCAGGAACCTCGCCACTACCTTATGGGAGCCTTCAACGACCAGCGTGCCGCCGCCCCGCGGGCCGATCTCCGAGAACATGCACAGGCACAGGATGCCTTGATCGGGACTATCCACGTAATGGCGGAAATGCCCGCCGTCCCAGTGCCAGCCTTCCTTCGGCACGTCCCATGGACGATCGGCGCCGAGGGAGAAGTTGACCGGCCACCAGCCCCAAGTGGCGACGACCTCTTCTATCCCGTACACGCCCCGGTCGATCCAACGGCCATGCCCGACCACATCCTCGATGGCATCCGCCATCCGTTGCGTGTTGCAGCGGTCGAAGGCGCCGCCGTCATACGCTTCGCGAAGGTAATACATCGGCCGCTCCCACGTGCTCGGGTCGCCCCGGTCGACGCCGAACTGCGCCAGCTTATCCCAGATGAACTGCTGGCATTCCAGCGCCAATTCGCGCGGGTAAGCCTCCTCGACCTTCACCCAGCCGCGCTCCATGAACTGCTCGATCTGCTCCTTGCTCAGTACCTTGTTTTCCATTGCGTCTCCGCCTCCTGCGCCAAATCATGAAAGGAAGCCAGTGCCGCAAGAGCACTGACTTCCCGGCTTGTTGTGAACGAAATCCTGGATTCCTTCATCACTGTAAAGCTTAATTCACTGCGAAACGCTTGAATTACTGCGCCGCTCTCCAAGCATCGAGCTGCTTCTGCTGCTCCGCGATGACTTTATCGAGACCGGCCGCTTTCAGCTTGTCGATGTACTTCGGCAGGTACACGTTCGGATCGAGCGTACCGGAGCCGAGGCCAGAGTTGAATTCTTTGCCGACGTTCGTAATCGCGGCGACTTCGGTCTTCACGTTCGTCGGATCGAAGACGAATCCGAGCAGGACGTCGTTCTTCGCCG
Organism: Paenibacillus sacheonensis; assembly: GCF_009909195.1. Lineage (GTDB taxonomy): Bacteria > Bacillota > Bacilli > Paenibacillales > Paenibacillaceae > Paenibacillus_Z > Paenibacillus_Z sacheonensis. The sequence goes on from NZ_JAAAMU010000006.1 coordinate 354,750, forward strand.
CTTTGTTGAAGTCGGCGAACTTTTGCCATTTCTGCGGATCTTCATTGGCCCACAGATAGTCGTTGAACTGATTGCCGAACAGCCATGCTTGGTTCAGGTTGTAACCAGACGTTTGCGCCGTGACGCCGTCCGCGAAATCGATCGTATTCTCGCCGACTTTCTTGTAATGCTTGCCTTCGATGCCGAACGCGAGCAGGTTGACCAAGTATTTATCCGTATACATCAGGTTGAGGAACATCATGACGCGCGCCGGATCCTTGGACGTTCTGGAGATCGAATCCATGGAGCCTTGCGTATCGCCCGTGCCGACGATCGGCTGCGTGAGCTCGACCTGCACCCATTGCACGCCGGTCTGCGTGCTGACTTCGGCGTCCTTGCCCGGTTTCAGCTGCTCCGGATAAGCGAACGCTTTGCCCGCTTTCAACCCGCCGCTCAAATCCTGCAGCGTTGCCGCGTCTTTGTTGACGTAGCCGCTTTGGTACCATTTGTGAATGAGATCGTAGCCGGCTTTCGCTTCGGGCGTCTCGAGACCGTTGATCAGCTTGAAGTCGGTCGTTCCTTTCGGAAGACTGCCGCCTCCGCTTTCGAAATGGTCGAAATGGTTGAGGTTCCAGACGTTGAGCAGCGAGATGTCTTTGTTCAGATAGAACGGCGTAACGCCCGGCTCTTTCGCCTTGATGGTATCGAAGTAAGGCTCGAGGTCTTCCAACGTCTTGATCGTGCTAATGTCGATGGCGTATTTGTCCACGAGATCCTTGCGGAGCATGACGCCGAATTGGCTGGCCATTTCCTTATTGATCGGCATGCCGTAGTTCTTGCCGTTCACTTTGGAGCCTTCGAGCAGCGCGGGCTCGATGACGGCTTTCGCTTCCGGCGCGTACTTATCGATCAGATCCGTCATATCGATGATGTTGCCTTGCGCGATTTTCGTCGTGAATCCGTTCCAGTTGGCCGTATACAAGAGGTCGAACGGTTCGCTGGAGGCGAACTTCAGGTTCATTTTGTCGTCCCAGCTGCCCCAGTCGATAACTTCCAGATCCAGGGTCACGTTGATTTTGTCCTTCAAATATTTGCTGGCTTCCGCGTTGACCAAGTCCTGGTCCTTCAGTGCCGCGGCGCCCGGGACGAACCATTTGATCGTGTACGGCTCCAGCTTCGACGCATCGGTCGCGCCGTTGTTCGCCGTACCGGTATTGGCCGCTCCGTCATTCTTGGTTCCGTTATCCGTATTCGTCGCTGCGGGGGTGCTGTTTCCGCCTGCATTGCCGCCATTGTTCGCCGTGCTGCCGTTGTTGCTGCCGCAGCCCGACAGTATCAAGGATACGGCGAATGCGGCCGTTAACGCGGTAAAACCGTTTCTTTTAAGGCCTTTCATATAAACCCTCCCATTTTGGAAATAAAAATGCTGTTCGATATGCTAACCGGCCGGGCCGGGATTAGCCTTTCACCGCGCCGACCGTCAGACCGGCGACAAAATAACGCTGGAAGAACGGATACGCCAGTACGATCGGTCCCATGCCGATGATGCACATCGCCATGCGTACGGTTTCGTTCGGAATCTTGGCGATCTCCGCCGCGCCGATGGCGCTGCTGCTCTGCGCGTTGGACTGCAGAAACTGAAGATTGCGCATGACGCGGTACATCATATACTGCAGATTGACCATATCGTCGTTGCTGATGTACACGAGACTGTTGAACCAGTCGTTCCAATACGACAGCGTATAGAAGAGGCCGATCGTCGCCATGACCGGCAGCGACAGCGGCAGCACGATACCGAAGAAGATGCGAAACTCGCTTGCTCCATCGATCTGCGCCGATTCGAGAATCGACGGATGGATCGTCTGCTGGAAGAACGTCCGCGTCGTCAGAACCAGGAAAGCGTTCATGAGCAGGCCGGGGACAATGAGCGCGAACAGCGTATCCTTGATGTGAAACAGATTCGTATAGACGAGGTAGCTGGGCACAAGCCCGCCGCCGAAAATCATCGTAAAGAAGATGAAGAACGAGAAGAAGCTCCGGAATCCGAAATCCATGCGCGACAGCGGATAGGCGTACAACGCCGTTATCATCATGCCGATTAAGCTGCCGATCACCGTTGTCGCGATCGAGATGCCGTAGCCCGTTAAAATTTTGTGCATGTCGAACGTGAGATAATGATAGGCTGCCGTGCTCCATACCCGCGGTATCAACGAGTACCCGTGGAGGGTGATCGCATTCTCGTCGGACAAGGAAGCCGAGATGACGAGAATGACCGGGAGCAGGCAGGCGCAGCTGTAGATGAAGAAAAACAGGTTGACGATGAGATTGGAGGTCGGCGAGATGCTGTTGATGCGTTTTGCTGCCGGTCTGGAAACGGCGGCCGCGGCTGCGGGGGCCTTCACGGTCGTTGTACTCATGTGCGGATGTCGCTCCTTCCCTAAAATAAAGCGTTCTCTTTATTGATCTTGCGAACGATCAGGTTGACGCCGAGCACGAGCACGAAACCGACGGCCGACTGGTACAAGCCCGCCGCCGAGGACATTCCGATGTCTCCGAGCGTAATGAGGGCGCGATACACGTAGGTATCGATGACGTTCGTGGTCGGATACAGCACGCCGGCATCCAGCGGCACTTGGTAGAAGAGTCCGAAGTCGGCGTTCAAGATATGTCCGACGGCCAGCAGCATCAGGATGATGATGATCGGACGGATCTGCGGGAGCGTGATGCTTATCGCCTGGCGCCACTTCGACGCGCCGTCCATCAGCGCGGCTTCGTAGTACTCGTTGTCGATGCCGATGACCGCGGCCAAGTAGATGACGGTGGAGTAGCCGATGTTTTTCCAGATGTAGACGATCGGCAGGATGAACGGCCAATACTTCGGTTCGCTGTACCACGCGACCGCATCGAAGCCGAGCGGTTCGAGCACGTGCGTATTGATGAAGCCGAACTCCGTGCTGAGCATCGAGTAGCCCAGATAGCCGACGACGACGGCCGACAGGAAGTAGGGCAGGAACATCACGCTTTGGTAGTACCTCGCCGCAAACCGGTTGCGCACCTCGTTCAGCAGGATCGCGAAGGTGACGGCGATGACCGGCGTAATGGTAATAAACAACGCGTTATACAAGATCGTGTTGCGGGTAATCGTCCAGGCGTCCGACGTCTTGAACAGAAACTTGAAGTTCGTGAAGCCTACCCATGGACTATGGAGAATTCCTTTGCTGTAATCGATGCTCTTGAAAGCAATGACCGTGCCGAACATCGGCAAGTAGTTGTTGACCAGCAAATAAATCGTTCCGGGCAGCATCATCAGCAGCAAGTACCGATTCTTGATTACCTTGCGCCCGAATGCCGCAAATCCGTTTCGTTTCGCTTCCGTGTTCAGGACCATCACCTCGTGTTCATATCGGCATGTTGGATTCGTTCTTAAGGTAATTGTAAGAGAGAAGGGCAGGCGCCCGATAGGAACAGAAGTGACAAAGATAACGTTATTATGACAAACCCCCGCCGAGTGGCAGGGGTCTGTTTGGGGTGGAGCCGGTGTGGTGCCTTGCGCGGGGTCTTGGCGCGGATTGTCGCTCCCGGTTCTCGATGTTGCTAACACTGCGTACGAATGGCCTTCGTTCCGGAGTGCTTTGGAGCTGCGCCCAGGCTAACGAGTCTAGCAATCGTTATTTGGCTCGTTTGAGGTCTTTTGGAATTCTAACGATTTTAGGAGACGTTATTGGAGCCAAAACAGACCGAAACTTGCGATATGGAGACAAATAACGATTGCAGCACTCGTTAGAATTTCAAACCTTCGTTTTTATGCCCAATAAGGCTGCTGATGCTCGTTAGAATCTTGAACGTGCGCTTGGCGAGCCACCGCATTATCCATTCGCGTTCCGGCGTTCGCATCCCCGGCTACCGCCATGCCCCTTAGCGCTCCATCCGTTCGCCATCCAGCGGTCCCAGCCTCGGTTACCGCCTCTGGCTGCATTGCGCATCAAAAGTTCGTTGTCCCGTATTCGCAGTCCCGGCCGCATCTGGCCTGCAGAGCGCATTATCCGTTCGCTCTCCTGCATTCCCAGCCCCGGCTACCGCCCCCCGGCCTCATCGCACATCAGCGGTTCGCCCTCCTGCATTCCCAGCCCCGGCTACCGCCGCCGGCCCGCATCGCACATCAGCGGTTCGCCATCCAGCGATCGCAGCCTCGGCTACCGCCCCCTGGCCTGCATCGCACATCATCGGTTCGCTCTCCGGCAATCGCAGACCCGGCAAGCCCACGGCACCTTGTCTGTCCTCCCATCGTCAACCTTGCTCCATGCGACGGCGCCTCCCGCAGCTTAGCCTACGATGCCCTGATAGCGCTTACGATACTCCTGGGGAGAGATGCCCACGGTCTTCTTGAACACCTTTCCGAAGTACGAGAAATTCTCGTAGCCCAGAGAGTCGCCGATATCGCTGATCTTCTGGTTCGACTCCGTCAGCAGGATCTTGGCCTGGTTGATCTTGGCCAGGATGATGAAGTCCATGAGCGATTGGCCCGTTTCCTTCTTGAAGAGGCGCGACAGATAAGCGGAGTTCAAATAGACATGCGCCGCGAGATCCTCCCGGTTGACGTCCCGGATATGCTGCCCGATGTACTTCTTCACCTTCTCGATATTGGCGCGATGGTCTCCCTCATGCTGGCTGAAATACTCCATCCCGGCCGTGAGCAGCCGCTCTGCCCAGCTCTTCAGGCGGGGCAGCGACCGCGTCGCGGAGCCTTCCCCGCTCAGCAGCTTGCTGCCGACCACTTCCTTGGCGGGCCAACCCTTCCGATGGGAGACATGGTAAACCATGTGAAGAAGCAGGTAGTACACGGCCTCCAACGATTCGTTCGTGACCGGATGCCCCGCCAGCTCCTTGAATGCCGCGTTCAGCCGTTCCATGAGCTCCGCCTTCTTGCCTGACTCGAACAGTACGGTCCATTCCGCCCAGTCGATGTTCGCCGGTTCCTTCGCCTGCTTGGAGCTGCCTCGCTCGAAGCCGTGGTCGCGCAGCAGCAGGACCGCTTCCGTCTCCGCCACGTTGCTCTGTTCCATCTCGAGCAAAGCATGATAGGTACCCGTCAAACCGCCGATGGTCGAAGGCTCGCCTACGTAACAGGACAAGCGGCAGTAGAAATACGAGGAGGACGCCTTCATGTAGGTCCTGCAGACAGCCGTCAGCTCTTGCGGATCCATGCCATGCTCATCCTCGTAAAGCAGCACGAACAGAATGCCGCTCGCATCCCGAATAATGCAGCCGCCGCGGGATTCCAAGAACATTTCCTCGGCGCTCTTGAGCAGCGCGTATTCCAGAATCTCCTCGTCCCGCTTGCTGAATGCCTCGCGGAACTCCTCCACGCTGAGCAGAATCGGTCTCACCCGCGTATCGGCCTCGATCGGCAAGCCGTACGCTTCGATCGCCTGCCCGAGCCGTTCTTCGGTCATCATGACGCGCGCGCCCAGCACGTCCTGCCAGAACTTCTCCCATAAGAGCGGCTTCTGCGTCTCCCAGAGCTGGGCGTATTTCTCGTAGCGCTCCGAATACTGCCGCTTGTCCCGTTCCTGCTGCAGCTTCTCGCATGCCCGCGAGACAACATCGGCGATCTGCTTGTGCTTGACCGGCTTCAGCAAATAATCGAAGCTGCCGAGCTGGAGCGCTTGCTGCGCATAAGCGAAATTCGCATGCCCGGTGAAGAAAATCGTCAGCGTATTCGGCTTGTGCTCGTTCACCCACTCCAGCAGCTCGAGTCCGTTGCTGCCGGGCATCTCGATATCGCACACGATGATATCGATCTCGTTCGCGAGCAGCTTCTCCTTCGCGGATCCGACGCCGTAGGCGCTGAATAGCCCGGTCACGCCGATCGACGCCCAATCGATACAGCTCAGAATGGCTTCAACGGCATATTTCTCATCATCGACCACGAGCAAGTTATACATCGCTGTCTCCCCCTTCATTATCCCGCTCCACGGGCAGCCGGATGCTGACGATCGTGCCGTCCGGCTCCCTGCCCGAGAACCGGATCTCCGCCCGGTTTCCGTAAATCATGCCGAGCCGGCGCCGGACGTTCCAGATGCCGAGTCCGCCTGCTCCCTGCCCCGCGCCTTCCGACTCGTTGCCTCGCTGCAGCTGCTGCAGCTTATCCGCCGTCAGCCCGCAGCCGTTATCGGCAATGATGATCTCGCAGGAGCCGCTGTCTTCATGAAGCTCCTGCACCGTGATCGAGATGACGTACGGCCGCTCCCCTTCCGGCATGCCGTGTATGACCGCGTTCTCGATGAACGGCTGAATGGTCAAGGGCGGCAGCGGGCAGCCGGCGAACCGCTCCGGCAGATCGACCTCGAACGCCAGCTTGTCCGGGAAGCGCAGCTTCTGAATCTCCAAGTAATTCGAGATATGGTCGATTTCCTCCGACAGCGTGATGAATTCGCGGTGCGCCCGCGTAATGAAGCGGAAGTAATCGGCGAGATGCTCGGTCATTTGCTCGACCAGCTCGTTCTTGCGCAGCGAGGACAGGCTGTAAATGATGTTCAGCGAATTCAAGTAAAAATGCGGGTTGATCTGCGCCTGCAGATGCTTGAATTCGGCCTCCTGCTTCTTCAGCAGGCCTTCGTAGACGTCGATCTTGAGCTTGCTGATCTGACCGGCCATGCCGTTGAACGTGTCGATCAGGAACGCGAACTCGAACGAGGATCCCTCTTTCAACCGAACGCTGAGGTCGCCGTGCATGATTCGCCTCATCCCGGACATGAGCGCCTGCATGGGCTGCAGCAGCGTCCGCTTCAAGAAGAACGAGTAGAACAGGATGACGACGAGCCCGATGACCGGAATTAAATAGATCGCCCATTGGAAATAGAACAGCTGCTTCAGCAGATTGTTCTCGGGCACGATCGCGATCATATGGATCGGCGCTTGGGAGAAAGCGGCGTTGACGGCCAGGTAGCCGAGACCGTTCGACCGGTTGAATTTGCTGTACGCCTCGTTGTCCGGCTTCTTCAGGCTGTTCTCGATCTTCTCGACGTCGCCGGCGGTCAGCGAAGTCGCCGTGAGCGGCCTGCCGTCATTCGAGACGAGCAGTTCCTCCAGTCCCGAGTTCGAGGAAGCGACGTTTAATTCATCGATCATCTGCTCCGCCTTGATCAAGACCCCGACATATACGGTGGCAGCGGCATCGGCAACCTGCTCCAGGCGAACGAGATAGTACGCATTGTCCGCCTGGATGATGTCCCAATCATGGATGACGCGCCTCTTCTTATCCGCCAAATACCGGTCCAGCACGAGATGGTACCGCTCGGTTTCCCAATACGTTCGCTGGCTCGTCAGCAGCCTGCCCGGCACGTCCAAATAGACGAAGAACGTGTCTACTTCCTTATAGACGGCCTGGTCCTTATCGAACGAAGTAAGCAGCGCCTGCTTGGCAAAGAAGTAATCGCCGCTTTCCTCCGGATACGATGAGAGCGTTAACAAATTAGGGTAGGACGGATTGGTGCTCACCTGCCTGAGCAGGTAATTGACCGTCTGGCCCAGCGCGATATCCTTCTTCGCGGCCTGGGTCGAGATCAGATTGTTGTTGGACTGGGACACCTGCTCCCGCACGACATTCATCGCATAATAATTGTTGTAGAATAAAAATAAAATCAAGGGCACGGTCACGATAACGAATCCGATAATGAATTTATAACGCAGCGTACGCTTTTTTCGGACCATGACGATCAACCCGCACCTCCGTAATTCTCACGATTCTTACAGAAATTAGTATAAACCTAGAGTAGCATCCCGGCATAAAAAAAAACAGCCCGTTTCCATTGGAAACGGGCCGTTCGGCGTTCGCGCCCGGCTCTGCGGCCGGGTAAACCGCGTGACTGCGGGTAGTTAAATTCACAGCGTTTGCGAGGCTTCCGATCTCCGATCGCCAGCACGGCAGCCTACCGAGCTTCAGGATCCATCCGGTCGTATACGTCCTGATCGATAACGACCTTCGCGTCCGCCACGGCCTTGGCAACCATCGCGTCGTAGGCTTCGTCGGCCAGCTGCGCCGCGATGCCTTCCTTGACGTCTTCGAACGCATAGGCTTTGCTTTGCTCGCGCGCCGTCACCACCGCGAGGACGTAGGCGCCGTTCTCCTTGAAGACCCCGGTATGCTGGCCCGGCTGGAGGTTCTGGACGCGCGATAGGAGCAAAGGCGTCTCGAGCGAGGCCGCCCTCGCCGTCTCGGCGTCCAGCATAACCGTTTTGACCGCGGCAGCGCCTTCGAACGCTTTTGCCGCGGCGGATGCAGACATGCCCGCGTCCAGCTGCTCCGCGATCTTCTTCGCCGCGGCCTCCGCTTCGGAATCGGCGAAGGAAGCGCCGTCTCCATAGGCCACGGAGATGGTGTCCGCGCGAACCGAATCGCGGCTCGTGAATTGATCCGCGGCTTGCTCGTCGTAGAAGGCGCGAAGCTGGGCGTCCGTCCACGTCATGCTACCTTCCAGCTTCTTCTTCAACTCGCCGATCAGATTGGAATTCAGCAGGCTGTAATAGGCCGATTCGGTGTACTGCTTCGGCCCGTACACGCCCGGCTGATCGTCCCCGCCATGCGCTCTGCGTTCGTTCTCCGCCTTGAGCTCCTTCAGGAACGAGGTATACGTAATAACCGCCGTCAAGCCTTCGCGCTTGGCCATCGCCTGCTGCAGCTTCAGCCGCACGACCTGCGCCAGCGCATCCTTCTTCAGCTTCTCGGCCGGCACCTCGCCGTCGAACGATGCCGTCCAGAAGCCCGGCCCGGAATCGGCGTCGTACTTCGCTTTGAAATACGCCGCCGTCTTCGCCTTCTGCGCCGTAACGGCCTGTTGAAGCTCCTCCGCCGCGATCGGCTCGCCATTGACGATTGCGGCGGCGTGAAGCTTGGCACCGCCTCCCCGCTGCTGCAGGATAGTCAAGACCGCGATAGCGGCCAGCAGCAGCGCCGCGGCTGCAATCGTCATCGCTTGAAGCCGCTTCTTATGGAAGAATGCGGGCACAGGCCCGTTAATCGGGCGCGCCGGCGTTTTCAGAACTGCGTTTCTCATCGTCGCAAGTCTCCCTTCGCGTGCACGGCTTCAAGCCGGCTATGACGATCGCTTCTCATAGCAGATCAGTGCGGAAACAGCGTTTTGGAAGCCAGCGGATGCATCGTGCCTTTACCGTCCCAGACGAAGGCGCGGATGCTCGCGCCGTTCGTATTCGCAGGCAGCACGATCGTCGCCGTCAGCGTCTGGTTCGTAAAGGTCTTCACGTTGGCGTTCTCGGTCGTGGACGCCAGCAGGCCGTTCGCATTATATACGCCCACGATGAGCGTGACGCTTTGGTCGGCGTCCGTAGAATTGACGATCGTCGTCGACACCTTCACGATGCCGCTCGGCTGGAGCGTCGTGATCGCGTTTCCGCTGCCGTCTTTGAAGACCGGCGTCGATACGGTCAATCCGTTTCCGACGATGATCGTCGCGTCATCGGAGGTAAGGTCATGACCGTTCACGGTGACGACCGCATGCACGTGCGCCGTGCCCGCGGCAACCGCGGTTATCGTGCCGTCCGCCGAGACGGATGCAACCGATGGCGCGTCGCTGCTGTAAGCAATGGCGACATTTTCCGCTTTCAGGTCAAGCGTCTTGCCTGCATCGTCCGCTCCGATAACGGACAGGGACGTGGTATCGCCCGTCTTCAGCTGCGGTTTACCCGGTACTGCCGTCACCTTCGTGATGCTGTCCGGACCGAAGTCGGCCAAATACTCGAATTTCACGGCATCCGCTACCACTTTGTCATTGGCCAGATCGCTGAGCGTCACGGAACCGCCCGTGCCCGCCGCGAACTTGTGGTTGCCGAGCAGCAGCCACTGCCCTTGCGGGGACGTGTATTCATTGACGGCATACGATTTGGCGCCGCCGTCGAACTGAACGCGGAACGCGGCATTCGTCGCGCGGCTCTCGTTGGATACCCGCGGCGGCAGCCAATAATACACGGCGTAATAGCCGGCCGTCGGCAAATTCGGCGTCCACGCGACCGACTTCGCGCCGCTTCCCTTCGCCGCGTAGATGAATCCGCTGCCGTAGCCGCCCGTGCCGGCTGCCCATGCACCGGTCTTCGCGGCGTCCGCATCGTCTACGATGACGGAAGCGCTCGTCGTGCGGACGGCCAGCGTGCTGCTGGGCGCCGATTCATTGCCCGAGAAGTCCCGCGCGATGACGTAGAACGAATAGTCCGTGTCGGCGGTCAGTCCGGTCAGCGTCACGGTATTGCTCATGATCACCGAGGCCAGCTTCTCGTCCGTGCCGGCATCATAGATGTCGCCATCCAGCGGCACGCCGCCCTCGGCGGCCGTCCAAGCCAGCTTCACCGTCGTGTCCGTCCGGTCCTTCGCCTGCAGACCCGTCGGCGCGCCCGGCGCCGCCGTGTCGTTCTTCGTGCTGGCCGGATCCTCGAACAGGCCGATATCCGGCGAACCCGTATAGAGCGGGTTGCCGAAGAAGTCCTTGCCGCCGTTATCGGCGACGATCCGCCCTTCCCCGATCAGCGGAGAATCGGCGCGCAGCTTGAAGCCGGCCACCTTGTCGATGCCGTCCCCGCCCGTCGGGTCGACGAACTTCGGATCGACGGTCAGATTGCGAATGCCTTGGCTCGGCGGCGTCGAGCCGTAGAAATCGTTGTTGTAGAAGGCCGGTCCCTGCGGATACGGCGGGTTGCCCTGCGACGTGTAGAAAATATTGTTGATGAACGTGGATTTCGGGCTGTTCGACATGACGATGCCGTCGCCGTTGTCGTTATAGAACACGTTGTTGTAGAACAACCCTTTGTCGTTGGACGATATCGTCTGGCCGGATGCTTTATGATGCTGATCGTTGCGGCTGAGGTTGTAGCGGTAATAGTTCGTGCCGTCCTGCAGCTGCCCCATGTCCATGACGAAGCCGCCGGTGTTGTCGTGCGAGTAGTTGAACTCGTACAGATGGTCGCCTTTGGCCAGAATATCGGTATCGAAGGCGGCCGAGTCGGCCGACGCGGAGTTCAAATAATGAACGCGCGCCACTTCGTTGTGGCGGAAAATCGCGCCGTTCGTCTTCCACACCCAGATGCCGGCAATCCATTTGAAATCGTAGGAGTTGATGGCGACGTCGTACACGGCGTTGTTCTCGATGAGCGGATGGTCCGCCACGCCGATGACGATGCCGTCGGAACCCGTCTTGTTGATCGTGTTGTTCCGAACGACGACGTTCTGATGGTACTTGGTCAGATCGTTCGTGTAGCCGTCCATATTGATGCCGATCGTCTGCACGTCATGAATGTTGTTGTCCTCGATCAACAGGTCCTTGAAGTACCCGTGCTTGTCGGCCGCCACGTTCGGCAGCCACTCCCACGCGTTGACCATGATCGCCGCGTTGTGGTTCTTGTTGACGGAGTCCCCGTCCGTATCGATGACCGAGTCTTCCCCGCTGACCGAGATGCCCGCGACGTCGTGAATGTCGAGATCCTTCAGCTGAATGCCGCTCATCACGCCTTCGTGGTGCGCGATGACCCATACGCCGGAGCGTCGATGGAATTCGGTCTTGTAATCGTTGGGATTCGCGGCGTTGAAATTCGTGATCTCGATATCCTGGAGCGTGACGTACTGCTCGTTCTCGATCCGCACGCCGTAGCTGCCGCCGCCGCCGTTAATGATCGGTTTGACGTCGCCGCCGTAGGAGCCGATCGTGATCTGGCCGTCGGCGCTGCCCGAGAACGTAATATCCAAGGATTGATTCCACACGCTGCCCGATTTCAACAGCACCTGATCGCCCGGATGCAGCTGCCCTGCGCCGCCTACCGTACTGACATGGCCCAGCGTCCGCCACGGCTGACCCGTGCTTGTTCCGCTGTTCGCATCGTTGCCGGATACGGAATCCACGTAATAGGTCGCACCCGTCGCTTCGGCCGCGGCCGTGCCGGCTGCCAAACTCCCCGCATCGGCCAATTGCAGCGTTAATGCGCTTAAGGCGGCCAATAGGCCTGCCTTCCATCGCTTGCTTGCTTTCATCTCCCTTATCCTCCTTCAGCCATCTTGGCATCGTACATCTTCACTACTATCGCCGACGCTTCCGCGCGGGTCGTCGCTTCGTTCGGCGCGAAGAGATTGCTGCTCCGTCCGCCCATCAGCTTCCGCCCAGCGGCCAGCGATACGTATGGCCGTGCCCACGGAGCGATCGTCTTCGTATCGGCAAAAGCAAGCTTCGCCGCATTATCCGGCTGCCACCGAAGACCCCTGACGCTCATGGCCGACAGCTCGGCGCGCGTAATCGGCTTGCCTGCGCGGAACGTGCCGTCGTCATAGCCGGTAATCCATCCCTCGAGCGCCGCGACGAACACCTCGCTCTTCCCCCAGGCGGGCAAGCTTGCCGCATCCTTGAACACGGCGGATTTACTGACCTCCGGCGACGGATTAAGCGCCCTCACCAGCATGACGGCGAATTCCGCCCGCGTAACCGGCTGGTCCGGCAGGAAACGGTCATCCGCGTAGCCCTGCACGATCCCGAGCGCCACGGCCCGCTTGATCGCGCTCTCCGCCCAATGGCCGGTTATATCGCGAAGCGCATGCCCGTTCGCGATTACCGTCTTCACCTTGCTTGCGCCCGGATACGTCTTGGATTCGAGCCGGGCATTCACGAGCTTTGATTCCATAAGCGATATCTCGGCCGCCCCGTTCGCCAGCGCCGTAAAGGTCAGCGTCGCCAGCGCGACGGTGCCGCTGTCGCCCGAACGATCGCCGATCTTCGTATGCGCGAACGTCACGCTATCGTTCTTCACGATCGGCTGCACGCTGAAGCCGTCCACCAGACTGACGGCGTTCTTCAGCTTCAGCCGCTTGGCGTCGAACCGGACCGAGGCTTCGTAAGCATAGACATCGGCAAGCGAGCTGCCGGTTATCGTGACCTTCACTTCCGAGCCGACGGCAGCATCCTTCTTGTCGATGGATAAGACGACGGAAGGCAGGGCCCCGGCAAATGCGAGCGATGGCAATCCGATGATGAGCAGCATGCTGAGCAGCAGCAGCGTGAATGCTTTTCTAACCATGGCGCAGCCCTCTTTCCTCTAACTCCCGCGCTGCTTGCCGGATCAGGACACGAGGCGTCCCGCTCCCGGCAAGTTAACTGCGGCTAGATGGTATAACTCGCGATGCGTGTCGTTCAACTATTCGTTCTGCATTCCGTAGTTCGTTCTGCTATTCGTTCAGCCAGTCGTCAAGGATCATTTGCGCGATGGCGGCCAGCGAACGAAGCGTGATTTCGCCTTCGTCGAACAGATCGGCTTTCTCGATCGCCGACCAGTTCGGATCGGAGGAAGTCATGCCGAAATATTTCGCGAGGATCGAGAGATCCCGAATCGTGATGCGCGTTTCGCCCGGTACGAGCGTTACCAGCTGGCCTTTGAACGTTCCGACGGCCGACTGGAGCGCCGTAACGGCCTGATCGACGGCGGCCTGCGCGGCGCCCGCATTGTTAAGCACGGCATTTGCTTGGCTGATGGCCGCTTGAAGCGCCGACTTGGCGGCTTGCGGATATTGGCCGACCTTGCTGCCTTCGACTGCCGCGTCATAGGTGGATTGCGCCGCTGCGATGGCATTCGCAAGGGCTGTTTTGTCCGCATCGACCACCGGAACGTTGACGCTGCCTTGGAACGTATCGACGGCGGCTTGAAGCGCGGCTGCCGCATCGGCGATCTCTTCCCGGGTTGCGGATGCGTTGTCGGCGACCGCTTGCGCGGCGTCGATCGCAGCTTGAAGCGCGGCTTTGGCACCGGCAGGATATTGACCCGTCGCGCTGCCTTCCACGGCTTCGTCATGCGTCTGCTGCGCATCGGCGATGGCTGCCGCCAATGCGGAATGATCGGCTGCCGTCAGTCGAATCGTGGCGGAGCTGTCCGCTGCCGTGATCAGATCCGTTTCGCTCGACAGCTGGAATTCCCGCATGGAGACCGTCGTATCGCCCGCCGCAGCGCCGGCTTTGGCCGTCGCGTGCAAGGTGAACAGGCGCCCCTGCGCGGCGAAATTCGGAACCGTGCTGCCGAGCAGCACCATAATCTCGCCTTGCGCCGGTTTGATTGCGGCATCGAGCACGTTCAAGCCCGATACGGCGGACGTAACGACGCCGGATGCCAGCCGCGACGGATGCTCGGAATCGACCGCGAAGTCCAGCGTATCTTTGTCATAATGGATAACGGCCTGCATCACGTTGTATGACGCGTCGCCGCCTCCGAGGAAGCCGGCTTCCAGCCCGATGGCGCCGCCCGCCGGTGCGCTGGCCGGTCCGCTGAGCGTGCCTCGCGGTTCGCCGTTGTTCTCCGAGCCCGGTTCGCCCGGCGTGAAGTCGAACGTCGCGCTCGTCGCGCGAGCGATATCGTCTCCGCCGACGGATACGGTATAGAGACCGCTCGCATAGGCGCTGCCCGTAATCGGGAAGGTAAAGGAATAATGGCCTTGACTGTCGCTTGGCGCTTGATCGATGTACGTGATCGCGCCGTTCGGGTCGGTCACGAGCAAGGTAACGTCCTTGCTGGAACCGTCGGCCCGTTGACCGGCGACCGTAATCCGATTCGTGTTCTCGTCGACGATGACGTCGGCGGTTATGTCCTGCACGGGAGCCGAACCGGCTTCCAGATCCGCCTTGCCCCACTGTCCTCTGTTCTTCTTCAACGTCTCGCCGGTCGTCGTCCAGCCCCATTGGCCGCGGCCACTGGAGCTGCCGTCGTTCAGCACGGCGTTCAGCAGTATCCGCTTGTTGTCCCACGGATTCGTAATGCCGAGCTCGCTGAGCGGAATGGCCGCTTCCAGCGTATAGCTCTTGCCGTCCGCGGATTTCATGCCCGCGAGCGGGATCGTCGGGAACGAGAAGTTCGAATTGCGGTACACGTACGATTGCGGGCCGTTGCTGATGCTACCGCTGATGACGACCTGCACGTCGCTGGCCAGCATCGTATTCTTCTTGTCCGGGAACTGGCTGTAGTCGGTATCCTCCGTGCCGAAGAACAGCTCCAGATTATCTCCGCCCCACAGGTTCGTGCCCGTGTTCTCGTTGATCATCGGCGTCGGGTCCGCGATGACCGCGCCCACGTACAGATTGTCGGCGTCGTAGCTGAAGTACACCTTCGCGCCGTGATCGTCGCCGTTCGTATCCGTGATTCCGGTCAGCGTAATGGCGTTCGCGCCCTGCCATCCGCCTGTCGGCTTGCCGTTGTCGTCCAGCTCGACGGCGCCGTTAATGCTGATTGCCCCGGCCGCCTGCTTGATCGTCGTCTGCCCCGGCGTCTCGACCGGACCCGTGTCGTCCGCCGGATCCCCGTAGCCGATCGCCACGCGGGTCATCTTCGGATGCTTCATGCCGTACAGCTCGCCCGACGTAAAGGCCGGCAGGCGGACTTGCACGAAGCGCGTTCCCGCCGGCAGGCTGCCGACATCGACCGACGTCGGTACCCAGTTGCTGTCATAAGGGACGGCCGGTTTATGATAGGAACTGCTTTGCGTCGCGTTCGTGTAGGTCGCGCCGTCCGGAGACGCCCACACCTCGAAATATTTCGACGGAAGGAAGTTGAAATAGCCCTCCGCATAGACGCTCTTGGCTTCTTTGCCCGCAGGAACTTCGTACGTCAGCCCTTTGTCCTCCAGCGTCGCGTCGAGGCGCTCCACGTTCGTCAGGTTGCTGAAGGTTTGCACGTCCCAGTCGACGTTCGCGACGGCATGCAGATTGCTCGTGACCGCGCCCGCGGCCAGCTTGTCGAAGGACGCCAAGGTATCCACGATGTAATCGTTCGACGCCGCGGAGGACGCCATGCTGGTGAGCGTTACGTTATCCAACGAAAAATTGCCGAACTCCGAGTTGTTGAAGAAACCCGCCTGCGGCAGCCGGATATGTAAATACTTCGTCCCCGCCGGTACGGGTCCGGATACATACGAAGCTTTCAGCTGATCGCGGCTTGTCAGCAGGTCCGGCTTCTGCTTCCGTACCATCATGACTTCGTCTCCGTCCGTGAACGTACCGGAGCCGCTGTCGTACTCGGCCTCGAACACCTTAAGATCATCCGCAGCCGTGTACTTGAGCGACCATTTGAAAGCGTTCACATCAATCGCCACGCCTTTGAAGCTCGTGCTGCCGGCGTAATAATACAGATCTCCCGGCCCCGTGACGCCTCCGCTTGCCGCGTTCACGCCTGATTTCATAAATACGTTGTCCAGCGTATCCAAGGTGTCTTTGAATTTGCCCGTCCCGTCGAACGCAACGGAGCTTCCCGTTATGTCCCCGGCTGCCGCGCTTGCCTCGCCCGCCGCAATCAGCCCGTTCGCGCTGCCCAGCAGCAGGCTCATCAGGCTCAGCGTTTTCAGCCATTTGAACTTCCCGCCCATTCCTTCATCTCCTTTTTCGCCGTATGCAAGACTTGCCATGCCTTATAAGGGTACATTTCGTATCGAAGCGTTGACTAGGAACGAATGTGCCGTAGTTAGCGTTTTTATGACTTCCTGGAAAATTGCGCGCTGACAAATCCTTCGTCGCCCCACGGGAAAATGATTCTTTTCGCCCTTGTTGGCCGCTAAGAAGGGAATTAGGTAACAATTTGTAGCTATCCGGTGTTTATAATGTCGAATTGCATTCTGCGAGGAGGCCGAGGGTTTAGGGTACGTAGCAAAAAACCGCCCCTTGGGAGGGCGGCGCTTTCCGCGATTATGAAGTTATGGCCGGTGCTTGGTTTCTAGCGCTCGAGAGATTTTTTATTGAAATCCTTAATGAGCTGCTCGGATTTCATCGTGGCTTCCGCTCGGTTTGCCGCAGGCGCCGTAATCATGAAGCCGCCCGATTCCGACCATGGACGCGCATCATCGTTCGCAATCAATTTTACCGTGAACGCATTGAAATCGTCATTGATATAGATGGAGCCGTACATAAAGAGTTCCGGTACTTTTCGGCCTTCGGCGTTCGTCGTTTGGAATGACGCAAACAGCGAGGTGAAATTTTCGCCGCCATAGTACAGCTCTAGTTCAGCGACATCCTTCGGTAGTCGCGGAAGCTGCTTCCCTTCGAAAACGACCTTGCCCTGAAACGACTTTTTCCCGTTGATATGATGTTGCAGCTTCCCGTCAAGATGCATGCGGATCGGCTCGATGATGCCTTCCCTGCCGAGTTGATAATAGACGCCGTCGATCGTCTTCGCGTACCGTTTGGGCGTCAGATACCAGATGGAGAAGATGCTTATGGCAAGCAGCAGCACGACGATGATCTTGACCTTCATTGCATCCCTCCGTACGACCAATCCACTATATTAATCCACTATATTCCGAATGGCTGTTTTTCTATTCCCCATAGGAAAGGCATATCCGTTCGGCTGCCCTCTTCCATGTCCGTATGAAGGAGCGTTCACCTTAGCGCAACGCAGCGTCGGTAATCGGCACAACGATAGAAAACTGTTTCAAGATGACCTCCTTATACGCCTCCTTCTCCGTCTCCGGAAAGTCCATGAGCACAGGCGTAATGGTCACCGTTTTCGTACCCGAAGCTACCGGTTCGGCCAGCAGGCGGATATCTTCCAGATAGGTTTGTTCGGCCAACGGCAAGGTTCGATCATCAATGCGGTGGGAGGTGACTTCGGTTACAAAAGACAACACCTCGCCGTGATCGGTTTGAACGCTATATTTCATTCTATACCGACCGCTCTCCATATACCGATCGACCAGCTGCTGCGGCAGTTCCCATTTCAGCCTCCACTCCGACGCAAGCGGAGAATTACGGGAACCTGTTGCTCTGAATAGGGCGCCGCCTTCCGTAACGGAATTGTCCGCGCCATATAAACGGGAAGAAACAGACCCCGTCTTGCGGACGTCGAGCTGGAAGCTCCAGTCGCCCGGCACGGTCGTTTGTCCATGATCCTCCCCGTTCATGAAAGCAAGCTGCGGTACCGTGACATGCAGCTCAAGAAGGTCCGGCATGTCTTGATCGAAGAAATAATTGACGATTCCCACGCGATCTTCGCCCCACTTCGCGCCGGAATCGGATTTCAGCATGCCCGGGTCGAGCTTCTTGATCTTCGAATCCAGCTGGAAAGCAGGCGTGATATAAAGCTTTCGGCCATCCTGCTTGCCTGCTCCGACCAACGAATAACTGAAGGACAAGCGTAATCCGTCGTATTTTGCTTCGTGAATGCGCAAGATGTATCCGTTGCTCTCTCGTTCAGCTAGAATCGGCAGCTCGGAAGCGGCAGACTGGGCACCGCTTCCGTCACCGGAGAGTCCTTTGTCTCCCTTCCAGGTGAAGATGGAATGGATAATGGGTTTGAACGCGTCCGCGAAGCTGCTGCTTCCCGCAGCGAATAACAGGCTACCGGCGATCGCGCAGATTGTCATGCACGCGACTATAGTACGTTTACGGCGCCCGGAAAAGGCACGCGATTTGACGGATGTGACCGGAATAACAGACGGATCGGATGATTCGGATTCGTCCGTCATTTTATTCGGGAGTCCCTCCAAGACGGCATCGATTCGCGCTTTGACTGCGTGCGGAACGCCGCTCTGCGGGCGTAGCCGATTCCTTATCTGATCATCGATAGCAGAATGAATCCGATTCATTTCAATCCCTCCAGCGCTTCCGTTTCTTTGAGCAATGAGGCAAGCTTCGCCCGTGCGCGATACAGCCTGGATTTAACCGTGTTTTCGGACAGGTCGAGCAGCTGCGCAATGTCTTTAATCGATAGATCATCGAGATAATAGAGGACGACAACTTCCCTATGGTCCAGGTCCAGCCCGGCCAATAGGTCCTCCATTTCCATCCGCTCGGAGGGGCTGGCGTCAATGACCCCCTGCGCATGGCTAATGGATAGGGGAATATACTTATTGTTTTGCCTGATCGTTTGTCGGCATTCGTTAATGAGAATCCGGATGAGCCACGTACGAAAATAAGCGGGGTCCCGCAGCTTGCCGATTCCGTTGTACGATTTCAGAATGGTCTCTTGAATCGCATCGGCGATATCGGCATCATTCTTCAATAATCCTTTGCCGATTGCATACATCATCTGTTCGCTCTCGCGAATCAGCGAGATAAACGCGTCTTTCGATCCGGCAATCGCCAAGTTGACGGCTTGTACGTTCAATCGCTCTGCTCCTTCACCCTGTTCTATGCTTACGTTAATTAGATGTGATAAGGGGGGCAGCTGGTTGCATGAGTAAAAAATAAAAATAGAACCGGTCGAACTTACAGGAACGCCAACCTGTTATATGTCAGATTAATTTATATAGGGCGCATAATCCTTTTGGTAAGGTAGCATGGTCTCTTCGTATGTGGGGATATTCAGCAGCTCCACGCGTTCAATATGAAGACGCAAGAATTCCTTTGCAATGATTTTCACGCTTTTCTGAATCTCGATGATATCCCAAGCGACGGATAACTTTGACCAGCCCGCGATGAAACCATGCAGCCGGCTACCTACTTCCCGTACTTGCCATGATCCCTTGCCTTGACATACGCGTCATCACCCGTTCCGACCGCGATAGAGTCCGAAGTTTTCACCCCGTTGATTCTATAAAGCTTGGTGCCTTCCGGATATCGATTAGAGAAACCATTGGAATAGATTCCTTCAAAATCGGAATACTTATTGACCTCGCCGATCTGTTCCCCGATGTCTTCGGGATTCACTTCTTCATGAAGAATTTCATAAATATCGTCATTGAAGATGACAAAGTAATAAGCCCAGTCCGCGCTGGAGCTGGATGCATCTTTCCCTTGCGAACCGCATCCGGATATGAAGCCAATGGCCAGCACGATTAATAGAAGTAAGCTGCCTTTCATGAATGAACCCCTCATTCCATTGTAAAGCGGGAATGCCTTCCTATCCCGCCCATTACGTCAGTCGTCGTGATTCGCCCTCCGGCCTCTAGCAGATCGAGTCCTCACTCATCCCCATCGTCCCGTCCTGATCATTTACATGGTTCGTTCCGTATTCGCAATTGTTCTTTCTTTCTCACTTCACTTCGTATTCATGATTCCAATGTTCTACCGAAGTGATCGTTATGGCACCAAAAAGATCATAGTGGCTATTTTTCTCATGATATTCCTCCACGATGTGCCTAGCTTGCTCTTCGGAAATAGGAGCACGTTCAGCTTTGGGCTCGCGCTGTCTTCTTCCGCCTCCCAAATTAAGACGAAATTGGATGCCTATTGTTGCATTCATTGCGATCCGCCCTTACCTGCGCGCATGAAAAAGGCACAGCCTCCTGTATCTTTAGGAGCGGCTGTGCCTTTTAACGTTTATTCAATTAACTCAGGCTTCACGTTCAACACGGACGTCATCAATCCCGGAAATAATAGCTCGAGATCGTCTGTCCGCAACGAATAGAAATGCTGCGTCCCCTCGATTCTTACCTTGGCCACACCTGCCTCCCGGAGGACTTTTAAATGATGGGTGAGCGTCGACTTCGGCATCAAGTCATGATAGATCGTGCAGCTCTCTTCCGCTTCGTCCTTGAGGCTCAATACGATCTGAAGGCGCCGCGGATCGCTCAAGGCATGCAGAACGGAGGATAATCGAATTTCGCTTGTTTGTGGTTGATATTGTTTTCTCATAGGTCAAGAATAGCATATTCGCATGCATTATTCAATTTACTAATGTACCAATAGTTTAGTACTTTAAAATAATGGTTGACTTTCCCTCCCTTTATGCTATTATCCTATTGTACTAAAAAAGTCGAACAATAAACTTCAGTCCTCATAAGCGTAGGCTTACCCACCTGTAGAAGGAGTGTGAATATGCGTATGGATCAACCCGAATGCTTACCCGCTTCATCGCAAGATCAAGTCCCGAGTATCCCAAAAAACAAATTTGAGGAGAGATCCCTATGACTAACGCTAAATTCAACGCATGGATCGTTTACATTCTTGCCTTCGGCGTATTCGGAATCATCAATACGGAAATGGGCGTCATCGGCATTATGCCCCAGATCGCTCAGAAATTCGGCATAAGCGCTTCCCAAGCGGGTCTGCTGGTCAGCCTGTTCGCGTTGGCCGTCGCGATTGCCGGCCCCGTCATGCCGATGCTTTTGTCGGGTATCAATCGCAAGCGGTTGATGCTCCTCGTTATCGGACTTTTCGTAATATCCAATATCGTCTCCGTATATGCGCCCAACTTTGCCATCCTTCTCGTCGCTCGGATCGTCCCCGCCTTCCTGCACCCGGTTTTCTTCTCCGTGGCATTCGTAGCGGCCGCTAATACCGTCAGCAAGGAAAAAATCGCGCACGTGACTGCCAAGGTGTTCATGGGCGTTACCGCCGGCATGGTCATCGGCACGCCGATCTCTTCTTTTATCGCGGACACGGTATCCCTTGAAGCTTCGCTTTGGTTCTTCGCCATCGTTAATGCAACGACCTTCATCGCCATAAGCCTCTTCATTCCTTCCATGCCGGTTACGGAAAAACTGACCTACGGGGCTCAACTGAGCGTCCTCAAAAAACCTATCGTATGGATCAGCATCGCAACTGTCATTGCAATTAACTCGGCCATGTATGCCATGTACAGCTTCTTCGCCGAGTATCTGAACGCCGTCACGCAGATGTCGGGCAAACAAATCAGCCTCATGTTGATCCTGTTCGGCTTGACCGGCGTGATCGGCAATCTCTTGGCCGGCAAATCGCTAAGCCGCAAAGCCATCCAAACAGCGCTCGTATATCCCCTTGCGCTCGGAGCCATCTATACGCTCGTATTCCTCTTCGGAAGTTTTTCAACGCCGATGATCATCCTTATCGCGATCTGGGGGATTCTCTTCACCTTGGGGCTCAATATCTCGCAGTATTGGATTACTTCAGCTGCTCCGGATGCGCCTGAATTCGCCAACGGTTTGTTCGTCGCTTTCGCCAATCTCGGCGTCACCGTCGGTACGTTCATTGGAGGCTTCTTCATCGCAGGGATGGGCACGCGGTACGCAGTCATCGCCGGCTTGCTGTTCCTGGCGCTTAGCCTCGCACTGATTGTACTGAGGGCTTCCATGTATCGTCCTCGACATGTGAAGGTCGGGGAGCGTACTGCAGCGTGAAGGAATCATAGAAAGCAAAGAGCAGCTGCCACGCTGGCAAGCTGCTCTTTTAATTTTAAAACCCGCTTAGGCCATCGTTTCCTTCACTCATTCGGCTGCCATAGTGGAAAAAAGAAGTCTGTTTTCGAACGCCGGAAATTAATGGACTTATATGAGCATCTTTGCACGCTAGAGATTCAGATCGACAGCCTTATTGTACATAGCTGGTTTTGGGAGTTCGATTTCTGCGATACGGATGGCAATAAACTTAAAGTATGCTCCATCCTGCATTCTCCTCTCGCCCCAACTCTTAATGGAACGCTATTTAATTTTCGCTTCTTTCTGCTCTAGTTCCTCCCGCCATTCCGCAATAAATCGATTATCTTGGACTAGTTTGCTCAGGATAACAATAGACTTTTGCTTATTTCCCTGTTGCCACAAAATATCGCTGTTCGTCTTCCGGTACCAAATTTGATCCGGGTACACTGAGAGGGCCTTCTCGTTCTCGATCCGTGCGACATCCAAATACCGTTGGTCCCCGTTGGCATTGTATTCTCGCAAGTACAACCTTGCTTTCCGATCGTAAATTCGGTCAGCGAAAATCGATGTAGACGCACTTTTTTCTAACAGCCGTACGGCATCGGCTTTGCGATTCTCTGCAATCGCTCTATCAGCGGACTGCTCAAACTGATTGGATACAATTAACAAGCTCGCAATGACTATGGTTCCCGCTCCAGTGATAAACGCAATCGGCTTCCATATCCGTGCTCGTCCTGCATCATTCTTGAGAATAACTGGCGCCTCAGGTGCAGCCCCGATAATGAACAGTAAGCCCAAAAAATAAGGAAACGACAAAGTGAAATCAACTAAGCTATGCACCAGCAGCATGCAACAAGCCATCATGCGTATACGCGTATTCCCACTTTCATGGTTGGCCATCTTCTTTGCCGCCAAAAAACCTCTAAGGAGCAGATTAGTAATAGCAACAGTTATAATGAGAAATCCGACAAATCCGACTTCCGTCATGATCTGCAGAGGCAGACTATGAACGTAGGCTGTAAAATAATCGGCAGTTTGATATCGGTATTGCAAATTAGCCCAGCCCCCCGCACCGAAACCGAAGATCGGTGCATCCTTAAAAAGAGACCAAGCATCGTGGTCGTAGACAAGCCGGACGAACCCTTCCCCCGTACGGGAGCCAAGCGTGCTCCAGCGGTCAGCAATACCGCGATTGCCAAGAAGCGAGGGTAGAACGAAGAGAGGCGCTGCTGCCAGTAACGTTATCCTGATGGCACGTCTTGAAAGCGTTCCGTCTGGTATGAGGCAGCCAAGTCCGAAAACAACTACGGCTGGGATTGCCATCCACGGGGACCAGTCGTATGCCACAGCCGTAGCGATTCCGAGAGCCGCGTTACCGCTTGATCGAAACCAAAATAACGGATCCGTCCGCTTACTCCAGAAGAATAGCAAGATGAACGAAGCAAGCAGCAGGACGAATACCGTTCTGGACTCGGTCAAGTAGATTCCCCCTGCGTCCAGGAAAATGGGAACCTGCATCCATTTGGCGCGGAATAGGGATGCTCCCCCTGCCTTTAAAGCAAAGCACATGATGATTCCAATCAATAAAAGAATGGCATAACCATTGGCATAATCGATGAAGCCAACCAGGCGTCCCTCAACGAATCGATGTGATGCAGTCCCAAGAAGTACGGATAACCCCGTCAGCCAGACCCAGATCGTCCAAATCTGATTTATCCTTTGTCTCGTTATTGATCGAGCAAAACTATATAAAGGGGTTAACATAGCTGCCGCAAGGAATCCATCCAGCGCTTCGCGGTGGTCATCCCCATATCCGATGCTTGCTGCATAAATAACCGATAACGCCATCAGCGCATACAACGTCGTATCGCGCGGCTGCCTACTTCTCGGCAGAAAATACATAAAGCCAAGCGAGATGCTTACAGCAGCTATCGCAAGACCATTTTCAAATATGTAACCCCGAAAAAAAGGGCCGCAGCATATAAATAAGCCAAGAATAAAGGTTTCGATCGTTAGCTTCCATGGTACCAGTCCTTTCCTCATCGATTCATCCGTCCATTCCACTAAAATTACGGCAAAAGACCCGATTGCTCGGGTCCCTGCCTTCTTTACGATTGCAACTGATTCAATAAATTGACGATCATCTGCGCCGCTTCCGCGCGTGTCGCCATTCCTTTAGGTTTGAACAAGCCGGACTCATCGCCTTTAATCAACTCGTTAGCCAAGGCATAGTCTACGGAATCTGCCGCCCATGCGCTGATATCCGCGGCATCCTTGAACGCCTTCGCGTGCTCCGGCGTCTCAGGAGCTGCTTTCGCAAGTTTCAGCGCATTAGCGAGAATAATCGCCATTTCTTCTCTCGAAATCGATTTATTCGGCGCAAAGCTCTCCGCGCTGATACCTTGAATAAGGTGATTCTGGTAGGCCGCGGCAACGGTCGAGGCATACCAAGCCGTATTAGGAACATCCTTGAATGCCGATGTTTCCTGGACAGACAGCCCTAATGCGTGTACGAGCATCGTTGTAAATTCGGCTCGCGTAATCGTCTTGCCCGGAGCAAACGTGTTCGGAGCGACGCCTTCGACGATTTGCTTGGCAGCCAGCTCTTGAACGGCATCATGCGCCCAGTGCGATTCGCTTACGTCCGTAAAGCTCATGTGCAATTCAAGCACGCCATATTGGCTAAAATGGTTAACTTTCGCGACGAGCATGCCATTGATCAGCTGGCTCGGCTCGTAAGCGATGCTGCCGTCTTCTGCGATATAGTATATATTCGCTAGATGCTTATCTGCATCTTCATTGACTTCAAACGTCAACGTAATCGGTTCTTCGAATGCCGAGAGCAAGATTGGCTGACCGTCCTTCGCCGTGATCGTCAGCTTGAAATCGTAGACGGTGCCGGCGATGTTTACGCGATTGCCCGAAGCCGCATGGACGGTATCCGACAAGTCGTTCTCGCTTATCGGCTTCATCGTCAACGCGAATTGGGCATCAGCCAATTTCTCGTTCCCTACCAGCCCTGCGAGCTGCTTGAGCACGGCCGGGGGAATGGACACTTTGCCGTGCGATCCCGTGAGCTCCAGCTCGTTCTTCACGCCGTCCCCGCCTAGGATGCTGGCAGGTATCACAGCCGACTCACTATCCTTAATCTGCAGTGTTACTACGCCGTTCACCGGAGCAGGGATGTCACTAGGTTTAAAGGTCGTAGACTTAGTTGATTCATCGCCGGTTGGGTCACCTACGGCAGTACCCCCTCCGCCTCCGCCAGGGGAACCGCCTCCACTGCTGGGATTACCGCTGTCATGAGCCGCGACCGTAAATGAATTGGTCACCACGGCTTCTTCGTTCGGCCCCACCGGTTGACGATAGGTAATAGAATACGTTCCGGCCGCGAAAGCCTTGGATACTTCGAAGCCTCCGTCGTATAAACCATAGGCCAGACTTTCATAAACTTTCTTCTGTTGGCTATCTCTGATCGTCACCATACCGGGGACAGAATCGTAGTTTCCGGTTTTCCCTAAATAAAGATCTTTCAGTATTAAATCCCCGCTGACGAATTCCGGATTTACCGCGAGGAAGGTAATATCCTGTTCGTTTCGTTGGGTAAGCTTTAACGAGGAGCTCGCCGGGTCCACTTGGCCCGTGAATGGAATAATGGTATCTGCTTTCACATCGTATGTGCTGCGTGTCATCCAGTACAAGTCCCAAGGTTCTTCTTCGGCATTGGTCTTTTGCGTGCCGAAGAGCAATTGCTGCTTTCCGGGAGCAACGTAAGCCTTGTTGAACAAGATGAAAGGATAATAATTTTGATAGGAGTATGAAGTAGCTCCCGGTGATATAGAACTGAATGAAGTGAATGGCTTGTTGCCTGCGAGCGTTACAAGATGCATACCAGGATCCGTTAAGGTATATTTACCGTCGCCCGCATCCATATGAACTTCTCTTCTGATATCATAAACCGTAGATATGTTCCGGCCGGACAAGTCGATTTTAAAGTTTTCCGGCTTCATGATAATCGTACCTAAGCTAACCTTGCTTCCAGTAAAATAATTCATAATCGTATTTGTCATTAAGGAACTGCCTGCAATACCGGCTGTTGGGAATTCCAATATAATATTATATGGCTGAAAATTAACGGGAAGATCCTTTACTTCCGGCGTAATCGTCACGGCAGAAGCCGGATAATCAATCTGCTGCAGATTCAATAACTGTTCGCCGGTTAAATCCAGTTGATTATAGTATACGGCCCTCTCCCCATCGAGGGTCTTCAAGTGAAGCGCCATTTGCAGGACGTATTTCTGATCGGCAACCAGATTCAGATAGCTAGGAATGATTAACCTGCCTTGCGTAATCCATAAGTAATCGGAAGTTCCGTCAAGCTTCTGCAGCCTCACGTCTCCGTATTCGATCTTCCCTGTTTCATACCCGGGCGGCAATGCAATCGGAATACGAGTTGCCGTTTCATTTCCCGGAATAACCGACAGGTTGGCTTGTCCCGCCAGCTTGACGACGTCAGTTGGAAAGTGCTGATTGGCGATTCGAAGCGAGTAGTCCCCTTCCTGAATCGGCATATCCGCATAGAGCTGTACCGGCGTCGCCGTTCCAACGACACCCCCGATCGTTTGATTGGAAGCATCATGCATCTGATAATCGATTATGGAACCTTCGGTAAAGGTCCGATTGGAACCGGCAGGCTGATCTGTCGGCTCGTAGGAGATCCCGCCTTCGTCTGAAGTCTGTACCGACATGACCTGCTGACGACCTGCATAATCGGCCGTAAACGTCAGGTTGCTCGAATTGACGCGATCCGCTATCTGGGCCGTTTCCGTATACGATACGCCAACCAGCGTATTATCCAGTTCATCCCTATAGTCGGTATAAACGCGTCGGTTCAGCTCGCCTGAGGCGAATAATTGATTATCCGTATGCCGATTGACGAAATCATGTCCGATTTCGAGCGTGATGTCCCGATTTACCTGGTCTATACTTTTGTTGAACGTATATCTGTAACCATCGGCTTCGACAAAGTAGGAAGCGACTATATCCAATCCTTTGCTTACGAAGTAATGTTTGGCCGGCAGTTCGCTCGCGCTCCAGCCAACATTAACATCCAACTTGGCATTCTCGAAACCCGCGGGCATTTGAATCTCTGCCGTCTCTCCGTTCAAATCAACGGCATGCGCAGCTGAATCGGCGGTACCCGTCAGTAAGTAACCCGTATCATTGTCGGCATTATAGAGCTTGGCCAGCAGCTTGATATCGTTGTCGTTTTGAATATAAATCTCAGCTTGACGATTCTCGTCAAACAAAGTCAGAATCGGCCAGTTGGAAACTTGCTTCTGTTCGTCTAGTACAGAGATAAGCAGGGAATCGTTCTTGCTTGCCTGCGCAGCGTTCACCCTGAGATGCTTCAGGCCAGAGCTCTTGAGCTGAATTTCCTGATCCTCGCGGGACACGGCCTGATTATATACGACTTCATGCTGTCCGTCCGCCGAGGATCCTATGACTTGCAATTCATACGCGCGCCCCTTTAAGAGATTCTGATAAGGGATAATGAAGCTTCCATCATTCGAGACTTTCGATTGATAGTTTAGCGCCCAATATGCATCCGTACCGCCGTCGCCGCCATAAGGCCGTTTCTCAAACACATAGGCCTTTGCTTCGGATAGAGGCTGCCCCGATTCATTCTCTGCATGAACGGCCAGCCCTTTTCCTTCATAAACGGAATTATCTTTAAGAATCACTGTTTGACTCAGGCTAAGCGGCTGTTCCAGACCGGTAACCGTGAAATCGATCGTATAGGTTCCAGCCGCAAGCGGTTTATCGAATGTATGATCCTCGCAGCACCATCCACGTGAATTTAAATCCGTCTCGTAAACGGACTGGTTCTGGCTATCGGTAATTTTCACGTGTGTGCTTGTAAGCTGTTGTGATTCGGAATCTCTATGGTCATAAACATTCTCTAATTGGAAATCGCCATTATTCACGACGACTACGGCGTATATCCCCTTTGTCGAGAGGTCTAAACTCCGAATATTCAGCTTCGGTTCGCCGAAGCGAAGCTCCCTGTCTCCATTCACCTGAAATTCATTAATTGCCCAGGAAGTGGTATGGTTTCCGTTCTCCCTTTTCTCGATTTGATCCACGTTCAAGGAATAAACGCCTTTAGTCACGACCAAATTATCAATCTCTCCGAAGTAGCCAAAACCGTCCATGCCCCAAAGATGCGTATTATCCAAACCTTCGGGCAACCGAGTTGTTACAGCTTCGGATACATCCTCCTCATTAAATGCCAAATGGGCACCCGAGGTCAGCGCAAAGGTTTTGTGAATCAGATACCCTGTGCGATTCTTCGATCCGGTAAAGCTTAACTTAACGTTACCCGGCTTAGACAAAATCGATAGGTCTTTGTAATTTGGAATATAAGTCGTTTGATTGTGAGTACCATTCACAACAATTAAATCCGTATTGGTCCAATCCGCGTATGCCGAAAGATCCAACGGCGCCTCTACCGCATCGTTATCGATCGTCCATACGCTCAGGGCTTGAAATTGCTCGATTGTCATCGTATCGTGATCCACGTAAAGCACAGATTGGTCTGCACCATCCTGTGTATAAAGAGCAAGGATCGACACGGTCACTATGGATCCGGAAGGAATTTCTACGTTGCTCAAATTCATTGTGCCATTCACGATTTCTAGAAACTCGGTATGCGAACCTTGGCTGGTCTTGTACTCTAATATAGCTTGATTATAGGGACTAATGGCATATCCCTCTATAGCCCCCATTTGTATACCGCCCGTAGTGTTGCCTGCATTGGCCGCACTGGCCGTATTGTTATCGTTGTCCGCTTGCGACTCCAGCTCTGTATTGTCAGGCAACGGGAGCTCTTGATCCGGCGTTTCGCTAACGCTCTGCTCTTGGTTGGGCGATTCCTGGTTACTCCCAACTTCAGCTGCAGCGTTTGAACTCATTGGCATTGCCAGCGTAAATAACAAAACAAAACTAAGTATGCCTGCCTTCCATCTTCCAAACATTCATTCTGTCCCCCATCGGATTGAAAAATATGTAAAAGTCATACTGAGTATTATAGCACTCTAGTAGGGATGTTTACGTCGGATTTTGTCGACTGTGCCATATTTTCCCGATGTCATCGGCCGAGAGTCCCATCAAACAATACGTTGACACTATTGTCTGACTTAACCATGTGTCCTTGTACATGCTTTTCGTGCCCACTTCCCCCAATAAAGGCGGCTCCTCATATCCGGCATACTAATATTGGGGTTATTGAACCCTTTCACTCATGAAAAACGTACAAGAGATAACCAACGTCCTAACCTATCAGGAGGAAAAAACATGAACTTGACCGCAGATCAACGAAACGTGCTGCTTGCCTTAACCCCGGAGTGGCTCTCATCCGCACAAATTGCCGAACAGCTTCCCAAAGAATCGGGAAATCGCTTCAGCGTGAATCAGTCGCTGAAAGAGTTAGTAAAGGCCGGTTTGGCGCAAGGGAATTCCGTTGTATTCGGTCTGTATCGACTAACCGCGGACGGTACGAACCTGAAAGAACAGAAATCGGCCGGGAAGTAGCCTTGCCGGCAAACCGATTCCGAAGCACATGTCCTTAAATAAACGAAGGCAGCCGGATGCGTCCGACTGCCTGTTCGATAAACTGCTTGGTCGATAAAATCAGAAATCCAAGATCATCAAAAATCGCGGAACGCTATTGGGCTGATGACTGCCGACGCCAGCAAACCAGTATGATCACGCTTGCGAAAATGAACTTAAGCACCGCGCAACTAACGGCTAACGCTTGTACAGAGCGTTAATCGCCTCAAAATAGCTAGTTTCTATCGCTAACGCTTGTCAGGGGTCTTATTGCGAGATTTCCCGCGCAAATCAGCTCCTACACGTCAAATAACGTCGGTCATAACCGTTAGCATTTATTTAGCCGGATTTTGTTGCAAATAGCGACGCTGACAAGCGTTAGGCGTCAGGCCGCACTCACGTGTACGCGACTTCGTCGGTCACCTGCCGAGCTCATCGGCCGAGGGTCCATACATGCCCGGCACGGGCAGATCGAGAAGCCGCAGATAGATGCCGAGCTGGGCCCGGTGGTGAACCAAGTGGTTCAATCCGAAGGTACGCAGCGCGACGGCCCGCGGCTGCCGGTGAATGATCTGCGTTCCATTGCGCAGCGTCCACTCCGCGCCGAGCATCTCCGCACTGCTTTCGGCAAGCATGCTCTGGACCTCGCGAGACCTCACGTCGAACTCTTGAAGAACCGCCGCGGGGCTCTCCAGTACTTCGCGCCGAGAGGGCACGGACGCCAAATCGAACTCCGCGTTTACGAGTATCGCCGATTGCCAGTAGAGCAGGTTCACGATGTGCGTAGCCAGCTCGCCCATGCTCATGGACTTCTCGTGCGGTTTCCACGTCATGTGCTCCTGAGGAAGATTCTCCAGCATGCGGCGCGTATTCGCCAACTCCTGCAGCACGTCTCCGAGGATAAGTTCTTTAACCGTTCCAAGCACTCCCATCCCTTGCGAATTTGGTACTCGCCCTGCCAGTATCCTTTACCCGAATCAGCTTCTCCTTGTACCGTTCCAACTTTCCCTCGAAGCCTTCCCTATTTCGCTCAAAGTCGCTTGTCCATCTATACATCATCCGCAGCATTTTCAGGTCCGGCTTATAGTGGCACTTCTCGATGCCGAGCTTTTGCTTCAGATAACGCGTCAGAATTCGAATTCTGCGTGTTCGCAACGGAGGATCCAGAAAAATAATCGTATCGGCCATCTGGTATAGACACTGGTAGGATGCTCGATCGGTTCCTTCGAAGATCCACGCGCCATCGTTATCGATTGCCATGATCTCCTCGACTTGTTCGGCTGCCGTCCGCTTATGTCGTCCCGTGGACGTCTTGTGATACACGATGGCGTCAAGCTCATACCATGGGACATCCAACGTCTGGGATAACCGTTTGGCAAATGTCGTTTTGCCGCTGGCTACGATGCCGATGATGAGGACCTTCCTCATGCCCCTTGCCCCTCTACTATTGATCTGTGGCGCTTCCGGAACCGATCGCCCCCCCCCTGCATTATCGGTCCTCGAGGATAAGGGCCGGCTGCTCTTCTTCTTTCACGTGGACGAAAAAGCCTTTCAACGCGAGCGATGGAGATGTGGACGGATCTTCTCTCAACATAATCGCACCGGATACAACCAACTCTTCGCCTGAGCGAATAAGCCGATTAACCGTTATTTTGGGCGCTTCCTCCTGCGACATGTGCTGCACCGCATTGTCTGCGAATGGCTGGATTCATTCAATGAAGTAGGATGTCTTTCCTTCGTTTCTTATGGCAACGGAGACGCCTCGTTCTTGTTCGTTGCCGAGGTCATCCAGTTGGATATCGCTTAGTTTCAAATCCATTCCGACCTGCAGCAAACCTTTCACGCTCGACACGATGGTACCGTCTTTACGATCCACATCATAGTTGACTGCCGGCGTATTTAATATGGCGGGATGACCGGCAGCATTCAGATACACCTGCCATACGTGAACGAATCGATTACGGGCGATCGAGAACGCATTGCCCTCCGAAGTTACGTGATTGAATCGCTCCCATACTTCCGCGCCTTGATAGCCGTCCTTTGCAGCCTGTTCGAGCGCGAATCGTTCGGCTTCTTCTTTGGTTATCGACTTCTCCTTGCCAGGGAACGCGTTCCAACAAATCAGAAGCAGCGCGAGCGCAAGGCCAAGATGAACGTATTTCCTCATGGTCGCCTCCCTTCAAATTACACCCCAAATTTTACCACAACAAATGATTTACAGATGGAAAGGAAGCATTAAATTTCTTCAAAATAAATAGGCTCTGCATCGCATCTTGTGCGACAGGACTTACAGTACGGATAGTGAAAAATGACCAAGACGAAGCCTCCGACCATGCGGCCGGGGGCTTCGTCTTGGGTTCCTTAAGGTCCATGTGCATGATGTTTGTATTCCTAAATGCTCGCCGCTTCTCCCCGCGCGATTCGCAGCACCCGGTCCGGATAATTCGTCGTGATCCGCATCCCCGGATAGTCCCGCATCATCCGCGCCAGCGTATCCGGCTCGTCGACCGTCCAGACGCCGATATCGATGCCGAGCCCCGTCATCTCGTCGAACAACTCGGGCGTCACGAACGCGTAATGCATCGACAAGCACGTGGCTCCCGTATAACGAAGCTGCTCCGCGAGCAGCGTCGGCTTGCCGAGGAAGATTAATCCCGTCGCGATGGAAGGGTCGATCTCGTGCGCGCGCTTCATGGAATCATGATTGAAGGAGGACAGCACGACTTCCTTCTGCATGCCATGCCGCTGAACGAGCGAGATGATCTTCTCCTCGATGCCCGCGTATTCGTTGGCCAGCATCTTCAGCTCCACATGCAGCGTGCAGCGGCCCTTCGCAAGCTCCAGCACTTCCTCGAGCGTCGGAATCCGTTCATCCGCGAACGCGGCGGCGAACTTACTTCCCGCATCCCATTGGCGGAGCTCCTCCAGCGTATAAGCCGCTACCGGGCCTGAGCCGTTCGTCGTCCGATCCAGCGTATGATCGTGGATAACGACGGGCACGCCGTCCTTGGAGAGATGCACGTCAAGCTCGATCATCGCGATATCCGGCTCGCTCAGCGCCAGCTTGAAGGCCGCCATCGTATTTTCGGGCGCTGCGCCCGAACAGCCGCGGTGCGCGACGATCGTTACCGTTATTTCGTTCCTGTTCTCCATCATTTCTCCATCATCCCTTCGCATTTCTTTATTTGACGCCGTTGTACACGAACGCTTTGATAATCTGCCGCTGCGACAAGAAGAAGACGATCAGGATCGGCGTGACCAGGATCAGGTTGCCGGCCATCAGGATATTCCACGTCGCGACGCCTTCCACTTCCCGAATCTTGGCGATGCCGAGCGGGAGCGTTCTCGCCGTTTCGTTGGTGGTCATGACGAGCGGCCAGAAGTAGTCGTTCCAGTGGGCGATGAAGCTGAACAAGGCGAAGGTAACCAGCACCGGCTTCACGAGCGGCACCATGATCCGCACGATGATTTTCCATTCTTTCGCCTGATCCAGCCGGGCCGCTTCGATCAGCTCGTCCGAGATTTGCATGAATGCCTGCCGCAGCAGGAAGATCCCGAAAGCGCTGGACGCGAACGGCAGGATGAGCCCCAGATGCGTATTAAGCAGCTTGAACGCGCTCAGCTCCAGGTACACGGGCAGGAAGATCAGCTGCGACGGAATCATGAGCGTCACCATGACGATGCCGAACAGGAAGCCCGAGCCGACGAACTTGTACCGGGCAAACGCATAAGCGGCCGGAATGATCGTCAGCATCTGCAGGATCAGAATGCCCCCAGCGATGATGATGCTGTTCCTGAAATATTTCAGGAACGGCCCCGTATTCCAGGCATCCGCGTAATTTTGCCAGACGGGATTGTCCGGAATCCACCTGGGCGGGAAGATCATCGTCTCCGGCAGCGTCTTGAGCGACGTGGAGAGCATCCAGATAAACGGCAGCGCAAAGACCAGCACCAGCAGAAGCAGGGCGGCGATATTCAATACGCGCAGCAGGACGGATATCGCCTGCCTGATCGTCGCTTTGCGGGTACGCGCATGGCTCAGCCGGCTGCCGGCGGCGGCAGTCCCGATCGGGGAGCCGCCGATCGTATTGTCTACGGTTTTCAAAAGCTACGCCTCCTCTTAACGGTAATGAACGCGCTTCGACAGCAGTTTGAAGTATATGATCGTGAGTACGCCGATAATGAACAGCAGGATGACGCCGGCCGCGGAGGCATACCCGATCTTGAAGAACCGGAATCCGTTCTCGTAGATGTAATAGACCAGCGTATTCGTCGAATTGACCGGACCGCCCTGGGTCATGATCGCGATGGTCTCGAACACCTGGAACGAACCGATCATGTTGATAATGACCAGGAAGAAAATCGATGGCGACAGCAGCGGCAGGATCAGCTTGCGGAACGTCGTCCACGGCTTGGAACGATCCAGCGAGGCCGCTTCGTAGATATCCGGCGGAATGCTCTGCAGCCCCGCGATGAATACCAACGCGTTATAGCCGAGTCCCTTCCATACGGCCACGATGACCAGCGAGACGAGCGACGTGCTCGGATGGGACAGCCAGGCCAGCTTCCCGAAGCCCGCGAGCCCGATGACCCAGTTCAGCAGCCCGTATTCGGGGTCCATTAACCAGCTCCAGAGCAGCGAGATGGACACGAGCGAGATGATATGCGGGCTGAAGATCGCGCCTTGCACGAAGCCGTGGAAGACGCCTTTGCGATTCAGCCACAGCGCGAGCAGCAGCGCGAGTGAAGTCGTCAGCGTCACCGTGAGCAGCGTGTAGATCGTCGTATTGGAGAGCACCTGCCGGAAGTCCGAATCGGTCAGCAGGTCCTTGAAATTCTGAATGCCGACATAGGCCTTGTCCGGGCTGACGAAGTTCCAGTCGAACAGGCTCAGGTACATCATGTAGAAGATCGGATAGATGAAGAACAGGGAGAACACGATGATGGCAGGTGCGACCATGCTGTACGGACGGAGCTTTTCCCATACGCTCATCTCATCTTCCCCCAACCGCGGCAGGGCGTTTCGAGCTTGCTTCGACGCCGCGCAGCCTTTCCCCGTTCAGCCCGAAATAGTACAGCCGGTCATAAGGAACCGTCACTTTCACGTGCCGCATCGTCTCTAGCGGCGCCAGGAACGTTTTGACGAAGAACACGCCGTTCCGCGACTGGATCTGATAAATATTTTCCGCGCCCAGACTCTCGCGGGTCAGAATCTCGCCTTCTATCTCGTAGCCTTCGCTATCCGCGCCCGCGCCGATCAGCGCCTGCTCCGGCCGAAACCCGGCATAGCCCGGGACCGTCGCCGACCGGATCTCCAGTCCCTGCATGTCCCGCATGTCCATCATGTTCATGGCCGGCGTGCCGATGAACTCCGCGGTGAACTGATTGGCCGGATCGTGATAGAGCTTCATCGGCGTATCCGCCTGCTGGATGACGCCCTTGTTCATGACGACGATCTCGTCGCCCATCGACATGGCTTCCACCTGATCATGCGTCACGTAGACGAACGTGGTGCCAAGGCGCTTGTGCAGCTGAATCAGCTCGGTTCTCATCTGGTTGCGCAGCTTGGCGTCCAGGTTGGATAAGGGCTCATCCAGAATGAACACCTTCGGCTGCTTCACCATCGCCCGGGCGAGCGCAACCCGCTGACGCTGTCCGCCGGAGAGGCTCTGGGGCTTCTTGTTCAGATGCGGCACCAAGCCGACGATCCCGCAGATGTCCATGATCAGCCGCTCGCGCTCCTGCTTCGCAATGCCCATGTTCTTGAGGCCGAATTCGATATTGCCGCGAACGGTCATGTTCGGGTACAGGGCGTAATTCTGGAACACCATCGCGACGTCCCGCAGCCCGGGCGGCGTATCGTTCACGCATTTGTCGTCGATCCAGATTTCGCCGCCGCTCTGCTTCTCCAGCCCCGCGACCATCCGCAGCGTCGTGGATTTGCCGCAGCCCGACGGTCCGACGAGCACGGTGAACGAACCGTCCTTGATGGTCAGGTTCAGGTTCTCGATGATGGTCTCATCCTTGAATTTCTTGCTTATCTGCTTCAACTCGATCTTCGCCATCCGCTATCTTCCTCCCTGTGATGGATTGCTGAATCACGCGCATGAGCTGCGCCAACTCCTCCAAACGGTGAAGCCGCAAATCCCAGACCTCCGGATCGCTGCTCGGGTAAGGGGAAATAAAGCAGGTCCGGCCGCCCAGCTTCTTGACCGGATGCAGGTCGTTCCACGGATTGTCCCCGATCGATAGGATCTCTTCCGGCCGATAGCCCTGCGCCAGCAAGGAACCGAAATACGACTGAAGGCCGGCAGGCTTGTTCGCGCCGTACGCCACGTCCCCGAACAAATGGCCGATCCCCATGTAGCCCACGAACGCGACGCCGGACTCGAGATGGGTGTTGGTCATGAGGCTTTTCTTCTCGACGGCGGTGAGCTCTTCGATGGCACGGAACAAATCATCGTGACAAGCGAAGCCGTAAGGGGGGAGCAGCATCTCCCCGCGGACGCGTTCGAACGCCGATCGCAGCCGCTGCTCGGGCAGCTTGTATCTGTGGCTCAGCGCCGCCGCGATCCCCCAAGGGTCGCCGATCGGAATCAGATAAGGCTCGTGCGCGGAGAGAGATTCATAGTCCTGCGCCGGTCCCTCTCCCGCCGTCCCGTCCCATGTCAAGCTGCGGACGAAACGCTCTCCCTCCTGCACCAAGCTCACATCGTCCCGCGTATGGTAGAAATAGCCGAAGCGAATCGCATGGCAGTCGGACAGAATCGCTCTGCCCAGGCGCATCGCCGCCTCGGTGTCGCCTTCATGCTCCGTTCCTTCGAGCAGGTACCGAATATACCGCTCCAGATAGGTGTCATCCTGATAGAGCGTTCCGTCCATATCGAAAATAACCACTTTAATCACAGACAACCACGTCTTGTTGTACATCAGCTGCAACCTCTCCGCTAGTAGAATGGAACGGGGAATGCCTCCGCGAAAGCTTTCCCCATGGCTGGTCAACGACTCGGACTCGGCGAAAGCCCTATGATTTGGCGAGCAGCTTGTTGGCTTTCTCCGCGGCCTGGTCGAGCGCCTTCTGCGGGGTCGTCTTCGGATCGAGAATCGCCTTCTCGATGGCTTCCCTGATGATCTTCGCGACTTCCGGATAGGCATTCTCCATCGGGCGCGGTCTGGCGTATTCCAATTGATCCACGGCCACCTTGAACTGCGGGAACTCGGCAAAATGCGCCTTCAGCTCGTCGCTCTCCACCGCGGACATCCGGGTCGGCAGGTAGCCGACATGCTTATGCTGGTAAATGGTGTTTTCCTTCGACGTCATCCATTTGAGGAATTCCCAAGCCGCCTGCTTCTCTTCGTCGCTGCTCTTCGAGGTAATGACAAGCTGGCAGCCGCCGGTCGGCACGCCGTAGCTGACGTTGGAAGGCATGAATGCCGTATCCATCTCGAAGCCGTTGCCCTTCGCGATCTCCAAGCTGCCGGTTACGCCGGCCGTCGAACCGAACTTGAAGGCCGACAGCTGGTTGGCCCAGTCTTTGTCCGCGGTCGGACCCGCTTCGTCGCCCATCGGGATCTTGATCAGCCCTTCGGTGGACAGCTTCTTCCAGAACTCGACCGGCGCTACGCCTTCGGGCGAATTGAACGCCGCCGACTTGCCGTCGTCGCTCAGCATTTTGCCGCCGCTTTGAGCCACGAGGCCTTCGTAGTACCAGATATCGGCCGGCACGGTCATGCCCGTCTTGCCTTTCTTCTTCAAGACGCGGGAATATTGCTCCAGCTCGTCCCATGTTTTCGGGCCGGCCGGGTCGAGCCCGGCGTCTTTGAGCATGGTGACGTTCTTGTACAGGATCGGGGTACTGCGCATGAACGGCAGGCCGTAGAGCTTGCCGTCCACGTAGGCATTGCCCATCAGACCCGGATTGAAGTCGTCCAGCTTCAGCTGATCTTTATCTCGCTCCGCATACGTCGTCAACTCTTCCAGCATGCCGGAGTGGGCGAATACGCCGGTGGACGAGATTTCGAGATCGGTGACCGCCGGCGCGTTGCCTGCCGCGAAGGCCGCTTGTACTTTGGCGTGAAGATCCTCGTAGTTGCCTTGGAACTCGGCTACGACTTCGATTTTATCCTGCGACTCGTTGAAGGTCTGAACCATGTGCTTCTTCGCTTCTTCGATCTTGTCTCCGAACGCGTACCAGTATTTGATGACGATCTTCTTGGAGGCGTCGGCATTCTCCGGCTTCGCTTCGCTGCCGGCGACGTTGCCGGCGGCATTGCCCGCCGCCGCGTTCTTGTCCGCGTTCGCGCCGGCATTCGCGCCTGCGCTCGTGTCGTTCGTGTTCGCTTCGCCCGCTCCGCAAGCCGAAAGCACCCCTGTCATCAGCATCGCCAGCGTCACTGCAGTAAGCTTCTTAACCATTGTCCCATCCTCCACCTTTTCTTCTCCTGAGTTACGATCGCGGGCGCAAAAAAAGAAACCTTAATCCTGCCGAGGACAGCATGCATGTCCTCGCGCGGATAAGGTTTCTCCACTACTCCAACCGATCGCTATTTACTTTTCATAACGAATGATACAGAAGGTTCGTTAACGCCGTGTTAGCGGTTTGCAAAGATTATGTGGATTTTCATCCTTCGACACTTAACTAGGCTTATCGGAACTTATATGATCCGCCGGTCCTTCGTCTGCTCGGATGCAGGACCGGCGTCTCGCCACAGCTCGGGCTTGGACGTCGATATCGCGGCCGCCCCATACCGGAGACATTCCTCGATGTGACCCTGCTCGTACAGCAAGCCCCCGGTAATGATCGGCAGCGAGGTGAACGCCTTTACCTTGCCGATCATGTCGGGGATGCGGGCAGGCATGACTTCGATGACGTCCGGCTCGCTCTGGCCGAGGCTCTTGGCGATATTGTCCAACCCTTCGCTGTCGACGAGGAAGAACCGCTGAATGGTGACCAGACCCATTTTCTTGGCGGTTTTGATGACGTTCGTCTTCGTCGATATGATGCCGGTCGGCTTGATTACTTTCGCCAGATAGTCCAGTCCGTAATTGTCCGTGCTGAGGCCTCCGATTTTCTCCAGATGCAGGAAGACGGGGAAATGATGCTCCTTGAACACGTCCACGTAGCCTTTCACGACGCCGATATGTCCGGTCAACAGGAAGATGCCGCTTATTTGGCTGCGCAGCGACAGGGCGATCTCGATATGCCTCGGGTCCTTGATGGAAGCGATCGTTCGATGTTCGGCCAGGCCTCTCAGGAAGGCGGCATGGTTCGCGGCGTTCGCGGCGTTCTTCGTCCCTTTCGCCTCCATTATCGAGGCTGCGCCGCCGTGACGGAGATATCGGACCGACGGTCCGACTCTTGTCCGCGCGCTTCCGGAGTAGGGTGAAAATGCGAGATATGCAGATGCATCGTGGCCGCGTGCGCCATCATGTCCGCGTCCATCATGTCCACTTCGGAGATCCGCAGCCGCTCCCCTTCGAGCTCCACGATCCGGAATCCGGGTTGATCCAGACAGGCCGCGATCTGCACGAAGGTCCAGTTGTTCCGGGCGACGATCGAATTCACGTGCGTATGTCCGTTGAAATAGACGCCCGTTCCTTCTTTGCGGTTCAAGATCCGCCACATGTCGATGCTCGGATGGATGGAGCCTTTGTCGATCTCCGACCGTACCGTCGTTTGATACACGGGATGATGCCCGAAGACGAGCAGCGGCTTCGTCCCGGATTCCTCCACCCGCTCCTCCAGCCAGTGCAGCTGCTCGTCGTCCATCCAGCCGCTCCAGTCGGCGGTATTCATCTCTCTGGCCGTATCCAGGAAGACCAGCATCGCCTCGTCCGTGTCGATCGACCGGTAGCGCTGCTGCCCCGTGATCGCCAGCACCTGCTCGCGCGGCTGCGAGTACACGTCATGATTGCCCAGCACGTGGATGAATGCCCGGTCCTCGCGCCGCAGCAGCGCGCTGACCTCCCGCAGCTCCGACGGCGATCCGAAATTCGTCAGGTCTCCAAGCGATATATGCAAATCGGCGTCCGTATTCATAAAGTGATCCAGCAAGGTATGGTAGAAAGCAGTCCTAGCCTCCGGCAGTCCGGGAATCGCTGCATCGATCTCGTGATAATGCAAGTCGCCCATCAGAACCAATCTCATAACGTTTCTCCTCCTGGGAATCCAAATTTACCTTTCATCTCCATGCTAGAGCTCATTTATTGCTTGTCCATTAAGCCGACAAGTAGATATTGTAAACGTTTATGAAAGGAAGAAAGGAAATAGACCTTCCGAGGATCGGTTCATCACGCATGCAACGCAAAGGCAGCCAGCTCCTTGAACCTCGGGCTGACTGCCTGTACTCGCGCTTGCATGATTACTCGCATGGACTGCTTGCACCGACTCGTCAGTCGCCGTTTACTTTGCGATACAGCTTGTTGTCCCATCCATCCAAGCTTGGCGCGTGGTCGTATGCGAGCCAGATATCCATCGTCCCGCGCGAACGATTGTTCCAATACGGGTAAGGAATGGCCATGAGCGGACGGCCGTCCGCGTCTTGCGTTCGGAGGATAACGGCCCCGTCGAAGAAGTCGGCGTCGTACCGCGTCTCGAATACGGGCGATCGGGGGAGCTTGCGATTCAAGCGCACCTGCTTATCCAGCGCCTCGCGCGCGTAGTTGACGACGCCGTTGTCGTAACGCTCGTTATCCATAGACTCCAGGCAGTAGAGCATAGGCCCGCGTCTGATTGCCGCCCGTCCGGCATGGGTGGTGACGTTCGGATGCGCTCCGATCAGGTCGACGGACAGCTCGAAATCCACTCGGATGACGTCGTCCTTGCCCCATGTCCGGTTCAGCACGGCATAACCGTTCATGATATGGCAGGCTGCCGCTTCGCCGTTGACGGCGATGTCGTACCGCGCGCACCACTCGGGAATCCGCACGCGAACATCGAACTTCGCCTCCCGTTCCGGCATGACCGAGATCTCCACCGCCCCGTCCCATGGATACCGGGTTTGCTGTTTCAACCGAACCGGCATCTCGCCGATGCGCAGCGTGCTCTCGCTCGCGATGAATAAATTGACATAAGCGCCGTTCGCATCCTGCGCGTAAATATAGGAAGCCATTTCAGGCAGCAGCTTGATGATCATCGGCGGGCAGCACGGACAGGAATGCCATTCCCATCGATTGTGGCCGCCGTCGCTGACGAGCGGGTTCTCGTAAAAGTATTTATGCCCGTTCATGGATCTTCCCGCGAGCACGATATTGTACAGAATCGTTTCCAGTTTATCGATGTAACGGCTCTCCCCGGTCGCGAGAAACAGATTCCAGCTGAAGAAGCCCAAGCCTGCGCCCGCGCAGGTTTCCAAATACCCGTCGTCCGGGAGCTCGTAGTCGCCGCCGAACTTCTCGTCATGGTGAATGGCCCCGACGCCGCCGGTAATATGCGACTTGCGGTAGGCGATACTATCCCACAGCTTCCTGGCCGTTTCCAAATACGGAGCTTCCCCGGTCGACAGATACAGCGACGTCAAGCCCGCGTAGAGCAGCGTCGCGCGCACCGCGTGCCCGACCGCTTCGTCCTGCTCCAGCACCGGCTTATGGTCTTGGGCATATTCGCCGTCGTGGGAGACCCTGCCCTCGTGATTGCCCCGGTTATGGATCCAGAACGCAGCCAAATTCAAGTAATCGGAAGCTTCGAATGGCAGGCTCAGCCGGTCCGCAAGCTCCGGCTCGTCGAGAGCCAGCTGGTACAGCTTGAGCACCGCTTCTTCAGGCAGCGAATGCGCCGGGACGATATTGCGCTTGGGCGGCGGCCCCATCAAGCCGCTCATATGATTGGCGAATCGGACCGCGACCTCGAGAAGCGACGTCTTGCCCGTCGCCCGGTAATGATGGACGGCGGCTTCGATGAGGCAGCCCGCGTTGTACACGTCGTGCTGCCAGCGCAGCATGCCTCCGTTATCGCCCCATCGCTGGTTCGGACGGTCAAGCAGCGTGTACGTGTTGATGTAGCCGTCGCCTACGGCCTGCTGCGCCGCGGCGATCTTCGCGATGATCGCATCGACTCTGCGATCCAACGCTTCATCGGGATGGACGGCCAGAATATCCGAGATGCCGCGAATCGTTTCGTAGAGCAGCCCGTCGAACCACGGCTCTCCGCTATGATAGCTTTCGGGCCCGGCGCCTGCGGCTACGAAATCGAAATTGCGCAGCGTTCCGTCCTGCTCGAATTTATTCAGCACGTCATGGACGGTCGTGTCGCGCAGCACCTTTAATTTCGGTCCCCAGAAGGAATCGTCGATGCTGACGGCTCGGACGGGCAGATTGCGAATCGTCTGATACTCGTAGGTTGTCGGCCGCATCGGTGCAAGCGTCGTTTGATTGGACAAGGAGAACACCTCTCTGCTTCTTAGTGGATCATGAACGGTTTAGTCTTCGCTGCCGAGCCATGCGCGCAGCCCGAGGGCGACCGTATCGGCCGCATGCGCCGCAGCGGCGCGTACTTCGTCCGGCGCGTGGGACATCGCGATGCTGCGGGAGCAAGCCCGGAACATCGCCAGATCGTTGAAGGAATCGCCGATGCAGGCCGTATCCGCTTGCGCGATGCCGAGCAGCTCCATTAACGCTTCCGCGGCCGAGCCTTTATCGACGCTGCCGGGCATGACGTCGACGCCGTCCGGATCGGAGAACGATGCCGTGATGCGGCTGCCGTATTGCTCCCGCAGCTCCTCGAGCAAGATTTGCAGCGCTGGAATCTCGCCGTACACGGAAAATTTCGTGATCTTCATTCCGCCTGCGATGTCTGCCGCGAGCTGCTTGCGCTCGCGCAGCGGCGTCAAGAATCGCTTGCCTACTTGCTCGGCCTTCGGATTCAGGTCTGCCGCGTAATTGCCGTCCGATCCGCAGACGACGGGGACGAGTCCCTCCCGGTCCGTAAATGCGAGAACGGACAACGCCAGGTCCGCCTCGTAGCGGAACGACCGAATCGCATGGCCGTCCAGGCCGACGAGATCGGCGCCGTTCTGGCAGATCGCGTAGCAGGGCACCTCGAGCAGGTCCATGACCTGCTTGATCTCCGCGTGCATGCGGCCGGAGGCGAGCGCGATAACGACGCCTTGCCGATGCGCCTCCCGAATCGCCTCGATATCTTCATCCCGGATTTGCTTACGGCTGTCCATTAAGGTGCCGTCGATATCCGATAGAAACAGTTTCCTTCGTGGTTGATCATGAGCCGCCATGCGGGACGTTCTCCTTCCATTTGCTTCTTGCCGCTAAGCCGATCCGGCCATCGTGGCGAGCAAGATAGCGCGAATCGAGTAATAGTGTTGGTAGAATTCGTAGAGTAGGTAGAGTAATAGAGTTAAATAGATAGAGCGATAGAATTAGTAAAGTCGATAGAGCATTGAAATAGGCGACTAATAGAGTAAGAACAATACATGCAGAAATCCGCTGATCCACAGATTAGTAACGTTAACATTAACGATAATGTAAAGTTACCACCCCGCAATTTGGCTGTCAATCCGCCTATACGACTCATTTCCCGCGATTCACCGCAGGCGATTCCCATTCACGGTGAGTCGGGGTGCTTCGCTCTCTACTCGTTCTCTCTACTAGTGCTCTCTACCCGTCCCCTCTGCCCGACGGCTTCGTGCTGTCCCGCAATATCAGCGCCGTATCGATCACGTCGCGATAGCTTTCCTTGGCGCCCGGATGGTTGATTTTGTGCAGCAGGATATCCACCGCCCTCTTGGACATTTTGCCTTTGGAATTGCTGATGGACGACAGTTGGAACGGTAGGAACATCCGCGACTGAATGTTATCGAACCCGATGACGGCATAGTCCCCGGGAACCCGATAGCCGTATTTCTGCAGCACGTACACCGCTTCCCAGGCAATCACGTCGTTGAACGCGAAAATCCCCGTAAAATCCGCCTTCTGCTCGATCAGCTGCTTGACGATCTTTCGCGTATCCCCCGCCGTCGGCTCGACCTCGATAATGAGATCTTCCCGCACGGGCAATCCGGTCTCCCGATAGGCCCGCAAGAATCCCGCCAACCGTTCCCGGGCGCTCGAGATGCGGCTCGGCCCATTCAGATACAGCACGCGCTCATGACCGCTCTCCAGCAGATGCTTGGCAGCCAAATACCCGCCCTTCTCGTCGTCGCAGATCACATAGTCGAATTCCGGTTCGTCTTCGAACCTTCGGCCGATGAGCACGAACGGAACGCCGTTCTTCTTCAAGATCCGAATCGTGTCCGCGCTGCGCTGGGAGGGGCATATCAGGATGCCGTCCACGTTTTTGCCGATGGCGGTATAGATCGCTCGCTCCTCCAGCTCGTGGTCGTCCTCGGTATTGATCACGAAGATGGTGTAATGATGCTTGCGCGCCGCCTTCTCGATCTCCTTGACCATGATGCCGAAATGCGGGTTCGCCACGTCGCTGACGATGACCGCGATCGTCTTCGTAAGTCCCGACCGAAGCGAGCCGGCTAGCGCGTTGCCGACGTAACCCATTTCTTTCGCCAGGTCCTTGATCATTTGGCGGGTCGCTGCCGCGATGTCTTCTTTGTCCTTCAACGCCCGCGAAACCGTGTTGACCGACAGCCCCGCTTGCAGCGCCAAATCCCTGAGCGTTACCTTTTTCCCATCCATGCTCTATCTCCTTCAGGATCCCATGTCTATGAAAACAAACTCCGCCATGCCCGTTATAAAAAAACATAGAGAGCTTAGCACTCCGTCTATTTTGGCGTCAATCGCATGGGCTCGCGGACTTAAGATTCGTAATGATACTATCAAAATGATGATTACAGGTACTTCTGCAAGTTGTTGAACACGACGGCATATCCGTTCGGAAGCAT
Source organism: Paenibacillus sacheonensis (assembly GCF_009909195.1). Lineage (GTDB taxonomy): Bacteria > Bacillota > Bacilli > Paenibacillales > Paenibacillaceae > Paenibacillus_Z > Paenibacillus_Z sacheonensis. The sequence goes on from NZ_JAAAMU010000006.1 coordinate 399,256, forward strand.
GTGAATCCCGTCGATGCCATACGCCTCTTTTAAATCCCCCTCTGCATCCATGAGTCCCTCGTTGACGTCGATGAACGCATAACCGTGCTTCGCCGTCAGTTGCGCAATGGCTCGGTTCGCCTCTTGAATCGCCTCATTCGTTCGCTTTCGAAACACTTCTTCCATCGATTCTCTCGGCACGTAAGGAAATTCCGCCTTCGCATTCACGGGATAATACGCCATCACGTAAACCTCGCATGCCGGAAGGCGCTTGCGAATTCTGGTCAATATGTCGTCGTAGTTCGCAAGCAGACGCTCCAGCTCGTAGTCCGGGGCGCTAAGATCGTTGGTACCGATGTTGATGAACAGCTTGGCGGGTTCCAGCTCGAAGATGCAGGCCTCCATGGACGCCAGCAATTCCGCCGACACGTAGCCGGCAATGCCGCGATTATAGATGCATTCCCTGCGGCCGGCCGCCTGCAGGAGCTCGTGAATCGGGAAAAATTCCATTAGCGACGAGCCCGCCAGCACGGTCTGCCCTTTGCGCGCCATCCCGTTAAGAATGGTGTATTTTCTTACCTTCTCCTGCTTCTCGTCATATGCTTCGACCGGCATAACGGCCGGCTCCCGCTGCTCCTCGCCAATGGCTGCAGGAAAATGATCGTGATTATCCGATAATGTCATTGATTTCGCTCCCTCTCCCTATTGCGACAGTTGATATGCTCCCTTATTTCCGAATATGCTTCCAGTTAGGAGGCAGGTTAATATCCTCGATATGCGCATAGCTTTCGGCGATAACTTTGCCCGTGTTGTCTATTCGAAATGTCATTCGATCCTTGCCTACGCTAAGATGAGGACCTACATAAGGGATTACCGTAACGACTACGTCCAGATGCGAACTGAAGCTCTCGATTTCCAAACGGTTTCCGCCCAGAAACGGGGCGAATGTCGGTGTCTCCGTCAGCTTATCCTTGTAATAGTTTCCAACCTGAGCTTGTATTTCAGGCGCTAATAAGGTCAGTATGGCTCTTTGGCAAGGCAGATCGGCGGTTGCCGCGCTTACTTGGGGAGCAAATAACAGCGTGCACACGAATACTGTTCCGTATGCCCATTTTGAATATATCATCCTCTCACCTCATGCGGTTAATTTATCCATGGGGGTCGGATGTTAATCACGTCTACTTGCGCAACAGCTGTTCTAGAATTGGAAATTTGCGTGACTTCAGCATAGCGGGAATGCGCCGGACGATAGCCCGAGTTCGCCGGCCTGCTTCCGCCGGAACCGTTGCCGTCATCCCGCATACCGTTAGCTTCGCTTCAATATCGGGCAGATGTTCAGCTCCTTCTAACGATGGATCGCAAAATCGGCCACGCTGCAGTCCCATATCATGTGAACGGAACCCGGCCCCCAGTAATCCTGCACGGTTGCACAAGGCGGGCCGAATTTATGCATCCACTTGGCTTGGGCTTTGCGAAACCCGCTATCCAGACAAAAACGATCGATTCCTCGTTCAGCCAGCCGGCCAGCCATCGCATGAATAAGAGCAGAAGCAATTCCCTGTCCTTGAAGATCCGGAAGCACGTAGATACTGCCGATCTCGCATACATGCTTCAACCGCTCGCCGGCACATTTGACAATGTCAGCATTGCAAGGCCCTGACGAAACGATACCGACAATCGTATCGTTCATGCGGGCAACAAGAAATCGAACCGCCGTACCAGTCGTGAAAGCATCATGCATCCTATGTCTCTTGCCTACGAGCTCTTGCTGGATTTCTTCGTGGAACCCGACCAATCCCTCCTCCTCGAAGGCGTAGGGAATACATCGCCTGAACAGCTCTTCGGCATGCTCCATATCGGAGGGCGCCAATTCATTGATCTCGAGCACCTTGTTCAACTCCGTCCACAATAAGCTATAATAAGAGCAACGCACGAAGAACTTAACGAACGAGGGGAACTTATGAACCGTAACGATTTTGTACCGATTATACTCGGCAGCGACGAGAATGCCTATGGCAATGTGAGAATTATCCATGAAACCTACGGCATCAAGCCGCTCCTGCTCTGCACGCGGCTGTTGATTCCCACCATGAACAGCAAGCTGTTCGATCTCATTCAAATCGACCGCTTCGACCAGGAAGACGTCTTCCCGGGCGCGTTGTTGTCCATCTTGGAGAAACAAGCCTCCCCGAACAAGAAGCTGATCGTTATTCCTTGTTCGGATTATTATGCCGGCATGTTGTCGCGCCACTATAGCAAGTTCAAAGGGCTGATCGCCAACCACTTCCTATCCGACACGCTGCTCGAAACGCTCGATACGAAGGACAAGTTCTACGAACTGTGCGAGCGGCATGGGCTGGACTATCCGAAAACGGTCGTTTGCGAGCCGCATGACCGCGAGGACGCGCTGGAACGCATGGATTTCCAATTTCCGATCGTCGTCAAACCGGAGAACAGCAATGCCTACGAGTACTTGCATTGCCATTTCGAAGGCAAGAAGAAAGTATTCTTCTTCAATAAACGAGAAGATTATCTCGCGATGGTCCGCAGCATGAATACATCCGACTATACCGGCAAGCTGATCCTGCAAGAGTTCATTCCCGGCGGCGACAGCGCCATGCGCGTGATCAACAGCTACTCCGACGACCATGGCAAAGTGAAAATGATGTGTCTCGGCCAGCCCGTGCTCGAAGAGTACGCACCGAAGACGCTCGGCAACTACGCCGCGATCATCAGCCGCTCCGATATGGCCATCTACGAGAAGATCAAGGCGTTCTTGGAGGAAATCGGTTATGTCGGATTTTCCAACATCGACATGAAGTTCGACAGCAGGACGGGCAAATACATGATGTTCGAGATCAACCCGCGTCTGGGCAGAAGCAGCTTGTTCGTCCGCGCGGCCGGATTGAACATGCTCTCGGCGCTCATCGATCAAGCGGTTTACGGCAAAGACGCCGCTTGCGTATACGGCCAAGCGACCGCGCTGTGGACGAACGTGCCGAGAATGGTACTGAAGCGCTACGTCACCGATCCGGCGTTGTCGGCCGAGATCAATCAGCTGTACGGCCAGAAGAAAGTCATCCGTTCGCTCTATTACGGCAAGGACCTGAATGCGAAGCGGCTCATCAAAATCTCGCGGTATTTCTTCGGGCACGTCAACAACTATCGGCGCTATTACTTCGATAAAGGACAAGCTTCGTTCGAGGAACTTAACGGCTTGGACGGCTAGGAAAACGACGGCCACCTGCAGCGGAGGATATTTTCAGAGATAAGCGAGATAGAAACAAGGATGCATGGGTATACAGGGGATAACCGTACAAGGTCCTCCCCTTGGCTGTCGAGACAATCAAAATGAGCGATCTTCATTGAGCTGTTGATTGCTAGTTGCTGATTGCTGATTGCTGATTGCTGATTGCTGGTTATGCTGATTGCTAATTGCTGATGCAGTCAAGTATCCGTATGCCTGCATTCGGGAATCAACCCAGACAACACGCAGCTAACGATTGTACCGAGCGCTAATCGGCTCAAAATGTCCATTTTAAACCGCTAACGGCTGCCAGAAGGCTTATTGTGAGATTTCCCTCGCAAATCCGGTCTCTAAACGCCAAATAACGTCTGCCAGAAGCGTTAGCGTTTTTTTAGCCCCATATTTGGAGGAATAGCGATCCTGACAACCGTTAGGCCTTAGCCTGCATTTACGCTGAACGATCGGCAGCTTGGTTTTGCTGAGCTCCGCGGTCATGCATCGCGCCCTTCTAATCGGCTTATTCTCCCTCTGAAATCCCAGATCGATTGAACCCAAAAACTAAAAATAGAAACCCGCCGTTTAAAACCGCGGGTTTCCCTTTAATCTAGGGGAAGACCTTGCGAGGTCGTCCCCGTTTCTATTTTTGAAAGCAAACGTGCTTGCTCGTCTCCCGGTTCACGGCTCTCGCTGCCCGTTCCAATTACAACGATACACCCAAAAACCCGCGCGTGAATTGGAAATCCACGTTCCCCTGCGCGAAGAGACGCGGTGTATAGCGATGCTCGATCGTTTGCTTGCATCGCTCGAGCATCTGCTGCGGCCACGTGCTCGGATCGCCTGCGAGCAGCAGATCCAAATCCTTGTCATCGTTCTGCCGCCCCGCCGATTCCGGTGCCGCCTGCAGCATCGGAATGAACGGGTGCACCTGCATCGGACGATCGCCGACCAGCGCGATCATGATTTCGACGCCCGTGGCGCCAAGGCCGGTTATCGTCTCTACCCAATGCTCGGTCGGCGTCTCCATGATATGGAAGCCATGGCGGCGGACACGCTCGCCATAGGCAATGGACGGCCGGACATCGGAACCGAGCGCTAACCGTTGTCCGTAAGCCGCCGCTGACAGCAGCCCGCTGTTCTGAGGCACCACGACCACGCCGCCTGCGCCCACGATCATTTGGGTCAGCTTCGCCAGCTGCTCTCCCGCCTCATCGGAGATCGCTCCATCGCTTAGGATGCCGATTCGAAGTCCTTGCAGGCCGACGGTTTCATTCTCGCCCGCGCTGCCTGCTGCCAATTGGTCCGCGAACCAATCCTCGACCTTCTGCGTCACCTTCGTAATTCCGCCGTCCAGCTGAATGCTGGCAAAACCAAGACGCCCCGCGTCTACGCCCATCTCTTCCATCTCGTGCCGCATGAAATCGTTGTGGGTTTTCTCGCAGCCATGCTCGAGCAGCAGGCAATGCCGCACCATCGGATGGCTGGCATAACCGATCATCGTCCGCGCATACAGCTCTTCCGCTTGACCTCCCGAGTTTCCGCAGCCTTCCGTATGGGCCAAAGCCACGAACCGCGAAATCACTGGCTGTCCGGCACCTTGTTTGTTGAGCCGCTGCGTGATCATATTGGCCACCTGTCCGGCGCACAGGCTGGTGGGCAGGATCAAGCCGATATTGTCGCTGGACCGGCCGTCTTGATGACGGGAAAAGGTAAATTCGATCGGCCTTTCCACCGCGCCCGCATCCGCTTGGATGGCGATCGGCTCTCCCGTCGGCACAAGGGGATGGAGCAGCGTTTCCAGCCGGGTGGCGTCATTTTGCTGCCAATTGCGCCAGATCTGCACCTGGGAATGGCCCGCCTTCTCGCCGACGCTGCGCTTGCCCGAGGCAATTTGGAGGGTCAGATCGAAGACCTCCCGACCGAGCTCCTCCATGGCCGTGCCTTCCAAATACCGGCCCGCGTTGACATCCATATCATTGGACAGCAATTGGAAGCGCGTCGTCGTCGTGACGACCTTGACCGTCGGCACGTACGGGAAGTTCGTGATCGAGCCGTTGCCCGTCGTAAAGAAAATCATATTGCAGCCAGCGGCGACCTGTCCCGCGATGCTCTCGAGGTCGTTGCCGGGACTGTCCATGAAATAAAAGCCGCCGTCCTTCATGAGTTCTCCGTACTCGGTGGCATAATCGAGGCGAGTGACGGGATCCTTCTTGCGCGCCGCGCCGATGGATTTGAGATAAATGTTATAGAGTCCGCGGTATTTGTTGCCGCCGGACGGATTGCCTTCCGCGCTCGACCCATGCCAGGACGTCCGCTCCCGGAAACGGTTCACCAGCTCCAGGAACTTGCGGGCGGTTTCCACGCTGCGTACCTTCGACAGGACGTAGGGCTCCGCACCGATCAATTCATCGGTTTCCGCCAAGCTGGCAGCGCCGCCGTACCGCACCAATTCTTCGGACAGCCAGCCAAGAAGCGGATTCGCCGAAATGCCCGAGAAGGCATCCGAGCCGCCGCACTGCAGGCCGATCTTCAGGTTGCTGATGGATTCGCTCGTCCGCTGCATCGCATTGACCGCAGGCAGCCATTCGCGCACGATCGCTTCGCCTTGAGCCAGGTTCGCTTCAAAACCGCCCTGCAGCGATACGAATCGGTGCAGCACGTCATGGATGGGATAGCCTTGCTCGCGCAGATAGGACGCCACCATTGCATTGGTTACCGCTTCATTGCCATAATCGACAACCAAGACCGCGCCGACGTTGGGATTCACCATAAATCCGGCAAGCGTCCGCAGCAGCAGATCCAAGTTATTCGGCTTCTCGGTGCCGCCTTCCGTATGCGCCGCAGGCACGATGCCGTCGATATTGGCGTAGTTCTTCAAATCACCTTGCAAACGAGCGGCGAGCTGCTTCACGTAGCTGCCCGTGCGAGAGGTCGTCCCGAGCAGAACCACATGGTTGCGCGTGCCGACGCCTCGTTCTTCGCAGCGGCGATAGCCCATGAACGTACGCGTCTCCGCGTATGCGGGAGCTGCCGGGGCAGGCTGAAAGCCCGCTTCGTCCAGCACGTACGGAGGCACGTGGTCTTCAAAGTTCGGCTCCGCCGGAAGGGCGAATGTCAGCTGACGCACGCTAAGCTCGTGCAAGACCGAGTCGTTGACCACGTAGTGGCCGGGCGGGATCGCTTGAATCGCCGCGCCGAAAGGCATTTCCCAAGACAGCAGGTCCTCGCCGGGAGCAATTTCCTTGACCGCAAAACGATGCCCCTCCATAACGGTATAATCCAGGGTTAACGTCCGGCCCTCGTAATGAATGACGGTGCCCGCATCCAGTTGGCGGGTCGCGACGGCACAGTTGTCCCCGGGCAAAGGGAGTCTGGCAGCTTCATCGAATCGGTAAACGGTGTTCATTGATTTCACGCTCCTATTAAATGACTGTCTGATAACTGATTCAGATCTGGTTTACTATAGTAAACGCTTTCAGATTGTTGAAATAGAAGCAGAGCCGTAATCGAGCTCTGTCTATATCCGATTATATACTATGTCATACAAAACGATATACAGATGTCGCCACTATTTTCCTAGAAACGAGCTGATCGTTCAACGTGCATCCGAACGGACGCCTAGCGCCTAACGGTTGTCAGCGTCGCAATTCCTCCAAAAATTGGGCTAAATAAACGCTAACGGTTATGGCAGACGTTAGTTGGCGTTTAGAGACCGGATTTGCACGGAAAATCCCGCAAAAGCCTCCTGGCAGCCATTAGCGATTTAAAAGGGGGATTTTGAGCCGATTAGCCACCTGTACAATCGTTAGCTCGCAACGTGATCAGAAACGCGGTTTGTCTGCTGTGCAGTTCGGCAGTTCGATCATGTACGGATATAGATGGTTACTCCATGCTAGCTTGTTCTTTATACTCGCGGTCCTTCGTACTCGGGGGATTGAGCGAGAAGAAAGACTAGACGCCAAATTCACGCGACAAGAACGAAGGCCATGCCGGAATTCCGGCATGGCCTTCTTGTTCTCTAAGATATCCCTCTGACTTCCCTCAATGCGCTTCCTGCACCCGCGAACGGTCGCGCTTCTGCAGCAAATACCCGACGCCGATGACGAGCAGCCCGCAGACGAACGGGAACGCGCTGTCCGCCCAGTCCGCCACCTTGCCGATCGCCTTCGCCAGCGTTTCGTTCTCCTCCAGCATCTCGCCGGCGGTGTAACCCAGAATGCCCGCGCCAAGGAAGACGAAGATCGGGAACTTATGCAGCACGGCCATGATCAGCTGGCTGCCCCAAACGATAATCGGAATGCTGAGCGCGACGCCGATCGCCATGATCCAAATCCGATTCTCCGCAATGGACGCAATGGCAAGCACGTTATCGAGGCTCATGATGAAGTCGGCCACGACGATCGTACGGATCGCTTTCCAGAGCGACTGCGCGCCTTCTATGTCCTTGCTCTCCCCGTCGTCCTTCAGCAGCGATACGGCGACCCAGAACAGCATCAGCGCGCCCGCGATCTGAATGAACGGCACCTTGAGCAAATATACGGCAACCACCGTCAGCACGATCCGCAAACCGACCGCGGCCATCGCGCCCCACCATACCGCCTTCTGACGATGTTCTTTCGGCAGATTGCGGCTGGCCAGCGCGATAACGACGGCGTTATCGCCGCTCAATACGAGGTTGACGAGCAAAATTTCCATGATTAGTAAAAATAGTTCCATACGCTAACTCCTTACCGAAGCCTGAATTCGACAGCAGTTTATTATCGCACAGTTCAATCAGGGTTGTCTATTTTAGCCTGCTTCGATGGCGGCGTTCCCGCTAAGCGGGCTTCCCGTCGCTTCGGACCGGCCCTGCGAATGCCGATACAGCTCCTCGTAATAGCCGCCCCGCTGGAGCAGCTCGCGATGCGTGCCTTCCTCGACGATTTCGCCTTGGCGCATGACGAGAATCCGGTCCGCGCCCATGATCGTGGACAAGCGATGCGCGATGACCAGCGTCGTCCGTCCTTCGGAGACGACCGCCAGCGCCCGCTGGATAAGCTGCTCGGAATGGGAGTCGAGATTCGCCGTCGCCTCGTCCAGGATCAGCACCTTGGGCTTGAACACGATGATCCTTGCAAACGAAATCAACTGTCGTTCGCCCGCGGACAACCCGCTTCCCCGCTCGGACAGCAGCGTATCATAGCCTTCCTTCATGCCGGCGATCAGCGCATCCGCCCCGACGAGCCTGCACGCTTCGATGACTTCCTCGCGGGAGACAGTATCGTCGAACAGCCGGACGTTGTCGACGATGCTGCCGGAATACAGATACGGCTCCTGCTGAACGAGACCGATTAACCGGTGGAGCTTCTCCTGCGGCATGTCGCGGACGTCGATGCCGTCAATGGCGACGCTGCCTTCCTTCACGTCGTAGAACCGGCAGAGGAGGCTGATCAGCGAGCTCTTGCCCGCGCCGGTCGTGCCGACGATGCCGATCATTTCGCCGGGCCTCACGTGCAGGTCGAGGTGATGAATGACCGGCTGCCCATCCGTATACGCGAATTTTACCCCATTGAAGTCGATTTGACCCTTCACGCCGGATAATTCTACCGCCGCGCCCGGTTTATCCTGGATCTCCGGCACCGTATCGAAGATCGACCAGATCCGGTTCATGGACACCGATGCGGACAATAACGTATTCCACTGCTGGGTGATCGTGTTGATCGGCTGGAAGAATTGCCGGATGTACGTGATGAACGCGAACAGGACGCCGAAAGGCACCGAGTGGCCCAACACCGCATTGCCGCCGAGCCAGGTGACGAACGCCACCGACAGGTTGCCGAGCATGTCGAACGATCGGTTGAAGAGGACGTTGGTGCGAATCTCCCGCAGGTTGGAACGGAAGTACGTCTGGTTGCGCTCGGAAAACTGCCTTTGCTGCTCCTTCTCTTGGTGGAACACTTGGATGATGTGCATGCCGGCGAGATTCTCCGCTACGAACGCCACGAGCCGGGACAGATTCGTCCGCGTCATCTGATACGTCTTGCGCATGTAAGAACGGAACGCGATGGCGTTCAGCGCGATGATCGGCAGCAGGATCAGGCAGTACAGCGTCATGCGAACGTCCAGCTGGAACATCAGCACGATGATGAAGACGAGCGTCAATCCATCGCGGAACACGCTCAGCAGCACCTGGCTGAAGAATTGGTTGATCGTCTCCGTATCGCTCGATACATGGGTAATCAGACTGCCGCCGGGCACCCGGTCGAAGTAAGACATCGACTGCTTCGTAATATGGCGAAACAGATTCTTTCGAATGGAGCCGACGATGCTTTGCCCCGCATACTGGAGCAAATTGTTCTGCAAGTAAGTAAATATGAAGCCTGCCACCGACAGCAGGAGATAAATGCCGACGATCAGGAAGAGCGTGCTCGCGTTCTTGTCGCCCTTCGTGAGGTGGTCGTCGATGGCGATCTTGACCAGGTACGGCTGCAGCAAATCCGCCGCGATCGCCACGATAATACAGCCGAACACGCCGAGGAACGTCCAGCGGTGCGGCTTGGCATAATTGAACAGCCCCTTGTAAGCGGAGCGGTTATTGAACTTCTTCGGCGTCCCGGCGTCGGAACTTCCGGCCGGTTGTCCGGTATCCATCGGTTTCGCTTCAGCCAACGCTGCTCCCCTCCTCCTGTATCGCATGCAGCATCGCATAAATGCCGTTCTTCTGTCCGAGAAGCGATTCATGCGTGCCGCGCTGCACGATCCGTCCTTCGTCCATGACGATGATCTCGTCGGCATGCTTCATCGCGCTGATCCGGTGGGCGATCAGAATCGTCGTCTTGTCTCTGCGTTCCTTCCGGATCGTATCGATGATGGCCGTCTCCGTGACGGCATCGACCGCGCTTACGCTGTCGTCGAGAATAAGAATGGGCGCGTTCATCAGCATCCCGCGCGCGAGCGCCGTCCGCTGCCGCTGTCCGCCGGAGAGCGTGACGCCCCGTTCGCCCAGCTTCGTCTCGAAGCCGTCCGGGAAGCTTTTGATGCTGTCGTGGATTTTGGCCTGCTCCGCGGCCTTCTCGACGAGCGACAGCTCGGAGCTGCGGCGGAAGAAGGCGATATTATCGCGGATTGTCGTGCTGAACAGGAATCCGTCCTGCGGCACGTAAGCGATGCCGCCCCGCAGGCTCTCCAGCGTCAGCTGATCCAACGGCGTTCCGCCGATATCGATCGCGCCGGCAGGCGGATCGAAGACGCGGAGCAGCAGCTTGACGAGCGTCGTCTTGCCGCTGCCCGTCTTGCCGATGATGCCGAGCGTCTTTCCCGGCTGCACCGTGAGCGATACGCCGCGGAGCGCTTCCTTGGCTGCGCCTGGATAGGCGAACGACAGGTTGCGGACGGAGAGCGGAGCATGCGACCAATCGACGTCGACCGCGTGATCGTGCTCCACGATTTCCGGCTGCTTGTTCAGCAGGTCGTTCACACGCTCCAGGGAAGCGCGGGAACGCTGGATCGTATTGATTACGTTGCCGATGGCCTGCAGCGGGTTAACCATCATCCGCACATAGAGCGTCAGCGCGACGAAATTACCGAGCGTGATCTGGTTGACCAGCGTCAGATAGCCGCCGTATGCCAGCGTGATAATCAACGACAATGCGCCAAGGAAAGGAATGAGCGCCTGGAAGAACGAAGAGACGCGCACCAGCTTCAGCTGATTGTCCTTGATAACGTCGACCGTGGCGCCGAAGCGCTCGTTCATGATGTCCTCCACCGCGAATTTCTTCGTCACCCGAATGCCGCCGAACTGTTCCTCCGCGGCTTCCGTCATCTTGCCGAGCGATTCCTGCACGGCGTGCGAGCGCGCCCGAATGTTGGGACCGAGCTTCACGACGATCCACGGGATCAAGATCAGCGGCGAGATGCAGACCAGGATGAGGTACAGCGGAATGTCGCTGAGGACCATCATGACGATCGCGGACACGATGAGCATGAGCGCGTTGGCCGTCTGATTGACGCCCATCGAGATCGACTCGCGCACGGTCGTCACGTCGTTCATCACGTAGCTGAGCAGCTTGCCGACGCCGTTCTTGGCGTAAAACTGCTCGCCGAGCTTCGTGAAATGCTTGAACAGCCGCTTGCGCGTGTATTTCTCGAAGAGCCGCCCCACGTACATAATATGGAATTGACCGATTCCGCCCAGGATTCCGTAAGCGAGACCGATGATCAGCAGCGCCAGGCTGGCGTCCAGGACGGCCGCCTGCGTCAGGCCTTGCTGCTCCAGCTGGTCCGTGAATTGCCCGAGCACCTTCGGATAGTACGACTGGAATAGATTCGCCGCGAGCGTAAAGGAAACCCCCGAGGCGTAGATATACCATTTGGATCGAATGAACGAAATGAGCAGTCCGCGTTTTCTTGCCATGTTGCAGCTCCTTTCCGATTGTTGGGATGAGGGGAGACTGTCGCTTCAGGCGCTTATGGCGCGCCATATCGCTGCATTTGTGCCTGTGGTGAAACGCTGGCTTCAAATCGCCCAAGACGAGACGAAACAAGCCCCTGGCTTATTCGAAGCGGCCGAAAAAGCCTCCTGCAATGCCGATGATTGCCGGAGGCGAAACGATGCGCCTCCAGCGCCGCTCATCGGAGATTAAGCGGGGCTGCGGACGACGATATGAAGTTGGATGCCGGATGGGTCGTGTACGATGATCGTTCCGCGATCCGTTCGAAGCGGCACGCTTGCCGCCTGCAGTTTGGCGAAGATGGACATCTGGGCCTCTTCCGTGGGTACGACGATGTCGAAGCAATCCAGTCCCGGCGCGTCCTGCGGCGTGAGCGGCGCTCCGACCCCCGCCCATACATTGAGCCCGATGTGGTGGTGATACCCGCCGGCGGAAATAAACAGGGCGGAATCCGCCATGCTTGCGACCGCATCGAAGCCGAGCACGTCGACGTAGAAATGCTCCGTCGTCGGCAGCTCGGTGACATGCAGATGAATATGGCCCATCGTCGTGCCTGCGGGAAGCCCGTTCCACGGCGCGTCTCCCGCCTCCGCAAGCAGGCCGTCCCAGTCGAGCGGATCCACGGCCATGCGGACATGACCGTTCGCGTCCCACTGCCATTCGCTGCGCGGACGGTCCCGGTAGATCTCGATGCCGTTGTTGTCCGGATCCGAGAGGTAGAGCGCTTCGCTGACAAGATGATCCGACTGACCGATATGGATCCCGGCCGCGATCAGATTGCGTAAGGCCAGCCCGAGCGACCGGCGATCCGGAACGAGCAGCGCGAAATGGTACAGGCCTGCTCCGGATCTGCGCGGACGAGGCTTTGCCCCTGGAATTTCCGTCAATTTCAGCAATGGCCGATCTGAACCCGGTACACCCAATTGCGCGGTTTGTTCATTGCGCGAGAGCAGCCGGAGTCCGACGACCGTCCGGTAGAACCCGATCGACCTTTCCAAATCGCTGACCCGCAGCTGAACGTTACCCACGACCGTACGTGCATCGATTGCCTGCGACAAGACTCAACACCCCCTTCTCTCCTAAAGTAAAGCGACGCGTCAACGCGCGAAAGCCATTGCCCGAACCGATCAATAAAAAGCCTCCGGATGGGGATGTCCTCCGCAAAAAGTTGCCGCCTGTAAACCAATAGTTAGATCGTAACACATCGCGCCGCAGAACCCAATTTCAACGTAAGCGGTTACGGGGTCATTTTCACACGCGAATGGGTGGTATATAATACGGAGGACCCGCTAGCGCCCTCTTTCGATGAATTTGGCCACCTTCCCCATAGATAGGAGTCCTTACCAATGGATATTATTCACATTGACCTGCATTTAATCGATGAGGATACCGACCAACCGCGTTACCAGTTCGACCAGGAGGCGCTCGAGGAGCTCATGAAGAGCATCGAGGAGCTCGGACTGCTCTCGCCCATCAAGGTGCGGACAACGCCGGACGGCCGGTACAAAATCATCTACGGCAACCGCCGATACAAAGCGAGCAAAATGCTGGGCAAGCCCACCATTCCGTGCATCGTCTCGACGGCGACGGACGAGATGGATATCTACCTCGAGCAGATCGCAGAAAATCTGACGCGCGAAGGGTTCTCTCCGATCGAAGAAGCCGAGGCGTTCCACAAGCTGATGAACGAATCCAAATTCAACAGCTCCCTCAAGTTTCTCGCGAGCAAGCTCGGCAAGCCCGAGGCGTATATCAAGAACAAATGCGAGCTGCTCAAGTTCGGAAACGCCGTGCGGAAGCTTATCGTCGGCGGCACGCAGATCCGCAAGGACAAGCTGACCGAGGATCAGCTGCTGCCGATCAAGGATTTGCCGATCGAGCATCGCGATCCGCTCGCGCTCATCGTCGCGCGCGACGAGATGCCCGTCAGCGACGTGAAGAAAATCGCCAAGCTGTTCAAGGACAAGGAAATCTCGGACGGCACGAAGGACAAGCTGCTCTACAAGAACGGATTCGAGCTGCTGCAAACCTGGTCCACCGTGCAGCAGAACAAGAAGGAACGCGAGCGTGCCGCGGAGTTGAAAGCGGAGCAAGCCGAGCGCGCGGCGGAAGCGAAAGCCGAGAAGGCGCGGTTGGCCGCGGAGGCCGCTGCTTCGGCTGACATGGCGGGAACTGGCGCCGTCGGCGCATCGGCCAATGGAGCCAGCGGCGGCGCCGGTAATGTTGGCGCAGCTGGCGGCAGTAACGCTGCGGTGGCTGGCGGCAGCGCCTCAGGCGCAATTGGCGCCGGGGACGTCGGCGCCTTAGGCGGCGCGGCGGCTGGCGGCGGAGCTCCGGGTTTAGGCGGGAGCAGTTCGGACGCAGCTGACGCCGCTGCCCGTGACGCGTCGGCCGGAAGCACCGCGCTCGCCGAGGCGGCAGCCGCCGCGCTTGGCCTATCGGCTGCCGAGATGGCGAGCACGGAGCCGTTGGCCGCTGGCCTGCAGCAGCTGCTGGCCACGCTTGCGGCCGTGCAGCCGCTGCCGCCGGAAGCGCTGGCCGCCTATGAAGCGGCGCAGGTTCAAGGCACGGGCAGCGCCGGCTTCGCCGCGGGCGTGGACGCCTTAATCTATGGCCTCGAGCAGCAGCTCGCGCAGTGGCGCGAAGTCAAAGCGGTGACGGATGCCAAGTTGAACGCATGATTCGACAGTTTGGCATGTCGTGTACGTGGGGTACAGCACATGCATCCCTATTCGAGCATTTCGCCGAATGCAGTGACCGGGTACGAGCATGCCTCCAATTTAGGGCTTTTCGCCGCATGTGATGCACTGGATGCACTAGCTTTTCGCCGCATGTGGTGCACCGGATGCACGACATGCATCCGAATTCGAGCTTTCCACCAGCTTCCCGCAGGCCGAAAGCCGCCCACTCTCGACGAATAATAACCGGAAATCCGCCATTGGATTTCCGGTTTTTTGAGCTTCCGCCAATATTCATGGTTGACGAATTGGCGGTTGTCCACTGCTCCTTAGTCTGATTTGCCGCAGCAAGCCACCTTTCAACTCGGTTTCCCCATCGGACTTCTGCAGGATGACCTCGTCGGAGAAAAGCCGAAATTGCCAGGGAATAATAAGCGGCCGGCTGGAACGCTTAATTATTCCACCGTGATGAATTGGACACAGGAGGTTTGCTTGCGATGGCGAAGAAAACTATATGGGGAAGGGTTTAGGAAGCCGGCCATCTTTTTACTTGACCGAACGGGCACGAGCATCGTGAAGCTTTCGAGTCAGCGTGAACATGACGTAACGTGTTATAATCGTGGATAAAACCGCCGGGAGCTGCCGGACGGCATACGCATTATCCATGGCGACCGCAGCGAGCGCCGCGATACCTTCGAGACCTTGCCATACGCGTGCTTGGCCAGGAGGCTGCCGCGCTCCCCGGACGTAACGAGAGAAGCATGGTCCACCCATGCATGCATCCATCCCGAGGATCGGAGTTGAACAACGTTGATTGAGATCGTAACGGTCGAGGACTTCAAAACGTACAAAAGCAAGGAAGGATATTTTATTATTACCGACACGACGGGACGCAAGCTGCATGCCACTCGGTGTACCTTCGTCGATCTCAAGCATTTCAGCGAGAAGGTCGCCGACAACGCGAACCGGAACGGCAAATACTTTTATACCGACGATTTCTTCGAAGCCCGTGAATACCCGAAGGTCAAGAAATGCGAAGCGTGCAGAAGATATCTGTAACCGCCGTTTCGCCGTCAGCTCTCGGCCTCCGGCTTGAGCTGCCGCGACCTATCGCTGACCTGATCGTTCCAGGAAAACCATAAACGGAGGCCTCCCGGGTAGTTTCCGCCATCGGGTCTACGTTTTGATTTCGCTATACAAGCGCCGCAAGTTTGCTACAATAAGTCTGTTGTTCTTCGCCAGTCTGTCCGACTACTCTTATGGGAGCGTGATCGCTGAAATGAGTTACTTATCCCTAAGCACCTGGAGCCTGCACCGCAATCTAGGCCCGCTGCGCTGGACGCAGTGGGATGCCGATGCCCGCAAGCATATTTTCGTGGAGACCCCGCAGCCGGAGCTGATGAAGCTCGTCGACCTGCCGGCTTACATGGCCAAGGAAGGGTTCGGCGCGCTCGAGATCGGGCATTTTCATTTCCCGTCCACGGATGACGCCTATTTGGGCGAGCTCCGGGGCGCGTTCGAAAGCGCCGGCCTCTCGTTCGATACGATCCTGCTGGATTACGGCGATATTTCAAACGAAGACGAAGTCCGCAGGCAGGCCGATCTCGCCTACATCCGCGAGTGGATCGACATCGCCGCCAAGGCCGGCGCCAAGAACATCCGCGTCGTCGCCGGCGAAAGCGAGCCGTCCGACAAGGCTGCCCTCGCCCGTTCCATCGAAGCGCTGAAGGAGCTGCATGCCTACGGACAGAGCAGCAACGTCCGCGTGATCACCGAGAATTTCAAACCGCTCACGTCTATTGCGGAAAATGTGCTTGCCATCGTCGATGCGTTCGAGGGAAAACTTAACGTCGTCGACGACTTCGGCAACTTCAAAGGCGAGACCAAGTACGAGCAGCTTGCCGCGATTCTCCCTTATGCCGTGTCGATTCACGCCAAGGCGCAGTACGACGAGAACGGCATGCCCGATACGGAAGAATACCTCCGCTGCCTGGAACTGTTGAAAGCAGGCCGCTATGAGGGCGCGATCTCGCTCATCTACGACGGTCCCGGAGACATGTGGGAAGGCATCAACCGCGTTCGCCGCATCGTGGAGCCCTATTTGTAAGATGCAGCAACGATAATTTCACACGTAAAAAGGCCAAGCAGCCGAGCTGCCTGGCCTTCTTTGCTGTTTGTCGGCAATAACGTCACTTAATAATCAGTACCGGAACTTTCGCATGCTGAGCCACGTTATGGCTTACGCTGCCCAGCACGACCTCGCGGATCTTGCCGAGACCGCGGCTGCCCATGACGATCAGGTCGTTGCCATGCTTATCCGCGTGCTCGAGTATCGTTCTGGCCGGATCGCCGTTCACTTTGAAATACTCCATGCGGATGTCCGGCGGAATCATCGCCTTGACCTCATCGAATACTTTTTCGTTGTACTCCTTCTCCACCTTCTCATCGACCACGAAATACACTTGGCCGCTCCTGACGATTTCTTGGAATACATGCAAGATTTCCAGCTTCGACGGCCTCGCGTCCTCCGATTGCCTGAAGAACTCGACCGCCTTATTCAATGCCTTCTTCGACAGATTGGATCCATCGTAGGCAACCAAGATATTGGTAAACATTCTTTTGCAAGCCTCCTGTCCTTCACGCGAGTGAGCCCGCATCCAAATAACCGTTCCTAATCCGGCCGGACGCGCTCACCTGCATTTCAACGATAGGATTTCCAAAATCGGCTGAATTCATGAACGCATCCTGACATCAACAATGAAAAGGGAAACAACTTGCGCCAAAACGGGATCCCGCTCTTATTCACCCTGCTGCGTATTACGATTCCCTGTTCATACGCGATGGAGGAATTATTCAAAGGTCACGCCGGTCATGTTTTCGCTTACCGTCCATAACCGCCGTGCGATGTCCGGATCGACCGCCCATTGCACGACCCCGCCGCCAAACGGATCGGAACCCGGCGCAGCCATCGCGGCGATATCGACATCCTCGCAGTACACACCGCCCCGGCCGCCCAGCTGCTCGTTCGCCGCGCACCAGACGCTCGTCGCCGCTCCCTGCTCGACCGTCTTGAATCCGCGGCTCTTGTCGTGCGCGGTTCGGCGGCCCTGCTCGTCGAGCGCCCCGGCCGCGCGCATCTCGTCGTCGGACAAGTGCCTGGACAGCTCCGTGATGATCGTCCCCGGATGAACCGCGAACGCCCGCACGCCATGCGCGCTGCCGATTCGGTCCAGTTCGACCGCGAACAGCACGTTCGCCGTCTTGGATTGGCCGTAGGCCAGCCATTTATCGTACTCGCGATTCTCGTAATTCAAATCAGCCAAATCCACGCCGGACAGACGAAGCGCCCGCGAAGATACCGCTACGACGCGTGCGTCTCCAGCCTGCTTAAGCGCGGGCCACAGCCTGGCCGTCAATTGAAAATGGCCCAGATGGTTGACCGCAAAATGCGACTCGTAACCGCGAGCGTCCCTCGTCAGCGGAACGGCCATGATACCTGCGCTGTTCACGAGAATATCGAGCGGCCTGCCCGTCGCGAGGAAACGCTCCGCGAAAGCGTCGATCGATGCGGGATCCATCAAATCCATCGTCTCGAGCTCGACGCGCGGAATGCCCGCTACCGCCGCCCGGGCCTTGTCCGGCGTGCGCGCGGGCACGATCACCGTGGCGCCCGCTTCCGCAAGCGTGCGCGCGGTCTCGAGCCCGAGCCCCGAATAACCGCCGGTAACGATCGCGATTTTACCGCTCAGATCGCGGCTTCCCAGTGCCTCCGCAGCCGTCGTTTCGCTTCCGAAGCCGGATGGAATCGGTTCTTGAATCGTCTTGGTATAGGTATATGTGGCTGGCATGATTGCATCGCTCCTATTCTTGTGGTTGGATCAACTGCTGATAATTGTCCAGCTTGTAATTCAGGATGCCGAGCGAATCCGTCAGTTCGGCGATCTGCCGCTCGATGCTGCCCTTATGCTCGTGCAGCACGCGATAGCAGGCTTCGATGTTCCCCTCGTTGTAATAGCGGATGTACTGCTCGATTTCTTTTAACGGCATCTGCGTCCGCTTCAAATGGGTGACGAAGGTGAACCTGGCGAGATCTGACTTCGAGTAGGCCCGGTGTCCGTTCTCCTTGCGTTTCACTGCCGGGAGCAGGCCGATTCGTTCATAGTAGCGGATGACGTCGATGCTTAGTCCCGTTTCGGCCGAAATATCCGCGATCGCGTACGTGATTTCCATCTGATTCGCTCCTCTTCTTGGGTGGCGGCATGGCCTGTCCTGCTTCAGTATCGTAATACCTGAACCTTGGTTAAGGTCAAGCCTGCCGCACATAGGTAAGATTAGGATTCCCGAAGAGCCCAATAAAAAAAGACCGGATTCCATCCGCGGAATCGCGGTCCTTAGCTGAACGCTTGCGCTGGGTTCGACGATCAGAACATATGCATTCCGCGCTTAAACGGCCTCTATCCTGATCGGATGCGTTGTTCGCCGCTAACGATTACGGGCGCGCGCACCGCTCGCAGTTCCGCCTAGTCGGAGATTCGCCGGCTATGCTATCCTGATTATGGAAAGGGGAGGAAGCCGATGAACATTTGGCAAGGCGAGAACGTGGGGCTGCGTGCCATCGTCCCGGGGGATTGGGTGAAGTTTCACGAGAATGATCAGGATTCGGAAGGTGCGCGTTCATCCGATTCCGTGTACTTTCCGAGGTCGGAGGAAGGCACGCGGGCTTGGACCGAACAGCAATCGTTCATGGGGCAAAACGGCGACAGCATCCGGCTCGCGATCGAGACGCTGGACGGCGAGCTGATCGGCTGCCTGAATTCGCATAGCTGCGATCCCCGCAACGGTACGTTCAAATACGGCATCGCCATATTCCGGCCGCATTGGCGGAAGGGCTATGCGTCGGAGGCGGTCACGCTGCTGCTCCGGTACTTCTTTCATGAACTGCGCTACGAGAAGGCGGTCGCGCATGTCTATGCGTTCAACGACGGCTCCGCCAAGCTGCAGGAAAAGCTCGGTTTTCGGCTGGAAGGCACGCTGCGGAGCATAATATACACCAATGGGCGGCGGCACGATGAGTACGTATACGGTCTGCTGAGAGAGGAATTCGCGCTGCAGGCCGACCGTTCGCCATAGAACGAAACGACAAAAGGACAGCCTCGGCTGTCCTTTTGTCGTTTGATCGTTTGATTGGTTTGCTCGAGGCCAGAACGAGATCACGAGCCGAACACGTTCCGAATCGCTTCCAAATACTTCATTCCATGAACCGTATCGGGCTCCAAGTATCCGCCCTCCGTCCACTCGTTCCAGGCGTAGATGGTAAACATGCGGGTAGCGAGTCCGGATTGGCCGTCGAGGTACGTCTTCATCTCGGCGAGCATCGTTTCGAATGCCTCCGGCGTGTTGCCGGTCAAGATCGACATGTACGGGTATTCGCCCTTGACATGCGGCTGATCCTGATCGCAGCGCGGCCCCGGGTCCCAGCCCATCGTCGCGTTCGGATAATAAGGCACGCCGTATGCATCGCGGAATTGCGGCCACATCCCGGCGGCTTCCCGCGCGCAGTCGGCATACGGCGCATCCGGGAACGCTTCGGGCTCCGCATGGTGAACCCAGACGTACGACGTCACGCTGTCGATGCCGAGCGTGCGGACAAGCTCCGCGGGATGTCCGATGATGTCCCGGTGCCGTTCGTTCAGCCCCCACTCGACCAAGTTGAGATGCAGCTCGCCGCAGCCGGCCTCGCGCGTCTTGACGCGGAACGATTCCAGCGCGTCGCGCGTCGCTTCGATGCTGCCCAAGCCTTTGATCAACGTATGGCACTCATAAATGGAGAAGTAAAGTTTGCCGTCCAGCTTCAGAAAATTCCGCTCCTTGAAGTAACGGATGATCAAGTAATCCGTCATCGCGTCGAACCGCTCGCGCGACACCTCGTTGTGATTCGCCCACATGATGCCGAAGCGCAATCGGTCCCGATTCGGCGCCTGCAGGAAACCGTCCTCCAGCGCGCGGTGGAGGAAAGGACCATCGCCGCCGCCCATATCCCAATACCAGTCATAAATAAACGATGTCACGCCATGATCGGCGGCCGCGTCGATCTGCTTCGCCGACACCTCGGGATCGGACTCGTCCAGCTCGCCCCATAGCGGCACCTTCGGCTGCTCGTGTCCGGGAAACAAAGGCTTCGCCGCACGGAGCGTAGGCCACTCCGTCCATCCTTCGCCCTTATTCGCTTCGTTCTTCGCATCGGGATGCCATTGCGGAAAATAGTAAACCGCGACTTCATAGGGATGCTGCGGTTGGGACATGTTCTTCTTCGCCTCCTGAAAAGTGGTGGATTGCGCTTCGCGCTGATTAATGGCGAGGCAGCTTCGCTTCGGTAGCGGCATTGCCGACGAGCGCTCCCGTGGTGCCATGCACCAAAGTCGCTCTCGTTCGGCATGCCGGCGCCTGCGCTTCGGCCTTCGCCCATGTCCGCGCTCCGCGTGAAAGTGCAGCGTGCGAGGTTCATACAAGAATGAACCGGCACACTTAAAATTAAAGAATCCGTAATAATTGAAGCGCCAAGCATCAATATTGCACTAGGCAGGGTCCCAAGCGCAGCGGCTTAGCCATAAGTGTTGGCACTGACGGCTCTGGAGCGGAGCGGCCAAGCCTCCAGCGCGAAGCGCCCCGTCCTTTCCCCACGCGCGATGCGCGGCACCCGGCGAAGGCCGGAGCGAAAGCGCCGGCAGGCCAAGCCACCAGCGCGAAGCGCCCCGTTCCTTCCCCCACGCGCGATGCGCGGCACCCGGCGAAGGCCGGAGCGAAAGCGCCGGCAGGCCGAACGAGAGCGACTTTGGTGCGGAGCACCACGGGAGTGCTCGTCGGCACTGACGGCCCTGAAGCGCAGCTGCCTCGACGACTCTCCAGCGCGGCGCGCTCCCCTTACCCTTTGACTGCCCCAGCCGTCAGTCCGCGCAGCATATACTTCTGCGTGAAGGCGAACAGCACGACCAGCGGCAGGACCGCAAGTACGCTGACCGCGAACACGGGGCCGTAGTTGACGGACTGCTTGTTGAACATGAACTGCACGATCTGCGGCATGAGCGTCATTTTCTCCGGTTGATTGAGGAAGATGAGCGGCGTCAGGAAGTCGTTCCAGATGCCGTACACGTTCGTGACGATGAACGTGCCCGTCGCCGGCAGCAGCAGCGGGAAAATAATGCGGAAGAACAGGCGCAGCGGCCCGCAGCCGTCCAAGCTGGCCGATTCCTCCAGCTCGCGCGGGATCGCCTTCGTGAAGGCGGCGTACAGGAACGACGCGAACGGGATGAACCCGGCCGTATAGATCAGCACGAGCAGGATCCGCGTATTCATGAGATGAAGCTTGACCGCCAGCGTGAACAGCGGGATAAGCGAGCCGACGGTCGGAATGACCATGCCGCTCAGGAAGAACAGATAGGCGTAGCGGAACAGCCGCTCGGTCCGGCGGGACAGGACGTAGCCGGCCATGGAAGCGACCATGATCGCCAGAGCGAGCGCCCCGACCATGACCAGCACCGTATTCCAGAGTCCGCGGAAGAAGTCCATGTCGTGCAGTGCTTTCTTGTAGTAATCCAGATAGAAGCTGTGCGGCAGCGCGAACGGCTTGAAGAAATACCGCGGTTCCTTGAAGCTGGATTCCACGAGGAAGAAGACCGGGAACAGGAATGACAGCGCGACCAGAATCAGTACGATTTCAAGCAGGATAGACGGACGTTTGTTGAGTCCCATTACAGCTCGACCTCCCTCTTGCGGGTGATACCGAGCTGAACGATCGTGACGATGATGATAAAGATGGCCAGCAGGATGCCCGCGGCGGTCGCGTAACCGTAATTTTGCGCTTTGAACGCGGCATTATAGACGGCCAGGAAGAGCGTGTACGACGAGGTGCCCGGACCGCCGTTGGTCAGCAGGTACGGCAGGTCGAACAACTTCAGCGCGCCGACGACCGTCAGGAACAGCACGATGGTGACCGAAGGCATGAGCATCGGCAGCGTGATGTGTCGGAACAGCGCGAAGCCCTTCGCGCCTTCGATATCCGCCGCTTCGTAAATGTCCGTCGGAATCGACTGCAGGCCGGCGAGGTAGATGAGCGCGCAATAACCGATCCCCTGCCACTGCGTCAGCAGAATGATGGTCGGGAACGAAGTGTAGACCGTCCCGAGCCAATCTTGAATATGCGATTCGCCGATGATCGGCTTCAAGATGCCGTTAAAGAAGCCGTCGTACTTCAGGAGCTCCCCCCAAATGATGGACGTGACGACAAGGCTGATGATAATCGGCAAGTAGAAGGAAGTGCGCAGGAAAGCGCGCGTCCGGAATTTTCGATTGAGCAAGAGCGCCAGCAGCAGGGCAAGCGGGTTTTGCACGACGAGTCCGAACGCAACCATCTTGAGCGTGTTCTTCATGCCGTCGAGCATTTGCTGATCCGAGAAAATGTACTTGTAATTGTCGAGGCCGATAAACACGGGAGCTTTCAGCCCGTTCCACTGGGTGAAGGAATAATAGACGCTCTGCAGGAACGGGTAGTAGAAAAACAAGCCGAAAATCGCAAGCGCCGGCAGCAGGAACAAGCAGGCGATCCAATATTGCTTGCGTTCCAATTTCATTAAGGTTCACCTACTCTTCATGACGGGATAAAACGCGTTCAGCCGCAAAAATCGCGGCTGAACGGTTTTGGTTGAATTTGTACGGGATGCGAAGCGCCCTGCTTTATTCCGCCGGAAGGACGACGGTCGCTTTGTCTTTCTCCAGGCTCGATTGCGCCGCTTTGAGGTCGCCCGGGTTGAATTTCACGCCGGAAACGACTTTCGTCAGCGAGTCAAGCATGTTCGTCACTGCGCTGGCCGGAAGGTAGCTGATGAACTGCGACGTCAGCACCGTGCTGCCGTCTACGGCTGCCTGTACCTCGTTCATCGCCGGATCGGCGTAGGTTACCGATACGTCCGTGAAGGAAGTCAGCGCGCCGTCGCCTGCCATGAACGGACTGATGATGTCCGAAGTCGTGATGAGGTTGACGAGGTCTTTCGATTCCTGCATGAGCTCCGTCTTGGCATTCACGCCGAGCGCTTCGTTGCTGCCGAGGGTCATCGCCACCTTGCCGTCGTCGCTTGCGAGCGGGAAGAAGCCGATATCGAACTTGTCGAAGCCGCCTTTGGTAATGTTGTCGACGTTCGCGCCTGGCATCCACGGACCTTGGACGATCATCGCCGCTTCGCCGGAAGCGAACATTTGACCCGATTGCGGCCAGTCGATGCTGATCGCGTTCTTGTTGAAGTAGCCTTTTTCTTTCATTTGCTCGAAGTTCGTGTATACCTTCTGGATCGTTGCATCGTCGGCGATTTTGACCTTGCCGTCATAGACGTCTTTGCCGAGCGTCGGGTTGTCGATCGTGTACGAGTTCAGCCAGTTCGTGAAGAACATCTGCGCCGTCCATTGATCCTTGAAGCCGAGCGTGATCGGCGTTTTGCCGGATGCTTTGATCTTGTCGGCGGCATCGAACAGCTCTTGTGCCGTTTTCGGCGGCGTAATGCTGAGGTCGGAGAAGATTTTCTTGTTGTACCATACGCCTCCGCCGATCGAGAGTCCCATCGGCACGCCGTACGTTTTGCCGCCGCTGTGCGTTTGCATGTCTTTCTTGGCGCCGTCGGTCAGACGGTTTACCCACGGCTCGCCGGAGAGATCCGCCAGGTTGCCCGATGCCGCGATATCGGCGCCTTGGTAGAAAATAACGTCCGGCGCGGAGCCCGAAGCGAACTGCGCCTTCAATTTATCGAAATACGTCGCGCCGAGTACGACATCCCATTGGATCTTCGCCTTCGGGTACAGCTTCGCGTACGCTTCTTCGACGTCCTTCTTGAACTGCACCATATAAGGACGCTCATCAAGGAACCATGCGCCGACGCGGATCGTGAATTCCTTGTCGTTCGCCGCCGGCGCGTTCGTCGCACCGTCGTTCGTCGCTGCTCCGTCGTTCGTTGCCGCTCCATCGTTCGTGCCGGCATTTGCCGCGCCATTGTTAGCCGCTCCGTTGTTCGTGCCAGCCGAATTGCCCCCATCGTTGTTGTTCGAGCCGCAGGCCGACATAACCGTTGTCAGCAGCAGCACGCTCGCGAGCGCCGACCATCCTTTAAGCTTCATTGTCACAACACCCTCTTTTCGTCTCTTGTACCTTGCTCCCTAAGTGTAGCGCTTTCATAATTGCAAAAGGATAGCTGCATTTTACTGTTTCTATGTTGGATTTGCTTCCCACAATGGTTAACTAGTAATTCCTGGTCGGGGTAAGAGACCGGACAGCGCGTCTATTCATTCTCGCTTTAAGGCCATGATATCACAGCGCCGGAGGCTGTTGTCCATGGGAATTGGCGTTCTTTCGACATCAAATGCAAGGTCTTGAATACGAAAACGACCCCGTTGCGGCAAATGCGCCCAGAGCCGTCTATCAAGCAGGAGATCATTGAACCATCCGCATGCCGCGTTCCTATGAGAAGGGATGCAGCATGCCGTCCGTATTCACGAGGGTGAGTACGAGAATTAACGCCATGAACACGAGCGCCGGCGCCGTTTTGCCGGCCGGATCCTTGACTCTGACATGCGCGAGGCATGCCCCCAGCATCGTCACTCCTAGCCAAATGCCGGCCCACCCGATGGCTCCTTCATACCAATATCCGATGATCAACGAGGCGGCTCCGATTAATTGAACGAGGCCCGTGATCGTTCGCAGCCGCTGCGGCAGTCCGAGATTGGTGAAAATATCCGTCCAGTATTTGGCCCCCGCGATCTTGGCGCCGCCCGAGAAGAGATAGTAAGCGGTCAGTAAGCTTTGAAGAACAAGTGAAAGTACGTGCATTTGGAATGCCTCCCTTAGGTTGTCGGGACAGCCGTTATGCCTGCTTCCGCAGCGGCCGATTTCCCTTGATACTAAGGTTGTCGGATGCCGGCAAGGAAACGTGACCGGCTTGGCGAATTCTTTTTTTCGAAGGGAACCATGCTGCAGTCCGGTTGATTTCGTGAATTTCCGTCACATCGGAAGCGTTTCGTCCGACAGATAAGTAGAAGAGGAATCGTAGGAGGAATGGCATATGCACGAACACGATTATTTGGCGGACGCATTCGAGGCGCATCGGAGTCACCTGCAGAAGGTCGCCTACCGCATGCTCGGATCGCAGAGCGAAGCGGATGACGCCGTGCAGGAGTCTTGGATCCGGCTGAGCCGCACGGATACCGACGCGGTCGAGAATATGGGCGGATGGCTCACGACGATCGTCTCCAGGGTGTGCCTGGATATGCTGCGTTCCCGCAAATCGCGGCGGGAAGAGCTTTCGCTTGCGAGCGTTCCCGAGCCCGTCACCGGCCCCCAGGACGGCAGCGATCCCGAGCATGAGGCGCTGCTGGCCGACGCCGTCGGGCTTGCGATGCTGATGGTTCTCGGCAATTTGAATCCCGCCGAACGGATCGCGTTCGTGCTGCACGATATCTTCGCCTTGTCTTTCGCGGAGATCGCTCCGATCGTCGGACGTAACGAGGCTGCCGCCAGACAGCTGGCAAGCCGCGCGCGGCGCCGCGTGCAGGGAGCGAAGACGACCGCGGAATCCGAGGCATTCAAACGGAAACGCGAGCTTGTCGATGCCTTCCTGGCCGCTTCGCGCGCAGGGGATTTCGAGAAGCTGCTGGCGGTACTGGACCCCGATGTCGTGCTCCGCCAGGATCCTGCATTTCCGCCTGTTGCCGCTTGGCCGCTCGTGCAGGGCGCGCATGACGTGGCTCGCGGTTTCCTCGGGCGCGCCCAAGGCGCTCGGGCGCTGCTCGTGAACGGAGCCGTCGGCGCTATCGTCGCTAGCCGCGGACGCACGCTCTTCGTGCTCGAGATCAAGATCGCGGACGGCAAGATCGTCGAAATCGAAATGATTGCGGATCAAGCGCGCGTGCGCGAGCTCGATCTGGCCGAATTAAGCCACGGCTAGTCTCGAGCGGACGGCAAACGCACTGAAAAAGCGGCGGCCATGGACGAGATCACGATCGTCCTTAGCCGCCGCTTTGGCGTGAGACCAGGCCGCATTATTTTCTGGCCACGATCATGAAGCGTGCGGAATTCGTCCTTATTCCTTTGGCCGATTGATTGACTTCCACGAAATCGCGAAGGATAGCGAAGTCTTGATCCGATTGCCCGAAGTTTGGAATAATAGGCGCGTGCTTCAACAGGAAGAGCAAATCCTCGTACGTGCGGAAATACTCCGCTGCGTCATATTCATAGGATTGCATGTCGGCAAAGCCCGCTTCCGCCAGCTCGTGAAGATACTTCTCCTTCAGCGTCCCGCTGCGAATTACAGAGCGCTGTCCTCTACCAAACGCTTGCGTGAGGTTATATTTATCGGCTTCGCTTACCTGCTGCGTGAGGAAGACCCCACTCGGCGCCAATACCTTCGCAACCTCATGCGCGCAGAACTCGCTGTGCCGGCAGGATACCACGTCGAAGAAGTTAGGCGGGAACGTGATATGCTCGGCTTCCATTTGGACGAAACGGACATTGGTTGCCTTGGCGTCCGCCAAGTTCTTGGCAGCGGTATGGATCATGCCTTCGGATTGATCGATCCCGACAAGGAGCTGCGCGGCATCCGCGATCGCGAGCAGCGCTTCCCCTCCGCCCGTTCCGATATCAAGCAGGAAATCGGTCTTCTTGCATCGTTTGGCCACCTCGTCGAAAAAGTCCCATTTCGCCCCTTCGGAGGCTGCTTTCACCTGACTAAAGTTCCAACCGTTCAGCTTCCCGACTTGATCGTAAAAAGCTTTGTATTCCGAACCGTTCATACGTACATCCTCCGTCTATTTATAAAATGAGATTAAAAAAGCCAAGTACAGGCATGCATGACAATCACGCAATACGAGTGTCCTTGGCTTGAAAATCGTTATCCGCCCGGGCACCGTTCAAAGTTTTGTTTCCCGTGACCAAAGGGCAGAGCTCTCCCCTGGCAGCTGGTACGCGTTTTGCCCAGCCCGGAAACTAATTACTTCGAACGACTCGGATTGACAACCGTTTCACCTCATTTTGGAAGATGGATCCATTATATATCATCGGTTCGTCCGCTTCCATGGCCGATCCACGGGTCACCATCCGGCAGGAGGGAAAGCTCCGTGGCGTTACCTGCAAGCGTCGAACGATTCGCCGGCTTCATTTCTCTTTGTGTACTAGATAGCCCAACAAGATATACAGCATGCCCATTCCGCCAATCATGCCTTCCAACCCGTCGCCCAATGCACCGATCGATAGAACGAAGGCAGCCAGAAGACCGATGCCGACGAACCAACAGAAGCCCATGTATACGACTTTCCCAAGCCGCGTGTTTATTCCCAGCGAACCCGTGCCGGTCAGTACGCCGATAACGAGAAGGCCGGCAAGCGCGACCAGCGTGCGTCGATCCGCTGCCGACGTATCCGCCTCGGATTGAAGGGCTTTCCCTACCGAAGTGCCAAGCAGATAGAGAAAGCCGCTTCCTAACGCGGCAAGGATGGTTAAGCTCCCTAAGACAATGCCGACGGCTCTTGAATAAACATTCTTCCCCACGCGCTCACCTGCCTGCTCACTTCTCCGGCTCGGCGTCCGGCGGGTCGATGATATGCAGGCTCTCCAGACCCTCCAGCGTGATGTTCCGCGCCGTCGACCCGCTGCCGTCTATATTGGTGGCGAACTCCCAGACGTTCTTCTTCGTCTCCACGTACCCGACGTACCAGCCGAGTCCCATATCGGACAGCCTCGTTCCCGTCTTGCCGTGAATCGTGTAATCGTCCTGGTCGTTGTCGATCATGATCCGCTTGACCGTCTTCATATTCTGCTCGCTGAATGGCAGCGTTTCTTTCACGAGCTTCTCTATGAAGGCGATCTGCTCCTGAGCAGAGATTTCGAGACTGCTGTTCAGCCAAAAGGTATCGATGCCGCCGGATATATCGCGATTCCCGTAACCGATACGGTCGAGATCCCGCTGCATCTTCTCGCTGCCGATGTCCCTCGCCATCGCCTGGTAGTACCAAATCGCCGAGGCCCGCATCGCGGAGGCCAGGGAATGATCCCGATTCCATACGTCGAATTGCCGAACGACGCCGTCCCAGCGTTTGACCTCATACTCGTCGGCAACCGCCTTTTCCTCCAGTCCGATCAATGCATTGGCTACTTTGAAGGAAGATTCCGGCGTGTACCTCTCCATGCTTCGTTTGGGGTTATAGACGTATTGTTCGCCGGTCTTCGCATTCTTGATGATCATCGTGCCTGGGATTCCTTTGAACAGCGCTTCTGCTTTCCATACATGCGTACGAGGCGCTCCGGCTTGCGCCTGCAGCGGAGTCATTCCGCTTGCGAGGAGGACGATGCCGATTAGCAGCAGCGCTCGCTGTCCTATTTTCCATAAAGTTGCAGCTATTGGTTGTATCATAGGGATAGCTCCTTCCGGGTAATCAATTTAATGGCGTGCGGTCGGGACAAAGCGATTCCGTCCTCCTTTCCTTGTTGATGTTTCCCAGTATAATCCGGCTTGTCCGCAACCTGCAGGCGCTTTTTCGCGTCCTGTACCCATACAGACCGAGAGAGGTGACACTAATGATGAATCGATATGAGGAAATCGTGCTGCATTTCAAACTGGACATGGAGCAGGGCAAACTGCGCAGAGGAGACCGCATGCCGTCCATCCGGTCTTCGACGCTGGCGTTCCGTTGCAGTACCAATACGATTATTAAAGCGTATCAGCAGCTCGAACAGGAGCATCTGATTTATTCCGTGCCGCGGAGCGGCTACTTCGTCGTTGATCCGCAGAAATCCCGCAAGGGAGACAGGGGCGAAGAGGTCATCGACTTCTTCTCCGCGGGGCCCGACCGGGCGGCCATGCCTTATCGGGAGTTCCAGCACGCCATGAATCAGGCGATCGAGCGATACCGGGAGGATCTATTCGGCTATTCGGAGACGCAGGGCATGCATTCCCTGCGCGTTCAACTGGCGCGGCAGTTGAGGGATGTTCAGGTGTTCACCGTCCCGGAGAACGTCTTTGTCGCGACAGGCTCCCAGCAGGCGCTGCATCTGCTGATCACCCTTCCTTTTCCCAACGGCCGAAGCAAGCTGGTCGTGGAGCAGCCCACCCATCCTTCCATGCTGGAATCGTTAAGGCAGCAGGGGGCGTGCGTCGAAGGGATCGAGATTACGCGGGACGGTTTGAATATGGAGCATCTGGAGCGCTTGTTTCGGACCGGGGAGATCAAGCTGTTCTATACGGTGTCCAGATTCCACAATCCGACCGGGTACAGCTACACCAACGAGGAGAAGAAACGAATCGTGGCGTTGGCCCGGCAGTACGATGTCTACATTATCGAAGATGATTATTTGGGCGATCTCGACCATGCCGGCAAGCAGGATCCGATGTTTGCCTACGATCCGTCCGGGAGAGTCATCTATACGAAGAGCTTCTCGAAAGTCATGCTGCCGGGACTGCGGCTGGGGCTCGCCGTGCTCCCTCCCGCGCTGCATGAATCGTTTCTTCGCGCCAAATTCGCCGCCGACGTGCATACGCCGGTGTTAATGCAGGGCGCGCTGGAAATCTATCTCGAGAACGGGATGTTCGGCGCCCATCTGCAACAGATGCAGGCCATCTATCGCAGCAAGGCAGAGAGGCTGAAGGACGCCTGCGGACGGTATCTGCCCGCAGGGACCGCCTATACCGAGCCGCGGTCCGGCTTCTATGCGTTCTTGGAGCTGCCTTCCCCGCTGACGGGCGTGCAGCTGAGCAAGCATATGGAGGCGAAAGGCGTGCTCCTGCACGAAGCTTCAGGCATGTACCTGCCGGATTTTCGCAGGAACACGGTGATCCGGCTCAGCATCTCGCAGGTCCCGGAGGAGCAGATCGACAGGGGGATCAGGCTGATCGCCGAAGGGATCCAGGAGCTGCAGGCAGCCGGTCGGAGGAGCGTGCAGTTCATTTGATCGGGGCTGGCGGGAAGGAGTTTGGACGTTGTTGTAGGACTGTATGGAAACAGCTCCCACAAGCTTCAACACGCTCTAGATAGCTCTAGCAAGCTCTAACAAACGCTAATAGCTCTGACAAGCTTTAGATAGAAAAAGCCGCGCAGCTGCGCGGCTTTTTCCGATGGTGAGGTTTTGGCCCAGGCCAATCACTGCAGCAACCCCGCGGACTTCAACCAATCCTCCGCCACGTCGCGCGCCTGGCGTCCGTTCAGATCCACCTCGGCATTCAACTCGGACATGGTCTTCTCGTCGAGTTTGCCCGCAAGCGCATTAAGCGTCTGCTCCAGCTCCGGGTGAGCCTTCAACGTATCCATGCGAATGATCGGAACGGCGTAGTAGGGAGGAAAATACCGCTTGTCGTCCTTCAGGACCTTCAGCTTAAACGCCGGGATGCGTCCGTCCGTGGAGAACGCGTCGTTCACGTCGACCTTGCCGTCTCTGACGGCTGCATAGGTGATCCCCGGATCCAGCCCCTTCGTCTCCTTGAACTTCATTGCGTAGGCTGCCTGCAGGCCTTTATATCCGTCGGGCCTTTCCAGAAATTCATGCGTCGCACCGAGAACCAAGTTCGGAGCCTGCCGCGACAGTTCCGAGAATGTCGTGATGCCGAGCTTCTCCGCCTGGGCGCTGCTCATCGCGAGCGTATACGTATTATTGAAGCCGAGCGGCTTCAGCCACGTCACCTTGAATTGCGCCTCGTAGGCTTTCTTCACTTTCCGGTAGGTGATCTCCGGATCGCCGCCGACCGGCTGTTCCTTCAGCACCGCCGTCAACCCGGTTCCGGTGTATTCCGGATACAGGTCGATGTTGCCTCCGACGAGCGCGCTGTGCGTAACCTCCGAGCCGCCGAGATAGGTTTTGCGAACGACCTTCAGATCGGTCTTCTCTTCGATCAGCGAAGCCATCATATGGACCAGAATATCCTGTTCCGTGAAGTTCTTGCCGCCCACGATTACGGTGTTGGCGCCGCCGGACTGCCCCATGCGCGTTATCAGACCTGCCGCCAGCGCCGCGATCAGCAGCACGCCAAGCGCGATTTCCACGCCTCGCATCAGCTTCGGCTTCCGCGATTGGGTCCGCAGCCCGCGAGGCGTGATCGCCCTCTCCATCCGTCCGATCAAGTAATCGAACAACAAGGCCATCAGCGCCGCCGGAATCGTGCCGGCCAAGATCAGATCCGTATTGACGGTGGATATGCCCCGGAATATCAAATCCCCGAGGCCTCCCGCTCCGATGAGCGAAGCGAGCGTGGCGACTCCGATGATCATGACCGTGGCCGTGCGGATGCCCGCCATGATGACGTTCAGCGCCAGCGGAAGCTCCACCTTCCACATGACCTGCATGCTCGTCATGCCCATGCCGATGCCGGCTTCCTTGATCGGCTTCTCGACGTTCATGATGCCCGTATACGTGTTCCGCAGGATCGGCAGAAGCGCATAGACCGTCAAAGCCACGATGGCCGGGGCGAAGCCGATTCCGAGTATGGGAATCATGAAGCCGAG
This sequence comes from Paenibacillus sacheonensis, assembly GCF_009909195.1. Taxonomy (GTDB): domain Bacteria; phylum Bacillota; class Bacilli; order Paenibacillales; family Paenibacillaceae; genus Paenibacillus_Z; species Paenibacillus_Z sacheonensis. Next base: position 431,106 of record NZ_JAAAMU010000006.1, read on the forward strand.
CAAAGCCAGGCTGGGAATGGTCTGGAATAAAGAGGCGATTCCGATGACGGGCGAAGCCAGCCTAGGAAACCGCGTCAGCAGCAGGCCGAGCGGGATCGAGATGACGATCGCGATGGCAAGCGCGATGAGCGAGATTTGGATATGTTCCAACGTGGCACGAAGGATGTCTTCTTTTCGGTTTACAAACACGTCCCAGAGATTCATGGCTGCCTCCGCATCAGAGCTGTTTCAATAACGCGTCAATTAAGCTTGAATTCGTAACCAGACCCGCCAACTGTCCGCCTTGCTTAATGACGGGCAGGTTGTGTACCCCATGTTCCTTCATGATCTCCACCGCTTCGGCGACGCCTGTTCCGACCGTTACGGACGGTATATCGGTTCTCATGATATCCTGCAGCGTGAGATCCTCCTGTCGAAACTGCGCTTCGAGCATGTCTTTCGTGACGAAGCCTTTCAAAATCCGATTCTTGTCGATGACAAGCAGCCCGTTCACGCGGTGCTGCCTCATCAACATCGCTCCGTAAGCCAACCCCCTTGTCAGGTGGACGGTTACGGGACTTTGCAGCATGACGTCCTCGACGACCAGCTTCTCGGAATGGTTCAAGCGTTCTTCGCCGATAAAGGTCCGCACGAAATCGTTCTTCGGCCGCCGGATGATATGCTCCGGCGTATCCGCTTGGACAATTTCTCCGCCCTGCATGAGGACGATGCGGTCGGCGATTTTCAACGCCTCGTCCATGTCGTGGGACACGAAGACGATCGTCTTCCTCACTTCCTCCTGCAGGCGGATCAGTTCATCCTGCAGCTGCTCCCGGCTGATGGGATCGAGCGCGCTGAACGGCTCGTCCATCAAGATGATGGACGGCTCCGCCGCCATCGCGCGGATGACGCCGATCCGCTGCTGCTGGCCGCCGCTAAGCTCCGCCGGATACCGATTCTTGTACTGGGTCGGATCGAGCCCGACCATATCCATCAGCTCGTCGGTTCTTCGCTCGTAGACGGCCTTGTCCATCTTCTTCAATCTCGGCACGATCTCCACGTTGTCCTTGATCTTCATATGCGGGAAGAGGCCGATATGCTGGATGACATACCCGATATTTCGCCGAAGCTCGATCGGATTGATCTTCGAGATGTCCTGCCCGTCGACCAAGATCGTGCCGGAGGTCGGCTCGACCAGACGGTTGATCATCTTCATGGTGGTCGTCTTGCCGCAGCCGCTCGGGCCGATCAGCGTGACCAGCTCGCCCGCCTTGATTTCGAGATTGATTCCTTTCAGCGCCGGAGCGCCGTCCTTGTAGGTTTTCACGACGTTGTTGAACTGGATCAAGGGAGACACCTCTGTTTCCGATTTCTACGCGCATTGGTAAACTTTGATCGTATTATGTCCAAAAGCCGCTTCATCATGTGCGAGAGTTGGGAATGCGGCTACTATTATCCACTTGGGCCACCAATGCCGAGTGCCGCTCCGCTTAGCTGACCACTCGTCCCCCTAATTTGTGCCTTTTGTGCAACTTTTCAGGCCTCGCAGGCCTCCGTGACCCCTAATTTATGCCTTTTGTGCAACTTTTCAAGCCTAACGGGCCTCCGCAACCCCTAATTTATGCCTTTTGTGCAACTTTTCAGGCCTCGCGGGCCTCCGTGACCCCTAATTTATGCTTTTTGTGCAACTTTTCGAGCCCAACGGGCCTCCGTGACCCCTAATTTATGCCTTTCATGCAACTTTCCAGGCACAACAAACCTCCGCGACCCCCAGCCGTTTGCCCCGCGCGGAATGACCAGCCTGCAATAAATCCGAAATTATTTTGCAGCAGCGAAAAACCCTGACATAAGGCTGTCAGGGTCAAAGGTATACACTTATCTATGTAAGCAAGAGAACACAGCGGAATACAAAAAAGTTCAGCAAGCACGGCGTAACACGGCAAACCCCAAATTCGAGGAGGCTATTCTAATGACGACGACAAACCAAGCCCATCAAGCCAACCAAGCAGCGCAATCCAGCCAAACACCCCTTTCCGGTTCCGAGATCCGCCCCTTCCGCATTCAAATCGCCCAAGCGGAATTGGACGATCTGAAGCAGCGCTTGGCGAATACGCGATGGCTCAACGGCGCACAAGGCTCGGACTGGAAATACGGCGTAGCCAAGGCATATCTGAAGGATCTCGTCGGCTATTGGCACGACAGCTACGACTGGCGCAAGTTCGAGGCGCGCTTGAACGAATATCCGCAATACGTCACGAACATCGACGGGGCCGACATTCATTTCATGCACGTTACCTCCCCCGAGCCGAATGCCGTACCGCTCATCCTGACGCATGGATTCCCGAGCTCGATCGCCGAGTTCCTCGACGTCATCGGTCCGCTAACCAACCCGCGCGCCTACGGCGGAGACCCGGCCGATGCCTTCCATCTCGTCATTCCGTCCGTACCCGGCTACGGATTCTCGGGCTCGAGCCTGGAGGAAGGCTGGAACATCACCCGCATTGCGCAAGCTTGGAATGAACTCATGGGCCGCCTGGGGTATGACGCGTATGGCTCGCACGGCAGCGATCTCGGCGCGCTCGTCTCCAGAGAACTGGGCTTGATCAAGCCGCAGGGACTGCTCGCGATTCACGTGCTTCAGCTCTTCTCCTTCCCTTCCGGCGATCCGGCGGAGATGGCGAACCTAACCGAGGAAGACGGCAAAAGGCTGCAGTTCCTCGCGAACTTCCATGAGCGCGCCGGCTTCAACGCCATTCAATCGACTCGGCCGCAGACGTTGTCTTACGGTCTCGCGGACTCGCCGGTCGGCCAACTGGCTTGGATCGCCGAACTGTTTAACGGTTTCGGAGACCATATCGACTTCATCGATCGCGATTCGCTGCTTACGAATACGATGATTTATTGGCTCACGAATACAATGGAATCGGCCGCGCGCCTGTACTACGAGAACGCGCATCTGCCAAGCCCTTCTGCCCGGGAAGTGAATGCCTCGCCAACCGGAATCGCCGTATTCGGCAACGATTTCAAGTCGATCGGCCTCTTTGCCAGACGGGACAACTCGAATATCGTTCAATGGTCGGAGTTCGAGCGCGGCACGCATTTTGCAGCCTACGACGAGCCTCGGCTTCTGGCCTCCGAGCTTCAAAGCTTCTTCCGCCGCTTCCGATAGTCGTTACCGCTCGCTGTACAGGCCGCTTCGCCGGCCTTTTTTCCATATCGGCCTCTCGAAAACCGTTCTGCTTCTAAAGGGCATTCCCATCCAAGCGTAGAATCTTGGTAGTAGTGATCCGGGCGAATCGGCATGCGCCCGACCGTTACACCAAGGAGGATTCCATCTTGAAATTGGACCGTTTGTTGGCGATTACGATGACCTTGCTTAATCAACCTCGCGTGAGCGCAACGGCTTTGGCCGAGCGTTTCGAAGTGTCTCTGCGAACGATCTACCGGGATATGGACGCCATCAACCAATCGGGCATCCCGATCGTGTCCTATCCCGGTGCGGATGGGGGCTATGAAATCATGTCCAGCTACCGAATCGACAAGCAAGTGCTGACGCTCGACGACTTCGCGTCGATCTATACGGCCCTTCGCGGTATTCGAACCGCGACGGACAGCGAGGAGGATCATGAGCTGCTCGACAAAATCGGGGCGATGATTCCGGGCATGGCTGGGTCCGCTCCGACCGAAAGATCCAAGATCGATCTCGACTTCAAGCCGACGCCGAACGATAAGGAAAAATTCGCCCCTTTGCATGAGGCTATCAAAAACCTGCAGTTGGTGCAGTTTGCCTACTTGAACAATAACGGTCAAGAATCCGAACGCACGGTAGAACCGATGGGGCTCTATTTGAAAGGGTATGTCTGGTACTTCTACGGCTACTGCCTGCTGCGGTCCGAGCTGCGCAACTTCCGGTTATCCCGCATCCTCCGCCTTCAGGTGCTGCCGGAGACATTCGTCCGGCGAAATTACTCGCTTCAGGACATCGAGAAGCAGTTCATGAGCCGGGCGGACTTTTCCAAAGTGAAGGTGCTGCTGCATTTTCATCCCTCCGCGAGGACGCGCGTACTGGATGAATTCGGTTTCGACCAGATTCATGACAACGAGGATGGAACATTGACGGTCCATGCCAACTATTCTTCTACGGCCCGCGCCACCCAGACGGTGCTTAGCTATGGCAGTCAGGTAACGGCAGCCGAACCGCCGGAATTCATCGAGGAGTTGAAGAAACACATACGTGCCATGGCCGCGAAATACGGTGTCTAGGAAGCCCTCCGCACCGCTTTACTTCACCTAAATTTGGTATATCCCCTTCATTCCGGGACATACTCCTCATATCAATGATGATGCAGAGGATGAACCGCAATGAACCAGCAGATTCAGAAGCTCCGGGATCAATTTTCGGAAAATGATGATTTCTTCATGCTTCAAGATTCGTTCCTTGGCACGCCGGTCGTCCTCTTGGGGCTGAAATCTCTAATCGATGTCGTGCCTATGAAGCTCAGCTTGCAAACGTATCATGCCGCCGCCATAGAATCCCATATCACGCTCGATGCATTCAAAAAAGTCCTCGGGGAAGCCGACGAGGCAGTCGGCGCCCATGAGATCTATGGCAGCATTCTCAACGGAAAGCTATTCATTTATTTCGAGGCCGACGATTCCTTCGTCATCATGGACCCTATCCCAAGGGCGCTTAACCGATCCATAGAAACGCCGATTAACGAGAATGTCATGCAAGGCTCCCAGTCCGCGTTCACCGAGGATATCGCAACCAACGTCGGCTTGGTACGCAAGCAGCTTCAGTCCGACCATTTGCGGGTGCATACGCATACCATCGGAACGGAGGAAGCCAAGGATGTCGCGCTCGTCTATTACGAAGGCCGTGCCGATATGGACTTTATTCGAAGAATAGAACGCCAATTCGCGCAAAACAAGAACAAAACCATCGAGAATCTGCAGCAGTTCTCGAAAGAAATCCTCGGCTTCCCTACTTGGAGCATGGTCTCGAAATTCAACCAAACGGAGCTGCCGCAAGAAGCCGCCCATTCGCTGCGCAAAGGACGCGTGCTGCTGTTCGTCGACCGGCTTCCGCTCGCGTTAGTCACTCCCGGCATGCTGTGGGATGCCTTTTGCCTGGACAGCGACCGGAATTTCCCGCTTCCGTTGATGCTGTTCTTACGTACCGTTCGCGTCCTCGGCGCGCTGGCAACTTTGATCCTGCCGGGACTATATGTCGCCCTTGTTTCGGTCAATCCCGAGGTTCTGCGGATCGAAATGGCGTTATCCATCGCCCAGACCCGCGCGGGAGTCCCGTATCCCGCCATCATCGAGATCATCTTCATGTTCGTCGTGATCGAGCTGACGATCGAGGCCAGCTTCAGGCTGCCCAAGACGATCGGTCCGACGATCACCATGGTCGGCGGCATCATTCTGGGACAAGCCGCCGTGCAAGCGAAGCTGGTGAGCAATCTGCTCATCATTATTTTGGCGGCCACCACAATCGCGAACTCGACCATCATCGGCCTGCAGCAGTCGCTAGCGCTTCGGATCTCGAAATACGTGGTCGTCGTCTTGGCTTCCATGTTCGGCGTGCTTGGCATCTTGGAAGGAATGCTGCTCATCTGCGGTTATTTGGGAAGCTTGACAGCCTACGGCATTCCTTTCGTCGGCTTCCCGAACGCGAAGAGCGAGGCCAACCGTGGATAAATCATGGCAGGTCGCGCTGATGTATTTCATCGTCCATCTCGGTCTGATCTTCTTCATGTACCCGGGGGATATAATCGCCAGCACGCAGGACGGTCATTGGATTCCCATCGTCTTGGGCTTTGCCCTGCACCTTGCCGCGCTCTCCCTCTATCTCAAGGGGCTCTTCAACTGGGGAAACAACGACATTATCGCCCTGTATATGAAAGCCGGCAAAGGCTATGCGGTTCTGTTCCTGCTGCCGCTCGCCGTATATTTCTTCATGGCCTGCATCACCGTCGTTCGATGCTCCGCGGAGATCATGACGATCGTCATGCTGTCGAGCACGCCGCTGTGGGCCGTCATGCTGACGTTCCTGTTGATTCCGACCTACTTCGCGCTGAAAGGCATCACCTCCATCTTCCGTACCGGCGTGCTCATCGGGATGATGAACGTGCCCATCATCTTGTTCTTCTTCTCGTTTTCCTTCCAGAATATAGACTGGCGGTACGTTTTCCCGATGATCGGCAAAGCATCTTTCTTGACCGAGCCGAGCTACCTGGAGAGCTTCTTCGTGTTCGCGGGAGGATTTCTGTTTCTTGGCTTTATCCAGCCCCATGTCGCCTTTCGGAAGCGTTACGTCATCCTGGCCGCCATCGCGCTGCTGCCCTTCTTTATTTTCTCGGTGTACATCCCGCTGCTGACGTTCGGGCAGTCGACGGCTTCTACGTTCAACTTTCCGTTCATCGTCTCGCTCGACACGATCTCGATCACGTGGCTGATGTTCGAACGCATCACGGTTTTCCTGCTCCTCAGCCTGATTTCGTTCCTGATGCTCTTCTTGTCCCTGTCGTTGTGGTCGACGATGCGCATCGTGCATGCCGGCATCCCCGCCCTCAAGCCGCGCTACTTGCTAGTGTCGATACCGGTGCTCGTGTATGTCGTCTGCTTGGCGATTCCGAGCTGGACGGATATCGTGAAGTTGTTTTGGTGGAATACCTACTTAAGGTTCTACATCATGGCGGCCATACCGCTCTCGACTTATTTCTTGGCAAGCCGCAGCAAGAAAAGGATGGTACGCTCATGAAGCATACGTGGATGCGCGCAGTCGGTATCGCAATCGCGGTTGGAATAGCGGCTTTGCTAGGGGGATGTTGGGATAATCGGGACATCGATCATCGCTCCTTGCCCGTCGTGATGGGCGTGTCCTTGTCCAAAGACAAGTACGAGGTCGTGTTGCAGATCCCCGAGACCAGCTCGAAGGGAGTCAACCTCCGAATCTTGAAGCAGAAGGGCAGAACCATCAACCAAGCCGTGGATAAAATCAGCGAGCGCATGGAGAGCAGCGTCGATCTGCTGCATTTGAAAGTCATCCTGGTCGAGAAGGGATACGCCCAACAAGGCCTCACGGACAGTATCGCCAGCTTTATGCGGTCCCGCGATATTTCGCCGAAGACGATCGTCGCCATATGCGACGAGAAACTGGATCCTTTTTTCGACTATGTCAAAAAGTCCATGACGCCCCGGGGGACGACGCTCTACGACTGCTTCGAGAAGAACGCGGGATGGAATCCCCAAATGTCCTTGACGCGCATCTGGGAAGTGTACCGAAGCATCCATTCCTACACGCGCGACGTCGCGATTCCCATCATCAAATCCGGGCGCAACGGAACGATTGATTACCTGGGCTCCGCCATCATTAAGAACGGCAGGATGGTGGACCAAATCACGCCGGAGGAAACGCTGCTCTTCAATTCGTTCAACGGCCATAGCGCGCAGGGGAAAATCGAAGTCATGGACAAAGCCAGCGTGATGATCCTGCGGAGCTCCATGCGCCACCGCAGCAAAATCGTTCAGGGCACGCCGTATCTCTATGTTCAGATTACGGTGAAGGTATCGATCGTGGAAACGAAAGGGTCCGTAACCTCGCAATCGATCAACCAAGAATTGGAGAAGATTCTCATGAAGCGGTTCAGCGGCATGCTGCGCAAATCGCAGACGCGAGAAGCCGACATCCTTGGACTCGGACAATATTTCCGCAACAAGATCCCGAGAACGCAATTGCGCGTCTGGCGGGAATCGTATCTTCCGAAGCTCCGGATGGACTTTCGAATCAAATCGATTATTCAGAACGACGGCTATACGAAGCTTTCGTAGATAAGCAAGGACGTTGAGCAGCCCGCGTTCAGAATGTCGAGCACATCAAAATTCGCGAAACTCGATTGACCGATTCAGATCGCCGATGCGAGGCATTGTATGCCTGCTTGCGAATTCACCCTCAACCTAAGCACCCTGCAGCTAACGCTTGCCAGGAGGCTTATTGTGCGATTTTGTCGTGCAATCAGCCTCTATACGCCAAATAAGGTCTGTCAGAAGCGTTAGGTTTTTTTTAGCCGTGTTTTTGGGGAATTAGCACCGCTGACAACCTTTAGGCATTAGGAGTTTGCCCATGCTTACGTTGAACGATCGGCTGCCTCCGCCTCTTGCCGATGTATCCGCCACTGTTAATATGTAACGTTAAATTGAACCAGAAACGAAGAGAGAAACCTGCGGTTAAAAACCGGCAGCAGCCTACGATTCCTCCTGCGCCCCTTGCCCGCCCCGGACTTGCGCCCGATAAGCGCTCGGCGACTGGCCGACCTTCTTCTTGAACATGAAGCTGAAATGCGCCGTATCCTTGAAGCCGACGGCATACGCGACCTCGTAGGATTTCATGTCCTCGCGCAGCAGCTTGTTCTTGGCCGCTTCGATTCGGAAGTCCCACAGCAGGTCGGTGAAATTCGTGCCCGTCTCTTTCTTGATCAACCGGCTGAGATAGGAATAGTTGACGTTCAGCTTCTGGGCAACCGACTGCAGCGTCAACTCCTCCATGTACTGCTCCCGGATGAGCTGACGGACGCCGGATATCACCTTGAGCGGCGAATCCGCCAGCTCCGCGCGCATCAGCTCCTGATAGGCTAGCAGCTGCTTCTCCAGCTCCTTCATGATGTCCGTGAGCAGCACGGCGCGGATCAGCTTCCCGCGAATATCGACGGACATGCCGTGCGAAGGCTTAAGGCCGAAGTCCGCCAGCGCCGCTTCCGCCTTCTCGATCAGCTGTAGCGCGTAATGCTGCATGTCCTTCTTGCTCGCGCCGACGGAGAGCATGCTGCGGTACGAGTCCTTGAGCAGCGCGCGAATCTCCTCGGCGTCGCCGCCGCGCAGCGCGTCCGCGATCCGGCCGAGCGAAGCGCCCGTCTCCTGCTCCTTCTCGGTCAAGAACGACTCCATCGCATCGAAGGCAATGACGGAATTCTTGCCGAGCAGCATCCGGTATTCCATGCATTTCTTCACCTGGCGCAAGGCCTCCGGCAGCTGGCAGTAGGTCTGGAACGACTGGCTGATGCCGACGGACAGCGACATTCCGCGCGTCGTGTCGCCGCCCGCGGCGATCTCGTTGGCGAACGCCATCAGCCGATCCCGCTCGCCCTGCTCTCCCGTAAGCGGCAGGCACACGTAGATGCCGCTTGCCGAGGAGGACGTCCAGCCTTTCAATCCCGCGGTGCCGGCCGCTTGCGCCAGCTGTCCGCGCAAATGCGCCGCCGCGAACGGAAAATGCTCGCCTTCGTCGTCGCGCGGCGCGTCCAGCTCGGCGTACAGCAGCAGGAATCCGCTATCCGGAAGCCCGTTCTCCGCCAGCCAGTGCCGCTTGTAATCATCGCCATACTCTCCCGCCAGCAGCTCGAAGAACCGATTATGCTCCTGCCAGTCCGCGAGCAGCGGCTCCTGGGAACGCAGCGAGGCCACCGTGCGGATCAGCTCCTCCGGCAGGAAGGGCTTGGTCACGAAATCCGCCACGCCGAGCTTGATCGCCTTGCGCGCATAATCGAATTCGTGATAAGCCGTCAGGAAAACGATCGGAATCGCCGGGTACCGCACGCGCAGTTCCTCGGCAAAAGTAATGCCGTCCATGACCGGCATGCGAATATCCGTAATGACGACATCGGGCAGCGGCCCGGATGCCGGCAGCTGCTCCAGCGCTTCCTGCCCGTTGGACGCCGTCCAGGCAACCTCGCAGCCGATTTCCTTCCAGCCGGCCATGGAGGCCAGAAACGTTACGATCTCGCGTTCATCGTCTACAATCATGATGCGCATGCGGTCAGCTCCCCTCGTTGTCTTGCAGCATCTGTATGGGCATGACGACCCGGAGCAGCGTCGTCCCCTCTTGGCGAAGCAGGCTCGCGCCGTAGGTATTGCCGTAGTGCAGCCGCAGTCTTGCATTGACGTTCTCCAGACCGGAACCAAGCCCCCTGGAGCGCCGCAGGGCGAGATTCCCGTTCTCCCCGTCGGCTTCTTCGTCCGACGAGCTGTTCTCGATTTCGATGACTAGCTCGTATTGCACTTCCTTGACGGTAATGGCGATCGTCCCGCCCTCCGGGAGACGGTCGATGCCGTGCACGACCGCATTCTCCACGACCGGCTGAAGTAGCAGCTTCGGAATGGCGATCTTGTGATACATATCGGGCAGGTCGATCGAATAGGACAAGCGGTCGCCGTAGCGAAAGCGATGAATCTCCAGATACTTGCGGACGAACTCCATCTCCGTGCCGAGCTCGACGAAGGCATTGCCCGGCGTAATCGAGAACCTGAAGATTCCGGACAAATGATGAATCATTTGCGGAATATGCTTGGCCTTCTCCGGCGAGTGCGACATAATGCTGATGTACTCCATCGTGTTATAGAGAAAATGCGGGTTGATGTACATCCGAATCGCCTTCAGCTCCGCCTCGCGGACGAGCAGTTCGTTCTTGTAGTTGGTCTCGATGAGATGGCTCGTCCGCTCGACGAGACTGTTGAAGCCGTTGCACAGCATGGCGATTTCGTCATTGGTCGTAATGCCGGTAATCGGCTGGTACTCTTCCCGCTCCGCCGCGCGCATGAGGCGGGTCAGCCGCTGAATCGGAATCGTGATCCGGCGGAGAATCACGTAGGTGACGATCGTGATGGCCACCCATGCCGCCAGCGTCACCCCGACGGTGAACAAGGCCTGCTGCTTCACAAGGCCGCCGGTACCCGGGCTCGCCAGCAGGACGTACCGGAACTCCGAGTAGCGGGATTTTTGCCGGATGACGATCTCCTTCACGGAGTCCCGGATATCGAGCAGATGCCCGATCTTGCCGACGTCGGAGGCGCTCATGATCTGATTGTCGGAATTGGTAATATAGAACATGTTCGGCTTAAACGCGGCAAACATGGATTGCAGCGACGCGGTGTCCAGCGTGACGATTAGACGCCCGGTCTCGGAATCCTGCGAAGGCCGCTGGCCCTCTTCGAATATCTTCACCACGCACGCGATGCGCCGGTCGTCGTTGAAGAACGCCCATTCCGGCATCCTGTCGAACTCCAATGGCATTTCCCGGAACGCGTCCGGATAAAGCAAGCGCTTTCGAGAGTCGGTACTATAGACCAGGCCATCCTCGTCCAGCAGATAGATCCCGCTGACGAACGGGCCGATCTTCAGCTTGGCGGTCGCGAGCTCGGACTGGAGCATGACGTTGACGGAGGCGTTCAAGCCCTCGTCCTTGCGCCCCTGGTTCGAAGCGCGGAGCAGGGACTGCAGGAACATGTTTTCGCTGATCGGCGTCATCTGGCTCTTCACCGCGTAGAGCACCTCGTCGAACTTGTCGGCGGTGCCGGACAGCCGCTGCTGCGCCTCTTCGGCGGCTTTCTTCTCGATGACGAGACTGGATCGGATATAGAAGGTCGAGCTCACGATGATGAGCGGAATTAACGTCAGGAGGGAGTAGATGATGAGCATCTTGTAAAACAAACGGGAGCGAATGGGATCCAGCACGTTTGCGGTCAGCCATGTCATAGGGAAGGTCTCCTATTCGGTTAGTAGGGCGCTTCGTCTTGGAGAGGAGGTTGTGATTTCATTATGCTATAAAGTGAGGGATATTCAAGCGAAATTTGTAGAAAGCTGTCTGTTAATTATATAAAAGCTTCCAGTAGGCAGCGAGTTTCGGCGCGCCACGAGCCGGCTTACAGGAAGACATGCGAAAGAAGAGGCATCCGATCGGAATCGGACGCCTCTTCGGCATGCAGAGAAATCTCTTTAAAGAGAGAAACTCTTTTCGATAGGGAACCTTCTTTAGGGTGGGGAACCTTCCTTAAGGTGAGGAACCCTTTTTAAGAGGCAGATAAGCCGCTGCATGGTTAGGGAATTCGGCCAAAGACGGAAGCTGTCTATCGTTGGGCGTGGATTCGGGCAATCGACGCACCCTAACGGTTGTCAGCGATGCTAATCCTTCAAAATCACGGCTAAATCAATGCTAACGGTTGTGACGGACGTTATTGAGCGTTTAGACGCTGATTTGCATAGGAATATCGCATAATAAGTCTCCTGACAACCGTTAGCGATGGGAAATGTGCTATTTGAGCCGATTAAGCTTCCGTACAATCGTTAGGCGCACGGCGTTCTGGTTTATGGCCGCATGCGTGCCCCTACAGCTTGGATCGGCAATAAGCGGCCAACGGCGTTCCGCGATTTTTGGTACTGTCGGCATTTCAAAAGCTTCTATTCCTTAACGCGAGGCATCCGATCAGGATTGAAATGCCTTCTACTCTTCTGCTCTTCTGCTCTTCTGCTCTTCTGCTCTTCTGCTCTTCTATTCTCTCTATTTTCTTTCTACTCCTACTCCTATGCCTATTCCTATCCCTTCCTCCCATTCCTACCCTATTCCTTCCCCTATTCTTTCCCCTATTTCCCCCTATTCTTCCCCCTTTTTTTTCCTTTCTTTTGCCCTACGTTCTTCCCTGCTTTTTCCCAATCCTTCTCCTTCTATCTCCACCGCCGTGCCTGCAGCCATTAACGATTCGGCACTGTCGCTGCATGGCGGGTGATCGGAATCGGCAGACTTAAGTTCCCGCGGAACCGACAGCGTATAAGCCACGAAATTCAAGAATAACCCGAGCCATAGGATATACAGATTGGCTTCCGGTCTGGCAACGTTCACATCCCCTGTTCATAGGCAGGATGTCGTCCACTGCCGTTCGATACATTACGCATTCGATGCCTCGGGACGATAGATGACCAGTTGTCCTTCGATGCTCTGAGGCTGGCGAAGTAGATTGAAAATCGGACAGACCCGTTCGATCGCTTCATGCAGCGCCTGCAGCGTTTCCTCGGCCTCATCGGACTCGACCACCAGCTTATAGCGCAGGTTATGGGGATAGACGGGGATCTCCTCGTAGCCGGGACGGCCGGCAAGCGGATGCATTTCCCCCTCCACCTCCACTTCAATGGCATGAAGCGAGACCTGGAGCTCGGCAGCTTGGATCAGCGCGATATGCGTCAAACAGCTGCCGAGCACGCCGAGCTGAAGCTCCGGGGACGAAGGACCGAGGTCGTAGCCGGCGAAATCCGGCGGGCTGTCGCTGATGACCTGAAATTCCCGAATGCGGATTTCCCGGATGCCGCTGCGTCCCGCCACTCTAGCCTCGGCTCGCAGCTTTGCGCTCGCCTGTTCGGGATGCGATTCCGCTTTCTCCCGGCGGGCAAACAACGCGATTCGTTTTTGCCGCAGATACTCATTTAAAGCGCCCATGGCTTTCTTCCACCTTTCTTCGAGGCCAATAGGCCGATTCTATCGATTCGCGGATTCCAGTTTTATTACTTACAATTCCCATGTGAAAAGTATGTTATTAACAATATAGATGATACGCCGGGTGATGTATAATAGAAAAAACCGATATGGATATTCAAGATTCCGATGCACAAGCCGGTACGGGATGTGGAAAACGCTGTCCAATATGTTCGCCGGGACCGGCAGAATAGAGGATTCACAATGGAGGCCGTTATTAGGAACTGCACGATGGAGGACATTGGGGACGTGGTCCAGTTGCTTGGCGAATTGGGTTATCCGACAAGCAAAGGGGAGATGGCAGCACGCTTCGGCTTCATCGCGTCCGATGCTGGCTATTGCACCTTGATCGCCGGAGTGAACGACCAAGCAGTCCGTTTAATCGGCTTGCACAAGACGTACATGTACGAGAAGTCAGGCATCCATGTGCGTATCATTGCCCTAGTCGTGCGCGGCGAATGTAGAGGACAAGGCATTGGAAGAATGTTGATCGCAGCGGCAGAGAACTGGGCCAAGCAGCAAGGTGCCGGCTCCATGTCGCTCAATAGCGGCAATCGATCCGAGCGGGAGGCCGCTCATCTCTTCTCCCAGCGGCTCGGCTTTACGGCCAGGAGCACCGGCTATACTAAAATCATTTCCTAGCCCATCGCAAGCTGCGCTACGCACATCAGCAACGCAAAAACAGCCCGACTCGATGAGTCAGGCTGTCAGGCTGCCGAAAAGCCGCTTGCTTTGATGCTTCTAAAATAAGAATTGGCTGCTTGGGCAGTGAAACCGCTAAACTCTAACCTGTTAGTTACTTGGGCCGAAAAGCTGCACCACGGCAGCTTTTCAAACCTCACACGGGCAAACTGCGCCAAAAAGCTGCAGAATCGCAGCTTTCCTCCCTTTCTTTCGCTAACCCAGACCGAAAAGCTGCACCACGGCAACTTTTCAGACCTCACACGGGCATACTGCGCCAAAAAGCTGCAGAATCGCAGCTTTTCTCCCTTTCATTCGCTAACCCAGACCGAAAAGCTGCACCGCAGCAGCTTTTCAAGTCTCACACGGGCATACTGCGCCGAAATGCTGCAGAATCGCAGCTTTTCTCCGCTTCCGCTCAGTTGGACCGAAAAGCCGCTCCTCAACCGATATACACAACCGCGTCCCCGCGCCGAAACGCGCCCGGCAGCTCGGTCTCCAGCTGCTTTAACCGGTTCAGCATATGCTCCAGGGCATCGCCGCTCATCTTGGCGGCTGCCCAGACTTTCAGCATCGCGATTTCTTTCAATATCGCGGGCACGTCCTCGCCTTCCACGTCCGTGCCCCCTTGGAACAACGCGGTCCATTGGAGTCCCAGCTCCTCGGCCGCCGGCCCCCAGTATTTCGTATAGAATTCCTCCGTTGCTACCGGCAGCATGAACGAGCGCTCGAACTCGTCCTCGGGATCGATGATAATGGCGCTGATCGACATCTTTACTTCACTCCAAATCTAATCGAGAATGTGTAATCCGGAAACTCCTGACGCAGCTTGTTCAGGCTGTTCTCCGCCGCGGCGCGCAGCTCCGGCGAGTCTCCGTCAAGCTGGAACTGGAAGTTGCGAATCCCTTTGATTTCGTCCAAGGTCGGAATATCGGACGTTCCGTCCGGCGTTGTCCGCGTGCCGACCGCCTTTTCCATCAGGTTATTGATCCGCGTCCGCGTCTTCTGGTAGAGCTGTTTATCCGTAAACTGCTGCGGCGTCTGCTGCGGCTTGCCGGTCTTCGGATGGATCTTATTAAGCCCCTCCGCCGACTTGGCCTCGTAAAATATGCCGTTCTCGACGTCGATGCCGTCGAACTCGCCGATGGCGCCGCCCTTGCTGTCGTGCAGCTCGACGCCTCTGTACTTGGCCTTGCTCCAGTGCACGTAATCGTCCGCGTCTTGGGGCTTGGCCTGCTCCCCTTCGTCGGCGCCTTGCTTCTTGGGCGGTTCATCCGCATCCGGCTTATGCGGTACGTCCGGCTTGCGCGGGACATCCGGTTTATGCGGCAGGTCCGGCTTGGTTCGACGCTTAAGCAGCTTCTCCAGCCAGTCCATGAACCGCCCCCCGCCCTTTTTGGCCAGACGGCCGAACGGCACGCGGCTGAGCGCGAGCGCGATCAACGCCGAGGCGGCGTTCTCCGGCGTGAGCAGCCGCTTCGGATCCCGGATATCCTGCGCGATCTCGTGCCCGCTGCCCGGGATGCTCGCCACGGTCAGCGCGAAGCCGAGCGCCGGCCAGAAGCTGACGAACAGCAGGGCGAGGGCGAACGCGCCCAGGATGATGGCCCCTTTCTCCGAGAAGCTGAGGCGATCCCACCAGTTCTGCAGCGAGTCGAACATGCAGGCGAAGCAGGCCGGAACATCCGGCTGCACATGCGCCTGCCAGTAGGCCGCGATGCCCGCAAGCAGGCCCGCTCCGATCAACAGCACGGTCAGGCCTGCCGCGATCCGGTAATGAAGCTGCATCCGGGCGCGCAGATTTTCTTGGACGGAGATGGCCTCGGCATTGCCGTACAGCATCGAAAATCCCATCTCCCGGCGCTCCCTCGTCCAGGCCATGACGCCGGCGAAGCTCTCCCTCCGACCGATGAATGCGGCGGCCATATGGCGCAGCTCGGTCAGCGGGTCGATGTACGCTTCGCCTTTCATCCTCGGCAGCCGATTACGGATCCTGTTAAGCGCGACATAATCCAGCACCAGCCCCAGGACGAGCAGCAGCAGGAAAGCATCCTTCGTCTGATAGCCGCTACCGGTCCAGTCATGAATCTTCATGAACCAATCCGGCAGCGTGTTCTGTCCATTATAAGCGGCATGGTCTAGGATTGCCCAGGCGAGCAGCAGCGCGGGCAGCGCATAGAACGCTTTCGTCAACCGCTTGCGATAACGCACGGCCATCCCGATTCCAAGCGCGATCATCGCCGTATGCACGGGATGGCTGACCGTCATGAGCGTCGGGAAGATGCTCTCCTCGAACCGGCCGGGAAACAGCGTCCAGAAATCCCAATGGATCGTCTCCCCGCCCAGCATCGTCGTGCTGTAGCCGTACGTCCGGCCGATGATGCCGGAATTGAGCCATCTGCGGCTCAGCTCCTCCATCAGCTGGAAGCCGACGCCCGAGGCCGCTCCCGCCAGCGTATAGTCGCCCAGGCTCATCGATGATGCCCGGCGCGAGAAGAATAGAAACAGACCGAGAGGAAGCAGCTTCCATACTTCCTCCGCGATAGGCGTGACGACCGCGTTCGACCACGTATCCGACGTTCGGCCGCCGAACAGGCCGTGCGCCGCCATCAGCGTCCATGCCGTAATCGGAATGACGAGCGCGATGCCGAGCAGCATGAACATGGCGGTCTGCTTCCAAGTAAAGGTCTTGCTCCGGCACAGCAGCCAGAACTGCAGCATCACATAGAACGACCACAGATATTGCACCAGCATCGTTCGCGAATCACGGTACAGGAACAGCCCGACGACGAACAGCAGCAGCGACGCCCAACACCAGATCGCATACACGGTTTTGAGCCACGGATAACGCTTCGGTACGGCTTGCGCGATTCGGTAAATCGCTTCCGCGCTGTCTCTGACCCCGCTTCGGACCCGCCAGATCGTATTCGTATTCATCCCTCCTTACCCAGCCTTCCCCTACAAGCCGGCACCTCTTCTTTCCAAATCATACTCGATAATCCAGCGATTGAATCATCAAACGGCCGAGATCCTCAAAAACCGGACTTTATTCCCAGAGCGCGCGCAGCCGGCTGCCCGTGCGGCGTTCGCACTAAACGTCAGCGTTTGCAACCTGCGGATGCACTAATTGCCGAATGGAAGTCCGCATGCCGTCGCAGCGCCAAAAACCGCCTGGAGTAAGAGCTCTCCCCCCTCTTGATGAAGTTTGCCATACGGCCAATCGAGCCCGCTACCGCTGCATGTCATGCTGCAAGATGCGTTCGAGCAGGAAAGAAGCGCGCAGCTATCGACCTATTCCGAATCGCGCTGTGGTAAAATAAAGAAAATTTGTAAGGCAGGTGACGTCATGGAACGAGAATGGCTGGCGAAGCAAATCTATGAAACCGCGCATCTGACGGGGAGCTTTACGCTGCGGTCCGGGAAAGTATCCACGGATTATTTCGATAAATACCGGTTCGAATCCAATCCCGTCCTTCTTCAAGAAATCGCGGCGCGGCTGTCTCCCTTGGTTCCTCTCGGCACGGAAGTGCTGGCAGGCCTCGAGATGGGCGGCATTCCGATCGCAACGGCGCTGTCCTTGCAGACCGGCATCCCTGCCGCATTCGTGCGCAAGAAGGCGAAGGAATACGGCACTTGCAAGCTTGCCGAAGGCATCGACGTGAAAGGGAAGAAGGTGTGCATCGTCGAGGATGTCGTCACCACGGGCGGGCAAATTCTATTGAGCGCGGCCGATCTGCGAAGCGCCGGCGCAGACGTCGTCAGCGTCCTGTGCGTCATCGAACGGGAACCGCAGGGACGGACGAACCTCGAGAACGACGGCCTGCATTTCTCCTCGTTGTTTAATATGGAAGAGCTTCTGCAGCCGCAACAGCGAGCTCTCGGACCAAATCGCTACTAGAAGGAAGCTCCCATGCAAGGTTAGTGAGAAGCGCGGGACTTCTCGTTTTGCGATGTTCCTTGATAGCTAGGATTCAAACGGGAGGAAACGGGAATGGCCATTGTCACGGACGCTAAAGGAAATCAATTGTTGACCTTCAACCCCATTCAAGAAAAAGAACTGGATACGATTTCGTTAGACGCGCCATTAACGCATGCCTTGATCGTGGTCACCTATGAAGGCAGCTATCTTCTCATGCTCAATAAATGGCGCAAGTATTGGGAATTACCCGGAGGCGTTATCGAGCGCGGGGAAACGGCCAGAGCGTGCGCCATGCGAGAACTATTCGAAGAAACCAACCAGACGGCCGGCAATGCGACGTTTAAAGGGTTGATGAAATTTGATCTCCAGCCAAGTTTTCACGGCCCGAAGAGAATGGAATATGGGGCGCTATATCATTGCGAGCTGAACCATGTTGCTGACTTCATCGAGAACGATGAAGCAGATTCGATTATGTTCTGGGATGGTTCGTCCGATATCGGCACGATCGCGGAAATTGACCGAAAGTTAATCGAGTTTATTTGACTATGAGGAGGCCCCCGCGATCGGCGGGGGAATAAGTCATGTGAGCGAGAAATGACGAGACTAGCCAGAGCTGCGGATCTTGCCTTGCGAGGTCCTTTAGCCGGAAGGGGGTACTCCTATTACCGTCGTGGTGATCTTGCTAATCATCATCATTATTCAGCTTGTGTTCATCAACGCCAAGCTGCCCAAGAGGGATTATTCCCGAGAAGCCGTCGAAGCCGCGCTGAGGAAAGATGGTCTTCTTAGAGAAGAGACAACGAGGAGCAGTCAGAATAACGACCTCGATTAGTCATCGAAAACAGGTCAACGCCATACAGGGTGCCGGCATCTGCCCCCTCTTTTCTTCAGGTAAAGGCCATACGCTTAGGCCGTATGAGCTTCAAGCCAAATCTATAAAGGCTCGCTCGTAAATACATATTCGGGCTCCTGCTGATCCCGCCCGATTCCGAAATCGGCTTCTCCGAAGCAAAACCAATACATCGTCGAGCCGTGACCGTCATTGAGATGCAGCCTGTTTCCAAAATACGCCAAACCCCCATCGCAGGCCCGGACATGAAAACACCCGCAAGGCTATTGCCCTGCGGGTGCATGCGCTGCTATGGGTTATCGGCTTTTCAGTTCGCCGATCTTTTCCTGGACCTCGCCTTTCAGCTTATCCTTCTTACCTTCCGCTTGAAGGCGATGATTGTCCGTGGCATTCCCGACCTGGTCTTTGACTTCACCCTTTACCTTGGATACGGTGCCTTTGACCTTGTCGCTGAGTCCGTTATGGTCGTTCATGTTCAACAACTCCTTCTCTGAAGTTATAAGGATATTACCCGCTTCAGCCCAAATCTAAGCTGAGCGCTGCTCGTATGGCCGTCCGGCGCGCCTAAGGCTGCACGTCAGGCGTAATCTCCGGCGGGATTCGGTTGGGTTTGATCTCAGGCGTTACGTCGGGCGTGAACTCCGGCGTCACGTCAGGCTTCATCTCCGGTTGTACGTTCGGCACGATCTCCGGACGCACGTCGGGCGAAATCTCCGGCGGTATGGGACTAGGGCTGATTTCCGGAGGCAGCACCTCGTTCGCCTCGTTCTACTTCACTTCGAATATCAGGCTGGGAGTGACTTCAGGCGGATACGTTCTTTCCATGTGTAACACCTCCTGCCCTTCCTTACCCCAAACTGGATATTTTATATCCATCTCGAAAATAACGCTCGGCCGTCATTGATAACCTTCAATTAACGGGCTTCGGAATATTGTACTCGTCATACCGGAAATCATGGTCGCTTAGAATGAAATATTCGATCCGATCCGGGTTAGACTCGTAAGCTATGAAGCTGAGCGCGAATCGCTCGTTATGCCAAAACCGCTGATCAAATGCTTTGTACATACTCATGGCTTGCAGCCCGCCGCCAATCCATTCGAAGTTGTAATCGAGCCCCGACGGCTCGCTGGAGGTAGGCTGGCCGTATGCGCGTACGACTGCTGTCCGATCCGCCGGCATGCTTAGTCCCCTATTGGTTGCCGTCTGCGGATTGGTGGATGGATCGACTAAAATAGCCGCCACGACATCCTTGCGATAATAGACGGAGACGGTATCGTACGCGTCCATAATGACGGAGGAGTAGTATAGGTGACCGTCCGGTTTTCCGCAGCGTTTCTCTACCTCTTCACGCGTCATCCCCAAGGATATTCGTTTATCGTCTCCGCTCTTAATGCCGGTTATATCCGCCTCGGAGAAGATCGGCCTGGTGGGGTCGGGTTTCGTGAGCCGATCCTCCATAGCCTGCGTAAAAGCAGCCTGCACAACCTCAAACCCCGACACATTGCCGGACGAACGAATGAAGACGCGTAACGTATAAATATCCGCCCGACTGCTGGCCGCGCCTTGAATGGCCTTCCCGTAGAGCTGCTTCAGCTTGCCGCTTGCCAACTGAAAGACGTATTCCCGGCTCCCGCTCGTTTTTTGCGTCGGCTGACCGATCTTATCCATTACCTTCTGCCATGGGGTCCCGAACTTGAATTGACCATTTAATGATATCTCATAGCCAGTCGCGGAAATGGAGGCTGCCCTGCCGTTTAAATAGCCGACAAATACGACATACGTCTTTCCGTAGGCGTAGCCTTTAAAATACGTGGATTCACTCTCGACCGGTTCTCCCAGCAGTCGGTCGATCTGCTGCTTGGTCATTCCGAGGCGAAGCATGACCGGCTTATTGTCGTTCATGACCTGGATGGATAAATACGGGTGTTCGATAACCCCTTCGTTCACCGCATTCTTGCTGGCCTCGGCATAAGAAGAAGTTCCTATGGACGTACTAACACAGGCGCAGATGACGATTAACATGACTGTGAGCGCTCGTTTGCATAACCAATTCGACATTTTCCGTCCTCGCTTTATCCTAATCTACTAAGATGAACGCATTTGTTTCCATCATACCAATATCTGTAATGTCACTAAAGCAGTTATGGACAAATAGAGCTCCTGGAAGTCGCGGAACGCTGAAATCGGCAACAGAGACGGCCCTGTCGCACTGGGCCGTCTCTGTTAGGGGCATAAACACTGTTCGCCGTATTACCCCTCATGCTCCGGCCGCCCGGCCAGCCAATCCTCGAGCGTCGCCACGCGTTCCGGGAACTTGCTGCTGTGCGCCAGGAAGCCGACGCCGTGCTGCGGCATCGGGTCTTGATCCGTCGGCTGGTAGCGCAGATCGACGCTCCAGCGCACATGGTCGGAGTTATTCGGCGTCGACATATGGAGCAGCCGGTCGTTGAACAGAATGGCCGTGCCGGCCTTGACCGGCAGCGCGACCGTCGGCCGCTTGCCCAGCTGGCTCTCGTGCAGCGCCGTATAGCCCGTACCGCTGTACGTCTCGGCATGCCATTCCAGCAGCTTCTTGTTCTGCGAGCGCGGCTTGATATGCAGGCAGCCGTTCTCCAAGGTAGCGTCCACGAAGGAGATCCATACCGTGATCACGGGATTCGCGTTCGCATCCGGCCAATAGGATTTGTCCTGATGCCAAGGCACCGCGCCGGCCGCGACTCCGGGCACCTTCGGGCGCACGTTGTAGACGGGACTGGAGAAGATCTCGTCGCCGATCAGCGACTCGACCGCATCCAAAATCTTCGGATTGCTCATCAAATGGTAATAGCCCTCGATCCGGTCCCGCCAGCCGCGTCCGTATTTCAGGAAGTCCTTGTCCGTCAAGCCCGAGAACAGCTTCGCAAGGCGGTATTGAAACGGCTCGCCTTCCAGCTTGTCCTGGACCAGTCCGCCTTCGTACAGCTCGTTCGCGATCATCGTTACTTTCTCCGACATCGCCCGGCGCGGCGCCTCCATATCTTGGTCGTCCAGCAAATCCTCCAGCACCAGGTACCCTTCCCGGTTATATTGCTCCAGCTGTTCCTTCGTCAGGCTTCCCGGCCGTTCCGTATTCGTCGTCATTATTCCGCCTCCAGCGCAATCGATGTTCGTTCCGGCGGATCCCGCAGATCCGTCCGCAGGGTTCGCCATCCTTCTTGGTTCAATGGTTCGCCCGCATCCTCCTCGATTCCTGCAAGCGCTTTAATTTCTTTTTGCCGTCTACTTGCAATCGCAACCTTCAAGGCGGCATCGCATAATCCTAACGATTGTCAGCGCCGCTAATTCTCAAAAAATACGGTTAAATTAATTGCTAACGATTCTGACAGACGTTATTTCGCGGATAGAAGCTGTTTTCCATGGGGGAATCGCGAAATAAGGCTCCTGACAATCATTAGCGATAGAAAATGGGCTTTTGGAGCCGATTAAGCTTCCGTACAACCGTTAGCTGCAAGGAGATTAGGCTTATTGCCGCAAACGTGACGGTAATAGCTTGCGTCGGCAAGCACCAGCCCCAATAACGTTTCGCGATTTTGATTCTCTCGACATTCCAAAAATCGCCTCCCATCCGAGGGATGGGAGGCGATTGGAGGCGATTGAAATGCATTTATACGAGAATACGATTATTCCGTCACGCGTTCATAGAGCCGGTAGAGCAGTACTGCGCTCTCCGCGCGTGTCAGGCTTCCCAGCGGGTTCAGCTGCCCGGCGCTGCCCTGCAGCAAGCCTGCAGCCACGAGCGCTTCGACGCCGGAACGGGCATAACCCGCGACCTTGCCCGCATCGGCGAAGCCGGACAGCGAAGCTTCCGTCCCTGCCGGAAGCTGCTTGCCCGCGGCGCGATAAGCCCGCTCGATCAGGACGGCGGCATCCTGCCTGCTGATCTGCGCTTCGGGATGGAAGCGGCCATCGTCCGAACCTAGCGCGATGCCGAGCGATTGCGCGATTCGAGCCGCGTCCCCGTAATACGCGCCGGCAGGCACGTCAGGGAATGCTGCGGCGCTTGCGTTGCTGCCGGAAGCTGCTTCCAGGCCCAGCGTCCGGACGAGGAGCAGGAGGAAATCCGCCCGCGTGACCGGCTTGCCGGGCGCGAATGCCGTCTTGGTAATTCCTTGGATAATGCCTTTTGCCGCCAAGGCTTCGATCGCCTCGCGCGCCCACGGCACGTTCTTCAGGTCGCCGAATGCGGCTTGGTCATAAGCGACCGCATACGTGCTGAAGTGCGTCGTCGTGAACGTCATTCCCTTTGCGGCCGCGTCGTACTTACCGCCGATTACAGGCGTGGCCTGCCCGTTGCCGTCGATATACCACACGCTCAGCGCTCCCGGGTTCGCCGCCTCTTGCGCGGTCGGTACATACGGGATGGAGACCTCGGCCGGCGCGCTGCCGTTGGACCAAGCAATCGGCTTGCCGCCGGACAAGACGGACAATTCGACGGCGGGACGATCGCCGATCGCATGCGCGATTTCTTTGCTCCACTTGCTGCCGTCCGCATCTTGAAGAACGAACGTGATTGTGTCGCCCGCCGGTTTCTGCGAATCGGCGAACATAGCGCCGGATACTCGGATGATGCCTTTCGGCGTCTCGATTTCGAGAATACGCTTCGGATCGCCGTTGAATGCCGAACTTGGCCATTCGATCGCATACCCCGCCGCGTTCGGCAAAGCCGATACAACCCCGCGAACATGCGTCTTGCCGTCCTGCCCCGGCTTCGCATCCGCGAATGCCTGCTTAAGGAGCGCCGGATCGACGACCGCGCGAGCCAGCCGGCTTGCCGTGTCGAATACGGGAATCAATGGAAGGACGGGGGTGCCGTTGTCGTTCGTCGTCCCCGTACCGCCGGAACCGGAGCCGACGCCGCCATTTCCGCCATTGTTTCCATTATTACCGTTGTTATTTCCATTGTTGCCGTTATCGGAGCCGATCGCATCCAGCTGTCCCTTCAGCGCGGTCCGCTCAGCGCCTTCCGGCAGCAGATTGACGAAGTTGCGCGCCGCGTCGATCGACGTGACATCCTTCTTCGTCTTCGCTTGATTCACCGCCGCGGTCGCAGCCGGGAGCGAATAGTCGGAGAAAGGCGCATCCAACAGCACCAAATCCCCGTACAGCGTGAAATCCTTGCTCGTGCCGATGCCTTGATTGTATTCCATGAACCCGGCGCGTCCCGCCCCGTCGTTCTCGTTCATCAGAAGCGAGAATCCCAGCAGCGCTTCGCCCGGCGTGAACGCCGTTCCTTCGCCGTGCAGCAGATTGAACGGAAGCGCGATGGCATAGTGCGTGACATGGTGCTCTTCGTCGCGCGTAATCGCCGCGTCCGCGGCGTCAAGCGCTCCGGTCGCGAGGCCGGCAGGCGCTTTCCAGCGCCATTTGGTGATGGAGCCGTCATTGTTCAGCGCGAAGCCCAGCTCGCTGACGTTCGTACTGGCCGCTCCGTCCCCGCGGGACAGATCGAGGCCGATCTGAATGCTGTCTCCCTGCCAGATGTCCACGCCGGAGAAGCTCTGCTCCTGCACGTCGTCGGTGACGTCCACGTTCACGTAGAGCTTCTGGTCGTCCCACGTGACGTTCGCCTTGGCGCTCAAGCCTTCGGGCCCGCCCCAGACGCCGCCCGCAAATTCATCCAGCGCGGAGATGTCGATGGCCGGCACGCCGGCCTCTCCCGCTTCCGCATCCGCGCGGCTCGCGAACGACTGCCCGAGCTTTACCGATGCCAAGTAAGAGGCGCCGTTGTCGAGCGTAACCTTATACTTGAGCGAGTCCGCGGCCATGCTAGGCAGGTCGATCGCCATCGATTCGCCGTAGGCGATGCCCGCGAAACGAACGGGAACCATCTTGGCCGCATAGGGCGTCGGCTGCTGCATTTCGATCCTGCCGCCAAGCGGCTGCGAATCCGAGACATTGGTCAGCGTCAGCGTCGCGCCCGCTCTGTCCGGATGCGCCGGATCCAGCGGGAATCGTTCCAGCTGAAGCGCGATCGGAACCAGGTTCGTGCCGCTGACCTTGATGCCTGCTTCGTTCACGAGCTGCAAGCCGCCTTTGAACAAGTTGTTCGTCAGCACCAGCTTGTCGATCCCTTCCCCGGCGTACACATGCGTCGTCCGAGGCTGCTGGAAATAGGAATCGTAGAGCGCGATGTCGCCGCCGAGGGCGTTGATGCCCTTCTCCCCGACATTGGTCAGGTTGGTCTGCTGAATGTTCAGCTTCCCGCCGTAGATATCGAACGACCGCGTCGTATCGCCCCACATCGAGCTGTTGTACATCGTTGCCTTCGAATCGAATGCCTCGCCGAGCGTGACGTAGACTTTGTCCGTCGTGCTGAGCGAGACAAGCTCGGTGTTGATCATCGCGATGCCCGCCGGGCCCGCGCCTTCCAGATAGGCGCCCTTCTTGCTGCCGTCCGTGCCGTGTCCGATGACGACCGCTTCCGGTCCGCCTTCTCCCTGCTTGACGAAATGAATGCCGTACTGGGAGCCGTACACGAAGGTGTTGAACACCGTTTCATTATGGACATCCCCGATGCGGAACGCGTCCAGATGGTCTTTCTGGTAGCTCCACACTTGATTGAAATCCGCATCCGTCGAAGGGTGATTGATGTAGTTGTTGCGTCCGTAATAATGCGGATTGAACTGCACGTTCCGCATGAAACCGTCCGAAGCGCCGCCGCCGAGGAAAATCCCCTCCTTGAGCGGGGAGCCCGCCACGTAATCGATGTAGTGGCCGCTCGTATCGTACGTGCCGAAATCGATGCCTTGATACGAATTGATCAAGGTCGTATCGATGGCGTAAACGCCGTGTCCCTGTCCTTGGATCGTCCAGGCGTAAGGCTTCACGTCGTTCCAGTCCTGCTCGTCGTAATAGACGGACAACCCGCGCGTTCCCGCGTTCGCCTGGAGCGTGATGAGCGCCGGCGTATCCGCGCCCGGATTCTCGCCGTACGTCGTGAACAGCACGGTTCCGCCGCCGATCGTATGATGCGGCACGTCCCACGAGCCTCTCAGCTCGACGCCGGACGGTACGCCGATCGGCGAATCCACGCGATACGTGCCTGCCGGCAAATAGACCGTTCCGCCGCCGGCTGCCGAGGCTGCGTCAAGCGCGGACTGAATGGCGGCCGAAGCGTCGCTCCCTCCGTTGCGGTCAGCGCCGTACGGCTCCGCGGTGACGTCGAACAATCCGCCGGATGCCGGCTTCGGTTCGGTCGCCGCATCGGTGCCGCCGACATTCGGCAAGGCCTCGATCGCATAGCGATCATCCTGCGTGACGTTCACCTCCGCGCCGTCGCTGTCGTCCTTCACTTGCAGGCTGCCCTCGAAGCCGGCGTTCACGGCATTGACCGTCTGCACCGCGCCGCTCAGCTTCACCTGATTCGCCGCCGAGGCGAATTCCGACTGCCCCAGCGTCAACGAACCGCTGGACATGTCGATCGCATAGCCGCCCGCGGCCGCGTCCCAATTCTCGAAATGGCTGTTCTCGAAGGACAGCACGCCGCTGCCTTCGCTCTTGACCGAGGTAAGCGGCGTGCCGCCGACCGTCACCGTGTTGAACTGCACGATGGAATGGAAGCCCGGGGTGGCGTAGATCGCGACCGGCGCTTCGCCCTCGCTCGCCTTGAAGCTGCTGTCCGTGATGAGCAGGCCGAAATCGTTGACGCCTTCGATCTTCAGGGCCACGTTGCAGTGCTCGATATGCACGCGGTACATCTGGGCGTTTGCCGTCTCCAGCGAATCGGTCCGCGTCGTGACGCGCATGCCCGTTTTGTACCCCGAGATCCAGATGTTCGACATATACTCCCAGTCCGAGCGTCCCATGACGATGCCTTCGGCGTTCGCCGTCGTGTAAGCGAACGCGGCATCCGCAGTCGGAGCGCCCGCAAGGCCGGAACCGGACCAGTACGAAGGCGCGAGATGGATGCCTTCCAAGCGTCCGATATCGGTCGTATAGTCGAGGAAAATTCCCGTGTGAAGGACCGTGCCGTACAGATTCTTCACGTCGTGCAGCTCGTTCCACACCGGCCCGATCTTGATGCCGTTATAAGCGTTGACGAGCGTGATGTTCTCCATCGTCGCGCTATCGCCCGACAATTGCTCGAATGTCCACGGATACGCCACCGGATCCGTCAAGGACTGCTCCGGATACCAGACGGACAGATTCGTCGCGCCGCTGACCGGCGACAGCTGAATGAAGCTCGTGCCGTCCGCTTGCCCGCGACCCCCGAACGATTCCAACACCGTGCCCGTTACCGCGCCGCCCTTGTCGTCCGGACTTGCCCAGTCGCCCCGCAAGGTAACGCCCGTCGGAACGGTCAAGCTTCCGTTCAGCCTGTAGCGGCCTGCCGGCGCGAATACGACGCCGCCGCCATTATTGCCTGCCGCCGTCAGCGCCGACTGGATGGCCGCCGTGTCGTCGGTCGTTCCGTCCGCTTTCGCGCCGAAATCCAGCACGCTAAAGTCCGCGATGACGATATCGGACGTCGGATTCTCCGTCGTATACACCTTCGTCTGCGCGGCCGTCTCGTGCCGTTCCGTCTTGCTGACCGTGACGGACGCAACCGTCAGATCCGGGTTGTTCTCGGGATTGCCGCCGCCGCTGATGCCGATGCGGAAGTCCGAGCCGTTCGCGCGGTTGGCGAATTTGGCGTCGCTCAGCTTGAACGTATGCGTCTTCCACTGGCCCGAATCCTTGTACGTGAAAAGCGCACTGTCCTTGAACGGTGCGGACAAGGCATCGTATTGCAGCACGAAGCTGCCGCTGCCTTGGTCCAGATATTCCACCGTCACGTAGACATCCTGGTTCTCGCTGTCGAAGATATAGCCGTCGTCCACGTTCAAGTACAGATACAAGGTACGGTCTCCGGCCGCCGCCTTGTTCGTCTTCCAATAGCCTTTGCCGGCCAGCGAGCCCTTCACGAGCCCGTCCGGATTGTCCCCGGCGTGCGCCGTGATGCCCTGCTCGATCGGCGACTCGCCGAATAGGATGCTGGCTTGATCCGCAGGTGCGGCCTTCAGCGTCTTGGTCACGGTGACCTTCGCGAGCGACAGATCGGCATTGCTTGCCCAGCTGGCGCCGCCGCCCTCGATGCCGAGACGAAAATCCCCGCCGCCGGTGCGGTTCGCGAAGTTCGCGTCGGTCAGCGCATACGTATGCGTCTGCCAGCTGCCCGTGCTGCCGTACGTGAACAACGGCGCGTCCTTGAAGCTGTTGTTCGCGCCTTGCGCGTCGTACTGCAGCACCATTTTGCCGCTGCCCGCGTCGTAATAATCGACTGCGACGCTCACGTCGTAGTTGGCGATGTTTTCGGTGAAGCCGTCGTCCACGTCGAAGTAGAAGTAGATGATGCGCGAGGCTTCATCCGCCGCCTTATTCGTTTTCCAGTACGCGCGGCCGTCCTGTTCGCCCGTCTGCAGACCGGACGATCCGTCGCCCGCCCGTGCCGTCATGCCATTCTCGACCGGCGCCGCGCCAAGCTCGATGCTGACGCTCTCCGGGTCACCCGCCGCTGCCGCGGCCCGGTTCGGCGCCCATTGCAAACCCATCGCCAGCAATGACAAAGCAACCGTACAAGCTAACCACGTACGAATCCGATTCCTTATGCGATTGGAAACCAATTATTCGTCCTCCTCGTTGTCGGAAAATGAGACAGCAAAGCCGCCCCTCGTCGGCTGGACCGAATCATGCTGTCGGCAGGGGCGGCTTGCTCTCTGGATGCTTATGCGAACTTATGGTTTGAATGAATGCTGAGCTGCTTTTGCTTATGTTTTTTCTGGCCGTTTTCGGCCCGGTCCTGGTCTTACTTCGCGCTCGACGCCAGATACGCGTCGATTTGCTTTTGCGTCTCGGTCAGGATTTTGTCCAGACCGTTGCCTTTTTGCTTCTCGATGTAAGCCGCGACTTCTTTGTCGGCATCCTTCACGATACCGAATTCCAGCGGCTTGCTGCCCTCGTCGGACGCTTGGTCGCGCTTGGCCAGCTCGTTCTTCATGGTGTCTTCGGCGATGAACAGTCCGTCGATCGGGGAGTTCACGTTCTCCGGCTCTGCGGCGAACTCGGCTTCATGCACCCAGAAATCCTTCGGATACGTCGACGTCGGACGCATGAATTGCGGCTTCCAGAACGCCCATTGGCCGCCCCACTCCATGTAGTTGCTCGTCGTCGTGTTCATGCCGTCCGGATAGACGGCCGTGTCGCCGTCCAGCTTGTACGTCTTGCCTTCGATGCCGTATTGCACGAGATCGTACAGCTTCTGGTCGGTCTCGATCATGTCGAGGAAACGCAGGACGCGGTCGGCATGCTTGGAATTGCGGTTGATCGCGACCACGTTCGCCAGCGCCGTGCGGTTGACTTGCTTCTTGTCCGGATAGAGCAGGGACATCTGCTGCTTGAACGACGGATCGGAGAAGCCCGGATCCGCATTCGCCCATTCATGCGACGTCAGCGTCAGAAGCGTCTTGCCGTTGCGCCATTCGGCGGCGCCGTCTTCCTTGTCGATCATCGCGTCGCGGTTGATCAGCTTGTCGTCGTACCACACCTTCGCCTTCTTCACGGCTTCGAGGTAGAACGGCTGCTGCTCGACCGGCTGCACGGTCACCTTCGGATCGCTGAGGTAGTAGCCGAGGCCGTGGAAGTTGAGGTCAACCCACTCGTCGCGGATCATGTAGATCGCGAGCGGCGTGGAACGGGACAGCTTCTCGTTCGGGTACGCTTTCTTTAATTGGCGGAGCAGGGCATCGACGTCATCGATCGTCTTGACGGAGTCCGGCGCGATCGTAATATTCGCTTTTTCCGCCAAGTCCGAACGCCAGCCGGCGAAGAGACGTTGGTTCATCTTCATCGTCCACGGCAGGCCGACGATCTGTCCGTTGACCGTCGCGGCGGACAACGTGCCTTGCTCTTGGTATTTCTTGTAGAGGTTCGGCGCGAATTTCGGCAGCAGGTCGTTAATGGCCATGTACGAGCCTTTCGCCGCCATTTGCTTATAGGACAGCCAGTCGCCGTCGAAGTTCATGTCCCAGCTGTCGCCGGACGCGGCCATGACCAGCATCTTGTCTTTGAAGTCGGTGAACGGAATGAAGTTGATATTGAATTTGACGTTCAGGCCTTTGTCCTTGACGTAATCGCTGATCGCGGTCCAGACCTCGTCCGTGGCCGATTTCTTGTCGCCGCCGAAATAAAACTTCAGCGTCACTTCGTCCTCTTGCTTGCCGGCGTTGCCGTTCGCCTCGTTCGCTGGCGCCGTCCCGCCGTTGTTGGTGCCGGCGCTGCCGCCGTTATTGCTTGCGTTCCCGCTGCCCGCGTTGTTGCCGTTGCCGCCGCATGCCGTCAGCATGGTGCCGAACAGCATGGCTCCGGCGAGCATAACCGGGATGCTTACCTTTCGCTTGATCATGTAATCCTCTCCCCTGATTGTTTGATTATATCGCTATACGGCCGAAGCCGGTATAGTCAGCCTTTGACCGCGCCCACCATGAGCCCCTTGACGAAATACCGCTGCAGAAAAGGGTACAGGAAGACGATCGGGCCGATCGTGACGACGGTCAGCGCCATCTTCATCGATTCGGACGGAATCTGCGGCATAATGCGCTGCATCGCCGCGGCATTGCTGGAGTTGCGCAGGAAATCGACGTTCGAGATGAGCGTCCGCAGGAGCAGCTGAAGCGGCTGGAGCTCTTGTTTGTCGATGAACATCAGGCCGAGGAACCAATCGTTCCAATAGGACAGCGCCACGAACAAGCCGATCGTCGCAAGCACGGGAACGGACAGCGGAATGATGAGCCGGGAGAAGATGCGGATCTCGCTCGCTCCGTCGATTTTGGCGGATTCGTAGATCTCCTCCGGAATCGACTGCATGAAGTTGCGCATGAGGAACATGTTGAAGGCGTTCGCCATCGGCGGCAGGATCATCGCCCAGATCGTGTCCTTCAGCTCCAAGTAGCGGACGCAGATGATGTACCATGGCACGAGGCCGCCGCTGAAGAGCATGGTCAGGATGACGTAGATGGAGAGGATGTTGCGGTACTTGAACGAGCGCCTCGCCATGACGTAGGCTCCCATGCTGTTGACGATCAGGGACAGGACGGTGCCGACCCCCGTGACGAGAATGCTGATGCCGTACGCGTCCACGATCCGGTTGGAGCCGAGGAACAGGATGCGGTACGAATCGAACGTAATATGCTTCGGTATGAGCCCGTAGCCGTAGTTCACGATGTCGTTCTCCGTGCTGAGCGAGCCCGAGATGACCATGAGGAACGGGAACAGGCAGGCCAGGCTGAACAGCGAGATGACGAGCATGATGACGCCTTGGGCGATCGAAAATCGTTTGGCAACCATTGAGGGCAACCTCCTTTGGTGAAGTGTGAGCAGATAGGGCGAGAGATGGAGTGAAATGGAAAGAGATAGAGTGAGATAGAGCGATATAGGACGAAATAGAGTGAGATAGGGCGAGATAGAGTAAGGTATAGTGAGATAGGGCAACGAAGGTATGACCTGCGGTCGGTATAAAATTGGTGGCCTGCCCTAGCATCCTAACAAGCTGCGCATCTGCGAGTCAGGCATCGCATGCCGGGCGTAGTCCACTTAGCAGCATACACGCGTTCCGCTCAACAACTCCGTCCCGTGCCGCTTACTCAGCCCCTACCTTTACTCGTCTCCCGCTCCAAGCGGGAAATAAGTGCAAATCTGCAACTATTTCAGCGTGAAATGGCGTTTTTAGCAAAATAAGCGCGAATCTGCAACTATTTCCAACACAAACGCTTGAATCGGCTTCACACATTGAAAATAGGTGCGCTTTTGCATCTATTTATCGATGAGGCAGCGAACAACGGAAGAATAAGTGCATATTTGCAACTATTTACTGTGGCTGCGGTGCTTGGCCGAGCTACAACGTTGTTTCGAGCTTGAGCTGCAGATGTGAGGCGCGTTTGGGCAAAGAACCGGGTTACTTTAAGGGAATGCGGTACGGTTCGCTCGACGTGCGACGGTTACTCCAGCGGGTTCCGGCGCGTCCAGCCACGAAGGACGGTTACTCCAAAGGATTCCCTGGCTCCAGCGACAAGCGGCGGTTAGTTCAACGAATTGCCCGGGGAGCGGCGCTAGAAAATCGCCGAATCCCGATCCACCTTGCGGGCCGCATAGTTACTGGCCAGAATGAGCACGAACGCGACGACCGATTGCAGGAAGCCGGCCGCGGAGGCCATGCCGATATCGCCGGATTTACGAAGGCTGCGGTACACCAGCGTGTCGATGACATCCGTCGTCGGGAACAGCAGCGACGCATCGCCCACCATCGCGTAAAACATTCCGAAGTCCGCGTTCATGATGCGTCCGATCGCGAGCAGCGTCAAGATCATGATGGTCGGCTTCAGCATCGGAATGCTGATGAAGCGCATCTGCTGCCAGCGGGTGGCCCCGTCGATCGAAGCGGCTTCGTAGTAAGAATTGTCGACCGACGTGAGCGCGGCCAGATAGACGATCGTGCCGTAACCCGTCACCTTCCAGCGCACCGCGATCGTCAGGATGAGCGGCCACCAGCTCGCTTTGCTGTAGAAATCCACGCTCTGCAGGCCGAACCATTCCAGCACGCGGTTCAGCGCGCCGTTCTCGAAGTTCAGCAGGTTGTAAGTGAATACGCCGACGACGATCCAGGAGATGAAGAACGGCAGGAAGGTCAGCGATTGGGTGATGCGCTTGAAATATTTGTTCCTCAGCTCGTTCAGCATGAGCGCGAAGCCGACTTCGAACACGAGGCCGACGCCGATGAACAGCGCGTTCAGCAGGATCGTGTTGCGCACCGCCCGGAACGCCGCGTCCGAGGACAAAATATAGTCGAAGTTGTTCAGCAGCGGATGCATCCAGTCGCTTCCCCAGATGCCTTTGCTGAAGTCGAAGTTTTTGAACGGAATGATCAGCCCCGACAACGGCAAGTAATTGAACAGGAACAGCAGCGTCGCGACGGGAAGAAACATAAGCAGCAGCTGTCGGTTGCGGACGAGCTCGCGGATGACTCCGTTTCGTTTCATGGGCCCTTACCCCTTCTCTTTCGGTGATAGTTTAATGATAAAGGAGCGGCCTGCCCGCTTCTATGAGCGGATCTTATCCTTTGTAGGGCAGGATTGGCTTCGTTCGAAAAAGCTCGCCGGCGTCGGCTCCGTTCGGTCATGGCATAAGCAAGCCCGCCCTTCGCGTCGTTCGTGACGGCGATGGACGGGCTATATGGGGTTCGCGGGCATCGGCGCATCGCTTTTCTTGCAGCGAATTGCCGTCAATCGCAAATACCGGGCTCCAGTTGCGAATATGCATTAGAGATGCAAGCTCCGCTGCGTGAATCGAATCGCAAATCCGAAAGGGGGCAATCAGACCCGCGATGCCAGCAACCATTACGGGAATCGTGTTTAACGACCTGAACCACAACGGCCAGTTCGATCCCGGCGAACCGGGAATACCGAACGCGTTCATCGTCTTGTTCAGCGCCGCCGCCGGTACGTGTACCGTCATTCAAACGGATGCGAACGGCAATTACAGCTTCACTATAACCGTCGCCGGGACGTATACGGTCTACGAGACGGTGGCGAATCCGGGAGCGACCTGTCCACCGACCGCGTTTACGCAGCCGGCGGGCTTTACGATGTCCAACGGTCCGCGCAAATTAACGCTTGTCGTGACCGGCGCGCAGGTCGCCGGCAACGCGGTCCTGGCGAACAATAATTTTAGCCACGACACCGTCGCCAACCCGCTCGGCTGCACGACGAGCATGATTCAGTTCACGGGCAGGCCGTCCGTGTGGTTCAACATCAATATCGTCACGGGCTCCGCCGTCGTCCAGGGAACCGTGAATCCGCCCGTCGATATCAACGCCATCGGATACAACCCGCTGGATAACTACATCTACGGCTACGATCAGACGACGAATCATATCGTTCGGATCGATAACGGCGGGAACGTCATCACGCTCGCTCCGCTCCCGCCGGGGCTGCCCGCGGACGGATACAACGTCGGCACCTTCGATTTGAACGGCTTTCTCTACTTATCCGTCAATGACGGCACGCGCTTCTACGTCGTCGACCTTCGGCCCAACTCCGCCACCTTCCTGAAGCTGGTCAGTCCCGCGAACGGCTTCTTGGAACAGACCAGCAATTTCGGCGTCGCATTGAGCCATGTGCTTAACGTCAGCGACTGGATCTATCGTCAGCAGGACGGCAATCTGTACGGCATTACGCCGACGGGCACGATGGAGCGAATCGTACCGGCGACGGGCACGATTACGAACCTTGCGACCAGCCCCCTGCGTACCGGGCCTTTCGGAGCGGCGGCCATCGACTCGACGGGAACGATCTACGCGATCTCGAACAACGACGGCAACATCTACCGGTATACCATCGCCGGCAATTCGGCCACGGGCATTCGTTTCTCTTCCACGGTTACCTCGTCGTTTAACGATGCGACCATGTGCGCGCTGGCCACCATTAACCTGGATTTCGGCGATGCCCCGGATACGGGTGACGGCAACGGGCCGGATAACTACTCGACGCTCTTGTCGTCGGACGGACCCCGCCACGGCTTGGTAAACGGGTTGTTCCTAGGCACCCGGGTCACCGCGGAAGCGGACGCGCATCAAAACTTCGACGCCACCGGGGACGATATTCCGCTAGGCATACAAGACGATGGCGTATCGGTGCCGCTGCCCGTGCTCTCCGTGAACGAAGGCATCTACGCCCTGCCCGTCACGGTCACCAATACGACCGGAAGCCCGGCTAATCTCTACGGCTGGGTCGATTTCACCGGGGACGGCATCTTCCAAGCGGACGAAGCCGCGCCCGTTCAGATCGTACCTTCGCAGGCCGGCACGCAGTTTTTCGTGCTGCACTTCTTTCCGGCTCCGGGCGCCGTCAAAGCCTTGGACCACACGTTCGTCCGGGTACGGCTGACGACGGATACGCTCACGGATACGAACGCTCCGGGGCTGCCGGACACGCGAAGCGTAGGACCCGCAACGGATGGCGAAGTGGAAGACTACTACCTGCAAATCTTCAACGCGATCGAAATCTTCATTACCAAGACGCCGTTTCCGGCGGAGGCGCTGCCCGGAGAAACGGTCATCTACCGTTTCGTCTTGACGAATCCGGCCCCCTTTCCGCTCACGAATCTCAAGGTCGAGGATTCCTTGCTCGGCTTCATCGATATCGTGTCATTCCTGCCTCCTTTCGCGACGATCGAGCTTGAAGCTGCCTTCATCGTCCCGCCGGATGCGCCGGCAGGCTCCGTGATCTTCAATACGGTCGTCGCCACGTCCGATCAGACTTTGCCGACCAAGGACGAAGCCCAGATAACCGTACTTCCCGCTTACAGCCTGGCGGTTACGAAGACGCCGGACCGTATCTCCGTCCCCCCTGGGGAGACCGTAACCTATGAGATCGCCGTCACGAATACGTCCAACGCGCCGGTGTTCAACGTCGTCGTCAAAGACGATCTCGTCGGCTTCGCCGAAGTCGTGCCGTCGCTCGCCTCCGGCGAATCCCGGTCGTTCGCGGTTCCATTCACGGTCCCGCCGGGCACGCAGGCCGGCACCGTTTTCACGAACCTGACGGTCGCCGATTCGAACGAGACCGGTCCCGTATCCGACACGGCGACCATCGTCGTCCCGCCAATCCCGCAGGTTTACATTCTGAAGAGCGTCGAACCGCAAATCGCCGCCCCGGGCGAAATCGTCACGTATACGATCACGGTCTCCAATGCGGGGAACGACACGCTCACGAACGTGCGGATCGTCGATCCGGAGTTGAACGTCGACCAGACTTACGAGGCGATTCGCCCGGGAGACGCGATCGTCATTACGGTTCCGTTCCAGATACCGTTAACCGCCAAGCAGGGCGACACCTTCGTGAACGTAGCTGCCGTCACGACGAGCCAGACCGGTCCGAGTCAATCGGATGCCGTCGTGAAGGTCATCGGGCAGCCGTCCATCGCGTTGCAGAAGACGGTCTCCCTCGGACGGGCGATGCGAGGCGAAAACGTTACTTATACGTTCGTCGTGACGAACACGGGCAATACGGAGTTGACGAGCGTCAGGCTTGCCGATCCCCTCCTCGGCGTGGACCAGCTCATCGGTACGCTTGCCGCCGGTGAAAGCCGCTCGATCGAATTCCCGTTCGTCGTCCCGGCTGCCGCGACGAGTCCGTTCGTGAATTCCGCGACGGTTACCGGCCTGTTCGAGACGCAGCCCGTAACGGATACCGACACGGAATCGCTCGATATCTTGATTCCGCCCCCCTCCTTCACGCTGGTCAAGACTGTCGACCAGCCGCAGGCCAATGCGGGAGACACGGTGCATTTCTTGTTCACGATCGCCAATACCGGCGGCGTCGCGCTGACGAACGTCCTCATCGCGGACCCGCTGCTCGGTTACGCCAATACGATCGAGTCGCTCCCCGCGGGCGCATCCGTCTCCGAGTCGATTCCGTTCACCGTGCCGCCCGGTTCCCCGGCCGGCTCGACATTCATCAACATCGTGACCGTCACGACGGCGCAGACCGATCCTCAGCAAGCGACGGCATCGGTCACCGTTAACGCCGAGCCCGCTATCAGGCTAACCAAAACGGCGGACGTAGACAACGTATTACCCGGCGGCACGATCAATTATACGATCACGGTTGCCAATACCGGCAATGTCGCCTTGACGAACGTCGTCGTCCGGGATGATCTTCTCGGCTTGAATGCGTCGATCGCGTCGCTCGCGATCGGTCAATCGCAGAGCTTCGTGCCTGCCTTCGTCGTGCCGCTCGCCACGCCGGCCGGCACGGTCATTCTCAATCAAAGCTCGGCCTTCGCCGATCAGACGGATACGGTAGTCACGGATGCGCGCGTACTCGTCAATCCGCTGCCTCCGGTACTGACGATCGCGAAGACGGCAGATCTCGCTGTCGTCGCTCCCGGGGATGTCGTCACCTATTCGATTACGGTATCGAATCCGGGAACCGTCGTCTTGACGGGCGTCGCCGTACGGGACGATACGCTCGGCTTCGCGCAGGATATCGGCACGCTGAACCCTGGCGACAGCCAGACGCTGACGGTCCCCTTCACGGTTCCCGCGGATGCGCCTGCCGGTTCCGTCATCGTCAATACGGCCGTCGCGGCTTCGGATCAGACGGATCCCGAAGAAGGCACGTCGACGGTTACGGTCGATCCAAGTCCCGGTCTGGAGGTAGGCAAGACCATCTCGCCCGCCCAAGCCTCGCCGTTCCAGACGGTCACGGCCACGATCACGGTCGCGAACACGGGCAACACCGCCTTGACGAACGTCGTTATCGCCGACGCCGCTCTCGGTTTCCGCTCCGTCATTCCGACGCTGGCCGTCGGCGCGAGCGTCTCCTTCCCGCTGCCGTTCGTCACGCCGAACGCGCCCGCGGGCACGATCCTCTCCAACACGGCGACGGCTGCTTCCAACGAGACGGGAGAGACGCCTTCGACCGCGACGCTCACCGTGACTCCCGAATTTCGGCTGAGCCTGATCAAACGGGCGGAGCCGTCCGCCGCCTTCCCGGGCGATACGGTTACGTTCACGTTCGAGCTCCGCAACGAATCGAACGCGCCGCTGACCGAATTGCGTTTTACCGACGATTTGCTCGGAATCGACCACATCGTGGACCTTATACCGGCCGGCCTCTTCGTTCTGCTGTCACGGACGTACACGATTCCGGAGGACGCGCTCGGCGGGAGCATCATCGCCAATACCGCCGTGCTCCGCTCCGCGGAAACTTCGCCCATCACCTCTACCGCGGCGGTAACCGTGCTCGCGAGGCCGAGTCTTGCGATCAGCAAGACGGTCTTCCCGCCTATCGCATTCCCCGGCGAAGTCGTATTCTTCCGCATGGAAGGGGTCAATACCGGCAACGTGCCGCTGACGAACATCCGCTATAACGACCGATTGTTCGGCTTGGCCGGATCCGTGGTGTCGCAGAATGTCGGCGAAGTCATTACGCTCATCGCCCCGTTCGTCATACCGGCCGATGCCGTCCCGGGCGAAACGATCGTCAATACGGTGCTGGTCGACTCCGCGCAGACCGGTCCGCTCAGCGCGGCGGCGTCCGTCAAGGTCGCCGACTTGCCGCTTCACGTGACCAAGAGCGCCGACGAATCCTTGGCCTTCGTCGGCGATCAGGTTACGTTCACGATCACGACGGCCAACGTCAGCCAGATCGCCGTCAACGACGCCGTATTGACCGACATTTTGCAGGAAGGCGCTGCATTCATCCCGAACAGCGTGAAGGTCGGCGGCAATCTGGTTCTCGGTGCCGATCCGGCAGTCGGCATTCCGCTCGGCAACTTGGCGCCGGGCCAAACGATCGACGTCGTCTTCGAGGCGAACCTGACGGATGCCCCGGCCGACGAACGGCTCGAGAATCAAGCCGCGGTCAGCTTCCGTCCGGCCGATGCGCTCCGGCGATTCACGATTCGTTCCAACGTCCTCGTCATTACGGTGGAGCAGCACGAAGAATAACATCCGCGTACGGGTGGTTCGACGGTTAGATGGTTCGACGGTTCGATGGTTCGATGTTTCGATGGTTCGACGGTTCGAGGGTCAGCCGTAGTTGGCAGTCGAACCGCCTCTTGCAGGCTGAGCGTATATTGCCGGGCCAATTGCTTGCAATGGCCTCTCCTTATTTATGTCGCGCGGGTCAGTGCGTCCGGCTCCCTTTCGCGTCAGCGCATTAGCTGCGTCAGTTGCGTCAGCGCGTTAGTCGCGTCAGCTGCTGCGCAAAGCGAACGCAAAACAGCCCGGCGTCAACTTCTATGGCGCCGGGCTGTTTATGTGATGCGACTCCGCCGCGGATGCGGCGTGTGCGCGGTTATTACGCTTTGTTCGAAGAACCGAACTCGCGCATTTTGCCTACGACGGTCGCTTTGATCGCATCGCGGCCTGGCGTAAGGAATTTACGCGGATCGTATACTTCGTCGTTCTTGGCCAATACGGCGCGAACGGCTTTCGTGAACTCGATTTGGTTCTCGGTGTTGACGTTGATTTTCGCCGTGCCGAGGGAGATCGATTTCTTGATTTGCTCCGTAGGGATACCTGTGCCGCCGTGAAGAACGAGCGGTACGCCTGCAGTTTGGCAAATTTCTTCCATTTCTTTGAAGCCCAGGTTAGGCAGGCCTTTGTAAGGACCGTGAACG
Organism: Paenibacillus sacheonensis; assembly: GCF_009909195.1. Classification (GTDB taxonomy): domain Bacteria; phylum Bacillota; class Bacilli; order Paenibacillales; family Paenibacillaceae; genus Paenibacillus_Z; species Paenibacillus_Z sacheonensis. The sequence continues at coordinate 470,033 of NZ_JAAAMU010000006.1, forward strand.
GAGCCCAGAGCCGGTGCCAAGCAGTCGATGCCCGTGCGGTCAACGAGTTCTTTGCATTCTTTCGGATCCGCATAGATAACGCCGTCAGCGACTACGTCATCTTCTTGTCCGCCGACCGTTCCCAGCTCGGCTTCAACGGAAATGCCGCGCTCGTGCGCGTAAGCGACGACTTCGCTCGTGATGCGGATGTTATCTTCGAAAGGACCGTGCGAAGCATCGATCATGACGGACGTGAAGCCCGCGTCGATCGCTTCTTTGCATTTTTCTACGCTGGAACCGTGGTCGAGGTGAATCGCGACCGGTACGGTCACTTTCATTTCTTCGATCAGGGAGCCAACGATTGCCGTAACGACTTTGAAGCCGCCCATATAACGAGCCGCGCCTTCGGATACGCCCAGGATAACCGGGGATTTCTCGGATTCAGCCGCAGCCAGGATCGCTTGCGTCCACTCCAAGTTGTTGATGTTGAACTGGCCTACAGCGTAACCTTCTTTAAGTGCTTTATCCAGCATGCCTTTCATCGATTCCAATGCCATCAGTACAGCCTCCTACGCCTATTTTACTTTCTATAGCCATGCAACTGCGTGCCGACCCATACAGCTTATCATCTCGCATTTGACGTTCTCCGTCAACTTGTCCGCCCTCGAAATTCCACGATCAATCGACAATTTGTCGAAAAATTTTGCGATACGGCAGCGCAAAACTCCGAAAGCCGCGCGTTTTCGCTCCTGTCCCGTATAAGAATGGCGCAGATTCCCATTATCGTTTTCATCCTAATTTGTCCCGGTTGGTCGCCTGCCATACGTCTCGCCACCTTTACTCTACTCCAGGTATTCCGGTCTGAATGGAGTTTGCGACTGCCTCGTAGATGAAATAAGTGCATATCTGCAACTATTTCCCGCATTTTTGACTTATATCCTGAAATACGTGCAAATCTGCAATTATTTCGGCTAAGAAGCGACTATTTGGCGTGTACTCGCAGAAATAAGTGCACCTATGCACTTATTTCATCTAGAACGCCGATTTCGCTGATATTAAGTGCATATTTGCACTTATTACAATTCAAGCCCCTTCTTCTCGGGAGGAGGAGGAGGAGGAGGAGAGAACCCGCGACGTGCCTCCCGGCGTCCACTAAACCCGCTCCCGCAAAAAAAAGAGCCCATTCCAAAGCCATCAAGGCTTGGAACGAACCCCTTCCCTCCGCACGTCTGCGCCATTGCGTCTCACCCGCAATCGCCATGCCGTGCCTTACGCTCCCTGCCCCAGCTCCCCGTCCTTCAGAATCGGATGCCGCAGCGAGATGCGCGTCCCTTCGGACGACGTCTCGATGTGCAGCTTGCAGTTGTCGCCAAAATACAGCTTCAGCCGGTCGTTGACGTTGCGCAGGCCGACGCCTTTGGCGCCTTCCGCCGATTTGCCGTTCGGATCCGAATTCTGCTCCAGCTTCTCGATCACGTCCATCGGGATGCCGCTGCCGTTGTCGACGAGATCGACGATCAGCTCGTCTCCTTCCCGGCGGGCGCTCAGCAGAATCTTGCCTTGGTCGAAGTTGTCGCGGATGCTGTGCTGGATCGCGTTCTCGACGAGCGGCTGCAGCAGCAGGCGCAGGAACGGCACGTCCTTCAGCTCGCCGTCGACCGAATAGAGGATCCGAATCGTGCGGCCCATCCGCGCCTGTTCGATTTGCACGTACGCCTTGACCTGCTCGATCTCGCGGCCCAGCGTCGTGATTTCCTTGCCTTGGTTCAAGCTTAGCCGCAGCAGATTGCCGAGCGCGGACACCATCTCGCTGATCTCGCTTCGGCCGTGGTTCTCCGCCTTCCAACGGATCGACTCCAGCGTGTTGTACAGAAAATGCGGGTTGATCTGGTGGCTCAGCACCTGGAACTCCAGCTCTTTCTTCTGCCGCTCCGCCCGCGACGCGTCCGCGATCAGCCCTTCGATCCTGCGGATCAGGCTGCCGTAGCCCCGGTACAGCCAGCCGACCTCGTCCTTTCGCGCCGAATGCGGAATGATCTGCTGCAGATTGCCCTCTTCCAGCCGCCGCATGTAGCGGACGAGCCGGACGATCGGCTGGGTGAAATACGTGGTAATGTAGAACACCACGCCGATGCAGCAGACCAAATAAACGATCAGGAAGATCACGAGCAGCCGGTTGATCTCCGCGATCGTACCCGTCAGTTCGCTCAGCGGCGTCAAGCTCGCGATCGTCCACGGATAGCTGTCCATCCGCACGTAAGTGGCCAGATATTTGCTGCCGTCGATCGTGACGGTCTGGGAGCCCTGCGCGCCCGAGGCCGTCTGCCGGATAAACCTGCCGGATGGAAACGGATAGCCCGTCCAAGCGTTCGCGTGGGAATCGTAGATGACCTTTCCTTCCTCGTCGAGCAGCAGCACCTTCTGATCGGTCATTTTCCCGCTCGGGGAGAAGAACCGCTTGAGCTGGTCCTCCGACAGATCCGTGGCGATGATGCCGCGCGGCACCTGGTCGTACAGGCCGGAGAAGCGCTTGATATACGTCAGCAGCGGCCGCTGGTAATTCCCTTCCTCCGGCATCGACAGCCGCCAGGTCGGACTGACCGTGACGAGCGATTTGCGAAACCACGACTCGTGCTCGACGTCTACCGGTTCGCCGATCGTGCTCATGTAATCCGCGTATTTGGACGGATCGATCGGGTATACGTGGAAACGGAACGCATCGACGGACGCCGTCTTCTGATAGATGAGACTGATCAGGCTAAGCGTGAACGCATCTTCCTCCGCGGCGCTCTCCGGGGGTCGGGACAACAGGCTCTGCAGCTGCTTATTGCCGATGAGATCGTTGATCTGATCGTTCAGCGACTCCAGATAGTTCTCGAAATTCCCCTTCGACTGCTGCAAATAATTGACGGACGCGGTCATGTTGGCGTTCGAGATGCCTTCGATGGCCTTGATATGCGCGTAGTACGCGAACAATAAAAAAGGGACGATAATGATCATGAAGAAGATCAATATCATCCGGTTCCGAAGCGAGGGCGCAAGGCGCAGCGAGACGGGGCTATTCATTGCCCGCGATTCCCCTCAGCCTGCGGTACTCCTTCGGCGTATGGCCCGTTTGTTTCTTGAACAGCTTCGTAAAATGAACCGGGTCCTTGTAGCCGACCTCCGAAGACACTTCGTAGATTTTGAACTGCACTTCTTCGAGCATCCGTTTCGCCCTCTCCATTCGAATGTCGGTCAAGTATTCGAGAAATGTCTTGCCGGTTTCTTTCTTGAACAGCTTGCTCAGCCAAACCGGCGTCACATGTACTTCTTCGGCCACGCTTTGCAAAGTCAGCCCGTCCGCGTAGCGAATCCGGATGAATTTCTCCGCGCCCTGGATGATTTGGCACGGCGAGACGCTCTGCGTGCGGAAGCCCGCGGCCACGGTCAGCAGGAACTGCTCCGCCTGCTCCTTCAGCGACTCCAGCGTATCGTACTGTTCCAGCCGCTCCCAGACCGCCATCGGGTTCCGCTCCCAGGTCCGGTCCGTCCATCCGTGCTGCCACGCTTTCTTGAACACGTCGAGGAGCCATTCGAAGATCCGCTGCTGAATGTCCCGAATCTGCGTGAACGACCAGCATTGGACCATCTCCACGAACGGCTCCATCGCCGCCCGGATCTCGTCGTCCGTTCCGTAGCGGATCAGGTCGAGCACCTCCGCCGGCTGCCGGATCGAAGGATTTTCCTGCTCCGCCTCGCTCTCCCAGCCCAATCCCGTGAGCAGGCGGTTGCCGCCGTAGACGGCCTTCTGTTCCAAAATCTCCTCGGTTTCCGTATACATCGCATTGAGACCGCTTGCACAATCCGTCGTCGAACAGAGCGCCGCGCTCACATTCACCTTGACGAATTGATTGATGCGGCGGATGCTCAGCTGGCCTAGCTCCTTGTACGCCTCCAGCCTGGCCGCATCCGGGCAGTCCAGCAGCAGCACCCAGCGATTCTTGGCATCGGCGTAGAGCACGGAACGGTAGGCGCAGTCCTCCTCCAGCGTTTGGCGCACGACATTGCCGATGCCGAACAAGATGAGGCTCCGTTCATTGCGGTTCTCGACCGCTTTCAGGTCGTCGACCTCGATCAGCAGAAGCGAAAGCCGATCCTCGAGCAGCCAATCCAACTCCAGCGTGCGGAGCCGATGCGCGATTCTCGTCTCGCGGTAGGCATTGTATTTGAATTCGACCAGCTCGCGCAGCACTTCCTCGCGCATCTTCGGCAGCGCGTTCTGCACATGCGATTGGAGCAGCATCTCGTTGTCGCGGTCGCGCTTCTCCTTCTGCAGCTGATCGATCGTTCTCGTCAAAATGTCGCCGAGCTCCGCCGTATTGATCGGCTTGAGCAGATAATCCATCGCGCCGAGCTTCATCGCGCTGCGGACCATCTCGAAATCGTCGTACCCGCTGATGACGATCGCTTTCCAGCCGCCGTCCCGTTCGGCCGTATAGTGCTCGATCAACTCGAGCCCCGACATCCGCTTCATGCGGATATCCGTCAAGATCAGATCGGGCCTGCGCAGCCTGGCCAATTCGAGCGCCGTGTCGCCGTCGTCGGCGGTGATGACCTCGGCGATTCCGTAATCTCCCCAAGAAAAATTCCGGCGCAGCCCTTCGCGGATCTCCCATTCATCGTCAACGATCAGAACCAGCATCGCGCCCCCGCCTTTTCCCTTTTGTTTCCGCCATCATATAACGCGGGACGGCCCTGCACAAGGAGTAGATCTTGGCTTTTATAGAGGGGATTCTATCTTCTTTTCGAAAGTTGGGGACATGATCGACCCGGATGCATCGATTCGTTGAGCTGCCTGGGGGACTGCTGGGGCGGGTTTATCCCGTCTTCCCATCCTGCCGCTTTATGGATATGATGGTTGAAACCCATATCCCTGTCTCTGGAGGTGCCGCAATGACAATCGTATATAAAATGAACGCGCCGCTTCGCGCCCAAGACGTATCGGATGTATTTCGAAGCGCCGGGATGAAGCGTCCCGTCGATGATCTCGAGCGAATCCAGCGCATGATCGATCATGCGGATGCCACCGTCTCCGCGTGGGAGAACGAGCAATTGATCGGCATCGCAAGAGCGGTGACGGATTTCTCTTATTGCTGCTACTTATCGGATCTGGCGGTCCATCTCGATTACCAGAAGTCCGGCGTCGGAACCGAGCTGATCGCCCGGATGCGCGATCACTTGGGGGACGAGGTGTCCATGGTGCTGCTGTCCGCGCCGGCCGCCATGGAGTATTATCCGCGGATCGGCTTCAAGAAGGCGGAGAATGCCTTTCTGATACCGCGGGGGAAATGAGATTCGGGCACTTGCTTTGGAGCCAAAAGAAAGCCGGGATGGACAGGTTTGCCTGTTCCATCCCGGCTTTTGCATTTGTGCTGTAGCGCAGCTTTTCGCGCCTCGGGCGGCCCATCCGCGCTGAATTTGTGCTGTAGCGCAGCTTTTTGCCCCTCGGGCGGTCCTTTCGCGCTGATTTTGTGCTGTGGTGCAGTTTTTCGCGTCTTGGGCGGCCCAGCCGCGCTAAATTTGTGCTGTGACGCAGCTTTTTGCCGCTCGAGCGGTCCTTTCGCGCTGAATTTGTGCTGTGGCGCAGCTTTTCGCGCCTTGGGCGGCTCTTCCGGGCCGAATTTGTGCTGTGACGCAGCTTTTAACGCCTCGGGTGGCCCAGTCGCGCTGAATTTCTGCTGTACAGCAGCTTTTCCCGCCTCGGGCGGCCCATTCGCGCTGAAATTATGCTGTATAGCAGCTTTTTCCGCCTCGGGTAGCCCAGCCGCGCCGAATTTGTGCTGTAGCGCAGCTTTTCGCGCCTCGCGCGCATCGGACAGCACCAAACCAGCAGCCAGCGCCACGTGCAGCCCTACGCGGCCAAAAACAGAACTGCCGAGGCAATCATGGCCTCGGCAGTTCGTTCTTTCCAAACCTAACTGCGGCGCCGCATCGAGTCTCCAGCCGCGACGCTCCAGCCACAATTTTCGCCGGCGTTAGCCCAGCGTTTTGTCTCCCGGCTTCCAGTTGACCGGGCACAGTCCGCCCGATTGAAGCGCTTGGAGCACGCGGATCGTCTCGTCGACGCTGCGGCCGACGTTCATGTCCGTGACGACCTGGTAACGCAGGATGCCCTCGGGATCGATGATGAACAGGCCGCGATTAGCCGCGCCTTCCTCGTTCAAGATGCCGTAGGCATGCGCCGTCTCCTTGGTGAAGTCCGACGCGATCGGGAATTGGATCGGACCGATGCCGTTCTGGTCGATCGGCGTCTCGATCCAGGCTTTATGCGTGTACACGCTGTCCACGGACGCGCCGACGATGTCGCAGTTCAGCGCCTTGAATTGCTCGCTGCTGCTGCTGAAGCCGATGATCTCGGTCGGGCAGACGAACGTGAAGTCGTATGGCCAGAAGAAAAGCACGAGCCATTTGCCGCGGTAATCGGAGAGCGACACGGTTTCGTCGAGCGTGTCCAAATTTTTGGTCGAAGGCAGCTTGAAATCCGGCGCGGGCAAGCCGACTTTAGCGAAAGGATAAACGGTCGTTGGGGATGTAGTCATGATTAATGTAGTCCTCCTGATTGTTATGGTGTATGGGAATGGTTCCCGTATTGGCGTTTTGCCGATTCGTTCCGGATTGGGTTAACTGGCAGGCAATCAAGAATTAGGATTGCCATTCGGCGAGCGCGCGATTCAGCTCCACTTGATTAAAGCCAAGAATGCTGCGCTCTCCGACGACCGTCACGGGTACGGAACGCAGGCCCGTATTCCACAGCTCTTCGCCGTACTGGTCGTTCAGGTCGATATTGCGTTCTTCGTAGGTCACGCCGCGGTCGCTTAGGAACGACTTGACCTGCTTGCAGTAATTGCAATGCGTGCTCGTGTATATAATAACGGGGTTGGTAGTGGACATGTTCGTTGCCTCCTTAGGTTGTTTTACACATTAAACGGACGCGGCTTCAGCTTCCGCTGCTTCATGGATTTCATTCGCCTCGAGGAAACGCTCGCAGTCGAGCGCGGCCATGCAGCCCGTTCCGGCGGCGCTGATCGCTTGGCGGTACCGGCTGTCCTGCACGTCGCCGCAGGCGAAGATGCCCGGAACATTGGTTTCGGTCGTGCCCGGATTCACGGCCAGATAACCATGATCGTCCGTCGTCAATTGACCGCCGAGAAACTTCGTATTCGGCGAATGGCCGATGGCGATGAAGATGCCGTCCGTCGCCAGCAGCTCTTCTTCGCCGGTTTCGTTGTTCAGTACGCGCAGCCCCTTCAGGCCGGCATCGTCCGCGACGACCTCGAGCGGCGTCCGGTTAAGCGCCCAGCTGATTTTGCCGTTGTCGCGCGCACGATTCTGCATGATCTTAGAAGCGCGAAGCTCGGCGCGGCGGTTAACGACGACGACCTCGGACGCGAAACGGGTGAGGAAGTTCGCTTCCTCCATGGCGGAGTCGCCGCCGCCGACCACGATGATTTTCTTCCCGCGATAGAAGAAGCCGTCGCAGGTGGCGCAGGTGCTGACGCCCCGTCCAACGTTCTCCCGCTCGCCCGGAATACCCAAGTACTTGGCGGAAGCGCCGGTCGAGATGATCAGCGTCTCGGCTTGCAGCTCGCCCTGTCCTTCGACTTGCAGCGTGAACGGACGCTTGGAGGTATCGATGCCAGTTACCCAGCCCGTCCTGAATTCGGCGCCGAAGCGTTCGGCTTGCTTGCGCATGTTATCCATCAAGTCCGGACCGAGGATGCCGTCCGGGAAGCCCGGGAAATTCTCGACCTCCGTCGTCGTCGTCAGTTGCCCGCCGGGCTCCGGTCCTTCGATGATAAGCGGGTTCAGGTTCGCCCGGGCCAGATAGATAGCGGCCGTCAGCCCCGCGGGCCCGGTTCCTACGATAATCGTTTTGCGCATGATGATTTCCTCCGTTTTATATTTAGATTTAGTTTAAATATTGGCGTTGAAAAAATCATACCATCCATGCGCACGGCTTGCATGAAGGTATGATGAAGGCTTCATAAAGGGTTGATGAAGAGATGATAAAGGTTTGATGAAGCCGCGTTGAACGGACGGAAACAAAAAAGGCGACGCACCCGACCGACCCTGCGGTCGCGATGCTCGCCTTGAATCTGTTACTCCGCTTTCCGATACCCCACCCCGCGAACGGTCGCGATGTAGGCCGGCCGCTTCGGGTCGTCGCCGAGCTTCTGCCGCAGGCTCTTCACATGCACGTCGACCGAGTTGCTCCCGCCGAAGTAGGCATCGCCCCAGATAGCAGCCATGATGTCCTGGCGCGTAAGCACACTGCCGTCGGATGACAGGAGAACGCGAAGCAGGTCGAATTCCGTCTTGGTGAGCTCGATCTTCGCGCCGCCGCGCTGCACGGTCATGCGCTTCGGGTCCATCTCCACGTCCTTGAAGCGGAGCCGGTCGGCGGAGGCCTCCGCGGACGCGGGCTTGCTTTGGCCCGCTAGCGCTTCGATCGTCGCGAGCGCCGCATCGATCGGGGACGGCCAGAGCAGTGTGCGTCCTTCCGGGCCGGGCGCCGGGGTCGCCTCGCCGACCAAGTACAAGCAATCCGAGGCCCGTACCGTCTCTCCGTCCAGCGTTTCGTCCGCGCCCCATGTCCGGTCGATGACGAACAAGTCGTTCTCCAGCAGCGGCAGAATCGGCTCCTTCGCGTTATGGAACGTCAGCACGTCGTAGCAGCGGGCCATGAGCGCAGCCGTAAGCTCCTGCAGCCGTGCCGGAAACGGACTGACGATCACGATTCTTCGCGTCGTATCGCAGAACGCCCCATCCGGAAACGGAGGCGCCTGCCCATTTTGAACGCTGTTTAGGCTTCCGAGGTCCGACATGCCGCGCACACTCCTTTGAACAGCATTTGTTCCTCCGTGATCGTATAGCCCGTCTCTTCCTCGATATGCCGCAGCCACTCTTTCGGCGAAGCCGTCATGACCTCGCTTACCTTCCCGCAGGAGGTGCAGACGATATGCTGATGGTCCTCGGTGCGCGAATCGTAACGGCTGGCATCCTTCTCGAGCTTCAGCTCGCGAATGAGTCCTTGTTCGGTGAGATAGCGCAGGGAGTTGTAGACCGTGGCATATGCGACGCTGCTTCCCTGCTCCTTCAGACGGTCAATGATGTCCGACGCGGTCGGATGATCGTGAGATTCCGTGACGATATCGAAAATCATCTTCCTCGGCGCGGTTAACATATGACGGGACATAGAGGCTCCTCCTTCTATAGTAAGTACGTTCCTTTTAGAGTAAGTACGTTCCTTTTAGAACCATCACGCTCATTCGAAAGGAAGTACATTCCATTCAACATTTACATTCCACTGCCGTTTCCTATCTTCGGTCTTCGGTCTTCGGTCTTCGGTCTTCGGTCTTCGGTCTTCGGTCTTCGGTCTTCGGTCTTCGGTCTTCGGTCTTCGGTCTTCGGTCTTAAATCTTCGCTCTTCAATATATGATTTAGACTTAGTTTAAGTTTACCTAAAACGCACTCGTCTAGTCAAGCCCGACACGCCTAACGGAACCAGCCTTACGACGCTGCAACTAGTAAAAGACCGCGAGGCTTATGCCCGGCGGTCTTCAACCCGTGACTTTCCGTCCATGACGGTCTGTCGCGAGTGCTTCAGCTTCTAATAATAGATCGGGAGCCGCGTCCGGCCCTCAAGCTTCCCCCAGCGCATACAGCTGTTTAATGATATCCTCGATCCGCGGCTCCTTGACGGTCAAGTTATGCACCGCAACGCGTTCGCTCGCGGCTGCGACCATGGAGGCGATCTCCTTGTCGTCGTGGATCGAGAACCACAGCTGGTTGTCCTCGCGGCGAGCGATCGGCGGCCCGTCCCAGGTTCGCTCGTCGAAATGCTCCGTATCCAGCACCAGGTACCGCTGCCCGCCGAAGCGCTCCGTCATGCCTTCGGCGCTGCCGTCGAACAACACCCGGCCTTTATCGATGAAGATCACCCGTTTGCACAGCCGTTCAATATCGTCCAGGTTATGCGTCGTCAGAATGACCGTCACTTTCTTCTCCCGGTTGATCTGCTTCAAGAACTGCTGAATGTTTTCCTTGGCCACGATATCCAACCCGATCGTCGGTTCGTCGAGAAACAAAATCTTCGGATCATGCAGCAGCGACGCCGCGATATCGCCGCGCATCCGCTGGCCCAGGCTGAGCTGGCGGACCGGCGTATCGAGGAACCCGCCCATGTCCAGCAGCTCCGTGAATAAAGCGATATTCCGCTGCAGCCGCTCGGGCTCGACCCGGTAAACGGCACCGAGCAGCTTGAAGGAATCGCGCAGGGGCAAGTCCCACCATAGCTGCGTGCGCTGCCCGAACACGACGCCGATCGATCCGGCGTTGGCCTTGCGATGCCTGAACGGCTCCAGCCCCAGCACCCGGACGATGCCTGCCGTCGGCACGAGCACGCCGGACAGCATTTTGATCGTCGTCGACTTGCCCGCCCCGTTCGGTCCGAGATACCCGACGAAGTCGCCCTCCTCGATCGTGAAGCTGATGTCGTCGACGACCCGCTTCAACGTCTTCGATCTGCCCAGCAGCCGATGGAGCAGCCGCAGCGAGCCGCCCCCGCCGCCGCCGATTTTGAAATCGCGTATAAGATGGTTCACCTCGATGACAGCCATTACGACCCCGCCCCCTGATACGCATTTAAACCTTTGCGCCATACGTAATAAGCCAGCCACGCCAGTCCCGCAGCCACCGCCGGCGACGCGTACACGAGCACCGAAGAGAACGGCGGTCCTTCCATCCCGTCCATGAAGATATACGACGGATAGAAGGCCATGAAGGAGATCGGCAGCACGAACGACAATACGATTTGAACCGGTCGGCCGTAGACGGACAGCGGGAATCGCGAGAACTGGTCGAGCAGCGTATCGAGCAGTCCCATCAGGCCGCCCGACTGCAGCGTCCAGAAGGCCGAGACGCCGAGCAAGGTCATGAGCGCCCACTCGATAACCGCGCCGCTAAGCACGACGACGACCAACAGCAGAAGCTTTTGCACATTCCAATGGCCGATATGCGGAGCAGCGTAGACGAGTCCGCCGATACCCGCCAGCAGATCGCCGAAGCCGTAGATCTGGATCCGCATGGCGAAGAATTGGAACATGGGATTCAGCGGCCGCACGAGGAAGCGGTCCATGACGCCTTCGCGGACGAGATATTCCAAATTCCAGATTTGCTGGGAGAAGGTAATGAAGAAGCCGTGACTGAATCGCCAAAGCGACATGACGAACACGATCTGGTACAAGTTCCAGCCTGCGATGATCGGCACCTTCTGCGTCAGCACCCAGGTCAGAATGATGTTCGTCATGCCGAAGAACGCGACCGAGACGAGAATAAGCGTGAAATTGAGCGGATACATCGCCCGGGCGCGAAGGTTGGCCGCCTGCAGCCGCAGGTAAATTTTCATATGCGCGAACATCGTGCCCTCACCCGCCCGTCGTTACTAAGAGTCGATTGAATACCACTAACAGCACCTGCGCCAAGGCGAGCAGCGAGGCGGCCCAGATCAGCTGCAGCTCAAGTCCGTGCCACATCGCCGCTCCCTGCAGCTTGCCGATATAGATGGAGATCGGAATGCTGAACACCCCTTGGAACGGCAGCAGCTCCAGCACCTTCGCGGCGCCGGCCGGGAACAGCCAGAGCGGAATCATCGCGCCCGAGCAAATCTCGAGAATCGTCGACTTGATCATCCCGAAGCCGCCGACCTCCGTAAACAAGAACGCCAGCAGTCCGACGAGGAAGGTCAGCGAGAACGCGATGCCATAGCCGAGCAAGCCGCTTAGCACGAACCAGACTGCCTGCGCCCCTGTCGGTACGCCGATCGGGAACAGCAGCAGCGAGGCGGCCGCGATCGGGATGACGACATAGACCAATCCGAACAGCAGGTCGGCCAGCGTACGAAAGAAAGTCATCGCCAGATAGCTCCACGGCTTCTGCAGATCAAGCACGATGTCCCCGGTCTGTACCCGCTGCGAGATGTCGTAATGAAAGTCGGATGGGATGAGCGTCCGGATGATGCTGGCAATGACGGAGTAGGTGAGCATGTCCGCCAGCGTTACGGTCAGGCCGGAGGCGCCGCTGCCATAGACGGCCGTCCATATTTCCCGCAGCACGACGATGAGCAGGACCGAGCTGCAGACGCGGAAGAAGACGTTCAGCTTGTAGACCTTCCTGTTCTTGAAGCTCATCCATGTCAGCGCCAAGTATGCATTCATTTTGCCTCCTCCTTCCTCCAGCAGAGACCGAATTTGAAAATTTGAGATATTTTACCAAACGAATATACTGCTAGGTTTGTAACTCTGTCAATGGTTAATAGGGCGGCTGGCAGATCGCCGGGCTCAAGCTTCACAACGGTTCCGCCATGCGCAGCATCCGGTTTTCTCGCACAGGGAGGATCGATTTAGGCCATTCTCGAATATAAATAAAGGCAGCGGTGTTTCTTGGTTCATGCTGCCATTTCAAGCGATCGGACGTGTGTTTCTATGAGCAGCACCGATAAACGGAATCGACTCAGCGAGGAAGTCTTCACGTACAGAATCACGAAAGACAATAAAGTATTTATTTACTGGATGGGGAAGCAAGTCACCATACTGGCGGGGAAGGAAAGCGATAAATTCCTGCAGCGCATATCGAATAAGGATCATAAAGAAACCCAGCTCGTCATGGCGAAGGTAACGGGGAATTTCAAGCACGGAAATGAGAAAAACCAGACTTCGGATTAAAGAAATAGCATCTTCAAACGGAGCAACGAAGATAGACGACGCTCATACGGACATAAACAAAGGGCTGCCGACATAATGTCGACTGCCCTTGTGCATGCTCTGACTATTATTTGCTACTACCAGCTATTACTTGCTATTACCAGACTAATACTTGCTATTATTTTCCTTCCACGATCGCCTTGATCGTCTCGAGCGGCAGCTTCGGCACGCGGTCGTACGTCAGCAGGCCGTTGATCTCCTGCTCGACGTCGGTGAGCTGCGTGTAGCAGAAGCCTTGCACGACGCCCGCCAGATACATCGGCTGCACGACGTCGCGCAGACGCTTGATGAAATCCTCGTCGTCGCTGGCGCTGGTGTAGCCCCAGCCTTCCCAGTCGCTCTTCTTGTAGGAGATGCCGCCGAACTCGGAGATGAGAATCGGCTGGCCCGCGTACGGGAAGCCTTCCACCGCCAGCACGCGGTTCGCCGGCATCGCGCTTACGGCTTTCTCTGCCGTGCTGTAGCGATCCATCAGCACCTCGCGCCGTCCTTCGTAATCGTGAATGTTGAACAGATCCGTCGTGACCAGCTCCCAGCCGTCGTTGGAGATGACCGGACGCATCTCGTCCAGCGACTTGGTCATGTGGTACATGGCCAGCGCATGCTGCTGCTGCAGCTTGTTCAGCTGAATGTCCGGCACGCCCCAGCTCTCGTTGATCGGCACCCAGGCGACGATCGACGGATGGTTGTAGTCGCGCTCGACCGATTCCAGCCATTCATTCGTAAACCGGCGTACATATTCGTCCGAGTACTCGTACGCGTTCGCCGCCTCGCTCCACACGGCCACGCCGAGCTTATCGCACCAATAAAGGTAACGCGGATCCTCGAGCTTCTGATGCTTGCGCGCGCCGTTGAAGCCCATGGCCTTCGTCAGCTCCACATCCCGCTTGATCGCCTCGTCGCTCGGAGGCGTCAGGTTGCCGTCAGGGAAGTACCCCTGATCCAGCACCATGCGCAAGTAGTAAGGCCGGTTGTTCAAGCACAGCTTGCCGCTTTCGATCGAGACTTTCCTCATGCCGAAATAGCTGCTGACCACGTCGCGGACCTCTTCGCCTTCGAGAAGCGTGAACGTGACATCGTAGAGATTCGGGTTCTCCGGGCTCCACCAGCCGCCTAGGCCGTGGTCGTTGAAATCATCGATGCGGATGGCGCGCGTCGCGGAAGGACTGCCGCTTCTCAGCGCGAAGACGTCCTCCGAGACCGGCTTGCCGTTAAACGTGATCTCCGCCTTTACCCGAACTTGCGATCCGGCCGCCGCGCCCTTCACGAAAGCCGTCACGCGAATCTCTTTGCGATCGATATCCGGCGTCAGCTTGACCTTGTCCAGATGCACGCTCGATACGGCCTCCAGCCAGACCGTCTGCCAAATCCCCGTCGTCCGCGTATAGAAGATGCTTGCGGACTGTTCTTCCCAATATTGCTTGCCGCGTGGAATCGTAACGTCCTTGCCGTAATCGACGGCTTTCACCACGAGCACGTTGCCTTCGGCTTGCAGCGCATCCGTAATGTCGGCGCGGAACGGCGTGTGGCCGCCTTCATGCTGCGCGACGAGCGCGCCGTTCACCCATACCGAAGCCTCGTAATCGACGGCGCCGAAATGCAGCAGCACCCGCTTGCCTGCGAAGTCTGCAGGGACGCGAAGCTCCGTGCGGTACCATACCGTATCGTGGAAGCCTGGATCGCCGATGCCGCTCAGCTTGCTTTGGTACGCAAAAGGCACTTGAATGCGCTTCGAGAACGCCTGCGTTCCCGCATGCCAGCCAGCCTTGGCGCCGGCATTGTCGTCGTCGAATTCGAATTCCCATTCACCGTTCAAATTCACCCACTCGTTACGCATGAATTGCGGGTACGGATGCTCCGCACGAAGCTGCTCAGTCATAATAGGTATGCCTCCGATTAAATTAATTTGTAAGTTAATTAAATAACCAATACTGTCAATATGAACACATTATGCCTTCATTCCTCGGAGAACGTCAACCAAAAGTTGATTAATTAACCTGCAAGTTATATAATGGGGCCACCATTACGATCGGAACGAGGCCGACATGCGATGATCATACAAGTCAATACCGCCAACATGGCGCTGCTGGAATGCTTCTCGTCCGAGACGCGCGTACGGATGATCGAGCTGCTTGACCGTTCGCAGATGAGCATCAAGGAGCTCGCCGCGGAGCTCGGCGTCTCCTCGGCCATCGTGACCAAGCATGTCCAAAAGCTGGAGTCCGCCGGCATCATCGGCACGGAGAGCATCTCCGGCGCGCGCGGCCGGCTGAAGATGTGCCGGCTTCTGCCGGAATTCGTAACGCTGCAGCTGCGCACGCCGACCGCTCCGAACGCGAACGTATACACCGTCTCCCTGCCGATCGGGCAGTACACCGACTTCAAGGTCAAGCCGACCTGCGGCCTCTCCTCCGAGCTATCCATAATCGGCCTGGCCGACGATCCCCGGTATTTCTGGGCGCCCGACCATGTGAAAGCCAAGATCATCTGGTTCGCCAGCGGCTTTCTCGAATACCGCATTCCCAATTACCTCATGGGCGGACAAAAGGCGACGAGTATTACGATTACACTGGAAATATGCTCGGAAGCGCCCGGCTATAACGAGAACTGGCCTTCCGACATCTCGTTTCACATGAACGGCACCTTGCTCGGCACGTGGACCTGCCCGGGCGATTTCGGCGCGCAGAAGGGCATCTTCACGCCCGATTGGTGGCCTCACGGCACGCAGTACGGCCTGATGAAGACGATTACGATCCGTAAAGACGGCACCTTCCTCGACGGCATTCAGCTGTCGGCGCTGACGGCCGCGGATCTCGACATCAAGCCGAACGACGAGATGCGCTTCCGCCTCTCCTGCCCCGACACCGGCGCGCATGCCGGCGGCATCAGTCTATTCGGGAGGCATTTCGGCAACTACGATCAGGAGATCGAGGTTACCGTGACGTATGAATGAGCTGCGGAGCACGACATAAGAGCCTCGCTTTCCCCGCATGAGCGCGTTGAAAGCGAGGCTCTTTGTTTGCCTATTACGAGCTGTCGGCGGAAGCGGCCCGAGCTGCGGTTGACTCGGCTCGGCGAGCCTGCTCGGCAAACTCGCCAACGCGAGGCGGACCAGCTCGACCTGCAAGATCAGCTAGCACGCCAACGCGAGGCAGACCAGCTCGACCTGCAAGATCAGCTAGCACGCCAACGCGAGGCGGACCAGCCATCACCATTCCGGGCTAACCGCATTTCCCACTAATCTTGCATGAAATACAACATTCAGGGTCTGAAAATGTCCCGAAACGGAGTATTTATGCACAATGTACAACAATTCTCGGCCCTAAGGCGGAAGAAGGGGCTTATAGCGATGGAAAGATGCATTTTTTGCAACTTTTCGTTCGAATTGGCTGCTTCGGGGCGTGAATTGTTGCATTTCATACATAAACAGCCCGGCCATCCCCAATGGCCGGGCTGTTTTTGCTTTAGCGCCCCTAAGTTAGCATCGGAACACGCTGCCATTCAAGCGGCGCCCGGCACCAACCTCACCCGAGCTACACGAGCTCCCGCCTGCCGCTCTCCTGCGAACGGATCGCCGCATGGGCCAGCTGCAGCGCGCGCATGCCCGCCGCTGCGTGAACCGGCGGCTGACCGCCGCTGCGGAACGCCGCCACGATGGCATTCAGATGCGCATCGAACGTACGGTGGAATTCGCGGTCGAGATCGTTGAAGTAGCCGGCCTGCCATACCTCCGCCGTCTCGCTGCCCGCCGCCTGGAACGAGAATCGCCGCACCGTATCCTCGATCAGGACGCGGCCCTGCGTGCCGTTGATTTCCAGGCGCTGCGTATCCGAGTACGCGTACGAGGAATCGTACGTGCCGAGCAGATTGCCGACGGCCCCGCTTGCGAAGCGCAGTCCGATCGACATCGTGCTGAAGCCTTTGCCCGTGATGTCGGTCATCTCCGCGGATACGGATGCGATCGGTCCCATCAGAAACTCCAGCGAGTCGAACCCATGGCACTGCGTCTCGATCAAATTCCCATAGGGCGACGCGGCGCTTCCGCCTTCTCCCCCGAATCGCCATGTGCCGAAGACCAGTTCTCCGAGGCCGCCCGCGTCGATCCGGTTCTTCGCCAGCTGCATCGGCTTCGCGAAGCGATGGTTGAAGTTGATCGCGAAGAATAAACTCCGCTTCTCCGCCTCCTCCAGCAGCCGGTCGGCTTCCCGCAGATCGAATACGAGCGGCTTCTCCACGAGCAGCGGAAACCCGGCCTGGATAACGGCGAGCGTGGCCTCGAAATGCCCTTCGTTCGGCAGGCACAGGCTGACCAGATCAGGCTGCTCGCGCTCCAGCATCTCCCCGATATCCGTATAGGCGTTCGCCCCGTAATGCTCCGCCCGCTTCCGCGTCCGCTCGGGATCGCGACCGGCGATCGCGCACAGCTCCACGTCGGCATGCGCCGACAGTACGCGGGCATGCTGCTCGCCCCAGCCGCCGGTGCCGACGAGCGCGATCTTCGTTTTGCGGCCTAATGTCGTCATGACTTCGCCTCCCTTTCAACGTTCCGTACCGAATACGCCGCGGCCTTCCATGGCGCTCCTATCACGGCTCCACCACGACTTTCCCGCACTGTCCGCCGAAGAAGAGCTCGCTTGCCTCCTGCAGCTGCGAAGCCGGGAAGCGATGCGTGATGATCTGCGATAAGTATTCGCGGTGCTGCCTCAAATACGCCGCGTTCGCTTCCAGCTCGCCGTACGTGAAATATTCGCTGCCCAGCACCGTTCTCTCCGGGGCGATCAGATTCGAAGACACGTCCAGCAGCACCTCGCCGCCATGTCCGACGCAGACGAGCACGCCGCGTTTGCCTAGCCGCTGCACGCATAATTGACGGGCAGAGGTCTGGCCGCTTGAATCAAAAGCGGCATCGACGCCATCCGCGAAGCCGTCGGCGGCGAGGCGCGCCGCCAAATCCTCGCTGCCGGCATGCACCGGGATGCCGCCGAGCTTCTTCGCAAGCGCCAAGCGGTATTCGTTCATATCCGTTACGTAGACCGGAACATCCTGTCCCAGCATAATCTTGACCATGCCGAGAATGCCCAGCCCGATCGGACCGGCTCCGGTAATCAGCACCGATTCGATATCTTCGCGCGCGAGCGTCGCCCTTCGGGTCGCGTGGCCGCCGGTGCCCATAATATCCAGCAGCAGCGTTGCGTCGGAGAACGACAGGTCCGCATCGATCGGGAAGAAAATATTTTCGTTGATCAGCACGTATTCGCCGTACCCGCCATCATGCGAGAAGCCCATGTCCGCGCGTTTGTTGAAGCATTGGTTGGTATAGCCCAGCTTGCAGCTGCGGCACTGACCGCAAAAATCCATCAGGAAGACGACGCCCGGCGTTCCCGGCTTCGCATTCGTATTCGGTCCTGCATCGACGACGAAGCCGGCGATCTCATGGCCTGGCGTATGCTGGCCGGAGCCGTTCAAGTAATAGCCTTTGTCCGAGCCGCAGAGGGCGTTCGCCTTGGATCGGATCAGCAGCTGCCCCGGACCCGGGCGCGGCACGTCCTTCGTCACGTAAGCGACCTCGCCGTTGCCCGTGAAGACGGGGGACAGCATCTGAGCCGGAATTGCAATCGGTTGCATAAAGGTTCAGCTCCTTCGGATTGACTTGTCAAAAAACCAGTTTCCTAATCATGGATCTGCTTCTATTTTACATGGGCGCCGAGGAATGTCCTTGTTCAAAGCTTCGATTTACTTGTCAAAAACAACGGTCTATACTGATCCATAACGAAACCTCACCCTTCCCCGAGGAGTTGGTAAACATGCTGCGCCGCGAGCATAGCTGGAACGATCATCCCATCCTGCCTTACGTGAGACTCTGTTACCGCTTCGTCAGCCAGCCCTTCTTCCAGGGCGAGCGCCGGCTGCTCGACTACCTGTTCTTATCTATGGAGAAAGGCAGATATATCCTCACCGTAGAGGGCGCCGATTACGAGCTGAACGAGGGCGAGTTTGCGCTGATCCAGCCCGGAGTCTTGTTCACGACCCGCGGCTTCGGGGACTGCGTCGTTCCGAACGCGCATCTCGATTTTTTCTATAACCCCGCCCGGGCGCAAAGCTTCGTGACGACCCCCGGCCAGGCGAACATCGCGCCGTACGCGCATTTGCTCCAGCCTCGGCTGAACGATTTTCCCGAGGTGGACATTCCGGTTCTGCTTCGGGCCAAGCAGCCCCAACTCTACCGGGATACGCTGCTGCAAATGATCGAACAGTTCAAACGCAACGATATCCCGAGCACGCTGAAGGTGCAGCAGCTGGCGCTCGAGCTGCTCCAACTGCTGCTTGGCAGCGGCGGCGGCGGTGCGGCTTCGTATGATTTTGAAGGCCTGCAGTTCGTCCGTAAGATGAACGCCTTTCTTTCCTTCAACTTGTCCGCGCCGCTGTCGGTCGAAGAGATGGCGAAGCACGCGGGCTATTCGGAGTCGCATTTCTCGACCGTGTTCGGGCATCACTTCGGCACGACGCCGCATCAGTATTTGCTTCGGCTTCGCCTGCAAAAAGCACAGGAGCTTCTTGGCACCACAACGCTGAAGCTGGAGCAAGTCGCCGCCTACTGCGGCTTCGCCAGCGACTCCCATCTATCCAAGGCGTTCAAGCGGCAAACCGGTCTGTCGCCAAGGGAGTTTCGGGCGGGGGACAGGCGCGGAGCGCTTCGCGAAAACGGTGAAGGAGTGCCCGGGATGGATTGACGCAAAAGCTCCCCCTGAACAAATAATTGAGCCCTGCATGACCTCTATTCAGAGGAGCGATGCAGGGCTCTATTATTCCTTAGTCTCCGGAACTAGTACGATCTATGTGGAAAGTCACACTTTGAGACGATTCAATATTCCCTGCTTTATCGACGCTGCGATAGCCAATAAGATAGGTTCCATTTTTAAAGCTCATTCGCGCATACATTGGATATATCTTCCACGGACCTTGATTTATTCGATATTCTATCTTATCCACTCCAGAAATCGCATCGGACGATTGGAAGGTCACGCATGCGCAGTTTTGATACGACTCCCCGTCTTTAACGCCTACGATTTTTGTTTCAGGCATCGCGGTATCGATCTTAATACTGGCACTCTTGATTGCTTCCGTATTACCGAACTCATCTGTGCTACGATATTCAAGATTAAAAACCCCATCTTCCTCAAAGACAATGGCCGTATTATAACTCATCCATTCTTCTCCATTAATTCGGTACTGTGTCATGATAGTTGAGGAGGTGTCGTCTAATGCGGAGAGAACGATTTGTATCGGTGTATTAAACCAGCCATTACTATTTACAACATGATCAACCGAAATAGAAGTTACGGGCCCATGCGGACTGCCTGGTTCATTTGAGTTGGCAAAGATAAAATTGTAGGCACTCAAATTCTTGAATTCAATCACAGGAGTTGCATTTCCAGTAGCGGTAGTAGAATGATAATAACTGTAATTATTCCCCTGAATATCACCGAACTCAATTGATGTCGCCTGGTATAATCCAGCGGGGTCGCTCATTCCTGGGTTTATCTTCCCTGTGAATACTCCGTCGCCATCATTATCTGTCAATGAGATGATTTTATAGTAATCTCCGCCATTCAAGTAATCGATCGTGCGATATTTTATTGAAAGAAAATCAACTCCGGTTAAATCATCCGTTATCGTAGCGCTTATGGTGATGTTCTCTCCCGGATGTACTTTACCTCCTGACAAAGATATTTCTTCAAGAACAGGCGGTGTGATATCAATGTTGGGACTAATCCCACTTTTTAGCGTAAAACTATAGGCACTTAAATCTCTATTTTCGTAATAGGGCGATCCGTCATCCGGGTCCTTAGAATTTACGTATTGACCCCCATTTCCGGCGTTATCCAGCACGCCAATACCTTTCACAGTATAAGTGCCGGTGAAATCACCTTTCCGAAATAAGTGCGAACCCGTAAAGGTTCCATCGCCATCTCTGTCGAGGAGCTCGATTCCTACTACGTAATTAGGATCATAAGGCCCTCTGAAGCCGATGGATGCATAGTGTACGCCTGAAATATCATCTGTTATATGTGCATTAACGGTAAGGATGTCTCCAGCCATACCTTCTGTGCGTGATATCGTTACCTCGTGAAGCATCGGAAATGTCGTGTCTGCATCCGGGTTGGAAACGGTGAAGTTATAGCTGCTAAGGTCCTTGTATTCAAAGGTCGTGAATTTCTTAGTGGAAACGGTTGAATGTACATATTGATAACTGTTCGACTGGTTGTCTGCCACGATAATATAACTAATCTTGTACACGCCGTTTGGATCATATTTACCAGTGGTTATAGAGCCGGTGAATAAGCCATCATTGTCATTGTCATAGAGGAAAGCTGATTTCGCTTCGATATTGCCGGGAGGAAGATATTCGACATATAAGTGATTCACGCCAGAAATATCATCAGCGGCCCTGGCAGACAATATGAGGGTGTCATCGCCATGGAGTTCCGCTTTTGAAAGGGAGAGGTCGAGCAAAACGGGCCGTGTTGTGTCCACCGGCGGCGTATTGCTTTCAGCGAATGTCTGATAGGTAAAAAAATTGTTCATTAACAAGACAGCGATAAACAAAAACGACAAATACATCCTCTTCTTCACGAGTTCACTCACGCCTCTCACGCATTTTGGTAACAGTAACTAACTGAAACGCTTGAAAAGCCCCAGACTGCTCCTATTCAGCCTCCTTGGCTTCCATGATACATTTTGTATATTACAGAGGAAAAGGATGAAAAGTCTGTCGTTTCTTCGTATAAATAGAAGATTTATCTAAAATAAGTGGACGAAGGCCTTTCGCTATCTTCGACGTAGCCCAACTAAACAAAGATTGATGCGCCCGCGAACCGGGCACCTCCCCAAGCGCCTGTTGCTTTTTCCTTTGCTTCGCGGTACGATAGCCAAAACATGACATTTCCGCAATGATGGACCATAGTACCTGAGCAGTCTTCCACGCAGCGAGCCGGGGACAGTGCAAGCCCGGAGGAGCATTCAGGGAAAAGGCAGTCCGGAGCAATGGAAATGCAGCAAAAGAGGGCGGCTCGTTCATGGCCGTCAACTGGGGTGGAACCGCGGGCGCGCAAGCTCTCGTCCCCGGATATCGCGTTGTCGCGATGTCCGGAGACGGGGGCTTTTTTGGTTCCCCTTCTCCGGCACGGATTGCGCCGCGCTGCCACTGCCGCGGTGCCAGCCGACTACCATGCCGCATGACGGCCGAAGGAGTGTCTGACGATGAGCAACGAACCGAAACCGAACGAACCGAAACCGATGGACCGGATCGTCTCGCTGGCGAAGCAGCGAGGCTTTATTTTCCCGGGTTCCGAGATTTATGGCGGCCTGGCGAATACGTGGGATTACGGCCCGCTCGGCGTCGAGCTGAAGAACAACATCAAGCGCGCATGGTGGAAGAAATTCATCCAGCAATCGCCGCATAACGTCGGCCTCGACGCCGCGATCCTGATGAATCCGCAAGCCTGGGTCGCCTCCGGCCATGTCGGCAATTTCAACGACCCCATGATCGATTGCAAAGCGTGCAAAGCCCGCCACCGCGCGGACAAAATCATCGAGAACGCCCTGGGCGACAAAGGCATCGAGGTGATCGTCGACGGCATGACGTTCGACGACATGAAGGCCTTGATCGAGCAGCACGGCATCGCCTGCCCGGATTGCGGCAGCCGGGATTTCACCGACATCCGCCAGTTCAATCTGATGTTCAAGACGTTCCAAGGCGTGACGGAGTCGAGCGCGAACGCGGTCTATCTGCGGCCGGAGACGGCGCAAGGCATCTTCGTCAACTTCAAGAACGTGCAGCGCGCCATGCGCAAGAAGCTGCCCTTCGGCATCGGCCAAATCGGCAAAAGCTTCCGCAACGAAATCACGCCCGGCAACTTTACGTTCCGGACGCGCGAGTTCGAGCAGATGGAGCTGGAGTTCTTCTGCAAGCCCGGCGAGGACCTGGAATGGTTCCGCTATTGGCGCGGCTTCTGCCGGGATTGGCTGCTTGGCCTCGGCATGCGGGAAACGAGCATCCGGCTGCGGGATCACGCCGACGACGAGCTGTCGCACTACAGCAGCGCGACGACGGATATCGAGTATCGCTTCCCGTTCGGCTGGGGCGAGCTGTGGGGCATCGCCGACCGGACGGACTTCGACCTGAAGCAGCATATGGCGCATGCGGGCGAGGACTTCCATGTGGTCGATCCGGATACGAACGAGCGCTACGTCCCGTACTGCATCGAGCCTTCGCTCGGCGCCGACAGGGTGACGCTCGCCTTCCTCATCGACGCGTACGAGGAAGAGCAGCTCGAAGCGGAAGACAGCCGCGTCGTGCTCCGGCTGCATCCGGCTCTCGCGCCGTTCAAAGCGGCGGTCTTCCCGCTGTCGAAGAAGCTCGCGGACGGCGCGCATCGCGTGTACGCGGACCTCGCCGCCGACTTCATGGTCGACTACGACGAGAGCGGCTCCATCGGCAAACGCTACCGCCGCCACGACGAGATCGGCACGCCGCTGTGCATCACGTACGATTTCGATTCCGAGACCGACGGCTGCGTCACGGTCCGCGACCGCGACACGATGACGCAGGTCCGGCTTCCGATCGCGGAGCTGCGCGCTTACGTCGCGGCGCGGGCGGCGTTCTAGCCTGTAACGTTTTAACCCTTTTCGGCGTTTAGGCTCCCCTAGACGCTACGGACATAGCAAACGAAAGAGCCTTTGCCGCCAGATCGGGGCAAAGGCTCTTCTATTCCGTTCCGGCGCGCTGCATCATGAGCCGGTTGTCAACGCGAGCAAATCATTCCGATTCCGATTAATATCATTGTTCACTTTCCATGTTCCGTTCGTTTTGGCAAGCGTGATGCTGCCTTCCACGGGAATGCTTGTCATCTCTTTCGCGTCGTCTCGCAGCATGACCTTCATCCGATAGGTATAAGCGATGACATCCTCATCCTCGCTTGAATGGCTCAACTGTATGTCCTGAGCGGATACAGCTGCTTGCTCGCGCTGCGCGATCATGAACGGCAGGCCAAGCACGCGGTTGGCGAGCAGGCTTTCCAGCCATTCCTCCGTTGCGTA
Source organism: Paenibacillus sacheonensis (assembly GCF_009909195.1). GTDB lineage: Bacteria > Bacillota > Bacilli > Paenibacillales > Paenibacillaceae > Paenibacillus_Z > Paenibacillus_Z sacheonensis. The sequence goes on from NZ_JAAAMU010000006.1 coordinate 493,915, forward strand.
GGGCTGCAGCTGCGCCTGCCGCTCCTGAAGGGACGATGCGTCCACGGTACTAGGAGGATAATCGGTTACTTCATAAAAGTGAGCGAGGTAGGCTTTCGCAGCCTCGGCCGCGGCTTCTTCATCGGCATCGCTGCCGCAGCCCCATAAGATCGTAACAAGTACCGAGATGATGACGAACACGCCGGCGCTTCTGCGCATCACATGGACCTCCTTGAAGTTCAATTTGCAGTGTTGCTCGCTGACGGCGCCTCGGCTTTCTTAATTCTCGACCGTAACCGTCGTATGCACCGAGCCATAGTACGGCGAACGCTTCGTGACCTCTTCGCTAAGATCGAACGAAACGATCGCTTCGAGCACGTACCGGCCAGGGGGCAGGATCAGTTCCTTCTCGTTGTAAAATGCCCGCCAATAATCCGCATCCGGATCATCTTCGCCGTATCCGCCGCTTTTGGCGAATGGCTCCGTAATCGTCCTGCCTTGAATGAATTCTGTGGGAGCGCGCTCCGCCGTCGAGGCGCCGTCCATATTGAAGTCTTTGCCGTCATGGATCGTGAAGACCAGAAATGACTTTGCCCCATAAACGGTTATGTTCGGTTGATCGCCCACGTAGGTCACACTGGCGGAGGCTTCGATCGGCTCGCCTTTCTTGTACGTCGTCCGCTCCATGTTCAGCTCGAGCTCGAACTTGTCGTCCCGATAAGACGGCTTCGGGCTGGCCATTCTTTCCAAGATCTCTTTGTTCGCTTCGATGCGCGCAGTATCGGTCGGGGACGTTCCTTCCGGGCTGTCTCCTGTTTCGACGCCGCATGCCGACAGCATCAGGATCGCGAGGTATAACAAGATCCGCATGCTCCATCCGCTCCTTTCGCCTGCTTGGGCTGTATTATTCGTTCCATAATGTTCGTGCCCGTTATCCTTCGTTCATCCTACTGTCTAAACGAGTCCAGCGTACAATAGTTGCACCCCGTACAGTAAAAAAAAGGAATTTCCGGCTCCCGTTCCGAATGGAATACTAGTGAACGTTGTCTGTCTCAGTTCGAACCGTCCCAACCGAAACATGGACACTTAAACCCGATCAAGAACAGGAGGAAGCCGTCATGCCGAGAAAGAAAATCCCCCGCTAAGCCCGAGCTCCCCCTCTCCATTGGCTGCGATGTCCTGCCGCAATCCAAACCATGAGAGGGTGCAACTACGTATGTGGCCGAAAAAAGTGAACTGGAACGACCTGAGATTCGGTGTTGAAATTGAATTTATCGGCGGGAAACCGGAGGAAACCGCGCTGCTGCCCGGCTGGGAGATGTCGCTGGATGAACTGCAGGTGGACGACACCGGCTTGGAATCCGGCAGCGAGCTCAAGCCGCCTCCCCTGCGCTGGGCGGAACGGGAACAAATTCGCCTCATGCTGGGCAGGCTTCGCGAGCAAGGCTCCGAGATGAACTGGAGCTGCGGGCTTCACGTGCATGTCGGGATCGAGCCATGGGGCGAAGCGATGGTCCTCCCGCTTCTCGCTACCGCGCTGCGGACGCAGGATGCGCTGCGCGCGCTCATGAAAACGAGCAAGGAGCGGCTGTTCTACTGCCCGTCCGTCACGGAAGCCATGCGCGCCGATTATGCGGCGAACCCGCGCCGGGAAGCGCTTGAACGCGCCGGCCGGCCGCAATCCCATCGCTGCGGCATCAACGCCGCGGCCTGGTATGATATCGGCACCGTGGAGATCCGTCTCGCCAACGGCAGCTTGGACTACGACGAGATCGTGCGGACGATCGAGCTCTGTCTTCGCTATGTCGCCGCGGTCGGCGAGGGTCGCGATCTTCCGGCGTCCGCGGAAGAACTGGCGGCAGCACTCGGCGCGACGCCGGACGGCTATCCGCCTCCAATTCCGGTTCCGCGTTGGCATCGGGAACGAATGTGGCTCGAAGACGCGCTCATCCCTGCTGTCGCCGGGCTTGCGGCTCGGCTCGTCCCGGGCGGCGAGCTCCATAACATTCTTCCCGTGGAGGATGGCATTTTGATCGCGATCGAACATGAAAGCAAGATGCACCGCTACGTGTGCCGGCCGCCCGCGACGGGCTGGGAGGTCGTACGCAAGGTCATCGACGCGCCCGGAACATCGCAGAGACCATAGCAGGGAAATAGCAGGATTATAGCGTTAATAAATACCCCTGCTGCCGATTGGCAGCAGGGGTATTTGCTGTTTGTTCTTGTTGATGCTCTGTGGTTGATGGTTCTGAGGTTGATGTTTGATGCTTATGTGGTTGATGGTTCTATGGTTCATGTTTCTGTAGTTAATGTTTCTGTGGTTCATGTTTCTGTGATTGATGGTTCTATGGTTCATGTCTCAGTGGTTGATGTTTCTATGGCGAATATTTTCTATGGTTGATATTTTCTAGGGTTGATGTTTCTGCAGGTCTACGGCTAGCGTTCTGCGATTGGCGCGTTTCGCATCCGTAACTGGGTTCTATGGTTGTCAGGATTCCTTTAGTTGACCTATCCCTGGTTGTCGGTGCATTATCATCACTCAGCCGAATAAGTCCCTTCCTGATACGACAGCGTGTACGCGATTCCAGCTTCGGTCGACAGCGCCGTTCCGATTCGGTCCTTCACCAGCCGGACATTGCCGCCATCGGCCGATACAATAGTCTACTTTTCATCGCCGATTCTCCCTCTCCCGCTCATGGTTGGTTTCCTAATATATCCATAAACGAGGCGAGAACGTTAATTGTTGCGAAGGAGAGGAATAGCTGAACGACGGCGGCAGGAATTGCGGCGCGGCACGAGCTTCCCTATCAAGGTTGTCCCGGCTTTTCGAAGAAGACGTATACCGCATAATAGACCAGCGCATACAAGCACCCGAGCGACGTAATCAACCCGTTCCACCCGGAATTCGAGAAAATCAACTGTGCCAGCGTTAGTCCGGCAAGACCGTGCAGCAGCGCTTTCGCGATCGTTCGAACCCATCGCGCACGGATGCGCCTGCACATGAAATCGATGCCGATGGAGGATGGCACGCCGAACGTCGTCACGATAAGCAGGCTGACCAACCCGATGGCAAGCAGCAGCTCGCCGTCTTCGCCATGCATGATGCCGCCCCATACGACCGTGCTGATCATCACGGAAATAACGGCGGCAAGAAGCTTCATGAGGATATACCGTCCGACGCGGAGCTTCTGATCCTGCGCTTCTACCGGCGAATCGCCATTTCTGACCGCCAAACTGCACACGTAACAGAAACCTGGATACTCCTCGTCGCAGCAGGCTTCGCACAAATACTTGCCGCAGTCCTTGCAAGCCAGTACGGCTTCATGATCGGGATGGAAATAACAATCCGAGTGATTTATCCAAGTGCCGCTAGACATGCTTCTATAATCCCCCTGTTTACGCGCGTTCCCACATCCAGTCCGGCAGCTCCTATTCCAGCCATACTCGCGGTCCGACCGTATGAAAGAGACGCTCCCGGTTCGCGTCCAGCGCGTCCACGATCCGTTTGCGCGTGAAATCGCTGATCGGCCTCGGCCATTCATCGATCGAGCAATAGCGGCATTCCAAAATTTCAGGCGAGCTTGGCACCGGCACCTGGCCTTTCACGATAGTCGCGAGGAAAACGAAATGATGCATGTCATGGTCACGGCCGGCTTCATAGTAGATGCCCGTAAGCTGGCCTACCTCGACGTTCAGGCCCGTCTCCTCCAAAACCTCCCTCGCCGCCGTTTGCTGCGCCGATTCATTCGCTTCCGATTTGCCGCCCGGGAGATCCCAGTTGTTCTTGCCGTAGCTGTGCTTGACCAATAAGATGCGTCCTTCCGCATCCACGATGACTGCCGCGGCGCCGATCGATTTTGACATTCATGCGTCCTCCTGTTTGTTAACAAATGGAAATCAACACCTAAGACGCGGACGAATGGAAGAAGGTTTCAGAACGCTCAGATCGAAGTGGACGTGTACGCATCCTTGAGACAAAGCTTAGCCATATAAAAGATCTGCCCCATATGCTCGGAATAATGAGCGGCGCATTGATGCAGCATGTCCCAGTGCGTGCGTTCCCGCCCCCTTACCAGCTGCGTCTCGGCCAATTTCGCGTTTGAAGCCGAAGCCAGCATATCAATAATGAGCTGCAGCTCGGTCCGCACGATCGCTTGCAGTTCGGATTTCGCCATTGGCGCAGGATTGAATTCCGCTTCGCGATTACGCTGCACATCCTGGCGAAGCATGCCTTTCACGATGCGTTCCCGGACATTGCCTTCGATATGCTTGATTAAGGCCGCAATGCTGTGACTGGTTGGATCCGGCCTCCAATTCAGCTGGTCATCGTCAAGCTGGTCGATCGCCAGCAGCATTCTGCGGCGGATTTCTTCAAACTTGCGAAGGAGCCATTGCCGATTAAAATCTTCATCCATACGCGTTCCCCGCCTCTATTATGGAATGGTGGTTGGCCCGGGAATCGTTCGCACCATCCCGTCCGTTGGAATCCGCATGAGCCGTGATGGTTCAACGTAGTTCGCTATCCACGTAAACCTCACAAAAGCCGCCGAGTTCATTCGGCCGGCAGCCCTGTCTTGTCCTACTGTTATGCTTCGCGCGGCGCGCCGTAATCGATTTCGCTCAAAAGAGCTCCAGTCGCCGGTAATTGTTTCGTATATAATGAACGCCGGAATACACGGTCAATACCAGGGCCGCATACAGCAGCACCTGATCGACGGGGATGGACGTGAAGAAGGCGAACGGCCGATTGCGAAGCAGGACGGCCGTGATGCCCACGACTTGGAACACCATTTTGATCTTGCCGGTGTTGTCGGCCTGAAGGGCGATTCGGCGGGATGCCGCGACCATGCGAAGCGCCGTAATCATGAATTCCCTCGCGACGATGGCGAAGGCAACCCAGGCGTATGTGAGATGCTCGCTGACCATCAAAATCAGCGCGGCGGAGATCAGCAGCTTGTCCGCCAGCGGATCCAGCAGTTTGCCGAGGTTCGTCACGAGATTGTATTTGCGCGCGACGTAGCCGTCAAGCTTGTCCGTCGCCGATGCGAGCAGGAACACGCCCGCCGCATAATACAACCCGTAAGCGTCCAAATGCTGCAGCAGCGCGGAATGACTCGTCAGCGATGCCGGATAGATAGGGAACAACAGAATGAATATAGGAATCATCAGGATTCTGACCACTGTGATTTTATTCGCCATGTTCATGGGATCGCTCCTTGCCCGGCTTGGGCCGGCCATTATTTCGACTCGAATGCCACGTAATCTCTCGTACTCAGATGCAGAATTTCGGCAGCATGCGCTCCGCCCTTCCTCGCAAGCATGTCGTAGAGACCTTCCGGCACGAGCATATAGCGAGGATTGTCCGCGAAATCGCTAAGGTTCATCCAAACGGCCGCAAACGTCTTGTCGCCTTCGACGCCTTCGAAAACCTCCCGGTCATAGTCGTCCGGGGAGCAAAACTCCGCTTCATAAATAAAGTCGTATTCATGTCCGACTTCGTTGTAATAGGGGAAAATATTCTCAATCAACCCGATTAACCTTGGCCGAATGATGTCGACATCGATTTCTTCCTTCACCTCGCGGACGACGGCGGATTTGCTGTCTTCGCCGTATTCGATCGTTCCGCCCACGGGCCGGTAGGTAATAACGCCATCCTCCTCGGGAAACTGCTCCAGCAGTATGGAACTCCCACGTCGAAGGATACATAGTGATGAAGCTCTATACCGCAAATGTCTCCCTCCCTCCCGAACCCTTCAGCATGAGCTGCATGCAAGAAGGTTAAATCACGTTTATTTCCCATTATTTTACTACCTTCGGATGGCATGTCATGTGCTTATCTTCCTCATTTGCGTCAGATATAAAAGAACCGCCAGGCTTCGCACGGAAGCCTGACGGTACGCGTTTAAGCGGATTTACTGGAACACGCGGACGTAATCCACGTACATATCCACCTGATTGTTATAACGGGCGAGATCGACCGGCCAGCCGCCGCCGAGTGCCAGGTTGATCATGAAATACATCGGCGTCTTCGCTTGATCGAACGTCGCATGACGCCAAACCTCGACGTTGTCGATGTAGTAGATGGTGTCGGTCGCCGTGATTTTGGTGCCGTACAAATGCCAGGTCGAGGCCATATCCCCGAAGCCGAAGCCGTTCGGCAAGCAGTGCGTATCATGCATCTCCGGAGATCCGGCCCACCAGTGCTTCGCTTGGCAGGCGCCCGCGGCATTATGGCCGTAAGCCTCGACCGTATCGATCTCCGCGGTGGACGGCACGCCTTGGGAGATGCTGTTCTGCGACATCAGCCAGAATGCAGGCCACGTGCCTTTGCCCTGCGGCATCTGGATACGCGCTTCGAAGTAACCGTAAGTGGCCGCGACCCCCGTGCCGTCGGTGCGGAGCGAGGACAGCATGCCGCCGAACCACGTGCGGTTCCAGCCTTTCGGATCGACATAACCCGCAGGCGTCTTGCTCGCGCGAATGCGCAGGAAGTTGCCGCCAAGCACCGTGAACGGATTATACGCGCTCTCGTAATCCGCGAAGATGGCATCGCCGAAATCGCTGCCGCCAGGGGAATCCGGCTTATGCGACGCGTAGGTCGCGCCGGCGCCGGTCTGCGAGATCGAGAGCGAACCGGTGAAATCGTCCTGATACAGCACCGACATGCCTGAGGCCTGCGCCGGCGCGGCCGGGATGCCGCGTTTCCAGACGACGCCGCCGCTGTTGTACAGCTGCAGGTAACAGTTATCGGATTGGGTATAGTTCGGATTGCCTTCCGGCGAATCCCACGCGCTGAGGATGACGGTCAGCGGACCGGTCGGATAATCGCTCGCGTTCAGCGTCACTTCGCCGTAGCCGTTCGCGTCCGGCGTAACGCGCTGGAACCATTTGTCGTATCCGTTCGCGCCGCCGTTCGAAGCATCCGGCTGATGCCAGGCTCTCGCCCAGACGTTCTGCATGCCCGGCGCGTAAAATTTAATCGTGACCGTTCCATTCACCGTGCCGCCATAACTCGGCGAGATGACGCTCACTTGATATTGCGGATAGCTTCCTCCGGGGGGATTCGTCGTGCCGCCGCCGGAGCCGTTCTCGTAGGCAATTTCGGTTACGCCGGATTTCGCACCGGACGCATGCGTGAACACGACCCGGAACTTCGTCGCCGCGACCGGCGTGAAGGTCACGGTGTTCAGCTGTCCGCCGGTCGGAGCCGCCGGCGACTTGACCTGACTCGCCGCGCTCGCCCATGCGGAGCCGTTCCAATACTGGACGTCGTAGCTTGCCGGCGCTTTGACGCCGCCGCCGTCGTCGTACACGTAGATCTTGGCGGTGTTGGCCGTCGTGCTCGCGCCGAAATCGGTTTGCACCCAATCGGAGGCATTCGGCGATTGATAAGCCGTCCAGCGGTTGCGCGGCGTATCGGTAAACGAGACGATGCCGTCATTTACCTGCGCGACGCTATCCTGGCCGAATGTATAGGAGGCCGAAGTCGTGCCGCCCGTAGGCGGATTGCCCGTACCGCCGCCGCTCGTGTCGTTATCGTACGCGATCTCGGAGACGCCGGATTTCGCGCCGGACGCGTGCGTGAATACGATCCGGTATTTCGTCGCCGTTACGGATCCGAACGTAACGGTATTCAGCTGTCCGCCGGTCGGAGCCGCCGGCGACTTCGACTGATTGGCCGCGCTGGTCCACGCGCTTCCGTTCCAATACTGCACGTCGTAGCTGCTCGGCGCCTTGACCCCGCCGCCGTCGCTGTAGATCGCCAGCGATACTTTGTTGCGCGTCGTCGCGGTGCCGTAGTCGGTCTGCACCCAGTCGGTCGCATTCGGCGATTGGTAGGCCGTCCACCGGTTGTGCGGCGAATCCGCGTAGGATATCGTGCCGTCCTTCACTTGATTAACGTCGTCCATGAAGAACGTGTAGGATGCCGTCACCGTCGCACCCGAATCGGTTGCGGATGCCGACATGGCCGGCAGCAGGCTGGCCAGAAGCGCGAACACCGTAAGCAGCGCCGTCAGCCTTCCGCGGAGGGCTTTGCGTTTATACATCCTGTCCATCTCCTTCGTTCGTGTAATAGAAGCCTCTTCTCATCATGTCACGCTCCTTCTAAGGTTCAGGCGCCTTGCGGAAGTGAAATGCGCCGTATTCCCGGACAGGCCGCAGGCTTGCTTTTGCCCGGATGCGTCTCATCGCCCCTTTCTAACCCGATTGTACGGCACCCTCTTTTCGCGGAATATCTTCCATTCTTTACATCGGATCGACTTTGCTCAACTTCTTGCGGAAGCCATCTACCTCCGGTCTTCGATTCCGCCTATAATGAAGAAAACCCGCCAGGAAGGAAGTTGCAAACGCTTGCACATTTGGAACAGGATGACTATTTTCCCCAAGCTCGTCTTCACCTTCCTGATCGTCATCATCCCGCTGGTCACGATCTGCCTGCTGATCAATTTTCGCAGCGAACGGCTCGTCCGCCAGGAAATCACGCGGTCCATGCAGGACAAGGTCAGCTACTATATGCATGCGCTGGAGTTCGACTTCGGTTCGCTCGTCAAGCTGCAGCAGCAGTACGTATCCGACGACGACATCATGAATCTGGCGTACGCTTCGATTATTCTGTCGAACGAGGAATACACCCAGACCATTAAGAACATCCAGAAGAAACTGCTGATCATGGAGAATATGAACGCGTTCGTAAAGGATGCGTTCGTCAATATTCCCGCGCTCGACCGAAAGGTGTCCGCCTACGACTACGACCCCATCGCGCCGGGGGAGGCGGCCGCTTTCAACCGGATCGTCGATCCGTCCGGGTCGCCGTTCGTCTTCTATGAAGGCAGCCTGTGGCTTATTCATCCCTATCCCGAGACCCCGCCGGTCGGCAAAGGCTTCACGCTCGGCCTCGAAATCTCCGGTCCGGAGCTCAAGCAGTCGCTCGCGGGTTTCCTCCTGAACGGCGAAGGAGGCGCGATGCTGGCCGACGACGCCTTCCACTGGAGCGAGACCGGCGGCCGTATTCCCGTCGATACCGCGAGTATCCAGGACCTCATCAAGCAGCGGGTCGGCGAGGGCAAGACGAGCGGCTATGAAGTCATTCCGGGCAAACGCACCGATTACTATGCGTTCTACGAGAAGTCCGCGCCGCTCGGGCTCACGCTGTCGATCGTCGTGGACGAGCGGAGCTTCATCGGCCCGATCCGGCAATACACCGCATGGTTATGGTGGATCGCCATCGCGTCCGTCCTCATCGTCCTGCTGTTCTCCCACCGGCTCTACCGGATTATCCATACCCCGCTCCGCAGACTCGTGACCGCTTTCCGCAAGGTGGAGATCGGGGATCTGTCGGCCAGGCTGAGCGACGGGTCCAAGGATGAGTTCAATTACTTGTTCCTGCAGTTCAATAAAATGATCGGCAGGCTGCAGGAGCTTATCGACGAAGTCTACGTGCAGAAATACCAGGTCAAGGTGGCCGAGCTGAAGCAGCTGCAGTCCCAGATCAATCCGCATTTTCTGTACAACAGCTTCTTCATTCTTCACCGGCTGGCGAAGCTGCGCGAGCATGACAAGGTCATCGACTTCTCCAAATACCTGGGCGACTACTTTAAATACGTCACCAAGAACGCCGATTTCGTGCGGCTGGAGCAGGAGGTGAGCTTCTGCAAGTCTTACGTCGCGATCCAAAGCATCCGGTTCGAGACGCATATTCAAGTCGAGATCGGCGAGATGCCCGAACGTTTGCGCGAGCTTCGCGTGCCGAAGCTGTTCCTGCAGCCGCTGCTGGAGAATTGCTACAACCACGGGCTGGAGGACTGCGTCACCGGCGGCATGATCCGCATGCGGTTCGCGGACGGCGGCGACTGCCTCGTCATTACGGTCGAGGACAACGGTACGGAGATGACCGGCGAGAAGCTCGCCGCGATCTCGGCTATCCTCGCCGGCCCGGACCGCATGTCGGACAGCGAAGGGCTGCGCAACGTCCAGCAGCGGCTGAAGCTGAATTATGGGGAGAACGCCGGACTTACCGCGAAGGCAAGCGAACTGGGCGGCCTGCTTATGACCGTCACCATCTCGGCCCAAAAGGAGAATGACCATGCACCGACTGATTATCGTGGACAATGAACCGGTCATCGTACGCGGCTTGCAGCAGTTGCTGGAGGAGGAGTCGCCCGTGGAGCTGGATGTCTACGGCGCGCAATCGGCGGCCGAAGCGCTCGCGCTGATGGAACGCATGCGCATCGACATTGCCCTGCTCGACATTCGGATGCCCGGCATGAACGGGCTTGAACTGCAGGAGCGGATCGTCGCGCAGTGGCCGCAGTGCCGGATCGTCTTTCTGACGGGACATAACGATTTCGCCTATATCCAAACCGCCGTGCGGAACGGAAGCGTCGATTATATTCTGAAAACCGACGGCGACGATGCGATTCTCCAAGCGATTCGGAAGGCCGCGAGGGAGATCTCGCGGGAGACGGAGAAAGACCGCCTGCTCGGCGAAGCGAAGACGAAGTGGAACGAATCGCTCGGTTCTCTGCAGAAGGGATATCTGGAACAGGCGCTGAACGGACTGTCGGCCGTCCGTCAGGACAGGCTGGACGAGCTGCGGCTCCCGCTGCGCGCGGCGGTGGCCCCGCATGTCTTCATCGCGCGGGTAGACCGCTGGAATCCCGCTTTCGGGGAATCCGATAAGGCGCTGATCCACTACGCCGTCCAGAACATCGCGGCGGAGTCGATGACCGGCTGCCTGTCTGCTTGTACCGCGATCGGCCATTTGATCGTCGTGTTCCTTCAGGCCGATCCTGACGGGCGGTGGCACGGCTCTCCGGAGCGGTTGTCGCGCTTCGTGAAGGGCAAGCTGGAATCGGTGCAGTCCGCCTGCCGGGAGTTCCTGAACGTCCCCTTATCGATCGCCGCCTGCGCCGAGCCGGTGGAATGGGGGCGGCTGCCCGCCAAATACGCCGAGCTGCGCCGCATGCTCTTCTACGGCTTCGGCCTGCGGGAGGAGATGCTGCTGACCGACGAGGTGGCGCTGAATTTCAACGAAGAAGGCGAGGGCGAAGAGGCGCTGCTGCGGGCGCGCAGCCAGCTGAAGCAGTTCCTGTCCGCGGAATGGCTCATGCATGCGCGCCTGCTCCAGGATTTCGAGTCGCTCGCCGAGCTGTCGCGGCATCTGACCCGCCAAGACCGTTTTCTCTATGAAATGTACAACGGCATCTCTTATATGCTGCTCTCCTATTTGAACGAGAACAGCAAGTGGGATCGTTTCAAGATGCGGGACGGCAGCGGCAAACTGTTTTCACTGGACGCCCACACCTCGTGGGAGCAGGCGCTGGCTTATTTGAAAGAGCTGCTCGTGCTTCTCTTGCAGGAGCGCAGCGAAGAAAGCGAAGCCGGCGCGGATTTCCTGATCGCGAAGCTGAAAGCGCATATCGACAAGCATCTCGACGAGGAGCTGTCGCTGATTCGGCTCGCGGAGATCGTCTATTTGAATCCGACCTATCTGTCCCGGCTGTTCAAGCAGTGCACGGGAGAAGGCTTGTCGACCTACATCGCGCAGCTGAAGCTGGAGCGCGCCCGGGAGCTGCTGCGCCACTCCAAGCTGAAGATTCAGGATGTGGCGCTGAAGGTCGGCTTCGATTCGGCGACGTCGTTCGGCCGGTTCTTCAAACGGGAGACGAACATGACGCCGCAGGAGTATCGGGATTCGGAGGCGGAGTCGCACGTATGACGCGCAGGTGCCGATGACGGCGTGCGAGCCGCTTAGTTTAACAACTGCCGTATGGTCACTTGCTGGCGCTGCTGAAACAGCTTGAGCCGAATTCCTGCTGTACTGCAGCTTTACTGCAGCTATTCAAACTCAGCCGAGGCGGTTTGAGCCAAATTTCTGCTGTACTGCAGCTTTTCAAGCTCAGTCGTGGCAGTTTGAGCTGAATTCCTGCATTACTGCAGCTTTTCAAGTTCTGCCGAGACAGTTTGAGCCGAATTCCTGCAGTACTGCAGCTTTTCAAGTTCTGTCGAGGCATTACGAGCCGAATTTCTGCTGTACTGCAGCTTTTAAATTCTGCCGAGGCAAGTTGAGCTGAATTTCTGCTGTACTGCAGCTTTTCAAGCTCAGCCGAGGCAGCTTGCGCCGAATTCCTGCTGTACTGCAGCTTTTCAAACTCAGCCGAGGCAGCTTGAGCCGAATTCCTGCTATACTGCAGCTTTTCAAGTTCTACCGAGGCAGTTTGAGCCGAATTCCTGCAATACTGCAGCTTTTCAAGCTCAGCCGTGGCAGTCTGAGCCAAATTTCTGCTGCATGGCAGCTTTCATGCCTCTCCGGCCCACTGCGACACGGCCGCATGGCAGGCTCTAACGCAATACTGCCGCAGCCTCGAGAAGCCGAGTTTCTCAAAGCCATAGCAAAAAGGCGTCCCGCGTAAGGACGCCTTTTTCCCCCTTAACCCTCTAACCCGCCTTCCCCCCAAGCCCTACTCGAGGCCACCGTAATACAGCGAAATTCCCGAATGCCTGCGCCGTATTCGACGACTGTCGGATCCCCTTCCCTCGCCGGACGGCAGGCGCAGTAGAAGTGGTACAGCGTGCCGTTCCAACTCAGGACGGACGACTTGTGCGCGTGCGTCTCGTCCAGCTCGCCCGGCCCGCCGGCCGGCAGCCAGGGCTCGGCCATGGTTTCCCACCGCGCGAGGTCCTCCGACACCGCCAGCGCTCCCTGCGAATGCTCCCCGTCGAAGCCGAAGGCGAAATTATACCAGCGCCCGTCGTGGTATTTAATGCAAGGGTCGCTTAGAAATTGCCGATAAAAGCTTCCCTCCCGGACCGGCAGCAGCGGATTGCGCGGGCTGCGCGTCCAGTGGATCAGGTCGGTCGACCAAGCGGCGCCGATCTGCTCGGTCCACGGCCATTCGTCCTTTTCCTTCGCGTTATAGAACATCCAGTACGTGCCGGCCTGGCGCACGACGCAGCATTTGTACAGGCCGCCCCGCTCCCAATCCGCTCCGCCTTCGTACGTGAAGACCGGCCGATCCAGCCGCGTCCAGTTCAGCAGGGCCTCGTCCTCGCAATACGCCAGCCCCATCACGGCGCCGCCTGCCTCGTAGCCGACATCCGGATAGGAATGATAGATCATCCAATACTTCCCGTCGACCTTCTGAAGCGTCGGCACCGCATGCAGATCGTCGGATTCCAGGAGCATCCACGAACCCGCGGCGCCGACGCGGTCCCAGCGCGACGGATCGTCGAGCCGCTCGAGCATCAGTCCTTGAAACGTCCAGTTCACCAGGTCGGCGCTTGATGCGAGCGCAGTCTGATACCCTTCGCCGTCGTAGCCCACGTACATCATATAGAACAAGCCGGCGTGCCGGAACACGAATGGGCAGTCCACGGCCTTGGCATCGAAACGGCCCTCCGCGCCCGATCCGCTCAGGACGGGAACGCCCAGTCGATATTCCGTCCTTAACGCATCGATAGACGCGCGATCGACGATTGTCATCGTTACCTCGCTCCTTTACTCGTTTGCCGCATGATGCTAACGGAAATGACACTTTGCCGGTCCCGTCTCATTCCCTGCGGCCGATCCCATTCTTACTCCTTGACGCTGCCGAGCACGACGCCCTTTATGAAGAATCGCTGCAGGAACGGATACACGCACAGGATGGGCAGCGCCGCCAGAAAAATCTGCGCGGACTTCATCGTGCGGTCCGATACTTCCGCCAGCGACGATGCGTCGCTCATCGTGACGAGACTGAGATCGTGGCTGATGACGACCGTTTGCAGGTAGCTCTGCAGCGGGTAATGCTCCGGCGTGTTCATGAGAATCATGCCGTCGAACCACGAATTCCAGTGGCCGACCATCGTAAACAGGATCAGCGTCGCCAGCGCCGGCATCGACAGCGGAACGAAGATCCGCCATAAGATCGTCCAGTGCCCCGCCCCGTCCACGAACGCCGCCTCCTCGAGCTCCTTGGGCAGCCCGCGGAAGAAGTTCAGCAGGAGCACCGCATTGTACACGTTCACGGCCCCCGGCAGGATCAACGCCCAGATCGAATCCAGCAAGCCGGCGCTCTTGATCACCATGTACCACGGAATCAGGCCGCCGGAGACCAGCATCGTCAGGACGAAGAACCATACGTAGAACGTTCGGCCGCGAAATTTTACCGATTCTTTGGCCAGCGGATAAGCCAGGGTGACCGTCAACAGCATATTGACGGCCGTGCCGAGCGAGACGCGTTCCAGGCTAATGAACAACGCCCGCATGAACTCCGGCTTCTGCAGCACGAAGCGGTACGATGCCAGATTGAATCCGACCGGCCACAGCTTGACCATCCCCGCGCTGGCCGCCGTGCTGGAGCTGAACGAGACCGCGAGCACGTTCACGAGCGGAAATAAGCAGAGCAGCGCAAGCGCCAGGAGGAAGAACGCGTTAGCGGCGCGAAACAACCTGCCCGGCAGCGTAGATGAATGGACCATGCTCCCCCTCCTTCTTAGAAAATACGATAATTCGCCAGCCGATAAGCCAGATAATACGAGCTGGATATCAGCAGCACGGAAACGCCCGATTTCATTAGCCCGACGGCCGTCGCAAGGCTGTACTGCGCCTGTTCGATGCCAAGCCTGTAGACGAGCGTATCGATGATGTCGCCGCTGTCGTAGACCTGCGCGCTGTACAAATTGAACACCTGATCGAAGCCCGCGTTCAAGACGTTGCCGAGGCTGAGCGTGGCAAGCAGCACGATGACCGGCGTCATGCCCGGCAGCGTGATATGGAGCGTCTGCTTCCACCGGGTCGCGCCGTCGATGACGGCCGCCTCGTAGAGCGCCGGATTGATGCCCGTCAGCGCCGCCAAATACACGATGGTGCTGAAGCCGAATTCCTTCCATACGTCGGATGCTACCAGTACCCCGGGAAACCAGGCGTTGCTGCCCAGGAAGAAGATCGGCTTGACGCCGAATACGCCCAGAAACTGGTTGACGATGCCCGACGTCGGCGACAGGATGTCGATCAGGATGCCCCCGAGGATGATCCACGAGAGAAAATGCGGCAGATAAATCAGCGTCTGCACCCAGCGCTTGAAAACGTTCTTGGTGACCTCGTTAAGCAGCAGCGCCACCGTGATCGGTACGATCAGGCCGGCAACGATCTTCATCGCCGAGATGTATACGGTGTTGCCGACCACCTGCCAAATATCCGGCAGCTGGAACATGTAGTCGAAATTGTCGAACCCGTTCCACGGCGAGCGGCCGAAGCCCTTGACGACCGAGAAATCCTTGAATGCCAGCACGAGGCCGAAAATCGGACCGTAGCTGAACAGTAACGCAAGCACGAACGACGGAAGCACCAGCAGATGGAGCGGGTACTCCCGCTTCAGCCGTTTGCCTGTCATGATTCGTCCTCCTTTCGCGCGGCTATGGGAATATGGCAGAAGGCCGGATGCATGCTCCGGCCTTCGCTTCAAGCATTATTTGGAGCCGTACCAGTCGTTGACTTCCTGGGTAATTTGCTCGCCGCCGAGCTTATTCCAGTTCTCGACGAACTTGTCGAAGTCGCCGATCGGCGCACCGAGGATGATCTTCGTGAACGATTCCAGCACCAGCTTATCCAGGATGGCGCGTTTCTCGGTCATGCCCGGCGTCGGAGGGCCGAAGAATTCGTTCTTCATCAACAGTCCGCCGTCGCTGTAGCTCGCGCCGATCACCGCCCAGGAGCCGTTCTCGCCGAAGACTTTGTTCGTGCCCCAGTTCGTGCGGTCCCCGCCTTGGAACAGCTTGATTTTGTCGAAATAGCTTTTCTCTTCCGGCGTCAGCTTGGCCGCGTCGCCCGCGGACAGCGCGTCCATCACGTTCTTGTGCACGGTCAGCAGGCCTTGCGGCGTGCCGAAGCCGCCTGCCATCAGCGCGTACTTGAACACTTCGATTCCGTTGTCGGTATGGTAGACGGCCGGTTCCGCCGACTCGCCGACGATCTTCTCATTGTAGAAGTTGAACAGCTTCACGATCGCTTCCGGATGCGCGGCACCCTTCTTCACGACCCAGAAAGCGTTGAAATCCGCGCTGGACTGCGCTTTGGCAGGCGTTCCGTCCACGGACGGGATCGGATACGGCGTCCACTCGGCGTTCGGATCCTTGGTCACGCCGTCCTGCAGCGGCCACAGCGGATTCCACATGGCGCCGAAGTTCATGCCTACTTTGCCGGCCGTCTGCAGCTCGGCCGCCTTGCCCCCGTCCTTGATGCCGAACTCCTTGTCGATGACGCCGTCTTTATACAGCTCCTGAAGCTTGGCCAGCGCCGTCTTCATCTCGGGCTGCACATTGCCGTTCACCAGCTTGCCGGACGCGTCCTTCACCCAAATGTTCATGTAGGCATGGAACCCGTTCATGAAGCCGGAGAGATCCGGGTATCCGCTGATGACATCCTTGGATGCCGCGAGCCCGTAGGTATCCGGTTTTCCGTTGCCGTCAGGATCCTGCTTCGTGAACGCTTCCGCGATCTTGACGAAGTCGTCCATCGTCTTCGGCTCCGGCAGGCTCAGCTTCTTCATCCAGTCCGCGCGCACCCAGAGAAGCGGCGCGCCGCCGAAATAATCTTCCGCTGGCGGGATCGCGTACAGTTTGCCGTCATAGCTTGCGGCCGCTTTGGCGTTGACCCCGCGATCGATCATTTCCTTGGTGAGCGGGCTGCCGTACTGATCGACGAGCGCCGTCAAATCCTCGAGCTTGCCCGCCTCGGCGAGATCCCGGAACTGCTTGGCGTCCACCATGAACATGTCCGGCAGATCGCCCGACGTGATGGTCAGGTTGATTTTTTGGTTATACTGGTTGCCTTCGCCGTTCACGACCCATTTGTTCTTCACCTTGATGCCAAGCTCGCTCTCGTAGGCCTTCGTCCAGGCATTGTTGTCGAGCGACTCGCCATCCTTGAATTTGAAGGAAGAATCCGTATAGCGGACGGTCGTCACTTCGATGGGCGGATCGTACTTCGCGTTCGGATCGACCGTCGGCGCATCCGCAGCGCCGTTGTTCGCCGTTTGGTTCGCTGCCGCGTTCGAGGCGTTCTTGTCCCCGTTGCCCCCTGCATTCGCATTGTTGCCGTTGTTCCCGCCTCCGCACGCGGCAGTGGTCATGGCCAGCAGCAGCAAGCCGGGAACCGCGGCCGTCGCCCATTTGTTTCGTCTCTTGTTCATCGTGAACCTCCCCGGATTCGATAAGGATCATTCCTTATGTCTGTATGATAAGCCAGTTCCCAGGCCGCGAAAATCGTCCATTCTTTACATCGCATCAACCGTCTTCAACTTTGTAATCGGAGCGAACAAGGGCGCATTATAGCGCTTAGGAACGAGCAATGGCAAACTGGACAATAAAAAAGGACTCTTCGGCTTATCGCGCCGAGAATCCTTTGGCATGTTCTCATTCCCGTCACCGCTCCTCCCGCTCAAATCCGCTGGATGATCCACAGCAGCCAGATCAGCGCGCCCAGCATGAGAGCGCCGCTTCCGAATATCGCAAAAAGAATGAGTTTATTCTTCATGATTCCAGCCTCCTTCTTGGATCGGAACGAAGTAATTCTTGGTGTGTCCGGCAGCCGAGCCCGGCATTCTGAAGCCGCTTCGGCGCCTGCGCCATGCATCCCGCTCCCGGCTGCTGCTAGCATCAGCCGCAGCCTTCCCTGTATTTGCGCGGCGTCGTGCCGATCGTCTTCATGAATACGCTGTAGAACGAAGGCTCGCTCTGGTAGCCGACGATCTCGGCGATCTCTTTCACCTGCAGGCCGGTCGTGCGCAAAAACCGTTTCGCCGCTTCCATCCGGCAGTAGATCAGGAACTGAATCGGGCTCACTCCTACCATTTCCTTAAACAAATGCGCCAGATGGTATTTGTTCAAGTACGTTTCCGAGGCAAGCGACTCCAGCGTCAGCGGCGCGCCATAATTCTCTTCCATCATGCGCTTGGCCTTCCATACCGCTTCTTTGGCCGTCGACCGCGTGCGCTCCGAGACCGTATCCCTGTAATGCACGATCCGCGCCAGCTTCACGAACAGCACGCCCAAGTAGTGATTGGCGACCAGCTGCGACTCCGGTTCCATGCGGTCCTGTTCCGCGATGCAGTCGCGCATCAGCTTGCCGATCGCCGGCAAATGCTCATGCAGCTCGATCACGGGGTCCTGGCCTTGTCCAAAAAAACAATCCGGCAGCTGCTCGCCCATCTGCAGGCCCGTGAAGCCGATATAAGTAGCGCGAAAAGGATGCTTGGTGGACAGTTCCTTGTGCCACAGTCCCCGCTGGTAGAAAAGCAGCGTGCCCGCGCCGGCGGTGAAGCTCCGCCCGTCGATCTCGAACTCGCCCGCGCCCTCCTCGATCAGCAGCATCTCGCTGTTGGCGTCATGCTTATGCAGTTCCAGATTGAAGCGGCCCGGATGGCCGTCGAAGCTGAAGGCAGCGCCGCCCAAGTACACCGGCTGGCTTCGAAACAGCGACATCTCGCTCATCGGCTCGCCTCCTATATCGCAAGAATGGATAATTTTTCTCACAAGTTCACTTATTGTACAGCCGTCGTTCTTGGCATAACCTAGTATAGAGAGCGCTTGCAAACTTCATCTTCAGAATAACGCATATCCTTAATATCTTACAACATTAAATAATTCAAGGAGTGTAATCAACCGTGCTGCAATTCAAGAAAAGGCTGTTGTCCGAAGAGAAATACGAGGCCTGCGCGGTCTTCGACGTGAACGGCGACGGCGTGCCGGATATCGTCAGCGGCGCGTACTGGTACGAAGGACCGGACTACGCGAATAAGCATTTTATCTGCGACGTGCTGGCGATTTCGGAATACCATGACGATTTCTCCGACTATCCGATGGACGTCGACGGAGACGGACGACTGGACATCATCACGGGCGCATGGTGGGGCGAGACGCTCCGCTGGCGCAGAAATCCCGGCGAGACCGGAACGGCCTGGGAAACCTTCGACATCGACCGCTGCGGAAGCATCGAGACGATTCGCTACTATGACATCGACGGCTGCGGCGTGCCGGAGATTTTCCCGAATACGCCGGGCGCGCCGCAGGCGTTCTATAAGCTGGTGCGCGATGCCGGCGGCAAAGGAACCGGCGAGTTCCGGAAATTCGTCATCAGCGAAGGCGCGAGCGGCCACGGCATGGGCTTCGTCGACATCGACGGCAACGGCCGGATGGACATCGTGCTGGCGAACGGCTGGCTGGAGCAGCCGGAGGATCCCTTTGCCGGATTATGGACCTTCCATCCGGAATTCCAGCTCGGCAGCGCCAGCGTGCCGGTGCTCGGCCATGACGTGACGGGCAGCGGAATGATCGACCTCATCGTCGGCCAAGCGCATGATTACGGCCTCCACTGGTACGAACAAGGCCGCGCCGAGGACGGCTCCCGCACATGGACGAAGCACGAGATCGACATGTCCGGCTCCCAGTTCCACGACCTGTGGCTGGTCGATCTCGACAACGACGGCGAGCTCGAGCTGATTACGGGCAAGCGGTACCGGGCGCATAACGACGGCGATCCCGGCGCATTCGACGACATCGGCATCTACTACTACAAGATTGAAGGCGGCAAATTCGAGAAGCATGTGATCGACTACGGTCCGGCGGGCAAGGCTTCGGGGGCCGGCATCTATTTCTGGGTGCAGGACTTAAGCGGCAACGGGTATCCCGATATCGTCGCGCCGGGCAAAGACGGACTTTATCTCTTCGAGAATCTCGGACGAACGAACGACTAAACGATTCGCAATCGGGCAGGAACAACGAAGCTCTTCACGGATCATCAAGATAACCGTATTTCTCGAATGAGCAAGGGAACCAACCCATTTACGAACAGGCAATACGAAATCCATGATTGAATAATCCAGAAAAAGCGAGGTTTCACTAATGAGCAAAGTAAGGATCGGTTTTGTAGGCGGCGGCGGCATGGGACAGATGGCGCACTTAAGCAACTATGCGGTATTGAAGGATGAATGCGAGGTCGTGGCGCTGGCCGAGATCCGGCCGCAGTCCGCCGCGCTCGTCGCGCAGCGTTACGGGATTCCCGAGGTGTACGGCACGCATCATGAACTGATCGCGAACGCGAAGGTCGACGCGATCGTCGCGCCCCAGCAGTATCGCAATCACGCAGCCCTGATCCCGGATATCCTGCGCGCAGGCATTCCGGTGTTCACGGAGAAGCCGCTCAGCTTGACCGTCGAAGCCGGCCGCGAGCTGGTTCGCGTCAGCGAGGAGACCGGCACGCTGCATATGGTCGGCTACCATAAGCGCTCCGATCCGGCCATGGAACGCGCCAAGAAGGAAGTCGATGCCTGGAAGACCAGCGGCGACTTCGGCAAGCTGCGCAGCATCCGCGTGACGATGCCTCCCGGCGATTGGACGGCTGCGGCCGACCAGCCGCTGAACGCGGGCGATCCGTACCCGGCCTTGACGCCGGAGCCCGGGCCGGCGGACTACACGGATGACCAAACGCGCGAGCTGGATATCTTCGTTAACTATTATATCCACCAAGTGAACGCGATCCGTTTCTTCCTCGGCGAGAACTACAAGCTGACGTTCGGCGACCGCGCGGGCGTCCTGCTCGTGGGCGAAAGCGACAGCGGCGTCACGGTCAGCCTCGAGATGGCGCCGTACCTCACGTCGATCGAATGGCACGAGCATATCAACGTCGCGTTCGACAACGGCTTCGTTCGCGTCGATCTCCCGGCGCCGCTCGTTCGCCAGCAAGCGGGCAAAGTGACGATCTACAAGGACAGCGCCAAAGCCGGCGCTCCGGAGATCATCCAGCCGATCATGCCGAACGTCTCGGCCATGCGCAACCAAGCGCGCAACTTCCTGGCCGCCGTACGCGGCGAGCGTCCGGCGCCGTGCGCGTCGAAGGAAGCGCTCGAGGATTTGATTTTCGCCCGCTCCTACATCGACTTCATGTCGAAGACGTACGGTAACGGTCTGGCAAAGGTTTAGGGCATTAAGGGACCTGGTGTAAAGGAGCAGGAACCCCTGCTCCTTTGAGGATATTAGGTATTATCGGTTTCCGCTGCAGGCAAGCTGCCTCGGCGGCCTCGCAGTACCACTAGCGTGCAAAGAAATAAGTGCAAATATGCACGTATTCGGCGCCTTCATCCTTGAATCCTAGAAATAAGTGCAGATATGCAACTATTGCAGCGGTAATCGAAAGTTTAGGGACGTAAAGCTTTGAAATAGGTGCACATTTACACCTATTTGGTCCGGGAGGTCATTTTTCCGAATAATAAGTGCATATTTGCACTTATTTTCTCTTAATTGCGCTTATTTACTCTTACTTACTCTTTAGCCCTTTTAGTGGGTTGAACCGTTAATTGGTCTCACCGCGTTTCAGTACACAGGGTAGTGGGAAAGCCGTGTTCGGTACATCGGCTGAGTTCGATCGACGTCGGCCGTCTAGGCCGGAGCGAAGCGCAACGAAAGTGAGTCTTCCACAACAGTCAGCCCTCCTACCCTGCAACGCCCCCTGCCGGGGGAAGTTCTGCAGGCCATGCTTTAAAAAGCCTCGGCGGGGGCAGGGGCCCGGAGGAGGTACGGAGTCGGAGATCGCCTTTGCAGTAGGAATTCCACCTTTACATGTCTTAGGAGATGAGAGAATTCCGAACTGCAACAGCGAACGCAGACCCGTACCGCCGCAGGGCCCCCACGCCCCCGCCATCTCGCTTTTTCAAACCATTCCAAAGAACGGGGTGTTCTTATGAGAAGAGTCGCCATCATCGGAGCCGGCAGCGTCGTGTTCTGCAAAACGCTGATCCTGGACATCATGGCCACGGAAGTGCTGGAAGAAACCGAATTCGTCCTCATGGCGCCGTCGACGACCAAGACAACGCATGTCAAGAGCTACATCGACCGCGTCATCGCGCAGAACAATCTCAAGGCCCGCGTCTCCATCACGACCGACCGCCGCGAAGCGCTCGCGGGCGCGAACTACGTCATCTGCTCGTTCCAAATCGGCGGCCTGACCGCGTTCGAGCTGGACTATAAGATCCCGCTCAAGTACGGCGTCGACCAATGCATCGGCGACACGCTCGGCCCGGGCGGCGTCTTCCGCGCCCTGCGCAGCATCCCGGTCATCCTGGACGTGGCGCGCGACATGGAGGAGCTGTGCCCCAAGGCGATCCTGCTCAACTACGTCA
>NZ_JAAAMU010000007.1 GCF_009909195.1 Paenibacillus sacheonensis
TCACAGAGATATTCAGGCTTACATCCACTTCTACAACCATGAACGATTACAAGCAAAACTAAACGGCCTCAGTCCGATGGAGTACAGGACTAAGGCCGCCTAATTGACTTTATTTATTTGTACTGTCTACTTGACGGGGTGCAGTTCATGACCGGCTGCCGCTTTTCGCAATTGAACTATATTGTCCAAAAATTTACTTTTTTTGCTTCTCGAATATCGTCTGCGTGCGATCTATAAAATCTTCAACTTCCTTTTGCACGGCTTGCCTCTTCTGGTCCGCTTGCGCTTGCGTAATCTCGCCTGTTGCTAGGACAGCACCGATTTTAGCAGTGATGTCCGACATAAGCGTATCGATTAAGCTTTGGCGGGAAACGCCATGAACTTCCGCAATGTCCGCAAATGATTTGCCCGCTTGAACCTGTTCGGCGAAAGTCGCTTTGTCGATGCCCAGCAATTCGAATGCAGCCTTCATATTATATTCGCCAATGCCCTTCTCTCTGACTTCTTGCTCTTTGTTAAGCGGGGTATCGAAGACGCGTTTCGCTTCCAACGAAGCCTTCTTGCGTACGTTTTCTTTCTGCTCGTCCGTAAGTCCGTTCGGGTTCTTCGACTCGATTTCTGTACGGATTTCCTTTGTTATCTCATCGATCAGAGGCTGGACTTCAACGCTTTTTTCGTTGGCGATATCAGTTAACGACTTCCCGGCTTCGAGCGCCTTTTGAAAGGCGTCTTTATCCAGTCCCAGTTTGGTTGCGGCGATTTGTTGAAAATCAAGTTTGACTTCTCCTTCGGAGTTCGCATCTTTGGCGGGCTCGCCGCCGAAGCTCTCCTTCTTCTTAAACAGCTCCGATGTATGATCGACAAAATCCTCAACCTCGTTAAGCGCTGCTTGCTTCTTCTTATCCGCTTGCTCTTGCGTCCAATTACCGCTCGCCTTGGCTTCATTGATTTTAGCCAAGATATCGGAGGACAGCGCATCGATCAGCTGCTCACGGGATATACCGTGATTTTTGGCGATATCGACGAACGATTTGCCCGCGTGCACCTGATCGGCGAAAGCAGCTTTATCGATTCCGACTAATTGAAGCGCTGCTGCTACATTCCAGCTACCTTCCTGCTTATCGCTCTCCTGATTAAGCGGTATCGTGAAGATGCGTTCTGCTTCCATCGCGGCCTTCTTCTTCACATTGGCCTTCTCCTCGGGCGTAAGATCCTTCGGATCAAGATTTGCCTCGATCTCGTCACTGATTTCCTTCGTCAGCGCATCGATCAGCGGTTGAATCGCTTTGCCTTTTTCTTTCGCGATATCCGCGAGCGACTTGCCGTCTTTTTGCGCTTGTTCGAAGGCGGCTTGACTCAGTCCGAGCTTTGATGAAGCGATGGCTTGCAGATCCAGCTTCAACTTATTCGCTTTGCCTGGCTCCGGCTTCTCGCCTTGCTTGCCGGCAGGCGTTGTCTTTTGGGCGTTTGCATGGCTTGCCTGCTTATCCTCCTGCGATTTGCCGTTCAGATTGTCTGCCGCATAAGCAGTTACCGGCACTGCTATCGCGATCAGCATTGCCGCGCCGGCGAGCTTCCAATTCTTCCTCATTGAAGATCCCATCCTTATTCGAACTTGCCTTCCGTCTAATCGGGAGGCTGCATGATTTAAGATAAAGCAACATTCTGAAAAGAATCTGAAATGTTCGGAACCGTCACGCGGAAAGTCGTGCCGACCTGGGGCGTGCTCCATACTTCTATCCTTGCCCGATGCGCATCGACGATTTGTTTGGCTATCGCAAGCCCGAGACCTGTACCCTCCGACCGGCGGCTCCGAGCTTTATCCATCCGATAAAACCGTTCGAAAATACGAGGCAGATGCTCGTTTTCAATGCCGATTCCCGTGTCGCTCACGATAATGGCTGTCTTCTGGGCATTCGTTTCCAAGGATACGGTAACGCTCCCGCCTTCCCGGTTGTACTGTATGGCATTCTCGATCAGGATGAGGATGAGCTGCCGAATGCGTACCTCGTCCGCTTGAATCATCGCGTTGTCCTCGCTTGGTGCGCCTTGACAGTTCTCCCATGCCAGCCGCACATGTTTCGATGCTGCGATCGACTCCAATTGTTCCATCGCTTGAAGGACCGTGTACCGCAAAGAGAAACGCGAGACGGCCAGCTCGAGCCGCCCGTTGTCGCTTCGCGCAAGCACGAGCAAATTTTCGACCAACCGGCTCATGTGGTGGATTTCCCGTCCCGACTTCATCAATACGTTTCGATGGAAGTCCGGCAGTTTATCGCGCTGCTCGTCCAACACTTCGAAGGCGGATTTCAAAATGCTAAGCGGCGTCCGCAGCTCATGCGAGGCATCGGAAGTAAACTGCTCCTGCCGACGGAAAGCTTGTACGATCGGCCCCATCGCTCTTCCCGCCAGTAAGAATCCGGCTGCTCCACCGACGGCAAGCATAAGCAGAGCGAACCCTGCAAATGCCCAGCGCAGCTGCGATAGCAGTTGGTTATCATTCGTTACTTCCTGCGCGACGATTATCCGGTAGTCCTTGATTTCCCCATCCGGTATGACCGTTCCGCCGATTCGGAACGTCCTTCCATCGGCGCTTACGTTGCGATAGCTATGATCGGGTTCCGCGAGAAGGCTCGGCAAGAGCGCCGTCAGCGGAAAAATCGCTCCGGACGGATCCTTGCCGGATGGCGATGACTGAAAAATCACTTCCCCGTTCGGATCAAGCAACCATGCCGTTTGATTGAGCTGCAAACCTCCGGGTTCATAGAACGAATTCACCTTGTCCCGATCTGCAGAAGGACCGAACACCATCTGGCCTTTAGGAGACTGGACCAGCTTCTGCAGCTCTGCCTCATACTGACTTCTTAAGGCGTCCAGCTGATTGTCTTCCGTGGACGTCAGCATCTGCTGTACCATCCATAAGGAGAAAATCGCGGAGATCACAAGAATAATGCCAATGGTGAGCGAGAACTCTCGCGTTAACCGGGTGCGCGTCCGTTTGAACATCGTTCTCATTCCCCACCTATCGTAAACCGGTAGCCTGCGCCATAGATGCTCTGAATGCATTTTGTTTCATAAGGCCCGTCCACTTTTTTGCGCAGTAATTTGATTGTGGCATCGACGGCATTCAGCGTCACATCCGACTCGAGCCCCCAAACCTGATCCAGCAGCTGTTCCCGTGAAAGGACTTGGCCTGCATGGCGCATCAAACAGACAAGCAATTGAAATTCGCGTCTTGTCAAGACAATCGCCGTGTCTCTGCGCGTGACCTCGAACCGCTTCAGATGCGCCGTTATCTCGCCTAAGTTGATCATATCCGACGACCGGTACCCCCGATCCTGTCGACGAAACAGGGCGAATAACCGTGCTTCAAGCTCCTCGAACGCAAACGGTTTAATCATATAGTCATCTGCCCCGGCTTGCAGCCCTTCTACCCGGTCTTGAACGGCATCCCGCGCCGTCAACAGGAGGATGGGCGTATGATCCTCGCTTCTGCGGATCTCGCGTACAAGTTCTAGCCCCGACATCCCGGGCATCATCCAATCCAGTACGTATACGTCATACCGGCCAGCTGCTAGCGCTTCCTTTGCCTGACGCCCGTCTTTCATCCAATCGACGACATGATACTGCCGTTTCAGTTGATGCTCGGTTAGTTCACCAAGCATTTCATCGTCCTCCGCGAGCAAGATACGCATGATTCTATCCTCCTGTAGCAACCATAGAGCATTAATGTACCTGGAAATTATGAAATGAGCATGAAATTAATAATCGGCGGGGCGTTAGCGATTGTTGATTTGCTTTACGATCATGTTAGTGCATCCCAATGAAGCTTTTCAAGTCAAATCCAGGACTTAATTGCGGCATGAGCTTATTTCGCATCTCGAGTATCATAGCTCACCTGGATCGATTATGGTACAAATCAGGAGTCAAATTTAAATTCCATATATTAGGTAAATTAGATCGACTAAGCGCATAAACATGGAGTGTTATTCAACAATGCTGTCGGCTCTTATTTCGAAATTTCATTCAGCGTTACATGGGATGGAGGAGCGTTAAATGGCGGATAAATGCGTAGGCGGAACATTTGACGGCAACACGTTGGTCACAGCCAGGGATAGGGAGCTTTGCGTACAAGGGACGGGGGTGGTTCAGTCGGATGGCAGTACATCCGGCGGCGGTTGCGCCGGGGACACGGTTAAGAATTTCGCCGCCGCGGACAATCATGCGTTAAACACGACTGCAATTTACGCCGCTCGAGGAAAGTTCGGATACTCGCAGGCAGTGAAGCTGTTGACCCAGCTCAGCAGCGCAGCCCGCCCCACCGTAGATTCAATTGTCTTTAACGATCCTAAACTTAGCGCGAGAGTCGTTGAGGGTCTCGGAAAGCTGACGGAGCTTTCGGCCCAAGCGCTTCACGCTGCTCCAGAGGATCAGATTTATGCAGCCGATACTCACGAATATTTTGCTAATCTAGCCAGAGATGTCGCCGATCACACCAACGACGAACATCTGAAGCGTCTTGTTAACGAAGCGATTACAACGGCAGTTCGATTCGTTGGGATACCACTGAAGGAAATCATCACTCAACTTGGACCGGCGCCGGAACTTGGACATCTTCCGGAGAGCGTCGAACATATTGAACTTCAGACATTATTCGACGCTGATCTTGTGATTTCATCCAAGGTTCTGCGGTCAGATTTCCTTCCCATCGATGCAACCCTCTTCCACAGTCGATTCTCTGATGCACGGATCGCAATAGAGGCAAAGGCCCGCTCGCTTGGCGCACTAGCGAGTCAACCGGCAGGAAAACTTCGAAGTGCCGGAGGCGGTTTCGTACAGCGGTATGCGGACTGTGATATCTACTATACACCCGAGACCGGCGCTCACGAGGTCCATGGAGAAATACGCAATAAGTATCTTGCCGTCAACGGTCCGGTGCTGCTGGGTTTGCCTACCACCGACGAATCGATATGTCCCGACGGCATTGGACGCTTTAATCATTTTCAGAAGAGTGCGTCGATCTACTGGACGCCTCGAACAGGACCCTTCTATCTAATGGGTTCCGTTCGGTTTCGGTGGGCATCCGAAGGGTGGGAAACCGGAAGGCTTGGCTACCCCGTGACAGATCAGTACTCCCTTACCGGACTATACCCTCCGGAAGACAACCCTGATATGCACTGGAGTAAATTCGAAAATGGCATGGTGTTCGCACATGGAAGCGAAGCGCTGGTCGCGCTGGCTGCAGAAGTCTCCGAATCCCAGGTGAGAGACGCCATCTATAAAACCTTCGATCGAAAGATGAAAACGAAGACGGTCGCCTTAGGTTTAATATCCGTCGAGATTCGACCCGGTCTATACGGCGTCGACGCAGCCGGGGTCGGGGATTGGTCATACGGCTTCTGGTCCTCTGTTCCGCGAACCCTTAAACTTCGCGTACGCGGCTTCGTGAGTTTGCCCGTAGTCTCCGATCCGACTTGGGAAGTAGAAGTCGATCTTCGGTTCGTAACAACATCGCCTCTGGAATCGTTCACTTATCCCCAGTATAAGACCGTTTTGGCCGCATTGCAGCGATGGTCGGTTCGCGTTCATGGCGTACTCGCAGACACAATTCGCGATGAAATCGTCACTGCTTTAACGGACGCATTTCAATCCACTCCGACTTCGCTAGGCTCCCTCGTACTTGGCGATCTGCCTACGGGCGTTAGCCAACGGGGAACCGGCAAAATCGACGTCCTCGATATCATGCTCGCAGCTGACGGCTCGCTTCAGATATTCGTAAACCCGCTTCCGGATTTAGAGGGTAGATTCCGCAAATTAATCGCACAGAGCAAGCTGGACAGTTTGATTGCCGACTTTTAAGCATAAAAGAGCGGTATTCATGGATAAAAACGTCCAAGAATACCGCTCTTCTTTTTGATCTACCGCATATCGGCGTGCATCTTTGAATGGCTGTCTCTTGGCCCCCTCAGGCGGCCGGTACCAATCATTCGGAATCGTCCGGTCATTGCCGAGACAGGACCAGATCGCATCGATAGGCGTTCGCAATTCGCTTCCGGCCGCTTACAGGTAGGCCGCAAGCGTCCGCCGGCCCTTAACGCAGGTAATCCGCGAGCTGCGCTAACGCGAGCGCAGCTTCGGCGCGCGTTACTTTCGCCTTCGGCTGGAACTTGCCGTCCTTCGACGTCGTCATCAAACCCGCCGCCACGGCGGATTGAACCGCGCCGAGCGATTGCGCCGTCACCTGCTTCTGATCCTTCAGCACGACCGCCTCCGGGTGGTTCACCTTCCGGCCAGTGCCGGCTTCGTACGCATGCACGAGCAGCACGGCCAATTGCTCGCGGCTTATTTCCGCCTTCTCGTCATGCCGGCTCGCCTGCGGCGCAAGGCCGTCAAGCTTCGCCGATGTGCGCGATTGCGCGTAGGCTGCTAGTCTAGCAAGCAGCGTATCCAGTTCTTCAGCCGTCAGTACCTGCTTCGGATGGAAGCTGCTCGAATCTGCGGTCACAATGTGATCGGCTACGAGCGTTTTCACCGCATCGTAAGCAGCGTGACCTTGCGGGACATCGATGAAAGGCTGCTCCTCCGTACCGAGCAGCGAAGTAAGCGCCTCGTATTTCGGCGTGTTCAGCCCATTGAAAATATCTTCCGTCGCGCCCCACATGCCGTACCGATTGTAACCGCTTGTCAGCGTGAAATACATGAACATGTCGCCGTCCTGCGCAAGGAAATTGTTGCCGACATCGTATTTCACCAGATTGCCCATCCGCTCGGAGCGATGCGCCGCGATGCGGTTGTCCACGTTCACGGTGCTGCCGCCGCCGGAGTCTGGACCGCCTTCGTACGTGAACGATTTCAAGCCATACTGATCTGCGAGCGAGATGAGCTGCTTCTTGCTGCCATCCGGCTTACTGAAATTCGCGCTGTCCGCCTGCATCGCCGTCAGCACCTCCGTTGCCGAAGCCGCTTCGCCTGCCGCGCTCGAGTTAAAATACGGCGCGCTTGCGATCGCATAGAAGTAGTTCTTCGGATCGCCATACGTCTTGGATACCCAGTTCAGCATGTCCTCGTATTGGTCCGGCATGATGGCAAACCAGCTGAGCACCGGCCTGACGCGGGTGTTCAGCGCATCCTCGCCCAGCTCGGACTGGAACTGCCGGCCGATCTCGATCAGCCGCTGCGCGATGCGGTGGCGCGTCCACGAGCGCTTCTCCGGCGTATAGTCCATATCGTTCGGATCGTCAAAATACGATTTCATCGTGAACTTATTCAGAACGGAGCCAGGCTGCGAGCCTTCCGCGATGGCCGCGGCCTTATTGTAGGCTTGCTGGGTGAATAGATCGTTCCATACTTCATTCGAGTATTCCACGTAGATGCGTACGCTCGGATCGAGCTTCTCCTTGAGCAGCTTCGCGAGCTGTTTCACGTAATCATCGCTAGCCGCGACCGGAATGTTGATCCAGATATCCTTCTTCGTCTCGTTCGCGAGCTCGATGACGTACTCCCACGCCGCACCGTTCTTGCCATCCAGCGCGAGCTGGGTCGCATCCGTCGTTAGCTTCCGGTCCTTCCACTCGGTCGCGGCCGGGTACGCCGGATTATTGTTGTTCGTGCTCAACCAGTCCATGAAGCGCAGCGTACTGAAGGGCTGCAGCGCCTGCAAAAATTCGCGCGTGAACGTCTCCTTGCCGTCAAGCTCATAGCCAGGGCGCATCAGCTTCACGTCTTGAACGCCGCCATTGGTCTGCTTAAAGCTCATAAAGATCAGTCCGCTGCCCGTAGGCAGGTTTATATCCGCAGTCGTCGTAGCCGACTTCTTATCGTAATGCTGATTCGTCACCGTGATCGGACTGGAAGGATCCATATTGCCGATGACCGCTTGTCCTTTGAACGACAGCTTGTACGTGCCGCTGATGTCCGGGAACCGTTTGTACGGATCGTCAATATCGTTCAGCCACGCCGCTACCGGTCGTTGGTCGAACATCACCGTCGCCGCGTCCTCGAGCGGCCAGCCGTTCGCATCGACCTTGACGCCTTCGGAGCCGTCTGCCTTTACCCACTGCCTCAGCGTCTTCGCCGCATCGGAAAACTCGAAGCCGCGTCCGCCGATCCCTTCGAGACCGACGCCGATTTGACCCGGGTAAATCTCTTTCGTCAGCTCCGGCAGCGGCGTAATCGTGTTCACCGTCAACGTGTTGGTCGGGAACGATTGCAGCGTGTCCTCGATGGCCACGACCTTAAACGCATTCGCGCTTCCGGCCTGCAAGCCTTCTGCCGTGTACGACGGCTTGTCCGTCTCGCCGACCTTTTGATCGTTGTTATAGACGGTATAGGCGATGTCCGTATGTCCTTGCGGCGCATCCCATACGAGATCGACAGTCGTTTCCGTATTGTCGGTCGAATGCAGGAACGATGGCGAGATCGCTTCTTTTTTCGCGTCATCTGGCGTCATGATCTTCTGCAGCACGACATCATCGAGATAAAAATCCGAATTCGACCACTTCACCAGCGTCAAATTGGAGTTCGAGAGTTTCATCAGCTCCGGCGGAGCCGTGAATAGCGTCTCGATGTAATGGTATTCGCCATCCGCTTCATTAAAATCGAGCTGCCGGGAGAAGCTCTTGCCGAGGGTCAGCTTCAAGTTGCCGCCCGCATCGCCGTTCTTGTACTTATACCACGCTCCGAAACGATAGGTCCGCTGCGGCTCGAGCGCGCCGAAATCAAGTCCCGTTATCCCGAAACCGCCCGCAATCTTCAGCGCCTGCTCCGCGCCGTGCGGCTCCTCCTGGCCGATATTGATGTTCACCCAGTTGGGCCAGCCGATGGCACCGCTTTCAAAATCACCGTTCGGAACGAGATTACTGCCATTGACCGTATCGTCGCCCGCTGGATCAGCCGAATCGGCAGCAGACGTATGCATGGGTGCGAGCAGCAGCAGCGCCATCGCGAACATGCCTAAACGCTTCTTCATAGGAATCCTTCCTCTCTTCTTCGTTGATCGCCTTAAGCAATTTACAAGGTTCTCGTGTTCAATTTCAATTATACAAGCGGCAATTTTGAACTCGTGAGGGAAAAATGTCCAGTGGAGGTGGATTCCCGTCCACAAATAATTGCCTGCGATCGCAAGCCGCAGAGCTCCATTTAAGCTATTAAACTACCAAAGGTCTCCTTCGCGATTGCCGTTACAGCGCTTCTCCTGCCGTCAGCCTCTCCTGCGCGTACGCACGATATTGCTTAGGCGAGAGCCCCGTCCGCATTTTGAACTGTTTCGAGAAATGCAGCGGATCCTGGTAGCCGACCGCGCGGGCCAGAAATTTAAGCGGGTTCATCCCCGTCGCTTTGCTGAATACCCTGCGGAAATACCGCTCGCTGTATCCCGTGAATTCCGCTATCTGTTAATGGATTAGCGAAACAAACAAAGGCAGCCAATTGGCTGCCTTTGTTTGTTTACTAGATGATCGGATACGTCACCCGCGATACAATCATGATCTCGGATAGACATGCTTGCTATCTTGCTAGCATCGAATTTCACTGGAAGATTGAATTCGGAATCACGTCGGGATACCGTTCAAGAATAATCGAAAGCATCATGAGGTGTCCGAAAGGTTTAAAGGGTAAATTTCCATCCAAATGGTGGTTAAACAGGACTTTACCGCCTGAAGATACGAATTCATCCAAGGTTATGATTTCGGAACATAGACGAATAACCTCTTTGCGAGTCAATAGCATCAATGCTTTCGTCTCCATGCTGGGTACCGGTTCGTCATCTGATGATGCCAGGAAAATCGGCGTTACAGCTTGTAATGAACGTTGATGTCCCACAATCAAAGGACGAGGCTCGATAGGAACATTTTGAAATTCCGCAATGGGTTCCAAGCGTATTTCGATATCGAAGATAGTATTGGGACAATAAAAAGACATGGTTGGTATGATCGGCGTTATTCGCATTCGAGATTCTTCGAGAACCTCGCGTTGCGAGCATTCCCATGCCGTTTCGGCTCCTTCTCTATGCCCGCCTAGCCTTACGATGGCAAGCGCGGATTGATCCTCAGTCGGTCCCATTATAAACGCCATCCTTCTATTTGATAGTACGAATGCTCCGGCCTTTTGAACAATCTCATCGCCCACGCAATTGCCTCCCTTTAAAACATTTCACCCTTATATTACCATGCAACGATGCCCAATGATGGAACAAACTCAATTCCCCTGCAGAACGCAAACGGCCTCCGCCCATTAAAGCTAGGACGAAGACCGCATACCGATCATTATGAATTCCATTGTCTGCCGACGGCGTGCAGTTCAATCGGTCGGCCCTCCGGTATCCTTGCGCCCCCGCTACTCCTTCACCGAACCAAGCGTTATCCCATGAATAAAGAACCGCTGCAGGAACGGGTAAATAAACAGGATCGGCAGCATTGTGAGCGAGATTTTCGCGGCGTCGAGCGTTTGGTTGGAAACCTCGGAGAGCATCCCGCCTTTGCCGATATCTTCCGGCGCCATCGGGTCGATCGTGACGACGATCTGCTGCAAATACGTTTGGAGCGGCAGCAGATGCGTGTCGTTGATGAACACGATCGCCTGAAAATACTCGTTCCACGTGTTAACGATCGTGAAGAGCGAGATGGTTGCCAGCACCGGCAGCGACAACGGGAAATACACCTGCGTCAGCTTCAGCCAAGGACCCGCTCCATCGATGTTGGCACAATCGTCCAGTTCTTTCGGCAGATTGCGCCAGAAGTTGAACACGAGCAGGATATTGCCGAAGTTAAACAGATACGGCAGCACCAATATCCAGAAATTATCGTACAGCCCCAGGTTCTTCGCATTCATGTACCCCGGAATGATGCCTCCGTTGAAGCTGCTGACGATCAGCAGCAACCACAAATAGATGTTCCGCATGCGAAAGTCCTTCGTCTCTCTCGAGAAAGGAAAGGCGGCCAAATACGTCACGACCGTGCCCAGCAGCAGCGTCAAGCCGATCCGCTCCAGCGACACCCAGAGCGATATGAAAAACTGTTTGTCGTCCAGGACATGGCTGTACGCCTTCAACGATAAGCCTTTGGGCAGCACCGTAATCGTTCCGGAGCCGGCGACAGCGGGATTGCTGAACGACACGGCCACCGTATGCAAGATCGGAAACAGCGTGACGACCGACACGAGGATCAGAATGACGATGATGACCCAGTCGAAAGCCCGCGAGCCGAATGTTTTGGAATAAATCATAGGCTGTCCTTCCCCTCCCGCTAGAATATCCGGTAATTGGCGTAACGATAGGCGAGCGTGTACGTGAGGGCGATCAGGATCAATCCCATCAGGCTATTGACCAAACTGACGGCCGTGCCGATTTCATACTGCGCTCCGACCAGGCCGTTGCGGAATACCCACGTTTCGATGACGTCCGCCGTATCGTATACGATGACGTTGTACAAGTTGTAGATCTGATCGAATCCTGCATACAGGATGCCGTTCAGACTCAACGTCGCGAGCAAGGCTATGATAACGGCGATGCCTGGAATGGATACATGCCATATTTTCTGAATCCGACCGGCGCCGTCGATTTCCGCTGCTTCATATAAGGTCGGGCTGATGCTGGTGAGCGCAGCGAGGTAGATGATCGTCGAGAAGCCCATTTCCTTCCACATGTTGGACAAAATAATGATCGGCCGAAACCAGATATTGCTGCCCAAGTACATGATCGGCTTGATGTGGAAGATCGATTCCATCATGTAGTTGATGATGCCGTGCGTGGAGAAGATGTCCCGGAAGATACCGGCCAGAATGACCCAGGATAGAAAATGCGGGAGATACGTTATCGTTTGAACGGTCCGTTTGAACCATTTCGTTCGCAATTCGTTCAGCATTAACGCCAGGATAATCGGCAGCACCAGCAGAGTGACCAGTTTGCCGACCGAGATGAGCAGCGTATTGCGGAGCACGCGCCAGATCTCCGGATTTTGCACGAGAAAATGATAGTGCTCCAGCCCCGCCCAAGGCGAGCCGAGCACGCCCTTCGTCGGTACGAAATGCTTGAATGCCAGCACGACGCCGTAAATGGGAAACACATTGAACAGGATGAATACGATGAACACCGGAATCAGCATGACGTGATAATGAAATTGGTCGTTCTTGAACAGTTTGGTTATCATGACTTTCACGCTCCACCTGCCTGATTATGCCGGATGGCGCCAAGACTCGCTTGGCGCCATCCAGATCGAACGTCTTCTATCAGTTCCCGCTTTCCTTGGCGGCTGCCTCGTTGACTTCCTTCGTAATCGTATCTCCGCCCTGCGCCTTCCATTCCTTGACGAACGTATCGAAGTAGTCGACCGGTTCTTTGTTCATGATGATCTTGGTGAAAACCGTCAATTGTTTATCGATCAGCGATCCCATCTTGGCGTCATACGTCGGCGTCGTGCCGCTGAAGCCGTTCCACTGAATGTCCAGATCGGAATGCGCGATGGCGGACAATGCCGACATCCAGTTAATGTAATCTTTGTACTTGCCGGCGTCCTTGCGCGGGTTGTCATGATTCGGCTTCAGCGAGTTTTCGAAAATTTGCTTCTCGCCTACCGTCAGATCGTCGACGCTCGCTTTGCCGGCGAATATATCCTCGAACAGCTTAACGCTGCGAAGCGTTGTATCGAGGTAGCCGATGCCGAAATTCGGAATGATCGTCGGCGCATCCACCTTGTCGGTTCCGAACTTGGTGTTGAGTTCATTGCGGCGATCGATGGTTTCTTGGAATTTCGAATGGCTGATGCTCGTCGAGAGGTTCAGGATTTTCACGGCTGCTTCCGGATTCTTGAATCCCTTCTTCACGACCAGGAATTGGTCGGTCGGGAAGTTCATGATGGCATGGATCTTATTGTCGGTTGACAGCGTGTACGCCTTCCAGTCGGCCTTCGGATCGTTGTCGATATTGAAGGTGAGCGGATAGCTGCCGTTCCACCAGGATCCGATTTGCATGCCGGCTTTGCCAGACGTAATGAATTCCGCCTCCTTATTGCCGTCGCTGAGCGCGAATTCGGAATCAAGCAGTCCTTCCTTGTACATGCCGGCCAATACTTCAAGCGGCTTCTTGTTCGTATCCTGAATGCCGCCCCATACGAGCTGGCCGCTGCTGTCCTTGACCCAGCTTTTCGGATAGGCGTTGAACGCGTTGAAGATCGAGACGGCATCCGTGAAGCCGGGATCCATAAACTGATTCTGAAGCGCGAGGCCGATCGTGTCCGGCTTGCCGTTCCCGTCGGGATCCTTCTCTTTGAACGCTATGGCCACCGTGACCAAATCGTCGATCGTACGAGGCGCCTGCAAGCTCAGCTTATCCAGCCAGTCCTGGCGGACCCATAAAATTTGAACGTTGGCATACGTGTCGCCTTGGGAAGGAAGACCGTACATTTTGCCATCGAAGGTGGCGTAGTCCAGCGCCTTATTGTCGAACGTATTATAATAATCCTTCACTTCGTCGGAAGCGTACTGGCTGTACGCGTCGGTTAGATCTTCCACCATGTCGGCGTCGACCAGCTTCTTCAGCATGCTCCGCGCGGATTGCTTGTTGTCCGTCGATTTCAGCAGGAAAATATCGGGCAGGTCATTGCTCGCGAACATCAAGTTGTATTTCTGATTGTATTGGTCGCCGGACGGCGCGCTCCATTTGACAACCGGCTTGATGTTCAGCTTGTCGAGCCAGAAATCCGTATTCCAGTTCGACTCGTAGGAGCTTTCCGGGATAAAGCTTTTCTCCGATTCCGGATTGCGGTCGTAGATGACGCTGACTTCGAGCGGTTCCGCGTATTTGCCGAACGGATCCGGCTTCTCGGCCGGTTTGTTCGCCGTGTTGCCGGTCGCTGCCTTGTCATTTCCGGTCGTGGCTGAAGCGGTGTTGGCCGGTTTCTCCGCATTGTCGTTGGCTTCGTTCCCGCCCGCATTGTTATTCGAGTTGGAACAGGCGGCTAGAATGAGCAGCGACGCGGCTGCGGCGGCAAGTCCCACGCGAGACTTCTTCATATATACCCCTTCTCTCCCTATTGTTCGACGACCTCTTTACCTTGCTCATCGAGCCTCCATAAGCTCTATCGTTGCGTAACCAGTATGCGGATGCCCGATTCGATCGTCTACCAAAGTGTACTATGAATGCGTACTCATTCATTAGCGAAGAATGTAGGCGGATACGGCGAAAACCGTTGCGAGTCCAAGCAGGCATCGGATGATTTTCGCGGTTGTTCGCAACAGGATTCTACGGCCGAGCGTCAGCGCTGCCGTGCAGGCTGCGGATACGGTATTCGGACGGCAGCATGCCGGTATGTTCCCTGAACACCCGGCTGAAATACCGTTCATCCTTGAAACCCGCCTGTTCGGCGATCCAATAAATCGGATGCTCCCTCACGGCAAGCAGCCGCTGCGCGGTGCTGATGCTGAGCGCCTTCACATAGTCGTTGAAGGACATCGTGAAGATGCTCTTGAATATTTGGCTGAAATAGCTTCGACTGAGCCCGACCATCCGGGCGACTTCCCCCTGGGACAATCCTTCCTTCAAGTGCCGGCGGATGACCTCCAACGATTTCAATGCGCTCGCATAGACGTCTCTTGAATAGTGGAGCGATTCATACCGCCGAAGCAGACCGTCACGGGACTGACGCAGCTCCTCCGTCCATCGGTCCCATATAAAATTCGTACCGGACGCGAGCTGCTCCGGCATCCCGGCATCTCTTAACCCGTCGCTCAGCCGCCAGCCGAACAGGGACGCTTCCGTCATCGCAGCCAGTTCTCCGACCGGCGGTTCGCATCGCTGCACGAGTGCCAGCCATTCATCGAAGAGTTCGTCTTCGAAGATCCAGCCGCAGCCGTACCAGCATTTGGCGAGCTCGGTCATTGCGGCTGCCGGCTGCCGCTTCGCGAATTGCTGCCGCTTTAATTCCGCTGCCGATACGATCGTGGAACCGGTTGACCGGGACCAGCGGTAAGGAAACGAATACAAGCGGTAGCTGCTCAGCAGCTCGGCAATGACCCGGCTGTCTTCATTCCAATGATCCGTAATTTGCACGGCCGCCCACCCGGCTGCATCGGCTTCTTCGGCCAGTCTGACAGACGCCTCGCCCGGTTCGGGAACGAACCAGCTGTCTCCTTCGATCCTGTTCAGACTTAAGCCGTGCGCTAATCGCAGCCGTTCCGGGAACTGCCCGATCTCGCCTCCGGTCGGTACAAGCAGCAACCCCGGCGACAGCGATTTCGGCTGCTGCTGCTGCCGCTGCAGCATGCGTTCGCAGATGCGCGCCAGCGCGCTTTCTAGTTCCGCCGCGTCCAGCCGAGTCTTCACGATATAGTCAAGCGCTCCCAGACGCAGCGCCTCCCGAACGAAGTCAAAGTCGCGGTGGCAAGTCAAGACGACGGTCGCCAACGACGGATACAGCGTATTGACTTCCATCAGCAGCTCCAGCCCCGATTTGAACGGCATGGTCAGATCGGTAATGAGCATATCCGCTTCATTTTCGCGCAGGAAAGCAAGCGCCGCCTCCCCGTTATCCGCCTCCCCGATGATTTGGATGCCGAATTTCTCCCAAGGAAGCGAATGGACGAAGCCTTGCCGTACGAAAAACTCATCTTCCACGAACAGCGTCCTGATCATTCGAGTTCTCCTCCGATTTCGAGCGGCAGCCGAATGGTCATGGTCGTCCCGATGCCCAGCTCGCTGACCACCTCCAGACGATACGGCTCCCCGTAATGGGTATGGATCATGTTCTGCACGTAAGACAGGCCGATGCCGAGCCCGACCTTCTTGGCCACCCTGTCCGGCTGTTCGAACAGCTGGTTGACTTTCTCCGGCGGCATCCCTTCGCCATTGTCCCGGATATGAATGATCAAATAGCGATCGCCCTCGCGTTTTATCGACACCAGAACGAAGCCGTCCTTGTTGCGGAACCCATGATAGAGCGAGTTCTCTACTAGCGGCTGAAGCAGAAACCGCAGGAATGGAAGCTCCAGCACGTCGTCGTCGACATCGTAATCCACGCGGAACGAATGCTGGTAACGCATCTGCTGCAATCGCACGTAATCGCCGAGCGCCTTGAGCTCCTGCCTGACGGTCACGATCTTGCCTTCTTTGCCCAGATTGTAATCCAGCACCTCGATAAAGTCGGATACGAGATCGAATATATCGCGTTGTCCGTTCATCTTGGCCAGCCATTGCACCGTGTTCAGCGTATTGTGAATGAAGTGCGGATTGATTTGGTACATCAGCTTTTCGACTTCCAGCTTCCGTTTGTTTCGTTCCCGCTCCCCGATCTCGTTCAGCAGCAGCATGATTTCGCCCTTCATATAGCCGAACGTGCCCAGCAAGTCGTCGAATTCCAACACTCCCGTATACTTGACCGGCTCGTTGAATCGCGTTGCCGCCGCATGCTGCAAATACCGATTTAACCGGATGAGCGGGCGATAGATCATCCGCCAAATCAGCCAAGCCAAGCCTAAGCTCGCGACAATCGATAAGAAGCCGACCATCACGAAACGGACGATCCATTCATTCTGTTCGCGGAAAAACTCTTTCTTCTTCACCGCCGTAATTAACGTCCAGCCGTGCCGGCCCTGGGAGGCGAACAATACATAATCGCCTTGCTCGAAATACGTGCGTCCCATCAGCTTGTCCGGTTCGAACGCGGCTTGCAGCGGAAACGCCTTCTCATCTTCGCTGTAGATCGTTGAACCATCCGTATTGAGCAAAATATGCTTGATCGGCAATCCGTACGGCAAGCTGCTAAGCCTGTCCTGGAACACTTTGAAGTTGGTCTCGATATAGACCGCGATCGGCGGGTCGCCGGCGCCCCCGCTGACCGTACGGAGCACGGAGAGCACGCGGTTGTCGCTGTACGGATACAGCGTACGATGCGGACCGAGGAATTCAAGTCCCGCGTAAGGCGTGGAGATATGGGGGAATTGCTGAATGTGGAGGTTAGGGCTAACGTTCATATTGGAGAATAGATAAGTATCGTTGCCCGGAAGGTAATACGTCATCAGTCCGAGATCGGGATTCGTATAGTTGACGATTGTCGTGAATTTATAAACGTCCTTCTCGATCGCGCCGCGCTCCAACGGGTCGGATTGGCCGATAAAGTCGTTGTAGTGGTTGCGAATATCCCCGAACAGCGTCAGCTGCTGCGAGGCATAGTCCAAATTGTTCAGCGTATTATCGAGGCTCATCTTCTCTTGCTCCAACGTGCTCTGTACGCCTTTCTCCAGCTTGTTGGCGAGCAAGTGATAGATGGTATAGTAGGAGATGCCCCCAATTAAGGAAACGGGAATGAACGACGCAAGCAGCAGTACGATAATGAGCCTTGTTTTGAGCGAGTGCGGCAGAAGAACGCCATTTGGGACGCGGACCATGAAAGCTCTCCCTTCGGTGTGGGAAGAATCGATCGTGTCTGTTGTGTAAGCGCTTATCAAAATGGATGTTTCTTCATGATAAGCGATTATGGCCGGTTGGACAATCGTCCTTTATCCTTAAAATGGTTTCTCTTCAGTTATTATACAACGATTTCGTGCAACCGCCCACCTCTCCCGCGCCCATGCCCCGGCGGGTATCCGAGCTCAATACCAAGTTCGTTCCAAAATAGACGCTTCCGAATCCAGGAGATCGATTTTGAATTAATTCGCAATCCCTCGCGCCAAGACCTGAATACCGGAGCTATCCTGTCGGAGCAAAAAAACGGAGTCCGGGTTATCCCGAACTCCGTTTCATATTCTGCTTAACGTAGAAGCGTTCAGCGACTATACGCCGGATTGCCGACTGGAATCTTCGCCTCGATCCGCTCGCGCCAATCGCGAAGCTTCCGGTGCAGCCGCTCCGTAATCTCAGGCTGCTCGCCCGCAATAGTAGACGCTTCCGACAGATCCGTCCTTAAGTTATACAGCTCCAATCGCCCATCCTCGAAAAATTCGATTAGCTTGTAAACCCCTTCTCTCACTGCTGACCCCGGCGTCCCTCCCTGATTGCCGTAATGCGGGTAATGCCAGAACAACGCTTCCCGGTCCAGACGCTCTTCTCCTTTGAGCAATGGCACAAAACTTACGCCGTCCTCGTGCTGTTCCGGCAGCGGGCCTGCACCTGCTATTTCCAGCAGCGTCGGGTAAAAATCAGGGCTCGACACGGGAACTTCGCTGATGCTTCCCGGCTTCACCACGCCGGACCAACGAACGATTAGCGGCTCCCGCACGCCTCCCTCATACATCCAGCCTTTGCCTTCTTGAAGCGGACTGTTGCAGGTCGGCGAACCTTCGGCCGTCGCCAAACCGCCGTTGTCGGACGTG
Source organism: Paenibacillus sacheonensis (assembly GCF_009909195.1). GTDB lineage: Bacteria > Bacillota > Bacilli > Paenibacillales > Paenibacillaceae > Paenibacillus_Z > Paenibacillus_Z sacheonensis. The sequence continues at coordinate 18,298 of NZ_JAAAMU010000007.1, forward strand.
AAAACGATTACCGTGTCGTCCAGCTGTTCCGTCTCTTCCAAGGCTTCTATCAATCGGCCGATATTCCAATCGAGGTTATATATCATCGCCGCATACGCGGGATCGGACTGGATCATTCTCCGTTGCACCCGCAGATGTTGTTTATGCTCGCACGGAAACGGCTCTCCCGCCACAAAAGGATCGAGTTGGTCCAGCCCGAGCGATCTGGCCTTGGCCGCGAAACGCTCGGTAAGCTCTGCGCTCACCTCGATCGGGATGTGGACCGCATAATGCCACAAGTTCAAAAAGAACGGCGTCCCGTCATTTTGCCGGATCAGCCGAATCGCTTCGTCCGTCAGCCTATCCGTCAAGTATTCGCCGACCGGACCTTCTTCGAGCGTCTCGATGCCATAAGGGCTGAAGAAGCCATTCAACGGCATCCCCCAGCTGCAGCCGCCAATATTAACATCGAAGCCATGTTTGTCCGGATAATGGTCTTGTCCGCCGAGATGCCATTTGCCCACATGCCAAGTCCGGTAGCCCTGTTCCTTTAATGCGGACGCCACGCTTTTCTCCTGAAGCGGGAGATGCCTGATGTACGGCGCATCGATCAGTTTTCCGGCTGTCCGGCCGCCGATCCAGTTGGTCACGCCGACATTCGCCGGATATTTCCCGCTCATGATGCTAGCCCGTGTCGGCGAGCAGACCGGAGCGGCGGCATAGGCGTCCGTAAACCGAATGCCCTCGGCGGCAAGACGGTCCAGATGAGGCGTTTCGTAAAAGGCGCTGCCGTAACAGCCCAAGTCCTTCCAGCCCATGTCGTCGATGAGGATAAACAACACATTCGGTTTCTTCGTCGGTTGACTCATCCGTTTCTTCCTCCCATCCATAATTGCGAAGAAGCCCGCGTCTGCTCGCGGGCTTATCTCTGCTTAATAAGGCCGGTCGCCTACGATCGCCACGCGCTCCGCAACGCGGCGGTTCGGGTAATAGTCCGAATTCGCGTAATGCTGCGTGGCGCGATTATCCCAGAACGCAATGGAGTTCGCTTCCCAGCGGAAGCGGACCTGGAACTCGGGCAGCTGCGAATGACGAAACAGATACGAGAGAAGCTCTTCGCTTTCCTCTTGCTCCAGACCTGCGATCCGCACCGTAAAGTTCGGATTGACATACACCGTCTTTCTTCCCGTTTCCGGATGGGTACGCACGACCGGATGCTCGGCAGCCGGAAATTCCTCCTGGCGATTGAGCAATTCCTCGGGGGAGAGCCGCACGCCGAAGACGTGAGTAAAATCATGAATCGCCGTGAGGCCATCGATTCTCTCCTTGATCTCGTCGGGCAAATTATCATAGGCGGCACCTTGGTCCGACCATAAGGTTTCTCCGCCCAAAACAGGCGCCTCCGTCACGCGCAGGACTGCTCCCAGCGCTGGCGTCAACCGCCAGCTTACATCCGAGTGCCAATTGTTCTCATACCCGGCTTTTTTGTCATCCTTGGCGAAACGAACGACTTCATCCGAAGAACCTTGGGGCAGAAAAGGATGCGTCTCCAGTTCTCCCCACAGACGGGCGAATGACTGCTGCTGTTCGCTCGTAATGTCCTGATTACGGAAGAAAATCACTTTCCACTCCAGCAGCGCGCGATTCAGCTCCCTTTGGAGCTCCGGCGTTACGGGATTGCGAAGATCGACGCCTTCGATTTCCGCGCCGATCAGAGGACCATAAGGCTTTACTTGAAACAGCGTGTAAGGCTGCTCCTCCACTCCTTCCGGCAGCCGGTTGATGATGCGAGGACCGCCTTTAATGCCTCGGTCCGGAATTTGACGGGGACGTTCTTCGGGTACGATCGTTTTCGTCATGGTAGATGCTCCTCGCTTTCGCTATTGGTTTGCGTTTTCCTTCTTGTATTCTTCGTTGACCGACTTCAGAATTTCATTGCCGCCAGCTTGACGCCATTTCTCTCCTAGCTCTTCAATCCCTTTATCGACGTCGATCTTGCCGTTCAAAAGGTCCACGAAATATTGGTTATACACTTCATTGACGGCTTTACCGTATTCAATCTCCGCATCTGTCCTGCGGGTAACGAGATTCGGAACGAAGTATTGCGAAGCGACTTTGACCGAATCCCGAGCGCGATCAATATTCGGCTCCGTCTGCGGCAAGTAATCTTCATCGATCGGCCACGTCACGTTACCCCAAGCAAGCGGATGACTCCAGCCATTCGGTGCAAATCCGTCCTTTTCGCGTTCCGCTTCATTGTAAATGATTTTATCTCCTTGCTTCGTATAGTGGATGCCTTCAATGCCGAGCTGCAGCAAGTCGCGGCCTTCCTTGGACAACATGAATTCGATAAATTCCGCTGCCTTCTCCGGATTCTTCGCCTTATTGGTAACGGCCGTGAACAATGCCGTTTTCGGATGGGTAGCCATACCCTGCTTGCCATCCGGTCCGGCTGGGGGCGGCGCGTATCCGAGCACGCCATTCGGATTGACCTGCTTCAGGCTACCTTCGATGCGGCTCACGTGACGGAACAATGGACCGTCCATAACGCCCGCTTTGCTTTGGAAAAACTTCTGTTCCTTCGCAGGCCGGTCATACAGAATATACTCGGGATCGATCAATTTCTCCTTATACCACTTGCGGAGCTCCTCGATACCTGCCTTGAAGGCCGGATGTTCGAAGCGAGGGATAACTTCACCTTTATCGTTCAGAACATAGTCCGCATCCGGAAGTCCGTACGCATACAAAACAAAATCAAATGCAGTCAAAGCGTCGCCAGGCACCGGCTTATTCGTGATGTAACCGAAAGTGTCAGCCTTGCCGTTGCCGTCAGGGTCCTTTTCCACGATCGCTTTCAGCGCAGCTTCGAATTCATCCAATGTTTTCGGATGCTGCAAGCCCAGCTTATCCAGCCAGTCCTGGCGGAATTGAACGGTATAATTCGACTTCTCCATACCGCTCACGAAGGGGTATCCGTAATATTTACCGTCTACCGCCGTCCACTGCAGACCATTATCGAGCTTGGCTTTAATCGTGGGTATTTTGTCAAAATAATCGTTGAGCGGAAGAAGAATACCTTCCTTAATCCACTGGGAAACGGAGGAAGAGGGATACTGCGTCGTCACAACGTCAGGAAGATCCCCGCTTGCGATAGCTACGTTAATCTTGTCGTACGAAAACTCTGGCGCGATCTTGATCGTCAGCTTGATGTTCAGCCGCTTGTTAATCTCGGCAATAATGCGGTCGTTCGGAACCAGCGGCTTCGCCCCTTGGTCGCCTGTAGTTAAATAAACGAGCTCATACGGCTTTTCCGTACTCGATGTAGAACCATTGCTGCTGCTATTGCTGCTGCTGTTACCGTTTCCGTTACTGCCAGCTTTATTTGCAACCTTATCCGAGCATCCTGCCGTTATGACTAACGCTGCGGCCATTGCCAAGACCACCCATTTTTTCATTGATTTCTCTCTCCAATGCATCATTTCACTGCCTCCTGCTTGTTTTTTTATAGGAAGGAATTATTCCTTGACCGCGCCAATCAACACGCCATTGGTGAAATACTTCTGGAAAAACGGATAGAGGAGCATGACCGGAATAGAAGCTGCCATAACCGTCGCCATCTTGATGGACGGCCCGAGTAGAAATACGCTGTCGCCGCCTCCCGAGTACGAGGATTCGTTCTCGAACAGCATGCTTCGCAAGAACAGCTGCAACGGCCAAAGCTCCTTGTCGCTAATGAAGAAGATCGCATTGAAAAACTCGTTCCATCTGGTAACGGCATAAAAGAGCGTGATGGTGGAGATGGCCGGCAGCGATAACGGAATCACGATCTTGTACAATATTCTTAGATCATTGCAACCGTCGATACGGGCCGCTTCGACCAAGCCGTCTGGCAGCGCGGCGAAGAAGTTTTTCATAATGATCAGGTTATACGTCGCCAGCGCGCTCGGAAAAATCAACGCCCACACCGAGTTCATCATGCCGAGGTTTTTGACGACCAGATAGGTCGGAATGATGCCGCCGCTGAACATCATCGTAAACACGAAGAAAAACATAATCACTCGGCTTCCCTTCAGACCTGGCCTGGAAAGCGCATAGGCTGCCGTTACCGTAAGGAACATACTGATCGCCGTGCCTACTACCGTGACGAACAGCGTTACGCCATAAGACGTCCAAAGCTCGTTCATCGAGAATAAGTACTGATAAGCCTCGAAGGTGACCTCTCTAGGGAAAATATGAATATTGGATCCCAGGTACTCCTTCAGCGGAATGATCGATACAACGAACGTATCCCAGAAAGGATATATCGTAACGATCGCTACAATCGCCAAGAATCCAATATTGAACGAATCGAACAGCTTCCCTACCCTGCTTGTATAATGCATAAGCTCCCTCCCGTATCAGTAAACGCCATGTTCTCCCATCTTCCGGGAAAGCCAATTAGCCAGAACAAGAAGCGTGAAATTGATCAACGACTTAAACAACCCAACCGCCGCCGCAAGACTGAATTTACCATCCGTCAAGCCAATCCGGTAAACGTAAGTGTCGATAATATCCGAGACGCGGTATACGCCTGGATGATAAAGCACGAATATTTGCTCGAAGCCCGCCTCCATAATACCGCCAAGCCGAAGAATGAGAATGAGCACGATGGTGCTCCTGATCAGCGGTATCGTGAGATACAGCAGCCGCTGAAAGCGGTTTGCTCCGTCGATGACCGACGCTTCATACAAATGCGGACTGATTCCGGCCAAAGCGGCGATGTAAATAATGGTGTTCCAGCCAAACTCCTTCCAGATCATGGATAAGACAAGCGTGCTGCGAAAATAGGATTCATTGCTCAGAAAACCAATCGGCGTGCCTCCGAACAGCTTAATGATGTTGTTCACTACACCGCTGTCGGTGGAGAGCAGATTGATAAGAATCCCTCCCAAAATGACCCAGGAGATAAAATGCGGCAGGTAAATCACGGTCTGAATCGTCTGCTTGAACAGTCTTGACCTAACCTCGTTCAATAACAACGCAGCGATAATCGGAGCGGGAAATCCAAAGGCAAGCCGGTAAAGCGAGATGATGACCGTATTTTTAAAGACTTCCCAAAATTTATCCTGCGAGAATAAATACCGGAAATGCTCAAAACCTGCCCAATCGCTGCCCAAAATTCCTTTTGTAATGCTGAATTCCTTGAACGCAACGACCGCGCCGTACATCGGGATGTAGTGGAAAATCAGATAGTATACCAGTGCCGGAATCAGCATGATATACAGATAACGGTTAAACCAGATATACCTTAGTAAACTTGCTCTTTTGCGGACGCGATCAGGCGATTGAACTGCCGCTTGTCGTAACGCGACTTCTTTACGCGCTGACTCGCTGTCAACGAATTCCATCGTAGGTGCTCCCTTCCTAGAAAAATAATAAAAGACACAACATGGTGGTTGATGTTGTGTCTCCGGATAACCAGTCGACGCTTTATTCATTTTGCATACGCGGTAGAATAACCGGGGTTAGTAAGGACCTCTGGTCAACCAGGCGGTTCCATAAAAAAAGGAGACGCAGCACCTCTTCAGGCACTGGTCTCCGGTGATCCGGTAGATAAATTACTATTCCTATGAGTTTACTTTGTTTATTATGAAACTCATGTTAACATGCACGTATTGAGGCGTCAACGGTTTTTTCAAAATAATTACAACTCTGAAAAAAGAAAACTTGATTATGCCGCGTCTTCCAGCAGTTCCCTGAATCGATCTCCCGAACTTAATATAGGCCTGAATTTTTTCCCTTTTAGCCATAAAAAAACACCCTCCAAATAGCACTCAAACCTCCATGGAAAACATGAAGGTTTTTTGAGTGACTACTTGAAGGGGATCATACGATTTCGCGACACCTTGTTGCAGACGGCACGGAATACGATTTCTAGAATTGGACCTTCGCCACGACTGGATAATGGTCCGACGGATACCTGCCGTTTATTTGGCGGCGATCGATCTGCACCTTCTTGATCTCGAATTCGGCGGTAGCAAAGATATAGTCGATCGGTTCTCCCGAATCGCCGCCTTTAAAGTCATGGTAGGTTAAACCCGGATTTCCTCTGATCAGGGAGTACGCGTCTTTCAAATCGCTATTCCTGCCGTCAACCTCGATCTCGCCTCGCAAAAAACGAATCGGGAATTCGCTGGGAAACGAGTTGAAATCCCCTGAGAGCAGCGCCGGGTGCCCATCTAAAGCGCGTTGTCTAGCCATATATTCTCCTATTTTTTGAATCCCGCGGTCTTTCGCTTCCTGGCTGTGATGGTCTAGATGGGTGTTGTAAAAATAGAAGGATTTACCTGACTTTCGGTGAAAGAAACGCGCCCACGTGCAGATTCTCGGAAACGAGCTCCCCCAACTCATCGAAGCTTCCGTCTCCGGCGTTTCGGACAGCCAAAACTGTCCTTTTTCTTCCATTGCCAGCTCGCCGCGGTTATAAAAAATCGCATTATGCTCATTCTCATGCTCCCCGAAACGACCTTGCCCGACCCAATCGTATTCGTTCAGCCGCGCCCCCAAATCGTTGAGCATCGCGTGATAGCCTTCCTGCGTGCCGATAAGCAAAGGATGATGTTCTTTGATAACGGCGGACGCTCGGTCGATTCGTTTCGGCCAATAATCGGGGCCATCATTGATTTCCGGATAGCGCAAATTAAACGTCATGACAGTGATCTCTATCATACCTATGCAGTCCCCTTTCTCTTATTTTCAATACGCTGAACCTACTATTCCATGGATAAACGGAAACGGTTACATCCACCTATAGTTTACATCGTGTTTACCAACGCATGTAAGTGCATAATGTCTCACCTGAATCGGTCTTTGACGCTTGAACAACAATCGCATTCTTTCCATCCACCTGGCTTCATGGCTCTGGATTTTTATGGTTCAAAAACGCTTACTCCCCCAATGCTGCGCCGCATTACTCCATGCTCGGCTTTGCCGTCATGCCCGGCGACGCCCGGAATCCTTCCCGCCACGATCCGTACCGCGGCTCCCAGCCCTGACGGAGCGCTTTGTCGTTCCGCGCCCCTCTCTCTCCTCTTGCACTGCCGCGCTCGACCGCCGGCGTCGGTGCGCCGACGGCGGCAGCGAAGGCGGGCAGCCATTCGGTGCCCGCCGCAGGCTCGCGGTCCGCGATGTTGTAGGCGCCTGGCGGCCAGGCTAGCGCGAGCGCGGCCGCGCGTGCGGCGTCTTCAACGTGCACGAAGGAACTGATGCCATCCGTCGCGGGCAGCTTCCGCGCACGGACCAGATCCGCCATCAAGCCGTCCGCGGCATACCACGTGCCTGCGCCATAGAGCAAGCCGTATCGCAGAATGACAGCCTCCGGCATGTCGGCCGCCGCCTGCTCCAAAGCCGCGACGCCATGGATCGTTGCAATGCGCGGCGCTTGCGCTTCCAGATCCAGCGGCTCCTCCTCCGACGCGGGTCCCTCGCCCGGCGCATAAGCCCACGAGATGCTCTGGGCGACGATACGGCGCACGCCTGCAGCCAGCGAAGCGTCCACGAGATTCCTCGTCCCTTCTTTGCGGATACGGGCATTATCCGCGAAATTTCTGGCGCCCAGCGCCGTCAGCTGATGGATGACGGCTTCCGGCCTTATTTCGCGAAGCGCTTCGAACAATTCATCGCGGTCGAATACGTCCACGATGCGATAGTGCGCGCCTTTGCCGGTCAAATCGGCTGCGTGAGCCGGATTGCGAATCAAGCCGACTACCTCGTGGCCGTTCTCCACCAACAGCGGAACGAGCGCTCTGCCTACGACGCCGCTTGCGCCTGCTACTGCGATTTTCATCCTGCTTCGACCTCCATTGCCGCTTGCCGCGGTTTTCTTTTTCGGCCATGAACCCCTAGAACGCCTCCAATGATCAGGAGCGCACCGATGACATGGTAATACGCCAACCGGTCACCCTCGAAGGCGACGCCAGCCACGATCGAGACGAACGTGCCGAGATTGATGAACAGGCTCATTTTGTAGGCTTCGATTCGGGATAGGACGTAATTGGACAGCATCGACGACACGACCGACGACAACAACGCGATGTAGAGCAGAGACGCGATGAACCCGCCATGGGCGAATGGTTCCAGCACGCCGCCCAGCGTTCCCGCGTACGCGTGTCTACCGAGCGCCGAACCGTCAAAAACAACGCAGCCGACCGTCATCATGACATAGGTCATCTGAAACGGCGTAAACTCGCCCCTCCATCTCCGCACGAGCACGCCGTACAAGGACAACGCGAACGTGGACGCCAGCAGCAGCGCGATGCCGCCGAAGCTCGTGCCGTTCACCGATGCTCCGCTCATCGCCATGATGAAGATTACTCCGCCGACCGAGCAAAACACCGCAGTCTTCTGGATCCGGCTCGTGCGTTCATGAAGCAGCGCCGAAGCCAGCACGAGCGTGAAAACCGGAGTGGTCGCTTGAAATATCCCCGCTTCCGACGAAGTCGTAACCATCAGCCCATAGGCTTGGAAGCCGAAAAACAAAGCCGGATACAAGAGTCCGATCGGAACTATCCGCCGCCAATCGCCCCCGGGCAGCCCGAGCTTGACCCTCCCCGCGGCTACGGGAAGCGCCAAGACGAGAAACGACAGCGTAAAGCGAAACGCCAGCATGTCGACGGGGTTCGTGTACACCATTGCTTGTTTCGTAAACAGAAAAGCGAATCCGATAATAACCGCGTATAATAAAGCTAACCCATATACCGTGCGCTGCCGAGCAGCTTCCAATGCTTACGCCCCCTTGTGAATCCCTTCATGCCGGCCGGCTATGTATTCATAGTGTAGGGGACAGAAGCGGTCCGTTCAATCCTTGTTTGCGCGAACTGTACCGGTACACTTATACGGAAGGAGATCCCTTTGAATGAGAGTCTACGCCATGATCATGCACGACATCGAATCGCAAATGGAAGACGGCGCGATCCGCGGCGGCCAGAAGCTTCCGTCCATCCGCGAAACGGCCGAGCATTATGCCTGCAGCAAAAGCACGGTCATCCGGGCTTACGCCGAGCTGGAGAAGCGTCATCTCCTCTATTCCGTGCCGCAAAGCGGCTATTACGCGGTCGTGAAGAAACCGGCCTACGTCCAGTCGGCGGACGGAACGATGCTGAATTTCTCCGCCGCTTCGCCCGATCCGGGCCTGTTTCCTTATTTGGATTTTCAACATTGCCTCAACAAAGCCATCGACATGTACCGCAACGATCTATTCGCGTACGGAACGCCCCAGGGCCTCCCTTCCCTGCTGCAAGTTCTGAGCAAGCATCTTGCCGGCAGCCAAGTCTTTGCCAAGCCGGAGCAAATGGTCATCACTTCGGGCGTGCAGCAGTCGCTGTCCATTCTGGCCGGGATGCCGTTTCCGAACGGCAAACGCGCGGTGCTGCTGGAGCAGCCGACGTACCATAATATGATTCAATTGCTCGAAACGCTGGGCATTCCGGCTCTGGGGATCGAGCGGACGGATGCAGGAATCGACCTGGACAGGCTGGAGCATTTGTTTCGGACGGGCGACGTGAAATTGTTCTATACGATTCCGCGGTTTCATAATCCGCTCGGTACGTCCTATTCCGAAGACGCCAAGAAAACGATCGCCGAACTTGCCGCGCGTTACGACGTTTATGTCGCAGAGGATGATTATCTGCTTGATTTGGTGACCGACTCGAAATCCGATCCCATCCATGCCTATGCGTCTTCTCATGTCATCTACCTGCGAAGCTTCTCCAAAATCATGTTTCCCGGCCTGCGGATCGGCGCCGCCGTCCTTCCGCCGGAGCTTCTGGAGCCGTTCAGCCGGTACAAGCGGCTCGCCGATATCGACAGCTCCATGCTGTCGCAGGCCGCGCTCAAGATTTATTTTCAGAGCGGCATGTTCGAGCGGCGCAAGCACAAAATCGTCACGACCTATGGCAGCCGGATGGAACGCCTGCGCCAGGCGCTGGAGATGCATAACGACCTGGACGATGTCCGTCACCCCGCTGGCGATTCCGGCGTACACACGTACCTGACGCTTCCGGACGCTATTTCCATGCCCGCTTTGCTGAACCGGCTGGAACGAAAGCACCTCGCGCTGCAGGACTTCTCGACGAATTTCCTGTCCGGCCGCAGCCATCCGCCCATGCTGAAGCTGAGCATTACCCGCGTGGAGGAGAGCGAGATCGACGGCGGCATCCGGGTGATATTCGAGGAGATCAGGCGGACGCTGCGCAATGCACGACTATAACCGGCGGCGAAGACCATTTTATAAAGTACGATTAGACAATGCTCGCCAAGAAGTTCTCGTAAGAGGCAATCATCTTATCCATACGGGCGTCGAGTGCTTCATCAATCGTCTGGCGTTCCGGATGCGATTCAAAATACGCGAGCGATTGCCGAATGCCGCGTTCAAAATTCGTCGTGGCCTGATAGCCGGGCACGAATGCTTTGATTTTCCGGTTGTCGACGACGTAACTGTTGCTTGCGTCGCCAAACAGCGCTGCCTTGAACTCGGGCAAGAACAACGAGATGCAGGCCGATGTCATGTGAATCGCTTCCGGCTTAGCACCTGCCGCCTGGCCGATCGCAGCCAGGTATTGGTTCCATGTCTTCACCTCATCCGACGTGATGTGGAAGGCTTGGCCGATCGTCTGGCTATTGCCCAGCAATCCAACCAGTCCTTTGGCGAAATCGGTATTGTGCGTAATCGTCCACAGCGAGGTGCCGTCGCCCGGAACGATGATTTTCTTCCCTTTACGAATGCGGTCGATCAGCGTCCACGGATGCGCCCCGCTCGTAATCGCAAAAGGGATCGCGGTTTCGCCGTATGTGTGCGAGGGCCGGACGATCGTCGCCGGGAACCCCGTCTCCCGATAAGCCCGCAGCAGCCGCTCTTCGCAGGCGATTTTGTCGACGGCATATGGCCATCCCGGATTGTGCTGGGGAGCTGATTCATCGAAGAGATAATAGCTTGGAGGACGTTGGTACGTCGCTACCGTGCTGATGAAGATATATTGATCGGTCTTTCCCGCGAACAGCTCGACATCCCGTTCGATATCCTCTGGCTTGAAGGCGATCCAATCGACCACCGCGTCGAAATGCTTTCCTTCGAGCAGCTCCCTCATGCCCTGCCTGTCGTTAATATCCCCTCGAAGTACGTTGGCACCTTCGGGCGGTACGCCTTTCTGGCGACCCCGGGTTAAGAGATACAGCTCCATTCCCTGCTGCACAGCCAGCGTAGAGGCTGCCGTGCTGATAAGTCCCGTTCCTCCGATAAACAGCACCTTCATCGCTATCACTCCTTTATATGATCAGTAACATTGTAGCATCCCATGGAAAAAGATTCAGCGAACAGCGGCATATAACCAATCCAGTCAGCATACTACGAAACACCTTCCTGTCCACGGAACGGTGCCGGTTTCAATTTCATGTATACGTTATTTTCGCTGCGCGGCTAACGGTATGATCAGTTCCGTCTCAGGTGAATCGGACGTGACATTTAACTCTCGGCCCTCCGGCCAGTGATAATGAACGGACTTGGATACGGGATCGATCTCGACCGTGTACAATGTACCGAACGATTCTGAATACTGCCTGTTATACAAAGGTTCTTGCAGGAAGTCCGCCGGAGATATGTTTCCCGCCATTTGAAATAGATGGTCAAACCTTTCTAACGTACGGATCTCGCCGTGCCCGGATTCCGGTCGCTCTCGTTGATGGTTCGTGCAGCAGATAAGTCCGTGATCCACGGTTACGCCTTCCGGCGAGGCATATACGACGGCGTAATCTCCCTCGAGGTCTAGAAGCGAGATATTCTGAGCAAGGCGATGCGGTATGGCGCGGAGCCGCTTCACGGCTTCCGAGACCGTGGCCGCAGTTGCCAGGACATAACGGACGATCAGAGGAATGCTGAACCCGTCGCCGACCGCATGACTTCCGCCGAAAGTGATCGCCGCGGCAAGACCATGATGATTCATTCCGTCAAGGTAACCCCAGCCGTATTCGGCGGAACCGATCAGCCATCCTCCCCCGGGGAGCGGTTCATGACGGATGACCCCACTGAATTCATGGATTCCAAAGTCGTAATTGCGAATCAACGTCGGATGCCCCCGTCGAAGCGATATCGAGTTGCTGCAACCCGAGAAGAATGGCGGCAGATTGTACATGGCAAGCATTTGCGCGTGACCCGGAAGGTCCGGAGCGGCGGATAGCAGAGCTACATAATCGAGCAGCAGCTCAGGCATATACTGTTCGAGCAGCTCCTTAGCCTCGGGGGTCCGAATCGGATGCTGAGGGCGGAAGAGATCGAGATTCCAATGCTCCGCGATATGAGAATTCCACATTTCTGCATCCTGTCTTACAGCAGGCAAGCGTCTGAACCGATAGGTTTTCGTTAAGCTGCTCATCGCCGACACTCCTTCTCGTCAATTCCCTTTTGCATCCACCTTATCTAAAAATAATCGATCTTGCTTGATCATTTTTGCTATCTTCCACACCTGCAATGCAAAAAGACAACCGATCGTTAGACCGGCTGCCCCCTATCACAATTGACCCATCGTTCCTACGATAGTTAATGCCTTTAATCATTTTAGATTTAGTTATATGATTGCACGCTTAAACAAGTCTTGCTTAGGCATCCTTGAATGACGCGTGATCTTACCGTCTAAGCACGCTAAGGCTGAATTCCCGCCCGAACTTGGGAGCGAGTATTCTCCACATCGTCCCGATCGCCGTCTCCACCTTCGCCATATCGTCAGGCCCGCCGACAGCTACCGGATCCAGTCCCAGCTGGGTAGTCAACGCAGCAACGGCTTCTACGGCTTCGGGGTCATCTCCGCTCAAGAATACCGTGGCAACGCCCGCTTCGTACTGCGAGTTTGCAAGCACTTCCCAAGGCAGCGTATGAAAAGCGCGGACGACGCGCGCATGCTGAGCCAGACGCCGGACCTCCGCATCAGCGGACTTGGCGTCGTATCGGTTGGTGCAATTGATAAGGATCTTGCCATCCAGATCCCCCGCCTCGGTAAGGACTTGTTCCACAGCATCGGGCAGCACGGCTAGCAGGATGACCTCGCCGAACGCTGCCGCTTCCTTGATCGTCCCGGCCTGAGCGTTAGCGCCTGCATCCTGCAGCAAGAGCTTTATCTTCTCGCTATGCGGGTTCCGTGTGCCGAACATCACGCGATGCCCAAGAGCCGCCCATCTTTTACCCAGTGTCCCGCCCATATTCCCTGAACCAATCGAAGCGATCTTCATTTTACCGCTGCCTCCATTTTCAATATCTTATCGTAGAAATCCAGCTTCTCTCTGGTCTGTCCGATGACGTTCGCTAGCGCTAAATACTCCGCCTCCATTCTAGCCAGATGTTTGGCAAGAATTTGCGTACGGCCTGCGATGGCCTCCCTATCTTCGTCGCTTAGCGGGAAAGCAGGATTCGCGAAGCATCGTCCTTCCTGCAGAAACGCCTTCATTTCCTCTAGCGACAACCCCGTCTTTTTGAGGCAGTGCAACGAAGACAGCAGCCGCACGTCGTCCTCGCTATACAACCTCAGGCCGCCCGGCTTTCTCATTGGCGGCTTGGTCAAGCCGATTTTTTCGTAATACCTGAGCGTATCGATACTGAAACCCGCCAACTCCGCCGCTTGCCCGATCGTATACATCTGGTTCCCACTCCTCCCCGTTACCGAATATTTTTATTCTATAGGCTGGAGTCGACTCCAGGTCAACCTCGGAATTAAGGTCTCATCTCTATTCATCATGTATGGATTAAATCGTTGCCCCGAGCTTATGAGTCTGGTAATGGCACCAGTTAGTTGGAGGCGTTTTCTGAAGCCTTTGGTAAGCTCCACACTTCAATAAAATTTCAATCCGGGTCGTAGAATGAAAACGATTGCCCCTGATAGTCGAACAATTCTCCCACTCGGATTCCATGGTCTATGCAATAACGATACGCGAATTGTGCATCATCGACCATAAATCCATAGGATGATTGCGCTGCGCCATCAGGATAGACGAATTGCGAAGTCAGGTGATGCTCATTTTGCTGGAACAGGATTTTGATGCCGGCGTCATTTTGGAGCTCGATGTAATTCGGATCTTTTTGTACGACTTCGAAACCAAAATGATCGCCATACCATCTGAGTGCATCGTTGAAGTTACGGACGGGAATGGTTAAATAAGAAGAACGAAGTTTCAATCCCATGCTAAATTCCCCTTCCTCATTTTGGCTATGTAAATGATTTCTCCGAAACGATCGTTCCCCGATTGTTTAGCCAGCAATAAATAATGGGGAACTTACGTTTTCTTTATTTGTAATCCACTGCGATAGCGCATTTCTCGATGGGGCACCAAGTATAAAATGGAGGTCATTAGCAGGACGCAATCTATAATCGGTTATTTCATTCAGTGGAATCCACGCAATGCCCACCTGGTGGAGATCAGGAGTTTCTCCAACCTCTGCTTCGTTATCCGAAATAACCTTACACAAAAAGGTAAAGTCTATCTGATGGACATCAGGCTCTAAATCAGGAAATAGAGAATCCCTTTTAGCTATGAATTCATTTATAAAGAGTAGTTTTTCAGGTTCGACCACCAGACTTACTTCTTCGATTACTTCCCTAACCAAGCTTTCATGTATGCTTTCTCCATGCTCCTGCCCGCCGCCGGGAAGAACATAAAACTCGCCTTGCACTCCAGTTCTTCTTAGTACGAGTAGTTTATCATTCTTGATAATAATTGCTCTCGCTGCGGTCCTGATTTTCAATTCGTCCCCTCCTTCTCTATTCCAAATTATAACAGAACTTCCTGGTTCGAATAAACGAAAAAGGGCCGCCAAATTGGCAGCCCTCGAAACGCGTTTCTTTACATTCTCGCAGATTCCTTAAGTTCAGCATCAGATGTTGCTTTTCAATGTTCTTAGAATGAAGGAAGAAAAATCATTCGGTTTCCGATCCAATATCCACATTAAAACATTCGAATTACCGACAGATCCATGTTCATTGTAATGTTGAAACATCTTGACGATTGTATTTACTTTGTAGTCTCCTAATCCGCGTTTAGTTAATTGCGCTGCGAACATTTCGTCTTGCGGCGTCTCCACGGTGATCTCATGGCCGAAATGCTGTTCCATTGCAGCTTTCATATCGGACAACGATAAATTTTCAGGTCCGCTGATTTCGTAGGAAGCCCAAACATGTCCCGGACGAGTAAGAATGATGCCAGCAGCCTCGGCTAAGTCTTCTAAGTCGACCATGCCTATGCGAGTTTCCGGCGTCGTAAAATACTTTTGTTGGAAAATGCCTTTTTCGCTAAGCAGCTTCCAAGACTCGAGGATATTCTGCATCAATACTCCTGGTTGAACAATCGTATAAGGGATACCTGAGTTCACCAGGAGCTCCTCGACCAAGAGTTTTTTGTGATGATGCGGCATTTCTTGAATGCCGGGATGTAACACGGAATGGAATACAAAATGTTCGACTTCGGCCAAGCGGGCTGCTTGTATGATCACTTGTCCGATTTGAACTTCATCGGGATTCATGGCGGAACAAATATGATATACGGCCCTGATTCCCACGACTGCTTCATTGACGGCTAGTTGATCCAACATATCTCCTGCAACGATTTCCATCTCGCCCAATGCTTTCATTTCCTCGATTTGCTCGGTTCGATGGACAAAAGCTCTTATCCGTTCTCCTTTAACTAGTAAAGACTTGATGATTGCACGACCCGTTTTGCCGTTTGCGCCAGTTACAAGAATCATTATGATTTCTCCTTCTATGATTAGTAGTAAGTATCGAATTTCTTTCAACTTGCTAAACTGTTAAAGCTTTACCATGATCAAGACAAAATAATCTCCCAATAGGCGGTACCGCGTGCTGCACGGCGTGCAGAACGCCCTTTCACAACGACCAGTTACGTGCAGTCGCTTCATGCGACATTCCCCATCTAGATCTCTTCGAAAATTAGTACTGCCATCATACTGGATCTGTTTTATTTATTCCAACGCATTTCATGTTATATTCTTATGGTTTAGAAGGAATGTACGGCATTTTCACGGTAAAGTGCTGTTGACCGTAAGTGACCTCTAAACCTCTTCAAATGAAAAAGAAGCGTAGCCCAAATCGGCGTCGCTTCTTTTTCATTACGTTTTGCAGTAATTTATTGTTTTAATGACATTAATGCCATTAAATAATATCCTTGGACGCAATTTTACTTTCGGCAGATAAAGATCAGGTATGTTCTTCGTGCCACAGCCGGACTCGCATCGCTTCCTGTCGTTGTTAACCCTTTACGGTACCTGAAGCATTCTCCGATATTCCGACGGCGATGCGCCTTCCGCCGATTTAAAAGCGCGGCTAAACGCATGAATGCTGCCGAATCGCAGCTGATCCGCGATTTGCTGAATAGGCGCATTAGAGTAACGCAATAGAAGCTTCGCCTTATCGAGACGTATTTGCCGGTGATGTTCGATCGGACTGATATGGAATCGTTGTTTATAGGCGCGAACCAAATAATACTTGCTCAGCTTGAACTGCGCGCTCAATTCTTCCAAATGAACCTCCCGCTCGCTATTCTGGTGCAGATAGCGCCGGATGGATTGCATATCCGCTCCCGCCTCCTCCGTATGCCAGCCATGCTGCCGGATCAAGTAAATCAACAGCGATAGGAGCAGCCCCTTGCATGAGATTTCGTACATGGGCGGCTTCGTTTGAAATTCCTCGATCAGCTCGAACAGCATCAGTTCGAAGCGTTCGGGGTGACGGAGGCGAATATGATTCGGGAGATACATCGGATTTGCCGACAGCAGATCCGGACGAAACCAGCGTATCTCATGCGGCTGCATATCGCGCGACATTCGGAAAGATACCGGGACATCCTTGCTGTCCGCGATTTCGATCAAGTCAAAATGGATATGCGGCTGCCTCACCGGGAGCCCGTCAAGCGCCCGAATCGAATGTCGCTGGGCGGGCTTGAAGATAAAAATATCGCCCGCTATGCCTGCATAGATCTTGTCTTCCACGCTGACTTCCAGACGGCCTTCCTTCAAATAAAGGATTTCATAGTCCCATATCTCGCGCTCCTCCACGCGCCAGGACGACCAAAGCATGCTGTCGATCGCAATACGCACGTAAGGACTGAGCTGGTTAAATAACCGTTCCATTACCCATCTGGTCTCCTCTACAAAATGGCTCTTCTCGTAAACATAGAGCAAGAAGTGTTAAAAAATCAATAGGTTTGACTAAATCCATTTTCAGCCAACGCAGCTATACTAGAGAAAATACGGAATAGGAGCGTTAAATCATGTTAAATGACATTTGCCGTTTGCAGCCAGGCATCCGAACGAAACGAATCTCGAGCTACGACCGGACCGGCGGAAACGATGATTACATCGCCATTGCCGCTGGGACGACAGCCGAGCTTGCGATGATGGAAGGAGCCGGAATCGTCAAGCATATCTGGATCACGTTGAATTGCGAGGATTCGTTTATAAGGCGCAACGCGATCATCCGTATGTATTGGGATGGAGAAGAAGAACCTAGCGTCGAGTCTCCGCTTGGCGATTTTTTTGGACAGGGGTTCGGCGAGGCATACAATTTCGTTTCCCTCCCGCTCGCAGCGGCGCCGCAGCAAGGCAAGGCACTGAATAGCTATTTCTCCATGCCCTATGGCAAAGGCGCAAGAATTACCTTGGAGAACCAATCAGCCGAGCCTATTAAAAGTTTTTATTATTACATTGATTACGAGGTTCATCCGGAAATGCCAGAAACCATGGGCCGCTTTCATGCTTCATGGAGACGCGAAATCACGGGCGTACAGAAGGAAGTCGGCGAGAATGAGTGGGCAACGCTTGGCGCCTCGGAGAACAATCCGAGCGTCGCGCATAACTATGTATTCGCCGATATTGCGGGGAGCGGACATTTTGTCGGCATCAATTATTACGTCGATAATCCGGGTCCCATGTGGTATGGCGAAGGAGACGATATGTGGCTGATCGATGGCGAGGATTGGCCCGGCTCGTTACACGGTACGGGTACCGAGGACTTCTTCAACAGCTCCTGGTGTCCGAATGAAACCTATGCGCATCCTTTTTTCGGTTATGCCAAAGTCCCCGATCGAATCGGGTGGATGGGCCGGACCCATTGCTACCGTTTTTTTCTGCAGGACCCCATTCGATTCGAGAAATCGCTGCACGCCAGCATCGAACATGGGCATGACAACTGCTTGACTTTGGACCTCTCTACGGTAGCCTACTGGTATCAAACGGAGCCGCATCTGCCTTATCCCGCGCTTCCCGCCAAAGAATTACGCGGCAATATGCCGGTCATAACCGAAAGAGACGTCCACTTATGGCGGCATGAATGGCGCAAGGCCAAAGGAAACGCGTCTACTTTGTGGGGCAATGAAAAGTAAGGCGCGATGTTAAAAACCGTCCATGGCATGGACGGTTTTTTCGCACATTCAGCGTCGTTTAGAGTCCTAGAATCCGTTTATCTTTCAACTGCGACTCAGGTTTATCATCCATGTATGCTCCGCGTTCATCGTTCAAAGGCTTTGGGCAACGCCTCCTCATCAACCCTCTCGTAAGCCTCCGTATACGCGCCTTTGGCCAATACTTTCAAATAAGTTCCCTTCGGCAGCTGGGTACTGGCCGTGAATCGAACTTTCTTCCTCTTGCCCTCCGCATCGAATCCCGTAAGCGCGTAAGCGACTCTTCCATGCGGTTCGGACTCTCCAGGTTTGTCGATTTGGACGTACACGTACGTTTTGACAAGGAAAGGATTGAAGCGATCCGCTACGTCCCTGTACTTCACGACGAACAGAATGACTAGGATAACAAGAACGACTGCGGTAAACGTTACTTTTTTGATCATGATTGGCATTCTCCTTCTCGAAGGCAAGCTGTCTGGCCTGTCTCCGATTCATATGGCAGCTTTGACGATTTTCTTGTAGTACCCCATCGTTAATAAGACGAAGATGAAATAAATCAAGACATACCCGCCCATGGCCGTCGCGGACGGCACGACGATGCTCGAAGGCACCAGCACGGAGACGGTCTTGACGGCAAAAGCTGCATGCGCGATCCCGATCGCGAGCGGAATCGTGAAGACGAACAGCTGCTTGCGCATAATGCCCTTGAGGATGTCCTTCTTCTCGAATCCGAGCTGCCTTAGGGTAATGAAGCTGCGCTTCTCCTGCTCCGCTTCCGTCATCTGTTTGAAATACAGCATGCTGCCCGTCGAAATCAGGAAGACGAGTCCCAGAAAGCCCGTAATGAAGATAAACAAGCCGAAGCTTTGCAGCTTGTCGCGGTATTCGCGCTCGTAGTCGAACGGATGGCTTCCTTCGGGGACGAATGCCGCATAAGCTTCCGAGGCTGTTTTCCGCTGCGGCTTATCCGGTACCTGAAACGTATCGAACGCCACCGCTGCATAGTCGGGCCGTTCTTTCATCTGCTCTTGTTCATACTGGGGCAATGCCGTCATTCCAGCCTTGAGTGCCCGAAAAGTCGTCTCGGACACGACGAGCTGATCGCCGTAAACGTTGTAGTTCATGGCGAATCGATTGACGACATCCGTCAGCTGAAGCTTGTTTCCGCTTTCGCTCTTGAGCAGATCCATCTCGATCGTTTTGGGAAGATCCGCATTTGGATCTTGGGTTAACCTGTCTAGCTTGGCATTCCCGTCATACATCGCCGCATTCCACGGTTCGGGCACCGGGATGTCCGCGCCGGTCTGCCTAAGCTGCTCTGCGGGTAATACCAGCAGCGTCGTCTCTTCGCACGCCGACAGGCTCGGAACAGCGCAAATCTTCCCTGTAAGCCGTATGGCATCCACCTTCCGATGGTCATAACGTATGCCTTTGGCATCCAACTCCTCGCCGAAATGCTTGGCGGCGTTCGACTCGCCGTTCTCGATCGCGAAATCGTACGGCAGGGCATTGCGGGTGTCCTTCCCCGCGGAGTAATAAAACGAATAAGCAGCGGCAACCATCGTTAGCGTCATGGCCGATAGTACGGTAATGACGGTCAACGAATTGGCTTGTCCCCTCATCCTGTGCATCAGAGGAGCAAGCGACAAAGCCCGCCTCAATCCGAGATGCCCGTTGGCGGCCCTGCGAATCCGACCGAACAGCCAACCGATCGTGACGCGGAACAAGAGATAGGTGCCGGCGATGATCGAGCCCAAGATAGCGAGGCTGCCGATGAATAACGTGTTCTGCGATATTCGGCCCGACTGCCAATACCCGTATAGTATCAGGACGATGCCGAGCAAGCCGAAGACTGCAGCCGGGCCGTTAGCGGGCGTCGAAGGATGTTCATGCCGGTTCTCCGCCTGGAACAAGTCGATCAACGTCGTCCGGTACGTCATCCGCACCATTTGAATCGATGTCAACACGATCAGGACGGCGAACACTGCCGCCGTTTGATACATAGCCGAGAGGGAGAAATGCACGGTTACGACCCCATCGAAACCCAGCAGGCTGCTGATCAGCACCAGGAAAATTCGATATACCAACGCTCCGCAAACGATGCCCGCGACAAGCGCCCCGATGCCGAGAAGCGTGTTTTCCAGCAGCAGCAGTTGAACGACGCCTCTTTTCGTTAAGCCGATCAACTGGTAGAGTCCGATTTCTCTGCTGCGCCGGTTGAAGAACAGACGGTTCGCATAGATCGTGAACACGGACACGATCAGCAGCAGCAGGAATCCCGCCGCCAAGAAGGCTTGCGAAAAAACAGAACCGCCATCCATCCGATCCGGAAGTGAAACATCGTGCTGCAAGGTGACGAACACGAAGTATAGACTCGTGCAAAAAATGAACACGAAAAAATAAAGATAATAGTGCTTGATGTTCTTTCGCATGCTGCGAAGGACAAGCTCAAACAACGTCAACCGCTTCACCTCCGAGGACCGCTTGCACGTCCATGATATCTTTGAAGAAAGCTTGTCTCGATTTGTCGCCGCGGTAGACTTCCGAATAAATCCTGCCGTCCTTCAAAAAAATAACGCGGCTGCAATAGCTGGATGCGACAGGATCATGCGATACCATCACGATCGTGCCCCGTCTCTCCAGGTTAAGCTTGGAAATGGTATCTAACAGGTTGGATGCGGACTTGGAATCCAGCGCCCCGGTCGGTTCGTCGGCGAATACCAAGGCGGGCCGATGGATGAGGGCGCGGCCGGCAGATGTTCGTTGTTTCTGTCCACCGGACAGTTCATGTGGGTATTTGTCCGCGAGCCCTTCTATGCCGAGGGACTGCGCAATGGCTTGATAGGCCAGCTCGGCTCCGGATCTATTCCGCCGTCCAAGGGACACGGGAAGCAGGATGTTTTCCTTGACGGTCAGCGTATCCAGCAGGTTATAGTCTTGGAATACAAACCCTAGCTTCTTGCGGCGAAAGGCGGACAATTCGGCGTCCTTCATGTCGGAAACATCTGCGTCCTCGATCAGAACCTTGCCTTCCGTTGGACGATCGATCGTCGCAAGCACGTTCAGAAGAGTCGTCTTCCCGGAGCCCGACGGCCCCATGATTCCAACGAACTCTCCTTCCGCAACGTGAAGATCGATCCCTTTCAACACTTGCTGCGCGCTGCCCTTCTTCCCGTAGGACTTGCGGATGCTCTGCGCTTGCAGCATCGTTTTCTGCGAAACATTCGTATTCATGCTCGGCCCTCCACTTATGCATTTGCTTTATTTTAAATCGTCCAGGCATGCGGCGTCGCTAGATCTGGGTGACAAGACAGCGCGGTAGGTTACATTATTGTCATTTTGGGCCCGATTCAAAAAAAACAGCCGCGGATATTATCCCGGCTGCTGTCGCTGGCTTTGCCCAGCGCGTCTTATTCCATCTTCTCGCTCCGAACGGCTTCGAAGCCGTTTCTGGCGGTGAACAACATCCGCATCTCGGTGCCTTCCGATCGGCCTGCCTTCGCTTCGATCGTTACCCCGATCTTGTCGGCGACGCTCCGTGCCAAGTACAAGCCCAGACCGGTCGCCGCATTGTGGATTCTTCCGTTTCCGCCTGTGAATCCCTTTTCGAATATCCGGGGCAGATCATGCGCCGGAATGCCCGGCCCCTCGTCGGTCATGCGTAACAGAACGTGGCCATCCGGCAGAACCGACACGGAGATACGAATGGTTCCTCCTCCGGGGCTGTATTTGACAGCATTCATTAAGATCTGTCGAATGATAAACCGGCACCATTTCCGATCGGTGACGACATCGGCTTCTTCCCCTTCGAATTCGACGGCAATGTTCTTCTCCATGCACCAGGAAGCCATATCGCGCACTTCGTTCTTCGCCATCCCACGGACGCCGCATGGCTCCAGCACATAATCCTTGTCCAAGGCAGGAAGCCGGGACATGTAGAGCTGCCGGTCGATCAGCAAGTAGACACGCAGCCATTCCGCCTCGATTCTTGACATGACCGGATCGCGGGGATGACCCTCGATCGTGAGCTTCATGGCTGTCAGCGGCGCCTTGATCTCGTGTACCCAGGACGCAATATAGTCGTTCTCCAATCGCAGTGCCGTGTTGGATTCAGCCAGCTTCTGCTTATAGAAGAGGTCCGCCGCGCGCAGCGCCTGGTTTACAAGCTCGTCCCGCGCAAAATCAGGCTCGGGCAAGGCTTCGACCCAGTCGTCTTGGATGTCGTCGGCGAGGGCGCGCAGCGCCCGGTAATAACGCGTTTCACGCCGGAATCGCCACAGGAAGAATATGATGCATGACAAGAGGTACAGGGCGTTCAGATACACAATCGACTCAAGCTGAATGGTGATTCCATGGTCCAGCAGCAAGAGCATATCGGTGAGTCCGAGCAGCAGCAGCACCATGATCATCCAGCTCTTCATACTTTCCGCATACCGCAGCAGCACGTCTATCATCGCCCTCCCTTCTATGTCACGGCCATGTAACCCAATCCTTTTCTGGTCACGATTGCTTCTTCGAGCCCCAGGATAACCAGCTTCTGGCGCAGCCGCGTCATGTTCGCCGTCAGCGTATTGTCGTTCACGAACTGCTCGTCCTCCCACAGCCTTCGAATGAGTTCCTGCCGAGAAATGATTTCATTCTTCGCTTTGACGAGGGTCGCGAGGATAAAAAATTCATTCTTGGTCAATTCGACTTCCTCTCCGTCCTTGCGAATGAAGCCGCGATTCAGCAGCAGCAAGGCGCCTTTCCATTCAATGACGTCGGCCGCCTCTTCTCCGTACGTATACGTGCGGCGAAGAATAGCTTGCACTTTGGCAAGCAGCACGTCTAGATGAAACGGTTTTTGGATATAGTCGTCGGCTCCCATGTTCATGGCCATCACCATGTCCATCGGGTGATCCCGGGAGGATAAGAACAGAATGGGTACCTTCGAAACCCCTCGAATCTCCCGGCACCAATGAAAGCCGTCAAACTTGGGCAGCTGGATATCCATAATAACCAGATGAGGCTTTTCGTTCAGAAAATCGTCCATAATATGTTCAAAATCGCGGGGGGCGGAGACGCGCAAAGACCAGCTCTCGAATCTTTCCCTCAGCAGCCCCAGTATAGAGGAATCGTCTTCGACGATAAACACATTCATATCCAGGTTCGGTGCACCCCAATCGCAGCATGCTTAGTTTGCCCTTAAGTGTACGTCCATCACGCCGAACAAGCAAGTCCGCGACGCCGCGCTACGATTGGGATTGCGACAGCATGAACGAGTCCCTTTTGCTTCTTTTCGAGCAAGAGCATCCTACATCCAACGACTCAGGTCAACCCGAGCCCATGTTTCACATTGACGCATGAGCAGTTCGCCAGACTAGTGGTCCAGAAGCTCCAATGCATTCATCAGACCCTGCATATAGCCCACGGCATGCGCACGCGCCCGATGACCCCATGCAGTATCCTGAATGACATTGGGTACGTGGTCGTCCATTAAGAAACCCGTAAATCCGGATCGTTTCAGTTCCCGCAAGACTTCCGCCGGATGAAAGTTTCCTTCTCCCAGGAAGCATTCCTGGAACTTCGGCATCGTGCCCTGTACATCGCGAAAATGCACATAACAGATTTTATTTCTCGGTCCGAAATACCGAATCATTTCCATAACATTCGCTGCTCCGTAGACCATCTCCGAACAGCAGCCCAGACACAGATTCAATCCCCAGGCATCGCTATTGGCTATCGCCTCTGCTTTCTTGAAATTCTCTACTTTATAAAAAATTCTAGCCGTTCCGTCAAGCATTGCAACCGGCGGGTCGTCAGGATGCAACGCCAGCCGCACGCCGGATTGCTCGGCTGCCGGAAGCACCGCCTTCAAGAAATAAGCGTAGTTGTCCCACATGACCGATTCGTCAGGAACTCTTGATTCCCGGTTAGAGGCATACTTCACCTGGTTGATGCCGCTTGCTGCTGCATCAAGATCGAATGCCGTGCACAAAGCGCCGCCGCGGCCGGGCTCCGTGGATGTCCGCCACACGAAGTTCGGCATGAAGTGGTGACCGAGTACCGGAATCCCGACATTCCCCATATGACGGATGATCGTACAGTAGTTTTCGATTTGTTCATCCTTGCCGGGCAAGCCGAGCATGATTTTATCGTAGAAGCGAATGGGAACGTTTTCAATCGATTCCAAGATCAATCCGTTGTCATCGCAAGTTTTCTTCAAGGCAAACAAATCTTCGTAAGACCAACCGTATTCTCCCGGAAGATTCGGGGTGTTGAGCTGAATGCTCGTTACGCCTAATTGCTTGGCGAAAGTCATCGTTTCATGCGTCAACTCTTGCATCTGACCTAAGGCAATCCGCATCTTTTTGTTCACGCGCGCTCACCGTCCAAGTCCAAAGTTGGAATCCTGATTGATGTGTATGCAGCCAAACCTTATATATCCTATTTCGTAATAGACCATGTTAACTCCTTCTCGTAGAATCCCCGCTGCGCTGCCAGCTGCCTTCATATAGCTGTTTTTATTTATTTTTATTTCTCTGCCATGCAAAAAAAGTAGTCACGCAAACCGCAACGAGGAGAATCGTCGTGGAGATAAAGCTTCCCCAATCTTTATGAGGTTCTCCGATCGCGCCGACTTTAGGTTCAAAGGGTTCGAATATATATACGATCACGTTAACGAGCAATAAAACGATGGCTAAAAAAAACATGAAAGGATACCTTTTCATTGCCAAAACCACCTTTCTTTTCGAAGCAAGGCAGAGCTACATGTTATCCAAATCAATCTATCTCTTCTTTGACGAAATGAGCGGACCGCCGCAGCTATACGATGCTTATTTCGCCCCTTTGACCAGCTGTTCCTCTTCTTCCTCCCCATTGTCCGCTTTCGCCTCCTCGCCCTGCCACAGCAGCTGCATCTCGACGCTAGTGGCCAGCAATTCGGATAGCGAGCCTTCTGCTTCGACGCGACCGTCTTTCATCACGAGGATATGGTCGGCTCGCGCCAGTGCCGCCCTGCGATGAGAAACCGCGATGCACGTTACATCCGGCTCCTCGAACAGGCGCCCCCACAGCACGTTCTCGGTTTCGATATCCAACGCGCTGGACAGATCGTCGAAGAGGAATAAGTCCGATTGCGTCATGAGCATGCGAGCCGTGGCCGCACGTTGTATTTGCCCGCCGGAGAGCATGACGCCGCGCGGACCGACGAACGTCTCGAGCCCCTTCTCCAAATTTTGTAGATCTTGCTCCATGACAGCCAAACGAATCACGCGGTTCATAGCATCCTGCGAGACTGCGGCGCCTTGCGTGATGTTCTCGCCCAGCGTATCGCTGAACAACCGCGGCACTTGAGGCGTATAGGAAGTCCTCCGCGGCTTTAGGAAACCGGCCGGGTCTGCTATTACGCGCCCGTTCCATAGAATAGTGCCATCCGACTTCGGCAGGAGTCCAAGCAGCGTGCGGACAAGCGTGGATTTGCCCGATCCGACCCGACCGGTAATAACGAGAAACTTGCCTCGCTCCAGCTTGAAGGAGACGTCGCGGATTCCATTCTCCGAGTTGGGATACCTATAGGTTAAACCTTGAACTTCTAAGCTTTGAAGTCGATCATTCTCATTCTCCGCCGGAGATTCGACCTCTGGGGGATCAGCGTACAGATGGATTTCATTTTGTTCCGCGATGCCATCCTCCTCCCCCTGGCGGAACAGCACCCGCATCCGGTCAAGCGCAACGCGCAGCCGCTTGTGTTGGAAGACCATATAGCCGAACAGCGACACGCTGAAAGCGAATGTACTCAGGTAAGAAGTAAAGAGCGCGAAGTCGCCCACGGTGAAACGCCCTTCTTTCATTTCCGAAGCGCACATCAAGAGGATAACGCCCGTACAGATGCTGAGCACATGCTGGTTCAGCGATCTCATCCACTGCCTGAACAGATTGTCGCGCAAAGCCGCCTTCCTCCGTCCCTCGTTCAACCGTAGGAACCGGTTCAGCACGTGATCCTCTGCCTGACCCAGCTTCACGGCCTGCACGGCGCCGAACGTCTCCGCGATGAAGCCGGTAATGCGGCCTGTCGCTTCCCGGTTCAGCTTGGAATATCGCCGCGCCCGGTTGCCGGACAAGTTGTTGAACAGCGTAACGATGACGAGCGGAAGAATCGCCACCATCGTGATCTTCCAATTGATGTCGACCATAATCACGATGCAAGTCACCGCATAGATGACGCGCCCCCAGAAGTCTACCCAGGACTCCACGTATTCGACGACTTCATCTACATCCTCGCGGAACCGCGTCATGGCCTCGCCGGGAGAAGCGGGTAAGTTGCGTCCGGGCCAGCGCATGATACCGGCCAGCATATTGCGGCGCAATAGCGCTTGGAGGTGATAGATGTACGTCACCCACTTAAAGAAGGCGATAAAAAACACGCCGACTCTGGCCAATCGAACGCACGCGACAACGATGAGCGGCAAGGCGAGCCAAAGATAATCGTGGGACTGGGTCGTCGTTCGGTCGAAGAACCATTTCATCCCTAACCCGATGCCGACGGGCATCGCGTGAAAGATCCCCCACAGCAAGCCATTCACTAGATATAGAGAGGGGTTGAACCGAAACAATTTCCCCATGAATCGTGAGACACTCATGCGAATTCCTCCTGTCGGTTGGCTCGCAGCAGCTGGGCGTATTCCGATGATGGATTCTGCGCCAACGCAGCTCGCGCGCCAAATTCGATCATGCGCCCCTGGCGCAGCACCATGATCTTATCGACTTGATCGAGCGTAGCAAGGCGATGGGCGATTACGATCCCCGTACATCCCTCCAGCAATTGGTCTACGGCCGTCTGCAGAATCGCCTCTGTCGCGGCATCAAGCCGCGATGAAGGTTCGTCGAGGATGACCAGGCTCGGCTTAGTCAGGAATACCCGCGTCAGCGCGAAGAGCTGCGCTTCGCCTGCAGAGAGCGATGCCCCTCCGGCGGAGAGACGCGAGTCCAGTCCTTCGGGCAGCGCCTCGATCCAAGGAAGCAATCCAAGCCGGTTCGTCGTCTCCAGGATCTCTTCATCCGAGAGGCGGGGATTGAACAGCGTCAGGTTGTCGCGAAGCGTGCCGTCAAACAACTGCACGTCCTGCGTGACCATGCCGACCTTTTGATACAGCGCCTTCAAACGCAGGGAACGGATATCCACTCCGCCTACCCGAATGACGCCGGTATCCAAGTTGTACAGACGGAGCAATAACCGGCTGATGCTTGACTTGCCGCTGCCCGTCCGTCCGATGAGGCCTAGCCGCTCTCCCGGTTGCAGCATGAAGCTGATGTCGTGCAGAATACGCTGCTCTTCGTTGTAACCAAAGTTCACTTGCTCGAACGATACGGATAACGGGCCTTGCGGCAGCTCGTTATCCCCGCCCTCGGCGATTTCGCTTTGCAGCGAGAGCAGCTCCCGAGCGCGGCGCATGCCTGACTTCGCCTTCTGAAACTCCTGCATTTGATCGCCGAGCTGTTCGATCGGGTCGTTCAGCATTTGGGTGTATTGGAAGAAAAGGAACAGCATGCCGAGCGTGATTTGTCCCCGCAGGTACATGTGGACACTAATCATGAGCACGATGGTGACGGTGACCGTGAACATCACGACGGTGACATTCCAAGGCATGACTCGGCGCATCCAAGCTCTGCGTCCGAATAGGAATACCGACCGCATCGCCCGGTGATAACGATTCATCAGGCGCGGAACTCCGCCGTTCGCTTGAACGTCTTCAATACCGGCGATCCGTTCCTCGATTAGACCAAAGAGGGCGGCATTCGCCTGCCGCTCCGATTGGGAGGCATTGACGCCCATGTCGCGAATGCCGAACATAACCCCGATGGACATGCAGGTAAATGCCGTCATCGTCGCGGCGATCGGCCAATTGTAAACGAACATATAGCCGAGAATGCCTGCGAGCAGGACGAAGCTGCCTATGATCTTGGCGACAAACATCGCGAAGAAATTGGACATGCTGGTCACGTCCCCGTCGATCCGCTCAATCATTTCACCAGGCGTCTTCGTGTTGTGAAACCGCATATCGAGCAATAACACATGCTTCAGCAGGTCGGCCCGAATTCGGTTGGTCGCTCGCCAGGAGACATCGTTTCCCAGATAGTCGACCGAGACCGTAAACAACTGATTGAGCACGGCAATCAGGAGATACAAACCCGCCAGCGACAGCAGGCTGGATACGCTTCCAGAGCCGGTTGCCTGGTCAATGAACCGTTGAACGAGCTGTGGGTTCAGGAGCTGCAGGGCCGTCATTACGAACAGCAAGAGAACGAGCGCGAGCATTCTCCATTTGACGGGACGCAGGTACTGGAAAAGCCAGGTCATGGATGGTTTGGATTGTTGTTGTATGCGTTCTTGTTTTTGCGGCATGGCGGCGGAGACCCCTTTCTGGCTTGAGCAATCGCGGCGTGACCGTGAACCTGCAGACGGGGACCTGGAGGAAATATAAAAAACTCCAGGCGCAGCCGCCTGGAGCGAGATACGTAGAGCAAATTAATGCATACGCACGCTAGGGTCAGCCAAAGGATGCAAACCTATGCAGTTGGATTGGATGGGCATCATTGCATTTGTCATCTTGGCGACCTCCTTGGTTAAACGATTATAGGCAGAAATTGAATAAGGAAACTATAGCACGGGCTTACGAACAGCGTCAACCAGAATATGGATGAAAAGGATTTTGTCGGGTTGGGTACCGCTACGGGGATGGAGGGAGACACGCTATTGGCGGATGTTCTTGATTCCGCACGTGGCTAACAAAAAGACTGACGAATCCGGCGAATTACCGGATTGATCGGTCGCAGTCTGATATATCGCGGAATTGGCTATCAGTTGAGTCGCTGTACTTTCAACGTGTTCGACACCAAACTTCATTACACGCAAGAATCGCCCATCGTTGCATAGCTCGTGATATGCTGCTGCAGGACTTCTTTACTTTGCTGCCCGACCCATGTTTCCACCTTATAGCCGTCCTTGAACAGCATTAAGGTCGGCACGCTCGACACGCCGTATTCAGCTGCAAGTTCTCTTTCTTGATGAATGTCGACTTTAGAGACGTCAGCTTGATATCTTGCTTCTTGAGCCAGCTTCTCTAAGGTGTCAAGCTGTTCTAAACAAGGTTTGCTGCTAAGATCGTAAAATTCAACCAGCGTTATCCCTTGGTCGATCTGTCCTCTAAACGTCTCTTTTCTTAATGAATGGATTCCCATTATGCAACCCCTTTCCCCATTCCTCCGCCTAAACGCATCTGAGGGTGGCTAATTATTGTTTTTAGTTCCTCTTCGTTGCAGCGCCGCTTACCCGTTACCCAGCATGATCTGGGCGACCCTGTCCGGCATATCCAATTGAACCCAGTGCCCCGCCGGTAGAACGTGCAAGGATGAATGTTTCAACAGTGTTTGTAGATGTTTCGCTATGCCAAAATTGAGATATGGATCGGTTTCGCCCCAGATGAGTTGGACGGGAATGGCAGTTGCCCAAATCTTGTTGATCCGTTTCGCATTCTTGGCGAGTTCTTCGAACAATTGCGAAGTCATTTGCGCAAAAGCCGGGCCAGAACTAGGTTGATTTCTGAAATTGGCGTCGATCAACGGGCCGAGGAATTTCGCATAAAAATCTTTTTGATCTTCTTTCAGATGCTCTTGAAATTTGCTTCGTTGGAAATTTAACACCCATGCGAATTGTTCCGGGCTGCGCAAAATGGCTTGCGTAAGAGCCTTCAAATTCGTCGTCGCAAACAGCTCGATGAGTTCTGGATATTTAGCCGTTGGCGAATCGACATAAAAAGCATTCATCAGACAGACGGACTCCACGTGTTCCGGATGCTCAATCGCATAGTTGACTGCCGCGGGACCGGAAGCATCATGTCCTACTGGGACGATTTTGTTCAGATTCAAACCTTGAACAACAGCATGGAGATCTCCTAATTGCTGCTCAAAGCTATATTTGGCGCCAGCGGGTTTGTCGGAAGCACCGAAGCCCAGAAAGTCAAAAACGACGACTCGTCTGCCTCCCGCAGTCAATAAGGGAACCAATCGATCGTAAATTCCCAAATTGTCAGGGAAGCCGTGCATCAGCACGAAGGCAGGGTCTTTACCCGCATACTCTCTTACGTAGATGCTGCCCTGCCCCCGGTCTATGCGATGCTCCAGGTAGTTATTTTCGTTCATCTTGCAACCCCGTCCTTTAGTCGATTTTATTTTCTTACAGTATGACCTGTTTAATGCAAGTTACGCTCGATCCTTTTAGTCTTATATGCCCCTATTTGAGACAAGTGAACTGGCCGAATACTCATCAGCTGCATAAAGTTCATTTTAGTCTCATATTCCCCTAAAGGCAAGAGGAAGTACTTCGTCCATTTCAGAGCATCGTTAACGACGCTATCTTCCATGGCCAAGGCACCTCAATGCAGCTCTGTAAGCATGGCGAATTTTTGATTTTGAACACCCTAAATACCTTAGCCCTTTAGTCGGGCTAAGGTTTCTTGCACGGTTCATCGACGGGCTTCAAGCCAGCCAGCCAGCGCTTCGCTTTTTCCTTCTCCGCCCCTTGTTGCACAGAGGAAATACCAATGATTTCGAATCATGGTCCATCAATTTAAATCGTGAACTTAACGCCGACGAGCTTTTCGCTCAGCTCCCAGAGCCGCTGCGCTATGTCGGGATCGATCGCCCAAGGCCTAACGCCAGTCCCCTTCTCGCTGTCAGCGGGAACCGCCTCGGATATATCGACATCCTCGCAATAGACACCGCCCATTCCGTCCAACTGATCGGAGGTCGCGCACCAAACGCTCGTAGCCGCTCCTTGTTCAACGGTCTTGAATTGGTCTGCTTCGGGATCTGGGGCCGGTTTTTCCTGCTCGTCGTTTATTTGTTTCGGACGACCAGTCTCCTCTTCCGACAAGTGACGGCTTAGGTCCGTCATAACAAGCCCGGGATGTGCGGCGAAAGCGCGAACCCCTTGAGCGCTGCCGCGTTTATCAAGTTCGACGGCAAACAGCACATTCGCGGATTTGGATTGTCCGTAGGCTTTCCACTTATCGTACGTTCTCCGATCGAAATTCGGATCGTCCAAATCGACGCCGCCGAGACGGTGACCGCGCGAGGAAACCGCCACGACCCGTGCGCTCTTCGCTTGTAATAAGGCCGGCCACAACCTCGCGGTCAACTGAAAGTGACCCAAATGATTCGTTGCAAATTGGGACTCATAACCGCGAGCGTCTCGCATAAGCGGGGCTGCCATAATGCCGGCACTGTTTATCAGGATGTCCAAGGGTCTCCCCGCAGCTAGAAAGCGGTCCGCGAAGTTATCTATCGAATCCGGATCCATTAGATCCAGCGTCTCCAATTCCAGACGCGGAATACCCGCCACCGCCGCTTTTGCTTTGTCGGGCGTTCTCGCCGGCACGATGACCGTAGCGCCAGCCTCCGCTAATACGCGAGAGGTCTCGAGACCGATGCCGGAATACCCGCCAGTCACGATAGCTACTATTCCTTCCAAATTACGATTCCCCAAAGCTTCTCTCGCGGTCGTATGAGGGCCGAACCCCGATGGAATCGGAGCTTGAATCGTTGTATGGCCGATGGCATAAGATTTCATTTGAATGATCTCGCTCCTTTATAATCGTTTATAGGTTAGGACAGCAACAACTTGAATTTATTCTTAGTAACCTAAGATCGCCTGACGTACAACATGTTCTACCCGATCAGCCTTTCCCTCGTTGGCGGAGCCCGTAAACGATATTTTCGCCATACCAGGACTAAGATTTAATCGGAGCGCTTGTCATTCCTCAGAATATCCCGTTCCCGCTCGGGCTATTCAATCGCTCATCCTTACATCATGCAGCCGTTCGAGCGTCCCACTCCGTTCTTCGAGGGTCGTTTTCGAAAATGTCTTGAAGCTTCTTTCGCTGCCGCGATGGCTATTCGATCTTTTTCATTTCATATTCTCTCCTTTGTTATCGTAATCGCGTGTTCGTTCTGCGACTTCTACACCCTAAACCTTAAAGTGCACGTTAAGTCAAGCAGGTAAAAATATACAACGGAAGGCTCGGGTACATCTAAACCGAATCCGTATTGCTGCACGGTGTTATTCAGAAATTTCGGCATGTCAAACAAGGCTAACGAGATCGGCAGCCTTGTTATGCCTTATTCGGTCCTAATTAATGAAACTTACCCTCATCCATGCGCAAGTCTCGGTCTGGAGCTAAATTGCCTTTTTGAATCCCATCATAGATAGACAATTTCTGATTGACCGCATGGAAGGCTTCGTTCAGTTCGAGTTGCTGCCTATGCAGTTCTTGTTGATGTTCCTCGAGAATGGCTTTTCTCTGCGGAATCGTCGATTCTCCTTGCAATGCGAGATCCACGATCTGTTTCAACGCGGCTACTTTCATTCCCGTACGTCTAAAGCAAGTCATAAGCTTGATCCAGTCCAGATCCTTCTGTTCGAAAATACGGTTCCCATGTTCATCTCGCGCGATATTCGGCAGCAATCCTTCTTTCTCGTAATAACGGATCGTATGCGCAGGGCATCCGAGCATTTCCGACGCTTCTTTAATGGAGAACGGCATGATTTCAGCTCCTTGTACGCTTTAAGCTTATCTTAAGCATTAAAGCGTACTTTAAGTCAAACGCATTTTTTTGGAGATCGTTTTTTCGAAAACTTGGAATCCATAAAAAAAACCGCGATTATCGCGGCAGGACGTACTCTCGGCATTCGGCTAACGTTCCGATCTTACGAGGATACCCATTGTTCTGTCGGCATCTTGCTAGGCACGATAACTGGTTGCTGCCAGACTTGAAACTTGTTGCCATCCGGATCTTTAAAATCCAGCTGCAGTCCGCACCCTCCTTCATCGCGGATCGCTTCCTCCATCCACACGCCCGATTGTCTCAGTGATGAATCCAGTGCCCGAATATCATCCGTCTCGAAGCAGATTGGAAACATCTCGAATGGGCTGTGATCCTCGGTCCATCCGGTTGTTACGAAATGCAGGGGATTCCCTCCCGGGGCAGGAAGAAGAAATAGCCATTGTCCGCTTTCCATGATCATGATGGCGCCGCTGCCCGGTTGGATCGGAGAACGCAGTTTCAAGCCCAGTACGCGCTCGTACCAAGCAGCGGAAGCTGCGACATCCGTCACGGGCAAATAGGCACACTCGATGCGCTTTAACAATGCCTTCTTTTCCATCTAAAACCCTCCAATGTAGATGCTTAAGAATACCGTACACGGAATAAACGATGTACCGACATGAAACCATACACCGGTTCATAAAAAATTATCCCGTTTTCCCATTTACGGATAGAGATCGGTGCTCAAATATTTCAATCCGGAATCGTTGATCGTCAGGACGATCCTCGCTCCCCTCTCTCGCGACTTCAGCAGCTGCAGGGCTGCGGCAACGTTGGCCCCCGAAGAATATCCCGCGAAGATTCCTTCTTCGCGGGCTAATCGCCTGCAAGCTGCAATCGATTCCTCA
This sequence comes from Paenibacillus sacheonensis, assembly GCF_009909195.1. GTDB lineage: Bacteria > Bacillota > Bacilli > Paenibacillales > Paenibacillaceae > Paenibacillus_Z > Paenibacillus_Z sacheonensis. The sequence continues at coordinate 52,194 of NZ_JAAAMU010000007.1, forward strand.
TCGGTAACCGTCAAGAAACCGGCGATTAAGCTTCGATCCACCAATGGCAGCGCCATGCTGTAACCGCCGCCTTGCAAGCTGTGGTTCGGATGGGTTAACGTCCCGCCCGCCAGATACGGCGCCCCTTCGGGTTCGACCAAATAACTGCGAATGGCCGGCTTATAGGCATGCAGCCTTCCGGCACAGCCGGCAAACGTTCCGCCGCTGCCTGCAAAGTCAACAAACACGTCGAATGCTCCGCCCGTCTGCTCCCATATCTCTTCAGCCGTATGAAGCTCATGCGCGAGCACGCTCCCTCGATGATGGAACTGATCCGCCCGGAATGCGCCGCGTTCTTGAACGATACGAAGCGTTTCTGCATCTACGAGCGCGAGATCCTCGCCGGACACTTGACCAGGGATGGAACCGGCTGCTTGTTCGACCAGCACGACTTCGGCTCCAAGCGCGCGCATCATCCGGGCTCTCTCGATCGAATTGCCTGTCGACATCACGGCAACGAACGGGTACCCTTTCACCGCGCAGACGATAGCCAGCCCGGTTCCGGTATTGCCGCTCGTCATCTCAACGACGGTCTGGCCTGGAAGCAGCGTCCCATCCAGCTCTGCTTCTTCTATGATTTGCAGCGCTATACGGTCTTTCTTGCTAAAACCGGGATTGAGGTATTCGAGCTTGGCATAAATTTCTCCCTCTACTTCCTTGGTTAGCCGGCTCAACCTGACCATAGGCGTGCTTCCTATCGCTTGATGAGCGCCGTCCAGAATTATTCCACGATAGTCGAACATGGATCCAACACCTTCCTGGATGATTCAACGCTCTATTCGCCCTGGCATGCACCGAGACGCTTCTGAACGACGGAAATAATCATCCATCAGCTCCAGCCCAAACTCCGCGATAATTTCTTTCGCCGTAACGTCCTGAGATTCGCTAGTCAACAGTACGCAGCCCAGATAGCCAGGGTCGTGAATCTTGACGTTCGTCCCGTATTTCTGCTTGATCTTGAGAAAATGCGCCCCATTTTCATCGATATGAATAACCGCATAATCCAAATTGATCTTGGTCGTGATAAAAGAGTAATAATTCGTGCTCTGTGCCGCCACCTCACCCAATGGCGTTATGACCGTGCAAGGCAAGCCGGCTATCGCGCCGGCAAAATAAGATCTGCAGGAATACGCCCAATAGTTTTGCATGATCCCGCCATGATACATGGAAGGAAACACGATCACGTCCGGCTTTGCTTTCGCATACTGCTCCCGAAGTCCATCGAAATTCAGGTCAAAGCATATCGCTGCGGCCACTCGCCCAAAATCGCATTCAAAGATCGGAGCTTCTTTTCCGTATCGAATATTATTCTTGTCGTACTCGTCGGGAACCAGATAGTTTTTATGATAAGCCCCCATCACTTGACCCTCGCGATCGATGAGCTGCATCGCATTGCGCCAGGTGCCGTCCTCTGCTTCTATATGCGCCGGATACGTGACATAACAACGGTGCCGCTTCGCAACGCCCGCCAGAAAATCGCGGATTTGAAAGCCGCGAACCTTGTAATAGGCTAATTTTTGATCTTGCGAAAGCGTCCTTTGATCCGGCCTGTCGCAAGCTTCGGGCAGGATGATCATATCCGGACGATCCGGGAGAACCTGGTCCAGCTGACGCTGCCAGTGTTGAATCATCTGTTCCACCGCCTGTTGGGCAGGCGCATGTGCGTCCACGACCAACGGCCTAGGACCTAAACAACTTATCGTGACATACTTCGCCATCGTTATTCGCCACCTTAACTAAAGACAGAATTAGGCTTGGATTCCCGCCAAGCATGCGCCGTATGAGGAACCGCGATCGGCAATCGCCCCCTCTTGATCCAACATAAACCGGAATACAAACAAAAGAAAAGTGCAAGATTTGCACTTTTCTCTATTCTGAAGCGATAAGCTGATTATCCGTGGGTTGCCGCGCGATCAGGATACTGGCTCCTGGTTAATAAGGAATGCTTGATGCAGACTTGTTTTGTTTTTTGTTTCTGAATGTAAGTCGATGTACGGAAAAATTCATTGTCCGTGAATAATTCGCTTAACGCTCGCAGCGCCGCTTGCTCGGCCAAAGCCTCGTCTTCTAGTAAATAGTACGCGACTTGATATCCATAAACTTCAAATTCCCTCAGTACGTTTGCTTTATTCCCTAAATCCGTGCTCTCAATCATGGACCTAAACACCTCTCTTCATGCATGACCCTCTTAAGAACTAGTCCTCCCGATCGAACATTTCCTCAGAATCATAAACATACACCAAATATTTTGCGCCTATAATCAGTCCAACCATTAAAAGAAGGATCAAAAGCCACAATAATAAATCGTACATTGTGTATCACCACCGCTTTATTAATGGTTTATTAAATTATTTATGTTGAAAGACCTATATTTATAGTATATAAATGTATATGTAGCTAAATTATGTATAAGGGGAAATTACACCAATGAAAAAAGCAATCATCGTACTCGGTACCGCAGCCATGTTGTTGACTATGGGGGGAGTAGCTTCCGCTAGTCCATCGACTCCGCCGGCAGTCGTTCAAGACACTCCTGAATTGCATTACACGGTTACCTTTACGCCTGCTAACCCCGGTCAAATACAGGCCTATGATCAAACGGTGCCGCTGAGTACTGGCAGCAGTTACTTTATGTCCGGAAGTTCTTGGGTTATTCTTAGCGGATCCAACGTTGTTTCGCTAAGCGGCAACAAAGCCACGATGATCGCGGTCGGAACGGCGCAAGTGAAAGCATTCAAAGCCAACGGCGATGTATTGGGCATCTACACATTTGTCGTATCGGTTTAAAGCACGCGATGCGGGCGAGTGATTATACTCGCCCGCATTTTTTATTTTACCGGTTTGCTGAAACCGTGATTTCAAGTTCCGGTATAAACGCGATTTGAGGCGTTCCGTTTCCATCGAGGACAAAGCTATGCTTATCGTCCTGGAAGAGATAATAGAACGGTTTAATCGTCAGCGTCTTATAATCCGAGAGCAGCGGTTCAAAATGATAGTCGGTCATAAGAAGATGCCCATCCGTATCGTTCCAACTGTTCCCTCCAAGAAGCTTTAGCTTCTTCCCCGTATCGTCCACGACTTCGATCCCCATGGTTTGAATAGGCAGCGTTAGCTTTTTATCAATCGGAATCGCGATTTGAGTGGAAATCGTTGTCGTGATCGGGGTTCGTTCGATTTTTTTCAGCGTGAAATCGAGCTCTTGCGCATGTCGACTCACATTGGGCGCTGCGATTTGTTCTTTGGTCGTGTTTTTGCTTACCGGTATTTTCAGAACGAAGGGTTCCTGAATGCCGTTCAAGTAAACAGACAAAGACAATTCGAATTTGTCGGGGAATGGCCGTCCCCCCTGGTTATGCAAATCAGAGAATTCAATGATGGATGAATCTTTATCCATGCCCGGGTACGTAGAAATGCCGATGGTATTCGAATTTCCAGGCGCATAGGTTTGAACTGGTTTCCCGTTAATCGATAGGTCAATCGTTTGTATTTGTTCGCCGATGGTATCGGTTGCTGCAGCTCCATGCTTCCGCTCAAGTCCCAGGGACACGCGCGTACCGTCGAAGGCAGCAACCGGTACTTGCAGCGTTACGCCGTCATGGGTATCGGCAACGTCTAATTTCGTGACCATGCCAGCTTCATCGGCGGTTTTCAAACCTAAATCGCCGGCTGCTTGAAACAACGAGGAAAGCACGGGTATCTTCTTAAGCGATTCGGCCATGACGGGCGAGACCAAGCCGGTGCTGGCGACGATAACAAACAGCGCAAAGACGGATGCGGCGACCCATACCGCTCTCCCCCATTTCTTCGGGCGAACTTGCTCGGGCAAGGAACCTTTATAAAGCCGGCTCATAACTTGATCGGTTAAGTCGATATGTACGGGCGTCTCGCGGATTAACTTCTCCAAATAGCGGAATTCCCGCTCAGCCGTTTGTTTTGTAGGCATGCTCATAATGAAATCCTCCTTTGCCTTTGATAAGTCTTTTCCGAAGTCTTTCGTATTTTTTGCGAAGCGTCGCGGGCTTGATATCCAAGATAGCGCTCATTTCCTCGAAGGAATATTCTTCTAACGCCCGAAGCAGCAGGATTCTGCGTTCCTCCGCATTCAATGAGCTCAAGAGTTCATGAATATAATCCGAATAACGATCGGACGGTTGATCGGAGACGGTTAGTTCTTGCTGGTACTTCTTGAACAAATGAAACCGTCGATTCTTCTTTTTCAATACGTCCATGCATCGATGATGGGCGATTTTATAAAGCCACGCTGCAAAAGAAACGGTTGGGAAGAACTGTCCGATTTGATTGAAGCCCGAAATAAAGGTATCTTGCGCTGCATCTTCGGCCTCTTCTTGGTTGCCGAGCAAGTAGTAACAATACAGATAGATCTTTTTTTGAAAGGCTTTTATAAGAAACGAATATGCCTCTGTATCTCCATGTTTAACCAGATCGACAATTTCGTTGATGGATTGTTCTTCGAACAGGTTCACGTCATCCAATTCGTTCTCCTCCTTACTGCACCTATAACTGCATTTAGAGACGTTTTGTGACAGCAGGCTAAAAAAAATTATAGACGTAATGAACGCATAGCAACAGTGCATATTTTACTTGGCTTCCAATCCTTCCAGCTACGTTCAAACTGCTGCTTCATCCGGCTATTGGCTCGGCACGCCTGAAGAGAATGCCGCGACCGGCCTTTCGATGGGCTGATCGAATCCCGTCCTACAAAGTCGAAAAAGCCGGTTCAGCGCATGCTGACCGGCTTAACTTCATGGGATGGATGCGCTAGTAGCCCCTGCTCCGGACGACCCGTTCAATAACAAGTCGAACCAGCCGCAGGGTGAAGGCATGCATCTTATTTTTTTACCACGGGCACCCAGAATTCTCCGTAGAACGTGCCGTCTCCGTTATCTTGTCGAAACGTCGCATTCGGACCTCCGATGTACGCGTAGTCGGTAATTTGGGACAAAACTTCGCCAAAGGCGCGGTACGTCAGCTGATCGAACAACGTTTCCTTGTCTCCGTTTCCCGTGACCACGATGTACTCGCTCTCCGGAAATTCGATGATTCGCGTTGCATCCGCCACCGATTTGCCGGCCAATACCGCAAAATAGTTCCATGGCTTGCCTTGATAAACTTCGTTAACCGACCATTCGCGATCGTCCTTGGCGGCTTTTTTGAGCTTATCGAAACGCCCGTCGGCTTGGAGTCCGCCCCAAAATTCGGCTTTTTCCTTTTGCATGGCCGGCATGTCTTGGAAATTCGATCGGATCGAGAAACCGAATGCGGTCAAGGTGAACGATTTTTTGTGTTCCAGCGTGTAGGTTGTCATATGTTTGCTCCTTATTTGCGAGAATTAGTCTTCGACTTTTTTGACGCGCAGCCACATTTCCCCGTAGAACGCGCCGTTCTCGGCTGCTTTCACATAGGTGGCGTTACCAGGTCCAACGTACTTGTAATCCGTGATCTCTTGCAGCAGGCCGCCGAATACGCTGCCGGTGATTTCATCGGCGAGGCGCTCTTTGTCCGCGCTCGTTCCGGGTACGACGAGATAGTCGCCAGCGAGGAAATCGAGGACGTCCGCGCCTTCCAAGTCGAACTCGCCCATCACGCCGAAGCCGCGCCAAGCCTTGCCTCCGACGACGTAATTGATTTGATATTCTTGCCCGTCCGCGAGCGCGAGCAGTTCGGCCAGCTTGTTGTTTTCCGTGATTTCGGCTTTCTTCGCCGCGGTCTTTGCCGCGTTGCCTGCCCAGTCGTTGTAGTCTTCCAGTGTAACACCGAAACCAGTCATTTTGTAGTTTTTCGCGATGCTTTGGATGGAATAATTCGTCATTTTTGTTCGCTCCTTTTGATTTGTTTTACAAGATTGATTCTAAGTTCGGAATGTATCAGAAAATGAAACCTTTTATTTTCGGCTGGGATAAACGCTTGCGCTTGACGTGGTTATCGTATTCCGGTTCGCCCGATAAAAAGAAGCAGCTGCCCGCCGGCAAACTGCTCCCATGTGCTGCACGAAACTACATTCTGAAGAGAACCATCCAACACGTACGGTGCTTATGATCGGGACCCGTCAAACGGCGTAACCATGCACCAGATGCTATTTCCGCGGCCTTAACGAAACAGGGCTCTATTCAGTCGTCCGGCATGCCGATCAACTCGTAGATCGCTTGCAGGCAGACGCGGCCATGCCGCATCATATCGGCAATCCCAACGAATTCGTCGGGCTGATGCGCATGATTGTCCGGCCCGCCGGGAAAGCCCGCGCCGAAAGCGACGCCTCTTCCCTGGAGCTTGCGGGCATAGGTGCCGCCGCCGATGGACAGAAGACCCGCGGATTCTCCGGTGACCGTCTCATAGGCGCGGTTCAGCTTGCGGATCAGCGGGTGCTCCGGCGGCACATACAGCGGCGGCAGCCAGGATTGCACCGTCAGCCGGATCCCGTCCGCCTGCAGCCGATTGCGAAGCTGCGAGACGAGCTCTTCCCCGTCGAAGACCACCGGGACCCGGATATTCAAGATGACGCGGCTTTCCTCCGCGTTCAGACTGACCTGCGCGAGATTGACGGTCAGCCTGCCATGCACCGGGTCGGAGCAGGCAATGCCGAGCGACTCGCCGAACGCTTCGAATCCGATCCGTTTCGCGAGAAAGGCCTTCAGCCGAGCTGCCGGTGATGCGTCCTCCTTATCGCTTCCCAGCGCCAAATCGGCCAGAAATGCGGCCATATGGGCAATCGCGTTAATCCCCGACGGCGGATAGGAGCCGTGGCCGCTCTTGCCGGCTGCCGTCAGGACTAGTCTGCCGTTCTCCATCCGGTCGGCCGTGATCCGCTCATGCCCGGACGCGGCCTGCAGGATCATACGCGCGGCCTCTTCCCCGGCTTCCACGACCGCCCGACAGCTGTCCGGCACCATATTGGGCGCGGAACCGCCTTCCATGGATACGATACATAATTCGACTGCGGACAGCCGAATATCGGATCCGGTCGTTCCGTTTCCCATCGGGGATGGCCCGCTATCGGATTCGCTCGACCTGTTTCGTGCTCCGATGAGCTGGGGCTGAGTCCGCGCCTTCCAGTTCAGTTCCACGACGTAGATACCCTTCTCCGCATGAATGACCGGATAACCGGCATCCGGCGAGAAGCCGAACTCGGGCAGCGGCTCTTGGGCAAAATAGTGATCCATATCCGTCATGCCATTCTCTTCGTTCGTCCCGAAAATAATCCGCAGCCTGCGCCGCGGCGCGATACCCAGGTCTGCAAATGCCTTCAAGGCGTACAGCGCCACAACCGCCGGCCCCTTGTCGTCGGCGGCGCCGCGTCCGTATATCCGTCCACCCTCGACATCTCCGCCGAACGGATCCGCCGTCCATCCCTCGCCTTCGGGCACGGTATCCAGATGGACGAGAATGGCGGCCATCTCATCGCCTTCGCCGTATTCCAGATGGCCCGCATAGCCGTCGATGTCGGCGGAGCGGAAGCCCATCGATTCGCCCAGCTCCAGCATATAACGGAGCGCCCGGGCCGGACCTTCCCCGAACGGCTTGCCCGGTTCCGGCGTGCCGGCAACGCTGCGAATGCGGACCAGCTCCCGAATATGCCGGACGATATCGGATTCATACTTTAGTATCGCTTCGCTGATATCCGACGGACCGGTTTGCTCGCATGCGCTCAACGGGAACGGCCTTCCGAACCGAAGCCGCGGATGCGGAGCGTCCGGTCGGCCGGCGTCAGCCAGTTGATCGTCATATTGATCGCGTCCGGATTCGCCTTGTCATTGCGCATAAGAGCATCGCCATGCTCGCATGCTCCCGGCGATACGCGCAAGCAATCGTCCCCTTTGCGGAACAGAGCCTCCCCGCCGGCAAGCCGCCGAACATGCGGAGCGGTGTCTTCCAGGCCGTCGCCCTCCAGCGTCCCGCCGGCATCGAACTGGCAGACCGCCTGCAAATAAATATCCGCGATCCGCTCCGATACGAACCGGAGATCGACTCCGTCCTCCAGCAAGGTCAGCTCGACGGCAATCGGGAGATATTGGACATTCGTCTTCACCCGCTGCTCGTAGTTGGGCATGTCTACCCACATATGCCCGGCTTGGGCAGCCTGTTCCCGGGACAGCGGCCCCCAGTAGCAGCCTTCAAGCTCCGTTTCCAGCACATACGCATGTTCGCCCGTTCGTCGGATCGAAGGAAAGGCGACGCCCGCGATGCCGAACCAGCCAGCGGCGATCCGCAGACCGAACATCCGGGCTTCGCCGTACTGCACGTACAGAAGGTCCGGCTGGGCGGCCATCGCGGTGACGGACAGCCGTCCGCGCCGGTGGCGCAGCACCGCGGCGCCGTGCGGATGTTTCTTGCGTCCGGGCACGTAGGGCATCGTGTCGGGGACGGCTATCCTGTTGTTCTCGCCGAACAGTATCGTATAGTCGTCGCTCAGCGGCTCGATAGGCTCCGGCAGCTTCATCTTGTCCGGCATAAGCATCCAATGCATCAACGCGCCGGAGCCGCGCGGGGCCGTGCGCTCCGTCTTGGCGGCCATAGCCGCGAATTCCGGGTTTCCGTCGAGATTGGCCATCAGATGATAAATCGTATAATACCATTCGTTCATCGGCAGCGTCTGGCCATTGTCCTGACGGCCGGAATATTCGGTCGCGACGGTATCGCCAGGATGGAGCAGATAGCGCATCATATGCAAATTCCTTCTTATCGCCTCGAAGGCCGGCTCGAAACCCCATACTTTGCCGACGCTGTACAAATGGACGGCGCATGCTCCGTTATAGATGGCGTTGCTGCGCTCGGTCCATTCCCCGTATTCGGTCATATCGAAGCCTTCGTCCAAGAACTGAAAAGCCCGTTCTTTTAGCCGCTCGTCCTCGAACAGCTCATACAGATCCGCCAGCGCGCCTGCCATCACCCAACGGTGATTCGGCGTATGAATGCCGCCGGTCAGCAGAGCCGGCAGCGCCCGCTCGAGGAATCGCCGTACCTCGGCTTGGACGGCCGCGATGCCGCTCAGTCCAGATTCGGCGGAGACCCGGTAAATCTGCGTCGCCAGATGAACGGCGAACGCCGTATCCGGCGGAGAATCGATGTTGCAGTTCGCCAGCGAGATATTTCCGCTGGGCAGCTGGCTGGCCAGCAAATTGGCCGCCGCTTCGGACAGCCACTCCGGCAGCGAATCGCCGCTGCCGTAGAAGCGCGACTCGGGATGGCAATAAAGCGGCACTCCCAGCGCGAGATGGCCTAGGCCCGGCTTCGCGGGCGTTCCCCCGGCCCGGCGCTCTTCGTTCCACTTCCGCAAATGCTCTTCCAGCGACTGTTCCTGCGATACGATAATTTCCTTGACTTCCGCGGAAATGCCCGCTTGCTTGACGGGTTTGTTTGCGTTCATCGCGATTTCCCTCCCATAAGGATCGGATTTGCAATCCGGCCGGATCAGGTCGGATCGACAGTGACAGCTCCAGTATATGGCTTGCCGAAAGCGTTTTATATTGGCGTTTTTTACTTTTTATTAGTTTTCTTGACCTGGTCCTCCCTATCGCTAAGCCGAATATCGCCTAACGCGGTGAAGCTGCTTGGTATTCATCGTATGGCGAATTAAAAAAAAGCCGCCGGGCTTTCCGGCAGCTTAGACATTCATTCGATATGGATTCAAGCGTTCACGCTTTCCTTCATTCGTCCGGAAAATCGGCAGCCCTGCTGACATCGGCCCATTTCTCGGCTTCCGCCGCGCGTTCCTTGGACGACTTCAAAGCGGTTTCCAATGCCGCGGCCCCAAGCAACAAGCGCAGCGGAGGCTCTGCTTGATCCACGAGCTTAATCAAGATTTGCGCGGCTCGGGCGGGATCCCCGGGTTGTTTGCCGTTGGTTTCTTCCCGCATCTTGTTTATCGCGCCCACCGTCTGCTCGTAATCCGGTCCGACCTGCGCCCGAACCATGGACGAACCTTGCCAATCGGTACGGAAAGCGCCGGGTTCTATAATGCTGACTTTAACTCCGAACGGCTTGACTTCGTTATTCAAAACTTCCGAGAACCCTTCCACCGCATATTTCGCCGTTTGATAGGCCCCCATGCCGGGAGTTCCGCCGACGCGTCCTCCAACCGACGAGAACTGAATAAAATGGCCGCCGCGCTGTTTACGGAAGATCGGAAGCGCCGCCTTGGTTACGTTCACGACGCCGAATAAGTTCGTTTCGATCTGCGCCCTGAAATCTTCATCGGTCATTTCTTCGATTGGCGCGCTGTTCGCATAACCGGCATTATTCACGACGATATCCAGGGAACCGAATTCATCTAAAGCCAGCCGTACCGCTGCTTGGGCCGCTTGCATATCCGTCACGTCCAAGGAACAGGTCCGAACCCGGTCTCCGTAATCGGAGAGCAGAAACGCGAGTTGTTCGCGATCGCGGGCGGTCGCTACGACCTTATCCCCCGCCGCAAGCACGGCCTGCGTTAGTTCCCGGCCGAAGCCTCGCGAACTTCCTGTGATGAGCCAAACTTTTGACATGGTGTATCCGCTCCGTTTCTTGCTCGTGCATCATCGTTTTCTCCATTTGTTACTCTTTTCTCCAAGCCGCATTCCTATTCAAAAGCTTAAGGCTTCGGTTCAATCGAACCCCCAAGCGCCCCTGATCGCTTCCGCCTCTTTCAGCATCCCGTCAATCAGTCCGGCCACCGTAGGAACATCGTGAATAATGCCGCTGACTTGGCCGGCCAAGCCGAATCCTTCTTCTTCCAGGCCATCATGAATCCAGCGTCTGTTAGCTTGACCGCTGACCAGGTTTCGGAGCGCATCATAATGGGGCGTTCTGCGTTCGATATCGAGAATGCGCTCGGCAAAAGCGTTGCGCAGTACCCGCGCCGGATAGCCGATAGAGGCTTTAATAACCACCGTGTCGGACTCCGAGCTTCTGACCAATGCCCGCTTATAGGATTCGGCTGCATCCACGCATTCCTGCGTCAGGATGAAACGGGTCCCCATCATAATCCCCTCCGCGCCGAGCGCATGGGCCGCCATCCATCCGCGTCCGTCGCCGATGCCGCCAGCGGCAATCACGGGAATCCCGACCGCATCGACTACGCTGGGTACCAACACCATGGTGCCGACGCCGTCACGTCCGAGATGTCCTCCGCCTTCGTTGCCAACCACGACGACTGCCGACGCGCCGCGCTGTTCGGCCTTCCGCGCTTGTCTGCCCGAGGAGACGAGCACGATAGACGTTATGCCCGTCGGCTCGAGCATATGCAGGATCTCGCTCGGATCTCCGCCCGAGATCGATACGACCGGGACCTTCTCCTCGACGATAATCTGCAATCGATCGCGGATGTCATGACCGTGCATGCCAAGTGCCAAATTAACTCCGAAGGGCTTGTCCGTCAACGCGCGCGCGCGATGAATCTCTTCGCGCAGCCTATCGGCGCGCGGAAGACTCATCGCCGTAATCTGACCCAGACCGCCCGCATTGGATACGGCCGCCGCCAGATCGGCATACCCCAGGTATGCAAGCCCGCCTTGAACGATGGGATATTCGATATGAAGCAGGTCAGTCAACCGCGTGCTCCAATTCATATGCTCCCCCGCCTCTCTTTCCAGTGAGCGAGAAATGCCGCAGGATCGTTCTCCGTCCAGACGCTGGACGGCTTCTGCCATCGCGTCGCTGCAGTACCGTTGATTCCGAATAGTTCGCCTGTCAGCTCCGGATCCGGCTGCTCCAAGAGCAGCTGAACGAAACGCGCGACATCATCCGTTCCGCCTACGTTCCAATAAGCCGGAAAGGGCTCCCGGCGGCGGGCATACTTGGCCTCAAGATGCGCAATCACGGGGCGGGTCATATCCGTTAAAGCAGCGGGCGCAATGGCATTGACTCGGATACGGCGATGCCGCAGTTCCTCGGCGAGCGTCCATGCCATGCCCAGTATGCCGGCTTTGGCGGCGCTGTAGTTCACTTGTCCGACAGAACCGTGCAGACCGGCCGTCGAGGTGACCAATAGGATATCGCCGCCTCGCTCGGGCATGTAGGGCAGCACCCGCCGAATGCAATAAAAGGCACCGTTCAAGTGAACGTCGATGACCGATTTCCATTCTTCGTCCGTCATGTCGATACATTTCCGATCCTGCAAGTTGCCCGCATTATGAATCAAAACCTCGATCGGACCATCGTTGTTGACGATGGCTTCGATCATGGCCGTAACCTGGGCGGAATCCGCAACGTCGGCGCAATAACCCGAAGCTTCCCCCCCATGCTGCCGAATTTCTTCGACGACGCGGTCAATGCCGCCGGGCTGCGTTCCGTTAACGGCGACCCGGTATCCATGACGCGCAAGCCGCATGGCGATGCTGCGTCCGATACCTCTGCTCGAACCGGTGACTAGTGCAACTTTCTTCACGATCCAGACCTCCTCCCAACCAGGAACGAACCTTTGGCGATGACTTCCCCATTCTCGCCGATAACGGTGACCCGAACCTCTTCCTGGCTGCACTCGAATTCCAACCGAACGCTCGTATCCGACAAGAGCGGGCTTAGAAATGTCATTTGCGTGGAACGGATCCAGCGTGCCGGATGTTTCCTCATGTACATCGCATGCGCGATTCCCATGATGTACATGCCATGCGCGATCGGACGCTCGAACCCGGCTCGCTTGGCGGCTTCCGGGTCGTGATGAATCGCAGCCGTATCGTTGGAAGCGGCCGCATAGTGACGAATCGCTTCCATGGTGATCGTCTTGTTCATGATCATGAGGGATCACCGACGGATAGCAACACCGTTTCTGCGGCCACGATCCGTTCACCGTTGCACATGCATACAAGCATATGCGTATACAAGGTCAACGCTCCGCGGCTGCCCGCTTTGTGTTCCAGGTTGGCAAGCTTCAATTCGCAATCAAGATGCGATTCCGCCATCAGCGGGGCATCGTAGGCGAATGATTGCCGGCCATGAATATAAGTGATCTCTTGATCGAGCCATGGAACATCCGCGATCTTCCAGAACGTAATCGGCATCGTTGGAGGAGCGATCAAGATTTCGTCCGCCTTCTGCAAAGGGGCTTCGATGCTCTGCGAATAAGCCATAATGGACGCCGTCGTAAGCCGATACCGAAAAACAAGGCGATTCATACGACTGCCTCGACCAAGGTTGCAAGTCCCATTCCGCCGCCGATTCCGAGCGCTGCAGCTCCGCGATGGTAAGGTTCCCGCAGCATCTCCGTGCATAGCCGCGTCATCAGGATAGCGCCGGATGCGCCATAGGGATGGCCTAAAGCGATCGCGCCTCCGCCGATATTGACCTTATCGGGCGAGAGGCGCAGCTCCTGCATGGACGCCAGAACCTGCGATGCAAAGGCTTCATTAAACTCCACGACGTCCAAATCGCTTACCGTCCATCGCTGACGGCTTAACAGGCTGCGGATGGCCGGAACGGGACCCAACCCTAGATAATGCGGATCTACTCCCGCCGCTCGCGCATCCACGAACCGCAGCACGGCCTGCAGGTTCAACTGCTTGCATTTCTCGCGAGACATGATGAGGACAAGCGCTGCTCCGTCATTGACGGGACAGGCATTGCCCGCCGTTACGGTGCCTCGTTCGAGAAAAACCGGCTGCAGCGCCTGCAATCGTTCGAGGCTGGTATCCGCTCTCGGGCATTCATCCTCGCTAACCCAGCTGCCGTCTTCCGTCTGAAGCGGTACGATTTCCCTGCGAAATCGTCCTGACGTCCGGGAACGGACCGCCTTGCGATGACTTTCCAACGCATATCGATCCTGGGCCTCCCTCGGGATGGCAAAGGACCGGGCCACGTTCTCCGCCGCTATCCCCATATCCGGATCCCCATAAGAAGCCGGCGTAAAATGGGCGCGCGCATACATCTCCGGGGTTCCCGTCAACGTCTTGGGCTTGAACATCTTCCATGGCGCGCGGCTGGCGCTCTCGACCCCGCCTGCCAGGTAGATCTCGCCAGCCCCGCTTTGAATAAGCCTGGCGGCCATATTAATGGCCTCCAATCCCGATCCGCATTGGCGGTCGACGGTTACGCCGGGTACGGTCACGGGAAGACCAGCTTCCAGCGCCGCGACGCGCGCGATATTCCCTCCGGGTCCTGCGGCATTTCCGATGATGACATCATCGATCATGTCATGCGGTACGCTCATTTCCGATACTATATGCCGAATTAGCGGGGCAAGCAGAGCCTCAGGCTCTAATTGGCTTAATGCTCCCCCGATCTTGCCGATGGGCGTGCGTCCAGCCATGACGATGACCGCGTCCGTCATGACATCACGCCTTTCAATGCTTGCTGCTGCATGGATTGCCGAGCGATTTTACCGCTGCTCGTATAGATGAATTCGTCCACGGCGATGCACGCTTTAGGGATTTTATAGCTAGGAAGCTCTTCCCTGCAATATTGCTTGACCTCTTCCATGGACAACGGCCGATCTCCGCGCCATTGAATCAGGGCCGTAACTTGCTCGCCCCAATGTTCGTGAGGCTTGCCGAATACCATTACTTCGCGAACGTTCGGAATCCGGCGCAGCACGGCCTCCACTTCCTCCGGAAAAACGTTCAAGCCGCCCGTTTTAATCCGATGCTGCGATCGTCCTGCCAGATATAGATAATCGTCGCGGTCGCGATACATATAATCGCCCGTCTTGAGCCAGCCGTCTCGAAATACGCGTTCCGACTCTTCCGGCAATCCATAATAGCCGCTGAATACCATCCCGCTCCGGACATAAAGCTCGCCGGTCGTACCCGTGGGCACTTCCTGGAAATCCTCGTCGCGAATCGAAATTTCCACGCCGTCAAAAGGTTTGCCAAGCGAGCCGGCTTTGCCTTCATGGGTTTGCGTCCATGTAACTGATGTAACTCGCTTCGGAAGAACCGTAATACTCGTACAGCTTCGCCCCGGCAAATGCCTGTCGGCATCTTTGCTTCGACGACGGGGACCACGTTCCGCCGGAACTGATCAACGCGTGAATGGATGCTCTTGCCGGATCGGACAGTTCCAGCAGCGAATCAATCATGGTCGGGACCACGAATAACGTCATGTTTCGTTTCATGGCGCACAGTTCTACTACTTCGGATGGAAGAAACGCCTGCAGTATATGAAACGTCGCACCGCCGTAGAGGGACTGCATCAGTGCAAATAAAGATAAGGAATGCACGAACGGCCCCGGGGCCAATACATGCTCCATCTGCTCCAGATGAAACGCCGCGCTTGTTGCCTCGAAGCTTCGCAGCCAGGAGTCATGCGATCGCATATACCCTTTCGGAATGCCCGTCGTTCCCGATGTAAAACCTATGAATAAGGTTGCGTGGGTTCGCTCCGAGAAAGCTTCGGTCGTTTCCGGCTCGTACGAGGCCAGCCACCGATCATAGCTTCCCGGCCGTTCATCGGAGAAGGTCAATCGTTGGATGCGACTTTGTTCTTCCGCTGTCGTTTCGTCAAAACCCCGTTCGCAAAACATCAGGCTTGGCCGGCTCTGTTCAATCACGTCGTTCGTTTCGCTTGGATTCCATTTTGGATCCAGCAGGACGGGTACGTACCCGGCATAGATCGCACCGAGAAAAACCTCCGCGAACTCGATTCGATTCCCGGATCGGATCGCGATCTTCGCTTGTTCAGGGCAGCTTTTCCGAAGCGCATGAGCGATTCGCATAATCCGCTGCATAAGCTGCGCATATGTAAGATGCCGCTCTCCATCGGAGATGGCGATTCGATCCGGCTCTCTCTGTGCATGGCGACGTATAGGCATTACCAAATTCATTTGCAGTCACACCTTAAGTAAGATTACTAGATCGCGGCTTTCAGGCTGCAATTGGCGTCCATATGGCATAGAAAGCCGCTAGCTAATGGTTTGAATTATAAGTCGATGCCTCTTAATTGTAAACCACAAAATAAATTATAGGTTAACATATACTTAGAATATCTGTCCCTAGGCAATAGATTCATGATGTAGCGATTGCTCTGAAGCGCTGCATGCACGTATGAATTCGACAATGGAAAAAGCCCGCAAAAACCGCGGGCTTCTAACAGGCTTGCGTAAATAATGGATCGCATTTTGCCATGTGCGTGTTCTTTAGATATAAGAACTAGCCTGCGACTTTTTCGACCCGCAGCCACATTTCCCCGTAGAATTCGCCGTTATCGACCGCTTTCACATAGGTGGCGTTGCCGGGGCCGACGTATTTGTAATCCGTGATCTCTTGCAGCAGGCCGCCGAACGCCTTGCCGGTGATTTCATCGGCGAGGCGGTCTTTGTCCGCGCTCGTTCCGGGCACGACGAGATAGTCGCCAGCGAGGAAATCGAGCACGTCCGCGCCTTCCGCGTCGAACTCGCCCATCACGCCGAAGCCGCGCCAAGCCTTGCCGCCGACGAGGTAATTGATCTGGTATTCCTGCCCGTCCGCGAGCGCGAGCAGTTCGGCCAGCTTGTTGTTTGCCGTGATTTCGGCTTTCTTCGCCGCGGTCTTGGCAGCGTTGCCCGCCCAATCGTTATAGTCTTCCAGCGTCACGCCGAAACCGGTCATTTTGTAGTTTTCCGAAACGGTCTTTATCGCGTAATTCGTCATTTTATTCGCTCCTTTGAGTTGGTTTCTACAAGATTGATCCTACTCTCGGAATGTATCAAAAAATGAACCTTTTATTTTCTTCTTCGCGCTTTATGCTGCTTTTTTGGTACAATACAAGCATGAAAAAAACAGAACGAGTGAACCTGATCATGCGCTTCATCAATAACCGCGCGCATTTTACGATTGCCGAAATCCAGCGGGAGTTTAAGATATCCCGCGCAACGGCGATTCGCGACATTAACGAGATCCAGGCGATGGGATTCCCGCTGACGACCGAGCTTGGGCGCGGGGGCGGCTATAATGTCCTGCAAAATCAGTATCTGCCCTCCGTCCGCTTCACGCCGGAAGAGCTCAAGGCGATTTTTATCAGCTTCATCGCCTCGAAGAATTCGCAGCTGCCGTACCTGCATAATCGCCGGTCCATTACCGAGAAACTTATCGGCATCGCGTCGCAAGCCCAGCAAGACGAGCTGATCGAGCTGAACCGTATCTTGCTTTTCGAGAATACCAATCCTTCCAATCCGAATCTATTGGAGCTCGACGACGCGGCGCCCCAGGAGCTGAACCAGCTGATCTCGCTTGCCGTGCGGGATAAGCACCTTCGATTGACTTATGAGCTGAGTCCCGGTTGGCCGCTGCTGATGGATGTTTATTTGCTCCATATCTTTAACTCGAACGCGCAGTGGCTGGCCGAGGTTTATGATCTCGATACGAATGGATTTCGTTATTTGCCTGTCGTGATGCTCCGGGATTCGGCGATTTCCGAACGGGAGTTGAAATGGTCGGAGCAAGAGATTTTAAGCCGAAAACGGCTTTTTGCACGCGAGTCCAATCTGATCGTGAAGCTCGATGCGACCGGGATTCAGCGGTTTAAGCGCATGCATCCCCCGGGAATTATATTGTCGTTCACCGGCATGTTTCAATCGAGCGGGATTTTCAATGTTCAACTGGATGTGACCGACGCTGATTCGTTGGCTTATTATGCGGACTGGCTGTTGTTTCTGGGGAAAGGCGTCGCGTTCGAACGGATCCCCGACGAGCTGCGCGTCATTTTGGAAGATCGTTTAGGGACGCCGCCGGCCTTTTAACGAAAAAACTTAACTCAACTAATTGCCGGCACCTGTCGAATACATCATGACTGTGTAATCACCTCGATCATACGGAGGAGTCAGAGGTGCGGGGACGGCACCGGGTGTGTGGCGAGAAATGGGCTCGCTGCCCTTGCGACAATGGCCTATAAGCGGAATATCTTAGGAGTGAGTCATTCCAAGACAGTCGCGAGGAGAATTAACATGACATTCTACCCTCGCCGGGACAGCGTCCGGCAGCAAGATTCCGATCCTCTTCCGAGAGGACCCGTCAATGTATTCGCAAGGTTTATTGGCCCGAATCCCATCACGTCGGCGAATCCCGTTTCGCGGTATCCTTCCATACATCCAAGCGCTTTTCTCGGTCCGTTCACCAGTGTCATCGGCGATGTGCGTATCTCGGACCAAGTGTTCGTTGCGCCAACCTCAACGCTTCGGGCCGATGAAGGAACGCCATTCTTTATCGGCTCGAGAACCAATATTCAGGATGGCGTGATTCTGCACGGATTGGCGAATCGATCTATTCAGGTGGCCAACAAGCCTTATTCGATTTTTATAGGCAACAGAGTCTCCATTGCTCACGGGGCCATCGTTCACGGTCCTTGCCTCGTTGAAGACGATGCATTCATCGGCTTCAAGGCTATTCTCTTCAACGCATATGTCGGCCGTGGCTCCTATATTTCGAACGATGCGATCTTGACCAACGGAGTACGGCTGGCGCCGAACCGTTTCGTCCCGCCGGGCGCGCATATCGATACCCAGGTCAAGGCTGATTCGCTCGCCGCCGTTCCCAAGGATGCGGAGGAGTTAGCCGAACAGGTCATCCGGGTTTACTCGGAATTCCCTCCCTCCTACGACGCCATGTTCGGCACTCGCCGCTGCTCCTGCGGAATAGCATACAACCATACGAAATTATGAGGATATACGAATGGCCGGAAAACTCCACGCAGGAAGTTTCCGGCCATTCGTTTGCGCGAATTTCAACGTTTGATCGACATGCGCTTACCTGGAACGCGACCTTGCGGAAGCAGCGAAAGCGATTATTTTTGACCAGGGCGCTCCGTCCGATAAAACATTCTGCTCTGCCAGCTGCCGATGCGATCCAGCGTAAGGATGATCTCGCCATTCCCCTGACGGTAGTCGCGATCCGCCAGCAGCCGGCTGCTGCCATCGGCCATCAGCTCATAGACGCGCCCGCCGTCCGCCGCTGCACGCAGTTTGACCTCGATCGCGCCAGTTTCGTCGAACGATCCGTTCAATAACAGGACGAGCCATCCGCTGCCATCCTCCGCTCCTTTGAAGAACGGCACCACCTTGCAGCAGCGGTCGATGATTACGGGCAGACGTCCGCCGCTCAGCCAATCCGAGATCCGCAGCAATTGCGCTCTCTTGGCCGCGGAGTGAATATGCTGCCAAGGCATATAGCCTTGAACGGCAACCCGGCCGCCCAGCGTATTCTCGTAGACCGACGAGACCGGACCCAGATCCACGTTCGTGAAGCTGATCAGCCGGCTAAGTACGCGCACTTCATCGTGAAGCGCCCGCAAAGCATAGCACGCGCCTTTCGACATCGATTGGCGCGCATCTCTCTCCTCGCCTTGATCGCCGCCGTTCAGCGGATCGTCCGTGAACCGCTCCAGCACGCCGTTGTCATATACACGGTCAACCGCAACTCCGCAATAAGCCCCCAAGCCACGATCGGTTAAGATCTCCAAGGCGCGGCCGTCCAGCAATACGCCGCCGCTTAACATCGCGATCAGCTCTTCGGTCGAGTAGGCCTCCGGCATGTTCCCCGAGAGGATGACGCCGCAGGCGGAATCCGGATGCATCGCGAGCGGAATGCCGATCTCGCTTAGCACATAAGCCTTAGGGGAATTGTCCACCGCGATGCTGTCGAACCAGTTGCCGTTCTCTACGTTTCGCTTGGCTTCATACGCGGCAGGCAAAGCCGGATAAAGCCCAGCGGTTCTATAGCTGCCGGCAATGCGCTCCATCTCGGCCCATAACGGTCTGCTCGCCTGAATGCCCTGCAGCAGCTCGCGATAGTCCTCCAGCGAACCCTTCTCGCCCTTCAGCGCATCGAATGCCACGCCGTTCGAACCGGCCATGATCGCCGCCGTGCATTCCAAGAGCGTAATATGGACGGATTTGGCCAATCGCTGGAACGGGAAATTCTCCAGTTCGTACTGGATATCCCGCACGGAGTCCGGGTAAAGTCCGATCTGGCGATTGGTCTCGTGAATCTTGCGCACGAACCCGAACGGCTTGCCGTCCTCGAAGAAGCCGCCGCCCGGCCGGGCTTTCACGGCCTTCAACGCCTGGAACCATCTCTTGTAATCGGCGCCGGTATACGTAGATATGCTGAGACTTACCGTCATCAGGCCCAGTTCGATGGAGGCGTCCACGCCGTGTACGGCTTCCGCGATGTGCGCAAGCAAGCGTTCGATCGTCTCGATGTTCTGCTGGACCCATCGCTCCCGGTGGATTCCGCCTTCGCTTGCATTCAGCTCGTTCACCAGCTGTTCTCTCGTGAAGTCGGATGCGTGATTTCGATTATAGATATCTAAACATGCCGGACAGAAGCAAGCATAGTCGACGCCCAGCGCGAACATCCGCACGTCGTCGTCTACCCAGATGAAATCCGGTTTCGTCCGCGCGGCAAGCCTATACTTGTCGGCTATGTAGGCGCGAAATTCGTCGGAGTTCGGACAGAAGCTGCTCGTGGACTCCGCCCCGTCCGGCCCCACCGCTCCTTGATAGGGTAATGCGGGAAACCAGTCCCAGCCTTCGGGAAAATGGCCCAGCGTGGCAAGCATATTCACGCCGACATTTCGGAAGCCGGCCGCGCGCAAGCGCTCGATCCGATTGTCGATGATGGCGCATCTGGCGCTGAATTCATCTAACGGGTAATAACCGTAATGCCAATACTCCGTAAATATCGCGAGCTCGTCGATACTGTCCTTATATGCCGTCAGGAATGACAGGAGCTGTTGAAATTGCTCCTCCTCCTCGTACCGATTCACGACTATCCGAAACGAAAGCTTTAACTCGCCGGATCTATCCATCGCTTGCATCTCCCTCCGATGTCAAACATGATAACCTGATTGTTTCAAAAGCCCGAATCCGCGCTCCTGTATCATTGCGAGAGTGGTACCAGCTTGCCCTCGCCCGGTTCCAACCGAATCGTCACGCGTCTATTGTCCGCGAAGACGATGACCGACTCGGCCGGGAGCGTGTATTCGCGATTGACCACGAATAACGAATGGGGCCGGCCGCCGCTGGAGAAGCACCCCGCAATGGCCGGATCGCCTTCCAGGGCGGCAACGGGGCCGAACGAATCGCAAACTTCTTCAACGCCCGCCAGCGGTTCCCCGGATACGAGCAGCCCCACGGATTCCAGCGACTGCAAGACCGGACCTATTGAAGCCGCTTCGCGATTGACGGTTTGAACGTTCCGGTAGGTTAAAGTCTTGGAACCGTCCTTCCGGATCAGCGCTTCTCCGTAGGTCTCTCCGTTGGCAGGTTCCGGCGTCCAATAGGTAAAGTATTGAATGCCCTTCGCGCCGAACGCGAGACTCACATTGACCTGCCAACGAATCTCCGCTTCGTTCGGTTCCCGATACGTGCCGTTGAACGTAATCGCTTGAATAAACAGCCAGAACGGCACGCGGCGCGAGCGACAGGCTTTGTGGATCGTCCACAAATTCGCGTAATACGTCGCCTTCACCGAACCGTCCATCCTTAAGGGATAGTAATCGTACGATAATATCTTCGGCTGAAACGTATCCAGGAACCGTTCCACATGTTCCGCGTACGTCTCCGTTCCCAATTGCTTCGCGGATGCATAATCAGGCAGCAGATTCACGTAGGCCAGTCCGTCCGGGACGAGCGTGTCGTAGGTTCGGGCGAGCGCTGCCAAGCGGTCGAATTGGTCGGCGCTGGGCTCGTCGTAGAACAAGTGCCCCATATAGGCGGGATGCGAGGAAAACCGGGACAACAGCGGCTCCATGGCCGGTGCTTGGTCCGCATCCAAATTCTTCACGAGCGGGTCGCTGACGATATAGGTCAGCCCGTTCTCGAGCGAGCAGTCCAAAGCATGGATCACGGCTTCCTCGCCGTGTTCGAGTTCCCTGAATCCGATCACGAAAGTAAACCCGGCATCGCGAATATCCTTGTAGCTCTCGATGGAAACCGCATGAGCCGGGGGCGGTACCCATAGACCGATCGGAAACGGCCTCAAGCCGGCGGCTGTCGAATCGTTCATTTCTTGATTCCTCCAGTCGTCGATATCCCTTCATTCAACAGCGTTTGCAAAATCGGCGTCAGTCCGTCCGCGATTCTCATAAAGCCGAGATCGGTAGGATGAACGCCGTCCACCGTGCATTCGTTCCACAGTTCTCCGGTCAACTCGGCTCCGTCGCAGAAAGCGATGAAGCGATCGCCTTGGCCGCGAAGCTGCTCTACCAGGTCTCTCTGATAATTCCGTCTCGCGATTCTGTCTTCCCGGGACGTCGTCAGTAGATGCTCGTATCCGTAAGGAATCCGCGACAGGACGAGGATCGGAACCTCGGCATGCCGGCTTCGCAAGATGCGCAGAAATTCGGGCATCGTGCGAATCAGATTATCGATCGTCGGGTTGTTGGCGTCATAATCGATGACGATGCAGCCCGGATCGTCGATCTCGCTCATGAACCTTGCGATCTCGGGATCGCCCTGACCGTTGCCGGAGAAGCCCAGATTGATGAATTCCCTGTCAAACCTGCGGCTCAGAATGTTCGCGTACGACATGCCCGGCCGCGACGCGCAGCCTCCCTGCGTAATCGAGGTTCCGTACAGCACGACTTTGCGGTCCGACGCATAAGCCGGATATTCGGCCAGGCCTGCCCCCGGATTCACCCCGATCCGGACTTCGTGAACGCCTTGAAACAACGGGAAGTTTAACGTTACGCAGCGCATCTCCGCTTCCCGTCCTTCGAAGAATACGTACTCGTACTGATCGGCATCGTGGGGAAATCTCGTCGTTCCGTAATACCGCTGCTCCCCGGGCGCTCCCACATAACAATCGAATCCGTTCACGGCCGTCGCGGGAATATGTTCCGCGGTATTCGGCGCGAACAGCTTGACCCGAATGGCGAGCTTCGTCGCGTTCGTTCGGAAACGGATCTGACCTCCGGACGTGTTGTCCGCCAAATCATTCAATATGTCGCGTATAGCGCCGGGAGCCGTGACCGGCAGCCGGCGATACTTGCGTTCCTTTGCCCACCAAGCGAAGCCTGCAATCCGAAAAGGAGGTTCATCGGGCGAGAGCCACTTCAGCTCGTCTTCGGTAACGGATCGTTCCATCGTTCGCGCATCCTCCATTCGTTATTTCGACGCTCCGAGCCGAGTCCGAAAATGGTAGTCGCCGGACCCGACTTGAAAGACGCGTCTGTCTCCGACGATCCCAAGATCGATGATGGACGCTCCGGTTCCCGCCCGATCGTTCGCCCCGTCCGGTATCGGTCGTCCGCTTTCGTACACGGGCTCGCCGTCCGCATGCGGAATATGAATGTCCGCCTTCGTATTCGGCGGGATCGTCACCTGAATGTCCGCGGCGCCGCCCTCGATCGACCAGCGATTCCGGATCGTCCCGTAACTGCTTTCGTAGCGGCAATCCACGAACGCGAGCTTGTCGTTCATGAAGGGACGAATCTGAATATGCTTATACCCGGGGGTATCGGATCGCCTGTCGATGCCTCCCATGTAACGAAACATCCATTCCCCTACGGCGCCGAGCGCGTAATGGTTGAACGAGTTCATGCCCGGATTCTGGAAGCCTTTCTCCTCGGTCCAGCCGTCCCATCTTTCCCAGATCGTCGTCGCTCCGTTCCGAACGGAATACAGCCAGGAAGGATACGTATCCTGCAGCAGCAGGCGGTATGCGGCATCCTCATAGCCCACTTCGCATAGAACGGGCAGCAAATATTTGATGCCATGGATGCCCGTCGTAATATGCCAGCCGCGCTGCTCGATATCCGCGGCCAGATGGGAAGCGGCTTTCCGTCTCGTATCCTGCGGGAGCAAATCCATAAACAACGCCATCGCGTAACCCGTCTGCGTCTCGCCCGCGATTCGTCCGTCCTCGGTCACGAAGGCTTCGTTGAATCGGGAACGAATGCGATCGAATAACGCGGCGTACGAAGCAGCTTGCTCCGCTCTCCCGACCGCCTCCGACATCTCCGCCATGAGCTTGGCGCAGTAGGCAAAGTAAGCGGTCGCGAACACGTCCATCGGCGTATTCGCGTTAAGCGACAGCCAGTCGCCGTAATACTGGGTATCCGTGCGGAGCAGGCTCGGGTTCATCTGGACCAGATACGCCATCCAGGCGGCCATGGCGTCATAATGCTCTTCGATGATCCGACGATCTTCGTAGACGCCGTACATCGTCCAAGGGATGATAACGCCCGCGTCGGCCCAGCCCGCGGAAGCGACGAACGTGCTCCAATCCGAGAAGCCTTTGAGAAACGGCGCCGTGTCCGTGAAAGCGCCCGTCTTCCGCTGCGCATCCGCGATATCGGTCATATACTTCGCGAAAAACCCGGCCGCGTCCATGTTATACGTTGCAGTGCGGGAGAAGATCTGGGCATCGCCTGTCCACCCCATCCGCTCGTCCCGCTGCGGACAATCCGTCGGGACGCTGATAAAGTTCGCGCGCTGCGTCCATTGGATATTGCTGAACAATCGATTGACGCCCGCATCGGACGTGACGAGCCTGCCCGTCGGCTTCATCGCGTTGTGGATGACGCGTCCCGTGACCTGAAGAACGTTCACATCCGCGGACGCGGTAATCTCCACGTATCGGAAGCCGTGAAACGTAAACCGAGGCTCGTAGATTTCTTCGCCTTCGCCTTTGAGGATATAGGTATCCGTTTGTTTCGCCGTGCGCAAGTTATCGGTGTAGATCGACCCGTCCGGGTTCAAAACTTCTGCATAGCGCAGCGTGACCGCCGAGCCCCGGTCGCCCATCAATCGGATGCGCGCCCAGCCGACCATATTCTGACCGATATCGACGAGCCGCGTTCCAGGCGCAAGCTTCTGCTCGGCTATCTGTTCCATGACTTCCATGACCCGGATCGGCGGGCTGATCTGCGCCTGGATCCAGCCTTTGAAACCGCCGAACGCATGCGGGCTGCGCCAGGCCGAATCGTCGAAGCCCGCTTCGTTCCAACCGCGGTGCTCCAACCTCGCGTCGTAGCTCTCGCCCATGAGAAAATCCGAGAACAGGATCGGTCCCTTGCTCTCTTTCCACGATGCATCCGAGACGATCGTCTCCTCCGTCCCGTCTTCGTAACGGACGTACAGCTGCAGCATGAATCGAAGCGCCTCGCCGTACAGGTTCTTCCCGTACCAAGCGATGTGACCGCTGTACCATCCTTCCCCGAGAATGGTCCCTACGGCATTCGGGCCTTCCCGCAGCAAGGAGGTGACATCATACGTCCTGTAATGAACTCTCGTATGATAATCGGTCCATTCCGGAGCAAAATAGTCTTCGCCGACACGGCTCCCGTTGAGGCTGATCTCGATCGCGCCGAATGCGGTCGCATAGATCGTCGCCTCCCGAATCGGCTTGCCGATCGCGAAGGACTTACGGAAGAAACCGGCTTCCCGGTTTCCTTCAACGGGTTTGAACGGTTCGCCGATCCACTCCGCCTTCCAGTCGTCCCGGCTCAGAAGTCCCATGGACCATTCGGCCGTTTCGCTCCATACGGACGGATTCCCTTCCGTATCCCATACGCGGACTTTCCAATAATAGCGCTCGTTCGACCGAAGAGGCGCCCCGCCGTACGGAACGAACACCGATTGCTCCGACTCCACTTTGCCCGAATCCCATACGTTCCCGGTTTCATCCAGGAGCTGCCGTATATCCGTGGAGACGAGGATGCGGTAAGCGGATTGGAGAAAACCTCTGGCCTTGGTTTCGATCATCCAACTCAATCTTGGTCGGGTCGAGTCGATGCCGAGCGGGTTGTACAAGTATTCCGTCTTGAGATTCGTCGGGATGATGCTGTGCATGCAATCGCCTCCAATGGGATCGATGAACGGATTGTAATAATCATGGGTCTTGTATCAGTTTCAATATGGCGCTGCTGAGCACGGCATCGAACGGTCCCCAATTCTGGTCGACAAGCCCATAAGGATGGTTCACCATGTTGCCTTTAAGCTCCGTTAGGAAATACTTCCCGAACCTGTGAAGATGGCTGAAATACGCGTAAGCGCCGACGAAAGCCATTCCGTATTCGGCGGCCAGGCGCCGATACAGCTCATGATACTTCCGGAAGCTGCTCGAGGAACCGTATCTGGAGAAGAGCGGATTGGCGCCGTTATTCGTTAGGAGGATGCAGGGGATGCCGGCATCTTGGATCCGCTGCAGAATCGAACGCGCAGCCCGTTCGGTTTCTTCCGGATCGCCATGACAGACATCGTTGATGAAATATTCCATGATGATCAAGTCGGGCGCGGCGCTTAACACTTCGGGTTGGAAGCGATGCCTGCCGTGACGCATCTCTTCTCCTCCGTACGCGATGACCGAAGTCGAGATCGCGGTTTGCGGGTAAGCTTGCCTGAGTCCGCGCACGACTTGAGCGGGCCATAATCCGGACCGCGCGTTGCTCGCGCCGAAGAACGCGATGCGTACGGGTTTTCCTGCAGCAGCCTTGCTCCTGAAACGATCCAGATGAGCGCGCTGCTCCAAGGGGATAAAGGCCAGCGGATCGCTTCCGTTAAGCGCCTGTCTTCGATCGAAGATCATTTCCGGATAAGCCGTAACGCGGTATTCGCCGGACAAGTCCCAATTTGCGCCCGTTTCCGATTCCATTTGCGAAAAATCCAGCTCCAGCCCCCAGCTGACCGGGTAACGGTAAGCGGATTGCAGCAGCAATGGCAGCTTCCGATCGAGCGGCAGCGGCTGCTCCTCCGTCCATCGCAAATTAGCCGTCGTTAAGAATGCATCCGTGCCGTAATCTTCTCCGGTAGCACCGATTCGGTAGAGATACTGTTCCCGGGGATCGCTATTCGCGGCTGAAACTTCGACCACATAGGTGCGTTCTGCCATGTCCTCGTACCGCCCCGACAGGACCGGCCGCGAATTCGTCGACCGCGCGGATGGCGAGCCGCTCGCCGCGATCACGCTTCCTCCGCCATGGATACGGGTTTGTCCCCAACCCGTGAAGATATGGGCCAGAACGAAGCCCGAATGAACCGCCGGCGGCTCGGGCAGCAGCAGCTCGCGGGACTCCGGCGCTTCGCTTGCGCCTTCGACGACTCGTATCGTTCCGTCCTCGAGCAGAACGACGGCATCGTATCGGCACAGCCAGACGTCGTAATCGATGGAGAGCTCCTGACCCGCGCCGATCTCCCCCTGCGGATGACGCTTGATAGTCCCCCAATAGCTGTCTTCCGCGTAATCTACTTCCGGTATGTATTGCTTCGCCCGATCCTTCGAATAGACCTGCAGCGAACCCGGAACCATGCGTTGATACGGCGCCCCGGCCGAGCCTCGAAGATTCTCGCCGTTCCATCCGCTGGGCGAAGCGGTCCCTTCGCCTTGGATGTGATAGATTTGCTTGGTATACCGCCTTTGCCCTGCTTCGCGAATTCGAATCGAGACCGCTTGCGCAAGCTCGATGGACCGTTTGCCCATCTCTATGCTCCCCGGCTCGACGATGACGTTCATGGAAGCCGGCTCCGTGGGTACGACCGCAAGGCCTGAACAGGTTATGCGCATGGAAAAGTCCTCCCGCTAATCGAAGTAAAAAGGGACCGCCGAAGGCCGTCCCCTTATACTGAATCGCTCGCTAACGTCCGTTTTTATTCCAAATTGTTGTCTTTGGCGAACTTTTTGGCATCATCGATGAGCTGGTGGAATTCGGCATACGCTTTGTCCACGCCCATCGCGATGAAATCGTCCACCGCTTTGTTCTTCGCGGCGTCGAAAGCCGCGTCGTCCTTGGCCATGATATACTTCGCCACGTTCGCCAAGAAATACTGATCCGCCTTAACCATCACTTGTTGATTAGGCTCGGACATCTGCTTGACGAACGCCGTGAACGCGAAGTATTTGGAATCCGTGACGGCCTTGCCGTCCTTAACCAACTTGTCATAGACTTGCCCCGGGTACAGCTCCGCGCCGTTTTGCTGGGCTAATTCCTTCTCGGCCTTCGTAATGGTAGCCGGATTGATGACAAGCTTGAGATCGAGCGGATATCCGTCTTCCGCCGTCCAGGCTTCATGCAGATTCGATAATTTGTTCAGCGTGGTCACGCCTACGCTTTTCACGTAATCGTTATATCCGGCATCGGAAGGATTCGCCATCTTGCCGATCAATTGCGGCTTGCCGTCGACGACATCCCAATCTACGCCTTTCACGCCGGTAAACAGCAATCTTCCGCCTTCGTCGCCGCTGAGGTAGTTGAACAATTCCATCGTGCGTTCTGGATATTTATTGGCTTTGGTAATGGCGCGGGCCGGCCCCAATAGATTTCCGCCGGGAGCGTCTTTGGCATACAGCGCCATATAGCCGGGGAACGGTCCAGGCAGCTGCTGCAATTCCGCATTGTCGTTGCCGGTATTCGCGATGAGATCATTGCCGCCCGTCCAGAAGCTGGCCGCCGAGTTGAAGACTTGACCGTTGTTCAGCTTGGCGATGTACTGGTCGATTTTCTGCGTGAAGCCTTCCGGATCGAATAATCCCATGCGGTACGCTTTATTGAAGAACTTGATCCCGTTCCAGAATACGCCATCCTTGTCGATATAATTGTCTACGACCTCTCCGGTGGTAGCGCTGATGGACGTATCTGCCGTCCAGTTGTTATACCCCATGGAGAACGGATAGGAGATGATGTAAGGGAATGGATCCGCTGCCCATGCCGAGAACGCATAGGTTTTCTTGCCGTCTTTCGTTTTCGGGAACTTATCCTGCATTTCTTTGTTGACTTTCAAGAAGTCGTCTTCATTGCTCATCGCCGGAGCGCCGATCGCTTTATACAGATCCCATCTCGTATAGAATCCGGCCAGCGCGGTTAACAACGGCGTAGGCGTACTTGCGGCCTTATTCACCCGAACCGGCAAGAAATAGACTTTGCCCGTATTGTTGCTTGCCGTCGCTTTCATGATATCCAGCGCTTGCGGCGTGTTCTTCGTAATGTTCGAACCGTATTTCGCGATCAAATCATCGAGCGGAATGACCTGGCCGCCTTGAATCAAGGAGTCGACCAGCGCGCTCACCGATCCGCCGGTCGTAATCACGTCGGGCAAGTCGCCGCCGGCGATCAGCGTTTTCTCTTTGACGTCGTCGCCCGTGATGAAATCAAGCGTGATGCCGAATTTTTTCTGAATTTCTTTCGCGATGCTCGTGTTCCAAACGCCCTTGTTATCATCTGTTCCGCCAATGAATACTTTCAGCGTGATCGGATCTCTGGGAAGCTCGGAACCGTCCGGCGCGGCCGAATCGTCCGGCGTATCGGTCGTCGCCGCCCCGCCGTTGCCTGCATTTCCCCCGTTTGCGTTCGTTGCGGCATCGTTCTTATTGGTATTCGTATTGCTATTGCTTGAGCAAGCGCTTAGCAAGATGAGCGTCGTGACAAGAACGATCGCAAGCAGATACTTTCTCTTCTTCATCGAATAGCCTCCCTGGAATTATCGGTTCATGGCTGTATCTATTGATAAATGGTTCTCTAGAAAAACCATCATATCCGCATTCAAGGTCCGTATTAACCTTTTACAGCGCCAAGCATGATGCCCTTGATAAAATTCTTTTGGAGGAACGGGTAGACAAGGACGATCGGAAGCACCGAGATAACGGTGATGCTCATCTTGATCGTTTCCGGCGAGAGATGGAGCTGCCTGCCCGAACCGGCATTGGCCAGCATGGCCGATATATCCTGCGTCAAGCTCTGGGCTTCGTTCAGATAGCCGAACAAGATGACTTGAATCGTCTGCAGGTTGGGATTCTCGACCAGCAAGTAGTTATCGAGCCACGAATTCCAGCAGCCTACCGAGGCGTATACGGCAACCGTAGCGACGATCGGTTTGGACAGCGGGAAGATAATGCGATTGAAGACGGTCATGAACCCGGCTCCGTCGATCTGAGCCGACTCTTCCAGCGAGGCGGGCAGCTGCTCGATATACGTCTTGATCAGGATGATATAGAAGGCGTTGATGATGCCCGGCAGGACGTAGAGCAGGAAGGAATTGCGCAAGCCGTATGTTTTCATCGTGATATACCACGGAATCAACCCCGAGTTCAGATACATCGACGAAATGACGATGCGGTACATGAGTTTGCGGAACGGCATCACGTGTTTGGTGAAGAGATAAGCGAGCATCGACGAGAAATAGACGCATAATACGGTGAAAATCACGGTCTTCTCGACCGATACCAGGAAAGCATGCGGGATCGTGTTCAGACTGAAGATTTTGATATACGCGTCGACGTTGAATTTGCCCGGCCAGAGGTAGATGCCCTTCTGCGCCAATCTCGGTTCGCTGATCGAATAGATGAATACGTAATAGAACGGATAGATGCAGATAAAGGAGAACAAGGCCATAATCGCATAGTTCAAGACGTCGAAAGTTCGTTCGGCCAGCGAACGCCGTTGTTTGCTTATCACAGGATCGACTCCCCTTTCGTTTTCTTGGAGAGATAGTTGACGGCGAACAAGAGACCGATGCCCAGAAGAGACTTGACCATGCCCAGCACGGTGGCGTACGAATAATCGCTGACTCCCCAACCGACTTTATAGATGTAGTAGTCGAGCACATCCAATTTATCAGCGACCAGCGGATTATAGAAAACGAAGAATTGATCGAGGCCGTTGTTCAGCAAATTGCTGATTTGCAGCAGCAGGAGGACGAATAAGGTCGGACCCAGTCCCGGAATCGTGATGTGGCGCATCAAGCCGAATTTGTCGGCACCGTCGATGCGGGCCGCTTCGTACTGCTCGCTGTCGATTCCCGCGATCGCGGCCATATAAATGATCATCGTCCAGCCGATCGTCTTCCACGCATACAGACCCGCCTGGAAAAACCAAGCCGCGCCGTTGTTGCCCATGATGCCGATCACGGGCACGTCGATATGCAAGTTTCGCAGCAGCGTGTAATAGAGTCCTTCATTGGAGAAGATCGCGAACGATAAGGCGAATACGACGATCCAGCTTATGAAATTGGGGAGCGTCGTCACCGTCTGAATGAAACGCTTGAACTTGTTATGCTTGATTTCGTTGATCATAACCGCCGCGAACATCGGCAAGGGCGTGATCAGGATCATGAGGAAACTCATTGCGAGGGTGTTCTTAAGAACCCGGAATATTTCGCTTCGTTCATGAAAGATCTTCACGAAGTTATCGAAACCCACGAACTTCAACTGCGAGAAACTGAGTGCCGGATTATAGTTATAAAAGGAATAGATCCAACCGAACAGCGGCACGAAATAGAAAGCGATCACATAAATCATGAAGGGCATGGCGACTAAGAAATAGGTCCATCCGATTTTGTTCCTTTTAGATAGCATCGTTGATTCTCCTTACCTGACGTTAGTAGGTCTTATAGATTCATTATAGGAGGAGAATTATCGTATAAAAATGGACTTTCTAGTCAAATACACAACAAACCGAATGCCCGAAATAGGCTTCGCGCCATCCTTCCGAATTAGTTGCACTTTCTTTACGTTTTTTGCACTTTCGGCAGCTTGAATTTCAATTCGGTCCCTTCTTGCGGCTTGCTGTGGATCTTAATGCCGTAATGGTCGCCGAAGTGAAGCTGGATTCTGCGGTTCGTATTGTACAAGCCGATCCCCTTCTTCTCCTGCGATTGTTCGTTATTGCCGCGCATGAGCGAATCTCTCTCCTCCTGCAGCTTCGCTTCGGACATGCCTTCGCCGTTATCGGAGATGCTCCAGACGATTTGGTTTTTCTCTTCCGTGGCCGTAATTTTAACCGTTCCGCCGGTTCGGTTCTTCAAGCCGTGCGTGATCGCGTTTTCGACCAGGGGCTGCAGGAGGAAACGCAGAATCGGATAGTCCAAGACTTCGGGGGAAATCTGATAGTCGAGCTTAACCCCGCCCGCCATTCGGTTATTCATGATTTTGATATAGTTTTCGATATACTCGATTTCTTCCCGGATCGTGCAGAGCATGCCTTGCTTGAACATCGGCTGCAAGTAATCCCCGAGCGTCGTGATGCTCTCCACGATGTTGTCCGCCTTGACCATGATGGCCATCCATTTGATCGTATTTAGCGAATTATAGAAGAAATGAGGGTTGATCTGCGACTGCAGCGCTCCGATCTCGATCGTCCGTTTCTCTTCCTGAATGGTTTCCTTCTGTTCGATCAATTCCTGGATGTTCTTGGACATCTTATTGAATTGGTCGATGAGAATACCGAGTTCGTTCTTCAAATCCAGATCCAGCGTGAGTCCCAGATTGCCTTGTCCCATTCTTCTCACGACGGTGGTCAAGCTGTTGAGCGGCTTCGTTACTCTGCGGATCCAGTACCTCGATAATATGGCCGCCGTTGCCAGGCTGAAGATGAACATCGTCACGACGATGAGCCGGAGCGTCAAAATGTCTTTGGTGAATATGCTGACGGGAATCTCGTGAACGAGCAGCCAGCCCAAACTGTTGATATGGTACGACATGATTTGCTTGCCGTTCCGTTCTTCGCTGGCAAACAGATCCGTTGCGCCCGAGGCCGGATTGGTTTGCCGGGGAACTGCTCCTGCTTGGCCGATCTTCGCTTCTTCGCCGTGGGAGACGATCATGCCCGTGTCATCGACCAGATACAGGGCGTTATTCCGTTTATCGTTGGCATGATTGTAGATATCGTTGAAATACTTCATATCGATATTGAGGACAAGCGTAGCCGAGTGGTTGTTGGAGAAAAAACTGCGCGCGGCGGTAATATAGTGGGTTGGTTTGCCGACCTTGCCGGTAGGCGGCTTTTCGTCCGAGATATTGAAATCCTGATCGGTAAATCCGCCGAACCAGACAAGCGTCTGCGCCGCCGACTTCACCTTTTCGAAGATTCGGGTTTGATAGAAATCATTCACTTTGCTGGACGAATCGAATAAGATATCGTTTCTTTGCGCGGTCGACCGGATCATAAAGCCGTTATCCCCGAAGTAACTGATCGATTCGATGAATTTATTCGCCGAAAGCGTTTCCGCGAAATATTGGAACGCCGCCATAACCTGCACGACGCTGTTCATCTCGGTCATGCTCTTGAAATAGATCAAGCTTTCCAGTTCCGCCTTGAGAAAGAGCTGTCTGGAAACCTGATCCACCTCGTTCACGAACACCGACAGATTATAATCGTTTTGCTTGAATTGCTGTTGATTCGTGACTTTCGCATTGTTCTTCAAGACGTTCAGGATGCCGAAGTACGCAACCAGCGAGCTGAGCGTAAAGATGAGCAGGAAGATGACCAGGAACGAGACGACCAATTGATGCGCCAAGGAATGGCGATTGGACTTATTGAAGACTCTCATCATCGGCTTCGTCCTCTCTTTCCTCTCTGCCGTCCACGAACCAATGCTTCCTGAATTCATTCGGCCTCATCCCGGTCAGCTTCTTGAATATGCGGCTGAAATAACTGTCATCCATATAGCCGGTCTTCTCCGCGATTTCATAGGATTTCAGGTGCGTATTCACTAACAGGTCCTTTGCCATGTCGATCCGATAATGATTTAAATATTCGATGAAGCTGGTTTGCAGATGCTTCTTGAACAGCTTGCTTAAGTAACTGGGGTTCATGTTCACTTGATCCGCGAGCTGCTGCAGGGAAATGTCTTGATCGTAATGGGTTTGAATATACTTGATCGCCTCGGCGATTTCTTTGCTGATCGCTCGTTTCTTCTTATGATAATTTTGAACGTCAAGCAGATACTGCGTGAAAATCGCGACGTTCTCGTCCAAAGTCGCGCTCTCGTGAATCCGGCCCGCATAGTCGAGCGCAAGGCTGGAGATGTCGTTGGCGTAAATATTAAGGTTAACGGTCGGCCAGTGAATCCAGCGAATCATCATCACCTGGATCGCCTGCTTGGAGATGCCCTCGAGCTTTCCGAGCGACAGGATGCCGGCTTCGATTTCTTTAAAGTACTTCTCGTTGAACGGCTCCAATTCGCGGTACATCTTATCGAGCTTCAATTCCGCGTTTTTCCAAACGCGGTCCGTTTTGGTCAAGTCCGAGCGGATATATTTCTCGTGCCCGAGAACGAATCTTAGCTCCAGCGCGCGGAGGCACTCGTCGTACATATGCTTGATGGCGGAGTAGCCGTTGTCGATCGAACTGATCCCGAACGTGACGGAGGCGTTCAGATAGGATTTAATGACGCTGCCGATATGCGACAGGATATCCTGCAGCTGCTGATAGATATTCGACTCGCTGACGATATCCTGGAAACTGAACGCCAAAATATATTTCTCGTCCCGCTCGTAGATGACCTCTCCCCGGTTGTAGCCGGCCAGCAGCTCGCTCACCATGTTCAGAATGCTGAATCGGATCAGATTCCCGTGATTGTCCTTGAATTTGTTTTCCATCTGCTTGAAGTTATCGATGGCCATCACGCAGAGAATCAGCCGCTCCGGGT
The DNA here is from genome assembly GCF_009909195.1 of Paenibacillus sacheonensis. Taxonomy (GTDB): domain Bacteria; phylum Bacillota; class Bacilli; order Paenibacillales; family Paenibacillaceae; genus Paenibacillus_Z; species Paenibacillus_Z sacheonensis. The sequence goes on from NZ_JAAAMU010000007.1 coordinate 86,494, forward strand.
GAAGGCGGAAGCCGAGGTTTTTCGCGATGGCGGCGAATTCCGCATCCGAATACCGCCCGTAGGACATATAATCTTTCATGGCGTTTTCCTTGAGCGTGATGACGTTCAGCAGGTCATGCTGCGGTTCAGCCGATGACCGCACGCTCTTCGATTGCAATTCCGTCTGTACTTTCTGCAGCACCGACACCATCTCGTCGATGGACATCTTGAATTTGAGTATATAATCGGTGACGCCGAACCGCATGGCCTTATGAGCCCAATCGAACTCTTCGTAAGCCGTCAGGATGATAATCTTGGTCTGCGCGTCGTTCTCCCTGACGCGGGAGATCAGCTCCATGCCGTCCATGTTCGGCATACGGATATCGGTCAAGATCAGGTCGGGCTTGGCTTGCTGGTAGAAATCCCACGCTGCCTGCCCATTGGAGAAATCCGCTACGACCTCCATGCCAATTTTCGCCCATTCGATCGAGTTTTTCAGGCCGATTCGCACCAGCATTTCGTCTTCTACGATGATGACCTTGATCATGACGCGCACCTCGTTTCGCAATCTTGCGTTCCCTAGTAATACGATTATCGTGAGAAGACACTTGAATGTAAATAGAAAGAGCCTATTCGGATTAAGAATCGGCTCTTTCTTATATGGGATCGATAGTTTGGCGCGGGTCCGAAGCGGGAACGCCTCCTATTAATAGGGATTGGAGGGCATCATTTCCCAGGCCAGGATGGATTCATAGGAGGCCGAGCCTCCTTCGCAGTAGAGATACACGCCGGTGCTGTCCGGACGCTTCGGATACACCCGTCTTGCGATTGCCTGCCGATCGTTCGCGAACAGCTCGATGACGGATTGATCGAGAAATATCGTCAGCTCGAGCTTCTCGCCGTCCGCCAATCGGAAGGGGCCTGCTTCGCGGATCGGCATGCCGTCCGTTCCGCTGCGGGTCGAATCGAACACGAGCTCGCCGGCTTCCGCGTCGTAGTAGAGCAGCGTCTCTTCCTCTCCGTCCGCCGACGCGCGCACCTTCAAGCCGACTTTGGCGGAGGTTCCGGGCGCGATCGTCAGCTTGAGCTCGGAAGACCCGCCATGGATGCCGGTCAGCTCGAGGCTCTCTCCCTCCCGAAGAATCGCGGCGGGGAATTCCATCTCGTTGTACCTGAGCGCGGCGAGCTCGTCGACCGGCGCCTGGCGCAGCTCGCCGTCTTCGCCCAACCACAGCGTGCGAGGCAGGCTGTATACGCCGGACCATCCGTATTTCTCCAGATCGTCCTCGGGATTATCGATCAGCCATACCCACATGATCTGCCGGCCCTTCGCGTCCATTAACGCTTCCGGAGCCAAGAATGCCCGATCGCCCCAGGTCATTCGGCCGTGCCGCTCCGGCAGGAATCGCTCCCCTCGGTAATCGCCGATGTAATACTGGCAGCCCTTGTTATGGGAAATGAACAGCTGCAGGTACTTATCGGAAGGCTCGCCCCCGTCCCTGGATGAAGGAAGCGGGAGAAAACTCGGACACATGTTGTCCTCGGATTCCTGCGTCCACTCGTTCGTTCGGTCGCGCTCGTAAAAGCGTCCCGCGTATTCCCAATTGACCAAGTCGGCCGAACGGAAGAGGTCCGTGTAATCTCCTCTCGCTTCCAGCGGGGAATCCGCTGCTCTCCCGAACTTCCCGAGCACGCATAAATTGCCGGTCTGCATGTAGTACATGCCGTTATGCTTCCAAATATTGCTCGGGTCGCAGCAGCCCGCGGAGATGATCTCCCCGGAAGGACCGACAAGCTCGATAATGCCGAGCTCCGTGGCTTGCAGCGCGAGCTTCTCGAACTTCTCCCACTTGTCGTAGTGGCGGTCCGAGCTCTTGGCGATGCCGACGCCGCCTCCGGACATCGTCGCCAGGTCCGTCGCCAGGCTCGAATACGAGAGATAGGCCGTTCCGTCGTCGTCGACGAACGCGCCTCCGCTGAAGGCGCCGTTGTCCCCCGGACTCGCTTCCAGCGCATCGGGGTGAAATCGCCAATGAACGAGATCATGGCTGGAAACATGCCCCCAGTTATAGCTTTCCGTCGTCGAATAGTGATCCCTGTACAGATACATCAGATGATACCGGCCGTTCGCATAGAACGTGCCGTTCGGGTCGCCGGGCCAGCCGAACCCTTCAGGTACCGCGAAATGGTACCCCGGCCGGTAAGGATCGTCGAGCAGCTTGAATCGGATCTCCTGCGCACCCCGGATGGCATCATGAAGATGCTGCTTGTTCATGGTTTCCGCTCCTCCTCTGGATCAGCATGGCTTCGGCAGACGCTTTCCGCGCGTCATGCTAGGGAAGCAGCTTGAAATTCGGCATGTAGCCGTGGATTCGGAATGCCCGGAAGCCCTCGGCATAGCGGCATCCGGCCTGCAATCCTCTGAACTTGTCGGCGATCTCCAAGATGTTGAGCAGGTTATGCGTCTGGTAGACGTCCATCCAGTTGAATTGGCTGGTATGCTTGGACAAGGCTTCCTTCTTCGTATCGAATACATCCGAGATATCGACGTACGCTTCCGGAAGAAAACCAATTCCTACGGCCGAAGAATAGTAAAAGAGCGAAGGGTTCTTCGCGATCGGCGGCTCGTCGGCGGGAATCAGCTTGCCCGGAATCGACAGCATGACCTCGCTGACGATCTTCCCGGTGACCGCATGGTCCGTGCTTGGATCCTCGGGATAATTGACCAGAATGACGTCCGGATTGGCCCAGCGAATCGCGTTGATGACCGCGCGCCGCGTCTCGGGCGTGTCTTGCAGGCCTTGGTCGTCGAAGCGCAGGAAGCGGACTTCCGCGCCCAGTATCTTCGCCGCGTCCAACTGCTCCTGCTCCCGCTGCGCGGCGATCGCCTCGCGGCTCTCGTACTCGTTGGAACCGATGTTGCCGCTCGTCGTCAGGGCGATATAGATGTTGTGTCCTTGCTGTTTGTACTTCAGCAGCGTTCCCGCGCAGAACACTTCGATGTCGTCCGGATGCGCGCCGATGGCCAATACGTTCATAGGGATCCTCTCGCTTTCTTAATGGGGTTAAACATGTGGGACGCAATGAATGAGGAATGAATGAATGAATGAATGAATGAATGAATGAATGAGTAAATGAATAAATATCTTTAACGAAGTTAACCATTATCAAGTAAAGCTGCACTTCATTTAACGGGGTTAAACTTTAGTCAATCGTATGACGTTCCAGCTCAGCTTCGGCAGTATCGTCCGCAGACGGCCGTCGCGGAGCTCGGAGCTGCCTCCGGCATGCGGCGTTACGCGAAGCGGCTGGACCTCCGTATTCCGGGCTTTGGGATCCGGACCGTCCAACACCAGATGCTCGGCGATTCGATAACCGGCGAACTGCCGGAGATCCGCTTCGACTTCGAGCCCTTCCTTCAAGTCCCGATTCACCGCGAATATCGTCAACTGCTCCGACTCCTCGTCGTAGACGGCGGCGGATTCCAGATACGGAACGTCCGTGTACGCCGCGGAGTCGTACTTGGGACTGCGGATGATCGGCTTGAGCGAGACTCCGCGGCCATACAGCGAGGCATGCATGTACGGGTAAAAAATCGTCTGCCGCCACGCATCTCCACCGTTCGCGGTCATGATCGGCGCGATCACGTTCACCAGCTGCGCGATGCAGGCCATCCGAATGCGGTCCGCGCGCTTCAGCAAAGATATGATCATGCAGCCGACCACGATCGCGTCTTCCAGCGTATACGCGTCCTCGATCCGCGGAGGCGCGATCGTCCATCGCTCGATCTGCCGGTCGGCATCCGCGCTGTGATACCAGACGTTCCATTCGTCGAACGACAGCATCATGGTCTTCTTGCTGCGCTTCTTGGCCTTGGCGTAATCGCAGACGGCGATGACGGAATGAATGTAATCGTCCATCTCGAGCGTCTTCGCGACGAAACTGGCCGTATCGTCCTTGCGGTTGCCGTAGTACGCATGAAGCGACAAGTAATCGACCTGGTCGTACGTATGGTCCAGCACGGTATCTTCCCATTGGCCGAACGTCGGCATGTCGCGCATCGAACTGCCGCAGGCAACCAGCTCGATCGAAGGATCGACCCACTTCATCAGCTTGGCCGTTTCCACCGCCGCGCGCCCGTATTCGTCCGCCGTTTTGCCCCCGATCTGCCACGGTCCGTCCATCTCGTTGCCCAAGCACCATGTCTTGAACTTGTGAGGCGCCTCGTAGCCGTGCGATCGGCGCAGATCGCTCCAATACGTACCCCCGGGATGGTTGCAATACTCGATTAAATTCCGGGCATCCGCCGGCCCGCGCGTGCCGAGGTTAACGGCCATCATGACTTCCGCGCCGACCTTCTCCGCCCATGACGCGAACTCGTTCGTGCCGACTTCGTTCGTCTCCACGGCCGCCCATGCCAAGTCGAGCCTCCGCTTGCGCGCAGCGGCGGGGCCGACCCCATCCTCCCACTCGTACCCCGATACGAAGTTGCCGCCGGGATAGCGGACGATCGGGACGCGAAGTTCCCGGACGAGCGCAATCACGTCCCGGCGGAAGCCCCGTTCGTCCGCCTCCGGATGGCCCGGCTCGTAGATGCCGCCGTAAACGGCCCGGCCGACATGCTCGATGAACGAGCCGTACAGCCTCGGATCGACGGTGCCGATGACGAATTCCTTGTCCACGATCATGCTCGCTTTATTCATAGTCTTCGGACTCCCCGTGGCGGTGCGTTTTCCAGCCCATATATTTCCCGAGCGCTTCTTCGATCGAGTCGGCCACCTTCGACATATTGGAAGAAACGTGGTGCTCGAATCCGTTCTCGCAAATATAGCGCAGCAGCTTCTGGAACTTCGGAACCTGCACGACGCCGTAGCCTCCGAACGTCAGCAGCGGATCGCGGGTGAAGATCCCCTCTCCGGTATACGCCGCGATGCCGCCGTTCAAATCGTCGGTCGCGATGCTGCAGTACGTGAACGGGCTCGCCTTGATGCGGCCCTGGATCGTGCCGAGCGTATTCTCCCGTCCGACCGTGCCCGACAGAATCTCGTGGTAGTCCATATGAATCTCTTCGAAAACTTCCTTCGGCAAATTGCTGCAGTGGAAGACGACGCCTTTGTCCGGATCGTCCCCGTAGTTGTTGTTCCAATCGAGCAGCGCGCTCGGTCTGCCCGAGGCTTCCTGTAGGGCGTACATGCCGACGAGTCCGGTGATGTCGACTTCGCAGGCGCTCGGGATGAGGCTGCTGCTCAGCATGCTCATGACCGTGCAGGGCACGATGCCGAAGTACTCTTCCATCGACGTCCAGCATTGGAGCGCCGTCCCGGATAGATCGTTGTCGTCCATCCACTCTTCGACGACGACGCCGAGCGACGCCATGCGGACCAAATTGTCCTTCGGGAATCCCTTCACGTTGACGTAAGCCGCGATCTCTTCCAGCTTGCGCCGTACCTCCGGATCGCCCTCCTTGCGCTTGTTCGCGCGTCCGAACACTTCGGACAGATCGAGCGTCTCGATCGTGATCCCCGAGCGTTCCAGCAGCTTCTCGCTGTAGCGCACCGTATTGAACGAAGCGGGGCGGGCCCCGATCGAACCGAGACGGGCGCCGCGCAGCGACTTGACGACGCGGCAGGTTGCGGCGAAGCGCTGCAGGTCCGCGCGGAAGCCCGCGCTGTCCGGCTTCACCGTATGCAGCGTCGTTAACGTGAACGGAATGCCGTATTGCTTGAGGTTATTGCAGACGGACATTTTGCCGCAGAAGCTGTCCCTCCTGTCCTGGATGCCCATCTTCCCGATATCGTCGGCGAAGGCGTGCACGAGCACGGGTACGTCCAGGCCGGAGTACCGGATCGTATTCGCGACGGCCTTCTCGTCCCCGAAATTCGGCAGCGTGACCAGGATGCCGTCGATTCGGTCGCGGTTCGCCTTGAACAGATTGCCGCATAATTTGGCGTCGTCCAGCGTCATGACCGCGCCGTGCTTGGTCGCGCCGACGTCCAGGAGGACGGCGTCAATGCCTTCCTCCTCCAGGATGCGGACGATCTCCGCGCGTCCCGTCTCGCACAGATGTCCGGGGAAAAACCCCCGGTTCCCGACGATGACGCCCAGCGTCGTACGTCCTCTTGTTTTGCGTGCCATCGATTGTTTCCCCCTCTTATTCGTCGCTGTCCGCTCCTATCGGGTCGGCCGGTCCGGCCCATACGCCGGCACGTTCCAGCCAACGCCAATCGGGAAGCTGCCTTTTCGTCGGAAGCCGATCCCATCCCGAATCGATTCGGGCCTGCACCTTCTCCCAAGACGGGATGCCGCCCGTCGCGCCGAGCTGCTCGACGCTGAACGCGCCGACCGCCACCGCGGCGGTCATCGTTTCCTCCGGTCCGAGCGCCAGCAGGAAGCCCTTCAAGAACCCGGCGATCGTGCAATCGCCCGCGCCGGTCGTCCCTTCGACGCGGGTGCGGAAGCAGGGCGACCATAATTCCCGGCTGCGCCATTCCTCCCCGATGCCGCAGAACCGCTCCGAGCTGCGCAGGTAGAGCCCGGCTGCGCCGAGCTTCAGCACGACCATGCCGCAGCCCATCGCGAGAAGCCGTTCGGCAAGCTCCCGGATCGTCTCCGTGGAGACATTCTCGCATAGGTCATCGCTTCCGCCGGCGAGATGCTCGTAACTTTCCCGCCCGATCATCATGAGCATCTCTTCCAGACTGGGCATGAAGATGTCGACGAAAGGCAGCGCCCTGGACAGAATGCCGGTCCAATCGGCTGCATAAGCGGCCGTTCCCCTGCCCGGCATCGCCATGTCCAGCGAGACGGTCATGCCCTGCTGCCGCGCGGCCCGCAGAATGCCGGCCAGCCGTTCGCCGCCGTCGGCGTACATCCCCTTCATCAGCGGCGGATAGCCGAAGTGAAAATGGCGCGTGCCGGCGCTTCGTTCCCAGTCGATATCCTGCCCGGCGAACGTGTCGTTCGTCCCGGGGCAATGAAGGAATATCCGGTCGGTTCCCGGAGGATTGACGACGATCGTGTACGAGCTCGTTTCTCCGGCCGCCTGGGCGATGCTCTCCGCGAACGCCGGATGGATTTCGCTGAGCAGGCGCAGCGTTAAGCTGCCGAAGAAGTCGTCGCTTACTTTCCCGACGAGTCGCACCTTCGCCCCGAGCTTATGGAGCGCGATGCCGGTGTTCGAGACCGCGCCGCCGGTGCTGAACTCCGCGGCGTCCGTCTCGATCAGGCCGCCCGGGGTCAACCTCGCGGCGCCGGATTCATGCGGGTCCGCACTGGAGTCCGAGCCCGTACGGAACCTCGGAATGACGTCGATCGAGATATGGCCGCACACCATCACGTCGCAAGCCGCCTCCGCTTCCTTGCCGGTCAGCGTCATTATCGCCGCCTCCTTCCTCCTGTCAGCCTAGTGCTTCACGTACCGTCGCCAATAGTCGACGGATTCCCGATGATCGGGAATGATGCTGAACTCCGACGACCATGCCTCGCGGTGATAAATCTCGAAGATCAGCTCCGCCTCCGCCGCGCCGGACGCTTCGATGGCTTCGATGACTTTGTCCGCATGAATGATGCCGATGTCGTTATACGGCTTCGTGAACGGCCAATGCCGGCTGTGTCCGGCTTCCGTCTGCTGCAGATGGATGATCGGCGACTCGCTGCCGAGCTCCCGGATCCAGCGGTACGGATCGCGATCCTGCGGGTGCGGGGCATGGCCGGGATCCAGGCACAGCTTGAACGGAAGGCCCGCTCCGTCGTTCAGCCTGGCGAGCAGATCCCGCGTATCCTCGACCGTGTTGGCGAATTCCCGCGGGACGGACATCGGCTCGATAATCATGCACGTCATGCCGAGATCGCGGCAGAACCAACTGAGCTCCTGCCAGTGCCGAATGCCCTCGGCGGTCCTCTCTTCCCGGCGGACCGGATCGTCGTAGTCCGCGAAGGTCAGAATGCCGGGATGGCCGCCGGTCATCTTGGCCCCCATCCGCGCGGAGATCGCCGCGAACCTCTTGAACCAGTCCAACCAGGCTTTGCGGTGTTTCGCGTCCGGATGCATGAAATGATTGACCCGCGTATACGAGCTCAGGAAGCTGCTCGTGATCGACAGCTTGTATCGATCCGCGTACTTGATGATCTCTTCCGTCTGTTCTTCGACGATGTCTTCGGGCAGGTAGACGTTAAGCAGGTCCGCGACGAACTGCACGTACCGGAGCCCCATCTCCTCCGCGACGATGCGGGTCCAGACCTTGGGCTCGGGATACTTGTTGTTCGCGAAGCCCATGTTGATGCCCAGCTTCAAATTCGGCGCCATGGAACGTAATCCCCTCGATTCGATGTTTTCTTGGCTTTGGCGTTCGATACCGTGACGCCCGCGACGATGAGCGCGCCGCCCGCGATTTGCGCGAGCCGGATCGGTTCGCCCAGGACGGCGTAGGCGACCAGGATGGCGACGAACGGCGGGATGTTCATGTACATCGCGCTCGCCGAGGCGCCGACCTTGGAGATGCCATGGTTCCACCAGAGCCCGGCCATCCCTTGGGCGAACAGCGCCATGACGATCAGAAGCGCCCACGGATAGGGTTGCCCGCTGTAATACATATGGCCTTGCAGCCGTTCGGCTCCTGCCGCCGGGATCATCAGCAGCGTCCCGATGATCGTGGAATACAGCGTCACGTCCCGGGACTTCATCGTCATCGTCGCCTTGCGGATCAGCAGCACGCTCGAGGCCAGCATCGTCATGGCGAGCAGGATGAAGAGGTCCCCGCTCGAGGCGTCCGTCACGCGGCCGCCGTTCAAGACGATAATCGCGACGCCGGCCAGCGCGACCAGCGCGCCGGTCAGCTTGAAGGCCGTCAGCCTCTCCTTCAGGATGGCGCGCGCGAGGAAAGCCGTGGCCACGGGAGACAGCGCGATGATAAGCGCCGCGTTGCCCGCGCTCGTGCGCGCGAGGCCGACGAAGTAGAAAATCTGGTACAGCAGCGAGCTCGTAACGCCGATCAGGATAAGCAGCACCCATTCCTGCCGGTTCGGCTTGGCGATCCCTCCGCCCCGCAGGCTTACGCCTATCAGCAGCAGGCAGGTGACCGTTAATCGCGCGAACGCGAGCAGGATCGGCGAGAATGCCGTCAGCAGATAAGCGCTGGCGACGTAATTGCCGCCCCACAGCAAGGTGACGCCGAGCAGCTGGAATACAACCGAACGATCCGACATGCAGCGCCTCCGCTAATTCGCCGTTTCGAACCGGTACGTGCCCGAGCCGGCTTCGATTTTCCAGTAATCGTGTTCCTCCGCAAGCGAGAAGATGCCCTCCGCCTGCCCGGCCGGCACTCCGCTTTCGCTAAGCGGGCCGTCTCCGGTCTTCGGCACGTACACCGTCGCCGTCGTATTCGCCGGGATTGTTACCGTATGCGCGATGCCTCCGGCCGTCTTCTCCCATGTCGAGCCGATTCGGCCCCGGACGGTCTCGATCATGCCGCTGACGCGGGTCAGGTCGCCGAGCACGCAGGGCTTGATGATGCTCGTTCGGTACCCGTTCGAGCCGGTACGAATGCCCGCTAGATGCTTGTAGAACCAATCGTCGATCGTGCCGAGAAAGTAGTGGTCGTAGGAACGCGTTTCCTCTTCCCACGCTTCCCAGAACGACGTGCCGCCGACGGCCAGGCAGTAGCCCCAGCTCGGGTACGTCGTCTTGTTCGCGAGCTCGTAAGCGAGTTCGCCATGACCGTGTTCCGTCAACGCAGGCGCCAGGAACTTCGTGCCGAAGCAGCCCGTGTCCAAATGTCCGTTCGTCCGCGTCCGGATGTCCTCCGCCAAATTCGCCGTCACGCGTGGAACATCGGCTGCCGGCGCCGCGCCGAAGGCGACCGGGAGCACGTTCGACGTCTGCCGGTAGCCCACTTCGATCGGCGTGCGGTAGACATGCCGCTCGGCATCGTAGAATTTTCCGTTCAAAGCGATCTTCAGCCGCTCTTCGGCCGCCAGGTATTCCGCTGCGTCCGCTTCCTCTCCCAGCACCTCGGCGATTCTCGCCATCAACGTGCAGGAATGGAACACGTAGGCGGTCGCGAGCAGATCGCCGCCTTCCGGACCGATGAACGGTCCCGGCACCGCCCAATCGGCGTAGCTCTCGTCCGTGCTCGTGCCGTCGACCAAGCGTTTCCATTCGTATTGCAAGTACCGCTTCATGCCCGCGTAGTGCTTGCGCAGCGTCTCCCGGTCTCCGTAGTACTCGTATAACGTCCACGGGATGATGATGAATGCCGACATCCACGCCGGCGAAGGCGTCATGTACAGAAACGGGCCCGGCGCCGTGTGGCAGACCGCTCCGTCCTCATCCTGCGAATCCGCGATGTCCTGCACCCATTTGGAGAAGAACGCCGTCAGGTCCAGGTTCATCGTCGCGCATTCGGCGATCGCCTGGGCGTCCCCCAGCCAGCCTCTCTTCTCGTGGTACGGCGTGTCGGTCGGAATGCTGTGGAAGTTGTTCAGCATCGTATCGACCATGGCGCGGTGGATCCGGTTGAACAGCGGATTCGAGCATTCGAAGCTGCCGATCGCGTCGACGTCGTTGTGGAACACCAGCGCTTCCAGCTTCAGCAGATCGATGTCGCACGAGCTCTCGATCTGGATATAACGAAACCCTTTGTAGCTGAACTTCGGTTCCCAGCTCTCCTCGCCTCCGCCTTTGCAGACGTAGACGTCCTCCTGCGCGTTCTCCCAAAATTGATGATCGTAGCCGCGCTTCCAAATATCCAAGGTGCCGTCTTCGCGCAGCCGCTCGTCGTAGATCAGCTTCACGCTCGTTCCGCGTGCGGCGGTCAACGTCAGCCTCGCCCAGCCGGCCGTTACTTTGCCGCAATCGTACACGTAGACGTTCGGCTTCGGCTTCCCGATCGGAACGAACGGGACCGTCTCCACGACGCGGATCGGCGGGACGAAAGCAGCCTCGATCGCGCCTTCGCCGGGCGTCATGAGGTTGACAGGCGCCCAGTGGTCGCTCGCGAATCCGGCCGTGTCCCAGCCGCTCTGCTCGAAGCGGGCATCGTACTTGTCGCCGTACCAGATATTGTCGTCCCGGGTCGGGCCGTCCGCCGTCCGCCACGTTTCGTCGCTCACGATCGTGCCGCTCGTTCCGTCCGCGTAGTCGAGCTGCAGCTGAAGACGGAATTTCGGCTCGATCGTGCCCGTGCTCGGTTCCGGCTTGCTCAGCACGTCGCCGATCCAATCTTTCTGGTAGGCATAATGCCCGCGTCCCAGCTCGACCCCGATGCAGTTGCATCCTTCCGCGAGGTAAGCCTCGCCCTCGAACGTCAGCGCGTACGTCCGCTTCGGAAATTGCGTATAATCCGGCTGAAGCAGTCCGTCGCCGAGGCGGTATCCGTTCAGGCTCAGTTCGAAATAGCCGAGGCAGCAGATGTGAAGGCGAGCCGTCTTGACCGGCTTCTCGACGTCGAATTCCTTGCGGAGCAGCGGAGCCGGACCTCTTCGCTTGATCCGCCCCCACGGCGCGTCGCCGTACTCCGCGATCACGTTCGCCGGCTGCCATTCGCCGTCGTCCGCGCCCTTGCAGGACGCTTGCCAATCGGAATCGGTCGAGATGAGCTCGATCGATCCGTCCTCGTAGTGGAGTTCGAATGCGGCGATGAAGCCCGCCTGTTCGCCGTCCGCGATCGCGGCTTCGCAGGTCAGCGCGTTATCCCCTTCGCCCAGCTTGGACGTGAAGTCGATATAGGTGAAGGGAGAAGTCCAATCCTGCTTCCATCTGGCATTCTGCTTGGCGATCGTGCTGCCGTTGACGAACAGCGTGAATGGACCGCCGCAAGTCCCGTGGAAGATCGCCTGCCGAATCGCCTTATGCGACGGGAGGCCGAACGTGCGGCGGAAGACGACGGTCGCGTCCGCCCGGGCAGGCAGCGAATGCCAGATCCACTTGCAGCCCTCGAGCGGGTTATAGTCCGAATTGCCGCCGATCCACTTCCCCTGCCATTCTTCGGGCAGCAGCAGCCCCGTCTCGAACCAAGCGGCGGCGCTCCATTCCGAAGCAGCGCCGCTCCCGTCCCAGACCATGACTTTCCAATAATAGCGTTGGCCGGACGCCAGACGCTTTCCCGCGTAGCGGATCTGCAGCGTTTCGTCCGAAGCGACTTTCCCGCTGTCCCAGACGCTCCCGGCCGCTTGCGCCAATCGCTCGGCGTCCGTGTCGACGAGGATGCGATAGCCCGTCTGCCGCTGCGCCCGCTCGGATGCGTCCAGCTTCCATCCGAACAGCGGCTGCTGCGTGATGATCCCCAGCGGCTGGAAGGTCTGGTCCGTTTTTAATTCGTAAGCTTTCATTGCGTTTCAATCCTCCCGCTTGTGATGGTCAACACGGCTTTTCCGGATAATCCGGAAGGCTGCGGCGACTCGACCTGCTGTCTTTCCTTATGTCCGTACAGTCGTCTGTCGCGAATCTGCCGGATTCTCTCCGTGAAATACGGCCAGTTCTCCGAGACGGGAGACGCCGGCTTCGGCTCTGCCAAGTCCGGAGACAGCATATGGTTGATCCAGAGATTGACGACCTTGATGCGCAGCGCGTTCTCTCCCTCGCGCAGCCGGTCCGTGATGTCCAGGCGCCTCGGAGCCTTCCAGAGAACGCCGGCGCTCTCGCCGTTCACGAATGCTTCCGCCACTTCGCGCACGCCTTCGAGCTCGAGCCAGATCCTGCTTGCCGGCGGAATCTCCGGGAGGACGATCGTCTTCTCGTAATAGGCATGGCCGCAGTAATATCTCGTCTCCTCGAAGCGTTCCCAGGTTTCAAGCCGCGCCAACTCGCGTTCGAAGCCCGCCTCCGGTATCCGCAGCGTCCAATCCCGCGAGATGTCCTGCAGCACTTGTGCGTGCTCCGCCGTCGCCCGCAGCATCGAAGCCTCTCCGGCCGTCTCCGGAAGGTCGTCGTCGAAGATGACGACGAACGATTGGAACGGTTCGAACGCGAGCTCGACGACCGTCGCGCCGCGATGAACGAAACGAACGGTTTCGCGCGTCATCGGATCCAGCACGACCGCGGAACGGCCGCCGTATTTGAACGTTATCCGCGCCAGTCTCGCTTCCCCGGACACGTTCGAGACGAAATAAAGATGCCCGTTATCAAAGATCCGGTGGACGTAGCCGATCGTTTGCGCGGCCGGTTCCGGATCGCCTTCTTCGCCGATCGATTCGATCGCGACGACGGGAACCTGCGACTCGCGCATACGCGCTATCAACCCGTCTTCGTCCGCGACTCGGATCGTTTTTCCTTTGCCGACCGGATTCCATTCCCCGGCACGGCCGCCCAGCAGATCGTCCATCAGCTGCCGCAGGTTCTTGTTGTTCGCTTCCCGTCCGACATAACCCGGCACCGACCGCGGACGATCCCCGACGACGATTAACGTGCCGCCTTCGAGCACGAACGCCTTCAGCCGGTCCGCCGTTTCCAGCGGCATCCGGGCGACCTTCGGCAGAATGATCGTCCGGTACCGGTTCGCGCCGATCTCCATCCCCTGATCCGTCAGGCGGGACAACGCTGTCACGGCTTCGTCGTTCAGGAAGTCGAACGCGTAGCCGGCCTTTTGCACCCGGTCGACCAATGGCTTGCCGATATGCTCCTCCAGCTTCATCGCCATATGCAGCTCCGCGAGGGGCGTGGAAGACCAGACGTCGGCCTGCGGCAAGTAGATGGCGGTCTCCGCATAACTGTCGCCGGCCTGCAGGAACGCGGACGCCGAATGAATGTAGGCGGACAGGATCGGATAGTATTCCCACCACGTGTTGTTGTGCGAGATGAAGGAGGACGCGTAGAAAGCCCAGCCCGGTTTCCCCGCCGATTCCGGCGAATAGGAATAGCCGTGGTTCGCGATTTGGTTGATGCCGTCGAGGAATACGGCGTCGACCGCCGCTTTCATCATTTCCAGCGTCTCCGTGAATCGCGGCGTGCGCAGCCAAGTGAACGTCTCGTTCGTGATGACTTTGCGCCCGTATACATGGCCAGCGGACGAAGCGAGCCGCCGATGGACCGCGTTCACCTCGTACTTGTCGTTCGCGCCGAACGTTTCGCCTTCGGGATAATCCGCCGCGGCGTACGCCTGCAAGATATCGCCCCACGTGCCGTGCGCCTGGATGCGGGTTTTCGATCCGCGCGAATGGCTCCAGTCGGTGAAGTTGCGGAAGAAGTTCTCGATCGTCAGCTCCGAGAACGTGCGGTAATAATCGTAGCGGATGTCCCCCGTCGCTTCGCCGATATTGCCCCATAGCGCCGGCATGAAGGGCGTCAAGTCGTACCCTCTGCGCGCCAGGAATTCCGCCGGCAGGATCTTCGTCCAGTTGTTGCCGCCCAGCTCGATCGAGTCGCAGAAGAACGCGCGGACGCGGCCTTTGCCCAGCTTCTCGATCAGCGGGTCTCCGAATTGCGCGAAGTAAAAATCCGAGACGTCTTTGCGGCAATGGTCGATGGCGTAGCCTTCCATGCCCGGCGCCGGGATGCCGACCTGCTGCTTATACATGTTCGTGATGAAGATATAGATTTTCCAATGGCCTTCCGGAACGCTCACCTTGTTCAGCTTGTGGCCCCAAGGCCAGCCGTGAAGCCAGGTCGCGTCCAGATATTCCGTCAGATCCGTCAACGTGCCTTGCACGATCGCTCCGTTCTCGAACTTGCCCATGACGGCATGGCTGGGATTGCCCGGCAGGATCGTCGTGAAGTCCATCTCGTATTCCGTTGGACCGACGAGGTCGATCTGATAAGGGATGAGAATGTCGGGCGCCATGTCGTAAGGAACGAACGGGCCTCCGAACGGCCAGCCCGAGCACAGCGTCAAGTCGACGAACAGCCCCAGCCGCTCGGCTTCCGTCAGCGCGTGGTCCACCATGTCGAAGAATTCAGGCGAATAGTACGCGCGATTGCGAATGCCGTCCGCTTCGGAATCCTCCTGCAGCGGATAGGTGATCTGGATCTCGACGCCGCCCAGCCCCGCTTCCTGCATATGCGCAAGCTCGCGGCTGATCTGCTCGCGAGTCACCGCCGCGCCGTACCACCACCAGCGCGTAAAGCCCTTCGCTTCGACGGAAGGGTTCAGCAGCATCTTGCGATAATCGTCCATGCGCGTGCCGCTCATTCCGCTGCCTCCAATGCCGTTTGCAAATCCTCGATGAGATCGGCCGTATCCTCGAGTCCGACGGAAATCCGGATCAGCCGATCCAGCCGCGGCTCATACTCCGTCCCGGCAAATTGGTCATGTCCGCCGCTCATGCCCGGCGAATACGCGAGGCTTTCGAAGCCTCCCCAGCTCACGCCGATCTTGAAGTACCGCAAGCGATTGATCACCCGGGCGGCGGCATCCTTCCCTCCGTGAAGCTCGAAGCTCAACAAGCCCGACGGCTGGTCGAATTGCTTGCTGGTCATTGCATGCTGCCCGTGGCCCGGCAGGAACGGAAAATTCACTTTCGCCACCTTGTCGCTTGCCTCCAGCATCCTCGCGATCTGCATCGCAGAATCGGCATGCTGCTTCATCCGGAGTCCGAACGTTTTCAGGCCGCGCGTCACGAGCCACGCCTCGAACGGGCCTAACGCGCCGCCGAATATGCCGTACTCGACCTGAACGATGCGATCGATGATCTCGCGGGACGCGATCACGGCCCCGGCAATCACGTCGCTGTGGCCGCCGAGGTACTTGGACGCGGAATGGACGACCACGTCGAATCCCCATTCCAGCGGGCGCAAATTCGCGGGCGTGGCGCATGTATTGTCGATCACCGTTCGCAGCCCATGTTCCTTTGCCAGGCTTACGATGGCTTCGAGATCGAATACGTCCATGAAGAAGGTCGAATACGACTCGCAGACGATCAACCGGGTATTCGGCTTTATCGCGGCGCGTACGCGCTCCGTATCCCGGAAATCGACGAAGTCGGCCGCTATGCCGAACTTGTGCATATAGGAACCCAGAATCCCGAACGTTCCGCCGTAGGCCGGCGTGCTGCAGATCGCATGATCGCCCTGCTTCAAGAAATGGAACAACACGGCGGATATCGCGGCCATTCCGGAGGCGAACGCTTTCGCCGCTTCGCCCTGTTCCAGCGCGGCGAGCTTCTTCTCCAGTACGTCCAACGTCGGATTGCTTACGCGCGAGTAATAATGGCCTTTCCCCTCTTGAAACGCTTCGTACGACTCATGAACGAACGTCGAATTCAGAAAAATAGGCGGAATAACCGCACCATGAACGTTCTCTTCGCCGAAGTGGGTCAGCATTGTCTGCATGCGTGCTTTCATGGATCGGAGCTCCCCCTTTCGTTTGCCTATAGCTTGTTTGGATCACGGAAGCAATGAACCCGCGATATTGCGAGGATACGCTTTGGCTCTGATGAAGCCTTCCGCATAAAGAACCCCGCACTGAATCCCCCGGAACCGGGAGGTGATCTCGATCATCTCCATGGCGTTGGAGCCGTATTGATCTTGCAGCCAGTCGCCGATTTGGCTCTTATGCTCGGCGAGCATTTCTTTCTTCGCTTCGAACGTGTCCGTGATGTCGACGTATTCTTCCGGTTGAAAGCCGAGACCCGCGACGCTCTCGATAAAATAAACGATCGGAATTTTCGCCAGCGGCGGGCTGGCGGTCTTGATGTTGGGAACGGTCGTCATGATCGCGACGTCGTTGGCCATTCTGCCGGTAATCGTATGATCCGGATTGTAGAGATCCTCCGGCCAGTGCGTCAGCACGACGTCTGCCCGGCTGGCGCGCATGGCTTCGATGAAGGCAAGCCTCGCGTCTTCCGAATCGAAGAAGAACTCGTCGCGGTAACCCAGCCATAGAAGGTCCGCGCCGATCACCTTGGCCGCCGCGATGGACTCGCCCTTGCGTATCTCGGCGATTTCCTCTTTGGTATGGGTCGCAGAGCCGACTTCCCCGTTGGTCGCGATCGCGATCGTTACCTTGTCCCCGCGGTTCGCGTATTTCGCCAATGTCCCTCCGCACCAGATTTCAGCGTCGTCGGGATGCGCGCAAATCGCCAATACGTTCATCGTAGTTCTCCTCTCCTCTCGATCATCATCGCGATTCCTTGTCCTCCGCCGATGCAGAGGCCGGCAACGCCAGTACGTCCGTCCCTTCGCTCCAGCTCATGCAGCAGCGTGACCAGTATTCGCGCTCCGCTGGCGCCGATCGGATGCCCAAGTGCGATCGCTCCACCATTAACGTTCAGCCGCCCTTCGTCGACCCCGAGCGCTCTCGCGACGGCGATCGCCTGCGCGGCGAAGGCTTCGTTCAGCTCGAACAGGTCGATGTCGGCCGGAGAACCGATGCCGGCCGAAGACAACAGGCGGCTCGTCGCCGCGTGGGCGCCCATACCCATAATCGACGGATCGATAGCGCTGCTGGCGTATCCGCGTACGGTCGCGAGCGGCCGAATCCCGAGCTCGCCCGCTTTGTCGGCGGACATTAGTACGAGCGCCGCGGCCCCGTCGTTGATGCCGGACGCGTTGCCGGGCGTCACGGTGCCGTCCTGACGGAACGCGGGTTTCAATCGGCCGAGCGATTCGGCCGTCGTGCCGGGACGCGGATATTCATCCTTGTCGAAGACGAGCGGCTCGTCTTTCTTCAGGGGAACGCGTACCGGCACGATTTCCCGCAGGAACGCGCCTGTCTCGATCGCCCGTTCCGCTCGCTGCTGGCTCATCGCCGCGTATGCGTCTTGTTCCTCGCGAGAGACGCCGTAACGCGCGGCCACGTTCTCCGCCGTGATGCCCATATGCACGTCGTTGATCGCGCACCGGAGACCGTCGCTGAGCATTGCGTCGACGAGGGGGGCATCGCCCATTCGAAGTCCGGCGCGCGCTTCGTTCAGCACGTACGGCGCCCGGCTCATGTTCTCCATGCCGCCTGCGACGACGATATCCGCATCGCCGGCCCGGATCGCCTGCGTCCCGAGCACGACCGCCTTTAATCCGGATCCGCACACTTTATTGATCGTCATGGCGGGAACCTCGTTCGTGAATCCCGCCCGGATCCAGGCTTGCCTTGCCGGATTCTGTCCGAGCCCCGCCTGAAGCACGTTCCCCATGATGACCTCGTCGACCTGCCCGTCGCGCAATCCGGCGCGCGAGAGCGCCTCACGAATGACGATCGCTCCCAATTCGGTCGCGGGCACGGATGCCAGGCTGCCCTGGAAGCTCCCGATCGCCGTCCGTACGCCGCTGACGATAACGACTTCCTTCATGCCCGCATCTCCCCGTCGGTCCCGCCCAGCCGGTCGCATACCCGGTAACGGGCTTCGGTCTTCTCCCGCACTTCTTCCGCCGTAACGCCGGGCTGCAGCTCGACGAGCGTCATTCCGCCATCCCGGAAATCGAACACCGCAAGCTCGGTGATGAGCCGATGCACGACCCCCTGCCCCGTCAGCGGAAGCGCGCAGGATCGCTTCACCTTCGAATCTCCCTGTTTGTTCGCGTGTTCCATGATGACGACGACCCGCTTCGCGCCGTGGACCAGATCCATCGCTCCGCCCATGCCTTTCACCATCTTGCCCGGGATCATCCAGTTGGCCAAATCTCCGTTCTCCGCGACCTCCATGCCTCCAAGAATCGCCAGGTCGACATGCCCGCCCCGGATCATCGCGAACGAATCCGCGCTGTCGAAGCAGGCGGCGCCGGGCACGGCGGTCACCGTTTCCTTGCCCGCATTGATGAGATCCGCGTCCTCGCGCCCTTCTTCGGGATAAGGTCCGATGCCGAGAAGGCCGTTCTCGGACTGGAGCATGACGCCGCGATCGGCGGGAATTTCATTCGCGATCAAGGTCGGCATCCCGATCCCGAGATTGATATGCATGCCCGGCTCGATCTCATCGAGCGCCCGCGACACGATGATCGAACGGCTGTCCCTCATACGCGTTCCTCCTCCGGTCTCCGCGTCGTCAGGCGCTCGATCCGTTTCTCGTACTGCCGGCCGCGCAGAACGTGCTGCACGTAGATGCCCGGCGTATGGATCCCGTCCGGATCCAGCTCGCCCACGTCCGCGAGCTCTTCGGCTTCCGCGATCGTGATCCCGCCGGCTGCCGCGGCGAGCGGGTTGAAGTTGCGGGAAGTGCGGCGATAGACGAGGTTGCCGTAAGGATCCGCCTTCCATGCTTTCACGAGCGCGAAATCGGTCTTGATCCCCCGTTCCAGCAAATAAGCGCGGCCGTCGAACGTTCTCGTCTCCTTGCCGTCCGCCACCGGCGTGCCTACCCCCGCAGGGGTATAGAACGCCGGGAGGCCGGCGCCGCCGGCGCGCAGCCGTTCGGCCAGCGTTCCTTGCGGGACGAGCTCGACTTCCAGCTCGCCGCTCAGGAATTGCCGCTCGAACGCCTTGTTCTCCCCGACGTACGAAGCGATCATCTTCTTGATCTGCCGGTTCGCCAGCAGCAGGCCGAGGCCCCAATCGTCCACGCCGCAATTGTTGCTGACGATCGTAAGTCCGCTCGTTCCCCGTTCCCGCAGCGCCGCGATCAAGTTCTCCGGTATGCCGCATAAACCGAATCCGCCGACCGCGATCGTCGCTCCGTCCGGAATGTGCCCTATCGCCTCTTCGGCCGAACGCGCTACTTTATTCATGCTGCCAATACCTCCTATTGGGCCGTATAGCCTCCGTCGATCATCAGCGTCGCTCCGTTCACGCCGCGCAGCTTGTCGCTCGCGGTCATGGCCGCGTAATCCGCGATCTCTTCCGCATCCAGCAGCCTTCGCTGCGGGACGAGGGGATAGATGACTTCTTCCAGCACGTTATCCACCGGTACGCCGCGCGAGCGCGCCAAATCCTCGAGCTGCCCTCGCACGAGCGGGGTATCCACGTAACCGGGGCATAGCGCGTTGACGGTGATGCCGTGTTCGGCTCCTTCGAGCGCCGCGACCTTCGTCAAGCCGATCAAGCCGTGCTTCGCGCTGTTGTAAGCCGCCTTGCCCGCGAACCCGACTACGCCGTTGATCGAAGCCATGTTGAGAATGCGCCCCCGGCGCTGCCGCTTCATGATCGGAAAAGCGTGTTTGATGCCGATGAACGCGCCGGTAACCATCACCTGAAGCATGTATTCGAATCGCTCCGTCGGAAATTGCTCGATCGGCGAGACATGCTGCAAGCCCGCGTTATTCACGAGAACGTCCAGACGTCCGTGTATCTCTAGCACGCGCGCGATCGCATCCGCGAACTGCGTCTCGTTCGTGACGTCCAGCTCCATTCCCTCCGCGGCCGCGCCATCCTCTTCCAGGCCGCGCGCGGCAGCGGCCGCGGCTTCGCCTCTTCTGTCGGCCAGGACGACGATCGCCCCTTCGTCCGCGAACTTCCGCGCGATCGCCAATCCGATTCCGCTCGCCGCTCCCGTTATGAACGCGACTTTGTTTGCCAGTAACATGGGTATCGGCCTCCTTGCCGCTGTCCGCCTATAATATTTGGCCGATCCGCGGTTGGAACTGCGGGTCCTTCGGATCGTAAAACACCATTTCCCGTTCGAAGCTCGCGCCGTAGCGTTCCAGCTTCGTCACGTCGAGGTCGATGCCGAAGCCCGGCCGGTCCGGTACCGCGATTCGGCCCTGGTTGAACGCCAATGGCTCGCGCAGCAGATCGCCGGTCATGAAGTTCAGATGCGTGTCGTTCGCAAACGGGAAGTTTCGCGAGGAGGCGACGAAATGCGCGTTGCCGAGCGTTCCGATGCCGGTCTCGGCCCAGCTTCCCGTAACGCACCAAATGCCGGCATGGTTGGCCAGGTCGACGATTTGCTTCGCTTTCAAGATGCCGCCGGCTTCCGACGGGTAGACGAGAAAGCACGCGCATGCCCGCTTGTCGATCAACCGCAGCGCATCCTCGTAAGTGGCGCAGCCTTCGTCGGCGATGATCGGCACGTCGACCGCGCGCGCGACGGCGGCCATGCCGTCCACGTCGTCGTAACGGGTCGGCTGCTCGACCATCTGCAGATCGTATTTCTCCATCGCCCGGATCGCTTTGATGGCGGTAGGAACGCTCCAGTTCTGGTTCGCGTCGATGCGGATCTTCATCGCCGGACCTACCGCTTCGCGCACCGCCTTGACTCGCTTCGTATCCAGATCGATGTCCCTTCCGACCTTCAGCTTCAGTTCGGTATACCCCGCCGCGGCGAATTTCCGGGCTTCTTCAGCGTTGGCTTCCGGCGCATCGATGAAGATGTAGCCGGCGAACGCGACGTCCGATTTCACTTTGCCGCCCAGCAAATTGTAGGCCGGCGTGTTCAATATTTTCCCTCTCAAATCAAGCAGCGCCATCTCGATGCCCGCCATGCCGTAGTAGCCGATCTGCTTCCAATTGACGCAGTATTCCTCCAGCCGGTGAAGGATGGATTCCAGCTCCATCGGATCGCGGCCGACGACGAACGGGGCGAATTCCTTGTCTACCACCGTTTGAATAACGGGTATGGTCGGCCCTACCGATTCGCCGACGCCGATCAAGCCTTCGTCCGTCTCGATCTGGATAATGAGCGATGGGGCGCTGTACCTCGTGCCGCCCGACCATTTTTCGCCTTTGTAAAACGGGATTTTGATCGGTTTCGTGCGAACGGCCGTAATTTTCATTGCGATTCCTCCTGATTGTCGTCTATGGAAACGATGATTTTGATCGCTTCGTCGGTCTGGCTTCGAGCGAAAGCGATCGCTTTATCCATCTCGCCGAACGTATAGGTATGCGTAAGAAGCGGTTTCACCCTCGCCTGGCCGGCCGCCAGCATCTGAATGACGCGGGGCCATACATGCGGGGCGTTGGTCGAGCCAAGCAAGCTCAGTTCCTTCAGAACGACGGTTTGCATATCCACCGTTATGGGCTTGCCGGCGAGTCCGAACAGGAGCAGCCTGCCGCCTATTTTCAAGATATCGATGCTTTGCGCGAGCGACGTCTCCGTTCCCGCCGCGTCGATGACGATGTCTTGGGCGTTCGACGCGGGCGGGATCGCGTCCGGATCGCGCAAGTTCGTCGTTTCGTCCGCGCCGAGCTCCCGCGCCAGCCGGAGCCGGTAGTCCCGCATGCCGATCATGCGGACCTTGCCCGCGCCGGCCGCTTTCAACAGCTGCACGAAATACAAGCCCGTCGGGCCGTCGCCCACCACGGTCGCCTGATCGCCGATCCGCACGTCCAGCTTATCGATGCCGCCCAGGCAGCAATGCAGCGTCTCCGCTTGGGTCGCTTCCGCGAAGCCGACCGCGTCCGGCAGCAGGTAGAGGTTGGCCGCGGGAACGACCATGAACCGCTGCCAGCCTCCGGGATAATGAAGACCGAATTCTCCGGAATCGAGGCAGCGGTGCTTGTTCCCGGCTAAGCACGCCTCGCAGGCGCCGCAAGCCGTTAACGGATCGACGCATACGCGGTCGCCGGCCCGCCAGGAAGCAACGCCCGCGCCGACTCGCTCCACGACGCCTGCCAATTCATGTCCGAGCGGCAGCGGCGGCTTGCCGAATTCCGCATGGCCGCTCATGATGTGCAGGTCGGTGCCGCAGATGCCGATCGCCCGAATGCGCACTTCGACTTGACCGGGACCCACGTCGGCGCGTTCGGCTTCGCGCGGCGCCATGGCATTGAATCCCGTCCATTCCCACATTTGATTTCGCGCGTTTGCGTTCGTCATGTCAGGGCGCGACCTCCGAATCGTATTCGACGTAGGCGCCGGATCGTTCCAAGACGGCGAAAGACAACGGTTTAAGCACGACCGGATACCGCGTACCCGACCAATTCACGACGCCTTCCGATTCGGTTTCCGCCAGATTGGACAGCACCGCTTTTCCGCTGTCCGCAAGCCATGTCAGCCCGATGTTTTCACCCTCGGCGACCCAAGGGAACTGCCAGCTTGCTCCGCTCCGGCTCACCAATTCGCGAAGCTGCGCGGTTCCTTCCGCAGCGTTCGCCGACGATGCCTCCCGGTCCCAGAAGACGATATGGGATGCGGATGGTCCCAAGCGCTCAAGCATGTCTTTGTTTGCTTCCGCCGCTATCCGGTCGAATACCACTTGCTTGTAAGCAGGCAGCTTCGCCAGCCATTGCTCGCTTAACCGGTACGCGCCGAAGAACAAGAGCAGCTCTCCGTCGTCGCAGGTTTGGTCCGCGCGAACGGGCTTTGCGGGCAAGCCCGCCAGCACGGGCAAAGTCGTAGGGATGAACGCTTCCGAATACGCGCCGCTCGTGCCATAGGCGACATGTACCGGATAGCTCCGGACGGTATCCGAACAAGCTTGGTCGAGCGCTTCCAACGCCGGCCGCGCGGCAGCCAAAGCGTTCCAATAGCTTTCGTCCAACAGCCACGTCCCGCTCATGAACAGCACGTTCTCGATCCCGGCCGTAATCGCCATTTTCGCTTTATAGACCAGATTGTGCGGCTTGAGCGATCTCGGAGGGAATATCGTCGATTCGCTGTACGCATCCGCGCCGGCCATGAAATTCAAGTGGTAGGCGATGCCCATCATTTCTTGCGCCTTCCCGTTCGGGCTGCCGAAGGTTCCGTCGTTGAAGTGAAGCTCCCCGACCCGGAAGATCGTATCCGGAATTCTTGCGCGGATGGAAGGCACGTCGATGCCATGGCGTTCATCGCCGTAATGCATGACCATGATCCCCGGCCGAACCCCGTCGATGTCCGTCGCTTCGACGACGTCCGTCACCTTGCCGCATTGGAACGCGACCCAGTCCAGCATCAAGTCCGCGTCCCGCTTATCGATCGTCGCGTCGCGCAAGGATTCCCTCGTCGCCCGCCGCTCGTAGATCCGGTTGAATTCCGCGATGCAGGCCTCGCAGTAGCACCCTTCGATATCCGGACCGAAGTTGGCGTTCCTCAAGTCGTCGTCCAGGAAGACTTCCTTGAAGCCGGCTTCCCTCAGCTTTCTGGCCGCCTGCGCGTTGTCTTCGATCAAGCTGGCATCGATCGCGCCGCAATAGTAGACGGTCTCGCCCGATTTATCGATCCGATAGTGCCAATGCTTCGGAATTTCCAGATGCTCGAGATCCGGATCGTCCGGATTCAGCGCGTTGCCGGGATGCCCGATCGGGATGGTGACCGCTCCGACCTCGAGTCCGTGTCTTTCCGCGAATGCTCTCGCTTCGATAAGCTCTGCCGTATCGATCATTTTTCCGGAGAAGAAGCCGGCGATCCACACTTTCCGTATTCCCGCGTCCTTCATGAGTCCGATCAGACGATCGCGCGCGTCGACGTCCAGCAGCGGCCGATGTTCCATGCTGTAATTCAGCTTCATTGGTTTGCTCCTTCGCGTAGTAGTCTTTTCATATGGAAACCGGTCCGAATACGGCCAACGGGATGCCCATCGCGTCCTTCGCGTTGACGACGGGGTTGAAGCCTGCACCGTGGGAAAGCTGACAGTCGGCGGGCACGGATTGCTCGAAACGCAAGTGGATGCCTTGGCGGTCTTCCGTCAGTTCGGCCGCGAACGGAATTCTCCGCTTCTCTCTCTCCACCCGAAATCCGCATAATGGCCCGATCTCCTGCAGCCGGCCATTGATGCCGGACAGGTCGATCGTCAGCTCCGTACGCGCCTCGTTCCAGCGAAATCCGGCCGGACGCGGCCCTTTCTCCGCCA
Organism: Paenibacillus sacheonensis; assembly: GCF_009909195.1. Taxonomy (GTDB): domain Bacteria; phylum Bacillota; class Bacilli; order Paenibacillales; family Paenibacillaceae; genus Paenibacillus_Z; species Paenibacillus_Z sacheonensis. The sequence goes on from NZ_JAAAMU010000007.1 coordinate 111,041, forward strand.
CCTGCATTCCGTAGGCGATCCGCAGCGCCTGCCAGGCCATTCTTCGTCCGACGATCCGAAGCGATTCCGTATCCAGATGGATAATGTCCGCCAAACCGGCGTCTATCGTCGGAACCATGGCCGAATGGGCAATAGCTTGCTCCAGCGCCAGCTGATCGTCTTGCACGCGGTTCCACAAAGCGGGATCCGGCCATCGCGTATCGGGCTCGAGGACATGAAACACGGAAAGCTGCGCGTAGATGAACGGTAGCAGCGGGTCGTTCAGGTCTTGGCGCAAAGCAGCTACCCAGGAAACCATCGCATCGTAATACAGAGGAGCGGTCACCGTGCCTGTATCGCTCTCTCCCTGATACCACAGGACTCCTTTGACCTTACCGCCAAGCTTGTTAATCCGGCGAAGCATTGCCCCATAGAAGGAATCGCCACCCTTGTCCGCAAGCCGGTAATCCCAATGCGCCATGCTCGTTCCGGAATGGGAGCATACGATGAGGCCGATCGGCACTTGGACCTGTTGTCTCACTTCCTTCGCAAACGGAATGCCTAAGCCCGCTCCATGCTGGCGAAATTGCCTTTGTTCGACAATCGCTTGCGCAAGCTCGGCATCCGACACCTCTCGATTGACGGGGTCGACCGATTCCAGCAGCCAGCAGAGCGGATCGGTCGCGACATCCCAGCGATCGCCTAAGTAGAAGCAGCTGATTCCGGCCTCCGGCTGCTGAATTTCTCCGAGCTTGCCTACGCCGTCCATATTCGATTGACCGGCCAGTATCCAGAGATCTCCCGCGAATACCGGCGAGACGGAACCGAACGCCGTACGGGAATCATCGGAATCGGCCGTTCCCGATCGGATTCTGATTTCTACGCTGTGTTCTCCTACGGGCACGTTTGCCAAAACGCCCGTAATTGCATGGTTCTCTGCAGGGCCCAGAGGGGTCCATGGGCCGACGGAATTTGTTCCGTTGAATCGGGCTTCCGCACAAAGCTCCGAACCTGCCGGAAGAACGCCCGCCAGTTCCAGCTTGATCGGAATGACGGCTTCGTTCCGTTCGTCTCGTTGCACCACCTGATGAGGCACCGGTTCGACGATCCTGCATGGAAACGCCGTATCGCTCAAACGAATTTCCGTGCGGCTCGGCTTCATGGCGAACCCTCTTCCGTCAGCAGGATCAGCTGCGAAGTCAACGCCGTATCCAGCTGGATCTCAAGCCCTTCTCTCGACAAGGAATAGCCGCCGAGCGAGAACTCGCTGCCTTCCGGCTCGATTCGTACCCGGTAGGAGGCATTCTTCTTAAGTCCCTTGAACTTGATCGTATACGCATTTTCTTCCGCGTTGACGAGCCGGAATACCGCCGCGACGGCTTTGCTGCGCTCCTCCGATACGTACTCCAGCGCGGCCCATCCGCTGCCGTCCGCTCCGGGTATGACAGGCGTATGATGATAAACCTTCGCCGTCCGATGAAAGGTTCGGATAAACGATTTGTAGATCTCGATATATTTGCGAGTCGTCTTCATAATGGCCGGATTGGCATTCTCCAGCGTTGGCGCGATGCCGAACAAGGTCGGATGCCCCATGACGATCGCGTGCAATTGGGTATCGAGATTTCCGGCATACGCGCTTTCGATGCCCGTCGACCGGTTGATATATTCGGGCGGCAGCGCCATGCTCATGCCGTTCAGGATCCGAACCGTCCGCGGCATCTTGAACCAATCGGACACCCAGGTCGTCGTGAACCGGCTGACGATGCCGATATCCGTCCGCCCTCCCCCGCTTGCGCAGTTCTCCAGCTGCAGGTTCGGAAACCGCTTGCCCACGCGCTCGAAAATGTCGTAAACCGCTTCTACGTGCCTCCAATGCGTATTCTCGTTCCTGCCGTCCCGCCGGTTAAACCCTCCGTCGTTGGAGCTGGAGTTGTAATCCAAGCGGAACATATCCAGATCGTACTTCTCCACGAGACGGATGATTTCCGACTCCACGAAAGCCTTGACCTCCGGTTTCGCCAGGTCGAGGACGCGTTCGAACTTGCTGCCGTACTTATGAAGGAACCAGTCCGGGTGATCCTCCGCGAGCTTCGATTTGGAGCCGGCGGTTTCCGCTTCTACCCACAATCCGACCTTCAGGCCTTTGGAGCGCGCGTAGTCGAAGACAGGGAACAGATCGTTCGGGAGGCCTTCCGCGGGATGCCAATCTCCTGTCGTATTGCCCCAATCCGCGCCATCCTGTCCGTTATTCCCGTACCAGCCCGCATCCACCATCAGAAGCTCGGCTCCGAGCGCCGCCGCGATATCCGCCTCCCGCTTCAGCCCTACCTCGCTCATCTGCGGCTGCTTATAGCCCGGCTGCATATACCCGGCCTGGTTATAGATGACCGGCTGCAGGCCGTCGCCGGCCGTGCGCAGGACGGACTTTCGCAGGTGCGAATGGAGGTTCTGGACCGCCGTGTCCAAGTCGACATGGCTCATGCCGAAGTGCACGACGGGCGCTTGAACCGATTCGCCCGGCGCGATCAGTCTGGCCGGGGCCGGCGTAACCGGCATGATCTCGAAATTCAAGTTCACTTTCATGGGCAGCCGGCCGTCGTTGAAGTAATCCGCGAAGAAGGCCGTTTTCCAATTGGAGGACCAGCCCATCTGGCACACGAAGTAGCCGCCGTTGATGTTGTTTCGAAGGATGAAGAACGGATTGCTGTGCCCGCTCATGCCGAACGTCGACTGGAAGAAGACGCCGGTGTTCAAGGGGATATCCTGCCAATCGAAATTGCCCTCGTGCGACCAATACAAGTCTTTGAATCTTCCCACCGAATACGGAGAGACCGTATGGTCTCGCAGGTTATCCGCCAAGTTGTCGCTCACGTTCCATATGCATCCCTTAAAAGGAACCATGCTCGTAAGTCCTAGCGTCGCATCCTCCGAGAGATTCGCGATTTCCATCGATCTCGTGAAGAAGCCGAATCCGCAGCAGCCCGTCGTTATGTTCAGAAGCAGCGGCTTTATCGTATTTCTCAACGTCAGCGTTCCGCGCGCGTTGCCGGTCGCGTCCTCGTCCGAGACGAAGCCCGCGAATTCCCAGCCGTAGTAGATGGATTCGCCGTCCACGACGAGATCGAAAGCCGGCTTATCCTTTAGATCGCTTAATTCGTAAATGGTGATGCCGTTATCTTGAAATCCCGAAACCAGCAGCCTGCCGTCCACGAGCGACTCCGTGTAAACCGACAGCTCCGACACGTACTGGAAACGCAGCTTTTCTAAATCCGCGATTATGGCGTTGGACGTTACGTTCATTGGGCAACCACCTTCTCTTTCGTGGAAAAGGGACGCCTCTCGATAGGCAGTCCCTTGTCGCGGTTACGTGCTCTAACCTGCCGTTATTGCAGCCATTTCGCCTCTTTATGGACTCATTATAGAAAAGGCTTTCCTCGGAAAACATGGACATTTCGGCGGAATCTATAACAATCCGGCGCCACGCGGAGGTTGCGGAATTCGCTCGCGATAAAAATTGTATTTTCTTTATGATTTTTGGACTTTCGGCACCGGAAACTGCCGAGCCCTTTCCGGCTGCTTATCGAGCAAAGCAAAAAAGCCGCAATCACGCGGCTTCTAAAGGTACCTATTCATGTTACCCGGACTCCTACCGAAGACCCTGCAATCACTATTCTAGACCGGTCGACTTGTCGGAGATTGGGAATAATTGTCGAAAAAATAAAGGATTTTAGGACGTTAAGGCTAATAGTTATATGTTTGCCTATTTTTGAACACCGACGACAAAGGAGTGAATGAATTGAAAAAGAAGCGCCTCTCTCTCATGACGGCCTGTCTCCTGCTGGTTGCGGCGCTGGCGCCTTCGTTAGCAGCCGTGCGGGAAGCCGCTGCGGCCGAAACGTGGATCGATGTGCGCACGCCCGCGGAATTGGATGACATCAGGAATCATCCCGCCGGCAACTTCAGGCTGATCGAGGATATCGATCTTTCGGGCTATGCCGATTGGAACCCGATCGGCGATTCCGGCAGCTCGCCCTTCACCGGCAAATTCGACGGCCAGGGGCACTCGATTTCCAATTTGAACATCGATCGGCCGGGAGAAAACAATGTAGGGTTGTTTAAGCATACCGACGGCGCCAGCATCGCCAATGTGCATCTCGTGCATGCAAATGTCCGAGGATACGCCTACGTCGGAGGGCTCGTGGGCGATTTTAGCGGATCCCAATTGTCGGGCTCCTCGGTATCCGGAACCGTCGCCGGACATGAAGCTGTCGGCGGCATCGTCGGCTACAGCGACTTATCGAGCATCGCCGACAGCTATTCGACGGGACGCGTGTCCGGGGAGCCCTCGGCCGCAGACGAGTTCGGAGGCATCGCGGGTTACGCGACTTTCGGCGTTGCGAAGGGACTGATTCGCAATGTCTACTCGAATGCCGTCATCCATGGTAGCCCCAATTCGGGCGGGCTCATCGGCAAGGCGGACGGCTATCCGACGATAAGCAATGCCTACTGGGATACGGAAACGAGCGGCCAATCGACATCGAGCGGCGGCGGCGAAGGGCATCCTGCTTTGGATATGAAGCATATGGCTACCTATGCGGGATGGGATTTCACCCATGTTTGGGGTATTGTCGAGGGATCGACTTCTCCGCTGCTCCTCGGTCAATACGACAGCATTGCTCTAGATGCCTTGAATGTCGCAAATGCGGCCGACGGCTCAGCCATCCCCCTCGACCGTGCGTTCGCCGGCAATTACGGCATTTATAACGCGCAAGTGGTCAGCCAAGTCGATCATCTTACCATAGCGGGGACGGCCAAACGAAGCATGTCTACCGTTTCCATTGATAATGGCGGCAACTTGGAGACGATTGCACTGAATCCGGGCGTCAACGCGATCGCGGTCCGAGTAACCTCGGCGGCAGGATTAACCGCCGATTACATGCTGAACGTCACGCGAGACGCGGGCACGGCGCAGTATCCGCATCGCATAACGACTGCGGCTCAGCTTGCCGATCTCAGCCATGCTGCGGCAGGTTACGGCATGAATCAAGTTTACGAATTGGAAGCCGACCTGAATCTATCCGATTATGCGGATGGGGACGGCTGGCTGCCCATCGGGAGCACCGCCTCGCCTTTCACGGGCATATTTCACGGCAATCGGCACATGATCGCGAATTTGAAGGCGAATCGGTCGTTAACCGACGATGTCGGACTTTTCGGGAAAACGATCGGCGCGCAAATTGCCGATCTGGCCTTATCGAACGTGAACGTGACCGGCCGCGATTCGGTTGGCGGACTGATCGGCACTTCCGTCGATACGACGGTTAGTTACGCGACGGTTCATGGCGCCGTAACCGGAAACGACCGCGTGGCCGGTCTGGTCGGTACGATGAGCGGAACGTCGCGGATCGACTATGCGTTATCGACAGCTTACGTATCCGCCCCTGCATTGGAGATCGCCGGGGGACTCGTCGCGGATGCTAGCGCTGGAACAATCGCTCACTCCTTCTGGGACACGGAGACCAGCGGACAATCGACGTCCGGCGGAGACGCTGCTGGAAAGACGACCGGCGAACTTCAGACGAAGGCAACCTACGCGTCCGATAATTGGTCGATCGGCAGCGGGCAGAACTGGGATCTGATCGAGGGTACCGGTTATCCGTTGCCGAAGGCGAGCTTTGCACAAGCCGCGTTAGCCGGCTGGACGCTCAGCACGCCGGGAGCAACCCATTCGCTCGGGAGCTTCGATGCGCATACCGGCCTCTACGCGGCAGCCTTGAATACGCCGGTGACAACGGCTGTCATCGCCGCGACGCCGGCCGATCCGAGTTCTAAGGTGACGCTGAACGGCGAAGCTTCCTCCAGCGTAAATCTGCATTTGGGTAGCAATCCGATCCGAGTGCTCGTCACGTCGCAGGACGGACTTTCGCAAGGCTCGTATCTCTTGATGCTCGCGGTACCGACGCCGCAAATCCAATCGGTGCAGGTGCCGGCTAACGGAACCTACGGAATCGGCCAGGCGTTGAACTTCACGGTCACGTTCAACCACCCGATCGATGCTGCGGGAACGCCGCTCCTTCCGATTCGCTTGAACGGCTCCGATATTACAGCTGAATATGCCGGGCATCCGGCGGGTCAGCCAAACCAGCTGACGTTCGCCTACACGGTGAAAGCCGGCGACTTGGATTCGGACGGCATTGCCCTGGGCAGCTCTCTTGCGGCTGTCGCGCCAGCTGCTATCACGTCCATCGGCGATGCCGTGCCGCTTGCGCTTGCCGGCGCAGCCACGACGAGCGGCGTGCTGGTCGACGGCGTCCTCCCTGCTATCGCGTTGACGCCATCGACCGCGGCACCTGCAAACGGCCCGCTGTTCGTCTTGGTCGATGCTGACGGAACCGGCAGCGCGATCCGTTCATTGAAGTGGGCTGCCGGTTCGCAGGCAGCCTCCTATTTCGCAAGCGGAGGAACAATCGTGGACGCAGGCGCATTCGAGGTGACGGGCAACGGAACCTACACGGTATATGCCGAAGATGCTGCAGGCAACAGTCGCATCGATACGATTGCGATCGGCAACATCGTAAACGGACCGCCAACCATCGCACTGGATTATACGCCGAAAACCGGAACCCCCTCGCAAGTCGAAATAACGGTCGCAGCAGCAGCCGACGGGGAAGCATCCGGAAATGCAATCCGCGATTTGCGGTGGGCGCCCGGAGACTTGAACATCGGCAGCTTTTCGAATCCGGCGTTCGGCACGGCAGTCGCTGCCACGAATCGAATTCCGATCACGCGAAACGGCGCGTACACGGTGTACGCGAAAGACGCCATTGGCAATGAGCGAGCGGTGTCCATCGAGATTACGGCGATCGTATCCGATACGGGTACCTACGCGCCGCCAGCCCCCGTGCTCTCGGACGGTCAATTCGTGTTATTTCCCGGGCAAGCCTATACGCTTAACTATGGCAGTCTGACCTTGCGCATTCCGGCAGGCGCGGTGACTCAGAAGACGACCGTTTCCATTCAAAACGCGACGCGCGATGCGCAAAAGCTTCTTGGCACCGATCAAATCCTGCTGAGCGATGCCTTCCGCCTGACGAAAGACGTGGACGGAAAGTTCGCTTTCCCGGTCACGTTAACGCTGACGCGCAGCAGCGATCAAGGTGATGACGGACAGCCTTCCGCCGTGTTCTATTATGACGAAACCGCCAAGCAGTGGAAGAAGCTTCCCGGAAAGTCCTCCGGCTCGACCATAGCCGGCGAAACCGATCACTTTACGCTGTTTGCCGTTATGCCGATAACGGAGGATTCCGAGGGCACGAAACCATCGTTCAACGATATCGCCGGCCACTGGGCCGAAAATGAAATCCAATCCAGCGCCGCACTCGGCTGGGTGAATGGCTTTCCGAACGGTACGTTCCTGCCGAACCAAGCCGTCACGCGCGCGGAGTTCGCGGTCATGCTGAGCAAGGTGCTGGACCTGCCAGCAGCGCAAGCCTTGCCGTTCGAAGATGCGAACGGCATCCCGGATTGGGCTGCCGCCTCGATCGCTTCCGCTGCTCGGGCAGGCATCTTGAACGGCTACGAGGACCGCACTTTCCGTCCAGCCGCGAACATTACCCGGGCCGAAGCAACGGTCATGATCGGTAAAGCAGCCGGGCTGACCTCGGCGGCCGTCGGCACTTCCTTTGCGGATGACGCGCAAATCGCCGGCTGGGCCAGAGGCTGGGTCGCCGCTACGGCTAAAGCGCAGCTCGTGCAAGGCCAAGCAGGCGGCGCGTTCCGCCCGCAGGCGGGGACGACCAGAGCCGAGGCGGTGGTGCTGCTTCAGCGTTTGCATGCAGCGATGAGCTAACTAACAAAGATGAGCCCCGAGAATTCTCGGAGGCTCATCTTTTTTTGAATGAAGGAGCAGCGCGGCCGTGACGGCCGCATTATTTTAACGGCTGTCTAGAAGAAGTTGTTTTTATCGAAGAATTCCATTTCGCAGTTTAATCATTTGGCAGTTTAATCAATTGGCAGTTTTATCATTTCGCGGTTGTTTCATTTCATGTAGCGGTATTCCAGGAGATTCTTTAAATTATCGATTTTCTGCAGCAGCTTCTCCCCGACGTTGGTTTCCCTTACCAGCTTCCGCGCCAGTTCCTTGTCCACCAGCCTTTTCACGGACAATACGTCCGTTCCGTTGCACAACACGTCTTCTTTCGAAATGAATTTCTGATGGGCGACGAGCTGCATGCCAAAAGAATTATACAGCAAGGTATAGCCGGCGATGCCAGTCGTGGATTGATAGGCTTTGGAAAACCCGCCGTCGATGACGACCAATTTTCCGTTTGCTTTAACGGGGCTCTCTCCGCGAATTTCTTTGACCGGCGTGTGGCCGTTGATGATATGTCCATGATCCGGATTCATGTCGAACTCCATCAGGATGTTCCGGCAGGTCTCCTCCTTCTCGCGCAAGTGGTAATACGGATTCTTTCTCTCCTTATAGGTTTCTTTATCTTGGATAAAGTACCGTTCAAAGGTGGTCATTTCTCGCTTGCCGAAGAGCGAGGAGCATTCCCCCGTCCAGATATACCAGACCATATCCGTAGCCAGATCGTCCGTCTCTTCCGGATGCGCGAAGGCGTAACGCAAATAATATTCGAAGACGTCGAGCAGCTGACGGCCCGAATACGTCTTGTCTTCAATCCGCATTTCTTCCATGTTTCCGTCTTCATCCAGGGGAATGCACCCGTGAAATAACAAATTCCCGTTGTATCTTAAATAAAGGCTGCCCTTCTTCATCAGGAAATTCATATGTCTGGCCAGCTTTTCGGAATGCTGGACGGAGAACAGCAGCTTCTCCATCACCTGCCGTTCTTCCTCCAGCAATTCTTCGGGCTGCTGCGGATTCACGGTCGCGAAGCAGGCGTTTGCCAGCGGGTACGTTTTTCCGCCCATGTTGATTTCGTTATTGTCGTAATCGATCTGCTCGATCAGCAGCCGATGAGACATATTAAAATAAGGACGTCGCTTGATGATCGGGATTTCCAGCTTGAATTGGATCACGGCAATGGCTTGATGGATCTTGGTAATCTGCAGGATTTCCTGCTCCGAACCATTATGGTCGGTCTGCAGCTTCGGTCTAAAAGCCGGGTTGTCGCTATAGTATTTCTCCGCCAAGTTCAACAGCGGACGCAGATTGATTCCGTAGACGTCTTCGATAATGTCCAGATTGTCGTATCTGGCGCAGATCCGGATGATGTTCGCAAGGCAGACCAGGGAACCCGCGTAGGCGCCGATCCATAGGACATCATGGTTCCCCCACTGAATGTCTACGGAATGGTAGTTGATCAGCGTGTCCATGATCTTATCGGGTTCCGGCCCGCGGTCATAGATATCGCCGACGACGTGAAGATGGTCCACTACCAAGCGCTGCGTCGTATAAGCGAGGCCGATAATGAGCTTATCCGCCTGGCCCAAGGAAATGATTTGCCGGTAGATTTCCTCGTAATACGGGTCCTTATTGTTGGTCGAATCCGTCTTGTATAGTAGTTCTTCTACAATATAGACAAACTGCTCCGGCAGCGCTTTGCGCAATTTCGCGCGCGTGTATTTGGAAGAGGCAAACGAAATCAGCATAAGCATTTGCTCGATCGTTTGCCTGTACCATTGGTTCAGGGCTTGTTTATTGCACAAGTCTGCTTTAACCAGCTGTATTTTTTCTTCCGGATAATAAACCAACGCCGTGAACGAATTGATCTCATGCTCCGTCCAAACCGCGCGGAACAACGCTTTGATTTTCTCTTTGACGGTACCCGAACCGTTTCTTAGCACATGCTGAAAAGCCTGGAACTCCCCGTGCAAATCGCTGACGAAATGCTCGGTTCCCTTGGGAAGATTGGAGATCGCTTCAAGGTTGATGATTTCCGTTACGACTTTGTCTTCCGTATCGTAATGTTGGGCCAATAAATCTAGAAACTGCGCATCCAAGTCCGATGTCCTCCTTCAAGGAAATATGGCGAACGATAAGAGGGCTCAAACCTCCGCTATCTTTTGGAGTAGTTTACCATAGATTCGAATGATTTATTCTGCACGATAGAACAATAGCCTCGCGAATAACGGGCGATTCATGAAACCGAGGCCTATAAAGTGGACCGCTGGACAAAGTTTGTAAATTGTATAAAATGGAGCTATGGATGATACGAAGAAGCTGCATGTTGTTGCCACGGCATTAAAGGTGTTTTTCAAGTACGGTTACAAGCGCGTATCGATGAACGACATTGCGGAGGCCGCTGGTATATCGCGCGCCGGTCTCTACTTATACTTCAAGAGCAAGGAGGACATATTCAACGCCGCGATCGTTCACCACGGCGATATCCTCATCGAGGAGATCAAGGAAGGGCTGTCGTCGCATATAACGACGGAAGACAAAATAGTCTACGCCTTCGAAGTCTGGGCGATCCGTAACTTCGACGATTCGCTGCATTCGCCGGAATATAGGGAAATAACGGACAGCTCTTACCAATTCGCTCGGGAGGCGCTCGACGAGAGCTATGGGAAGTTGGAAACCCTGCTCTCCTCTTTGTTGGAAACGTGCCCTGCCGGCGCGAGCGGCATTCCGCCAAGGAGAGTGGCACATCTGATCACGGGCGCGTTGCGCGGCTTTAAATCGGTTGCTGCCGATTCGGACGAGCTGCGGTCTCTCGTTCAGGACCTCCTCCGTATGGTCATTGCCCGTCCATAACGAGCCGATGAACATGGAATAACCCGCCGAGCCTTCGGCGGGTTTCTTCGTTGTGGCATGGACGGCCATTCTGAGCGTAGTCGTTATGAGCGATCATCAGGCTTGACGAGCTTGACGAGTACATCGTTGAATGCTCCGGATATCGCGCAACGCTATAGAACGACCTTCTTCGTTGCCACTTCTTCTTGGAACGTCTGGTCATGCTCCACGAAAACCATGGTCGGATGAAAGCTTTTGATTAGCGCTTCGATTTGCATCCGCGAGTAAACGTCGATAAAGTTCAGCGGCTCATCCCAAATATAGACATGGGCTTTTTCGCATAAGCTTTTGGCTATGAGCAGCTTTTTCTTTTGTCCGCCGGAATAATGGCCGATATCTTTCTCGAACTGGATACGGTCGAAATCCATCTTTCGCAGAACGGATTTGAATAACGGTTCATCAATCCCATTCTCTTCAATGAAGTCCGACAACTTCCCCTTCAGATGAGACGTATCCTGCTGGACGTAAGAAATGACCAGGCCTGAGCCTACGCTCAAGGTACCCATATGCTGAATCGGCTCCCCGAGCAGCAATTTCAAAATACTGCTCTTGCCGCTGCCGTTCCTTCCATCGAGCACGACTCGGTCTCCCGCTTCGACGGTAAAGCTTATCGGCGCATGTACCCATTCGCCATCATACCTAACGGAAACATCCGTTAATTGAATGAGTTCGTTTGATTTGTACGCCAATGTCTCTAGCTGCAAAGCCTCCGTTTTTTCCACGTTTTTCAGCAGCGTCGACTTTTCTTCGATCGCTTTATGCTGCCTCGATTCCAGGCTCTTGGCGCGTTTCATCATTTTTGCGGCTTTATGCCCGACATATCCCTTGTCTAATTTGGAACCGGAATTCGTGGTGCCGTTTTTGGTAGCTTCCACGCGATTGGACCAGCTGGCCGAACGTTTCGAAGATTGCTGCAGCCGGCCGATGTCTTTTTGCAGACGCTCGTTCGTTTTTTCCTCATGTTCCTGCTGTCTGTCGAAATTCAGCTTCCATGAAGAATAATTACCGCTTTGCACTTCGATATCGGCTCTGTTGATCGACAAGATATGGTCCACGCAGCCATCCAAGAAATTTCGATCATGCGAAATCAAAATAAATCCTTTTTTCTTTCGCAAATAGTGGGCAACCGTCTTTCGAGCATGGATATCCAGGTGATTGGTCGGCTCGTCGATTAATAGAAATTGCCCTTCGTTCAGAAAAAGCGCGGCCAGCAAAACCTTCGTCTGTTCCCCGTTCGACAAGGTTTCGAATGGACGGTACATGACTTCGGCATCGACTTCTAAATAAGACAACTCTCGTAGAAACTCCCAATCCTCTGCCCGAGGACAGATTTCTTCCAGTATTTCGTACGTTAATTTGCTCTTATCCGATACCGGATAGGGAAAATAATTAAACGCCACGGAAGATAGTATCGTTCCGTTATATTCATATTTCCCCAGCAATAAATTGAAAAAAGTCGTCTTGCCTCGACCGTTGCGGCCGATAAAGCCAAGCTTCCAATCCGTATCGATTTGAAAGCTGACATCCGCAAAAATCGGATCGAAGCTGCTCGGATACGAAAATGTCAGGTTTTGTACGTGTATCATTGACATGGTAGTGCCTCCTTTTTATAACGAGGTTGCTTGGTATAAAAAGTCGGTACATATCCATCCCATCTCGTTTACTCCGCATAAGGGTTCAATGGATATGAACGACTTATACGGAGTCGACATGCGTAACGGCCGTGTCCGTGCTCATGCTATCCCTCCTTTGGAAAAACAAAAAAGCCACAAGAAAGTTAGCTTTTCCCGTGACTCAAACAGATATGACAAATCCGGCCCTAGGGCTGGACTGCAATACCGATCGAGCGAAAAGAACAAGTAACGTTCCTGCTTATATAAAGAATAAAACAAGCGATTTGGTTTATTCTCTACAACCTAAGCAAGAACGATTACATGATTCTCTTCAACTCCCATCGTGAAATTAAAACCCACTTTATCATAAACGACAACTTATTTCAAATTTAATCGGGCTAGTAAATGAAGACAGAAAGGCTGCCTCGTTGGAGACAGCCCCATCATATCAAGAAATTCACCAACGCGAAACGCTAGTGGACTGCTTATTGCCGCACCGCTCGCGCCTCCCGGCGTTCGGCGTCATCGCGGCACGCGGTGCTTGGTCACACCTCGGCTGTCAACCTTTGCAGCGCACGCAAGCCAATCTCTTCATGAGTGCGAATGAATAACCTATATACCTTACAGCTAACGGTTGTATGGGTCGCTATTCGGTATAAATGAGCCCTTTTAAATCGCTAACGATTGCCAGGAGGCTTATTCAGTGATTTTTCCGTGCTTATCAGCGCTTATATGCCAACTAACGTTTCTCACAAACGTTAGCGGCTAAGCAACCGCATATTTTGAAGATTAGCGCCGATGACAATCGTTAGGGGTCGGCCCGAATGTACCTTGAGCGCCGGAACCTCCGATTCGTATCGATTCGTATCGATTTCATCGAGATTCAATGAAGCGCCGCCGTCCGGCCGCGAATCGTCAGGACGCGTCCCGCCTCCCAGGCGACGTTCGCCGAGATTTGCAGCTCGAGCTCCCGGCCATCCTGACGAAGCGCCAATGCATACGTGAACGGGGTCTCCGCGAGGAGCAGCCGGATGTCCAGCGTGCTGCCGTCCTTCCATGAGAAGCTGCCCTCGGCGCGCTGCTCGGCGCCTTGTTTGATGCCGTCGATACGAATTCGGCTGGATTGCCAAGCGCCTCGGCCCAATCGGGCGGTCTGATCGCCGACGCGGTCATTGCCGATGACGAGCTCCGCGCCTTGCGCCGAGAAGCGCAGCGCGATCGTATCGAGCTGGAGCTCGTTGGACTCCAAGCGGAAGACGCAGCCTTCCAACTGCGATTCGTTCGGCGAGGAAGCTTCCCCCTGCGGCGCGTCGATACGAAGAGCCGCAAGACGTTCGGCCAGCTCCGCTTGCACGGATTCGTTCGGATCGATGGCTTCGGCGTCGGACAGGGCGGGCAGCAGCTCGGCCCAGACGACGTCAAGCACGGCTTGCATATCGCCAAGCCCGGACGTGACGGCAAGCACGGCTTCTTGTTCCGGCATGACGACGCAAAATTGGCCGAACGCTCCATCGCCCCGGTACGCTCCGTGACGGCAGCGCCAGAATTGGTACCCGTAACCCTGCGTCCAATCGTTCGCGCGACCGTCGTCGTTGTCGATGTGGAAGGAAGTCGCTTCATCGACCCAAGCGCGCGGCAAAATCTGCCGCCCGGCCCATTCGCCGCGCTGCAAGTACAACTGGCCGAATTTGGCGATGTCCTCCGTCGTCACGCTCAGCCCCCAGCCGCCGACGGCGATGCCGCGCGGACACGTCTCCCACGCGGCCTCGGACATGCCGAGCGGCACGAACAGGCGCGGCTCCAGGAACGCGAGAAGGGATTGCCCGGTAACCCGTTGAAGGATGGCGGACAGCATGTACGTGGCCGCGCTGTTATAGGCGAAATGCGTGCCGGGCGCGTACTCGACGGGCTCAGCCAGGAAGGCTCGGACCCAATGATCGTCTTTCTGCACGCTTCCGGTGACGTCCGCGGCATGTCCGGTGCCCATCATCAATAGATGCCGGATCTGCATCGCGGCGAGATTCTCCGATACCTGCTCGGGCACGTCGTCGGGGAAGAAACCGATGACGGAATCGTTCACCGACAGCAGTCCCTCCGCAGCGGCGAAGCCGATCGCCGTCGACGTGAAGCTTTTGCTAAGCGAAAACAGCATATGCGGATATTCCGGCCGGTACGGCGCCCACCAGCCCTCCGCGGCGACTTCGCCGCGCCGGAGCAGCATGAAGCTGTGCAGCTCCAAATTTCGTTCCCGGACGGCGTCCAGGAAGGCGATTACCGCTTGCGAGGACAGGCCCTGCGCCTCCGGCGTCGTTCTCGGCAGACGAGTTTGCTTGGTCATGATTTCGATTCCTCCCGAATTCATACTTGAAGTACGAGGTGCACGCGAAATAAATGCGCTTACATAACGACGGATTTCGATCGGCGAGCGGCTTCCTGCCATGCATGCCGATCATGTTTTCCGTTCTCAGTTAGCATGTTATAGCAGTTGCATCCTGGTGTAAAGCGGTCCTAAGAGAGATTTTCCATGCGCAAGGCATAGAAAAAAGCCGCATCGACTGCGGCTTGGACAAGAAGATATAATTATGCCTCAGACGCTTCCTCCCGGCCGGGCGGTCGATTCTCTCACCGCAAGCTCGGGCAGCAGCCGGATGCGCTGCTTGGGCATGTCCCCGCCGTCGATTCTGCGAATCAAGAGCTCCATGACCCGATTCCCGAGCTCCTGCGTCGGCATGGAGACCGACGATAGCTTGGGATCCATGATCTCGCACAGCATCGTATTGTCGAATCCGATGATCGACAGTTCGTCGGGCATGCGGATGCCGCGCGTTCTTGCCGCCAGCATGGCCCCCACGGCGGAGACATCGTTGTAGCCGAAGATCGCCGTCGGCCGGTCCGCCCGGTCGAGCAGCATGCCTGCCTGTTCGGCTGCCCCGTCGATCGTGTGGCCGCCGACGCGGATCAAGCCTTCCTCCGCCTGGAATCCGCGGTCCTGCAGCGCCTGCCTGTAGCCGCGAATCCGTTCATGGCTGCTGAGCGTGTCCTCGCCCACCATGCCGATGCGAACATGCCCAAGCTCCAGCAAATATTCGGTGGCGCGGTAGCCGCCCAGATAGTCGTCGGCGGTTACGCTGTCCACGGAGAGCTCATCGCGTTCATGGGCGAAGAGGACCACCGGTACGCCGTCCTCGGTCAGCTCCTTCAAGAGACCGATATTGTTGAAGCGCGCTGCGATAATATACCCGTCCACCTTGCGCCGGAGCAGGGAGATATGGCGCTCCTCTTTCTCGGGGTCGCGCTCCGTAGACGCCATGACGATCGTATACCCCAGCTCGTGGCCCCTCGCTTCGATGCGTTTCAAATATTCGGCATAGACCGGATTATCGATGTCCGGAATAATCAAGGCGATCGTGCGCGTACCTTTCCCCTTCATGGCGGAAGCCATCACGCTCGGCTCGTAGCGCTGCTCGTCCATGATTTGTTTGATCTTGTTCCGCGTCTTCTCGCTGATTCTGCCTTTATTGTTGATGACCTTCGATACGGTGGCCGTCGACACGCCCGCCGCCCTGGCGATATCGTATATCGTCGATTTCATGCAGCACGCTCTCATCTCTACTTGTTTTGTCCAGTATAGCGAACGGGCGGAGAAATGGGAAGGACGCCGGGCCGTTCGTCCGCCGGGCGTCCACCGCTTAACTTATTCCGCTCGCTGCCTTGTCTTCGGACGGATGACGATAGAACGACGGGCGTTCAGGCATGGAAATACGTACGATGGCGCCCGAATCGCGCGCCTCCAGGCAGGCGTCGGATGCGATCGCCGCCGCGTAGCCGTCCCATGCGGAAGGCCCGTTCATCTCCCCGCGCAGCGTGGAGTCGATCCAGTCCTGAAGCTCGATGTCGTACGCTTCGATGAAGCGTTCCTTCCAATCGGTCAGCAGCCCGGTCGACAGCTTCGCTTCGCTGCGCATCGTCACGCTCATCGGCTCGGGCAGGCTGACGATGCCCATCTCCCCGACGACCTGGCATTGGATATCGTAACCGTACTTGCAATTGACGAAGATCTCGCCGTTGATTCGGACGCCCTTCGCCGTCTCCATGTAGACGAGCAGCGGGTCCTGCAGATGGCTGCCGGCCAGTCGAGACTTGCGAGGCTGAACGACTTGGACGGATACGTAATCGTCGTCCAGCAGCCACCGGTGGACATCCAGTTCGTGGATGAACGTGTCGACGATGGACATGTCCCTCGTATAGAAGTCCGGCACCGACACGTTGCGGTGCGCGCAGTTCAGGATAAGCGGCTCCCCGATCGTCCCGTTGACCAGCGCCTCCTTCACCGCGCGGTAACCGCGGTCGTAGCGGCGCATGTACCCCACTTGCACCAACCGTTTGCCGAACGCCGATTCCGCTTCGACGATGGCCTTGCAGCCTTCGGCCGTCACGGCCAGCGGCTTCTCGCAGAATACCGGCTTGCCCGCCGCGATCGAAGCCAGCACGAACTCCTCGTGCGTGGCGCCCCAAGACGTCACCATCACCGCGTCCACGTCCTGCGCGCGGATCAGCTCCTGCCCATTTTCATAGATAACGGCCTGCAGCTTGAATGCATCCACGACCTCCCGCGCCTGCGCGGCGTTGACGTCCGTCACGGCGACGACCTCCGCTCCCTTCAGCACCTGCGTCATGCGGCGAACATGCTCCCGGCCGATCGCGCCGGTTCCGATTACGCCTACCCGTAATGTCATCTGTCCCGTGCCTCCCCATCCATCGTCTGTCTTGTACGTGCTACCAGCGTGCCGTCACCATTTTCTTCCGCGTATAAAATTCCACGCCGTCCGGGCCGCAGGCATGAAGATCGCCATAGAACGATTTCTTCCAGCCGGAGAACGGGAAGAACGCCATCGGCGCAGGGACCCCCAGGTTGACGCCGAGCATGCCGGCATCGATCTCTTCGCGGAACTTGCGCACGTTGCTGCCATCCTTCGTGAAAATACAGGCGCCGTTGGCGAATTCCGACTGATTGGCCATCGCGATGGCATCGTCGAGCGAGACGGCTTGGGCGACGGACAGCACCGGGGCGAAAATCTCGTCCTTCCAAATCTTCATCTCCGTCGTTACTTGATCGAAGATCGTCGGACCGACGAAATAGCCCTTGCCGTTCACCGCCGAATCGGAGCGGCCGTCGCGAACCAGAAGCGCGCCTTCCTTCTCGCCGGTCTCGATATAGCTCAGCGTGCGCTCCTTGTGCGCGCCGCGGATGACCGGGCCCAGGAATACGTCATCCTCCAGGCCGTTGCCGATCTTGATGGCGTCGGCCGCTTCCTTCAGCTTCGCCAAGAACGGTTCATGCGCTTCGCCGACGGCCACGACGACCGAAGCGGCCATGCAGCGTTCGCCCGCGGAGCCGAACGCCGCGTTCAGCACCTGATTCACGGCGTAATCCAGATCGGCGTCAGGCATGACGATCGTATGGTTCTTGGCGCCGGCGAGCGCCTGCACGCGCTTGTCGTGCGACGTTCCTTTCCGGTAGACGTACTCAGCCACCGGCTGGGAGCCGACGAACGAGATCGCCTTCACGTCCTTGTGCTCGAGCAGTCCGTTGACGACGTCATGCGCGCCGTGCACGATGTTCAGGACGCCGTCCGGTAATCCCGCTTCCTTCATCAGCTCGCCGAGCCGGTTCGCCAGCTGCGGCGTGCGCTCCGACGGCTTCAGGATGAAGGCGTTGCCGCAGGCGATGGCGAGCGGGAACATCCAGCACGGGCACATCATCGGGAAGTTGAACGGCGTGATCCCGCCGACGACGCCGATCGGGTATCGGTACATGCCCGATTCCAGATTGGTGGCAATATCGGGCAGCTGCTTGCCCATCATCAGCGTAGGCGCGCCGGCCGCGAATTCCACGCATTCGATGCCGCGCTGCACTTCGCCGTAAGCTTCTTTATAGCTCTTGCCGTTCTCCAGCGTGATGAGGCGCGCCAGCTCTTCCCAATGTTCCATCAGCAGCTGCTGATAGCGGAATAGAACGCGGGCGCGGCGGGGCACAGCGGTTGCGCTCCAGGATAGGAACGCTTCTTTCGCCGACTGCACGGCGACATCCAGGTCCTCGCGGCCGGACAAGGGAACGCGGGCCAGGATCTCTTCGGTTGCCGGATTGTACACGGGCTCCGACTTGCCCGACGTGGACGAGACCCACTGGCCGCCGATAAAATTGGGGAGCGTCTGCGCTTCGATTGTAGACATCTGTGTTCCTCCTTGGATTAAGACTGACTCGCGAACCGGCCGCTCTTGCACAGCTCGATATAATCTTCGATAGCCTCAAGCGTCGGCATGGCGTCCGAGCAGCTGTGGCTCGAGATGACGATCGAGGCGGCCGCGGCGCCGTATTCCATCGACCTGGCGGGATCCCAGCCCTTCATCAGGCCGTGAATGAAACCCGCCGCGTACGAATCGCCCGCTCCGAACGTCTTGACCACGTTGGCCGGAAACGTCGTGCCTTCGATCCGCTCGCCTTCCTTCGTGAACGCGAACGAGCCGTCTTTGCCGTGCTTGATGACGACGATGCTCGCATGGCGACCGAACCACTTATTCGCCGTGTATGCGTCATCCCGGCTCGCGTTCCGTTCGAACGTCTCCATGGCGTCGAATTCTTCGCGCGTGCCGAGGATGACATCGCATTGCGCGGCCGCGAGGTTGTAATAGACGGCCGTCTCCTCAGGCGAAGCCCAGGTATAGGGCCGATAGTCAAGGTCGAACAGCACGACGGTACCATGCTTGCGCGCATAATCGAGCGCTACGAACACGGCCTCTCTCGAAGGGCTCTTCGCCAATGCCGTGCCCGAGATCAGCAAGGCCTTGGCATTCGCGATGTAGGCCTCGTCGACGTCGCGTGGCTCGAGCAGCAAATCGGCGACATTGTCGCGGTACATGAGAATGCTGCAGTCGCTCGGGCTCTTGATTTCCGTAAAAGCGAGCCCGGTCACGCTGCCCGATCGGTCCGTAATCATGCCGGAAGTATCGATGCCGTTACGCTCGAAATAGCGCACGATGAACCTGCCCATCTGGTCGTCGGACACGCGTCCGATGAAGCCGGTCCGCATTCCGAGTCTCGCCATGCCGATCGTGATATTGGCCGGCGAGCCGCCGACGTATTTGGTGAACGTGACCGTGTCCTCCATGGGCCGGTGAATCTCGTTGGCGTTCAGATCGACGCATGCGCGTCCGAGCGCGACGAAATCAAGCAGCCTGCCTTCCGGGAACGATAGGTTGTTCATTCCGGCTTCACTCCCTCGTCGTAGTCTGCGGCAAGCGCCGCCTCCGCCAGCTTGCGCTCCATGACCCACGCATGGTCCGGGTCGTTGCGGAACACCCATGCCCGAACCGGGCCGGCCATTACGTTCAGGTAATAGACCTCGTAGCCGGGCGGCGCCGACACCGGGTGATAGCCCTCCGGCACCAGCACCGCATCGCCGTCCTTGACGGCCATCGTCTCGTCCAGCGAACGCTCATCGTTATATACGCGCTGGAGCGCGAATCCATTCCCCGGGTTAACCCGGTGATAGTACGTTTCTTCGAGATAAGACTCGTGAGGCAGATTATCCGTGTCGTGCTTATGCGGCGGATAGCTGGACCAATGGCCCTCCGGCGTAAACACCTCGACCACGAGCAGGCTGTCCGCTTCCTTGTGCTCCGGAAGAATATTGTGAATCCGCCGCCCGATGTTGCCCGCGCCTCGCTGCTCGACGCCGACGTCCGCCGGACCGATCAGGCGGGCGGGGTGGCTTCCCTTGCCCGGGGCCAGACATACGGCCAGTTCCAGCTTGGTCAGCGCCTCGACCTCGAAGGAATCGTCGATCGGTACGTAGACCGAATACGGCGGAATCTGCTCGAACACGCTCATCCGCTCTCCGATATCGTCCCACTTTGCATGCCGCGTGCCGACCTTCGCCCTGCCGGACAACAGGACGAGGCAGGCTTCCCGGTCTCCCGTCTCCCGCTTCAGCGACTGGCCGGGTTGCAGCGCGTACACCTCGAATCCGACGTACGACCAGCCTGCCGAAGCCGGCGTAATGCCAAGCACCTTGCCTTCTTGATCCGGCGCTTGCGAAGAAACGATCAATTCTGCCATGCTCCGCTTCCCTCCTCTTGATCGATTGCCGATACCGTCTACAGGCCGGCCTGCTCGCGGATGAAGCGGCGTGCTTTCACCGCGTATTCGAACGGGTTCGCCAGGGCGGGATCCTGCTCGGCCTCCACGACGAACCAGCCCGCGTAGTTCATCGCGCCCAGCTTGGCGAACACCGGCGCGAAGTCCACCGCTCCGTCGCCGGGCACCGTGAACGCGCCTGCTTTGACCGCTTGCAGGAAGCTCAGCCGCTCCCGTCTGACCTGCGCGACCACGTCCGCCCGGATATCCTTCAAATGCACATGCTTGACGCGATCGGCATGCTTCGCGAGAACCGCAAGCGGATCCTCGCCGGAGAAGGCCAGATGGCCGGTGTCGAACAGCAGCGAGACGAGCGCCGGATCCGTGAGTTTCATCAGCTTGTCGATCTCCTCCGCCGTCTGAACGCCCGTGCCCATATGATGGTGATAGACGACGTCCATCTCCTTCTCTTGCGCAAGCTCGCCCAGCCGATGAAGACCGGCCGCGAGCATTTGCCACTCTTCCTCCGCGAATGACGGCTTGTCGTCGAACACCGGCCTATCCGGCATGCCTTGAATGCTATGTCCCTGTTCCGCGACCACGATTACCCTTGCTCCCATGGCATGAAGAAAATCGCGATGCCGGGTGAACGCGTCCACGGTCTCCTGCAGCGGCTTCGTCACGAGGAAAGCGCTGAACCACGCGCTCGCGATCGATAGGCCGCGCGGCGCGAGGTATTTCCGCAGCACCGCCGGATCCCGCGGGTACTTGTTGCCCACCTCGCTACCTTCGAAGCCGGCGAGCGCCATTTCGCTGATGCACTGCTCGAACGTATTTTCCCCGCCCAGCTCCGGCAGATCGTCGTTGGTCCATGCGATGGGCGCGATGCCGAGCTTGATTCTCGAATTATCCAGCATGCCGTTTCCTCCTTGGGATCTGTTGGCAATCAATACGGCCGGGCTTCTTTCAACGCTTGCTCTTTCCGGGCGTAAGCCTGCTCGGCCGCCGGATTTCCCGAGACCTCCGCGACGCCGAAATGCCACCACTGCTCGTAATCGTGCGTCATCGTCTTCGGCAGCACCTTGATGTCGATCAGCGTGGAGACCGCCTGCTTCTTCGCATCGGCAATCGCCTCCCGGAGCTGTTCCAGCGTGCGGGCGGCGTAGGTTTTCACCCCGTAACCTGCCGCGCTCTGCGCAAAATCGATCCGCATCAGTTCGCCGTCGAGCCGCCCCGTATCCGGATTCCGGTAACGGAACTCCGTGCCGAAGCTTCCCATGCCATTGCCCATCTGCAGGTTGTTGATGCAGCCGAACGACGCGTTGTCGAACAGCAGCACGTTGATTTTCTTCCGCTCCTGCAGGCTCGTCACCAGCTCCGAGTGCAGCATCAGATAGCTGCCGTCGCCGGCCATCGCATAGACTTCCTTGTCCGGCTCCGCGAGCTTCGCGCCGAGCGCGCCGGAAATCTCGTACCCCATGCAGGAGTAGCCGTACTCCATGTGATAGGTATTGGGCAGCCTGCTCTTCCACATCCGCTGCAGGTCGCCCGGCAGACTTCCCGATGCGCCGACGATGATCGCGTCCGCGTCGATGAGCCGGTTTATTTCGCCGATAACGCTCGTCTGCGTCAGACCGCTCTGAAAGCGTTCGCTGAATTCGGGCAGCACGTGATCGAGGTGCCCCTCCACCTCGGGCACGAACGGTTCCCCATCGCGGTAGCCCGTGACATTCAACCGTTCGAGCTCCGCGTTCCAATCCGCCTTGGCGGCTGCGATCTCGCCGTCGTAAGATGCGCGGTACCCGAGTGCGGAGAGCTCGCGTTCCAGCGCCTCCAGCGACAGCTTAGCGTCGGCCGTCAGCTTGACCGCATCGAGCTTGTAGCCGTCGTGCACCGAGACGTTGATCGTCAGCACGTCGGCCTCCGGGTGCCGGAACAGCCATTTCGACGCCGTCGTAAAATCGGAGTACCGCGTGCCGACGCCGATAATCAGATCGGCCTCCTGCGCCAGCCGGTTGGCCGCGAGGTTGCCCGTCACGCCGATGCCGCCGAGATTATACGGATGATCGCTCTCGACGGCGCTCTTGCCCGCCTGCGTCTCCGCGAACGGAATGTGGAAGCGTTCGGCGAAGCGCTTCAGCGCCTCTCCCGCTTCCGAATAACGGACGCCTCCGCCGCATAGGATGAGCGGCTTGCGCTTGCTGACGATCAGCGCCGCGGCTTCCGTCAGTTCCGCTGCGGCCGGAACGCGCCTTTCGATGCGGTGAACGCGCTGCTTGAAGAAGCTGACCGGGTAGTCGTATGCTTCGGTCTGCACGTCCTGCGGCAGCGCGATCGTTACGGCTCCCGTGTTCGCCTGGTCGGTCAACACGCGCGTCGCATGAATCAACGCGGACATCAGCTGCTCCGGGCGATTAATGCGGTCCCAGAATTTGCTCACGGCGCGGAAGGCATCGTTGGTCGTCAAGGTCAGGTCGTACGGCTGCTCGATCTGCTGAAGCACCGGATCCGGCTGTCGCGTTGCGAACGTGTCGCCGACAAGCAGCAGCACGGGAATTTGGTTGGCGGAAGCGGTCGCCGCAGCCGTGATCATGTTGGCCGAACCCGGTCCGACCGATGTCGTGCAGGCCATGATTTGTTTGCGCCGCTTCTGTTTCGCGAACGCGACAGCGGCATGGGCCATCCCCTGCTCGCTGCGCCCCTGGTATACCTCGAGCCCGCCGGCTTCTGCCTCCAGCGCCTGGCCGATGCCGAGCACGTTGCCGTGGCCGAAGATGGTGAACACGCCTTTGATGAGCCGCTGCCGCTCGCCGTCGAACTCCACCAATTGACTGTTCAAGAATCGGATGAGCGCTTGCGCGGTCGTTAATCGAACCGTTTCCATCGTTCTACGACACTCCTTTGAGCGAGGGTTATCGATTACCCTAAACCTATGAAAAAGGATGATATTTCTCTCATATCATCCAAATTACTAGATAGGGTAATCGTTTTCCTTAACAAATTGAGTATATAGGATTCCCCACGGCGTGACAACGCTTTCTTTATGGATATTTCGTAACAAATTCCTTACTCCTCGATGCTCTCTATGCGCAGCCCTTGTCCCGGCTCGACGCGGACCTCGTCGATCGCCGTTAGATGCGTGAAGACGAACTGGGCCGGCGTTCCTTCGGTTGCGATCGCATTGCCGGCGATCGTCACCTCGCTGCAGGCGGACAGCCTGATGAGACTTGCCGCCTTTCTCGGCCGCTGACCGCCATGGCTCCCGACTTCGGATGCCGGGACGATCGCATTGTTCGCGAATCGGATCCCCCGCACGCTCTTGGCATCCAGCGCGGCCGCTTCGGACGTCTCGATCCGATTGTCTTCGATGACGATTCCGCCGTGCACGGATTTATCGGCTTCGACGAGACGATTCTCGGGCGCGATATAGATGACGGGATGGTCGGCGCTTCCGCACGCGATAAACCGGTTGCGGCGAATCGCGAGGTCGCGGACCGGACCGGATTCGAACCAGCTCTCCGCGTCGTCGGCCACGAACACGCCGCTCATCGTCATGCCGTCGAACACGTTCCGCTCGATGACCGCTTTGCGCCTGGTCGAGACGAGCACGCCGCGCGTCGGGATGCGGGCGAAATAATTGCCGCTGATGTGTACTTCCGGCGTCCAGGTCGTATTCTCGATCGCATGGCCGGCCGCGGCGCCTGCGGGCACGTCTTCCTCCAGCGTGAGCAGGCACTCGCGGGGACTGAGCGCTTGCACGGTCTTTACCTTGCCCGATCCGTACGCGATCAGCGATGCGCTCTCCACGAATTCCACCTCGTCGCCGGGAAAATACGCCTCGAAACCGAAGGTTTGCGGGTGCATGAACCTCAGGCGCACTTGATTCGGAGCCGGGATATCGGCGATTTGCAAATGCGTGCCGTGCACGTTGATCGGATCGTCATGGCCGCCTACGAACCGGCAGTCTTCAATGACGATCTTGCCGCGGCAGCCGGACAGATGAATGAAATCGGCGAACGCCGTTACCGTTCTGCCCGTCTCGGGACGCGGCGTCAAGTCCAGCCCGGCGAAGCGCAAGTCCTCGCTGTATTGGCACACGATGCCGAGACCGTGCATGAAATGCACGCCGGAACGGAGCCATCGCACGTTCCGGCTTCGGTGGATAAAGGCCCCCACTTGGTCGCGGATGCCGTCGCGCACCTGCAGCACCCTGCCCGGCGGCTGCTCCGGTGCGCCGTCCAAATGGAAGCGCAGCCGCATCGGGGCAAGCTCCTCGACCCGGACCGCCCTCTCGCCCAGGTTATCGATGCGCCAGGTACGATTCCGTACCGGATCGAAGGCCTGCATCGGTCCTTCATGGAAGCGCCAGCCGTCGCCGATCCAATAGACGCGGCCGTCTTGCAGCTCATAGCGGGAATCCGGATGCACGAGCGCATCGAAATAATCGCCGCCGGCCGCCTCGATCGTCATCTCCGCCACCGTCGGCCGGACATAATCCAGATGCAGGTTGCGGATCTCGATATCGTCGCAGCCATCCACGACGAGCATGGTCATGCGGCCGTGAATCAGAAACAGCGAACCGTTCCCCTCCAGCGTCAAGCGCGAAGCCTGCTTGATCAGAATCGCGATCGTCTTCGCGGGATCGGGATTCTCTTCCTCGCTTGCCGTGTTCGTGATGAAATACGTCAACCGAGCCGCCGCCTCCGGATAGAAATCGTAGCTGCCCTTCGGGCATTCCAGCACGACGGGTCCCGGCACCCGCGATGCCGCTTCGATCGCGCGGCGCATGGCCGGCAGCGCATCGCGCCCGGAGTTCGGCTCGGCGCCGTAATCCGTCAATAAGATACGGACCGCCGCATCTGCGGCCGTTCGTTCGGCATTCATGTCGCATCCCCCTTGTCGAAGCTATAAGTCTCGCTAGCAGTGTGCTATAAGTCCCGCTAGCAGTGTCGCTAGTATATTTCACTCGTAAATCTCGCTAGCCGCTAGTCAATCTCCCTAACGAATCTCGCTAGTACATCTCGCTAGCAAACAGGCCTTGCTCTCGAGCATCTGCGTTAAACTTACCATCTCGGGCAAGCGAAAGATAGAAAGAAAAAAGAGATATCGGCAAAAATAAAGAAAGACTCCGCCCTAAGCTCTCTAAGCTCGCGCAGAGTCTTTCTCTCGTCGTGCGTTCGACTATTCGAGACGTTCACGAATATGCAACTGCGCGTAGCTGCGCATTATTGACCCAGCTTCGCCATCTCTGCCGTGACTTCGGCGATGGCAGCCTGCAATCCTTTGCCGTCGTACCCCTTCTGCGCGTCATGCAGCATGTCGACCGGATCGTCTTTGCCCAGCACGATTCGGGTAAAATCCTCGTCGAAGTTGATCGTGGACAATTTGTCCTTGGCCGGCGTGGACATCGAGAAGATATCGAATGCCGTCGGGATCGGTTTGGCATTGTCCATCTGCCACTTCAGCTCGTTCTGGATGAATTCGACGACCGCGTCGCCCAGCGCGGAACGGTTGGCCGGGCTGTCCTCCAAGGAGCTTGCGTTGCGCCATGCCGCCAGCTGCGAGACGATGTCCATCGACGGATACTCTTTCTTCAGATCGACGAAGGCATCGCCTTCTTTCGGACGGGTGATCGTGATCGCGCCGCTCGCGTCTTTGGTGTAATCCGTGCCTTCGATGCCATAGTCGAACATTTCCTTCGCTTCCGGCGACAGCAGCCAGTCGTAGATGCTCAGGATGCGGTCGAATTTGGCGTCGTCGACTTCCGCGTTGAACATCGTCTCGGACCAAAACGACTGCGTCGTATGCCGGTAGACCGTTCCGTCGGCCGCCGGCCACAGGTGAAGGATCTTCACGTTGTCGAAGAAGTTTTTGCCGGGGTTGTTTTTCTCCCATTCCGCTTTGACGCCGCTCGAGCCGCTGACGGAATTGGAGGCGAATGCCAGCGCGCCCGCTTTGCCTTGATAGAATTTCTGGTTCGCTTCGCCCGCCTTCTCGACCGCGAAGTCCGGATCGAGCGCGCCGTCGGCGTACAGCTGTCGTGCCTGGACCATGACTTGGTCCATTTGCTTGGAGGCATAGAACGGCATCCATTTGCCGTCCTCCTTCACCCAGCTGGAATTGTCGAACTGCGGGAATGTCGGCATGAAGACGCCTTTGAAGTAGCCGAGCGTATTCATGACGATGCCCGTCGTGTCCTTCTTGCCGTTGCCGTCGGGATCCTTCTCGGCGAATGCCTTCATCATGGCGTCGAATTCCTCGAAGCTCCGCGGATCCTTCAGGCCGAGCTTATCCATCCAGTCCTTGCGCACGAAGACCGCCCGGTCGACCGCCCACATATCCGTGTTCGGATACGTCATCCGCGGAATGGCATACAGCTTGCCGTCGCGGTACACGCCTTTCACGTCCGGCGCTTTGGCTACTTTATCCAGGTTCGGATACTTGCTCAAGTCTTCCGGCAGCGCCCGAACCAAGCCTTGGCTGACCCATTGGTTATACGTCGCGGGGTTGTCGTTCACGATGCTGTTCGTGATGATGTCCGGCAGCTGGCCGGCCGCGGACCATACTTGGTTCTTCTCTTTATAGTTGTCCCAGCCGATGTCCACGGGCTTCAGCGTCACGTTGAAGTCCTTCTCGATCTTCTGGACCAGCCCGTCATGCTGCTGGAAGCCGACGCCGATGCCCCACCACGAGAGGGAAATGTCCAGGTGATCCTTGTACGGATTATCGTCCGCCGCGGCCGGCGCATTCGCCGCCTCGTTGCTGCCGCCGGCATTCCCGCCGCCGTTGTCCGACGCCGCCGGCGCGTTGTTCGTCCCGTTCGCGTCGTTGGCGTTGCCGCAGCCCGATACGGCCGCAATGAGCGCCGCGGCGAGGAGACCGTTCAAGCCAATCCGTTTTGCTTTGTTCATCTGCACTTATCCCCTTGTCTAAAGTAAGATTTTATAATAAAAGCTTGTCGCTCTTACTATCCCTTGATAGATCCGATCATAACGCCTTTGGCGAAATATTTCTGCAGGAACGGGTACAAGCAGGCGATCGGGAGCGTGCTGACGACGAGCACCGCCATCTTGAGCATCTCCGGCTGCAGATCAGAATTCTGCACGCTGACGCTGGTCGTAATGCTCGAGAGCACTTGCTGGTAATTGGTCAGCAGCTCTCTCAACAGCGCCTGCATCGGCAGCAAATTGACGTTCGTCATGAAGAGGACGCCGTACCACCATTCATTCCAGCGGTCGACCGCGTAGAACAGCGTAATCGTCGCGAGCATCGGCATGGAGATGGGGATGACGACTTTGTACAGCACTTGAATGTCGTTCGCCCCGTCGATCTTGGCCGACTCTTCCAAGCCTCCCGGTAGCGTGCGGAAGAACGCGATGCAGATGATCATATAGAACGTGTTGACGGCGACCGGGAGGACCATGACGAGCAAATTGTTGATCAGATGAAAGTTTTTCATCGTCAGGTAGAACGGGATCAATCCCCCGTTGAAGAACATCGTGAAGATGATGCCGCCCATGACGATCTTCCTGCCCGGAAATCCGGACTTCGACAGCACGTACGCGCCGGTGATCGTCACGAGCATGTTGACCGAGGTCCCGACGCCCGTGACGAATAGGGTGACCATGAGCGCTTTCAAGAATCGCGGCTCGTGCAGGATGTAGCCGTAAGCCGACAGATCGAACGCGGTCGGAATGAGATAGACCATCTGCTTCGAGACGGCGACCGAGGTGCTGAACGACATGAGCACGACGTTGTAGAACGGCAGCAGGGTCGCCAGCGTCAAGACGGCCAGAATGAAGTGGATGACCGCATCGGCCATGTTCAGTTTGCCGCGCTTCCTTGGCGTTGGCCGTGTTTGCGGGCTTGCGGCTTGCGTCGCGTTGTCCATTATACGAGTCCCTCCCCGCCGAGTCGTTTTACGATGAAGTTGGCCAGATAGAGCAGCGAGAAGTTCAAGACGGCTTTGAACAATCCGACCGCCGTCGTCACGCCGAAGCTGAGGCCGTCCGAGAACGCCGACCGGTAGGTATACGTGTCGATGATGTCGCCCGTCGAGTAGACGCCCGGATTGTACAGATTGAAGATCTGATCGAATCCGCCGTTCATCGCGTTGCCCACGGCCAGAATCAGCAGGATCGCCGCCGTGCCTCGGATCGAGGGCCAGGTGACCGACTTCAGTTGTTCGAACCGGCCGGCGCCGTCCACGTAAGCGGCCTCGTACAATTCCGGATTGATGCCGGCGATCGCCGCCAGGTAGATAATCGCGCTCCACCCGACTTCCTTCCAAATGTTCGACAGGAACACGATCGCCCGAAACAAGCCCGGATCGGTCAGGAACGTCACCTTGTGAAAGCCGAGCGAAGCGATGATCTGGTTCACGACGCCGGCGCTGCCTAGAAAATTGAACATGATGCCGCTGATGATGACCCATGAGATGAAATGCGGAAACGTATACACGGTTTGATAAAATTTCTTCATCTTCTCCCGCGCCACTTCGTTGATCAGCAAAGCCAACAGGATCGCGACCGGAAATTCGAATACGAGCCGGCCGCAGCTGATATACAGCGTGTTCCAGAAAGCCCGCCAGAAATCGCTCTGGCCCACCAAATCCTTGAAGTTGTCCAGCCCCACCCACGGCCCGCCCAAGATGCCGCCATGATAGCGGAATTCCTTGAAGGCCAGCAGCACCCCGTACATCGGCACGTATTGGAACAAGACGTAAAAGAGCACGGTAGGAAGGAGCAGCAGATATAAATACCTGTGTTTGACCAGATCCTTCCGTAAAGTTTTTCCCATATCGCACCTCCTCGTAAGCGTTACCAACAATATGGTTCCATTATCGCCTGCATTGCTTGCTTCGGGTATGCACGCGATTTATCGAATGTAACCGCTTTACATGGCCTAAAATAAAAATAGGAAACCTTCGACCGAAGGTTTCCTAAATCGCGTCCATATGAATGCTAAAAATCGTCCATATGAATGCTAAAAATCGTCCATTCCCAGCGCCTTCACTCGCGTTCGCTGCGATATCGCGAGGGCGTCTTGCCCGTTATCTTCTTGAACAGCCGCGTAAAATAAAAATAGTCCCGGTACCCGATCTTCTCGGCGATCTCTTGTATCGAATCGCCGTCTCCCTTCAGCAGTTCTTGCGCCTGCTCGATTCGCAGCCTGGCGATGTAGCCGGTCAGCGTCTCGCCGACTTCCTTGCGAAAGAGCTGGCTGATGTAGCTCGGGTTCAAGTAGAACTGTTCCGATAAGCCTTGCAGCGAGAGCTCCTCGCGGTAATGCTCCGTGACGAACTGCAGGATGCTGGCGAAGCTGCGATTCTTCGTCTCGATCGACGGCGCAGGCTCCGCGGGGATCATATCCCGCGCTGCGAGCGCCTCCAGCGCGGCCAGCATGTCGTACACGTCCCGGTACGCATGGAGCAGCTGTTCGTAGCTGTACAACGTTTCTTCCGTCTGCCCCAGCTTGAACAAGAAAGAAACCGTCAGGTTGTAGACTTGGAACGCGTGCCGGATCGATAGCGCGCCGCTGCCGAAGAGCTCCCCGATGCTTTTGAAAGCCTGCTCGATCGCGGGTTGGGCTCTGCCGGCGATGGCTTCGCTCATGTCCGCCAAACGGAGGTTCAGCTCTTCTTGCCGGAACGTGCGCGATGCGTACGCCCCGATCTCCCGGGTCACGAAGAATTGATGCGCGAGCGCGTCCGCGGCGTCGATGCCGGCCCTGACCTCGGCGAGATCCTTGATGACGCCGCCGATGCCGATGCCGGACAAGCCGTCCGGGATTCGCGACGTCCACGCTTTCCCGAGCGCGATCGCTTGCTCCGCGGGAAGCAGATAGACCGTTTTGGAGGCGCCGGTCTTCAATCGCAGTTTCGGCCCTCGCAGCTCCAGCTCGCCCGAGCCGACCGCCGCGATCGGAACGATGCCGTTCGCGCTCCAATCGCCGAAGCCCGCGCGTTCCAACTCGTCCAGCAGCTTCTGCCGGCTGTCCTCTCCGGTCTCCAACAGGTATTGCAAGAGCGGCGACGCCGGCGACGGCATCGCCTTGGCCTTGGTCAACATGCCGTCCAGCTTGTGCAGCACGCCGGAAATTTCCATGTCGTCGAACGGCTTCAGGCAATAGGCGACTGCCCCGTACGAGATTGCCTTCTGCGCATAAGCGAACTCGGCATAGCCGCTAACGACGACGAACAGGATCGGAAGCCCTAGGCTTCGTCCCCGTTGAATCAGTTCGAGGCCGCTCATCTCCGGCATCCGGATGTCGGTAAAGACGACATCCGGCTTCAGCTCCTTCATAAGCGCCAGCGCTTCGGCCCCGTTATGCGCTTGTCCGATGATCTCGAAGCCGTGACGCTCCCAATCGACCAAGTCCTTCAGGCTCTCCACGACCCAGCTTTCGTCATCGACGATCAGTGCCTTATGCATCCGGACCGCTCCTTTCGTGAACCGTCATTTCGATCGTCGTACCCTCGTCCGCCGTGCTCTCGATCCGCAGGCCGCTCTCCGCGCCGAACATCAACCGAAGCCGGTTATGCACGTTGACGAGTCCGATGCTTCGCTGCTCCGCCGGCACGTGCATGCCCGAGGGGGCGGCGGCCAGCATGCCCTTCAGCTCTTCCAGCACGTTCGGTTGAATCCCCGTGCCGTTGTCCTCGATGCGCACGACGAGCGATCCATCCGCATCGACGAACCCTCGAATCCAGAGCTCGCCCTGCCGGAGCGTCGGCTCGAAGCCGTGGTAGATCGCATTCTCCACGAGCGGCTGCAGGATCATTTTCGGGACGCGGTAGGCCAGCGCCTGCTCCGTCAGTTCATAGCGGACCGAGAAGCGGTCCGCGAACCGGATCTGTTGAATCCGGATAAACGATTCGATCATGCGGATCTCCTCGCTCAGCGGCACTTCGCTCGCGCCCTTGACGCTGTACCGGAAAATGCTCGACAACGCGCGGGTCATCGACTTGATTCGGTCCTGCCCCTCGACGACGGCAATGCCCGTAATCGCTTCCAACGTATTGTACAGAAAATGCGGATTGATCTGGCTGCGGAGGAAGGCGAGCTCCGACTTTTTCTTCTCCAGCTCGATGCCGTACAGCCGCGTATTCGTATCCAGGAGACTCAGCGTCAATCGGTCGATCTCGTCGAGCATGCTGTTAAGCTCGGTCGCGACGATGCTGATTTCCATATAGCCGTGCAGCGCGATCCGCTTCTTGAATTTGAGCGGATCCCCGCGCCTGATCGACGTGATGAAGAAGATCAGCCGCTTTAGCGGACGCAGGATATTATTGATGATGAACATGAACGGTATTGCAAGCACTAGGAGCGCGATGCCGAGAATGATCAGCTCCTGCCTGCGGATATCGAGCAGTTCCCGGAACAGCTCGTTCTCGGGCACCATGCTGAGAATCGTGCCGTCGATGTCGGGCAATGGCTCCGTCTCGACGACGTAGCTGCGGTTCTTCCAGTGAATGACCCGGTTGCTCACGTTCGCGGCGCCGAAGTCGAAGCCTTTGAAATCGCTTCCCGTCGTCATCGACGACGTGCTGGCGATCACCTGATGCGAACGGTCCAGCAAATAGAGCTGCGTGCCGGTTTCCTTCGACGAATAGTCCTGCTCGCTGACGAGCGCGGCTGCATCGACGATGAAGAACGCCGTGCCGACGTTGCGGTTGAACAGCGCTCCCTGCTGGCTGTAGGTGATCGAAGTCGCGAAGATAAGCTTCTTGTCGGGACCGTACAGCGCGTCGAACTGCTGCATTCCCGCGTAATACCCGTTGACCTTGCTGTTCGCCAGCTGCTTGCGCAGGGGGACGACATAGCGGTTGCCGCCGTACAGATCGATCCAGGTTCCGTTATTGCCCGAGATGATGATATCTTCGATGCCTTCCTTCAGATCCTTCTGACCGTTCAGGTATTTGTTCAGCTTCGTGAACTTGTCGTACCGGACCAGCTTGTCCGTCTCGACCAGATAGTCCTGCACGTCTTGGTTGTACGAGATATCCTGCATGATGCGATAGATGACGTCGTGGTTGGAGGCAACGTTCTTCTTGATCTCGGATACGGTCTGTTTGACGTATTCCTCGTGGCTGCGGGTGATCATCCCGGACATCATCGAATAGGTATGCAGGATGACGACAAGAATGACGACGATCGTGCAAGCGGCCAGGATCAACAACTGCGAACGAATGGATAATTTTCTCAGGAAAGCCACCGCGCGTATTCCCGCCTTCGTATTGTCGAAATGGTCTATGGCTTATTATTACTGCTTCCCGCCGGCATAGTCAATGACAAGGAATTGGGCCGGACCGCCATGCCTTTCTAGTTTGAACGCAATAAAGCTGCCGGCATTTTGTAGGCCGACAGCTTTATGGGAGTCCAGCGGTTCAATCGTATGTCGTTCTACGAGCAGGCCGATGGGGCTGTTTCCGATGCAGCGCAGCAGCGACTGCCAGACAGGTTAGTCTTCGACGATCGCCACGGGTCTTGACCAGCCGGCGCTGCCTTTTTCCACCTTGATCGGGAAACAGCAAACTTTGAACCCGAACGGCTTCGGAATTTGGTCCAGATTGGCGAGTTTCTCGATCTGGCAGTACTCTCGGTCCTTGCCGACGTAATGGGCCGCCCACAAGACGCCTTCTCTCGGCGCTTTGCGGTACGCTTCGGCCTGCAGGTTGAGCGGAATGTCCCAGCCCCAACCGTCCGTGCCGACCACCTTAATGCCCTGGTCCAGCAGCCATTCGGTAGCGGCAGCCGATACGCCAGCGTGCAAGAACGCATAGTGCTCATGGAATAGGCGCTTGTCCGCGTCGCTTCGGACGAGGACGATGTCGAAGGGCTTCAACGTATAGCCGATCCGGGCGAGCTCCGCCTTCAGATCCTCGGTCGTAATCTCATATCCCGGAGGCTTCGCGCTGAAGTCCAGCAGGACGCCGTCGCCGTAGAACCACTCCAGCGGCATTTCGTCGATCGTGCGGGCAGGCTTGCCTTCCGAGGTTGGCCAGTAATGCCACGGCGCATCGATATGCGTCCCGGCATGGGTGTTCAGCGTCACGGTCTCCGTCGCCCATGCTTTGCCTTCCGGAAAATCGTCCGGTTGAAGCCCCAGCACGGCAGCGGCCTGCCTCGCCCCGTCTTCGTGACTCGCGTATTCGATCTTCGCAGGCAAAGGCTCGCGAATCCGCGGGCTGATAGCGACGCTTAAATCGATGAATCTCATAGGGATACCTCTTTCCCGCCAAACTCGCGCGGACCGTTCGCCCGCGCGTTCCAGCGTATAGCACTATTTTCCGGAAACCTAACGAATCCGTCAAGCAGAATGAGCCATATTGGGTTATCGATAACGCCTCCCTCCCCGTCAGCCGCATCGTCGAACGTTTGCCGGATTTTCAGTTCCGCCGCCCAAGCTAACGTCAAAGAAGCACGCCAATAATGGCGTGCCTCTTAACCGAAAGCTTATTAGGCCTGGTATTGGTCGTCGCTAACATGCTCCAGCCAATCGACCGCCTTGCCATCAATCCGTTCTTGAATCGCGATATGGGTCATCCCCGTTGTCGGCGAAGCACCGTGCCAATGCTTCTCGCCCGGCGGAAACCAGATCACGTCACCGGGGTGAACGGCTTCGATTTGCCCTCCCCAGCGCTGTACGCTTCCGCTTCCTGCCGTTACGATTAGCGTCTGCCCCAGCGGGTGGGTATGCCATGCCGTTCGCGCCCCCGGTTCGAACGTAACGCTGGCTCCGGCCACGCGCGCAGGATCGGCTGCTTCGAACAGGGGATCGATGCGAACGGTACCGGTAAAGTATTCCGCTGGTCCTTTGCCTGAAGGCTGGGTTCCGTTTTTTCTGATTTCCATATTCTATTCCCTCCGTTAGTGCTGCGAGTAACACGAATGGCCACTGGATCGGCTGACTAATTAACTTATATGGTTTAATGAACGCATGTTAATTATTGTACAGTTAACCTTTGAAGACAATGGTTAAACCGACGCAATTTGTTACGTTATTAACATAAGTTCCGAATTTGTCGAGTAATATTGTTATTCGTTGGTGTTGTCGAAAGTAATGCGGACAAGGGACGATAAGCCGTAACCCAGCCGCACACCATGGCGAAGCCGATCGGACGCATAATAGCTGGAAGCGTTTAACAGGTATCACGTTTCATAGTAGGCATGAAAAAAGAGCGACCGCGATGGACGCTCCTGGTAAAGGTCTAGCATTTATGTTCCGTTACGAACGCTCGGGATTACGGTCATGGCTGCGGCTTCTCATGCCCGCTAGGCCGATTAATCCTAACAAGCCTAACCAACCCCAGTCGAAATCATTGTCATCGTTGACGGCATTTGTCCGATAATTTCCACCGGTCGTAGAAGTCGCATTGTACGTATTCATCGAACGATCATACGACTGGTTGCTTTGCGTAGAAGGCGTGTTCACGGTGTTCGCATGATTCATCCCCGCAGCGCTAATAATTCCGGCGCCTAACAGGCATGTAAAGCAACTTACCAGTGTAAATGCCATTAGATATCTCACTTTTCTCATGGGTGCCAACTCCTCGCTGATTTGTGGTTCAGCTTATAATTTCCCTTTAAGGACATGAATTATGCGTGCCGTCCAACGCAAGCCGCAATAAAAACGACCACCTACGATTGTTAGCGTAGACGGCCGTTTTGCGAATTTAAGGGTTATTCGTGTGCTGCACGTTTTGCAGGCTCTTCGACGGTTTACCCTTGCCGCTCTCGTGGTTCTTGCGTTGTTTTGCCTGGGTCTCGTTGAACTTCTTCACGAATTCGTTCGTGGATTCCATACCGGATCCCCCCGTATCGTAAGTTGCGCTGAATGCTGGACTTATTGAACTTGAACGGCGCTTTGTTGCGCGAATTGAGATGTTTTTTGCTGCGTTTGCTTATACTGGGCAACCTGTTTGTCTATTTCTTGCTGCAGCACGGGCGAGGAAGCATTATACAAATTGGCTTGTTTCAACGTCGTATAGAGATCCCCTTGCATGGCGAGGGTTTCATTCAGCAAGTTCGTAAACATTTGCCGAATTTGCGGACAGACGGATTCGGTGGCGGCCGTCGCGTATTCCCTCGTAACCCGTTTTAAATCCGCCAAAATCGTATTCGCGATATCTTCTTCCGGCAAGTTAAGCTGACTATTCATAAGATCCTCCCTTATTGTTGGGGCTGCGTCGGCGCCATGGCTCTGTGCTGTTCCATCATCGCCAGCAGCGTCTGATAATGCTGGGTATGTTTGTTCATCAACTGGTTTACGGTCGCTTTTATTTGCGGGTTTTGAACGGTTGCCGACGCGACCGCGCATTGCTTAAGCAGCAAATCCTCGTTCGACATGGAATCGGCAATATACTCCAATTCCTTTGCCGTCATTGCATCTGCGGATTGGTTCATGATCATGCTCCCTTCTGTTAGCTGTGCAGCGATTATTAGCTTCCTTCATCGCAAGGATTTTTATCCCATGTGCAAGAACTTGGAAGACTAAGGTTTTAAAATAATGTTCGTCGCGGCTTCTCTTTATTGTTATTGCGATAACCGTGCTCCGCTTCGTCCAAGCCGATTTGAAGTCATTGATTACAACCAAGATGACGTGGCAGAGAAAGTGTCGGAAAAGGCGGATGTCGTTCTCAACCTCGCTTCTGTTTCTCCAGAAGACGTCACGAAATGGAAAACAAAAAGAAGTGAAGCCGGACGATCCGCTTCACTTCTATTTGCGCAATTTTAGCCCGAAACTGAATTCCGCGAAAATGCCGCCATTCAAAAATGCTTGAATTTCTGCGAGAACGTCTGCGTTCTCGGGTAGATTGCAGCGATCACCTTTCAACATTGTAGATGATACGGCAATTGGCCAACCGGTCTCCTCTACTGTCGATTAGCCAGGTAATTGGCAAGCTCCTCGAACGTGCCTTCGAACCCTTGCGCAACCATCGGTGCCATCGCGTCGAATGCGTCCTGCTCTTCGGCAGAGGCATTGAGCGGTCCGCCCTGCAGTGTCAATAGCGTCTTTCCCTCGTTGTCTTCAAGCGTAAGCATATTCAAGATCTCCAGCGGCCAGTTCGGATTGAACGGGGCGCGGACCGTATTGCCTTCTTCATCGGAAAAGGACTGCACCCATACCAACTTCTCCGGCGCCTGGACTTCCCTGTAAACGAATTTGCCCCACATGGCATGCTGCCCGTCCGGCGACTTCTGGCAGCCCAGGAACATACCTCCCGGACGGACGTCCATCTTCGCCACTTCAAGCGAGAAACCCTTGGGACCCCACCAGCTGCCAAAATGCGCCGGATCCGTCCATACCTTAAATACGAGCTCTCGCGGGGCATTGAACTCGCGTTTCAATAAAAGTCCTTGTCGGGCGTTCATCAGCGTTCCTCCTTCGGATGTGGTAATGAACGATACCGATCGATTAGAGCGTATTGGAAGCTTGCTGCAGAAGCCCGGACAGCAGGACGAGATCCGGCGTATCGCCTTCCCGCAATTTGATCCACTTTCGTTCGGCAGGTCCTTCGAATCCCTTCGGAAATTCGATGCCGCCGGCATTCATGATCATGAACGCGATCGCATCCTTCGAAGGCGAAATAACCGCGGCATAATGTCCGTTTTTCAGAAAATGCGGTTTCTTGTACTGAATGCGTTCTTCGGCTTCCGGAATCGTCTCCAGAATCATGTCCCGCAGGGTCGAACTGATCCCGCCCTGCCATTCCGGCAGCTTCTCGATAAAAGCCGTGACTTCTTGATTCACGCCATTTTTTACCTCCTTTTGGAAATTCATTCCTTCCGACTGAATATACCATTCGGAGAATATTCCCGTCAAGGAATATAAAAAGCGATCTTTCGAGAAAACGGGTTTAACCGCCTGCTCGAAGATCGCTTAAGGATTAATTACACTTGCTATAACCGCAATTGCTGCACTGCTTGCATCCTTCGACATTCAGCAGCGAGGCAGATCCGCAGGATGGACAGAGGTCACGCGAGGTGACCTCGCCATGCTTATGCGAATGATCGGCGATTGGCGATGGGGCATTCATGGATGGAGCCGTCTGCACCGGCTCATATGCAGCCGCCTGCTCGTTGGTGCTCTCGATATGAATCTCCAGCGCTTTCGCTACCGCATCGGCGATCGATTCTACGCGATTCGAGCCAAACCCGATCGCGCCTGAGCCGCCAATGCCTTTCAGATGCTTGATCAGGAGCTTCACCTTGTTGCCGTGGTCGCCGTAACGGAGGAACAAGGAGCATACGCGGCCCAGCGCTTCCGCCATCGCGAAGACGTCAGAGCCCGCTTTGCCTACATTCAAGAATATTTCGCCCGGAATGCCGTTTAGATCATTGATGGTAATATAAGCCATGCCGAATGGCGTATTCACCTTGTAGGTTGCTCCCCGGAGAACCTGCGGACGGCGCTTGTA
Source organism: Paenibacillus sacheonensis (assembly GCF_009909195.1). GTDB lineage: Bacteria > Bacillota > Bacilli > Paenibacillales > Paenibacillaceae > Paenibacillus_Z > Paenibacillus_Z sacheonensis. The sequence goes on from NZ_JAAAMU010000007.1 coordinate 148,954, forward strand.
CTGCTTGTCGAACGCCTGCTCCGCCTGCGGCGTTACGTTGACGTTCAGCGCGGCGTTAAGCGTCTCCAGCTTCGCCTCCGCTTGTTCCGTTTCCGCCGTTGCAGCCGCTTCATCGGCAGCCGAATCGGACTTGTCTTCCTTCTTCGTCGACAATACTTGCACGTCCCGGCTGCCGTCGCGATAGATCGTTACGCCTTTGCAGCCCAGGTCGAAGGCAAGCTCGTACAGCTCTTTGGTTTCGTCGACGGTAAAGTCGCTTGGACAGTTCGCCGTCTTCGAGATCGAGCTGTCTACCCAGCGCTGGATCGCCGCTTGCGCCCGGATATGATCCTTCGCCGACAAATCCATGGCCGTTACGAAGTAATCCGGCAGCTCTTCGCCCGGATGCGCATCCTTCCAGGCTTGCGCGATCGGGACCAGCTGCTTGTCGTAACCCAGGCGGCTTTGGCGGAAGTATTCGAAGGCGAAATAAGGCTCGATCCCCGTCGAAGTGCCTACCATCGTCCCTGTGCTGCCCGTAGGCGCCTGCGTAATGACGGTAACGTTACGGATGCCTTTGGCCAGAACCGCTTCGCCGACTTCGGGGAATTCCGAGATCATGTTCTTCATAAAGCCGCTTTGCAGGAATTTCTCCGCATCGAATGCCTCGAACGAGCCTTTCTCCGCGGCGATATCCGAGGAAGCCAGATAAGCTTCGCGTGCCATAAAGCCATATATTTTATCGAGAAACTGAAGCGATTCCGGGCTGCCGTAACGGATGCGCAGCTTGATCATCAATTCGGCCAGACCCATCGTGCCCAGGCCGACGCGGCGCTCCAGCTTCTGGTTCCTCTCGTTCTCTTCAAAGTGATAAGGCGTCGTATCGATGACGTTGTCGAGGAAACGCACCGACCATCGGGTTACTTTCGCCAGTTCTTCCCAATCCACGTCATGGTTGTCTTCGTCATAGAACTTGGACAAGTTAATAGCCGACAGGTTGCAGACGCCCCATCCCGGAAGACCTTGCTCGCCGCATGGATTCGTACAGATGATCGGGTTGAAATACCAGCTGTTCGACATCTGATTATAGTATTCCATGAAGACGACGCCGGGCTCTGCCGATTTCCATGCGGATTCGATGATCGTATGCCAAACTTCGCGCGCGCGAACGGTTTTGTAGGGCACGACGCGTTTGCCGAGCTTCTTCCAAGCGTCAAGATCGCCCGTCCACAGCTCGTCGTATTCGGGATCCTTCGTATCGGGGAACACTAGCTCCCACTCCAAATCTTCCTTCACGGCTTTCATGAAGCCGTTGCTGACGCAAACCGACAGATTCGCATTGGTCACTTGGCCCATGGTCTGCTTCACCGTGATGAAGTCGAGAACATCCGGGTGCCAGTCATTGATCATGAGCATAAGCGCGCCTCTGCGGCTGCCTCCCTGTTCGATCAAGCCGGTCGTATAGCTGAACAGCCCTCCCCAGGACACTGCTCCGCTCGAAGATCCGTTGACCCCTGCCACGATAGCGCGGCGAGGACGCAGCGAGGACAGGTTAATCCCTACGCCGCCTCCGCGGGCCATGATCTCCGTCATCTCGGATAAAGTCGCCATAATGCCGCCGCGGCTGTCCTTGGGCGATGGAATGACGTAGCAGTTGAACAGCGTCAATTCGTCGCTCGCCCCCGCGCCTGCGGCAATCCGTCCGCCCGGCACAAGCTTCCAGTCGTCCAGAATGTAACGGAATCGCTCTGTCCAAGTCTCCTTGTCCGCTTCGTCCTTCTCCGCGCCTGCCATCGCATTGGCGAGACGGTCCCACATTTCCTCCGGCGTCTTCTCTATCGTAAGCGTGAGCTTCTCTACGCTCGATGTCACTGTATCCCCGCTTCTTAACCTCACGGTCACTTCGTTACCGTTCCGTCCGATCACTTCGCCGACCTCTTTGGCCGGGAATTTCGGATCGTCCTTCGTCAGGACCAGAACGACGTCTCCGACTGCCGTATTGCTCGTATCCGCATTCTTCCACGCATAGCGGTCCAAAAATATTTTCTCGCTAAGACCTTCCAATTTCCGCGTCATTGCCATCCGATTGGTCCATCCTCTCCTGTATCCATTTCTCGCAAGCACACCGATTGCCAGCATCTCTGTAACTATATATTGTGTGTATTTATGATTATACTATACCACATATAGGTTTACACGCCAAAATCCACCCATTTCATCGCTATTCTCCGCTTACATCGCCTATTCTCGAACGATTGCTTGTCCTTTGGCTAAATTTACTCCATTTTCACGGTTAAGACCGATATCGTTTTCACGATGCGGCATCAGCGGCAAGCTCCATATTGAGCGATTGGCCGCAGTCCTTTATCCGCACACCCCGATGTCTTCCGCTCCTCTTATAGCACGCATATCAAACAATCCGAACCGCCTTGTGCGGCCTCTGGCATGCGGTCGGCGCGACCGGCACGGTGTCCGTGACGACTTACCATAGAAGGTAGACGAACACAGTTCACTGGTAGAAAACCGTGTTCCCCATGGGAAAACGGCCTCGCTGCCGCTTCATCCGGTATGCGGGGTCCTTTCGTTCATTTACCTATTCGAATGACTGAAACATTTATGAGTCTACGCTGTCACAAGTAGCAGGGCATTGTCGTTATAAGCATGTCCGGCATACCATTCATGCTTGCCAGCGTCTCCGCCGGGGGTTATTTCAAACATGGATGAAGTGCTTAATGCCATTAACTGTCGAAATCACTAGGCTTTCTCAGCGGGCATGTTCCCTAGCTGATTCGACAGCTAATCCGACATTCGCGAGCCGGATGCCCTTTCTATTGTTTCACTTTCTTAATGATATTAAATATACGAAGCGATTGCCATTACTGAGGGGGATAAACGATGATTATAGCCATTGTCGGAGGAAACGGAACGCTTGGAAGGCATGTCGTTGCGGAACTTCGCCGACGCGGCCATGAGACGCGATCGCTCAGCCGCAGCTCAACCAAGCATCGAATCGACTTGACGACGGGCGAAGGGCTTCCTGCCGCGCTGGCTGGCTGCGATGCCGTCGTCGATGCCAGCAACGCCACGACGAATTCGTCGAAGGTGTTGGTGGAAGGATCGAGACGGCTGCTAGCCGCCGAGGCCGAGGCTGGCGTTCGCCATCATGTCGGCGTATCCATCGTCGGATGCGAGCTGGTGCCGTTCGGTTATTATCGCGTGAAAGCGGAGCAGGAGCGCATCGTCGAAGGCGGGCCGGTCCCGTGGAGCATCGTCCGTTCCACGCAATTCCACGAGTTTGTATCCGGGCTGCTGAAACAAGCCGGACGGTGGCGGATGCTTCCATTGCCAATCGGGAAAATTCCGTTGCAGACCGTCGCATGCGCCGATGTCGCGGCAGCGATTGCCGACGTCGTCGAATCTACGCCGGCCCGCAGACGAATCGAGATCGCCGGCCCTGAAATTATCGATGCCGGCCAATGGATCCGCGCATGGCGGTCGATCGCCGGCAAGCGCGCGCTCCTGCTGCCGGTCCCCCTGCCGCGCCGGGTCAGCCGGTCGCTTAGCGCCGGAGCGCTAATCTCGCACCAGCCGGATTATCGCGGCCGTATCCGCTTTCGGCAGTGGCTGCAAGATGAACTGAACGGCCGTAAGAACTGACGGCGGTGACGCAGCACTTCAAGGCTTTACCTATTTTCTTGGAGTTTAAAAATAAACGGCCGTCTACAAGAGAGTATGTAGACGGCCGCTTTGTACGATGCGCTTGATTCAGATGCATTCCGGTCGCTGTAAGGCTATTCCCGACACACCTTATCGCTTTCGCTTAATGATGGAACAAATGTAACATTTATGCTGATTCCCTTTTATTTGTTGGATGTTTTCACAGTAGACGCATTTCATGGTCATTCACCCCTATGGTATTATGCCCGGTCAGGGATTCTGCATATGCAAACTTTAAAGGCATCTGTTCGAAATACGATCGGCTGCATTAGTCTCCTGTTATTCTCAACGATATGAAGGATAAGCCTCTGCCGCCCTCGACTTCCGGTACCTCCGCTCCGAAGCCCGGACAAGACTTACGGTTTCAATATAATTTTCATGGCCCCTTCTTCTTTATCGTTGAAAATCCGATATCCGCGCTCGGCCTCGTCCAAGCTGATCCGGTGGCTGATGATGTCGGTCGGATCGAACACGCCCTCTTTGATTTGGCGATACAGCTCGGGCATGTAATGGATCACCGGCGCTTGTCCCAATTTTACGGTAATGTTGCGCGCAAATAAATCGCCGAACGGAAACGCGTTGTAATTCATGCCGTATACGCCGGTTACTTGAATGGTTCCGCCTTTACGGACCAGCTTGCACGCCATCCGAAACGCACCGAGCCCGCCTCCTTGCAGCTTTAGCAGCGTCTCCACTTTCTCTAGAATCGTTTTTTCGGCATCCAGTCCAACCGCGTCGATCACGACGTCCGCTCCGCCTCCCGTCAGTTCCTGCAGGTGGCCGAGCAGATTATCCGTTGTTTTGAAGTCGAACGCTTCGACATTGTTGGTCTTGCGGGCATGCTCCAGCCGATAATCCACATGATCGACGGCGATTACCCGCTTTGCGCCTTTGAGCCAGGCGAACTTTTGGGCGAGGAGCCCGACCGGCCCGCAGCCGAGAATAATGACCGTATCACCCTGCTTGACGCCGGCGTTTTCGACGCTCCAGTAGGCGGTCGGCAAGATATCGGATAGAAATAAAAGCTTCTCGTCTTCCATCTCCGCATCTTCGGGAACCTTGAACGGCATGAAATTGCCGTAGGGCACGTGCAGGAGCTCCGCTTGTCCGCCGGCGTATCCGCCGAACGTGTCGGAATATCCGAGATAGCCGCCCGTGTCGCCATGAAGGAATTCGTTCGAATTGTCGCATTGGCTTTCGAGTTGATGGCTGCAATACCAGCATTTTCCGCAGGCAACGTTGAACGGAACGATAACGCGGTCGCCTTTCTTGACGCGCGTCACATCTTTCCCCACCTCTTCCACGATGCCCATCGGTTCGTGACCGATAATGAAATCATCCGGCATATTGGGAATTTCCCCGTTATAGAGATGCAAATCCGAACCGCAGATAGCGGTCGTCGTGATGCGCACGAGAACATCGTCTGCGTTTTTCAACTTGGCATCCTCTACTTCTTTTACTTTCACTTTTTTCATTCCCTGGTAGGTTAGAGCCTTCATTGAACCACCCCTATGCGATTAATGTCAGAAGCATTCCCCTAAATCACGGCGGGTAGTCTTTAAGGGGCGTACATTCGCGGTAGCTATGTGGGGCCGAGAATATTCGCGGCGTCGAATGAAATTAAATGAAATTAAATGCTTGCAATCCCGCGACCGCCATTCGAACTTGCAGCCGATTCGATGCTAACCGTGACTATTTCTTCAAAATGCCGAGAAACGCCGTCCATGGACCGACGTCCGTACGGTACCGTTCGGCCATGACCCTCACGATCTGGGCGATATGCGTCATGTCGTGAACGACCCAGGTGGACAGCAGCTCGCGCGCGCGAACGATGCCGAACGAAGGATGCCTGCCCGTCCGTTCCAAATCCCGTTCGGGATCGACCAGCGTCCTCAGCTTGGCGAGATTCTCCGTTCGCACCGCCTGGAATTCCTCCAGCTTCCGCGCCAGTGGCTGCTCAGATTGGCCTAGATGGGCGAACCTATCAAATGGCGGGAACGACTTGCTCTCGCCCTCCTGCAGCAGGAATGCTAGCCGCGGCACCCAGTTCGTCCGTTCGCTCTCGATGAGATGGTCGACGACCTCGACGGCATTCCACGTGCCCTCGCCTTCGTTGCTTCGCAGCCAGCCTGCCGACAGCCCTGACAGCAGCGCCTCCAGCGTACGCGGGGTACGCTCCAGCACCTCGATTGCTTCTTCCAGATCAAAATTCATCGCCATCGCCTCCATCATGGTATTGTGCTTATCGATATTCACGTTTTCAGACTGACTTCTTTCCTCAACGTGAACGGAATCCAAACTACGTGTATGCAATGATGATTTGCCGAATGGGCTTATCGTGTTGAATTCGAATGCCATAACTTCCAATCGTTTCCTTATCCTTACCATTCCACTAATCGCTCCATGATCCTCCCAGCCGGCTTATCGCCCGGCACAGTCTATAACGGATGTCCGGCAGCGCAATCAACCGAAGCGCGTCCCCTTCCCCTCGAAAATGCGAACAGCAAAAGACGGCGGGAGCTCGCCCGCCGTCTTCCGTCCTTAAGGTCCTGCTGCTTAGCCGTTTGAATACACCGTGAAGATCAGATCCCGCTTCCCGCCGTTCTCGGCCGTCCACGTCTTGCCGCCGTCGAGCGACAGCTTCTCGTAACCGTCCGCGTACGGATCGCTGTCGCTGTAAGCGAAGCCGTAATTATTGTCCGTCGATCCCGTGTCCGCCGATTTTGGCGATTTGAGGATTAAGCCGTAGTTCTTCGTCGTATCCAGGTTTTTCAGCCGTGGATAGATCGAATACGGACTCACGCTGCCCGGAATATTGTACGCCGGGAGCGAAGCGGAGAAGATCTTGTCCTGCGGATCGTCGTTTTCGTCCAGCGTGACGATGTCGAAATAATACGCATCCGCCGGCACCGCGTTCACGTAGCTCTCGTAGATGTAGACGTCGAGCTTCGGCAGATCGCTCTTCGTCAGCTTGAACACCTGCATCCGCTGTACGCCGGCTCGGATATCGGAGTAGTTCCCATACTCCGCGCTGCTGTCGTCCTGCACGATACGCGGGCCGCCGCCTCCATTGACGTTGTACGCTTCGATTTCCTTGATCGACGGAATGAAATAGTTGGTTTTCATAAGCAGTCTGATCTTGGACGTCGTGACCGCATTGAAATCGATCGTCTTGTTATCGCCCACCGTGAAGCCCTTCGTAATGTCGGCATAACGCTCGCCGTCCCAATACTGCAGCGCGTAATTGGCGATTTGGAAATAATCGCCCTTGTATTCCTTCACGACCACCTGATTGACCGTCGTCGGCTTCCCGAAATCGATCTCCGCCCATTCGTCGTTCTGGTGCTTATCGGCAGCGCTCCATCTCGTACTCAACTCGCCGTCCGTCAGCTTCGCGCCTTCGTAGCCGGGATCGGCCCATACGGAGGATACGTTAACCGGCTTGCCGAGCGCCAGATTCGCCGGCGCATCGCCGCCGTTGCCGGAACCGCCGTTGGTCACCTTGATGATCGCCGTGCCGCTCGGCGGGAGCGTATACGCGAACTGCCCCTTCGCCTTGCCGAGTCCGCGGCCGGAATAGACTTCCGTCAAGGCGTAATTCGCGCTGCCGTTCAGGCCGAGGTCGGTCAGCTTGACGCTGATCGTCGCTTCGTTCTTGGCATCCCAGTTGGACAGGCTGACGTACGTCTCGCCTCGGTCGCCCGCCTTATACGCGACCGACGGCGCATGCTCGCCTTTGTGATAGAAGCTCGTCATGGCGACGGGCTTGGCCGCCCGGCCGTTCGCGGCGATATCGAGCAGTTCCTCGTTCTGCAGAAGGCTCATCCGGTCCTCGGACAGGAACGGAACGTTGTCGCCGATCAGCCAATGCCCGCCGCCCATCGCGACGGTCGTCGCCAGCAGCTTGCCCTCGCTCTGGCTGTATTTGTACCAGAAGCCTTGGGCAAAGTTCTCCGGCATGATCATATCGGGATCGTTGTAATCGTACAGCGTGCCGTTCGTCCACCAGGAGGCCAGGTCATTGAAGGCCTGACGCTCGATGCCGGCGTACCCGTTCACGCCGAGCGAGGTATCGCAAGCCGCCCGCCTGCCATGGGCAAATGCCGCGGGAAGGAGCGGCGCGATCGATTCGTTGATATAGATCGGCCGGCCCGCCGCCAGTACCGTATCGCGAATAATGCCCATGCCGATCCGGTACGCTTGCACGCCGTTGACCGACGGATCGTAATGCCGTCCTTCGTACATGCCCATATCGATAAAGTCCAGCTTGAGGTAATCAAAGCCCCAATCCACGTATTTCTTGATCGCGGTCCGAATCGCCGTCTGCGCCGCCGGGTTCGAAATATCCATCGCGTACGTGCCCAGATACGTCCGGACCGGCTTGCCGTTCTCGTCCTTGAGGCAGATATCCCGGTACGTGGCGTCCGTACCCGGAATCGCCTCGTCCAGCCACGAGTCGTAGATCGTAAACGGCGTCTGATAGCCGCCGACCTTCAAACCTTTGCTATGGACATAATCGGCGAAGGTTTGCATGCCCTCGTCGAACGGCAGGCTCGTATCCGGCCAGAATCCGCCGTCTTGGTTGAAATATTCGTAACCGAGCGGCTTCAGGTTCTCCGCCACGTAGTCGACCATCGCGTACATCGCTTCCGCGGTTGCGTAGCCGTAATGCGAGTAGTACGTGTTGTAGCCCATCGGCACGTCGCCCTTCCACTCCAGATGCGGCTCGCCGATATTGTACACCTTGCCGTATTCCTCCAGCCCGGCTTGATAATCGTCGTAGAATCCGAAGAAGAAACGGTCCGAGGCGATCGTCGGCCCGCTCTGCGAGCCTCCCCAGTTATAGACGCCGAATGCGGTCAGCGGTCCGTTCGCCTGCGCCGCCTGGCCGAGCTTCTGACTGCTCTTCCAGTTCTTCACGGTCGCGGCGCCGGCGACGAAGCCCTGCTTCCCGGCATTGTCGAACATCGCGGACACCCAGTGGCTGATGCCGTTGAACGGCTCCCATTTCAGCTGCTCGCCCTCATAGCGGTCCGCGCCGTTCTGGCTGCTGCCGAAATCGTTCACCGGCGCCACGCCGAAGTCGAAGTTGTTCGTGTACGGCGTGGTCAGGATACGCTTGTCCGCGCCGGCTCCGATATCCAGGTTGGAAGCGGCGACAGGCTCAACGATCTCGACCGCCTTGCCTGCCGGATTCGCAACGTTCATATCGGATAAGAAATAGGCTTTATCGGGATACAAGTATAAGTTCAAGGTCAGAGTCGGTCCGGAGTCAAGCACGCTGCGGATCGACAGCTTCACGCCGTCGCTGCCATAACCGTCGCGGGGCAGCTTGCTCCATTCCGCCGTCCGCTTCGCCGGATCGGAGGACCGGTAGCGCGCGTCGTCCCCGGCGAATTTGATGTCCGAGCCGAAGTCCTGCACGATCGTTCGCCCGCCCCATACGAAGCTGCCGAGGCCTTTCGCTAGATCGTACGTAATCGTATAACAGCCGTTCGCAGCCTCCACCTTGCCGTTCTTCTGTTCGACGCTCAGCTTGGCCTTCGCGTGATTCACTTGCGGTATTAAGGTCCCTCCCAGCACGATGGTCACCATAACAACGATAAGCCGCGTCCATACGGATTTGCGCATTTGCCGCCTCCTTAGCATAGGGTTTCGATCATCCTCGCTGGTTCATTCCGCCGTAGCTGATGACGGGCCACTTCCATGCCCGGGCACGAAACAGCGGCATGCAGGCGGAGGCGCAAGCAAGCGCCCCCGTACCTTGCAGCTTGCAACCAGCCGGCGAATTTATTTCCACAATTCCATCCGTTTGTTGTAATTGTCGGTGTAGATGGCCTCCAGCTTCGATACGCCGGCCGTTTCCAGCTCCTTTAGCATCTTCTCGTACGTGGCGACGGCTTCGTCCTGCGAAGCGGCCATGACCATACGCGGGAAGTATTTGGAGGTCGTCTCGTTCACCTTCTGCTGGATGATCGCTTCCGGCGTGCCTCCGCTCGGGCCCAAATTATCGAACGGCGCCGTGTCGAACGAGGTGTCCGCCAGGTTCTTGATCGCGAGCGCGGATACCGGATCCGTCTGATAGCGGCCGATCAGATCGTACGGCGTGCCGTCGGAGCCCGGACCGTTCTTGATCGTCCACGTCCATTTGCGAATACCCGTCTGCTTGGAATAGCCGTCCCAGTCCTTCGCGAAGCCATCCAGCGTCTCCTGACGCGGCACGTGCTTGCCGTCCTTCATGTCCCAGTCCTTGCCTTCGATGCCCCACATCATGAGGTACTGGCCTTCTTCGCTGGCCAGGTAATCCAGGAATTGAATGGCGCGGACCGGGTCCTTGTTGCTCTTCGAGATGCCGATGCCGTCCCAGCCGAGGGAACTCTTCGGTCCGTACGTCGCTTTCGACGGATCGACGCCAGGAGCCAGCACCTTATACGGATAGAACTGGGCCTCGTCTTTCTTGGCCGCATCCTTGGCTGCATCCTTCAGGACCGTGTTCGGCTTGCCCAGGTTCCAGAAGGCATCGGCCGTCGAGAAGTAGCTGCCGCTCGCCAGCTTCTGTTCGTACTGCTGCGTCTTGTTGGTCGCCCATTCCGGGTCGATCAGGCCTTGCGTGAACAGCGAGTTCATGAATTTGATCATGTCCAGGTAACGCGGGTCCTTCACGTCCGTCTGCAGCTTGCCATCGACTTGGTAATACGGCATGATCCCGAACATGCCCTTGAACGAGCCGGTGATCGCGCCCATGTTCTCGCCGTTGAAGGTCATCGGCACCGTCGGCTTGCCGTCCGACACCGGGTACTTCTCCTTGTACTTCTTCAGCAACTCGACGAATTCGTCGGAGCTGAACGGCTCGCCGTTGTTCGTCTTCTCGCCGACGCCGAGTTCCTTCATGACGTCCATCCGCATTAGAAAACCGAATACCGGATATTGCTCGAGCCCGTACCAATTGGCCAGGTAATAGTTGTTGCCGTCCGCGCTTCTCGTCTTCTTGAGCATGTCGCCGTACATTTCCTTGATATGCGGGCCGTATTGGTCGATCAGATCGTTAAGCGGCACGAGCGCGCCGGCGGCGATGTATTTCTCGAGAATGTCGCCCCTGCCGATGTCCATGATATCCGGCAGATCGTTGCTCGCGAGCATCAGGTTCAGTTTCTCGGACGGATTGCCCGTCGGCTGCTGGATTTCCAGCGACACGTTCGTCTTCTTGGTGATTTCCTGCGCGACCGGGTTATCGAACGTATCGCCGACATTCGCGTCGAAGAACGTGAAGCTGACCGGCTTGGACGCGTCGGACGTCCCCTCGTCGTCGGCTGCATGATTGGCTGCACTATTGGCCGCGTTCCCGGAAGCCGGCTCATTCGCCGCTCCATCGTTCGCCGCCGGTTTGTCGTTGCCGCCGCAGCCCGCGAGCATCGTGGCCATTAACGTCACGGCAAGCGTGAATCGAAACTGCTTCTTTTTCCACATGCGTGTCTTTCCCCCTTAACGTATTGGCGAGCACTGTCGTGACAGCGATTTCATATCCGAACGGACCGGCCGGTTCCGCGGGGCCCATCGCTGCCGCCTGAATTTATTGTAGACACCCGCATCGCCGCGTTTCTATACCACTTTGCATGCAAACGTACCGGAAAACGTCTTTCATCCCCCGCTTCACCGCGTCATCGGCATGCGGATATGGACCGACGTCCCGATGCCGAGCCTGCTGTGCACGCGCACCCCGTACCGATCGCCGAACGCGAGCTGTATGCGCTTATGCACGTTGTAGATGCCGTACCCCACCGACGCATCCGGCGCCTCGAGCATCCTTTCCATGACCGCCCGCGGAATGCCCATCCCGTCGTCGACGACCGCCAGCACGAGGTCGCCGCCGTCCGCCATGAGCTTGATGACGATGCCGATGCCGCCTTCCTCGTCCCACATGGCATGGTTGATGCAGTTCTCGATGAACGGCTGCAGAATCAGCTTCGGCGTCGTGTAATGCAGCAGCGACTCGTCCAGCGCGAAACGGACGTTGAACAGTCCCTCGAAGCGGACTTGCTGGATCGCGAGATAATGCTCGGTCAGGCGGATCTCCTGTTCGATCGGGATGCTCTTCTTCCCCTTGCTTAGCGATATGCGGTAGAACCGCGCCAAGTCGTCCGCCATCAGATGGCTCTGCCGCGTGTCGTTCGCGATGGCCAGCGCGGAGATCGAAGCCAGCGTATTGTACAGGAAATGGGGCGAGATCTGCGCTTGCAGGCTGTCCATCTCCGCTTCCTTCTGCGCGATCTCCTTCTTGTACACGTCGTTGATCAGCTCTTGGATCGTGACCGCCATCTTATTCAGCGCGAACGACAGCTGCCCGACCTCGTCCGTCCCCATCTTCGGAAGACGCACGTCGAAGTTGCCCCGCTCGACCTTGCGGATCTGCTGCAGCAGCGATTCGAAGCGCTTCGTCATCAGCTGGCTCGTCCAGTAGATCAGGACGACCGCGACCGCGAGGCAGGCAAGCGAGATGTAGAGCATTTTCCGCGAGGCGGCGGACGCTTGGTCGATCAAGGCATCGTAGGGAAGAACGACGACCGTCTTCCAGCCGTTAGGCAGCGATTTCTGCACGAAGATCGAACGCTCGCCTCGGATGCTGCCGTAGACGACGTCCCCGTCTTTCAGCGCTCCGGCCTTCGCCGCGCCCGGCACGATATCGGAGATGTTCCGGAAAGCCGCCTGCTTCGTGCTCGACGTGATGATGTCGCCCTTCTCGTCCGCGACGTAGATCGTCTTGTTCTTGTTCTCCTTCTCGATCAGGGAATACAGCTCCCATTCCGAGATTTCCATCGCCAGGATGCCGTACGGGTAGTTCAAGCTGAGATAATTCAACGAGCGCGCCAGCAGGATGACTTTCTCGTTCGTGGCGGGATCGGTTACGTAGAAGCTCGTCAGCTGTCCTTCGGCTTGGAACGACCGATCGCGCAGGGTCTGCGGCAAATCCGCCGTATGCTTGATGAAGAAGCCGTCCGAATTCAGCGATTCGTTGTCGGAATAGATCGTGAGCGCCTTCATGTTCGGGTTCATCGCCATGATTTTGTACAGCGACTTGTTGATATAGTCGAACGCGTCGAGCACGTACACGTCGTTCTTCTTATATTGGTTAAGCAAATAATTGCGGAGCTCCGTATCCAGATAGATCAACGTCGAGAGCTGGGCATACAGGCTCAGCTTGTTCTCGATGTTGTTGTTGATCTGGTCCATCGTGCTGCCGACGTTCTCGACGGCCTGCCGGACGAGTTGGTCCTTGATCGCATGGTACGAATACGAGACGAGGACCGAGACCGGGACGATCGTGACCAAGAGGAAGACGAGGAACAGCTTGCTTCTGAATCGCTTATTGACAAGGTTCGCATAGAGCAGCCGCAGCGGTTTATAGAAACTTTTTGCGATATTCATTCGGCGTGACTCCTTGCGTTTTGTAGAAGAACGAGCAGAAGTAGGACGTGTTGTCATAGCCGACCCGGCTTGCGACGTCGTGGATCTTGAGCGATTTGTCGCGGAGCAGCTCCAGCGACTTGTTCAGCCGAATCCTGGTCAGATACTCATGGACGGTGCAGCCCTTCTTCTCTTTGAACAGCACGCGCAGGTAATTGGGCGACAGATAGACTTTCCCCGCCAAATAGTCGATCGTGAGAGCGACGTGATATTCGCGGTCGATGATGTCCGTCACCTGCTGCACCAGCTGCAGGTGGCGGTCCTGCTGCCGGTCTTCGAGCTGCGAGCAGATCATGCCGGTCAGCTCCAGCATGTATTCCCTGACCTCATCAAGGGTCTCCGCCCGTTCAATTGCACGCGTCCATTCGGCAGGCTCTTCGGCGTCGGCAGCCGCTCCGGAGGAATTCTCGTATTTGGCCCGCTCGGAAGCGATCGCGGCGAGCAGCTCCTTCGCTCCGAGAAGCACGCGCGACTTCGTGGTTCGGAGATTGCGCGCAAGATCGAAGAACCGGCTGACGACCCCGATGGACCGTTCCCGGTCCGACAGGTCGAGCTTGCCGGGCTGCGACGCTTCGTCTAGGCTGCCGAAGCCGAGGTCAAGCCTCGGATGCAGCCTGGAATCCAGCACCACGGTCCCCGGCCCGGCGAAGAATCGCTCGTTGGCCGCTTGCCTGGCTTTCGCGAACAGCGAGCTGCCCTCGCGCAGCGTGCCTTCCCGATCGCAGACGCCGACCGTCACCGTCCAGCCCAGCGAAGCCTGAATGGCTTGCTGCGCCTCCTCCCACAAGCCTGCGGCATTCGATCCGGCGGCCGCGGGGAGCGCGAGCAGCCATTCGTGCTCGTTCAGTCCGACGACCATCCCTTCCATTCCGCGGATGTCCAACAGTTCTTGGAGCAGCTCAGCCGTTCGATACAGCTCCCGTCCGTTCGTTTCGTTAACGGCATGCAGATTCGAATAGCCGTCCGCGCTGAATAAAGCGGTTACAAATTTCCTGTCTTCATATTCGGGATAGCGATCGACCAATTCGCGCCAGGCTTGCTCTCGGCTTCCGCCGTCGGCTCCGACGAACAGGACCGCCAGAAGATTCTCGATCAGCACCTCTTTGGAACGCCGCAGCAGCTTCGCTTTCTCCACTTCCGCTTTCGCCTTGTCCATAATGACCGACAGCTCGCGTCGATCGATCGGCTTAAGCAGGTAGCCGACCGCGCCCGAATCCAGCGCGGATTTGACGTATGTAAACTCGTCGTGCCCGCTCAGGAACACGACCTTGATCCCATCGAAGCGCGCTTGGATAAGCGCGGCCAACTGGAGTCCGTCCATGAACGGCATGCGCACGTCCGACAGCACGATATCCGGCTGCAGCGTTTGGATTTGCTCCCAGGCTTTCTTGCCGTTCTTGGCCGACCCGACGACTCTAAGCCCCATTCCCGCCCAATCGATATGGTTCATCATTAGGTTCAGTTCGATGATTTCGTCCTCCACAAGATAGATCGCCAGCATTCCCGCAGCCTCCCCCTATAACGTCCAGACCTATTATACTATCTGTCCCGATCCGCGAAGAAGCCCGAAAAGCCTCATTACGGCATGTAAGACGTTTTCCCGCATGATTCTGCACAATGTTGTATTGCTGGCGCAAATCGCGAGCCCGTATACTTTTCCCATTATGAACGAGAGAGGTGCACCCCATGGAAACGGCTGTGACGACGATTCGCGCCAAGGAAAAGGCGGCCAAAAGAAAATTCAAGCACCGGCTCATGGAGCAGCGATATCTTCTCCTGATGCTGCTTCCCGCGATAATCTGGGCGGTCCTGTTCGCCTATCTGCCGATGGCCGGACTCTACATGGCCTTTATCAATTACCAGCCGAAGCTCGGCAGCTTCTGGACCAATATGTTTCACGGCGAGTTCGTCGGCCTGAAGTGGTTCGACTATTTCTTCAGCAACGGCGACTTCTTCATCATCATGCGCAACACGCTGGCCTCGACGCTGCTGACCCTGATCGTGTCCTTCCCGATCCCGATCATGATCGCGATCGCCGTCAACGAAATCAAAGGCGCCGCGTTCAAGAAAACGGTGCAGACCGTCTCCTACCTGCCGCACTTCATCTCCTGGGTCATCGCCGCGAACATCATCGTCACCGTGCTCTCCTCGGACGGCATCGTGAACGACGTGCTGAAATGGCTGCATCTGACCAAGGACAGCGTTTTCTTCCTGCAAGAGGGCAAATACTTCTGGTGGATCGTCGCCTTCGGCAATACGTGGAAAGAAATGGGTTACAGCTCGATCATCTATCTGGCGGCGATCTCGTCGATCAACCTCGATCTGTACGAAGCCGCCAAGGTCGACGGCGCCGGGCGCTTCAAGCAGATTCTCTACGTCACGCTGCCGCATCTGAAGCCGACGATCGTCATCCTGCTGATATTGTCGCTTGGCGGCGTCCTGAATGCCGGATTCGATCAGCATTTCCTGCTCAGCAACGGCCTGAACATGGATTATTCCGACGTGCTCTCGACCTATTCGTTCCGATACGGCCTGCAAAACTCCATGTTCTCCTACGCGTCGGCCGTCGGCCTGTTCAATTCCGTCGTCGCGTTCATCATTATCGTGATCGTCAATTCCGCCTCCAAGAGATTCAACAACCAATCGCTATTCTAAGGAAGCAGGTGCAGCATGCTCGGAAAAAGCACGATATCAGATAAAACGTTCGATGCGGCGATGTACGCGTTCTTGTTTCTCGTCTTCGCCGTCACCTTCTATCCGTTCTGGAACATTCTCATCGTCTCGCTGAACGATGCCACGGACTCCGTTCGGGGCGGACTTTATCTGTGGCCCCGCGAGTTCACGCTCGAGAGCTACCGCTCGATCCTGCGCAATTCGGAGCTGATCAGCTCCGTGAAAATCACCGTCCTGCGGACGGTCGTCGGCACGCCGCTCTCCGTGTTCGCCATCTGCATGATGGCCTTCTCGCTAAGCAAGCGCGAGTTGATCGCCTGGCGGTTCTTCACCTTGTTCTTCATCTTCACGATGTATTTCGGCGGCGGCTTGATTCCGACGTACATGATAATCAAATCGCTTCATCTGATCGACTCCTTCTGGGTATTCGTATTCCCGGGCTTGATCGGCGTCTTCTTGATGATCCTCGTGCGGACGTACATCGAACAATTGCCCCCGGAGCTCGAGGAATCGGCCAAGATCGACGGGGCCAACGACTTGCAGATCTTCGGCAGCATCGTGCTTCCGCTCTGCGTGCCGGTGCTCGCGACCATCGCGCTGTTCATCGGCATCGGGCATTGGAACGCCTGGTACGACTCGTACATCTACACGTACAAGCCGGAGCTGAAGACGCTTCAGGCCGTGCTCGTGAAAATTCTGAACCAGTACCAGACGGGCGCCATGGTGTCCGAGGCGGAGGCGCTGGCCAAATCGTCGAAGCGCATCCCGGTGTCCGGCGAGAGCATTCGCATGGCGGTCACCATGGTATCGACGCTGCCGATCATCCTGGTCTATCCGTTCATCCAGCGCTTCTTCGTGAAAGGCATCATGATGGGCGCGATCAAGAGCTAGCAGGGTTTCAGACTGAACCAAACGAAACAACAGCGGCCGGCCAAGACGCGATAAACGTCTTGGCCGGCCGGCCAAGACGCGATAAACGTCTTGGCCGGCCGCTGTTGTATGGGCAGGTCGTCATTCGTTGCCTTCACGGATCCAAATTCAGCGGGTTGATTCCAACCCTGACGGCGGGTATGGCATCCCGCCAGAAAGCTTGACTGTCGGCAAGCCGAACAATCTCCTCCGTTGTGGGTTGACCGCCCTATACAATTAAACCCCTGCGCTCAATAGCCCACCGAGTTCCTTAACGTTAGAATGTTTTCCTGAAGGAAGGTCCGATTTTTTTCGATTCCTCTGTTTTTACACCAAACAATTGCGCTGAACGCATCGTAAATATCATACAACGGCAGTATGCTTTCCAACGGCAACATAGGCCGAATCGATTGATAACCTTCAATGAACGGTTTCTTTGTTCTCGGGTTGACTTCCCAAATATACCGATTGACCTTCGTGAAATCGATTTCCGACGATCCGCCGCGGGCACTCTCGAAATCAATAATGCCTGCCACCTCGCTGCCATTCACCAATATGTTGCCTGGTCTAAAATCCATGTGAACGATGCAGGGTCCATCGGGATCCGGTAAAGCGGAGAAAACTTCATCAAAGTGAAGGATGCACCTGTCATACAGCTTCGAGTCGAGCATGTCTTTGCATGGCTCTTTCCACTTTTCGAAATTACTTTTGATATAGCGTCTCCAATCATTTGGATCCAGCAATTTATAACCATCCGTTACATGGTAACCATAGCCAGGAGCTTTTACCTCATGGAGCATAGCGAGAACCACGCCGATATGATAAGGGAGCTGCTCATCCATGACTCCCGCGCAAGGCATACCTTGAATCGCCGAGAGAAGCAGTGCTCCGGTGGTACGTTCATCCCCGTACCAGATATCCAATACCTCGGGAACAGGCAGGAGACCCTTTAATGTTTCCAGCATCCGAGATTCACGGAACAGTTTGTCCTTGTTAAATGGAATTTTCACGAAAACGGTGTCTCCGCTGGCAAGCGTAAGCTTGTATACGTCCGAGCTGAACGACTCCGGAACATCTTCTATATGCGAGACGTTCAATTTTAGCTTCTCTATCACGGTACGAATCGCATTCATAGGGCACCTCCGGTTTTAGATGGCTCGTGGGCGGCTCGTGTTCCTTCCATTCGTTTCTCGTCAACCGAGCCGATCCCAAAATCTTGCCTCTATCCTATTCTTGACCCCGTACCAAGACCCCTTCCCCGAGGGGTTATTTTCATGGTTTCCTCCCCCGTTCAGGTCGAGAGGTCATCATCCTTACCACCTAGCTATGGTACTTCAAGACAGGTTGTCTTGCCGTATGATTCGCGGAAGCAGCCCGCATGTAAAACGGAACTTCTTGCTCCATGACCGCAGACTGACTCCTAACGGTTGTCAGCGTTGCTATTCATCTAATAATACGGCTCGATAAACGCTAACAGGTGTGACAGACGTTATTGAGCGCAAACGAGCGATTATGCAAGGGAAAATCTCGCAATAAGCCTCCTGGCAATCTGGCAATCGTTAGCGTTCTAAAATGGTCATTTTGAGCAGATTAGCCCCTGGCACAATCGTTAGATATTCTCGACATTCCGAGGGCCGCTTCGTATCGAAGCGGCCCTGTTTTATGGATGAGTCTGCTGCGTGAATGAGTCTGCTCGGGATGAGTCTACTACAATGGATCTCCTGCGCTGAAAGCCGTGCGGCGTTAGCTTCATCGCGCTTTGTTCTTACGGGTTGTTTTGCCTATTCAAGAATTCCCATGCAGTTTCCTGCCTGCCGCAACGAGGCTGGCAGTATCGGCCACGCGCTTTCCTAGCACTTCCCCTAGTCCAAGCCCATTCTTGAACAGCGATTGGATCAACTCATCGTTCGTTTCCTCGACGGGAGACGTGACACCGACGCCATAATAACTGCCGTACAGCGCATTTTCCGGAATATTGGCCGGCAAGCCGACGACCATCATGCCTTGATGGAGCATCGGCGTAATCAGGTTAAGCAAGGTCGCTTCGATACCGCCATGAATGGTGACCGTCGTACAGAATACCGCGCCGATCTTATCCACCAACGTCCCGTTCGCCCACAAATACCCGAGTTTATCGATCCATTGCTTTAAGCCGGAGCTGATCGTGCCGAAGTGTCCGGGACATCCCCAGATAATCGCATCCATATCGGCAAGATCCCTGACGTTCGCCTTATTGACGTGATTGATGAACACCTCGGCGCCCTCCACGCTTTGGGCTCCTTTGGCTATGGAACGTGCCAGTTGTTCCGTATGCCCCGCTTCGCTATCGTACACAATGTAGATTTTCATCGATTGATCTCCTCCCTTGTGATGGTTGTTCGGAATGCTTCCTTACTCGCGTTCCTTATGGAGTCCCGTTAATTTCTTCAGCGTATCCCGGTAGGCTTTATCGGAGGACATGCGTTCAGCATGCTCCTCTTCCTCGTTCGCGGCCTCTTTCAGCTTCAGCAGCACCTTCCGGTATTCTTTATCGGTGAAATGCCCATCGTCGTTCGCGGGCGGAGCTGGGGTTAAAAACCCTCGAACGGCATTGCGGAATTCATTATCCTTGATTGGCAGGTCCGCGTGAACCGCTGCCTCCGCAAGCGCGGGTTGCTCCGCCGGCTCGCTCGCTTCCGACGCTATAACCAGTTCCAGCACCGAATCCGTGACTTTATTCTCCGATTCGTCATCGGCCATTCGATGCCGCTTCAACACCGATAATAGGGTCAAGACGACCGCAACGCCGCCAATCGCGGCCAGCGTCCACGTCGGACGGCTCAAATTCAATCCTCGGAAATAGAACAGGTCCCGAAGCCCTTCCGCCGCGAATCGGAGCGGCAGCCAGTCGTAAATGAAACGGTGACTGAATGCCGGCAGCAGCTCCGGCGGCAGCGCGAGCAGCGGTGCCGCGAAGAAGAAGAGCAGGACGAATAGCGGCATGCCCGCGAAGCCCAGCCAGCTGACGACGGTCGTCTGGACGAGGAAGAACACGATGCAGACGAAAAATAAGTACCAGCCGATGCCGGCGTAATCCGGTATGTGCAGGCCGAACCATTGGCCGGCGATCCAAAGAATGCTGAGCGCGGCGGCGCCTGATGCGGCTATGCCCATGAGGATCTGGGATAAGCGGATGCCGAAACGATGCAGGCGGAACCCGCTCGCGGTCGCCCGGTTCGCTGCCACGAACAGCATCATCGTCGAACCCATCGCGGCGAACCAGACGAGCTGGGTCAGCACGACCGGCGCGTTGCCATTAGAGCTGTTCGGGCCGATGGCATTGATGCTGCGGTTCAATACTTGGATCGGCTCGGCGAGCGCATTTGTCTGCGCGGGCGTCAACATGCCCTCCGGCCCGGCTTGCGCCAACAGCCGTTCGCGAAGCTGCACGTTCGCGCCGCCGAGCATCTGGGTCACGATGCCGCTTGCCATCGTAGCGCCGTTATAGTTCATGCCCTGGTTCACGTACAGGACGGCGGAAGCCGACTGCGGATCTGGCGAGAGCAGGCTCGACACCTTCTTCGAGAAATCCGCCGGAATGACAAGCGCAGCATACGCCTCTTCCCGGTTCATCGCCTTGATGGCCTCAGCCTCGGAAGAGATGACGCGCCAGACCAGGACCGGTTCCTCTCCTCCAGGCAGCTTGGCATGACGAAGACGCTCCGATAGCTCGCGGCCGAAATTCTTGTCGCCGGCCGGCGTCGCTGTCCCGGCATCGCCCTGCACGATCAACACCGGCAGGTCGCGCGGGACCGGGTTAACGCTAGAACCGAGCTGCGCCAGGCCGAAGACCAGCACAACGAGAAAGACAAGGAAGACAGTCAGATAAGGATGCCGTTGTCGAAAAAAATGAATCATAAAAAAATTGAGCCTCCACTTGTTCATTCTACGTTCGGTTAATGAAATAAGTAAAAAGAAATCACTTTCGCCATTGTGACACGGAGAAAGCGACCATGTTTCGGATGTGACTCTCGATCTCGACGTCGACCACGTTAATGAAAGAAACCTCGCGCAGCGCGCAGACGACACCGATCGACAGCAGCTGATGGGCAGCCAAGGCGTAATCCATTTCATGGATTTCTCCTGCTTCCGCCCGTTCTTGGAGCACCTCGGTGAGCGATTGGTGACGCAGCTTGATCATCTCGGACATAAAGTTGCGCCGATCCGATTGAATGGACTCCGCATCTCGGAACATCATTCGGATGAATGCCCGGTCTTCCGTCAGCGTCGCGTACAAGCCGATCAAAAATTGGGAAAGCGCATCTTGCAGCGGCTGATCCCGTTCGATCGATGCCAGCAGCTTATCCATGCGTTCCATCTTCGCCTCCTGCACCTCGGCAAAGATCGTCTCCAAAATTTCCTGTTTCCCTCCGGGAAAATAATGATACAGCAAACCGTCGGTGATGCCGACATGCTTATTGATCATTCGCATGGTGGTTCCGTGAAAGCCATGCTCCCCGAACAAGTCCTTGGCGCCTTGTAGAATTTGTTCTCTACGTTCCGCTGCTTGCTGGTCTCTGCTCGTCTTGGGGATTTTATGCAATGGTTTTGCCTCCCTCCTCTTCACTTCATTCAACGATCGTATAACGAATCGTAATCGATTTTCATTCGAAAGTCAATTTCGAGGCGACATGAAGCATACGTGCAATGTATGGAAGCTCATCCTTCGTCAACCTAGTATTTTATAAATACGGTATGGAAATGCATCCACGATCAAAAAATAGCGGTACGCGCTTCCTACTATACGCCATTTGGAGGACTATACATGTTTAAGCCAAGGAAGATCTTTGCAAAATTGCTGTCGCGGTACCGGATCGTCATTCGTACGCTGCAATCCGGTGGCAGCTGCAGTCTAAGACGCGCGGCGAAGACCATCGGGTTCGCGGGACTTGTCTCTGTCGCAGCAATAGGTGTTTCCGGCTTGCGTACGGCCCATGCAGAAGCTGAATTGGCGCCATCCTCAGCTGTTCAGGTGCTGAGGCCCGTCGATGGTAGCAAGCTCGATGCGGAACTGGCGGCGAAGCTGCCCGGATTCAAGAACGGCTACGCCGACGTTAACGGCATCCGCATCCATTATGTCGAGGGAGGCACGGGCGACCCGCTCGTGCTTCTGCCAGGCTGGCCGCAAACTTGGTGGGCTTATCACAAAATCATGCCGGCGCTCGCCGATCGTTACCGCGTCATCGCAGTGGATTTGCGCGGCATGGGCGGTTCAAGCAAACCGCTGGATGGCTACGATAAGAAGACGATGGCCTCGGACGTCAAGGCGCTCGCCGACCAGCTGGGCTTGAAGCAGCTGAACATCGCCGGTCACGATATAGGCTCGATGGTAGCCTACAGCTTTGCCGCTAATTATCCGTCTGCCGTAAAGAAACTCGCCATGCTGGACGTCCCGCATGTCTTCGACGCGTTCAAGCAGATTCCAATGCTGCCGTCCGAGGATGCGTTCAAGAAACCGAATCCCAACTATTACACGTGGTGGTTCGCGCTCAATTCCGTACCCGGCCTGCCTCAGCAAATGTTGGAAGGCCGTTTCCGCTTCTTGCAAAACTGGGTGATGGACTACCTGTCTGTTAACCCGGCTAAGATCGATGCTTTCGATCGCGAAGCGTACGCCATTGCGTATGCCGGCAGTGACGCAATCAGATCGTCGAACGCCTGGTTCCAGACCTGGAACCAAGACATCAAGGATCTAGCGGATTACCCCGTGCTGAATATGCCCGTTCTTGGTTTGGCTTCGATTTCGTACGACCTTTTGAACGCCTTCCTACCGGGCAGAGCCTCGAACGTGAAGATGGTCAAGCTGGAAAACGTCGGGCATTTTTTCCCGGAGGAGGACCCGGAAGCGACGATTAGAAACTTCATGGACTTTTTTTAGCTGCGTGCATCGATCGCCAATCGCTCCATGGATAGCGATTTTTTACGCGTTACGAGCGAAACGAAGATTACGGAAGCTCGTTAGCTGGATACGGCTCCAGAAGCTCTTTTCCTTTCTCCACGACGTACGTGGCAAGCTCGGAAGCTGCGCCATCGCCGACATTCGTCGCTCTGTGTATGACTCCTGCCGGGATAAATACGTTCTCGCCGGCCTTAAGCGTCACTGGCGGACGTCCTTTGATCTCGTACTTCAACGTGCCTTTCAGCACGTAGGCGATCTCTTCGCCCGGATGGGCATGGGTTGGAGACACGGCTCCAGGGGCGAATTCGACAAGATCCTGCAAGACTTCCCGACCGTTAATGCCGAGATCATGGCGAAGTAAATCGACGCGTTTAATCGTCTCAGGATGCGCCGAAGCCGGATTCGTCCAGTATATTCCTCCAATGAATAGTATCGCAGCTGCCGTTATCGCAACGATGATAGATTTGGGCCTTTTCATCTGATATGCCACTCCTTACTTATTATCGTACTTATGAAATAGCTTTTACTGATTCTGCAAAAATAAGCGCTTTGCAAACGGCGGACCAAAAAAAAGGCGATACAGGGAGAGTCCCCTGCATCGCCTTTCGCTTCCTACCGCAACCACATTATTTCTTACTTTTTCGCCACCGTCAGACTGAAGTCGTCGAAATAGAACGTCGAAATCCCCTCGTACCCGGAATCGGTACCGATCAACAGGAAGAGCTCGCCTTTGGCATTCGTCTTCGCGGTTGCTGTGCATTCGAACTTGACGGGCTGATAGCCCGGCTTGCTCGCATCCGGCTTTGCGACGTTCCCGACGATTTTGACGTTGGCTCCATCCGTTGCCTGATTCCCCTTGTCGATGTTCATCCGATAAAATTCCGAGCCCGCTTCGCCAGATTTGACCGCTTGAGGCTCGGTTCCGATAATTCCCGCCTTCAGATATACGGACTCCGCAGGAGCCCCGCCGACGCCAATGCCGCCGCCGTCTTGGTTCGTGTACAGCGTGAACGTAACGTTCCCGCCGTATTCCGTATTCGGCTCGAGCCCTTCCACTTTCTTCGTCAGGAACATGAACAAATCGTCGCTGCGGTTGCTGCCTTGGAGTTTCAATCCGTAATTCGTCTTGTTCGCTCCGCCTTCGAGCGGCAGCAATTCGCGGTCGTATTTCAAATCGTAGATCGCCGGATCGTAGTCGACCGGAAGATCGGCGAAGCCGCCTTTCCATCCATCGTCACCTTGGCTAAAGTCGTATCGGAACGTTTGTCCCAGATTCTTGCGCGAGAGCGTAACCGCATGTGAAGCGCTATCCCAGCCGACGTCGGCCCCCATTTGGCTGGCGATGGTTCGGACCGGCACGAACAAGACTCCGCCTTTGTTCTCGAACGAGGAGATCGTGATCGTCCCGAATGGCGCACCCGTCACCGTGGCCGCATGCTTCGCTTGGTTCCAGACGACGCCAGCGGATAATGATTCCGCGAGCGCCCGAAGGGGAACCATCGTCAAACCGGTTGCATTCAAATAAGGCGCCGTCGCCAAAGCGTGTTTGCCCGTGCGATCGGTATAATATTTCGACCCAAGTTGGAATTGGACGCTCGTGTGCGCCGAAGGAGCCGGAGTCTCCGCGTGCGCTTGAGCCAAAGGCAAGGCGGGAACAAGCGTTAATGCCGCAAGAAGTCCCGTCCGGATATGTTTGTGCCGTATCATCGTATTAACACCGTCCTATTCGAAATTTGTAGGGAACGGTAGAATAGACGCATTGGCCTCTGGATAGGTTGCAGGAGCCCTACCCTCCTATGAGGCCGACGCTGCATAATAAAAACCGCTAAGGCGTCATGCCTTAGCGGTTTATTTATCGTTGATCTAATGTATATTCTTTGTCAGCACCTTCAAATGGTCCAACTTACACGGTTTCGTCATGAATATCAGTTAAACGCAAGCGATAATTTATTTATAGTATAACCATATTCGTATTTTATAAACATCTACAGGGAATCAAACTATTAACTTAGAACTGCCAGTAGTTCATGAAAATCACGGACGGAGTCGATCCCGTCTCGTTTGGTTTCATTTTTATCTAAGTAGATGGTCTTATACCCCATGTTCTGCGGAGCCAAATAATCGTTCACCTTACTTGCTTTTAAGGAGAAAACCACCATCGGTAAATGATTTAAATCTTGATGAAGCCATATAGTTCATCCCATATTCGTTTCTTCCATTTCCGCGGTACCAATGGATAAATACGATCCCTCAGACGGGCTAACAGGGGTTGCTGAATTTGACCGACCATGCCGATTCGTCTCGATAACTGAACCACGGCGTTGACTCGGGGAATCCGTATTGCTTCAAATTCATCATAGATTTGTTGGATGGATTTAGATGAAGCGTAGCAAGCGGAGAAAATGACGGCATCTTCCAGTGCCATGCAAGCGCCTTGACCAAGGCTAGGGGTCATTGGATGCGCGGAGTCGCCGAGCAATAGTGCATTCCCGAAAGACCATTTCGGAATAGGGCGACGATCATAGATATCTAAATGGATGATTTGGGAATGATCTTGTCCCTCGAAGATGGCATCCGCCGGCTTAGGCAGCGATCCAATGAATTTCAGAACGTCATCCCTTTCGGTTGCTTTTTCTTTCGCGTTCGCAGTCATAAACCAATACGTCTTTCCATCTATCAAAGGCAAAAAACCAAATCGTACCCCGTTTCCCCAGAACTGTGTCATGACCCCTTCATAGGGTGAAGAAAGTTTGGTATTCGCAATTCCGCGCCAGGATGTATATCCGCTATAGCGTAATGAATCATGAATGAATTGACTCCGAACAGTTGAATGTATTCCGTCAGCCGCGATCACGAGATCGGCTTCGACTGAGGTGCCATCCTCAAATTCCACTTCGGTTTCCGTTAAGCAGCGGATCTTTTTGTTCCATTTAATAGTCCCTTCGCTTAACCGATCTGCCAATATACGCAATAATTCGTACCGGGGAATTCCAACGGTTGGGGTTGAATAATCAATGGGGAGGCTTTCTAACTGTTTCCCTCTGCTCGAGTAAATATTGCCTTTCGATAAAATTGCGGAATGCTCCAGAACCTCTTCCAATACATGGAGTTTCTTGCAGGCATAGGTTCCGTTGGACCACAGCGTCAACGCCGCACCGCGCGTTTCCAATCCTCCGTTTTTATCAACTACAAGTACTTCCGCCCCTCTGTCTTTAAGCGCAAGCGCGGTGGCAAGTCCAGCAATGCCGGCGCCAATTATAACAATCTTCAGGATTTCCACTCCCTGCCTTCAAATTGAGTAATGAAGATTAATACAACACCCACGATCATGCATTCAGCTACCGTTCCCCGATAGTCAATATTCAATAAACTGTTATACTGGCAAGTCTCTTAATGGATATTGTATTCAATCCATTTATCTATCTCGACTTTATTAAAGTATTTTTGATTACCTATGTCGATAAATGAAATGAACATATATTTATCGTAAGTGCTCATTCCTGATTTTAACTCCGCTTGACTATTAATAAGAAAATCAAAATCTACTATTGAAATTCCCATGTATTGCGCTGCTTCATTAGAAGTCATTAGTGCTTTTGTTTGAGCAAGGGTATTTAGAGATTTTTCTAATTGTTGGCCTTTCAGCTCATTTGATGCTACCCAAGCTGAAAGAATTAAGCATCCTCCGAGAATAATAATCGAAATTGGCAATAAGATGTTTTCTCTTTTCACGATTTCCCTCCAAATTCAAGTCATTAGTAACAAAAGGACGATTGCAAAATTCTGTTCTTTCAAGCTGCTCCAAGATGTGTTCAACTATAGTCCCCGCTAATTGCAAAACCTCTAAAGGCTAATTTTGTGGGAGAATCCTTATAAACAAATAGATCAACCGTTAAGAAAAATAACGCACAAAATCGTAATGATGCCAACGGTCCATTTCAATTCCCATCTCGCTCCTCAGAAATTAAAATCGAATATCCACGCTCAGACACTTTGTGAGTAACGCATATGTAAATATGTTCCATCCCCATTATAGACGTTAAAAGCAACAATAGGATAAATAAATGAATGGAAGTATAGCTTCCCTTTTACATCCATATGCTGCCTCATAGCGGAGCTATATTACTCTTTCGTTCGATGAAAAAGGAGCAGCTGCAAATTGCACCCTACTCCAATCGGTTCGACTATCGTCTCCGTTGAATCGTATAACCCTCTATGCTTCTGATTGTCCATTCCGACTTAAGGGTCGGACTGTTTCTCCCTATTGTTGCGAACAAGATAGCCTTTATTCAGGCTACCTTGTTCGCGTGCTTCAATATGAGGAATACATCCTCCATCAAACCTACTGATAGACCAGAGCATCGACTTCGACATAGTAATTCGTCGAAGAGGCGTTCTTATCGCTGCGGGCGACGACTTTTATCGTATGGGCACCGCTAGTCAAATCTTGTTTGCGATAGACCGCAACGTCATCGTACCGTAACTCGCTGTACAGATCGACCGTTTGATCCAATACGCCGTCGATATAGACGTCCGCCATGCCGTGATCCGCGTCGAGTTTACCTCTCCATTCGACGCTCGTTCCGTTAAACGCCGCTTGCATATAGGCGCCAGCCGATGTCGTGTAATGGCCGGTATCTTTGTAATAACCAGTCCCGGTCGCTATCCCCGTGTTCCAGCTTCCCGAATAAACCAGCTGCGAGTCGCGATCGTCCATCTTCGTTATCGGCGTTCCCCTAGAACTGTTGAAGCGATCTACCTCCACGTAATATCCGGTAGAAGAAGCATTCTTATCGCTGCGGGCGGTAATCTTTATCGTATGCGAAGCATTCGATAGGCCTCTCTTGACAAAGAGTAAATTGTCCAAATACCGGTTTGCGCGATACAAATCGACGGTCTGATCAAAGACGCCGTCGATATAGACATCGGCTTTCCCGTGATCCGGTCCTAATATCCCGTACCATTCGATGCTCGATCCGGAGAACGTATATTGCGCGTAGCTGCCGCTTGCGGTCGAGACATGCCCTGTATCGTTATAATAGCCCGTACCCGTTGGAACGCTGGTCGACCACGTGCCGGAATAGGATACGCCGCCTGCCGAATCATCGGTTACAGAAGGCGTTCCCGACGTGATATTGAATCGGTCGACTTCCATGTAATATCCTGTCGACGCGGTGTCCTTGTCGCTTCGGGCCAAGATCTTGATCGTATGCGATCCGTTGGTCAATCCGACTTTCGAGTAAATTGCGGTATTGACGTACCGGTGCGCGGCGTATAAATTCACCCGATTGTCCAATATTCCGTCGATATAAATATCGACCGTTCCGTGATCGGGGCCTTTCACGCCCGTCCATACGACGTTGGTCCCGTTAAACGTATACTGTGCGTAGCTTCCCGGAGTCGTCGTAAAATGGCCCGTATTGTTGTAGTACCCCGTCCCGGAAGGAACGCTCGTCGACCACGTTCCCGAGTACGCGATTGAGCCGTCATTATCGTCCGTGACGCTTACTCCGGGACCGACTCCCGCCAAGGCGTTATGCATGTTCACGAGCTGTGCGTACTGCGCAGCATTGATATGCCCGTATTTGTTGACGTTGGGTCCGATCGAGATTACGCCGCTTTGATTCGTTACCGTCGAGAAATAGTTCGTTAGATCGAGCGTCGTGTATTTCATGCCGTTGCGCGCCCAATCGTATCCCTGGTACGCCGTTTCGCTCCATTGCACGCCGCCGATCCATCTGGAAAACGGAGCTGAATTGTACTGGGACGGAACGTACTGCAGCACGTTTTGTTCTCCCGTAATATAATCCGCGTACGTTGTCATCGGCGCTTCTACGACGAGCCCCGGATCGAACGATACGATCGCGTCGGCATTTCCGTGTTTCGCCGCCGCGGCGAACGTTTGAAAATTATGAGCGGCGCTATAATTCGTGTAAGCCTGGGAGATATCCGGTTTACCGTAGGTTGGACCGGTATTATAGGTACCGTCGAACCACCAACCGGCAACTTTCGATCCATACCGGTCCGACCATTCTTGAATGATATTTTCCCATTTGGCTTGGAAGGCCTGAGGGGCAAGATTATCGTAAATCGGCGTAGGGTCGCCCAAGGCGGTCGTGACCGGGTTCGGATCATCCGAAGGAGACCTTGCGGGCATGTACAGCATCAACTTAATCCCGTATGGACTCAGCGCATCGTAGAGATCCGCCGGCAAGTCGCGGGTCGACATCTTGGTCGTCGCGGAATTTCGTCCGACGAGCGTATCGTACGCGGCGTTCGGAGAAGCAAAATAGCCCGAGTTCTGCCCTAACGTGAAGATGACGTATTGAGCTCCGGTTTCATGCACTTGCTTGGCGAAATAATCGACGTCGAAACCGTTCACTAACGTATTCCAATCCCCCGTAATATCGCCGCCTCCGTACAGCCACTGGACGAATAGTCCGTACTTCCCTTGCATGAACCAATCCGTGTTGGAATTATAAGTTTGGGCTTCGGCCTCGTTGCTCGGCAGCAGAACCAGCAACGACGCAATAACCGCGAACATGGCAGCCAAAGCTATTTTACGGAATACGGCCTTCATTATTTCATGCCTCCTCTGGTTTTACCCTGCGTTTTAAGGCTTTCAACAACTCCAGCTGCTTCGTATCCATCTTGCCGTACCGATTGACGTTCACGTCCAACGCGATCGCTCCGTCCCTATCCGTCGCTTGTTCGACCCATCGGATAACTTCTTCCGGAGCCCAATTCAACCCGGTGTTGCCCCATCCGGCCAAGTCGGTGACGAATTTGCCAAGGAACGTCCACTGAAACCATTGGACGCCGTTCTCCGCGTCGGCATGCCTGCCGTTGTGCGGAAGCAAACCGATCTCGTTCGTCTCTCCCGCCATATAATCCTCGAGAGGCGAGTTAACCAGCCGGTCGCTGCCGATGCCCGAATTAAAAGCGACGATCCTCGAAACGCAATCCGATTTCGCGGCATGAACCAAGCTATACCAATTCCGGGATTGCGAGAAATCATCGTAAGCTTGCTGGAACCACATACCGTCGAACCACCAGCCGGCCAGCTTATCCCGATACCGATCCGACCATTCTTGAATAACGGACTGCCAGGCGGCTTGGGTTTCCTGCGAGGGGGCGATTTCCACGGGGTAATGGAAAGCCTTGTTAATGGCATTATCCCCCGGCGACTTATGTGCTTTGCTCGGCGGATTGGCCGGCAAATAGAGAATAACCTTGATCCCCTTTGGGATCAGCGCATCCATAATCTCCATGGGAAGATCTCTTAGCGAGCAGCGTTCGCCCGGCTCGACTTCCGCGATCCGGTCGTAGGTCTTATTCGGTGACAGCAAATATCCGCTGTTCTGGCCGAGCGTTAAGATGACGAACGCCGCTCCCGTCTCTACGACCTGCGCTGCGTAATCCTCGACGTCGAAACCGTCGATGACCTCGTTCCAAGTCTCGTGCGGCTGCCACTTATCTTTGTCTTCCGCCGCGACGCGATTCATGAATTCCGCCAGCAAGTGATGCGATATTCCGTACTTCCCCTCACGCAGCCAATCGGCGTGCGGATTTCCGGCAGCGTCGGCGATCGGACCGACAGCCCTGCTCGACCCGGCTGCGATTGTTTCCCCGGAGTTGGAATTGGATATTTCGCACCGAACGAATCGGCCGACCTCCTTCGCCGACAACGGCAGCGTTGCATGGCGGGCTCCTGCAATCGGTTCGTAAATCCCTTCGCTAGTCGCCGCGCTTAACCACTGATACGATCTCCCTCCTTCCTCGTCTTCGATATCCGAACCCGCCGCCGATGCGGTCAGCACTTCTTTCTTCCCGGGGATCCCTTTGACTTCGACGGCAACACTGTCTGTTTCCCTGTTCTTATCGCTCATGTAAGGTTATTCTCCTTTTCCGATAGGCGAGTTTCCGCAACAAGAAAGAGGACATGAATCGATTCCGGATAACGCTAATCGGTTTCGCGGCATGTCCTCTTGCTCAAGGTCCCGGCTTACTTCTTGTTGATTTCGTCCAGCTTGGTTTGCGCTTCGGCAAGCACTTTGTCTCCGCCCGCGCTCTTCCACTCGGCTGCGTATTTATCGAAATCCTCGATCGGTCTTCTTCCGGTAATGAATTCGATATAGGTTTTCATCGTCAATTGCGTCAACGCGTCTTGATATTCGGTGAACGCGGGCTTGGCGAACGGAAGCATAAAGTCGTATTTGCCGATCCCTTTGCTCGCAGCCGCGTTCTTGACGTCCATCAGATCGCCGCGCGTCATGAACGGCGCTTGGAAATCGTAATCGTTGAAGCTGCCGGGAGCATGATAGAAGTTGCCGATCCCGTACTCCGTGCGCGATTCGTCCGTGTCGTACGGCGGGAGATAGGCATAAGTGCCATCCGATTTCTTTTCGTAGGTCGTGCCTTCCACTCCGTAATGGATCTTCGTGTAGAGATCCAAATCGAAGCTCGTCGCGTCGAACATTTGCAAATACTTGGCCAGCTTCTCCGGATTCGCCTCGAGCGGTTTGCCGAACTGAATGCCCGTACCGAGCATCGGATTGCCCTGCGTGATTCCGAAGCTCCCGTTCGGACCTTTCGGGCCGCTCGACAACGCCCAATCCGCGTTCGGCACCTTTTCGCGAAGCTTGGCATAGAATTTACCCTCGTAGAACGCTTCGGGCTGGATGAATTCCCACCACGATTTTTGAACGACGCCGACTTTGCTCGAGATGACCTTATCGTCAACGTTCGCGTCTTTGTTAATGAAGAATTCCGGATCGATCAAATCGGCTTTGAACCATTTGTTCAGGGTCGTAAGCGCCTCTTTGGCACCCGGTTCGATTTCTCCGCGCACGGCTTTGCCGTCGATGTCGACCGTCGCGCCCGGCCAGACGCCGTATGCGCCGAATACGGCGGAGAATAGGCCTTGCACTTGCTGAGTGGCATCCGTCGCCGGATGGCTGGTCATGCCGTAGGTATCCTTCTTGCCGTTGCCGTCCGGATCTTCGTTGCGGAATTTGTCCAAGGCGACGGCCATTTCATCGATCGTTTCCGGCGTCTTATCGATTCCCACTTTCGTCAACCAATCCTGACGGTAACCGAGAACCTCCGAAGAGGAAGCCAATGTCCAGAGAACGGGCAAGCTGTAGATTTTGCCGTCCTGGCGCCTTACGTAACGCATCGGATCCGGACCGAGATTCTTCTCCATCCACTTCATGTAATTCGGCGCGTTTTTCTCGAGCATCTCCAGCGGAATTTCCGCCGCGACGTTTTGATCGGCGAATTTGTCGCCTTCCGCGAACGGAATTTCCGTCCACCAATCCGGAATGTTATCCGATGCGATTTGCAGCAATAATTTCTCTTTAATTGCCGCGGCATCGTTAGTGGAATTGTAGAAATCGATGTCGACTCCCAGCTTCTCGCGAATCGCGTTCATGGCATACCCGTCGACGTTCGTCTTGTCCGCGTCGAAGCTCCATACCATCAGCTTCATCTTCTTGCCCGTAACGGGATCGACGGTATCCGATGCTCCCGTGCCCGACGCCGTTGCCGATTGCGGCGGGCTCGCCGCCGAATCATTCGTCTTCCCCTCATCGGAATTCGAATTGTTGCTGCAAGCCGTAACCGTCAACCCCAATAAGACGATAGATAATGCCAGCGACAAGCCATTCATCCGTTTATTCAACTTAACCTCTCCCTTTGTCGTTTGTCTTCTATTTTAAGGCATTAGCCTTTAATAGCGCCGATCATGACGCCTTGCACAAAATATTTCTGCACGAACGGGTACACGATCAACATGGGAATAACCGATAACATGATAACCGTGGATTGTAATTGCCGACTCGTATATTCGGCGTGGGTATTCATCTTCTGAATCATTGCGGCCATATTGGACGTATCGTTCTCGATGATGATCTTCCTTAAAACGACCTGCAGCACTTGATTGCGCGGATCGTTGATATAGATTAGGCTATCGAACCAAGCATTCCAGTGACCGACGCCTACCCATAAGGCAATCGTGGCCAGCACGGGCATCGACAGCGGCAGGATAATGCTCGTGAATATGCGAATGTGGCCCGCCCCGTCGACGGTTGCCGACTCTTCGAGGCTCTCCGGGACGGATTTGAAGAAATTACGCATGATCAGTACATTAAACGCGCTTAACATGCCCGGTATTACGAGCGACCATATCGTATCCAACATTCCCAAGCTTCTAATGAGCAAGTAATTAGGAATCAGTCCACCGGTGAAAAGCATGGTGAGCAGCATATAGCCCGTAAACGCCCGATTGAATGGCAAATCTTTTTTGGATAAAGGATAAGCCGTCATCGAAGTGATAATAAGCGTTAACGAAACGCCCATTAAAGTTCGCAAGATCGTGTTTCCGTAACCTATCCACAACGGTTTATAATGCAGCGCCAATCCATACGCTTCGAACGTTATCCTTTTGGGAAACAGCATCATGCCCGTCGAGTAGGTCGACGCTCCCGCTTGCAGGGAAACGACGACTTGGCTCCAGAAGGGATACAGCGTCGCGACCATGACCAAGAACATTCCGGTGTACAGCACGAAGTCCGCGATTCTTGACGACATTCGGGAGTTTTTAACCATATCTTTCATTCCTCTCTAGGGGAACTCTACCACAGCGTGTGTTCGTTCCCTCCGATGGCCTTGACGCTGCGGTTGACGCCGACGATCAGGATGAGCGCAACGACGGATTTGAAAAGTCCGACAGCCGTGGAGTAACTGTAATTCGCGTCGATAAGCCCGATGCGGTACACGTACGTATCGATAATATCCGAAACGTCGTACACCTGCGGATTGTACATATTGAAGATTTGATCGAATCCCGCATCCAATATCGTCCCCATCGACAGGATCAACATGATGGACATGACCGGCACGAGCATGGGAAGCGTAATATAGATCATTCTTTTGAACCTGCCGGCTCCGTCGATAATGGCGGCTTCGCCCAGCTGCGGATCGATAGAAGCGATGGCGGCCAGGAAGATGATCGAACCCCACCCGAAGCTTTGGAAGATGGACGTGCTCACGAGGATCGTGCGGAAGTAACGCTCGTCGGCCATGAAGATGACGGGCAGATGTCCCATGCCTTTCACGATTGCGTTGATGGGTCCTTCCATCGAGAAGATCGTAATGAATATCCCGGACAACACGATCCAAGACATGAAGTGCGGCAAATAAGAAATCGTCTGAACCCACTTCTTAAATGTGCGATTTCGTATTTCGTTCAACAATACCGCGAACAAAATCGGAACCGGGAAGCCGAACAGCAGCTTATAGAAGCTGATGATGATGGTGTTCTTGACGACGACGAAGAAGTGGGGATCCTCGAAGGCTTTGCGGAAATACTTCAATCCGACCCACGGGCTCTCCATAATGCCCGCCGTGATTTTGTATTCCTTGAAAGCAAGCAGGACCCCGTACATCGGAATGTAGTTAAATACCGTCAAGTACAATAAGCCGGGTACGAGCATCGCCAAGAGCACGCGGTATTTTTTGAAACGTTTCGTTCGATCTTTCACAATCCTCCTCCTGTCCGGGAAGCAATAGGTCTGTTCTGCGGCCACGAATTCATCATAACAGGGTGCTGGAGGGCTGTATCTTTCTCATATCTTCGAAACATTTCACTTTATTTGGATTCTCGGAATGACGCCTTGACGGAACCTACTACTATAAATGATAGTTGAATTAAACCATTCGCTGAATGCGATCAGACTGCGAGGATGCGCCATGTTTAGAATACTTATCGTCGACGACGAGAGCTTCGAGCGCAGGGGAGTTAAGCTGCTTATCGCCAAGTATGATCTGGAGCTGGAAGTTATCGAGGCGGATAGCGGAGAAGAAGCGCTTGATTATTTGCAGCGGAATCCGATCGATATCCTGCTTACCGATATCCGGATGGGACAAATGGACGGGCTTGAATTAGCGGAGCACGTAAGGGCGCTGAATCTCCCTGTCAAAATTATTTTTCTAAGCGCCTTCGGCGAATTCGAGTACGCCCGGAAAGCGATCGACCTGAAAGCCATGCATTATATCCTCAAGCCGGTCGAGGTTCATAACTTCCTTAAAGTGCTCGTTCAAGTCATTCAAATGTGCAAGGACGAACAAAAGGAACGGGAAGACGCCGTAAAATACCAAGAAGCCTACCGGGCGGGCATCCAATCGGAAAAATACAAGAAACTGACCGAACTATTGACGAACGACGATCTGCATTCTCCCTTGCGACAGTGGGAGGATATCCTTCCGCATCGTGAAGCTGCGGACGAACGCTGCTTCCGAATGATGATGCTGGATTCAGCCAAGCGACTATTCGACGCCGCCGGCTTCGATATCGAACAGAGCCTTGGCGAGCTGATCCCCGGCAAGAGTTCCTTCATCGCCTTGAACGAATATCAGCTCTTGGCGATGATGGAAGTCGATTACGCGTCCGAAACTTTCGCGTTATCGAAACCTATTGGCGAACGAATGATCCAGTGGATCAAAGAACGGTTTCATGCGGACGTTAGCGTCGCGGTAAGCGGTACGTTTAACCAAATCGGAACGATGCGCGAAGAATATCGCAAGATGGAGGCGCTGCTGGAAAGCAAGTTTTTCTTCGACGACGGCGCCCTGCTGTTTACGGAGAGCTCGTCCGAGGGCGGAGAGGAATCGGGTTACATTGACCAAGCCCTTCTCGCGATATCCGACAGCATCGAACGCAAGGAACTCGGAGACGTGCGCACGAGATTCGCCCGGCTATTCGACGACCTGAAAAACAGCGAACGCTTCTCCGTCATCTACGTGAAATACATCTGTTCCGAAATCGTCCGTTCGATATTCAATGCGACGCACAAGCAAGATTCCGTCTCCTTCAAGAACAATCTCGAGAAGATCTTCAAGACGGCGCAGTTGAAGGACTTGCGTCAACTCATGCTCGAGATTCTGCAAGATTACGGTGCGCACGACGAGCCTACCCCGATTACCGCGAATTCCGAAGCGACGCATAAAGTCATCGAGGACGTCATCCAACTCATCGAGAGAGATTACCGGTCCGACTTGTCGGTCGAGCAGATCGCGGAGCGAGTCTATTTGTCCCCTAGTTATTTAAGCCATCTCTTCGCCAAGCAAACGGGCGTCGGCTTAATTAAATATATTACGATGCTTCGGCTGGAGGAAGCCAAGCAATTGCTGCAGCATACGAATCGCAAGATCGTCGATATCGGAAATGAAGTCGGGTATTCCAATATTCCGTATTTCTGCACGCTGCTTAAGAACTATTACGGACTAACGCCTACCCAGATTAGGGAAGGACATCGGCCATGATGGCTTGGATACGCCGATATATCGACCGGTTGCGGTTTAGACAGAAGCTCATTCTGTCTTACCTCATTATCAGCATTATCCCCATTCTGTTCCTTGGTATCTATTCTTACAACCAATCGAAGGATTTCCTGTACCAACAAGCGGCGAAAGACTACCAGCGGAACGTGGAAGTCTACTCGGAGAGCATCAAAGCCAATATGGACCACTACGAGAACATGGCCGCATTGATTCTATACAACGATATTATTCAACGCATCCTTAACGGCAACTATATCGATCTATACAATCTGTATAACGACTTGACGCAATACCTCAATCCTTACTTGAATATGCTCTTGAATCTGAATACGGAAACCCAGCAGCTTACCCTCTATACGGCGAACGAGATGCCGGAATACGGCGACTATATTCAGAGGATCGAGAGAATTACCGACCAAGCTTGGTATAAGACAGTGAGCATGGCTAAAGGCACGACTTGGTTCCATGAAGGGAACGAGCTATTCCTAGCCGGCAAATTCCCGCTCCGGTATTCGCCCGGCGAGAAAGCCGCTCCCTCGGCCGCGAAAGAAGAGGAGAACATCCTCTATATTCGCGTGAATAACCGTAACCTATTTTCCAACCTGCCCGATTCCATTAAAGAACAATGGGTGTTCCTGCTCGATTCGGCCGGGAATCCGGTGTACTCCAGTCATGATTTGGACGAACAAACCTCGGGCGTATTCGCGATGATCAAGGATAATCCGAAAGCCGTCATCCAGATCGGCGGCAGCGACATGATGCTGATTAAAGAAAACATCCCCAATACGGATTGGTACTTATACTGCCTTGTGCCTGACAAGGATATCTTGCAAAACTCGGGAAGTATCGTCCGCGCGACGCTAATCGTAGTCGGGATTTGCCTGCTCATCCTCATCATCATTATTTCGGTGTTCGCCAAATCAATGATACGCAGAATTTATAAGCTTAATAATTGGATGAAGCGAGCTGAACAGGGCGAGTTGGAGCTCCGGGTACAGAGCACGTCCAAAGACGAGATCGGGGAGCTTACCAACCGATTCGGGGATATGCTAAAGCAAATCAACGGGTTAATTAACGAACGGTATAAGAACAAAATCATTCAAAAAGAAGCCGAACTGAAAGCCATAAAGTCGCAAATCTCTCCCCATTTTCTCTATAACACGCTTTCGTTCATTAATTGGAAGGCGCTCGAGAGCGACAATCACGAGATTAGCCAGATGGTGACGAGTTTGTCCCAATTTTACCGGACCGCGCTTAATCGTGGCGATAACATCATATCCGTGCGGGACGAGATCAATAATATGAAGTCCTATTTGGAGATCGTGTTGGCGACGAGCGATCTTCGATTCGATGTGGTCTACCAAATCGACGAAGAGGTTTACTCTTATGGCATGATTAACCTCATTCTTCAACCGATCGTAGAAAACGCAATTAAACACGGCATCAAAAAAAAGAAAACCGGCAAAGGATTATTGGTCATTACCGGCCGGGTGCTAGGCGAAACGATAGAATTCAGCATTTGCGACAACGGACCCGGCATCGAACCCGCTGTCTTGGAGCAGCTTTTAAGGAAACATTCCACCGGGTACGGCTTAAAGCACGTCGATGATCGAATTAAGTTGGTTTTCGGTTCGGAGTACGGTCTCTCCATTCAGAGCGGCGTCGGTTCAACCAATGATTCGGAGGATGTGCCGGAAACGAATCTCCGCACTAGCATGCTCATTCTGATTCCGAAGCAAATTATTAAAAGCGTATAGTTGGATGAGCATCTTGACGCCAAGATACAATTCAACTTGCCTAAGTTACATGAAAGCAGCCGATCATTTACGATCGGCTGACTTCGTGTCTTGATTGAGCTATCGTGTTCGTTAGTGCAGCTTAGCCTGTTAAACCTCGTCCTCCAGACCTTTAGTGCCAACGAAGTGCATCTATTTCAAGCTTTCTGTTGAGAAGGAGTCTACTAAGCGACGGGTATTTCCAAACAATCCATAATCAGCCGAAAGGGCTGCCTTTCGTCTTGCACTATCGTTCCCAGTTGGCGGAATGGTCCATTAAGTTCTCTCTTTCGCTAAGATACATTGAAATAATTTGACGGCATTGGACTTAGACTTTGCTTCTTCCTCTAATGCAAAATCATCCATGGTACATACTACTCGAGCACACTCAATAAGATCCTGAATATCTCTCTCTAAGCGGTAGTAGGCGAGTGCCGTCTCATCAATTTCTGTGGTTCCGTACCCCTGAAAAAATGCATCAGCGTGCGGCATCCCGACAAAAATGAAATCACGCTCTTTGGGAGCGAGCATCACCTCGTCCCAGTCGATTACAAACACCTGTCCAGCTTCATCACGGATCACATTGGCTGGATGCAGATCTGCGTGACATATTACATAAGGAATCGTTCGCGATTGAAGGAGACCTGCCTGTTCTTTCAATGAAGTCAACATTGCGTGTATCGTCGGCCTATTCTTATCCCACGCAGCGCGTAATTCGTTTTCAATGGTATTGACACTTTCAAAGCGTGCATTATGATTCTCAAACGTTCTTACCCATCGGATGTACTCTGCTGGATTAAACATTTCCTGTCGCAGAGAATGGAATCCTTCAGGCGGCAAAATAACCTGATGGATCAGTTTTAGGGCGATGCCTAACTTATTCCACTGCTCGGCTAACATCCCTTCGAAGCTTGACTCTCCGTCAATAAAGGGATAGACAACGACAGTCCAATCCCGTAGCTGGGTCCATAGTGCCCCCCTACTGTTAGAAATAGGAGCCACAACGGATGTTATCCCCTGTTGATTAAGATAACTAGGAACCAGATAACATGGCTCATAAAGAGGTCTGGATGTGACCTTAAGCAGATAACTAACCTGCTGCCCGCTGACGATATGATATACTGCAGCGTTGTAATCAAGTCCCAGCGGAAGAAACTCAAGCGTGGCGGGAACTAACTCGTACTGTTCCATTAGCAAGGATCGCAGGAGCTTCTCAGGAATCCGAGTCGAATTAATCATCTTTATCCCTTCCTGCATAGTGAATTTGTTGGGAGCTGCGGCAAGCTCTTCTACGTTCTTTAAATTTAAAATCATTACTTTCTGAAGTATAGCACGTATCATTTATTAGTTTTATTTACCTGTCTTTTAGTTTGAAAACCTCGGGTTCATGCCTCCAGATACGCTCCCCTGCTGCCCTGCATTTTGATAGGAGTGGATGGAGGCAAACTGCACCTTGGTACTTTTGCGAATCAAGCCAGCGGCCCCAAACTTTACGGATGCTTATCGCCCAAACGCCCACGCCACCATCCGAGGGAACTCTTCTCGCCACATCGCGTCGTCGTGTGACGCGATCCGCTCTATCATTTCGACCTCCGCGCCTGCATCGCGCAGCGCTTCCGCCCACCGGGTCGCGTTCTCGAGGAAGAAAGGCTCCAGCGTGCCGGCCACGAGATAGGTACGCGGCAGCTGGCCGGGCATCACGGCAGGCGGTCGGTAGCCCCCGCCCGGCGAAGCGGAGAATACCGTACCATAGATGTCCGGATATCGAAGCCCTATCGCGAGTGAGAGCTCCCCACTCGCCGATACGCCGCATACCGCGGTTCGTTTGGCGGGCAGCGCGACGCCGAAGCGCGATTGCACCCATCGGCGGACGTCTTCGACGAAGAACCTCTCGTGCGAGGCGAACCGTTCCCGGTCGAACGGCGGCGAGTATTCATGGATGCGCGCCATCTCATCTGTATCGGACGTCCGATGGGCACCGACGATCATCGTTGGCGGTACGTCGGCCGCCTCTAAGCACCCGCCCCACTGCGAGATCAGCTGACCGTCGCCGGCAAACACGACTGCCTGCGGTGGAACCGGCGGGACGTATACGGTAACCTGCCGTCCGCCATCATATTCGAGCGTTTCAGTGACGAACTCTCCCGCGATCTTCATAGCGCACATCTCCTGTTTTCATAGGGTCACTGCTTCGTAAGGGATGATTTCAATTCCGTATCAAGAACGACGCTGAGGGATTTTGTCTTCGGATCGAAGCGTTGAGATACGACAAACCCCTCCCCGCTCACGTTTAGTTCGAATTTCAGGATTCTTGCTATGCTCAAGGCATCAATTAACGGTAAGCCGGTTAAGTCGGGCGGTGTTTGATTTATCGTCTGATCCGTGAAGAGATAGATTGGAGCAAGTTTATTGATTTTTACGCCAGCGGTCGGATATTGGAAGATGACCTTCTTCCCCGATCCGATTGTTTTGACCATCAATCCGTTTTTATTCAGTTCCTGGATGCCCTTCCCCAAATAACTAGGCATCGTGACAAGTTGTTGATTCCCTTCATCCGTGGGCTGCTGCTCTTTTCTGTCCTCGGGTATTTTTAAGTATTTCAAACTATTCATCATGATCTGTTTGAACACCGGCGCCGCGACTACCCCTCCACCGTCGACCTCGCTGTTTGGTTCATCGACGATTACGATGATCGCTAGTTTGGGATCGCTAACCGGCGCATAGCCAATAAACGAAACGACATGTTTGCCTTCTGCATATTCCCCATTTTCCACCTTGTTTGCCGTGCCGGTTTTTCCCGCTACCGTATATCCGTTCATATAGGCGTACCTTCCGGAGCCAATCACGCGATCCGATACGACTTGTTCCAAATATTGCCCAACCTTAGTTGCCGTCTCTTTCGAAATGACTTGCCGAACTACAGTAGGCTTACTGGTTACAACATTCCCCTCTTGAGGATCCTCGATCTTCTTCACCAGATGAGGCTGCATTAATTTACCGCCGTTAGCAATAGCGCTGATGGCAGCTATTTGTTGAATCGGGGTAACTTGTACCTCCCCCTGCCCGTAAGAAGCAGCAGCAAAGTCCGATGGGTACTTCATGGTAATGACGCCTTTGGATTCGCCGGGCAATTCAATCCCCGTTGGCGATCCGAACCCGAAATTTCTAATATACTGCTCCAGCTTGGCGGGTTTTAACTTTTCATAGCCCAGCTTCACAAACTCCACGTTGCTTGACCGTTTCAGCCCTTCTAGGAAAGTTATCGTTCCCCAGCCCTGCGGGTTAATATCATGAATGGTACGTCCGGGAACCTTGATCGATCCGGATCTATATTTCTCGTTCGGATCAAATAATCCCTCTTGAACGGCTGCAGCTAACGTAACGATTTTGAACGTTGAGCCAGGTTCGTATTCCGACCTGATCGCATGATTATAAAAGGCGCTTAGATCGTTGGCTTTCTCCCAGAATGCATTCGGGTTAAAGCTCGGTATGTTCGCTAAGGCAAGAATATCCATCGTATTGGGATCGGCCACGATGACGGAGGCGCTTTTGGGATTGTATTTGGCTTGCAAGCCTCTCAGCGCATCCTCGACGTAAAATTGAATTTGTTCATCGATCGTTAACGTAATGTTCTTCCCATTGACGGGCTTCTGATAACTTATCGTACCATTTGGAAGTTCGATCGAACTTCCGTCTTGATAAGCAATAATTCGGCCATCCGTTTGTTTAAGCTCCTTATCCAGGCTTTTTTCCAGTCCCATGATCGGAACTCCTTCTTTGTTGACATACCCCAAGAGCTGAGATGCGAGAGAATTATCCGGATAAAAACGCTTGTCCGCTTGTTCGATGACCATGCCTACGTCGGAAGTGGATTTTTCTTTCTGCAATGCCGCTTTTAACTTTACCAATTTATCGTCCATGCCGCTATCCAATAACCACCCGCCATTCCGCACCTCGACCTGCACGAAATAGTTTCCATCGCTCTTCTTTTTGCTAATCAGGCCGTTAAGATACGCTTCGCTGCTCCCCAATAGGAGAGACAACTTTTCTACGATTTCATCTTGCAGATGTAAATGATAAATTCTCTGCGGCTGCAACGATAAATTATAGGCATTGACGTTCATGGCCAGCGGTTTATTATTCTTATCCGTAATCATCCCGCGGTTAGCCGCTATTACGTTATCTTTCGCCCAGGTTTGTTTCGCTAAGGCCAAATAGGTACCTCCCTGCACAACCTGCACCTGAAATACGCGTGCAATTAGAACGACGAACATGAAGGAGAGCAAACCACTCAAGAAAATCGTTCGCTTATTCACTCTTTTTATCATGCTTGATATCACCGCCACCAAAGTTTTAGCCTATTTATCCTTCCATTATTTGACGCTAGTGGAACGAATTTGTTGCACTGAATGCCAGCGTAATCCTATCTCTACAAATTTCAACAAAAAAAGCAGCCGAACGTAATATGCCGGCTGCCGTCGTGATGGTGGATACTTGATCTCTGTCTACTCAATAGACATTCAGAACCATTCGGTTCGTCTTTCATCGTTCCTTCTCCAATTCTCTGTAATAATCGGTTTTCTCGTTTAAAGCCTCTATATTTCCTAGAAGCCGGTCGATGTGCTCCCTGATCTGATGTTTATGTCTCTCCAGCATCTGTCTCCGTTCGGCGACGGTCTCGTTCCCGCGATAGCGCAGCTCGGCGAAACGCTGCATGTCACGGATCGGCATGCCGGTATCCCGTAATCGGATAAGAAATTGGAGCCATTCGACGTCCTTTTCGGAATAATAGCGGTAACCGTTGCCTTCTCTTTCAATGTCGCGGATGAGGCTGATTTTTTCGTAATAACGCAGCGTATGCGCGGATAGACCGGTGATCTTCGTAACTTGCTGGATGGTATGCGTCGTTTTCATATTCGTATTCTATATCAGCATGCGGCGTTATTTCACTTCACCTGGCAGCGTCATGCTGTTCAGCAGGTTCATGCCGTTGATAGCCGTCGGGAATCCCCCATATAGAACCGAATGTGTCATAACTTCTTCCATTTCCTGACGGGTCAGCCCTACGTTGGATCCGGCCCCAAGATGCACGCGCAGCTGCGGTTCCCTGTTCAGCACCGTCAGCATGGCTATCGTTGCAATTTCCCGTTCTCTTAAGGTCAGCTTGTCGCGGCCGTAAATATCGCCGAACCATTCCACGAGAAGGGTTCCCAAATCTCCCAACGGGGCTGCGACAGCCTCTCCTGCATGCCCGTCCACTTTATTCAACATTTCCATTCCGAATTCATACCGATTTTTCATACGATCAGCTCCTCATGTTTTAGCTGATTCTCATTCTAAACTTTAGAGCGCGCTCTAATGCAAGAGATTTATTGAAAATCGTCAGTGACTTCGGAAGGGAGCCTGGGAGCCTAATGCTCTGCGAATGTTACGACGAATATTTCAGTGTTGGTGAAGGTGCAATAGTGGCCAACTGCGAAGAACTATATAAGCGGCTCGCATGGTTGCCGCAGCTGACAAAGGAGAATGGTCCAATGAAAAAGTTTATCCTCTTCGATCATGACGGCGTTCTGGTCGATACGGAATGGTGGTATTTCAAAGCGGGAGAACGCGCCCTAGCCGATATCGGGTTTACCTTGGATAAAGATCAATACCTCCGCGACATGACTCAGACATTTGGCACATGGTCCCAAG
The DNA here is from genome assembly GCF_009909195.1 of Paenibacillus sacheonensis. Classification (GTDB taxonomy): domain Bacteria; phylum Bacillota; class Bacilli; order Paenibacillales; family Paenibacillaceae; genus Paenibacillus_Z; species Paenibacillus_Z sacheonensis. The sequence goes on from NZ_JAAAMU010000007.1 coordinate 192,442, forward strand.
CGAGGGCGGCAGGTATGGATGAACGGACCATCGACAAGCAGCGCGAGGTCCGCGACGCCTATTATCAGGAATATCTAAGAACGGAAGCGATAGAGATCGAGGGCGTAGTCGATACGCTCGCCGAACTGTCTAAGCACGTCCGCATGGCCATCGTGACGACTTCAAAACGAGCGGATTTCCAACTGATTCATGAAAAGCGCCAGATTAAGCAATTCATGGACTTCGTTCTTGTTCGCGAAGACTACGAGCGCACCAAGCCGCATCCGGAGCCCTACTTGACCGGCTTACGGCTCTTTGGAGCTGCCAAGAACGAGACGCTGGTCGTAGAGGATTCCAACCGAGGGTTGAACGCAGCCGTGGCGGCTGGCATCGATTGCGCGATTGTCCAGAATGACTTCACGCAGACGCATGACTTCTCGCAGGCCACCTATCGCATCAAGACGCTGATAGAATTAAAGGACATTATCCTGAATGTAACCTGAGAGAACAATCGCCAAATAAAAAAGCAGCTGCCATCGGCAACTGCTCCACGATCCGTTTTTTAGCTATTATCATCCGATACTATCATGACCGTAGGATGCCGACCTACCAATTTAGGAACCTTGCTGCAATAAAAAAAGCTCACGGTAGAGCTGCAACAAATCGGTCTCCTTCTCTACAATGAGATGGGAGAGCTCGTCTATTCTGGATGTTTTGTTTGTGAGTATGCCTTCTTCTTCGCCGACCGTATAGCCGTCTTCTGTGTCCGGGCGTCCTAGAGTTGAATTGATTCCTTCATACTCACTCGTACTAACGCTGTACTCAAATGTGATCGTTACCCATTCATCTGCTTTTTCTCTTCCGAACGTCCGATAGATATGCATGTATTTCTCGAAAATCGAGCTCACCGTTTGCCTGCTGTCCCAGCCGACGACGCCCATGGTATCCTTGGCGAGCAAGACGGCCTGCATGAGCTGGAAATCGTTAAGCTTTCCCCGCGTATTCTCTATTTGGTCGATCTCATGACGGAATACCGTAAAAATCTTATGGAATAACTCCGTTTCCTGAACCATTTCATGCTCCGAAATTAAAGGTCGGTCCATTCTTGCTCATCCCTTCCTTTTTCAACATCGCATTGACCGTGTCAACCTCTTTATAGGTTTCGCAGCATGCCAACGTTTTTAGACCACTTCCAAGCCAAAGGGGCTTGCATGGGACCTGATTCTTCAGTTCGTTTTCGCACAGCGTTTCATCCCAGTAAGGAGAACGATGCATTTTACATGAAGCGTTCTCAGGTGATATACTCCACATGAATCGAAAGGAGGTGACGATATGAGTAAAATCGGAAAGATCGTACTGCTAGCCTTCATTCTGCTCGCAGCCTGTCTGTGTCCCCTGCAGCATTCCGAAGCGGTGCATGAAAGCGGCGTCCAGCTGACTTGGAACCCGAGCAGCGATTCCTCCAACGCGATCGAAGCGTCCGTCTTCCAAAACACCCAACCGGTCTTCCAGCTGGTCCTCTACGCTTTATTGCTATTGGTTCTGTTCGCCTCCGTATCTCCTCCGCAAGCAAGGCTAAGATTCCATGTCCGCTCCTTCATCCCCACGCTTAAGCAGTTCTACATCCTTAACCCCATTAAGTATCAATCCAACTATATGGCCAATCCCCCTGTTCTTCTATGACATTATAGAATGAAAGGGAGTATTTTGATTGCGCAACTATAGTAAAAGACTGCTGCCGTTTACGATAACGGTATTGTTTTTGCTGACTTTTATGTTCACGACCGTTTCCCCGATCATCGGAAATCTAAAGCTAGGGCTTGATCTGAAAGGCGGCTTCGAAATTCTGTATCAGGTTCGGCCGATCGATTCGGGCGGGAAAGTGACGAAGGGATTGCTCCTGGCAACCGAACGGACGGTCGAGAAACGCATCAATATCAGCAAAGTGGCCGAGCCGGATATTACGATCGAAGGCACGGATCGCATCCGGGTGAAAATTGCCGGCGTCAGCGACCAGACGAAGCTCAGGGAACTGATCGGACAGCCCGCTTATCTGACCTTCAAGGACGAACGGGGACGGACCGTGCTGGATGGCCATGATCTCTCGCCGAACGGGGCCGGAATCGGCTATGACAATCTGAACCGTGCCGAGGTGATCGTCACGTTCAAAGATCCCGATAAGCTGAAGCGGGTAACGGAAGCGAATTTGGACAAGCCGCTGTCTATTTTAATGGATGACAAAGTCGTCTCTTCCCCGATCGTGCAAACTGTCATTAACAACGGTTCATCGGCCATCTCAAGCAGGGGCCTGAATGAAGCAACCGAAATGAAGGATCTATTGAATGCCGGGTCGCTCCCCGCCAAGCTTGTCGAAAAGCAGGTCAGTACCGTGTCGCCATCCCTGGGGGAAGAAGCGCTTCAAAAAACGTTATTCGCCGGCTATCTAGCCTCGGCAGCCATTCTGCTCTTTATGCTGGTCGTATACCGGCTGGCTGGACTAGTGGCCAATCTGACAATCACCGGGTTCGCCTACATTTGCTTCGTCTTCCTGGATTGGATGAACGCCGCCCTGACGCTTTCCGGCATCGCCGGATTCATATTGGCCATCGGCATGGCCGTCGATGCGAACATTATTACGTATGAGAGAATCAAAGAAGAGCTGCAGGACGGTAAAAGCTTACGCTCTGCTTGCCGGAACGGGGCGCGGGCTTCCTTCTCGACCATTGCGGACGCCCATCTCACCACGCTCATAGCCGCATTGGTGCTCATGACGATCGGAACCAATTCCGTGAAGGGCTTCGCAGTCGTATTGATGATGACGATCATCGTCAGCCTGTTCACCAATGTGTACGGGTCTCGATTTCTGTTGTGGCTGCTCCTAAGGAAGGACGCGGTCCGCAGTCCCTTATGGTTCGACGCCGGACGGATCCGGCGGAGTTCGAATCAGACGCGGCGGCTGCCGAATTTCGTCAAGTGGAGCAGGCGCTGCCTGATTGTTTCGGCTTTGGTACTCGCAGCGGGCCTAGTCACGATTGGAAGCAAAGGGCTGAACCTGGGGGTCGATTATCAAGCGGGAACCCGATTGGAGCTGTATATCGGCCATCCGTTCGAAACGAATGACATCACGAAGATTCTGCATGAGGAGATACCGTCCGTCGGCATGAAGCCTGTCGTAAAGACCGGCGAGAAAGGAATGTCGGCCGCGACTACCTTCAGCAAACCGATCCCCCTCGCCAAGCTTGACGCCATAGAGGGCAAGGTGAAGCAACAATACGGACAGCAAGCGAGCAAACAGGAATCCACGGTCGATCCTGTCATTGCGGAAGAATCGGTCAAGAAGGCTGTCTATGCCATTCTTATCGCTTCGGGAGGGGTCGTGCTGTATACGGCGATCCGCTTCCACTATTTATACGGAATCGCATGCATCGTTGCGCTGATTCACGATATTTTGCTTCCCGTTGCGCTGTTCTCCGTATTTCGTCTGGAGGTCGACCTTACGTTTATCGCCGCCATGCTGACGATCGTCGGCTATTCGCTTAACGATACGATCGTTATTTTCGACCGGATTCGGCGCAATATGAAGAAAACCGCAATCAGCTCGGCAAGCGAACTGGAAGCGCTCGTGAACCTGAGCCTGCGGCAGACGATGCGCAGGTCTCTCTATACGGTTCTGACGGTTTTTATATCTACCGCGGGTTTGCTGCTGTTCGGGGGCGAAAGCATCCGTTTGTTCTCGCTTGCCCTGCTGTTCGGATTGATAAGCGGCGCGTATTCGTCGATTTTTATCGCCGCGCAAGTATGGCTAATGCTTTACAAGCGTAAGTACTTGTTCCGCAAAGCTTAAACGAAACAACGTCCAACAACGCCTGCTGCGAACGTAAATTCGCGAATGCGAGTATGCGTTCGTAACAGTCAAGTCGGCAATCGTGCGGATCGGCGCTAGGCCTCGCTGTCGCGGACCGATTTCCGAAAGCGGTTCGCGATGAACACGCATACGGCGAGCAGCGGAATGTACCCGAACAATAAACTGGTTCCGGCGTAACGCACGACGGCCCCCAGCCGGTCGATGGCAAGCATGTCATGGAACACTGCCACGATGACGAACACGACCGCGGCCGTGGCCCACAACGATACGCGTCCCGACATCCGCGTCGTGAACCGCAGTATGCGCGTGCAGCTCCATAGAATCAGACAGCATGGCGGCGTAATCACGAATACCCAATTGAAGATATAGAAATAGTCGAATCGATCCAGGAACGTGAACTGAATGATCTTGGACATACCCAGCGTCGGCCAGACCGAATGGCGGAGCTGGCCCATGTTGTAGTAAGCGAAGGTCGCCACCACGAAGACGAAATAAAGCAAGTACGTATGCATCACGCCGATATGCGCCCATTTCTGGGCTTTATCGTTATTTCGAATGAAGGGATAGTACATCAGCAGCAGCTCGACGCCAATATAGAGCGGAAGGCTCTGCGCGGCCGAGTACGCGTACTCGGGCAGGGAGTGATTGAACATGGGCAGGAAATTCCGCCAATCCGCATACTGGAGCGGGATGAACAGCGTTACGATCAACAAGCTCGGAATGAGCACGAACCAGAACGCGGTTCCGGTGATGACTCTGAACCCTCCGCTCGTGATATAGACGAACAAGAGCAGGAAAACCAATCCGATGCGCCAGGTGCCCATATCCGGGAAGACCAAGGCCTGAATGACCTGCGAATACGTAATCAATTGATAACACACGAGCAGCAGCAAATAGAGCAGAAACACACCGTTCAGCAGCGTGCCCAGCCCTCTTCCGAACAGCTGGACGTGTAGGGAAACGAGATCGCCGCGATTCGCATGCTTCAGCACGTAGAACATAAGCAGCACGACGAGGTGCATGGATAGGCCGGTCAACAGCACGGACACCCAGGAATCCTGCTCGGCTCCTTGCGCGATCCTGCTTTGAAAATCGAGTACGGCGACTCCCGTCTGCGATTTGTGAATCATGAACCAGAGCAGATAGGGCGACACGGTCTTGGCGAGCGGGGCTTGATAATTCATCGATTCCTCATTCTCCGGCTCCTGAATTGGTAATATTGACGACGACGTTCACCTGAAAATCCATCGTCGGATAGTCTTCGCGGTAGAACGCGGCCGCCTGCCAGTCCCGCTCCACCGATCTGAACCGCTCGCCGACGCCGAGGGAATCCAGTTTGCCCGCCTGCATTTTCTTCAGCAGCGCCAACAGCTTGTTCTTGATCTGCGACTCGATCGCTTCGGCAAAGGCCCTCGATTCATCCGGAAGGCGAGCAAGGAGATTGCCCTTGTAATTCCTAATGCTCCCGGTCAAGCGTACGTCGTAACGCATCGACTTCGGGGACGTTCCGGGATGAGGAACGGAGCGCGTACGGCCATGCCTTACCGTAAGCACGTAATGCTCCCCTTTATAGGTAAACAGTTGTTCGATCTTCGGTTTCCCTTGCAGCATTTTGAAGAGCGCCATTTCTTCCAGATTCAGCACCAGCTTAAGGCGATCCTTCTTGAACAGCGCGTAACCATCGATGAAGATCTGGTTCTGCTTGTCCAAAGCCAGGCTCGGCATTGATGGATCCTTGCCTTCCGAGTAGAAATCGTGAAGGAAAAAATACAGGTTCGACAGCGGAACGGCGCCGTCGCTCACGTTCTGCCGCACGAGGTTGAACGGCGTGTTTTCCAGCTCCTGGCGGTCGAGGCTGCGGATGATCGATTCGGCGGAACAGGACGAGACGGCGAGCAGCACGTTGCTGCCGAGCGCCGGATCTCGTTCGATCGAATTGACGGCCACGGTAACGCCTTCGGAGGCGATTTGCCGGCTCAAAATAATCGAATCGACCTTGTTGTACCTGATCTTCCGCGGAGACTGACGTTGGAATTGCTCCATGATCAGCTTCGGCTCCCTGCCGCTACCTTTCATGATCGCCAGGCTGCCCTTGCGGTGAATGTAATTCGGATAGGCTACGACGCCCGTGCACATCTCGCCCTCCCGGTCGAACCCGACGGCCACCAGCACGCGGATACGATTAATGACGCTGTCGCTTCCGCAGCCGGCGATCAGCACGGTACCTGCCAGCAGCAGCGCCGCCCGCAGCGATTTAATCCTCATGATCAATGTCGTCCTTCGCCATGTTGGGATGATAGCGTTTCTTGCGAAGCGGGTTCAAGTACAAGGTGCGGTTCGTCGTATGCTGGTAGGAAGAGCGAATCAGGCTGTCCGCCAGATTCCCCCTCCGAAACGGGTAGAACGGAATCATATACGGCGAGTCCAAGCTCTTGAGCCGGAGCAAGTGGGCAAGCAGCAGCGTGAAGCCGACGGCGATGCCGAACCCGCCGAGAAGCGCGGACAGCAAGATTAACGGGAAGCGCAGCACCCGAATCGTATTGGCCATTTTGAATATCGGCGTCGTAAAGGAAGCGAGCGCGGACAGCGCCACGATAATCAGCAAGATATTGCTCGTAAGCGCCGCCTGGACGGAGGCTTCGCCGATCACGATGCCCCCGACGATGCCGAGCGTTTGTCCGATCTTCGCGGGCAGCCGCGCTCCGGCTTCCCGAAGCAGCTCGATGGTCGTCTCCAAGAAGAGCACTTCCATTACGGGAGAGAACGGAACATGCAGTCCCGACAACATGATCGGATGCAGCAGCCGGGTCGGAATCGCTTCGAAATGGTAGGTCAGCACGGCAATGTAGAGCGGCGAAGCAAACAGAGAGAAGAACACGCTCATTATGCGAATGATCCGGAAGAACGACCCGGTAATCCAGGGCAAATAATAATCTTCCGGCGAGATGAAGAAATCCATGAACGTCGAAGGCCCCGACAGCACGTACGGAGAACCGTCGCACATGACGGCCACTTGCCCGGATGAGATCACGTACGAGATGCGGTCGATCCGTTCCGTCGTCAAGAACAGCGGGAACGGCGTATTCGACTCGTCCGCGATCACCTGCTCGAGCATCGCGCTGTCGTAGACGACGTCGAAATCGATCCCGCGAAGCCTGTCCTTCATCTTTTGCACGAGCTCGGGGTTCGTCAAGCCTTCGATATACGCCACGACGATCTTCGTTTTGGACAACGAGCCGAGCGTCATGTCTTCGAATATCAATTGCGGTACGGCGATCTGCTGGCGCAGCAGATGCATGTTGATCTCCAAATTCTCGACGAAGCCTGCCTTGGGTCCGATGACGGCGAATTCGTTCTCGGTATCGTTATTGCTTCGATGGCCCAAGCTTTCGTTCGAGATGTCAATGAGCAGCGTCTCCGCGGGCAGAATGGCCAATTCAATGACAGCAAAGCCCCTCTGCAGCTTCGCGGCGATCTTCTTCGGCTCCGTCTCCACGGACATGTCCTTGAACGGGAGCCGGCCAAGCAAGGCGGACCAATCGCGGATCTTCTCCTGCATGCCTTGCAGGCCAGGCATGAGATGCTCGTATATTTGCCGGTTGTCGGCCATGGAGGAGTAGACGCTTAATGTGATGCGGTTAGCTCCCGCTTCTAAAGTAATCCGCGTAAAGTCGGCGGACTTCCCGACCAAGGCCATGAGTTCGCCCAACGACTCGATCGTCAATGGTTCGGACGCTGCCATGTCCCGATCCGCCTCCTGCCAACGATAGAAATAAAAATTGGAAAATGTTCGAAGATAGTGTAGCCTGCATACGGATTATTATTCCTTTGGGGGCATCTTCAACATGCGGGCGCAAAATAATACTGCATAGTCTCTTCGGCTTCGAGCATAACTAAACCAATCCATCCGGAGCGTACGGATGCTGCAAACGATCATTTACCATAAAAATAATTTTGACATCGCCTGTCCGGCGTCGTATATTATAGACATTACTAATCGACGATTTATCTTATCGTCAATTAAACAAACCAACTAGGAGTGAGCGATATGGAAAAATTGCTTGTTATCAATGCGCATGCTGCCGTCGATTCCCCTACTTCCGTCAGTCTGGAAGTCGGCAACCACTTTATCGAGAACTACCGCAAGCTGAATCCCAACGGAGCGATCGAGCAAATCGATCTGTACGCCGAAGAAATTCCGGAAATCGACAGCACCGTTCTGAGCGCATGGAATAAATTCGCTTCCGGCGGCGAACTGACGGACGAGGAAAAGCGGGTCACCGGCCGCATGAACGAGATTTTGCAGCAATTCAAGAGTGCCAAGAAATACGTCATCGTCATGCCGCTTCATAACTTCAACATCTCTTCGCGATTGAAGGATTACATGGATAATATCCTGATCGCCCGCGAAACCTTTAAATACACGGAAAACGGCAGCGTAGGCTTGCTGACCGACGGCCGCAGCCTGCTCGTCATTCAAGGAAGCGGCGGCGTTTATACGAACGACGATTGGTACACGGACAATGAATTTTCCCACAAATACCTCAAATCGATGTTCAACTTCCTCGGCATCGAAGATTACCAAATCATCCGCGCCCAAGGGACGTCCGTACTCGACAAAGCCGTCGTGCTGGACAAAGCCAAACAAGAAGCTCAAGAAGCAGCCGCTCGCCTAGTCAATACGGTAACGGTTTAACCCGTTCGACGGATTCTTATGTCCAACTCTCAGGCAATTAAATAAGACGGCTCAGAAAGAAACCGCAGGATGCATGACAGCAATGTCATGTCCTGCGGTTTCTTCTCATTGATCCGCCGCTGCTCCGGGTAATAGCGTATAATTAGCATGAGTTAAACGATAATCTAGGAGGCTGCTGCCATGTCACAGGACATTTGGATTAATCTGCCGGTCAAAGACGTCGAGAAATCAACGGCCTTTTTCAACGCGATCGGACTCCATGCGACGAGCTTCGGCAACGAAAGAGCCAAGCTTGCCGTCGGCCAAACCACGATTCTGCTGTTCCCGGACGCGGTGTTCGAGAAATTCACGGGTTCAACGATCGCGGATACTTCCCGCAATGCGGAGGTCATATTTTCCATTGGCGCCGACAGCAGGGAAGAAGTTGATGCCTTCGTTCGAAGAGTCGAGTCCGCAGGAGGAAGCATCTTTGGCAAGCCGAGCGAGAATGACGGCTGGATGTACGGCGCAGGATTCGCCGACCTGGACGGCCATCGCTGGAACCTGCTGTACATGGACGAGAGCAAAATGCCGAAACGCTAGTATGGGAAACGCCGGTAACCTGGTTAAGGTCACCGGCGTTTTTTCATGCCCCGTAAACGTCTCACAAGACTACCGAAGCGAAGCGAACAAAACGAAGACTGCCTTTATCGCTTCGTATGTCTTCAGTTCACGACGATCGCATCGATGAAATCGGTGTTGTCCCCTACTATATTCGTCCCGACGAATTTAATCGTATGGCTGCCCGCCGTCGTCGTGAAGCTGCCTGTCGAGAACGGGGCGAAGCTGCCGGACGAAGGCGTGAACGAGCCGATCAGCGCCGCGTCGCAATAGACGTTGAACGACTGCGTGCCGCCCAGGGAAGTCCGCTTGGCCGCTTGGAAGCTGACCGTATGAGAACCGGCAGACATCGTGATCGACTGGCTGAATTGGCCGGCGCCTTGAACGAAAGCCGTCTGCGAACCTTCCGGCGCATTCGACGCGCCGAACCAGCTGCCGTTATGCTGAACGCCCGCGCCGCTGTCGAACGTCCATCCGCTCGTCATCGGACCGTACGTAATATTCGACGGACTCGATGCTGCAGGGGACTCGAAGCCCGCGTTCGCGACGCTGGCGCCGGGCGCGTCGTACACTTCGACTTCCGCGAGCTGGAGGACGTAATCCCCCATATTGTCCGGCCGCAGCCCGGTCGCGTAGATGCGGATCTTATTGGTCGTGTCCGTCAATCCCCACGTGAACGGCACCGCGGCCCCCGCCGCGGGCTGCGCGTAGCTGGCCTGCGTCACGCGGTCGATCCAGGACGAGCCGTTCCACACTTGAATCTTGAAATCCTTCGGAAACCCGTAGGCCATGTCGGAGCGGTTCGCGAGCGTCACGGTATTAAACGCCTTCACGCTGCCGAGGTCGAGCTCGATCCATTCCGCATGGTCGCTCTTCACGCCGACTTGGCTGGAATATGCCGTGCCTCGGCTGCCGTCCGTCAGATTCGATTTTGCCCAAGGCGCATAGACGCTGTTGACCGTCGTCGTCCCGCCAAGCGCCAAGTTAATCGGACCGGCAGGCATGGCGCGCATCGTCGCGATGTAATTCTTGGTCATGTCCCAATACATCGTCGGATGCAGCAGCCCGTCATGACCCGACCATTTCTCGTCATAGGTCGTGTTCAGATTCGTCGTGTCCGCGGTCCAGATCGCCGAATCTTCGTTGTAATCGTTGAACGCGGTAATCATGACGATCCGCGGCAATGGGTTGCTGAGTACGGTGTTCCAGCTCGCCGTATAGTAGTCGCCGTTGTTCCGCGGAATCGGCGTGGAGCCGACGTGATTGTTCCAGCCCGGGCTTACGACTTCCACCTCGCTGTTCACTTGCGTCCCGTAGGCCGTCTGCCAGCCGTACGTGCCCGCTTCGCTGTTCGAGGCGCGGCGGACCGTGAACTGGCTGCCGTACGTCTTGCTGCCGGCGTACGCGTTCCACTGCGCCAGCGTGTCGCTCGCCCAGTTGTACAGGATGAGGAGCGGCTTGCCGTCGACCTGGTAGTAGTTGCCCGGACCGCCGTATGCGCTGTTATTATAGAAGTTATCGAACACGTAATGCGCTTGGTTCTCCGCGGTAAGACCCACCGAATCGCTGCCGCGAAGCGCGTCGTATACGCCGACGGCGAACGCGTATTTGATTTTCCAACTGTGCGTTTCGTTCCAGATCTTGATGCGCTGGCACATGATGCCGGCGTTGTCGACGACGTAGGCGTTCTCCATCGCGTATCCGGCCATGCCTCCGTTCGTCTCGTCGAACAGCAGGAAGTCGATCTTCGCGTCCGCCAGCTGCTGCAGGTAAAAATCGGCCTGCGCCGTGCTCGTGCTGTCGGGGATCGAGTAGCTGCCGTTCTGGTCGAGCGGGCGATACATGATTGGGAAGCCGTGGCCGAAATTGTTGGCCCAATTGGCGGTGCCGTTGTACGTGATGAACCAAGTGCCGACGTCCGTCGTACCGCCGTTGCCGTTCGTGGACAACGCATACGACCTTTGCGGAACGAAGATCGATATCGCGAGGAGAAGTGCGGCGGCGAGCAAAACCGTCAAGCGGGGCATGCGGGAGCGGGATGGGGACAATGGCATTTTAATTGACCTGCCTCTCTCATTGGTTTGGCGAAGCGGTTGGCGCAGCACCACCTTCTTTCCCGAGCGCATAATAGACGGCAATCAAACATGCTAGCCAAATGAAAGCACTTACATTTACGAGCATGCGCTAATTATAGCACCGCCCCATTTTGCGAAATAGTCCTAAAATCTTCGACGTTTTCGCATGCGTCAATCGCTTGCGGGGGAAGGAACTTGAACGATTGCGTTATAAAAAAATGATGATAATCGCCTGTCCGTCTTGTTGCCAATGAATTTAATCTTGATCAGAAACAAAAAAAGCCCGCGATTTAAGCGGACTTCATTTCATTTCATCCCCTGTCTTTCGCGATTCTGGCATCCAGCCAGCCGCATAACGCCGCGAACACGATCAGATAGATGATAAAACTCATTATTATCCCTCCTTAAAACCAGCCCGTCACGTCCGTGACGAGAGCCAATCCGAGCGCGCAGCCGAGCACCCAGCTCGAGATGACCGCTGCTTTTCTACCGGCACCTCTCCCCTTATCGAGCGCCGATCGGGCGTACAGCCATAAGCCGCCTACGATGAGGATAAGTTCAAGCACGGCGGACAAGCCTGGAGATTTCCACGCCCCCAGTCCGAGGAGCGGCAGATCCATGGCGTTCCCTGGCAATAGGGGCATATCGGAGCGATGCACGACGAGATCGAGCAGCCAATGGCTGAACACGATCCCCGCGATGATTCCGCTGGCCCGCCGGCCCCAGAGCCGCCATGCTGCAAGCCCGGCAAGCAGCGCGATCAATAGCGCGCCCGCAAGCGAATGCGTATAGTCCGCATGGATGACCGCTTCTCCGTAGCCGCCTCCGGGGCGAGTCTCTTCGATCGTCTCCGCTCCGCCGAGCAGCATCGGAACGAATGCAATGTCCAACAGCTGCGTGCTTACCATTAACGCCCAGAGCGGAACTTCCGGCACCTTCGATTTTATGCCTGCCGCCAAACCGAAATGTCCTGCGAACATCGTCTCATCACCTTTTTCATAACCAATGGTTATTATTTGATGTTCCTAATATAACCATTGGTTATGAAAGTGTCAATACGGGAAGCGAATGAGTTTTCATATGTCAGATGGATGCCGTTAGTCATAAAAAAGAAGCCGCCGGATAGCGACTTCGGATTTCAGACCGCAGTTTTTAACTGCAATCTCCGCACTCCAGACCGCAGACTTCAAATATCGAATCTCAATTGAATTGCCAGCAGCTCAGGCCCAGGTTACCGTACTGATAGCTTCTGTGAAGAAGCCTCGCGCTGCGGCCGGCATCGCCCGTTCCCATGGCAAGAAGAAGCGGAATGAAGTGCTCGCTCGTCGGTACGGCTTCTTGGGCATGGGGAGCGAGTTCGCGGTATTGGAACAGCGCTTCCGTGTCCCACATCTCCAGCTTCTCTTGAATCCAGTCGTCGAATTGTTCCGCCCACCGGTCAATCCCTTCGGAGCGCCAGTTCAACTTTCTCAGATTATGAACAGTCCCTCCGCTTCCGATAAGGAGAACATCCTGCTCGCGAAGCGCCGCCAGTGCCTTCCCGATCTCATACTGCTGCGCAAGAGGCAGGTGACGATTGACGGACAGCGCAACGACCGGAATATCCGCTTCGGGATACAGCAGCTTCAGAACCGCCCATGCCCCGTGATCCAAGCCTCGTTGTTCGTTTCGAACGTTCTCGATCCCCTGCTTCGTAAACAGGCTTTGAATCCGCTCCACGAGGGATTCATCGCTTCGGGCCGGATACGTCATCCGGTAAAGCTCGTCTTGGAACCCGCCGAAATCATAAATCGTCTCGTACGCCGGCGCGGCGCTAACCGTCTGTATCGATTCCTCCCAATGCGCGGAGAATAGAACGATCGCTCGCGGCTTTGGGCTATGGTCCTTGAACTGCTTCAGCAGCTTGGTATATTCGTTATCCTCGAGCACGATCGACGGCGCGCCGTGCGCGAAGAAATAGGATGGCATCATAAGTTTCGCTCCCTCTTATATGGATTCAGCTTCAGCGTCATGCTTGACCCATGCCAAGAAATCAAGCTGGTTCTCTTCCGAAACGCCGTGGTCGCTCGGATACAGCTTGAACGTCACATGCTCTGTCCGGTCGCGTAAATAGGCGGCCGTCTCGTGACCGATCCGAACCGGGAACACGGAGTCGTATTCTCCATGGGAGACGAATACGGAAACGCCCTTCATGCTTCGCAGCGCATACTCCGTTGTCACGAAACCGGGAATATAGCCGTTCATCGCCGCGATTCCCTTCAGTCGTTCTCCCATCGTAAGCGCCAGCGCGACGGATAGAATCGCCCCTTGGCTGAAGCCGAGCAGATAACGTCTGCCTGCATCGATCGGGTACTTCTCCGTGGCATAGGCAATGAATGCTTCGAGATCCTGCACCGCTTGGTCGAACATCTCCCGAATCGGGTTCCCCAGGCTTTTCAATTCATAATACTGATAGCCGGCGCCAAGCGGCAAATTTCCCCTAACGCCGATAATGATGAACGTATCGGCCAACGGCGCGACCAAACCGAACATATTCCGTTCATTCGATCCTTTGCCGTGCAGCGTGAAGATGGTCGGATAGCTCTTCCCTTGCTCCATATTAGGCGGCAAATGAACATCGTAGCGATAATTCGGATTCATGTGCTTCCCCTCCATGAGACCAATCCGAGCTCAGCGCATCGACTTCCGTCCGAACTCGAATATTAGTAATAAGAATATATAATCTGTATCTGTAATTTACCTCGCACCTCATTGACTTGTCAATACATAAATTGATAATATGAATTTAACTTTCGTATTACAAATATTTTAGAGGTGGGATCGGCATGGACATCGGTTCTACGATTCGGGCGATCCGAAAACGCAAAAACATCACGATCGCTCAAATATGCGAAGCTACCGGCCTGTCCCAAGGATTTATGAGTCAGGTCGAAACGAATAAAACCTCCCCTTCGATCGCAACGCTCGAAAATATCGCGCAAGCCTTGAAGGTGCCGCTCGCCTATTTGCTGTTAAAGAAAGAAGAGCGCATGCAAATCGTTCGCAGCGACGAACGAACCGTGACGACAAGCGGTTCGGAATTACTCCAAGTGGAGCACTTGAGCTCCACGAAGAACGTCAGGATGAATATCGTGACTTTTCCTCCCGGCGCTTCGACAGGCATTGCCCCCCATGCGCATGAAGGCGAGGAAGTGCATCTGGTTATTAAAGGACGCATCTATGCGGAGCAAGGGGAAGACGGGGCCGAATTCGAAGAAGGCGATTCCTTCAGCTGGAATGCTTGTACGCCTCACAGGGTACGCAACATAGGCGAAGAAACGGCCATCGTGCTCATCGCGATCTATACGGAGAGCGAGAACGGACAAGACCTTATCTAAGCGGCGTTAAGCTAGACATCCTAACTTTCCGAGCCTAATTACCCTCCCCAATAACACGAAAAAAAGCCCGATCCCGGGCTTTTTTCGTTGGTCCTGTTAGAACGTATTGTAGATATTCTCGCATTCCGCGCCGGTCGGTTCGTAGAAGCAATGCTTCTTCCATCGTCCCGCGAACGGCTGATCGTACCAGGTCGGCGGACAAGGTCCCGGATTATCAAACGAGCCCGGACGGAAATACCATAACGAGAATTTGGCCGGCCAATTCCGCTCCCCATTCACGGATCGCTGCGCCAAGCGGCGTTCCCTCTCTCTCGAGCCTTGATAATACAACCCATGCTGCAGCGCTTCGAATGCATGCGGTTGGTTGATCATTTGGGGAATGGTCCGAATATCTTTAAAATCGGAGCAGTTTCCTCTTATTCGATTAATGCCGACATTTCCAACAAGGAGCATTCCCTTCTCGCCTTCGGTCTCGGCTTCGGCTCGAAGCAACCTTGCCAGCATATCAATGTCTGCTTTCCTGGCTTTTACGACTCCCATCGGCTCACCTCTTTAGATTTCTAGACTCATCATATTGCAAGAGGACCGAATGTGTGACTCCAGCCTACGAAGCGTAATTGCCAAAACGCAAAAAAGCCGCGTTTTACGCGGCTTTAACAGGATTGATAGGGGTACGATCAGCCTTCCGCGGATGCCTTCTGCGCGGCCAATTTACGGCGATATTCCAGTGCCGGAAGTCCGCCCCAACCCCAGTTGTCCGTATCGACTTCTTCGATAACGACGAATGTCGATTCCAGCGGCTTATTCAGCACGTTAAGCAGCAGCTCGCTTACTCCCTTGATGAGGGCTGCCTTCTCTTCGGCGGTCACCGAATCGCGGTCGGGCGTCGTGCCCTCTCGCGTGACCTGAATATTTACGATCGGCATGTATGATCTCCTCCATTCGATTGTAATGCGGTTTCTTTAGACCTGCTTGAATGTCTGAAGCCAATCCGCAGGCGACTGCAAGCCGGATAGGGCATACTTATCGTTGACGATATAATAAGGCACGCCTCGGATGCCGAGCTTCTGAGCGTCGCGCTGCCCTTCTTCTACCTGCTCCCGGCCTTCGCCTTGGAGAAGCCGCATCTTGAGTGCCGCTGGGTCGTTCGCGACTCCGTTCGCTTGCGCGATTTCGACCAGCTTGTCCACATCGCCAAGATTAGCGCCTTGTTCGAAATAGGCCGTGTACAGCTGTTCGATCAATTGCGATTTCAGCTCTTCCGGCGCGATCGCGATCAGTTGGTGCGCCAACACCGTATTCGGCGTATAGTTCACCAGTTCCATATTGTAATTCAGGCCGAACTGCGCGCCGGTCTGATTATATTGCTTCATTCTGGCTTCGAATTGCGCCTCTCCGCCCAAGCGGCCGATCATGACCTTCCGGTAGTCCTCGCCTTCCTTGCGGATGCCGGGATTCAACTGGTACGCATGATAGCGAACCGTAACCTTCGTGTCTGCGGGCAGCTCCCGAAGCGCGGTTCTAAGGCTAGCATCCCCCATTCGGCACCATGGGCATACAATGTCCATGAAGACGTCGATCTTCACGTCGTTCATACCGCCACCGCGGCCGGTTTAACCGTCTTCACATGCTCGGCATACGCTTTGCTGCTTTGCGCCAAACGCTCGGGCGTCACGTCGGACGTATCGCTCAACGCGAAGTGCGGCAGGTACACGGCGCCGATGAATCGCGCGCTGGCCTGAATCGGCGCCAAAATTTGTTCCAGCGTCAGGCGATTGGAGCCCGTCGGCTGGTACGATTCCGCCGTTCCGTACGTCGAGATGGCAACTCCGATTTCTTTGCCCGTCGTCGCCGTCGCTTCGGGACCGTAAGCCCAGTTGTAGAGCAGCACGTCATCGAACCATTGTTTCAGCAGCGGCGGCATGTTGTACCAATACAACGGATATTGGAAGATAATGCGGTCATGCGTTTCGACCAGCTGCTGTTCGCGCTTCACGTCGATGTTCTTGCTCGGATATTCCTTGTACAGCTCGTGAATCGTAATATCGCCGCTCTTCTTCAATTCCTCGACCCATGCTTTGTTCCAGTTCGACGATTCCAGGTTCGGGTGTGCTACGATAACGAGTGTTTTCATTATGATTCGCTCCATTCATGATGTAGTTTTACCGGAGATTCGCTTATGCGCGTGCACTGCACAATAAGCTATCTACTAAAAGGTAAGCATTGCATAAAGAACAATTGGGCATCTTTCTTAGCGTCAAACATTTGCTAGCGCGCCAGCTGCTCGGTCGACCAATCACCTCTAACGAATACGGCTGCGCGTGCGGCGTTTTTGTTCATGTACGTATCCTACCTTTTAGTAGGTAGAATGTCAATACACTTTTTTGAATCTCCATTTGCGGCACGCATAAACCGCCCCTCGGGCGGCCGGTGGGACGACTATAACAATTCGAGCTGCCGGCATAGTTCGTTATAATCCTCCAAGCATTCATACACGCTGAAATTACTGGCGGGACAGTTGGCCGGCGAGTACTCGTAGAGCAATACCCGGCCGTTTTCGAGCTGCCAGGAGGTATGTATCCGAACCGATTTTCTGCCGTCTACGACCACTTCTTCTATGATGCTTCTGATTGCTTGGCTGGCATGCAAAAGCTCGCGATCAGGGTTAACATACATCCATTCCGCCCCTCCCTATTCGACAAACTAACCTTTTCTGATATGGTAACGCATCGTTTGCCGTTATCCAATATCGTTAGCCGTCAATCGGACTAACCAAATCTGATATAATCGTTATGGGAGGCGTTTTCATGAATTACGAAGAATTGGATCGGTTGTTATTCGAGTGGACGGCGTTGGAAGCCAAATTAAAGGATAACGATCTTTCGGACGACATCATTAAAAGTCGTATTCTATCTAATCCGTCATCGGTAGATCGTCGCTCTGTACGACAGCATCCGCATGAAGCGCCCGCGCCATCCGCGGCAATTACCCACCCTCCGATCTACCACTACACGTTGGAGGGCGATCGGCTTCGATTGCATGTCACGGGAGAAATCTTCGCGATCTCCAGGCATACAAGATTTGTCAAGATGCTCAAGCATACCCATGACCTGTTCGAGATGAATTACGTCTACAGCGGTACCTTTTATCAAGAAATCGAGGGCGAGCGTTTCGAATTAAACGAAGGGGACTTGATTATCCTCAACAAGAATGTCGAGCATTCCATCGAGAAATGCGGCGAAAACGATATTCTCATCAATTTCTTGGCGAAGAACGAATTTTTCGACAATGCCTTCATCTACAACATCCTCGGGGACCATATCCTCGGCAAGACGATCGCTTCGATTATCGCGGATGCTTCGAGAGAGAAGAACTTTCTCTTGTTCCATACGTCGGACAATTGGCAGATCAGACAAACGATCCAAAACCTGTTATGCGAGTCCTTCGGCAGCAAAAAGACGAATCAAGAGATTATCAAGTCTTATATGACCATCCTGTTCAGCAGATTGTTAGAAAGCGACAGTTACGAGATGTTCTTGAACAAAGCAGGCCGGACATCCACGATTCCCGTGATCGAAATCATGGCGTACATCAACGAGCATTACTTGAACGCGACGCTGGAGCAAACGGCAAAGCATTTTCGCTATTCGGCCGAACATTTGGGCAGGATCATCAAGAACGTGACCGGCAAAAACTTTTCCGCATTGGTCTTGGAGCAGAAATTCATGCATGCCGCGCTGCAGCTGAAATTAACCGATCGCACCGTCGAGCAGATTTCCAAGGAGATCGGCTACAACAATCTTTCGTTCTTCTATAAGAAGTTTTATTCGTTCTATGGCGTTACGCCCATGGAATACCGCCGATCGGCGATGACGGATGGCCGGCGATGAAACGGGGCCGTAACGCGAATCAATTGCTTTATATGCCATACTCCTGTATCATTTAGTACCTATACAGAGTTCCTTTGGAGGATGATTGAATTTTGGCTAACAAACCTCTATTTACGGCTAAACAAGAATTGATTACGGATCAAGATCTAGAATTGGCGATGATGAACAAGGAACCGATCGAAGCTTTCCAAGATCGCATGCGCTTAAGACCGATTTCGACCATAAGATCCTATAACGATCACTCCGTTCGCATTGCCGACGGAACGATCATGTTTCGGAGCTTCAGCAGATTTTACACGTTAAGCGAACAAGACAAACTGGCCTACAGCAATAAGTAGAGCGTCATGAGGAGGTGCGATTGCCGCGCCTCCTTTTTCTATGTTACCGATGTTTCATTTTATCGAGCTTTCATTTTATCGAGCTTTCATTTTATCGAGCACTTCCAGGTACATCACTTGAAGGAATTTCTTGATATTGACCTTGCGCTTCTCCTGCGGGCATTTCTCGTCGATTTCCCGCATCTTGAGACGCACGTCCTCGAAGTCGAAATACAGCGGCGCGTAATGCTCGAATTTCGGATGGCCGTAATCCGTAAGACCGATGCTCGCCAGATTGGATATAGCGGCGATGACGGTTCGGCGAACGCGCTGCTCGACCGCTTTGCCCTCCTTCTCGATATCGCCGCCTTCCGGCTTGCTTGCCCGGGCGCCGGCCTCGAACAGCGCTTTCAGCGGCGGGAAGCTTCCTCCCTCATGCCGATGGATCAACTGATCGATCATCTCGATGATATCCTGGCTTCCGCTCTCCCCGATGATGCCCATGTCCATTAAGATCGTCCGCATGATTTCTTTGGCGTTCTTCCGTGCGCCAGCCGGCTCCGAACTCAGGTTATCGAGCTTCGCGATCGACTGTTTGATTTCCTTCAGATAACGAGCCATGCGCCATTGCTCGCTTACTTTGCCAAGCACGGCCTTGACTTCGACCCGATTAATCGGTTTCTGAATATAAAATTCGATGCCAGCTTGATAGGCTTTGCTGATCATTTCTTTGTTCTCGATCTGGGAGATCATGACGTACTTCCCCTCGTACCCTTCCTGTTTCAGCCGCGCGATCGTTTCGATCCCGTCCTGATCCGGCATCAAGAGATCGATGAGCACGACATCGGGGTTCTCGTCCAGCACGAGCCGCTTCCCTTCAATGCCGCCGGCGGCCATTCCGACCACCTCGCCGACGCCGCCTTTCTCGATAATCGTCTGCAGCATCCGCCGGCTTACCGCATCGTCATCGACAATACAGAACGATAGCATGGGGCCTACACTCCCTTCTTGAGCTTGACGGTCGGGAAAGCCGCAGCGAACGTGGTTTCGGCGTCCCGTCCCGGCTCCGTCAGGAAGAATCTGCCCGCGAACGAACCGACGATAGCGCGAACATGCGAGAGGCCGATGCCGGTCGCCGCGACGCCTTCCTGATCGAACTTGGTCGTAAAGCCGGGCTCGAACACCATGTCCTTATCCTGTTCGGCAATCCCCGTCCCCGTATCGCTGACGATAAAGATCGTTTCTCCTTGGCGTTCCCGTACGCGGATGCGGATCGTGCCATGCCGTTCGATCGCTTCGACCGAATTGGCCGCCAAATTGTTCAGCACGGTGATAAGCGGGATATAGTGAGCGGTCCGGTAATCGATGCCGACATCCTTCTCGATCCGGACGTCTTTCTTCAGCATGCGGCTGTACTCGCCGTTGGACTTCCCCACTAGCTCGACGATCTCCGCCAACGTCATTTCCGGAGCGCTCTCCAGGTCGACCAGCTTCATCAGTCCCGCCAGGATGCGTTGGGAATCCTTCTTCACCTCGTGAATCTGCTGCGTGATTCCGAGAACGGCCCGGCCGTAGTCGTTAAGCCCGTCCTCGTTCAACCGGCCATACAGGTCGTGGCTCTTCGCGGTGATCTGTTCGATAGCGTCCATCGACTTGCGCAAATAAAAGACCTCGCCGTAGAGCCCGCTGCCGACGTTGATCATCTGTTCGATCCGTTTCTGCTGCTCGGCGTGAACGCTGCGCATCTGGTGCACCGCGATGCTGCTGTAGATGCCGGTCGTAAAATAACTGCGCACCACGGCGATGACCGAAATCAGCAGCCACTGACCGGATTGAAAATACGGCAGCCCGAACGCGGCGCTGCGCATCAGCAGCTCCGCTTCATTGGACGCGACGTCGATCAGCGAGACGCAAGCGCCGAGAATAAGCGGATTCAATTGATGCAGCCTGCGTTGAACGAGGTTCATTCCGGCCCCGAAGACGACGTAATAGAGCATGGCGGAGAAATGCGTCTTCACGCTGTCGATCAGTTGGAACGTATCGGCCGAGGCGGCCCCGTCGAACGTTACCCGAAACAGCAGCACCGTCGCGCCTGCAGCGATTCCCGTCCGCCAATAAGGCAGATGGCTCATGAGCAGTAACAGAAACAGAAAGGCGCTGCTGCCAAGACCGATGCGAAAGACCTCGCCGATGAACGGGTTGATTTTGAATTCCCCCGCAACCGCGACGACGATGGCGACGACGGTAATTTGCATGCTTTCGGATTTGGACCATTTTTGTATCGTTATAGGAATGACTCCCAACGAGAATCCGAAGTCCGCCGAACCTTAGACCCATTTATTTTCCAGACGCTTCGCCGCAAGCGAGAGCGCGTAATTGACCGCGAAATACAAGACGGCCACCAGCGCGAGAATCGGAAGCGTATAATCGAAATTTTGCGCGATGACGATCTTCGAATTGTGCATCAGCTCGGGCAGCGAGATGACGATGGCGAGCGACGTGTCCTTGAGCAGGGAGATGAATTGGCTCACGATCGGCGGTACCATGCGCCTAAGTCCCTGCGGGAGCACGATATGCCATACCGTCTGCGCATAAGTGAGGCCGGACGAACGGGCGGCTTCGATCTGGCCTATCGGGATGGAGCTTAGCCCGCTGCGTACGATCTCGGAGATCATGGCGGCCTCGAATACCGCCAGACCGACGATAGCCGAGCTCATGACCCCCAGCTTGATGCCGACGTCCGGCATCGCGAAATAGGTGAAGAACAAGATCAACAGCAGCGGCAAATTGCGGATCAGCTCGACGAGCACGCCGAGAATGCGGGATAAGACCGGAATCCTCATATAGCGAAGCGTTCCGGTGATGCTGCCCAGCACGAAGCTAAGTACGATCGCGACGAAAGCCACCCATAGCGTAATGCCGAAGCCTTTCATGACGAAGATGAGATTATGGTAAGAGAAAGCGCCAGTTATGTCCATCCGCCGATCCTCCTATTCGTTATTCGCGAATCTTGCGGTTCGCGGCATTCCTGCCTGCGGTTCGAGGTTCATGATTTGCGTATCAAGAACCGGCAGCGCGGGCGTTTCTATCCATTCTTGGCGAGCTTCCGTTCCAGCTTCAGCGCCGCGAAGCTTAAAGGAAGGGTCAGAACGAGATACAGCGCCGCGACGAAGATGTAGGTATCGAAGGTCGCGTACGTCTTACCGGCCACCTGGTCGCCGTAGTACATCAAGTCGAATCCCGCGAAGACGCTGAGCACCGACGAATTCTTCACGAGGTTGATGAATTGGTTGCTGAGCGGCGGGATGACGATTCGTATCGCCTGCGGCAGCACGACATGCCGCATCGTCTGCATGTAGGTCAGCCCCGACGCCCTGGCCGCCTCCGACTGACCGGACGGAACGCTCATGATGCCCGCCCGAATGGCTTCGGCGACGAAAGAGGCGGTATAGACCATCAGCCCGACCGTGCCGCAGACGAATCCGCTTAACGTCACGCCGAGCGATGGCAAGCCGTAATAAAACACGAATACGACCAGCAGCAGCGGTATGTTCCGAACGAACTCCACATACCCCGTCCCGATCCACCGCAGCGGCTTGACGGACGATATGCGGAAGACGGCGATGATCGTCCCAAGCGCGAAGCTGCCGAGCAAGGCAATGACGCTTGCCCAGATCGTGTTGCCGAAGCCTTTCATGTATATTCCGAAATGGTCCGTAAAAATCGATACGTCCGGCATGTTATCCCCTCCCGCTGTTCCCGGTATGCAGAAAATGGGCGGCGCTGGGCCACCCATCCTGTCGTTCGCCGACCGCTATTCCCCGGACGGGGCCTTGCCGATCCATTTCTCGTACGTCTTGTCGTATTCGCCGCTGTCATGCAGCTTCTTCAATCCTGCGTTGACGCTGTTCAGCAGATCGGTCGAACCCTTCTTGATCGCGATGCCGTACGGCTCGTCGGTAAACGGCTCCCCGACCACCTCGTAGCCCGGGTCCTGAACGGCCATGCCGTACAAGATCGCATTATCGGTCGTCAGCGTGTCGCCTTGACCGGCTTTGAGCGCGCTGAACGCGTCCTGGTAGTTGTCGAACTCCAGGACGGTTGCGTCCGGCGCCTTTTCCTTAATGTTATCGACCGAGGTCGAGCCTTTCACGGCCAATACCTTGGTGCCTTTCTTGATGTCGTCGATGCTCTTGATCGGGCTGCCTTTCTTCACGAGCAAGGACTGGCCGGCCTTGAAATACACGTCGGAGAAGTCGACTTCCTTCTTGCGCTCCTCCGTAATCGTCATCGTGGCGACGATCATATCGATGTCGTTGTTGTTCAGCATCGGAATGCGCGTCTTGGACGTGACTTCCTTCAGCTCGATCTTGGTCTCGTCGCCGAGAATCTCCTTGGCGAGCGCCTTGGCGATGTCAATGTCGAAGCCTTCGACGTCGCCGCTCGCCGGATCCTTCAGGCCGAACAGCTTCGTGTCGAACTTGACGCCGACGACGAGCTTCCCCCGGCTCTTGATGTCGCCCAGCGCCGAGGCCGCCTCCCCGTTCGCGCCGCCGTTCGCGTCCTTGTTCCCCCCGCCGTTCGTTCCGCTGTTCGTACCGCCGGTGCCGCCGTTTCCGTTCCCGTTACCTCCGTCATTGCTGCCGCAACCGGCCAGTATGGCCGTGGCAAGAAACGTCAATATGATGCCAAGCGTCATCCAATTTCTCTTCTTCATGGCTTAAAACCCCTTTCCGGAATGGATTGCATCTCCTGTTCGGCATGTATTCGGACTTGCGCCTCCCGTTAATGGCGCAGGACGCGTTTGAGAAATAGACGCGCCCTCTCTTCCTTAGGCTGCTCGAAGAATTCCTTCGGCGGCGCGATCTCCACGATTTGCCCTTTGTTCATAAACACGACGCGGTCCGCTGCTTCCCGCGCGAAACCCATCTCGTGCGTAACGACGACCATCGTCATGCCTTCGCGCGCCAGCGTCTTCATGACGTCCAGCACTTCGCCGACCATCTCCGGGTCGAGGGCGGAGGTCGGCTCGTCGAAGAGCATGATCTTCGGCTTCATGGCCAGCGCCCTGGCGATCGCCACGCGCTGCTGCTGCCCGCCCGACAGCTGCGAAGGAAACGCGTCCGCCTTGTCCGCGATGCCGACTTTCTCCAGATACATCCTGGCCGTTTCCGCCGCTTGCGGCTTCGGAACGCCGAGAGCCTTCACCGGAGCAAGCGTAATGTTGTCGATGACTTTCAGATGGGGATAGAGATTGAAGTGCTGGAACACCATGCCGATTTCCCGCCGCAGCTTGTTGATGTCCGTTTTCTTATCCGTGACGTCGACGCCGCCCACGGTCAAATCGCCGCTCGTAATCGCCTCCAGACGGTTGACGCAGCGGAGGAGCGTACTCTTCCCCGAGCCGGAAGGACCGACCACGACGACGACTTCCCCCTGCGCGATTCGAAGATCGATGCCTTTAAGCACATGAAAATCGCCATAATGCTTCTCCACTTGTTGAAATACGATCAATGCAATCCCCCTTCCCGTTACCTGGAACCGCTCCGATGGACAGGTTATGTGATGTTAGATTACATGCTAGGTATATAACGATAACGAAAACCTACGCAATCCTAACGAATCCGACATCGAACGCATGGATTTTTTACGATTGACAGGGTAAATCATCCAATGCTACTATATCCCTACTAAAGAACTAAGTTTTATCTGATTTATACATACGAGGAGGTCTTCATTCATGTCCATTCTGCTTTCCGTACGTAGCAAGGTTCTTCTGACCGCCGCGTTATCCGCCGCTTTGTTGGGGTCCGCCCAGTCGGCCGCCTATGCTTCACCGGCTGCGACTTCCGCTTCGGTCCTCGCGGACGCGTCCGTCTCGGGCTTAGAAATTACTTCCGCTGAATACGCCGCCTTCTTGCAAGACAAATTCGGCTTCGCGTTCTCCGCGAACGTGACCCGCGGCGAATTCTTCTCCGATGCGGTCCGTTCGCTGCAGCTGGCCAAGGCGGACAAGCCCGTGACCTTCAAGGACTTGAACGCGTCCAGCCCTTATTACGATGCCGCTGCGGCGCTGTACCAGAACGGGCTGCTGTCGACCGATGCCCCGAACGCATCGGCGCCGCTCAAAGCGGTCCATGCCGTGCAGCTCGCGCTTCGATTGGCCGGCCTTCAAGAGCTGGCCTCCACGTATCCCGAAGCCAAAGCTGAGCAAGCGATCGCCAAGCTTCCGGTCAAGTTGTCTTCGCTCAACCTGCAAACGAAGCAGGAGCTCGCCGCGGCAGTCGATACGGGCGTGCTGCCGGCCTCCTATTACAACCAGCTCCAACCTAATGCGCCCGTCACCGCGGATTTGGCGAATCTGCTGATCGGTAAAGCGCTTGTCTTCAAGGGCCAATACAAGCATTACATCGGCAATGTCGGCGACTCCGACATCTATGCCAAGCTGACGGACGCCTATAACGGTTCGGTCATCATCAAGGACGACCAGCTTCAGAAAATCGTCGATGCTGCGTTGGAGCAGGGACTGGTAACGGGCTACAACTTGAAGGACAGCCGTTACGAACCGAACTTCATCGAATCCTTGTCGCTCGTCTACGGTCATAGCGACCTCCGGCATGCCGTTCAGCTGATCGGCCTGCTTCGAAGCGAAGGCATCGAAGCCAAGGTTCAATTCGAACCGAAGACATCCGCGTTCGTCTATTTGAAGGAATGGGGCGAGCCGGGCGTCTCGGATCAATACGAAGTGCGCCAGATCGCGAACGGCAATTACATCGAATACGCGAAGGAATACGATATCGCCTTCGAATTCGCGAACGCTGCCGACAAACAGCGCTTTGACGCCATCATCGGCGCCTACGCCAAGAAAAACAAAGACGACCAGCCCGGGCTGATCGCAAGCTCGTGGTGGCAGCCGCTGTACTACTCGCTGACGCCCCTGGCCGGTTATAAGGAAATCACGAACAACAAAATCCAGCTCGGCCGGTATTACGCGCAGTCCTTCTCGTTGAAGGAACAGTCCAAGGCCGTCGTCGACGGGTTCAAGCACGTGGACCCTGCCGTCGACGTCCAAAGCTACGATTTCTGGACCGACGTGCCGTTCTACAACTATTTGAACGGCGAATCGCTGTAAGACTGCACGATCGGATACCAAGAAGAGGCCGCTCCGATGGAGCGGCCTCTTCGCATAGTGTCGAGATAATCAACATTCGCAGAACGTTTGGGGATGCTGATGCCGATGCACGTTGCCGATGCTGGTTACCGATGCACGTCGCTAACCCTCACCCGCCATCGGCTAAACGCTTGCACGGAAGGTTAATGGGTCCATATTGTCCATTTCCTAAAGCTAACGCTTGCCAGGAGGCTTATTACGCGACTTTCCGCGCTAAGCAGCTTCCTGGACGCCCATTAACGCCGGTGGGAGTCATTAGGTTTTTTGAGGCTGCTTATTTCGAGGCTTAGCATCGCTGGCGATCGTTAGGCGTTAGCATCCTGCCAGAATGAACGTCGAACGACCGGCAGCTTCCGCCGAATGCCGCGATGTATCGCCGATCAGATTGTTCGTTTGTCATGCTCGAATGGTTCATCGCACGCGTAGATGTCATGAAAGAAGCCCAGATACGGAATATCGTCTTCCAGGCATTTGATGCGATACGACAACGCCTCATTGCATTCCGGTGCTTCCCCGTTGTTCCGCATGACCTCGAATGCGTCCATGATGCTCTCCATGAGGTTGACTTGTATGAATAAGTGCAATTTCTCCAGCAAGGCATCCCCGAGCCCGGTCTCGGATTTGTATCCCTCGAGGGCTGTTTTGAAATACGCATCCATAAACGCTCGGCGTTTGCCGGCATCCGGTTCGAATTGAATCCAGCCCGTTCCGTTTGTCCAAAGACTGGCAACGTCAAACATATACCAACAAGAACAACAATTGTCGAAATCGTAAACGGTTATTTGTCCCGTTGCGAAATCGATCGCATAATTCCCGTCATTGAAATCAAAATGGACGATTCCGTAGGCCTCGCGGTTCTTGTCCAGTTCTTCCAAGGCTTTAAGGAGATCCAGCATCTTCTCTTTCAGCAATGGCAGCGAACCGGGTATCCGTTTCTCGATAGAATCGGCATTGAATTTGTCATGAAAACCATATCGGCGACGCGATGGCGTAT
The DNA here is from genome assembly GCF_009909195.1 of Paenibacillus sacheonensis. Taxonomy (GTDB): domain Bacteria; phylum Bacillota; class Bacilli; order Paenibacillales; family Paenibacillaceae; genus Paenibacillus_Z; species Paenibacillus_Z sacheonensis. The sequence goes on from NZ_JAAAMU010000007.1 coordinate 219,406, forward strand.
ATCCTTTCGATAGCTGGTGCAGCTTCCCCAGGACCTTCCCGCAATTGAAAAAATATTCGGTCATCGGAGCGCCTTCCCGGTACCGGTACTGATTTTCAGCCAGCGTTTTCCCTGCAGCCTTCTGAAACAGACAGATGAAGAAGGTATGGTGATCATGCGCGACCTCTTCCAGCAGGTTTCCCTGACGGGAGCCGACGACGTCCGGGACACTACCGCCATGCTCGAATAAATACCTGACAAACTCAAGCTCTCCCAAAAAGTCTTCCCGGGTTCTGTCCTGCAAGAAGGCGATTCTAAGGACGGCTGCAGCCTCGCCACCTTTCTCGCAGACATAAACGACATTCCGTCCTCCCTCGTGCGCGTTCGCCGGCTTGCATGCATAACCTTCCAGTCCGTATAACACGGATGCCATCGGAAGTATAAGGGCATCTATGTTCTTGACGGCTTCGTTAACCTTTATATACATCTCCTCCTGTCAGGTTTCTTGCAGCGATTTCTCCTTGAACATAGCCTACCGGGAAATTCCGTTTAGGCGCCAGGGAATCTTTCGCTATAATCAAATACAACCGATGCTTTAGATCTACACATAACCGCTTGCTTTACCCATCAGCAGCGTCTCCCGACCGTTATTCCGTCAAGTTTCGGGCAGCGAAATAATCCATAACGACTTCGCGAAATTCCCGGGCAGCCGGCGATATGTACCGGCTCTTGTGCCATAATAAGGCGATTTCTCTGACCACTTCATGCGTCTCGATTTGGAGATAATGGACATGTACGCGCGAATTCCTCGCCGTGCTGGGGATGAAGGCAATCCCGATCTCGGCTTCCACCAGATTGACCAGCCTGGCGGGTTCGTCCCCCTCGTACACGTAATGAGGCGCGAATCCAACCGTCTTGCATACCGCGTCCATCAAATCGCGCGTCCCGTAGCCGATCTTTACCCCGACAAACCATTCATCCTTCAGCTCGGTCAAGGATACGCGGCTTCGATCCGCCAGCCGATGCCCCTTCGGTACGGCGACGAGGATGGGATCGGTGAAGACGATATGACATTCGATATCGTCCCGTTCGACCGGAGGCGAGGACAAGCAATAATCCACCTCTCCTCTCTCCAGAAGCTGGATCATTTCTTGCGTGATCAGCATCTGCACGTGAAATTGGATCAGGGGCCGCTTTTTTCGAAATTCCCGAAGAATCTCGGGCAGCACGCTGGCGCTGGTCACCCCTAATTCAAGCGTGCCATGATCGGGGCTGGACAAATCGCTAAGCTCCAGCCTCCCCTGTTCCAATTCGAACAACGCCCTTTCCGCGCGCCGAAGAAACCTTCTTCCGAACTCGTTCAACTGCAGTTTCCTGCCGGTTCGATCGAACAGCGAGACGCCCAAGTCCTCCTCGAGGCGTTGAATCGTTTTGCTTAATGACGATTGCGTCACGTGCAGGCTCCGGGCTGCCTCGGTCACATGTTCCGAGCGAGCTACCGCGAGAAAATAATGCAGCTGCAGAAGTTCCAACTAGCGCACGCTCCAATCATTCCTTCTAGTGAATGAGATTATAACATAAAATGCGTTGGAATAAATGATCGATATCCATTACGATGGCAGTAACAAAATTTCGGGGAACCAGAGATGAGGAGTAACCCATCATGAATCGAAAATTCATCGTTTATATCGTGGCGTTCGCTGCATTTCTTGGGCCGTTCACGCAAACCATTTACACGCCGGTACTGCCCGAGGTTACACGGCAGCTCCACTCTACCTCCTTCGTCGTCAATCTGACGATCTCGGTGTTTACGTTATTCCTTGCCATCATGCAGATGATCTACGGTCCGCTTACGGATTCGAAAGGGCGCCGCAAAGTGCTTCTGTTCGGCATATCGCTGTACGTGATCGCATCGGTCGGGTGTTTTTTCTCCGGAAACATCGAGCTGCTCCTGGTCTTCCGGGCCTTGCAGGCGATCGGAATCGCTGCCGGATCCGTCGTTGCCGTTACGGTCATCAGCGACTTGTTCGACGGCAAAGAGCGCGGCCAAGCGATGGGAACCTTTCAAATGCTGGTTTCCTTGGGTCCTGTGCTCGGTCCGGTCATCGGCGGCTTTCTCAGCGGGATCTTCCATTTTCACGCCGTGTTTCTCGCTCTCGCCGCGACGGGCTTGGTCGTGCTGGTGTTCAACTACCTCTATTTGAAGGAAACGAAGCCGGACCACGTCCAAGCCGGCCGCTTTCGACTGCGGGATTTCGCGGCGATTCTTCAGAATCGGACCGGATCGTCCATTATTTATCTGGGGTTTATACAGTATTACGTGTTTTATGATTTTCTAGTCTTCCTGCCGAACATCTTAAGCGATCGGTACGGGCTGTCGGCCGAACAAAAGGGATTGGTATTTCTGCCGATGTCGCTTGGCATCGTGGTCGGCAGTTATGCCGGCGGGAAGCTCCAAGCACGGATCAATGGTAAAAAGCTGGTCGTGCTTACGACTTTTCTGAACGCCGCAGCGGTGTTGTTCTTCCTGATCTTCTATTCGATGTCATTGCCGCTGCTGCTGGCCGGAATTATCTTCTTCGGCTTGTTCCTCGGGCTCTCGCTCCCGGTGCAGACGACGCTGCTGACGGGCGCGTTCACGAATAACCGGGCGACCGCCGTCGGCGCGTATAACTTTTTCCGATATATGGGCATGGCGTGCAGTCCGATCATAGGCAGTCCGCTGTACCATTTAGGCGGCAATATCCTGCTGTTCGGCTTCATACTCGTCGTTTTTGCGGCTTTTGCCTTGTTGCTATCCCGGCGTCTGCTTGGCTCGCAAGCGCATCGTCCAACCCCTGCGGAGGGTTGAAATGGGACAGGCGTGAAGTCCGTCATACAATACTGGCGTCACGTCAAGAATTCGCCCAGACCAAAAAACAGCAGCCGATCGCTTCCGGCTGCTGTCTTGTTTTGTTCCAGGTTATATCCGACGGATCAGCTATTTATGCCACGGTCAAAATCATAGGCTGATGCTTGGTAATGATGATCGTATGTTCATGTTGGGCCGTAAAGCTGTTGTCAGGCGCGCTTAACGTCCATCCGTCCGGTTGTTCAACGGCGAATACGGCACCGGTAGATAAAAAAGGCTCGACGGTAATGACCATGCCCTCTTTCAATACCCGTTTATCGTGCTTGTTATAATAAGGGAGAATCTCCTGCGGCGTCTCGTGCAGCGATTTACCGATTCCGTGGCTGCACAGATTCTTGATTACCCGATAGCCGCCCTTTTCGGCCTCGAATTGAATCATCCTCCCGATTTCGTTCAACTTCACGCCATGCCTCAACGAAGAGATGACCTTCATCATCGTATCGTGCGTGTAGTGACAGAGACGGGTTAAAACCGGATCGAACGGCGCCATCGTGAACGAGTGCCCGGCATCCGCATAATAACCGCCGCGTTCGGCCGAAACATCGATGTTGATCAGATCGCCCGCTTGAATCTTCTTAGCCCCCGGTATGCCATGCGCGATTTCATGGTTAATGCTGATGCAGGTGCTGCCCGGGAAATTATACGTCTTTTTCGGCGCGGACACGGCGCCGTGCCGGTTCAGAAGCCGTCCTCCGATATCGTCCAGTTCCTGCGTCGTCATGCCCACGCGTACGCGGCGTTTCATTTCATCAATCGTCTGGGCGACGATTTTGCCGATTTCCTTCAGTCCGTCGATATCCTTTTGAGATCCTACTGTCACGAATTACCCCTCCGTATTATAGATAGCTCCATCTTACCATAGAGAAGATGGAATCCGTTATCCGTCGGCGAAATGGCCGGGTTATTTCGCACGGACCATAAGAAAGAGATTGATTTTCCTCGATCCTAGAGGAATAATGAGGTCGTACACAATTTAGAATGAGGCGGTGTTCGAAAGTGAATCCATCGGGCGTAGGTATCAGGAGCATTCAACTTCATATGGAAAATCGCGGTCAACCCTTTAATCCGACCGTCCTGTGGGACGATCAAGACGTTGTTCTCGTAGATACCGGGCTTCCCGGCCAAACGGAGTTGATTCGCGCCGCGTTCCAAGAAGCGGGAATTCCGTACGAGAAACTAACGAAGATCCTGATTACCCATCAAGATATGGATCATATCGGCAGCCTGCCCGAGTTGATGGCAGCCTTCGGCGATCAGGTTCAAGCGCTGGCCCATCAAGCGGCCGTCCCTTACTTGGCCGGAGAAATTCCCCTGGAGAAGAGCAAGAGACTCGTCAGCCATCCCGTCAGCGTCGACGTCGCTTTGCAGGACGGGGATGTCCTGCCTTTCGCCGGAGGGATTCAAGTGGTATTCACGCCCGGCCATACGCCGGATCATACTTCCTTCTACCATATTCCAAGCCAGACGTTGATTGCGGGCGATGCCCTCACCGCGCAAGAAGGCATCCTGCAGTCGTACAGTCCTGCGTACACGCCGGATCAAGCTTCGGCGCTGCAATCCATTGCCAAATTCCGGTCGTTGGAGCTTGAGAAAATCATCGCCTATCACGGCGGCGAATGCACGGACAACCTCCAGGGGCGATTGCGGACGATCTTGGACGCCGGCCCGGTCGCGGTCAAGTAGCTGCAAGGTCAAGGAAGCCGCCTTCGGTTCGCAGCAATCGAGCAATCAAGAAAGGACAGCCATTCCTGGCGCGAAGCCATGAGCTGCTGTCCTTTTTGACGCTTAGCTCGCGTTTTTACGAAGAAACAGCCGGCCTAAGCCGACAGCTCCTTTCGGTTCGTTCCCTTAGAAAATGCTGTCCGAAACATAATAAATCTTCTGCGAGTCTTTCTTGTTCACCGTATCCGTCACGATATTGAAATACACGTTGCCGTCTTTCGTTTGCACGCCTTCGATTTCGTGAGTACCCACGTTCGTAATTTTCACGAGGGATTGGTACGCGCCCGTGTTCGACATCAAGGCAATCTGCGGCGTATCGCCTTCCGCGCCGCCCGACGTGTAGATTTCCGTGCTGCCCAGCATGTCGAAGCCCTGGAAAGAACCGTTGGGCCTGACGATCGCGCTATCCGTCTGGGTAATGCTCGCCACGTTGGCGTTCACCGCCGCCGCGCTGTCCATTCTCACCTGTTCGCTGCCGTCGAGAAGCTGGTTCAACGCTGCCGTATCATAGATGGACCAGGTTACGCTGCCTTCGGCGGTTTGTACGCGGAAGATCGTATACTCGCTGTTGCCGCCGCCGTCGACGCGGTAGGTCTCGCCCAGGCTCGTGCCGTTCTCGTCGGCGTAATTCATGTAGGTGAACCGATGAAGATCCGTGTAATCGAAAGTCGCGCCAGCGGAATATTGAAGCCTCGCTACCTGCAGTGACCAGTTATACGTCGTCGAAGGGTCCGCTTTCGAACTGAAATAAAAGTAATTGATGCCGTTATACGTGTACATATCGAGCGTTTGGCCATGGCCTGCATTGGTGATGGTCATTTCGTCGACGTAGGTGGCGTTCGTGCCGCTCATGAGCAATCTCGACAGATAGACCGTTCCTCCGGACCGCTGCGTGACGTACAGATACGTCGAGGCTATATAGGCTTTTTGAACGGCCAGGTTGTGATGAAGCCCTTTGAGATTGTAGGCGAGCGTTGCCGAAGCGTTTACCGTTTTGCCCGGCGTCGCCGCGAAGGCGGGCAGGACGGTCATGCCGAAAATAAGCATCGCGAGACCGAAGGAAGCGAGCAGTTTCAATGGCCTGTTCATCACTCTTAACGCTTTAGTGCGAAGCATCCGATTACCTCCATGATTATAATTGTCAAGCAGTCGAGTACTACCTGATTATCAAATAATCGGATATCGCTTTGAATAGTCTGCAAGTACCATAAAATGTTAATTTTGCTTAAACGTCCGCGCTCGCGGTACCTTGATCCATCCTGTCAATCTTCCATCAGGGAGGCAAACCAGTCCTGCGCCGCCCGGGTCAGGCGTTCCGTCAGTTCCGGCTGCCGACCGGCCTCATTGATCCGCTCTCCGGGATCCTGCGACAGATCCGACAGATGCACGCAATCCGGCTGCGGAAGACTGCCGTCCAGCTTTCCGTTCAGCACGAGCTTCCAGTCGCCTTCCCTGACGGCCAATTGCCCTTGATACTCCCAGAAGAGCTGCTTGTGCGGCGACGGTTCGCCGTTCGCCAGCATCGGTTTCAGGCTGCGGCCGTCGATGCGGATATCCTTGAGTGGTCCGGCCCCGGCGTCGATACCGGCCAAATCGAGGAACGTCGGCATAAGGTCCATCATTGCCGTCATTTCGTCGCTCACCCGTCCGCCCGCCAGTCCCGCAGGCCAGCTGAGGATGGCGGGTTCGCGAATTCCGCCGTCGAACAAGCTGAACTTATGCCCGCGGAAGATGCCCGCGCTGCCGCCGTAGTAGGCGTCCTCCGTGCCGTCCAGCCAGTTCCGGCTCTCGGGAGAGGGCCCGTTGTCGCTGGAGAAGAAGATCATCGTATTGTCGTAGCTGCCCGTACGCTTCAATTCCTCCACGATCGTTCCGACTCCGTCGTCCACTGCGGCGATCATCGCGTTCATCACCTGTCGGTCCCATGGGAGATGCGCGAATCGATCCATGTATTCCTTCGGCGCATGCATCGGATAATGCGGCGCATTGTACGCGGCATACAGGAAGAAAGGCTCGTCCCGTTCCGCCTGACGACGAATATAATCGACGGAGCGCTCGGTGATGAGCCCGGTCATGTAGCGCCCGTTCTCCCAGACCTCCGTCTCGTCCTCCCACAGATCGTGAAGCGGATTGATCCCATGCCCTTGGCCCCAGTAGAAAATATGCGAGTAGAAATCGATGCAGCCGGCCTTGAAGCCGAAAAATTCGTCGAACCCGTGCGCGTTGGGTCCGGTCTCCTCGGACACGCCCAAATGCCACTTCCCGAACAGGGCGGTGCGATAGCCTTCGGTCCGAAGCGCCTTCGCCAGCGTCACCTCCGTGGCCGGCAGCCCATGCAGCCCTCGCCTTGCTCCCAGAATCTCGTTCACTCCGGCGCGCGCCGGATGGCGGCCCGTCAACAGCGCCGCGCGGGACGGCGAGCAGACAGGCGAATTGGAATACCAATTCGAGAATCGGATGCCTTCGGCTGCCAAACGATCCAGATGCGGCGTCTTGGCCGTCTCCGAGCCGTAGCAGCCTAGATCCCCATAACCCAGATCGTCGCAATAAATGATCAGGAGGTTCGGCTTGCGCCCATTCGTCTCTTCCATCTTCCATTCCCCTCTCGGTTTCGAATTACCTATACTAAGGGTACCGTCCGCACGCGCGATCGGGAATGTCCGCATCTTGCAATTGTTATACAATTTGTTGCATCCCTGGTGTACGATGGAACGAGCGTGCAGCGCGAGAGGAGCGAATCGGCGATCATGAACCGACGGCTAGTCAGAGAAGAATGCTTTCATTACCCGGCCCCATTCGAGACGAAGATGGGCTTATGGCTGCTCAAAGCCGGTTATCAATACGATTTCACCCAGCAGGTCGGACCTCGTTCCGTCGAGTTCTACAGTATTCATTTCGTTGCGTTCGGCAAAGTGAAATTCGGTTGGAACGGCAGCTCCGTCGTCCTGTCGGAAGGCGATCTCTTCTGCCTCTTTCCCGGATCCGTCTATACGTATGTCGAGGCGGACGACAGCCCGCCCGTCAAGCTTATGTGGGCTGCCTTCAAGGGCGACCAGATGCCGGACGTCTTGGCCCGCGTCGGTCTCGCTTCCGACCGCCCCTACCGGAATGGCGCCTTCAACCGGACTTCGCTCGATATCGTGCACGAGGCGCTGGACGAGCTGAGAGCGTCTCGAAGCGATCGCAGCTTCCCGCTTATGTCTCTCGCCTACCGGCTGCTTCAGAGCATCGATCCTCAGGAACGGGATACGCTCGCGCCCTCCTCGCATTGGCTGGACGCCGTACAGGCGTACATTCATCTTCACGGCACGGAAAATCTGACCGTGGACGATTTGGCCGCATGGGCAGGCGTCCACCGCAGCCACTTCACGCGTAGTTTCACCCGCAGATTCGGCGTATCCCCTTCCAAATATAAACGCCGCTGGGTCATGGACAAAGCGGCCCGCCTCTTGTCCGAAGACGCAATGAATATCACGCAGGCCGCGTTGACGCTGGGCTATTCCGATTTATTTACGTTCTCGCGTTCGTTTACCAGACATTTCGGAATCACGCCGAGCGCATTCCGGGAGCGCAGCCGGAAGACGGTTGACCATCACGACAATTCGATTCAGCCATAATGCCTGCGCGGTACGTTCAATGCGCTCAGTCGCGTATCCGAACAGCCGCTGCCGGTCGTGAATGACGCTGCCGCATTCAAGGAACAATGGATACTGGAATCCGGAATAATCCGCGGGCAGGCAAGCAGCGCGATCGGGTTCCCAGCAGAAAGCCTGCACGGACAACCCACAGGAAGGAGTAACGAATGTTCTCCTCGACAAGGACTTACATCGTCCCGGTTACGATGCTTTTGGTTTTCATCGGATTTACCGTCTGGTCCGTCATTCGGCCGCGCGATTACGCGATCTGGTTCGCCGAAGTCACGCCCGCGCTCGTCACCGTGATCATTCTATGCGCAACCTTTCGTACGTTCAGGTTCACTGATTTGTTCTACGGGCTGCTCGCGGCGAGTTTGATTCTCGTCTTGATCGGCGGCCATTACACCTATGAGAGCGTACCTGCCTTTAACGAATTGAAGCGATGGTTTCATTGGAAGAGAAACCATTTCGATCGTCTGGGTCATGGATTTCAGGGCATCATCCCGGCATTTGCCGCCAGGGAATTGCTGCTTCGACTGCATCTGATGAAGCCGGGGAAATGGCCGATTGCCATCGCGATTGCCTGCACGCTTGCCGTGAGCAGCTTGTATGAAATTGCCGAATTCGCAGCCTACGAATGCGTCGGAGGAAATGCAGACGAATTTTTGGGCATGCAGGGCGATCGATGGGATGCGCAGTGGGACATGATTTCCGCGTTAAGCGGCGCGATTATCGGCCTTGTATGCGTCGGTCGCCTGCATGCCAGGAAGATTCATGAGCGAATGTCATCGGAATAACGCAAAAAGCCGCATGAATGCGGCTTTTCGTGTTTAATGCTGCGATTTGAGCGTCTGCATATCTTCCCCTTCTAAAGCGTCAGCTCGATCACATGCTCCTTCTGGTCGTCCTCCATCGCGATAAACGGACTGTCGTCCATCCAGTGCGCGCTTATCTCCGCTTCCTCTCCGTCGATCCGCAAAGCCGTACACCCGCCCGACCGGCGCGATGGATTGTAGACGTTGATCCGGTACGCCGTTCGCCCGTACGTGTACGTGACGCTGAATTCCGGCCATTCGGCTGGAATGCAGGGATTGATCAACAGCCTGTTCCCTCTCCGCTTCAAGCCTAATATCCACTCGATGCCCGCTTGGTACATCCAACCTGCCGCGCCGGTATACCACGTCCAGCCCGCGTGGCCGCGATGCGGCGGTTCCGTGTAGACGTCGGCCGTCATGGCGTACGGCTCCCCTACGTAGGTGCGGGCTTCGAACGCCGACTTCGTATGCGTGATCGGGTTGAACATATGGAACAGCTCGAACGCCTTGTTCCCGTCCCCGAGCATGCTCCAGGCTACGATGCTCCAGATGACGCCGTGCGTATATTGGCCTCCGTTCTCCCGTATGCCGGGCGGATAGGCTTGAATATAGCCAGGGCTTGGCTTGGTTTTGTCGAAGGGCGGCGTCAAGATGTGCGCGACGGCGAGATGGCGGTCGACCAGCTCGCGGTCGAAGGAGCGCATCGCCTGCTGCGCGCGCTCCGGCGGCGCCATTCCGGAGATGACCGACCAGGATTGGGCGATGGCATCGATTCGGCATTCCGCGTTGCGAACGGATCCGAGCCAATCGCCGGCATCGGTGAACGCGCGGCGGTACCAATTTCCGTCCCAGGCCGCTTCCTGCATGGCGCTCTCCAGCTCGCGGCGGGCGTTCATATAACGCTCCGAATGATCCCGATCGCCGCGCCTCTCGCAGATGCCGGCAATGCCGCGCAGGACATCGCCCAGGAACCAGCCCAGCCATACGCTCTCTCCGCGCCCTTCCGGGCCGATGTTGCTCATGCCGTCGTTCCAGTCTCCGATGCCCATGAGCGGCAGCCCGTGCTCGCCGAACCGCAGCGCGCGATCCAGCGCGCGGAAGCAATGCTCGAGAATCGTGCCGCTCTCCTGCGATTGGACGGTCTCCTCGTAGCGTTCGTGCTCGCCTTCCTTCAGCTGCTCGCTCTGCAGGAAAGGCGCGAGTTCAGACAAGATGCTCTCGTCCTCGGTATGTTCCAGATAACGGACGACGGCATACGGCAGCCAGAGCAGATCGTCCGAGAACCGGGTACGGATGCCGCGATGCGTTTCTTCATGCCACCAATGCTGCACGTCCCCTTCGAGGTATTGATGCGAAGCATGGCGGATGATCTGCTCCCTCGTCATATCGGGCCGGATGTGCAGCATGGCCAGCGAATCCTGAAGCTGGTCGCGGAAGCCGAAGGCGCCGCCCGCCTGATAGAAGGCGGTGCGCGCCCACATTCGGCACGACAACGACTGATAGAGCAGCCAGTTGTTCAGCATGATGTCCATCTCGGCCGAAGGCGTGGCGACCCGGATCGTACCGTTCACGTCTTTCCAGAGCGCGCGCATGTCCCTCAGCGCCTGCTCGCAGGCATCTGCTTCTCCGTATTTGCCCGCCAGTCGCGCCGCGGACTCTCGGGAATCGCCGCAGCCGAGCAGGATATAAACGACGCCATCCTCGCCGGGCTCTAGAGATACGGAGACCTGCACGGCTCCGCAGGCATCGTGCACCGGTCCCGTCTCGCCCGAGAGCCGCGCCCTGCGCATGGCGGCGGGATCTTCGAGGTCGCCATCCCGCCCGATGAACGACAACCGGCTTCCCGTCCAGGATTCGCTCGTCCCCGGCGTCCGCGGACGGAGCGCGAGGAACGGCGTCGCGTCGCGGAACGTGTCCTGATACGTGTTCCGCGCAAGCAGAATACGCCGTTCCGCGTCCCATTCCGTAACGATGCTGGAGGCGTTCCCTTCGCGGTGCACGCCGATTACCCATTCCGCGTAATACGTCACGGACAGCTTCCGCGTGTCGTTCGTTCCGTTGGCGAGCCGCAGCCGGATGATCTTGACGGGATCTTCGGGCGGGACGAACGCTGTCATCTCGTGATGCAGGCCATGGCTGTCATGCTCGTAGCGTGAATAACCTTGTCCGTGCGCCACCGTATAGACCCCCGTCGATTCCTTCTTCCGGGATGGAACCATGCCCCAGTATTCGCCGCTAAGTTCATCCCGTACGTAGACGGCTTCGCCAGGCGGATCTAGGGCCGGATCGTTGGACCATGGCGTCAGCTTGCATTCGCGGCTGTTGCGCCACCAGGTATGGCCGGTGTACAGCTCGGAGGCCAGGAAGCCGAAATTCGCGTTCGCGACCACGTTAATCCAAGGCGCGGGCGGCTGCTGACCGCCCTGCAGCACGATCCGGTACTCCCCGCCGTCAGGCGAGAAGCCCCCGTATCCGTTGAAGAACAGTCCGCCGCTCTCGTCGCGCGCCGGCTGCTCGGAATAACGATTGGGCGGCGCAATGGGCGCCAATTCGGCCGCTTGCCCGGCATGAGCGGGCTCGCGAGGCAGCAGTTGGGCTCTCAGGCTCGGTCCGTCCGCATGCAGCAGCAGCCGTGCCGCGGCGAACAGCAGATGCTTGTCCTCGTCCGGCTGCGCGGATGCCGCGACGATATGCACGCCGGCGCCGCTGCCTTGAGTTTGCACGTATTGCCCGATCATCCGCTGCAGCTCGTCCCGGAGCTCCTGCTGATAGCCGCCGGACGACTCGTTCCAGATCACGAGATCGAAGAACAGCCCTTTCCGGCGCAAATATTCATAGCCGACCAGCAGCTTGTTCATGAACGGCAGACTCGACGTATCTTCGATGCGCGCGAGGGCGATCGGCCTGTCGCCCGAGACGCCGTGCGCCCACAGTCCCGGCTGGCCTTTCGCGTTCGCTGCTATGCTGGCCTCCTGCTCGGGCCGAAGCGGCGATGCGAACAGAATGCGTCCTGCCAGCAGCTGATAGGCGGCCGCGTCGGCGTCGGCAATGCGCAGATGCTGCAAATCGATCTGGCTTCGCGTCCATGCCAGCTGGAAGGACCGCTCCGCCTGTCCGGCCGTCGATAGCTGAGCCGCGATCTCCAGCGCCTGCTCTTTGCTGTCGGCGGCGCCGGTAACGGCCGTCAGGCTGACCTGCTTGCCGGGCTCCACGTGGACACGTCTGCGCATGATAAAGGCCGGGTCGGCGACGGAGCCGACCGCGCCGCCAAGCCGGGCGTCCAATCCGCGCGGCTTCGCGAGCGTATTTCCTCTGCCGATGAAGGCCGCGCGGTCGGTCTCGAACTCCACTCCGTCCCGAGCGCCGTCGCCGTCTCCGAATGCGTGGAACGCCCACAGGGAAGGCTCGCCTTCATTGCGAGGGCGCTTGCGCGCGAGCAGGCACTGCGACTCCGAATCGAACTCCGTCTGTACGAACAGCTTGGTAAAGGCCGGATGGGCCTTGTCCGCGTCATGCGCCGCCATGGCAAGTTCCATGTACGTCGTCACTTCGACGATGCGCGCCTCCTGCGTCGTATTGGTCAAGGTCAACCGGCGGATCTCCGCGTTATGCTCGGCCGATACCGTCACCTCCAGCTTCGTCAGCAGCCCGTCGTCCGCGCGCTGGAACGTCGTCCGCTCCTGCAGGAACTGCACGCTCTGTCGGTCCGCATCCTTGCGGCAGGGCTGATAGGACGGGGACCAGCAGGCATTCTTCGCCACGTCCCGAATGTACATGAAGCTGCCCCAAGGGTCCGTGACCGGATCCTCCCTCCAGCGCGTCAAGTCAAGGCCGTTGTACCGGATGAAGCCGCTGCCTGTTTCCGTCAAGACCGTCGTCAGCGAGCCGTTGCCGTGCACGTTCGCTTCGGGCATGGGCGCGGGCACGGTCTCGAATTCGCGCAGCGGCGCGTTATGCGCCGGCTTCGGATCGCCGGCCCTTCTCGTCCGTCCCGGCAGCTCGCGGTTCAGGATCGCCGACTTCGGCGGAATCCGCTCGATCAACAGCAGCTCGGCAGCCCGGATGCGTTTATCCGCGTGGAAATAATCGATCATGCACGACGGCACCAGCATGTTCGCCAGCGTAAGCAGGCTCATGCCTTGGTGATGCGCCATGAAGCTTCGGATGACTTTGCAGGATTCGTCCTGCGGCATGCGGCCGGCGGAAAAGTCGATCGCCTCGTAGTACCCGTATTGTCCGCGCGCGCCGATCTGATCCAGCCGAGCTAGATTGTCCAAGCCTTCTCGCAGCGCGAACGGGAGCGCCATGATCGCGGCGTAGGGCGCCACGACAAGGTCTTCCTCGAGCCCGCGCTTGAAACCAAGCCCCGGCACGCCGAAGGCGCGGTATTGGTAATTCAGCTGGTAATCGAACGCGTAATAGCCCGATTCGGAGATGCCGAAGGGTACGCCGCGTTCCTTCGCGTATTCGATCTGGCGCTGCACGACGCCGCGGTATGTGCTGTCCCAGACCGTTCCCGGGTAAGTGCGCATGATCAGCCAAGGCATCATGTACTCGAACATCGTGCCGGACCAAGAGATGAGCGCCGTGTGGCTGCCCTGCTTCTTGGACGTGCGGCCGATCGCGAACCAATGGGCGACCGAGATTTGACCGAGCGCGATGGCGACGAAGCTGGTTTGCCTCGCCTCCGACGCCAGCAAATCGTACAGAATCGTATCCCTTCGGCCCGAATCTGCATGGTAGCCGAGCACGAACAGCTTGGCCTTGTCGTCATATAGCTGCCGGAAGTCCGTGGAGACGATCAGCCGTTCCAAGCGTTCGACGAGCTCATAGCCGCGGCCGAGCCAAGCGTTGATCCCGGATGGCAGGTCCGCCATGTCCTGATGCAGCGCTTCTTGCCGCGTCTCGTAGAGGTCCTCCGGACGGATCTGATCCAGCTCGACGGCAAACTCCGTGCCGGCAGCGGCTGCATAACCCGGAGTCCGCCGCGCGCCTTTGACCCAGCCGTCCTCTTGGAGCCAGCGAAGCAGTCCTTGCTTGACGGTCATCAGGCTGGCCACGAAATTTCCGGAGTCCACCGTCGAGACATAAGCCGGATGGAGCAGTCCAAGCGTCGTGGTATCGTACCAGTTGTACAAATGCCCATTCCACTTTTCCATCCGCTCGATGACGCCTACCGTACGCTCCAATCGTTCCACGAGCACCGGCGTCGTGATGAAATCCAGCTCTCTCGCGGCTACGGCTGCCGTAAGCAGGAACCCTATATTGGTCGGCGACGTCCGGTGAGCGACGCCGTTCGACGGTTCGATCTGTACATTGTCCGGCGGCAGGAAATGATCCTCTTTCCCGGCAAAGTCCTCGTAGAACTGCCAAATCTCCTTCGCCAGCCCGCGCAGCTGCTCCGCATCCGCGGCTTCGAGCGGCCGGTCCGCTTCGAATACGGGCTGATCCAACCAGCGCACCGCAAGCGGAGCGAGCGCCCAGAAGAGGCAGAGAGCGAGACCGAACCACAGGAGTCCGGCAATCGGCTGCAAGACGGCCGCAGCCGCGAACAACACGATCAAGGCATAGCCGCCGCCGGCACCTAGAATCGTGCTGCGACGAGCCATGCTTTGGCTTCGTTCGGTCTGCGAGAAGCTCGTCCATTCCAGCATCCGGCGTTTGCTGAACGCCACTCTATATACCGTCTTGACGATGGCGTTCAGCAGCACGGCCGCCTGGAACGGCAGCGTCCAGAATCCGATAACGGCCAGCACGAACGTCGATATCAGGCGCTTCGGCTGCGCGTCCGCGGGATTCATGCCGACCAGCTGCCTGATCAAGGGCAGCAGCAGCGTAGCGAACAGAAGCGTCAGCCAGCGCGCCGGATAACCGGGCAGTACGGTGACGGCCAGCGCGAACAGCACGAACAGCGCGATCGGCAGCAGGCTTCTCCGCAGATTGTCGACGATCTGCCAGCGGGTGAGCAGCGACAGGTCGATCGGTTGCAGCACGCCCCGCCGGTCGCAAAGCTTGGCGCGGAGCCAGCACAGCAGCTGCCAGTCCCCGCGCACCCAGCGGTGCATCCGTTTCTGAAAGGAGAGAAACGTGGACGGATGCTCTTCGATCAGCTCGATGTCGGACACGAGCGCCGCGCGCATAAATCCGCCTTCGAGCAAATCATGGCTAAGCACCGTGTTGTCCGGGATTCGCTCTCCGAGCAGCTGGGCGAATACGTTCACGTCGAAAATCCCTTTGCCCGTAAAGATGCCCGCGCCGAGCGCGTCCTGATACGGATCGGAGACCGTGAACGCGTAAGGGTCGATGCCCGGATCGGACCAGAAATAAGCCAGCCGGGAACGCATGGCGGATTCATGGCTGGTGCCGATGCGGGGCTGCAGGACGCCGTAGCCTTCCACGACCCTCGTCCCCTCCTTGTTCAAGCGCGGCCGGTTGTACGGCAGATGCAGCGTGCCGATCAGCCGCTGGGCGCTTCCGAGCGGCAGCTGGGTATCGGCGTCCAGCGTGATCAGATACTTGATTCCGGGCAGCACCTCCCGATCGCCGTGCATCACCTCGTAGCTGGTGTCTCCGCTGCCGCGAAGCAGCTCCACGAACTCGACCAGCTTGCCCCGCTTGCGCTCCCAGCCCATGAAGGCGCCTTCGCCGGGATTCCACTGCCTGGTCCGTTGGTAGTAATGGAAGGTCGTGCCGCTTTCTCCCCCGTACATGCGGTTCAAGCGGTCGATGCGCGCTTTGCCCGCGGCGATAAGCAGCTCGTCCGAGGGGAGGCGTTCTTCCTTCGCGTCCGTGAAATCGCCCAGGAGCGCGTAATGGATATTCGGGTCCCGATTGCCCAAATAGTGAATCTCGAGCCGGTCGGCAAGCTCCTCCACTTCTTGGACCGTCGACCATATGGCCGGTATGACGACCATCGTCGCGGCGCCTTGCTCGATGCCGCTCGAATAGTCATAGCGCAGCAGCGGCTTGGTCCGGCAGATGCGGTCGATGCCGAAATGCAGGAACGTCATGACCCACTCGCTTACGGGAAACAGCAGCGCGAGCAGAACGGCCGCCATGCCGGCGGAGGAAATCACGTTCCAATCGACGACCCAAGCCGCCAATGCGATCAACAGCAGCGCGAACAGTCCCGTCAGCGAGATGAAATAATTCATCGGCGCGCGTCCGGCCAGACGTTCGGCCGGCATATTGCGCGGCTGGCTGCACAGCTTCAACGCCTGAACCAAGCGGGTTACGCCTGCAGGCTCGAAGACGTAATACGCCGCAAAGGCTTGCCGCGGAAGCTCTGCTGGCGGATGAGCTTCTCCCGTATCCCTGCTGTCGGTCGTTCCCGCATGCAGAGTGCCGGTTTCGGAAGCTTGAAGGGCCAGCGCGAGCGATTGCGACGCAACGAGGCTTTCCGGCACGCGCATCCGCCTGGCCAGCGTCTCGACCCGGTTTAGGATCTCGTGCCTGCTGGCCTCGTCCAACCTGGCGTAGATGCCCGTCGCATCCTCGCGCATGGTGCGATCGAGCATGCTGATTTCCTTGAACAGCTCCGCCCAATCCCTCCGCTCGTTGCTGCGCAGGCTCGTAATCAGATTGCCTGCCTTCATCTGGTAAGCGGCTTGAAGTTTGGCCTCGTACGTCACGATGCGGTCGAGATCCTCGGAGCCGTTCTCGTACTTGCAGGCGAGCCATTCGCGTACGACGGCTGAATCGCCCGTCCATTCCCGCAGATGGCTGATGAGATGCGCGGCCCAAGGACCGGACAACGGCTCGCTCTGCCCGGCTTCATCGAGCGCCGCGCCGATGGCATCGGTGCTCATCTTGGCGGGATCGATCCGCTTCAGCAGCCGTTGTACCTGGCTGCATACTTCCCGTCTATCCCGCACCAATACCATGGCTTCGGCGATCTTCCCGATCAGCGACACCTTGAGCATGATCGGAATCGACCGCGTTTCCGCCAGCGTCAGGACGGATATTTCCTGATAAGCGCTCAGGAACGTCCGCAGCGTTCCTTCGTCCAGAATGCCGTCTACCAGATCGAGAAAGGCTAGACAGAGCGCGTGAACGCGCAATCGTCCTTCCCCGCGCAAACGCGGCAGATGGACAAGCGCGGCCTTGCCGAGATGGAGCTTGACGTCCAGCGCCTGCTCTTCGATGAATTCGGCGTTGTCGAGCAGCCATTCCTCGGCCTGCTGTCCGCAGGCGACCGAGTCGTCCTGCAAGTCGGCGACGAAAGCCCGAATGCCCGCGATGTCCGCGTCGAACTGCTTCTTTATATAGCCGGGATGGCCGGCCGTTACCTTGATATGCTGCTGCAGCGCCAGCTCGTGCGCGCGCTGGCTGAGTTGTTCGTTAGTGGTTGACATTATGGTTCCTCCGGAGAAATCGGTCTGGAATCGGCAAATGTGACTATTTCGTCCGGTGTATCTGGAAATCTATGGACCACCAAATTATTCCCATCCTGGAGGCATTTTATAAAATCGATTGCTGAACTTCCACGAAAAATCGAACAAAACGACAAAAAAACCAGATGCCGATGACGACACCTGGTTTCGGTTGGTTTGTTCCATCGTTCAACGTTACGTTATCATGCCTGCAGGACAAGTCGTTTCAAAGCGACCCTGAAAATAAACAAGCTGCCCTCATCGCTGGATTGCTCCAGCCAAATCGTACCTTCCATCAGCTCCGCAAGCCGCTTGCAGATCGTTAAGCCAAGCCCGACGCCGCCGTATTTGCCTGCATGCGCGTCTTGGTGCACCTGGGAGAACGTTCTGAACAATCGCTTCCGATGCAGGGCGGGAATTCCGACCCCGGTATCTCTCACTTCGAACGCGATGTCGACCATATCGTCACGCGTGGAGATCAATTTGATGCAGACGGCGACTTCTCCGCTTTCGGTGCATTTTATCGCATTCCGGACGAGGTGCGACAGAATGAGATGCAGTTTCGCGCTGTCCCCGATCAGAATCAATTGGTCGCTTATTTCAAATTGCGCATGCAGCCGTATCCCTTTGTCGGCCGCTTCATCGGCATGCATGTTTATGACATGGGCGACGGCTTCTCGAATATCGAAGGGGCTCGTCTCCAACTCGGCGCCGGCTTCGATTTGAACGTAGTGATCGATATGGTCCATGATCGCAAGCAGGTTATTGCCGCTCTTCTCGATCAAGTCGATATAAACGATTTGTTCCTCGGTTCGTTCGGTCGTATTCAACAGGCTGACCATGCTTAACACGCCATCCATCGGCGAGCGGACTTCATGATTGAGCATCGTCAATAAATTGGATTTCTCCTCCAGCATCCGAAGATTTATTTCTTCCGCTTCTTTCAACCGTTGAAACGCGACTTCGACTTCCAAAAACGACGTAAAGAGCGCCGACAAGGAGAGCAATAGCTGGACGTCCTTCTCCTCGTACCGGTAGTACCCTTGATCGAATGCGCACAAGGAACCGTACACTTCGCCGTTCGCCTTGAATACCGGAACGCCGAGAAAGGAGCATCCTCCTACGAACTGCGTTGCATCCATATCTCTGGTTAGGGGATGGGTAAGATTATCCTCGATAATGAGAGGTCCTCTGGCATGCTCGGTCACTAACGCGCAATACGATTCTTCGTTATTAATGACAAGGCCTTCTTCCAAAATGACGCCGCTTCGATTGAAGGTTTTGATCACTTTAGTCGATTGGCTGTCCAAATTCGCGATGCAGAACGTATTTGCGGGCATCATCCTGCTTGCGCTTTCCATGACTTTGGCAGCCGATTCGTATAGCTTGCTCGAGACGATCGACAATACGTCGATATAGTCTGTTTTCAGGATATCGTTGTCCTCCCATCTATCTCTTCTGCCATTATAGCATCTCTTGCCGATAGACGGTTATATGCAGGCTGCTCCTATATTCATCATTTCTCGCCCCTCGCTGAAACCGCCCCTATCTTAGAGGCCGGCGAGCCGCTATGTATTTCGTTCAATTGCTTGTCTCCATGCACGGCGCAGCGCAAACGGGATGAGTGATCTGATGTCACTTCATCCCGTTCATGGTTTGAAACGCTATAGTATCGAACCGCTCATACGCTATTCATTGAACCCGGCAAGGCAGGTTCCATAGGCCTAAGCATGGATATAAGAGTTTCCGACTAGAAGAGAACCGAACGCGAAATGATTACCAACAAGATGAAGAGGACAAGAATTCCGCCTGCGCCGAATCCTCCAACGTGCCCGCCGTATCCAGGTCCACAATTGCCTTGACCGATACCGCCGACGTTACCCATTCCATAACCCATGTGTTCATCCCCTTAAGTTTAGGTACATCGCAGTATATGCCCCCGCACATGTAACTCTTGGGCTTTTATACAGAAAGGGCATTTGACCATACCTCTCATCCATCATTCCAGAAGCTCATTCATCAAGCTCATCCCTTAAGCAGCTTACAGACAAAGACAGCCGGAAATCCCCGGCTGCCTGTTCGGAACGTATTCATCTATCGTTCATGCAAGTCCATTGCCGGTTACTCATTCCATGGGGAATGAAGGACATGGTGGCAAAAGTTAGGACGCTGGTATCCCGGAAGCAGCAGTTCGCACACGTCGGCATTGATCGTTCCGTACGTGGTTTCCGGCTTGTGCTTGAAGCCTTCCATGAAGGCATGCAGGATGTTTTGTTTGAACTGGCTGCGAGGAAAAGCCTCGACGACTTGCTGACGTGCTTCCGCCGGGATGAAATCGAAGTTCTTCCCCACCACGTCGTAGCCGACGCCGAAATTCATAAGCGCCGCCTCGGCTTCCTTGTATTCGACGATTCCGATGGACGTATGCAGGGCGACGGCATCCCATACAAGCCGAACGGAGTCCTCCGGGACGCCGCGGCTGTGCAGGAAATCCCGGGCAGCATTCGCCCCGTCGACCTCGAAACGCTTGTCCGCGCTTCGGAATGCGGGCGTTAGGCCGAGATCGTGGAACAGCGAACTAATATACAGCAGCTCGGCATCGTATTTCACTTGATTCCGGTTGCCCCTCATGGCCGAAAACAGATAGACCCGGTTCGAGTGGTTCCACAGCAGATCGTCGGCATGCTCCCGCACCAATTCGGCAGCTTCGCGAGCCAGCTTGCTATCGGGAATCTTGATATCGGCGATTCGATTCGTCATTGTTTACTTCCTCCTCTAACGTTGATTGGATACGTTCACTAAAGCAGACAACTGACAGGTCCTGTCTGTGACAACGCGCCCTGCGAATCTAGTATTGACTTTCGAGCCAACGGACAGCACCGTGAAGTTTCTCCGGATTCATAACGACGTATACGCGGGCGATGGCCGAGCTTTCAGGATGCATGGCGAAGGCGTACACGGCGAACGGTTTTCCGTCGAACATCACCATAAATCCGACCTGGCCGTTGACGGCCACCTTCTTCATCGTTCCGTTCCGAAGATAGTTCGTCATGGAGAAAGCGAGCAGCGCCTTCACGCGATCCCGGCCGACGATCGGGTTAATGGCCGCATTGACCTTGCCTCCGCCGTCCGTAAGCAGCATGGCGTCTTCGCTTAATAATTCCACGATGGCGTTGATATCTCCGGCACGAAACGCCGCGCTGAACGATTCGCTGAGTGCTTGGAATCGTGGCGTAACAGGCGCCATCGGCACGCCGGCGTCGTATTTGTTCGTCTCCAGCTTGCGTTTGCCGCGACTGAACAGCTGCCGGCAATTCGCCTCCGATTTGCCGATCCACTCTCCGATTTCATCGAAAGCTAAGCCGAGCGTCTCCCTCAGCACGAAGACGGCCCTTTCCGTCGGGGTCAGCCGCTGCATCACGACTAGATAGGCATAGGCAATGTCGTCCTTAAGCTCGACCTCCTCCTCGGGATTGCCGTCCGGCCCGGTTACGATCGGCTCGGGCAGCCATGGACCGATATAGTCGGTCTTGGCCATTCGCGCAGATTTCAGTTCGTTCAAGCAGCGATTGGCGACAAGCCTGCACAGATACGCTTTGATATGCAGCACGTCGCTCGTATTCCGTTGTTGTACGGCTGCGAACGCATCCTGTACGATATCTTCGGCGTCCTGGGACTTTCCGAGCATCCTGTAGGCGATCGAGAAAAGCAGCGGCCGATATTGGTTATATATGGCATGGGTATCCAGCATTTCGTCTCCGTTCCGATCATTCAAGATTTACACGCCATTGCGCGCGAAGCGAACCGCACTCGCTTTCTTACGACTGAGAATACCACGATTCCATATCGAATTCCCACTTGTACCCGATCTATTGAACACGAAAAAGCAGCCGATCATGTTGACCGGCTGACGTAACACGTACTAAATTCCGGCAGGTTCCGATGCCGGCCAACTTGAGAGGACGCAGCTCCGATTGCAAACGAAAGAAGCCGCGCGGCTGTTTGCCGCTTGGCTTCTTTCCTTGCACGGATTCTTGAATTGCATGAATGCTTGAACTGCTTCGATTCTTTAACCGCACGGATTCATTAATTGCTTCAATTCCATGGATTCTTCAATTGCATGAATTCAAGATTTTTGCATTTGTATTATTGCTGCAATTGAATGGCTTCGCCCTGGTATGCTCTGGTATCCTGCCCATCCGATACTACGGCAGCTCCAAGTAGCTGGTGATGGTAATCTCCTTCGGCGACTTCGGCACTTCCTCCTTGCCTTTCGTCACCGTCAGCAATTCCTTCAGCTTGAGCGGCGGCCGTTTGGCATCCTTAGGCAGCTTGCTCTTCGCAATCATGTCGAGCATCGACTGCAGGCAGGCGAGCGGCTGCTGTTTCTTGATCAGCTTCAGGTACATGTACAGTCCTTGCAAATACCCGTCATGGTGCCCGCCGATCAATCCGTGCGTATAGATGCCTCGCTGGCGGATGTCGATCGCGTAATGGTAGAGCTTCTCCTTCTCTTTCCCATCGTACCCGTGCTGGAAGACGAATACCTGCTTCTTGTCGACCGTCACGACGGATCTGTGCTGCTCAGCGGCGTCGATATCGAGGCCGGGAAAACCGCCCTTGTCCTGCAGCAGCCGCATCAAGCTGGCCAAATGCTCGAATTTGTCCGATTTGACGAATTTCAGCGTTACGACCCCGTCCTTCTCCGTCGCCGCCTTCGTCTTGGCCGCGCCGACCTCGATCGTCTTGAGCGCACTCCAGTTGATGAGGTCCGACTTATTCACGGTCAGCGTCTGATCCGCCTTGGATTCGTCGAACTCGAGCGGGATGTGCAGCTTCGAATATTTGTCCAGCACGGTTTTCAGATAAACGCCGGCTTTGCTCTTCGCAAGATCGGGGTGGTCTTTCTCCTGCAGCGGCTCGTTGACGAACTCGATGCCGACGGACCGGTCGTTCAGCAGCTCCCCGTGATACGTCTTCTCGGCGATATCGACAAACTGCAAGATTTGGCCGTTGCCGCTATTGTCGATATTATTGACGCAGAAATGCGGGACCGGGTAGTAGTTCTTCTCCATGCGCACCCCGGAAATATTCATGCTGCCGGACGTCGCCGTCTCATGCAGCAGAATCTGCGTCGGCATGCCTGCATCCCGGATATACCGGTTGGGCTTGTATTGGTTGGTCTTCTCGCCCTTCCAGTTCTTATAGATGAGCGTCGCCGGGAATCCGGTGTCGATTTCCCGCGTGCACGCGATGAAGACCGTCTCCTTGGAAGGGGCATAATCGACGTAATTGCGCTTCGTTACCCCGTTCGTCGCCTGCGTCCACAGCAGTGCGTGCCGGCTGAACGCCGACAAGCTGTCCTGCGCCTTTGTTCCGACGGTCACGGTATCCTGAATCGGAAAATCTTGGACGTTATCGCGATTCGGCAGTTGGTTCATGTACGTCCACGCGATCGTGCCGTGCACCTCGAACACCCCGCCGGATCTCTTGTTCGTGAAGTAAAGGTAATATTGCCGGTCCGCCGCATTGCCCTGATTGTCGAACTTCACGACGCGAAAATACCCGTACGGCGATAACAGCACGACCGTGGCGTCCTTCGTGGGATTGACGATACCCGGAACGGAAGCCTCGATCGCCGCCTCCCGTTCCTTGAGCGCCTCCAGCGATTCCGCGGGCATGTCGTCCATGCTCCGCTTGGCGACGGGCGCGGCCGGCTTGACCTTCGGTTTGACCGGCTTCTTCGGCTTGGCGGCTTTGGCCGGCTTCGCCGTCTTGGGCCTCGGCGGCGTATTCGGCTTGCCCACTAGAGCTGTCTCCCCGTTTTCGGATCGTATTTCACTTCGACCGCGACCACTTGGTCCGTCGGCAGCACCTCGATCCATTGATCGAACACTTCAAAGTCGTCGCCCATCTGCGCATGGAAGCCCCCCTGCAGCGGATAGAAGCCGTGCTCGTAAACCTTGTCGACCGGCGTCGCGCTGACCGTGCTGCCGGCATCTCCCGGGTTATCGGGATCTGGATAATCCGTTGTCTTGATCGACTTGTCATGCTTCGCCTTGACCTTCTCGGACAGCAGATCCAGCACCTCCAGCATCGTCTTGCCCTGCAGGTCCGGTTCGTTCCCGCCATACATGTCGGACGGCCCGATGCCGTTCATGCCTTCCACCTGCTTCAGCCAGTTCATCGCCGCCTTCTCCTTGCCGGGGCGGATCGGTATGACCGCCTTGACCCATGGCGCGTTCAGGAACGCATTGCGGAGGTTATCGCCGTCCAGCTGCAGCAGCCAGCCGAGCGAGCTGCCGAGCTTCGCGGGATCCGATTCGTCCGTGATGTAGTAGTTATCCTCGCGCATCTCGTTCATCCCGCCCCAGCCCGTCAGGCTGTCGGCGGGAATGCTCGTCGCGACGTCCGGCACCATGACCGGCTGCCCGTCGGGGCCGATCTGCCCGTTCGGCACGAGCGTCCCGAACGATTGGCCGGAATGATCGCGCGGCTTCCACCACTCCGGCGCGACGAAGTAGAGCATTTTGTCCACGTCGAAGATGGAATTGAGCAGCTCGGCCGCGGCGTGGCGCGTGCGGTTGTCCGGGAACGGAATGCCCTTCGTCAGCAGCTCTTGGATCAGCACGCGGTAGACGACGATCCGCTCTTCCTCGCGGAGATCCTCGAAGGTGCGGGAACGGATCTGGCTCGCCAGCTTGATTCGCTCTTTGGCCGCCTCCACGAATTCCTTGCGGTACTCCTGCTCCAGCCTCGCCGTGAAGGCGCTGACGTTGGCCTTGTTCTGGTCCTCGATCTGCTTGGCGATCGTCTCGTCCGGCATCCAGGTCAGCTTCGCCAAGACGCGGATCGGCGAGCTCCCCCGGAAATTCACGTGGTTGACGTGCACGGTGAATTTCGCTTCGGTGCTGTTCGGCGCCTGCGTCAGGTTCTTGACCGACAGCTGGATATCGCCGCCCGACGTGTCGAAGCTGACCTTCTGCAGCCGGTAGCCGGCTTGCTGCGCCAAGACCGTCTGCGGGAAATCCGCCTGAATCGTCTCGATATCGCCTTCGTTGAAATCCGTATCCTCTTCCCTGCCGTCCGTATAACCCTCGTCCTTATCGCCTTCGTCCTCGGACGTCTGCACGAACGAGATGTCGATCGGGTAGTCCGTGACGAGCATCCCCGGCGGCACGACCGCATCGGGATGCGGGATGTTGGCGACGTCCGGCGATGCCGCGATATGCATCAGCTCCGCCACGCCGAGCTGCTTGCCGGGCTCGTCCACATAGGTCTGCCAGCAGAGATACGTGCCGATGTCCTGCACCTGCACGGCGACCTGTCGCATCTTGCGGCGGAATTCGTAGTTGATGAGCTGATCGGTCTCGTTCGCGAGAACGTAACGCTTGCTGGACGTCTCGGTCGTCTCGGTCACCGTCTTGAACGCGGACTTGAAGTTCTTGCGAATCTCGGTCGACAGCTTCTCCGTCTGCTGGCGCATATGCTTATGCGACTGCTCGCGCGCCTTCTGCTGCGTCGTGCCCATGTCGAAGCTCGCCGACTGCTCGGCGCTGCCCCAGATCCAGCTCTCCTTCGCGTTGGCGTTCGCTCCGAACTTCGTGTCCGTCCGGTTGTCTTCCTTCACGCTGTCGGACAATTCGTCCTGATCGGTCGTCGACAGCTCGCTGCGCGAGACGCTCTCCGTCGACTGCTCGATCGAACGCTCCACCGTCGTCTTGCGCGTGCTGACCTCGATCAGCTCCGCGGACGCCCCCGGGCTCAGCCAGACATGACCGACGGGCGCGCCGAGGAACGTATCGAACTCGAAGAAGTATTGCCGGAACAGGTGCACGATGCCGATCGGGGACAATCCGACGCGGTCCAGATCCTTCTTGGGATCCAGCGTCTCGAACGGATCGCTGGCATAGAGCGCCTGCAGGAGCGGTTCCAAGTCGGCGTCGGTCTTGTAGAACATCTGCTGCAATTGATCGTACAGCTTGTTGTCGGCCATATAGAGCAGCATGCCCGCGATGACGGACTCCTCGTTCACCTTCTTCTCGAGCGCCTCCGAAGCGGCGGCGGCCGAGAGCCGGACCGCTCGCTGCGCGTTCGCGACCTGCTGCAGCAGCTGGGCGTACCAGCTCATGCACGCCTCGCGGACGACGGTGTTGAGCAGCTTGTCGAGCTTCTCGCGGTCGATGAATGCCGGCCACATGTCCGGTTTGTATTTCTCGAGCGGCGGCAGCTCCGCCGCGATGGCCTGAAGCAGGAAGCTGCCGAAGCCCTTGACCGCCCCTGGCTGCTCCCCGGGATGGATATATTCGATCTCGCGAACATGTCCCTCGACACCGGTCAGCTTATAGATGCCGCGGTAACGGTTTTGCAGCAGCGAGATCAGCCTGCGCCGGTCGAGCTCGTGCCCCCTGCGGAACCGCCTCAGAGTGCGCTCCGACTTCCAGCCGAGCAGCGGCTGATACACGCCGAAGAGCTCGCTGTCGAACGGCAGGATGTTTTTGAAATCGATGAGATTGGTGGACTTTTTGAGCATGGAGGGGATCACCTTTTCATTAGGGATATGTAGAATGCATTCGGAAGCTGCCGATCTTCGTCGATACTACCGTAAGCCTCCTCCCTCGGAGAATATGCTAATATCTTCCAATTACTATTGTATGTTGGCCGCGCCGCCGCTACATGGGCAGACGGGCTCAAGTTTCGCCGATGCGGGAAGAACTAGAGTTGTCGAGCGGTGTCGGGAACCCGGGCGCCGTGCTTGTCCACTTGGTATAATCTTGCTCAAATAGAGGAATACCCGTAGGAGCAGGAATGGGCGTCTACGATGACGGATGGAGGCTTGCAAGCAGGCATGGATAAAATCAGCACACCGCTCGAGCCTTCGGTGGCACGCAACGTGGAATCGCTTCGCCGATTGTTTGCGAACAACGAACAGATCGTCTTCCATACGATCGAATCAAGCTCGGGAATCCCTATCGCCGCGATGATCTATTTAAACGTCCTCATCGACATGGAACGGCTTCAACAGCATATTCTTCCGCAAATCAGCCTGCATCTCCACGCGGCCGGAGGCTCGGCGCATTCGCTGGAAGAAGCAGCGCGCGCGCAGGGCTTCGAGCAGTCGTTCGGACAACTGGACGTGGCGGTGCGAACCATCGCAGACGCCGGGCTCGTCCTCTGCGTGGAAGGTCGTTCCGAAGCGCTGGGCATGCGCCTGCCGGGATATGGAAAACGCGCGGTCGGAGCGCCGATGACGGAAGTGAACGTGCGGGGTCCGCGGGCGGGTTTCATCGAGGACGCCGACACGAATCTGGGGTTGATCTACCGCCGGTTGAAGACGGACCGATTGAAATCCAAATCGTATCGCATCGGCCAGGAAAGCCAGACGGACGTGACGGTGCTTTACTTGGACAATCAAGTGGATACCGGCGTGCTGCAAGAGGTCGAGCGCAGATTAACGGCGGTACGACTGAATGTCGTGGCGGACAGCGCCCAGATCGAAGAATGGATTCAAGACAGCCCTTATTCTCCTTTCCCTCAAATCCAGAATACGGAACGGCCCGACCGGGTTACGACGGCTTTGAACCGAGGAAAGGTCGCGATCGTGACGGACGGCAGTCCGAACGTCCTGCTCGTGCCCGCCGCCTTTACCGATTTCCTGCATCCGAGCGAAGATCTCTACGAGAAGTTTTACTTTGCCAATTTCCTTCGCGGCCTGCGTCTGATCACGCTGTTTATTTCATTGTTTCTCCCGTCGATCTACATCGCGCTGTCGACCTTCCATCTGGAGATGATTCCGACTCCGCTCATGCTGACCTTCCTAACCGCGAAAGCCGGCATTCCGCTCCCCACGTTTCTCGAGGCGCTCGTCATGGAGATCGCGTTCGAGATCCTGCGGGAAGCGAGCGTGCGGCTGCCGCAGACGGTCGGACAATCCGTCAGCATCGTGGGGGCGCTGATCATCGGAGAGGCCGCCGTTCAATCCGGCATCGTATCCAGGCCGATGGTCATCGTCGTTGCGTTGACCGGCATCGCTTCGTTTACCATTCCGTCCTTCAATACGGCCATTACGATGCGCATGCTGCGGTTCCCCCTCATGTTCATCGCGGCTTGGACCGGGGTGCTTGGCATTTCGCTTTGCCTCTTCGCCCTCGTTCTGCATCTCTGTTCCCTGAAATCCTTCGGCAAGTCGTACTTGCCGACGCTTGAACCGATGCGGTGGCGAGACTTCGTGAGCCATTATATCCTGCTTCCGATCAAACACAGGAAGCTGTCGCGGACGCAGGCATCTCCCGCCGCGGTTGGAGGGCCTAAGCATGAGGACGATTAAGCGCGGCGTGCTGCTGCTCCTATTGTCCGCGATGCTGGCCGGCTGTTCCTCTGATATTCGCGAGATCAGCGATATCGCGCTCGTGATGCTGACGGCGATCGATTACGACGAGCAGAAGCAGCTGTATGTTTTCACCGTCAACTGTCTCGAAGCATCCACGAACACCGCGGGCAATACGGCAAGAAAACCGGAATGGATCGCGAGCGCTTCCGGCCCCTCCGTTTTCGAGGCAGCCCGCAACCTGCGGAGCCGCGCCGGCAAGGTCTTGATCTGGCAGCACGATAAATTCTTTCTCATCGGCGAGAGCGCCGCGCGCCGTTCGTTCTACGAGGTCGTGGACTTCCTGACCCGATCGCGCGATATTCGACTGTCCAGCTTCTTGATCGTCGCCCAAGGGAATGCGAGCGAGTTAATGAGGACCAGGGCCGAAACCGGGGACCTGCTTTCGAATGAAATGCTCGGCAAAGTCAAGAACGAGCAATTATGGGGCAAAAGCCTGACGCTTGCCGTTAAAGATATCGTCAACGAATATACGAATCCCTATCGCGGGATCGTCACCGGAAAGCTAAGCAAGGCAAAGCCGATGGGCGGTAATCGGGAGGTGCTTTTTCTAAGCGGGGGTTCCGTCATTCAGCAAGGCAGGCTCAAGGAATGGCTCTCGGGCGACGATACGCTCTCCATTCACATCTTGGTCAACAAGAAGTATTGGAAAGCGCTCGAATTCGCGGAGTACGTGCCATTCAACGACCGCCGCGTCGCGCTGCGAATGCGGGTGGGCAAGCGTTCGATGAGCCTCGTCCGCGCGGAGGGGAAACCCGGCATCGCGATTCGTATCGAGATGTCGGGCAGCATTACCAGTATCGACAAGAAATTAAACTTGGCTGATCCGGCCACGCTCCATGGCGTCGAAGAAGCCGCAAGCCGATATATGGAGCAGCGTTTGAAAGTAAGCTTAAACCGGTTTCAACGGGAATTGAAGTCGGACATTATCGGCTTCTCCGACTATTTGAGGCAGCATCATCCCTACGAGTGGAAGCGGATATCGAAAACATGGGTAACCGACGTCTATCCGACGATGCCGATTCGCGTACGCGTCGATGTTGCGATTCCGACGATCGGCATGAGCGAAGTGATAGGAGGACCCTGATCTGACCAGAACGCTCGTATTGGCTGCCGTGCTGCTCTATGGCATATGGCATTTCGTTGGGTTGTGGAAGCAGCGCCATCGACGAGAAGCCGTCGTATTCGGCTTGCTGTCGGCGGTGGCTGCCTGCTACCTCTTGCCTGTCATAGGCGAACGGATTCCCACGACAGAGGCTTTCAATACTTGGCTCTATCGACCGCTCTCCGAATTCGTGCTGCGAAAATTGAATATCGTGCAGGAGGTGCACCCGTCGTGAACAACGACAAAATCACGCCGTTCCAGTTAGGCTGCCTTTGCTTTGCGTTCATGTCGGGCTTCTCGACGCTGTATTTATTGGAAGCCAAGCTTATCCTGCACGATGTATGGATCGCCGACATTACCGCCATGCTCGCGACGATCGTGCTTTTGAAGCTGCTGGTCTACATCCAACACCAGTTTCCTACGAAGAATCTGAGCGATATCATCGTAACCTTGCTCGGGAAGTGGCTGGGCAAGTCCGTTCTTTGTTTCTACTTAATCGGCATGACCGGACTTGGCATCTTATCGCTGCGATCCATCTCGCTCTTCTACACGACCGCCATCCTTCCGAACACGTCGCCGAATCTGATCATGCTGCTCGTGATATTGGTGACGACTTACGCCGCTTATCTCGGTTTGAGCACGATATCGCGGGCAACGCTCATGATCCTTCCGTTCTTTACCGTTGCCATGCTCGTCATTTGCGCGTTCATCTTTCAAGATGTCGAGCGCAATCCGTTTCTGCCGCAATTTCAGCATCCCGTTCCGTTGATCGCCTACAGCGCGCTCGTATCGTTCGGGTTTCCGTTCGGCAAGACGGCCGTGTTCTGCTTCTTATTCTCCGAGACGACGAACCAGAAAAAATTGAGCAAGAGCTGCAACATCGCCACCGTCTTCTCGTGCGCCTACTTGCTGATATCGACTTATCTCGCGTTCGGCTGCTTGGGCGAAAACATGTTCAAAACATCCTCGTTTCCGTTCTTCTCCGCGATTCAGCTGGTGAAGTTCGGCGAGTATATCGAACGCATCGAAATTATCATTATCGGAATTTGGACCATCCTAACGCTGTTCGAGATCATCATCGTGCAGTACGCGTTCGTCAAGATCGTAGGCAGACTGTTTACCGTGAAGAATCTGAGCTCGTTCTACCTGCCGGTCGGCGCGATATTCTTCGCCGTCGCGGCTACCAGCTTCATCAACCCCGCGAAGCTGGTCGCCTACGATTTGACGATTCTGCCCTTCGCCATTATCGTGCCTTCCATCCTGATCCCGCTCTGCTTGATTTGCATCATCTGGTTCAGGAAGCTTGGAACGAAAACAACGACGTAACCTCAGTGTGCCTCCGTTGCTCGATGAACGTCTTGACGCGAAGTTCCAAGTGCTCTAGGATGTTGTCATACGCAAGATGAATGTACGCGCAAAGGAGCAAACGGATATGCATAACAAAGCGGAGCGGCTGCAGAAGATGAAGCCGCTTACCGGCGAGTCGCCGCCGGAACTTGCGCACAGGCTTCCGCCGGGCCAAATCTGGACGGATCGGTTTCCGATCCTGCACGAGGGAGACGTACCGCGCTATGACATGGCGGCGTGGAATCTGCGTCTTTTCGGCGAAGTCGAGGGCGAGCTCACGCTGAGCTTCGACGATCTCATGGCCATGCCGCAAACCGAGATTCGCTGCGACATCCACTGCGTCACGCGATGGTCCAAGGCGGATACAACCTGGAAAGGCGTGCTGTTTCAGGATCTGCTCGAACGGCTCAACATCAAGCCGGATGCCCGCTACGTGATGATCCATGCCGACCCGGATTACGAGACCAACCTGCCGCTGTCGGATCTCCTCGGCGATCAAGCGCTGCTCGCGCATACCTACGACGGTCAGCCGCTGACGCAGAAACACGGCGGCCCTCTTCGGCTCGTCGTGCCGCATTTGTATTTCTGGAAGAGCGCCAAATGGGTCCGCGGCTTCGAATTCATGACGAAGGACCGGCCCGGCTTCTGGGAGCGCAACGGCTTCCACAACGTGGCCGAACCGTTCCAAGAACAGCGTTTCTCCGAACAAGGACAGCATATGCCGGAGGACGAGTGGAAGAATTTCGAGTTTGATTGATCGAGGAACGCGTATTCGCCATCTCCCGCAATTACGCTATTAAACAGGATCGCAGAGAGGCTCGTGAACGTTCACGAGCCTCTCTGCGAGGTTGCGAGAAAGCCGGCAGATACTGCCGGCTTTCTTCCATGTCATCGCTTCTCTATGTTCGCGCGAGCTCATGCCGACTGCGGATGCCTGCGCGCGTGGTAACCTATTGTTCTGCTGCCGGCTGCTGTTTCAATTCCGCAAGCGACGCTTCGATCTCCGGCGTCAGCGTCGGATCGAGATACTGCGGCGCGGATCGTCTCGCCGGCGCGTTGAAATGATTCATGGCCGCAAGCTCCGCCTCGATCATCATGACTCTCTCTTCCGCCCTGGCGAAACCTCTGACCATGCCGTCCGTCTGAAAGGAGACCACGCTCTGATTCAGCTCCTTCAGGGAGCTGGCCACATTAATCCGGGATTCGAGCAGCAGCCGGCGGTGATTGTACTCCTCCGATTGCACCAGCAGCTGGGCAATGCGGTCCTCGAGCACCTTCGTTTGTTCTTGGATCGTGACATACTGCTCGCGATAGACGGTCAGCTTCTTCTCCTGCAGCAGCTTCTCCTGCAGCGCCAGCTTCGCGATCTGATCCTCGCCCTGGGCTACCGCAAGCCTCGCTTGGCGGTCCCGCTTCTCGACGGCCGTCTCGGCATCGCCGATCAATGCCGCCTGCCGCTTCTCGATGAACAGCTGGCGCGCCAGGGCGCGCTGCCCTTTCTCCAGCTCTACGCCGAATTCCCGCATATATTGATTCACCATATGGAGCGGCTTCTCGCATTTATCGATCAGCTCGTTCGTTTCGGCTAGGAAAACATCCTTGACGCGTTTGAAGATTCCCATGTTATTTCGACTCCTTCGTTTGATTTTGCTGCATTTCCCACTGGTCCAGGAAGTCCGAAGCCGTAGGAATGTTCGCAAGCACGTTCGGTCCGTCCGCGATTCTCGAACGTTTGCCTCGCCTGCTCGCCCAGAACAACACCATGCCGGCGATCAGAATCATTAAGCCCAGCGCCAGACCATGTCCGAAATGATGACGCTCATGCCCCATATCGATGTGCATGCCGCCCTCCCGCAGTCTCGGCCCATCCGGCGGAAGCTGTTCGATTGCATCTTCGCCCGGCGGCATCGGCACGGCGGCATCCTTTCCGCCTCTGATCTCGACCTTCATGCCGTCAGCGGGCCTGCCGTGGAATTCCTGACTCACCCTGACGACTTTCGATACCTCCCGCCCGTGCTCCCCGGCCACCATGCTGATGCCGGCTCCGACAGCTACGATGATGACGGATACGAGCAGCGTTCTTTTTACCCAAGGTCTCATGCGTCTCACCTTCTTATCATCCTTTCGGAAATCATGTTCTTGTCCCTGCAAGGCTTACTATAGAGCGCAATAGTAAAAGTACGGTAAAGGACAAAAAATTCCCTGCTCCTGCTCCTGCTCCTAATCAAGCTCCATCTTTCAAGTAGTGCGTTAGACGCGAAATTCCACCGAAAACGTACTTCCCTTCCCCGGCGCACTCTCGAGAACGACCGAACCCCGGTGGGCGATCACGATCTGCTTCGCGATCGCAAGTCCCAGTCCTGCGCTGCCTTCTTCCCGATTGCGATGCTTCTCGACCCGGTAGAACCGATCGAAGATACGTGGCTGATCCGCCTCGGCAATGCCGATGCCGCTGTCCCGGACGATGATTCGCCACTGCTTCGGGTTAGGGTCAAGACCGACGTCGACCTTGCCTTCCTCCGGCGTGTACTTGATCGCATTATCAAGCAGGATATAGACCAGCTGCTTCAGCCGCTCCTGATCGCCCTTCACGATGAGCGAACCCGGGAGCATCATCCGCAGTGCGATCGACTTCTTCTGCGCGACGCCTTCGAAGGCAAGCACCCACTGGCGCAGCTTCGGCACGATGTCGAAACTGCCCATCTCGAACTCGGCCGAGCCTGCGTCGGACCTGGCAAGCAGCAGGAGATGCTGCACCATGCGGGTCATCCGGCCGATCTCTTCCTTCATGTCCGTAACGACTTCCTTCGAATACGGCGTGATGGTATCTTCGTTCTCCAGCTCGATCACGTCGAGGGACGCGTTCATGATGCTGAGCGGCGTCCTCAGTTCGTGCGAGGCATCCGCCAGAAATTGCTGCTGATGCTTGAACGTTCGCTGAATCGGGATCATCGCTTTCTTGGACATCGAGGAGCTGAGCTTGACCGCTGCCAGACTGAATAAAGTAAGGATGAAGAGGAACACGAAGAGCAGGTTGCGAAGGATATCCCGATAGAAGGTGACATCCTTGGCCGCATAGATCATAGCCGGACCGCTCGTCGTCATGATCGGATGCGCGCCTATGAAGAGCAGACGGTCGTCCGTTCTGATCCTAAGATCCCCGATCCGCTGCTCTTGTTCGGGCTGGCGGCGCAAGCGAAACGAATCCCCGTCCGGCCGCCACTTCTCGATCTCCGCTCTATTGCTGCCGCTAAGCTGGGGGATTGCATCGCTCTGCGCAAGCACTTCGCCCCGATTATCTAGCACATAGAAGAAATAGAGATCATCGCTGCGGCTGTTCTCCAAATCCGGAACGACGACTCGGCCGTCCTCGGTCGCGCTCATGGTCGAACGAAGCGAATCGCTCTGCTCCCGATAGACCATGAAGACGAAGAAGACGGTTACGATGATCGAGAATAATGCCAGAAACAGAATGATGAGCCACGTATACGTGACCGTGAGCTTTCTCTGCGTGTATTGGAAGAGGTCGCGCTTCTTCCCGTTTTTAAGCGTCCATTTCAAACCGGTAGCCTACCCCCCTGATGCTGTGTATGGCCGGCTCTGCCCCGGGATCGTCCAGCTTGTCGCGGAGCATCTTCACCGTCACGTCGACATTCTTGTAGGAGACATCGCTGCCAAGCCCCCAGATGCGATCGAGAATCGACTCTCTCGTCAGTACGTTGCCGATGTTCTGCAGGAAAAAATCGAGCAGCTGGTACTCCCTTGGACTAAGCTGAATCTCCGATCCGTTCCGCGATAGCTGGCGCGAGGTGCGATTGAACGTAAACGGCCCGAACGTCACGCTATCCGATTTCCTCGGGGCAAAGTTCCGCCGTGCCAGCACCCGCAACCGAGCGAGCAGCTCATCGATCTCGAAAGGCTTCGTCAGATAGTCGTCGGCTCCTGCATCAAGGCCGAAGATTTTATCCTGCAGCGAATCCTTCGCCGTC
This sequence comes from Paenibacillus sacheonensis, assembly GCF_009909195.1. GTDB lineage: Bacteria > Bacillota > Bacilli > Paenibacillales > Paenibacillaceae > Paenibacillus_Z > Paenibacillus_Z sacheonensis. Next base: position 253,668 of record NZ_JAAAMU010000007.1, read on the forward strand.
AAGAGGACGATGGCTTGTCCGTAATTGTCGCCGCGCAGCCGCTTGCAGACGTCGACGCCGTTCATGAGCGGCATCATCCAGTCCAGAAGAAGCACGTCGTAAGCCGATCCGCGCGCATAATCGAGTGCATCCTCGCCGTTCTCCACCCAATCGACGTGATAGCCGCCTTTCTTCTCCAGCATGTATTTAACGAGCTTGCCGAGCTTCTTATCGTCTTCCGCCAACAAAATATTCACGTTTACGCTCACCGCCGCCGTATGGAAATAATAGCTTAGTATATCAAACAAACGGTAAAAGTACGGTAAAAAATATCCCGTTGCTAATTACGCTCATGTAGATGCATGGAGATTATGCGCTTCGCCATAACCATAACATTCAATCCCAAGACGATGATGAGCGGGCAGTCCCTGAACATTCGAATAGGTGTACCTGCATTCGCATATGAAAAAAGCCAGCGGACCGGCCGCTCGGCGATTCGCGGCGGGTCGCTTGCCGACATCCACACGAATAAGGAGACTGGCGCATCGGCCAATCTCCTTATTCGACTGCTCGCTTATTCAGCTGCTTGCTTTTCAGTTGCTTGCTTAATCAGCGGATATCTCCGGCATGTTCAGCCTTGGCCGATCCAATCCGCTTGCGCCTTCGCCTTCCACTGCGCGCGAATCGCCTCGTAACGTTCCGCCTGCAGCATGCCCTCCGCCAACAGACGGGCATTTTCCGTCCAGCGGTCCGTCTTCGTCGTGCCGACGATGGCGGCATTCACGCCAGGCACGGAGAGCGTGAAGCGGAGCGCCGTGCCGATCGATTCGTTCAAGTCGCCCTGCAGGAAGTCGTAACCGAGCGCCTGCAGCCGATCCCAGTACGCATGATGGTACCCGGATTCCGGCTTTTTGCCCGTCTTCCATGCCGCGTTCGCGATCGGCCGTTTTGCCACGACGCCGATGCCCCGCCGCTGCGCTTCCGCGATCGTCAGCGTGATCGCCTCCTGGTCGGCAATGTTGACCGATGTCTCCAGCGAGTCGAAGGCGCCGCATTGCACGGCGTAGAGCGCGGCTTTATGGTCACCGCTGTAGCCGATGTAGCGCGTCTTGCCTTTCTTTTTCGCCCGTTTCAGCACGTCGATGACGTCGCCCCGGCGAAGCAGTTCTTCGGAGCAGCTGTGCAGATGCACGATATCGACGTAGTCCGTCTGCAATCGTTTCAAGCTTCGGTCGATGCTGGCCTCCAGCATGGCCGGATCCCAGTCGGGTTGATCGAAGCCGGATGCGTGGCCGCATTTGGTGAACAAATAATAATCCCCGCGCCGCCGCCCGATCGTCTTGCCGATCAGTTCCTCGCTCGTGCCGTAACATTCCGCCGTGTCGATGACGTTCAGGCCCGCGTCAAGCGCGCTGCCGAGCAGTCTGTCCGCTGCTTCGGCGCTCATGCCCTCGAAGCCCATCTCCGCGCCGCCGAACCCGAGAATGCTCACGTTCATGTCGGTTCTCCCGTACTGCCTCTTCTCCATCTTGTTTGCCGCCTCGCTTTCGTCTTGATTGGATTGTTTTGCCTTCTTGCAGTATAGGCCGTCCGCTAATCCTTGAAAAACGAAAATTTTGTAAGCAGGCAAATCTGCGTGCAGGAATCTCAATTCGCCGCCCATCGGCATCCATTGTTTGCGGATACACTTCTCTTGTTATTACACTTGGGAGCGCCATGCGAATCGAAGCCTCCGGATTGGAGCGTATTCGTCATTCTTACACTAGAAGTTAACCGCGTAATGAAGCTGGACGACGCCGCCGCCAAGCGGATTGGCATTCAGAAGCTCGATATCTTTGAACGAATAATGATTCGGGTCGATTGTAAGATGGAGCCCTTTGCCCTCCAGCACGGGCGCAATATTGAAGATCAGTTCGTCGGCGAGCCCCTGACTTAAAAATGCATTGTGTAAATCCGCTCCTGCCGCTACGATTGCGGTGCGATGACCTTTATGCCGCAGATAATTCAGGGCCTCCTCCGGCGATCCCGCAATCGTTGCCCCCGGAAGGGATTCCAGATTTCTGGAAACTACGACGATATCCAAATCGGCAAATGGACCTCCTCCTCCTCCGGCCGCCATGCTCTCGAACGTACGCCGTCCGACAATAAAATTCCCGGCCGCCATGGCATGCTTCGCAAAGTCGTCCAGCGCTTCCTTCTTCGGCGGGTTCTCGGGACTCGACTGCGCATAGTTCCCGTTGGCGCTCAAGGTTGCCCATACTATCGTTTTCATCGGTTCGTTCCTCCTGACGTTCTAGTCCATAGATTTCGAATCGCTGCCGCTACCCGATCCGGCCGATCCTCCTGCACGTAGTGAGAAGCATCGTCGAGGATTTCGGTTTCGTTCCTAGGCAGATAGTACTGCCATTTGTTCATGGCCTCAAGCGGGAATCCGGCGCTGTCTTTTGACCCCCATATTATCTGGGCGGGCAGATCGGCGAGCGAGGGGAGCCGCGATTCAATCGCCGCCAGCCAAGACCCTGCCTTGCGGATGTGCCGGGGGAATACCCAGGTCGGCTTTCTGGATGCCGGCGTCGGGAAAGGATCGGTGTAGGCTTTCCTGAGGCTGTCCGTCACCTTCTCGGCATGATGGATGCCCTGCGGAACGATGACCTTGGCGAAGAAGTTGCGGCGAGTCTGCAGCCAATACCCGAGAGGCCGACCTCCCATGACAAGCGAGAACAATTTCATCGGAAGCTGCGCCGCTGGCCACGCCCAGGTGTTCATCAAGACGATCCCGCGCAGCTGCTCCCGGTTTCGCACGGCGTAATCAAGACCGATCGGCCCGCCCCAGTCTTGAACCACGAGTATAAAATCTTTCAGCTTCAGACGACGGATGAAGTCCGAGATGACTTCCGAATGCTCCTGCGGCGTATAGCCGTAGCCGGACGGCGCTTTGGACATTCCGAAGCCCGGATAATCCGGTGCAACCAGCCGGCATTCCCCGCTCAGCTCCTTGATGACATTTCTGTACAGATAGGACCACGTCGGATTTCCGTGCAGGAGAAGAACCGTCGGTCCGCTGCCTTCGTCCACATAATGAATATTCCCATCGCGGTACGGCAGCCAGCGGTCCTGGAACGGGTACTCCGCCGGATCCACTTCAAAAGGTCGTTTCATTTTCGTCTTGCCTCCCTTCGATCGTTAGCGATCTTCCTTTATTTGCTTCCCTCTATGGTCAATGGTATTGGATCATGGTACATTTGAAAAGTAGTTACATTAAAGTGCAGTAGTTTCATAAAATGAACCATGGAGGAATCGCCATGTTGGACCGCTCTTGTATCGAAGCCATCGATCCATTGCTGGAAATCTTGGATGGAAAGTGGACGCTTCCGCTCCTTTTGGAGTTATTTGTCGGAACCAAGCGATTCGGGGAGCTGCGTCGAAGGCTGCACCCGATCAGCCCGAAAACGTTAACGGATCGACTGCGGGTACTCGAGGAGAAGGGAATCATTACCCGCACACAGTATTCCGGCGTTCCTCTGCATGTCGAGTACGAGCCGACCGAGCGCGGCTGGAATTTACAGCCTATATTTGCGGCCATGTGGACATGGGTGCAAGAAAACAACTTCCATGCCGAGCCTGGGGCGAAAGAGATGGTTTAATTTTGAATGCATATGCAAAAACGGCAGCCATTGCTGGCTGCCGTTTCAGAATGTCGAGAAAATCAAAAATCGCATAACTCTATTGGGTTGCTTACAGATCGTCGATGCAAGCCATGATAGTCCTACTTGCGAAAATGACCCTAATCCTAAGCGCTTTAGAGCACTAGAGCTAACGCTTGTACGGAAGCCTATTCGGCTCGAAATCCCCCTTTTATATCGTTAACGCTTACCAGGAGAGCTATTGGGCGAATTTCCGCACGATTCAGCTCATATTCGCCAAATAACGTCTGTCATAACCGTTAGGGATTATTTAACCGTGTTTTTGAGGGATTAGCACCGCTGACAATCGTTAGAAGATAGGAGTTAGAAGTTAGAAGTTAGAAGTTAGAAGTTAGAAGTCAGCCCAACTCACGTTGAACGATCCGCAGCTTCAGTTGCTTGCTGATATGCCCCCCACCGTCGTATACATCGCCCTTAATTGGACCTGAAACTAAATTGAGAAACCTGCCGTTTCAAAAACGCAGGTTCCTCTACAATCCAAAACGGCAGCCATTGCTGGCTGCCGTTTAGAGATTTTCGAGTTACGCTTACCTTTTTTCTTTGACCTCTTAAGCTTCTTCAGAACGCAATATTTAATTTCTTGCGCTTGTTGTCCCATGTTAATGATGCCTCGATAATATCAGCAACCTGACGTGCGGGAATAAACAGAATTCCGTCAACACGTTCCAATACGGTATCCATCAAGGCTATTTCCTCGCCGATCTGCACGGTGTTGAATCCGACCCGATAGGTATACGCTCGTCCCTTATACGTTAAGGTTACCTTGTCGTCATTCTGATCTGGCAGAGCAGGCTCGATTCCAAATCTGCTCATATTCGCTTCCGTCAAAGGAACCATAACCCGATTATCTTTGTTCGTATAGAAGTAATCATAGGGTCTGCTTACGATCAAGTCCTCTGCGTTAATCGAGACGGCTGCGTCTGATCGTTTCTGGAAATCTTCCAAGAGAGACTGCCCCTCCAGTTTTTCCTTTTCGCTCACTTCCTCAGGCGATAATGGCCTGACCGTATTGATCCACGCCTCGTTGGATGAATCGTATAGCTTTGAATCTATTGTTATCACTTCATAGAGTTCCCCCGCTTTGAAGCCATAACCGCCGCAAGAATAAGCTGCATTTGGCGTCCATACATGTACTAGCGCTTTTACGTTGCCTTGTTCAAGGGTATACACTTCAAAATAAACATCGTTCCCATGCTGCCCATCGTCTCGAACCTCAAGTGCTTTTCCTGTAAACGCGAGCGATTCCGGCCGTGGTTTGATCATTTCGCCGGTAAAATCACAGGCTGAGGCTACCCTGGCATGAACGAGGAGAGCACTCATACCAATTGCGACCGCCATGAATAGAAAAATTAACTTTCTTATCGCTCCGCTCTTTAGTACGCTGCGCATATCGTCCCTCCAAAAAGAATCCATTTTTTCCCACGATGACTTATACTCAGATTCAGATGCATTTGTTGCGCCAAGTTCCATGGGAGCTAGATTGGAGGGGATTAATCTGCAATCGTCCAAGAAACACATTTAGGCAGCCTTGGCCACTGTTGTGTTGCGGTCCTGTTTGCGAATCGCGCCTATTTTCAAGATAAGCTCACGGGTAACATTGCATTCAATGAAGGCATTGTGCTCACGAAGGCATTCAGCGTTAAATCCAGCACTGCCCATCAACAGTCATCGGCAGCGGAAACGATCCTGGTATGGGCCGATAACGGAAAGCCCGAGCGCTTACGAATCGCGGCCTCGTTCGAGATTGAACCCGAAGATTTCAACGTATGATCAATAAGATTGGATTTGATTAAATCATTTCCATGGATGCTGGGAGCTAATAGCTGCGGATAATTAGGCATCGAGTATTAATCGGTTACGATTACGCGATCAGACGATAGCACGATTGTGCTGCATCGGCGCCCAAAAACGACAGCCATGCTGCCGTTTGGTCACCGTTGATCTACCGTCACCTTTTCGTCCAATAGACTCCCCGCACGCACGCCCTACGGCTGCCGGAACCGGTCGTACGCCGTCTGCTGGATCTCGACGGCTCGATCGATGCCGAGCAGCTTAAGCTCTTCGACATAAGCGTCGAAGCCCTCCATCGGCTCGATGCCGAGAATGAATTTCAGCGACATCTCGTCCGTCAGCGTCTCCGCGTCCTGCATGATCGCCGAGAGCTCGGCGTTCTCTTTCTCCGTCTTAGGCGTGGCCGGCAGCGTATGTTCCGTAGCGTCCGTATCCCCCCAGAGCCGAATCGCCTCCTTCTGCTCGGGCATCTCGTAATACTGCTCCATGTACCGGACATCCTGGACGAACGGCCCGAAATAGCTGGCTCGCGTATACATCGCAAGCGCCTGCGACGGCGCCAGCTTCTCCGGATTGTTCAGGATCAGGTCCGTATAATGCGGATAGCCGTCCTTCATCTCGTAGCTCACGCCTTCGATCCCGAAGTTGAACAGCATATGGCCTTTCGGGCCGTACCCGAAATCAAGCAGGCGAGCCGCCTGCTCGACGTTCGGGCTCGCGCTCGATATCGCCACTCCGCCGCTTGACCCCACCGCCGGAGCGAGCTGCCCGAATGCCGGCCGATCGCCCCGATGCAGCACGGGATACGGAGCCGCAACCAGCTCCGCCGACGGATCGTGCTGCTGCAGCACGGGGAGCCAGGTGCCGATGCCCGCCCCCGCGTTCCAGATGCTCGCGCCGCTCCGCCCCGTCAGCATGCTGACGTCCTGCGTCTCCGAGTCGACCGCCGCGAAGTTCGGATCGATCAGTCCCTCGGCATACCAATCGCGGAACAAGGCCAAGAACGATTTGTACCCGGGTTCCTGCGCTCCGTACTTCACCTTGCCGTCCTCCAGATAGAAGCCCTTCTTGATTCCGAATGCGCCGATGAAGCCGCCGCCTTCGATCCCGAATAGCGGATAAGGCACGCCAAGGAACGTAAGCGGCGCTTCGATGCCTTTTCGCTGCTTGAACGCCTTGAGCACCAAATGCCAATCGTCGATCGTCTCCGGGACGTCCATGCCGAGCTCGTCCAGCCAATCCTTCCGCAGGATCGGCCCCTGATAGGTACGCAGCCGATCGTCGTTCTGCACGAACGGGAACATATAATAACTGCCGCCCGCCGTCCGGATTTGCTTGTCGATGTCGGGATGCTCGCGCAAATAGGCTTTCAAATTAGGCGCATAGCGGTCGATCACGTCGTTAAGCCTCAAGATATACCCGTCCTTGATCGCCTTCTCCGGCCCGCCCGGGAAGTTCGCCCATTCGTATTCGATCATGTCCGGCAGCTTGCCCGATGCCAGCATGACGTTGATCGCTTCCTTCGCCTGGTTCGACGGGGGCTGGATGAAGGTCAGCTTCACGCCCGTCTCGCGCTGCCATTCCTGGAAGAAGGGCACGTCTTGGAATCGCTGCCTGGCGCTTGCCGCGTTCCCGTTCAGCTCCGCCCAATAGGTCATCGCCGCTCCATCGCCGCTGCCGGTACCGCTGCCGTCGCGTCCGTCCCTGCTGCCGCCGGCATCGCTCGGAGAACCGATCGACTGCTTTGGCGCATCGGGATTCTTGCCTGCAGTCCGAACACTGGCGCTTTCCCTGCAACCGACAAGCGCCAGGATCGCGACCGTCGCCGCTGCTGCAGCCATCAGCCGCATGCTTCTCCGTCTCATCGCATGGCCCCCCGCTTAGTAGATTTCCTTGTACTTGCCCGGCGTGATGCCTTCGTATTTCTTGAACACCCGAATGAAGGTCGCAGGGTCGTTGTACCCGACGAGACGGGAAATCTCGTTGATTGAATCGCGCTTCGCGCGGATCATCGCCTTGGCCTGTCCAATGCGCGTCTTATGGATGCAATCGAGCAGCCCTTCGCCCGTCTGATTCTTGAACAGCCGCGACAGGTAGCTGCCCTTCAGGTCGAAGCGTTCGCCGATCGCGTTGACGTTCAGGTTCGCGTCCGCATAATGCGCCTCGATGTACCGGGCGACTTCGGCGGACAGCTCGCGGAGCGATCCTTCCCGTTCCAGCGAAGCGTTGCTTGCCCGTTTCTCCGCGGCGAACGCGCAAACGTCCCGAAGCAGCGCCTGCAGCGCTTCCTGCATCTCCTGGATCGTGCCGCAGTCGATGACGGCGTCCATCCAGCTCGGCTCGTTCTCCCACGAGCCTCCTTCGCCGAGCTCGTTGATGGCCTTGACCATCGTGCCGACGAGGTTGAAGAGCAGGCAGCGCGCCAGGTTGAGCGGCATGACCCTTCCTCCGAAATTTCGGTCCGTTATCTCGCGCATGTAGGCCGAAGCCTGCTCGAAATTGCCGGTCTTGATGAAATTGATCAGCTGCTGCTCGACCTGCAGCGGATAATAATAGCCGCTGCCTGCCGAATCCGCCGGGCTGACGCGGATGTCCTCGTAGTTGATGATGCCCTGCTTTCCGAGCACCATCTTGTATTCCATCGCGTCGACGGCCTCTTGGTAGGCCGCCGCGATTCCCGCCCAGGACGAATGAATCCCGCTGACGGAGATCGTCAGCTCCATGTCGTACCGGCGCAGGAAGGTTTGCGCATCCGACGCAATGGCCTGCATCTCGCCGCGGGCGTCCGAGGCATCCGGCTTCAGGCAAACGAGGCAGGCCTGCATATCGTCCACCTCCGCGACATAGCCCGCATGCTGGTGCTGCAGCGCCAGCTCTTCGACGACATTGCCAATGATGAACGGCACCAGCTTCGCCTGCTCGTTCAGATCGATGCCCGGCAGCTTGGCGTGCAAGCTCTCTTCGTTCTCCAGCACGAACAGGAGTACGGCGAATTCGTTCGACGGCAGCGACATATGGAAGGAGCGGAACGCCTCCTCGTACGGGACATGCGTCTCGAGCCTGCCCTTCAACAGCCGATGGATCATATTGGAACGGAGCGTATGCTGGTGCTTCTGCAGCTGCATCGCGATCCGTTCCTTCTCGCTTCTCGCGTTCAGAATCGCGCGTTGAATGAATCGGAGCTCGTTGCCGTCCTCCTTCTCCGGCGGCGCGTTTCGGTCTGTAAGCGATTGCATAAGTTCGTGAATCGGCGTGTAATGCCGGCGCGTGAAGAACCAAGTCAGCATGCCGGCTCCGACCAGGCTGAGCAGGATGCTGATCGACGCGAAGCTGCGAACGTATTCGGCCTTTTTCCAATAGACGGCACTCGGGACGATGATCGCGTATTTCAAGTCCGAGACGGCGGAGGGCATGTAGAACAGCTCCGAATCGCCGATCCGCGCATCGCCCAGACGGACATGTCCGCCGTCGAGGAACGGCTTCAGCTCCGGCGTGTCCTGCCTGCTCGACAGCAGGATCTCGTTGTCCTTGTTCAGGATCAGCAGCAGCCCTTCGCTGAAATTCGAGATGCCCTCGATCGCCTGCCGAAATCTCGAGGCGTCCGCCATGACGACGATCGATCCCGTCGGCCGGCCGCTCAGATCGTTCGGCAGCCGCGTAATATAGGCAATCGACGTATCCGACGTGCCGGCGCCAAGATGCGGCAGCACCGCGAACCGGTTGGCTTCCTTGCCGTGCACCGCCGCCGACCAAGCTTCGTAGGACAAGCCCCCCGTATCGTGGAGCGTGCGGAATGCGGTCTGCAAGTCACGGATGTTGCCCGGCCGCAGGACGGCTTTTCCCTGATCCCAGACGACGTAGAATTCGTCGATCGAGGCGTAGGAGGTCTTATAGAGACGGAATTCCTTCACCAGCTGGTAGGCGTTGAAGGGCGCCTCTTTCGCCGGCTTGTTCGAATACATCAAGTTCTGCAGCTTGTCGTTCCACGTGATCTCCATGTCCAGCCGCTTCATCAGATCGACCTGGTTGTCGATCGTATACCGCATCTGCTTCAGCAGCGCGTCGTTGGCGCGGTGGATCTCGCCTTTCAGCGCATGGCTGGCCTGCGAATAAATGACCAGGCTGATCGCGATCGGGACGAACAGGACCGCGCTGTAAGAGATCAGCCAGGTAAACACGATGCTTTTGCGTTTCTGCCATAAAGCGCGAATCATCGGCAAGCTCCCTTCCCCGCAAGCTTGAATTGGTCGTCTGGAAGGACGCGTTCAGACCTCCATTATACCGACTCGCGCCGATGGAAAGGAATGGGGAAAATCTTAAAACCGATTTACAATAACGACAACGATGCGCAGCGGCGCTTCCGGCCAGGCACGCGAATAACCCGAAAGGACGACGGACGTCCCTTCGGGCTGCCATGCAGAGGATATTGAGCGGGCCTAACCTGCCGGCTGCGTCGAACCGCGGTCAGAAGATACGACGCTTCCAGCCGTTCAGCTTCGCGACCGCCTCCATGAAGAAGTAATCGCCGTAAATCAACGAGACGTTCACGTTCTGACCCGCCGGCTTGTGGCCCGTTCCTTGCGTCAGGATACCTTCGTGATCCGGCAGGTCCCATGTCGCGTATCGCGCGTCCAAGGACGAGAGGATGCGCTCGGCCGCACGGCGGTACCCCCTGCCTTCCCGCTCGGGAAGCGCGTCCGCGAGCTCGATCAGCCCCGACGCCGCGATCGCGCCGGCGGACGTGTCTCGCGGTTCGCCGCCGAGTTCCCCCTCCGCCCGGAAATCCCAATACGGGATGTCATCCTCCGGCAGGTGGGCGACGAAATAATGCGCCACCTGCTGCGACGCTCGCAGGTACGCCGGATCGCCGGTGTGCCGGAACGTATTGGCCAGACCGTAGAGTACCCAGGCGTTGCCCCGGCTCCAGGAGGAATCCGGCGCCGCGCCTTGGCCGCCGAGGGCTTCCGTGCGCTCGCCCGTCTCCGGATCGAAGCAGACGATGTGATGCGCCGATCCGTCCGCCCGGACAAACTCCCGCAGCACCGTGTCCGCGTGCAGCTTCGCGATATGCGCGAAGCGCGGATCGCCGCTCTCCCCGGCCGCCCAGAACAGCAGCGATACGTTCATGGCCGTGTCCGCGATCGCCCAGCCGATCCGGTCTCCGTTCCAGGCGCGGATGAACCCGCCCCGCGGATTGAACCGGCCGGCCAGGAAATTCGCGGCGAACAGTCCCCGCCGCCGCGCGTCTTCGTCGCCGGTCAGCGCGAATTTATATACGGCCGTGGGCAGGAACTGGAAGCCCACGTCGTGGTCGAAGCGATTCTCCTTCAGCATCAATCGCTCCAGGCGCTCGTCCCAGCTCCAGGCGGCTTCGCGGTATTTGGCCTCTCCGCTCATGTCGTAGGCAAGCCAGAGCATGCCCGGCCAGAAACCGGACGTCCACCAATCGAGCGGCGGATCGTCGTATCGTCCGTTCTCGCCTGCGACATGCGGCGAACGATCGCCCATGACCGCCAGTATGCCGTCGACCTTGGCTGCGATTCGCGCCCAAGCCGCGCTGCGCGCGGTTTCGTTCCATTCTGTCGTTTGGATCATTTTCCGATGCCTCCTTTGCATATGCCGCGCAAGCTTGCTCCGCGCGGATCAACCTTTCAGCGAACCGACCATGACGCCTTTCACGAAGAACCGCTGCACGAACGGGTAGACGCACAGAATCGGAACCGTCGCGACCATGATCGTGGCGTACTTGATCGTCTCGCCGATCTGGAACCGGTCGCCCGCCGAGGTGCCCGTCGACATGCTGTCGGTCGAGTTGGAGATCAGAATCTCCCGCAGGATGAGCTGCAGCGGGAACAGATCCCTGCTCTTGATGAACACCGAGGCGTAGAACCAGCCATTCCACTTGTCGACCGCGTAATACAGGATCATGACGGCGATAACCGGCATCGACAGCGGGATGATGATCCGGAACAGAATCGTGAAATGATTCGCGCCGTCGATCTTCGCCGACTCCTCGAGGCTGTCCGGAATGCCCATGAACGCCGTGCGCATGATGATGAGATTGAAGGTGCTGACCGCGAACGGCACGATCGTCGACCAGAGCGAGTCGAGCAGGCCGACGCCTTTCACGATCAGGTACAGCGGGATCAAGCCGCCGCCGAAAAACATCGTGAACACGATCAGGAACATGAACACGTTGTTCCACAGGACGTTCTTGCGGGACAGCACGTAAGCTCCCAGCGCCGTCATGAACAGATTCACGATGACGCCGGCGATGACGATGAAGAGCGTGTTGCGGTAACCGTTCGCGATGCCCGGATTCGCGAGAACGCTCTTATACGCGTCGAGGCTGAAGCCGAGCGGCTTCCACAGAATGCCTTTGTACACGATCAACCGGCCGGCTTCGCTGAACGAAGCGAACAGCACGTACAACAGCGGGTACAGCGTAGCGACGACGAGCAGCAGCAAAATGGCGTATATCGCGACATCGAACGCCCGGTCGAAGAAGCCCGTTTCCGTTTTCATCCTTCCCACCTCACCATAGGCTGCTCTTGCTCACTCTTCGGCTAATAGCGTTAGCCGACACGAGCAGAATGAGATTGATTGCCGAATTGAACAGACCGACCGCCGAGCTGTAGCTCCAGCCGAACTCGAGCAGGCCTTTCCGGTACACGAAGGACGAGATGACATCGGCCGTCTCGTAAGTGACCGGGTTATACAGCAAAATGATTTTCTCGAAGCCGACATTGAGCAGATTCCCCATTCTTAATATCAACATGATCGCGATGGTCGGCATAATGCCCGGCAGCGTGATGTAGACGATCTGCTTGAACCGTCCGGCGCCGTCCATCCGTGCCGCTTCGTACTGCTCCTGGTCGATGCTCATCAGCGCCGCGATGTAGATGATCGACTCCCAGCCGATCCGCTGCCAGATCTCCGACGAGATGTAGATCGGGCGGAACAGCCCCGGCTTCTGGAGCATCGCCTGCCCGTCGTAGCCGAGCCAGGTGAACAAGCGGTTTATCAGGCCATCGGCGTTGGAGAAATCGGTGATGATGCCGCAGATGACGACCAGCGAAATAAAGTACGGCATGTACGTGATCGTCTGCACGACGCGCTTGAACATCCGGTGGCGCACCTCGTTGATGAGCAGCGCCAGAATAATGGGCGCCGGGAACTCGAACAGCAGCGAATACAGGCTGATGAGCAGCGTGTTTTTCAAGATGCGCACGAAGTAGTAGCTGCGGAAGAAATCCTCGAAATGCTTCAGCCCCACCCAGTCGCTTCCCAGAATGCCTTTCATCGGGGAATAGTCCTTGAACGCGATAAGCGCGCCGTACATCGGCGCATAATGAAACACGACGTAATACGCGAGGACCGGCAGCATCATCAGGTACAAATATTTGTTCAGCATGAAATCACGAACGAAACGATTCTTGACCGTTGACGGTTGTGCCATAACGCGATGCGTTCACCTCGATTCGGGGGAGAGAATGCCTTTCCCTCCCCATTCTCTTACCTGCTGTTGTAGCGTTCCAAGGCGGCCGTCTGGATCTCGATCGCCCGGTCGAGGTTCAGCGACTTCATCTTCTTGAGGTAGTCGTCATACTTGTCGACCGGCTCGGTGCCGAGAATGATCTTGAGCGTCATCTCGTCCACGAGCGTGTCGATATCGGTCATGATCGTCGCGTACTCCGAGCTCTCCTCCGGCGTTGGGGTAAGCGGCGGCAAATTGTACTTGGCCGCGTCGGTTTTCGCCCAGATGCCGATGGCATCGCGCTGCGTCTGAAGCGCGAAAAACTGCTCGGCGTACCGTTTGTCCTGGACGAACGGGCCGTTGTAGCTGCCGCGGGCGTACATCGAGATCGCCTGCGCCGGCGCGAGCTTATCCGGATTTTTCAACAGCAGGTCGGTGTAAGTCGGATAGTCGTTCACCATGTCGTAGCTGACGCCTTTCGTGCCGAAGTTAAAGAACATATGGCCTTCCTCGCTGTAGCCGTAATCCAGCATGCGGACCGCCAGCTCCGGATCCTTGGCCGACGTAGTGACGGCGACCGTACCTTCGGAGGAGTACGCCTGCTGGCGCTGGCCGAACTTCGGCGTATCGCCTTTCTTCAGCACCGGATACGGCGCGGCGACCAGCACGGCCTTCGAATCGTTCGCTTGGACGAGCGGCTGCCACTTCCCGATGCCGCCGCCCGCGTTGCCAACCGTAGCGCCGGTCGCGCCGGAAGCGATATTGCTGTCGAGCGCCTTGGAGTCCGCCGTCGCGGCGTTCTTGTCGATCAGTCCCTCCGCGTACCAATCGTGGAACAGCCGCAGGTACTCCTTGAACCCCGGCTCTGCCGGACCGAACTTGATCTGGCCTTCTTCCTGGTAGAAGCCGCGATTCACGCCGAACGCGCCGATGAACGCGCCATTGCCCGACTCGTTGAAGAACCGCGGCTTGCTGACGAACGAGAGCGGCGCAGCAGCTCCTTTCTTCTCCTTAAATGCACGCAGCGTGTTCGTCCAGTCGTCGATCGTCTCGGGTACCGGCAGTCCGAGCTCGTCGAGCCAGTCCTTGCGGATGATCGGTCCCTGGAAGACGCGGAGGTACTCATCGCCGCGAATGAAAGGGAACGCGTAGTAGCTGCCGCTGTCGGTCTTGACCATTTTGTCGATATCGGGATGGTCCTGCAAAAATTTCTTCAGGTTCGGCGCGTTCTTGTCGATCAGATCGTTCAGCTTCAGAATATAGCCGTCTCCGATCGCTTTCTCCGGTCCGCCAGGGAAGCCCAGGAAGTTGTACTCGAGCATGTCCGGCAGATCGCCGGAGGCGAGCAGCACGTTGAGCGCTTCCTTCGTCTGGCCCGCGGGCGGCGAAGTGAATGCAAGCTTCACGCCGGTATTCTTTTGCCAATCCTGGAAGAACGGGACTTCATCGAGCGACGATTTGACGCCGATCAGATTGCCCGTGATCTCGCCCCAGTACGTCAACGTCTTATCGGTCTTGATCGGATAAGCCGACGCTTCGCCTGACCCTGCCGGCGATCCGGCGGTTCCTTCTTCCGTCGTTCCGTTCCCCGTGCCTCCCGCGCTGCCGTTCGCGTTACCCGTGTTACCCGCGCTTTCGTTGTTGCCGTTGTTCGACGAGCAAGCCGCGAGCAGCGAGCCGAGCAGGACGACGCTCAAGCCGGAAGCCATCCATCTTTTCATGTTTTCACCCTCCGTTGATTCGTATCGTAGCGAGAGGCCAGCCGGCGCTCTCTCCACTCCAGACTACCGGGCACGCCATCAACCGGATATGCGCAAAATCGCCAATGCGATGCCGATTTCATGCGCGGCCGCTGACGATTTCGCCAATGCAATCGACGATTTCGCGCCGGAACGCGAAAAAGGAGGGACCGGCGGTCCCTCCTCTGAACGTAAGAAATGCAATGTATAAACGGATCCTTCGGAATTCATTAGGCTCCGACAGCAGCCGGTTTCGTTCAACGTGAACGCGGCCGGACGTCTAACGCTTGTCAGCGGTGCTATTCCTCGAAAAATGCGGCTGCAAAAACGCTAACGCTTATCACAGACGTTAGTTGGCGTAAAAAAGCCAATTTGCACGGTAAAGTTCCGCAATAAGCCTCCTGGCAATCACTAGCGCAATGAAATGGGCATTTTGAGCCGATTAGGCTTTCGTACAACCGTTCGCGAAATGAAATGGGCATTTTGAGCCGATTAGGCTTTCGTACAACCGTTAGCGCAATGAAATGGCTATGTTGAACGAGCAGCCATTCGTACAACCGCCCGCATCCCGGCGTACCTGCCGGCGAATCCGACACTCGGCCTCTGTTTATACGCATGCGAAGAAGAAGCCAAGCGCGAACGAATCGACGGGTTCTTCGTCAATCTTCGATCGCTTGATAGACTGTCGTCCAGAAATCGTGGATCAGCCGAGCCGAATCCGGGGTGGACATCCCGACCTGGGTGAGCAGGATTCCGGTAAGCTGGTTGTCCGGGTCGGCATAGGTCGAGGTGCCGCTGCCTCCGTCCCAGCCGAACTGGCCGATCGGCGCATAGTCGCCGCGGTAGGTGCGCACCGCCATCCCCATGCCCCATCCGCCGTGCTGCCCTTGGCCGTACGACACGTGGACGTTGTTGACGGCCATCGCGTGCCTCGCTGCTTGCTGCTCAGGCGTGAGCCGATTCGTGGTCATCAGCTCGACGGCGGGCCGGGACAAGATCCGTTCGCTTCCGTGCATCCCTTGATTCAACAGCATCCGAAAGTAGGCATGATAGTCATCGACGGTCGAAACCAGCCCGCCGCCGCCGCCCTGAAATGCCGGAGGCTTGCTGTAGCGTCCGCCTTCCGCCTCGTCCCACACGGTGAATTCTCCGGTCTGCGGGTTGGGAGCATAGAGCGGCGGCAGCCGGTCGACCTTGTCGGCAGTCACATGGAAGCCGGTGTCCTTCATGCCGAGCGGACCGAAGATGCGTTCGCGCAGGAACGCCTCGAACGATTGGCCCGTGACCCTGGCGACCAGCACGCCGAGCAGATCGTTGCTGATATGGTACTGCCAGCGCTCTCCGGGCTGGTACATCAGCGGAAGCGTGCCCAGGCGGCGCATCCACTCGTCCGGCTCGGGCATCGGCTCCGGCAGGTCGGGCGTGAGCCCCTGTTCGAAGATCTTGCCCATGATCGGCGTGCCGAGCGACGTCATATCCATGCCGAGCCCGAACGTCGAGGTCAACAGATCCCGCACGGTAATGGGTCTCCGCGCCGGAACGGTATCGTCGAGGGGTCCGTCGAGCCGCTTCAGTACTTGTCGGTCGGCGAGTTCCGGCAGCCATGTCTCGACCAGGTCATCCAGCCGCAGCCTGCATTCATCGAGCAGGATCATCGCCGCCGCGATCGTTACCGGCTTGGACGTTGAGGCCATTCGGAAGATCGTGTCCCGACGTACCGCCGCTCCGCCGTCATGGCGCATCGTGCCGATCGCTTCGACATGCGTCTCGCCGTTCCGGCTAAGCAAAGCAACGAGCCCGGGAATCTTCCCGGACTCCACGTGTCGTTCCAGTACGCCGCGCAATCTGCGCAGCCCCGTATCGGTGAAGCCGGCGTTCTCGTGTTCCATGTTCTTTTGCATGCGATTTCCCTCGCTTTGCTGTTTTATCGGCGCGATCTCCGTCTTGGGGGCGAGACTTCACCGTTCGCATTACCACTTTCACCGTTCGCTCCATCCCTGCCATTCCATCAAGATGCTAGCAGGATATGCCGGATACGGCAATGCGAATAAAGGCTTAATAATCGGTTGTCAAGTTTTGTCGATCATCGCTAGACACTCTAATGCCACCTATCTGCTCAAGAATAAAGACCCGCAGCAACGGCTGCGGGTCTTTACGATCGATGCAAATGAAAACAAAACGCTTGCTCCACTAATTATCGCGGACCGCATGAACCCTTCACGGCCTGCGCGCAAAGGTCCTGAACATGAGAAATAGTCCACCTGGTTCCAGCTGCGCCCGTATGTCCTGCCGGTCAGCCAGATAAAGCCCTCTACGCCATATAGCGTGATTTCCCCCCTCCCGGCATACAATAGGAATTAAAGCCTCTAAAAATCAGCTTGAGGAGATGAGTTCCATGCATGCCGGAAAAGCGTTGCGGTTATTTTTAGTCGGCCTGGTTTTTGCCGTCGTGGCGATCGGTTTTTTGCCGTTCTTGGTCATCTTGGATTGGAGTGACCTCTATGGCGTCTCGGAGCAAACGCCGCCTTCTTTTCCCGTTGCCTTCCTTCAGAAGCTGTTTAAGTAACCTGTCGGCGCGAAGCGGACTTCCGGGCGCAACAGCCGGAAACCGGTCATCCCCTTGTCAAGCAGACAGATGAATAAGCGTGGCCAACCAGCGCGTATCGATCCCCATCGATGCGCGTTGTTTTAATTGGGCACGAGTTCCGCGTCAGCCATACTCGACGATTTCCGTACGGTCACGATAACGCCGTCCGTGTTGTTGCCCGATAGTTCGTAACTGCCGATCGTGGGCACGTGCAGCGTCGTATTCGATGTTACCGGAAAATAATAGACGACGTACGTTTGGTTCCCGACGACCGCCGTGATCGATTGGCGCACTTTCAGTTCATGCAAGTATTCCTCGAATGCCCAATGATTCTCTTGCATGATCGCGCTGTGCGGAAGCCCGACGTAACGGAAATGCCATGGCTCGTCGATAACGTCCGTAATGTCCGTTTTATCCTCCGGATACCGGACGATAAACCCGTACTTCCAGGCGTTCTCCCGCAGCCATACCCCTTCCGGGGCGTCTTTCATCTGCGCCTTCGTCGAACCGATGTCGAGCGCCAGTCCCAGGCTGTGCTCGCTGTGTCCCGGAAGCGCCGCGATCTCGGGTCCCAATTGATCGTACAGGACCTGCTGCTCCTTGTCGTTCCGATAACCGCTGTTGATCAGAAAGTGATTGACGCCGACCTTGGCGGCGTCCTTGATCATCGCTGCGAACTTATGGGTCAAATCGGGCGACAGCCTGATCGAGTTGTCCAGCAAGCCGAAACCGTCCAGCAGCTCCTTATGCTGATATAAGTTCACCGCTTCGGCGTCCGCATCGTTGGGCGGCACGGCGATTTGCTCGTTCACGAGCAGCAAGTCTCCCTCGTGCACCTGCCCCGCATCGACGGGGATCGCAAGCTCGATTTTCGGCGGCGGGCCGGTTTCCTTAACCGGCGTATTCGGCTCGTTCCCGCTATCGGCTTGTTCCGTCGGCGGCTCGAAATCCGGCGGCGCCGTGAACCGATAGTAAAACACGGCCATCAACAGCAGCGCCGCAAGCAATAAAAACCACTTTCTCATTTCTTCGTTTCCTCCTTATGCTCTCTTTCTCTAGGTTAAAGAAACCAAGTTAAGATAAAGCGGCTGAAATTCTTAAAGATTCATAAAAACGACAGGGCCAAGTTCTTATTATAAACGGGAATGAAAATAACGCAAAAAATAGCCGCAAGTGATGCGGCCATGAATGTTTACTTGCCTTGCCTCGGCTCTGGTAAAACTTCTCCCGTACCTGCTGCTTCAACTCGATTACTTATGCTTGCTTTGAAAGGCTTCCCGCATGATCAGCTTCAGCATGCTTGGCTGAACCTCAACCGTTGCTACCGCTGCCGTCTTGCGCAGATACCTGTCGCTGGTTAGCTGCCGGAGCATGCAATTCGCCAAATCCGCCCTGGACGTAAACCTGCCTCGAATATGGTTTTCAGCCGTTTGGTAAGGCGTCACTTCCGGCGTTTCGAATAAACCGGAAGGTCGTATAATGGTCCAATCCAAATCTGAATTTCTGACTATCTCCTCCATCCGTCTCATATCCTCGTACAACGTCTTTCCGATCGTATTGGTAATCATCGGCTGCACGATTCTCTCGAAGAAGAAACCTCCCTCGGGATCGACATGCGGTTCAGTCGCGCTGGAGCTCACGCATAGCAGGCGGCGAACGCCAAAGCGGTTCATGGCATGCAAGATATGGCCGATGCCCTGCGAATAGACAGTAATGGGCTTGCGGCTGAATGGAACGCCAAGCGTAGATAGGACGGCCTCTTGCCCGGCAACCGCGTTCTCGACGGACTCGCGATGATACACATCGCCGCTCATCACGCGGAGATCCTCATGTTCGAGCGGGAATTGGTCCGGATGGCGGGTAATTGCGGTTACCGAATGCCCTTCCGCAAGCGCTTGGCGCGTCAACAGTCTTCCCGTCGGCCCGTTGGCTCCGAATATGGCGATTTTCATCTGGTTTCTCCTTCCGAGCGGCTCGTCGCAGCTTGTTTGGCAAGCGTGATGGCACTCCAAAACATAGCTACCGCGATCACCGGGTGAAGCGCGGAGAGGAATCCGATCCGGGACGACAGGCCGGCCGTGACGAACATTAAAACGACCATCGCCAATTGCTGAAAACCCTTCAATCGGTAAGAGAACGGCAGCCGCGCGATGAACGAGAACACAATAACGATGACCGGGAAAACGATAAATACGCGCGCGAAATTCGTATGGGCAGCCCAGTCGGCTGCATCCACGAAAATCGCCATGCCGGCGATAAATACTTGCGCCATGATCGCCAAAGCGAAAATTCGTGCCGTCAACTTAAGAAGAGATAAAACGCGCGCCTCCATTTGATTTCGAGTCGACAAGGTATATACACCCTTTCCTTTTGAGTGAGCGCACACTCATTACGAGATAGTGAGTGTGCGCTCACTCATCGTATCGGAACTACTCCTCCGTTGTCAAGAAGTAATCCTGGATTCACGACGCTGCATTGCTTTTATGACGCTAACCCCTTCATCATGGTTGATAATAATTGATCCACGAATAGATTTCTTGCCTCCTCCGCCTCATCCTCACCAATAAATTGCACATGAAAGGCATGCTGAAAACACGCCCCGAGCAGTAAATCCGCGGCACTGCGCGGATTCGCATCGTCATTCACCCTTCCGAGTTTCTGTTCGGCGCGAATATACCCGGATACGATTTCGTTGGCGCGGTGAGGGCCTTCATTTCTCTCCTGAAACCCTTCCCGATGGCGAGCGAGAAAACTCGGTTCCGTAAACAATGACGAGGTCAGGAAAATAGACAATAGGAAATAATCAAGCGCTGCACGCGCCACTTCATGCAGGTTCTCCTTTACGGTCCGTTTGCCTCGGTTTCCGTTCAGCTTGAACAGGACTGCAAGGAAACCTTCCAGATGCTTTTTCATGACTTGCAAAAACAGGTCTTCCTTGCTTTTAAAATGATTATAAAGCGAACCTTCGGAACATCCGGCGATTCGCGCGATTTCCTTGGTGGTCGTTTTGGACAAGCCGCTAGTAAGAATGACTTGCTCTGCCGCATCCATGATTTTATTGCGGAGCTCCATAATATCTACCTCTTTTAGTCATGATCTTCGCTAATACTACATCAGATTATGAGTGGGTACTCAGCCAAAGTCAAATCCGATCGCGTCTAGGGCTTCTCCTCCACCTGCTGCATCTCGCCTTCGATATGGAATTGGGTCTCGTACAATTCTTTGTACAGCGGATCGCGCTGGACCAGCTCCGCATGGGTGCCGATCGCGGCGATGCGGCCATTGGCCATGACGACGATTTTGTCGGCCTTCAGTATGGTAGAGAGCCGGTGCGCGATGACGAGCGCGGTACGGCCTTCGAGCAGCACCGCAAGCGCGTCTTGGATTTTGCGTTCGATGACGGTGTCCAAGGCGCTGGTCGCTTCGTCCAGCAGCACGATCTTCGGCCCTTGCAGCAGCACGCGCGCAATGGCGAGCCGCTGGCGTTCGCCTCCCGACAACCGATACCCGCGCTCGCCGACGATCGTATCGTAGCCTTCCGGCAGCGAGTTGATCGTGTCGTGAATTTGCGCCGCGCGGCACGCAGCCTCCATCTCTTCCGCCGTTGCCGATTCCTTCGCCAGCCGCAGATTGCTCGCGACCGTATCGTGGAAGAAGAACGGGTCCTGCGGGACAAGCCCCATCTGCGCGCGCAGCGCATGCAGCGTCAACGATCGCGTGTCCATGCCATCGACGTACAGATGACCGCTCGCCGGATCGGAGAACCGCGGAATCAGATTCAGCAGCGTCGTCTTGCCGGCGCCGCTCGGGCCGACGAGCGCGACCGTCTCGCCCGGCTCGATGGTAAGCTCGATATCCTGCAGCGCCCAGCGGATAGCCTGAGGCTCCGATGGTTTCTCGCTGCCCGATCGGTAGGAGAACGAGACCTTCTCCAGCCGTAGACGGCCTTCTACGCTGTTGTCCGGAATGCTCTCCTTGCCGTCCTGCACTTCCGGTACTTCGTCCATAATGCTGAAGATCCGCCGAAACAGCGCGACGGAGGACAGAATGCTGACATGAAGCTGAGCCAATTGGCTGAGCGGACCGTAGAGCCGGGAGAGCAGGGCCGTGAAGGCCACGATGACGCCAAGCCCGATCTCGTTCTGCAGCACCAGCCAGCCGCCGTACATCCAGAGCAGCGCCGGTCCGATGGACGAGAACATGTTCAGCCACATGAACAGCCACCGGCCGATAAGCGCTTGCTTCACCTGCAGGTCGCGCAGCGTATGATTCGACTCGGCGAATTCCTTCTCCTCGGCACCCTGCCGATTGAATATACGGATGAGCAGCGCGCCGCTTACCCCCAGCGACTCGCTGAGCTGCACGGTCATTTTGGACAAATAGTTCTGAATATGGCCCTGCAGCTTCTGCCTGGATTTGCCGACGCGCTGCGTTGGAATGACAAAGCCCGGCACGACGATAACCGCCAGAACGGCCAGCCGCCAATCCATGCTGAACATCAAGAAGAGCGTCGCCGCGATATTCAGCAGATTGCTGACGAAGCCGACGAGCGTCGTCGTCACGACGCTTTGGATCGCGGTGACGTCATTGGTCACCCGCGACACGAGATCTCCCGCCTGCCGGGAAGCGAAGAACCCGACCGTCTGGCGCTGCAGATGACGGAACAGCGCAATGCGGTAATCGGCCATGACGTTCTGTGCGATCAGATTGCTCAGCCACGTCTGCAGAACGCCTAGAAGTCCCGTTCCGATCGAGATCAGAATGAGCGTCAGCGTGTATTCAACGATGATCGACATCCGATGCTTCTGAATGCCCTCGTCGATAATCCGCTGCGTCAGCCAAGCCGGAATGACGCCGCCGAACGAAGCGGCCAGAATGACGACGGTGACGATAATGGTATACGGCCAATACGGCACGAACGCTCGCAGCGCGCGCCGGAAGATCGCCCAGTCGAAATGCTCGTTCTGGGCAAGCTCCCGCATCCGCCAGCGGTTGCCTCCGCCTCCCGGCGCCCCGCCGCTGCCCGCTCCCAAACCTAGCCCCCGAAACTCCTGCATGCCGTCAGCTCCGTTCTATTCATGGTCATGATGCTCTTCTTCGTCCTGCGCCACGACGACCTTGACGCCCAGCGCCTGAATCCGTTCAATGGCTTCCGGATCGGCATCCCAATCCGTCACCAGCACATCCAGGTCCTCGATCAGGCCGGCCTTCGCAAACCCGTCGTTGCCCAGGGAGCGGTGCGTCGTAATCCCGATCCGCCTGCGGGAAGCCGCGGCCACCGCGCGTCCGAAAGCCGCTACTTCAGGCGTCGAGACGAAGATGCCCTCTTCCGATATGCCGCTGCCGGTCACGAAGCTGATATCGAACTTGAACTGCCGGATAAACTCGTTCGCGATGACGTCCGTTATATTGCCGGATGACTTGACCCGGCCTCCGATCAAGTACGTCTCGATCCATTCCCGCTCCCGCAGCATATCGGCTACGCGAATGCTGTTCGTCACGATCGTTAGCGGCATGCGGTCGGGCAGGTACTTCACCAGCAAGTACGAGATCGCGCCGCTGCCGATAAACACCGTGTCATTCTCGCGCAAATAGGCAGCGGCAAGCTTCGTAATCGCATTGCCCTGCGGGGACCCTTCCCCATACCGGATCTCGGGCGGACGCGGCGCCTGCCTGACCTTCCTTGAGGATATCGCCCCGCCATGCGTTTTCTTCAGCAAGCCCTGCTTCTCCATGATCGACAAGTCCCTGCGGATGGTATCGATCGAGATCTGGTATTTATCTGCCAGGTCCTTGGCCAGCACGCGCTTCTCCTGCTCCAGCAGCGCAAGTATGCGTTCCCTGCGCTCTTCGGCGAATAAGCCCGACGTATCCTGCTGCTGGTTCATGCATGATCGCTCCTTAAATTCACGTTTATATAGCGATTATATGCCTGTATGTACGGTTTTACAATAGAATAACATGCCGTTATATTCATTTTTATTCACGTTATGTCATTCTTCAAATTAGAAAATAAACATGAAGAAGGCCGCCGATCGGCGGCCTTCTTCATGTTATCGGCTTCTGGTTGCGGTGACTGACATTCGCGAGATTCTTCTCCACCGCGGATTTAAATATCGTCGCTCAACCGACCTTTCCGCCTGTTTTTCCATCGTTCGGTCGGCATGCTTTATCCACGAGGAAAACAATTACCACGCATAAGCTTGCGGCGCATCCCCGCCCGGACCCGGAAAAATTTCATCCAACCGTCTCATCGTTTCTTCGGCAAGCTTGATATCGACCGCACGTAGCGTAGTTTGGAATTGCGCCAACGTTCTCGGTCCGATAATCGGCGCCGTCATGGCCGGATGCTTCAGCGTCCAAGCCAGCGCGACGTTCGCTTCGCTTTCGCCGATCTCCAGGCAAAGTTTGCCGAATCGTTCAAGCTTGTCCCGATTGGCCTCCGCCCGTTCTTGGGATCGCGCGCTTCTGCCGCTCGCAGCCTTCAGTGCGTTTCCTCCGAGCAAGCCCCCGTCCAGCGGGCTCCATGCGATGACTCCGATCCCGTGTTCTTCGGCGGCAGGAAGCACTTCCAACTCGGGCAATCTGCATAGTAAGCTGTATTTATGCTGTTCGGAAACGAGTCCCAGCTTATGTCTCGCTTTCGCTTCGTATTGGGCTTTCACCAAGTCTCTTCCGGCAAAATTGCTGGATCCCACATAACCGATTTTCCCCTGATTCACATGCACTTGGAAAGCTTCCCAAAGCTCGTCCCAGCTTACGTTGCGATCCACATGGTGCATTTGATAGAGTTCGATATGATCGGTGTTCAAGCGGCGCAGCGATTCTTCCAGGTGGCGGCGAATTTTGTAAGCGGACAATCCCCGCGATTGGTTGGGACCGTCCAACGGATTTTCCATTTCGCCGTATACCTTGGTCGCCAAAACCACCTTTTCCCTACGGCCGCCGCCCTGCGCGAACCAGCGTCCGATGATTTCCTCGGTTCTTCCTTTGTTTCCCTGACCGCCGTAAACGTTGGCGGTATCGAAAAAAGTCACTCCGGCATCCAACGCGGCGTCCATGATCCTGAACGATTCCTTCTCGTCTGTTTCGGGTCCGAAATTCATCGTGCCCAAACATAATCGGCTGACCTTCAGTCCGGATTTTCCTAGATAGGCATAGTCCATGTCTTATTCCTCCCGATCGCGATTAATAGAATCCGCCCGTTTCCAAAAGATCTGTTCGGCGCATTCGGCCATTTTCCGTTCCGTTCGTAAGCCTGAGCCCGATCCTCAAAGCCGGATTAATTCGCCAATATCTCTTCGATCCGGTTAATGATGTCTTCGTTGAGCTCGATTCCCGATGCTTTGGCGTTCTCTGTCACTTGCTCCGGACGGCTTGCCCCGATAAGCGCGCTTGCGACATTGGGTTGCCGAAGAATCCATGCAAGAGCCAGATTTCCGACCGAAACGTTCAGCTCCTGCGCGATGCCTTCCAGCTTGCGGACCTTCCCGATCTTCTCTTCGGTGATGGCTTTGTGCATCCAGTCCAGCTTGGCGGCGCGGCTATCGGCCGGAATGTCGGCGGTTGACGTGTATTTACCGGTCAACAACCCTTGCGCAAGCGGCGAAAATACGACTTGTCCGATGCCGGAACGTTCGCCCAGCGGAATGACTTCCTTCTCGATATAACGCTCGAACATGTTGTAGATGGGCTGGTTCACGACGATGCGGTCCAGCAGGAAGCGGTCCGCGACGCCAAGCGCTTCCGCCATTTGCGAGGCCTGCCATTCGCTGACGCCGACGTACAGCACCTTACCCTGCCGGACCAAATCGTCCAACGCGCGGAGCGTCTCTTCGAGCGGCGTTTCTTGGTCGTAGCGGTGACAGTAATAGATATCCACGTAATCATGACCGAGCCGTTTGAGGCTGGCATTGGCCTGTTCGAAGATATGCTTGCGGGACAGCCCGCGATCGTTCGGTCCGTCACCCATCTGCCCGAAAACCTTGGTCGCCAGTACGTACGATTCGCGCGGATAGGCTCTTAGCGCTTCCCCGACCAGCTCCTCGGCCGCGCCCCGTTCGTAAACGTTCGCCGTGTCGAAGAAGTTGATGCCGAGCTCGTATGCTGCTTTGATGGAATTGACGGCATTTTCACGTTCGACGTAGCCGCCGTATGTTAGCCAGCTGCCCAGGCTTATTTCGCTCACTTTAAGGCCTGTCCCGCCTAATTTTCTGTATTTCATGAAGAAATCCCTCCTAAGCTGATTTCGTATCCTCTTTACGAGAAGACCCCTTCATCATAAAATAGTTTATATCGGTTTTAAAGAAGTGAAATTTTATTCACTATATTATAGAAGATATACTTGCTATACTTTTGTAAAGTAAGGTTCAATCGTAAACAGCGGGGAGCGAAGCGCGAAAATGACAGGCAAAACGAACAGTTACATCCCTAAGGTACCGGACCAGATCGAATGCAACATCGAGAAGACGTTGGATGTGCTAGGCGGAAAATGGGCCTTTTTAATCATCCGCGAGCTCTTCGGCGGCACCAAGCGATTCGGTGAATTGCAGCGCCTCATTCCGAACGTCAGTCCGCGCGCGCTGACAAGCACGCTGCGCCATCTGGAGAATCAAGGCGCGCTGGAACGCCATGTGTTTCCTACCGTGCCGGTGACGGTCGAATACACGCTTACGCCGAAAGGCATGGACTTGCATAAGGTACTCAAAGAGATGAAGCTGTGGGCGGCGCGGTGGACCTAAGCCAGATTAATGACATGAGCATGATCGAGTCTGCAAAACAAAAACCAGCCATCCCTATTCATGGTGGCTGGTTTTCTGTTTCAATCCTGCCTCTAACCTTACATTGACTTGTATCCTTGCAGCCATTAGACAATTCAGGTCATTCTAAACGCCGGTTCGGATGGTACTGCCGGCCTCTTGAACTCGACCGATCGATTCTCTAGTCGTTCACCATGACCATCTTGACCGCGGATCCGCGATCGTCGCGCAAGGCCTTCATCGCGTCCGGGAATGCGTCCAGCGCGAACGTATGCGAGATCAGCGCATCGCCGTCGACCGCTCCCGATTTCAGCAGCTCGATGCACTTCGGGAAGAACAGCGCCGGCGTGGCGTGCGACGCCCGCAGCTGCAGCTTCTTGAAATGGAACTCGTTGGCGTCGAACGCGATGTCGGCGCCGGCACCGTATTCGATGCCGATGAACCCGATCACGCCGCCCGTCCTCGCCGCCTTGAACGCCGACGGAATCGTCGACGGCGGCGCCGAGACGAGCACCCGGTCCACGCCGCCGCGGTCGAAATCGTACGTCTCGAGCGGCGTCTTATCCGTATAGATGATTTCGTCTGCCCCGAATGCGAGCGCCGTCTCGATGCGCTTGACGGAATGGGAACGGGCCGCGGCGTAGATTTTGCGAGCGCCGCGTAGCTTCGCGAGACGAAGCGCCATCAAGCCAATGGGGCCAAGACCAAGTACCAGCACGTCGTCGCCCATGCGAATGTCCACCGTCTCCGTCAAGTCGACTGCGACGCCGAGCGGCTCCACGAGCGACGCGACCGCGAAGGACAGCCCCTCGAACGGAACGACGACCTCCTTCGGCGCGACGATATAATCGGCGAAGCCCATGGAGAAATTCCGGCCCCAAAAGCTCGGCCCTTTGTTGCATAGATCATAGCGGCCGTCCCGGCACCATTCGCATGTCCTGCAAAACGTGCTCGTCTCCAGCGTTACCGAGGCACCTTCCGCAACATGGCTGACGCGCGCGCCTTTGCGAACGACGATGCCCGCGACTTCGTGCCCGATCGCTTCCCAATCGGCTGCGGCCGATTTTACGCTCGTCATGTCCGTTCCGCAAATCCCGCAGGCTTTGATGCGAATCAGAACCTCGTCCTCGCCGATCTCCCCCAGCTCGCCTTCGCGCAGCTCGAACTGAAACGGCGCCTTGGCGTACCACGCGTTCGCTTTCGTATTCATCCTCGTGTCCTCCTGCCCAACCGAATTCTTGTCTATTCGACAACTCCCTCCATTATAAGCCTTCGCGCGGAAACGGACAGTCCGTTATCGCGCCATATGCGGCATGCGCGCCCGCTTAGGCTTCAAGCTTCACGCCGGTCATGTTCTCGCTCAGGATCCACAGGCGTTCCGCCATGCCGGCATCGACGGCCCAAGGCAGTACGCCATGATACTGCTGGCTCATATCCCCCATCTTGAAGCCTTGAACGATCTCGGCGATGTCGCAGTCCAAGCAATATACGCCGCCTTTGCCATCCAGCTGCGGGCTGGTCGCGCACCATACGCTTGTCGCCGCACCCTGCGCCGTAGTTTTGAATACGCCGCCGACACCGCGCTCCTGCTCGGATAAGAAACGGGCGAGTTCCGTATCGATTCGGCCCGGATGCACGGAGAACGCGCGAATTCCGTCCGCATAACCGCGCTTATCCAGCCCTACCGCAAACAAAGCGTTGGCCGTCTTGGATTGTCCGTAGGCTTTCCATTTGTCATAATCGCGCTTCTCGAAGTTAGGATCTTCGAAGTCGACGCCGCCGAAACGAACGCCTGCCGAGGAAAGGGATACGACCCTGGCGCTCTCGGCTTGCTTCAGTGCCGGCCATAACCGCAAGGTCAATTGAAAATGACCCAAATGATTGGTTGCGAACTGCGATTCATAGCCGCGAGCGTCGCGAGCCAGCGGCGGAGCCATGATGCCCGCATTGGCGATCAAGAAGTGAAGCGGTCTGCCGGTTGCAAGGAAACGCCGCGCGAAGGCGTCGATCGACGCAGGATCGCTCAGATCGAGCTTCTCTACTTCCGTCCCGGCGATACCGGCGAGCGCGGGACCGGCTTGCTCGGGAGAACGAGCCGCTACCACGACAACGGCGCCTGCCGCCGCGAGCGCGCGGGTCGTCTCGAGACCGATACCGGAATGCCCGCCTGTCACGATGGCGATCTTGCCTTGAAGATCGCTGCCCTTCACGACCTCCAGAGCGGTCGTATTCGCACCGAAGCCCGACGAGATCGGCGTTTGCGGCGTAATGCGGTATTCATTGTTAGCTGTCATGATGAGGTTCCTCCCAGAATTAATGTTGTTCCTATTTAATGGACGATCTCAGAATAACACACCCCGAATATAAAATATACAAAAAACGTTTAAAACGTCTATTTTGTAAATGTTGTTTATACCGCTCTTCTTGTCGTGTATAATGGAGAAATACGATTCGTAGGAGAGTTTGACATGGATGTTTCCTCGACAACTTCGCAGCAAGACGCCAAAACGAAACTGTTAAAAAAATTGATCGTGTCCGTCATCAAAGACGGCTTTCAGCAATTACGGATGGACGATATCGCCAAACATATGGACGTTAGCCGGGCGACCATGTACAAGCATTTTTCCTCGAAGGAAGATGTAATATCCGGCGTCGTTCGAATTATCGTGGATTTCATAGAGAGGCTGGAAGCGCATGGCGACGATGAAGACGAAGCGTTCTTCGCCGTCTGGTTCCAGAAGCTGTTCGAACAATCGGTATCGCTCGTCCAGTACATTACCGCCGCGTTTATGGACGATTTGAAATCCGCCTACCCCGAGCAGTATAACCTGCTCAAAAGCACGCTTCAGAAGCGCGATCGACATTCGCTCCGCTTCTATCGGCTCGGGAAAGACAAGGGCATGTTCAACCACATCAACGAATCGTTTATTTTGCTGCAGGACGAGCTCTTGCTGCGCGAAATTACGAGCGTTAAATACTTGCTCAACCACAACATGTCGATTCAAGACGTCCTGCTCGACTACTATCGGTTCAAAAAGGTGCAGCTGTTCAGCGCCGATAAAGCGCCGCTTGTGAACGATGCCGACATCCAACCGATTATCGAGAAGCTGGCCGAGAAATTCAATCGCGCGATTCTATAAGGAACGATCGGCATCAACAACGAGAAGGACCGCAGAAATCGCAGCCCTTCCCGGAAAGGCGAGGTAATTCAAAATCGCGGAACGCGTTCGGGCGGCTGATTGCCGAAGCAAGAACGTATCGTCACGCTCGCGATAGTGACGCGAATCACTTTTCGGCTAACGGTTGTACGGAGGCTTAATCGGCTCATAATGCCCATTTCAAATCGCTAATGATTGCCAGGAGGCTTATTGCGAGATTTCCCGCGCAAATCAGCCCCAATCCGCTCAAATATCGACCGTTATAATCGTTAGCGTTTATAAAGCCCTAAGTTTTGAAGCTTAGCAGCGCTGACAACCGTTAGGCGTTCAACCTGCGTTCACGAAGAACGGTTGGCAGCTCCCGCCGCTTGCTGCACGCTTTATAAGGAGCGGTTTCAATAGACCTCAAATAGACCTCAAATAGACCTCAAATAGAGCTCAAAGAAGGGCCGCAGAAATTGCGGCCCTTCTTTGCTTTCCATCTATATGTCGTTGATGTCGTTCGTGATCACGTTCATGCCACGGATGACGGCTATCGGCGTAACGGCGCGGTGCGTCCCGGTCTCAGCCGCTTCCGGCTTCGCTGCTCCTCTAATAAACGAACCATCTGCAGGCGCACCTGCTCCGATTGCGGCGTGGCCCATGCTGGATGAGCGAGATTACGGGTTTCCATCGGATCCTCGGTCAGGTTGTATAACTCGAATTGTTCGGGAACCGGAACGGTTTTGCATCTAACTTCGCTGCCGACAACCCCGCCTTCGTTAGGGACCGCGCAGCTATCGCCGAATAACCGGATCGTGATGTCCCGCAATCCCGGCTCGCTCCAGAACTGATCGTTATCGAAGTAACGGGCGTATTTCCATTGCTCTGCAGAGCGGCTTCCATGATGCCCGGGGAGATCGGCGATCACGGTCTCGATATGATTCGGCTGCACGACCGCGTCATACGCCTTTCCTACCGGATTGATCTGATGCTGGCCGCGGGTCATATCGTCATCGGTCATGAAATATACCGGCTCCCCGGACCTGTCGTCTCCCTCGCTTCCCTCCAGCCCTTCTCGGCCGAGCAGGCAGGACTTCAGATCGCGTCCGACCAATGGGCGCACTTCGCTGAAGCGGCTTTGCAGCCGGCATTGAATCCCGGGAATGTCCGCATCCGCCAATCCAAGCATCGTCGGCAGAAGGTCCACGTGGGAGGTTAACGCAGACACGCTCTGCCCGGGTGGAAAGAGCCGTTTGTTGCTGATGAAGACGGGCACGTGCAGCACTTCTTCATAAGCACAATACATTTTCTGATGCAGATTGCCGTGTGCCCCAAGCAGATCGCCGTGATCGGACGTGAAAATAACGATCGTATCGTCGCCGAACGAAGAGCGATCGAGTGTTTCCAATACCTTCAGGATTTGCCGATCGGCATTTTTTTGCAATTGAAAGTACAGCTTGCGATAAAACGGCCCGTCTCCGATCGGCTGTATGGCCTTGGCATACGTATCCCTATAGCTGGACTGGCAGCTGGGCTTTGAATCAAGCGTTTCATCGAACGTAGGCGGGGGAGGCACTTCCGGCATCGGATCGACCTGGAAATGAAATAGGCCCGGCAGATGGGCGGTCAAATTGCCGTACAAGGTAATATCGTGCGGATTCACGAAGGAAGCGACGACGAGCCATGGCGGCACATCCGATGCGGCTTGCTTTTGCCGGTCCAACGCTTCGATCAACTCCGCGGCCTCGCTGCCGTAGGCGACATCCCTCCCGCTCAAGCCCTTGGCGGCGGAGGAACCGGAATCGCGCGGGTTGCGGCCATGCGGCTCGGGCCCGATCCAGGACGAGAATCCGTATGCATCTAACGGATTGGCGTTCAAATAACGCCGTTCCGCCGGCGGATCCGGCATGCCGGTCGAAGGATGATAGCTGGGCGTGCTGTCGTGCGTTCCCGGAACCGTAAGATCTTCATGCGAGATATGCCATTTGCCCTTGTAGTAGGTCTGGTACCCTGCCTCGCGAAAATAATTCCCCATCGTGGGCACCGTGTTTGGCGGCAGCCAGTACATGTCGGAATCGAAAGCCTGCTTCGCGATTCCGGTCGTTTGCGAGACGCCGTGAAGCGAGGGATACTGGCCGGTGAACAGCGTCGCCCGGCTCGGACAGCAGGCTGCGCTGCCGATATAATGACGGCGCAGTTCAATGCCATTCGCGCGCAATCGTTCATGGGCAGGAAGATTCGCAGCCCGCCACGACGTAAGTTCGGCGTTCTCGTAGACAGGCGGATACCGCTCCTCATCGACGATCACGAGAAGGAAATTCGGCTTCTTGATCATAGGCACACCCCCGCATTAACCGGCTCTATGGCTAGTTGTATGCGGGCGAGGAAGATGCCATGCTCATTAGCAGGACCGCCCTGAAGACGGATACCGCCGTATCCGCCTGGATTACGAACGGCACAACGCCGCCCGCTGCCTTAGACCAGGCTTCGTTCCATTAACAACGAGAGGAACTGCCGGGTACGCGCCTCCCGGGGCTGACCGAATAGCTGATCCGGCGGCCCCTCCTCCACGATGACGCCGCCGTCGAGCAGCACGATTCGGTCCGCCACTTCGCGGGCGAACTTCATCTCGTGCGTGACGATCATCATCGTCCGCCCCTCTTCCGCCAGCTCGCGGATGACCTTCAGCACCTCGCGCACGAGCTCGGGATCGAGCGCCGACGTCGGCTCGTCGAACAGCAGCAGCTCCGGATCGATCGACATCGCCCTTGCGATCCCGACCCGCTGCTGCTGGCCGCCGGAGAGCTGATGCGGGTAAGCGTCCGCCCTGTCTTCCAATCCGACCTTCGCGAGCAGCTGCAGCGCCTTCGCCCGCGCTTCGTTCTTCGGCCGGCGCCGCACCGTGACTTGTCCTTCCATCACGTTCTGAAGCGCCGTGAAATGCGGAAACAAATGATAGGCCTGAAAGACCATCCCCGACTGGCGGCGCAGCGCGAGCACGTCCTTCTTCCGCGGCTTCTCGTTCGGCCGGAATTCTACCCGCGCCCTCCCGATCGTGACCGTGCCCGAGGTCGGAACCTCCAGCGCGTTCAAGCAGCGCAGCAGCGTCGATTTACCCGAGCCCGACGGCCCGATCACGACGAGGACCTGGCCTTGCTCCAGCGTCAGATCGATGCCGCGAAGCACGGACGTGCCGCCGAACGATTTGGTTAACTCGCGGACTTCGATCATACGTACGCAGCCTCCTCCCTTTCATGAACGGTTACAATGAAAGCCATGATCCCTCGTCATACCGTGGAATAACGGTCGAAATACCGTTCCAGCTGCCGCTGCAGCAGCGCCAGCACCGTGCAGAATATGAGATAGATCAGCGCGACCTCGCTGTAGATCAACAATGGCTTGTATACGGCCGCCGTGATCTGCTGCCCTTTCTGGAAGAGCTCCGTGACCGTCAGCGTCGCGGCCAGCGACGTGTCCTTCACCAGCGAGATGAACGAATTGGACAGCGGCGGCACGGAGACGCGCGCTGCCTGGGGCAGGATAATCCGTCGCAGCGCCTGGAGTCTCGTCTCCCCGAGCGAATAAGCCGCTTCCCATTGTCCTTTCGGAATCGACACGATCGACGCGCGAATGATCTCCGAGCCGTAAGCGCCGACGCTGAGCGAGAAGCCGATGACGGCGGCCGGGAACGCGTCGATCAGAATGCCGAGGCTCGGAAGCCCGTAGAAAATAATGAACAGCTGGACCAGCAGAGGCGTTCCGCGGATGATCCAGATATAGAAGCCCGCCGCCCATGCCAGCGGACGCAGATCCGACAGCCGCGCGAGGGCCGTCAGCATCGCCAGCAC
Organism: Paenibacillus sacheonensis; assembly: GCF_009909195.1. Taxonomy (GTDB): domain Bacteria; phylum Bacillota; class Bacilli; order Paenibacillales; family Paenibacillaceae; genus Paenibacillus_Z; species Paenibacillus_Z sacheonensis. The sequence goes on from NZ_JAAAMU010000007.1 coordinate 286,692, forward strand.
CAGCCCGAGCGCGAACGATATCAGCGTGAGCGGCACGGTAAACGCAATGCCCGCTTTCAGCAGCGGCAGGAATGAATCGGTGAATATATCCAGGTTCGTGGTTTCGCCCATGGTGTGCTACCCGCCTTCTTTACTTCGAGACATCCTCGCCGAAATAAGTGTTGGATATTTCCAAGTACCTGCCGTCCGCCTTCATATCCGCGAGCGCCTTGTTGACAGCATCGACGAGCTCCGTGCTTCCCTTGCGGAATAACATGCCGCTCTGCGACACGTTGTCCGTCTCCGCCACCACTTTGATCGGCACGTCGGGACGCGCCTTCTTCAAGTCCAGATAGGACAGCTTGTCGTTGATGGTCGCGTCGATCCGGCCCGACGTGAGCAGATCGATCGCTTGGTTGAACCCGTCGACCGCGACGAGCTGCGCGCCGTTCGCTTTGGCGATGTCGCCGAGATCGCTGGTGAGCGATTGACCGGACTTCTTGCCTTTCAGATCCGCCAGGCTCTTGATGGTCGAATTGTTCGCCTTCACGATCAGCACGGCCTTCGAGAGAATATAGGGCTCCGAGAAATCGTACTTTGCCTTCCGGTCGTCCCGGATCGTGACTTCGTTGGCGACCATGTCGAAGCGCTTCGCGTCCAGGCCGGCGAGCATGCCGTCCCATTTGGTCTCCATGAACGCAGCTTTGACTCCGAGCCGCTTGGCGACCTCTTGCGCGACGTCCACGTCGAATCCCGTGAGCTTGCCGCTCTTGTCGTGGAAGCTGAACGGCGCATAGGCGCCTTCCGTGCCGATCGTGATTTCGCCGGCCGACTTGATCGCCGCCAGCGCATCGCCGGAAGCGGAGCCCGTATTGCCGCCGCCGTTCGTATTGCCCGTGCCTGCGCCCGCATTGCTCCCGGCGTTATTGCCGGTATTCGCTTCATTGTCGTTATTCTTCGCGCCGCATGCCGTACCCGCGAGCAGAATCGCCGCGGACAGCATCGTGACGCCGATGCCTCGCTGCCAAGTGTGCATGGCAAATCCCTCCTTTTGGTCATGGCTAGTATGCCTGCTACTCCCTTGGTTTATCCCGCCAGTCCTGGCAGGCCGGCCCCGCCGATAACGCCGAAAAGCAGCATCGAATACACGGTCATCCGGTTAAAGATAATCGTTTATTCAATGCTGCCTTCGGCGGCGTTTATGAAGCTCTTAGATCTTTAAAGCACCCATCCCTTTGAACAGGAAAGGCATCGCTTTCTCGATATAGTCCTCCGCCGTAAGCGAGCTGTTCGATTGCCAGTCCAAGCAAGCGCCGTAAATTTGCCAGCTGAGAAGAACCGACCAGATCGGCGCTTGTTCCCTTTCCGATTCCGGGTCCTGCTTGACGATCAGGTGGTAGAACACCGTTTTCAGCTCTTCTTTGATCTTGTTTTCGGCCATCGGACGAATGGACTCGTAGCTTCTTTTGCAGGTTACGCTCAAGTCTTTCTGAAACTTGGCGATCGCGAGGAACACTTTGGCGACCGAGTCTTCGTCCAATTGGGCGTGACATTGCAGGCTGTCTCGGACGTTCTTGACGAGATAGTCGGTGAGGACGGCATCCAGCAATTCGTATTTATCCGCGAAATGCGCGTAAAACGTGGCCCGGTTCACGGTCGCGGCATCCGTAATGTCTTTGATCGAGGTGCTTTTGAAATCATTGCCATGCAGCAGCCCTTCGAAAGCATCGACGATCAGCTTCCTCGTCCGCATGATTCTCGGATCTACTTTCGCTTCCGTTTCCATCTTCCTGCTCCCCTTTCGAGTAGAACGACATTCCGTCAAGAACGTTGCCTAAGCCACAAAACTCGAAAACTAACGATTGTGTTCGGAATGACGATCGCATAAACTCGATTATACAACACCTGTTGCGTAAGCGAAAGGTGTAGAACACACAAGGGGGAAGGCAGTCATGGATGTTTTGATTTGGATTTTGCAAGGGTTATTGGCGGCGATGTTCGTCATGGCGGGTTTAGGAAAGGTATCCGGCGCGAAAGCGCAGAAAGATACATTCGAGCATTTGCGATTGCCGCAATGGTTCCGCGGGATAACCGGTATCGTCGAGCTTGCGGGCGCGGCGCTCTTGATCGCGGGATATTGGAATACGGATTATACGATGGCCGGAGCGCTCGTGATCGGCGTGACCGCAATCGGCGGAACGTTCGCCCACCTGCGGGCGAGAGACGGCATGAAGGAAACGTTCATGATCGTGCTGATGGGCATTATCGCGTTCGTCATCGTAGGTTTGATTTAACCGAGCGGCCTTTGCTTCATGATTCGATTGGAAAGCTGGGGACCATACTACTGGCATGACCGGACATTCCGTACACCAAGGAGGCAGTAACCATGGGAATCCTGGATAACAAAATCGCGCTCATAACGGGTACCGGCGGAGGGCTCGGACGCGAAGCGGCACTGACCTTCGCCCGGGAAGGCGCGAAAGTCGTCGGCAGCGATATCAACGTCGAGGCCAACAACGAGACGGTCGAGCTCGTGCGCGGCGCCGGAGGCGAAATGACGGGCATCGCGCCGATCGATCTGACCGACCACGAACAGGCCAGGAAGCTCGTCGAGGAGGCAGCCGTAGTCTACGGCGGGCTCGACGTGATCTATAATAACGCGGCTATTCAAAAATTCGGACCGATGCCTGATTTTTCGATCGAGGATTGGCGCAGGACCATCGCGGGCGAACTCGATATTCCGTTCTTCGTATCGAAATACGCGTGGCCGCATCTGGTCCAGCGCGGAGGCGGCGTCATCTTGAACGTCGCGTCGATCTCCGGCATGATCGCCGGAGAGATTCCTCCGATGGTCGGACATGCCGCGGCGAAAGGGGGCGTCATCGCCATGACCCGGCAGCTGGCTTTGGAAGGCGCGCCGCATGGCATTCGCGCGGTGGCGATCAGTCCCGGACCGTTCCTGACCCCGGCCAGCGACCGCGACTTGGGCGACAATCAAGCCATGCGCGAGGCGATTACGAAGAAGACGCTTCTCAAGCGCTTCGGTCAACCCGACGAGCTCGTGGAGCTCGCAGCATTCCTCGCTTCGGACCGCGCCGCTTACATCACGGGAGTCAATTACGCCGTCGACGGCGGAGCGACCGCTTGGTAAGGCCGTTTCGATTGCGCGGGAAATACGAATAACACCTTCAACGCAGCTCCCGCGCTTCCATGCGCGGAGACGGCTTGAAGGTGTTTTTTTGCGATTTCGAGCATAGCGAATTGTATTCTATAACGTGTATAAGTCAATGAACGGATGCTGACAACAACGAAAAGACGGTAGACATTCGAAAATGTCTACCGCCCCCTATCTTCATGTCAACGTTCTTCGGCAGAACCATTGACTCCCCTATGATCTCCATCCAGGGAGGCCGATTATACATGATTCGATCGTTTTCTTTACGGTGCCTACTGCGCGAGCCATTCGTCCAGAATGAGGCGAGCGACCGCGGCAAGCGTCTGAATCGTGATCTCGCCGTTGTCGAACACGTCGGCTGCCGCGACTGCGGACCAGTCTTCGTCCGTCGACGCGATGCCGAAATGCTTGATGAGCAGCATGAGGTCCTTGATGGTCACGCTCGTTTCACCCGGAATGAGCGTGATCAGCTTCGTCAGGAACGTCTGCACCGCCGCGTTCAAGGCGCTTGTCGCCTGATCGACCTGAGCCTGCGAAGGCTTGGTGCCGGCATTGACCGCGCCGGCGGCATCGATCGCGGCTTGCAGCGCCGCTTTCGCGCCGGCTGCGTACTTGCCGATCTTCGTGCCTTCGACGGCTGCATCATGCTTAGACTGCGCGGCGCTGATCGCCGCTGTCAGTGCAGTCCTGTCGGCAGGCGCGACGACGAGCTTGCCGTCGAACTCGCTCACCGCGGCCGCGAGCGCCGCCGCGGCATCGTTGATTTGCAGCTGCGTCGCGGACGCATTGCGGAGCACCGCCGAAGCGCTGTCGATCGCGGTTTGCAGCGCCGCTTTGGCCCCCGGCAGATATTGCCCGACGCCGGAACCCTCGACAGCCGCGTCATGCTTCGCTTGAGCGGCATCGATCGCCGTGCGGAGCGCATGGCTGTCGATGCTGATCGCGATGCTTAACGAAGCGGCCGTAACGTCGGCGGAGACCGTGACTTCGTCTTTCGTCAGCGACAAGGACAGCACGGAAAGCGCAGCCGAACCGACCGTCGCATCCGCCTTCACCTTGCCGTGCAGCTGCAAGAGGGCGCCGTCGGTCGAGATATCCTGGCTGCCGGTTTTGGCGAGCAGCAAGCGAACCTGCCCTAGCGCCGGCTTGACGGCGCTGCCGACTACGGCGATGCCGTCACGCAGCGACGCGTACGCGTTCTCGGCCAGGCTCAAATTGCCGTTCTCGTCCGCGGTCGTGGCGAATTCAAGGCGCGACGGATCGTAGCTGACCGTCAGATCGCCGACCGCGAACGCCTGATTCACGCCCGCGACGCCGATGGACGCGTCAATCGACTGGCCGGGCCCGGCCGTCGCTGGCGCTGACAGCGTGCCGGTCAGCTGCTCCGCGGCGGGCGGCGCGTCGGAAGAATAGGCGATCTTGATTTCCGTGGCGGATGCGCGCGACGAAGGGTCGGATTCATTTTGTCCGGCGGAAACGGCCACGAGCTTCACGTAACGGGCCGTCACGGGAGCGAAATCGTCCGTTCGCCATTGGCCGGCGGCGTTAGGCCATTCGCCCTCATAAGCCTTGGTCCAGCCGACGTTATCGGTGCTGACCCAGATCTCGTGGTTCATGATACGGCCGGTCCATTCGTAGTCGCCCAGAAAATAACGCAGCTCCGAAACGCCGTCATACGCCGCGCCTAAGTCGATGACGAGCGATTGCGGCATCGATTCCGTCGTGCTGGTCGCCCACTTCGTATATATATTGTCGTCGATGGCGTTGGCAGGCCCTTCGTTCCAGCCGCCGCCGGTTTCGCTGGACGCCCAAGCCGCGGCGCCCGTCAAGTCGATGTCCGTTACGCCGCTGTCCTGCGCCGCGAACGCGCTCGCGCTGAATAAGGAAGCAGCCAATGCGATGCTTACCAGTCCGAGCATCGTTCGTTTGAGTGGTTTCCCGTAGGTCTTCATTCCTTCCGTACTCGCTCCTTGTATTGAATTTGCCTGCTCGAATGCGTCGTATCCAGGCATGGCCGATGCGAAAAAGCGGTTGCGGCCCGTGCCCGCGTTCATCGTGTTCAAGCGTCCTCGGGCAGTCGTCGTTGGTGGAACTCCCGGATTCCGATTGACGGTTCCGGGTCACTCCGACAAACAAAGAAGCATACTGGCGCCGATCCCCTCCTTCCATGACGAATATCGACTGCGGCCATCCGGCGGGTGCCCGTCCTTCCCATCATAGCGCTGCATATAAGCCTTTACAGCAGTCAATCATCAGCTTTTTAACGGGCAATACTACGATTTGTATCACTAACGCCGTAGAACGCATCACTTTGTATCTGAAAACTCAAAAAAATGCGATAACTCCCGGATGCAAGTATAGGGATATCCGTGGCGTCTTGTTTGCTTCCGCGGCAGCAAAAAGGCCGTCGGATTGACCGACAGCCTGCGTTAACTCTTCATCTATTCTTGAACTTGTTCATCTAATATAGAACTTCTTCATCTGTTCTCGAACTTCTTCATCTATTCTTCTTCATTGTTCCCGAACAGCCGTTGACGATTTTATTCGGCTGCCGGCGCGTCGTTGAGATCGGCCGGCGCAGGGTGCGCCTTCAGGTAAGCGACGGCGTTATCGACGGCTTCCTTGGCTTGCGCAAGCGTCAGTTCGGCCTTCGGCTCGAAGCTGCCTTCGGCATTCAATTTCACGATGCCGTATTTGAGCGCGCGTTGGATGGCGCCGGAATTGACGACGTCGATTTGGTCCGCGTCCTTGATGTCCGTCGGGACGATGTTGATCATCGGCAGCTTGCCGGCCTTCTCCATGGCTTGCACGAGCAGCGTCGTAAACGTCTCGCGCGTCAACGCGGCATTCGAATCGGTGTCCGCGGTCAGTGCCGGCGTTACGCCTGTCGCGTCCGCGATCAATTTCACGCCTTGCGAGACGGTTACTTTGCCGTTCTCGTCGGCCGATACAGCGTGGGCGTTTAAGTATTCGAGGGCATTATAGATCTCTTCGGCCGCTTCCGAACGGGCGATAATCGATTTTGGATTCACTTTTCCGTCCTTCCCTAGTTGAAGGATGCCGTAGTTCAGCGCCCGCATGATCGAACCGGAATAGTCGACGTTGATTTGGTCTTGATCGGCGATCTCGACGACGACAGGTTTGATCATCGGCAGCTTGCCGGTTACCTCGATCGCGTGAATCAGCTCATGCGTGAATTCCTCCCGGGTCAACAGCTGATTCGGATTCAGCTCTCTTGGAAGGTCGAGTCCGTTGACCGCCGCAACGATCAGCGCGTTCGCGTACCAGGCATCGTCCTTCGCATTGGGGAAATAATCCGATGCCTTAGGTTCCTTCACGAATCGGACCAAATCCAAGTTCAGGTTTAATGCGTTCACGATCAGTTGAATGCCTTGCGCCTCCGTCATGATGGAGCGCGGCGCGAAGTGATCGGCCGAGATCCCTTGAATCAGACCCCGCTGCTGCAGGGATACGATTTTATCTTTTGCCGCATCGTTACCCAGGTCCTTAAATTCCGAAGCTGCCGCGAAGCTTTGTCCCGCGAAAGCGAACATCATTGCCGCCGTTGCCGTCATGGTCACCATCTTGAATGTTTTCTTCATTCCGTTCACCTCATGCAGTCGATTTTGTTCGTTCACATGGTAGACGGGCTTTGGATAAATAAGGTTACAGCGCGAAGGTCTTATTTAGTATGAATCTATTGTAAACGAGACATCCGTGAATACCGGAAAATGAAAAAGAGCCGACTCCGGCACTTTACCGAAGTCAGCTGCAGATAATTGGATGGATCCCCATTCATTTAGAATGTTTTTGCGATTTCGCGCGCTTTGTGGATCGTCTTGTCTTTGATGGTCTGCGCTTGATCGGAGGCCGCGGCCATGCCTTCCACGAAGATGCCTTCCAGGGAAGGAACGCCGAGGAATTTCATGACGACGTTCAGGTGCCGATGCCCCATCTCGAAGGCGGCAAAGTCCGATCCTGGCGACAGTACGCTCCCGCTTGCTTGAATATGAACCGCTTTTTTACGGTCCAGTAGTCCGACTGGCCCTTTGCCAGGTACATATTGAAACGTTTTGCCGGCTACGCAGACGGCATCGATGTAAGCCTTCAACACGGGCGGGAACGAGAAGTTCCAGATCGGATTCACGAAAACGTATTTATCGGCTTCCACGAATTGATCGACAAGCTCGTTCAAACGGGCCAATTTGGCTTGTTCCGCGGCGGACAACGGCTTGCCTTCTCCCGCGTTCTTCCAACCGTTCAGCACATCGGCATCGATTTCCGGAATGTCCGAGTTATACAGATCAAGATGAACGACTTCATCGTTCGGGTTAACTTTACGGTACGTCTCGATAAATGCAGCCCCGACGGACATGCTGTATGAAGTCTCCTGATTGTTCGGATGGGCCGTTATATACAGCACTTTTTCCGGCGCTTTGCTCTTGTCGCCACCGAATATTTTTTTAAGAAATGATACCATGAGAGATGACTCCTTTAGGACTTAAAATGTTCTTGCCAAATTCCAAGCTTGTTGAATGGCGTTTTCTTTGATTTGGCGCGCTTGATCCGAAGCAGCGGCCATGCCTTCTACGAAGATGGCTTCAAAGGTCGGAATGCCGATGAATTTCATGATGACGTCCAAATGGCGATGCCCGATTTCCATTTCCGCGTAAGCGGAGCCCGGAGATAGTACGCTTCCGCTCGCTTGAATATGGACGGCTTTTTTGGTGTCCAGCAAGCCGATAGGGCCTTTTTCCGTATATTTGAACGTTTTGCCCGCCACGCAGATCGCATCGATGTAAGCTTTCAGGACCGGAGGATACGAGAAGTTCCACGTTGGGTTCACGAACACGTATTTGTCCGCTGCGACGAATTGATCCACCAGCTCGCCTAGGCGAGCGACTTTGGCTTGTTCCGCGCTCGTCAGTTGATCGAACCCTGTGCCGGATCCGAGCTTGCCCCAGGCGCTGAATACGTCGGCATCGAGGCGGGGAATATCCATCTTGAACAGGTCAAGATGGACGATTTCGTCGTTCGGATTGGCTGCCGAGTAAGCCTCGAGAAATTGTTTGCCGACCGTCAGGCTGTAGGAAGCTTCAGTATCGTTCGGGTGTGCGGTGATATACAAAACAGTAGACATAATGATGATCCTTCTTTCGTGTTTTATTCGGCATTTCTATTTAATAGTTAGTTATATAAATATAATACCGTTAAGTAAAGTTTCTTACTTTTTGTATGTTAATATATTTCGGGTTCGTTCGTCAACCAAAATTTTTTTGGTCCTTTTCACCCGTTGCGACGGAGAATAGCGTTAGAAACGCAAAAAGACGGCAAGGCGCCGGACGCCCTGCCGTCTGTAGTAGAAAAAGCTTATTCAGTCGTTCTGGTCGTTCTATGCGTTCCGGTCATCGCAGCTTCGTTAGTGTTCTCTACATGCGACAGCTTAGCGGAGGAAAAGGTTAACGTGTTCCGCGAAAGCATCCGCATGCTGAAAGAGAAAACCGTGTCCGGAATCCGGGTACAGGATTAGCTGCGCGTTCGGAATTTGTTTATACAGCAAAAACGAATTAAAGGTAGGCGCCATCAAATCCCGGCTGCCGTTCGCCACCAGCACGCGCTGCGGGATATCCTTCAGCCGCTCGAACACCGAATTCTTCTTCCAGCTGCCGAGCGCGCTTCCTTGCGCCTGGATCGACGCCGCCTTGACCAGGGGACTTCGATCCACTTGACGCTCCTGCAGCCGCGACCAGTACTGCCGTCCTGCGGCTTGGCTCGATTCCGAGTCTTCGAAGAAGAGATACAGGAAGTCTTCCTCCGTGTTCACCGGCTTGACGGCAACCTGAAAGGCTTCCGCAACGGTAGGTTCGTCTTCCTTGCCCGCTCCCGAAGTACCGGCCAGCACGAGATTCCTCACGAGTCCGGGTCGCTCCACCGTCAGCTGCTGCGCCACGAGTCCGCCCATCGAGAAGCCGAGAAGATCGACCTGCTCCAATTCCAGCGCATCGATGAACGCCGCGGCGCCATTCGCCATGCCGGCGATGAGATCATGCGCTTCTCCCGTCGAGAGGCCGACACCGGCATTATCGAAGTAGATGACCGTCCGATCGGCCGCGAGCGCGTTGACGAGCGCCGGATCCCAATCGTCCATCGTCCCGCGAAAACGGTTCAACAACACGAGGGGAACTCGGGAGGGCTTCCCTAATTTCCGATACGCATATCGCACGCCTCCTGCTTCCACGTAAGCGTTCGGTACCGTCTGGGCTGTTGCGTCTATCGTTTTCATTATTTGTCTCTCCTTTGGCATAGTTAGATGTGACCCTTCAGGACGAACATACTGATTCGCTAGCGATTGAACGGTTTCGACTCCATTAACCATTAAAAGTTCGTTTCGTAGCCACTATAGCATATATGAGAACGATCGGTAAAGAATAATAATCGACCATTTTTTTCTGCCCGACGAACCGGTTTAGTATGCGATACTCTACCCTCGGTTATCCGTCCATCCGCTGCAGGCTTATGATTCCGCGCACCGATTACCATCTTGTCCTCTTGGGCTGCGTCTAAAATAAAGGCCTGCGATTACGGTTCCCGAATCGGCTGACGGCCGTTTCCATGTGATACCAATGCTGCCAGCGGCCTCTACATGCAGGAATGAATGCCCAGCTTATTGGACATCCTGAACGGAAGCATGAAGAAGGAGGAGGTCATCGCGGTATGCCACAGCAGCAGCAGCAGGGTCAAGATCAGGATCAGAATCTCGCCGATCGGATTATGGAACGGCTTGGCGTTTCCCCGGACGTGGTGCATCGCCATCTTCGTTCGGAGGCCGGGTTCGAGGTTTCCTGCCTGTTCCTGACGTCGATCGCCGATCAGAAGCTCGTGGACGAAACGATCATCCGCCCGATCCTTCATGCCGCGCGCATGCCGGCTGCAGATTCCGCCTCATTCGAACCTTTCTCCTGGCTGACGGCGACTATTTTCCATGGGCAAATGAAGGAAAAGGACGGCTTGGAGGCTTGCATCGGGGCGATTCTGGACGGCCACTGCCTGATCATTCTTCCGGGGAAGCAGCAAGCGCTCGCGATGGATGTGTGCAAACGCGAGCAGCGCAGCGTGGAAGAGCCCGCTACGGAATCGACGATCAGGGGCCCGCGGGAAGGATTCGTGGAGGACTTGATCCGCAACCTCTCCCTCGTTCGCAAGCGCGTGAAGAGCGATAAGCTGGTCTTCGAGTCCATGGTCATCGGGAGCGAAACGAAAACGATGGTTTGCCTCGCCTATATGCGGGGCATTGCCGCGACGGAGCTGGTGGACGAATTCCGCAGGCGGCTGCAAGCGATCGACACGGACAGCATTCTGGAGAGCGCCTACATCGAGGAATGGATCCAGGACAAGACGCTGACGCCGTTCCCGCAATTAATCGCGACCGAGAGGCCGGATGCCATCGCCGCGAAGCTGCTGGAAGGACAAGTGGCGGTCATTACGGACGGCACGCCGATCGCGCTGGCGGGACCGACGACGTTCTTCCAGTCGTTCGCCGCTCCCGAAGACTACTACCAGCGCGCCGACGTCGCGACGCTCCTGCGTTGGCTGCGCATGGCCGCTTTCCTGCTCGCCATATTCGTTCCGGCGCTGTACATCTCCATCGTCAGCTTCCACCCGGAATTGCTTCCGCCTCTGCTGCTTGCCAACTTGGCCGCGCAGCGGGAAGGCGTACCTTTCCCTGCGTTCATCGAAGCAACGCTGATGATGGTTACGTTCGAGGTGCTGCGGGAGGCAGGCCTTCGCATGCCGAGAATAGCCGGGCAGACGATCTCGATCGTAGGCGCGCTCGTACTCGGGCAAGCCGCGGTTGAAGCGGGAATCGTCTCCGCGGCCATGGTCATCGTGGTCTCGATTACCGCGATCTCGAACTTCGTATCGCCAACGTACAGCTTCGGCATCGCGCAGCGGATCGTCCAATTCTTCTTCATGACGCTCGCCGGCGTGCTGGGACTGTTCGGGCTCATGTGCGGGGTGTTCTTCCTGATGATCCATCTTGCTTCCCTCCGTTCCTTCGGGGTCCGGTACTTCGCGCCGTTCGCGCCCGTCATCCTGTCCGATTGGAAGGATACGTTCGTACGCGCCCCGAGGAAGATGCTGAAGCGCCGGCCGAAGTTGTTTCAGCCGGAAAAGTCCGGGAGGTGACCTGCCCGTGAAAGGACTTCTCGTCTTCTGTTTGCTTCTGCTCTGCACGGGATGTTGGGATATGAAAGACATTAACGAGCTGGCGATGGTAGATATGGCCTCCGTGGACATCGTCCCGGGAACAAACCGGCTCGTCGCTTATTACCAGGTCATCAACCCGACCGGCAGCGCCTCCCGGCAGACCGGACCCGCCAAAGCGTCCGTCTACACGTATTACGTCTCGGAAGAGAGCCCGGGCCGGTTCAACGAAGAGACGCGCAAGATCATGTCCCGAATGCTGTTCACGCAGCATATCCAATGCTATGTATTCACGGAGAGGTTCGCAAGAACGGGCATGGTCGACCTCTTCAATTATCTCGAATTGAATCCCGATCGGCGTACGAACGTCTATGTCGTCGTTACCGACGCGCCGATTCGCAACATCATGGAGAGCTTCACGCCGCTTGACCGGGTACCCGGGCGCAATCTTCGCATGCTGATGGACCTGCAGGCGAAATCGGCAGGTTTCACCCGTAAACTAACCCAAGTCAAGGACATCGTGGCGGGAATTCCGCTGAGCCGGCCGACGGTCATTCCGATGCTTCATTACCATGGCAAGCGTCCCGCTTCCCTATCTGACCGGGTCGAATATATCCAAGCGTCGGATCCCGGCTTCGAAATATCCGACGGCGCGGTATTCGTTCATGCGAAAATGGTCGGGAAGATCGATCAAAGCATGAAGAAGCTGTATTTTGTCCTGAACGGCGATGCCCGCAAGGGCGTCGAAAGCATCGTCGTCAACGGCTCCATCGTGGACTTGGAGTTAAGGGATATCAAGGTCAAACGAAAATGGGGACCTTCGCGGCTCCGCATCACGGTCCATGTCAAGCTTCGGGGCTTATTCAACGAACAGAAGAAGCACCTCTCGGGCCGGAATCTAAACGAAATCGAACGGTCGTTCAACGAAGCCTACAAGAAAAAGGCCGAGGAATTCATCCGGTTCGGGCGGGAGAAGGATTGGGATCTTCTCGGAATCGGAGACGTCAAGCAAGGACGCGGAAGATGGCGGGACTTCGACGTGTCGATCGAAGTGAAGTCCATGGCCGTCCTGATCGGCAATACGAGGACGCCTTACCAATAAGGAGAGATAGCATGGAAAAGGCCTTACAATTAAGCGGATGGCAATTATTCGGCATGACGAGCGCGTTCGTCGCGGGGACGACGTTTATCCTGCTGCCCGTCGGACTCATTTCCTCGGCAAGTCAGCTCGCATGGCTCGTCCAGCTGTGGAGCGTATTGTTCGGCTTGGCCGTGGGAGGGTTCTGGCTGTACGTCGCAAGCCGGTACCCCGGCCTGTCCCTGGTCGAAATATCCAGGCGTGCGCTGGGCAAGCATGTCGGAGGCTTCGTCTCCCTCTGTTATATCGTGTTCTTCATCCAGATCTCAGCCTGGGTAACGCGAAACATGAGCGACTTCATGCAGATCAACCTGATGCCGAAGACGCCGCTTAGCGTATTTAATATTTTGGCACTGCTCGTATGCGCTTATGCGGTAATCAAAGGCATCGATACGATCTCGCTGGTGAGCGTCGTTCTCATCCCCTTGCTGACCATCGCGTATTGGACGCCGTTTACCGTCATGCTGAGGGAATGGAATTGGAATCATTTCGATTATCCCGTCAACTTCGACTTCTGGCCGACGCTCGCGGAGACCAAATACGCGCTCGGGTTTCCGTTCATGGAGACCGTCGCGTTCATGATGGCATTCCCGCTCGTGCGCACGAGGCTGAAAACGGCCTTTTTGGGCGGAATCCTGTTCATGGGCTTCCAGATCTCGCTGTCGATCTTCTTTACCGTCGGCATTCTCGGCGTCTATCGGAGCTCGCACTTGACCTATCCGATCTATAACATCTTCCGCGAGATGCAATTCTCCACTTTCCTGGAGCACCTGGAAGCCATCGTCTCCGTTACCGCCCTGATGCTCGTGTTCGTGAAGCTGAGCGTGCTGTTCTATTGCGCCGTATCGTCGATCTGCCAGCTGTTCGCGATCGAGAATCGCGCCATCGTCGCTTATCCGCTCGTCTGGGTTATCTCGGCCTACGCCTTGTTGTTTGCCAATATCGTCGATAACGAGGAGTGGGTTCAACATTATTTGTTCATCTACTACGTTCCGTTCGGGATCGGTTTCCCCCTTCTGTTCCTGATCGCGTCCTGGTTTCGCCGCCGGTCCGATTCGACCAAGGAGGCGACGGCATGATATGGCTGCTGCTGCTGTACGCGGTATTTCTCGTCGTGGGCTTCCTAATTATGAAATCAGGGCAAGCCGGGCTTGCAGGCAGGAAGGAAAAAGCGTTGTTCGCGACGATCACGTCGATCGGATGCGTCTTGTGGCTGAGCCTGCTGCTTCAAAGGCCGCTCGATCTCAACAAAGCGATCGGCATGGCCATTGATTTCTTCTTTTGACCCCCGTATCTGCAAGCACGTTTTCTTATAACCCGTTTGGATGGAGACGATTCCGTCCAAACGGGTTTTTCGCGTGCGACCCCGCCCTGCCCTGCCCTGCCCATCCCTGCTCTGCTCTGCCCTGTCCTGGCTAATCCGATCGTCGGGTCTTGGTCTCGACGCCGTATAAGAGCAGCATGACCGTCCCGATCAATAGGACCGCGGCAAACACGCCGAATATCGAGGCATAACCGATGTCCGCCTGGACCAGGACGCCGACGAGGTACGGCGCAGCCACGCTGCCGAGCCGGCCGAAGCCGGCCGCGAAGCCGGATCCCGCGGCCCGGATGGCGGCCGGATAGTTCTCGGGCGTATACGCGTACAACGCCCCCCATGCCCCCAAATTCGAAAAGGAGAGCAGCGCCCCCGTGACCAGCAACACCGCGGTGCTGTCGCTCGACCCGAAGCCCAGCGCCATCGCGCCGGAGAAGACGAGAAATACGGCCAGCGTCGCCTTGCGGCCCCATTTCTCCACGAGATAGGAAGCGACGAAATAACCAGGCAGCTGAGCGAGCGTCATGATCAGTACGTAGCGGAAGCTTTGAATCATGGAGAAGCCTTTGTCGACCAATACGGAGGGCAGCCACAGGAACATGCCGTAATAGGAGAACGCGATGGCGAACCAAACCGCCCACAGCGCGATCGTTTCCCGCTTATAGGAGGTAAACAGCTCGCGGATGCGGATCCGCCGTTCCTGCTTCTGCCGACGGAACTGCGGCGACTCCTTCACTTCGCGGCGAATCCAGAACGCCAGCAGGATCGGCAGCGCGCCGACGGCAACCGCGATGCGCCAGCCATACGGAGGAATGACGAAATACGCGAGAACGGCGGCCAGGATCCAGCCGACGGCCCAGAAGCTTTCCAGCAGGACGACCGTCCGGCCTCTCGCTTCGGGCGGCGAGAATTCGCTGACAAGCGTAGAAGCTACCGGCAGCTCGGCCCCCAGTCCGACGCCCATCAAGAACCGGAGCAGGAGCATGAGGACGAACCCGCTCGCGAAGGCGCTGCCGAAGCTGAACGCGCCGAACACGACCAGCGTGAGCAAGAAAACGGGCCGCCGGCCGAAACGATCGGCGAGATAGCCGCCTAACACCGCGCCGATGGCCATGCCGACCAGATTCACGGTACCGAGCAAGCCGGCCTCCCGCGCAGACAGTCCCCATTCTTTTCGAAGCGCGACCAGGATGAAGGACAGCAAACCGACGTCCATGGCATCGAACATCCAGCCGAAGCCGGCAGCCCAGAACACCTTGCGCAGCTCGCGTTTGGAACCGGCCGCGGCGGCATTGATTTGACTCATAGAATGACTCCTTTTGCGAACTTAGTGGATAAGTTGGCAGGTAACGGTTGTTATGTTGAGTGTTCCTTATCTGTCATTCGCTTATCCGTATCGCGCAAATAACCCTCCCCTGCCATCAAGGTCGCAGATGGCAAGGAAGGGTTGCATTATTGGATCAAGACCGCTCGGCGGAATTAATTCGGCTGCTGTACGCGAACGAGAATCCTTCCTCGCGCTTCGCCTCGCAATAGAATGGGAAGCACGTCCGGGAGCTGATGAAGCGCCACTTCTTGTTGAACGAATCGTTCGAGTCTTGCCGGTTTAAAATCGGCGGCCAACCGATTCCACGTTTTCAACCGAGTTTCCATCGGACAATCCACCGAATCGATGCCAAGTAAATTGACGCCTCTTAGAATAAACGGAAAGACTGTCGTCGATAGTTTCGTCCCTGCCGTCAACCCGCTGGCTGCTGCCGATCCCCCGTAATGAAGCTGAGATAAGACGGCCGCAAGCGTATCTCCTCCTACCGAATCGACGGCGGCGGCCCATCTTTTCTTGCCCAGCGTTTTCGATTTCCCTGCGGACAGTTCTTCTCGCGAAATAATCGCCGCGGCCCCGAGGTTTCTCAAATAATCATGTTCGGCCGCTTTGCCGGTGCTTGCTTCGACCTCATAGCCGAGCGAAGAGAGAATCGAGATCGCGAAGCTGCCTACCCCTCCGGTCGCTCCCGTCACCAGAAGCTTTCCTTTACCGGGCGTAATGCCGTTATCCTCGAGCCGCTGAACGGACAATGCAGCCGTGAAGCCGGCCGTTCCGATAATCATGGCTTCTCTTACAGTCAGTCCCTCGGGCAGAGGGACGATCCACTCCGCGGGTATACGAGCATACTCGCTATAACCTCCAAAATGGGATACGCCGATTCCGTAGCTGGTCGCGATCACCTCGTCGCCGGGTTGAAACCGAACATCCGAAGACGTAACCACCACGCCAGCCAAATCGATGCCGGGAATGAACGGATAGGTCGTCACGATATTGCCGTCGGCGATCGAAGCAAGGCTGTCTTTATAATTCACGCTCGAATATTCGGTGCGAATCAGGACTTCTCCCTCCGGCAAGTCTTGCAGCGTAACTTGTCGAAGCTGCAGCGAAACCTCGTCGGCTTGTTTATCGATCACGAGTGCATGGAATGGCTCGTTCATCGTTGCGGTCTCCTTTCGCGTGCCATCGTTACTTTATTGTTACTTTTTCGACACTCTTTTGTAACGACCTCCTACCCGCGTCCAAGGTAAGATGAGCTTGTAAACAACAACGTCCCTTCGGCCGGTCACTAAATATTGTAAAGTAAATCACTGCAACATATCAACGCCGCTTACGTCGATAAGGGTGAAACACATTTCATGGAGCGGACACGATCCGACACAACGAGGAGGAAATTCAAATGAATTTATATACGTCTGCCAAAAAAACGGCGATTGCAACGGTGACTGCGGGAACGCTGGTCTTATCCGTCGCCGGAGCTCTCCCATCCTACGCCGCATCCACTACGGCTGCTCCTGCCGCTGCTCCCGTGGACGCGCATATGAAAGCTTTCCAAACGCTGATGAGCTTTTACAAGCCGGCTCTTCAAGGCCAGTTCCCGAATTTCCACGGCTTCACGATCGGCTCGACCTCGCATGAGACGGTCATCAAAGCCATCGGCAAAGCGGAATCCCCGGCCAAGGATGCCGACGGCTTCGACGTCTATCATGCCGAAATGGGACATCCCGGCTACGCGCTCAACTACAAGCTCGACAAAATACGCGAAATGCGCTACTTCGGCACGAGCGTCGAGCGCCAGACGAATCTTGGCGGCATCTCCCTTCGCATGATTGTCCAGCACTGGGGTGCCCCGAATCAATCCGTCCTCATTAAAGCAGGCAAAACCGTACAAAAGAAACTCACCTACGTTCGCGGCAAATATCAGCTTGAGTTCATCTTCAACAACACAAGCGGCTTGGATCTGGATCATATTAATCTCGTTAATAAAACGATCAAATAACGAAATACGAGCTCATTCTTCCCGAAGCGACCTTAAAACGGTCGCTTTTTTAATGCGGTTAATTACATATGACCCGCATGCAACATTCCCCATATTATATTGTGCAAAATATAATTGACCGATATACAATATCGATATATACTTCATAGTATGTTTAATATGTAGTGCACAACATAATTTTAGACAACATACATGAAGGGATGAATGCATATGTCCATTTACGATTTCGAAGTCAGAACGGTTAGAGGCGAGGCCAAATCGCTCCGCGAATATGAAGGCAAAGTGCTGCTGATCGTCAACACGGCCAGCAATTGCATGTTCGCCTCCCAATACAAAGAGCTCCAAGAGCTTTATGCCAAGTACAAGCCCGAAGGACTGGAAATATTAGGATTCCCCACGAACCAATTCGGCAGCGGAGAAAAACGCACGAACGAAGATATCCATAGCTTCTGCGAAATCAACTTCGGCGTCTCCTTCCCGCTCTTCGAGAAAACCGAAGTGAACGGCGACAACGCCCATCCGTTGTTCCGGCATTTGAAGAAAGCCGCGCCCGGCGTGCTCGGCTCGAAGTCGATCAAATGGAACTTCACCAAGTTTCTCGTCGATCGCAGCGGTAACGTGCTGAAACGCTTCGGGTCCGCCGAGAAGCCGTCGGACATGGAGAAAGTCGTAGCCGATTTGCTTTAAGCCGGTCTCGCGCCAAAAAGGAGCAATCGCGATAGATTCCCTCTGCTGCCGATTGCTCCTTGTTGGCGTGATGAGCGAAGATTGGCGAAACTCGCGACAAAAAGCAAAAAGAGAGGCAAACGTCGCCTCTCTCTTAGCCTCAGCCGCATCGTGCATACCGCTCTTAATCGCGCCCAGATAATAGCTGCGCTTCCTTCAGCAGCCCTTGGACGGCCGACAGCGTCTGAACGTAATTCTCCTCCGATTTGCAAAGCGCTACGAACAAATTTCGCGATACGTCCTTCATCTGCGCTTCCAAAGCCGCGCCTTTGTCCGTCAAGCCGATCTCCACTTTCCGTTCGTCGTCGATCGAGCGTTTGCGGGTAATGAGCTCCGCCTCCTGCAGTCGTTTCAATAAAGGCGTTAACGTACCGGTATCGAGCAGCAGCTTGTCCCCTAATGCCGTTACCGTCGTATTCCTATGCTTCCATAACACGACCAAGACGAGGTATTGCGGATACGTCAGGTCGAATTTGTCCAAGATCGGGCGATACAGCCGCGTGATTTCACGGGAGGCTGCGTAGACGGAGAAACAAAGCATATTTTCGAGATCCATGTCCATTGCCGCTGGATGCCTCCTAGCTTGTAGTCGAATATCATCCTTCCATTATATATCCTCCCCATTATATTTTGCACGATTAAGTTTGCATAAACCATTTACCAGACTAAAAACAAATTCGACAAAAGAAATGACGACTCGCCCCTGTAGATCGACGTACTTTTTAACCGAAATCTTATAAACTTCTGTTATTCCTAAAACACGCATGCTTTACGATACGACTAAAAGGAGAATTAGACCTTACACATGAAAAAAAGAGAGTCCAACATGCAGTCCGTTTTCGAAGCCCACATTTCGCGCATCGTCATCACAAGTACGAAGAAGCAAGCGATCGAAAAAGCAGCTTACGAGCTGAACCCGTCCAACCTTCCGCTAGAATGGCTGACCTTGAGAAACGAGCAAGGCGAGTCAAAGGAGTTTCGGGTGAGCCAGGTGAATCTGCTGGAATGGCAGGATGCGGAATTCACGGAAACCTGTCATCAATTCAAGGTGCTCGGGCGAATCGTCTTATCCATATGCCCGCGGCAAACTGCGTCCGATCATGGCGAGACTGGGCTTGGTACCTACAGGATTCCCCGGTCCTCCGTATACGATAAACCTGTTCTCGTTCTTTCGGAAGGCATGAATCACTACTTTCTGACGGTGCTGCAGCAGGAGATGAGATGGGAAGCCCCGATGATCAACGTCGTCAATCCCTTAAGCAAGCTGGCCTAGCAGCGATATCAAACTCACCAAGGGAGATGGAAGGATGAGAACGATCTACGAAAATTACAGAGGGTTTAAAGTTTTCCAGCAGACGAACAGCTACGTTGCGATCCCTAACAAGACGGACGATGACAATCAGGACATTATGTTCCGCCAATGGCAGCTCATCGAGGTCTTGAATACGATCGATGCTTATATTGAAAACTAACGATTAACGAGTAGAGGTTAACTGCAAATAAGCAACCCGAGCCCGGTTATCCGCCGGACCAGGGTTGCTTATTTGTTTTGTTCAGAAACCGGCCTTTTCAGAACGGTTTAAACACCATCAGCAGAAGCGAGAACAAGGCGGCGAGGTTCGCGATGCCTTCGAGCACGGCGGATCGCCGGCGCAGCAGTTTATACGCATCAGGCAGCGCATCGTCCCGCGTCAGCTGCAGCACGCCGAGCTGCTTCTTGATGCCCGCGGGAACCATGACCGCCAATATCGCCAGTATAATCGCGAAAACAACGATGGAGACCACATACCAGCCCTCGCCGAATAGATAGGTTTCCATGAAGCCGAGCGCAAGTCCCGTAAGCAGAAGCAGGCTGCCGCCGAGCTTCGGCAGAATCGCGAGTTTCTCCAGCAGGCCGAGCGCGAATCTGGCCTGGCTCGCCGTGCGGGCGCCGCTCATGATGATCGGATAGCTTATCACTGCGGCGAGGGCAATGATTGCCGAGAGAATATGAATGAAGAGCAGGTACGTGTACATGAATGACTCCCCCCAGCCTAAGCTTCAACCGGAATTCGATAAGCGAGGCCGACCCTTTTTCTCGAATAAGGTCCTCCGAGCTCCATATGGTTCAGCATGCATGTCACCACATCCTCATAAGCAACGTTCAGATCCTGAAACCGACCGAACAAGTAACCGGCTACATCGGCCTCCGAATATTCCTTCACCGCCTCCGGAATCGTCAGGGGCAAGGCGTCCGTTGTCACATGGAGTTGAGCCGACGCAGGAAGCCCGATCGAATCCGTCATCGTTCCCGGACACATCATGGACCAATCGAGCTCGGACCGCAGCAGCCGGTCATAATTCCGGTTGTGATTCTTGTATTCGGGCGGGAAACCGGGCAAATCGTTGCCGATGAGAGCCGTGTAAGGAATGTCGAGCAGGCCGGCTCCCCCCATCACCCATATCCTGCCGGAGAAATCCGGGTTGCGTTCGCACTGGCTTATAATGGCGTTCACGAGCTGAACGAACGCCTCTCCTTGACCGGCATGGCCGGCAGCGATAATAGCGGCGTCTTGATGGGAGAGCGCCTCGCCGACGCTTGCCGGGTTAAGGATATCGTCCACGATCACCTTCGCAGGTTTTGCGGAACGATCGCCTTGCTGTTCATAGAATTTGTCGGCATTGCGCACGAATGCCGTCATTTCATGTCCCATGTTCATGCCTAGCTCCAACGCTCTTCTCCCTGTATTGCCCGTTGCTCCGAAGACAATAATGTTCATTATTTGTTCCTCCTTTTAAGTGCTCCCTCTGGAATGACTCCATCGTAGCATCGCATCGGAATCTTGATAAGAACGCACTTTAATGTAAGGGGCTTACTTAAAAGTAAGCTTTGGCACAGCCATGGGATTGCCGGCCGTACAACGAGAAAAAGCTGCCCGGTCTCGACCCTCGGCAGCTTTTGTTAGACGCGCTTATATTTATGTCCATCCGATATGAAGCGGCTTATGAAGCAGCTTACGAAGCAGGTGCTTCATATTTCTTCTTGTTATGGTTTTCTCCCCAGGCGCACATGACTTCTGCTACCGGAATCAAGGTTTTGCCGTATTCGCTCAGCGAATATTCGACTTTCGGCGGAACGGTGGGGTAGACCTTTCGATCGATGATGCCCTCATGTTCCAAGTCCCGCAGATGCTGGGATAGCATTTTTTGCGAAACATCGGGTATGTGCTTCTCCAAATCGTTGAATCGCTTATTGGATTCGATTAATTGCCATAAAATCATCGGTTTCCATTTGCCGCCGAGAACTTGGATGATCGTCTCCACCGGACATTCGCGCTGATGATTCATTGAAAACCATCTCCTAACCGTTAAGGAAGTTCATTGCCTCCAAGCATTTGCTTAACAAAATTTTACAGGTCTTTGGCACCCCGGTCAACCCGAGCTTTTTCATTCATTCATGCAGGCATGCATTCAAAACCCAAGTCAGCCGTTTCCCTGCTACTCTTCGCGGTCCTCCGTGATAATATGGCCCGGAACGGGCTCGAACGGAATGAAACCGGCGATCTCGCGCGTCCGCCAATCGATCCGTCGGTTCCGTCCGGCAAGCAGCACGTTGCGCGCCTCGGATGCTCGTTCCGCGGGCAGCATGAAGGCCGAGACGCAGGAGAACGCTTCGCGGAGCGTCGCGTACAAAGCCCCGATTTGCCGATCGCCGTGCCCTTTGCCCGTCACGTTCAACACGATCATCCCATCGGCTTCGAGCTTGCTTGCCGCCATCGCGAAGAATCGGTCCGTCGCAAGATGCCGGGGCAGGCCGCTGTCGGTGAAGGCATCCATGACGATCGCGTCGTACGTCTCCGCTTCCTCGCTCTCCAATATCCGGCGTCCGTCGCCGATCGCGACGGACGCCCCGGAACAGCCGAAATAGCGTTCGCTCGCGCGGACGATTCGTTCGTCGATCTCCGCCGTCTTGAAGCGCGCGCCCCGGCAGTGCCCGGCGATCGTTCCGATCCCGTGTCCGATCTGAAACACGCGCTCCAGCCGCGGACGGTTATGCGTCAGGAGGTGAACGATCGCCAGCGGATATTCGAACACGACCCGCTGCGGATCGTCCAAATCCATTACTCCCTGCACGGCCGCATCCGAGAATTGCAGCACCCGAAAATTCCCCTTTTCTCCGTAAAGCTCGTTCACATCCCCCACGACGAATCCGTCGCGGCCCTCTTCGGCTGCCGCTTCATACAGCACGCGCATGGCGTACGCTCCCTTCTTCTCATGATTAATCGCCAACGATAAAATCGATTCGAGTCCCGATCTTCACCCGTTGGCCCGACACGGAAAAATCGGCGAAGCCGTTTACCTCATAATAGCCTTTGGGAAATCCGTTCTTCCAATAATCCTCGATAAAGTCTTTATAGGCTTGACGGTCATCCCCGCCGTACGCGCCGCCTCCATCGAAACTGCCGCGCAGCGGTTCTCCATGAACGAGCGTCGTGCTGGCCCCGACATCAGAAATGGCGTAATCGATGGCATAGTTCCTCGTTCGTTCCTGAATCGGGAAATAAAACGGCGAATCGGAATGATCGATCGTAACGCTTGGCTCGTTCCCGACGTAAGTCAGTTCTGCGTATATTGAAACATGCTCGCCATGTTGATACTCGGGTTTCGAGGTTACGAGCCGATACGTAAAATCGCCTTGCGTGACAGACGAATCGGTTGTCGGACGACCATCTGCATCTGCATCGGCGGGCGTGTCCTTGCTTGATCCGCAGCTGGTCAGTGAAATGGCGAGTACGATGAGTCCAAGCGTGAAACGGATTCGCATTTTCTTGACGGCTCCCTCCTTTTCATGATAGGTATTGCAGGTTAATTGATAGGAAATCAGGTCGAGCAATCAGGAATGATAAATAAGCGTTCTTAGCTGGCGATGAAATTCTTCCGAGATGGCGTAGCCTTCGCTGCTCCCCGGGATTTTCACAAGCAATCCGACTGCTCCTTCGAGATCGCTAACATTCAAGGCAAATACCTTCTCGGTGCCGTCTATAAACGTCAGGTACATTAGAAATAACGTACTGTAATCCATGTCTCCCTCGATTTTCGGGGAATGGTTTATTACCTGTACAAAGACGTTGATTTCATCGGCACTTTCAAATCTTTTTTCCGTAAACGGAGGTTTCCCCATTCGCGTACACTCATTCGTACACTGCAATCGGACAGTCAAAATGTCTTGTTCGTTTATAGGAGCTGACGACTGAGTGATTCCACCAGCGGCGGCCATACTGCGCTCGTTGCCGGAAGGCAGTTCCCCGCAGCCTGCCGTCATGACGGCGAATGCGACGAGAAGCAGCATGAAAGAACAAGTTCTCTTTATAACGAGAAATCACCTCTTATCTTAGCTGTAAACGCAATCAATTTGAAGACGGGTTTAACGGAAGTTTTGTTGCGCTAGCCTGACCGTTTGCATAACGTCTGCCCGCAACGCAAAAGCAGTCCCATCGGTTGCCCGTCGGGACTGCTTCGGCTCCTATCATCGTGAACACCCAACAATTAATGCCATTAATTGATGTCATTAATTACTTACCGCCTATTGCTCCGTCTTCCGTTCGCGCATCAGCTTCGCGATCTCTTCGTCAAGGTCGTCCGACTTGCCCTGCGTCAGGCGGGCAAGCTCGGCCTCGTAACGGCTTGCCGAAACCGCTTGGCCCGCTTCCAATTCCGATGACGCGGTCAGCTTTCTAAGCCGCAGCGTGTCATGTTTGCCGCCCGCCTCGTCTACCGCTTGCTTAAATGCGGCATAGCGGGCTTTGGTCTCTAGCAGGCCCGCTTCCATGGACCGGGCCGCGACCTGCGACGATTCGAGTTTTTTCTTCGTTTCGAACTCCTTTTCGAGCCATGTCCGCGCGCCGACGGAATCGCTCCTCGCGGCCGCCTCTTCGGCTGACGCGCGGAAGCCGGCTGCTTGGCGCTCCAAACCGCGCATGCGGTCCTTGGCGTTCAGCAGCTCGGATTCCAGCTTGCTGATAATGACGGCATAATCGCGAAGCTTCTCGCCCGCCGCCTCCAAGTAAGCTTCGAACGACGGTTCGCCGCGGCTGCCGGACGGCTCGGCGGATCCGAACAATCCTTTAATCCGGCCCATCAAACCCATACGATCGCTCCCGCTGTCTTAATCTTCGCAATATTTCCGTGAATCCGCCGGTTGGAACGACGCTTGCGTAATGAATCTCCCCGGTTCACCGTCATCGCCATACTCGAAGACGAAGACGTGGCTGCGCGGAATATGATTTCCAAGCACGTTGACGTACGGCGACAGGACCCGATATACCGAAGGGAACGGGCAGCAATACCAATACGAATCTTCCTTGATCATGCCATGCGCGAGCAGCTCTTCCACCGTCGTCTCGTATTCGCGCTCGACCGGCGTTTCCCGGAAGAGCTCCCAATGCTCGTTCAGATCCTCGATTGCCTGCGCGCGTTCGCCGGAACGGTTAATATCGCGAATCGCGAGCTCCGACGTGACTTTCCAGATGTCGCGGGAATCCAGCTTACACGGCTTCAACGCGGTTCCCGTTCGAGTCGCGCTTCCGGCGGCGGCTTTCAACAGCTCCGGCGCCTTCAGCCCCTGCGCGATCAAGATGAAGTTGGACAACGCGATCCAGTATTGTTCTTCCGCTTCTTCGTGGCTCTCCGCCGATACCCGGCGGCCGTTCGTGATCGTGCCGACGATGGCATCGCCCGCCTGCCTGCGCGTCCTCGCTTCTTCGTACAACAGAATCGCTTCCTTGAAGCGTTCGCCCTCGCCGCGCGCAAGATCGACGTCAAGCTTCAGCAGTTCTTCCATGTCGCCGGCCGCCCTGCGAAGCCCGGCCAAGTGCGCCTCCGGACAAGGCTGCGGGCCTTCGATCTGCTTGCCGAGCGTAACCGGCAGCGCCATTCGGGCGGAATTGGCGAACGCCGCCTCCTGCCTGGCCGCGACCATGATATCCGGCAGCGCGCCATACCAGACGTCCGCTTGGTCATGCGTCACGATCGGCACCGGCTTCGGCTCGCCTTCCCCGTCGAAAGCATCGCCGATGAGCGCATCCGCCATCGTCTGCAGGCTGCGAGCCGCCTGCACGAATGCCAGCGCGCGCGGCGAATCGTTGCCGGCGAATTCCACGTGGAGGGAATACACTTGCTCGCCCAATCGTTTATAAGCTTCCAAATGCTCGATCGGACATATCTTCTGTCCCGTTATGCCTTCCCTTAACCAATCCATTAATCCCATTTTCAATACCTCCACCGATAATAGTAATGAATTGTACGCAGCGGAATCTGCCAATGTTTCATAAATATTGCATAAAAGCATGAAACATTTCAACCATCTTCTGGAAATATCCGCCTTAAACGAGGTACGCAGCTGCCTCGGCAAGATGATCCTGCGGCAAAAAAGAGACCCGCGGCATCTCGCCGCGGGCCTAAAGTATATTCAAAAGGGGGGTCGAGTTCTAGTATAACTCCCCTGCCTAAAGTTGAGTTAAAGATTGGATTGCAATCTCTTTACATTTGTCCTACAACTCGGCCGGCAACCCTTGATGCTCCTGCTCGGTTACAAACGCGTTGACCAGAACGAATGCGTCATCCGAGATGCTTGAACAATTCGGATATCGCTTGCGGCGGACAAGCCCTCTGCACGATCGCATATCCCTATATCCGCATATACGACTGGCGGCCTCTTCGTTCAACGAAGGCCGAGCTCCCGGCGCGCAGGCTTATCACGAACCGCGAACGGGATACATATCCTAGACTACTATGGAGTTTCTATATTTTCATGCAGATGGTCCTTCATTTCAAAAATAAATCCGATCGGGAAGTGGTATTCAAGGATGTCTAATTTATCGAATAGCCGGCTTCATGCCGCGGAGCCTATCGTTCATTTGCCCAGCTGCTTTGTGCCGAATTTCGGGCAGCTGCAGGATTCGCGGATTCGGTACGTGTCGAAAGGCGGATACATGGACGCTGCGTTTACGTGCGATGCGATTATTTTTACATTTTCGGACCGGTCTCTCGCGAATGCCGGCGGGCAGTCGACGCCAGACCTGCCAAGCCGGAAACAGGAAGTTCGGCGAACGCGTGTGGATTTCCGTTTCTTGAACGCCAATCCCGCGGTTCAGCCGGCAGGAATGAAGGAAATGGACGGCAAGATCCATGTCTTCAAAGACGCGGATCCGTCAAAGTGGCGGACGGATATTCCGACGTACCTTCAGATCGTCTATCCGGAGCTGTGGCCGGGGATCGATCTGGTGTTTCGAAGCGAAGGACCAAGCATCAAGTATGAATTTATCGTGCATCCGGGGGCCGACGAGCATGACATTCGGTTTGCGTATGCGGGAGCGGAGAACGTCTCGCTCGACGAAGAAGGGAACTTAATCATTGGTACGTTAATCGGCGCGGTTATCGATCCCCGCCCGGTCTGTTATCAGGAGGCGAACGGTCGCCGAATCGAAGTCCCGGGCTCGTTCCTCCTTGAATCGACCGAACCGGCTGGCCATGCGATCGGTTTCCGCATCGGCGGCTCCTATGACCGCAGCGTCCCTCTTGTTATCGATCCAGGGTTGATCTATTCTACCTACTTGGGCGGATCAGGCAACGATGAACCGTTCGGCATCGCGGTCGATGCTTCGGGCAGCGTCTACGTCACGGGCATCACGACGTCCACGGACTTCCCGATTACGCCGGGGGCCGTGCAGACGACGTTCGCCGGCGACCGGGAGGTATTCATCTCCAAGCTGAACCCGAACGGAACCGCTCTCGTCTACTCCACCTATCTAGGCGGGTCGGCAAGCGATTCGGGACAGAACATCGCGGTGGATGCCGCCGGCAATGCTTATATTACGGGCCGAACGTATTCCGACAACTTCCCGGTTACGCCAGGCGCCGTTCAGACGACGTTCGGCGGGTCGAGCGACGTATTCGTCACCAAGCTGAACGCTGCCGGAAGCGCGCTGGTCTACTCCACTTACTTAGGAGGAACCGGGCATGATTACGGACTCGGAATCGCGATCGACAGCGCGGGCGAAGCGTATGTGACCGGGTTTACGGCTTCTGCCGATTTCCCGACGACGGCCGGCGCCTTCCAGACGGTGTACGGGGGTAATAACGACGGGTTCATCTCCAAGCTGAACGCTGCCGGATCTTCGCTTGTCTATTCCACGTTCCTCGGCGGATCCGGCGGCGACAATGGCACGGCAATAACGGTTGATTCCGCGGGGAACGCATACGTGACAGGAAACACGGCATCCGCTAATTTCCCGACGACCGCAGGCGCCTTTCAAACCTCGAGAAGAGGCACCGGCGACGTGTTCGCGACCAAAATAAATCCAACCGGAAGCGCGCTGGTTTATTCGACTTACTTGGGCGGATCCTTGACCGAATACGGATACGGCATATCGGTCGATGCCGCCGGCAATGCCTATGTGGGCGGATACACGCGTTCCGCGGATTATCCGACGACCCCGGGCGCCTATCAACCGGCGTTCGGCGGCACAAACGATGCCTTCATGACCAAGCTGAATCCGGGCGGCAGCGCCCTCGTCTATTCGACCTACTTGGGACGAACCAATACCCAAATCGCCTACGGCAGCGGCCTTGATCCGCTGGGGAATGCTTTTCTGGCGGGATACACGTTATCGGACGATTTCCCGACGACGCCGGATGCGATTCAGACGACGATCGGCGGCCCCCGGGATGCGTTCGCGACCAAGTTCAATCCGGACGGCAGCGCACTTGTCTACTCCACTTTGTTGGGAGGAGCGGGCGTGGACAGCGGATCCGCGATCACAGGGGATGCCGCAGGCAGCATGTATGTCACGGGATACACCCTCTCTTCCGATTTCCCGGTTACCCCGGGCGCTTTCCAGACGACGCTGGGCGGGTTGGTTGATGTGTTCGTCGCCAAGTTCGGTTTAGTCCCCGACTTGACGGTTGCCAAAACCTCCGACCGAACCGATGTGATGCCGGGCGATACGGTGACCTATTCCTTTACGCTGACCAATTCGGGTGAAGTACGTCTTACCGGAATTAGAGTCGAAGACCCTTTACTCGACCTAACCGAGGTCATTGCCGCCTTGGAGCCAGGAATGACGCAGACGCTTACGCGAACGTTCGTCGTGCCCGCCGCGACGCCCCCCGGAACGTTCACGAATACGGTGACCGTCACGGCCGATCAACTCGCGCAAAGCCGAACGGCAGCGGCCACGATCAACGTGGCTTCCTCCCCGGCGTTGACCTTCGCCAAGACCGTCGATCCTTCGACTGCCGCACCGGGGGAAACCGTCACCTATACGATAACGGCAGTCAATACCGGCAATGTCGATTTTACGGGGATAGTGCTGACGGACCCGCTCCTCGGGCTAAACGAAACGATCGATCGCTTGGCGGTAGGAACCCAAGCGACTTTCATCGTCCCGTTCCTGATTCCAACCGATGCGATCAGCGGTTCAACGCTTGTGAACACTGCCGCGATCCAAGGCGACAATCTGTCCCTCCGGCAGGCGACCGCCTCCGTGCTCGTTCTAGGCGTTCCCGGGCTGGCGTTATCCAAATCCGTCGTTGCCGTATCTTCGACGGTCGATTCCTCGTCGGCCAAAGCGAATACCATTTCCGTCTTCCCGGGCGATACGGTCGAGTTCACGATCGAGGCACGCAATACGGGCAGCGTCGCGCTGACTAATATCGTGGTCACCGACGAATTGGCAGGATTGAGCAGGACGATCCCGCTATTGGCTGTCGGAGCGTCGGAGATTATCCGAACGACCTTCCTCGTGCCGTTGGAATCGCCCCCGAGGGTTTATACGAACAACGTAGAAGCCGTCTCCGACCAAACGTCTCGCGTGACCGCATCCGCCGCCGTCGAAATTCTGCCCGCTCCGCTCATCGGCGTGCGCAAGGTGCCGGAAACTAACGTCGTCACTCCCGGGCAGGTCATTACCTACCGCATTACGCTCGCCAATCCCGGCAACGTGCCGCTTACGGGCGTTCGCGTTCTGGACCCGCTGCTCGGCGTAAATATTGCCGTCCCTGACCTTGCGGTTGGCGAGACCAGGGAAGTCTTGCTTCCGTTCACGGTGCCGGCGACGGCTTCGATCGGAACCGAGATCGCCAACTTGCTTACCGTCGCGACCGACCAGACCGATCCTGCTCAAGTGTTGTCCGTCGTCACGGTTACGGGCAACGGATTGTCCTTATCCAAGACGGCAGACACGGCTTCCGCCTCCCCCGGCGCCGTCATCAACTATGTGCTGACCGTTACCAATCTCTTGAGCACGCCGCAAACGAACGTCGTGTTAAGCGACTTGCTGCTCGGCATAAACGAGACCGTCGCCAGCCTGGCCGCCGGCGGGACGATCGTTCGGGCAGCCTCGTTCGTCGTTCCTCTTGACGCCGCAAACGGCAGCCTCATTACGAACGAATTCGAAGCGGTCTCGGATCAAACGGCGCTCCAACGAACGTCGGTTTCCGTCGCGGTCCAAGCGATTCCCGGAGCGCCAACGACGCTTGCGCTCCTCAAGCGTCCTGACCGCAATGCGGTCGCGCCGGGAGGAACGGTCATATACACGGTAGAAGTGACGAACACGGGAAACAATTCGGCAACCGCCATCGTCGTATCGGATTCGCTGACCGGAACGCAGGAGACGATTCCCTCGCTCGGCCCGGGACAGGTCGCGTACGTGCAATTCCCGTTCGTCGCGCCGGCCAGTGCCGTGCAAGGAACCACCTTTGATAATATCGCGACCGCCGATTGGCCCGAGAGGCCAGCGGGAACCCTTCCCCCGCAAAGCTTCGCGCGAATTATCATAGGACTGCAGCGATTCCTGCTCGACTTGACGAACGTGGTCGCACCCGCTGTCGCGGACCCTGGTACAATCGCGGTCTTCACGGTTACCGTCCGCAACCAGAGCCAGCATACCTTGACGAACGTCCGCGTGATCGAACCGCTGACGGCGTTCAGCACGCTGCTTCCATCGCTGCTTCCAGGAGAAAGCCGCTCGTTCGACCGCCCCTTTACGATTCCGTCGGACGCGGTCGGCGGCACGATATTCACGAGTCACGCCGTCGCTTTCTCCGATCAAACGCCGTTTCAGCAAGCCCCGGCATCCGTAACGACGACCCGTTTGCCGAACGCCGCGCTCGAACATACGGTCGATCGGCCCGTTGGACGGTCCGGGGAAACGGTCTACTTCACGATCCGCGCACGCAATACCGGCAATGTCGTCCTTGTCGACGGAATTCTGAAGGCGCCGCTGTTTAATCTGGTGCTTCGTTCCGATTCGTTCGCCATCGGCGCCGATTACTTGCTTCGCATTCCGTTTATCCTGCCCGACGCGATCGAAGATACGACGATCGTCAGCCGGGTAACCACCCTGTCGCAGAACGGACCGCTCCTCGAAGCGGCTGCCTCCGTCCTTGTCATCGTCGATGAAGAATAGCGTTAGCAGCGAAACGCCAATGAACGCAACGAAGGCAGCCGATTCGGCTGCCTTTTTATTGCGCTTATCTGCTTCGCGCGCGATCGACTGTACCTTCTACTGAATCAATTTGAACTGGCTCAAGACGACCCCCAGGTGAATGGCTTCGTGCATGAGAGCGAAGTTAAACAATTCTCCGGCCGTATCGAATCGAAACGGCCCCATTTCAAACAGTGTTTGCAGCCGCTGCTCAAGCATGGCGGGCGTCAATTCGGCTAGAAGGGAAAATTGCTCCGCCAGCCGTTCGTTCAACTCCTCTTTCGATGGAGGAACGACCGTCCAATCCGAGGGCTTCGTTCCGGAGTTGAACAATACTTCGTAGCGAGCCGGGATCGCAGACAATGAGCCGAAGCTCAGCAAGGCGTATTTATCCATCCAATACACCATATGTCCGATATTCCAGCGGATCGTATTATTGAAGCCTTTCGGTTGAATGTCCATTTGCGACTCCGATATGCCTTGAAGCTGCCCGATAACGATCTGACGAACGACCTTGCCCGTGTTAATGATCGGATGTTCCATGCTTGCAGCGCCTCCCCGTATTATGGTTGGTTCCTTTCACAACCAAAGTGTATCTCGAACCGCATATACCAACAATCGCGAGATTCCGATGCTTTTGATCGGTTTCACTACTCGATCATCGGCAATTGTTGGAATTCGGCATTGGCCGTTATAATGATTGTATAAGGGAAGGACGTGAAGGAATGGAACTAAGACAGCTGGAATACTTCGCTGCCATCTGCAAGGAGATGCATTTCTCCAGGGCCGCCGATCTTCTCTGCACCACGCAGTCGAATCTCAGCCAACAAATCAAGTTTTTGGAAAACGAGCTCGGCGTACCGCTGTTCAATCGCATGGGCAGGCGGATCACGTTAACCGACGCAGGACAAATCCTTCTCGACGAATGCCGGCTCCTCTTCGAACGGATCGATCATATGAAAGGGGCGATCGCGGATCTGAATCGAATGGAAGGCGGCAAGCTGGACATCGGGATTCTGCCGGGCGACGGGGACCTGCTGTTTGACGCGCTATTAATAGACTTCCACCGTACCTATCCCAAGCTGTCGATAAGCGTTACGGAAACGATGCAGGTGTATGAACAGGTTGTCGAAGGCATAAGAGATCTCGGAGTAACCACGGTGCCTCCGAAGCCGGATGAGCGTCTTGCCGTTATTCCTTTGTTTCGCGAGGAGTTTGCTTTAGCGATCCGTTCGGATCATCCCATGGCGAAATCGCAGGCGATCCCCTTCGAACAATTGCAGCGGTTGAAGATGGTGATGTTCGGTCCGGAGCACCAGATTACGAAGCTCGTTCACTCGTGCTGCCGGGACAAGGGAATCACGATCGACAATCCGATCGTAACCTCGACCCTATCAACGCTTGTGTCGTTAGTCGAACAAGGGGTAGGAGCCGCTATTCTTCCGCGATTGCTGCTGGATCACATGAACCGCGAGCAGATCGTCAGCATAAAGCTGCTCCATCCGACACCGAGTCAAGACATCTGTATCTTATATCGAACCGACAAATTCCTAGGCCAGGCAGCCAAGCTGTTCATAGGCGAATTACGGTCATTCCTGGACAGCGTTACGGAGCGAACTTCGCAGTCATCGGGGTAAACTTCTATTTTCTTTGATTCATGTTTCCGACCAGTATCGACGAAATCGAATGTAACTCTTCGCGAGGCAAACAGCGGGATTGAAGAACGCGCGGAGCGGCGGCAAGTAAGCATTCGTAAAAAACCGGCCGAAGCGTTCTTCCGCTTCGGCCGGCCATCTAGCTCTTCTGCTATTCTTCTTCGAATAACCGCTCGCCTTTATGCAGCCGCCAGGCAATCTTGGCCGTATGCGGAAGCTCGCGCGCGGTCGGCGCGTGCGCCGCCAAATATCTGGCGCAGGCGAGCAGCATCGTTTCCCGGGCTTTCTCCGCGAAAGCCCCCTCCGCCGCTTGCCAGCGGTCGTATTCGGCCACCGCGGCTTCGTACATTTGGAACGAATGGAATTCCGCATCCTCCCTCAAGAGCGCATGGCCCAGCGTGTTCAGCAGCGCTCCCGGCTCGCCCCCGCCGTGCATATAATCCGTCACCCATTGCGCGGCCGGTCCAACCTGCTGGCGCAGATCGAGCATGTCGAGCAGCTCCTGGTGGTCGAACGGCGACGAGACGGCGGACGGCTTCGGCCGCGCGGCCGACGGCACGTTCAGGAAACGGTCGAGATAGACGGCGACCGCGCCATGAAAGATCGCCCGCTGCAGCAGCGGTTCATCCGACTGTAGCAGCCGTTCATGCACGGCGTGCGCATACGTGAACGTATGCAGCACGGCGACCCAATCGCCGAAATCGTTCTGCGTATGGAATCGAACGATCCGTTCCGCGGCGGCCAGCGCAACGAGCTGCGCCAAGCGCGCCGGAGCCGTTCCCGCGACGAGCAGATCCCGCAGCAGCGCGATCGTCTGCAACGGGGTATCGCTCAGCAGCTGCTCCAGCACTTGCGCTTCCCGGTCGGCAGTCAGCGGCACGCTCGCCGCCCCGCCGGCGAGCTTCGCCCGTTCCGCATGCTGCGCCAGCGCATGAACCGCTTGCGCGATCGGCTCTACGAGGTTCAGCGGCGCCTGCCACTGGTGGAGTTCTTCGCTGCGGGTCGGACGCGCCATCATCGGCACGAGCGAGGTTAGAACCCGCTCCTTTTGCGATTCTTCCGCCCACTCCAACGCCTCGATGGCTTTGCTGTGGAAGTCGAACGTATGCCCGCCGTCCAAATAGAAGTGATCCGTCGCGGCGGTCAGCATCATGTCCGACAGCTGCTTCGTGCCGACGCCTTTCGCGATCGCGGTCAGGAGCACTTTCTCGGCCCCCTGCGTGTCCCGAACCTCGATGCAGTCCCGGTACCATTCGGTCAGCCGCTCGAACGGCACGTCCGCGGACGGCAGCGCCGAGAGCAAGTGGCGGGTTCCCCTGCCGGAGCTTCCGCGGGCGACATGGACGAGACCTTGGTACAAGGCGAGTATCGTGCCGTTCTTATCCAGCTTGCCGACGCTTCCCGCCATCGCGGTCAGGATGGTTAGCCCGGCATTCCAGCCCGTCCCGTAGGTCGTGCCGAATTCGATGCCGATGCGGGCAATATGCTGCGCCGGCACGCCGGCTTCGATCAATCCGACGACCGCTTTCGCGATGACGATGCCGATATTCTGCTCGAGGCCTTCTTTTAATTTAAGCTTGTATTTATTCGCGCCTCCCGTGCTTCTGGAGACTGGATTCACCCACACTTCGCCGTCGTCGACCCGCACGTCATGCGACGGAACGTCGTCCGCCCACGGGTCGAGCGTGCCGCCGCTGCAGACGTCGAACCGCGCATGGTGCCAGTGGCAGGTCAATATTCCGTCGCACAAGCTGCCCATATGAAGCGGAAAGCCCAAATGCGGGCAGCGGTTGTCCACCGCATACACTTGCTCTTCATGATAGAATACGGCGATACCGCCTCGAATCACCTTCGCGCCCTCTTGTTGAAGCGCTTCCAATTTGCCTGCCGAAATCCAATTTGCGCCGATGCCCATCGTAACAGCCTCCTTTGATTATGCTGCTTGCTGCACTGCATCCATCTTGGAAATGCTAGCTTGAGCGGATCCCTTCCCGACATTCTCTACTCCATTTTACCATCTCTATACCTTCGCAGGCGCTGCGTTCGGCAAATTTAATTCCTCCGGCGCCGCGAACCGTTATACCATCTTCATGATAAGCCTATTGTTTTCCGCTGCTTTCCTTGCATTCGTTTTCAACCAACAGTAATTTCGCGGCTATGCCCCGATTCCGGCCGCTTCCGTGCTCATCTTCGCGACGAGCCCGCAATAGCGCCCGTTCAGCTGCATCAGCTCTTCATGCGTGCCCTGCTCGGCGACGATGCCGCCGTCCAGCACGTAGATGACATCCGCGTTGCGGATCGTAGACAGCCTGTGGGCGATGATGACCGTCGTCTTCCCGCTGCGCCGCTCGTCGAGCGCCCGCTGAATCTCGCGCTCGGTCTCCATGTCGAGCGACGAGGTCGCCTCGTCGAGAATGAGCAGCTCCGGGTCTCGCAGCAGCGCCCTCGCCAGCGCAAGCCGCTGACGCTGGCCGCCGGAGAGCGTGATGCCCCTCTCGCCGACCAGCGTCTCGTACCCGGCCGGCTGTACCGCAATAAAGTCGTGAATGCGCATGGCGCTGCACGCATCCCTGAGTTTCTCATCGCTTACGTCTTCCAGGCCGAACAGCAAATTCATCCGTATCGTATCCGGGAACAAATAAGGCTCTTGAAATACGGCCGTCGCTTTGCCGGCCCAGTCTTCGCGATTGATCGCGGCTAACGGCGTTCCGTTGACCGCGATCATGCCGCCGTCGGGATCGAAGAATCGCGCGAGCAGGCTGGCGATCGTCGATTTCCCTCCGCCGCTGGCCCCGACCAGCGCGATCTTGCGTCCGACGGGCAGCGCGATGGATACGTCCGACAGGACGCGGCAGCCTTCTTCGGCGTAGCCGAACGATACGTCTATCAGCTGAAGTTCGCGGATCGGACCGGTCAGACGCGTGCTGCCGTCGGCCGTCTGCGAGCCGTCCATAACGCTCCGGATGCGATCGACGGCCGCCATTCGGCCCGCGAGCTGCATCCATCCGTTGAACAGCGCGCTCAGCGTATCCATCAGCCTGGACGTGAACTGGAACGACACGACGAACAATCCGAGCGACAGCCGGTTCTCCAGCACGAGCCAGCCGCCGTAGAACAAGACGAGAATGACGGCCAGCCACTTGAACGGATCGCTTATCGCAAGCTGTCGGTTGAACAGCTTCGCTTCGTCCATGACGCTGTCGTAATAGATGCGGAATAACTCGCGATAGCGGCGCTCCTCCCACGCTTGACGGCGAAAGGCGAGCACTTCCCTCGTCGAAGACACGCCTTCTTCCAAATGGACGATCAGCTGCGACCGGTTCTTGCTCACTTCGCTGCCCGCCGCTTTGCGCGGCGCGGAGAACTTTCGTCCGATCAGGATATAAAGCACGCTGATTGCGGCCACCATGACGAGCAGCGACGGGCTTGCCGTCCCCATGATCGCGATCAGGAATACGGCGCCGGCGAACTGCTGCGTCATGCGCGGAATATCGTTGCCGATCAGATCGGCCGACTGGGCGAGATCGTTCGTGAAGTGGTAGACGTAATGCCCCGTCCGTTCCTTCTGCAGCTCCGCCACCGGAATACGGAACATGCTCCGCATCAATTGCCGCGATTGCAGCGTACGCAGCTTGGCGACCGAAATATGGATCATATGAGGACCGAGCGTAAACAAAATCGAATAAAGCGCGTAGGCCGCGGCAAGCTGGATCAGCACCGGCCAGAACCTGTCCCGATGGCCGGCGACGAGCACGTCGTCGATCATTTGCTGATTCAGCCAGATGGTGGCCGTATTCGACAGAATCTCCGCGGTCATGAGCAGCACCGCCAGCGCGACCCATCCCTTCACTTGTCCGAGCCACCCGAGCACCCAGCGATAATTAGACATGGACGATCGCCTCCTCCGGTTCGGTCGTTCCTTCGGCCAGCCGGTACAAGAGCCCGCGCTTCTCCAGCAGCTCGTCGTACGTGCCCCATTCCGCGACGCGCCCGTCCTGCAGGACGACGATCCGGTCGAAATCGCGAATCGTCGACAGCCGGTGCGCGACGGCCAGAATCGTACGCCCCCGCATGAGCCGCACCAGCGCTTCCTGAACCCCGGCCTCGCTTTCGTTGTCGAGGGCCGACGTTGCCTCGTCGAGCAGAATGACGCGCGGCTGCTTGATGAACATGCGCGCGATCGCGACGCGCTGCTTCTGCCCGCCGGACAATCGAACGCCTCGTTCGCCGACGGGCGTGTCGTAGCCGTCCGGCAGACCCATGATGAATTCATGGGCGCAGGCTGCCCGCGCAGCCGCTTCGACGGCTTCGTCCGAGGCTTCCGGATCTCCGAAGCGGATATTCTCCCGCACGGAAGAGCCGAACAGATACGTTTCCTGAAACACGTAGCCCATTGCCGAGCGCAGCGCGTCGAACGACAGGCGATCGATCGGAACGCCGTCCAGCAGAATGCGCCCTTCGCCCGGATCATAGAACCGGCCGGCTAATTTCAATACCGTCGATTTGCCGCTGCCGGTCGCGCCGACCAGGGCGACTCTGGATCCGGCAGGCACGGTCAAGCTGAATTCGCACAGCACGGGCTGGTCAGGGTTATACGCGTAGGATACCTCTTCGAAACGAAGCTCGCCTTGCACGGCTTGCAGCTCCTCCGGCTGGTCCGGCTCGGTCACGGCAGGCCGAAGGCGTACGAAATCATACAGCCTCTTCG
This sequence comes from Paenibacillus sacheonensis, assembly GCF_009909195.1. GTDB lineage: Bacteria > Bacillota > Bacilli > Paenibacillales > Paenibacillaceae > Paenibacillus_Z > Paenibacillus_Z sacheonensis. Next base: position 323,383 of record NZ_JAAAMU010000007.1, read on the forward strand.
CTTGGAACATGAGCACGCGCTGCTCCGTGATATTCGTGACCACGCCCGTGAGCCGGTGCATGGCGGCGAAATAATAGAGCAGGAAAGCCACGAATTCCCCCACGGTGATCGCATCCTTGCCGATCAGATGGTACCCGTAGATGAACACGAACACGGCCCCCAAATAATACGTCAGCCTGCGGTTCGTTCCGCGCATGTAAGCATACCAGTACGTGCGGATCGTGCTGCGGTTCAATGCTTCCACTTTGGCCGCATAGCGCTCCGAATCCCATCGCTCGGCGCCATAGGCGCGCAGCTCGGTCTGGGCGGACACGCTTTCGTACGCCTTCCGGTTCTCTTCCACGCGTTCGTTCGCCATTCGTTTGCCGTTCAGCGAAGCTTGGCGTTCGAGGTACGGACCGAACAAATAATAGAGCAGGAAGCCGGGCAGCATGATCAAGGTGAGCCTCGCGCTGCTGGACAGCATCAGCGCCACGGAGAGCGCCGAGAACATGAACCCGTTCAGCATGCCGGGAAAATGGTAGCGGTACATGTTTTGCACCGCCGCCACCTCCGTATTGAGGAGCGACAGCGTTTCTCCGGTCGGATGCCGTTCGGCATAGGCGAAACCCAGCGTTCGCAAATGCCTGAACATGGCTCGCTGCAAATCGCGCGCCGCGTTCTCCTGCAGTCCGCGCTGAAACATGTTCTGGAAGCACTGCGCCGCGATCAGCGCCGCCAGCAGCGCGACCGTCCCCGCAAGCATCCAATAGAACGCTTTCATTTTCTTGCCGGGAATGACCGTGTCGATGAATACCTGCATGATCTTCGGAACGGCCAACTCGGCCGCGGACACGACCGTCATCGCGGCCACCAGCAGGACAAGCGTACCGAGATATGGTTTTAGATAGGTCAGCGACCACCAGTACACGTCCAACATGCTTTCCTTTTTTCCGTTATCAGTCGTTCTCGTTCTTGAGGACTTCCCGCCTGTCGCCGTTGAAATCATGCCTTACCTCCATACACCAAAATAATAGCATCGCTGTTATATATTACCTATGTTCGATGCGCCTGTATACCCCCCTTCATGAACGCCGATAGACCGTTACCCGCTATCGCGGATACGGCTGGGATGAACGTTCACGTTCGCTCTGCAACGGTTTTCCAGCAGACAAAGTAATCGCATATCAATGGAAAAAGCCGCAAAGCGCGGCTTCATAAGCATGATTGTCTTGGTAGCGCCAGCTGTAAAGCTTCCTGGCCATCTCCCATTTTCCGATACTAGCGTTGATTTGTATGTTCTGCTGCGGATGCAGCGATTTCCTCCGGCAATTGCCCGAAGGACATGCCGGGCACGACCCTCGGCTTGTAATCGATGACGTCGGACGAATAGATCGCCACGAAAACCTTGCCCGGGGCTACCTGCGCGCGGATGAGGACCGGCTGATTGTAGCCGTTCTCGAAGACGAAGTCCGGACCGTTCCAACTGACGGTCGCGTCGCGCCCCGGCCTCACGTACGGGACGTGCCGGCTGTGCGAGTAACGCTTCACGATATGCAGCCCCGCGCGGTCGCTCGCATTGAAGAGCGTCGAAGAAACCTGGCAGATGCCGCCGCCGATGCCTTCGGACAATTCGCCTCTGACGATGATCGGCGCTTCCAGGTAGCCGCTCTCTCTCGTGCGCTCTCCGACGATCATATTGAACGAGAACGTCTCCCCCGGGAATACGACCGTATTGTTGATCGCCTGCGCTGCCAGCTTGATATTGTGCGCACGGTTTCGGTTGCGGCTGTTGTAATAGGTGACGTATTGCCCGATCGGTTTCTCCTTGATATTCGCCAACAGCTCGCGGTCGACCCGCGGGTAGACCGACACGAGCGGCGCATCGATGACGGATGAGCCGGTACCGTAGAAGTAAGCGAAGAACTTCTCCGTAAACGCCTGCCGGTTCAGCCGGTGTCCGGGCTCTTCGGGCATGATTCTCCCTTGATCGCTTATGAACGCGTTGCGGGGAGCTTCGAAGCTTTTCTTGTCCACCGTCCGAAGAAGCCCGTCGAATTTGTCCAAATTCACCATCGTAAACCCGGGCGATGCATAATCGGCGCGATCGATCACGACGGCGTTCTCTCCCCGAATCGCCACGGACAGCTGTTCGCTGCCTCCGCCCTGCTGTAGCTGCCCCGCTAACGCTATTGCTGCTATCCAAAGCCAATTCATAACGCGTTCTCCACGTGCTCGATGGTCCATGGCTGCATGACGGAGGTTCGGCGCAGCTGGAAGACGAGCGATTTCTCCGCCTTTCGGGAACCGTCGCGATAAATAACCGCTCTGGCGGGTATGTCGACGACCAGCAGTTCGGAAGAGCCATTCCCCTCATACCTCGACTCCCTGCGGATGGCTATGATAGCCGACGCCTCCTGCTTCAAGCGCGATAACTGTTCATGGTTGCGATACGGGAAAATCGCGGTCATGATCTCGGCATCCCGCTGGTTGATCGCAATGAAAAACAACTCCGCCACGTCGTTCGGCGAAGCCTGCTGCGCGTACTGCTGCAGCTTGCCGGCCGCTTTATGCACCATCGTTTGATGATCCATGTCGACGGTTCCGGTTTTGTGCGTGCTGCTGCCTAGAAAGTGGATGCAAAAATGTCCCTGGAAGTCGTTGTCCGGGATACCGTCTCCGCCATGCGGCATGCCGTTCATGGAAGCCGCGATCGTTTGGCCGTCCTTCACGACAAGGATCGCCCTTCTTCTCCAGCTCCATTTGCCTTGATAGATTCGTTTCATGATCTCCGTATCGCGCTTCGTTAACGGCTGAACGTCGGCATGCGTGCTCCCCGCCCTCCGCTGGACTTCGAACCGCAGCCCCGTTTCCAGATCGACGACGGAGAGGTTCGATTTCATCGTGACGATCGACTTCGCTTCGGGCCACGTCAACAATTTGCCGTAATGCTTCGACTTGATTTCGGATACATGCGCGGCAAGCTGCTGCCGCATCGCGCCGCTAAGCTGAATCGCCGCAGCGTTCGCCGCGTCGTACAGCCGATAGGAGGAATCGATGCTGTACACTTTATCATCGATGGATAAATAGGTATCGGACATGGGAATGTAGGCCGTATGCTGCGTGATGCCCGCCGCGACCGCATCGCCCCATTTTCGAGAATCGAGCAGCATCCGGGATGCGAGCTCGGCGTTTGGAGAAGATTTGACGATCAGCTGTACGGCGGGCTGCTCGCTTCGGGGCGCCCGCGCTTGAGTGGTATCGCAGGACAGCGCGAATAAAGCGGCGCCGATCAGGAATAATCGATGTATACCGTTACCATTCATACTGTATTCTCCCTTCTGACTTACACTATTGCTTAAAGGGAGAGAAACGATGCATGGTAAAATGTGACACGGTCCCGCGCGGGATTCATCGCGGCCGGCTTGCCATTCCGGCCAGAAAGCTGAGCATGAATTGCACCGCGAGACGCGAGGTTGCATTACGTGCATCCACTGACGGGTCGATGCACACGAAATCGATCCCGGCCACTTGCGGCACGGCGCCTAATCGGTAGAGCGCGTCGAGCGCGTCCCATGGATTCATCCCTCCCGTCCCGATGGCCGGACAGCCCGGAGCGAAGGCTTGGTCGATCACGTCGACATCGAAACTGACATAGATCGCTTCCGTCCCGTCGCCGGCAACCGCCAGCGCCTGATCGAGAATCGGATCGATTCCCATGCGCCTGACGTCGCGGGAGGTGAAGACGCGAACCCCTTTGCCTACCGCATAATCGTGATACGGCTTCGAGTTCATGAAACCGCGGATGCCGATTTGCGCGATATGACGCCCCTCTACGAAACCTGACTCCAGAATTCCGCGAAAAGGCGTGCCGTTCGTGACCCCGCCGTCTTCGAAATTGCGCACGTCATGATGCGCGTCGAAATGGACGATGCCGATTCGGCGGCCGGGGTAACGCCCGGCGAACGCTTTGACCGACGGACAGCTGATCGAATGGTCGCCGCCGACGACGATCGGAACGATCGCCGGTTGAACCTCGTACAGCGCGCGAAGGCTCTCCTCGATTCGCCGATGGCATTCCGCGATATCCGTGACGTGCATATGGATATCGCCCAGATCGCGGACGGCCATGTCCTGCAAGTCGACTCCGTACTCCAAGGAATACGTCGTAAAGGCTTTGAACGCGGCGCGTATCGCCGCGGGCGCGGTCGAAGCGCTCGAGACCGAGATCGAAGACTTCGACAACGGAACGCCGACGATTCCCGCGAGCAGCGGCTCCGCGCCGTCCCACCGCCGAATCCAATGCGCGACCTTCGTCTCGTAACGGTCCAGGAACCCGGCTTGTTCCGGCGATTTCAAATACGGGATCTCCCGGTTCATGTCATCGCCTCCCCGAAGCTGGTCCGCGGCTTGACGATCTGCCGGTTCCATACGGCGGCCTGCCCGTTCTTGATCACGCCGAACGTATGGTTGATGCCGAAATGGTACGGCAGATACGCGAGATTCGGCGCATCGAACAGCGCGACGTCCGCGCGTTTCCCGACCTCGATCGAACCGATCCCGGCGCCTCGCCCGATCGCGTTAGCCGCATTGATCGTGCAGGCCGTCAGGATCTCTTCCGGCGTCATCTTCAAGTTCAGCGATGCCAGCATGATCACGAGCTGCATCGACTCGCTCGGGCAAGAGCCGGGGTTATAATCCGTTGCCAGCGCAACGGGCAGATGGAACGCGTCGATCATATCCCGGGCACGAGCGTGCCTGTTCAGTCCCAGGTTAAACGACGTGCCTGGCAGCAGAACCGGAATGACGCCCGTTGACGCCAGCATGCGCAGTCCTTGGTCGGATGCAGCCAGCAGATGCTCGGCGGATATGGCTCCCAGCTCTCCTGCCAATTCGGCGCCGCCGAGCGATTCGATTTCGTCGGCGTGGATCTTGGGCAGCAGGCCGCAGCGCAGCCCCTCGAGCAGGATGCGGCGGGATTGCGCGACCGTGAAGACGTCCTGCTCGCAAAAGACATCGCAGAACTCGGCCAGTCCTGCTTCCGCGACCACCGGAAGCATCCCGCAAACAAGATCCGCGTACTCGCCCGAACGCCCCTTGTACTCGGCCGGGACCGCATGCGCGCCCATGAATGTCGACACCACGTCAAGCGGGTGGGTCTCGCCCAGCCGTTTCGCAACGCGCAGCTGCTTCAGCTCGTCTTCCAGGGAAAGCCCGTACCCGCTCTTTGCTTCCACCGTCGTGACGCCCTGCAGCAGCATGATATCTAGGCTTCGGTACGCCTTCTCGTACAGCGCCTCTTCGCTCGCCGCGCGGGTCGCTTGAACGGTGCTGAGAATGCCGCCGCCCTGCGCCAATATCTCCAAATAAGGCATGCCGGCGCGTTTGAGCGGCAGCTCGTGCTCGCGCGATCCGCCGTGCACCAGATGCGTATGCGGATCGATGAGGCCAGGCGTGGCCAAACAGCCGCGCGCGTCGAGCGTTTCCGCGATTTGCGCGCCTTTCAGCCCGCTCAGCACTTCCGCTTCGGGACCGACAAATACGATCAGGCCATCCCGGATTGCGATCGCCGCCTCCGGAATTCGCCGGATCTCGTTCATCGCATGCCCGGAGCGCGGCGCGTTCCCGACCGGTGTAACCAAGCTGCCGATGCCTGTCAATAACAGGTCGATTCGTTCGATGGTTATCGCCTCCCGTTTATAGCGATTCTTCTGGTTAGACCGATTCGCCGCGCATCGGCATGCGGATGCCGTGCTGTTCCGCGGTCGCGATCGCTTCGCCGTAACCGGCGTCCGCATGGCGAATGACGCCCATGCCCGGATCGGACGTCAGCACGCAGCGCAGCCGTTCGTCCGCCTCGTCTGTGCCGTCGGCCACGACGACCATGCCGGCATGCAGGGAGTAGCCCATGCCGACGCCGCCTCCATGATGCACGGATACCCAGGACGCGCCAGCGGACGTATTGACGAGCGCGTTCAGAATCGCCCAGTCGCCGACCGCGTCGGAGCCGTCCTTCATCGCCTCCGTCTCCCTGTTCGGCGAAGCCACGGAGCCGCAGTCCAAGTGGTCGCGGCCGATCACGACCGGGGCTTTCAGCTCGCCCTGACGGACCATCTCGTTCAGCGCGAGACCGAACCTCGCCCGTTCTCCGTAACCGAGCCAACAGATGCGCGCCGGAAGTCCCTGGAACGCGACGCGCTCTTGGGCCATCTCGATCCAGCGGCGCAGACGGTCATTCTCCGGGAACAGGCGGAGGACGAGTTCATCCGTCTTGCGAATGTCTTCCGGGTCTCCGGAGAGCGCGGCCCAGCGGAACGGGCCTTTGCCTTCGCAAAACAAGGGACGGATATAGGCCGGCACGAAGCCCGGGATATCGAATGCGTCCGTCACGCCTTCGTCGAACGCGGCTTGACGAATGTTGTTGCCGTAGTCGAACACGACGGAGCCTGCCTGCCGCAGGTCGAGCATCGCCCTGACGTGAGTCGCCATGCTTGCCTTGGCCAGCCGAACGCAGCGTTCGGGATCGGCCGCCCTCAAGGCCGCCGCTTCTTCCAACGTGAAGCCTGCCGGAATATAACCGACGAGCGGATCATGCGCGGAAGTCTGATCCGTTACGAAATCCGGCTTGATCCCCCGGCGAACGAACTCCGGATACACGTCCGCCGCATTCCCCACGAGACCGATCGCGAGCGCTCGCCGTTCGGTAACCGCCTGCCCGGCCAAAGCCAGCGCTTCCTCCAGCGTTTCGGCCAACACGTCGCAGTACCTCGTCTGGATGCGCCGTTCGATTCGGCCGCGATCGGCCTCGACGGCGATGACGACGCCTTCGTTCATCGTGACCGCGAGCGGCTGCGCGCCGCCCATGCCGCCCAAGCCGGCCGTCAACGTCAGCGTGCCCTTCAACGAACCGCCCGTATGCTGACGGGCCGCTTCGGCGAACGTTTCGTACGTGCCCTGAAGGATTCCCTGCGTCCCGATATAGATCCAGCTGCCCGCGGTCATCTGTCCGTACATCATCAGCCCTTTGCGCTCCAGCTCGCGAAAATGCTCCCACGTCGCCCATTTCGGCACGAGGACGGAGTTGGACAGCAGCACGCGGGGCGCGCGTTCGTGCGTCCGGAAGACGCCGACCGGCTTGCCGGACTGAACGAGCAGCGTCTCGTCGTTCGCGAGCCGCCGCAGCTCGCGAACGATGGCGTCGTAAGCAGACCAGCTTCGCGCCGCCTTTCCGATGCCGCCGTAGACGACCAGCTCCTCGGGTCGTTCCGCGACGTCGGGATCCAGATTATTCATCAGCATGCGAAGGGCCGCTTCCTGTGCCCAGCCCTTGCAGGATAATTCCGTGCCGCGCGGGGCGCGAATCTCGCGTCTCGGATCGGATGGCTTGCTCGTCGTCATAGCGCGTTCCTCCCTTGGCTTAGCTTGCGATTAGTCAATACAACGGGCCGGCTGCGGCCTCTACCGCGACCAACCACTCGCCGGACAACAAGGCGGCAGCCGTGCGCTCGATATCTTGGGACAAGGACCGATCGTCGACGACCGGCCGAACGCGCGCGCGCAGCTGATCGTAGAGCGCTCGGGTCGCTGGCGCCAGGCCGTCGGCACCGACGAATTCAGAAGCCTCCGCCGCGCAAATGAGCTCGATCGCCAGTACTTTGGCAGCGTTGTCGACGACCTGCACCGCATGCCTTGCCGCCGTCGTTCCCATGGACACATGGTCTTCCTGATTGGCCGAGGAAGGGATCGAATCGACGCTCGAGGGGTGCGCGAGCACTTTGTTCTCGGAGACGAGCGAGGCGCTGACGTACTGCGTGATCATCAAGCCCGACGCGATGCCCGGCGCATGGCTGAGAAAGGAAGGCAGCCCGCCCGACAGCGCCGGATTCACGAGCCTCTCGGTGCGCCGCTCGGATATGTTCGCGAGCTCGCTCATGCCGATCTTGAGAAAGTCCATCGCGAACGCGATCGGCTGGCCGTGGAAATTGCCGCTCGAGACGACCATGCCCTCCTCGAGGAACAAGAGCGGATTGTCCGTGGCGGAATTGATCTCGATCGTCAGCTTATCCCGCACGTACTCCAGCGTTTGCCGGGTAGCGCCATGTACCTGGGGCAGGCAGCGGAGCGAGTAGGCGTCCTGGACCCGGATCTCGCCCTGCCGCGTGGTCAATCGGCTCCCCTTCAGCAGCGCGCGGAGATTCTTCGCCACGCCGATCTGTTCGGGATAGGGGCGCGCGCGGTGGACCTCCTCCGCGAATGCCTCCGGGATGCCGCGCAGGCATTCCAAGGTGAGCGCCGCGATCGCGTCGGCGATCCGGGCCAACCGGCGCGATCGCATGAAGGTCAACGTCCCGATCGCGGTCATCGCTTGCGTGCCGTTAATGAGCGCGAGCCCTTCTTTGGCCTGCAGCGCGATCGGCCGGAGTCCGGCCCGGACCAGCGCTTCCCCTCCCGGAAGCCGTTCGCCCAAGTAATAAGCCTCTCCTTCGCCCATCAGCACGAGCGCGAGATGGGACAACGGCGCCAGGTCGCCGCTCGCGCCGAGCGAACCTTGTTCCGGCACGACCGGGTGCACGCCGCGGTTGACGCAGTCGATCAGCAGCTGCAGCACTGCAAGGCGAATGCCGGAATACCCTTTGGCGAGCGCATTCGCGCGCAGCAGCATGAGCGCCCGTACGGTCTCCTCCGGCAGCGGGCGGCCGACGGCGCAGGCATGGCTGCGAATTAAATTGATTTGCAGCCTCGCGGTATCCTGCGGCGAGATCAGCACGTCGCTGAATTTCCCGAATCCGGTGTTTACGCCATACACGACTTTACCGGCGGACGCCAGCTCCTCCGCCATCTCGCGGCAGCGCCCGACGCGTTCGCCCGCTTCGCCGCTCAGCACGACTTCCCGAAGTTCAACGGCGACTTCCATGACCGCTTCAGGCGTCAGATTCCGTCCGTCCAGGATGACAGGCGTCATAGCAGCACCCCTCTCTTGTTGTAGCGGCAACTTTGCGGTTCGTTTCCTTTCTTGCTTTACCATAAGAAAGGGACCGTGCGGAAGCTGTCAGCTTCCGCGCGGTCCCTTTTTGCGAAGGGTACTATGCGATTGTCCCGTATCAAGCTTTCGCCCATGCCTCATCGCGACCCACTCATTTCCGTTCGATTGGCGGTTCGAATCCCTTTCATTGTCGCCCGTGGACAAGAATGCTGTCAATGGTTTCCTGCCGCCGGTCACATAAGTTCAACGTACCCTTCCGTGCCGTTCACGCGAATTCGCTGCCCGTCTTGAATCAGCTTGGTCGCATGCTCCACGCCGACGACGGCCGGCAATCCATATTCGCGCGCGATCACGGATCCGTGGGTCATCAGTCCGCCGACTTCGGCGACAAGGCCTTTGATCGCGACGAACAACGGCGTCCAGCTGGGGTCGGTAAAGGAAGTGACCAAGATATCTCCTTCTTCCAGCTCGGCATCCGCCATGTTCAAGATGACGCGCGCGCGTCCCTCTATGACGCCGGAAGAAACCGCTAGGCCTGCAATCGCGCCGGCCGGGAGATGTTCCCGGTTGTACTTACCCGCGATGATTTCGCCTTCGGACGTCATCACGCGCGGCGGCGTGAGCTTCGCATAGAGCTTGTACTCTTCTTTCCGCTGGCCGATGATCCCTTCATCCAGCGTATTCGTGCGCACGAGATCGCGAAGCTCTTCGAAAGCCAGATAGTAAATATCTTCGGTTTCGCGAATGACGCCCGCCGCCGCGAGGCGTTCGGCTTCTCTCGATAAAGACTGCTTATAGACGAAGTAACGGCTCACCATGCCGTATTTGGGATATTCCCGATAGCCGATGTAATGCCGGACGAGATCGATCCGCCGTTTGGTTTCGGTGGCTTTATGTTCGCCATCCGGCAACTGCTTTAATCGGTCTAACAGTTCATGTTCTTTTGCTTCAGCTTCCCGCAGCCCTTGCTCGAATTTCCGTTTGCCTTCGCCAGGCTCGAAGCTTTTGACATTGCCCAGAATCAACGGTACAAGCGTACTTGGTTTCTCGCTCCAACGCGTTCTCGTGATATCGATTTCGCCGGCGCAGCGCATGCCGTATTTGGCGAGATAAGCATGCATCGCATCCAGCGTTTCTTGGCCGCCGGCGAATTGGAGAAGTTCATCCAAGTTGAGATTCTCCTGCGCATGCTGCAGATAAGCGATGACTTCCGGATAAGGACGAACGACGTCCGCGACGTCCAATAGCGCCAAGCCCATCTCCGACGTAATATTGTTCGGTACCGATTGCGATATCGTGTCCGCCGCGTTCTTCTCGCCCAGCCACTCGTTCATTTTATCGTTGATCCAGGACGAGGCATTCATGGCAGCCATGAACACGCTCGAGCTTTGCGGGTCGAATAAGAGCTTCTTCAATTCCTGCATATCTTCCGCGATAAAATCGATTAACTCCGCCCCCGATTTCGTTCGGATGGTTTGTCGGAGCACTTCGATCGAGGTCTCGCTTCGTTTCATCAATTCCGAGACGATGGCCGGATCGCCGTCGGTCTGCGCCGGAAGATCGGCAAGGCTTCGCTGCGGACCCGGCGCGCCTCCGTCACGCTGCTGCAAGGGTATAAAATCCCGCTCGACGATCGTCGTGAGCGCGTCCTTGATAAGCGGATCGGACGGTCCGAACGTATGGATCAGCGTTTCTCTGCCTGCTGGCGAAGCCAGCATGGGCGTAGCGTCGACGAACAACCTCCCGCCCGCCGCTCGCATGGGCGCGCGCGTCGTCATGAGGTAGAACGACAAGCCCAACGGCCGCATGGGATCGGTCATCATTTGTTGATGCCCGACGGACAGATAGACGCGATTGGCCTCGTCGCTCGCTTCGGGGACGGGGTATAACGTCGTGATCGGCCGGCTTTGTACGATATAGAAGGTATCCTGGTCCAAACACCATTCGATGTCTTGGGGGCTGCCATAATAAGCTTCGATCCGTCTTCCGATGCGCGCCAGCCGTAAAATTTGTTCATCCGTCAGCGCGGGAGTCATTTGCCGATCCGGATCGACCGGTTTCGTTTCCGTACCGCCTTCCTGTCGTCCATAAATCGCTAATTTCTTGGCTTCGATCCGCTTGTCGACGATTTCCCCTTCCCGTACGCGATAGCCGTCGGCCGTTACCAACCCGGACACCAGCGCTTCTCCTAGTCCAAAGCCGGCATCGATCGATACGACCTTACGATTGGAGGTTACCGGATCCGCGGTAAACAAAATCCCCGACGCCTGAGGGAAAACCATCCGTTGCACGATCACGGATAGATAAACTTGCCGGTGGTCAAAGCCGTTTTGCATCCGATAGATGACCGCGCGATCCGTGAACAAGGAAGCCCAGCATTTGCCGATATGCCGCATGATGGCGTCTTGGCCGATGATATTCAAGTAGGTGTCTTGTTGACCGGCGAACGAAGCATGCGGCAAATCTTCGGCAGTCGCACTGGAGCGCACGGCATAAGCATGTTCCTCGCCAAACAAGGAGAGGTAGCGCGCAATGGCCTGCCCCACGCCGGACGGCATGCCGGCTTCGATAATGATCCGCCGAATCTCGCCGCTGATCTCGCCAATCTGAACGCGGTCTTCGACTTTCAGGGCGGTCAGCCGCTCCAGCAATACCCGATACGTTTCGTTTGATTCGATGGCTGCCCGATAGCCGGCCGTGGTCACGCAAAATCCGGCCGGCACATGGATGCCTTCGACTTTGGATAACTCCCCTAAATTGAACCCCTTGCCGCCAACGAGCACGTGCTGCGTTGGATCGATTTCCTGGAAGCCGAGAACCAATGATTCCATTCAACATCTCTCCCCGATCCTTCGAATAAAAACATTTGACTAAAACATACAGGCGTGGTACGATAAATATATAAGATGTAATTCTCATGCCTAATTAGATAAACCCAGTCGTGGATTGATTGTATCATCACGTCTGTTTATATGCAATAACAAAGAACCCGAGCCGGAACGCTCAGGTTCTTTTTTTGATTTTCGCATTGGATTTCCTTTTACGATCCATCCATTAATGCATCGTCATTCTCTGCCCACTGCCGCCTGGGTTCCCCTCCATGCTCGAATGTCACATAGGGCTCGATTGCTAACGCGCGCTGCGAAACCACCTCAGACTACATAGGGCTCGATTGCTAACGCGCACTGCGAAAGAACCTTAACTTCATAACGCTCGACTGCTAACGCTTGTATAGAAGCCTATTCGACTCGAAATTCCGGTTAATTTCAGCTAACGCTCGCCACAAGGCTTATTAAGAGAATTTACCCTGTCAATCAGCCCTTCTGCTCCTAATAGCGCCTGTCACAATCGTTAGCGCTTCGCAACCCGCATAATTCGCGAAATAGCATCACTGACAATCGTTACGGATCGTGCGGCCGCATGACCATCGGCAAAGTTCGTTTCGAATCCCCACTGATACTGGTCGTTTTCACATATCCGAAATCTCCGCCCGCAAAGGTTGCTTCCCCATATCCGGAATCCCGCCCGCACACTCGCTATTCTCATATCCGAAATCCTCGCCAGCCGTCATTCCCTACTCTTGATTTCAATTCATCGGTGCAAGCTTGTAGATCTCATCGGACGCAGCGCATCATCATTTCATAGAAACTGATCATCTGAGTGTATGCCTTTTCGATCGCAAAACCCGTACACTGGTATCAACAAGGAGGTGGTTCGGTGCTGACATCGCAAGTGTTCGTCGGGAGTGTGTTCTTCGCCGGGATCCTTTCCTTCTTCTCGCCCTGCATCCTGCCCATGCTGCCCGTGTATCTGGCTCATCTCGGCGGCGCTGCCCCGGGGAAGGATTCGAGTACGGTCCAATGGGGAAAGCTCCGGCTTCATCCCTCATTGATCGGGAATACGTTGTTCTTCACGCTCGGAATATCCTTCGTATTCGTGCTGCTCGGCTTCGGAGCTGGCGGGCTCGGCAGCGTGATTAACGCTTCTTGGTTCATCACTGCCTGCGGAATCGTCGTCATAGCGTTCGGGCTGTTCCAGACGGGAATCGTCACGCTGCTCTTCCTGCAGCGCGAGAAGAAGCTCGCCGTCGCTTGGAAAGGGAAAACGGGCTTCGTCGCGGCATTCCTGCTCGGGTTTACGTTCAGCTTCGGTTGGACGCCGTGCATCGGCCCCATTCTCGCAGCCGTGCTCAGTCTATCGGCCAGCGAAGGTTCCGCCTTGCAAGGCGGCGGCTACATGTTCGTGTATGCGCTCGGTCTAGCGATTCCGTTTCTCGTCCTATCGCTCTTCTCGGATGTGCTCGTCGGACGGCTTCGAGCCTTCAACAAGCATCTGCCGAAGCTCAAGGCCGTGTCCGGCTTGCTGCAGATCGCGATGGGCGTGCTGCTGATGACGAACAAGCTAAATATGATTACGGCGTGGTTGAGTTAAGGCACCGCGCCTAAGGAGGTTAACGATGAATCGAACAAAATGGTCGCTGACCGTCTTCGCCCTGCTCTCCCTGCTGCTGCTAACGGCATGCGGCAGTATGAATTCCAATTCCGCCGCGGCGAATGCCACAAAAGCTGCCGCAGTCAACAAAGGCTCGGCGGCCCCGAATTTCGATCTGAAGGACTTGGACGGGAACGAGGTCACGCTGGCCAGTCTCGCCGGTCAGAAGGTCTATGTGAAATATTGGGCTTCGTGGTGTCCGATTTGCTTGGCGGGAATGGACGAATTGAATACGCTCGCGGGTCAAACGAACGATTTCAAAGTGATCACGATCGTCAGTCCGAATTACAACGGCGAACAATCCGCGGCTGACTTTACGGAATGGTTCAGAGGGCTTCAGGCCGAGAATACGGGCAAGAACATTCGCGTGCTGTTGGATGAAGGCGGAAAATGGGCCAAAAAATTCGGCATTCGCGGCTACCCCACTTCCCTCTACATCGGTTCGGACGGCGTACTCGTCAAGACGGCACCCGGCCAAAACGCCAATGAGGCCATTACGGACGCCTTCAAACAAATCTCGTAGAAACGAAGCTTATCACCGGGAGGGATTGAATTGAAAAGACTTGTAACCGCGGCATCTTTGATGCTGCTGCTATTTACGGCGGCTTGCGGCAGCCGGATGCCGGGCAACGGGGGCTCCGACTCGGCGGGAGCGACGGCGGCCGGCGTCACGGCCGCATCCGCCGGACCTACGACGACGCGTTCGCCGAATCCGAACGATAAGGTGGATTATTCGCAGAGCCATTTGCAAACGATTTATTTGGCCGGCGGCTGCTTCTGGGGAATCGAGGCGTATGTTTCGCGCATTTACGGCGTGCAGGACGTGACCGTCGGCTATGCCAACGGCACCGGGGCCGATCCCACTTATGACGATGTCGTTCAAGGAGACCGCGGATTCGCCGAGACGGCCGAGGTGAAGTACGATCCCGATCGTCTTCCGCTCGCGGATCTGCTGACCGACTTCTTCAAAGTCATCAATCCGACGAGCGTGAATAGACAAGGGAACGATGCGGGCATCAACTATCGAACGGGGATTTATTACAAACAAGACAGCGATCTGCCCGTCATTAATGCCGTCGTAGCGAAGGAACAGGCGAAATATACGAAGAAGATCGTGACCGAAGTGCTTCCGTTAACCAACTACTACTTGGCGGAAGATTACCATCAGGATTATTTGGAGAAAAACCCGGACGGTTACTGCCACGTGGATCTTTCGATATTAGACGAACCGGTTAAAGTCGATCCCGCCGAGTATGCCCGGCCAAGCGACGAAGAATTGAAGAAGAAGCTGACGGATATTCAGTACAAGGTAGCCGTTCTTAACGATACGGAGGCGGCTTATTCCAACGAATACTGGAACACCTTCGACCCAGGCATCTATGTCGACGTGACGACGGGAGAGCCGCTGTTCTCCAGCAGCGACAAATACGATGCGGGCTGCGGTTGGCCCAGCTTCACGAAGCCCATCGATCCCGACGTCGTGACTTACGACGAAGATACGAGTTACAATATGGTACGTACGGAAGTGAGGAGCCGCGTAGGCAACGTCCACATCGGCCACGTGTTCGACGACGGCCCTAAGGAATCTACGGGGAAACGTTATTGCATCAATAGCGCCTCCATCCGATTTGTTCCGCTGGACGATATGCAAAAGGAAGGCTACGGCTACCTCCGCTCTGTCGTCGACTAACGAATTCGAGGAGTTGGGGTCGATGTATACGCTGCTGATCGTCGAAGACGAAGAGCTGGTCAGGAAAGGAATCAAGCGTCTGCTGCCGTTCGAGGAATTCAATATTACGGAAATCATCGAAGCGGACAACGGCGAGGAAGGACTGAAGCTCTTCCTTGCCCATCGTCCCGACATCGTGCTGCTGGATATTAATATTCCGAAGCTGAACGGGCTGGAATTCGCGCGCAAGGCGAAAGAAGCGAAGCCCGCCGCGAAGATCGCGGTCATCACCGGTTACGATTATTACGAGTACGCGGTGACCGCCCTGAAGATCGGGATTGACGATTACGTGCTGAAGCCCGTCTCCAAAAGCGATGTGTACGACGTGCTGCGCAAATTGGTGGAGAAGCTCCAAGGCGAGCAGCAGCTGTCGGAGCTGCAGCAGGTCGTCAGCGAGTATCGGACGACGCTGCAAATGCCGGAGGATTCAAGCAATAAGGCCGCGATTGCCCAAATCATCGAGGTTAACGTCGCCAACCCGGATTTCTCGCTCGCCATGCTGGCGAATCAAGTCGGGTTCAGCTCGGGTTATATGAGCGTGCTGTTCAAACGGCTGTTCAACGTGTCCTTCCAGGACTATTTGATGAGCACGCGCCTGGAACGTTCCAAGCTCCAGCTGCTCTCTTCGGATATGAAAATATACGAGATCTCCACGTCGAACGGCTTCGACAACCCGAATTATTTCAGCGCCGCCTTCAAGAAGAAATTCGGGCTCTCTCCCCTCCAATACAGGGAAAGGATAAAACGCCCGTGAAGCTGATTCCCCGTTCCCTGCAGTCCCGAATATCGTGGATCTACATGCTGATCAGCGTGTTCACGATCGGCATTATCGGCGCGACTCTCTACGTGGGCATCTCCCGGGCGGTCATGAACGAATCGGTTCAGTCCGCCAATATGGCGATTTCCAAAAGCGGCACCTTGGTCGAGATGTATATCGACCGGTTGAAGGTGCTGAGTACGATGCTTGCCCATAATCCCCAAACGATTCAAACGCTCTCTTCCCCTTCGCAGGAAGGCGAGCAGGAGGAGCTCCAATTCATTCAGCTCGCGCTTCAATCCGATCCGAACATCAAATCCGTGATCGTGATCGGCAAGGACGGCTACGTGCTGTCCAACGAGAAAAAACTGAACATGCGCCGTTCGTCCAACATGATGAACGAACCGTGGTACGTCGCCGCCATCCACAGCACCAATCCGGTGCTGACTTCCGCGCGCATGCAGAAGTTCTCGATGGACAAGAACAATTGGGTCATCTCGATGAGCCAGGAAATCAAGGACGCGAACGGTCATAATCTCGGCGTCGTGCTGCTCGATATCGAGTACGAAGGCATCGAGGATTATTTGAACGATTTGGAGCTCGGCAGCGGCGGATTTGCATTCATCATCAACAGCGAAGGCGGCATCGTGTACCATCAAGATCCCTCTTATTTCACGGATCCTGCCAAGCAGGAACAATTAAGGACGATCAGCATGTCCAAGCAGGGATTCGATGCATCGGCGAACCTGTTGACCTATCGAACGAAGCTGCGGAATTCCGATTGGACGCTCGTCGGCGTCAGTTCGCTCGACGGACTCCGGCAAGTGCGCAAGCAGCTGCTGCTCTCGTTCGTCCTGGTCGGAATAGGCTTGCTGCTGCTGATCATGCTGGTGTCCCCTTTCCTGGCCAAAAGCATCACCCGGCCGATCCGCCGGCTCGAGCAAGCGATGCAGAAGGTGAAGTCCGGGACGCTGGAAGTGAGCGTTTCGGAAACCGGCGCGACGGAGGTTCAAGGGCTGGCGCAGCACTTCAATACGATGGTGACGGAGATGCGCCGGCTGATGCAGGACATCGAGACGAAGGAAAAAACGCTGCACCGTTATGAATTAAGCGTGCTGCACAGCCAGATCAATCCGCATTTTCTGTACAATACGCTCGATACGATCGTGTGGATGGCGGAATTCAACGAGAGCGAGCGCGTCATCTCGACGACGAAGGCGTTAGCGAAGTTTTTCCAGCTGTCATTAAGCGGCGGCAGCGAAATGACGACGGTGGAGAACGAAATGAACCATGTCGCCCAATACCTCATCATTCAGAAGGAGCGTTACGGGGAAAAGCTGCAGGTTCGCCTGTATTTCGACCCGGCGCTGGCATCCAAGGTCATTCCCAAAATCATCCTGCAGCCGCTGGCGGAGAATGCGATCTATCACGGCATCCGGGAAAAAGAAGGTCCAGGACTGCTGGAAATAACGGCCCTGCCCGCCGACGACGGGAGTGTGCGATTCATCGTAAAGGATGACGGCGTCGGCTTCGATCCCGATACGCGCGCGAATACGGAGCGCGAAGAAGAAACGCTGCGTACCCTGCCCAAATTAGGCGGCGTCGGCATCAACAACGTCGACGAGCGATTGAAGCTCTATTATGGTCAGCCGTACGGCATTACGCTGCATTCCCGCCCGGGCGAGGGAACGACCGTCACCATCATCATTCCATAAATAGACGACGGTTGCTGATAGGACGCCGAGTGAATCCCAGAAGGTTATTGAACAGCTGCCGCCTGTCTCCGGCGAAAATGAAGGCCGAAAGCTGCATCACAGCAGCTTTTTGAGCTTGAAGTGACTGCAACATCTGAAAAAGCTGCGCTATTGCAGCTTTTTCACTTTCTACGGCGAAAATGAAGGCCGAAAGCTGCACCGCAGCAGCTTTTTGAGCTTGAAGTGTGTGCAACGTCTTGCAAAGCTGCGCTTTGCAGCTTTTTCGCCTTCTACGGCGAAAATGAAGGCCGAAAGCTGCACTGCAGCAGCTTTTTGAGCTTGAAGCGTGTGCAACATCTGGAAAAGCTGCACTTCAGCAGCATTTGCTTCGATGGGACGCTTGTTCAAAGCCATATAAATGAGGAACCTACAGTAATTAAAAGGCTCCCATGCCTAGTCTTTGGTTAAGTTCATTTTCGCGGACGATAATGCCTACATCGACAACTTGCTACGGCAATCAGCAGCCACAACATTCGGCGATTTTAATCTTTCCGACTTTCTAAGCCATGTCGTTCATCACGTGATATGGTTCTTTGACATGGCTTTTCTTTTCTTGACGGCATATTTGCGCAGCCGGCTCACGAATCATACGGAAGGCTTGTCCACGCCGGCCTTCAAGCCATTGAAAGCCGTCATGACGATGTCTTTCACGCCTTCATCGTCCAATGATCCGCTCGTGACGAGCATGCGGTAGAACATCGGGCCGTACAGCAGATCGACGCCTAACGCCAAGTTTAGCCCGGCGTTCAGTTCGCCGCTCCGTACGCCTCGTTCCAACAGCTGCATGGCCTCCGACCGCCGCGGCTGGATATAGTGCGTCTGGATCGCTTCTTTCAACGTGGAATCCAATTGCCCCTGGCCGATTAATTCCTTGATGCTTTTGCCATCCGGGCTGACCATGAACCGGGCTAAGTTCGTCGCATGAATAAGCACGTCCTCGTAGACCGAACCGGTGTCGGGAATGGGGAGCCTGTCGGCGGCGGCAGAGAAAAAACCGTCCATGACGACGGCTGCCTTGTTCGGCCACCATTTATAGATGGTCGCCTTGCTGACTCCGGCGCGTTCGGCGATCTTCTCGATCGTGATGTCGTCGAAGCCGTTCTCAAGCAGCAGCCCGTACGAGGCGTCGAGAATGGATTTTTGCGTGACCGGACTGCGCGGACGCCCTTTCTTAGACAATAGCCTTCACCCCTTTCGCGGAAACATTATGAATAAGTATATCGGCTAATTCGGATAATAAAAAGGGCTCTATACCCTATTTACAAAACGATACGTTCATTATATGATAAGTCCATCACATTAAGTGAACGAACCGTTTAGTTAATAAGGGAGGACGTTAATCATGGATAACTCGATCGCAGTGAAACACAAGAGCATCTCAAGCGGCATGATGCTCCTGCTGGCTGCCGCATGCGGCCTTATTGTAGCCAATTTATATTACTCTCAAACGCTGATCGGACCGATTAGCGACAGCATCGGGCTGCCATCCGGAGCTGCCGGCCTTATCGTTACGTTGACTCAAATCGGTTATGTCATCGGACTGCTGTTTATCGTACCGCTCAGCGATATGCTCGAGAATCGCCGGCTTATCGTGGTTTCGCTCGCCGTCGTGGTGCTTGCGCTGATCGGAGCTGCTTTCTCCACGGGCTCGGCGACGTTTCTTACCGCATCGCTATTGATCGGATCGGGCTCCGTCGTCGCTCAGGTCTTGGTTCCGCTAGCGGCATTCCTGTCTACCGAGGAACAGCGCGGCCGCGTCGTGGGCAACGTCATGAGCGGTCTTCTGCTTGGCATCATGCTGGCGCGGCCCGTCGCGAGCCTGCTAGCCGGGATCTGGGCATGGCAAACGATATTCGTCGTTTCTTCCGTGCTGATGACGTTGTTAGCCATCGTTCTTGCGCGCGTTCTTCCCGAACGGCGCCCGAATCGAAGCTTGTCTTACCGCAGTCTCGTCGCATCCCTGCTCGTCTTATTCAAACAAACGCCTATCTTGAGACGCCGCGCGTTCTATCAAGCCTGCTTATTCGGCTCCTTCAGCTTGTTCTGGACGACGGTTCCGCTGCGGTTGGCCGACGAATACGGCATGTCCCAGCAGCACATCGCGTTATTTGCCTTCGTCGGCGTGGCAGGAGCGGTCGCGGCTCCTGTTGCAGGCCGATTGGCGGATCGGAACTGGAGCAAGCCGCTGACGATCGGCGCCATTCTGATCGCGATCTTGTCGTTTCTGCTTATCGCGCTCATTCACGATAACTCGGCCTTCTCGCTCGTCTTGCTGTTCGTTGCGGCGATTACGCTGGATATGGCGGTGTCCGGGAATCTTGTCGTCGGACAACGGGCGATCTACTCCTTGGGCAGCGAAACCAGGGGGCGGCTGAACGGCCTGTTCATGGCGATCTTTTTTCTCGGCGGTGCCGCGGGTTCTTTCCTCGGCGGGTTAACGTATGCCCATGGGGGCTGGGCGCTCTCTTCATGGATCGGCGTTCTCTTCCCCGTCCTTGCGCTGTTGTATTTTCTTACGGAATGGAGATCCAAGGCTTAACAAGGGAATAGAATCAAAAAAGCCGCGCATCGCGGCTTTTTTGACGTCAACGCTGCAGAACTGCAGAATAACAGAAGTGCAGAATAACAGAAGTGCGGAACTGCTGAAGCGGCAGAGCATCCATCGTCCTTACAACGTTAACCCTAGTCGCTGGATGAGCTCGGCCTGCGTGAAAGACCGCTTCCTCCCCCATCGCTTCACGTGAACGAGGTATGGGCTTGCGGGGTTCTTCCGGTGATAAAAGCCGGGAACGCGCATGACGCGGGAAAGGTCCGTGATCTTGGGATCGGAATTGAATTTGCGGACGAGCGCCTGTTGAATGGCTACGAACCGAGTGATCGATCCTTGGCGGATGGCCCAGTAGATGTGGTAGCCGTTCTTCGTCTCCACGACCATCGACCCGCGGATGAGCTTCGCGTGCTTGGCGAGAAACTTCCGCTTCAGCTGCCCCACTCTGCGCTTGCCTCGCACGGCGAGCAGCCGATAGCGTCCCTGCTTCGTGCGCGTCACCGTGACGGATTCGATTTGTTCCACGGAATCTGCTTGAAGCTCCTGCACGCGGCGCTCCGCCTCTTCGCTCGTAGGCAGCAATTCGGAGATCTTGTTGAGGTCGACGTCGATGAAATGTGCGCGAACCGCCTGGAAATCGCCTCTGGCCTGTTCCCGGTAGTTGACCGTCATGAACACCGCATAGCCTTCTTCGTTCTTGCGCAGCACCGGAACGGGCTGTTTCGTTCGGGTCAGCAGCGTAATGCGCGACAGCCGGCGCTCCAGCTGCTCCATCGGCTTATGCAGCGTCATCGCCCGGGCCTTGCTCTGCGACGTGGGGTGAATCGGCTTGCGCGCCATCGTGTCATGGACAAGCGTGAAATGCAACGTCTGGCGTCCTTTGCAGCCGAGCTTCTTGATAAATTGCCGAAATTGACGAGAACGCAGCCGCATGCTCTTGGCATGCAAGGTCACTCGCTGCTCCACGGAATCACATCCCTCTCGTTAGGCTGGCATCGCACCCTGATTGTTTCCCTAAGCAATCTTATTCTGCCGAGCGCCCGCGCGTGTTGGTCGCTCGTACCCGTTATGGGAGCCCGGCGCGAATAAAAGAACGTCATCCGATGGATAATATGGAAAAATAAAGGGAGCGTGCGGCCTTGATTCCCTCGCGTAATCCCGTTTCCTATCCTAGGGAAACGATCGGCGCCCACTTGTCCGAGAACGAAGCTATGCTTCGGCAGCTATTCGAGCATTGCTTCGACGTCGTCTTCCAACGGGTCGACCTGTCCGAAGAATGCTTGATTCTCATGGTCTACGTCGACGGCTTGATCGACAAGAACGTGTTTGCGTCGCCGCTCTTCCAATCCTGGGTGGCCGAGAAGGCCGGCGCCGGCGGCAAAGGAGCGGTCGACTACCCGGTTTTGAAAGAACATTTCGCGGTCGTGCGGCCGATCCGCAACGAAAGCCGCGTGCAAGAGATCGTCGAATCGGTCTTGCGTGCCGAATTGGCCGTGTTCGTCGACGGCGAGCCGGAAGCGATTCTTCTGGAAACGTCAGGCATGGAGCACCGGGGAGTCGAGGAACCGGCCAACGAAGTAGCTATTCGCGGGCCCAGGGAGAGCTTTACCGAGACGCTCCAAATCAATACGAGCTTGGTTCGCAGACGAATTCAAACGCCGCATCTAAAGCTGGAGCCCGTCGTTCTCGGTACCTTCTCCAAGACGCGAATCGTCATCGCCTACGTCGAGGGAGAAGCGCGCCCGGACCTCATCGGGCTCGTCAAACAGCGGTTGGCCGGCATCCAGTTGGATGTCGTGCTGGAATCGGGCTATATCGAAGAACTCATTGAAGACCGAACCTTCAGCCCCTTCCCGCAAATGATGAATACCGAGCGTCCGGATATCGTGACTGCCAGCCTCATGGAAGGCAGAATCGCGATCATGACCGACGGCACGCCCCAAGTCCTGATTCTGCCGATCACGTTCTGGACGGCCTTCCAAGCCGTCGAGGACTATTACGAACGGTTTATCTACGCCACTCTGATCAGGTGGACCCGGTTCGTATTGTTCGCCATTTCGTTGTACCTCCCCTCCCTGTACGTGGCGATTACGACGTTTCATCCGCAGCTGCTGCCGACGAACTTCCTGCAGAACATCACGTCCGCCCGCGAAGGCGTGCCGTTCCCCGGCGTCATCGAGGCCTTGCTGATGGAATTTCTGTTCGAGGGCTTGCGCGAAGCAGGCGTGCGGCTGCCCAAAGCCGTCGGTTCCGCCGTCAGCATCGTCGGCGCCCTGGTCATCGGAGAAGCCGCCGTCAAGGCGGGAATCGTGTCCGCGCCGATGGTCATCATCGTCTCGTTAACCGGGATTGCGTCCTTCGCCATCCCGCGCTACAACATGAGCATCCCGTTCCGTATTCTTCGGTTTCCGCTTCTGCTCAGTTCGGGAGCGCTCGGCTTGTTCGGAATCGCCATGGGGACGCTGTTGATCTTGACCCACATGGCCAGACTGGAGTCGTTCGGCGTCCCTTATTTATCCCCCATCGCTCCCTTTCAGCCGGACCAGATCAAAGACGTGCTCATCCGGGCTCCCAGACGGAAAATAAACTCATTAAAGGCCACGTTAGCCGGAAGGCCTAGAAGGAGGTAAAATGCGGAGCAATCTCCCCCGCTTGCTGACGGCTATCCTTCTGCTGTCTCTGTTAACCGGATGCTGGGATCGGCGCGAACTGAACGATCGCTTATTCGAACTCGCCTCCGGCGTCGATCGGCTCGAGGACGGAAAGCTGCTCCTGATCGGTCAATTCATGGTTCCGTCGACATCCGAAGAGGGCGGCGGAGCAAAAAAACCGTACTTGATCGAGACCGGCGTCGGAAAGATGGTTTCCGAGTGCCTGCTGGACATGCAGCTCAAGCTGTCGCGAAGAATTACGCGCGGGCATCGCAATAATATCTACTTCGGCGAGGACATGGCGAAAGCCGGCATCGCCGATCTCATGGACTCCGTAACCCGGGATCCCGACAGCCGGCTCAAGTCGGATATATGGGTCGTGAAAGGCGGAACCGCTCTGGAGTTCATGCAGTTGTCCTATCCGCTCGAGAGCATACCCGCGATCGGCCTTTCCAAGATCCGTCATATTATCGGCAAGACGACCGGCAACTCGCTGCTGGAGATCTTGGTCGAGGAAAACGTCGAAGGCAGCGGCCCGACCCTTCCTGCCGTGGAGATCCTCTATGATACGAAGCTCCGAAAAAAGACGCTGCAGGTATACGGGCGCGCGATTTTCAATCGCGACCAGCAATTAGCCGGTTATTTGAATCGGATGGAATCCGTCTACCGGTTATGGATCACCGGCGAAACGGACCGCATACCGATCACGGCGGATTTGCCGAACGGACGAGGGTCATTCAATACGGAAGTCACCCTGCTGCATGCCAAGACCCGCACCGCCGTCAACGCGGGCCGCGTTGCAATCGACGTCTACCTGACGGGCAGCGGCGTTATTTTGGAGAGCCAGCCGGCAATCGATCTTCGAAAACCCGATCATCTGCGCGAATTCGAAGACATCATGAACCGCCGCATCGAGAAGGACCAAACGGAAGTCATCCGGAAGGTGCAAAGGCAGTTTAAAGTCGATGTCTTCCATTTCGGAAAAGCCCTTGATCGGCAGCATCCCCAGGACTGGGCGCGATTGAAAGCGCATTGGGAGCAGTCGTTCTCGGATGCCGAAGTTACCGTTCATTCGCGCGTGAAGATCAAGCGGATCGGACTTCAAGGACCGCCTCCCAATAAACCGTAAGGAGCCCGACATGAAGCTGACGAACTATCAATTGTTTTGGCTGCTGTTTTCGATGGAGGCCGGCATGACGATCATGCTGACGCTCGGACCGACATTCCAAGCAGCCCGCCAAGGCGCTCCGCTGGCCATGCTCTTGGCCGGTGCCGTGTCTTTGCTGGCGACCTATATCGCTGCCAAGCTTAGCTTGCTCTATCCGGAGGACACGTTCGTCGAGTATGTGCCGAAAATAATCGGGCAATGGCTGGGCAAAACGCTTGTCTTCGTTTACCTGCTGCTGTGGATCGCCGTTGGCGGAATTGTCCTCCGCGAATATGCGGACTTCGTGCATATGGCCTTATTCGATAAGACGCCGCTATGGGCCATCATCCTGTTTATGTTGATCGTGATCCTATATGCGGTGCACGGCGGCATCCATATCGTCGCGCGCTGCAGCGAAATCATCGGCCCCATCGTCGTCTTCAACATCATATTGTTCCGGATCTTTTCGCTGAAAGACCTGCACCTGGATCGCCTGCTTCCGCTATTGCCCTCCGATGGTTGGATGCCGGTGCTGTCCGGGAGCGCGCCTGCGGCTTCTTACATGAGCGAATCGGTTATGATCGTGATGCTGATCGCCTTTATCGGAAATAAGAAAAAGACGTTATCCTCCGGTTTGTGGGGCGTTGGATTCGCCGCGATCGTACTTCTGAATGTCATTATCGATACGATGATGATGCTGGGCAGTACCGTTCCGGCCATGCTGCAATACCCCGTCTACTCCATCAGTCAGTATATATCCGTCATGGAATTCGTACAGAATCTCGATATTTTTCTCGTCGTCGGCATGAGCTTCACCGTATTCGTCAAAATCGGTCTCTATCTATTCATGACGAGCTACGGCACGGCGCAGTTGTTCGGGATCCGAAATTGGCGCCGCGTGCTTTGGGCTGTCAGCATGCTCGTATTGGCCGTCGCCTTGTTTCCTCGAAACGCGGACGAAACCCAGGTCGTCTTCCCGCTCTTCTGGAAAAACATCGTTTTCCCGATATTCCTGTTCGCCGTCCCGTTCCTGCTGTGGATGATCGGAAGCGCGCGAAAGCGGATGAAGCGCCCCGTACGTCCGCATGCTTAAGAACGGCTAATAATAGGAATTTAGCTGACGATAGAGATTGTTTACAAATAGAGAGCATGAAAAAGAGCCGCTGATAGCGACTCTGAACGAATCATTCCTGCCGGATCGCTTGCCTCTCGGCTCTCCGGATCGATGGGCCGCTCCACACTGAACTCGGAACCTCGCGGCGCAAGATCGGCGCGACTTCTTCGGCGAATCGCTCCAGTTGTTCGCGCTGCTCCGAATCCGATAAGCCGTCCACGCTTATGCTGAGCACTCCGTTTCCAAACGCTTCGTGATTTAATACGGCCGGAATCTCTTAATCGCCTCTTCCGGCGTATCGGCCAAATACAAGCTGCCCGCTCCCGCTCCGACGATCGCCCTGCGGGGATCATGTCCGTAGAAGGCAAGACGTTCCCGGTAATGATCGATGAGCGCCTTGTATTTCTCCTGCGGATGGAACGTATTCGACGAGAATAGAGGTTCCCCGTACTGCGCCGCCAGCTCCGTTGAGAGTTGACTCGAAGCGCTGCCGTGCCAGATCGGGATTTTGTCTTGATAAGGTCTTGGCAGCACGGTCACCTCTTGAAGCGGCGGCCGGTACCGACCCTCCCACGTCACGCTCTCCTCATTCCATAGTTTCCTTAAGAGCCCATATCGCTCCGCGAGCGAATCCCACTGCTGATCCTCGCGAATGCCGAACAGCGGATAATGCCGCGGATCGTTGCCTTTGCCGATGATTATCTCGAGCTTGCCTAGGCTAATCGACATTTTCTATCTAGTTATAGAGAGACCGTAACATGCAAAAAAAAGCCAACGGCCGAGGCGGCTGGCTGTTTGCTTTCTTTTTGCTTTGGCAAGACGAAAACGGGATGGCTCAGTACATGAAGTAGGCCGATCGCCGCTTCTCCCGCTTGCGGTTGCGTATCGACATCAACAACACTACCGCGATGGCCGCCATAGCCGTCAGCGTCCACAACGCCTCCCGCTTTTGCTGCGGCGCGCGGTCGAAGTGGGCATGTCCCAGCTTCTCCTTCGCCAGCTTCATAAGCGCCAGCTGCATGTCGGGATCGTTCTGCGCGCCTCCGGCATTGAGACGGAAGCCGTTGCTCTGACCGGGACCGTCGAGGCCGTCCTTGACCGTCAGCGTCACGTCGATCCCCAGCTGCGAGCAAATATGGAGCAGCGGCTTGGAGAACGCGCCATAAGGGAAGGCCAGTACATGATTGGGAGCGCCGAGCTCCCGGTCCAGAACGGTATTCGCCTGCTCCAGGTCGGTTTTCACCCGATGTTCGTATTCCTGCTCCGTTTCCCGTCTTCCTTTATCTTTCAGGAACACGGGTCCGGTCAGCGCGGCAATCATATGCCTGCCCTTCGCGTCCGTCGGCTCATACCGATGAGAGTCGTACGAATGGCTGTAGAACGCTATGCCATTCCGGTGCATTTCCTTGACCTGGTTCCAATTCAGCTTGGGAACCCCGGCGTGATGCGGATTCCCGATCGTCCCGGCAATCAAGAAGCTGGTCGCCGGCGCCCCGTACTTGCGCAGGATCGGATACGCATACCGGTAGAACGATTCGTAACCGTCGTCGAACGTCAGCAGCACCGCGTTATCCGGAACCGGATCGCCATGCAGGATGAAGCTTCGGTACTGATCCATCGTAATCCAGTGAAAATTGTTGCGCTTCATCAATTCGAGCTGGCGCTCGAACTTGGCGGCGGACAGCGCGGCTGCGTCGTGCGGCGCTTGCTCGACTTCGTGATACATCAGCACGAGCACGCGGCCCTTGTAATACATGCCATGAGGTTCGTCGGCACCGGGCTTGAGCCCGCCCCATAACGGCTCGGAAGCCTCCGGATTGCCGCCGGTGCCGGCCGCGCTCCCAGTACCGTAGAACATGCGTCCGACGAACGGCATTCGGTTATGATACGCCTGGATGGTCAGCACGCAGCACAGCGCCATGAGTCCAAGCAGCAATGAGGATAGAAGGATGATTCTGAATCGATAAGACATAGAGCCAACTCCTGCTGTGTGATGTCATTCGATGGCGATTGCAGCCCATCGCAGAATGTTACATTACCGACGCAGGAAGTACGCTCGATGTTGCCATGTTCACTTTATCGACACGGGATTTTCGTTCGAATGTTACGAATATAGCTAAAATCGTCTGTTCGAACAGCTCTCCAATAACGCAAAACAGCCGCGATAAACGCGGCTTGCAAGGCAGTGATTTGCGGTCGCGCGACTCTAATTAAAACGCCGTTCTAGGTGGATGAAACGTAAACAGTGTTATTGAAGGAAATGACCGATCGAGTCCAGCCCTGTACTAACGCAGCTCTTCCGCTTGCTGCAGCCAATCCTTCTTAACCTTCATCAGCG
This sequence comes from Paenibacillus sacheonensis, assembly GCF_009909195.1. Taxonomy (GTDB): domain Bacteria; phylum Bacillota; class Bacilli; order Paenibacillales; family Paenibacillaceae; genus Paenibacillus_Z; species Paenibacillus_Z sacheonensis. The sequence goes on from NZ_JAAAMU010000007.1 coordinate 350,874, forward strand.
CCTCGACGCTGCGCGTCGTGATTGACCCGACGCCCCAATCCGCGAATTGACGCATGAGCGCGGCATCCTCGACGGTCCACGCGTAGACCGGCAGGCCCAGCTCCGCGGCATAGTCCACGAATTCCTTCCGCAGGATGCCATGGTAAATGTTAATGCCCAGGCAGGCGGCTGCCCGAGCATCCTCGCAGGTTTGGAGCATCGCATCCCGGTAGGACATCGTCTTGAACAGCTCGACGTCCGCGTTCAGCATCCTGCGCATCTTCGGCTGCAGCCGCTCGGCCAGCAGCGCCCGCTCGCGCTGGCAGCCGGAGAAGAACGCCCGGTCCGAGATGCCATAACGCTCGATCAGCGCCGCCGCAGGTTCGATCGCTTCATCGACCTTCAGATCCAGATTCAGGACTTTGCCCGATGCTTCCATGAGCGGGAGAATGTCCTCCAGCCGAAGGAGGCGCAAGCTTTCACGCAGCTCCCCTTGCTCCGCTTCCAGCTCGAGCTCGCTTAATTCCGCGTACGTCATCGCTGCTATATTCACGGGCGACCGGTCCACGGTTATCCATTCGTCGTCATGTGCCAATACAGGGACGCCGTCCCGCGTCACCCGAATATCCTCTTCCACCACGTCAGCGCCGAGCTCGAGTCCGATCCGAACCGAGCGAAGCGTATGCGCCATGATGTTCATGCTGCCGGCATGCGCCGTTACCAGCGGAAATCGACGTATCGTCATCTCATCATGCTCCTTCAAGTTATTATGGGCGCCGCCGCCGAGCGATTGCCTTCTTCGCGAATCCGAACCGTTCACCGGAAAACGGATTAGACGCCTTCTCCGGGATCCAAATAGATCGCGTTGGTAAAGGCGATCGTGGTGCGAACGCCGCGCACCGTCCCTTTGAGCTCTGCCCGCATCCACAGCAGTCCTTCGCCGGGAATATCGAACCGGTAATCCGATTGCGCCGCATGCGCGCTGATTTCCCCGATCACGCCAAGATTACTCGTCACGGCAAGCGAATACCCCGCACCGGGAAAGGCCCACTTGTCCGCTCTTACCTGAAAATCGATCGTCGCGACGGCGTAGAAGCCGTTGCCCTGTCCCTGCTTCGGCACGCGATCGCCAATGCCGTAAACCGCCGTCTCCGACCGCAGCGCAAGCGTCACGAGCGGTCCCATCGTAACCGATGCCCTGCCCGCGGCAAGCGCTCGCACTGCCCGCTCCGTCTCGCTGCCCTCCGAATCGTCCAGCAGCAAATACGTGACCGAGACCGGGTCTTCCGTCCGGTCCTGCGCATGCCAGTCGCGTCCGGACGTCGCCGCGATCCGGTAACCCGCATTCAGCTGCTCCGTCCACAGCCGGAACGCGCGGGCATTGTCCGTCTTGATCGACGGAAACGTGCCCGACCATACCTCGATATAATCGACCGCGTTCCAATCCGCGATCTCGAACTCCCAGAAGCAGCCCGTGCACATCGGGCTGCCGATGCGAAACGGATGCGCCAGGCCGGCAATGCCGCCGTGCGCGTGCACCTTGGCGATTCCCGCTTGAATGTCGCGGGGTCCCGCAGGGCGCCAATCGACGAATTCGATCAGCCCGATCGTCACCATATGCCCGTAGAAGGTCGTCCACTCCATGCCCGAAATGATCGTCATGCCGGTTGCCTGCTCGACGAGCTCCTTGTTCTCCAAGCCCGTCATCGTATTATGGTCGGTCAGCGCGACGCAGTCGAATCCGAGCGCCCGGGCTCCTTGGGCAAGCTCGAGCAAGGATTGCCTGCCGTCGCTGTGGTACGTGTGACTATGCAGCTCGCAAGCCATCCAGCGCATGATGCTTAAGCCTCCTCGTGATGAATTCGCAATCTGTAACTGCAGCTCTCGGTAACGATCGCATGCAGGCTCAGCGTTACGCGCCACAGCCCTTCGGGCAGCTCGCCGCGCACGAAACCCGGAGATGCCTCTTCCGCGCCGATCAGGAGCAGCTGCTCGGGATCATGCCGATGGCCCGCCCCCCGATGCCGTGCCGGATCGTCGACGGAGACGGTAATCAGATTCTTGAGCGGCAGGAACGATTCCCAGCGGTCCATGACGAGCTCGCGCTGCGCCGGCTCCGTATAGTTCTCGACGCCCGCGGCGATCCGCGCCCGCGACTGCTCGCGGTCTTCCAGATTTTTCGGTTCGTACGCGAAATCGATCCACAGCTTGCCGCCGGGCTGATCCAGATGGAAGCTGTACGCAATATGCGTCTTGGAGCAGACGGGCTGCACCCGTCCCTCCGCGTCCAGTACGAGACGTTTCATTAGGAACGCGCCCCCTCTTCCTTGACCATGCTGCGGATGTAGAAATAGCCCATGAACGAGCAAAGCAGAAACGTGAAGAATGCCAGCGCGGATGCCTGCTGCTTCTCTTGAAACACCCCGAAGATCTGCTCCATCGACACCCCGAGCATCTGCGGCGCGTTAGGTCCGAGCAGGAACGGCGCGGTGAACGAGCCAATGACGCCCATGAAGACGAAGGTAACCGCGACGAGAAGCGTCTTGTAGGTAAGCGGCAGGATAAACTGGGTGAACATGCGAAGCTTGCCCGCGCCGACGTCCTTCGCGCTCTCGATGACCGCGTTCGGAACGCCGGACAGCGCCGAACCGAGCAGCATCGTCGTGAATGGAATATTGAACCACAGATTGGCGATGATGATGCCCTTCATGTCGAAAATCATGCGCGGTATATCGCCTCCGCCGAGCAGAAGCACCCAGCGCGATACCCAGCCGTGGTTGCCCAGCAGCTGAATCAAGCCGTACGTCGCGATGACCGACGGGATGAAGATCGGAATCATGTACATATTCCGGATCCACTTCACGATCTTGCCGTCGTTGAAACGCATGTACGCCGCGAGCGCATAGCTGACGATCAGCACGATCACGACCGAGACGACCGTCACTTCCAGCGAAAATATAATATTGGCGCGCATGAGCTTATCGGTGAACAAGAACTTATAATTCGACAGATCGTACCCGCCCTCCTTGTTGGACAGGCTCTCCTTGAACGAGACCACGATCGGGACGACGACCGTGACGAACAGCAGCAAGAAAGAGGGGATGACCAGCAGCACGCCCAGTATCCCCATTTTCACCTGTTTCTTCATCATTGCGCGGCTACGTCGCTTTGCCAGCGTTTATTGATATCGTTGCCGAGGTCGCCGATATTGAACGTCCGGAAGCCTTCGGCCACGCCTTGTCTTCCTGGTCGTGAGTGACGAATACCATCGTGAGGCCGGTCTCGGCCTGAATCTCCCGCAGCTCCTCGCGCATCTCATGCCGAAGCTTGGCGTCGAGCGCGGAGAAGGGCTCGTCCAGCAGCAGCACGGCCGGCTTCAAGAGCAGGGACCGGGCCAGCGCGATGCGCTGCTGCTGTCCGCCCGAGAGCTGCCCGGGATGCTTATTCTCCGATCCGGGCAGACGAACCAGGTCCAGCACGTCTTTCACGGCTTTTTGAATGTCGGCTTTCTTCATTTTGCGTATTTTAAGACCGAATGCCAGGTTCTCGAACACCGTCATATGCGGCCATAGATTGTAGCCCTGGAACACCATCGAGGTCGGGCGCTTCTCGGGCGGGGACTTGAGCACGCTCGCGCCTTCGATGAGAATCTCGCCGGAATCCGGATCGAGGAACCCGCCGATGCTGCGCAGCACCGTCGTTTTGCCGCAGCCCGAAGGGCCGAGCAGCGTGACGAGTTCGCCTTTGCGGACGTCGAGCGAGATGCCGGTGACGCCTTCGCCGGTGTGATACCGTTTGGACAGTTGTTGAACGGACAGCTGAATATCCATAATGGCCTCCTTAAGTCTGCGATTGGGTCGACATTACTTGAGCTGAAAGCCGCTGGACATGACATCCGCGCTCACGAACCGTTTGGCGGCGAGCAGCAGGATGATCGTCGGGGCCGTCAGGATAATCGAGAACACCGCTCCGGCGTATGCGGGGTAATCGCTGATGATGGAATACATGACGATCGGCATCGTTTTGTAATTCGGAATACCGACCAGGAACGTCCCCTGCGCCTCGTCGAGCGAGTTCAGGAAGGTGAAGATCGAGGCGACGATGATGCCCGGCAGCGCCATCGGCAGGGTGATCTTGAGAAACACCCGGAACGGCCCCGCCCCTACGTCCCTCGCCGATTCTTCCTGCGCCTTATGCACGTTCCGGAAGGCGGCCGTCGGAATCCAGGTCATGAACATGAGCACGTTGATCATATGGATCAGGACGACGCCGAGCAGCGTATTCATCAGCCCGAGCTTGTAGAAGAGCACCGCGATCGACACGTACAAGCCCATCTTCGGAAACGCGTGCGTCAGCAGGAACGAGAACAGGAAGAACCGGCTGAGCGGAAAACGGATCCGGGCGAACGCATACGCCGCGGGGATGCAAATCAAGATGGACAACCCGGTCACGATCGCGGCGATCATGAAGGACAAGCCGATGGATTGCGGGATATCCTCCTGCTTGAAGACGAACGTCCACCATTTCATGGACCATTGATGCGGCAGCACGTCCGGGTAGTTCCATTTGCCGGTGAAGGCCAGGATGGCGAGGTTGAGCAGCGGACCCAGGAAGAAGATGACGAAGATCACGAGTACGATGAATTCAATGATTTTTCGCGTGCCTAACGCTTTGAGATACCAGCGCATGAATGGAAGTCGCTCCTTTCGGATCATGGGATTATGACGTTGATTGCCTGATGATTAACCGGGGCTGCAATTGGCTGGGATGCGCAACGTTCGTCTCTTGACGAATCAGCCGGTCCAGCAGGCTGACCGATTGCCGGCCCATCTCGCCGGCATCGACCCTGACCGTCGTCAGGGAAGGTGAGAACATCGCGGCAAAATCGATATCGTCGAAGCCCACCGCCGAGACTTGCTCGGGAATGCGCACCGACTGCTCCAGCAGAAACTTCATGGCGCCGAGCGCAAGCATGTCGTTGGTGGCGAACAGCGCCGTGTATCGGCCTGCCCGGAAAGGCGCCCACTGGCGGCTCATGATCTCATAGCCTTCGGCGAAGGTCGACGTCTCCGCATAGCGGACCGAAGCTTCCGAGTCCGCGATGCCGGCTTCCTCCATGCAGGTCAGGAAGCCCTTGATCCGCAGATTATGGCTGCGGTGCGTCTGCGGACCGGCGATGACGAAGATGCGGTCATGCCCGGTACGGGTCAGATGCTCGGCGACCAGTCTTCCTCCCTCTTCGTCTTGATTGACGATATGAATGACGCCGTCTACGTCCGTCGAGCCGTTGACCATGACGTACGGAACGCCGAATTTCGTAATGTGTTCGATGACGTTCTGCTGCAGGCGGCTAATGAGGATGAGCCCGTCCACCCGCTTCTCCATCATGAAGTCCGCCGATCGGTAAGACATGTCGTGATCGGTCGTGACGAAGACGGAATAATTCAGGCCGGCCGCCGCCAGCAGAATGGCATCGACGATCTTCCCGTAGAACGGATGCGAGGCGATCGGATGATCCCTTCGATACAGGAGCACGCCGATGTTGTGCGTTCGCTGCGAGACCATCGCCCGCGCGACCGCATTCGGTTTGTATTGCAATTCCTCGATCAGACCGAGCACCTTGTCGCGTGCCTCGGGACTGGAGTAGCCCTTGCCGGAAATGATCCTGGATACGGTGGATTTCGAGATTCCGGCTCTTAGGGCGATTTCTTTGATGGTCGGATTGTCCATGGTGCACTCCCTCTCCTGCTGTGAGACCGTTCCCACATGAGACCGTTCCCACACACTTAGAATAAGGAACCGGTGTTACTGCTGCGTTAAACCGAGCCAAAGGAATTGTAAATCCGGCGCCTAAAAGTTCCAGTAAATAGGAAAAAGACCGAATCAGCGGCCTGATTCGGTCTTTTTGTGTAAACGCGGCGGCGTATGGGGGACGGCGAGACAATCAGAATCAGGAATCCATGCGGGCGGACCGTTTGTGCCGGAGTATGCACGCTTCCTTGATAAATTCCCGCTCTTCCATGGACATCGTATACATCTCCGGCTTCTTGTCATCGGGCAAAGCGTTGAAGCTGGCCCAGGCCCGCTTCATGCCTTTCACGATATCCGGATCTCCCTGCGAACGGCGCGCATTCAGATCGGTTAAGAACCCGGCTAGGCTCTGGGCTTCCGGACTTGCCGGATTGGCATCGGCAGCCACGAGCCGCCGGAGCTCTTCCCGGAACTTGGCATATAAGAGATGCGATTTACGGTGCCGAGAGGTTTCCCCCGGCTCGTCTCCGGTTCAAGGCTCCATGTCGTACATGCCGGTATGGGCGATTCTGACGGTAACCTTCACCTTCCGAAGCGAATCCTCGGTCAACATGAAACCGTTATTCGAGCTGCCGGCAGTTAAGGAATGATAGGCTTTCGGATTCCGCCTGTACAGGTACTGCTGAAAGTCGTAGACGTCGGTTTGCTTCGTTATGCCTGCCCGATAGGTCTGCATGACCTCTTCCGCGATCTTCTTCTCGGCGATTTCCTTGAATTGCTTGACCTTCGACGGCACGACTACTTCTTCGACAACCCCGGTAAACTTTAAATCCAAGGAGATCGCGGGCTTCCCCGATTGCATAACGATTTTAGTTTTCTTCCTGGGCTTGATGATCAATACCGTCCCGAGCCGCTTGCCTTCGCTGCTGATCGGCAGAACCGCCCGCCGTGTCTTGAGGTTGACCCACCTCACGCCCTCCAGCTGTTTCTCCGTTAGCTTTTGTTCCGCTTTCCCTCCGTGCAGCGCATAGGCGCCGCTCATCTCAAGGACGGTCTGAAACTGCTTCGTATCCTCCCAACTCTTCGGCTTCAGGGTCAACCGCGGAACGAAATCGGTCTCTCCCTTTTCTTCGGCATTGGCTAAGACGGTGTTCAGCCGAATCGGAGGAATGGAGGACAATTGGTTGTGAAGCACCTTGGGGTTATGCAATAAGTTGGAAATCGGCGAGAGATTAAAAAACGTCGAGTATTTGAACAGCTCGTTGATCGGTTCATGCGTGCCGAACACCCATGTGTTATACCGAATCTGAGGAAAACGCGGGATCGAATCAAAGAAGGCGTTGATTTCGTTCTTCAATGTGCTTTCGCTGAAAACGATAGCCATAAGATGGTCCCAATACAAGTTTTGCTGCGATGTCTTGTAAAGCGCATTAATCGCGTCGTACAAGGTTTCTCCTTCGCTTTTCCCGATCCATACTTTCGATCTGTCCCCGGGCGCCGCCTGCTCCTGGCTTCCCATATCGCCGAAGTCCATCAACTCCACGTAGATTACGTACTTGCCTTCTTTATGTTCGATCCCCATGGCCGTAACGAAGTTGTAGTCGGATACCGTCTTGATATCCCAGCATCCCGTTAGCGCAAGACTTGCGCCGAGCAGCAGGACCGCGGCCCCGGCTATTCGTTTCATTTCCCTTCCTCCCTCCGATCTGCGTCGGTCGGATTAAAAATAAGCGGTCTTGTCCGGACTAACGTTCTTGGTTTCGTGAGCAGCGCCATCAGCATATCCTTGAATACCGGCGGCGAGAACGGCGCCAGATACGGCACCCCGAATGATTGCATTCTGGTCAAGTACACAAGCAGCGAGAACATGCCCCAGAAGAAGCCGTACATGCCGAGGAACGAGGCGCAGGCCAAAATATACAAACGGAGCAAGGTCACTAGGCCGCTTAACGATTGATTGACGAGCGTATAGGTCGATACCATGGATAAGGCGGTCACGACAAGCATCGCCGGGGAAGTTAACCCTGCCTCGATCGCCGCTTGTCCGATGAAGAGCCCGCCGACCACGGTTACGGTCTGGCCGACGCCTTTGGGCAGCCTGATCCCGGCCTCCCGGAACAGCTCGAACGTGATCTGCATGAGAAAGGCTTCCAGCGGCGCGGGAATCGGCAATCCTTTGCTTACGTTGATGACTGTCGCCAGCGTGGTGATCGGGATTTGGTCCAGATGGTACGAGGTGAGCGCGACATAGAAGCCCGGAATAAAGATTCCGATGAAGAGTCCGAGATACCTTAAGAGCGATTCGCAGGCCACGAAAATATAGGAGGCATGGATGTCTTCGGGCGTCTTCAGCAAGGATGACAAGGTTGCCGGGGCAATGAGCACCATCGGCGTACCGTCGACAATGATGACGAATCTCCCTTTAAGCAACGCTTCGACGGCGTAATCCGGCCTGCCGATATAATCGATCAGGGGAAACAGGCGAAACGGGGATTCCGAGATGTATTCCGCTAATTCTTCGCTGCTTACGAGCGCGTCGACATCGATTTTCCGGATTCGTTGACGGGCGGTTTCAATCATTTTCGGATCGATAATATCGCTCTCATAGAGAAGCGCCACCTTGGTACGGCTCCGGCGGCCGATCACATAGCTTTCGCAGCATAAGGTTTGCGTGCGAAGACGTTTACGGATCAGCGCGATATTCATCGACACTTGCTCCGTAAAGCCGTCGCGCGGCCCCTTCACGGACACTTCCGTATTGGATTCCTGCGGCTGCCGCTGCGGAGGGTTCGCTATATCCAGCGAATAGATCTCCTCGAGGCGGTCGAAGATGAGCAGCAGCTTCCCGGAAAATACGGCGTCGATTATGGTTTGCTTATCATGATCGAGCGGTTGAAAGGGTAGGTTGCCGAGCGTGCCCGATTCCGCCTGGTCGGCAGTAAACTTCTCCAATTGCGGGATAATGGACTGGTCGATGCGTTGTCCGTCGATCAAGCCTTCGCAATAAACGAACAGCACGCCCCATCGGCTGTCTTCGTTGATGAGCTTCACGTGCTGCAAGATTACGTCGGAGCAGTTCGCAAACAATTGTTTCAGGGAGGATTCAAGAGGTTGGATGGGCGGATTCGGCTGCATGGCTGTGACCTCCCCTCTTTCTTAGGCGAACGATGACGGCAAACATCACGAGCAGGCACAGAACGGCGAATACATACATTAACGTGAACGGGTAAAACTTCTCCCGCAGGAACCAGACGAACAGCGGATCGCTGATCGGAAACAGCGGCGTGATGAGCATAAGCCCTGTCAGAACAAGGAGCGCCGATTTCTTGGCTTTTCGGCTCTTGAATTGAAAGAGCTCAATGATGATGTACATGCACAGCGACAAACGGATAAAGGCCCCGCTCAGCCATTCATAGATCGATAGAAAATCGAGATGCGCTACGTTCTTTCCTAACGTCACGAGACCCCACTGCTCGAAGGTCGGATATCGCTGCAAGGCCACTTCGCCCGGAGAGAAGTTCGTTAAGATATCCAGCAGCGTTCCGAGGACGAGTCCGATCTGAACGACGATCAACAGCAAAACGAAGGAAGAACGCACCTTTGTCTTGATATGATGCTGGATGAGCAGCAGGATCACGACTTCGATCACGGTATGCGCCGAGAATAAGGTCCCGTGCAAGACGGGGGTATAGCCGTTCTCCAGAACGGGCATGACATATTGATAATTTTTATACTGGATGTTGACGAGCAGCAGGAAGATTTCCAGCAGGACGAAGAACGGCAGCAGCACGCCCGCGCATAAGGTTATCGACCAGAAGCCCGCTTGCGCCGTCATATAGCATAACAGGGTCAGCGAAGCCGCGATTACGAATCGAGGCGTCTCCTGCAGAAAAGTCGTATCCACCCAATTCGTCGTATCCTTGAGCGTAATCAAGCCATCGGTCAATAGGTAGATCATAAACGGCAGTGCGATCATCCATCCGGCAAACGAACCGAAATGACGCTTTACCCACGAAATGATGGATTCCTTCATCGAGACGTTCATAATGAATTGCAGCATAAGGAGAAGAATGATACCCGGAACGATGGCCATGATGACGCTAATCCAGGAATCTCTGCCCGCAACTTTCAGGATGAGCGGGATGAGCGTCGTCTGATTCGTGACTGCCGAAGTGATCGTAAGGAGCAGGAAAGCCTGCAAGGACGTGATTTTCAACGTATTCATATGTCTATCCCTTCGCAATGGCAATTTGACATAGTATTTTCCAATCTCCTTAGATTTATCCAATCGCCCGGTGAGCAGACGCGCCTATGACCGCATAAGTCCATAAAAAAAGGATACCCGGTCAAGGTATCCTTTCCTTGCGAAAAATGCGCGCAGCTTAACGCATTCTCTCCATGATCTCATCATAGCTCACGCCGTCCGGCGCCATGTGGATGACCTCGCTGACCGCGGTAGGGAGGCTGAATTCCTTTCCCGTCAGCATGCCTGCATCGTTGCCGTCCCGGTATAGCCGAACCGTTCGCTCCTCCCAAGGATTCATTACGGTCAGAACGCTCCCGTTCATGCTTCGAATCCGTACATATTGGATTCCGCCCTCCGCGATCCGGCTGGATACCAGGAAATGGCCATATGCCATGAGATCGCCGAATTTGGCGTTCGCCTGCCTCGGCCAATTCGCGAAGACGATGAGCTTATTCTGGAACGACTGGGCGAGCATCTCGACAAGGACCGCCGGGACCGTGTTGCAGTTCTCGATCCCGCCTCCATGCAGCATGGCGAACGTCATATTCGGATAGGTCCGCGTACGAATCAGTTCCGTCAGCCGATTCAGAATCTCGTCCGGATCATACCCCGCTCTTGCGGCCGATGCATAATAGAAGCATGTCATGTTGTTGTCCTGCCACCTGTCGTGCTCGGCGATCGTATCCCGGGCGATCTGCAGCAGCGCCGGATCGCTTAACAGACCGAGCTGCCCGCCCGGATACAAGAGGGACATTTCGGGAACGGCGCAGACCGAGCTCCATTCGGAGTAGTCTTCGTCCGTATCGTAATATTTCCGGCAATAGTCGGCGCTCGTGCCCGACTCCTGATTCCTGAACACGGTTCGGCCATTGCGGATAAACGTAGGGAACGCGCTCATATGATCCAGCTTATGCTGCCAATCCGTCCTGAGCTCGCTATCCGTTCCAAGGTCCTCGCTTATCGCGATCAGCCCTTGGAACAACAAGCGGACCAATCCCAGCGACGTAAGCGGATTGGTTTGCGGAAAGATGCAATCCCCGCCTTCATGCACGTAATCGTTGTCGATCACGTACCTGCTGCCGTCCCACCGCAAATAATCGGTCCAAAACCGGCCAACCTTCTTGAGAAAGCCGTCGTATACCGTCCGGGCATAGCCCGCGTCGCGCGTATAATAATAGCGAAGGATCATATTGGACGCGGCCAAGGCCGCATTGGACTTCTGCGCCATGAAGCAGTTTCGTTCAAGCTGATCGAGGCCGGTCCAATTCACGCTGCTGAATTGAGCGCCGTTCGGCAGCGACGCCGGGTACGCTTCGTAATAAACGCCGGTAAAGCCATGCTTCGCGGCATTCGCTTCCGCATACGGAACCCAATCGGTAATTTGCTTCTCGTAATTCTCCGCGAGCTCGAGATGGTTCGTCGGAATCGTGCAGTAATAAGGCGCTTCGTAATTGTAATTAATCGGAGCGATGCCGCCCCATGCCGCATTCTTCATTACCCAGCTCCCGTACAAACCCGGCGCTTGTTTGCCTTTCCTAATCGAGCTACCCAACAGGTACAGCGAACCGTAGAAATGTTTCTCGATCTCTTTGTTCGCGATCTCCACGAAAGACTTGCTCCAGAAGCTTGCCCACCACGCAAGATGGTTTGATCGATCGCCGTCCGCTTCGGTCAGACTCATCGATTGTATGGCGCGAATCGCGCGCGCTTCATAATCGGCATCATCATGGTTGCTAACGACACTGGTCAGGAGCACGTAAGATTGCCCCGGCTGCAGAGCGAAACGCAAACGATTCCCTTCGATCTTCCCCGCCGCTCCGACGATTCTTGTCGCAAGCCTTACTTTGACGGTATCGCAGCCCTTGATCCGATCCTCGTAATCGGCCCGGACGTCCTGAAGCAGCACATCGCCTTCGTAACCTATCGTTACGGGAATAGGGTTTTGTTTGCCCGGCTCGAATTCAACGAACGCCTCCAGCGGACCGTTTCCCTCGTAATCGAGATGCGTGATCATGAGGCTGCCGATCGAATCCGTTGCCTGCGCCCTGCTTCGCGTCGTGATCGTATGGCCGTTCAACGTAAACGTGCCGACGGCCTCGGCGTTGGCAAGCTGCTGTTCCATCCGGTACGAAGCCCCGACCATGCCGGGTATGCGCAGAAGCACCCTCGATAGCGCTTTCGTAATGCCTTCCGTTTGGGAAATGAATTCGTTCTTGCCCACGACGAATGCCATGTCGTCGATCGAACCCAAGATCATCGCCCCGATGTCCCCATTGCCTAACAGGGGCGCGTCGCTGAATTCGCCGGTATCCGTCAACAGCGGCGGGGAAATCCATTCGCCTTGATATTGGCTTACGATTCGCAGCGCATTCGTCTTCGTATGATGGTCTGCGGAATCCGTGGAAGCGAAACCTTCCGGCGTCATCGATTCATCCTCTTTCCTTCGTTGGATTGGGGCCCTTCGAGGATTGCGAGGCGATCGTCGGCGAATCTCTGGCTGATGGAGCTTCATGAGGATGAATCCGCTATCGCTTCGTCCGTCTTGTGCTTGTTTCTATTATAAGGCTGATTCCGATGGACGGGCTAGAGAGGTGTGATCTATTTCCCGAAGGTCAAACGAACGGGACGAAGGCAAAGGAATCTCCGAGCATGCGCTCGATGATCTGCATAAAGGCCGATCGCTTATGCGTCAACGCGTCTTCGGGCCATTCGAAAATGCCCGGATCGAACATGAAATGAATCCCCGTCAATATATATTCCGCGGTCTCCTGGAGATGCCGGATCGTGAACGTGCCTTCCTCCGCCCCCTGTTCCAATATCTTCATAACGTATGGCACGCTTTGTTGGACGACCTGCACGAGAACCTTCTGATGGATAAACGCGTTATTGGCATGATGCAGAAATCCCAGCATCATGGGTTCCGCTTCTCGCGTCCCCGATCCCCGCAAGAATATGGCAAGCTTCTCTTTCGCCGTTCCGCCGCCGTTGGCTAATTCTCGTGCTTTGTCGACTTTCTCGATGACCAAGCTATCGACGATGGCCGCAATGATCTCCCCTTTCGTCTTAAAGTGGTAATAGAACGTGCCCTGCGCCACGCCGAGTTTCTTGACGATGTCGCTGACGGCGGTTTGTTCGTATCCCTTCTCGCTGAATAGCGACAACGCGGCGTCGATGATTTCTTTTCGTCGGACTTCGGGTTTCTTGGACACTCGAGCCATGTCTCTCATCCTTCCTGTCCTATCGGTAATACTTGGTATTGTATTGACTGACTGACTATAAGTCAATAGAATAGATGCTGTAGAACTTTAACTGACTGACAGTCAGTCATTATAGTCGGGGAGGAATCTGCCATGCAGCTCAAACTTATCTTGTACGTGATCGGATTCAGCGCCTTCGCCGGATCTCTGGGACAAAATTTATATACGCCCTTATTGGCGGACATGCAGAAAAGCTTGCATACGTCCAGCTATATGATGAGCTTGACGGTATCCATGTTTCTGGTTGCTTTGGCCGTCATGCAGGTTATTTTCGGTTCATTGGCGGATTCGAAAGGAAGGAAGAAAATTCTTATTCCGGCTCTGATCGTTTATGCGGCTGCGTCATTAGGATGCGCGTTCTCCCACTCCATCGGCCTTTTCCTGCTCTTCCGCATCTTCCAAGGCATAGGCTCGGCGGCCATTCCGGTCGTAGGCGCAGCGATAATCGGGGATTTATTCCGCGGACAGGAACTGGCGAAAGGGATGGCCACCTATCAGCTCATGCTTCTGCTCGCTCCTGCCGTCGGTCCGCTGCTCGGCGGCATGATCGGTGAACGCTTCGGGTATGAAGGCGTGTTTCTCTTCTTGACCGCGATCGTCCTGCTGCTGTTGGCGGCCAACATGAAGCTGCTCGTGGAGACGCGTCCACAGAAGGCGGTACCTTCAACATTCGCCCTGAGATCGTTCAGCGCGATCTTGCGCAATCGCCTCAGCGCCGTCGTACTGCTCTACGGCTTCGCGCAAAGCGTCGTGTACTTGATCTATATCGTGTTTCTGCCACAGGTGCTGGCAAGTCTATATCGACTGCCCGCAGGCAGGATCGGGATCATCCTGCTCGCGATGTCCGCTTCCACGATCGCAAGCATCCGAATCGGCAGCTGGATGCGGAATCGGTTCGGCAGCCGGATAAGCTTCGTATCCGCTTTTCTCCTGCAGTCGGTCACGGTCATCCTGTTCGCGCTGACTGCACAACTGTCGCTGCCCGCGTTGATTAGCGACGTTTGTTTATTCGGCTCCGCAATGGGATTGACCGTATCGCTTCCCGTTACGATCTTGGCGGAACAATTCCCCGAAGAACGCGCGACGGCAATGGGCGTCTACAATCTCGTTCGGTATCTCGGAATGGCGCTCGGCCCCGTGATCGGCGCCGCCCTCTATTCGGATCGGACGTTGGCGCCTTTGTTTCTGACAAGCGGGTTCGTGTTCCTCGTCATCGTCCTGGCAGGAGGCGCTTGGATCGGCGGGAAACGCGATCGCGGGCTGGCGGCACAACGCATGTAGACAAGCCGTCTCGTTCGCCCCGTTCAGGTTTCTTGATCGCTTAGCTTCCGCTCGATCGAAGCCAGCAGCTGTTTGATTTGCAGCAATTCATGGCTGAACTCTTCTTTGTTCCGCACGCCGTTCTCCTCGATGCGATGCAGATGCTTCTGCATATCGTCGATTTCTTGTTCGGCTTTGTAATTGATGGCAAAATCGATCACCGATTCATGCTTATCCCTGGCATTTTGGCGATTCTGGCTCATCATGATGATTGGCGCTTGAAAGGCCGCGAGAAACGACAAGCATAAGTTGAGCAGGATAAACGGCGGTTCGTCGAAATGCATGGAGCTTAGGAAGGGCAGCGTGTTCCAGATCATCCATACGACTAGAACGGCGCCGAAATAGCCGATGAAAACCCAGCTGCCGCCGAACCTGGCAATCCCGTCCGCCAGTCGGTCGGAAAAGGAGGAATTGACCGAATACTCTTCGTCGACCCGATTGAGGATGCCCTTCTCGTAATCGTCGACCAAACGGTCGATGCGCTGCGCATTGCCTTCGCTGAGCTCGATATCGAAACCCTGAATGACGGATGCTTCGTCGAAATCCGGATGATCGGCCATGCTCATGTCCTTCTTCTTATTCATTGCGAATTCCGTCCTTCTGTGCTATTCGTGACGATCGGCGCATGATCCGTGCATCATTCTTCTTGAACTAGGTTTACCTCGCCTTAGGTTTTTATTCGAGCTGCACCGTCGGCGAAGGAAGCGCGGATGGAATGCAGGGCGGCCATACAGTCGTTCATTACAAAACCAAGTCGCGGCATGATGCCGCGACTTATTCGATTAGATAGGCATGGAGCTTGATTTCCACCGCTGCGCTCCAAAAGCTGCTCTTCTGCACAATTCCAGCCCGATTCTGTCTCATTTCACTTCAAAAGGTGCTCTCCTGCACAATTTCAGCCTGTTCTCGCCCGCCTTACGCCCAAAAAGCTGCTGTCCTGCACAATTTCGGCGCGTTTTAGCCTCATTTCTCTCCAAAAGCTGCTCCCATGCACAATTTCAGCTCGTTTTCGCCTCATTGCCCTCCAAAAGCTGCTCCCCTGCACAATTTCAGCCTGTTCTCGCCGCCTTACGCCTAAAAAGCTGCTCGCCTGCACAATTTCGGCCCGTTTTCACTTCGTTGCGCTCCAAAAGCTGCTCTCCTGCACAATTTCAGCCTGTTCTCGCCGCTTTACGCCCAAAAAGCTGCTGTCCTGCACAATTTCGGCGCGTTTTAGCCTTACTTCACTTCAAAAGGTGCTCTCCTGCACAATCAGCCTGTTCTCGCCGCCTTACACCCAAAAAGCTGCTGTCCTACACAATTTCGGCGCGTTTTAGCCTCACTTCGCTCCAAAAGCTGCTCTTCTGCACAATTTCGGCCCTTTTTTGCCTCGCTACTCCTTCAAAAGCTGCTACTCTGCACCACTCCAGCCCAACTCCGCCTCGCTGTCCCCCAAAAGCCATACTTACAGAAAACGCACAGCACAAACACAAACTCAAACTCAAGCACAAAAGGGCACCCTCCAATGGACGGTGCCCCTGAGCCCTTGCTATTCTTATACGGCTCACTTCACAAGCCGGACTGTGAAACGACTGCGTTAAGCGTGAAAATCCAGCCCGGAATGCACTTCTCTCACATACTCGGCGCGAATGCAGAAATCGCCGAAATGCTCGTTCTCTACCCGTTCCTTCGCGTACCGGTTCAGGATCGGCCGCAGTTCGTTCAGAATTTCGGTCTCGCCGATGTTCTCGCGGTACAGCTTGTTCAGCCGCTGGCCGGCAAAGCCGCCGCCCAGGTACAGGTTGTACTTGCCGGGGGCTTTGCCGATGAAGGAGATCTCGGCTAGCGCCGGTCGGGCGCATCCGTTCGGGCAGCCGGTCATCCGAATGACGATCTCGTTATCCCGAAGTCCCGCTTCGTCCAGAATCAATTCAAGCTTGTCGAGCAGCGTAGGCATGTAACGCTCCGACTCCGCCATGGCCAGCCCGCAAGTCGGCAGCGCTACGCAAGCCATGGCGTTTCTGCGCAGCGCGGAGACAGCCGCTCCGTCCGACAGCCCGTACGTTTTGATCAGCTGTTCGATCTTTTTCTTCTTCTGGCTGGTCACGTTGCCGATAATCAGGTTCTGGTTCGGCGTCAGCCGGAAATCGCCCGTGTGGATCTTGGCAATCTCGCGCAGTCCGGTCATCAGCAGATAATCGCTCTCGTCCTTCACGCGGCCGTTCTGGATAAACAACGTATAATGCCAATTGTTGTTGCTTCCCTTGACCCAGCCGTAACGGTCGCCGTTATGGTCGAATCGATAGGCGCGGGCTTCTTGCAGCTTCCAGCCTAGCCGCTGCTGCAGCTCGTCGATGAACCATTCAAGACCGCGGTCGTCGATCGTGTATTTGAACCGGGCATGCTTGCGCACCGCGCGATCCCCGTAATCCCGCTGGATGGTGACCGTTTTCTCCGCTAAGTCGACCATCTGCTCCGGCAGGATGAACCCGATCGTACGCGCGACCTGCGGATAGGTCTTCGTATCGCCGTGCGACATGCCCATGCCGCCGCCCACGGCGACATTAAAGCCCAGCAGCCGTCCGTTCTCGTGAATGGCAATGAAACCGAGATCCTGGGAGAAGACGTCGACTTCGTTCGCCGGAGGGACGGCGATGCCGATCTTGAACTTGCGCGGTAAATAGACGGGGCCGTAGATCGGCTCCTGCTCCACGCCGTCCCTGCTGTCCGCCACCTTCTCCTCGTTCAGCCAGAGCTCATGATAAGCCCGGGTATGCGGATCGAGATGATGGCTTACCTTTTGCGCCCATTCGTAGACCTGCTCATGCACGGCCGATTGGTACGGATTGGGATTGCACATGACGTTCCGGTTCACGTCGCCGCAGGCGGCAAGCGTGCTCAGCAGTTCGTCGTTCACTTCCTGAATAACCTGCTTCATGTTCCACTTGATGACGCCGTGCAATTGAAAGGACTGCCTGGTGGTCAGCCGGATCGTATCGTTGGCGTACTTCTGCGCGATCCGGTCCATCATAAGCCATTGCTCCGGCGACACGAGACCTCCGGCGGCGCGCACGCGCACCATGAACTGATAAGCGGGCTCGAGCTTCTGCTTGCTCCGTTCGTTGCGCACGTCGCGATCGTCCTGCATGTAGCTTCCGTGGAATTTCATCAGCCGATTATCGTCCTCGGAGATCGAGCCGGTAATCCGGTTCTGAAGCGTTTCTTCCAGCGTTCCCCGCAAGTAATCGCTTCTGCGTTTGATATCTTCTACGTCGCTGTGCGGCGCGCTGTTCTGCGAAAGTAAGTTGTTCTCGGACATGACATCTGCCTCCTCGTTCTCTTATGCCTCCAGGATTTAATAAACGTCCCGTTGGTAACGCTTCTCCTGCTGCATCTTCGTCAAGTAAGCCGCCGCGTCCTCATCGCCCAAGCCGCCTTCTTGCTTCAAAATCGCGATCAACGCAGCCTGGACGTCGTGCGCCATCTTCTTCTCGTCTCCGCAGACGTATACGGCAGCTCCTTCTTCGATCCATTGATACAGCTCTTTGCTCTTCTCCATCATCCGGTGCTGAACATAGACCTTCTGCTCCGTATCGCGCGAGAAAGCGACGTCCATGCGCGTCAACACGCCTTCCTTCAGCCAGCGCTGCCATTCGACCTGATAGAGAAAATCGGAGGAGAAATGCCGATCTCCGTAAAACAGCCAGGTCTTCCCTTCCGCCCCAAGCTCTTCGCGCTCGCCAAGGAAAGCGCGGAACGGAGCGACGCCGGTGCCGGGACCGATCATGATGACCGGCGTATCGGGATTGGATGGAAGCTTGAAGTTTGGATTGTCCTGCACGAATACCGGTACGGTCTCTCCGGGTTCCAACTGCTCCGACACGAACGTCGAGCAAACTCCGTACCGGACTCTTCCATGAGCCTCGTAACGGACGTTGCGAATCGTGAGATGCACTTCTTCCGGGAAGGACTTCAGGCTGCTCGCGATGGAATAGAGCCGAGGCGGCATTTTTCTAAGAAGGGATACGAAGGAGTTCGCTGTAACTCCCGTCCAATCATAGTCCTGCGCCAGATCGAGCAAATCCCGTCCTTTCAAATACGCTCTGATGTCCTGCTCTTCGCTGGACAAAAGCCAATCCTTCAAGCCGTTGCCCGGGGCGAGCTCCGCCACTTGCTCGATCAACGGTTTCGTAAGTACCGTAATCTCGCAGTGGCTCGTCAGCGCCTCCTTCAGGGAACGTTCTTCCGTGCTCTTCGGAAGAACGACGCGCACGTCGGACTGCCAGCCCATCGCCTCGATCAGCTCGTCCACGAGCCGCGGATGATTCCGCGGATAGATGCCCAGGCTGTCGCCCGGCTCGTAGCGAAGACCGCTGTCCGCCAGCGCAAGCTCGAGATGGCGCGTCTCTTGTTCCGAACCGCGTCCGTTCAAGTTTAGATTCTCGAGCACATCCGCTTGAAACGGCCGAGATCTGGAGTATTCCGTTAATTGCCCCGCCCCGACCGCGGACGGGTCAGCCGCTTTCGACGTCTGGGCGGACGCGGACGCTGAAGCCTGGCCGAAATAAGCAAGCACGCCCGCCATCCAATTCTCGGCCGATTCATCGTAATCCACGTCGCAGTCGACGCGCGGCGCAAGCCGCTTTCCGCCCAGCTCTTCCAAGCGCTGATCGAAATCCCGGCCCGTCTTGCAGAAGAGCTCGTAAGAAGTGTCGCCCAATGCCAGCACCGTGAACGGCATGCCTTCCAATTGAGGCGCTCGCTTGCTGTGCAGGAATTCGTAGAATGAGATCGCATTATCCGGCGGATCCCCTTCTCCGTGCGTGCTTACGATAATCACTAGATGCTGTACTTTCTTCAACGTGTTCGGTTTAAAGTCGATCATCGCGGACAGCGTAACCTGCGCGCCTTGATCCTGCAGCCTGCCGGAAAGCTTCTTCGCCAGCTTATGGCTGTTCCCGGTCTGCGAGCCGAAGAGCACCGTTACCTCTTGAGGCGCCGCCGGCGCACTCGCCGCCTGCGCTTCCGCTTCCTGCAGCGCGGCTGCCACTTGCTCTCCTGCGCTCTGGAACGCGGCCAGATAGCCGCCCAACCAGATTTTCTGCCCTTCCGTCAGCGTGGGTAACAAAAGATTAAGCAATTCCACTTGATCTTGTCGAAACGGACTGTTCGTCACTTGAAGCATTCATCCTACACCCCTTGTTCGCTTAGCATAAGAGCTGGCCCGATCATGTGAAATCGGTTACTTGCATAACTGCATTAACCGTACCATGCTCTCCCAAGAGTAACAAGACATTTGAATTTATAGCATTTATAAGTTATTGCAATAAAGCCGGATCGAATGGAAAAAGCCCGCGGATTCGCGGGCTTGGGCTTCTTTGCTCGCGGAGATCAATCATGATTCCGCGATACCGTTCCATGCGGGATGCGCAGCATGTCTTCGCTGATCGTCCATAGCTTCTCGGCAAGCGCCGGGTCGATGGCCCACGACCGGACTCCGCCATACACCGTGCTGTCTGCCGGCAGGAGCTCCGCGATATCGACATCTTCGCAATAGACGCCTCCTTTGCCGTTCAGCATCGGGCTTACCGCGCACCATACGCTTGTTGCGGCGCCTTGCTCCGTCGTCTTAAAGCCTCCGGACGACGTATAGCTGCCGTCTTCGTTTCGTTTCACGCCCCAGCCGGCGAGATCCTCATCGCTTAAATGCCGGGCCAAGCCGGACAAGATCGCACCGGGATGGACGGCAAAAGCGCGCACGCCGTGTTCTTGGCCCCGCTTATCGAGTGCAATGGCAAACAAGGAACACGCCGTTTTAGATGCGCCGTAAGATATCGCCTTGTCATAAGGCCTTTGCGCGAAATGCAAATCGTCAAAATCAATCGGTCCTGCTAAATGGCCAGTCGACGATAGCGCGACGACCCGAGCGTTTTCCGCGCGCTTCAACGGCTCCCATAGACGGGTCGTCAGCTGAAAATGGCCCAGGTAATTCGTCGCGAAATGCGTATCGTAGCCCCGCTCGTCGCGAATCGTCGGATGATAGCTGACGCCCGCGTTCAAAATCAAAATATCGAGCTCGCGCTCGGAGCTCAGGAAGACCTCCGCGAACGCGTCGATAGACTCAGGGACCGCAAGATCAAGCTGGATCACCTCGACGTTGCCGAACGAAGCGAGCGTCTCTCGTGCCTGATCGACGTCTCGCGCGCCGACGATGACGGTTGCGCCGGCCCCGGCAAGCGCGCGAGTGGTTTCAAGTCCAATGCCGCCATGTCCGCCCGTTACGACGGCCACCTTGCCGCCGAGGTCAAATCCGGCAATCACCTCTTGAGCGGTCGTGTTGGGTCCGAATCCCGATTGCAGCGGTTTCTGTTCGGTTATCATAGGTTTTTCCTCTCCCCGGAAAATATAATTAGACAATGATCATAAATTGTCTATACGTCTATATTAGACGAATGAACAAAGTTTGTAAATTGTATAATATAGACATACGGACGAATGGTCACATGAAACGACGGAACCCGTACAACGAAAAAAGCATCGTCGCTAATGACGATGCTTCCTATGCCAACGATCGTTCCATTCGAGGCTGTATACCGACGGAACCATAATTACTGCGCCATTAATCGCTGCCGTTTGCCGGCTCTGAACTGACGGTATGCCGCGCAGCCGCTCATCAGTACGCCCGTGGTGACAAAGACGCCAATCGGAAAAGCCCATGTCCCCCATGCCGGAACGATAAGCGGCATCAGCGAGACGCCGAACGCGACAGGGACGGGCATTTTGAATAACTGGCATACGATAAGCGTAAGCAATACGTTGACGACGCCGACCCCGATAATCGAGCCCGCGAACAGATGAAACACGCCGACGGACAGGATCGCCGTTATCGTCAACACCGCTAACCGCGATGGTACCATTTTCCAAGCGAACGTCTCGGTATGAAAGAGCTCGAAAATGAGGGCAAATACCGGCGGCACGACCAAAACATTCAGATTCGCGGCGGATGCGAGCCAAATCCATAGGCATAACGCGACGGTGATGATGACCGTATCGGGTATCCTTCGGAAAGTCAGAGGACCCTTGGGCAGCTTATCCGGATTTCTCACTTTGTAAGCGGCCAGCATGATCACGAACGTAAAGATGGCCGTCGAGATCGCAAACACATAGTCGTGCAGCCCTAAGAAGATCGGCAGCAATCCGGCAGGAATCGTCGGTCCGAAATTAACCCGAAAAACATGCATCAGAATGACGATAATCAAGAGACCAATCCACAGCTTCGTCAAAGGCGTGAAGGAAAAGTCGTTCAAATACGTACCCAGGAACGCGGCTAACGTCGGCGAAAGCCATAATTGAACCGGCTTCCTGATCCAATGCGGTACGGGAAACACCATAACCCCCATGGCCATGCCGGCAATTTCCGGGAAGAGGATATCCCGTTGGTCGGATACGACCGCACTGACAAGCATGAGAATGACTAACGCGTAAGCCGATATAAATCGTTTGGATAGCAGCATATTCCAAAACATGATCATGATCCCCTTCTCTGCCGTTCGCTCGTTTTAGCTTACCCCAATGAATCGCCTGCCATTTGACTACTTACTAAAAGGTAGGATTCATTGCCAAATCGAGCGCCGGTTGTCTACAAAGTCGATCCATTCTTGAAATCCGCTAAGGATCGTGCGAGCCGACTCCAGTTTCCTGGAATGTCCCCCGTCTCTTTGCTGTACACCGCTTGTAAATATCGGGACAAGCCCGTAATTTGTTCTTCCACGAGCACCTCTTTGATCTCGGAGGGCTTCGTAGGCACGTCCTTTTCCATCGCCTGCCCGAACCGGTCCAACGGCAGGAACATCCGCAAGCTTTTCTTGTAAGAGCAGCGGGCCGGGTAACGAGGCGAGCTTCCGGAATCGTACTTCGACAATTTAATCCGGTCGTAGAAGTCCTTCAGCAGCGACTGCGCGTCCAGTTGGAGGATCGCGAAATCTTCATGCCGCTCTCTTCGGGTATACATCTCCAGCATTTTCAAGCCATCGCTTTGCGTCGGCCATAAGAATACGTGCCGATCCAGATAGGCATGGAATCGCTCGTGCGTCATGCCCGCATCCATTACTTGATCCGCGATGCGCAGATGCGCGTTGGCTACGAATGCATGGCCGTGAATCTGAATTTCTTGACGCTCGGTACGTATTTGACGCGCGAGAGCTTCGTCGGCTTTGCCGGTGGAATACAAGGCATCGAGATACGCC
Source organism: Paenibacillus sacheonensis (assembly GCF_009909195.1). Lineage (GTDB taxonomy): Bacteria > Bacillota > Bacilli > Paenibacillales > Paenibacillaceae > Paenibacillus_Z > Paenibacillus_Z sacheonensis. Next base: position 373,652 of record NZ_JAAAMU010000007.1, read on the forward strand.
ATGGAAGGCAGGTTCCGAACCCGCGTAAAGTGAAAGAACGACTTTCGTTTGGAGCTCTTCGTAATCTTACGAACAATGGACTCGTCCATCCCACACCTACATTCTCTCCTTGAGCGGATGCGCCGTTAAGTCGGTAATCTGTACCACGTCGATCAGTTTATTCAGCTGTTTCTGCACTTGTTCGAGCACTTTATCATCCCCTGACGTCACGATGATCATGCGAGACAATCCGGGATCTTCCGACTCGCCGACCGTCAAGCTGTCGATGTTGAATCCGCGGCGGCCGAATAGTCCGGCAACCCGCTGCAAGACGCCCGGCTGGTTGTTGACGAGAACTGCGATCGTCTGACGTTTCATCGTTCATCCCCCATAATCATGTCGTCGATCGTGGAACCAGGCGTAACCATCGGATATACATTCTCGTCTTGACTGATAACGAAATCAATGAGTACGGGGCCAGGCGTATCCAAAGCTTCCTGCCAAACGCTGCGAGCCTCTTCTTTATTGGTTGCCCGAAGCCCGCGAACGCCGTAAGCTTCCGCCAGCTTCACGAAATCCGGACTGCCCGAGAGGTCCATGTGGCTGAAGCGATTATCGTAAATGAGTTCCTGCCACTGCCGAATCATGCCGAGCACCTGATTATTCAAGATGACGATCTTCACGGGAATGTTATGGATCGCGCATATCGCAAGCTCCTGGGCGTTCATTTGAATGCCGCCGTCGCCATTAACGGATACCACCAGCCGGTCAGGACTGCCGACTTGCGCGCCGATCGCGGACGGCAATCCAAAGCCCATCGTACCGAGTCCGCCCGACGTAATCAGCGAGCGCGGATGCTTGAAGCGATAGAACTGCGCGGCCCACATCTGATGCTGCCCGACGTCCGTCGTGACGATCGCATCGCCATGGGTCGTTTCGCTGATCATCTCTACGACGAATTGCGGCTTTAACTCGGCCTCCGAATCCGTGTAACGAAGCGGATGCGCGAGTTGGTTGGCTTGAATTTCGGCCAGCCACGCCTCTGATTTTGCCGGTTTCGCATGAACGTTGAGCTGTTGAAGCACCGCCTTTACATCGCCGACGATCGGAATCGCCGTCTGGACGATTTTCCCGATCTCCGCCGGATCGATGTCGATATGCGCGATCGTTCGTGCCTTGGGAGCGAACCCGCTCGTTTTCATCGTCACCCTGTCGTCGAACCGAGCTCCGATACCGATGAGAAGGTCGCAATTCTGCAGCGCTTTATTGGCCGCGTAGGTGCCGTGCATGCCGGGCATCCCCATCCATAACGCATGCGCGCTCGGAAAGCCTCCCAAGCCAAGCAGCGTCGTCGTGACGGGAATTCGGGTTTTCTCTATGAATGCCAGCAATTCCTTGGAGGCATCCGAATAGATAATGCCCGCGCCGGCCAGAATGACGGGGCGTTCGGCCGCTTCGATCGCAGCGAGAAGCTTCTCGATTTGGGTCCCGTTCGGATGGTTATTCGGGCGGTATCCCCGAAGCTGTGGTCGATCCGTCGGATAGTCGTACGTCATCGTCTGACTCGATACGTCCTTCGGGATATCGATGACTACCGGACCCTTTCGTCCCGTAGAAGCGATATAAAAGGCTTCATGAATGATCTTGGGCAGCTCGTTCACGTCCCGAACGAGATAATTATGCTTCGAGATCGGCATCGTGATGCCCGTAATATCCGCTTCCTGGAACGCATCCGTTCCAATGAGCGCCGTGGACACGTTTCCCGTAATCACGACCAGCGGAACGGAATCCATATTCGCGGTGGCGATGCCCGTCACCAGATTCGTCGCCCCGGGTCCCGACGTCGCGAAGCAGACTCCGACTTTGCCGGTTGCGCGCGCATAGCCGTCCGCAGCATGAATGGCGCCCTGCTCGTGACGAGCCAATATATGGTTGAACCCCGGAAAGTCGTGAATGGCATCGTAGATGTTCAAGGTGCTTCCTCCCGGAATGCCGAACACGGTTTCCACGCCTTCGAGCAGCAAGCTTCGGACGAGCGCCTCCGATCCCGTTACCCGATCGTTCTTTCTTAGTTTGCCGAGCCATTCAGGCTGTGCTTGCTGTTCATCGATCATTTCGTGACGCTGTTCATCGATCATTTCATGACGCTGTTCATCGATCATTTCATGACGCTGTTCATCGATCATTTCATGACGCTGTTCATCGATCATTTTCATCGCCGTTTCCCCCGTTTTCTCCCCTATACTGTCTTCGTGCCCTTAGATGCTCATTCGGATTCATTCGAGAAATCGATATACATATCGGGCGGAGGCATCTGAATGAAGGACGAGCCTGCACGCGAATGCCGCTTGCCGTTGATCCATGCATGGTCATCGTCAAACGCCTCCAACAATCCCCCGCCGGACATTTTTTCATTCGTTAGCACCATCACATAATGACCGAACAGAATCGCATTATCAAAATCGGTATCGAACTGAAGCTTCGTCACGATCATTCCAATCCCGTCCCTTCTTGATAAGAAACCCAGGGCAGCAGTCGTCTATCCTTTAAGCAGCTTTCCGTTGAACAGGATGTTCAGCGACCGAACGAAGAGAACGGCCAACACGATGCTGAGCAAAGCGAGAAGAATCGCGGAAATGCCGATTAACAGCCAAGAGTCCACGAACCTCGCGTATTTCAAAGACGCAATGCTGAGCGCGGCCATCGGAAAGCTCACCGACCACCAGGACGCGCCGAACGGAATCGACTTGTGGAATACTTTGAAAAACATGACGATGAACAAGAAAAGTCCGAAATAAAACAAAATCGAGGCGAACGGATCGATCCGCTGCTCGAAGTTCGTATACCCAAGGAAACCGACCTCGAACGGCGCGGTCATGATAAACAGCGACGGCATCAAGCCTGCCGGCAGCGGATCGTGATGAATCAGCCTGGACAAGATCAACGTGAAGAACACGAGCGCCACGATGCCTCCGATCGCAAGCGACAACAAATTGATTTCTTGCGTCCACGGGAACGGCATGCTTCCGCCGGCAACCGATATATCGATCGTTCCGACCATCGGAATAAGGGATGGCGGCACCGCGTGGGACGGATCGTGATTCCCCTTCAACAGGCGTCCCACGAAGACGAAGCTTAACGTCAAGGTCAGCACGGTCCCGATGATCCATACCGCTTGCCCCGAGTGCCGGCTGTAAACGCCGATAACGGAGGAAAGCAAGAGGAGCGCGATCGTGATCGTTCCGAAAAAATTGCCCGAGACGGGATGCTTGAATTCGGCTTTGACCTTCTCCGGATATAACGCCCATTTGGATAAATAAGCGATGGTTAACGCGACGAATAAGACAATCGCGAGTATGCCGCAGATATCCGCGATGACGGTGGAGGTGCCGAACAGCTTGCTCGCTTCTCTCCAGGCCAATGACAGTCCGGATATGCCCATGACTGACGCAAATAGACTAACGGGTAAAAATTGAATAGAACCGAGGCTTCTTTCTTTCTGCACGGCTGCCATGGTTTGCATGGACGGTCACCACTTCCTACGTTCGACTCCAGAGTGTAATCAGCTATGTCGTTCTAACAACGTCAATTGGAAATGCCATTGCCGTTCTCCTTCCGAATAAGCGACTTTGTTCTGTTGCCTCATTGTATGAAAATCAAAATGATTGATCAATATCATTGTTTCTATGAAAACCATAGACGTTAACTATGATCCTTCGGGTTCTTCGCCGCCGCAATCCACCAGCAGCTTGTCATGCTTGAGCAGCTTGACATGCGCCGTCAATAGATCGATAAATCCCCGCGAAGCTTTCCCCATATATTTATCGCGGAGATAAATAATCCCAACTTCCCTGCACAAGGCGGGATTCTGTATCGGAATCCGAATCAGCTCGTCGTAGTCGTACATTTCCAGAAGGGTTTTCGACAGCACGGTGCCGCCCGCGCCCGAACGAACGAGCCCGAAGAGCGAATCGATCGTTGTCGTCTCGATCAGGGGCAGGAGTTTATGCCCGGCCGTCGTACACGTCCGATCGACTAATTGGCGGCAGCGATGGGTTTCGGGAAACATCACGATCGGCACGTCCAGGATTTCCTCGAAATTGATGGCGGCGCGGCCTGCGTAGGGATGTTCCGCCGTCGCAACAAAATAAAACTGTTCCCTGTAGAGGGGAATCGTCTGGATGCGTTCGTCCTCGAGCGGCAAAATCGTAATCGCCAAATCCAATTCGTTCTGCAGGACGCGGCTCATGACATCCTCCACGCCGAAGATTTTAATGCGGACTTTCGGATAATCGCGATGGAAATCAAGGAGCAGCGTGGAGACCAGCTGGTTAAGCTCGCCTGGAAGCGCGCCGATCGACAAGGTGCCCCGCTCGATTTGCTGGAGCTCCTCGATTTGTTCCTTGGCGCTGGACAAATTGCTTAATGCCAATTTACTCTGCTTGTAAAGAATCATTCCTGCTTCGGTAATCGCGATTTTCTTCCCGATCCGGTCGAATAACGGGACGCCAAGCTCGTCCTCGAGCGCTTTGATTTGATGACTCAGAGAAGGCTGCGTAATTCCCAGCTTGACGGACGCTCTTGTAAAATGCAGTTCTTCGCATGTCGCGATAAAATAATCCAATTGTCTGAACTCCATCCCGATCGTCCCCTTTTCATTGCGATTGCGATAGTTATCGGTAACTTCAATGTTAAGCCACTATAACGGATGCCTCCCGATCGATCAATACGGCTTTTTCTATCATGATCATAGTTTGTATCGATGATTCCATACATGAAAAAAGCCGCTTCGGAAGCGACTTTTAACGGTTCGATATACGTTCGCCGTCGGCTGCTCAAGAGCCGTGGCTACGGAAGCAGACTAAACGCGAGGCCCTGCCAGCCGCAATCGCCATGATCCGAGAGACGTCGGTTGTTCCTCGCGATCGTGCCGAAGAGCCGCAGCGCAGCGCGATCGTCCAACCCGGTAATATCGGTGCCCAGATGTTCGTCGAGCAGTGCCGCGAGCAGCGTACGAGCCGATTCTTCGTCCCAGAAAGCCGCATTCATCTCGCAATTGCCGAAGAGCGAGAAGCGATGCAGGTTGCATGAGCCGACCGTCCCCCATTTCCCGTCGATCAGCATGAGCTTGGCATGAACCCAGACCGGTTTGCGCTTGCCGTCGTCGCCTAATCCGGCGATTCCCGCTAACGTGAAATGATCGAATTCGGCAAGCGCTGCCAGCGGTTCCGGAATGTCGCCTTCCGCAGGAACGAGAACCACGATTTCCACGCCGCGCAGCAATGCCTGTCTTAGGCATTCGATCATCTCCGGAACGGAGACATACTGGTTCTCGATATAGATGGAACTGCGGGCCGCGCCGATCGCCGCGCAATACTGATCGAAATTCGAGCGCTCACCGGCTTCGATCGGAAATTCGGCTCCAAGGGGCGTCGCATGTCCGTCCGCTAATCGGCCGCGATGGATCGTCCGTTGAATTTGAACGATGGCGCTGCCCCGTCTGCGTGGTACTTCCGTCGGAAACGACAGATCCATCTCGCTGCCCGCGCCCCATCGTCCATCGGCCAGCTCCCGTTCGCTCGCTTCGTTCCAGCGCTGGACGAAGTTATGGTGGACGTCGACCGCGGAGGGCCCCGCCAGCTCGATATACGCATCATGGTTCTCGCCTTCTCCGCTATGGCCGGGAGCGACTACGGAATGGGGATTGAGATTGATCCCTCCGATAAATGCCGTTTCCGCTTCCGTCCCGGCGTCCATCAGCCAGCTCTTCTGATGCTGGCAATAGCCCGGTTGTGCGCGATCCCAGCGGATGAGAAGGGATGAATGGCTTGCTCTCAACCGCTCCACATGCTCGGATGATCCCCAGAACGCGTTGGTCTTCAAATGCTCCGTCTCCGGGTCCGGACGCCAGAAGATCACGCGAACGTCCACGCCTCTGGCGGCAGCCCGATTCAGGACGTCGAGCGGCGTGCCTCTTCCGTCCGGCATCCGGCACGAAGCCCACATGAACGTGACGGTCGCCCATACGCGGTGCCGGGCTTGTTCGATCGCCTCGCAAATTCGGCGAAAGGCAGGCTCTCCGTCGATCAGCGGCCGCAGCGCATTCCCGGAGCGGACCGGATATGACGCATTCGAAGCATAGGGAATGGCTAATGACCTATAATCCAACTCTTCTATAATCATGAACACCTCTTCGCAAAGCTTTATGGCTACCGGAGCTTAGGCTTGATGACTCACGGACCAGCCGGAGCGCTCGACAAGGCCGGTTACGCGCTCGTCGTCGAACACGATTCCGAAGCCCGGCGCTGCCGGAACATGAAATTCCCCGTTCGCCACGCGATAACCCGACACGTCCATGCCTTCGATGCTGATATCGTCATGTTCCACGAATTCGAAGTTGCGCACTGCGGCCGACAGATGACCCGATGCATAAATGCCGTACGCATTGCCATAACAATGCGGCGCGGACCGCAAGCCGAGCGCATCCAGCTTCTCGCCTAATTCCAGCCAATGCGTGAAGCCCGGCCAGATAATATCGTACTGCAGCACGTCGACATGGCCGCGAGCGGCCCATTCCACAAGATGCGGCGAGGCAAGCCCTTCTCCGTCCGCGATGAGCACTTGCTGCCCGCGCTGCCGAAGCCATCCTTTGAGGTCCTCGTACAGGGCATCGTCTTCATGGAAGGCTTCTTCCAGCCAGTACAGGTTCACGTTCGCCAAAGCCGCCAATACCTCTTTGGTCAAATTCAAGTTGTAGGCGTTATTGGCATCGATCATGATCTTGCCCGCGGGACCGGCCACTTCCGAGATTCCCTGAACGATCGCGATATCCCGCTTCGTCCCTTCCCAGAGCGGCATATGCCGTCCGCCTCGGCCGACTTTGATTTTAAAATGCCGATGGCCCATCGCGTAGCCCTGCCTCGCCTGTTCCTGCATCAGCGCGACCGCATCCCGCTCATCGGGAAGATGCAAATCATCGAAGTATAGAGACGTATCGTAACAAGGCACCGCGAGGGGGACACCCTTTTCCGCATGGGAACCCGACACCAAGTCATACACCGGTCTTCCTTGACGCTGCCCTAACCAATCGAGCAGCGGATATTCCAACTGCAGCCGGTACGCTTCGCGCACCCTGCCGCGCTCGTCGAATAAGTCGATCACCCGGCGGCCGACCAGGCTCGCGGCCCATTCCGGCGTCATATGAATCGAGCTGCCGTAACCGATCTGCCCGTCAATCGTAATTCTGGCGATATCCACGGCGCATTTCTTGCCATGAATGCCGATTCTGCCGTTGGCTCCCGCGCTCCGGGCGCGTTCTCCCGTTAACTTCGCGAATTCGATCTTCTCCACTTTCCAATCCGACGGTATGTTCGTCATGTTCATGTTCACTGGATCCTCCCTAATCGACTGGATGGCATCTTTCCAAATAGAGAATTCGCGGAACGGGTTGGCCTATCCTGCAACATGCCGCTGCTTCTTTCGGCAAGAAGTTATTTCGGCCAGCATAAAAGCCGCGCAATGCGCGGCTTTTTAGTTGAAGAACCTAGGCTTATCTCGCTTCTTTTATAGGGCCTTTCATAACGCTGTCCGCGATCGCCGTCGCTAACCTGGCACGAATCGGGTCAGCATTCTATGATGCTCCACGGACATCGATGTTTACAATGCGGTCGGCCGAACCATAATTTCGCTGATCAGCGAATCGTCCGGTTCGTTAATGGCGAACGCGATGGCTCTCGCAATGCTGGCGGGAGCAATCCCCTTGCCGCTCAGCTGACTGGCGAACGCCTGGACTTCCGGGCTCGTGATGGTATCGAACAGCTCGGTATTCGTCAGACCGGGAGCTATGACGGTCGATCGGATCCCCGAAGCCGCAGACTCTTCCAAGCGCAGGCCTTCGGAGATCGCTCTGACGGCGAACTTGGTGGCCGCGTATACGGCCGACGTCGGGGACACTTGATAACCGGACGTAGAAGAAAGGTTGATGACATGACCGGACTGCTGCTCCCGCATGACGGGCAATACCGCGGCGATTCCGTGGAGAACGCCTTTGACGTTCACATCGATCATTTGGTCCCACTCTTCGACGCGCAATTCATTCAGCCTGGAGTTCGGCATGACGCCAGCATTATTCACCAAGACATCGATGCGGCCATACGTATCGAGGGTGAACTTGGCCAGCTGCTGCATATCCGCGGCAGATACGACGTCTGCTCTTACGGCAACGGCCTCGCCGCCGGCTGCTAGAATGTCGTTCACGATCGCATGCAGGCGTTCCTCTCTTCGGGCTGCCAATACGACCTTTGCGCCATTCCGGGCCAACAGCTTCGCCGTGGCTTCTCCGATTCCGCTGGAAGCTCCCGTGATGATGACCACTTTATGCTGTACGTTTTCCATGATGACCTGCTCCTTCATGAATCGATTTGTTGGAAATTGACGGGTGCTGGACGATGATGAACGTTTATATGATATTGAACGAATGTTGAATATTTAACGGCCGTTGATTAATATTATAAACAGATACGCCGACGACTCAATGGTTGATTGAGGCGTCAATGTATCATATCCAACACCGAGATCCAAACTGTTGATTATCTGCCGGAGGTACGCACGCTATGGAAAACGCCATTAAAACTGACCGCCGCATTCTGAGAACCAAGCAATCCATTCGGAAGTCGTTTCTGGAGCTCTTTGCGGAGAAGGAATTCGAACACATCACCATTAACGAAATCGCGGAACGGGCCAACGTTAATCGCGGCACCGTGTATCTGCATTACAACGACAAATACGACCTCTTGGACACATGCATCGAAGAACATATCAACGAACTGATCTCGTTGTGCAAGAATCGGGAGAACGATTCGGTCAGCCAGGGCATGGTCCATGACCCAAAGCCGATATTCGATTATTTCCACGCGCATTTCCCGTTCTTCGCCGCTATGTTCTCCAATCAAAGGGCCTTTCTGTTTCGGGATCGATTGCTGAACTTCATGTCGACCAATCTGTTGTTGAAGATGGAACGACCCGCCAATATGCCCGTGATCGAGCATGAGCTGAAAGCTCAATTCATGGCCTCGGCTTTCATCGGCATCGTGGAATGGTGGATCCGTCATCAGACGCCGCATACCACGCAGTTCATGGCCGACCAAGTCAGGAATTTATTCGAGCAGAACCGCGTTTACCCTGCATAACGCAAACAAGGCCGCGATGAAAGCGGCCCTGCAGCTGGTGATTGTATGGTTCGCGTCAAACGTCAGCCCGGCGCTAACGGCAGGGTGATAATATAGGTTGTACCAGCCCCCACCTTGCTCTGCACGTCGATATGTCCGTTCATTCCGTCTATGATGCTGAAGATAACCATGGTTCCTAATCCCGTGCCTTTGTCTTTCGTCGAATAATAAGGCGAGCCCAGCCGGTTAAGCTGCTCCTTGTTCATGCCGATGCCTGTATCGCGAACGGTTATCGTAACGGTACGGGATTCATCGTCCACGCTGGATTTCAACGTGAGCTCCCCGCCATCCGGCATGGCCTCGATGGCATTCTTGCCGATATTGATCAGCGCTTGCCTGAATTTGGCCTGATTGCCATAGACCTCCGCGGCCGAATCGAATTCGGTGGTGATCGCCACGTTTTGCAAATTCGCATACGAGCTCAAGATTTGAAACGCCTTGGCTAAGGCGTCTTCCACGACGATGGCTTCAAGCTTTTCATTCTGCGGTTTAGCCAGCGATAAATAATCGGCTATGATCGATTCGGCCCGATCCAATTCCTCGAGCGTAATCGCGGAGAATTGCTGACGCTTGCCGTCGCTTAGCATGGGATCCGCCAGCAGCTGGATGAAGCCCCTGACCGAGGTTAACGGATTTCGAACCTCATGGGCGACCGATGCGGCAATTTCGCTGACGACCTTCATTTTTTCCACTTTAATGATCTCGTCTTGGATCTGAATATGATTGCGTATCGTCTCGATCATGAACACTAGCATGACCGCCAGAATGCACTGCACGATTATGACGGGAAGATTGGGCAGATAAGACGCGGCGAAATAATCCGCATTCCCCGTCATGAACGCATAGAGATTGACGACCGTCGTTCGCAAGAAGAAGCATAATCCGAATACTAGCAGCATCTTCCTCCTGGAAGCGGCTCTCTCGTACGTCCTGAAGAGGAAACAGAGCAGCGCGAACGACGGTGCAAGCGCGAGGATATACAGCAGAATATCGATATCGCCCAATAAATACCGGTATACGATCAGGCTTATGAATAAGGGAACCGCCGTATATACGCCTCCATACAGAGAGCCGATAACGAGCGGAACGCCTCTTAGATCCAGGACCGTGTCGAACATCTTAACCGGGAACGTCATCGTGATGATCAAGGGGATAAGAAACAAGAAATAAACAACGATCGGATTCTTATATTTATAGAAAGGACGGTAGAAAATCAAAGGCAGGAAAATGATGAACGCATTGAGGAATAAATCGGAATGAAAGAGCATGAGGAAAGTCCTTTCATAGGGGGTACGGTTTACTTTCTAGAAAGGGAAGCTCATTTCCTTCAGGCCGAACGAGTTTATTTGATGTATAGGCTAACTCGAACAAGGCAAAAAGCACTTGCCCTCCTGCGCGACAAGTGCTTTCTCCCCGCCTATTCGCGAACAGAATGAAGCTTCGGCTAGCGGTATACGGGCGCCCCCAAGGGCGCCGAGCGCGCTCCCCCATCGACGGTAATCTCCGCTCCCTGCACGAAGGAAGATTCATCGGATGCCAGGAACAAGACCGCGGCGGCGATTTCCTCCGGATCGCCCATCCGGCCAAGCGGAATGGTACGCGCCTGCGCGGCTTCCAGCTTCGCGGTTTCTTCGGAGGTCGACTTGTTCCAGATCGGCGTACGGGTCGCGCCCGGCACCACCGTGTTCACCCGGATGCCCCGCGGCGACAGCTCGGAGACGAGTACTCTGGCCATGCTGCTCACGGCGCCTTTACTCGCCGCATAGGCCGCACGGTGCGATGCGCCGTCCGTTGCGCGCGTCGAGCCGGTCAAGATGATCGAAGCCCCTGCCTTCAGATGAGGCAGAGCGGCTTGTACCGTGAAGAAGGAGCCGGTAACGTTAATTCGGAGGACTTCCTCGAAGACGGCTAGCTCCGTGCTTCCTAACGGCGTGGCAGAGGATATTCCGGCATTCGCGTAAACGATGTCCAAGCCGCCGAAAGCCGAGACTGCCTCGTTCACCGCGTTCTCCATGCCGGACGGATCGCCGGCATCCGCCTGAATCGCGCGGCTGTTCGTGCCCAATTCCGCTGCCGCCGATTGCAGCGAAGCTGCATTCCGGCCCGTAATGACGACCTTCGCGCCTTCCGCGATGAACAGTTTAGCGGTCGTCAACCCGATGCCGCTGCTGCCCCCCGTAATGAGGGCCACTTTTCCTTCCAGTTTTCCCATTCTCCCGCTCCTTTGATTCCATCTGCAATCCGCATCGCTACGATTTAGGATGATTTCAATTCTTCTGAACTATACATGGGCATCCGAACCAGCGACTGCGCCTATGCGGAGGTCGAATTCAATCCGGATTTCGACAGTTCGCCTGGGATATTCGCCGGAACATTCGCGGAGACGTGCGGAGATGTATGCGGAGGAGAGACTTAAGGAGACGCTTGCGGAAACGCTTGCGGAGACGTTGGTGAAAGTTGGAGGAAAGTTGGAGGAAAGTTGGAGGAAAGTTGGAGGAAAGTTGTGGGCAATAGAAAAGGAGCTGCCGCCGCGAGGCCGCTGAAAAAGTGAAAGAAGGAGTAAGCTCTCCATTTTTGAGGAGCTTGCTCCTTTTTTTCTTTATAATTAAAGCAACATGAGAGAGTGCGGGTGACGAGATGATTCAACAACAGCAGGAAATGATGGTTAGCCCATACGCAG
>NZ_JAAAMU010000008.1 GCF_009909195.1 Paenibacillus sacheonensis
CCGGAGCCGCGTTTGGCTGCGCCTGCATACGCGCCGCCTCTGCCGCCCGCGGCGGAACGCCCGCCGCGGCCGGCTTGTCCGCTGCGTCCGCCCGAAGGGCCGCCTGCGGATGCGCCGCGACGGCCGCCGCCGCTGCGTCCGCCCGCGCCGCCCTCGCGCGGACGATCTTCGCGCGTGCGCGGTGCGCGCGCTGGCGCGCCTATCGCGAGACCTTCGCGCGGGATGGACATCTGGATGCCTTTCTCGATCGCAGCCAGCTCCAGCCGGTCATGCGGCGAGACGAGCGTGATCGCGAGCCCGTTCTCGCCCGCACGGCCCGTACGGCCGATCCGGTGAATGTAGCTCTCCGCATTCTCGGGAATGTCGTAGTTGAAGACATGCGTCACGCCTTCCACGTCGAGTCCGCGCGCCGCCACGTCGGTGGCGACCAGCACGTGAATCTTCGCATCGCGGAACTTCTTCATGACCTGCTCCCGCTTCGCTTGCGACAAGTCGCCGTGCAGCTCGGCGCTGTTAAAGCCGTTTTCCTGCAGGTAGTCGTTCAGCGCGCTCGCGCGCTTCTTCGTCCGGCAGAAGACAAGGCCTAGATACGGGTTATGCTCTTCCAGCAGGCGCTTCAATTGCTCCTGCTTGTTCTTCGCGTCAACGCCGACCGTCAGCTGACGAATGGCCTTCACCGTCACCTGCGGCGCGCGCACCGTAATATCCTTCGGCTCGATCATGAACCGCGCCGCGAGCGAACGCACGCCCGTCGGCATCGTCGCCGAGAACAGCATCGTCTGCTTGCGATAAGGCATTTGCGTCAGGATTTCCTCGACCTCGGTCAGGAAGCCCATGTGCAGCATTTGATCCGCTTCGTCCAAGACGAGCATCTTGACCGCGCCAAGCTTGATCGTGCCCCTGCGGATATGGTCGAGCAGCCGTCCCGGCGTCGCCACCACGAGATGCACGCCCCGCTTCAGCTTGCGCAGCTGCGACTCCACGTCTTGGCCGCCGTACACGGCGAGCACGCTGAATTCGTCTTTCGTCGCGAGCCGATTCTTCAGCTCCGTCGTAATTTGCAGCGCGAGCTCCCGCGTCGGCGTCAAAATCAAGCCCTGTACGTCTTCCCGCTCCGCCCGCGTCTTCTCGAGCATCGGCAGCAGGAATGCAAGCGTCTTGCCCGTTCCCGTCTGCGCCTGGCAGATCACGTCGCTGCCCTGCATAATGACCGGTATCGCGCCTTCTTGAATCGGTGTCGCTTCCGTAATGCCTTCGTTACGAAGGGATTGCGCCCGTTCCTTCGCGATGCCTAACTGTTCAAAACCTGCCAATTCTTCCACCTCATTTTATATTCGAACCCCTTGAAACATCCCGTCTCATCAACCGGCATTTCCTATCGTACCACATTCGCGGGGGTCCCATGTACCGAATGTTCCCAAACGCGCGGCGCCGGAAAAGATTTCATGCGCGGCCCTTGTGCTTCAAACGTTCTTCATGCATAACCGTTATACTCTAGTTTACCCGGATTATTGGTCCTTAAGGAGGCTGGTCCAGGTGAAAGCGGCAAAATGGCTAAAATGGAAGGTCGGCGCGGCGTGCACGGTCCTGCTTGTCCTCGTATTCCAGCTCATCAAGTCCAGTCCCGCGTATCAAAACCAGCTCGACGTCACCGCAGCCGCCAAAACCGCGCCAGACTTTGGCGACCTTCGCTCCGACGACGAGGATGACATCATGCAGGACTGGCAGGATCAGGAGCCCGGAGATTCCTATCGCGGAACGAGCCGCACGGAGAACCGGTCCTTCTCCCGGCACGGCAGTCGAGCCGGCGGGCAGCAGCAGCAAAACAGCGGCGGGTTCGACGCCAGCACGGGCCGATCGTAAAATGGCCGTTTCCTCCGCGATAGATAGGAGTTGATTCGCATGAAGCTTACGAATCACGCAGCGTCCGACCGGTTGTTCACGTTTCGTTTTCGTGCCATGAACACGTCCATTGCCTGCACCTTGGCCTACGAGAGCGAGGAGCAGGCCGACCGGCTTCGGCGGGATGCGGTTTCTTGGTTCCGTTATGCGGAGGAGAAATTCAGCCGCTTCCTTCCCACGAGCGAACTCGTCTATCTCAACCGCCGGGCCGGCGCGGATTGCCTCGTCTCCTCCGCCATGCTCGAGGTGCTTCAGCTCGCGGAAACGTACCGTCGGCGCACGGACGGCGCCTTTAATCCGTTCATACTGGACGCCCTGGAGCGCTGCGGCTACGAGGATTCGTTCGAACGGCTGGCCTTGGCGGATTTCATGACGGCATGCTCACCAAGAGAGCTGCCCGCGCTGTCAGCCGACGAATTAGGCATGCATGCGATCGCCATCAATCCTCGTATGAAGTCCGTCAAACTACCCGCCGGCACCTCGATCGACCTTGGCGGCATCGTGAAGAGCTGGGCCGTCCGGCGGTTGGCCGATTGGCTTCGCCGCAAACAACGCGTGACGAGCGGTCTCGTCAATGCCGGCGGCGATCTCGCTGCCTGGAGCGATGGACCGGGCGGAGATGATTCTTCCGAAGGGCGCCCCTGGCGGATCGGCATCGAGCATCCGCGGCCGGAGGCGGAAAGCAGCCACATCGGCATGCTTTCGCTTGTCGAAGGCGCGGCTGCCACGTCCAGCACGCTCGGACGACGCTGGCAGACGGCTGCCGGGCCGATGCATCATTTGATCGATCCCGTCACGCTGCTTCCCGCCGAGAGCGACATCGTCCAATGCACGGTCAGCGGCGGAGATCCCGTCGCCTGCGAGGTATGGGCCAAGACGCTTTGCATTCTCGGCAGCGCATCCGGCATCGCTCTGCTTGCCCGCAAGCAGCCGCCGATTGAAGCGCTCCTGTTCGGCCGCGACAGGGAAATCCTCTTCTATGGCGCAGCCGCTTCGATCGGCTCCAAGTGGCGGGACGTTCCCGTGACGCGCCTGATTACGGCCCGTTCAACATCTTGACTAAGCGACTCCCATAACGGATTGGAGGAAGCCCTATGATCGACCTGCTGCTGCAGCTCCCCACGTGGGACATGATTCGCGTCGCCGGCATCGCCTCGTTCTGTCTGCTGACGCTCGGCATGGCTATCGGCATCTCGTACAACTTCGCCTTCTGGCCGCGCGGCTCCAAGCGCCGCTTATATCGGTTTCACTCCTTCTGCACGGTTGCCGGCACGGCCATCGGCCTGCTTCACGGCGCGTTTACGGTTATCGACACCTATGTGCCTTATTCCTGGTTCGGCTTGCTGGTTCCTTTCAGCTCGGATTATGCGCCCGTTTGGAGCGGCTTGGGCACGCTGAGCGGCTACGGCATGCTGTTGATTATTCTCACGACCGATTTGCGCAATAAGCTGAAGCGTCCCGTCTGGCTGATATTCCATCTGCTCTCCTATCCCGTCTACCTGCTTGCGCTGCTGCACGGTTTCTTCCTTGGCAGCGACAGCGAGATGTTCGGCATCCGTCTCCTGTACGGCTTATCCGCTGCGCTCCTGCTCGGGCTCACGACGGCCCGCAAGACGATGAACACCCCTGCCGCAGGTGCACCGCAGGTCGTCATCCTCAAGCCGCCCGGCCAACGTTCGGCGGACAAATAAAAACCGCCGGGCTCAAGGCCCGGCGGCTATCATTTCAATCGGAGCAATATCGCTTGCAGCAGCCGGATCATCTCGGCGACGCCTCGAAAGAGCAGCCCTGCCGCGATTGCGGCAACCAAGGTTACGGCGAACGCCGCATAATCCTCCTTCACCAGCGGAAACAGCGAGCCGACGGTTCCCATGGCCCCGATCGTCCATGCGAGAGCGGTCAGCCAGGAGGCGACTCTGTTATCTCTCCGGTCGGTATAATCCAATTCGTAACGATTCAAGTCCGATTTCATCCCTTGTTCTTCCCCTCCCGGTCCATGCGTGGCAGCGCCTGCTGGTAGAAATAATTCGGAGTCCTCTCCGTGTCGTCGAAGCGCGTGTGAAAGATGCCCGTCGTTGCCGGAGACAACGGCGGAATAAGCCACGACCATCGCCCCGTCGGCGTGCGGCCGCTCTGCCGCTCCTTCTCCGCGAACAAGGCAAACTGCTTGCTTGCCGTGTGATGGTCGACGATCGTCACGCCCTTCGATTTGAACGAATGCAGCACCGCCACATTCAGTTCCACGAGCGCCCGGTCCCGCCACAGCGCGGCTTCCCTGGACGTATCCCCCCCCATCAAGGCAGCCAGCTTGGGCAGCATATCGTAGCGGGCAGCGTCCGCCAGATTGCGCGCGCCGATCTCCGTTCCCATGTACCAGCCGTTGAAAGGCGCCGCCGTGTAATGCAGCCCGCCGATTTCCAGCCGCATGTTGGAGACGAAAGGCACGGCGTACCATCGCAGCTCCAACCGCCCGAAGGACGGCAGATCCGGATGAACGAGCGGCACCTCCAGCACGATTCCCTCCGGTAAATCGTACCAGCGCGGCTCACGTCCTTCGAGCTGAACGACAAGAGGCAGCACGTCGAAGGGCGTCCCTGCCCCGCGCCAGCCGAGCTCTTCGCAGAACCGCGTCAGCTCCGCCGAGATCGGATCCCCGATGACGGAGCCGTCTGCCTGCGCATACCCCGCATACCGAACCAGCTGTTCGTTCCAAATCCGGATTCGTGGCCGGTCCGCACTCGCCGAAGGAGCAAAAATCGTAATCGCGGGCAATATCTTCCCGCCATTGGTGGCATATTCGATATGTCGAAAGACCGCGTCCGCGATCTCGTCTTCCGTCTTCGCCGCGCGTGCGTCCTGAACGATCAGCGAATCCCAGAACAACCGCCCGATGCAGCGGTTGCTGTTGCGCCAAGCCAGCTTCGCGCCGTAGGCCAGCTCCCCGCTCGTATGCGTGTAGGTTCCGGACTCCGCGAGCTCGTCCGCGATCCGCGACATTCTAGCCTCGGTCTCCTGCCGCGGTAAGCCGAGCTCCGCTCCGTATTGCTCGATAAAACGACTGGCTTCCTCCAACAGCTCCTGACGGCCGACGGCGGTCGATTGATGTAATGTCATTGTGAGATCCCTGCCCGCTTAACTGAGTTTGGCTTAACCATTCGCCTTATTATATCAAGATTCACCCCCCGTTTTCCGGGGTAAGGAGGTCAATCCTGTGAATGTACTTTAATTAAGTAAGTTACTGCATTATAATGAACGGAAGATTGTATTCGTATCCGTGAGAAGGAGTGATCCCGCTTGACCCAACCCCATATATCTTCACCCTACGAGCTGAAAAGCTTATCGCTGCGCAATCGGACCGTGATGGCGCCGATGTGCCAATATGCCGTCGACGCGAAGGACGGTATTCCGAACGAATGGCATTACGTCCACTATGTGTCCCGCGCCGTCGGCGGAACGGGCCTGATCATCATGGAAATGACGGATATCGAGCCGGACGGCCGCATTACCGATTACTGCCTCGGCTTATGGTCGGATGCGCACATCCCGGCGTTCAAGCGCATCATCTCGGAGGTGCATAAGCACGGCGCGAAGATCGGCATCCAGATCGCCCACGCCGGGCGCAAGGCCGAGCACGTCGACCAGCCGGTCGGGCCTTCCGATAAAGCGTTCAGCGACGCTTACCGCAAGCCCCGCGCGCTGAGCACCGAAGAAGTCCTCGCCATGGTCGGCAAATTCAAGGACGCTGCCCGCCGCGCGGTCGAGGCCGGGGTCGATACGATCGAGCTGCACGGCGCGCACGGCTATCTGATCCATCAGTTCCATTCGCCGCTCATTAACGACCGGACGGACGAATACGGCCAGGACCGCGCCTTGTTCGGCGAGCAGGTCATCCAAGCGGTTCGCACCGTGATGCCGCCGGATATGCCGCTTATCATCCGCGTATCCGCGGCGGAATACGCCGACGGCGGCTACGAGCTCGCCGAGGTCATCGACGTCTTCCGGCGTTACCGGGATGCCGGCGCCGATCTGTTCCACGTCTCCAGCGGCGGCGAAGCGCCGGTGGGCAGCCGGAAGCCGAGCTTCCATCCCGGCTACCAGGTCCCGCTCGCACGCGAGCTGAAAGCCGCGCTAGGCGTGCCCGTCATCGCCGTAGGCATGCTCGACGATGCCAAGCTCGCCGAGGCGACGCTGGCGGAAGGCGACGCGGATCTGGTCGCCGTCGGCCGAGGCATGCTTCGCGATCCATACTGGGCGCTGCATGCCATCCAAGCCAACGCCGGTTCCGACGCCGGCTCCGTCGCCTCCGGGTTTATTCCGCGGCAGTACCAGCGCGGATACTGATCGGCATTTGCTTAGGGGAGCATGATTACCTGCCCCTAGCAAGCATGGCTCACGAAAGTCTCTAGAAATCTACAAACTCTTGCAGCACGAAAAGTCCCCAGCTCCCGCCGGTTAGCGGAACTTGGGGACTTTTTCGATGCCTATCCGGTTCGGGGAAACCTACGCCCGGCGCTTCAAGATGCGCACGCCGTAAATCGGCAGCGACGCGCTGCCCTCGACCTGCTCGCCCGACTCTAAATCGACATAACCGCGGGCGTCCAGCTCAACTTGCTGCGCTTCGCCGCTAAAGTTCATCAGGAAGACATATTCCGACTCGCAGTCCGTCCGCACCTGCGCCGTCACGCCGCTTGGCAGGTCTGCCGGCAGCGTCCGCGGTACGCCGGCCTCCTCCGCGACGCGTGCATAGAACGCAAGCAGGAAATCGCCCTTCAAGCGCGTCGCCATATGGTACGCCCGTCCCCGACCCAGCCGATTGACCGTCAGCGCCGGCCGGCCGGCATAGAAGTCGTCCGTATACACGCCAAGCACCTCCGCGGTCTCCGCATGGATCAGCTCGCACAGCTCGTGCGACCCGAAGCGGCCTTCGATGCCGAGCGGATTGCCTGCGGCAAGCTCGATGCCGTTACGATCGCCATCGTACAAGCCGTCGATCTCTTCGGCCCAGATGCCCAGCGTCTTGCGAAGCGGTCCCGGCCATCCGCCCAGATGGACGAGGTCTCGTTCGTCCACGATGCCGGACCAGTACGTGGTCACGAGCGTACCTCCGCCCTCGACGAACTGCTCCAGCTTACGGCCGGTCTCCTCCCGGCAGAGGTACAGCATCGGCGCCACGATCAGCCGGTAGCCGGCCCAATCATCCTCCGAGCCGACGATGTCCGTCGGTACCCCCAGCTCCCAGAACGCCCGATGATGGGCCATGACGGTCTCCTCGTAATGAATGCCGGTGTTGCGCGGTCCCCCGGCGTCCTTCACGGCCCAGCGGTTGTCCCAGTCGAAGAGGATCGCGGTCTCCGCAGGCGTCGGCGTTCCCGTGATCTCCGATACCGCCGCCAGCGTCCGGCCAAGGGCGGCTACGTCCTCGAAGACGCGGGTATGCTCGTGACCTGCATGGTCGACGACCGCGCCATGGAACTTCTCGCTCGCTCCGCGGCTTTTGCGCCATTGGAAATATTGCACCGAATCCGAGCCGTGCGCCACTGCCTGCAGCGAGGAAAGCCGGTGCATGCCGGGACGTTTGAGCTTGCTGACCGCCTGCCAGTTGGTCGCGCTCGGAACGCTTTCCATCAACAGGAACGGCTGCCGCTTCATCGAGCGGTACAGGTCGTGATAGAACGCGAAGGAAGATGCGATGCCGCTGTCGTCCTTTGCCTCGTGCCAGGTCGGATACGCATCCCACGAGATGACGTCGAGCTCGCGCGCCAGCTTGCGGTAATCGAGCGATTCGATCATATGCATGTTCGTCGTGACGGGCAGCGCCGGGTTGGCCGAACGGACGGCTTCGATCTCGTGGCGGCAAAATGCGATCGTTTGATCCGTGACGAACCGCCGCCAATCGAGATTATGCCCGTGAACGGCGTATTCGCCATGCGGCGCCGGAGATTCGATCTGCGACCAATCCGTGAAGGTATGCGCCCAGAACGACGTCCACCAAGAGAAATTAAGCGCCTCCAGCGTCACGTACTTGGCCTGCAGCCATTCCCGGAATTCGGCCTGGCAATAGCCGCAGTGGCATTCGCCGAGGTACTCGTTGGAGATATGCCACCCGACGACCGCGGGATGCTGCGCATATCGTTCCGCCAGCAGCCCGTTGATGACGGCCGTCTTCTCGCGGTATACCGGCGACGAATAACAGTGATTGTGCCGGATGCCGTGCAGATTGCGGACGCGGTTCGCTTCCACGCGCAGCACCTCGGGATATTTCTCGGACATCCAGGCCGGTCGCGCGCCGCTCGGCGTCGCAAGCCACGCGTAGATGCCGTTCTCCGCGAATGTATCCAGCACCCCGTCCAGCCAGCCGAATTCGAATACGCCTTCCGCCGGCTCCAAGGCCGCCCACGAGAAAATGCCGACCGCCATCACGTTGCAGCCGGCCAGCTTCATCAGCCGGATATCCTCCTTGAGCACGTCCGGGTCATGCAGCCATTGGTCGGGGTTATAGTCGGCTCCGTGCATCAATACGGGCAGTTTGGCGCTTACCGGTGGCAGCTTGCTCATGCTCTTCATGTTAATTTCGCTCCTCGTCGCATCGTCATATTCGCTCATCTGCTTTTATCTTAGAGCAAGCCTGGCGTATACTTGTAGAAGATTCGCCGCCAATAATCGTACAATCCGAACATGGAGTTGATCGTTTGCATGATGCCCTTCCTGCTAGCCGAATTCGCCAACCGGGAAAAGGAATTGCCGCTCTACGTCTGCTGCATCGGCAGCCATGAGCAGAAGCAGCTGCAGCGCCAAGGCGGCTACCCTGCGCATCAGCTGTTTCTGTGCCGCCGCGGGAGAGGGACATTCCGCCTCGCCGGCGGTCGCAGCCTGTCCATGACGCCTGGAATGGCGCTTCTTCTTCCTGCGGGGGTGCCGCATGACTATGCGCCGTCGGATGCCGATGACGAAGCGTGGGATCTGGGCTTCATCGCCTTCGAAGGCAGCCTTGCCCCTTCGCTTCTGGAACAGATGAGCAGGTTCGCGCTGACTGCCGTCAAGGCACAGAACTTCGACACGCTGTGGGAGCAGCTCGCGGCGCTGTGGCATCTTATCAGCTTGAACGGCGAACATGCGTATTGGGAGGCGTCCAAGCGGCTCTACGATATTTTGCTTACCCTGCTCGAGGGACAAGCGCCGGCACGCCAGGAGCAAGGCGGCTTATATCCGTTCCCGCAGTCCAATGCCGCCCTGCAGGCCGCCGTCAAACTCATGCATGACCATTACAACGAACGGCTGCTGATCGCGAATATCGCACGGGCCGTCGGCTACTCCGTGCAGCATTTTCACCGCTTGTTCGTCGCCGGCTACGGCATGACGCCGCAGCAGTACCTGCTCCAATTGCGAATGAGGCGGTCGGTACAGCTCATGGGCGATCATCCCGGCATTCCGGTAGAGAAGGTCGCGCAGCAGCTGGGCATGGAGACGAGTTATTTTATCCGTATGTTCAAGCGGACGTACGGCGCCACGCCGAAGCAGTACGTGAAGCCCTGAACCGGCCGCCTTTCTAATCGACAGCTTATCCAAGGAGGCATTCTCATGAAACCATTGGCAGGACAAATCGCCGTCGTGGCGGGAGCGACGAGGGGCGCAGGGCGGGCCATCGCCGTCAGTCTGGCTGAAGCCGGCGCATTCGTGTACGCGACCGGCCGAAGCGTGCGCGGAAATCCGTCGGATATCGGACGCCGGGAGACGATCGAGGAAACGGCGGACGATTACCGCTATCGCGGCAATTTGCCCTGCAGCCTGGCGAAAATCTCCGGTATTCACTTGGCCGAAGCCCAAGCCGCGGAATTGAAGTCGTACGGCGTGGCCGCCGCGGCCGTGACGCCGGGATTTCTCCGCTCGGAGGAAATGCTGGACTACTTCGGCGTGACCGAGGCGAACTGGCGTGACAGCGCGGCCGAGGATCCGCATTTTCTGCAATCCGAGACGCCGTTCTTCGTCGGTCGGGGGATTGCCGCGCTGTCCGCCGATCCGAACAAGTTGGATCAGTCCGGTCGAGTCCTCACCTCGTGGGGGCTCTCGGACCAATACGGCATCGAGGACATCGACGGCCGTCGTCCGCATTGGGGCCGGTACGCGGAGGAGCAGGGCTTTTACAAGTAACGGACGGTTGACCGCGCGCCCCGTCTCCCTGCGTTCGCATTCTCGTTAAAACATGATAAACTGAGGCTAACCACAAGGAATCAGGAAAGGCTGGGTATCGGATGGAACATACGTTTACGATCGAGCCGGGCGGGTTCAGCGCTTTCGAGGACGAAGACGCGCTGATCGGGCAGTGCAAGGAATGGGGCCTGTTGTCCGACAAAGCGGTCAAGTCGAAAGCATTCGTCTACAAGCGCGGCGGAAGCACCCTCCCCTGCACGATCGTCGGCATCGTCGATTTTATGACGGCCGTCATTGAATTCGAGAACAAGCAGCGGCATCTGATCCACCCTTCGCTGCTCAAGGAGATGCAGGCTTCCACTTACGGGCAGAGGCAGCGTGCCGTAGAAACGGCGGAAGCCGAGACATCGGACGCGTCGGAAGAAGCGTCGCTTGCGGAAGCGGTCGCCGTCAAGGAAGCTTTGGACGACGAGACGAACGAGGCTGCTTCGGACGCGAAGCCTGGTGCAGCAGCGCCGGTCGTCGACAAGCAGCCGCCTACGCCGGACAAGCCTCAAGCGGAAAAACAGCCAGTGACGGCCGCGAAGGAGAAACCGGCCAAGAAGAAGTCGGCCAAGCCTCAGCTTCCGGAAGAGAAGGTCAAGCTGACGGCCGTCGTCAAGGAATTCACGACCGTCCCGAACCACTTCGCCGACGAAGACGACGAAGTCATCGTCTACGAGAACGTGGCGATCGTGGAGCCGGAGCTCGAGCTCGGCGACGCCTGGTCCAGCCATAGCAACACCCTCAAGAAGCTGGAGCTGGAAGTCGGCGACGCGATCACGTTCGAGGCGAAGATCGTCGCCAAGAAGCTCACCAAGCATCCCGTGCCGTACAAAATCAATAATCCCAGCAAGATCGTAAAGCAATAGCGCGCATGCGAAAGAGCGGCAGCCTCGGAATGATTCCGAGGCTGCCGCTTTTTGCGTGGAAGATGCTTGATATGGCGGTACTCAGTCAGGCGCCGACACTTCAACGAAACTATAACTGCTGGCAAGTTCTTGGTCATCGACTGTCTTGATCGTGTACTTGACCGTAAACGTGCCCACTTTCTTGAACGTCGTCGGGAAAATCGTCGTCAGCCCTTCGTCCGATTCATATGCAGCTTCAACGCTGCTGAGCAGGAAGCCGTCCGGCGGTCCCCAAGCCAGCACGAGGTCTTGACTCGTGTCTCCCTCTTGTACCACTTCCGGTGCTCCCCCTAGGATGGGATCGATCGTAATGTCGTCCGAGGTGATTCCTTCATAGGGCATGCCTTCAACGGGGCTTTTATGAATGGATGCGTAAATGCGTACCTTCTTGTCCGCATCGGCGCTCCCTACATGGCCTTGAACCGTGACCGCATTATTGAATTCCACGCCATAGTTGGCAAAAACCATTCCGTTCGCTTGAATGTTCAAACGGGTAAGATCAAGGACGGTCAGGTTCATCGGCGTATCCGTACCGATTTGTCTCACGTGATTACCGTTTGCATCCACGACGTACACCGTGAATTCGATTTGATAATTGCCCGGCTTTTCGAACGTGACCCAATACGGCGTAGTCGATCCGTCGTCATCGCCGAACCCTTCCGCAAAGGCGGCCAAGGGAAGCCCGCTTCCTCCCCAACGATAAACAGTCCTGCCGCCTTCTTCGGCAATAACATTCGGCGAACTGCCCTCTATATCCTCAATATGAATATCATCCGAGCCGATATCGCCGATCACCGTGGCTTCGATGACGAAATTGGCATTCAGGTCTGCTTGCGGTACCACGCCGGAAACCGTCACGGGGAGCTCGAAATACTCGCCGCCTACGGCGTCCGTAATATCGTCAGCCCCTATGCTCAGGTACGGAACCAAGTCCGTGACACTGACGGAGGACTCGTCGCTTGTCGTTTCGATCGTTTGGGAATACACGTTGCCCGCATTCGCTACGTTGATTTGGAAGCTAACTGCGCCAAGCGGGTCGGAACTATCCACGACATACGTGGCTGTATTCAGGAATGACCCGTTATCCGCTACGGAAGCGAAGCTTGCCGGGTTGCCGCCGTTAATCTTGAAACTGCCCAGCTTCGACGCTTTTGTCGCCGTACGGAACGTCAGCGTGATCGTATCGCCGATCGTCGCCGTCGTCGGTACCGCATTGCTGGATTGAATATGAACGGCCGTTACGGCAAACGCTGCATTCACCGTCGTGACGTTCAATGCCGTACTCGCATTCGATACATTGCCCGCCGCGTCTCTAGCCTTGACCGTGAACAGGTAAGCCGTGCCTTCCGTCAGGCCCGTGACGTTGAAGGACGTCGATGTCGGCGAGCCGATCTTGACGCCGTCTTGGTAGATGTCGTAGGCATAGACGCCGTAATTGTCCGTGGAAGCCGTCCACGTGAGCGTCAGGCTCGTTTGGGTCAGGCTGCCTTCGTGCAGGTCTTGCGGGATGGAAGGAGCGGACGTATCGCCGCTCGGCACCACGACCACCGGTGGATCCGTTTGCGGTTTCGAATCGGTATCGGGCTTTGAATCCGTGCCCGGATTCGTACCCGTGTCCGTATTCTCTTTCACGGTTTGGAGAAAGCCGGCTCCCATCTGCGCCGCCTGCTCGCGGGTCGCATCTCCCTTCGGATTGAACGTTCCGTCGGCGTTGCCCTTGATCAGTCCCAGCTTCAACGCCGCCGCGACGTAACCTTTCGCCCAACCAGAGATGCTGTCGGCATCCTTGAACGGAAGCGATTCGTTCGAGGCGTCAGGCTGTTTGCCGAGCGCCCGCACCATGATCGCAGCGGCCTGCTCGCGGGTCAGCGGCATGTCGGAACCGAACGTATCCGTGCTGAGACCCGTCACGATCCCCGCCTTGAACAACGCCCCGACGTAGTCCGAAGCCCAATCCGGCACATCCTTGAACGTGCTTGACTCCGAAGCGCCTTCTACCTTCAAGCCCAATGCTTTTGCGATGATAATGGCGAACTGCGCGCGCGTCAGCTGGCCTGTCGGATCGAATTTACCATCCCCGAGACCATTGATAATACCGGCTTCCAACAGTTTTTGGATCGCGTCTTTCGCGTAAGAGCCTTCGATGTCCGTGAAGGTTCTGTTTTCGGCCAGGCCCGTTCCGGCAGCGCCGAGGGAGCCCACGAGCAGCGCGGCGGACAGTGCCGCCGACATGATTTTCTTGTTCATTCTTCTTCCTCCTAGCTAAGCTGCTTTTCTTAGTTCCAACGACAGACAACAACAGCAATGAAATGAATTTGAAGCGCATGAGCGACCAGCATGGAGTTGTGTGGTTCTTCACGGCAATAAGGCCTATACTCAATCCGTGCGGATCCGAATAATGCGACTATATTTCTATCGGGGTTCCGAATATAAAACTTTAGATCTAGGACGTAATACTTAGCTCATTTGAAGGTTTGCCTATTTTCTTTACCGTAAAAAGCTGCCTTCACCGAAGCAGCAACTAACAATGTAAAAAAAAGGATTGACGCTGAAACTGCGAACGGATATAGTAAACTCATTAATTCGCATTGAATTACTCGGCATTAGATCGGCAGTCCCGTTCAGTTTCATAGCCAATCGACCGACCAGTTATCTGGAGGTTCCCGTTGCATCGCATGTTTCCCATGCCATGCAATGGGAACCTCTTTTTTATTCACTAAGGGGGAGTTAAACGTGAGTCAACGACCGAACGTGCTTTTGATTTTGAACGACGATATGGGGTATTCGGACATCGGCTGTTACGGCGGGGAAGTAAGCACGCCTAACCTGGACCGCCTGGCCGCGAACGGCCTGCGCTTCTCGCAATTCTATAACACGGCCCGCTGCAGCCCTACGCGCGCATCGCTCTTGACCGGATTGCATCCGCATCAGACGGGCGTCGGCATCCTGGTCGACGATGACGGTCCCGAAGGGTACGCCGGCAACCTGAACCAGCGCGGCGTGACGATCGCCGAAGTGCTGAAGGCTCAGGACTACCATACCTATATGAGCGGCAAATGGCATGTCGCCACGGATATTTTCAATCCGAACGACACCTGGCCGAGACAGCGCGGCTTCGACCGCTATTATGGCATCATTACCGGCGCGGCGGATTATTACCAGCCGGTGACGCTGACGCGGGATAACGACAACGCGGAGCATGAGGCACTGGCGGACGACTTTTATTTGACGGATGCGATCAGCGACGACGCAGTCCGCAATATCCGCGACCATGCCGCGGCCAATCCGGATCAACCGTTCTTCCACTATGTCGCTTACACGGCGCCGCACTGGCCGCTGCATGCACCCGAGGAGGATATCGCGAAATACAAAGGCCGGTTCGACGAGGGCTGGGATGTTCTTCGCGAGAAGCGTCTGAAACGCCTCGTCGAACAGGGGCTCCTGGATCCTTCCTTGGCATTGTCGGAACGCGATCCTTCTCAACCGGCTTGGGAGGACGCGGACGTGAAGGAGTGGCGGCTGCGGCGAATGGAAGTTTATGCGGCCCAGATCGACCGGATGGATCAGGGAATCGGACGTATTTTGCAAGCGCTCGAGAACACCGGCCAACTGGACAATACCTTGATCTTGTTCCTTGCGGACAACGGCGGCTGCGCGGAAGAGCTCGACGAACCGTTCACGAGCTTCTTGAAGAAGCGCAGAAGCCTGCTCGAGCGAGCGAAGGACGGCAGCCCCATCGTGTACGGCAACAATCCGAGGGAACTGCCCGGCTCGCAGCGCACCTACCAGAGCTACGGCGTCGCTTGGGCGAACTTATCCAATACGCCGTTTCGGCTGTATAAGCACTGGATCCACGAAGGCGGCATCTCTACGCCGCTCATCGCGCACTGGCCGGCAGGCATCGGGGAGCAAGGCGGCATTCGCCATTCGCCGGGGCAGCTGACGGACATTATGGCGACGGTGCTCGAAGTTACCGGGGCGCCGTACCCGCAGACGTATCAAGGACGCGACATTTTGCCGTTCGAAGGCGAGAGCTTGGCCCCTCTCTTCAAGGCGGAATCCGACGACCGCGGCAGAGGACCGCTTTTCTGGGAGCACGAAGGCAATAGCGCCGTTCGGACCGGGCCGTGGAAGCTGGTGCGGAATTATCCGGAAGCCTGGGAGCTGTACGATATCGAAGCGGACCGCACGGAGCTGAACGATCTGGCTGCGGACTACCCGGATAAGGTACGGGAGCTCAGCGGCTTATACGAGCAATGGGCGGCAAGAGCCGGCGTCGTTCCTCGGGAGAAGATTCTGGAGATCTATTCCAAGGCGCGCGGCGAGGACATCTCGGGCGGAGCGCATTTCATTCAAAAATAAATATCAACTCATATTCGGGAGATGACCTTATCATGACGAAAAAAACTTGGCTGGGCAGCGCCGTTTCGCTGACTCTGTTAGCCAGCCTGCTCGCCGCATGCGGCGCCAATGGAAGCCCGAACGGCAATTCGAACAGCCCGAACGCCGGTTCGGACAATGCCGCAACCGCCGGCGGTACGTCGGGCGCGGCCGCGAACGCGGACGCCTCCAAGAACGAGCCGTCCGAGAAGCCGGTCACGATCAACTTCTGGTTCCCCGGCGAGAGCCAGGTGCTGGAGGACTATTTCATCAACGCGGCGAAGGAGTTCGAAGCCTCGCAGTCCCATATTAAAGTGAACGTGACGGTGCTGCCCTCCGGAGCGGACGAAATCGATGCGAAGCTGAACGCCGCGAAGCTCAGCGGCACTTATCCGGACGTGTTCTCCGCCTATCTGATCTTCATGGGAACGCGCGGCGCGCTCAACGAATTCGCGGATCTGGGCGGTTACCTGGACAAGTGGGAAGATAAGAGCGATATCCAGGAGAGCGCGCTGGACCTGGGCAAGTATCAAGGCAAATCGATCGGCGTCGGCTACTTCCCCGCTCCGGAAATCATGACGTACCGGAAGGACTTCTTCACCGAGGCCGGTCTTGATCCGGAGAAGCCGCCGACCAATTGGGAGGAATTGAAAGCCGACGCCGAGAAGCTGACCGTAAAGGACGACAAGGGCAATATCGTTCGCGCCGGCGTCGACGTTCCGCTGAACAACGCAAGCCCGTTCTTCGAAGCGTTCATGCGCCAGAACGGCTCCCCCATCATCGACGAGGAGAAGGGCGTGCCGGCATTCGCGGACCAGGCATCGACGGAAGCTTTCGAATACTTGACCGATTTGTACCAGTTGGGCGCCATTCCTTACGATTATCAGAAGAAAGACACGGTTCCGTTCGTGAGCGGCAAATCGGCCATTTCCTACCTGACGCCGGCGGCCATCAGCAATCTGCTGAAAGACAAACCCGATCTCAAGGATAAAATCGGTTTCGGTCCCGTGCTGGAGCGGAAAAACCATGTCGCTTTTACCGGTTACCGCTTGTTCACGATCGGCAGCACCAGCAAGCTCAAGGACGAATCGTGGGCATTCATCACCTTCATGATGAGCAAGGACCAAATGTGGAAACGGTATAAACAGCTGCAAATTCCGATCGTGCGCAAGTCGCTGGAAGACCAATTTATCGCGGCCAATCCTGCCATCAACAGCGTGCTCATCGATTACGTCAAGAGCGGAAAAGGCAAGCCCGTCACGCCGTTCACCACAAGATACAACAAATACATTCACCAAGCTTACGAAGAATCGGTAACCAAGGCCAAACCGGCCGCTCAAGCGCTGCAAGACGCCCAGGATGCGCTGATTCAGGAATTGAAGACGATCAAATAGGAGGCGATCGCATGGAACGCGCGGCCGACATCGACATCCCCGCCGTACGATCGGCAGGAGCCGAAGCCGTTGTTCGCAGACGGAAGCGCAGGCTCGATGCCGATCCGATCGGATACCTGCTTATCCTGCCGTTTTATCTGTTTCTGCTCCTATTCGTGCTGGCGCCGATCGGGTACAATCTGTTTCTCAGCTTTACCAACTACAATTTGGACACGATGCATGGCGTGGGGATCAATAATTACAAAGCCTTGTTCTACGACCGTTTCTTCGGAATCGCGCTAAAGAATACGGCGATCTACGCCTTTTTCACGCTCGTCTTGACCGTGGCGTTCGGACAGATCCTCGCCGTGTTCCTCAACTACAAATGGGGCGGCATCAAATGGGTGCGCATGAGCTTCTTCTCGCCGTACGTCATCTCGATGGTCGCCGCGTCGATGATCTGGCTTTGGATTTACGAGCCGAGCCACGGCGTCGCGAATACGCTGCTCGAAGCCATCGGCCTGAATAAGGTTCAATGGCTGCAGGATACGAAGTGGGCGATGCCGGCGGTTATTTTTACGGGTTTTTGGAAATTTCTCGGCTATAACGTCGTCATCTTCCTCGCCGGCCTGCAGGGCATATCCCGCGATTTATACGAAGCGGCCGCGGTCGACGGCGCAGGCGGCTTCCGGCAGTATCTGAAGATCACGATCCCTCAGCTGATGCCGGTTACCTTCTTCCTGATCGTTACCGGCTTGATCAACAACTTCAACGTGTTCGAGCAGATTCAAATCATGACGGGCGGCGGACCGCTCAATTCGACGACGACATTGGTCCACCAGATTTACAACCGGGCTTTCCAGGAATTCCTGATCGGTTATGCGGCGGCGATGTCCATCGTCCTGCTGTTCCTCGTCGCGCTCCTCACGGCGGCTAATTTCTGGTATGGCAGCCGCAGCCATGAATCATAGGGGGATGGCGCAATGGTCAAAAAATCGGTAACGATTCCCGTGTCGGTCGTCATGGTATTCGTCTCGCTCGCCATGCTGGTTCCGTTTCTAATGATGGTGCTGACTTCGCTCAAGACGATGGATGAGATATTCGCTCCGCATTTCGTGTGGATCCCGGACAAATGGCAATGGTCGAATTATAAGGAAGCCTTCTCCCAGGGTGACTGGGGAAGGTACTATTTCAACACGACTTACGTGACCGTCGTCACCGTCGTGCTCAGCCTGCTTATTAATTCGTTCGCCGGTTACGCGTTCGCGAAGCTGAATTTCAAGGGCCGCGATCTCTTGTTCTTCATCTCGCTCGTCGGTCTGATGATTCCGCCGCAGGTGACGATGATTCCCGTGTTCATCATCCTGAAGCATATCCCGCTCGCCGGCGGCAACGACTGGGTCGGGCACGGCGGCCTCGGCTGGATCGATTCGTACAACGGGCTGATCGCGCCTTATGTGGCCGGCTCGTTCGGGGTCTTCTTGTTCCGGCAATTCTTCCTGCAAATCCCGAAGGAGCTGGACGATGCGGCGAAGATCGACGGGATGGGGCGGGTCCGCGCGTTCTTCAATATCTACGTGCCGCTCAGTAAGCCGGTATTCGCTACGCTCATCGCGCTCAAAGCCGTGGCCTCCTGGAACGAGTATACGTGGCCGCTCATCATTACCAGCTCGGAGCATATGAAGACGGTGCAGCTCGCACTGACGGTGTTCCGCGACGAGAACCAAACGCAGTGGAATCTCATGATGGCCAGCACGACCATCATGGTGCTGCCGCTGCTCGTGCTGTTCGTGTTCACGCAGCGCTATTTTATCGAGGGAATCGTGAGTACCGGGGTAAAAGGGTAGAATGCCGGGCGCATATCCGCGGAGCGAACACGATCCATCCGCGGCACTTCGGCCCAACAGTCAACGCGCGGGGTGCGATGTATAAGTGAAAAAGCTGCCGTTTGGCAGCTTTTTCATTTTGTTCCGATTGTGGCGCACGTGGTGCACCTCTTTGTTTGAATCTGCCGGGATTTCGCCAATTACCCGCTCAGCGCATTGCGCATGGAGAGAATATACTTCGCCTCCTCCAGCGGATTGACGCCCCGCCGCCGGCGCGATACCTCCACGTCAGGCGGACACTCGCGGTAGCCGGCGAAGAACGTCGTGAGCGTGCCGCGCCCTTTGGTCATCGCGCCGAGACGAGCCGGAAAATCGAGCGTCGTCGCGACCGGAAGCAGCCCTTCCAGCTCCATCCGTTCCTGACGCAGCACAGGCGCTTCGAATTCGCCGCGCATGACGACGAGCTCGTTCATTACCTTGCCGCCGTATTCCTCGGGCACCGACATGCGGAAGCGCAGCATCGGCTCCAGCATCTTCGTGCCGACGTTGGCAAGCCCGTTCATGATGCCCATCGGCGTCGCGATGACGAAGTCGAGCGGATGGGTATGCCACACATGATGCTCGCCTTCGACGAGCGTCACGGACAAGTCCGTCACCTCCCAGTTGCGCAGCCCCTGCTGCAGCGCTTCCGGCACGCGCCGCGCCACCTCGTTCTGGTAACTCTCCATCAGACGCTCGCCCCGCACGAGGGACTTGTATACGAGACCGCTGCCTCGCTCGCCAGGTTCGATGACAAACCGCAGAATCGCCCAGCATGGTTTCGGCGCCAAGTACGCGACGAACCCTTCGCCTGCCGCGGCCGGGGTTTCTTTGTAGATGACGGACGGCGCGCCGAACGTCACCGCCAGCTTGAACCGGCTGAGCAGGATGGAGGTCAGCACCTCCATCTGAATCGGACCCATGACCTTCAAGTGCAGCTCCCGTTCATCCTGCAGCCACTGCAGATCCAGCAGCGGATCCTCGTCCGCCAGCTCCTGGAAAGCCGCGACGACCGCGGGATAATCCCCTTCGCTGCTCCACTGCACCTGTACCGTGAGCAGCGGAACCGCCAGCCGTTTCTCGCCGGGCACCCCCTCCGGCGTACCGAGCACATCGCCGATGCGCGCGCGGCTGAGTCCGTATACGGCAGCGATGTCGCCTGCCGCGAGCACGCCGATATCCTCCGATTTCTGCCCGTGCACGCGTCGGATCTGCGTCGCTTTATCCTGCATGTCCCGCGTGTGGTTGTGCACGGTATCGCGATTGCGGATCGTGCCTTGATAGAGGCGCACGTATGCGATTTTCCCCATGACGGGATCCCGCTCCATCTTGAATATCACGCCCGCTACCGGCGCCGACTCCGATCCCGCCGGAGCAGGCATATAGATCAGCACCGCATCCAGCAGCTCCTTCACGCCGATGCCGCGGTTCGAAGCCCCGAACATCACCGGAAACAACGTTGAACGATGCGCGCCTTCCACAAGCGCCTCCGCGATGCTCCGATCGTCCAACGGACGGCCTTCCAGGTAGGCTTCAAGCAGCGTCTCGTCCTGCTCCGCCGCTGCCTCCAGCAGATGCTGCCGATACGAGTCCGCCCATGGGTTGTCCGCCAGCGACTGCCCATCCAGCAGATCCGCCGAGCCGGCAAAATCAGCCTCCGCCCCGATCGGCGCCGCAATCGGCACCACGCCCGGCGACAGCAGACGCCGCAGGTCTTCGAGCACCCGCAGCGCGTCTGCGCCCATCCGATCCATCTTGTTCACGTAGACGATCGTCGGAATGTTCAGCTCGCGCAGCGCCTGCCAAATAATCTCCGTCTGCGCCTGCACGCCTTCCACCGCCGATACGATCAGAACCGCCCCGTCCATCACCCGCAGCGAACGCTCCACCTCGGACAGAAAATCGACATGCCCCGGCGTGTCTACCAGATTGATCGCCGTCCCCTTCCATGCAAACCGCGTCACCGCCGCGCGAACCGAGATGCCCCGTTCCCGCTCCACGTCCATCCAATCCGTCTGCGCAGTCCCCGCATCCACGCTGCCGAGGGAACGGATATGCCCGCTTTGATATAACATCTGCTCCGTCGTTGTCGTTTTGCCCGCATCGACATGGGCAAAGATTCCGACGTTGCGCAGATCGATTCTTGCTTCAGCTTTTATCGTCATAGTAGATGTGTTCCGCCTGAACCAGCCGGCCTCCCGTTATCGTAAATAGTCCGAAGGAATATTGAGGCTGCCTGCGCTTGTCTGCCGCCGACCCCGGATTGAACATCAGCACCCCGTCGCGTTCGCGCTTCAACGGCACATGCGAATGCCCGAAGACGATTACGTCGACGCTGCCTCGAGGGAAGGATTTGAAAGCGTTGGTCTCCGTATCCTCGCGCTTCCCAGGCCCGACATGGCCGTGCACGATACCGATGCGCACGCCGCCGAGCGTGACGATCTTGCGCCCGCCGAACTTCGCCTCGATGTCCGAGCCGTCGTTATTGCCCGCCACGCCATACGTCTCCGCATAAGTGCGCAGCATATCCCATACCGCCATCGTCATCCAATCGCCCGCATGCAGGATCGCATCGGCGTCCACCAGTTCTCGAATCAGCCGGTCAGGCAGCTTCTTAGCCATGCGCGACATATGCGTATCGGAAACCACAACAATCTTCATGTCCGCTCCACTCCTTCGCCGCGCCCGTCGAGCCGCCTTCAGTCCATGGCTTTGAGACGCTTATACCTTCATTATTGGGCAAAAACGAACTTCGTTCAATAGCGCGAGGAGAAAAGGACAATCCTCACATGAACCTTCCGCAATAATGCAGAAAAAATAAACTCCAACCCCGCTCAATCAGAAAAACCATTCCCTACTCCCATTTAATATGTTAGATTATATTACATATAGTCTTATTTTTTTATGACCCACAGAAGAGGAGAGAGCGCGATGCTGAAAATCCGCCGCTATTCCACCGCAGACCACGACGATATCTGGAGACTGCATCTTCTTGTTATCGCCGCCGCCGGCGTTGAGCCGACGCACCAGCATTACCATGATATTTTTCATATCGACGAGCAGTATTTATCGAGCGGGGGCGAGTTCCTTGTCGGCACGGCCCAGAACGGCATGGTCGTTGCCATGGGCGGGCTGAAGAAGCTGGATGTCGATGCTGCCGAAATCAAGCGCCTGCGCGTTCATCCCGATTTCCAGCAGCGCGGCTATGGACAGCTCATTCTATCCAGGCTGGAGGAGCAGGCCGCGGAGCTTGGTTACCGGCATCTCTACCTCGATGCGCTGACCAATCAGCTTGGCGCGAAGAAGCTGTTCCTGAACAATGGCTATGCCCATCGCGGCGCATCCGTCATCGACGGCTTCTGGGTTAACGTGTACGAGAAGACGCTGCTCGAGACCTCCGTTTAAGAGCGGCGGGCATAGCCGAAGGCTGGTTTCGCTGCGCTACAGCACCTTATAATTCAACCATTCCTGAGGCAGCAGCCTCCGGTACGAGGGCTGCAGGTAGCGGTCATCGATAAGCAGGAGGACGCCCCGATCCTGCTCCGAGCGGATGAGGCGGCCTCCTGCCTGCAGCACCTTGTTCATGCCGGGAAACAGAAACGCATAATCGAAACCGCTGCGTCCCGTCCCATCGAAATACGCCTTCATGATATCCCGTTCGAATCCGACCTGCGGCAATCCGACGCCGACCACGGCAACGCCGGTCAGCCGGTCGCCGACCAGGTCGATCCCCTCCGCGAAAATACCGCCCATCACCGCAAAGCCAATCACCTGCTCCTCCGCGTCGCTTTGGAAGGCGGCAAGGAACCGCTCCCGTTCTTCCTCCGACATGCGCGCGCTCTGCATGATGACGGTCGAGGA
Source organism: Paenibacillus sacheonensis (assembly GCF_009909195.1). GTDB lineage: Bacteria > Bacillota > Bacilli > Paenibacillales > Paenibacillaceae > Paenibacillus_Z > Paenibacillus_Z sacheonensis. Next base: position 22,480 of record NZ_JAAAMU010000008.1, read on the forward strand.
ACCGGCTGCCTTCTCCACCCTTACCCCTGCCTTTGCATCCGTCCCTGCTTCCGTCTTCGATTCCTGCTGCGGCTCCGCCTCCGATTCCGACTCCGTCCGTCCCTCCCGCTGCGCCATAAACCGCTCGTAGGCATCTTCCATATAGGCGTAAGAAGGAAAGAACAGCAGATAATTGCCCTTTCGCTCCGTCGTTACCCTGCTCAGCAGCGTTACGATCGGCTCCTTCGTCCGTTCCCGGTCCACGTACCGGGTAGACATCGGACTGATGTACACGTCCAGCTGCTCCGCGGAGAACGGGGACGGAATCACGACGGCGTAATCCTCCTCGCCGTCGCTCCCCAGCATGTCCATGTAGTAGGGGAGCGGCGTCAGCGTGGCGGAGAAGAACACCGTCGTTCGGTAGCCCTTGCCCATCGTTCGCAGCAGATGCGACGGGTCCAAGCAGAACAGCTTGACCCGCACCTCGCTCCGCGCGCATTCCGTATAGGTCACGTATCGCTCGTCGTAGAGCTTCGCCGTCCGAACGAAGTTCTGGCAGACAAAATAAAGCTCCAGCAGCTGCGCCGTACCCGCCCCGCTTCCGGGACGGGCATTCGCGGCGGGGACGCCTTCCGCCCGCGGGAGCGTTCCTGCGCCAAGAACAGCGCTTCCGTCGCCCGATTCCGGGTTACCCGCTTCTGCGGCGGCGAGATCGGAAGCGGAGCCGCTCTTGCCCGCCTCAGCGGGATCGTCGCTTAACGCGAAATCCGCAAACAAACCGTCGCTTGTCCCCGCATAATCGACGGCTTCGTCCGCCGCTCCGACACCGTCGCCGGCATCAGCCGGCCCGCTCACCCGGCCTCCCGGCCATGCAGCCCCTTCCGCATCCAGCAGCGCCCGCTCCGCCTGAACGACGAACGCCTCCGCCAGCGCAACCAATTCCTCCGGCATTTCGCCGACAGCCTCCTGCTGCTTTCCGCCGATTCGCTTGCGCTGCGCGAGCAAATAATCGTTGGCCGCCTTGGCCGTTCCGTACACGCCGGCGTTCACGCCTTTATAAGCGCGCTGCACCTCCAGAAATGCGCCTTTATGCAGCTCGGCGGAATACATCTCCCGCGCCCGGTCCACCAGATTGTGCGCCTCGTCGACAAGCACGGCCGTCTTGCGCTTCTGTTCCTCGAACATCCGCTTCAGACTGACGCGCGGGTCGAACACGTAGTTGTAATCGCAGATGATCGCATCCGCGCCATAAGCGGCGTCGAGCGAGAACTCGAAGGGGCAGACGCGATGTTTGCGCGCATAGGCCTCGATGACGTCCCGCGTCATTAACGTTTCATGCTCTCGGAGATCGAGCAGCGCCGCGTTGATGCGATCATAGTACCCGTCGGCGAACGGACAATGCTCCTTGCTGCACCGGACTTCCTCCTGGAAGCAGATCTTCTCCTTCGCCGTCAATGTCACGGCCTGCACGTGCAGCCCCTTCGACTGCAGCAGGGCATACGCATCCTCCGCGGCCACGCGGGCGATCGTCTTCGCCGTCAAATAGACGACGCGCTGCAGCAGTCCTTCGCCGATCGCCTTGACCGCGGGGAAGATCGTCGAGATCGTCTTGCCGATGCCCGTCGGGGCTTTGGCAAACAGCTTCCGCCCGTCCAGGACGCTCTTGTATACCGCGCCCGCGAGCTTGCGCTGCCCTTCGCGATAGGCCGCGAACGGAAACGGCAGCTCCTTGATGCTGCGGTCGCGCGCGTCCGCATGCCGCACCTGCTGCAGCGCGCAATCGTAATAGGCGCGCACCATTTCCTCCAGGAACCGATCCAATTCCTCCCGCGTCCAGAGCTGCCGGAAACGCCTTTCCTCCCCGCTCTGAACCTGGACGTAAGTCAGCTGAACCGTAACGGCCGGAAGTCCGCGGTCCGCCGCGATCATGGCCGCATAGCAGCGCGCCTGCGCCCAGTGGACGGGATACGTCTCCTCCAGCCCGCCCGGCAGCCGGCCGGAGGTAGACTTGATCTCGTCGACGATGACGCTCCCTGTCTCTTCGCCCGCAAGCAAGCCGTCGCAGCGTCCATCCACGATAAAGAGGAGATCGTCCATGACGATCTCCCCTCTGACATATACTTCCCGTTCGTCTTGTTCCCCGTACTGCTTCTGCACGCGCTGATGGATCTTGGTGCCTTCCGTCAGCGCAACCGCGGTCCGGAAGCCGGATTCGATGTCGCCGCCGCGATGCGCGTACTCGACCAATGCGCGCACCGACAGTTGAATGGTTGGATTCATCTCGCCGCCTCCGCCTCCCGCAAGAACATTTGTTCTTCCATTGTACCAGTAATCGCGGTCGGAATGAAGTGTTACGTGTACAGCCACACCTTCAACAACGACAGCAGCTTCTCGATATCGATCGGCTTGCTGATGTAATCGGAGGCGCCGGCATCCAGGCAGCGCTGACGGTCTTCCTTCATCGCCTTCGCCGTCAGCGCGATGATCGGCATCTTCTCGAACTGCGGCATCGCTCGCAGCGCCTTCATCGCCTCGTAGCCGTCCATTTCCGGCATCATAATATCCATCAGAATGAGATCGAAGTCCGGATCCTTCTCCAGCAGCTCGAGCGCCTCGCGGCCGTTCTCCGCGAAGGAAATCCGCATATTGTAAGATTCCAGCACGTTCGATAACGCGAAAATATTCCGAATGTCGTCCTCCACGAGCAGCAGCCGCTTGCCGTCGAACGCAGCCTCGTTGTTGTAGAGGCGGTCCAGTATCTGGCGGCGATCCTCCGGCATGTCCGCTTTCACCCGGTGAAGGAACAGCGCCGTCTCGTCGAAGAGACGCTCCTGCGACTTCACGTTCTTGATGATGATGCTCTCCGCGTATTTCTTAAGCTCCAGTTCTTCCCGCATATCCAAGTCCTTGCCGGTATAGATGATGATCGGCAGCTGCTTCAGATGATCCAGACGCCGGATGCGGTCCAGCAGCTCGAAGCCCGTAATATCGGACAAGCCCAAGTCGAGCACCATGCAGTCAAAATGTTCCCGCTCCAGTTCGCGGAGCGCCTCATGGCCGGTCGATACGGCGGTTATCAGCACGTCGTCGTGCCCGATCAGCTCTACCATGCTGCTCCGCAGCACGAGGTCATCCTCCACGATGAGCAGCCGCTTCAGATCGCGGCTCATGAACGACTCGACGCGGGCGAGCGCTTGCTCGATATGCGCTTTGTCGACCGGCTTCTGCAGGAATGCCATCGCGCCCATCGTCAGTCCTTTCTGCGGCTCGTCGACGACGGAGATGACATGCACCGGAATATGGCGCAGCTCCGAATGCTGCTTCAGCCGCTCCAGGATAGACCAGCCGTCCAAGACCGGAACTTGAATGTCGAGCAGGATGCCGTCCGGTCTGTACGCATGGGCGAGTGCCAAGCCTTTGTCGCCTTCGAGCGCGACCAGCCCCTTGAAGTGGCGGGATCTGGCCATATCGAGCAGGATGCTCGCGAAACGGATATCATCCTCGATGATGAGCAGCACCCGGTCGCCGTTCTGAATACTGTCGCGGTCATCCTCCAGGGAAGACGGCAAGAGCAGCTCGGGACTGGACCATTCGATGCTTGGCGCAAGCAGCTCTTCTTTGCGCTTCGCCCCTTGACTCTCGGTCGCGAGGAAAGCTTCGGCGGCGGCGCCGGTTTCCTCCAGCACGGGACGGGCGGCGGTTTCTTCATCCGCTTCCTCGGGCAGGTAAAGCGTAAATGCGCTGCCCGAGCCTTCTTCGCTCTCGATCGCGATATGGCCGCCGATGAGCGCGGACAACTCCCGGCTGATCGTAAGGCCCAGGCCCGTTCCGCCGTACTTGCGGCTCGTCGAGCCGTCGGCTTGCTGGAACGCTTCGAAAATGATCTCCTTCTTGCCGGCAGGGATACCGATGCCGCTGTCGATGACGGAGAAGGCGATGATGCCTTCTGCCCCGCCCGCGACATTCGGCACCGCGCCTCCCGGTCGATGCACCCGAAGCGTGACATGCCCCTGATGCGTGAATTTGAACGCATTGGACAGCAGATTTTTCAAAATCTGCTGCAAACGGTGCCCGTCCGTGAAGACCGACTCCGGCAAATCGCGCTGCAGCTCCACGCGGAATTCAATGCCCTTCTTGGCGGCCAGCGGTTCGTAGCTGCGCTGCATGCCTTCGCGAATATCGGCCAGGTAGACCGCTTCCTTCTCGATCTTCATCTGTCCGGCTTCCACCTTGGACAAATCGAGAATTTCGTCGATCAGACGAAGCAGATCGGTGCCCGAAGAATGAATCGTATTCGCGAATTCCACTTGCTTCGGCTGCAAATTGCCGGACTTATTATCCGCCAGCATCTGCGAGAGGATGAGCAGGCTGTTCAGCGGCGTGCGCAGCTCATGCGACATATTGGCCAGGAACTCCGACTTGTACCGGGACGCCGTTGCGAGATCGGTGGCTTGTTTGGCCAAGACCGCGTTCTGCTGCTCGATCTGCTTGTTGAACGCATCGGCCTGTTTCATCTGAGCCTCCAGCCGTTGGGACCGCTTCGCCAGCTCGAGATTGCTCTCTTCCAGTTCCTCCTGCTGCCGCTGGAGCCGTTCCTCCGACACTTTCATCAAATCGTTGGACGTGCGCAGCTCTTCCTGCTGGGCGAACATTTCCTCCGACTGCGCCTGCAGCTCTTCCGACTGCTGCTGCAGCTCCTCCGTCTGCACCTGCAGCTCCTCGGTAAGCGTCTTCGACTCCTCGAGCAGGCGCGCCACTTCCATTTGCGCTTTGACGTTGTTCAGCGCCGTACCCGCATTGCCGCGACTCTGCTCGATCAACTCCACGTGCAGCGGCGTGAACGGCTGCAGGGAGGCAAGCTCGACCACGCCTTCGACTCTGCCTTCGAATTCGATCGGGAACACCAGGATGCTCGCGGGCGCGGAATCCCCCAGACCCGTCGTGATGCGAAGATGGCGTTCAGGCACTTCATCCAGCAGGAACACCCGCCTCTCCTGCGCGCTTTGGCCGACGATTCCTTCGCCGATCGCGAACCGGTCGACGCCGGCCGGGGATCCCGAAGCGGCAAACGAAGCGCTGCGGACCAGCTTGTCTTCTTGCCGAACGTAGAATACGCCGCAGCTCGCGCCCAGCAGCAGCGCGATCTTCGCCATGTAAGCCTGCCCGAGCTCGCTGACATGCGACGAGCCTTGGCTCGCGACCGCGACTTCGGCGATGCCGGACTGGAGCCAGTTCGTCCGCTCCTGCTTCTCGAGCAGCCCGTTCGTCGCTTCGCATAGATCCCGGACCTCGTCGCGCGTCCTCACGTCGATGCGCCGCAGCTCCTGTTTGCCCTCCGAGGTCGCAATATCGTGAATCGCTTTGACAACCTGTTTGATGCTCCCCACGATCGTCCCGGAGATGATAATTGAAACCAGGACCGCCAGTACGGTCACGATCAGCAGCATAATATAGAGACCGATTTTGAAGCTGGCGTTTTTGGCATCGAGATCGTTGACCCGTTTATCCGTCAGCTGTTTCTCGATACTGAGGAAATCGCTCAGCTCGAACCGAAGCGTATCGATGATCTTCTTGCCGGAATCCAGCTTGAAGAACTCCGCCACCTGCGCGTCGTCTCCGGCTTTCTTCGCGGCGATGACGGGATCCCCGGCAATCTCGATCCATTTCTCTACGTTGGCCTTGATTTCCCGCAAATTGGCCTGTTGGCCCGGGTTATCGTTTACCAGCAGGTACAGCTGGCTGTAGTTCTCCATCCAATCCGTCCTGGCGGCCGTGTATGGATCCAGATAGGACGCGTCGCCGGTAATCACGTACCCCCGCTGACCCGTCTCCATATCCAGCACGCGAGCTTCGATCTGGTTCGCCAAATCATGCACGGCCATATCATGGCTATTTATGAAATCGATTTCCCTGTCCATGGTACTCATTCTGCCGCTCAGCACCGCGATCGAAACCCCGACGCTCACGAGCACGATCAAATAGCCGAGAATGATCTTGGACCTGATCGTAAATCTGACGTTCTTCAACATCCTAGTCGTCCCTCCACCATCGCGTAACTTGCAACTCTATTGATTCTATCACATTAATCGGCTTCGACAGGCTTGAATTCAACATTGCCGGCACGCAAAAAAGCAACGTTCATGAAAAAATGAACCGTTGCTTCGAATCGCTGTCAATCGACCAGCTCTTCCACTTTCTCCGCCAAGAACAGCTGGTAGATGCGAACGATGATGATCTTGATGACCATGTAGCCCGGAATCGCCAAGATGATGCCGATAAATCCGGCAACCTCGCCCGCCACGAGCAATAGAATGATCGTCGTCAACGGATGAATATCGAGACGCCTGCCGTAAATGCTCGGCGACAGCACGTTGCCTTCGATCTGCTGCGCGATAATCGTGACCACGACGACCCAGAACACCATCGTCGGCGACACCGTGAACGCGACGATAATCGTCGGGATCGCCCCCAGGAATTGGCCGATGTAGGGAATGATATTAAGGAAGAACGCCACGATCGCGAGCAGCAGCGAATACGGCAGGCCGATAATCAGAAATCCGATATACAGCATGACGGCGAGCAGGCACGTAATAATGACGCGCCCGACGATAAATCCGCTGAGCGCCGAGTCGATTTCCTTCAGCACCTCTTGTCCGTCCTTGCGGTAGCGCCGAGGCACGACGGCCAGAATGGACGACGGGATGTGGTCGCTCTCCTTCAGCATGTAGTACAGGATGATGGGCACGGTAGCGATGATGATCAGGAAATTCGTCACGATCGCCACGACGTTCGCCACGTAATCGGATGCCGCCGTGATGCCTTTGTTCAGGTAGTCCGATAGCTTCGTGGACAGATCCGCGTCTTCGCCCGCGAACGCGGAGAGCATCCGGTTGTCCTGCAGGCGGTTAAGCTGATTCTTGAAGCCCTCGATCAGCTCGGGCGCCCCCTTCACGAAATTCTCCACCTGCGTCTTCAGCTGCGGCCACACCACGATGCCGAATAAGCTGATGATCGCCGCCACGAACAGATAAATCAGCAGAATCGCAAAAACTTTATTGACGCGCCGTTCCACCATCACGTTCACGATCGGGCGGAGCAAGTAATAGCAGAAGCCCGCCAGCATGAACGGCACGATCAAAATATTAAAAATCGTCAGCAAAGGCCTGAAAATAAAACTGATCTTCGCCGTTAAGTATACGATTAGCAGCAATGCGATGATCCCCAGGCATACGCGAAAAAAACCCTTCTGAAGCGACATAACCAAACCTCCCGGCATTCCACCCAGACTGCAATGCAATACCCTTCCCTTACCCGCGTTTGTCCAAGCTGAAACAAGGGGAGCTGACGACCGGCTCGCTCATTTTCGATCGGTCCCTGCGATGCCCGTTCAGCGGGGTCCGGTCCACGCCGATTCCGAACAAAATAAAACAGCCTCGCGCATGATGCGCGAGGCTGTTTTTAAGGAAAACGGTAAAACTACAGTTTTACAACGTTTTCTGCTTGTGGTCCACGGTTGCCTTGAACAACGTTGAACTCAACGCGTTGGCCTTCGTCAAGAGTTTTGAAGCCTTCGCCGACGATTGCGGAGAAGTGTACGAATACATCGTTGCCGCCTTCAACTTCGATGAAGCCGAAACCTTTCTCTGCGTTAAACCATTTAACTGTTCCTGTTTGCATGGGGAATTCCTCCATAAATTAAATTAACATGTACTTTTTATTCGTGTTTGCGAAATAAAAAAATCACACATTGAAAAAGGTACCATTGCACAAAATGACAACCCTTTTCAATACGTGAATTCAGGTGTTTTTATGACTAAGGTTATCTTATCATATCCGATTTTGAATTGCAATGAGCTTACAAGCTTTTACAAATTTTTTATCATTATACTGCAAAGCGGGCGCGCTGCAACTGCTTGCCAATGCTATTATATGCCGTCGACAAGATATATATACACGCCCAGGAAGAAAATGAATCACGATTTCAAAAAATTTCGGACGAGCTTTCCCCATCGAAGGAGATGGCGCTCCGCTCGTCCTATGGCCGCGGGCGCTACAGGCCCAGCGCCGCCAGTTCCCCGTCGATGCGCTTCATAAGCGCCTGCTTCCCGGCATTCTCCAGGAACGCCGCCCCCGCCCCGTTGCGCACGATCGCCGCCAGCTCGCGGCCTTGGAAGCCGAACTTCTCCGCCGCGATGCGGTATTCGCGCGTTATGTCGGTTCCCGACACGCTCGGATTATCCGTGTTCAGCGTGATCAACAGCCCCTGTTCGAAATAGTCCCGAATCGGATAGACGTCCCAATCGGATACGGCCTTCGTCTGAATGTTGCTGACCGGGCACAGCTCGAGCGGAATGCGCTGCTCCAGTACCAGACGCAGAATGTCCGGGTTCTCCCGCAGACGGACGCCATGGCCGATGCGCGATGCGCCCAAATGCTTGACCGCTTCGTACACGTTTTCCGCGCCGGCGGCCTCGCCCGCATGGATCGTGACGGGCAGCCCGCGTTTGTGCGCGAGCGCGAACACGTCGCGGAACAGCTCCGGCGGATACGCCGCCTCGTTCCCTGCGAGGTCGACCGCCGCCAAGCCGCGGCCCGCGTATTTGGCAGCTGCTTCGATGACCTCCAGATTGTCCTTGCGGTCATGGTTGCGCATGCAGATCGCGATCGCGCGGCCCTGGATATCGAACTGCCGCTCCGCGCGCTTCAAACCTTCTATAACATAGTGAATGGCTTCTTCCGCATGCAGGCCTCCGCGGCGGTGAAGCTGCGGAGCGAAGCGTACTTCCATGTAACGGCAGTTGTGCGCGGCCGCCTGCTCCATCGTTTCGTAAGCGACGCGTTCCAGCGCGGCGCCGGATTGAAGGAACCGGGTCGTAAAATCAAACTTGCTCAAGTATTCCGGCAAGCTCCGGCAATCATCGTCCACCTGCATATAAGGAATGAGATCCGCCTCTACGGCCGTCGGCAGCTCGATTCCTTCGGCTGCGGCAATGGCCATCGCGGTATCCGGGCGCAGGCTTCCGTCGAGATGGACATGAAGATCGACCTTCGGCAATGCATGCCACATATCCATAGCCGCTACGCTCCTTTTTTAGTTATGTTCGGATCTGTCGGGGCTTCTTATACCGCTTGCGGGCTTTCGGTCAAGAGTTCGATCAAGTAGTTCATGGACGGCGTCATATATTTGCGCTTGTGGTAGACCAGCTGCGTGTAGAACGACAGGTCTTCCATACAGAGAGGTACCGTGCAGAGCATTTCTTTCTCGAGTTCGGAGAGGATCGTGATCTTCGGGATGAGGGCGATGCCGAGGCCGTAATAGACGCACTGCTTGATGGCTTCCATGCTGCCGAGCTCGAACGCGAGCCGATAAGGGATCTGCCTCGTCTTGAGCTCGCGCTCGAGCGCGCCGCGGTACGTGCAGTCCTGCTCCGTCATGATGAAGGACTCCCCGCTCAACTGCTTCCACTCCACCTTCTCCAGCAGCGCGAACGGATGCGATTTGTTCGCGACGACGACCATCTCTTCCTTCCGGATGATAATGCTCGTCAGTTCGGGGTCGGACAGCGGCACGTCGAGCAGGATGCCCATGTCCGCCTCGCCCTCCCGGATCGATTGCTTCACGCGTTCCTCCTGAGCCGGTTCGAGCATGACTTGAATGTGGGGAAACACCTGCCTGAAGCGATGCAGATACTTCGGAAGATAGAAGGCGGCCATCGTTTCGATCGTCGAGATGCAGAGGGTTCCGCATTCCTGCCGCCCGATGACGGCCTTCGATTCCTGGAAGAGGTCCGCGATCTGATTCGCGTAAAGCAGCATTTGCTCCCCGGATTGGGTCAGCCGCATCTTGCGTCCGAACCGCTCGAACAGGATAACGCCGTACTCCTGCTCCAGCTTCTGAATTTGCGTCGTTACGCTTGACTGCGCGTAGCCGAGGTTCTCGGCCGCTTTCGTGAAGTTCTGCCACTTGGCCACCTCTCGAAAGGTAAGGAAATGCTGAATGTCCAGGCTCGCCGCCCCCTTGCTTCCATCGAAAAAACCGATTGTCGTTATCGAATATTATAGATAACTGCGATATCGAAGTACATGATAAACTTTCTTCAGGCAGTGAAAGGGAATGAGTACCAAAACTGCAATTTATGTGTCAATGGAGTGATGAACGATGTTAAACCACTACGAGCATCAAAAACTGGCTGAAATGAAAGAGGACGCCATCCGTAAACGGGCGGATGAGCAATGGATGCATGAGCCGGCAATCGAGGCGGGAGCCATTTCCCGGCCGAAGGGCATTCTGAAACGGATTCAGGCCGTACTGACGGCGCTGTTCGCATGATGCATTTCCGCCTCCGCCTCCAACGATCGGTCTGTTACAGCCCTTTTAATCGGATATTCAGCTCGGATGAATAGCGCCGGCCTCCTCGTACGAAACGTATGATGGGAGCCGGCGCTTTCTGCGTCGATCCCCCTCCAGCAATTTTATGCCGGCAAGCTGCGTTTGGAAGCATATCGTCGCATCTCTCCGCGCACCACGCCTTTCATTCTTGACAGAGACTGCGGATGGCGGTGCAATTATATATTAGGAAGGATGATTTATACATGAAGTTAAATCGCCGTTTACAAATGAAAGCCCTTACCGCGCTCGGTACCGCGGCATTAATCGCGCTGGCCGCACTGCCGCCGGGGGCATCGGTTGCTCATGCCGATAAAGCCATTGTCAGCAGCAGCACTCCCCTCTACGGCACGGTGTCGGCCCCGGCCGCGAAGCCGCTGTGGAGCTTGCAGCTGATGACGTTCAAGCAGGACGGAGCGGTCATGACCGCCGCGCTGGCCGAGAGCGGCCGCGTGTTCGCGCTCGTGAAGGGCGGACAGCTCGCAGCCTACGACGGCGCGAGCGGCAAGCAGCTGTGGAAATACGGCACGGCCCTGAGGCCGCTGTTGGTCTATAATCAAGGCACCGTCTTCGGCCTGACGAAGGACGGCGCTATCTATGCGCTCGGGACGGATGGCAGCCGCAAATGGACGGCGGCGATCCATGCCGACAAGGCTGCCAGCATCGAGCCGATCGGCGGCATGGTCTACGTCACGGAGAATTTGACGCTCTACGCTCTGGAGCGCGCGACGGGCAAGCTGCTCTGGAAGCATACGGAAACGAGCGGTGAATATGAGGGCGGCTTGACCGGCATAACCGAGGACGACGGCGTCGTGCTGCGCAATTACATGGTACAAGGCGCGCTCTCTTCGACCCAGATCAACGCCTACGACAAGATGACGGGCAAGCAGCTGTGGACGTCGTTCCGCCAATCGCCTCCGCTTGCCGTGAAGGACGGACTCGTCTACTCCGTGACGGACACGTTCATGGCCGGCGACAACGATCCCGTCCATAAGACGCTTCATATCGCCGTAATGAGCCTGAAAACCGGTGCCCTGAAAGGCGACCGCGTCTACGGCTGGAACGCGCAGCCGGCGAATCCCGGCGAGTACCGGTTCGGCGGCGCATACGGCTCTGCGTTCCTGGATGGCAGCGATCTGTATGTATTTCAGGACCAGGGCGTGGCGAAGTATGATTTTGCCGCCTACAGTCCGGGCGGCAAGCCTATGCAGCGCTGGGCCGCGCCGGATCCGCGCGATTACGGGCCGTTGTACCGCGTCCACAACGGCCGGCTGCTCTATCAGGGCTTCGACGACCGCGCCATCGAAGTGCTGAAGACCTCGACCGGCCAGATCCTTCGCTTCCCGAACGGGATCCAGCCGGTCCAGACCGACCTGTACGGCAACGGCCTCTTCGTCGCAAAAGCCGACGGTACGCTCGATGCGTACGATTTCGCGGCCGTTAAGCCGGTCTTCAGCCTGAAGACCGGCTCGCGAGACTTCGAATCGACGCTCAAATCCGGCGCGATGCTGTACGTCCGTTCCGGCGGCACGCTGCATGCGGTGAAACTGCCCGCGAATCTGAGTTGACGCAAGGCATCTCGCCTGCACGCAAGCTGCCTGCCGGAGACGGAACCGATTGCCGCTTGTTTAACCGGATATCGACAAGGGTAAAGATCCTTATCCGATCAACAAGCGGCCGCACAGGGCCAAAAAGGAGACTTACCCCCATGTCTTACGACGATTTCGCATTTATCGTGCGCTTCAACCATATGATGACCTTCGGCTCGCTGACGCCGCGGTCCCACGATCACGGCACCATGTTCGCGCTCATGAAAGGCGGGCTTCATAAAGCCGCCGGCGCCGGCGCGCTTCAGGTACGCCGCAGCTTCGCGAACGCCGGCCGGTCGCCGCAGCGGTCTTTGACCTACCGTTAACGAAACGTGCAGATCGCAGATAGACGGCACCTCCTCGGGGGTGCCTTTTGGCGTTTCAGACATGTTTCTTCCAGCCCCGGTATACAATAACCCGACGACCCGACGGAAAGGAAAGGCAGGTTCATCGCCGGACCTCGGGCAGGGATGCTTCGTTATTCCGCCGGATTCGGCCGCGAGACCTCGGGAGAGCTTCATTGACAGTCCGCGAACGAAGTCCCTATAATGGTTCCAGCCTTTGCGATGCTCGCGCGAAAGCGACTCATTTAGCTTCAAGGAAAGGAATCCATCCATGCCCTCATCATCGGAATTATCCGCGGCGATGCCGCGTTCCAGGCGTCTATGGACGGCCGGCGTGCTCGGCTCGCTGAGCGCCTTCGGGCCGCTCTCGCTGGATATGTACCTGCCCGCGCTGCCGAAGCTCGCCGAGGATCTGCATACCAGCACCTCCCTTGCCCAGCTCAGTCTGACGGCCTGCTTGATCGGGCTTGCGCTCGGCCAGCTCTTCGCGGGACCGATCAGCGATGTGCGAGGCCGGCGCGGCCCGCTGCTCGTCGGTCTGCTTCTCTACGCCGTATCTTCGCTGCTCTGCGCCGCGGCTCCCGGTATCGGCACTTTCATTGCGCTGCGCTTCATTCAGGGTCTAGCGGGCTCTGCGGGAATCGTCATCTCCAGAGCGATCGTGCGCGACCTGTACAGCGGCACGGAGCTGACGAAATTCTTCTCGCTGCTCATGCTGGTGAACGGAATCGCTCCGATCGCCGCCCCGATCTTCGGCGGGCAGCTTCTCCGCTTCACGGACTGGCAGGGCGTGTTCCTCGTGCTTGGCGCAATCGGATTGGCCATGTTCATCGCCGTGCTGTTCGGTCTGCCCGAGACGCTCCCTGCCGAGCGTCGTTCCAAAGGCGGGATTATGAACACGCTCGGCACGTTCGGCGGATTGATCGGGGACCGCGCGTTCATGGGCTACGCCCTGGCGCAGGGTTTCGTCATGGCCGCCATGTTCGCTTATATCTCCGGCTCGCCGTTCGTGCTGCAGGACGTCTATGGCGTATCGCCTCAGACGTTCAGCCTCTGCTTCGCGGTCAACGGCCTCGGCATTATCGCCGCCAGTCAGATCGCGGGGCGTCTTGCCGGCCGGATCAACGAAACGAAGCTGCTCGTCATCGGCCTTGGCCTCGCCGCAGCCGGCGGCACCGCGCTGCTCGCCATGCTGCTCGCTCGCGCACCGCTCGGCTTCGTGCTTCCGCCGCTGTTCTTCGTCGTCGCAAGCGTCGGGATCGTCTCGACCATGGGCTTCTCGCTGGCCATGCGCAATCAAGGCCATGCCGCCGGCAGCGCCTCCGCGCTTCAAGGACTCCTATCGTTCCTATTCGGCTCCATCGTGGCCCCGTTCGTCGGCATAGCCGGCAGCGACACGGCTGTCCCGATGGGCATTCTGATCGCTTGCCTTGACCTTGGCGCGGTTCTGGTCTTCGCTCTGCTGGTCGGACGCGGACGCAGGGCGCCGTCAGCCGAACTGCGGCGATAGCAAGTGCGGCGACAGCAAGGTATGCGCGATAGGCGATCGCACTGAGTTCCATCGCGCTTCAACCTCCTTCGGGAGGTTTTTTTATATATCCCATTGCGAACAAGTGTTCGATATTATATACTTGATTTGTGGCGATACTGGATAGGGTTGTTGACTCTTTGGATGCCCATACCAATCTAGAATCAGAGGAGCTGTTGATGATGTCTTTGCGTCTGACCCCGTATTTCGTAATGAACGGCAATGCCCAGGAAGCGATCGAATTCTATGAGCGCGCGCTCGGCGCTTCGGTGCTGTTTAAGCAGACATTCGGCGAGATGCCGTCCAATCCCGACTACCCGCTGCCGGATTCCGCGAACAACCTGATCGGACATGCCATGATTAAGGTCGGCGAATCCGACTTGATGTTCTCCGACACGTTCGGAGGCGATGAAGCCCGGATCGGCAATCAAGTGACGATCTGCATCACGCTGCAGGATGTCGAAGAGGCGCATCGCATCTTCAACGCGCTGTCCGACGGCGGACAAGTCGTCACGCCGCTCATGGAAACGCATTTCAGCCCTGCATATGGCAGCGTTACCGATAAATTCGGCATTACGTTCCAATTTTTCACCGAAGGCAAGATGTAATTGCTACGCTCAGGTCGCCATGACGATATGACAGGCTCATTTCGTTTTTGGCGGAGCGGCGCCATGCTTGTCTCTCATCAAGCGATCGAACACGAACAAGGCTCTGCACGCCGATACGGCGCGCAGAGCCTTGTTTGCGGTTATCAGACACCGAATACCCGTTGGATGGCTTCCAAATAAGCCAAGCCGTTCTTCGTATCCGGCTCCAGATAGCTGCCTTCCGTCCATTCGTTCCACGCGTTGATCGTGAACGCGGGGAACCCGTTGAGGTCCTGCTCCAGGAACAGCTTCATCTGCTCCAGCGACGCTTGGAACCGCTCCGGCGTATTGCCTGACAGCATGCCCATGAACGGGTAGCCCAAATTGTCGAAGACATCGGACTGCACGGTACGCGGCGAGGAATCCCAGCCCATCGTCACGTTCGGCAGATAAGGCAGTCCGTATTCGCGGGCGAATTTCTCCCAATCCGCGGCCGATTTCTCGGCAATGTCGGCATACGGCGTCTCCGGGAACGAAGGCAGCTCCTGATGATGAATCCATACGTAAGAGGAGACGCTGTCGACGCCGAGGGCGGCCAGCATTTCATTGCCGTTCGTGATCTTCTCTTCGCCCGGCAAGATCTGAACGCCCCAGACGACGGCATTTACATGCAGCTCGCCAAGCCCGGCCGCGCGCACGCGGTCCCGGAAATCCTCCAACGCCGCGCGCGTTTCCTCGATGCCGCCCAAGCCTTTCACGAGACTCATCAGCTCGTACACGGAGAAATACAGCTTGCCCTCTACCCGCCAGTAGTTCGGGCGCGTGAAGTAGGCAGCGATCATATGATCCGTCGCCTTCGTGAATGCTTCGCGGCTAACCGTTCCCTGCGCCAGCGTATTATACGGCTTGTTCCGAAGCGCCGGATGAATGTCGATCCAATCATGATTCGCCCACATGAGCGCGAATTTGAGCCGCTCGTTGTTGGCTGCGCCGAAGAACCCTTCCTCGAGCGCCCGTTCCAGATAAGGCCCGTCCTCGTACCAGTACCAATCAAAGATGAACGTATCCACGCCATGGTCGGCAGCGGCATCGATCTTCTGCGCCATGTGGTCCGGATTCGCTTCATCCGTATATCCCCACATCGGTACCTTCGGCAGATCATGCCCCTCGAATCGAGGCGTCGCCCGTTTCACGAGCTCCCATTCCGTCCAGTTCTCGCCATGCCAGGCTTCATTGCGCTTATCGACGTGATAATTCGGAAAATAATAGACCGCGACCTCGTACGGTTTCGTCATTCGTTAACCCCTCCAGCTGGTAAGAATCCGATTTGCTGACTTCATCGTACGCTACCGGACGGGTTCTGTATTTGGAGTGAGAGCGCCATCTTTTGCACAAACAGCGAAAGCAAGGGGGAAAAGGGGGATGACGAGTCGGCATCACGCCGTGGAGGTAGATTACCGTGTATCCACAACTGCAGGTTGATGCGAATTTTGCGCTTAAAGGCTCATCATCCGTCGGCTGCCTGCTCCGAGCCCCGTAAGGAATCCGCGTAGGCCCGCGGCGGCAGACCCTCCAGTTTCTTGAATAAACGGCTGAAATAATGAAGATCTTCATAGCCGCAGCGCTCCGCCACTTCCCCGATGGAGAGCCCGCCTAAGCGCAGCAGCTCCTTCGCCCGCTCCATGCGCACCCGGGTGAGATAGCGCGTCCACGATAATCCCGTCGCCTGCTTGAATAACGTCCGCGCGTACTTCAGCGTCATGCCGTAACGGCCGACGACCCGCTCCAGATCGGCCTCTGCCCGCAGGCCGGTGCCGTGCATGATAGCGATCATTTCAGCGATCATCGCTTTGTGCGGGTTGTCCTGCCGAATGCCTTCCGACGTGTGCGTCTCTTCCAGCAGCAGGCCGATGATGTCGAGCAGGCAGGCGCGCATGCGCGCTTGATAACCGAAGGGTTTGCGATCGAAAAGCGCTTGGAGGTCGACGAACCGCTCGCTGTACTTGTGCGAAGCGCCCGTCGAATAGAACGAAGGCAGCGCGAAGTCCGTAACGGTCTGCACCGGCCGCTCCAGCAGCTCTTCCTGCACGGGCACCTCGGGAAGATTCGCATAATCCACCTGCACGTAGATATCGTCGGAGAAATCCAGCTCCCGCCCCATATAGACCAGATCAAAATGGCAGGCGTAATACGCGAACGCCCCGCCCGCCGGCACCCGGCAAGCATTCAGCGTGAGCGGCGGAATGATATGAAGATCGCCAGCCCCGAGCAGCACTTCTTCGTCGCCGAGGGTGAAGAGCGCGCTGCCGCTTGTAATATAAATAAACTCGTAGTCATAAATGATCCGGCGCGGCACCCTGTACGTATCGTCGCCTTCATTGTAATGGACATAACGCACATAAGGGGCCAGCTGCTGCAGCCCGATCGGAATGGTCGTAGCCAGGCTCCCCGCCCCCTTCTAGGTCAAGATGATGCGCAGCGCGAACAGCAGCAGGGCGCCGCACATAATGCGAATGAGCAGTACGCTGCCGATGCGGCGCGAGATGCGCGCCCCCAGCCAGCCGCCCAGCAGCGCACCCGGCGCCAGCGCCAAGACAAGCAGCCAATCCCATTCGCCGCGGATGATATGCATGCCGCTTCCGAACAAGGCGGAGACGAAGATAACCGCCATCGAAGTGGCGGAAGCGATATGCGGCGGGAAGCGGAACAGCAGCAGCATGGCCGGGATAAGCAGCACCCCGCCGCCGATGCCAAGCAGACCGGCAATGAGCCCGACCAATCCGCCGATGAGCAGCGCAGGCAGCGCATTGAATCCGTATTCCTGCTGCGTCCCGTCTGCGTCGGTATAAGCGCGCACATAGCGCCATTTGCCTTGATAAGGCTTGATCCGGCTGCGAAGCAGCAGCAGGACGACCATGGACAGCATGAAATAGCCGAATAGTCGGCGAAAGGCATCCGGGTCGAAGAGCGCGGTCAAGCTTGCCCCGACCATCGACATCGGCCCGCTCGAAATCGCGAAGAAGAGCGCGCTTCGCAAATCCGCTTTGCCTTCCTTCACGAACGTCAACGTGGACGTAAACGACGTACAAACGAGCGTGCCGAGCGATACGCCGACCGCCATCGCCGTATCGATTTTCATGCCAAGCAAGGTCGGGCCAAGAAGGAGCAGCGCGGGCACGATAATCACCCCGCCGCCAAGACCGACGATGGCTCCGAATGTCGAAGCCGCAAGGCCTAATACGAACATGGCAAGCAATGTGGACATGTCCCACATCATAACGGCTGGATACACGAATTCGCACCTCATATCGCATTTCATAATGGGTACCGCACATCCGTTTCGAGCGGCGACCGGCACGCTGCCAGGCCTCGGTTCGACAGCATATGACGGCTTCAGCGGATATAGGTACCATTATAGCGAACTAGCCGTTCTTTTCCCATCCATAGGCTTAGAATCGCATGATCAAGCGGTAAGCCATGCACGCGCTGCAAGTCCGATCCGCATGCAAAAATAAGGGCTTCCCCGCGTCCTCGCCGGACTTCGGGAAAGCCCTTACCGTTTATTCGAAATGATCAAGATCATGATTCCGCTTCTTCTCCCGCTGCCTCCTCGGCAGCA
Organism: Paenibacillus sacheonensis; assembly: GCF_009909195.1. Lineage (GTDB taxonomy): Bacteria > Bacillota > Bacilli > Paenibacillales > Paenibacillaceae > Paenibacillus_Z > Paenibacillus_Z sacheonensis. The sequence continues at coordinate 40,513 of NZ_JAAAMU010000008.1, forward strand.
GCTTCGACTTCCTCTTCGGCAGCAGCTTCTTCAGCTTCTTCCTCGGATTCGCCGGCTTGCGATTCTTGCTCCTCGGATGCATCCGATGCATCGTCCGCTTCTTCGGCGGCTTCTTCGGATTCGTCGGCTGCTTCGGCTTCTTCAGCTGCTTCTTCAGCCGCTTCTTCCGCTGCTTCTTCGCTGGCTGCTGCGATCTCTTCAACCGCTTCGAGCTCGATAGAAGCTGCTTCGGCGTTCACCTCTACAATCTCTTCCTCATGGCTCATGGTACTCACCTCCTGGGCTTCGATTACTATAATTGTAGCGCTTTCATAGAGGCAAACAAGGGTGTAAATTGTCGCAACCTGCCGCTTGGCAACTTTATTTTTAGATATTCCGCTTACCTGCCAAAGCTCGCTATAGGACGACAAAATACCCGCCAATCCATTGCGGGCGTTAGAGAGAAACGTTCTATTCTATGCAAATTGGTGCCGTTCTCCGCTGCGCAGGGCAGATATGAGCCGGGTCCGGGTGCGAGAGGGGCGGACCCTAATTCCGGCCATGGGGCTCCTCGAAGTTGGGCAAAGGGAACACACGATTTGGGAGCTCATCTCCTCCATCTGGGTGAAGATTGAGCCTGATGGCGCGGTGTTAGAGGTCGAAAAGGCCAATCCTCTCTCCAGGAGGCCGGATTTATGCCTTTTGTGCAACTTTAGAGACTCTTCCTCCCTTTGGGACGCCGAATTTGTGCCTTTTATGCAACTTTAGAGGCCCCAGGCTGTTTTCGATGGCTACCCGCCGAATTGAGGTTCGAAATTCCGGTGTCCGAAATCCTGCTCGTCCCCCCGGCGAAAACCGGCCCTTTCAATCAGTCCCCACAATAGCAAAAAAGGACAGCAATGGCTGCTGTCCTTCTCCGCCTTTGATCCTCTTCGGCCGCTTAGTCGATGTAGCCGGCGATGCCTTTGTCCATCAGGTAGTCCATTTCCGCGTCCAAAATGTTCTCTACCGTCAGCTCGTCCGATTTCAAACCCGGGCGGCTCAAAATATAGTCCGTCAGCTCGTCGCTGTCGATATTCACTTCGCCGTTCTTGTCTTCCTTCGCGCCGTTGATGAACGTCTGCTCGTGCTGCAGCACCTGCTCGATCAGCTTGGCGTCCGCCTTTGTTTTGCCGGCAATGTACTGCACCAGCTCGATCATGTTGATTTGCTCGCTCACTTCGGTTGCCCCCTGTGCATTATGGTCATGTAGCGCCATTGTAACACAGCGTCCCCGCGTACTCCAAAAACTACGGGATCAACAGGATCTTACCCGTGCTCGTCCGGCTCTCGATAAGGCGGTGCGCATCCGCGCCATCCGCAAGCGAAAATATTCGCGGCGCTTCCAGCCTCAGCCTGCCCGCGAGCACGTCCTCGAACAAGGAAGCCGACCGCGAGATCCGCGCTTCCGCCGTCGCGACATGGTTCCACAAGTCCCCGCCGGTCAGCGTCTTGCTCGCGTCCATCAGCATCCGCGGATCGACGAGCGGCGGATCCCCGCCGGCCATGCCGAAGAACACGACCGTCCCGCGCGTGCGGACCGCCCGGAAACTGTCCATTAGCGTAGCGCCCACGGAATCGTAAGCGACGTCCATGCCGGGCTCGTCCATCCCAGGCTCGCCCCGGCCATGCGCGGCCGACCACCGCAGGCAGCCATCCGCCCAATCCTCACCGTAGAGCAGCACTTCATCCGCGCCGGCCCGAAGCGCCGCTTCCCTCTTCTCCTCGCTGGACGTCAGCCCGAGCACGCGGGCGCCCTTGGCCTTGCACAGCTGTACGAGCAGCTGGCCGACCCCGCCGGCAGCGGCATGAACCAGCACCCGGTCCTGCGGCCCGACGGCGAAGCTGTCGTTCGCCAGGTAATGGGCAGTCAGCCCTTGCAGCAGTACCGCGGCGGCAGTCTCGAAGCTGATCTCGTCCGGGAGCGGAATGACTTTATCCGCCGGGACGACGACGAGCTCCGCGTTGGCATGCGGCGCGTCCGCAAAGCCGACGCGATCGCCGACTTGGACTCCGTTTACGTCTGGAGCTGCTTCTTCTATAACTCCCGCTCCCTCGTAGCCGAGGATATAGGGCGGCTCACCGGCCAAATGGTAATGCCCGCGCCGTCGATAAACATCGGCGTAGTTGAGGCCGATCGCTTTCGTTCGTACCTTCACGGTTCCGGGCGCAAGCGCCGGATCGGCGATATCCTCGAGCGCCAGCACCTCCGGTCCGCCGAAGGCATGAAACACCAATGCTTTCATTTTGCGTATCCCTCCTGTCGTCTCTCTCTAGTGTAACCGAATCCCAAGAGAAGGATTTGGCGGGAGGCGCAAGGCTTGTTCGGTTCGAGAAGAAGGGCTGGTTATTTCGCGTCGCTCAGCAGCGCTTCGATATCGGCCGTCATGGACAACGGTTCGACCGTGGATTCGTAACGTCCCGCGACCTCGCCGCGGCGGTTGACGAGAAATTTCGTGAAGTTCCATTTGATGGAGTCGTCGCCCAACCACTCCGGAAGCTTCTCGCTCAGGAAGGAATGCAGCATCTTGCCGCTAGGCTCGTCGGTGTTGAAGCCGAGGAAGGGCGCCCGCTCCGTCAAGTGCCGGAAGACCGGATGGGCGTCCTCGCCCCGTACGTCCGTCTTGGCGAACAGCGGGAACGTCACGCCGTAATTCAACTGGCAGAAGCTTTGCACGTCGGAATTAGCCCCTGGCTCCTGCTCGCCGAATTGGTTAGAAGGAAACCCAAGAATGCGCAGGCCTTGATCGCCGAATTGCTCATGGAGCTTCTGCAGCTCCTCGTATTGGGGCGTGAATCCGCATTTGCTGGCCGTGTTGACGATGAGCAGCACCTCGCCTTTGTAATCCGCCAATGATTGCTCCTTGCCTTGAATGGTCGTCGCTTGCAGGTCGTATAGCGTTGTCATGAACGTATTCCTCCAATTGATTTTTATAAATTTAATTGCATACAATTTAAATTGACTTTACCATCCCCTGACGATGAAGTCAACCTCCATTCGAGGCATCTCAATCAACTCATGCGCCGGTTCGGGTGGAGCTATCGAAGCGTAACCGATACCTGCTTAGGTTGAATGTGCCGAACGTCAGGAGTAAAATAAAAGCCAACTAAGGTGCCCGCCACCATGGACTGTTCAGGTTGATTTCAGGTGCTAGGTTCACCCGCGCTGGGCGGCGGTCATGTGATGTACGAGATGCAGTTCTTGGCTCAACGCAACCATTTAGGCGTTATGTCGGGCACGGGATACAGTTCTCTTAGCCCGCCGACTACACGCTGTTCGATTCGAGAGGAGTTTACTTCATGCAAAATAGGGATCGTACGATCCGCGGCCGCGTGCTCGTCGTAACCGCGGTCGACGCGGAGCGCGAAGCGGTGCTTCGCGGCGTCGCCGGCGACGATCGGTTTCACGTGATCGCCGCAGGCGTCGGCCCGGCGTCGGCCGCCGCGGGAACAGCCTTCGCGCTCGCGGCAGGCGGCGCAGCGGCAGCGGACGCCGACCGCTATGCGCTTGTAGTCAGCGCCGGCATCGCCGGGGGCTTCCCCGGCCGCGCAGCCGTCGGGTCCATCGTCGTGGCGAGCGACATCATCGCCGCCGACCTCGGAGCCGAGACCCCGGACGGCTTCGCCAGCGTGGACGAGCTCGGCTTCGGCTCGGCCCGTATCGCCGCCGATGCCCGCATCGCGGGCGCCTTGGCCGCGGGCATCGCCGCGGCCGGTCTTCCGGTGAGCCTGGGACCCGTGCTCACCGTGTCCACCGCGACGGGCTCGGCCCATGCCGCCGCGGAGCATGAACGGCGCGTGCCGGGTGCCGCGGCTGAAGCCATGGAGGGCTTCGGCGCCGCCACGGCCGCGCGGCAGCTGGACTTGCCCGCGCTGGAGCTGCGGGCCATCTCCAACGCCGTCGGCCCGCGGGATCGGTCCGCTTGGCGGATCGGCGACGCATTGCAAGCGCTGGAACGCGCTAGCCAGATTTTGAAAGAGGTGCTCGAATGAAAATCGCTTTCTCCCCTTGTCCGAACGACACGTTCGTCTTCCATGCGCTCGTCCATGGCCTCGTGCCCGGCGCGCCGGAATTCGAAGTCACGTATGCCGATATCGACATCACGAATAACTGGGCTTCCGCCGGCGAAGGGCCGGAGGTGCTGAAAATTTCCTATGCCGCGCTGCCTTGGGTGCTGGACGATTACGCCCTGCTGCCATGCGGCGGCGCGCTCGGACGCGGCTGCGGACCGCTCGTGCTGACCAAGGACAAGCTCGGCAATCCCGCCGAGCTGGCCGGCAAACGGGTCGCCGTGCCCAGCGAGCGCTCCACGGCTTACCTGCTGTTCCGCCTGTGGGCTGCGCAGAACATCCCGGGCGGCAACCTCGACATCGTCGTCATGCCGTTTCATGAGATCATGCCCGCCGTTCGGGACGGCGCGATCGACGCCGGACTCGTCATCCATGAAGCGCGCTTCACGTACCAGAACTACGGCCTGAGCCTGGTCGCCGATATGGGAAGCTGGTGGGAATCCGATACCGGCCTGCCGATTCCGCTCGGGGCCATTATCGTCCGCCGTTCCCTGGACACGGCTTCGCTGACCAACTGGATTCATGCATCCGTGGAATACGCCTGGCGGCATCCCGAAGCCTCGCAGGACTATGTCATGGCGCACGCGCAGGAGATGTCGCCGGATGTCGCGAAGCAGCATATCTCGCTCTACGTCAACGAATTCACCGCCAATCTTGGCGCCAGCGGTTACGCCGCCATCGAATCGCTGCTCGGCCGTGCCATGAGGGAAGGTCTCGTGCCGGAGTTCGACCTTGCCAAGCTGCGCGCTTAATCACCCTTCATCACATAGCCCCCAAGGAGCAGCCAACGACGCGAAATGACGTTTTTGGCTGTTTTTTTGTGCCGGCAGGCACTTTTTCGCGTCATCGATTGTTATAGACACAGGAACCGACGGGAGGTGAACGCAACGTTATATGAACAAGAGCAAGAGCAGGATGCCATTGAATCCGCTCGTCATGAAAATCCAAGCGGGCGAAGCATCGTTGTTCGCCGGCATCGTCGAAGAACTTCGGCAGGGCAGCGGCAGCCGGAACGGAGGCTGACTGGTGACGGAGTCCGATGAACCAAGTCTCCGACTTACGCAGATCGGCAGGGTGTACGGCTGTGCGGGTATACGACTATCAATGAACAACAAATAACACTTCCGCGGAGGAAGTGTTTTTCGTGCCGTATATGGTCCTGCTCGACGAGTAAATGACAGGTGGAACAGGGGCCGCCGCAGCGCCCAACTACAAGCCGCCGCCCTACTCCCCGCGCAGCTCCCGTTCGAACAGCTCCTGATTGCCCCGGTGAAACTTCCGCATGTTGCGCGGGAACCGGCAGCCTGCGATGAGCGCGTCGATCGCCGGCTGATCGCTCTCCCGGACAGCCTCCCGCATGGCCGCGATATACGCATAATCCGCCGTCTGCCGACGCTTCATCTCCGCCCGATCCGTCGTCGAGGCACCGTGCCCCGGAATCAACCGCGTGATAGCGTGCGAGCCGAGCATGCTGTCGAGCTTGGCAAGCGATGCTTCGTACAGCGTGCTGCTGTGGTAAATATACGGAAACTCGATATCCGACCAATAATCGCCTGCCAACAGGAGTCCGAGCGGTTCTACGACGGTGAACAGGCCGTCGTCGTTATGTCCGGGCGACTGGTAGAAGACGAGCGCAAGCGATCCCGAAGCGCCGAGTCTTAGCCTCACGCCGTCTCCTTCAATGGCATGCGTGATCGTCGGATACCGCATCTCGTACGGTCGCTCCAAGTAATAATCGTCGTCGAACGCCCGGATCTGCTCCACGATACGCTCCTTGGCCGCCTCATCCTTACCGGCTGCCGCGGCCGACGCGATAATCTCCGCATCGGGAAAAGCGCCGCAGCCGAGGATATGGTCGAAGTCCGAGTGCGTGAGCAGCACGTACTTCCGTTTCCCGTTCACCGCCGCGTCGTCGGCGTACCGCCGGATCTCCTGCACCTCGTGCGGGAGCCAGCTCGGATCGACGATAAGCACCGCATCCTCGCTCTGGATGACGGCGGAGGTTGTTTTGTACGACGCGCTTTCGAAGAGCGTAAGCGCGCCTTTTCGCAATTTGATCATGGTCTGCCAGCAGCCTCCGTTCGTAATAAAGTTCCGATTCGGCGAAGGAGTCGACCTTCTTCCTTGCCGCATCCAAATGCCATTACCATTCCTATCGAATAGGCCGCATGAGACGCCGAGGTTGATTCGTCCGCCTAAGCAGCCCGACACATAGAACGACGAATTCCTGCCAAACTAGAGGAGTGATGACCCGATGGAAAATAACGCATGTCCGGGCACGATTACCCGGCGTCAATCCCCATTAAAGGAGTTGCCTCGGATGATCGACTGCCTCATCATCGGCGGAGGCCTTGCCGGCCTGCAAGCCGCGATCCAGCTCGGGCGCTATGCCGCCCACGACGTGCTCGTCATCGATTCGGACGGAGGCCGTTCCTCGATCTGCCGGAATTACCGCAACCTGCTCGGATATCCGGACGGCGTATCCGGCATAACGCTTCGCGAGGCAGGCCGCAGACAAGCTTCCGAATACGGCATCGGGATCGCCCAGGATCGGATCGCGGAGGCCGAGCATCTGGAGCAGGGCGGCTTCCGCTTCCATGGCGCGGACGGCGCGGTGTATGACGCGCGCACGGCGCTGCTCGCCACCGGCGTCATGGACCGGCTGCCCGATTGGCCGGGGCTGCGGGAATGCCTCGGGCTGACCGTCTTCGTCTGCCCCGACTGCGACGGCTACGAGATCCGCGGACGCGAGACGCTCGTGCTCGGATCCGGCGATGTCGGCGCCAATATGGCATTGACGCTGCTAAATTGGACAAACCGCCTGCTTTACTTGCGCCAAGAAGAGGAGACGCATCCGCTGAGTCCGGAGCTCGAGGAACGGCTGGCGGCGGCCGGCATTCCGCACCGCGTCGAGCCCGTCCAGGCCATCGCCGCCGGGAATGACGGCGTTATGCATGGCGTCGTGCTGGCAGACGGCTCGGAGCTTGCCACCGATCGGGCGTTCGTCGCCTTCGGCGGCAACGAGGTTCGTACGCAGCTGGCCGACCGGCTCGGCGCGCGTCTCCATCGCAACCGCCATGTTTGGACGGATGCCCGTACCAAGCTGACCAGCGTCCCGAATCTCTGGGCAGCCGGCGATATCGCCCTGCACTCCGAACAGGCCACGGTCGCCATGGGCGATGGGGCGCAAGCCGCGATATGGATCCATAAAACGCTGATAGAGGCCCGCGAGAAGCAGCTCTGACTGGCGGTGAATGCAGCATTTGTCCGCCTCGCATCGCCAACTTGTTACCGTATAACATTCGCTGCGTCCATCTGCAATAACAGCCTATTGTCCGCCCTAACTGTTCGCTTCGTGCACCTTCAGCTGCTTGCCCTTGATCGTCGTCGTCTTCATGGCGCGAAGGACAAGCGGCCCTTTGCCGTTCAAAATATCGACGAACGTCGCGTTATCCTGCATCGCGATAATGCCGATATCGGCCGCCGTCACGCCCTCCAGCTTCGCGATCGTCCCGACAAAATCAACCGCGCGGAGCTTCTTCTTCTTGCCCCCGTTAAAGTACAGCTTCATAATGTCCTGGCTGAGGAGCTCCCGCTTGTCCGGCCGCGGCCGCTCGACCGACGCCAGCTTGCGCTCGAAGGCCGCACGCGCCGATTCGATCGCTTCCCCGGAAGGCGCCTCGAAGCGAGGCAGCGAGAACCCCAGATAGCCTTCGATCTCGGCCAGCCTTCGCTCCTCGCGGGGCGCCGCGAACGTAATCGCCTCGCCGGTCAAGCCCGCGCGGGCCGTCCGTCCGATCCGGTGCACGAATTTCTCGCTGTCCATCGGCAGGTCGTAATTGACGACATGCGTGACCTGCTCGATATCGATCCCGCGGGCCGCGAGGTCCGTCGCCACGAGGTACCGGAACTCCCCGCGCCGGAACGCGTGCATGACGGCGAAGCGGTCGTCCTGTTCCATGCCGCCGTGGATTTTGTCGCAGGGATATCCGCTGCGCCGCAGCTCGCGGGCGACCTCGTCGACCGCCTCTTTCGTCGAGCAGAAGACGATGCAGCTGTCCGGGTTATCCACGACCGTGACCGCTTTCAGCAGCGCGAGCTTGTTCGATTCTTCGACGATGTACAGCCGATGCGCGATTCGATCCACCGCCACGCCGGGCGACTCAATATCGATATGAAGCGGATCGCGCAGATGCGTCCGGCACAGCCGTTCCACGTCCGCCGGCAGCGTCGCGGAGAACAGCAGCGTAACCCGATCCTTCGGCAGCAGCTCCAGAATCGCCTCGACCTGCCCGATAAAACCCCGGTTCAGCATCTCGTCGGCCTCGTCGATAACGAGATACCGGATCCGCTCCACATTCAACGTGCCGCGCTGGATATGATCCAATACGCGGCCAGGGGTCCCCGCAACGGCATGGACCTTCTGCTTCAGCTCGATTTTCTGCGCGGCGAACGGCTGCTGGCCGTAGATGGCAACCGCCTTAATCCGCTTGAAGCGGCCAAGGTTGACGAGGTCCTCTTTCACCTGCCCCGCCAGCTCGCGCGTCGGCGTCAGCACGAGCGCCTGCGGACGGTTCTCCGCCCAGTCGATCCCCTCGCAGATCGGGATGCCGAACGCGGCCGTCTTCCCGCTTCCCGTCTGCGCGCGGACGGTCAGGTCCCGCTTTGCCATCACATGCGGTATCACCTCACGCTGCACCGGCGTCGGTTCGGCGTAGCCCAGGCTGTCGACCGCCCGGAAAATTTCCGCGCTCAGCCCATAATCCTTGAATGCTTGTCCTTTTATCTCCATGCCCATATTCGTTACCCGATCTCCTTCGCGCACATGTTGTCTATGATGCCAGTATACCCCATCCGCATGCTTGGCGCTCGAGCCCGTTGTGCTTGAAGAGGATGGTTGAATAGAAATTCCAGTCGCGGGTAACCAGCCCCTCCCTCCTATCCCACAGACGCATAAAAAGCCCCGGCCTCCCAAACAGGAGACCGAGGCCTTCGAACCGCCAGCATTCACGCCAACGTTGAAATTTATAGCTTTACCTTCACCGTCTTGATCTCGAACGGCGCGAACGACAACGCATAGCCGCCGTCGCTGCTCGAATCATCAGCCGTCAGCGCAGCGGTCTCCTGCTCCATCAGATCGGCCAACGATGCCGCTGCATGCGGCAGACGGACGCGCAGACGGACGGATGCGTTCGCGCCGGACGTCTCGTACAGACGCACGATCAGCGCGTTCCCGTCTTCCGCTTTCTTCACCGCTTCGATCATCACGCCGCGGCCCTCCAGATCGATCGCCGAGAAACCGTCTGCCGGCAGGATGCCGGAACGGGAGCCGCCAGCTTCGACGACCGCGATCGGCGTGTTGAACGCATAGCCCGCTTTATAAACTTCCGCTGCGATAAAATCTCCCTCATGCGGCAGCAGCGCATAGTCGAACTGATGCTGCGCACGGTCGCAGGACGGGTCCGGGTAAGAAGGGCTGCGCAGCAAATTGATGCTGATCGTGCTTCCGTTCGCGCTGTAGCCGTATTTGCAGTCGTTGAGAATCGCGGCGCCGAAGTCCGGCTGCGACAGATCGATCCATTGATGCGCGGAAATTTCGTCTTTCGCATAATCCCACATCGTATTGCGGTGGGTAGGCCGCTTCAGGTGACCGAATTGAATTTCGCAGTTGGCGAACTCGGTATAGACGTTCAGCGGGAAAATCGCGCGCAGCATGCAGCCGTCCTCCTGCCAGTCCGCTTCCGTGCCGAACTTCAGTTGCTTGCTGCCGGCGGTCAGCGAGATGCGCTGGACCAGCGTGGATTGGCCGTACGCATACCGCTGCTCGACGATCGCTTGCGGACCATCGACGAACGCGCGCGTGCCCGTCAGCTTCATCGATTCGGAGCCTGCCGCGGCATAATCTTCCGGGAAGTCCCACGCATCGCCGTCGTCCTTGTACACCGTAAGCACGTTGGCCCGCTCGCCGGCAGCCAACACTTCGCGGCCGAGCGCCTTGTCGTAGACGGAGCCGACGCTGCCGTCCGCAAGGAAGCTCACGCGAATGAGGTCATTCTCCAAACGGTCATCCGCCGCCTGCAGAAGCTCCTGTTCCGCCAGTACCGATTGTGCATCCGAATCGATAACCGCATAGCCCATGGCCGGAACTTCCACCTCGCGCCACTGACCTTGACCGAGGCCGATCCACTCCTTGCGCGTCCAAGGCAGCGAGTTGAACAGCACCGCAGGACGTTTCGCTTCCGTGCCTGCCGCGACCGAAGCCGCCGCTTCTCTGTACGCCGCAGCCGTCAGATCGTTCACGCGGCCAAGCAGCGCTTCGTACCGTGCCAGCGACTCGTCGAAGACTCGCGTAATCGAGGAGCCCGGCAGAATATCATGGAACTGGTAGAGCAGCGTTTCCTTCCAAATGCTGTCCAGCTCCTCGGCCGGATAAGCGCCGCCTCCCGCCGCAAAAGCAAGCGAAGCCGCGAATTCCAGCTCGCGCAGCGCCTTCTCGAGCTTGCGGTTGAAGCGTTTGTTGCGCGCTTGGCTCGTCAGCGTGCCCTGATGCTTCTCCAGGTAGAGCTCGCCTTTCCACGTCTTGTACCGGCTGGCGTTCGCGTTCAGCTTGTCGAAGAAGTCGATGGCCGGCTCCTGCTTCACCGGAATGAGCCCCTGCAGGTTTTTAAGACGCGAGAGACGCTCCAGATGCTCCTCGCCCGGCCCGCCGCCCCCGTCGCCGATACCGAATACGACGAGGCAGTGCTCGGAGACGTTCTTATCGTAGTAGTCCCGCTCCGCCTTCATGATCGAACGCGGCAGCGCCGGACCGTTGTACGTATCCTCGGGCGGCAGATGCGTCAGCACGCGGCTGCCGTCCAGGCCTTCCCAGAAGAAGGTATGGTGCGGATGATCGTTGTGCACGCTCCAGGACAGCTTCTGCGTCATGACGTAGTCGACGCCGGACTGCTTCAACAGCTGCGGCAGGCTCGCGGAATAACCGAAAATATCCGGTACCCACAGCATGCGCATGTCCAGGCCGAACTCCTCTTGGAAGAACCGTTTGCCGTGCAGGATCTGACGAACGAGCGCTTCGCCCCCGGCGATGTTGGAATCCGGCTCGACCCACATCGCGCCCTGCACTTCCCAGCGCCCTTCCGCGACGCGCTGTTTGATCTGCGCATACAGGTTCGGATGCTGCTCCTTCACCCACTGGTACAGCTGAGGCTGACTCGCGCCGAACACGTAGTCCGGGTAGCGTTCCATCATGCGAAGCGCCGTCGCGAACGTCCGCGCGCCTTTACGGAACGTCTCCCGGATCGGCCACAGCCACGCCAGATCGATATGCGCATGGCCGACCGCGGTCGCCGTGATCGTCGGGTCGCCGCCCTGCTTCGCTAGTTCAGCGCCGAGCAGCCTGCGCGACTCGGCTACCGTCTCGTCCGACGGGTAACGCAGCAGCAGATGGACGTCGTACAGCGCTTGGGTAATCCGCGCCGTCCGGGCGGACTTGTCTTCGATATTTTCGATATAGTCGAGCAGCACTTCATAATCGTAGTACAGCTGACGAACCTCTTCATGGCAGATCGCGATGTCGGCTTCCTTCACGGTACCGCTGCGGTAGAAACCGAACAGGTCGTTGTTGCCGGCATCGCCCCACAGGTCGACGGTTTCCCCGCCGGCCGCGCGCTCCGCGAAAGGCAGCACGCGTTTGCCGGGCAAGCCCAGCGTCAGATCGAATTCCGAGTTTACGTTCGTCAGTCCCTGGAGCGGCGTGCCTTCCTCGTCAAAGATACACAGCTCGCCGTTTACGTCGATCAGCAATACGATCTTGGCGCCCGCCGCCGAATCCGGCACCCGGCCGCGGAAATGAAACCATGCGCAGTCCCACCGCTCGCCCCATTTGTCGCCGGCTTGCAGCTCCAGCCGTTCGCCGGACGCGCGCTCCGCGAACGTCACCGGCTCTTTCGTGGCGTAAGCCGTCAGCTCGAGCGGCGCCAGCTTTGTATAGATACGTGATTCGATCCCCTGCAGCGTTTTTCGGAGAACGTCCATCTTAATCGGTGTATGCGGCATTCGATCCGTCACCATCCCTTTACTCAGTTGTATATGACATAATAATATATTATATATATATAATAGATCAATCGGTTTTCTAAAATAAAAAATGCACCCGTTCCAGGCGCATCTCTTCGCTCGCCTATTCGGAGGGCGGCGCCTTCGCCGTCGTCTCTCGCACGACGAGCTCCGGCTCAAGCACGATTCGCTTATAAGACGACGCGCCCCGACCTTTCCTTCGCAGCGATTCCAACAGCAATTCCCCTGCCCTGCGGCCCATTTCGCCTTCATTCTGATCGAGGTACGTGAACGCTCCCCGTTCTTTCAGCAGCCCTCCGCTCGGGTTATCGAACGCCACGATGGACAGGTCCCGCGGCACCTCGAGATCCGCCGCTTTGGCAAGCGCCGCGATATGCAGCCCGAGCGTGCTGTTGAGCGCAATATAGGCCGTAGCCGCACGGCTTGCGATCGCTTGCGCGAGCGGATTGCCCCCGCCCCTTCCCACGCCGTGCACGTTGAAATCGGTCAGCAGCAGCATCGGATCGATAAGCGCTCCCTTCGCCTTAAGCGCGCTCATGTAGCCGTTGATCCGCTCGTCGACCGAGACCGTCGCGACCGGCGTATCCGCGCATATCGCAATGCGCCGGTGCCCGAGCGCCCACAGGTGATCCACGGCCAGCTTCGCGGCAAGCGCACCGTCCGCAAGCACGGTATTCGTCTCGACGCCGGGCAGGTAGCGGTCGATCAGCACGAACGGGTAACCGCTCATTTTGAGCCCGATGATTTCCTCGTTGTAAACAGCCGCGTCCACCGGAAAAACAACCATTCCATCCATTGTGTCCCGCAGCTCGCGGATCAACTCCGTCTCCCGTTCCTTGTCGTTGAACGTGAACATCACGATCAGCGAGCAGCCCGCGCCCTCCACGGCAGCCCGCAGCCCCGCGAGCAGCCGGATGGCGAAGTAATCGCCGATAAACGGGATAACGACGCCGATCCGCGGCCGCGCGCCCTTGCCTTCCTGCGCCTGCAGCCGTTCCGGTTCCGAAGCATCCTCCGCCGCAAAGCCGCCGTCATCCTCCGGCACGCCTTGGACATAAGTGCCGCGCCCCGGTATACGCCGGATCCACCCTTCCCGGGCCAGCTCGCCGAGCGCGTTCGCGACCGTTATTCGGCTGACGTCGAACTGCTCCAGCAGCTCCTTTTCCGTCGGGATCTTATCATCCGTCCGCAGCCGTCCCGCACGGATCGCATCCTTAAAATGATTCTGAATGCGTATATATAACGGCTCCCTGTCCGTGCTCATCGCCGATTTCCTCCTCCACTAAATATTTATATTCAATATATCATATAAAAGGGAGCCTTGGCATTCGATTTCCAATCCAGTCCCGACAAGGCGCCGTCGATTGCTGTAAATCGGGGTTGAACCGCAGCGAAAAAGAGGGAGGGCATGTCAGGTTTAGGCGAATGAACGCCGAATAGATCGTAAAAACTTGCCGATGAGCTTGAATGAGTCCGTTGGAAGGGCTGCATGGGGATAAACGAGACGAAGAGTAAACAGACCGTTGGAGGGAGAGGAGGGAGAGAAGTCGGACCGAAGGAGGCAGAGGAAGAGGTAGTAAGAGGCGGGAGACTAGAAGCCACGCAGGATGACCGCAGGACAGATAACCAACCGAGGAAAACGGAATATGAAATTAGAAGTCCGATGGCCGCCCCGGTTGCACGAGGATGCGAGGATACGAGGATGCGCGCGGGTATCGACACAGGCAGCACAAAAAGATGCCCGCCGCGATTCCCGTAAAGGAACCGGCAGCGAGCACCCGTTGTTTGGTAAGATAGCCGTTCTGGCAGTTACTGCGCGAGCAGCGCGTAATGCGCTATTTGATCTCGAGCAGCTTATATTCGATAACGCCCATCGGCGCGGTGACTTTGATGATTGCTCCGATCTTTTTGTTAAGAAGCTCCTTGCCGAGGGGGCTTTCGTAGGAAATCTTGTTATCCGCCACGTCCGCTTCGGCCGGTGCCACGATCTGATACTCGATCTTCTCGTCGAACTCCACGTCATGCAGGATAACCGTGGCGCCGATCTGCACGCTGTCCGTATTGCCGCCTTCCACGACCCGCGCGGTGGCCAGCATTTTCTCGAGCACCATGATCCGCGTTTCCATGAACGCCTGGTCTTCCTTAGCCGAGTGGTACTCGCTGTTTTCTTTCAAGTCCCCGTAGCTGATCGCCAGCTTGATCCGCGCCGCCAGCTCTTTGCGTTTGACGTACTTGAGATCATCCAGCTCCTCCTGTAGTTTATCGAACCCTTCTTTCGTCAAAATCACTTGTTCCTTCGACATGCTAACCGCTCCCGTTCAATAAGATAACTCTAGTGTACCTTATTTCAGGCCGTTTGTCCGTGAAGAGGCCAACAACCCTTCGTCTCATCCCGTTATTCTTGACCAAAATGCAAACGCATATAAGAACGGACAGCAAAAAAGACACCTTGCGGAAAGGTGCCTTCATGGTTCCGGCATGAGCGGCAGGCTTACAAATCCTTCGCCACATGCGGTTTGCTGTAATGGCTCGTTCCGCCCTGGCCGACCCATACTTTTCCGCCTCGCACGAACGTGATCAGCTTGGAGGCTCCCGTCGTGAGCAGCACGGTGACGGAAGCGCCGTCGCACTTGGCCACGTATACGAAGTACCCGGAACGGGTGATATGCGATCGCCAATTCCGGTCGAACTCCGAGCGCGCCACTCGATTCGAATACACTTGATTCTCCAGCTTCGTTGCTTTCGTTCTGACCATTCGCCGCCGCCATCCTTTCGAAATAAGATTCTGCCTTATCTTATTCCGAGCGCGTCCGAACGGTATGGACAGCTCTCCCTTTGCCGGTAGCTCGCATTCTTAGCCGGAGGCTCGCATTTGCTTGCTGCGCAGCTGTCCGCAGGCGGCGTCGATATCGGTGCCGTGCTCCAAACGAACGCTGACGCTGACCTGACGCTTCTTCAGCGCGTCGTAGAAGCCGCGAATGGACGATTGCTCGCTCCGCTGGTACTGGCTGTGCTCGTCGACGGGATTGTACGGGATCAGGTTCACGTTGACGCTTGCGCGGCGCTCGCCGATCAAGTCGGCAAGCTCCAGGGCATGCTCTTCCCGGTCGTTCACGTCACGCAGCAAGATATATTCCAGCGTAATGCGGCGCTTGTTCTTGCTGATGTAGTAATCGATCGCCGCCATCAGCTTCTCGATCGGGATCGCCCGATTGATCTTCATGATCCGCGTGCGCAGCTCATTGTTCGGCGCATGCAGCGAGATCGCGAGATTCACGCCGAGGCCGCGGTCGGTGAATTCGATGATTTTGTCCGCGAGTCCGCTCGTCGATACCGTGATATGCTTGGCCCCGATGGCGAGCCCTTTGTGATCCTTGATGACGTCCAGGAAGTCGACGAGGTTCTCGAAGTTATCGAACGGCTCGCCGATGCCCATGACGACGACGTGGCTCACGCGCTCGCCCCGGCCGGCCGCGTCCAGGTACAGCTGCACCTTCATGATCTGCTCCGCGATCTCGCCCGCCGAGAGATCCCGGCTCTTGCTGATCAGCCCGCTCGCGCAGAAGCTGCATCCGATGTTGCAGCCGACCTGCGTCGTCACGCAGACGGACAAGCCGAATTTGTGCCGCATGAACACGGTCTCGATCAGATTGCCGTCCTGCAGCTTGAAGAGGAATTTGACCGTGCCGTCCGCCGATTCCTGCTTCGTATGCTCGGTCAGCGTCTCGATGTCGTAGTGCGCCGCGAGCAGCGAGAGGCACTCTGCATTCACGTCCTCCATCGCTTCGAACGACGTGACGCGCTTTCGGTAGAGCCAGTCCCACGCCTGCAGCGCACGCGATTTCTTATGTCCATGCTCCTGAAGCCAAGCGGTCAGCTGCTCGAGCGTTAATCCATATATAGAAGGTTTATTCATTGCCCAAGTCCTCTTTTCAATAGCAGTACTGCGTTCATATTCCCTTTCATTCTCCCAAAATTCAACGGCGAATACAAGAGCCGGCCTCTTTTGCCAAATGGAGATCGATATGGTATGGTAAAACTATCCTATTATGATTTAAGTTACCTAATTCAAAATACAAGGAGTCCTTATCCATGCCCAATAAACTCAAGCTCGGCTTCATCCCGCAAGAGAATCAGCTGGCCATGCTGTATACGCAAGGCGGTCCCAGAGAAGGCGCAGGGCGCAAAGGAATCGGCGGCACGCGGAAGGTGTCCTTGACCTTGACGGAGGATGATTGGGCAGCATTCGAGGCCATCTGCCAGGATCGTCCCTGCTCCAAATCCGAGCTGCTCCGCGAGATCATCCACGGCTACCTGCATTTGGCAGCGAATACGAACCACAACGAGAGGGAGTGAAGCCATGCTCGTCGACGTCCAGCAAGCGGCGCTCCATGCCGCCCTTCAGCGGTTGACGCCCGCGATTCCCGCTAAACCGGCTGTTCCGATTCTCGGCGGGATTCGCCTGCGAGCAGGCGCCGACGGCCTGTGGCTGACGGCCGGCAACGGAGGGATGACGATCGAAGCTCGTCTCTCTGCAGGAGCCGGTGCAGGAGATACAGCCGTCCGCCAATCGGGACAGCTCGTCGTCCCGGCGCGAACGCTGCTAGCCCTCGTCCGATGCTTGCCTGCCGGCTCCCTCTCGCTGGAATCCGCAAGCAGCTCAAGGTTGAATATTCGAACGGCAAGCGCGGTTTTCCGGTTAAGCGCGTTCGCTGCCGAGCATTACCCGGAGCCGGCTCTTCCGGAAGCGGCCCATCAGCTGCGTTTCGAGAGCTCGAGGCTGAAGCAGCTCGTCCGGCGTCTCGCCTTCGCCGCCGCAAGCTCCGACGCCCGGCCGGTTCTGACGGGGATTTGCTGCAGCATGACGATGGCCGGCATGACCTTCACCGCAACGGACGGCGTACGGTGCTCGATGCTGCGCCTGCCTTGGAAAGCCGGCGATGCCGCAGCCACCCCTTCTTCGCGCACCATCATCATCCCGGCGCATCCGCTCCTGGCTTTCGTCAATGCGCCGAAGTACGAAGACGGCCCCGCGACGACGATGACGGCCGGATCGAACGGCGTGCGGTTCGAATGCGACGGAGTCTGTCTTCAGCTGCCGCTGCTGGAAGGCGCTTACCCCTCTCTCGACCGCATCGCCTCCGACGAACCGACCACCTTCCTCCGTCTCCAAGCGGTCGATTTGCTCCAAGCGCTGGAGCGCTCGGCCGCTTTCGCGGGGGAGCGCCGGCTCGTGAAGCTCGTCGTCCATCACGAGCGCGTAACCCTTTCCTCGCATGCCGAAGGAACAGGGGATGCCGAAGAAATCCTCCCCTTCTGCACAGTAAGCGGAATGCCACTCCAGATTACGTTTAACGGAGCCTACATGCGGGACATGCTCCAAACCGTCAGCGGAAGCTTGATTACGCTATCCTTCTCCGATCCGCGCAAGCCGATCGTCATTACCGCCCCGGCTTTCGGCGAGGATGAATGGCTTTACGTAATGACGCCGGTCCGGACCGCGGACGAATGACGCCGGTCCACGGCCCAGCGCCTCGCTTTCGCGCGGCGGCAAGACCGCCCATATCGAAGCCGGCGTAATATTGTCCGAATCACTTCGGGTTTGTCTATTTGATGGTAGCCGTACGCTTCTGGAATATGATACAATGATACAAAATGTATCATTAAAATCATTCAAGGGAGCTGATCGTATTGTTTAAATGTTTGCTGCCGAGACCCTTTATCGTTATGCTGGCCCTTATGATCGCCGCACTTGCAATTCCCGTAACCGCTTCCGCCGCACCCGGGACTACGCGCATGATTCTCGAACTCGCCAATATCAAGGGCGAGAGCAAGGATGCCGGCCATAAAGGCGGCATCGAAATTTTAAGCTTCTCGTTCGGCGCAACAAACACCGCAACGGTCGTCGGAGGCGGCGGAGGCGGTGCGGGCAAGCCTCAGTATAACGATTTCAGCTTCATGAAATATTTGGATTCCTCTTCTCTGCCGCTCCTGGGTAACCTGGCGAGCGGTAAAGCGATCAAGGACGGCACGCTGTATTTCTACGGATCTGGAGATTCCAAGCCTTATCTGACGGTCAAGCTGGAGCAGATCTTCATCACGTCCAGTCAATACTCGGACTCAGCTGGCGGAAATCCCTTTACGGAATCGTTCTCGCTTCGCGCCTCGAAGATGACGTTCTCCTACCAGGCCTACGACGGGGCAGGCCGCCCGCTTCCACTCCAAACGCTGGAGATCGATCAAAACGCCGGCAAAGTCAGCTAACTTAAGATGAACGGAGGCAGATGACGATGAGCTTTTCTCAAACGGAGAATTTGAAACATGCGGGCAGCCTCAAGAACCTTAAGCGACCTTGGGAGGCCCCCGTGCTGCAGGTGCTGAGCGTCATGAAAACGGAAGGCGGTCCCGACAAGCCGTGGCAGTTCCTCCCGAACGACGGATTCTACAAACGGAACCAGTTCGACAGCTGAATCCGCGGCGGCTCCAGCCGCCGTGCCGGAGTGCGCCGCAAACCGGCGTCTTCATTGCAATCGTCCTATAAAGGAGTAGATCGATTTGTTCGCGAGAATGCTTCAAGTGAGCCTGGCAGCGGTTATTCTGTCCGCGATCCTGCTTTTCTTCCCGTCGCAACCGCCCGCTTACGCGGCGAGCGGCGCTCCTTCCATCCTGCTTACGCTGGACGGCATCAAAGGCGAGTACTCCGACAGCAAGATCAAGGATGCCATCCCCGTCGATAGCTATGGCTTCGGAGCCGAAGCATCCCTCTCGTCTCCCGGCGGCCAACAGGTAAAGCCGTCCTTTAGCGAGATAACGCTGGCCAAGCGGGCAGATGCCGCCTCCTTGCCCTTGTTGAAGATGCTGGCGACCGGCAAGCACGTCAAGGACGGCTACCTGTATTTTCAAACCCGCGGCGCGGATCGAAGCTTCACTTACATGATCGTGCACCTGTCCGAAATTGTCGTGACGGACTACGAGGTCGGCGGATCTTCGGAAGCCGGACTTGAAGAGACGCTGAAGCTGCAGGCCAAGTCCATGCTGTTCAAGTATACGATGCAGAAGCCCGACGGATCGGCGGGACCGACGTCGACGGTATCGATCGGCAGTCCGGCCGCCGAGACCTCCGTGCTTACCAAATACCACTTCGAGCCGATCATGGCCACCACCGCGAAGGGGTATCAGTACATCCAAGGCTTTACGGTGACGCTGCAAGCGACTGCCTCGAACAATGAAGCGACGGGGACGAAATACCGGATCAACGGCGGGGCTTGGACCGATTACACCGGCCCGTTCGCGATCTATGCGGAAGATACGCATACCGTCGAGTACTACAGCACCGACGAAGCCGGTGACGTCGAGTCGCCGAGCGTCATGAATTTCGATGACGGAACGTTCGCCGGCAGCGGCAGTTATTGACCGCCCGCCTTGGATCGGCCTAACCAAACAGGAGCTGTCTTCCGCCATCTCACATGGCGGCAAGCACGGCTCCTGTTTGGCGTTTGCGACAACTTAATCTATGCGGATTGTTGCCTCAGCTCAGCCTTCGGGCTTGCTTAACGTGCCACGGCGACCAACGATCCGTAGCAGCCGGGCTGCCGGATCGGCTCAGGCCGATCGGTCCTGTTCGATGCCGGGTTGAAAAACGGCGCAGGCGGTTTCGTCGCGTACAATGATCTGACTTCGGGTGTCCAAGGGAGCTCCGCTCGCGCACGCCGAAGAATGCGACTGTCCCTCGTTGATCGTGCCTTGTCTCCTGCCCGTCTCGCCGTACGGCAAGAAAATACAAGCGTGGAGAGAAGGTGAAGCTATTGGTATGATAGAGGCGATTGGTTTGCGTTCTCGTCGCGAGACGAGAATGCAGCATTCGCCTGCTTCGTAAGCATAGGATTGGTTTGCGTGTACAACCGGAGATTGAACATGCAGCATTCAGCCGCTTCGTAAGCATAGGATTGGTTTGCGTTCACCGACGGAAGTCGGGGAATGCGGCATTCATCCCGCTTGATCGAGCAGCAATAATTCTGCTTCATCGAATAATACAACCAGAAAGGAGCCCATCCATGCAGTTAAACAAAGGCGAGATCTTATTCCGCCAAGGGGAATCCGGCCCCCTCTTCCATCTGCGCAGCGGCCTGCTCAAAATCATGCGCGTCCATCCGGACGGGACGCCGTTTCTCGTCAATATCATCACGCCCGGAGAAACGATCCCGCATCATTCCCTCATCAGTCCGAATCCGTATTTCGGCACGGCCGTCGCGTTGGCCGCCTCCGAGATCGACGTCATCTCTGCAGCGGACTGGTATCGGCAGCTGCAGGACGATGCCGACCGGTGCCGGGAAATCGCGCTGCTGCTGCAGGACAAGCTGCGCATGATGCAGCAGCGCATCGACCAGCTCACGCAGATCGCGCCCGCGGATAAGCTGCGCAAGCTGCAGGCCTGGTTTCACTTGTATATCGGCGAGGCGCCGCTGACGGACGTGCTGACGCAGGACGAGGTCGGCCAGCTGATCGGCTTGCGCCGCGAAACCGTCAACCGGCTCCTCCGCGTCCAACGAGCCAAGTCTTGACTCCCCTGCCCTGCCTTGCCTTGACCTGCCTTGCCCTGCCTCGCCCTGCCCTGCCTTGCCCTGCCTCGCCCTGCTCTGCATTGCACATTCCCGCATTGCCGGTTCTTTCCCATCCCCCAAAGCCAGCCTCAATCCAGCGCACCGGCCGGACCGAAGAACTCAAAGCGGCGGTCTTGCGCCGGAACGCCCCAATCCTTCAGCGCCCGATTCACCGTCTGCATGAAAGGCTGCGGCCCGCAGAAGTAGAATACGGCCTCCTTCGAGGCAACGACCTCCTGCAGCCACGGAAGGTCGATCCGGCCTTCTTTGTGGTACGCGCCCGCTGCCCGGTCATCCGCCGTAGGCGCGGCGTAGATCCAGAAGGTCGAGAATTCCGGCCGCCCGCTCACCATGCCTTCGACTTCATCCTTCAACGCATGCATGCCGCCATGCTGCGCGGCATGAATGAACGTTACGCTCCGTGCCGGCCGTTCCTCCGCAAGCGTCCGCAGCATGCTCACCATCGGCGTCAGACCCACGCCTCCGCTGATGAGCACGACGGGACGCGCATCCGTCCGATCCAGTTTGAATTCGCCGGCAGGCGCGGACACCTGCAGCACGCTTCCTTCTTGAACGTCCGCATGCAGGTAGACGGACACTCTTCCCGCCTGACGATCATCCGCCGTATTTTCCCGTTTCACCGAGATACGGTAATACGCGGCCCCCGGGTGCCCCGACAGACTGTACTGCCGAATGTGGGTGTGCTCTTCGCCCGGAATGTCCATTTTAACGCTGATATATTGTCCAGGCTCGAAATCCGCGATGGCTCCGCCGTCCACCGGCTCCAGATAAAACGACGTAATGACCTCGCTCTCCTGTACCTTCCTCGCCACCTTGAAGGGACGATAACCTTCCCAGCCGCCGGGCTGCGACTCGGCCTGCCGGTACATCTCCGCCTCCACGCCGATAAACGCATCCGCGATAATGCCGTACGCTTCCGCCCATGCGCCCAAGATCTCATCCGTCGCCGCATCGCCCAGCACGTCCTTGATCGCGCCCAGCAGATGTTCCCCGACGATCGGATAATGCTCCGGCTTAACGCCGAGGCTCCGATGCTTGTGCGCGATGCCCCGGACGACCGGCAGAATGGCCTCCAGCTTCTCGATGTTCACGGCTGCCGCGTAGACCGCGTTCGCAAGCGCCGTCTGCTGCCTGCCCTGCTTCTGATTCGCGTGGTTGAATATATTCAGCAGCTCCGGATGACTTTGGAACAGCCGCTCGTAGAACCGTTTCGTGATCGTCGTTCCGTGGATCTCCAGCACCGGTACCGTTGCTTTGATAATATCAATGTTGGCTTGGCTTAACATGCTTGAACGCCTCGCTTTCCTCTTGCGTGTATTGGATATGGCTTAAGTATAAGGCCCGGCAGCCGACTGGACTGTGATTGCAATCACAGCGTTTGGGAACAAACGGTGACAGCAGGACAAATCAGCGGATTATGAAGGCGAAGTAAGTCCATTTATTGAACTCCCCAGGCAGCGAATTCGCCATAAGCTGGTAATTACGAAGGAATATGATGGATATTGTCGAATGAAATAAGCATAAATGTAGGCCTTACCTACCAGGGGAGATTAACGATGACGATTCAATTGAACGAACAACGCAAAAAACAGCTTGCTTATATCGGCATTACGGACGAGGATTTGGCGTACCTGCACGGAAAACGCGAGCTTTTTGAACAAATCACGAGCCAGGTGGTCGACCAGCTGTACGAGCAAGTCGTGGCCGTTCCCGAGCTGTCGGCCATTATCCGCCAGCACAGCACGCTCGACCGGCTCAAGGAAACGCAGCGCTGGTACTTCATGTCCTTGACGAACGGCGTCATCGACGAGGCTTTTATCGAGCGCCGCATTCTGATCGGCAACATCCATTCCCGGATCGGACTGACGACGGACTGGTATTTGGGCACCTATATGCTCTATCTCGACACGGCCGTGCAGCATTTCAAGCGCATCGCTCCGGATTCGTGGATGACCATTATCTTGGCGCTGTCCAAAATGTTCAACCTCGACTCCCAGCTGGTGCTCGAAGCCTACGAGAAGGACGAGAAGGATAAAATCCAGGCGCTGTCGGATGCCAAACAGACGACGCTGACGACCATCAGCCGAATCGTTCAAGAGCTCTCGGCCATGATCGTGGAACTGAGCAGCAGCAGCCAGTCCGTCGCGGATTCCGCCACCCATACGGCAGACATCCAGGACCAGGCGAACGTCAAAGTACGCGAGCTGCAGTCCAAGATCGGCGAGATCGACGGCATCGGGTCGCTGCTCCAGGAAATCTCCGACCAAAGCCAGCTGCTCGGCATCAACGCCGCCATTGAAGCGGCGCACGCAGCCGATCACGGCCGCGGCTTCGGCATCGTCGCGAACGAGATCCGCAAGCTGGCCAGCCATTCCAAGGAGTCGCTGGTCACCGTGCGCGAAAAGCTGCAGGAAATCACGGGCGTCATCGGCGAGGTCATGCAGGACGCCGAACGGACGTCCACGCTGGCGCGCGACCAGGCCGCGAGCTCGCAGGAGCTGACGTCCTTCGTGCAAATGATCGAGACGATCACCTTGGAGCTCGAGAGCATCCAATAATCGGCTTCATTGGACCGCCAACGAGTAAGCTTTTCGTCAAAACGGCTAAACGGCTGGACCGGCGCTTTCACCGGTTCGGCCTTTTTTTGCCGGTTGCATGCCGCGATTGCGATATTCCGGCATAATTGCCCATTCATTGGCGCAAAGTAAGGACTGAACACTCCCAGAAAGGTGGCAGCCCTCTTATGCCTAACGACAAGAAAGATGACATGACGCTGACGGACCGGCAGGGCCATCCCATTTCGGACAATCAAAACATCCGTACGGTCGGCAGCCGCGGTCCGTCGACGCTGGAGAATTACCATTTTATCGAGAAGATCTCCCATTTCGACCGCGAGCGCATTCCGGAACGCGTCGTGCATGCACGGGGCGCGGGCGCATACGGTTACTTCGAGACCTACGGCAAGGTCGGCGACGAGGCGGTATCCAAATACACGCGCGCCAAGCTGTTCCAAGGTGCCGGCAAGCAGACGCCGGTGTTCGTCCGGTTCTCGACCGTCATTCACGGCGGCCACTCGCCGGAGACGCTTCGCGATCCGCGCGGCTTCGCGGTCAAGTTCTACGCCGAGGACGGCAACTGGGATCTCGTCGGCAACAATCTGAAAATTTTCTTCATCCGCGACCCGCTGAAATTCCCGGATATGGTGCATGCGTTCAAGCCCGACCCCGTCACGAACCTGTCCAATCCCGAGCGGATGTTCGATTTCATATCCGGTTCCCCGGAAGCGGTTCATATGGTGACGTTCCTGTTCTCGCCATGGGGCATTCCGGCCAACTACCGGCAGATGCAAGGATCCGGCGTCAATACATACAAGTGGGTAAACGCGGACGGCGAAGCCATGCTGGTCAAATACCACTGGGAGCCGCTGAAGCACAGCATCAAGAACCTGCGGCAGGCCGAGGCGAATGCCATTCAGGGCATGAATGCGAGCCATGCGACGCAGGATTTGTACGAGGCGATCGAGCGCGGCGACTATCCGGAGTGGGAGCTGTTCGTCCAGCTGATGAGCGATGACGAGCATGCGGAGCTCGACTACGATCCGCTCGATCCGACGAAGCTGTGGGACACCGAGCAATTCCCGTTCCTCCCTGTCGGTAAGATGGTGCTCGACCGCAATCCGGAGAATTATTTCGCCGAAGTCGAGCAGGCCGCGTTCGGTACCGGCGTTCTCGTGGACGGGCTGGATTTCTCCGATGACAAGCTGCTGCAGGGACGGACGTTCTCCTACTCCGACACGCAGCGGCACCGCGTCGGCACGAACTACCTGCAATTGCCGGTCAACGCCCCGCTTGCGCCCGTAGCCACGAATCAGCGCGACGGACAGATGGCCATCATCGTCGACCGGGCGAGCGGGCAGAATCCGCATGTCAATTATGAGCCTTCCCTGCTTGGCGGCCTGAAGGAAGCGCCGGCGGGGGGCAAGGATCATCAGCCTTCTTACGACGCGAAGCTCGTGCGCCAGAAGCTCGAGCGGTCCAATGATTTCAAGCAAGCCGGCGAGACGTACCGGAAATTCGAGGATTGGGAACGGGAAGAGCTCATCGCCAATCTCGCCGATGCCCTGAAAGTATGCCAGCCGCAGATTCAAGAGACGATGATCGGCTATTTCACGCAGGCGGATCCGGACTACGGCAAGCGGGTCGCGGACAGCCTCGCGAAAGCCAGCGTCGACAGCTCCCACATCGGCGCCGTATCCCTCCGCGAAGGAGCGGAGATGGCCGAGAACGCAGGACGCGAAACCGACGGTTATTAAGCGCTGCGCAACGAGAAAATGCCTGCAAGCATGCGGCCATCTTGGCCGAGCTTGCAGGCATTTATATTTAAAACTGCTGGCTACTTCATCATTTGATTGACCAGCTCACGGTTGCGCTCCTTGAAGCGATGGTTGTGCGACGACACCATGCCGTATTTCTCGGCTTCCGGCTGAATGAAGCTCTTCGCCCGGTTCACCGCGTTCGCCGCGTCCTGGAAAGCGCCCGCGATCAGATGCAGCTTGCCGTCGTGCATCAGAATATCGCCTGCCGCGTAGAGGCCCGGCACGGAAGACTCGCTGCTGACGCTGCCGGAGACATAGAAATCCTCCAGCATGTCGATGTTCAGGTCGCTCGCCTGCAGCAGCGTCGAGTCGCGGTCGTACCCGTGATTGATGACGATCTCGTCCACCTCGACGGTCGTTACATCGCCCGTCTGATGGTTCGTCAGCTCCACGCGCTCGATCGTCTCATGATTCTCGCTTGCGAGCAGCTTGGTGATCGATGAGTGGAACACGACGTTGGCGGAGCTGTTCAAGAGCTGCTGTACCTGCGCCTCGTGCCCGGACAACCCGCCTTTGCGATAGACGACGATAACCTGATCCGCGATCGGCACCAGCTCGTTGGCCCAGTCGACGGCGGAATTGCCTCCGCCCGAGACGATGACGGTCTTGCCCTTGAATTGACGCAGCGACTTGACCGTATAATGCAGGTTGCTCACCTCGTACCGCTCCGCGCCCTCGATATCCAGCTTCGTCGGATTCAGGATGCCGCCGCCGACCGCGATGATTGCCGTTTTGGAATAATGGATCTGACCGGATGAACCGCGAAGCTCGAATAAGCCTTCTTCGTTGCGGCCGATCGATTCCACCTTCTCGTTCAGGACTACTTCGGGATTGAAGGTGAGCCCCTGCTCCACCAGCTGATCGATCAGCTGGGCGCCCGGAATCGGCTTCAGCCCGCCGACATCCCAGATCATTTTCTCCGGATAAACATGCACTTTGCCGCCGAGAAAAGGCTGGAACTCGATGATTTTCGTTTTCATTTCCCGCAGTCCGCTATAGAATGCCGAGTAAAGCCCCGCAGGGCCGCCCCCGATAATGGTGATATCGAATATGTTCTCCGCGTTCATGGCCGATCGCCCCTTCGCCGCTCATTTTCATTGATAATGATTCTCAATATCTCGACATGTATTAATATACACGGCATCTCTCGTAAACACAAGATGATATTGACAATCATTCTCATGTCAATTATCTTAATTAGTGTCACCGATACTGATAATCATTATCATTGTTCGTGATCCACAGAAACTAATTTAAAGGAGCTCTCCCCTATCATGAGAAAAGCACTTATTCCGGTCCTCGCCATCCTCATCCTGGTTCTCGGCGCGTGTGGCACTTCGAAGAACAATGCCGACAACGCCAACGAAGGAAGCAGCAGTTCCAACAAGGCGGCGGCGAATAACGCGCAAAGCAATAATGCCGACGCAAATAACACGGCGGCCAACGATACGGCGGCGACCGGCACGATTACGTACGAATCCCAAAGCGGTCCGGTCGACGTCCCCGCCAATCCGCAGCGCGTCGTCGTGCTCGCCGCTTTCGCCGGCAGCGTCATGAAACTCGGCGTTCCCGTCGTCGGCGTGGACTCCTGGTCCAAGCAGAACCCCCGTTTCCAGGATCAGCTGAAGGATGCCCAAGAGGTCTCCGACGATAACCTGGAGAAGATCATCGAACTCGATCCCGATCTGATCATCGGACTGGATAACGTCAAGAACGTCGACAAGCTCAAAGAGATCGCGCCGACGGTCGTTTACACCTACAACAAAGTCGACTATCTCGCCCAGTTCGTCGAAATCGGCAAGCTGTTGAACAAAGGACAAGAAGCGCAGGCCTGGGTCGACGACTTCAAGCAACGCGCGGCCGAAGCCGGCACGGAGATCAAAGCGAAGATCGGCGAGAACGCGACCGTATCCGTAGTCGAGAGCTTCGACAAGCAGCTCTACGTATACGGCGACAGCTGGGGACGCGGCACGGAGATTCTCTATCAGGAGATGAAGCTGAAGATGCCGCAGAAGGTTATCGATACGGCGCTGAAAGACGGGTACTACGCGCTTTCCTCGGAAGTGCTTCCGCAGTTCGCCGGCGATTACATGATCGTCAGCAAATTCAAAGACTCCGATAATTCGTTCGAACAGACGGAGGCGTACAAGAACATTCCGGCGGTCAAGAACGGCCGCGTCTTCGACGTCGACGGCAGCGCCTTCTACTTCAACGATCCGATGACCCTGGACTATCAGCTCGACTTCTTCAAGCAGAAATTCCTGGGACAATAAGGCGATGGCAAGCGAAACAACGCGCCCCTATCCATTTGTTCTCAAGCTGACGGCGGGTCTGCTGTTCTTCGTGGCGATGTTCTTCATCGCCATGGTCTTCGGCGCCGCCCACACCACGGTGAAGGACGTCTGGCTCGCATTGACGACCAACCGGTCGGGAGAGAATCTCTCCATCCTCCGCGAAATCCGATTGCCGCGCGAAATCGCGGCCATCTTCGTCGGAGCGGCGCTTGCCGTATCCGGGTCCGTCATGCAGGGCATGACGCGCAATCCGCTGGCCGATCCCGGTCTGCTCGGCCTCACTGCCGGTGCCAACGCGGCACTCGCATTTACCGTCGCGTTCGCGCCATCGGCCAATTACTTCTGGATCACCGTGACATGCTTTATCGGCGCCGCGGTCGGTTCCCTGCTCGTGCTCGGCGTCGGATCCGCCAAGAAGGGCGGCTTCTCGCCGCTGCGCATCGTGCTGGCCGGTTCGGCCATTTCTGCGTTTCTCTACGCAATTGCCGAAGGCATCGGCCTTGCCTTCAAGGTATCCAAGGACGTCTCCATGTGGACGGCCGGCGGCATGATCGGCACGTCTTGGAGCCAGCTCCAGATTATCATTCCATTCATTACGGTCGGCATCCTGATCGCGCTCGTGATGTCGCGCCAGCTGACCATTCTCAGCCTGAGCGAGGACGTCGCCGTCGGACTCGGACAGAAGACGGGCCTGATCAAGGCCGTGCTGTTTCTCGTTACGGTGCTGCTCGCCGGCGCTTCGGTGGCGCTGGTCGGCAACCTGACCTTCCTTGGCCTGATGATTCCGCATATCGTTCGGGCGATCGTCGGTACGGATTATCGATTCGTGGTACCGATGTCGGCCATTGCCGGCGCTTCGTTCATGCTGATCGCCGATACGGTGGCCCGCGTGATCAATGCTCCTTTTGAAACGCCGATCGCCGCGATCGTGGCCGTCGTGGGTCTGCCCTTCTTCCTCGTCATCATGCGCAGAGGGGGGAAAGCGATCAAATGATACACCAAGCGCTTATCCGCAGGCAGCGGCTCATTCTGCTGTCGTTCGCCGTCCTGATTCTGCTTACCGTCTTCGTCAGCATGGGACTCGGCTATTCCAAAGTGTCCTACGGCCGTATCATCCCGACGCTGCTCGGGAACGGGACGTTCAAGGAACGTTTCGTCCTGTTCGACGTTCGGCTCCCGCGCATCATTATCACGGTCCTGGCAGGCATGGCGCTGGCGCTGTCCGGGTCCATCCTGCAAAGCGTGACGCGCAACGACTTGGCCGATCCCGGCATTATCGGCATTAATTCCGGCGCCGGGGTCGGCGTTGCCCTCTACTTCCTGTTCATGCCGATCGATGCGGGCACGTTCGCTTACGTGCTGCCCATGGTCGCATTCGGCGGGGCGCTGGCGACGTCTGTGCTCATCTATCTGTTCTCGTACAAGCGGCATGCCGGCTTGCAGCCGGTCCGGCTCGTGCTGACCGGGGTCGGCTTCTCCATGGCGCTCTCCGGGGTCATGATCGTCCTGATCTCTTCCGCCGATCGGGAGAAGGTCGACTTTATCTCCAAATGGCTCGCGGGCAACATATGGGGGGCGGACTGGCCGTTCATCTGGGCGCTCCTCCCATGGCTGATTGTGCTCGTGCCGTTCGTGTTGTATAAGGCGAACAAATTGAATCTGCTGGCGCTGGACGATTCCGTCGCGATCGGCGTCGGCGTCTCCTTGACCAAGGAACGCCTCGTGCTGCTGCTCGCGGCCGTTGCGCTGGCTGCTTCCGCCGTATCCGTCGCGGGAGGCATCGCCTTCATCGGCCTGATGGCGCCGCATATCGCCAAGTCGCTGGTCGGCCCGCGCAACCAGCTCTTCGTCCCCGTCGCCGTGTTGATCGGCGGATGGCTGCTGGTGCTCGCGGATACGATCGGCCGGAACGTGTCCAGCGCGGCCGACGGCATTCCGGCAGGCATCGTGGTCGCGCTCATCGGCGCGCCGTATTTTGTCTACTTGCTGCTGAAGAAGATATAAGGCCTTCGCCGGCTGTTTCGCCTCGCGCCATTTCATGTCGAAAAGCCCTTCGTCCCGCTCGGGGCGAAGAGCTTTTTTGTATTCCAGGGTTGGGAATTTACCATATCTTAGTGGAAGCGATCGGGAACGGCTTCATAATCCCGGCGGACAACTAATCGGGCAGCGTCAAGATAGGGTTGCAGCCTTGTCAACCGCGCCCGCGGAGCCTTAGGTCGGAAGGAGGAACCGGAAGTTGTCCTCGGCCCCGCCATGGGCCGTGCATGCGGCGCGGTTCGAATGATCGTAGAAGCTGCAGGCGAATTTGAAGACATGGCCGAAATCCCAGTCGATCGCAGCAAAGTCGCGAAGCCAGAACGCCGCTTCCGCCGGCAGCCATTCCGACCGCCGAGCAAGCTCGAGCGGCAGCCGGTCTACCGGGGACATAAGCCGAATCGGCTTCTCCATGCCAAGGTCGCGGCTCGTCCGGAGCACCGCGGCGATGGCCAGCAGCTGCGGCAGACCGGCACGGAACAGCTCCTCGCGGCCGAGATCATGCAGCAAATTAAGCGCGTGCGAGAAGGTAAGCATATGACCGATCAAATCATGATGCGCTTCCGCCCGATAGATGCGCTTGAACGCCGCAAGCTCCGACAGTACAAGCCCCGATAACGCCGCAGGTCCATCGATTGCGGCCGACAATGCGGAAATTTCTTCCGAAGCGGACAGCTTCTTCACTTCGGATACCCGATAGCCGATCCAGGAACGGCCTGGTATCGTGCCTCGGAACGACCGCAGGAGCGACGCGATGCCGGCGATATCCTCCGCCGTTCCCCAGCCACCAAGCTCGCGCAGCGCCGAGAGGGCATGCGCCGCATAGATGAAGTTATGGCCGACCCAGTGCAGCCCTTCGAGCGTCTCGCCCAGCGCACGAACGATCGCCTGCTCCGCCTCGTGCGCGGCAATCGCCGCGCCGTCTTCGGCTTGCGGCGCATACACGGCTAGCATTGCCTCCGTCTGACGTGCGACGGCATCCGCCGTCCCGGGAGCCAGCCGGTTGTCCCACCGGAAGGAGACGCTCGCGATGGCCGCGGCGCCGTAGTGTGCCTGCCAGATATCGCCCGTCCGAGCCTTGCAGCCCGCGATTATGGATAGTCCCGCCGCCAAGTGACTGCTGCCTGTCCCCTTGCTTGACCAGGCTCTCGACTCGGCGCTTGACCCGGCGCCTGCCCCATTGCTTGACGCGGCATTCGCTTTATCGCTGCGCTCCGTCATGATCCGCGTCCTCCTCTCCGACCCCTTCTCTTGTCAGGCCGTTCCTCATGACGACAGCCGCGAGATAACCGCCTCCAGCTTCATGTCCGTCATCGAGTCCAGCCGCAGATCAACCTCGCCGAACGTCAATTCGCGGGTGATGCCGTTGGGAACGGCAACGCAATAGAGTCCTGCCGCTTTGGCCGCTTTCGCGCCGTTCGGCGAATCCTCGAATGCGACCGCCTCGTTCGGCGCTATGCCGAAGGCTTCGATAACCTGCACGTACAGCTCGGGATCCGGCTTCACCAACCGGACGTCGTCGCGTACCCGAATGCACTCGAAATACGTCGCCACGTTCAGCTTGGCGAGATGCCCCGTTACCCATTCCCGGCTCGAGCTGGAAGCGAGTCCGACGCGCAGTCCAAGCGCCCGCGCCGTCGCCAAATAGGATTCCACGCCAGGACGAATCGTCTCGGCTTCCATCAAACGATCGAATTTGGCTTTATGCCTGCTCCTGAGCTCCTGGCGGTCGAGCGTCCGTCCCAAGCAGGCTTCCAAATGATCGTACGGGTTGAACGCGCTATTGTACGTGCCGATGCACTGCCCCCAGACGCCAAGCTCCAGCTCATGGCCGTGCTCGGCGTAAATTTCTTGAAAAGCCTTATATTCCGGCACCTCGGTATCGTAAATCAAACCGTCGAAATCGAAAATAATCGCCTTGATCACGGGTATGTTCCTCCTCGGAATGGATCCTACCTAGTAGTTCTCGGTCTCCGCGCTTATTCCCTTCCTTCGACGTTTCGCCGCGCCGGCTGCCAGGCACCGGACATCCGGCCCCTCAATTAGTCCCGGCTGTGCTCTGCGTCGTCACGATAATGCCATCCGCATTATTGCCGCTCACCGTATAGGCCCCATCGGCCGGGACGCGAATCGCCGTGTCCGCGGTGTCGGAAGCAGGATAATAAGTGACCGTATAGCTCACGCCGTCTACCTTAGCCGTCATCGCGCCCTGTTTCTTCAGAGCGGCCAGATATTCCTCCAGCGTCCAGTCATGCGCATGCATCAGTTGGCTGTGCGGCAGCCCGACGTATCGAAAATGCCACGGTTCATACTGGATGCCGGTGATGTCCGTTTTATCCTTGGGGTAGCGGAGGACAAAGCCGTATTTCCACGCATTATTGCTCAGCCACTTTCCTTCGGGAGCCCGATTCATCTCCGCTGCGGTCGAACCAACGTCCATGGACAGGCCCAGATTATGCTCGCTGTATCCCGGCGGCAGCGCATAGTCCGATCCCTTCTCCTCAAACAACTCCTCTTGCTGCGCATCGTCCCGATAGCCGCTGTTAATGACAAAATGGCTGATGCCGGCCTTCGCCGCAGCGTCGACCAGCACCTGCCATTTCTCGGCCACGCGCTTCGAGAGCATGATCTTCGTATCCAGCAAGCCGTAACCATGCCTCAGCTCGGGATGCTCGAAGAGGTTAACGATATCGGTCAGTCTGCCATCGTCATCGACGGGGTGCAGCTGATCGACGAGCAGCAGGTTCCCTTGGCGCAGCTGATGCATGCCCGCCGTTACCGTGCGCATCGGCGTCGCGAGCGGAGCTCTCGCGGCGGCCTCGCCGCCGCCTGTCCATTCCTCCGCATGCTGCGCGGCTTGCACGCCGACGAGCACCAACAGGAGCAGGCCTGCCATTCGCATGTTCTTCATTCTCGTTTCCATTCCTCTCGCAAAAACGTTCGTCTTGCAAGAATAGGGCAAACGGTTAAAGAAGACCTTTCGCAAAGCTTAACTTTTTCTTAAATCACGCCGTCGGAGCATCAGCCAAGCGTGCATGGGACGCGTCTTAGTTATAGTTCCGCGCGATCGTCTCCAAATATTGCTCGATCGGAACCGAATTCCGCAGCGCCAAGAGCCCTTTGCCCGCTTCGCCCACGACCGTGCGGAACTGCTTGCTCTCCCCGGTAGCCTGCGCCGCTATGGCATCGACGATGATTTGCGGGTCGTCCAGCCGGCTGCTATCCCCGCTGCTCATCATGCCGACGATTTTGTTCATCATATCATCGTAGGCCGTGATGTTCTCGTCCTTGTTCCAGCGAATGCTGTTTACGAAATTGTTGCCGGTCGAACCGCCCTGCTCGATGAGGCGAAGCTCGATATTCAGCGGTTTGAGCTCGTAATAGAGGCCCTCCGTCAAGCCCTCCAGCGCAAACTTGGACATGTTATACAAGGAGCCCAGCGGTACGGCCGTCGTGACTCCCATGAAGGAACTGATGTTGATGAACATGCCGCCGCCCTCGGCTCTGAAGTGGGGCAGAAACTTGCGAATGACGTTGATCGGACCGCGCGCGTTCACCGCGAACTGCCAATCGATGGTCGCTTCCTCGGCCAATTCCAGCGCCCCGTAGGATCCCATTCCCGCGTTGTTGACGACAACGTCGATCTTACCGAAAGCCGCGATCGCTTCATGGACGGCCGAGTCGACCTCAGCCAGGTTCGTGACGTCCAATTTGAACAGCTTGATGTTGTCGTAAGCCATCAGCTCCGTTTCTTTCTCCGGGGTGCGCATCGTTGCGGCGACGTTCCAGCCGAGCTTCGCGAAATGAATGGCCGTCAGCTTGCCGAGTCCTGAACTCGTTCCTGTAATAAAGATCGTTTTTGTCGTCATAAGTAACGCCTCCGAATAGTCGTAGATTTTAAATTGAACGTTCATTCTATGCCTTGCAAACCTTCACATGCAGACGGGACGACTAGCGGGCTAGGCTTCGATCCGCCTGAAGCTTGAGACAACGGTGCGAATGGCGAGTTTCACGACAGAAACCATCCTGCCGCCTCCCCAATATCGCCTATCGCGCATTAAACCGAACGTTCGATCTATAAATCGCGAAAAGAAAGAGCCGGCCGCCGAACCTACTCGTTCCAACCCTTTTCCTTGCTTACCGCGTTCCAGAAGGATCGAAGCGCCTGCTCTTCGACGTCTGCAGTCAGCTCCAGCATGTTCTGCTGGTGACTCTTCAGGAGATAAACGATGGAACCGTAATGCATCTGTACCATCATGTGCGGCTCCAATTCAACGAATAACCCTTGGTCAATAGCTTGCCGGTAAATCTTCTCCATCGGTCCACACCATCCGCCTTTGTAAGCTTCCAGCTTGGATTGCTCGTAAATATACGGCGAGAACGAATACTGCTCGATGAACCGAAAGCCCTTCGGATGGTTCTTGCCCAGCTCGATGACGCTGCGCCAAGCCCGCCGAAACTGTTCCTGCACGGAATCGGCCGCGTTCAGATTCTTCGTCACGAACTCTCCGTTGAACAGGACGATCGCCTTATACAGCTCGTTGATGATGTCTTCCTTGCTGCTGAAATAATGATAAATGTTGCCCGTGGATACGCCGGACTCCTTCGCGATCAGCGACATCGACGTTGCCTGCAGCTCCTTGTCGATGATCAGATGAAGCGTCGTCTCCAATACGGCCCGCTGGACTTTGTTGTAACGCTCGAACATGTTCGCCCGCTCCTCCTTTCCGATTCGTTTTCGTATAGATCGAATGATCGTTCTAATCATAAAACATATCGATCGCTTCCGTCAACCCTCCGTCAAAAGATGGCGGTTTCGACGAGAGGAAGCGCAGTGAGCCTAACAGATGCGCGCGACTGCGTCTGCAAAACCGTATAGTACGATGCGCTGCAGAGCGCGCTCTCCACTAACGACGAGCTATAGCCAATCGTACTTCCCCACAATATGCCGAGAACCGCTTGCTGTCAGCGGCGGGAACGCCGCGTAATTTCCTTCTCTACGCCTTCCTCGGCGCCGGCACTCTCGGCGGCAGCCGCGCTTTCCCCGCCGTCCAGCGGCAGCCTCACCTCGAAACAAGTGCGCTCGACATCGCTTTGGACCGTGATCGTGCCGCCGTGCTGTTCGACGATATTGCGGACGATGTACAGACCGATGCCCGTCCCGCCGCTTTGCGTCGTCCGCGCCTGATCGCCGGTGTAGAACATATCGAAGATATGCGGCAGCTGCTGCGGAGGAATCGTATCCCCGTAATTGACGACCTGGATGACGGCTTCGCCCGCCTCCGCCGCGCAATGGATATCGATGAACTGCCCGTCCCCGCCGTACCGGACGGCATTGGTCAGCAAATTCTCGAAAACGCGGGCCAGCAGCTCGCCGTCGCCGCTCATGACGACCTGCGAATCGATGTGCAGCCGGACCGTCAGCTCGGCATTCTCGAAGACCGGAAACAGCTCCTCGTTCAGCTGGACGAGCAGCTCGCTGACATCCAGCGTCGCCAGGTGAAGCGGCGCCTTGCCGTAGTTCATGCGGGTAATCTCGAACAGCTCGTCGATGAGCTTCTCGAGCCGCCGGGATTTCGTGAAGGCGATTCCCATGTAGTGCCGAACCTTCTCCTTGGACAGGCTCTCGTCCCGCAGGAGAATATCCAAGTAACCCAGCACCGACGTCAGCGGCGTCCGGAGATCATGCGCCAGGTTGAGCACGAGCTGATGCTTGCTGCTCTCCGCAAAATCCCCCCGTTCCATCGCCATCTGAAGGTTATCGCCCGCTTGGTTAAGATCATCGGCGATGCGGCCGAACTCGTCCTGCGACCGGATGACGACCCGGCTGCTGAAGTCCCCCTGAGCCAGTCTTCGTATGCCCGCAGATATGTCCCCGAAATAGGCCGCGTACGGCTTCGTGAACAGATAGAAAAACAAGATGGTGAACGGAATCATCAGGATGATGGCGAACTGGAAATCGCCGATGTTCTCGATATACCGCCTCACCCGGAACAACGGATCGTTCGCAAACCAGACGTGGGATAAATAATACGTTTCCAGCGCCCTGTAGGCGAGGAATATGACAATCCCCGACAGAAGCATGCTCGCTCCGAGCAGCAGGAGCATCTTGGATCGGAAGCTGAAGGCCGGCTTATCCATTGAAGGTATACCCCACGCCCCAAACGGTCTTGATCCATTTGTCCTTGTCGTCGCCCAGCTTCTTGCGCAGGGTTCGGATATGCACCATGACCGTATTGCCGCTCTCCAGGTAAGTCTCCCCCCACACGCGCTCGAACAG
Organism: Paenibacillus sacheonensis; assembly: GCF_009909195.1. GTDB lineage: Bacteria > Bacillota > Bacilli > Paenibacillales > Paenibacillaceae > Paenibacillus_Z > Paenibacillus_Z sacheonensis. Next base: position 76,282 of record NZ_JAAAMU010000008.1, read on the forward strand.
GTGCTCGCCGCTGAACACTTGCTTCGGATGGCAGGCAAGCAGATACAGGATATCGAATTCCTTCGGCGTCAATTCGATGGGGCTGCCGTACTTCGTTACCGTATGCCTGCCCGTATCGATGACGAGTCCGCCGATCTCCAGCACCGACGAGCTCCCGCCCGCCTGCTGATTGAATTGAGTCGCGCGCCGCAATTGGGCGCCCACGCGGGCGACCAGCTCCATCGGGTTGAACGGTTTCGTCATATAATCGTCGGCGCCGATGACGAGTCCCGTGATTTTGTCGAGATCGCTCGTCTTCGCGCTGAGGAAAATAATCGGCATCGCGGAATGCTCCCGGATGCGCCGGGTCACCTCGTACCCGTCCAGCCCCGGCATCATGATATCGAGAATCGCAAGGTCGATCGTCTGCGACTGAACGGCTTGCACCGCTTCTTGGCCGGAGGCCGCCTTAATGCAGCGATAACCCTCCTTCTCCAAATGCAGCTCGACCAGATCGGCGATCTCCGCCTCGTCGTCCGCGATCAATATCGTATTTCGCTTCATTCGTTTCCAGCTCCCGATCCGGCAAGCGCAGACTTGCCGATTTTCAATAGGCTATAGAGGTAGTCTACCATTTAAAACTAAAAAATATCTTAAAGTTCCGCGTTAGGCGCCCAAATGGAATCCTATTCGAACGGGAGCCGCCACCTTGAGCATGCAGGTGCGCGAATAGCGGCTTGTTCGACAAGGCCGGCTGGCAATGACGACAAGAAAAACCCGGTCCGCTCGATTCGGAGCGTACCGGGTCGCCTATCCATGAGCCATTCACGAAAGCTCGCCCAGCCGGGCCAGCTTACGGATTTCTTTGCAGGGAAGAATCGACGGCTCGTACGTCCCATCGGCAGCATGAACCATCGCTTGCCCGAGCTCGCGCAGCGTAATGACGCCGCTCGGCAGAACCGTCCTCAAGATCGGATACAGCCACTTCAGCGCGCGGTAATACGGATGCACGTTCTTGAGCCCTGGCGTGGGATGAATATAGCCGGGACGGAACATGTAAGCCCGGCGGAAAGGCAGCCGCAGCAGCTCGTTCTCGGTCCTTCCTTTCACCCGCGCCCACATGCTTCTGCCCTGCTCGGTGCTGTCCGTTCCCGAACCCGTCACGTAGCAGAACACCATGTCCGGGTTCAAGCGCGCGAGCAGCTCCGCCGCATGAAGCGTCAAGTCATGCGTCACGCGGGTATAATCCGCTTCGTTCATGCCGACCGAGGAGACGCCCAGGCAGAAATAGCAGGCGTTATAGCCCGTCAGCTCTGCAGCCGCCGGCGATAAGTCGTACAAATCCGGAAGCACGAGCTCCCGAAGCTTGGGATGCGTGACGCCGCAAGGTTTCCGGCCGATAACCAGCACCTGCTCCACGCCCGGATGCAGCAGGCATTCATGCAGCACGCCTTCGCCGACCATCCCGGTTGCGCCGGTAACGATCGCGCGGATCGGCTGCTTAAGTTCTTGCTGCTTCATTTCCCCCGTCCTCCTTCTCCCCTGTGACACGCTGCGTTCGCTATCTGGTCAAGTATTTGCGAAGGCCGTCCACGGCGACTTGATGATCTTCCTCGCCCGTCAGCCCGGACACGGTAACCGTACCGACCTTGCCTTGACCGCGCACGACCAGCGGGAACGAGCCGCCTTCGCCTTGGTATTCGTCAAGCGATAACCCCGAGCCGTCCTTGAACGTGGTGCCTTCCGCCTTGTACTTCTCGCCCACGTACAGCGAGCTGTGGCCGAAACGGTCGACGACGTTCTTCTTCGTGTTGATCCAGTAAATGTTGTCCTTGGACGTCCCCGTCATATAGTGCGTGAAGAGCGGATACTCGCCGTTCTCGATATGTACGGCAATGCCTTTGCCGAGCACGTCCTTGGCATGCTTGACGATAATGCAGCCCAGCTCATAGGCGTCCTCGTTCGTAAACGATTCGAATTGCAGCTCTTCTTCTTGCGTCAATAAGGCTTCCAGGAATTCACTCATCGTTGTCCCTCTTTCTGTAGGTGCTTCCCTCTTATAGTACGATAAAAGGGATGACAATATAAATCGGCCCGCCGCGGATCCCGGTCAAGGCTCAGCGACAACGAACATCGGAAGCATGACTGCCAGCCTTTTGCGTCTGCCCGCCTCTGCCACTTCGCTCACTCCTCTTGTCCATGTTCCTATGCTGCATCGCCGCTAGATCGTCAGCGCTCGAAAATACGCCATCTTCCCGTCGATGAAGCCATCGTCGAAATCCGCCGCCCCAATCAGCTCCGACTCGCTGAAGCACAGGGCAAAGAGCCATAACTGGCGCAGCGCGACGAAGATCGGCACGGCCTGCTCATCCTGCGCGCGCAAGATTCGCTCCGACCGGTAGCCGTCCAGAAAAGCCGACCATAACGCCTCGACTTCCGCCGGATCGTGCCCGCTGTGAATTTCCCGCGCCAAACGGAACTCGGCAATATCGTAGGCCCGCCAGCCATAGCCGCACAAGTCGAAGTCGTAATGCGTCATCCGCCCGTCTTCCGTATAAGCCACGTTGGTGTTGCCATGCAGATCGCCGTGGCAGATGCCGAAGTCCAATCCTTCGTCGATCAACGGCTGCAGCCGCTCTCTCAGCTCCGTAACGCGCTGCCGCAGGAAAGCAATATCTTCTTGGCGATGAGCGAGATGCTCCCCGATGACGTCCAGCGGTCGATCGATCAGAACGTCCAATCCGATTCGGCTTCTAGGATGCCCGCTTGCGAACGTGCTCGCCGCTTCATGCATTCGCGCTACGGACTGCCCGAATCCCCGGCTGTCATCCGCCGTCCGAACCCGCCGCTCCGTTCCTTCCGCGAAGGTGAACAGCACGCCGTGCTTCGTCCCTTCCGCGGCCGGGAACGCGTTAATGAGCGTACCGTCGCGCCTCGCGATCGGCGTCGATACCGGCACCCCCTTCCCGGCGAGATGGGTTAACAGGTCAAGCTCGAACGCGATATCGGAGATCGTCCGTCGATCCGCCCGATAGACGCGGAACATATAACGGGCGGTCTCCGTTTCCAAGAGATACGTGTCATTCATCCCCCGCAGGAAATAGTGCAAGAAACGAGGTTCGTCGATGTCGTACTGCTGCCGGATGTGCGCGAGCAGCGCCTCCCGGGAGAGCAGCGTATAGCTGGCAGGAAAGAGATGCATGGAATGGCGATCCTCCTAGCACTGAGGTCTCTCCACTATACCATATTTCGGAAGCGTGTCCGCTGTCCAAAAGGCTTAACGCTTAAGCTTTAAGCACGATGATAAGGTTTGGAATAGGATCTGCTTTGTGCGTATAGCTGTCCTCTTATCCAACCTTCCAACTTGCACCAATGTTCTATAATAAGGATGATCACGCTTAAGAAGGAGCTGTGTCCATTGAAAGATACGATTCAAATTGTAGGAGCCTTCGAGAATAACTTGAAGAACGTCTCGCTGCATATCCCGAAATACAAACTCGTCGTGCTGACGGGGCCATCCGGATCCGGCAAATCGACGCTCGCCATGGACACGCTGCAGCGGGAGTGCCAGCGCCAATACATGGAGTCCATGGGCATGGTATCGGATTCCATCAACAAGCCGAAGGTCGGCGCCATCGTCGGGCTCTCGCCGTCCATCAGCGTCGGGCAGCATGTGACGAACCGCAATCCGCGGTCCACGGTCGGCACCGTGACGGACATTTACACGTACATGCGCACGATTTATGCCCGGGCAGGCGAGCGCCCTTGCCCGCATTGCGGCGGCCTCGTGCCGCCTCCCCCGGCGGAAGCGGCCGGCATGAATATCGCGAATGAAGAAGAGCGTCAGGAATGGATCCACTGCCCGCACTGCGACGCCAAGCTGGAGAAGCTCACGATGACGCATTTCTCGTTCAACACGCTGCAGGGAGCCTGCGAAACCTGCTCCGGACTCGGATCGGTGGCGACGCTGCGGATGGATGCGATTTTCCATACGGACAAAGGGCTTCGCGGCGGCGGCGTTCCGCATCTCTATGACATGATGGTGGAGTATTACGCGAATATTTTGACTGCCAGCGCAAAGCATTACGGATTCGCCTTCGATCCCGAGCTGCCGCTGAAAGATTACCCCGAAGCACAGCTGGACCTGCTCTACTACGGCACGGAGAGCGAGCAGTTCACGCGCCACTACCCGGACGTGAAGCCCCCGCGAACGGTGGCGCTCGGCAAATTCGAAGGCATCGTGACCGGCATCTGGCGCCGGTACAAGGAAAAAGGCGTCGAAGCCGAAGGCGGCATGAACGCGGCCGACTTCTTCCACCAGCAGGAATGCCCGGCTTGCCGCGGAGCGAAGCTGAACGCGGTCAGCCGTTCGGTCCAAGTAGGCGGCTCGGCTATCCACGAGGTCACGGAGCTGCCGCTCGAAGAGGTGCTGGCTTGGACGGAGCGCGTAACCGCCGAGCTGCCCTCTGCCATTCTGGAGATGCTGGCAACCTTCATCAGCGACGAAATCCCCTCCCGCCTGAAGCGGATCTTGCATGTCGGCCTCGGCTATCTGTCGCTGAACCGGCAGACGGTGACCCTCTCCGGCGGCGAAGCCCAGCGCCTGCGGCTCGCTTCCCTGCTCGGTTCCGGTCTGACCGGCGTGCTGTATATTCTCGATGAACCGACCGCAGGCCTCCATCCCCGCGACACGGCTGGCCTCATTCTCGTGATGAAGCAGCTGCGCGATCTCGGCAATACGGTGCTCGTCATCGAGCATGATGTCGACATGATGCGGGCTGCCGACCACGTCATCGACATGGGGCCCGGGGCCGGCAGCATGGGTGGACGCGTCGTCGGCGAAGGCACGCTTGCGGATCTGATGGCATCGCCGGAGTCCGTCACCGGCGCCTACCTGCGGGAGGAGTCCGCTTATCGAGCACGCCCTAGCCGCCGCCCGGGCAACGGCAGCGCGCTTACCGTACGCGGCGCCACTGCGCGGAACCTCAAGAACGTCACGGTGTCGTTCCCGCTCGGCCGCCTCGTTGCGGTGACCGGCGTCTCCGGATCCGGCAAATCCACGCTGCTCTTTGACCTGCTTGCCGAAGGCGCGAACGACAATCTGCGCCCGGAGGGCTGCGCAGGCATCGAAGGCACGGACAACGTCGGCAATTGGATCACCGTCGACCAATCGCCGATCGGGCGGATGCAGCGCTCCAACGTGGCGACGTACACCGATCTTTTCACGGCGATGCGCAATCTGTTCGCCGGTCTGCCGGCAGCGAAGAAGCTGAAGCTGACGTCCAAGCATTTCTCCTTCAACACGGCCGGCGGACGCTGCGAGAACTGCCAAGGCCTCGGCGTGCTGACCGTGGACATGCACTTCCTGCCGGATATCGAAGTCCGCTGCCCGGCCTGCAAAGGGCGCCGCTTCCAGGATGAGGTGCTGCAGGTCACCTATGAAGGCTACTCGATCTCGGATCTGCTCGACATGACCGTTCAGGAGAGCCTCGCCGTGTTCGAAAACAACGACAAAATGGCCGAAACGATCCGCCTCCTCTGCGAAGTCGGCCTCGGCTACCTGCACTGGGGACAATCGGTGCGCACGCTGTCCGGCGGCGAAGGCCAGCGGCTGCGCCTCGCCAAGGAGCTCGCCAAACGCACGAAGAAGCATACGCTCTATTTGCTGGACGAACCGACGACCGGCCTGCATCCCGCCGACGTCCGCCAGCTCACGCTGCTGCTCGACAAGCTCGTCGATGCCGGGAACACCGTGATCGTCGTGGAGCACAACCTGGAGCTGATCCGCGAATGCGACTGGATCATCGACATCGGCCCCGAAGGCGGCGAAGGCGGCGGCTCGGTCGTCGCGGAAGGCACGCCGGAACAGGTGGCGCAGGTGCGCCAGTCGCATACGGGCCGCTATTTGCGGGAAGCGCTGGGCAGCTGAGCGGGGGCAAACGTATAAGGCAGCACGCATGGGCGCGCTTTGCGCTTGGGGAGAACGCATAGACGCGCTTCGCGCTTGGGGCAGAACGCATAGATGCGCTTCGCGCTTGAAGTGGCATGGCAGCTGCGCTCCAGTTCCGGCATTGCCGATGAGCGCTCCCGTGGTGCTTCGCACCAAAGTCGCTCTCCTTCGGCATGCCGGCGCTTGCGCTTCGGTCTCTGGCTCAGTGCATGGACGCGCTCCGCGCTTGGGGCAGAACGCATAGACGCGCTTCGCGCTTGAAGCGGCATGGCAGCTGCGCTCCAGTTCCGGCATTGCCGATGAGCGCTCCCGTGGTGCTCCGCACCAAAGTCGCTCTCCTTCGGCATGCCGGCGCTTGCGCTTCGGCCTCTGGCCAAGAGCATGAACGCGCTCCGCGCTTAGGGCAGCGTGGCAGCTGCGCTCCAGTTCCGGCATTGCCGATGAGCGCTCCCGTGGTGCTCCGCACCAAAGTCGCTCTCCTTCGGCATGCCGGCGCTTGCGCTTCGGCCTCTGGCCAAGAGCATGGACGCGCTCCGCGCTTGGGGCAGAACGCATAGACGCGCTTCGCGCTTGAAGTGGCATGGCAGCTGCGCTCCAGTTCCGGCATTGCCGATGAGCGCTCCCGTGGTGCTTCGCACCAAAGTCGCTCTCCTTCGGCATGCCGGCGCTCGCGCTCGGCCTCTGGCCAAGAGCATGGGCGCACTTTGTGCTTGAGGCAGATGCACTGCCTTCGGCTGGGGCAGAGCGAATTGCCGCGCTTCGCGCTTGAAGCTCATGGCAGCTGCGCTCCAGTCCCGGCTTTGCCGATGAGCGCTCCCGTGTTGCTTCGCACCATAGTCGCTCTACTTCGGCATGCCGGCGCTTGCGCTTGGCCTCTGGCCAAGAGTATGCGCGCGCTTTGCGCTTGGGGGGAACACATAGACGCGCTTCGCGCTTAGGGCAGCATGGCAGCTGCGCTCCAGTGTCCTGGCATTGCCGATGAGCGCTCCCGTGGTGCTCCGCACCAAAGTCGCTCTCCTTCGGCATGCCGGCGCTTGCGCTCGGCCTCTGGCCAAGAGCATGGGCGCGCTTTGCGCCGCTCGGGGCTAAACGCACAAACGCGCTCCGCGCATAGGGACAAGCACGGCTGCTGCCTTCGGCTTGGGACACAACCCATGGACGCGCTTCGCGACTAATGCGTTGGGGCAGCCCCCTGTACCCCCAAGCACGAAAATTCTAACGAATATAGAAAGCGCTATTCGCGCGTTTTGCCCTCTTTTCCAGCGCTAACGAATGTAGGAATCGCTATTAGTTCAAATTGGAGTGGAAACTGTAGCATTTCAGGCAAATAGCGTCTGTGAGTTGCGTTAGATTTCCAATTGGCCATTTTTGACCTGAATAACGCTTGTGAGGTTCGTTAGAACCTCTCCGCCCACTTGCAGCAGCGCAGGAACCGCATCAATTCGGCTCCACGCAAAAAAACCGCTTCGCCTCGGATGCCATCCATCCGTAGCGAAGCGGTTTTTGTTTGCATAGCTCGGGGCATGCAGCGCCTCCTTAGGTTTACCGCCCCTCCGACCCCGCGACCCCGCGCTCCTGTACCACCAGCGGGCCATCAGCGCTTCGGCTTCAGAAATACCCATTCCACAAGCATGAAGTTCACGATCAAGCCTGCCCAAATGTTCACGTTCAGCACGGCATCGACCATCCCCTCCCTGCCTTCCGGAAGCGAGAAGCCGTGCAGCACGCCGTACGTCAGCAGCAGCACCGGCACGAGCAGCCGGCCGCTTACCGCGACGAGCGTAATGCCGAAGCTGCGGATCATCCATCTGCGATGGGCAGTGAAGTCCCGATTAACGGCGCTGCGATATCCTCGCCAGGTGGTGAACAGCCAGATCAACGCCAAGGCGATGAATCCGACCGCTTTCGAGAAATCGTCCATGTAGCCGGTCAGCGGCAGCGCCAGCAAGGCGCTGATCATCACGCTGACCACATATATTCGGCCCAGATTCCGATGCAGCTTCGGCCGCTGCGTTCGGACGCGTTCCATGAACTGCGTGAAGCCCGTCACCAGCGCCGCGAAGGCAAATAAAATGTGCGTGACCAGTACCGGAAACTGCAGACTCCCCGGTGCCGTGTCCACGCGGCTGTTCGCCGAATCGAACGTCAGGTACGGCGCGGAAAACCCAATCATGATGCCCAGCGATACGATGACAAGCAGCCACCAGCTTCTTTTCATGCCCAACCCCATGCACGCTCCCGAACGACAATCATCCCATCCATGCGCAGACGACCGCCTATAATAGCTCTATCGTAGCACAAGTCCGCCGCCGTTCAGTCCGTCCCCGGACGGAGACGGCAAAAAACCTTGAAACGCTGCATGCGTCCCAAGGTTCGTTGTCGTAGCGTTCAAATTCTCTTTAGTCGCGATCCCTATGATTCTAGTTACACATCCGCAGGAGCCGCTGTTCCCGGAAGTCCGTCTTTCGCGGACGCCGTGCGATCCTTCGCGGCTTGCGACTCGACCGGCACCGCGGCCGAAGGCTTCACCCGGCCGACGAACATGGCCAGCGGCAGCGCGATTACGGCAACGATCGTCGCGACGACGTAGACATCGTTGACGCTCATCGTGAACGACATCATGCCGATATGCACCTCGTTCGTATCTCCGGCCTTCGCCAGGTCCGTCGCATGATGCGTAGAACGGGAGGCCAGCATGGTCGTGAACAGCGCGATGGCGAAGGAGCCGAACACGTTCCGCAGCCAGTTCGAGATCGAGGACGCATGCCCGGTCATCGTCCGGGAGATGCGTTCCATCGCCGCGTTGCTCGCCGGCATCATGACCATCGCGATCCCCAGGTTACGCACGATCATCCACCACAGAATGTAGCTGTGCGAGATATCGATGCTCGACCAGCTGAGCATCAGCGTGCCCAGCGCGAGGAGCGGAATGCCGATGCCCATCAGCCAGCGCGGACCGACCGACGTATAGAGCTTCCCGATGATCGGCATGACGAGCGCCATGACGAGCGAGGCGGGAAGGAGGATCAGCCCCGTATCCATCGTGGATACCATTTGGATGCGCTGCAGGAAGAGCGGCGTTAGCAGCGTACCGGAATAAAGGCTGATCGTCAGAATAATCGTGATGATCAGATTGAGCGTATAACGTCCGTTCGCCAGAACGCGCAGCTCCAGCAGAGGCGATTCCGTACGAAGCTCCTGCCAGACGAACGCCGCCAGCAGGATACCGCCGGCAATGAACAGCGAGATGACTTTGGCGGAGCCCCAGCCCCAGGCATGGCCTTGGCCAAGCGCGAGCAGCAGCGCGACGCTGCCGAACAGCACGGTAACGAACCCGATCGCGTCGAATTTCTTCGGCACGCTGAGCCGGTAATACGGAATGTAGGCAGCTACGAGGACGATGGCGATCAGACCGATCGGAAGGTTCATCCAGAAGAGCCATTGCCAATCGAAGTTCTGCAGCAGCCAGCCGCTGAAGGTCGGTCCGAGCGCCGGTGCCATCATCGCGGCGAGCGACCATAAGGCGATCGCCATCGCTTGCTTATCCCGCGGGACGACCTGGTAGATGATGGCCATCGATGCCGGCAGGATCAACCCGCTGAAAATACCCTGCATAACACGGAACGCGATCAGGGAATATTCATCCCAAGCGAGCGCGCAGAGCACCGAAGCCAGCGTGAAGCCGCCAAGCGCGAACAGAAACAGCCGTTTATAGCTGAACTTCTCGCCCAAGTAACCGACGATCGGCGCGAACGTTCCCATTGCCAGCATGAAGCCGGTCAGCGTCCATTGAATCGTACCCAGACTGGTATGGAAGTGATCCTGCAAAATCGGAAGTGCGATATTGATCGTGCTGGATGCCAGCACGCATAAGAACGAGCCGACGAATATCGCGATCATAATCGGCCAAAAGCTGATTTTCGGCGCCGTTTGTTCCCCCTGTTGTTCCATCGTTTCCCCATCTCTCCGTTTCATTTGCCCCTATGTTGATTTTTACATATAATTTGAAGGCAGGACTATTATAAATCGCCTCCCAATCATATGTCAAAATATATATACAGAAGGGGAATGCAATGAATACGCTCTCGTACGGTCTGCTCAGTCTGCTCTCCAATTCGGCAGATTCCGGTTACGATCTCATGCGGAAAATTCAGCCGTTTTGGCCGGCCAAGCACAGTCAAATCTACCCGCTTCTCGCCCAGCTGGAAAGCGGCGGCTATGTCCAGCACACGCTCGTCGTCCAATCCGACAAGCCGGATAAAAAAGTCTATTCCATCACGCCCATCGGAAAGGAAGCTCTCCGAAGCTGGCTGACGGAGCCGGCGTGCGAGCCGAATACGCGCGACGAGCTGGTGCTCAAGCTCTACTGCATGGAACAGGGCGAACTCGCCGATATCCGCCGGCTGCTGGAAACGCGCGTCGCTTATAGTCAGGACAAGCTGGCGTGGCTTCAGGCCAAGCTGGAGGTGTATAGCTTGCAGCAGCCTCCGCCGCCTTTGGGCACCCTCCTGCTGATGAAGAAGGCCGAATACCATTTCGAATCCGATCTGTCTTGGTCGGAATGGGCGCTGCGGCAGCTCGTAGAACGACAAAACCAAGAAGAGCCGAATCCCCGTTGAAGGGAATTCGGCTCTTCTTCTCTCGACTTGTATCCTTAGAGTCAGGATACTACTTTACTAACAGGACCGGGCAATGCGCATGCTGTACGACGCCGTGGCTGACGCTGCCGAGCAGTAGCTCGGAGACGATGCCGACGCCGCGCGTACCCATGACGATCAGATCGGCATCTGCGTCCTTCGCCGTCCGGACGATCACCGCTGCCGGATCGCCGTCCGCGGTAAGCGTATCGAATGCAAAGCCCGCTGCTCTCAGCTTGACCGCTGCAGGCTCAAGAATATGCTTGCCTTCTTCCTCCAACGCCTGCTCTAGATCCATGCCGATGACCGGCTCGTTCAGCGTCAACGCCGGGTTCACGTGAAGCACGGTCAATCGGACATCCGCGGATAGTGCACGGGCTAATCCGATTGCGTTTTCCAATGCCTTGCCGGCTTGTTCCGACCCGTCGATGGGAATAAGAATATGCTTGTACATCGTGACGACCTCCCAATCATTTTGGCAATGATATGCTTGCTGCGAATTAGCTTAATGCGCGCTCTCCACATCATCTACGTGCTTCAGATGCTTCGTATTAACCAGAAGATATAACGCCGCAATCACAACGAACGCCCCGCCTACGACGAACGGCATGTGCGGGTTGAACCACTCTGCCAGCTTACCGGCCAGGTAAGGCGCAATCGCGCCGCCGATAAAACGCAGGAAGCTGTAGGCAGCCGAAGCCGTCGGACGCTCGACCGGCGCGGCATTCATGACCGCTGTCGTAATGAGCGTATTGTTGTTGCCGAGGAAAGCGCCGGCTACGATAACCATAATAATAATGACTGTTTTATCCGTCGTCCAATACGCCATCACGAACAAGGTTGCGGCGAACAGCAGCAGCTGCACGACCATGGAAGGCAAGGTTCCGAAGCGCTTCTGCAGCACGGGTGCCGTGAAGACGGATGTAAAGGCCAGCATCAAACCCCAGCCCAGGAATACGAGGCCAAGCTGATGCTCGTCCAGTCCCAGATGGCCGAGGACAAGCGCTGCGTAGACAAGCAGCGTGAAGAACCCGAAGTTGTACAGCATAGCCGCGATACCGAAGGTGCGAAGCGCGCGGAATCTCAGCGCGCGGAAAGGATCGGCGAGCGAAGCTTTCTTCTTCTTGGCCGCGGAAGCCGGCAGCGACGCCATTAGTTTGGCACGGGACGGCATCAGAACAAGAATCAGGATGAAGGCGAGAACCATGAGACATGCGACGCCGAAGAACGGACCTCTCCAGGAGACGGAGCCGAGCTCGCCGCCCAGCAGCGGGCCGACGGAGATGCCGAGGCCGACCGCTACCTCGAATAGAATGATGGACTTGCCGACGCCCGTCTTGGACATCGATACGATCGCCGCCAGCGCCGTGGCAACGAACATCGCGTTGCCGAGACCCCAGCCGCCGCGCAGCCATACAAGGGACCATATACTATTCGACATGCCGCCCAGCGCGGAGAAGACGGCAATGACGATAATGCCCGTAAGCAGCGTCCATTTCATGCCGAGTCTGGAGGAAACGACGCCCGTAATGAGCATGGCGATCGCCATAACGGCATTATAGCTGGTGAACAATAAGGTGACATCGCTGCTGGAGGCATGAAGCTTCTTGGCGATGGCCGGGAGAATCGGGTCGACGAGACCCAGTCCCATGAAAGCGATAATGCTGGCGAATACGACCGCCCATACCGCGATCGGCTGGCTGAACATACTGACTTTCTTCGCTGGCTGCGCGTTCGTCGCAGCGCTCGTGCTGGTGCTTGCTGAGGATTGCATGTTTCTTAGGACTCCTTTTCTTTCGAGAATTTGGCAATGCCGTCCGTGACGCGTTTCTGGATGCGTTCGATGTCCTTGCGGAACTCGTTCATCTTGGCGAGCTTCTGATCCACCATATCCAACTGCCGGCTTACGATCGCCTCGATATCGCGCAGCTGCGCCAGCTTCGCGTCGACCTCTTCGATTTTCACGTACTGCTCCTTCAGTTCATCCAAGTTCTCGCCGACCGCTACGAAATCCAGGATCTCCTGCAGGGAAAAACCGAGCACGTCGCGGGCGTTCATGATTTGCTTCAACCGCTCGATATGCGTTCGAGTATAGAGCCGCATGCCGCCTTCGCTGCGTTCCGGGGGCGGTATAAGACCCAGTTCCTCATAGTAGCGAATGGTCCGCTTCGTTAACCCGCACTCTTTGGCGACGTCGTCTATCTTAAGATGCTCCACGTGAATGCCTCCCTTTCGTACACATCCGGTGATATGATTCAAGCATATTCCAATCTAACGTTAACGTCAACGTTAACTTTTGCTTGCGCCTCTTGCTGTCACAAATTGATCTTATTAAGATGTCCACGACGGTTCAACACGATTCATCTGCTTGTCCATCATGAAATACCGGCAAACGCACACGCGGACTGGATGCGAAAAAAAGGCTCCCGCCTAACCGGAGCCTTTCTTTCTGACAGCGCGGGGCGGACGGACGAAGATACGACCGGCGCAAATCCGCCTTCCGCGATCGGCCTCCAGATGGGATAAAGCTGCTGCTCCCTGCCACTCATGGTTAAACGTACAGGGGCGCTTGCGCGTTTCTTGTTCCTTAAGCCAGCGAGAGACCCGCGCTCGCATAACCGACAACCGTATCGACGAGCGCAACCCCCGTCGCTGTCGCGGAGAAGACCATTAATAGCCGCGTTCCCGGCGTTACGGGTATCGCAAGCCCCGTCGTGATTCCGCTCGAGATGGCGCCGAGCGCGAGGATGCCCGTAAGCGGAGGCGTCAAGACGACGACCGCTCCCGGAATCGGGTTGAAGATATTGTTTGGCGTCGGAGAGCTGTAAAGCTGTGCCGTAATGGTAACGGTCGTGCCTACAAGCGTCAGAGCCAAGGTCGTGCTGAAATAAGCCGCAATGGATGTAATCGTCCGGGCATCCGGAACGGAGAATGCCATGTTCAGCAGCGTACCTGCGGCACCGGTGAGGTCGATCGTCGTACCCAGGAGCGCAACTCCCGGAGCAGAGCTGCCGAAACCGACCAGCGTCGTCGTACCGACAAGCCCGCCGAGCACCGTCGTCAGGATGGCCGGCGTCCCCGAAGCGAACGGGATGAGCGCGCTTGATCCCGTCGGCCCGGTTGGTCCGGTCAGGCCCGTAGCTCCCGTTGCTCCCGTTGCTCCCGTAGCGCCGGCTGCTCCCGCCGCTCCTGTCGGCCCCGTCGGGCCTGTTGCACCTACTCCCGGGCCGGTAGCTCCCGTTGGTCCCGTAGGTCCGGTGATTCCTATTCCTGCAGGTCCGGCTGCGCCTGTCGAGCCTGTTGCTCCTGTCGCTCCTGTTGCTCCGCGCGGTCCCGGTGGACCGGGAGGCCCTGGATGTCTGCCCATTCACTCATCTCCCTAATTATAGACTTACGACATCATACAAAACGGGAGCGATAAGGCGCACGACATACGCCCACGCCGGCAAAAATAGGCTGAGCACGCGCACCATTGGCTGATTTTCCGTCCTGGCATGCCATTGTCCCATACCGTTCGGCAGCATTTGCATTACATGTAAGAGGATTGTCTGCCGGGGAGTGACAAGAGTGGAGAAGCTCAAACTTATCGCGATCATGGTGCCGACCAGAAGCAGCCGGGCACGCACCTTGCGCATCTATCAACGTTATTGCGATCCTTCCATCCGACTGATCGCGTTTTGTCCGAACGATCTGCTCTGGGCCAAACGGCGGGTTATCGGGCTGTCCGCTTACAAAGGCCGCCGGAAGCAGCGGGTCTTCCCTTTGCCGGACGTCGTCTATAATCGCTGCTTCAACCAGAAAACGGAGACCATCGCGCGTCTCGAAGCGGCGATCGGGCATAATAAGTGCTTCAACATCATCAACTTCTTCAACAAATGGTACCTGTACAACATCCTAAAGCCATCCGGCGTCTCGCCATACGTACCGGATACGTACCTCTATGATCGGGACGAACTGCCGGGGCTGCTGAAACGGTACAGGCTGATGTACATCAAGCCGGTGTACGGGTCCATGGGCAAGTTCGTATACCGGATCGAATGGATGGAAACCGGCGAGATCCATGTGGCCCTGCACAGCCTGACGGCGAAATTTATATGCAACAGCCCCGAGGACGTGCAGAAGCTGCTGGATAAGCATCTGGACGGACGAAAATATCTCGTGCAGCAAGGCATTCGCAGCCAGCTGCTGGGCCGGCGGTATTTTGATTTTCGGGTGCTGATGCAGAAGAACCGGAGCGGCCAATGGGCCATTACCAATATCGTGACGAGATTCGCTTATCGCCAATACTTCAATACGGCTGTCTGCGAAGCCGTCGTGGACGCGGCCGAGATTCTTCCGCTCGTATTCGGGCCGAACGAGATCGGAGACATCGCGCAGGGTCTCGAGGTTACGAGCCGCGGCGCCGCGCTGGCGGCCGAGGAGCAGCTCGGTCTGTTGGGGGAGCTGAGCGTGGATTTTATCGTCGATACGGAGAACCGGCTATGGATCATCGAGCTGAACGGCAAGCCCCATAAGAGCATCTATGAGGACTTAAAAGGGCGTGCCTTCCAGCAGCATATCTTCCGGCGGCCGATGGAGTATGCCGCTTATCTCGCAGAAACGAAAGCGTACCCTGCGACTCCGTCGGACACCCGGCTGGTCACCCGGCCGGACCCCAAGCCGGCCATCCGGACGGACGCCCCGCCCAGCACAAATAACCCCGCTCCCTCCAAGCCGGAGTAGAACGGGGTTCGTACCGGTCCATATCCCGACCGGCCGCCGACATTATGTGGTTGAATCGCGCAGCGCTAAGCTTCTCCGACTAGCGAAGTTAAGCTGCGCTAAACCTTGCGCCGCTTACTTGTGCGTCAGCACGATATTGCGTTCTTGGAACACCTTGCGAACGACGTCGAGCGCGCCGCAGGCCTTCGGAAATCCCGCATATCCCCCGCAGTGGAGGACGATCTCGAGAATTTCCTCCGGGCGCATGCCGACGTTCAGCGCCGCGTGAAGATGGAAGGGCAGCTGTTCCATCGCTCCTTGCGTGATGAGCGAGGTGATCGTGATGGTCTCGCGCTGCTGAATGCTGAGCGTCTCCCGCGAATACAGGTCGCCGAAGCCGAACGCAATCAGCGTATGGCCGAAATCGGGGAAGAACTCCCCGATCTGCTTGATCATGCTCACGCCATGGTCGCCGACCATCGTCTTCAGCGTCTCGATGCCCGTGTCATAACGTTCCTGATTGGTTTGCGATGGATTCATGCCGTCTCCTCCTTAGCCCCGTTTCATGGTCGGGGGAATTTCCCTAGGATCCATAATAATATCGATGACGCAGGTTTGATTGGATTGAATGGCATCCGCGACGGCGCTTCGCAGCTCTTCCTCCGTCGTGCAGCGGTAGCCTCTGGCGCCGAGCGCCTCGCCGAACTTGGCCGCATCGAGCGGTACCTTGTACGTCGTCCCGACCGCTCTGCCCAAGTTCCGTTCCATGCCTTTATCGACCATGTCGATGCTTTGATTGTTTGCGACGAAGTAGAGCACGGGAGCGTCATAGTTAACGGACGTCGACAGCTCCGTGCCGTTCATGAGCATGCAGCCGTCGCCCGTCAGGCACGCGATCGTTCTATCCGGAGCCCCGAACTTCGCCCCGACCGCATAGCCGATGCCCCTTCCCATCGTGGCATAGACTTCCTCGAAATAAAACGTGCCCGGCACTTGAATGTCGAAATATTTGATCGCATAGAAGGAATGACTGCCCGCATCCCCGTAAACGATCGTATCCGCAGGGAGCTGCTCGCGAAGTACGTCCATCACCTGCCGGCCGCGCAGATAACCGTTCGGCTCATGCTCCGGTTCAATCTCGAGCGTATCCGGAAGCTCCCGGCGAGGAAGCTCGATATCCGCGAACTTCAACATTGCCTGCAGGTTCAAGCGAATGTTTCCCAGCACCGCCGTCGTCGGGATCGGCAGCGCCCTGCCGATAAACCGCGAATCGAAATCGAAGTGAAGCACATGCTTCGGATACACGGTTGGCGAGAGCCCCGGCACCTCCAGATCGCTCAGTTGGCTGCCGATGACGATCAGCAAGTCGACGCCTTCGCGAAGATAGTCTTCCGTATTGGCGTTACCTCCAAGGCCGTATGGCCCGAGATGCAGCGGATGATCGGTGCGGATTACCCCTTTGCCTCCTGGCGTCGTCGCCACGGGAAGGGCCCACTTCTCGGCAAAAGCCTCGATCTCGCGGTAAGCCTGCTCCGCGTGCAGCGCCCCGCCAACGAGCAGCAGCGGACGCTTCGCATCGGCCAGCAGGGATGCCGCCATGTCCAAGTTCGATGCCACGGTCCCCGGGTATCGGTCCGGAAGCTGCAGATCGAAGTCCTCGATCTGTTCCGTCAGGACATCCAGCGGGATACATAGATGGACAGGTCCCCGAACGCCGGTGAACGCGCGGTCCATGGCGTGCTCCAAGTAGTTCCGGAGCAGCCCGCCGCGGTCCACGCGAGCGCTGAATTTGGTGACGGGCTCGAACATCTTGACGAGATCCGTTCCGAACATCGTGCTGTCCTGGCCAAGCACTTTTCCGATGTCGCGAATAGGCGGAGAACCGGTAATGAACAATACGGGCAGATGGGTGAAGAGCGCTTGCCCGGCGGCGGTCAGCATATTGATGCCCCCGGGTCCGGCCGTTCCGACCGCGACGCCAAGGCCGTCCCGTACGAACGAATAGCCCGCTGCCGCGAGGCCGGCTCCTTCCTCATGCTTGCTGAGCACGAACGCGATGCCCGCGTTGTCCATCTCGAGAATGAGCGGCGTAATCGGCTTCCCTGGTATTCCAAACGTATGGGTGACACCCCATCGGGCCAAATGCTTGACGAGAACGCTGCTTACTGTAGGCATTGAGCTAAATCCCCCTATTTGATATCAATAAAGCTTCTTCATCTTGGAAACCAGCTCCGGAAACGACCGTTCGAATTCTTCCGCAGGGATGGGAGGACTGAAATAATAGCCCTGTACCTCATCGCATTTCTGAACCTGCAGAAAACGAAGCTGATCCTTCTCCTCCACGCCTTCGGCAACCACTTCGAGATTCATGCTGTGGGCCATCGCAATAATGACGCTTACGATATTCGTCCCGTTCAACCCTCTGCTGATGTCCCTCACGAAGCTTTGATCGATTTTCAAGCGGTTGATCGAGAAATTCTTCAAGTAGCTCAACGAACTGTAACCCGTTCCGAAGTCGTCGATGCTGATTTGGATGCCGAGCGAATGCAGCTTGCGCAGCATCGGGATGGCGTGCTCGACGTTCATCGTCATCGTCTCGGTAATCTCGAGGTCCAGATACTTCGGATTCAGGCCCGTCTCGTCCAGCGCCGCCTTCACGACGTCGACGAGGCCGTCGTCCAGAAATTCCATGGAAGACAAGTTGACGGAGACGCGGAATGGCGGAAGCCCCTGCTCCTGCCACTTCTTGTTCTGCCTGCAGGCGGTGCGCAGCACCCAGGTATCGATTTGATGAATCAGGCCTGTCTCTTCCGCGATGGGAATGAAGTCGTTCGGCGGAATCAAGCCCTTCGCGGGATGCTGCCAGCGGACCAGCGCCTCCACGCCCTTCAGCTCCCCGGTGCTGATATCCACCTGCGGCTGATAGTACAGACGGAACTCATTGTTCTCGATCGCTTTGCGAAGCGAGCTCTCCAGCACGATTCGCTCGCGGGTGGTAATGTTCATATCCGGAGAATACAAGGCATACGTGTTGAGCCCTCGGCCCTTCGCGCTGTACATCGCCGTATCCGCCGTGATCATCAGCTCTTCCAAGTTCGATCCGTCCTTCGGATAGATCGAGATTCCGGCGCTTGCGGTCAGATGGAAGTCGTAGCCGTTCAGGTTAAGCGGCTCCTTGAAGACCTGCAGGATGTCCTTGACCCGCTTCACCGCTTCCTGCTCGCAATTCACATGGGAGAAGGCGAACATGAATTCATCGCCGCCCATCCTTGCGACGAATTCGTCAGGCGCCAGGATCTCCCGAAGCCGGGAAGCAACCATAACGAGCAGCGTGTCCCCGCTCGAGTGGCCGAGCGTATCGTTGATAATCTTGAAACGGTCCAAATCCAGGCAGACGACGGCAACCTGCCTGTCCGATTCCTGCATCTGCTGGATCAACGCGGTCACTCTGTTCTTATAGAACCGGCGATTCGGGAGCTTCGTAAGATCATCGTGATTCGCCAAGTAATTGTACCGCTCCTCGGCCTTGACCCGATCCGTGATGCTCCTGAATTGGCCGAAAGCGCCGAGCAGCGTCTTCTTCTCGTCGTAGAGCGGGAAAGCGTCGAACAGGCAGACGAGCCGGTCCTCGGCCTCGTTGTGCTCGAAGCTCATTTGGATATCCTCGAAGGTCGTCCCGTTCTGGATGACCTCGTAGATATATTCGCCCATGCTCGGCAGGTAGCGTACTTCCGTGCCCAGCATCTCCTCCTTGGACCTTCCGGTAAACAGCTCCGCGTATTGATTGAAGGCGATGATCTCCCCTTCCCGGCTCGTGAGCACGATGCCGTTGCGGGTATTGTCCATGATGATCTGGTTTAAAATATTGAGCTTCTGGTTCTGCTTGCGCAGGAGCAGCTCCCGTTCGATCGAATCGACCGTCGTGGCCAGCATCGTAATCATCATCGGATTCTGGAATTCCTTGGCCGTCATGATCGTGACGCTGCCGAGCAGATCGTTGACGTCCGTGTAATGGAACGCGACGGCATAGCATGCGGAGCCATGCAAATATTCGTGGTAATGGTCGTCGCCGATCAGTTCGATGGGCGACTGGTTATACTTCAGCGAGAGATTCACCACGTTGGTGCCCATGCTCGCTTCCGTAAACTGCACGCCGGGCCGGATGCCGAGATCGTTGATCGTCTTGCGAATCGTTTCGTCGCCCATCATGTGAAGCACGAAGCCCCGGTCGTCGTTGACCGACAAGAGCAGCGGCGTCCCTTGGAGAAGCTGCAGGATCTTATCGCCGAAGAAGCTGACGACGGACAGGATCTCGTCGTACTCCTCCCGTAAATTCCGGAGTTCATCGGGAGTCAGGATTTTCTGGGGGAAGGGGATGATTTTCGGGTCCATGCCGATGTCCAAACAATACCGATTTGATTCCAGAATAAAGCCAGGCTTTTCTGTCCTAATCATATTTAGCCCCCATTTTGCTAACCGCTTTGCAAGCGTTGAAATGCTGAACCGAACGCCATACTTGTAATTAACTTACATTTATAAAATTGTCCTTCTTCTAGTTGTCGTCATTCGTCATGCGGGCAATAGAATAATAGAGCGTCTGGAATGAGCAAGGATGATGAAAATGAGGTTTGACCGCAAATACAAGTACGGAGGCATTAATGAGTAGAAAAGCGGTTTGTCAAGCTCCGACGGGACCATTGACACCCATCGTAGCAAATGATAAAAAACCGGTAAAAAATGCAAGTATTTTAATAGTATTGTAGACGATTTCTATTTTTTTGTCGATAAATGTCTCTCCTCGGGCAGCAGGACTGTAGCCCTGTTTCCGCATGCCGAAAAACACCCAAGCGCGGAGGCTTCGGTGTTTGGCCGGGAACGGAAACGACGTATGGGCAAAGGGCGGGCAGCTTCGCTTATTTCTCTCCCGGACGGCTCCAATCGAACAGCACGAACGGTTCCTCGAAACGGCGGTTCAATAAGCCGTCATAGGCCTCCTGCGCGTCATGCGGAGACATCGTTCGCGTATGCGGCTTCACGTCCAGGAAGCCTTCCGCGAGCCATCGCAGCGCCAGGGCGAGGCCGCCCATGATGCTGTGCGGCTGGAAGTGCCCCGGATGGATCGGCAGCTCCCATTCCCATCCGCTCCGCAGGACGACATAGTTGTAGAAAACCTCCTGCAGCAGCTCCTGCGCGTAGAGGTCGGTGCTGCGCTTCCACGGAACGCCGATCATGACGACCTCGCCGCGCGGACGGACGATGCGGCATGCGTCCAGCACCGCGGATTCGTGGCCGGAGCAGTCCACCGCGAGCGCCGTTTGCCGCTTCCACGCCGGATTTTCGAGCGGCATTGCCGCCGCCGTCTGCGAAATGCCGGAGTCTCTTGCCGTCTCCAGCCGGCTCTCTATCGGATCGACGATCAGGACGTCATAGCCGCTGCGCTTGAACAGATGGGCGGCCAGCAGTCCGACGGGGCCAGCACCCGAGATGACGACCCGTTCCCCCGGGCGGGCTGCGGTCGTCATCAGCGTCGTCATGCTGACGTTCATCAGCCGCGCGATCGTCGCCGCGGCCGGATCCAGCCCCTCCGGAACGAGGACGGCTTCATCGGCCGGAATGTGCTGGAAGCTTCGGTGAGGGCTCATGCTGAACACGCGGTCGCCGGGCTTGAAGCCCTCCACGCCTTCGCCGACCTGCTCGATCTCGAACACGGCCGCATAACCGGGCTTCGCCGGCGCCGTCCGCTCGTTGAGAAAATAATAGTGCAGCTCCGTTCCCGGGCTGATGAACGAATAGAGCGTTCTCCCCAGCATATGGTTCGGCGCCGGCCGCTCGGGCTTCTCGATGGCCCCGAGACCCGCCTGCTGCTTGCCTGTGATCAATATCTCGGCTTCCATGCTCATCCTCCTCCTCGCTTGAATCGCTGCGGCTGCGCCGATGCGGCGTGCCCTCGCTTCTATTTCTTCTTCCTCTTCTACCGCGGCAGCCGGAGGAAGCGCCCTCCAATGACAGGCCTTTATCCTCTTCACTATACGACTGCGGCCGCCGAGCCGGAATAGCTGGAAGTGCGAAGAATATATCTGAAAATCGCAGTGTATGCCGACGCTGGCATCGTGTATTCTGAGGATAGGTTGTCCTCAGCAGTTTTCAAGTCGGCCTGGTGCTGACCATGATGGCCGTCACATATATCTTGCCGTATGAACGAGGAGGAAGCTCATGAGAGGCGTCGATCTGATCGGCATACGCATTCCCCACATGGAGGTCGGAAGCAGCGCCGGCTTTCCCGACGGCTGGGTGCACGAGAAGACCGTTCCGTTCGGCATCGTGGCGCAGGCCACCGCCGGATCGTACAAGCTGCAGACGGAGTCGGGCACGTATGTCGTCACGGGTTCGGAAGCGTTTCTGACGCCCGCTCACCTGCCGCTTCGCATCACGCATATTGCCGACCCGGATACCGGCCTCATGTCGGCGCGATTCGTGCATTTTCAATTCGTCGTGATGGACACGTTCGACCTGTTCCACTTGTACGAGCTGCCGCTTACCTGCGACGCCGAGACAGGACGACGCTTCGGGGAGCTGATTGAAGCGATGCTGGCGCTTCGGGAGACGGGGCCGGACGGAGCCTCGTCGATTGCCGTCATCGCGAAGAACAATGAGCTGGCCTATCGGCTGCTCTCCCTGCTGCTGGAACTCGCGACGCCGACCGAACGAAGCGCCTCGCTGCTGAACGCCGCCCAAGAGCTGCAGCCGGTGCTGGCCCATATCCGCGATCATTGGGCGGATGCGATCGATATCGACGTGCTTCTCCGGAAGTTCGCGGGGTCGCGCTCGCTATTGTTCCAGCTGTTCCGCAAGCAGTTCCAGCAATCGCCGATGGACTACGTGAAATCCACGCGCCTGAACGAAGCCTATCGGAAACTGTGCACCACGGATATGCCTGTTGCCGAGATCGCGCTGATGAGCGGCTTCGCCAACTCCTTTCATTTCAGCCGCGAGTTCAAGGCGAAGTTCGGGAGGACGCCTACGGAGGCGCGCCGAGCGAATCGGCTGTGGATGTCGACTTGAGGTACTAGAGTGCGGAGCGAATGCTGCCCGCCGTTCTCGGCCTTGCTATCCACCAACGCTCGAGAAGACAAAAAATCTGCCATACTGCAGCTTTTCAGCACATTTTAACCACACGGAGCTTAAAAAGCTGCATCTATACAGCTTTTTCGATCCGCCGACGCTCGAGAAGACAAAAAAGCTGCCATACTGCAGCTTTTCAGCACATTCTAGCCACACGGAGCTTAAAAAGCTGCATCTATGCAGCTTTTTCGATCCGCCAACGCTCGAGAAGACAAAAAGCTGTCTCGCAGCAGCTTTTCCGACTCCACCAACGCTCGAGCGAGCGATACAGCTGCCCGCTTCTCACATTGCCCCCTTATAATTCCTCGCGCTTGGCCCTCAGCCGCACCATCACCGTCGTCCCGGCGCCGAGCTCCGAAACGATGCGAATGCCGTACTCGTCGCCGGCATACAGCTTGATCCGCTCGTTGACGTTGAACAGACCGTAGGAGCTTCCTCCGCCGTCGCCATCGCCCCTGACTTCGGGCAGCGCCTCCGTCAGCAGCTGGCGAACCAGACCTTCATCCATGCCGATGCCGTTGTCCGACACGACGAAGAGAAGGTCGCCGTTGTCCTCCCGGGCCGAGATCGCGATGAGGCCCCGTTTCCCCTTCGCCTTGCGAATGCCGTGCAGCAGCGCGTTCTCGACGATCGGCTGGAGGATGAGCTTCGGCATCTGGCAGGCTTCGACGCCCGGCTGCACGTCCAGCTCGAAAGCGAACGTATTCGGGAACCTGCTCTGCTGGATTTCGAGATACACCTGCGCGAGCCGGAGCTCGTCTTCGACGCTTACGATCGTTCTGCCCTTGTTAAGGCTGAGCCGGAAATACTTCGCCAAGCTGTCGATCATTTGGCTGATATCGCTTGCCCCCTTGCCGATGGCGATCCAGTTGATCGTATCCAGCGTGTTATATAGGAAATGCGGGTTGATCTGCGCCTGCAGCGCCTGCAGCTGCGCTTCGCGTTCGTGAAGCTCCGCCTTGTACTTCTCCTCGACCAGCGTCCGTACGCGGATAATCAGATGGTCGACGCTCCGCTCCAGCATGTGGAAGTCCCCGTTGACCGGCGACAGCTCGTTCAAGCCTTCCGAGCCTTCCTTCCGGATGACGGTAATGACCTGCTTCACCCGCCGGTTCATCCCCCTGACGATTATCGCGAGCAGCACGAAAGGCAGCGCCAGGAACAACGCGATATATTCCAGCAAGGACGCCCATTCCGACCGCTGCGTCAGCTTCACCGCGCGGTGCGACAGCTGCGAGTCGGTCCCCTGCGCCACCAGCCTCCATCCGACGGGCGACAACGTCGTATAAAGCACGTCATTGACGTCGCTGCCCCGCTTGAAGGAATGGCTGCCCTCGCCGCCGTGCTTTAATGCGTCCTGGACGGCCGAATCGACCTTGGTCCCGATCCGCGTGCGATCCGGATGATAGACGATGGTGCCGGAAGCATCCACGAGATAGACCTGCGTACCCGGGGTAAACTGCAAATCGCCCAGAATATCCGCGATCATGCTCTCTTTCACGTCGATCATGAGCACGCCGGAGATCCGGTCGAAATGATTCGGATCGCGGAGCATCCGGGCGGCGGAGAACACGCGCAGCTTCCCGGCGTCCAGGTAGCTCTCCTCGTAGTCCCCCGTCCAGACGATGCCCCCACCAGCGCCGATGATCGGCGTATACCAAGGCCGATCCTTCAGGCTGTCGAGCGAGAAGAAGTTCACGCGCTCCCCCGCGTACAGCTTCGAGCTGTCGACGAACAACCGGACGCGGAAGACATCGGAATTCGACTGTACGGTATCCACGAGATACCGCAAATCCTTAATGACCTGCAGTTGAACGGCGATCGAGCGGTCGTCAGGGCCGATAGACAGGTACGAATGCAGATTCCCGTTCATGAACGCGGCGTTGCTGATATCCTCGATATGCTCCAGCCGATAAGACAAATTGCTGCCCGCTTGCCGCAGCGTCTGCTGCATCGTCCGAACGACCTCGTCTTTCAGGATCTTGGCCGAGCGTTCGTAGTAGCCGTAGAGGAAGAGGCCCGCCGGCACGACGATCAGCAGCAGGTACGCGATCAGCCACTGGCGCGGAATGGTGAAGCGGCGCAGGAACCTCAAGCCCGCTCCGGCCTTCGCTGCCCATGTCCTCCGAACGCCGCCGCCCTCGCTAGGCATAATTCTCCCGGTAGACGCTTGGCGTGACGCCCGTCGCTTTCTTGAAGAGCTTCGTGAAGTAACTCGGATCCGTATATCCGATCGCGTAGCAGATATCGTAGAACTTGTACTGCGGATCGCGCAGCAGCTCCTTCGCCTTCTCGACCCGAACCTGCGTCAAATATTCGTTGACCGTCTGTCCCGTCTCTTGCTTGAAGAGCAGACTGACATAGGTCGGCGTCAGATACACTTCCTTGCCGATCTCCGCAACGGTCAGCCCGCCGTTGGCATAGCTTCGCTCGATGATGGCCCGAACCCGCTCGACGAGATTGGCCGTCTTGCCGGTCCGCTTCTCGCGGATCCGATCGCAGGCCGCGGTTACGTGCGATTCCAGCAGCTGCCGCATCTCGCCTAACGTCTCCTGCGCGAGGAGCGATTCCCACAGCGTCGATTCCGCCGATTCCAGCTCGGGCGACTGCACGTTCAGCTCCATGAGAAGCTGTCCGACCGCGAGCGCGAGCTGCAGGCAGACGTTGCGGCCGTATTTCAGGCCGTCCCGCCTGCCGCGATTCAAGTCCAGGAACACCTTGTCGAGAATGTCCCTCAGCTTGTCCGCATTCGCCGCCTTAAGAGCGGACAAGAGCTCTTCGTGATCCGGAGGATCATGGCGCTTATAACCGCCGTCATCCGTCTCTGGGCCGCGAAGGCTGTCCATCGAAATGATCCGGTTTTTGCCCAAATACCACTTGTGGTCCGCGGCTTCTCGAGCTCCCCTATATGCCTCGGACAGCTCGGACAGCGTCGTCACCCGCTCGCTGATGCCGATCGTGACGCCGATCTTCAGCCACTGTTCCAGGTTGGACCGCACCTCTCCGGCCAGCGCGAGTATCGCTTCGACCGCATCCGACGAAGCCGTGTCGCTCTCGTCGTTCCCCAGCAGAATCCCGATGAACTCCCCCGCGCGGTGCTCGAAGGCGTATCCGCCGAGATAACGGTCAATCAGTTCGCCGAAGATATTCAGCACGGAATACCACAGCAGCTGACGGTCTCGTTCCGTCCGGCTTCCCATTACGCCCGCCATATCGTCGACGGCAATCACCATGACCCAGTACGAAGCGTCCACCGGCAGCCGCAGGCCTAGGAAATCGAGCCGTTCCCGCAGATCCTGCTTCGGCACCCCGCTGCCGATCAGCGACAGCAGGAATTTCTCCCGCAGCAGCGGCATGCCTTCCTTCAGCTTGACCTGCAGCTCTTCCTTCAGCCGCCGCTCCGCGCGCTCCGCGTCCAGATCCGCCACGACGCGCTTGATGACCGCGCTGAGCTCGTCCAGGTTCACCGGCTTGAATATATAATCGACCGCGCTCACCTTCAGCGCGGACTTCAAATAATCGGCATCGTCATGGCCGCTGACGAAAATAATCTTCGCCCCCGGGAAGCGCGCGGAGACCTCCCGCGACAACGTAATGCCGTCCATGGTCGGCATGCGCACGTCCGTCAGGATCAGGTCAGGCGGCTGCTGCTCGATCATGCCGAGCGCCACGTCCCCGTCGTCCGCCTCTCCCATGACTTCCACGCCGAACGACGACCAATTGAAATACGACCGCAAGCCCGCTCTCACCGTCGGCTCGTCGTCCACGATCAGCAATTTGTACAAGGCGCTGTCCTCCCCTGCCGGATTCTCGAAAACGGCCGAGCCCCAGTCGCTGCGCATGCGCAGGTCGACTGGGGCGGCGGATCCGTTATTGTGTTAGCTCAGACTTCGATCGACTGCCCGAGGAAGCGAACGCCTTGGCGCGCCAGCTCCGCATGCAGCTTAGCCATCGGAACGTCCTTCATCGCGCCGCCGCCGTCCAGCGAGATCGCGGCCGCGGCGCCCGCCGCCTGCCCGAGCGCATAGCAGGTTGCCTGGACGCGCATCGAAGACATCGCCACGTGCGTCGCCGAGATGGCCCGGCCGGCCACGAGCAGGTTGTCGAACGCCTCCGGCACCATGCAGCGATACGGGATATCGTAGCCGTCGACTTTGCGTTCGTCGGTCGTTTTCTGCGCATCGGGACTGTGGATGTCGATCTCGTAATTCGTCTGCGCGACCACGTCCGGGAATCGCGTGCCCTGCACGACGTCCTGCTCGGTTAGCGTGTAGAGGCCCTCGATCTGATTCGTCTCCCTGACCCCCGTCTGCGGCGCGATATGCGCGATCGTATAATTCTCGAATCCGGTACGCTGCAAATAGTTCGCGATCGAGAAGACCTGTCGCAGCGCTTCCGTCTCCGCGTAATTGACGTCTTCGATCTTCGCGCCGTTCGCTTTGACCCGGGACATATTCACCAGCAGCGAGCCGTCGCCGTTCCGCTCCCAGTAGAGCCTCCGGCCTTGCGGCAGATCGGCGACGTCATTGTAGACGTAGCAGCCCTCCGGCAGCACCTGCTTGACCGGCTTGCCGGTATCCTGCATCGTGAACATGAGCGTCATCGGCTGGGTCAGTCCGTCCTCTTCCCGGCCGGCATGGTAAGGTACGCCCGCATCGATCGCCACCCGGGCATCGCCCGTGCAGTCGATGAACACGTCGGCCTCGAACGCCCGCAAGCCCTCGCGTGTCGAGACGATGACCGCCTTGATCTCGCGCTCCTCCCGCACCGCGCCGACGAACTCGCTGTGGAAGAACACCTGCACGTTCTCCTTCTTCATCTTCTCGTTAAAATATTGCCGGAACAGGAAGGGCGAGTACTGCGGCGCGATGGATTGATCATGGCCCTCCGGCAGGTATTCCGCCAGCATCTCGGATATCAGCTCGCGGTAGATGCCCGTCACGTTGCCGACCGGCATGAAGATGCTTACGTTCGCGAGCGTGCCCATGCCGCCGAGCTGCGCGGATTTCTCCAGCAGCACGACCCGTTTCCCGCTTCTGGCCGCGGAGATGGCCGCCGCCGTGCCCGCGGGCCCGCCGCCGATGACGACGACATCCGAATGCGAATAGGTTTCGACGTTCCGGTTAAACGAATAATGAGTGCTTTCCATGAATAGGACTCCTCTCAATTCAAGCGGGCGACAGCTCCCCCGAGGCGAGCCGCCGCCGCTTGCGACGTTTATTTCGTTGCTGCGTACCAGTCGTTGATTTCCTTCGCGCTGGCTTCTTCCCCGGCTGCCTTGTACTTCGCTTGGAATGCCTCCAGGCCGGAAAGCGATTCCGCCCCCGCGATCAGCTTGATCGTGTAGTCGCCGACCATGGATTCGAGCTGCAGATTGTCCTTCGCGTATTCCGGCATAAACGGTGCCAGTCCGAGCTTGTTCGGGATCTTCACGTTGTCCGGCTGCTTGTTGTTCAGGAAGTCGAACGCTTCGAACATCACCGGGCTCTTGCGCACGCGGGCCTGCCAGTAGAGCGGATAATTGGTTTCGTCCGTGCCCGCCATGTAGTTGTTCGCCAAGTTGCGCTCATCGGTGAAGATCGGCAGAATCGGCGTATACGCGCCGTTCTCGAATTTGAAATGCTTGCCTTCCTCGCCGATCGCGAGGTCCTTGAACGTCTCCGGATCCAGGCTGGCGTTGATCCATTTGATCGCGTCTTCGGGATGCTTGGAAGCCTTCGGAATGAACGTCAGGCGGTCGAAGCCGGAGTTCGCCGCGAAGCCTGCTTTGCCCGCCGGTCCTTTGAGCGCCGGCACGAACGCGAACTTGGCGTCCGGCGCGGTCTTCGCGATCGCATCGGAGATCGTCGGAATGTCGGCCCAGTGGACGATGATGGCGCCCGCTTTCCCGCTGGAGAATTTCTCTTTGGCCGTCGCGTCCTTATTGACGACGAATTCCTTGTCGAGCAGTCCTTGTTTGTACAGGTCGGACATGTAGGCGATGTAATCCTTGTACGCCGGATCCAGGACGCGCGGCACGAGCTTGCCGTCCACGTCGTTCCATGCATTCGGCAGGCCGAACGCGCCGACGATGTTATCCAGCATCGGAAGATCGCCGCGGATCGTGAGCGGGACGTTCTGATTGCCGTTGCTGCCCGGATCCTTGTCTTTAAACGCTTTCAATACCGTCGTCAGTTCCTCGGTCGTGGTCGGCATCTGCAGGCCCAGCTTCTCCAGCCAGTCCATCCGGATCAGGATGCTGCTGTTCACGGCATACGTGACCGCCGTCGGAATCGCGTACAGCTTGCCGTCGACCTTCAGCGCATCGATGGATGGCTGCGAGATCGCCGCCTTGATGTTCGGACCGTACTTGTCGATCAGCGGAAGCAGGTCGACGAGCGCGCCCTTCTGGGCATAGTCCGAATAGAGCGCCATGTCGCTGCTGGCCGAAACGAGATCGTACGGTTCGCCGGAGGACATGATCAGGTTCAGCTTCTCGGACGGTTTGTCTTGCGGGAGCATGTCGTATTTCACTTTGTAGCCTGTTTTGTCCTCCAGCATTTTCGCGACCGGGTACGTGTTGTAGTCTTCGTTCTGCCAGACATCCAGCCGTTTCAATTCCGGTTTGGACGCATCCCCGGAAGCCGCGTTCTCCCCGTTCGCCGCTTGATTGCCGGCATTCGCATCCTGGTTCCCGTTGCTGCCGCCGTTGCCGTTATTGCCGGACGAGCAGGCCGCCATCATTGCCACGAGCAGCACGACGATGGCGGTAACCATCCCTAATCTCTTATAATTGCGCATTGCATGACCCTCCTAAATATAATATATATCATTAATCTCGCAAGCATCCCCGCAAGAATTAACGCATGCCCGGGTTCACCCTTTGACCGAGCCGATCAGTACGCCTTTGATAAAATATTTCTGCAGGAACGGATAGACCAGCAGGATCGGAACCGTCGACGCGATCACCGTCGCGGACCGCACGCCTTCCGCCGGAACGTTCATCAGATCGTCGGCGCTCAAGGCCGAGGACGCGTCGGCATTCATGACGATGTCCTGCAGGTACAATTGCAGCGGCTTCAAGGACGAGCTGTTGATGTAGAGCATCGGGTTGAAATAATCGTTCCAGTAATACACGGCGTAGAACAGCCCGATCGTCGCGAGGACGGGCCCGCTGAGAGGCAGGATGATACGGAACAGGATCGCGTAATTCCGCGCCCCGTCCAGCCGGGCGGACTCCTCCAAGCTCCGCGGCAGGCTTTCGAAATAGCTCTTGATCACCAGCAGGTTGAACACGTTAACGAGCGCCGGCAGAACGAGCGAGCCGAGACTGTCGATCAAGTGAAGCTGCCGCACGAGCAGGTAATTCGGAATGATGCCGCCGTTGAACATCATCGTGAAGATGAAGAGCACGATGATCGCGCCCATGCCCGGCAGCTCCCGCTTCGATAACGGGTACGCCGTCATCGCCGTAATGAGCAGGGACGCCAGCGTTCCGATCACGGTGACGAGCGCCGAGATGAACAGCGCGTGCAGGAATTGGTTGTTCGTCGCCACGTACCGCAGCGTATCGAGCTGGAACCCGACGGGGAAAATGCCGACTTTGCCCGCCACGATCGCCCACTCTTCGCTGATCGATTTGGAGAATACGTTGGCGAATGGCAGCAGCGTAATGAGTCCCATCGCCGTTAGAAAGATATAAATGAAGGCGTCCAGCACGTAATCGCCCGTTTTTTTACCGCGCATCCCGATCGCCTCCTACCATATGCTGCGCTGCAGAAATTTTCGGCTGAGCATGTTCCCGATCACGACCAGCAGGAAGCCGAACGCGGAATTAAACAGGCCCACCGCCGTACTGAAGCTGTAATCCTGCTGCCCCAGCCCGATGCGGTACACGAACGTGCCGATGACGTCTCCGCTCTTGTACACCAGCGGATTGTACATCGTGAGGATTTGCTCCGTTCCCGCCTCCAGCAGGCTCCCGATCCGCAGAATGAACATCAGCATGATCGTGGGCAGCATGCCCGGCAGCGAGATCGACGCCATCTGGCGGATTCGTCCGGCGCCGTCGATCGCCGCCGCTTCGTACTGCTCCTGGTCGATGCCGGCGATCGCGGCGATGAAGACGATGGCGTTCCAGCCGATCTCCTTCCAGCCCGCGGTGAAGACGACCACGCTGCGGAAGAAATGGTTGTCCGTCAGGAACGATATCGGCTGCCCGCCCAAGGAGCGGATGATTTCGTTCACCAGCCCGCCGGAGGGCGAGAGGATATTCAGGAACAGCCCGGAAATGATGACCCACGAGAGAAAATGGGGCAAATAAATGATCGTTTGGATCGTGCGCTTGAAGAACATGCGCCGCACTTCGTTCAGCAGCAGCGCGAGCACGATCGGGATCGGAAACAAGATCACGATCTTGTAGAGGCTGATCAGGAGCGTATTGCCGAGCACCTGCAGAAACTCTTCCGAGTGAATCAGCTTCCGAAACTGCTCCAGCCCCACCCAGTCGCTGCCCTTGATGCCGCCGAAGATGTTGAAATCCTGAAACGCGATCACAATGCCGTACATCGGCGTGTATTTGAATAAGAGGAGGAAGATCAACCCCGGAATCAGCAGCGCGTACATATCGAGATTGCCGCGGATCAGCTTCCATTTGGCGCCTCCGGTCTGCTTGCGCGCCCGCTCTCCGGCACGCGGCCGCTCGCCCGGACCCGCTTTTCCCCCTATCGCAAGATCGACCTTGCTCATGACGTCACCCTCTTTGCTTCTGTCGTGTCTTTATTGTAGAAGAACCGACTTTGCGCCAGTAGAAGACAATCCTTTGATTTCTGGTCGAATCGTATAGGGTTTCGGATACGCAAAAAGGGGAGCCCGGAATCGGCTCCCCAAATCTAACTATATCTGCGGCTTCGAGAGATTGCGGTTGACCCCGCTATTCCCTAATCGCCGCCAGCGCTCCTTCAAGCGCCCCGATTACCCGATCGCACCAGGCATCGAATTCGCGGTCCTCCGTTTGGAGCTCCGGATGTGCCAGAATATGTTCCACCGTTCCTCTGATCCCTTGATCGAAGCGCGTCGTCGCGACGAATCCCGGCACGAGCCGCTTCAGCTTCGCATTATCGAACACGACGGAGTTCGCCTTGTCCCCGATCAGGCCGCCCGTATAATCCTCGCTGCTGCTTGCCGCGAGAAATTCCGACGACACATGCACCGCCTGCAGCTTCACCCCGAGCGCGTCCGCGATCGCGGCGTAGATCTGATTCCAGGTCAGCGTCTCGTCCGACGTGATCTGCACGGACTCTCCGATGGCATGCAGATTGCCCATCAGCCCGATGAAACCTCTCGCGAAATCGCCGTTATGGGTCATCGTCCACAAGGACGTGCCGTCTCCGTGGATGATAACGGGCTTGTTCTCCAGCATGCGCTTCGCGACCTGCCAAGAGCCCTTGCTGCCATGGACGCCGAGCGGAATGGAACGCTCATCGTACGTATGGCTCGGGCGCACGATCGTGATCGGGAACCCGTTCTCCCGATACTGCTTCATCAAGTAGTCCTCGCACGCGATTTTGTTGCGGGAATATTCCCAATACGAGTTCGCGAGCGGCGTGCTCTCGGATACCCGGTAATCGGACAACGGCTTCTGGTAAGCCGAAGCCGAGCTGATGAAGATAAACTGCTTCGTCTTGCCGGCAAACAGCCGATAATCCCGCTCGAGCTGCTCCGGCCGGAAGGCGATAAAGTCCGCTACTACGTCGAACGACAAGTCCTCGATGAGCCGCGCGACATGTGCCTCGTCGTTAATATCCGCCTGCAGGGTCTTTACGTTGGCCGGCAGACTTTCGTTACGATTGCCTCGATTCAGAAGATAAAGCTCGCACCCGGTCTCCGATAGTTGCTTCGTGATCGCGGAACTGATGATTCCCGTTCCTCCGATGAACAGCGCTTTCATACGCCACCTCCAACAAGAATAATCAAGCCTCTATAGGTATTCGCGCTGCAGCCTCATAGTCCTCCAGCGGATGCGCTTCCTAGCCGCTCCTCCAAGACAAAACCGGCTCCCCGTACGGAGACGGGGAAGCCGGTTCTGTTTTCTTGTGCCGCTTGATCGCGACCCCTACTGCCAGCCCGTCAAGACGATGACCAGCCACGCGATGCGGTAGACGGCCACGATGCCATAGAGCATCGTTACGGGAAGGACCCCCTTCGCAATGAACGAAGGCCTGTTCACGCGACGGACCAGCGTCAGCAGAATCAGCGGCAGGATGAGCTTGTACGCGTAGAAGAGGAGAATATCCGTGTCGTACAGCATCGCGGCAAAAGATTCGCTTCTTCAATCGCCTGCATGCGAAGGCCGGTATCCGTTGCCATGGCATCGAAGCAAGGTAACGCCGCCAGCCAGACCGGCAAGCCTCTGCTCATCTGCAGGCCAGCCAATGAAGCGGTCAACCGAGTCTGCACGGCGCCTCGCCTCTATTGATACATATTGTATCACTGCTAGGCTTAACATGCATGTCGAAATTTCATTGTCGGCGGTTGTCCCCCGTCCGAACGGGCAGCAATACCCCGTCAGCCTCAGCCCATCGCGGCGCCCAATTCCTTGGCCTGCGCATCAAGAAGCCGCGAGGCTTCGCCGATGCTCATGAATTCGTTGAGGGCCAGCCGGATGCGGTGCTGGCTCTCGGCAACGACTTGCTGGGAATGCTTCGTTCCCTGGGCCATCTCCTGCACATGCGCGATGATTCCTTCCACATAGCCGCCGACTTCCTTGGCCGCTTCCTGAACCTGCGCCGCCAGCTTGCGGACTTCGCTTGCGACCACGTTGAAGCCGCGGCCGTGCTCGCCCGCATGCGCGGCCTCGATGGCAGCGTTCAGCGAGAGAAGAGTCGTTTGCGAGGCCACTTCGCGAATCGTGCGCACGATTCCCCGAATCGAAGCGATCTGCCGCTCAAGCTGCAGGAGCGACTCGATGTTGCCGCCGGCTCCTTGAACGGCTTTGGCGATGGCGGATTCCACTTCTTGACTCCTGGCGATCCCCTCGTTCGCCCGGGACAGCAGTTCCTCGGACATATGCAGCAGTTCGCCGGTGATCTTGGTCGTCGCCTGCTCCCTGGCGTTGATATCCGTCGCGATCTTCAGAACCGCCTGCGCTTGGCCATGTTCATTCATGATGGGCATATAAGCCGCCTCTAACCATATGAGGCGGCCGTCCTTGGTAACGCGCATGATTTTGTCCTGAAACGCCCTTCCGTTCCCCAGCCCTTCCCACAAATCGCGATATGCCGGACTCGCGGCGAACTCAGGCGTGCAGAACCTGCGATGCTGCATCCCGATCAGCTCTTCGGAACGGTAACCGAGCGCCATGGCAAAGTTATCGTTGGCCCACAGCACATATCCCTGCAGATCGAATTGAATCATCGCCAGCGATTGTTCGATGGCCGCGAGAACGCTCTCCCGATCCAGTTCTTGCGTGGACGCGGCCGATACCGACTTGCTTTCCCTCATTTATGGAATCACCTGCACCTTTCCAGTTTCGTAGCGATTATGTATAGTTATTAACCTCAACTGTACAAAACCTATACAATATGTGCAAGTTTTTTCTAGTTTCTTCCGCGATAACAGATGGATATGACTGCATATAGTCACAACCGTAGAGGTTATGTATAATAATCCCAATGGAAGGGGTTATCGGATGTATAGTATTAAGAAAGTAGCCGAACTGCTGGGCATGCAGGTGGTCACCATTCGCGCATGGGAGAATCGATACGGGGTGATTGCTCCCCGCCGCAGCGAAGGCGGACATCGCATTTACAGCGAGGAGGATGTTCTCACGCTCCGTTTCCTGAAGCGGCAGCTCGATGAGAACGGGCTTAAGATCAGCGAAGCCGTTCGTCTGCTGCGGCAATCGGAGCCGGCCGCGGACCTTGTGTCCCGGTCCAAGGAAGAACCGCCTAACGCGCCTGCGCATGCGAACACGATCAATCGGCTCTACGAAAGCTTGATTGCCTACGATTCGGCCAAAGCGAACGAGTGGGTCGATTACGCTTTCTCGATGTGCGATGTCGACGAGGTCTTCCATCGCATTCTCGTCCCCGTCCTCTACCGCGCGGGAGCGGAATGGGAAGCGGGTGTGATTACCGTGGCGCAGGAGCATTTTGCCTCTCAGCTGGTGATGTCCCGGATCAGCGCGTTCTTCCGCGTGTTCCCGGTGGATGCCGCGCTTCCGGTGACGCTCGCCTTCTGTCCCGAAGGGGAAAGCCATCACTTGGGACTGATGCTCTTCAGCCTGTTCTTGAGACAGAAGGGTTCGGAGGTCATCTACCTCGGACCGGACACGCCATTCGGCGGCCTGCTGGACATGATGCGCAAGAAGCGCGTCTCCATCGTCGCCATATCCGTTACAGATTCGGACAAAATCGGGTCGCTCGGGGATTGGATCGGTTCCTCCCTGCGAGAAGCGCCTTATATGCGATTCGTGCTGGGCGGGGCTGCGTTCGAGGAGCATAAGCCAATTACGCATGAACATGTGCATTATTTACATGCAAATGACTGGGAGCTGTGGTATCGGACGCACATCCGCGCATTGATCGGACTTTATCTAGGTCCCGTCTGAGGGCAGGCTGCCGCGACTATTTCGCGTTTTCTACACTGGACGAGGCCTTCGCGGTCACGTGGCTAGGCCATCTGTGAACGCGTTAGTTGCCCATGTCGCCACGGCGCGCGACGTCGAGAACGATTAATAAGTGCAAATATGCACTTATTTCGCAGCGGCACATGCCTTCGCGGCTGAATAGATGCAAATATGCACTTATTCCCAAGGTTTCTGCTCCCATATGACGATTATGGTTATAGTAGTTGCATTTTTGCACTTATTCCTTTTATTTGTAATTTTTCATGCGGAATAGTTGCATTTCCACACCTATTTTCCATATGCATCGGATTAGTAATTGCGGTCTTGTCCCCTCGGAGACATACGGTCCGAGATCCGTAATCTATGCGCGAATCCGACAGACGTAATCTAGATCATTCGACCGGGTTACGTGACCGAGGTCTGGCGTATGCGGTCCGCTTCGCGTATACATTTGCATACTCATAACTCTTGTATACAAATGTGTACGCCGTTGGTGTGGATTTCAAGAAGTCGAAGCAGAAAGAAGAAGAAGAAGAAGAAACAAAAAGGGGATTCCCCTGGTCAGGAAATCCCCTTCGCTCCAACACCGCTTATAGCATCCCGCTAGACCTCATCCGACTCTGAGGCGTCACTACCCGCCATCAAATGCTCGATGAAGGCCTTGCTTTCGCGCGCGATCTGTTCGTACTTGAAATCCTGAACATAATGTCCGCAATCGAGCACGACCTGTTCGCTGTCGTTGACATGGGTTAGGAATTCGATCTGATAATGCTGCCAATCTGCCGTATCGATTCCCGTTCCCTTGCCGTTCGAAGTAAAGAACAGCATCGGAACCTGCGGCAGGGGCCGTTCATTTACCTGGCGGGCATTATCCTTCACGCTCTCGATTTCCGTTATCATCGGCCGCGTCTCCGTCCTGCGGTAGTAGACGGCTTTATAAATCTCTTTGTCATGCGCCGTCAGCGTGCCCGCTTCATGGGCCGGCTCGCCTTGGACAAGCGCGGGAATGAACCGCGTAATGCCCGTCTTCGCTCCGAACGAGAACAGCTCCAGCAGCAGTTTGTTGGGGATTTTCGCATCCGCATACGCACCCGGAACCGCCGGATCCAGTCCTACGATCCCCGACACTTCCTCGGGGTACTTCTGCGCCCAATACAGTGCCTCTAATCCCGACATCGAGTGCGGGAACAGGATGTACGGACCTTTCTCGCCCGCGGCGCGCAAGGCCCCCCTCGTCTCTTCCAGCACGGTGTCCAGATCTCTGGGAACATCCGCAGCTTCGCTGAAGCCATATCCCACCCGCTCCACGACAGCGACCCGGTATGCATCGCTTAAGCGCGAATACAGGCTTCTGAAGTCCAAAATCGGGGATACCGTACCGCCTCCCGCCAGAAACACCAGCGTCGCCGGGCCGCTGCCCTCCGTATATACGCTCATCTGATGTCCGTCGACGGCGACCATCCGGCCGAGCGGTTGAAACAGCCTCGCCTCTTGATTTAATTTCACCTTATGATGAATATAGCTGCCCGCGACAGCAACGATCACGATTCCGATCAGAGCCCCGATCGTCGTTCCGATCCGCTTCCATGTCCGCTTCTTTTTCTTGCCTATACCCATACTTAACTCTGCCATTTCATCAGCTCCAATTGCGCTTCATTTTGCCTGCGATTCCGTTAACCGAAAGTCACTGTTTCATCATAGATCGGCAGGTTAGGAGCGGCAATGGACCGCAGTCGAGTCCGTGCTGGACCAAAGTCCAAGACGGCCGACTGCCGGCGGGAATAGAAAAAAGCATCCTTCAAGCGCGATGCGCTTCAAAGATGCTCGTGTAGAGGATATCTCGGCTGCCGAGGCGCCATGCTTATCCATTCGATTGCATGTACGTCCACTTCATTTCTCCGTACGTGAACGCCCGATCGTCCGCTCTCTGCGATAATTCCGCGTGCATGACGCTCGTGCCGTCCGCATGCAGGTCGATCCAGCGGCAATGGCCCGCTTCATGGGCCGTCGTTTCCCCGTCGTCGTCGTACAGCCGGAACACGCATTG
The DNA here is from genome assembly GCF_009909195.1 of Paenibacillus sacheonensis. Classification (GTDB taxonomy): domain Bacteria; phylum Bacillota; class Bacilli; order Paenibacillales; family Paenibacillaceae; genus Paenibacillus_Z; species Paenibacillus_Z sacheonensis. The sequence goes on from NZ_JAAAMU010000008.1 coordinate 113,325, forward strand.
CTTGCTGCCATAGCATCTAACCTCCAGCGGCACCTTCTCCCCCGGCCGCGGCGCGCTCGGGCGAACGGGCATGAGCGGAATAATCCCGCCGTCTTTGACGAAGAGCGGAATCTCGTCGAGCCCTGCCGCATACGCGATGAATTGCCCGCCCCTATGCCGAACGCCGGTGTGGAATTCAAACCAGTCTCCCGGCGGCAAATAAACGTCCCGCGACGTCTCTCCAGCGAATAATGGGGCGACCAGGATGCTCTCCCCCATCATATATTGGTCGTCGATGCTGAAGTCCTCCCCGTACAAGCCGTACGGCGCGGAAGAAGAATCGAACTGGCCGAGATCCTGATCCGTCGGCTGCTTCTCGCATGGGCGTCCCATCTCGAGCGCCATCGCACGGAAAGGCGGTATCCCCTCTTCGCGGTACGCGGCGAAGGCCGAATACAAATACGGCATCAGCCGCATGCGCAATTCGATCGTCGACCTTACGATGCTCTCGTATTCGGGGAAGGACCACGGCGCGGTTCCGCTCGCCCAGCCGTTCAGCATGGCCAGCGGCGAGCAGCAGGTCGTCTGCAGCCTGCGGATGAACTCCTCCGCCGTATCCGCCTCTCGCAGCTCGGGCGTCCACAGAAGCCCGCTGAAGCCGGAGTTGCAAAGCGCACGCACATATTCGCGGTGGCCGTACAGATCCGAGTAGAGTACGTACGGCTTGGAGGCGCCGCCGGCGTTCGTAGCGCGGACAAGGCCAAGCGTACGCACGTTTTTCTTCTTGAATGCGCGCTCCGTTATATTCTGCATGAGCAGGCCGTAAATCTGCCTCATCCGCCCGCCGTCGAGCCCGGACGGGAATCGGGCCTGCGCCGGAAACATCCAGGAGTTGCCCGTAAGCTCGCTGCCGTCGACCTCGTCGATTTTGTAACCGGAGACGCCGATATTCACATGCCGCTGCGCGTGCTGCCGCTCTAAGATCGCCGCCGCTTCCGGCAAGGTATAGTCCGGCGCGATGCCGCACCAGACGGAATGCGTGCCGGCATAAGGCAGCAGCTCCTCATAGATCGGCGCTTCCGGAGACACGTAAGGATGCTCCCAGAGATTAATGCGGAAGCCTTCCTCGGCCATCGACCGCACGAACGCCTCCGGGTCCGGGAATCGCTCTTCGCTCCATTCGTAAGATACCGGATACGCATGCGAATGCCAGCCCGGCTCCAAGCCGATCACGTCGCACGGTATATTCCGTTCCCTGAATTGCCGCGCCTCGCGCAGCGTCTCCTCTGCGTTCGCATGGATGGAGACGCGGTGCCAGAATCCAAGCCCCCACCGCGGCGGAAGAACGCCTCCCCCGCTGAACAGAATATATCGGCGCACGGCGTCCAGCAGAGACGATTCGCTCCGCTCCCCGGAGGCGCTGCCGGCGAATAGATAGACGGTCGCTCCTTGCTCGTAAGGAATCAGGACCTCCAGCGTGTCCGACAACGGGGTCGCCATCCAGTCTGCGTCATCCACCCGATTTTTGGCCGCCGGCGGTCGCTTGCTGTCTACTCTCACGGCCGAGCCGGCATAGACGGTAAGGGGCCGGGCGGAGTCGATCAGGATGGCATACCCTTCGCTAGTCACCCAGAATGGCAGGGGCGCGTGCGTCTCGCCCGTATCTTCCTTCGGGTCGCTGTTGACGCGCAGATGCCGCGTGCGTCCGCGGTGATTCGTACGCATGAACTGCAGGCCGAATCCATAGATGCGTTCCGTTTCCTGAAGCGGCATTTGGATAACCGTGCCCTCAGGAGACACGTAAGCTTCGATCGCTTCGGGAAACAACGGCATCGCGGCGTCGCCCATCCGCTCCAGCGCATCCCGCTTCGGCTGCACGGCGGCCGCGCTTAACGGCGTCACCGTCTCCGTAACCCCAACCGTCCCTTTCCAAATTCCCGCTTCGACCTTTGTCCACTGCCAAGCTAACAACTCGATTCCCCCCAACGGTCATATGCATCGCTTTGCGCCGCCTGCGAATCCCTCATGCTGCCATAGCCTTTATACCATATCGGCTCATATTCTGGATATACGATCTCAATAGCAAAGGCTGCCCCGAGCCGCGCTAGACTCCGAAACAGCCCCTCCTAAGGCAAACCTCTCCTCTACCCTTCTTTATACTTTTCTTTCACGATACCGGAGCCGATTCCTCCTCCGATCATCAGGATGAGCGGACCGATATTCAGCAGCCATAAGTTGCCGGCCAAATCAATGTCCGCATCGGCAATCCTATTGAGCAGCAGCGCGCCGAGTTTGACCGCCAGCAGCACGACGCCCAGCATGAACAACGCGTCGAACATCCATTTCAGCTTGGGATAGGCCAACTGCTTGCCGTCATGAATGACTTTCTTGGTCAATTCTTCATCGCTCCTTAATAGTTCGTCGATGGTGACGCCGAAGAGATCGCTCACTTTGATGATGATTTCAATGCTCGGGTAATTCTGATTGTTCTCCCATTTGGACACGGACTGCCGGCTGACGAACAGCTTCTCGGCTAATTCCTCCTGCGACCAGCCTTTGTTCTTTCGTTCGTTCTTCAGCTTCTCACCAAAGATCATCTCGGAATCCCCTTCCTGCGCTCTACATCCACATTGTTAGTAAACGGACGGCCATAAGTAAAGCTACTTCTAGTTACGTCCCCCCGCAACCTTAGGTTGCCAGCGCGGAAATGCATGTCCAGTGCTGCTTTGCGGCGTCAAAATCATGTTGACAGTTTCAGCGCATTGCAGCTGCTGGATGCATAATTCCACTTTGAGATGCCTTACTATAGAAATCAAAAGCCACCCCTTGTTAGGAGTGGCTTTGGATATTTCTTAGTTTTCGCAGTATTATTTCGTACTACCGAGCGTTTCCGAGCATTACTTTGCATCACTTGGTATTACTTCGTATAACTTAGAATTACCCGGCATCACCCGAATGAGTGTAGTCGCGTATTTCTAAATACCACTAAGTAATACCTAGTATGTCTAAGTAACGTTTAGGATTACAAAGTATTACTTGACAAAAAACCTCTTGTTATTCGGCATTACATGATGGCATTCAGTCACTGCTAGCATCCAATTCGTATAAGCCTAAAGGGCTGCACTCAGCTCCATGCCTCGATATCCTCGTCATCGATTTCTTCCGCGGCAGGCTCGGAGGAAGTATCGGACCCTTCCGCCTCTTCGTCTGACTCTGCCTCCGCTTCCGCTGCTGCGTCGAACGCGTCGAATTCCGCGGTCTCTTCCGCGCCAGCGGCCAGCTGCTGGCGCGCCGACGCCACTACCGCGCGGCTGTCAGGCGGCTCCCCTGCCGCCCGAGCCCCCGGCCACTCCTGCAGGCCCGATCGTTCCATCGGGATATATGACTGCAAATTCCGGATGCCATGCAGCTTGATTTCGTTCTCCACCAAATACCGGAGGGAATCCATCAGGTTCGTTTGCGCATTCAACCACGCCATCACTTGCGGATCTTCCGTCTTCTTCGTCTTCAGGCTGATATTGCCGCCCGGAAGCTTGGTCTTCTTCATCGCCATCATCACCTGCCGGTTCCATAGAACTTATATCCGTGCTTCGGCATGCCCCTTATGCCGGCTGTTCCACATCCGCTTTATGCTTCAGCGCATCGAAGATTTTGCCCCGCACGAAAGCATCGAGTCCTGCCGCGTTCAGCTCGACGGCATAATCGGCCGGAATATACAGCAGCTTGATTTCCCGTTCATCGCAAAGGGCTTTCAAATTCGGATACAGCACGGTTCGCATGAGAATGCTGCCGCCTCCGTATACGCAGATCAGGTCGATCTCATTGCGCGCTTTGGTCAGCTGCTTCTTCACATGCTGCACGATCTGCTTCACTTGGCTCTCGAGCGGCCGGCGCAAGGTTTTGAGCGCCCTGGCATGGTACTTATGCTTCGGGTTCTTGAGCACGTCGCTGAAGAACTGCCTCGGGCTGTCCGGCAGATGAATCAGCCGATTGAACTCCTGCAACGCCTCTTCGATCGCATAACCCGCCCCATGGTGGCTGCCATGCACGAATTGCCGCAGGAAGCGATTGCCCTCCGTGATCGGATATTCCGTAGAGCCGTCTCCGATGTCGACATGCAGGATACGCTTATCCTTGAAGTAGCTGCCGTTGAACTTCTTCTCGATGCCGTATGCTGCCGAAAATTCGGCAAAGATGTCGCCTTCCCTCCAGTTCCCGGCCGCATCCTTCTGCAGCGTGAAAATAACCGGCGTCGCTTCGGGTACGACCTTCACGAACTGGAATACGATCTTCACCGCTACGCGCTGGATGCCGAGATGCACGGTCACATGATGCGAGCCGGAGGTAAACCGTTTCTCGAACTTGGCCGAGCTCTCATCCGTATGCTGCGTGACGGGCAGGGCGGTCGCCATGTCCACTTCGACGTCGATCTGAGGCGGAATCTGCTTCTCCTCCTCATACGCCTTCTGCACGGCCACGGCGGCAATCTGGGCCAGCGTATTCACGATCGGCAGGTCCATGTCGCTCTTGGAATCGATGCCGATTTGGATATTATCGATAATCTCGCCACTCTCCAGCGCGAATTTGCCGACGTAGTACATGCCCGGTCTTGCCGCAGGCGAGTCCACCGTCACGACCAGATGGTCCTGCAGCTGCTTCACGAAGCCTTCCGGCGCCTGCTCTTCCCTCCACGGCAGCTCGTCCACCGGGCAATTCACATTGGGCTGTTGGATCAGTCTGCCGTCAATCACCAAGTCATGCTCGCTGTTACCGTTATCGTTACCTACGAAGAAATGATAGTTCATCGTTGCTTTCCTCCTGGAATTCGATTTTTGGTCAAGCCTTAGAGCCGCCAACGCACGTCACAACAACAAAAGCATTCCATAGTATTACTTTGCCATACGAAGTGTTAGCAAGCATCATGCCAGAGTCCCACGCAACATTAGTTCTCTCTCATTTGAACTTGTCGGATATTGCGAAGCGGCGGCGTTCTTATGCGGATCCAGCGCGCAACGCAAATAAAGAGACGACCCGCGGGGGGTCGCCTCTCGAATGGTTAATCGGTAATCAAACCGGCGCGGAGCAGAAGCCTCCGCACGATGACCGCCGTTTCTGCCCGAGTCATGTCGCGCTCAGGCGCGAGCTCCTCCCGGGAGCCTTGGATAAGCCCGTTCTTTACGGCCGCGGCGACCGCCTGACCGGACCATGCGCGGACGGCCGCGCCGTCCGCAAATCCGGCCAATACGCCCTTGACCTCCGCTTCGTCCACATTCGCGGGCAGCCCGATCAGCGTCATCGTCCTATCGATCATGACGATCGCTTCCTCCCGCGTAATCGAGCCGGCGGGGCGGAACGTTCCGTCCGCATAGCCTTCAATCAGCCCGTATGCCACGGCTGCGGCGATGGCGCCGTCATACCATGCGCCGCGTCTCACATCCGAGAACGAAGCGGATGCCGCGGCCTCCGGCAAGCCGAGCGCGCGAACGAGAATGGCCGCAAATTCAGACCGCGTGATCGGCGCATCCGGATCGAAGTGCCGCTGGTCGACGCCGCCCGTCACCATTCTCGCCGCCATGTCGTTTACTTCGTCCTTGGCCCAGTGGGCCGCGACATCCGCGAATTGCACCTTGTTGGCAATCAGCGCAATGACGCCGTCGGTCAGACTATTCACGATGGCCGCCGCTTTCCCATCCCTGTCAATCACGAACCGCGTAGGTACGTGGCGCAGCGTCCCATCCGGATCCATGAGCGCTGCCGTAGCAAGGCCGTCCGCGCTCACCCCGTCCGGAAGCGGAATTTCCCTCTCGACATAGGCATGAAAGGCAGGTGCTTCCAGCCTGTTGCCATGATAAAGAGTCGTTACCTCGAAGTCCACGGGGGAACCGCTCAGGGTCACTCCAGCTTTATGTGCTGCGTCCGTTAGCCCCGCAAGCTGGGCAGTATCGCTCTTGGCGATGCCGATTTGAACGGTTATATCCGACGGTTCTGGTCGCTGCTCGCCTAATGCCGCCGTCCAGGAATCGAATAGAAGCTGATCCAGAGGCAGCTTGCAGCTCCCGTTCCGGGTCTGGACGACTACGGTCCCTTGTTTGCCGGCAAGCCCGTTGACGACAGTCCCGTTTAACGCGACCGTTATTGCATCGACGTCCTGTTCGACGGCAACGATGACCTCCGGCTTTGCCGCCGTACGATCCAGCTGGGCCTGCAATGCAGCCGCATCCACGCTTACTGCCATAGAGGTTCGCTGATCTGACCTGGTCATGGACAGCGTACCGATTAAGTCATGCCTTTCCCCGTTCACGGTCACTTGCAATCCCATAGCCGTTTCCAATGAATACCCGCTAGATGGCGGGCTTGTCGGAACGTCTCCGGGATCATCGCCGCCATCGCCTTCGCCGTCGCCATCCGTTGGGCTCTCATCCGAATCGGGCGTCCACTTCGCGTACAACTCGACATCCTCCGCTCCCATGCTGAACGCAGCCCCTGCCGCATAGGGCGTTCCTTCCCCGTCCGCTTGGGTATTCCAGCCCGCGAACGTATACCCCGGCTTCGTCAGACCGCCGCCGCTAAGCACCGTTACCTGCACTCCCTGCTCGTACGCGTTACCGTCGACAGGCGCTTCTCCCGTTCCGCCGTTGCTGTCGTACGTCACGCTGTACGTCGGATTCGTCGTCCACTTCGCATACAGCTCAACATTCGCCACTCCCATACTGAACGCAGCCCCCGCCGCATAGGGCGTTCCTGCTCCGTCCGCTTGGGTATTCCAGCCCGCGAACGTATACCCCGGCTTCGTCAGACCGTCGCCGCTAAGCACCGTTACCTGCGCTCCCTGCTCGTACGCGTTACCGTCGACCGGCGCTTCTCCGATTCCGCCATTGCTGTCGTACCTCACGCTGTACGTCGGATTCGTCGTCCACTTCGCGTACAACTCGACATCCCCCGCACCAATCGTGAACGTGGATCCCGCCGCATAGGGCGTTCCTTCCCCGTCCGCTTGGGTATTCCAGCCCGCGAACGTATACCCCGGCTTCGTCAGACCGCCGCCGCTAAGCACCGTTACCTGCGCTCCCTGCTCGTACGCGTTGCCGTCGACCGGCGCTTCTCCCGTTCCGCCATTGCTGTCGTACGTCACGCTGTACGTCGGATTCGTCGTCCACTTCGCATACAGCTCAACATTCGCCGCTCCCATGCTGAACGCAGCTCCCGCCGCATAGGCCGTTCCTTCCCCGTCCGCTTGGGTATTCCAGCCAGCGAACGTATAGCCCGGCTTCGTCAGACCGTCGCCGCTAAGCACCGTTACCTGCGTGCCCTGCTCGTACGCGTTGCCGTCGACAGGTGCTTCTCCCGTTCCGCTATTGCTGTCGTACGTCACGCTGTACGTCGGATTCGTCGTCCACTTCGCATACAGCTCAACATTCGTCGCTCCCATGCTGAACGCAGCTCCCGCAGCATAGGCCGTTCCTTCCCCGTCCGCTTGGGTATTCCAGCCCGCGAACGTATACCCCGGCTTCGTCAGACCGTCGCCGCTAAGCACCGTTACCTGTGTGCCCTGCTCATACGCGTTGCCGTCGACAGGCGCTTCTCCCGTTCCGCCATTGCTGTCGTACGTCACGCCGTACGTCGGATTCGCCGTCCACTTCGCGTACAACTCGACATCCTCCGCACCAATCGTGAACGTGGATCCCGCCGCATAGGGCGTTCCTTCCCCGTCCGCTTGGGTATTCCACCCTGCGAACGTATACCCCGGCTTAGTCAGACCGCTGTCCCCAAGCACGGTCACCTGCTCGTTCTCGTAGTAGACATAATCGTCCGTCGGCACGTTCCCCGTGCCGCCATTGGCATGATAGGTGACGGCGTATGTCGGAATCGCGAGCGTTCGAACGGCTATTTTATCGTAAATGCTCTTCCGGCCATCCTTGTCCTTCACGATGACGGTGAAGTTGTAGGTCTGACCGTCATAGAGATCCGTGACTTGCTTCGTATCCATATCCGCCGTGTAGGTTCCGATCCGGACGCCGCCCGCTTCAACGGCGCTGACGGTCACCGCCGTCCGGCTGCTGATCTGGTAGACCTGGTATTGCAGCTCTGCCTGCTTGCTGAGATTGTCCGTCGCTCGCGCCCACGACAGCGTGACGCCGGTCTCCGTAATGTTGGCGGCCGTCAGCGCCGGATTCGCGATGGCAGGCGGCGTCACATCCACGCTCGCCGCGTTGCGAACAGGGATGCTGCGCGATTCTCTCGTGGTGTCGCCCAGCTCGCCGTATCCGTTATAGCCCCAAGCCCATATAGCCCCGCCCGACTGCATCGCGATGCCGTTGTACCCGCCGGCACCCAGGGAAACCACGTCCGTCAACCCGCTTACTTGCACCGGACTCAGCCTCGTCGACGTCGTCCCGTCGCCCAATTGGCCGTAATTATTAATTCCCCAACTCCAGACCGTCCCGTCGTCCTTCAGGGCATAGCTGAAATGCGTGCCGCCCGCAACGCTCTTCACATGGTCGATCCCGACCGCCTGCACGGGCGATACCCGGTTTACGGCGGTTCCGTCGCCCAGCGTTCCGTAGGTATTCCTGCCCCACGTCCAGACCGTCCCGTCGTCCTTCACCGCCATGCTGTGATGATCGCCCGCGGCGATCGCCTTCACGCCATCGATCGCCACTTGGTAAGGGACCGTACGGTCTGCGGACACGCCGCCTCCGGACTCCCCGTACGAATTTCGGCCCCACGCCCAGACCGTTCCGTCCGACTTCAGCGCCAGGCTGTGATACCCGGCATTCACAAGCGCCACGACGTTCGTCAACCCCGCTACCTGGACCGGCAATTGCCGCTGCGTCGTCGTCCCGTCGCCCAGCTCCCCGTTATCGTTGCGTCCCCATGCCCATACGGTGCCGTCGTTCTTGAGAGCGAGCACATGATAACCGAGACCGGTCGATATGGCCGTTACTCCGCTTATCCCCTTTACCTGTACCGGCGCCGCGCGATTCTCCAACGTGCCGTCGCCCAGCTGTCCGTTTTCGTTCAACCCCCATGCCCACAGGGTTCCATCTTCCTTCAGCGCGTACGTGCTCATAATGCTGGAAGCGATCTGCTTGACGCGGTCCAGCCCTTTGATCTGCACCGGCTTCGCCGAGTAGGTCCCCGAACTCGCGGCTAGCTGCCCTCTATCGTTGCGCCCCCACGCCCACACCGATCCGTCGCTCAGCAGCACGGTGCTGTGGTAATAACCCGTGGCCAGCTGCGGAGCCGTGAGATAGGCATCGGCATGCGCGAACTTCATGGGAGCCGCCGGAATAATCCCCCATAAAACAACAAGCGCGAGTATGATTTTGTTCAGTCGCATCGACATGCTTTACCTCCGTCAATCTGTCCGTTTTCTGCTTCCACCTCCATTTTACGAGCTCATTCGACGCGTGACGATTGACGAATGTTAACTTTCCGCTTGTTATTTCGTATAATAAAGCCATTGATTGCTACTTCTTGCAAGCATATGTCGCAATATGGGAGGGCTCCATGATGCACGAACCATCCCCCATCTTATTAAAAGCCAAAACCACCCTTCCGCTGCTGAAAGAAGCCCCTGTCGCGCGTGGTCGGCTGCATGAGGCTCTTACGTTCGGGTTGAAAGGCAAGCTTACGCTCGTGTCCGCGCCCGCGGGCTACGGGAAGACGACGCTGCTCTCGCAGTGGGCGCATGATCGGCAGCGCGTTCCCGCCTGGCTCTCGCTTGACGAGACGGATAACGACCATGTCCGCTTTTGGCGGTATATCGTCCGGACGCTGGCCGCCGTCGTCCCCGAACCGGTCGGGCAGCGGATCTTCCGGTTGGCCGAGGCGCTGCCGCAAGTATCCATCCATACCTTCCTCGATGCGCTGCTGAATGAACTGTACTCGCTCTCGGAAGCGCCGGCGGAAGAGATCATCCTGATCGTGGACGATTATCAGCGCATCCATAATGAGCGCATCCACGACAGCCTTTCCTATTTCATCGATTATTTGCCCGCAACCGCGCACGTGCTCCTTGCCAGCCGGACCGAACTGCCTTTTCCGACCGTCAAGTGGCTGGCCAACGGGGACTTTCATGCCATAGACGCCGCGCAGCTTTCTTTCACGGCGCGCGAGACCGCGTCGTATTTCGACGCGCTGCCCGGGCCGAAGCTCTCGGATGCCGAGACGGAACGATTGACGCTTCGGACGGAAGGCTGGATCACGGCGCTGAAGCTGGTCTCGATAAGTCTGCACGCGGGGACTCCGCATTCCCGTCTGCTGGATTCGTTGGAAGGAAATCACCGGAACGTCGCCGATTATTTAGTTCACGAGGTCGTCTCCAAGCTGCCCGCGGACGTCTACGGCTTTCTCCTCCGAACCTCCGTCCTGGACCGGATGGATGCGGTCGTCTGCAATGCCGTCACCGGGGAGAACGGCGCCATGCTGTTGGAACGCCTCCGAAGCCTGAATCTGTTCGTGATTCCGCTCGACGACCATAACCGCTGGTTTCGCTACCACCATCTATTCGCGCAGTTTCTGCAGGAGCTGGCGAAGAATGCAGGAGTATGGAACCAAGCCAACCGACTGGCCGGGGAGTGCTTCGCCGCGCGCGGCATGATGGAGGAGGCTCTTGGACATGCCGCGCAGGCGGAGGATTCCGTCGGCATGCGCGTTTATTTGGAGCGGCATATTCCGACCGTGCTGGGCAAAGGCGAACTGGCGACGGCGCTGCACTGGTTCCAGCGCATGCCGGCGGAGACCGAAATTTCACTCGAGCTGTCTCTCCTTCGCGCTTTCGTGCTCGTTCTGACCGGGAATCTTGGACAAGCGGAGCAGGAGCTGTCGCGCATTGAACGCGCCTGCCAAAGCATTGACCGTAACGGGAGATGGGAGCAATTGCAGAGTGGAATTCTCTTCGTGACGTCGAATTTGGTCTTCTCGAACGGGGACTTCGGCAGGTGGTTCGCCTTCTCCGAAGGCATACTGGATCGCATTCTTCCGGCTGACCCGACCTATTACAATTTTAACTACAACACGACCGAACCGCTCGTGCGGCGGACGGCCCTCGGTCTGAAAGGCATGCTATCGCAGGACACGGAAACGATCGGCAGCCTGTTCACGGGCGTTCTGCAATCCCACGGCTGGCAGGAGTCCCTGATTCATCTGTACGTGAAGCAATCCTTGTGCGAAGGCTACTACGAGTGGAATCGGCTGGAGCATTGCCGAGAGCTCCTCGCCGCGCTTCGGAAGTCATCGGCCGCCAGGCAAACGCCCGGCTTGCTCGTTCCGCTCCGCATTACGGAAGCCCGCATTCATCTAGCCGTGGGCCGCAGCCAGCTGGCCCATGATCGCATCGACGAGGCGCTCTCGGAATTGGCCGGCCTCCCGTCGGCTGACATTCACTGGATCGACGCGCTGCGCGCGTTCAAGGCCCGGATCTACATGCAGGAAGAGCGGATCCCGCTAGCCAAGAAGGAATTGGCCGCGCTTCGCCTGAACGCCGCAGCCAAGCCGGCGTTCAATCAAGAGTTCCCGTTCCTGACGTTATGCCGCCTGCTGGGCAAACAGCGGCAAGAGAACGAAGCGCTTCGGCTGCTCGAACAGCTTCGGCCCCAATCCGAACGGGAGCAGCTCTATTCAAGCCTGGCGGAGATCTCATGCCTGCAGGCTCTGCTGGAAGCGCAGCGCGGGCAAACCGGCGCCGCGCTGCAATACCTGCGCGAAGCGCTTGCGATCGGCGAGAAATTCGGTTACGTCCGGACTTTCCTGGATGAAGGACCGGCGATGGCGGATTTGCTGGCGGCCTATCTGACCCGAGGCGGCGAACAAGCCGCCGGCTCCTCTCCGGATGCGATGCACGGCTATGTCCGCAGGCTGCTGGAACTGTTCCCCGAGACGCACGCGCCAATCCCTCGTCTAGATGCCCAGCCGGCCGAGAGGCTGACCGCAAGGGAGTGCAACCTCCTGCGGCTTCTCCGGCAGGGGGCGACCAATAAACAAATCGCGGCCGGCCTCGCCTTGTCCGAGGGCACCGTAAGAATCTACCTCTCCCGGCTCTACGATAAGCTCGGCGTCTCGTCCCGCACGCAAGCGCTGATGATCACGCAGGAGCTGCAGTTATTGGGATAATATCATTCGCGTTACGCAGCAAGGGGGCTCGTGCCATCCATCGGATGGCGAGCCCCCTTTTCGTCGTCTTCAAACTCCTGCCTCCGCGATTCCGCTCTCCATGCAAGATCGCGCCCCTTCCGGTTATCACGGATGATGTGATATTCGACAAAAACAGCAATCTACTGACCGCATTCGCCAAGAACCCCTTCGGGACCAATACCGTCGAAGACACATCGACGATCGCGGCCAGCCACAATGCCGTATTCGCGATCAACGGCGATTATTACGGCTTCCGTAACGACAGCGTCATCATACGCAACGGCACCGTATGCCGCGAATATCCTGCGCATGACGGCCTGGCGCTGCTCGAGAGCGGCACCCTCCAGCCCTATAAAGAAGAGGAACCCTCTTCGGACGCACTGCTGGCCGGGGGCGTCACGAACACTTCTCCTCCGGTCCGATTCTCATCGAAAACGGCGAGATCGCGGGCGATTTCAGAAGTGTGAGAATCGATAAAAATTTCGGGAATCATTCCATTTAAGACGCCAATCCGCGCACCGGTACCGGTATGATGGCGCCGAATCACTTTCTGTTCATCGTGGTTGATGGCAGAAAGAGCGGCTGCAGCCGGGGGATGACGCTGACCGAATTCGCGAATCTATTCCATGAACTGAGTGCCGGGGAGGCTTATAATTTCGACGGCGGCGGCTCGTCCACGATGTATTTCATGGGCAGAGTGGCGAACGATCCGCTGGGCAAAGGCAATGAACGGGGCGTCAGCGATATTATCTACATTCCCGAGTCCTAAAAAAGAAGGAGGCTCGCAGCATGACGATCATTACGATTATATGGGGCAGTGCGGCAGCGGGGAGGGCGTCGTCTGCGCGAACAGCGACGGACAGTATCTGGCGAGCGATATCCTGCGGATCACGGACGCCGTTCGCGAGCATCGCGGCCATATCGTCCTGGGCAGCAGGCAGTTCACCGGCAAAGTTCCCTTTCGCATGCCGCTATTAGTTATACCGCATCGTTACGACGCCGGCATACTGGGACAGGCTGTCCTTCGACACATTCAGGAGCGGCACATCGGGCGTCGTCCGCGTACCGGCAGCCGTCAGGAATGGATCCGCCTTCGCGAAAACGATTTTCCCCAGAAGGCCTAGCGCCTTCGTGCGGTAATGCATCGGAATCGCCACCGTCGCTTGCAGCTGCCGCATCACTTGAGCGGCCTCCGCTCCATCGAGCGTCATCCTTCCGCCTACGGGAACGATGAGCACGTCCGTCCTGCCGATCGCTTCGGCTTGTTCCGCCGTCAACAAGTGTCCCAGGTCGCCGCAATGGCAGACCGTCAAGCCGTCGATTTGGAAACGAAAAATAATGTTCGGCCCGCGCTTCTTCCCATTCACCTTGTCATGGAACGTCTTGAACCCGTCGATGCGCACATCGCCGCGGCCGTATGCCTTCGGCTCGTTCACGAGCAGGTAATCGCCCGATGCCGCTTTGACTTTATTGTGATCGCCATGATTATGCGTGACGACGACAATGTCCGATTCCACCGGTACCGGCATGCGGTAGCCGAGAAACTTATAATAGGGATCGATCAGAATCCTCGTCCCGGCGTCCGAGGTCAACAGAAATGAAGAGTGGCCGAACCATTTAATCTGCATGCATGCCGCGCTCCTTGTCTTTCGTTTGGTGGTTGATGGTTCGTAATTCGCGGTTGAGAGTCGGCGGCTAGCGGGCGGCAGTCGCCGTTTGGCGGCTCTGCAGCTTCTTGAACACTTTCAGATACACCCATGCCGCGTTCGCCAGCAGCAGCATGCCCGTCACGATGAATACGTACCGGCTGCCGAACCAATCCGCTACCTCGCCCCCGAGGACCGCCCCGCCGAAGACGCCCAGGTACCCGGCCGACATCGTGAAGCCGAACACCCGGCCCGTGATGGCCGTCGGCGTTATTTTCTTGATCAAAATATTGACGGCGGGGGTCAGTCCCGCCGATGTCAGCCCTAATAAGAACCGTAGCGCCATTAACTGCCAAGGACTCGTCACGAAGGCTTGCGGGATGAAGATGATGCCCGCCGCTGCGAGCGCGAACAACATTACCTTATGCGCCCCGATTCGGTCGGACAGCTTGCCCAGCCGCGGAGCGGCCACGATATTCGCCAACCCGGAAGCCGAGAACGTGATGCCCGCGATCAGCGCCACATGACCGAGATTATGGGATAACTCGGCGATGTAGACGGTAATAATCGGCTCCACTGAATACAGGGCCACCGTCAAGACGAAGAACGTCACGAACATCGTGATCGTCAGGCTCTTCTCGGGTATCAACGCCCAGATTTCCTTGGCGCCTTGAACTTGCTTCGTTTGGCGCGCGAACGCTTCTTGGACGAATAACGCCGTCGTCAGGAAGGCGATCAACATCATCGCCCCCGTGATGAAGAATACGTTTTGCATGCCGAAATTCTCTTCCACGAATCCTCCGACCATCGGTCCGAGCAGCGAGCCCGCGATGCTTGCCGTCGACAGCGTCCCGAGCGCATAGCCTGCGTGCTCCTTATCGGTCTGCGTCGCGATTAGGGTCGTGCAGGCCGTGCCGTAACCGGTGATGATGCCCTGCACCAATCTCAGCCCGATCAGCACGTAAACATGATGGGCGAAGCCCATGCATCCGATCACGACCGCCATGCCGAGGCTGGCTCGCAGCAGCATCGGCTTGCGCCCGAACCGGTCTGCTGCCGCTCCCCAGATCGGGGAGAAAATCGCGGAAACGATAAAGGTCACGCCGAACGCAATGCCGGATAATTCGGCGATCGAACCCGAATCCTGAACGCCGAGATGCTTAATAAACAGCGGCAATACGGGCGCGATCTGACTCATGCCTATGCCGGTCACGAACATGCCGAACCAGCAGACGATTAGATTCCTTTTCCATATCGGCACGGCTAAAGCCTTCTTTCCGCATCTGTTGTACCCGCCTATGTCGTATGCTACAATCAAGCGGAGACGTCTCCACTTGATGATAAACGGAGACATCTCCGCTTGTCAAGACATCGATCTCCGTATGCGAGGAAGTGAGCCTTATCATGTTTGATTCGCAGTCAACTCCGCCGCGTTCCGAACGACGCGATGCCGCGGAGAACCGCCAGCGCATCTTGGATGCGGCGCTTCGGCTATTCGAGCAGCAGGGCGTGGAACAGGTCAGTATGAACCAAATTGCCGCAGAAGCGCAGATCGGCCCGGGAACGCTGTACCGCCGGTATCGCAACAAAGCCGAACTATGCACGGACTTGATGAAGGAGAACATCATTCTCCTCTTCGATAATATCGAAGCGTACTTGAACGACAACAAGCCGGAACCCGCGATCGAGCGACTCAAGGGCATTCTGAACCTCTTCATCCGCTTTCGGGAGAAGAAGTCCCAATTGCTCGCGGGCGTCGAGGAATCCACGACGACCAACCGTTCACGGTCGCGCACCCATGGCCCGCTCTACCTCGAGCTTCATCAACTGCTGGTCGATCTCTTCGACGAGATGGCCGATTCCGGGAAGGCCCGTCCGAACAGCGTCTTCAAGGCCGATATGCTCCTGATGGCGCTGAGCAGCGACTCGTACTCGTTCCAGCGAACGGAACGCGGTTATTCGCCCGAGCTGTTCCTGGAGCAGATCTGCCTGACGTTTGATTTGAACGTTTGATCGATCGTTCCGGAATGCGACGCGAGCGTTTCGAAGTCCGGCCCGTTCGAGTTCAGCATGGGCTGCCGAAGGCTTAATCCGCTCCAGACGGAATCGCGGTCCAAAAAAAAGAACCCGGCTCCGGGTTCTTTTTGCGTGTGCAGGCCGTACAGGTGCAAGCCGTACAGACCATAACCTGGCGTCTTGCTATACCGATTGCCCCGCCCGCAGCTTCTTCTCTTGGGCGCCATGCAGCCTGACCATCGCATAGCGGGCGATAGGCTGAATCGCGATCGTCTCGGCAATCAGCGCGATCACGAAATTTCTCGGCCAGCTCGTGCCGGAGCCTATTCCCGTAATCGCGCTGCTCGCGACCTGAAGCTTCGGCGCTGCAAAATGGATGCCGGCGACGAGCGTGATCCATGTCGCGACATCGACCCGACACCGTACCTGCGAATAAAAAAGACGACCCGCTTGCAGGGTCATCTCTTCACGGCGCAATGCGCGATCTTAATCACTCATGCACATGACGCACCCGTTATCCTACGCTCCCGAGACCCGAGGCATCCACATCGGTTCCTTGCCCAGCTCCGCCCAGATGTAACGAAGCAAGAGCCTGGACTTCAGCTCCGCCGCCTCGGGATCGTTCCACAGGTTGCGCAGCTCCCCGGGGTCGGAATGAAGGTCGAACAGCTCGCCGTATTCCCGGTTATAGTAGACCGTCAGCTTGTACCGATCCTCCACGTACGTCTTCAAGTGGATGGCGGTCGGTTCGTGATGGTTCTCGCACAGGATATGGTCCCGTAGTCGCGTCTGCTCCCCCTGCCATACCGCGCTTTGGTCAAGGCCCGTCATCGCGTTCGGGATCGGCAAGCCTGCAAGGCCAAGGAACGTCGGCGCGTAGTCGACGAGCGACTGAAGCGCGTCCGAGACCTGCCCCCGCTCCCGCTGCTCCGGATGCCGGACGATCATCGGCACGCGGATTAAGTCCTCGTAGTGGAACGGCCCCTTCGCGATGAGGCCGTGATGACCGAACGCGTGCCCGTGGTCGGACGTAAACACGACGACCGTGTCGTCCGCCAGCCCGAGCCGTTCCAGCTGATCGAGAATCGTGCCGATGTACTTATCCATCAGGCTGATCATGCCGTAATAGACGGCGATGTTCTTCCGCAGCTCATGATCGTCGTGCAGGTGGGAATGCATCCCGTGGATGCCTTTGCCCGATTCGAGGTAAGCCGAGAAATCCGGGTCGCGCTGCTGCGTCATGCCGAAGTGGGGCGGATTGGCCTCATGCTCGCCCGGGACAACGGCCGGAATCGTGAGCTTGTTCGGATCGTACATCGTGTCCCACGGCTCGGGCACAAGATACGGCGGATGCGGGTCGAAGAAGCTGGACCAGAGGAAGAACGGCTCTTCGCTCTCGGTATATTCCGCCAGCAGCGCGTTCGTCCGCTCGGCAATCCAGGCGTCGTAATGATACTGCTCCGGGATTCGCCAGGTATGCTTCTCCGCAGGATCCATCGTGCCCGCCGGCTGCAGGAAGTAGTCGCGCCAGTTGTCGCAGCCGCTATCCTCCAGCCATATCCCGTAATGCTGCCCCGCATGCCCTTCGTTCGTATGGTTCCGCGCCAGCTCGACGCGCTGGAAGCCGTAGAACGGCCCGGTGAATGTCCGCCAGTAATCGAGGTCCTGAAGTAATGGATAGGATTCGCTGGACGGGTATTGTTCCGTGGACGCAAGCGGCTGAAAATGCGCCTTCCCGACAAGCGCCGTCCGATAGCCTGCGGCCGTGAAGTCCTCGCCGACCGTATGCTGCGCTTCGGACAGCTTCGTGCCGAGCGTCCACGCGCCGTGCTGGCTCGGATATTGGCCGGTAATGAGGGAAGATCGGGTCGGCGTGCAGGTCGGATTCGGGCAATAGGCACGGCTGAACGTCGTCCCTTGCGACGCGAGGCGGTCGAGATTCGGCGTCGACACCTCCGGGTTACGGAATCCGAGCGTGTTCCAATGCTGCTGGTCGCTCGTTATGAGCAATATATTCTTGCGTTTGCGTGGCACGGCGCACTTCCTTTCACTCACTCGTAAATTGAGGAATCCGCAAAAAGTTTACTTATTATTCACACCTATTTACTCCCCTATGTAAGCAGAAATACGCCCTTACCCTTTGGCATACCTCAATTCTAATTCGATCGACAGCGCGATAAAATACCAGAATGTCTAGTCGGCAATTGTCATTTTGTCTAGTCCATCCCTTTGTCTCGCGGATAGCGGCTGGGCGGCATCCCGTAATGCTTGCAGAAAGCACGGGAGAACGAGTACAGCTCGGGGTACCCCAGCGACAACGCGATTTCCGTAATGCTGTACGCCCGCAGCTGCAGCATCTCGGCGGCCCGCTCCATGCGCAGCTTCGTCAGATACTGCTGCGGCCCCATGCCCGTAAGGCGAGTCAGCTCGCCGTACAGATGGGAGCGATGGACGCCGGCCACCCGCACGACGTCCGCGACCGTAATGCCTTCCATGTAATGCGTATGCATATGGTTAAGCGTTCTGGCCGTCCATTTCTCTTCGCCTTTGTCCGACTGCTCGCAGGCCGATGGATCGTGCAGCGCTCCGAATATGCGGTAGATGGAGGCGGATAACAGGCACTCTTCGCCGGCGTTCCCGCTCCGTATGAAACGAAGCGTCTCCTGAAGCGCGGCTTCCGTATCCGGCGTCAACCGGCCGCGAAGGTACGGCCGCTCGCGGCTTATGCCGAGACGATCCAGCAGGTAAGGCGCCTGGGGGCCATTGAAGGCAAGCCAGTACATGCGCAGCGGCGCTGTTCCCCCTTTGCCGAGCTCGTAGCGGTATTTATGATGCGGGTACAGGCAGAACAGGTCGCCGGCCTCGAGCGTCGCCGCGCCGCCTTTGAATTCGAACTCGACGGCCCCCTCCGCGACGAAGTGAATGGAGTAGCATTCGATGATTTTCGGCCCGATGGCGTACCCCGGCTTCGCTTGGTTTCTGCCCGCGCGGATGGGCCAGATGCCGCCTTTCTTCTCGAATTCCGACGCCGTATAATACAGGCTCTCCGCGAATTCGTATTCGAATTCTTTCATGTTCATCGCCTCCCCCGGGCTGCCCGAATAACCAACGACCATAGACCAAAGAGACCCTTCACGCTTCGTGAAATGTCTCTTGTCGTTACTGCTTCCGTTTTGTCCATGTCCAGCGGTTTTCTTATTCACCTAGTATAACAGCAGCATTCCGGTACCGTCACCCGCCGTATCGCGATTACTGCGCTCCGCCCGCGATTCTTCTAATTCGTATCCACCTGTACCTGTTTCTTGTTCGATGGCGTGAACCATCCGACCAGCGCAATCGCGATCAAGACGCCGTAGAAGATTAGGGTCCAGGTCGTGCTGTGCGGGAACTCGTGATCCAGCGCCGCAATATCTTCATGCGCCAGCGTAATGACGGCAAGCTTCACGCCGACCCATGCGACGATCGCATAAGCCGTGGTCTCGAGCGCCGGCCGCTCCCCAAGCAGCTTGACGAACCATGTCGCCGCGAATTTGATCAAAACGAGACCCGCGATCCCGCCAAGCAGGACAATCAGGAATTTCCCGCCGTCCATGCCGCCGAAATCGCGAAGCGGCGAATCCGGGAGGCCCAGTGCCAGCGCGACCGCCGCGAGAATCGAATCGATCGCAAAGGCGAGATCCGCGAGGCCGATTTTGCCTACGGTCGGCCAGAATGCTTTGCCCGCGGCATCTTTCTTAACGTCCTCATGAACATCCTCGTTCTTCTTGCCGAAACGCGCTTGGATGATGTGCTTTAACCCCAGATACAGCAGGTAAGCCGCTCCGATCGCTTGAATTTGCCAGACGTTGGCGATGAAGGAAATGGCAAACAATGCGGCGAAACGGAAAACGAATGCCATCAGAATCCCATAATTAATGGCTTTCTTCTTCTGATCCTCAGGCAAATGCTTGGCGATGACCGCCAATACGAGCGCATTGTCCGCCGACAGCAAGCCTTCCAGTCCGATAAGAATCAGTAATGCCCAAGCGTACTCTAACCAAAGTGAATCCACCAGTACCTCTCCTCGCTATATCGAAATGATAGCTGAACGAATCATCGCTTATTCACGTATACGGCAAGGCCGGCCATCCGTTTCAGGAGCATGGACCGATCGATCGCAATCATGCGCTTTCCTTCCTTAGCCTGTCCCCGATGAAGAGGACCTATCACCCCTTGGCCAACGCAAAAAAGAGGGTTACCCCGGCGGTCATATCAACCGTCCATCAGGTAACCCTCACCTATCATGCATGCACTTATTCAAGCGATCCTGAACTGCTTACTTGCCAACGGGCCGTCTTCCCCGGAATCCGCCTTTGCTGCCGCCGGAACCCGTGCCTGCACCGCTGCCGCCTTCTCTTCCAGAGGCGCCTACGCGTGGAGCGCCTGCGCTTTTGCCGCGCGGAGCACCGCCTCCGTTGCCGCGCGGAGCGCCGCCGCCGTTGCCGCGTGGTGCTCCTCCGCCGTTGCCGCGCGGCGTACCGTTACCGGACGGCGCTCTGCCGGCCTTGGCCGCCATGGCCGGCACCGGAGCAGGCTCCGTCATGGTCAGCGGATACGGATGATCCTGAATGACCGGAATCCGCTGCTTGATCAGCTTCTCGATATCCTTCAGAAACGGAATTTCCTCGTGCTCGCAGAACGAGATCGCGATTCCGCTCAATCCGGCGCGTCCCGTGCGGCCGATCCGGTGCACGTACGTCTCCGGAATGTTCGGCAGGTTGATGTTGATGACATGCGACAGCTCATCGATATCGATGCCCCGTGCGGCGATGTCCGTCGCCACCAGCAGGCGCGTCGAGCCGTTCTTGAAGTTGTTCAGCGCCGTCTGGCGGGCGGTCTGCGACTTGTCGCCATGGATCGCCTGCGCGGTGATATTCGCCTTCGTCAAACCGCGAACGATCCGGTCCGCACCGCGCTTCGTACGGGTGAAGACGAGCGCGCTGGTGATCGATTTGTCCTGCATGATATCGATCAAGAGCGGCAGTTTATTCGTCTTGTCCACGTAGTACAGCGATTGCTGGATGCGCTCCGCCGTCGTAGAGACGGGCGTAATCTCGACTTTCACCGGATTGGTCAGCAGCGAGTCCACTAGGGACTTGATCTCGTTCGGCAGCGTCGCCGAGAAGAACAGCGTCTGCCGCTTGGCGGGCAGTTTGGCGATAATCCGCTTCATGTCGTGAATGAAGCCCATATCGAGCATCCGGTCGGCTTCGTCCAGCACCAGAATCTGCACATGCCGCAGATCGGCGAAACCTTGATTCATGAGATCGATCAGCCGGCCCGGCGTTGCGATCAGAATATCCATGCCTTGCGCGAGGTCCTGCTCCTGCGCCCGCTGCGAGACGCCGCCCACGATGACGGCGCTGCGCAGGTTCAAGAAACGTCCGTAGGCTTTGCAATTATCGGCAATCTGAATCGCCAGCTCTCGCGTAGGCGTCAGAATCAACGAGCGGATAACGCGCTTGCCGTTCGGGCGGTCCTGCTTCGCGCTCAGCAGCTGGAGGATCGGCAGCAAGAACGCAGCCGTCTTGCCGGTTCCCGTCTGGGCGCAGCCAAATATGTCGCGGCCTGCCAGTACCGGCGGGATCGCCTGGGTTTGAATCGGCGTCGGCTCCGTATAATTTTCCTTGGTCAACGCTTTAAGAATAGGGGAAATAAGTTGCAATTGTTCGAATGTCATAAGCTCTCCTTCGTTCAGCCGCCGTCCATGCGGGGGCTTCCTACTAGCATTATACACTAGATGAGGCGCGGAGCCTGCCTTAACAATTATCCATCCGTCATCGAGCAGCCGAATTGAAGGTCGTTTTCAGCTCATGAACGTCGTCTATCTGATTGTAATCCGCCGATCTATACCGATTCGAATCTGTGAATCAACGCTAACGCTTCTTCGTTATCCGGCTCCAGCTTGATTAATTCTCTCGTGTACTGCAGCCCCTCATCCTCCAAGCCCATCTCGAAGCAGCAGATCGCAAGACAATAATAGACGGTGGATACGATCTCTTCCCGGTCTTTGCGTACGGAGATTTCGAGGAACCGCTTGGAATCCGCATACATGTCCATCTCAAACAGCAATAAGCCTGCTTCCAGCGCCAAGTCGTACCGCTGCTCCATCTCGTAGTACGAGGACCACATGATTTCTATGCCCCTCGACAGGTCCTGCAGTTCTTGGTCCGCAGCCTCAGCCAGCAGGCTCGAGATCTGCTCCGTGCTCTGCATGAAGAACTCCGCGTCATAGCCGCCCAACCGCCAGAAGCTTACCAGCTGCTGCAGCTCCATACCCGCTATGTTGGGGTCGATCCATTCCTTCAAGCTGAAAAATTCGTCCGGTCCGAACCGTTCGATCACCCGGCGATAGGCCAGCCTGGTTTGGACGCAGCTCATGGGCTGGTCCACTTGGATGATGCAGCCCACATTTATATTGCGATAATGATGCGGAGGGAATAACGCGAGCGCGCCGTCCCGCTTCATAACCTGCTCGATGGCATGGTAATTGGCCGTTAACGAGAAGGCGCTTCCGTGCAGCGTCAGCTCCGGCGGTTCCATGAAGGCCCAGTCTTCCAGCAAATGATCCCCTTTGTCCGCGGTAATAAGCAGCATGCCTGCCTGGGACAGCCGGTTCAAGCGCGCCAAACAATTCAATCCGGCGACCGGGAATAAGATATGTGAATCTTCCAATTGCTCCCGATAGAGAGCGATGATATCCCGGTATGGATACGATTCCTGCTCATATTCCGGCGCATGCCGATGCGTATATTGAAACGAGAGTCGATCGAGCAATTCGGCCGTCTGAAGGGAATCGCTGCCTTCCGGATACTCGATGAGCACGTCGGCCTCATAGATCCGGCCTTCCTTCACGTACAGCAGCTCCTGCGGGATGCTATCGAAGAAATAGTTGGCCACGATGATCAGCGGCTGCTTCAAATCCCCTCCGCGAATGGTTTCGCCGGACACGATCAGGTTCAGCTCCGTGTCTTGAACGGCATCGAATCCCGCGAAATCGAGCATGCCTCGGGCAATAAAAGTTTGCAGCGCGGGATGCTCTCTCCATGCCAATACGTTGCTCATCGCCAAATCCGTCATGATATATCGAAACGAAGGCAGCGCGATCCCCGCGTAGTCGATCAATTGGCTTAGCTCGTGAAGGACGTGAAAAGCGAACCGGCCCGCTCCCGCGCCAAGCTCCACGATTTGAACCGGCTCCCACGCCGACGCCGAGCGCTCTTCCTTGCCGGCCCGATCTTGAAGAAACCCGAATATCATCTCTGCATAGGCACCGGCAATCACAGGATTGGAGGTCGCATATTGAGGAATCTTGTCATTGTTCCACGCGTTTAAGCCTACTTCTTCGTAATACGCCCGCTGCATCTGCCAGATCGGCGCTTCGCTGAAGCGGTAACGCTGTTTATGCTCAACTGTCATGTAACCTATCCTATCCTGTCCTTGGAGGTAATCGTTCCCTACCCTTATTTTATCTCACCTAGATCCATAATAACCTTTACGCCGCGCAATGCCACCTCCTTTGTTGGAAACGCGGGGATAACGACAAGAAACTGCTAGGAAAACGATATAAAAACGCAATGAATACGCAAAGAAGACGCAAAGAAGAACCCCTGCATGCGCTAAGGGTTCTTCTTCCGTACTCCACTCGTATTCTGCCGCCGGCCGATGGCTCGCATGATGCAGCAGCAGCCGTGCGTCGATTACTTTTGCGCTGCAAAGTTGTTGTAGATGCGAGTTGCGTTCACTTTGCCCGAGCTTACGTCTTCCGTCGTAAAGCCGGATACGAAGTTGCCGACTTTGTATTCCTTCTGCAGCAGCTCTTCGGACGGTGCGGCAGCCGTTGGGCCATCGATGCCCAGCTGCGTGTCCGGCGTTACCGTAACCCACAGATCGCCGACCTTGAAGCTCTTGCCGTCCGCGCTTACTTCCGTGATTTGGCCGTCGATGTTAGCTGCGGCTTTGCCCTTGATCGCCGTGTTCGAAGCCGCGTCCTTCTGCGGCGCGATGTTGTTATAGATGACGTCCGCAGTCACTTTGCCGGTGCTGACGTCTTGGGAAGTGAAACCCGATACCGTGTTGCCGACTTTGAACTCTTTGCCGAGCAATTCTTCCGTCGGCTTCGCTGCCGTAGGTTCTTTGCTGCCCATCGCGGTTTGATCCGTTACGGTTACCCACAGATCGCCGACCTTGAAGCTCTTGCCGTCCGCGCTCACTTCGGAGATCACGCCATCGATATTGACGGCCACTTTACCCATGATCGGCGGCTTCGTTCCGACATTGGTCGTTGGAGGCGCCGTAGGCGTCGCCGAGTGCGGCAGCATCGAGAATACCCCGACCGATAGCACTGCAGCTGCTGCAATTCCGACTGTCCAACCCGTTAGCTTTCTTTTCATAACGTTTTCCATTTTCACTCTCTCCTTTTGATTGCTTGTAGTTGTATGGGTTTGTGCGGTTTTGTCCATCTCCGACATCAACTTCTCGTAAGTCGCTTCGTTGAAATCTTCGCTTGTTTTCAAGCGGTCCATAGCGGATTTATATACAGACTTCTTCATCCCCCTGGCCTCCAATCTGTTCTTTCAGGAGAAACCGTCCCCTGGCCAGCCATGTTCCGACCGTAGCGGGCTTGGCCTGAAGGATCTCCGCGATCTCCTGGATCGAATAACCTTCGTAGTAGTGCAGATGAATCGGAATTCGATATTTCTTGTCCAGAGCAAGCACGGCCTGCAGAACCTCGCTTTCTTCTCTGGGGAGGTAGCTCAGGTCCTCGGGAACAGGATTCCTGCTTTTGAACCAACCGGTTTTCAGCATGTTTTTGCTTTTATTGATCGTCGTGCGAATCAGCCACGCTTTTTCATGCTCGCTATTTTCGAATACAGGACGTTTCTGCAAATAGGCGAGAAAGACTTCCTGCGTCACTTCTTCCGCATCCGCCGTGTTTTTCAAATAGGCAAAGGCAATTTTGATCATGCTTTGAGAGTATAGCTCCAAGGCCTTTCGTACAGATTCATTGAGCTCATATGAATTGTACACCTCAGCACCTCCTTTCACTTGTAATACAATCGAGCGCCCCGATATTTTTCATTGCGGTCTATTTTTTTTCAAATTAATTCTGTACTGGGCTCTAACAGCGATATAACTAGTGTGCCACGCGGCGGATGAAGTCATGTCCGAGAACGGTTCACGCCAAAAAGGCCACCCTTCGACGGGTGGCCTCTACCTGATTTGCTTTAGCTAGACTGGTGATTTCGAAATGCCGCGATTTCATCAACCGCTTGGCGGTACCCGCCTGTTTGGCGAAGGACCTCCCCCATAGCGGCGGCCGCCTCCTTGAACGAAGAGCGGCTTAACACGCGATCGGCTGCCTCCCGCAGTTGATCGGCAGTCAGGCTTTGGATAGCCAATTGCATGCCCGCTCCGATCCGTGCAACCTGCCCGGCAATGATCGGCTGATCGGCGCCGATCGGGAGGACGATGAGCGGAACCCCATAATAGAGGCCTTCATGGGTGCTGTTCATGCCCCCGTGGGTGATGAATAACCTCGAATGACGCAAAATATCGGTCTGCGGTACGTAATGGTCGACGATGAAGTTGCTCGGAATGTCCCCCAAATCAGATAGCGCCGTTCGATTGCCGACTGCCATCACGACCGTATGCGCCGTGTTTCCGAATGCCTCCATACAAAGCTTGTAGAAATCAACGGCTTGGTTGAAGACCGTTCCCAACGAGATGTATAGGGTGGATTTCCCTTCAATCGCGGAGAAGTCGAAGCTGCCCTGCGATGCGCGCGCCGAGATGGAGGGGCCGACGAATTTATACGTGCGGTCGAACGCCTCGCCGTCAGGCTGAAACTCGCGCGTGGTATAGACGATCGTAAGCGGCGCGGGATTGCAAAACGCCTCGTAGGGGGAGAGGATTTCTACGCCGTAGGTTTCCTTGATCTTGGCCGTCAGGCTTTCGAAGCGATCGGTGATCGGTTCGACGATCTCCGCCGGGACGTTCGCATAGAACTGCTCCAGCTGGTCGTCGAAGGACGCTTGCGTCTGCGCAAACGAGGTGCAGGAACTGACGGCGGGAAGCTTGAGAATCTGAGCCAGCAGCCGTCCGCAGCCGAACATGGAATCATGGATGATGTAATCGAATCGCTCGCCTTGGATCTGTTCAAGGACGCTGGGCAGGACGACCTCCGCCGTCAGCAGCAGCCCGATCGCTCTCTCGAGCACGTACGTTCGTCCGCCCGAGATAAAGGCTTCGATAAAGCGCCGGCCTTCGATGGTCCGTACGGAGGCTCCCGCCTTCTCCATACGCTCCCGATACGCTTCGACGCAGACGTACACGACCTCGTCGCCGCGCGACACAAGCTCCTGCACGACGCCGACCGTGGGATTGATATGTCCTTCGGAACCGCCATTAATGAATAACACGCGCGCCATGTCCGTCACTCCTTAGATTTACAGAAAGGCCATCTGGGACGGGATGGCCCGCTCTTGATTTATCGCAAGCGAATGCGTCTTCGGCTCAACCTTCCAGGTCGAAGGCCGTAGGATGGAGCGGCTGATAGAGCGGCAGATCGGCCCCGCTCGGCAGTTTGATGGAGGCGAGCAGTCCCCAGCGCTGGTCGCTGACCGGCTGCGAGATCGTAACGCCCTTGGCGGTTAATTCCTTTAAAGTCGCCTCGATATCATCGCACATAAAGTAGAACTCGTGCTTGCTCGGCCCCTCCGTAGGGTGCACGGCAATCTCGGCAGGAGGCAATTTATAGATCAGCCAGCCGCCTCCGGCGTCAACGCCTGCCAATCCGAGTACCTCTTGGATGAACGTCCGGTCCGCCTCCGCGTCGGTACTGTAAAGAATGATATGTGCGGCGTTGATCATGCGCTCTCCGTCACTTCCCTTTTCATCGATTGGTTTCTATCCGTTATGCTGCAGTCTACTCCCCTTAGGATAACCACTCTTCTTCAAACTTGAAAGCACCCGCGAAGAAAAAGACGCAGCCTCCCCAAAACCTTGAGGAACCGCGCCTGGTGAGTGACCCATTAATTCGTGCTAGGTATTTGCTCTCCTCATTTGCAATGCTTGTATCGTTGAGGCGATTCCTTCCTGGAACGGCGTTGCCACGACCGGACCAACATGAAGCTCGTACTTTTGGCGGCTTAGCGTCAGCGGTTCTTCGGTCAAATATAGCATTTCCACGACTTCCTTCATGACGGGCAGGCAGATTCCGAGCAAGGATAAGCCCAGCTTCTTCAACGCAATGACCGGTTTAAAGCTGCCGCTCGACGCTTGCGCGAGCTTAACGATATCTCTTCCGGCAATCATCCCGGCCCCCGGGATATTCCAATTCTGCTCGTAGGCGAAATCCCTGCCGGCCAGCTCGACGATCATGGCAGCCGCATCCGGCAAATAGATGAATTCGCGGGGAGTATGCATGTTGCCAATGTAGAACGCCATCTTTCCGGCAGCGATGGCTTCCAACGTGGAGCCCAGATAGGAGGCCTCATTGGCCGTTGGTCCGTAATAATCGGGCAGCCGGGCAATGAGTACCTTCGCCTTCTTCCACCGTTTGCTGAACAACATCCGTTCATAGTCCAAGCGTACTTTGCCCTTGCGAGTATGGGGCTGCTTGGGGTGCTCCTCGGTCACCAGTTCTGCCTGTCTCCGGCCGTAAGGGTAAATGCCGTCGATCGCGACGACTCGGACGGCCAAACGCTCGGCTGCCTCCATCACCGACTCGCCCAGCGGAATCAGCTTGCTCGCCATCTCGTGGTAGGGAACGTTCGCGCAATGGAACCATACGTCAGCTCCGTTTGCTTGAGAAGCAATATCGTCGGGGCGCGCAGCATCCCCTACGCCAAGCGCCAGATTCGGGGGACTGCCCAGCCGCTCGGCAAGCTGCACGAGTTTCTGGCGCGAGCGCCCAAATGCAATCGTGTCGATCCCTCGTCTCACTAGTTCTTCCGTAATTGCCATTCCCGTCCCGCCGGTCGCTCCAATTACCATTGCTTTCATCTGCGTCATATCATCACGTCTCCTTTTAATTATGCGCTCGAGTCTGTTACTCACCTTTTGGAGTGCTCTATTTTACAAATCCGGAAGATTGCCTGACTTGGTACCCACCCGATAAGGTGTCGTGATGCCTTCGTAATCGAGCATCATGCTCATGCCCATCGAGGCATGCTTGAGATTGTGGCAGTGTGCCATCCAGAGGCCCGGGTTGTTGGCTTCCATGTACAGCTCATAGGTCTCGCCCTTCTTCGTTAGGAGCGTATCCAGATAAACCGGGCTGCCCTTCAAGGCAACGCCGTTTCTGCTCAGGACGCGAAACGTATGCCCGTGAACGTGAAAAGGATGATCGCCACCGCCCTCGTTAGAGACCGATATGAGAATATGATCGCCCTCCTTCACGGTCATGGGGGGAATCTCGTGGAAGGACTTTCCGTTAATCGACTTTGCGAACAAGGTCTGGCCCAGCTTTAACTCGAAATGCCGATCGGGCTCGACGCTCGGGGCGGGGTCGTTAGGTAATGGCATGCCATAGTCGACGAACGAGAACAGCTTCCCGCCTTCCGAATGCTGCGGGTGGCTTCCGCTGCCGATTCTGATCGACAAGCTCTCGGCCATGGGACTGTAGACGACGGCTTGCCTCGACTCCGGAACTTGGATGAGCAGATCATATCGCTGTCCCGCTCCGATCGGAATAATCGTTCCGTCCAGCAGCCCGGGGCTGTGCAATTCATGCCCATCCATCGCCAAGACCCGGAAGGGAGCGCCATCGACATCGAATTCCATCGTTTCATTCCCCGCATTGATCAACCTAAGCCTGACTTGCTCCCCCCGTTTGCCCGGGACAGCCAGCCCATTCGCGCTTCCGTTCACCAGCATGGCAGAGCCCAACTGTTGATAGAGAGCTGTCGCCTCCACTGTCGAAGGATCGGATACCGGCCGTTGCTTAGGTTCGACGATCAGCGCGCCCAGAAGCCCTTTGCTTGCCTGAATCGAGCTCATCTGATGGGAGTGGTACCAATACGTGCCCGGGGATGCTGCGATAAAGGTATACGTGAACTGCCCTCCCGGCGGCACGGCATCCTGCGTAACGCCCGCAATGCCGTCCTGTGAACACGGTACCGCAATCCCGTGCCAATGAATCGTAACGCCGTCCTCGAGGTCCTTGTTATGGAGCGTTACGACAACCCGGTCGCCCTCCTTAACACGTAGCTCGGGGCCCGGAGAGGAGCCGTTGAAGGTCCATGCTTCGACCGTCTCTCCGTTATCCAGCTTCAGTATCGTACGTGCCGCCGTTATATCGAACTTTCGAATCGGTGCCGACGATTCCGGGGCCGTGATTGCGGCACAGGACAACATGCCGTCCTTGTCCTTGGAATCGGAGGCTGCCTTTTTCGCCGCTGTCTCCATATGCTCCATATGCGCCATTCCGGCCATATCCGTCATGTCCGCCATGTTAACCTCACCTGGCTTCTGAAGCCGCATCTGCCAAAAATAAGTGGTCACCGCCGCTGCGATCAGCAGGACCGCGACCAAGGGCAGTCCGATAGAGATCAGTCGTCTTGCGCTTTTTCTTCGAGCCAAACGTTATCGCCCCTTTATGTAATTGATTAGTCACTTACTCATGATCAGATTCTTCTTGATCAGATTCTTCTTTGTTTTAGCAATCTTTCGAAAGGTGTCCTCGAATCAGTTGGCTGCCTCGGCTGTTGTCTTGAGCGCGGAGAGCCAATCGGCAAGCGAGGATATGAGCGCTGCTCGCATGCCGCCGGGGTCGGCTGTTACGGCCGGGCCGTTCCAAGACTCCGTGGTATGCACGAGGACGCCTTGAGAAGCGGGGGTGATGCTCCACGCATGAATGCCCACGATTCCGTGCGCCGGACCTCCCCATACGATACGCCGCATCGGCACAACTTCGCGGATGGTGGAGACAATGTCCAGTCCATGAGTCTCCCAGCGGAACGTGCTTCCTGCCGCGATCGAACCGGCTAGCTGCGCTCTAGAGATGTCTTTCTGCCATGTCGGCCACTGCTCAATGCCTGTCTGAATCCTCCATACCGTCTCTGGTGCGGCATTGATCTCAATGGATAGATGCACGATCACCGGTGCGTCTCGGTCGACATCAACCTCACCCACCTCTTGAATATTGAGTTCTACCGTATTCTCCGAACCCAGCTCGCCGCTTGCTCCGATTACCATCGACTTTTGCATTTTCTCTACCTCGTTTCGATAAAAGTTTGGATGTGTATTTTTTGTGATTGATCAATCACTAACTAAATAGCCGATAATGCCCGATACGGGTGCAACTGCGCGAACGGCCCGTTGCCAAAGACACGGCTGCGCTGAATAACGTCTCACGATAACCGACTGCGCCCTGGAGAAGTGCAGCTCTTATAATTTGTGATTGATCAATCACTAGCTCTGAATTCAATATAACGGATAGTTATTGATTGGTCAA
This sequence comes from Paenibacillus sacheonensis, assembly GCF_009909195.1. Classification (GTDB taxonomy): domain Bacteria; phylum Bacillota; class Bacilli; order Paenibacillales; family Paenibacillaceae; genus Paenibacillus_Z; species Paenibacillus_Z sacheonensis. The sequence continues at coordinate 143,598 of NZ_JAAAMU010000008.1, forward strand.
TAACTAATTTACAGAATACGCTCCCTCCTTATCCCTTCATCAATTCGGGCAGATTAATCGCGACCGCAACATTGCACAGTACTCCCCGTGCGAGGAACAACATCGACCGCTCTTCTGCATTCTCCACACCGGCATCACGGAAGGCCGTTAGGACCAGATCGCGGATTTCCTTGTAGGCGCTGCGCATCGTCTGCTGGATGGCTGTCTCCCGAATCGTCTGCGCTTGCATCTGCAAGAGCATCTCGTTCTCGTACTTCATCTGTATGTTCACGTACTCCTGAACGAGCTCCGTCTCCAGCAATTCCGGTGCAGTTGTTTCTACCACCTTGCGGAACGATTCGATTACCCTATTCCAGGAAGCCTCCAGCGCGGCTAACAGCAGCGCTTCCTTGGTCGCGAAGAAACGGAATACGTAGGGCTGCGAGATGCTCGCCCGTTCGGCCACCTGCGCCGTCGTAGCCCGAAAATAACCAACTTCCGCGAATATTGCAATCGCCGCCGAGATAATGTCCGATTTGCGATTCACCGACGTCGTATCGGATTTTGCCATCGTTTGTTTGCCTCCTGCTTATAAGTGATTGATCAATAATGAACTCACTCAGTATACAAATGCTTCCTCGACAATGCAACCGCTCTGCAAATGATTTCCGATTACGAAAAGCCTTTTTCTGCGCCGAGTAGGGGTTATCGCCAACAATGCTCTTCAAACAGCGAACCGAAGCCATCCGGAATTCCAGAGGCTTCGGCTCATGTGTTTTACTATTCCCGTGACTCGTTTATACGTTTCATTCTGAATGGAGCGAATCGGCCGTCCCGTGGAGTCCGGTTGACCGCCCTCTATTCTCCCTGCTCCGCCATCCACTGCTCCATCAGCCGATCCAGGCGCCCCTGCAGCGCCTCTCGCTCGGACCACATCTTCTCCATGCTTTCCATGGGAGATGCCGCCTCGGCGCCTTGCTCCGGTTCGTACAGCGCGGCATCAAGCTCCGCCAGCTTCCGTTCCGCCTCGTTGATCTCCGCTTCGAGCTTTGCGCTGTGCATTCCGCCCTTCGCGCTCGGCACGGCGTTCGACGGCGCGCGGCTCGGCTCCGGCCGCAATCGACGCCGCTCTTCCGCTTCGCTCGCGATGTCGCGGGCCTTCCTTCGTCCGCTCTCCGCCGTGTATTCGCCGAAGCTGCCCAGGTAGACCCCGAGACGCCCAAGGTCCAGCTCCCAGATTTTCTGCGCCAGCCGGTTGATGAGATACCGATCATGCGTCACGATCAGAATCGTACCCGGATAATCCTCCAGCGCTTCCTCGAGCGCCTCCCTCGACGCGATGTCCATATGGTTCGTCGGTTCGTCCAGAATGAGCAGGTTCGGCTTCCGTAGCACGAGCAGCGCCAGCCTCAGTCGCGTCCACTCCCCGCCGGACAGCAGGCTGACCGGCTTGAAGACATCCGCGCCATAGAACAGGTAAGCCGCCAGCCGGTTGCGGGCTTCGCCTTCCTCCATGCCGGCCTCCATTCGGAAATAGTCCAGCACGGACTGTTCCGGATGCTCCGGGAGCTGCTGCTGCGCGAGATAACCGACCTCTACTCTCGAACCGAGCCGCACTTCTCCTCCGTCCGCGCGGGCTTCCCCGAGAATAAGCTTCAATAAGGTCGACTTGCCGGAGCCGTTGTCGCCGACCAGCATCACCTTCTCGCCGTAGAGAAGCTCTCCCGTGACTCCTCCCAAGATCGTCTTCGTCCCGAAACGCTTCTCCACGTCATGCAAGACAACGACTTGCTTGCCGGACCGCTCGGAAGGCCGCAGTTCGAACTCCGCCTCCTTGCGATCGATCGCAGGGCGCTTCAGCTTCTCCATCCGATCCAGCGCTCGCTGCATGCTGGCCGCTCTGCGGAAGAATTTCCCGTTGTCGCCCATCCGCCCCCATTCCAACAGCTGCTTTATCGTCTCCCGCATCTTCTTGAGCTTCTTCTGCTGCTCCTGGTAATCCGCGAACTGCCGGAGAATCAGCTCTTCCTTCTCCTTCGCGTAGCGCGAGTAGTTGCCATGGAACACGGTCGACTCCCCGTCCTCGAGCTCTACGATCTTCGTCACGACCCGGTCGAGGAAGTATCGGTCATGTGAGACGATCAGGCAGGCTCCCGCATACTTCAACAGGAATTCCTCCAGCCATTCCACGGCGGTCATGTCGAGGTGGTTGGTCGGTTCATCGAGCAGCAGAAGCTCGGGCTCCCGCAGCAGCTGAGAGGCGAGGCCGACCTTCGTCTTCTCTCCGCCGGACAGCGATGCGTACTCCCGCCCATACCACTCCCGGGGGATGCGCAGGCCTTCGGCGACCTGATCGATGCGGGCCTCGAGCTCATAGCCGCCGTCCAGCTCGAAGCGTTCCTGCAGCTTCGCGTACTCCGCGAGCAGCGACGCCAATCGTGCCGGACTCAGGTCCGGCGACGACATCGCCGACTCGATCGCCGTCATCCGATCCCGGCATTCGATTAAATCCCGGAAGCCTACCACCAGCAGGTCGCGGACCGTCATGCCGGCTTCCAAACCCGGAACTTGCCGGAGATAGCCGATGCGCGCGTTCTTCCGAATGGCCACCAAGCCGTCGTCCGGGTGATCCAGCTTGGCAAGCATGCGCAGCAGCGTAGTCTTGCCGGAGCCGTTGCGGCCGACAAGCCCCGCTTTCTCGCCGTGATGCAGCTCGAAGGTGACGTTTTCCAGGACGAGCTGGGCGGCGTTGTATTTCTTCACTTGTTGGCAATTGATCGTTAACATGAGGGTTCCTCCTAAGCGGAGGCCCTACCCGTACGATTGGCACCATGGAGAACCATATAAAAAGGACGCAGGGAAAAATCCCTACGTCCTCTCCGGTACAATCCGTTCAGGTTAAGGTAGGAGCCTCTTCGCGAGTTGTGATTTCGTATGATTAGAACAAGACAGAGCTCTCGCGTCTTGGGCAAAACCATGAGCGATGCCAGCCATCGCGATGGGCAGCCGGCTCACTTGATTATTCACAACCTCTCGATTCATCCTACCTTCACCTCCTTGTCTATACGTAGTTCGAGTATACTACATCCCCGTCCGCTGCCGCAAACGATTCGCTGCGGCAAGGCCAATTTCCGTTAAGGAAATAATACCCCTTTCCTTGTGTATGGATATTCATTCTCGCGCGGACTTGTTCCTCTTCTAGTCGTTCAATCCCTTGCCCTCGAGAATGCGCGGCATGTACTTCTCCACCCTTGCCGTTCGCGTCTTGGACTGCTTCGGCTCCGAGAAATGAAGCAGGTAAGCTCTCTGTCGGCCCGGCGTCAGCGCTTCGAAGGCCGATTTCAGAGCAGGGACTTCTTCGAGCTTCGCTTGGAACTCCTCGGATACGGCGAACTCGGCGGGCTTCTTGTATTCGACCTCCAAGCCGGCTTTCTCCGCCTCGATCGCCTCATAGATATAGGCTCTTATCGTGAGCTCCAGATCGACGATTTCCTGCGCGTTCTTGAATCGAATCTGGCGCGCCGCCTGCACGTTCTCCGTTTGTTGAATGAGGATGCCATGCTTGTCCTTCAACAGCACGCCTTTATGGAACAGGAGCGCGCAGTATTCTTTGAACCCGTGGATCAGCACGACGTTCTTATCCTCGTACATGTAACAAGGGTGCATCCACTTGATGTCCTCGGTCAGCCCGCAGTCCAGCACGATCTCGCGGAGCAGTTCGAACTCGGCCTTCCACTGCTTGGCCTTCCTCATGAATCCGTCAACCTTGGGATTTCTGACTTGCTGCGTCATCGGCGAACGCTCCTCTTCTATCGCGTCAGCATCTCCCGTCGATGACGCGGACGCTGCAATCTCGATTTTTCGTTATTCCTACTATACCACGCCATGCCTGCCCGGTTGAACTTCAACGGGTTTCCGGCATAAGGTCGTCCTTACGGCCGAAAAGGCCATCCTGGTTGGAATGGCCTTTGCTCGCTTCGTATTCAGCTTAGCAAGCTCAAGTTCAAATGCTGCATTTTATCCGGATTGCGCAGGATATATATCCGCTGCACGCGCCCATCCCGCAGCTCCAGGCTGACAATGGTCGGGTACGATTCGGAAGGGCTGCTAAGCACGACGCCCAGTTGGCCGTTAATCTTGACCATTCGCATGCGGCCCAAGCCATTGTCCTTGGACAGGATCCCTTGAATAAACGCAAGCGCGCGCCGGCTGGATACGATCGGCTTGACCGCCGCGAATACCTTGCCGCCGCCGTCGTTGTACAGCACGATGTCGTCAGCGAGCATCGCGAAGAGCCCTTCCATGTCGCCGGTAGCCGTCGCATGGAGAAATCGGAGTACGAGCTGCTCGGACCGCTCGCTGGCTATTGCCTCCGGCTGCGGCCGGTCTTCCTGGATTTTTCGTTTGAGGCGGCTGAAGATTTGGCGGCAGCCGAGCTCGGTCTTATCGACGAAGTCCGCGATATCGCGATACTCGAATTCGAAGGCCTCCCGCAGTATGAATACGGCCCGCTCGATCGGGGTCAGCCTCTCGAGCATGATGAGGAAGGCATACGATATCGTATCCTCCAGGACGATGCGTTGGAGAGGATCCTGTCCTGCAGCGGTCCCTGGATGGAGCACGTAATCCTGCACGAGAGGCTCCGGCAGCCAAGGTCCGACGTAGACCTCTCTATTCTTGCGGGCGGACTTCAAGTCATCCAAGCAGCGGTTCGTCACGATTTTGCATAAGTACGCCTTCAGGTTGCGGATGGAACCGCCCTCTTGATGGATGTTCTGCTGCTGAACCGTTACGAACGCGTCCTGCACCAAATCCTCGGCCTGCGTGACCGACCCCAGCATGCGGTACGCGATGGAGAGCAGAAGCGGCCTGTACGTCTTATACACGGAATCAAGCTCCACGATGGATCCCTTCCTTAACGTTATCCTTCCATGCCAGTATACCATTTGCTGGCTGTTTGGCGCCGGACAATGAGGCATTAAGCAGCATCCCGGATGCTCCGGCCCCATAAGAACAAAAGCGCGGATTTGCTGCCCGTGCCAAGCAGGCGGAGGCCGTTAATTCCGCTGCGCCGGTCCCGATAATGACAACGTCCCTGGCGCGCTCGCTGTCGTTAGGCGTCATGTACATCATTCCTCTCCGGATGGATACGTACATGACGATTAACGATTTCGGTTTGTGACGCAGGGGTTTGTCCTTATCGTTCTTGCCCGCCTATCAAAGCGGCGGTTTCACGCCCAGCTGCGCCCATCCCTCTTTGGATGGACCGTAAACGGCCGGAATAAGCAGGCCCGCTTGGCGCATCAGTACCGTAACCTGGCCGCGATGATGGACGATATGCTTGATCAATCCCATCAAGATCGTCACCCCAGACTCCATTCTTCCGAACGCTCGTTGGATTTGCCGCAACGTATCGTCCGTCCACTGCTCCTCCAGCGCCCGGATGACTTGGGAGCTTACCGTTCTGAAGGTCTCGGCGATTTCCTTTGCGGAGGGCGGCACTTCGTCCGGATGCGGTACTTTCGCGATCGAGAGGCCGAATTCCGCCAAATATTCCGGGATGTTCGTAACGAAATGCCATGCGATCCTGCCTAGCGTGCGACCTTCGGGATAAACCTGCTGCAGGAGCGACTGATCGGTCAAACCGTCTAAGATCTTCTCCGTCAATCCGGCCTCCCGCTTCCACTCCGCAATGAAATCTTCGACTGTGCTGTACATGTTCTCATCTCCTAAGTTCGATTTAATTCCGTCAGATAATCGTTTACCGCGCGATAATACCCGTTCACGTCCTCGGCGTGGACGCCGTGCCCGCATTGCTCGAACACGACCAGCTTCGTGCCCGGTCTGCGCGCTTCCATCCGTTTTGCCTGCTCGGTATCCAGAATGAAGCTCTTCGCGCCATGAATAAGCAGGATCGGGCAGCTCGAGCCCAGCCAATCCGCCCACCAGACCCCGTTCGACTGGGGAACGGATACCCGCAGTCCCTTCAAATCCGTGCGGAATCCCCAGCCGCGTTCATCCTCCAGCACGCTCTCGGAGAAATAATCGATGGCCCGCAGCCCTGCGCTTACAAGCGAAGCGCGCAGCTCCTTCAAGGAGGCCGACCGGTAGGGAAGCTTGTCCGCAAAGGAGAAGTCGGCGTTAATCTCCGCGCCGATATCTTCGACGATTAGCGCTTTGACCAATTCCGGATAACGGGCCGCGAATTGATACCCGTTCAGTCCGCCCAGGGAATGCCCGAGAATCGTGACAGGCTGCCCTCCAAGCTCCGATTGAATCAGATGCAGAATATCGTTTATATAATCTTCTCTTGCATACGCGTTACCGGAAGAATGGCCGCTCCAACCATGTCCGCGTTGATCGAGCGCAATGACCCGCCAATCTTGGAAACGGACGGCCAACTCCGAGAACGACCGCGCATTCGCCATATACCCATGCAGCATAATCATCACTCGCTTGCTATCCCCGCCGTAATCTAGGTAAGACAACCGAAGATTCCCCGATTGATAAAACTTCCTCTCGGCTAAGGCGTTAGGACCGGCATTCACCATCTCGCGTCACTCCTCATTAGTGGTTTCAAGCTCCATGAACCCATTCTAATCGTTAATAGTGACAGGTATTGTCATGGATATACAGAACATGAATTGCCGCGAAGAAAACCTTGGGCCTCTTGGCTTTATTGGCGTGTTTGGCTTGTTTGGCTCTGCTGAAATCGTTGTCTATGCTCCCGCCGTTGTCCGTGTCCATATATACCCGCCAGCAAGGCAGCGATCGCCATGAAGATCGCACTGGACGCGACGCCGAATTGCAAGCCGTACCTGCCAACCGCAGCGCCTCCAACGATCGGACCTATAATCTGCCCGGAGGCAAAACAGGCCGTGGCTAGGCTAAGGCATGCCGCATTGGCGTGATGCGGAACATGGCGCCGAAGAAGCGCGGTCGTCATCAGCGGCGGCGTGATGAAGGAGACCAGTCCAATCGTAATCGCGCCCGCTGCCGTACCGATCATACTGCCGGTGGTCACGCCGAACACGCCGATCGTCCCGAGCGTTAACCCCGCCGCAAGCGTATAGCCGCTCGGCCAGCGGTCGATGGCCTTCCCGCCGATCCACCCGTTGAATAGGCCCGCCGCTCCGATCCCCGACCAGACCAACCCGGCATCGAGAGAAGGAATGCCTTTGCTCACCAGATAGGGAATCAGATACGTGAAATAGATGATGTAGCCCCAGCCGAAGAAGAAGTAGGAGCCGATCAGGAACAGCAGCTTCTTCGGATGCAGCAGCAGACGGTACACATTCATGCGTTCATGGTCTTTCGAATCTGCTTCTGCCCCAGATGGTTCCGCCGCTGGTTCCCGTCTTCTTGCGGCGTACTCGAAACCGACCGCCGCGATGACGCCGAACGCGCCCATACCCGCCCACGCATACCGCCAGCCCTCCAATCGCGAGGGGTCGATGGTAAAGGGGGCGAACAGGCCCGTCACGAGAATGCCGGCAGAGCCGCCCAACCAGATGAGACCCGACGCCGCGCCTCGTTCCGCAGGCCGAACGGCATCCATGGCAATGGACAGGACTAACACGGTAGCGATGGCCGATAATAAGCCGATTGCGAACCGCCACAGGCCGAGTTGAATGAAATGCTGGCTGCTTGCCGAGCCGATCATGGTCAATCCGAGCAGGAGACACGTAATTCGATTGATGATCGGCTTGCGATCCGGGAACCGCGAGAGGATTGGAGAGAGGCACAAGGTACCGATCAAGTATCCGACGAAATTGACCGTTCCCAAGATGCCCAGCTGCCCGTAGCTCCCTCCGATCTCCCGCTGTATTCCGGGCAAGAACATGCCGTATGACAACCGGGAGAAACCGAGAATGACGACAAACATCAGTGATGCCCACAGCGTGATCCAGTTCCATGCGGATTTCGTACCCATTGCCCCATCTTCCCCTAAAATAATGTTGTTGACCCTAGTGTAAATTCAGCGGAAAGTTTTGTAAAATTGAATTATATGAATGAATGGTTCATAAAACTTAAACCAAAGGTGATGACAAATGGATCTTCGAGCGCTCAAGACCTTCGAAGCTTGCGTGCGTCTTGGCCATTTTCAGAAGGCTGCCGAGGAACTTCAATATGCGCCTTCTACGGTAACCCTCCAGATTCAGCGTCTCGAAGCCGATCTTGGCGTATCCTTATTCGTGCGCGACGGCAAGCGCGTGATCGTATCCGAAGCCGGCCGCTGGCTCCATCAGGAGGCCGCGGCGCTGCTGAAGTCGATCGGCTCCATCAGGCAGACCGTCTCCGATATCGCGGCGGGCGATGACGGCACCGTTCGTTTCGCCGCCATTGAACCCCTCGCAAGCCAGAGACTGGCGCCCGTTATCGCCGGCTTCTGCAAGTCGCGACCGAAAGTGGAGTTAACGATGGAAGTGAGCGGTAGTAAATCGATTCTGGACAGGGTTCGAGCCGGCGAACTGGATTTCGGTATCTGCTCGGCTCCTCACGCGAGTCTCATGCTGGAATTCGAGCCGCTGGTCGAGGAGCGATTAGGGGTGATGCTGCCGGCGAACCATCCTCTTGCCGAGCGGGACAGCATCGAGGCGAGTGATCTCGCGGGGCTGACGGTGCTGGTCAAAGAGCCGACTTGTATCTATAGGGAGCTCTGGGAAACGACGTTCTGTCCCGCCGGTCGGAGCCGCTTCTCGAGCATCGAGGTCGGGAGTTTCTTCGTGATCCAACAAATGGTCAACGCATCGGCCGGGGTGGGCATCGTTCCGATTTACGGCGGTCTCGAGCTCGCGGGTTCCACGGTCATCAGGCCCTTCGCCGACCTGAATCCCGTCCTCGGCATCGGCATCGTTTATAGGGACAAGAACCTCTTGGGGAAGGCGGCGTTGTTATTGATGAACGCCGTCAGAGAGGTCTGCGCGTCCGAGCCTAGTGCATCATGAAGCCGGCATGCGGCGGCGGGTAAAAAGAAAATCTCGCAATAAGCCTCCTGACAACCGTTAGCGCTTATAAGGCGCCATTTTGAGCCGATTAGCCATCCGTACAACCGTTAGCCGCTCTTGCTCTAATATTGCCCTTTAATGACAAAGAACGAACCCCGAATCGTTCCGGCCAGCTTCGACTTCTGCCGGGCGAACTTAAATTTCTCCGCCAGCTCCGCCGGAATCTCCATCCCCTCGCTCAGCTTGAAACCAACCGCCCGCTTCTTCGGGTCATCCACCGTATACATGACGTTGATCGACAGCCCGTCCTCGTAGAACACGTAGGTGAATTGGATGTTCTCCACTTGAAAGCGCGACGTTTCCAAGGGCTTGGCCGCGAATACGATATCGCGTTCTTCTTTCAAAATGCGGTGCGCGTAGTCAAGGTCCTCTTGACTTTCGCTAGCCGGCACAACCGTAAATTCATGCTTGTACTTGTTCATGAAGTAGCGGGCTTCGTTCGCGCGCAGTCCGGCCAGCGCCTCGGCGACGGGCGAAGATTCCAAGCCTACGGTAGACACGTTTTTAAAATCAACGACATACGACATAGCCATCCCTCGTTTTCTATGATTTCATGCAACTATTGCCTTCTCGCAATCTACCAACCAGTATACCAAAAAATAAATGGATATAAACGCCAAAACCGATTCCGATCGATTGGCTGCTCCGCGCGCGGATCAAAAATTACTGTATATTGCTTCTTACATTCGCGCAGCTTATTCCATATAATATAGTTAGTTTGGTAACCTAAAGGAGTTTGGATACGTGATGAATAAGCGCAAATTAATCATTCGCTTGATCGGCTACATCGCCTTCCTGCTTTGCTTGTTCTTGGTCTTGCAGCACAGCGGTCTTACCGTATCCGACATAACGCCGGATACCATTCGCGAGATCGCTCACGATGATATTATATTGCTCATGCTTATCATGTTGGTCATTATGACGCTGCAGAACATCTTCACGTTCATTCCGCTTATCCTCGTCATAACGGCGAATATCACCTTATTCGGTTTTTGGCGAGGGTATTTGTTCGGTTGTCTATGCAGCGTCATCGGCAGCACGCTGGTCTTCCTATCGATTCGGCATCTCTTCCATGATGCGTTCGCCAACTTGAAGAAAATGCGGCAATTTCAAGCGAGGATCGAGAAGAACGGCTTTGCCTTCGTTCTATTCGGGCGCATCCTGCCGCTTATGCCTACGAATCTAATCAATATCTCATCCGGACTAAGCTCGATCAAGACGCTGCACTTTATTGCCGCCACGACGATCGGGAACTTGATCTATGGCCTTGTCCTATCCTCCGTATCCTTCGGCATGCTATCGGCAACGGACCATCATCGTCTCTATCTGCTGCTGACCGTCGCCGTGGCCGCAGCGATCGCGTTGTTCTACCGGTTAAACAAAAGAAGGCTGAAACAGCTAATTGCATTGGACACGACTAAGGCGCCCTAATGGGCGCCTTAGTTTCGTTTTCTGGATAGCCTAATCACAGACTCGTCGGCCATGCAGCCAATTCTTCGGTCTGGCTCAGAATCGCGATCGGGTCCCGGCTTTCCATACAAAGACACGGTCGTTGTTGGCGGCCGGCAGCGCGCCGCTGATCGGGTCCGCTTTAATCGTATCCAGCGTGTCCGAGTCGGAGGTCGGCGGGCAGCCGGCCGGTGCCCTTCTTCGAGAGGTCGTCCGCTATTTTAATTCGAAGACCATCAAGTCGCGGCCGACCGTGATCGGGCCGTCGTATATGTCGGCCATCCCCTCGATGTACGCTTGCTCCGCCGCCGGGTTCGCCTCCGGCGCGGGAATGTGATGCGTAAGCAGGAGATGCTTGACGCCAGCCCGCTGCGCGATCCCCGCCGCTTCGAGCGTCGTCGTATGATACTTCGCCGGATTCGCCAGCGCCTTCTCGTGCTCCGGATGCTGCGCGATCAGGGCGTCCAGCCACGGCTTGTTGTACGCCTCATGAACAAGCAGATCCGCCCCGGCCGCTTGCTTCTCCATGCTGGCCACCGGGACCGTATCGCCCGAGATCACGACCGTCTTCCCGTTATACTCGAACTTGTAGGCGACAGCCGGATAGACGGGGCGATGATCCACTTCGAAGGCGGTAATGCGAATGCCGTCCTTGTCGTATATTACGCCCTCGTTGCACTCCGTATACTCGATTCGCGAGCCCGCTTCGTCCGAGAGGTTATAGCTGATCCGGAGCTTGACGTCGAACTCGAAGGACTCCCGCATTTTTCCGATGATCGCCTTCGTCGTTTCCGGTCCGTACACTTGCATGGGCACCGAACGGCCTTCGAAGACGCGTTCCGCGGTAATATGCGTGCGCCAGCTCGTGATGAAGACGTCGAAGAATCCGCCGTTATGATCGTAATGATGATGGGTGAACAGAACATCGGATATCCGTTGGGGCATGATGCCCGCCTTGATCAGTTGGTCCACCGCCGCTCCCCCGCAATCGACGAGGAACGCCTTGTCTCCCGCTAGCACCGCGACTCCGGGCTTCGCGCGGCCATAGAAGGCGCGGGGCGAGCCCGTTCCGAGCAGAACGACGGTCAGGTCCGGGTGATAGTCGGGCCGCAAATTCTCTTGTGGCTGGATATGCATCGCTGTCATTCCTCTCGATTTATTTGCCTTCCTGCATCTCTTCCAACAACGATAAGTCATATAAGCCTGTCAGATCCAAGCCGCCTGCTCCGACATCCTTGATGTAGCCGGCATCGACCGCGACCTGTGCCATGGTCTTCAAAGCATCTTGGTCGATGTTCGTCGTCAGGCTCAGATGGGCTAGCGCGGCCTTGACTAACTCGGGGGCCAGTCCCTTGCCGGTCAATTCCTTCAGCTCGTCGCTGACGAGGGAATACGTGTCGGCCGGACTATCCTTGATGAACTTGATCGCGTCCTCGTTGGTGAGCAGTACGGATTTGGCCAGATCCCGATGCTTCTTCAGGAAGTCATCGCTCGATACGATGATCGTGAGCGGATAATTCCCCTTGTTCGGCGGGATTTGGTCCCAATCGACGGCGATGTCGCCGATGCCTTCGTTCGCAATCTGCGTGCCCCATGGCTCCGGCAGCAGCGCCGCGTCTATCTGGCCTTGCTTCATGGCCGTCAGCGTATCCGCCGGCGCCATCGCGATGAGCTGCGCCCCGCTCTTGTCCGTGGTCGCCTTCAAACCTTGCTCCTGAAGCAGCAGACGAAGCGAGATCTCGTTCGTGCTCCCCTTGGTCGGAATTGCGACCAGTTTGCCAGCCAGGTCCTTGACGCTCGTCACGCCGGAGCCCTTCCTCGCCACCAACACGGCGCCGCCATTGTTCGCCCCGGACAGAATCTTGATATTCTTGCTTCTGACGTATTGATTGATTACCGGGCTTGGCCCGACGTAGCCGATGTCGATCTGGCCGGTTGCCATCGCGGTCGAGAAGTCGGAGCCGTTGTTGAAGCCTTGAACTTCGATCTTCGCGTTGGCGCCGAGGCGTTCCTGCAGATAGCCCTTCTTGATCGCTACGAAGGCAGGCGCATGGGTTACGTTCTTAAGCAAGCCAATCCTCACCGTAATGGGGCTGGCCGAACTGGAGCTCCCGTTATTCCCCGAATCAGAGGAGCCACAGCCGGATAGCAGAGTCAAAGTCAAGATGATTGCGAGACTCGAAAACACCGCTTTTTTAAACATGGATCATTCCCCTTTTCTTAAGTAAGCTTACGATTTGGCAGCATTCAGGCCGTATTGGGTCCAGATCCGGTCCTCGATGCGCTTGAAAACGAGATGGTCGGAGATCGTACCGAGAATCGCGATCACGAGCACGATGCAGAGCATGAGGGAAGTGTCTCCGAGGCTTCGTCCCTCCTCCAGCATCTGCCCCAGCCCGATCCCGCGCGCGATGAGCTCGCCGGAGACGAGCGCACGCCAGGCGAATGCCCAGGCCATGCGCATGCCCGTAATAAGCTGAGGGATGGCGGCGGGGACCATGACTTGATAGAAAAGCCGGAAACCGCGGCCCGTTCCGAACATTTGCGCCGACTTCAGATAAATCGGAGGGATGTTCTTGATCCCGCTTCGGCTCGCGATCGTCATCGTCCACGTCGCCCCGCTCGTCGTGATGAACACGACGGCGAAGTCGTTCAGCCCGAACCAGATGATCGCGAAAGGCAGCCAGGCGATGCTCGGCACCGTCTGCAGCGCGACGACCGCAAAGCCGAACGTCTCGTCCAACAGCCGGCTCCGGGCGAACAAGACGCCGAGCGTCATGCCGAGGAGGCATGAGAGGGCGAACGCGACGAGGATTCGCCTCAGGCTGCTAAGCGTCGCTTGGAGCAGCTGCCCGTCGGCGATCCCATCGTAGAACGTATGCATCGTCTGCAGCGCCGATGGGAAGCGCCAGCCCCAATGCATCGTCCTATATGCCGTCTCCCAGATTACGAGCAGCAGAATGAGAAAAAGGGCCTTTCTCCAGAGCGTAGTCATTGCCGTATTCCTCCTTCGCCACCTTCTCCAGCTCGGCAGCCAACGTATCCATGATCTGACTTTCGATCTGGTGCAGAACGGAATCGCCGGGCGCTCGCGGCCGGGTCGCCTGGACGCGAAACTCCTTCTTGATCCGTCCGGGCCGGGTCGACATGACGAGTACCCTCTCCGACAGCGTGACCGCTTCACGGATGTTATGCGTAATGAACAGGATGGTCTTCCTCGTGTTCAGCCAGATCTGCTCCAATTCCTTGTGCAGCAGCAGCCTCGTCTGTTCGTCCAGCGCCGCGAACGGCTCATCCATGAGCAGGATCTCCGGGTCCAGGACGAGCGCCCGCGCTATCGCCACCCGCTGCTTCATCCCGCCCGACAGCTCATGGGGATAGCGGTCCGCGAACTTGCCCAGATGGACGGTCCGGATCTGCTCCATGGCCCGCTCGCGGCGCTCCTTCTTGTTGATTCCCTTCTGCTTGAGGCCGAATGCGACGTTCTCCAGCACGGTGAGCCAAGGATACAGCGCATGCTCCTGAAACACGACGATCCGATCGGGTCCCGGGGCCGTGACTTCCTTTCCGTTCGCTTCGACGCGGCCTTGATCCGCCCGCTCCAGCCCCGCCACCAAATTCAGCAGCGTGGACTTGCCGCATCCGGAAGGACCGAGGATGGAGACGAACTCTCCCTTGCCGATCTCGAATGTAATGTCATCCAACGCGGTGTAGCCCGCTCCGCCCCGCTGCGCGAACGTCTTGCCGACTCTCTCTACTCGGATCATGCTCTGCCCCCCATGTTGATGTCTTCTATCGTTACAAGTGCTGTTGGAACTCGTCGGTATCGAGAATGACGACCGTCTTCTTCTCGTAACGAACGATGCCTTCGTCACGCCATCGGCCCAATGTCTCCGTAACCGTCTGCCTGCTGCAGCCGATGACATAGGAGATCTCCTCATGGCTAAGCGGAAGCTTGACCACCGTCTCCTTGCCCGCGCGAACTCCGAGCTGCATCAATAGCTGAGCCAGCCTCCAGGCAACCGGTCTCGAGATGAGCGTTTCCACATACCGCTGCGTCTGCAGCAGGCGGCGGGCGTTGGCCACCGTAAGCGCGTAGAGGGCTTCCGGATGTCCCTTCAGCAAGCCGGTGAATTGGGATGCCGGAATGGAGAGAATGCAGCTGTCCGTGATACATCGCGCATAGCGCTGCCTCTTCTGCCCCGTCAGCACCTCTGCCGCGCCGAACACCTCGCCCTTGCGCCGCAGGAACAAGGTAATGCTCTGGCCCTCTTGCGCAAACTGCGAGATTTTCACCAGCCCGTCTCGGACGAAATAGATCTCCTGGCTTTCCTCCTCGCTGCTGAAGATAAAGGCGTTCTTCCTCATGTCGCGGGAAGTGCCGAATTCCTCAAAGAGCTTCGCTAACGCGATTTGCTCCGCTTCGCCGTTATCGGTTAGGGTTACTTCCGAATAGGAGGACATGCCCTCTTGGTCCATCGCCCTTGCGCCCCTCTCTGGCTGTTCGAGTAAATCATAGTTTACTTATCGGTATTTACGATTATAGTTCATAGTTTATAACAAAACAGTCGGCTAGCCGACAAAATAACAGGCGTGACGATGGCTTATTAGCCGAAAACGGTATAGAAAACAAAAAAAGGTTGTCCCAAAGGCCGGCAGGCCTTCGAGACAACCGATATGAGATCCCATTGAACTGAATGCCTTGGAGGGCGACCACAGAATCGATTTCAGGGCGGGTTTGAGATTTTGACGTCCTTCAAAATAAAAGACACCCATTCGCTGGGTGCCTTTTGCGTATACCATACCTTCCGCTTACCTATACGGTTCGAATCTCCGATAAAGCCAAATGCTTTCGCTTCGGCCTGCTTCTTCGCCATGCGTGCCGCATCGCAGCGACGATCGTACTCACTCCCGCAATGCTTGGTTTTCATTCTTAATCGCCGCATCATGCGCCTTGGCGAAGCCCGCCGGAGTAATCTCGCGGCCGAACAGCGCTTGAATCTGGTTTAGATGGACCTCGGCGGCGTCGTTCGGCATCTGGATGTCGGCAAACAACGTCATGTTCGTCGCCTTGTTCACTTCCTTGAGCAAATCCACGTAAAGCTGCGGCAGCTGATTTTTCGACGTGTCCACCTTCGTTGCGGGAAGGATTCCCGCGCCGTTCACGGATTCCTCGCCCCATCGCTTCACGAAATACCGCACGAACTTCTTCGCCTCTTCCTTGACCGGCGAATTCTCGGCAACGAACAAGCCGACGCCGGGACCGCCCACCCAGCTGTCGACATTGCCCTTGCCCCCGGCGACGGCCGGGAATTTGAAGAATCCCATGCTGTCGCGGAAGGACTGCGGAACGGCCGTGCTGGTCGTATAGTTCGGGAGCTCCCACGTACCCATCAAATACATGGCCGCCTGGCTGTCCATGAACTGCGCTTTCGCTTCATCGTTGGAGAGACCGTTGAACCCGTTGCTGAACGCGTGCATGCCGGCCAAATCCTGGATCCGCTTCGCCGCTTGGATCAGACCCGGGCCGGTGAAGGAGGCGGTGCCGTTGAGGGCGCTCGCCAAATTCTCCGTACCGGCGATGCGGTCCGCCAGATACATATACCAGAGAGACCCCGTCCAACGATCCTTGTCGCCCAGCGCGATCGGCACGACGCCGCGATCCGCGAGCTTCTTAACGATCCGCAGGAGCTCTTCGTACGTAGCGGGAGGCTCCAGGCCGTACCGCGCAAAAATGCGTTTGTTGTAATATACGGGTGCAATATTGAACTCCAGCGGGAGCGCATAGGTCTTGCCTCCAACGTTGTAAGCCTCCGTCGCTCCCGGAAGGAACGCATTCTCCAGATCGCCGTGCAGGAGGTCGTCGAGGGGCGTGAACAGATCGCCTCGGACGAAATCCTGCAAGTAGCCGGCCGGCCAAGTCAAGCCGACGTCCGGCAGATCGTTGACCGCGGAGAGCACGCGTATCTTCGCCTTGTACCGCTCGTTGTCCAGGACTTCCTGCTTGATCGTGACGTTCGGATTCTCCGTCTGATACTCGGCGATAATCTTGTTCACGATTTGATGCTGGCCGGGCGCGCCGCCCTCCGGCCACAGATGCATCATATGAATCGTCAGCTTTCCGGCCGTCTCTTCGCTTGCCCACTGCGGTTCCTCGCCCGATTCCTTGGCGCAACCGGGTTGAAGCAGCGCCAGACCGATGAGAAGGGCCGTCAGCGTTCGGTATTTCATACGTGCTTTCATCGATCCACCCACCCAACTCGTTCGGCAAGGCGGGTTTTGGCGGCAGCGAGCCTCTTACTCCTTCACGCCGCCAAGCGCCACGCCGGCGATTATATATCTCGACAGCAGGAAGTATATCACAAACAAAGGGAGCACCGTTAAGGAGAGGCCCATGTAGATGGATCCGAACTCCGTCTTATAGATATCCCCTTTGAGCAGGCTCACCATAATCGGCAGCGTATATTTGCTCTTCTCCGTCAGCAGGATGAGCGGCATGAACAAGTTGTTCCAGCTGGCCACGAAGGCGAAGATCGCCTGCGTCGCGATCGCCGGCACCATAATCGGCATGACGATGCGGTTGAAGGTGTAAAACTCGCCGGCGCCGTCGATGCGCGATGCCTCCACGATCTCCATCGACAGCGTCGCGAGCAAATATTGGCGCATGAAGAACACGATCGCCGGCGCCGCGATGGACGGCAGGATGAGCGGGAGGAAATTGTTCGTCCAGTGCAGCTGGTACATCATTTTGTAGAAGCCGATGGCGCTGGCTTGAGCCGGAATCATCATGACCAGCATGATCACGGTGAAGAAGGCCTGGCGCATTTTCCAGTTGTAGGCCACCAGCGCATAGGCGGTCAGGGACGAGAAGTAGACCGCGCAGATCGTGGAGAAGCCCGAGATCATCAGGGAATTGAAAAATCCCTTGAGGGGATCGAAGCTCTTGCTGAGCAGTACGTCCAGATTGGTTTTGAAGTGCATAGACGGAATTAAGGACAGACCGCTTTGGATCTCCTCCGTCGAACGGGTCGCATTGACGAACATGATCCAGAATGGCAAAATGCTCAGCAGC
This sequence comes from Paenibacillus sacheonensis, assembly GCF_009909195.1. Taxonomy (GTDB): domain Bacteria; phylum Bacillota; class Bacilli; order Paenibacillales; family Paenibacillaceae; genus Paenibacillus_Z; species Paenibacillus_Z sacheonensis. The sequence goes on from NZ_JAAAMU010000008.1 coordinate 161,106, forward strand.
GCCAGAACGATGCACACCACATAGACGACCGTTTTGTTCAACGTAAGGGAGACCGTGGAGCCGGACCGATTCTTTTTCGCCATGGTTATACCCCCCTTGCCGCTGCTTTGGCAGCTTTGTTGCGAATTCGGTTTGCTTTCCTCGCTCTAGCCGCGTCCCGATCGCGCATCAGGTAGAACAGAAGTCCCGCCAGAACCGCCGCGATGGCGAACATGATCATGCTGGCCGCCGCTGCCCGGTTGAACATATAGCTGCCCTTGAACGCCTGGCCGTAAATAAACACCGAGGTCGTGAGCGTCGCATCGTCCGGCCCTCCGTACAGGAAGAGCTGCGGAATATCGAACAGCTGCAAGCCGCCGATCGTAGAGGTAATCAAGGTGTAGAGCATGATTGTCCGCAGGCTCGGGAGCGTGACGCGGAAGAAGATCTGCCACCCGCTTGCGCCGTCGATGGATGCGGCCTCGAACAACGCGGGATTGATTCCCATGACGCCGGCGATCAGGATAATCATCGTATTCCCGTACCACATCCAGAACTGGATGAAGGCTACGATCCCCCGTGCCGTCGTCTTGTCCTGCAGGAAATTAACGGGCTCATGAATCCATCCGAACGTCTCGAACAAGCTGTTTATCGGCCCCATCGGGTAAGAGAACAGGGAGTTGAACAGCACGGCGATCGTGCTCGCCGTGATGATATTTGGCATATAGAGCAGCACTTTGAAGGCGCCTTGCCCCCGCACTTTCAAGCGCTGGTTGGTGAACCAAGCGGTGAGCAGCAGCGCGAACGCCATCTGGGGAATGAAGTTCAGGATCCAGATAAGCGCGGTATTGGAGAGCGACGTCCGAAAGGAAACGTTGTCGAACAGCAGATATTTAAAGTTATCGAAAGGGTGATCCAAGATATGAACCGGCTTGGGGATGACCCCCTTCATGTCGGTAAAGCCGATGACCGCGGTGTACAGAACGGGATAAAAAGAGAACACCAGAAACGCGAGCAGGAACGGAAGACTGAACAAATAGCCGAATTTTGAATAATTGATGCCCTTGCGGCGCATGGCACTCACCTCGTCGATGATCAAAATAGGAGGGGCGGGAACTCCCGCCCCTCCGGTACTATTACTCGCTGTCGATGCCGAGCTGGTCCTGAACCTTTTGCTTGAAGTCCTTCAACGTCTGCTCCCGGCTCTTCTTGCCTTCGGCATACTGACGGACCTGGTCGCGCCAGATCAGGTTGATCGATTCGTCGTATTGGGTGAGGTTCTTGCCCGTCGCGTTGGCGTTGGCCGGAACGAAGACGTCGAACATGTTCTGTCCGCCGAGCAGATCGACCGTGCCGTCCGACTTGGACATGACCACGGAAGAAGCGACGCTGTCCTTCGTGCCTTGCTCGCCCGCCTTCATGGTTCCGTTCGCCCAGAAATGCTGGAGGCCCGTATCGGTGGAGTCGAGCGTAACCCATTTAATGAAATCGGCTACGGCCGCTTTCTTGGCATCGTCTTTCACGACGTCTTTGTTCGCGAGCAGCCACGTGCCGCCCCAGAAGAAGCCGGTCGGCGGTTCGGTTACGGCCCAGTCGCCTTTCGTGGCTTTGACTTGGCCGCTCATCACGTAATTGATGAGCCAAGCGGGTCCGAAGAAGCCGAATATCGGTTGTTTGCCGGTGCCGGACATATCGGCGTACCAAGCCTCGGTCCAGTCAGTCGTGCCATTGGAGTATCCTTTGTCCTTCAGCTGCTTGGAGAAGTCCAGGAACTGCTCCCGCTTCGGATCGATATGCAGCTTGCCGTCCACGATCCAGCCCTTGTCGGAGCTATTCTCGATCGGGTGCCAGATGTCGCCGTCGCCGGAAACGATGCCGTAGCCTTTCGCCTTCAGCTTCGCGGCGGCGTCGAAGAATTTATCCCAGCCCGGTCCGACATTCGTCTTGATCGTTGCCGGATCATCCGTGCCGAACACTTCCTTGGCGATCGAGCGGCGGTAGATGAAGGCCCCGCCGGTAGCTTGGTAAGCGAGGCCTTTCAACTGGCCGTCCTTGCTGCCGATATCGACCGAATACTGGGCGATGCCGGCGTCCTTCACCTGCTGATCGTCGAGGCCGAGATCGGAATAATTCGCCGCGTAGTCGGACGCGTCGCCCTGCGTGTACTTGAGAACGAAGGCCGACTCGGCCGCGTACAGATCGGGAGCATCCTTGCCGCCGCCGGCGAGCGCCTGGTCGAGAGCCGGCTGGTAAGCGCCGTCCGTCGTCGCGATGACCGTCGTCTTGAAATCCACGTTCGCGTCCGGATGGGTCTCGAGGTATTTCTTCGTCATGTTCGGGATCTCGTCGGTGAAGCTCCAGAGGTTAATCGTGATTTTTTCCCCGGTCTTGTCCGGCGTGCCGCCCGCATCGGCATTCGCCGCGGCGTTGCCGGCATCCGCCTTGGTATTCGACTCGGTATTGCTGGCGCCCGCGTTGCCTGCGTTTGCGGTGCCGGCATCGTTCGAAGCGTTCGGGTTCCCTCCGCATGCGGTAAGAACAGAAGACAATAAGACAATGGCCGTCGAAATGGATAAAGCGCGTTTCATGTTTCTTCCTCCCCTTTTTTACGCTCGGTATGTTGTAACCGCATACATCATTATAAAATCTGCGATGTAAGCGCAACAGTAACGGCGATTGGGAGAAATTCCACTTTTATCGGATGGATCGGTCTTCCTCGAGCACCTGCACGCGGTACTGCCTCGGGCTGCTGCCCTCGTTGTCTTTGAACACCTTGATGAAATACTTGGCCGTGCCGTAGCCGACCTTCTCGGCGATATCCGAGATCGGCAGCCGCGTCGAAACGAGCAGCTCCTTGGCTTTCTGCAGCCGGATGCGGGTCAGATAATCGCTGAACGTAACGCCGGTCTGCTCCTTGAACAGCACGCTGAAATAACTCGCGTTGAGATGCATGAGATCGGCTACCTGCTTCATGCTGATCGGCTCCTCCAAATGGGCCTCGATATAGCCGATGGCATCCTTGATCGGCGCGCCGAGCCGCGCTTCGCTGCGTCCCACCTCCAGCAGCTTCGCGTCCACCAGCTTCTCCATGGCCTGCATCCGCTCGCGGCCCTCTTCGAGCTGCAGCGCCCGCTGCACGGTTTCCATCAGAATATCCTTGTCGAGCGGCTTAAGAATATAGTCGAACGCGCCCAGCTGAAGCGCCTTTCTCGCATAGTCGAACTCGGCATGGCCGGAGATGACGACGATGACGGGCAGCGGTCCGCGCCGAGCCAATGCCTCCAGCATTTGCAAGCCGTCAATTTCCGGCATTCGCACATCCGTGATGATGACATGTGCTGTATTCGCTTTCAACCATTCCAGTGCCTCTACCCCGCTCGCCGCCGTCTCGATTCTGTGCCGGCCTGCCGACCAGGCGGTGAGCGTCTTCTGGATGCCCAGGCGCGTGCGCGGCTCGTCATCCACGATCAGCAATGTTCTCATAGGAGCGCCTCCCCTTTCGAAGTCATCGTAATTTCAAAGCTTACCGTCGTGCCCGCTCCGGGCTTGCTCTCGATATGCAGCCCGCCGCTTGGCCCGGAGACGGCCGGATAGTGGAGCTTCAGGCGGCGCTGCACGTTGAACATGGCCACGCCGGCCCCTTTCTTGGACGCCTGGGGAGCGGCGGCGTCCAAGCTTTGAACGAGCCTTGCCAGCGTCTCCGCGTCCATGCCGGCCCCGTCGTCGCTGACAGAGATCATGACCAAGCCAGGCAGCGACGACCGGATGCGAACCGTGACCGATCCCGGCCCGATGCGGCTCTCCACGCCATGCAGGATGGCGTTCTCCACGAGCGGCTGCAGGATCAGCTTCGGAATCGGCACGTGCAGCAGCTCTTCCTCCGCGTCGATCTCATAGTGCAGCCGGTCGATCAAACGCATCTTCATGATTTGCAGGTAACGCCGCGTATGCTCGACTTCGTCGCGAACGGTCACCCACTCTTCGTGGGCTTCGGCGCTGCCGATGACGTAACGGAACAAACCCGACATCGCGAGAATCGTCCTGGCGAGCTCGCTCTCTTCTTTTTCCTCCAGCGACCAATAGAAAGCCTCCAGCGTGTTGAACAGGAAATGCGGGTTGATCTGCGCTTGCAGCGCCTTCAGCTCGGTGCGGCTCTGCGTAATCTCCTTCTCGTAGACGACCTGGATCAGCTCGTTCATATGGGTGACCATACGGTTGTAGGTATGATTCAGTTCATTGATTTCCATCGTCCGCAAAGGGTTGCGGGTCGCCGGAAGCGGCTTAAGCCCGCCGAACCGCGCGCTGCGCATGCTTCTCATCAGCTGCTGGATCGGCCGGGTAATCATCGTGGACAGCAGCAGCGTCAGCAGCAGGAAGGCCAAGGCCGCGATGCCGATCGACACGTAAATCGCCGTGCGCAGCACCGATATTCCCTCGGTAGCCGCCTCGACCGGCAGGAGCATGACGAGCTTCCAGTCCGTGACGTCGGAATGCTGCCGAACGGCGAGCATTCGCTGCCCGCCGACCGTTACCGTGCTGCCCGTCTGGGCGGCGACGGCCTGCGCGGTCTCGTCGTTCATGTCCGAGAGAATCGGATTGCCTTCGCTGTCGCTCAGCAGCATGGACTCCCGCGCTTCGGAGCGGTCTGCGGAATCGGACGCGAACATATTGAAATAATCCCGGTTGACGCGGACGACCACGTAGCCTCCGGGCGAATAGGCATGGTCGAGCAGGTTAATGCGGCGGACCGCCAGCACCGTGTCCGGCGAACGCGGATCGATGCCGATCCAGGCAAGCCGTCCTTTCTTCTCGTCCGCCGCGGCAAGCGCGTCCCCGGAGATGCGGTTCAGGCTGGAGTCGTCGAGCGGGAACAGGCGCTTGTTATCGATCGTATACAGCTCCAGGGAACTGATGCCCGAGGAGTATGCCATGTAGTTGTTGGCGATTTGCAGCAGCGACTGGCGCTCGTTGAAATTGGACCGGCTTCCTTCCGCCTCCCGGGAAAGGAGCTTCTGTACGTAGGCATCCACGGCAATCTGGGTCGTGAGCGAATCGACCTGCTTCAGGAGCGCGTCCAGCCTTCCATTGGCCTGGATCGCCGTCTGTTGAATATGCTTCTCCGCGCTATTCTTGAGGAGCACGGACACTTCGCCATAGATGAACGCTCCCGCGAAGGTAAGCACGAGAATGATCGTCAGGGTGAAGCTGATAAAAATTTGATTCCGTAGGGTATTACGTTCCCGCAGCTGGATGAACCTTATTCCCCGTATTTTCACAGGCAACCCTGCCTCGCTTATAAATGCTAAAGACAACGTAATGGATTCCCCAAAGCGTGTCAAGTAACGTCAAATTCCAAAAAACCCAATGATATCGGTATTTTTCACAAGCACAGGAGACGCCGCGAGGCGGAGCAGGTTTGCTAGAATAAATCAGGAAGATTACTCTTTGCTGCGGGGGATGATCAAAATGAAAACGCTTAAATGGGGCGAGCCTCTCGTGACCCATATCTATACCGCCGATCCGTCGGCGCATGTCTTCGAGGGCAAGCTCTATATTTATCCGTCGCATGATCTGGACCATGAACAGGCGTCCAACGACAACGGCGACCAATACGACATGGAAGATTATCATATTCTCTCGATGGACGGGTTCGACGCGGCTTGCGTCGATCACGGAGAGGCGCTGCATCTGCGCGATATTCCTTGGGCCAAGCAGCAGCTGTGGGCGCCGGACGCGGCCTATAAGGACGGTACCTACTACTTGTTCTTTCCGGCCCGCGACCAGGACTCCGTCTTCCGCATCGGCGTCGCGACAGGCTCGTCGCCCGCCGGCCCGTTCGAGCCGCAGCCAAGCTATATGCCGGGCAGCTTCAGTATCGACCCGGCCGTATTCGTCGAAGGGGACGAGGCCTATATGTATTTCGGCGGCCTCTGGGGCGGGCAGCTCGAGAAGTGGCAGACGGGCGCGTTCATCGCGAATGCCGAAGGGCCCGCTCCCGATGCGCCGGCCCTCGGTCCGCGCGTCGCCCGGCTCAGCCGCGACATGCTGACGTTCGAGGAGGAGCCGCGCGAAGTCTCCATCGTCGGCGAGGACGGCCTGCCCATTCTGGCCGGCGACGAGGATCGCCGTTATTTCGAAGGGCCGTGGATGCATACCTATAACGGCAAGTACTACCTCTCCTACTCGACCGGCACGACGCACAAGCTGGTCTACGCGATCGGCGATCATCCCTACGGTCCGTTCACGTTCCAAGGCACGATTCTGACCCCGGTCGTCGGCTGGACGACCCACCATTCCATCGTGGAGTTCCAGGGCCGATGGCTGCTGTTCTACCACGACAGCTCCCTCTCCGGCGGCGCCGACAATAAGCGCTGCGTGAAATGCGCCGAGCTGCAGTACAACGAGGATGGCACGATTCGGACGATCGATCCGTACGCGTGACGTAAATAGCCAGTGCAGCTGCGCCAGTCCACGCCCTGTCGGGAGCGGCGCGACTGTCTCGCATAATCGGTTGCTAAGCCTCGCTAAGGATAGTTAACGTATAAGAGCCGTTAAGGAGGCATCTCCTTGACGGCTCTTATGCGTGTGGATCACGAACGGTTATCTAGATCAAACTCCCGCAGTAACAATATCGCTTTGCTTGTCATGTCAATTTGGAGGGCCGTATACCTCAAACTCATAGATCCTTGCCGCGGCGTTCGCCGTTTGCGTAGGCGTCGTGACGTCTAACTTGATATAGCGGGCCGATACGACGGTAACCTTATCTACCGATATGCCGCTCGTATTGTTCGTTACATTCACTACCGAAGTCCAATTGGTACCGTCGGTGCTGACCAGGATTTTATACGCCTTCGTGTTGTAGGCGGCGGTCTCTCCGCCCTCCGATGCGTGCTTGATGACGAATTGGTTCACTTGCTTCACGGAGCCGAGATCGATCTTCAGCCAACGGTTACTGGACTTGGAGCACCATTTGCTATCGTTGATGACGCTGCCGTCCACGGCTCTTGCCGCGGTTTGCGGGGCATTGCACGTACTGTCGACCGTCGCGGGTTTATTGAAGGCCAAATTGGAAGGGCCGAATACTTGAAACTCATAAATCCTCGCCGCCTGGTTCGCGGTTTGCGTTGGCGTCGTGACGTTCAACTTGATATAGCGGGCCGATACGGAAGCGATACTATCCACGGTTACGCTAGCCGTATTACCGGTTACTTTGACTACGGTGCTCCATGCCGTGCCGTCGCTGCTGACCTGGATGTTGTAAGCTTTCGTGTTGTAGGAGACGGTTTCTCCGCCCTCCGATGCGTGCTTGATGACGAATCGGTTCACTTGCTTCACCGTGCCGAGATCGATCTGCAGCCAACGGTTGCCCGACAAGGAACACCATTTGCTATCGTTGGTATCGCTCCCGTCCACGGCTTTGGCCGCCGTCTGCGAGACGTTGCACGTGCTGTCGGCCTTTGCGGGTTTATTCAGTGCCAAATTCTGATGCTCATAGACCTCGAACTCATAGATTCTCGCCGCGGCATCCGAAGTTTGGGTAGGCGTCGTGACGTTCAATCTGATATAACGGGCCTGCGCATCCGATATGTTGTCTACCGTAACGCCGCTCGTATTATTGTTTACGTTAACGACCGTGCTCCAGCTCTTCGCGTCGGCACTGATTTGGATATTGTAAGCCTTCGTGTTATAGGAAGCGGGCTGTCCGCCTTCCGATGCGTGCCTGATGACGAATTGGCTTACTTGCTTCACCGAGCCAAGATCCACCTGCAACCAGCGGCTGCCGGACATGGAGCACCATTTGCTGTCATTGCTTACTTGGTCGTCCACGGCTTTGGCCGCATTTTGCGAGGGAGTGCACATGCTGTCGGCCGTCGCGGGTCGATTTAACGCTACGTTCGGAGAAGTCACCGTAATCGCGTACGTCGTCTTGCTCGATCCGGTTTGCGAGGTGACAATGATCTTCATGCCCGTCTCCAGCGTCGTCGCTTTCGTTACGCCGTCCGCATTGTAGATCTCGAACGTCGCATTCGCCGAAGGCGTGATCGCCGCCTTCAAGGCAGCCAGCTTGATGTCGCTTCCGAAGGTGATCGTCTCGTTGGCCGTCCCGCCGGTACTCACCGTACCGATACTCGAGGTTATTACGGCAGCGCTGCACGTCCCGGTTGTTCCCGATGCCGTCCATTTGGCATACAACGTCAAGCTGTTATAAATCGGATCCGATGCCTTGTAGGCTTGCGTCAGTGCGCTGTCGTAGTACCAGCCCGCGAAGCTGTAGCACTCCCTCTGCGGCGTATGCTGGAACAGTACCTTACCTCCGGGCGACGATACAAACTCAGGGTTAACCAGCGAACCCCCGTTCGAGTCGTACGTCACGGCGACTTGGGCGGGGACGTCCCCCTCATCCAGTCCGGCAAGTGCCGGGGCCCCGAATGCCATTAACGAAACGATGAACGTTGCCGCGAGCAAATAACCTCTTATCTTTGCTTTAAATTTTTTCTTTCCCTGAGTGCGTCTTGGCCTCTCCATCAATCATTCCCCTTTCTCCTGCTCAAATGATCGGCGCTAGTGAAACTGCGAGCTCGCCCGCAGAAGTAGCCAGCCGTCCGTGGAGTTTTTCCGTGGCGGCTCTTATGTTTTTGATGATCACCCAACTATTGAACCGTTGATTGGCCCTGGCTCCTTCTTTCTACATGGCAACCTGACTTTATAGGAACGGCCCTCATGGCGAGTCGACTCCGTCCCGTCAGGCTTGCTGTTCAAGTACATCGGTATTAACACTTCGTCGACCAACATGATCAAGTAGGACTCGCTCAAGTTGGGGTTCCCTATTGGCGATATAATACCGTTCGGCTCGTTTTGGCTTTTTTGGCGATATTCTGGAATGTCATCTCTGGATAGCCGGAAGTTTGGAAGATCTCGAAGGCCGCTTCCAATATGGCATTCTCGAGCTCTTTCCCTCGTTTTCTGGTACTCGGCATGTGGAAGCAGAAGGATGTCTGATCCATCCATAAAGCAAAAAGCCTCTGAAACATAACGTTTCAGAGGCACTGCCTAGCTTTATCGTATCCGCCTTCCATTCATGCAAGCAACATGATTTCCCATGACGAGCTGCCTCTCAATGACCTGCGTCCATGACGACGGTCGGCTGTACGGCTTGTTCCTTTGCCGGCCGTCGGAGCGTGAGTGCCAGCAGCAATCCCGCCAGCGCGAACGTGGCGATCAAGAGATAAGCGTTGTGAAACGCATGCGACATCGCGTCCGGAACCGGCTTCTCGCCCTGGTTCGCATAATGATTCGTCCGGCTGACGAGCAGCGTCGTCAATCCCGCTATGGCGAACGATCCGAAGACCTGCTGGGCAGCGCTTGTCAACGAGGTCACCTTGCCGACCAGTTCCTTGGGCGCGGTCTGGATCAAGTGCGTATTCAGGGCGATAAAGGACATTCCCGTCCCGAACCCGATCAGCGCGCGGGGAACCAAGAACAACCACGGGCTGTCGCTCGGATCGATAAGCGAGAACAAGTAGGCGCCTATCGCAACCAAGATCAACCCGCCGACGACCAATGGACGCGCGCCGATTCGGTCGAACAACCGCCCGCTGAACGGCATCATGGTCGCGGAAGCTAACGCCTGCGGCAACGTCCATAATCCGGCCTCGAACGCGCTCATGCCCATCAGACGCTGCATGAAATACGGGATGGCGAAGATCAACCCGAACATGGTGAACTGCATGATCCACTGCACAATGATCCCGCGAGTGAATTGCATGGATCGGAACACCCTCAGCTCCAGCAATGGCTCTTTCTTCCGGTTGAGCTCGATGATGACGAACAGGACCATGGCGACGCCGCCTACGATAAGACCGGCGATCGTCTTCGCGGAAGTCCACCCCTCCCCCGCTTCGCTTAACCCGTACGATAATCCGCCGAATGCGAACGGCGCAAGCGCGATGCCCGCGTAATCGAGCGGCGCCGACGCTTTTTTCGGGAGATTCGGCAATGACAGCACGCTCATGGTCACGCCGACGATTCCGACCGGAATATTGATGAGGAAGATCCACTGCCAGTTCACGTAGTCGACCAGATAGCCGGATACGACCGGACCAAGCGCCGGCGCAAGCAGGACCGGCACGCCCATCATGCCCATGATTTTGCCCACCGACTCGGGAGGGCTGATTCGGTAGGTCATCGCGAAGGCGATCGGCATAACCATCCCGCCGCCCAGGCCCTGTATGACGCGGAAAGCGATTAACTGCTCTGCCGTGCCCGCGAACGCGCAAAGAATCGAACCAAGCGTGAATAAGACAATGGATACGATGAACGTCTGCTTCGCCCCGAAGCGGTCGGAGAACCAGCCCGCCATCGGAATCACGACGGCCTGAGCCAGCGAATAGCCCGTGATCGTCCATTGGATGAGGCTTAATGAGCCGTGCAGATCGTCGGCAAGCACTGGAATCGCGACATTGACCGCCGTCGTATCCAAGATTACCATGAACATCCCTACGACAATCGCGATCAGTGGAGCAAGGATCGAACGGACGGGCGCAGACTCGGTGGCAAGAACTTTCGTGGACATGTTAAACTCCCCCAGGCATAATCAATTTCTTGCCCTAAAAATAGCACACCTCGCCATACAAAGTAAACTAATTTAATAAAAAAAGTTAAATTAATAAACCAGTGTTTCTAATAACCTCGAGATGTTCTATACTTAGAGTTGGTCTTCCTGGAGGTGTTGCGAAATGTCGGAAACCGATTGCGACCCGTTATTCGAGAAACGGGAGAAGCTCGTGATGCGCTTGATGCCCTACGTCCAAAAGAACGGCTTAAGCGCGTTGAAAATGGACGATGCGGCCAAATATATGGATATCAGCAAACCGACGATGTATAAATATTTTGCGTCGAAAACCGAGATCGCGGAAAGTATCATCGATAAGTTCGTCTTGTACGTGTCCAATCAAATGCTGGCGGAAGCCCCGCCTTCCTTGTCGCCGGAGCAGCCCTCGCAGCCGTCCGCAGAAGAGCTGAAGTTCTACGGCGAGTCTTTCGCCCGCGCGTTCAAGCTCACGATCAAGCTGTCGTTCTATTTGACCGACATCCTGCTTCAGGATCTGAGCGCGGCCTATCCCGACTTGTACGCCAAGCTTGCCGGGGCCGTGGAGCTCTGCAAGAACAAGCTCGCCGACTACTTCGACAGCGGCATTGCGCTTGGCGTTTTCTATCCGATCAATGCACGCATTTATTTGACCCAAGTGGATCTCGTCTTCCGCAAGATCTTGGACCCCAAATGGCTGATGCTGCAGAACATGACGATGAAGCAGGCTCTCATGGACTTCTACAAGACCATGAAGCACCAAGTTTTCTACGAGAAATGGCTGGACGATAACGACTCCGCGATGGGCGCTTATTTCGATGCCTTGATCGCCGGCATGCGCGCGTATGATTAAGAAAGAGCCTTCCTCGCTTAGCGAGGAAGGCTCTTTCTTATTTCTACTATTCGTTAATGTGACATGCAAGGTTATCATTTAAAGCAGCTTAATCAGCTCTTCGAGCTCATCGACCAACTTTTTTGCAAGTTCAAAATGAGTATCTTTCAAAGCCAGTTCGATTTTCATTTCGACCGCTCGTTTATTTTGTTCCTTCTCCAGATAGTCCCGATCGAAATGGCTCGCATAGATCATCTGTCTGAATTTGCGCATACTCATTTTTCTGATCGTCTTATCGTCAATGATCAGCACATAATCCATGCCGTTTACGACCGAATAGAAATCATGGGAAATCATGAGAATCGCGCCTTTGTAGTCTACAATGGCTTTCTCCAGCGCGATTTGCGTATACGTGTCCAAATGGCTTGTCGGCTCATCCAGAAGCAATACGTTCGCCTTGCTGGCCGAAACTTTCGCGATTTGAAGCAAATTTTTCTCTCCGCCGGATAAGGAGGCTATCTTTTGATCGACGATTTCTCCTTCAAAGCCATAATCCGAGAGATACGATCTAACTTCATCGTACGTTTTAAATCCAGCCTCGATGAATTCTTCTAGGATCGTATTCGAATCCTTCAGCACTTCGTCTTGAATCTGGGATAAATAAGCCACTTTAGCGGCAGCATGGATTTCAATCGAATCCCGATTATGTTTAAAGATATCTCGGAGCAAAGTCGTTTTCCCGGTTCCGTTGGGACCGATAATGGCTACTTTATCCGTCGCTTTTATCTCGAAGTTCACATTGTCCAAGAGCAGCTCGTCGAAGCCAGCCCGATAATTCGTGACCCTTACAACGATGGCGTCTTCCAAGTCATTATCCATCCCAAAACTGATCTTCGGCTGCTTGATATCCACGAACGGCGCTTTAATTCTCCGCGCTTCCAACCGTTCTTGATATCTGACTCTGGCCTTTAACGCTCGCCCTCTGGATGCCTCCGAATTATAAGTTGCGATCGCTCTTAGATTATTGATGATGGCATCGTTTCTCTCGATGTCTTCTTGTTCGGCGACGGCGAGTTCTTGCAGCTCGATTTTGGTCTGAAGCAGCGAGAAGTTATACTCCATATATCGGCCATCGAACTCTTGGAGCTCCTTGTTTTCCAGATGCAGGATTTTGTTGAAACAATGATTCAATAGATACCGGTTGTGCGTCACGACTAACAGGATTCCCTTGTGGGCGTTAATGAGTTTTTTTAGCGCATTGAGGTTATCGAAGTCCAAGAATACATCCGGCTCGTCCATGATCATCACGTCCGGGCTGCGGAGCATTTCCTTCATCACTTGAATAAGCTTGAATTCCCCGCCGCTCAGGTCGGACACCTTATGGTCCCTCAGCTTCATGAGGTTGGCAAGATTCAGCTTTTTATTGATGCTGCTTTCAAAATCGTCCCCGCCGATGGCATCGAATGCGTCCAATGCGGCCTGATACTTTTCAAATAACGGTTCAAGATCCGATGACGTTTCCATTTCCGTACAAATCGATGCGATTTCATTTTGGATTTGGATGAATGCTTCCCCGATATAGTCAAACACCGTTGTTTCTTTCGTTTTATCCAGCTGCGAAAATTGGCTTACATACCCGATTTTGCAAGTCGGGTCTATTTCTACCTTGCCCTCGTACAGATATTTTTCCGGATCCATCAGGATGTCGATCAAGGTGCTTTTCCCATTGCCGCTTGTGCCGATAAATGCGCAATGCTGCCCCTCTTCAAGCGTAAATGAAATATCATCATAGAGTTCTTTTTGCGGAAACGAGAAGGATAGTCCAACAACTTTTATCATCGTATGACCTTTCTTGATAACTAAAATAGTCGAATCGTAAAGGTATCGCAAACCATGAATGCAGCGTTTACCGTTGTTAGAGTAACACTGTTTGCTACCAACTTCAATCGGAGTTGTATCCCATCCGCCGGCGGTCGATGTGGCATACTCTCGACTATCCGCACAATAGGCAGCCCCAAGCTGTCGTTTTCTTGACCGACGTCCTGCTTCAGGATCCGTGCGGGGCTTATCCGATCTCGTACGGCCGAGTTTCACGGTCCATGCCATTGCTGTACTACAACGATCATAAAAAAGAAGACGCCCGTTAGGGCGCCTTCCATGATTGATTGACATCAAGCTTCCTGGAACGTGTATTGGCTATTTCCACGACCAGGTAATATCGGATCGTTCGGCTTGGTGGCGGATGCGACGTTCGATACGTCAACCCGAATGTTCTTGCCCGTCCCCACAAAGCTCGCCAAGCTGTCGACTTCCAGCGTCACTTCGTTCTCATGGCCAACGCCGCCCAAGGTCGCGGCATGTACGAGTACAGGCAGCAGCATCGGCATCGGCATCATCATTTCATTCCAGACGAGGTAGTTGGCGTACGCTTCCGCCGAGCTCGAATCCACGGGCATGTTGAACGTTACCTTCAGCAGACTCTTATCCCCTGATTCGCCGATATACGTCAGACCGGTTACGGCAAGCGGTATTGTAGCGGGATTAATCGTATAGTTCCGCTCCAATACGTTGCTAGCTGCCACGCCCGATTGGAAAGCAACAACTTTGAGCGTCATATCGTTCACCACGTAAAATGGCATCTCGCCATAATACGTAAAGCTATTCATATCCATATTGTCGTTGGTGGGCGTCGCGCCGTTTGTCGTATACCGAATCGTCGCTCCCGGTGCCGCGCTCAAGTGGATGTTCGTGCCGTAACTAACCTCGCCGCTAGCAACGTCCGCCGTCGGCGTCGCCGCTTGCGTGAGAAGCGTGTAGCTCAGCGTCAATACGCCGCTGTCCGTCATCCCGCTCTGCACCGCGATCGCTTTGATCGTCATCGCTTCCGAGATCGAGATCGGTTCGGCGTATGCCGTGCCGTTCGAAGCGCTCGGCGCGCTGCCGTCCGTCGTGTAGTAGATCGTCGCTCCTGAAGCCGCGCTCAGCGACACGCTCGTGCCGGACACCACGGCTCCGCTCGCGACATCCGCTATCGGCGTCGCCGCTTGCGCGAGAAGCGTGTAGCTCAGCGTCAATACGCCGCTGTCCGTCATCCCGCTCTGCACCGCGATCGCTTTGATCGTCATCGCTTCCGAGATCGAGATCGGTTCGGAATATGCCGTGCCGTTCGAAGCGCTCGGCGCGCTGCCGTCCGTCGTGTAGTAGATCGTCGCTCCTGAAGCCGCGCTCAGCGACACGCTCGTGCCGGATGCGACGGCTCCGCTCGCGACATCCGCCGTCGGCGTCGCCGCCACGCTTGGCACGCTAACGACCGGAGGGGTCTCAACGGCGTCTCTGACCGTGAATACTTTGGTTGCGGAAACGCTGCTAGCCTGTTCCGTCACGGTGACCGAGACTCGCTCTCCCTTTGCCGCGGACAACGTATTCACTGCGACGGACGTCCCGCCGGAGACGACCGTGGCGTTGGAGCCTGCCGAGAATTTAAACTTCGTCACGTCTTGGGGCTTCTCGCCGAATTGATTGGTCACTTGGAACGACACTGTGGCCGCAAGCGCACGGTCGATCATGTCGCCGGCGGACGTAAATTCGATTTTCGCGATTTTCTCTTGCGACGCGGATAAGGACGTAGAAGTCGTCGTCCACTTCGCGGGATCAAAGCCGGTTACGGAGATGTCGACTTGTTCGTCTTTCAAATCTTCGCCAAACGTCAGCGTTGCGCTTTTAGAGTCCGCCGCCCACGACACGTTCGCGCTGCCGCCGCTGCCTTTCTTGGCGGAAAGGGAGATCCCGGCCGTATCGACGGCAGTATTGAAACTCACGGTAATTTTCCTCGTGCCGACTTGGGTCGCTCCCACAAGCGAAACTTTCCCCGGCGCAACGTATTGCGCCTTGGCTTCGTATGCGCCCGTCAAGAGCAAATCGCGCGTTGCGTTGGCTTTGCCCCCGAATTTCCCGTCCGCTCCGTTCGTCAGCAGCTTAAGCTCGATCGCCAACGCCACGTAGCCTTGCGCCCAATCGGACACCGTCGTATCGCTGCCTGTTTTCTTCTTGGCGTCCGCGTCGTCTCCCAACACCCGTACCAGGAAAGCAGCCAATTGTTCTTTGGTCACTTTACCGGCCGGATTATACGTCCCCTCGCCATAACCGTCGGTGATACCGGCATTTTTAAGCGCTTCGATGTAGGGCAGCGCGTAGCCGTTGGCGGCATCGTCCGATTTGACGTCGCTGAAGCTGGAGGTCTTGAGGTCCTTGTTCACTTCTATGCCCGTTATTAACGCGGCTACTTTGGCGAATTGAGCGCGGTTCATCTCGTCTTTCAGTCCGAACGTCGTGTCGCTGACGCCGTCGAATATCCCCGCGCTGATCAGCGCGTCGAACTTGGCTTTGGTCGCCGCGTCCAAATCCTTCAGATCGGTAAAGTCCGCGGATGTCTTCGCCATTGCCGTATTCGGGTAGACTGCGGCCGCGCCGGTGCCCAACAGTACCGCCAGCGACAAACTTACTACTTGCTTCTTCATTGGATTCGTCCCTTCGTATGCAGCATTCATCATTTTTCTACACGATACAACATCGTTACTCAACATTTCCTAAACACGTTCTAGCAGCTTGCCCACGGCTTCTCTCGGTTCCATTCCGAATTCGGAGCGCAGCATCGTCCTTAGCGCTTCGTACTGCTTCACGGCCGATATGCGATCATCCGCCAACACCAGCATCCGAATAAGGCGCTCATAAAGACGCTCGTTCAGCGGATCGTGCGCGAGCGCTTGACGCACGAACTCGGCTGCGGCATCGTACCGTCCCCGCTTTTCTTCCCTCTCCTGGAGGCGGATCAATACGCCGACGAATTCGCCTTCGATGCGATTGCGCGTCGGTTCCGCCCATGCATACGCGTGGCCGGCCAGATAACCCTCGCCATATAAAGCGATGAGCTCCGCGGCTTCTTGGTCCGCCGCGTTGTCCTCTGCCTGTACCGCGGAAGCCCGCAAGCGTTCCCACTCGTCGAGATCGCAATCCAATCGGCTCGTCTCGATGCGATAGCCGCCCTTGGCATGCTGTACGAGTCCCTCAAGTCCGATGCGCTGCAAGGCCTTTCTCAAATAATGCGTCGTCGTATGGAACTGGGCTCCCGCCCGCTCCACGTCCACTTCCGGCCATAACGCATCGAGAATCCGCTCTCGGCTCGCCGTTTCGCCTCGGTGGTGAAGGAGCAGCGCCATCAGCTCCTCGGTTTTGGAAGTTCGCCACTTGATCGTCTCCCCGCCGTCCGTTTCCACACGCAGCCGCCCGAAACAATGGATCTTCGTGCGTCGGGGAGAATGTTCGGACGTAAAAGTCCGCAATACCTGCCTGGCATAACGGGCTTCCGCCGCCGGGCTCTCCCCGATCGTCAACAACAACTCCGCCAGCGCAGGGCCTTCGTCCGCGAAGCTGCGAATGAACCCCTGAGGCTCGGCAAGACGCAAGGCGATCTCCAGCTTCTCCAGCGCCTCCTCCCTCCGGCCTGCCTTATGCAATGTCAGGCTAAGCACGATCAGAACGTGCACGCAATCCCGCAGCCTGTCTTCCTTCGTAAGCAGCCGGTACAGCCGCTCCCCAAGGGACATCGCCGGATCGAGCCGTCCATCCGCGGCCAGGACGCGAACGAATGCCAGCTGCTCGGATACTTGCCCGAGAGCCGCTTCGTCCTCGTGCGAAAGGCCGCATGCCGCCATCCATGCGCGAGCGGAGGCGAGGTCGCCTTGCCGAACCGCCAGGCTAGCCTGTTCCGCCTCGATCTTGCGCATGAATATCGCATAATCGGGAGAATCGATCATCAGCTTCAGTCTTTCGAGCATGGACGCGGCTTCCCGTCCGTTTCCCTTCGCTTGTTGAATCCTCGATGCGGCCAACACGAGTTGATACCGGTTGCTCGCAGTCGGCGCGAACCTTGTCGCCTGCATGATACGGTTAATCCACGCTTCCGCTTCGTCAAGCCGATTCCATTCGTACAAGAGCTTGGCATAAGAGGCGTACATGGGCGTCGCAAACGGATGGTTCTCATAGTCGCGCCAATGGTCCATCATCCGGGTCAAGAATCGGGCCGCGCCGTCGTAGTCGTTCACGTAACTCAGATGGTCGTCGAACTCTCCGACCGAAAAATGCTTGTTATTGCCGCCTTGCAGAAAAAAGCTGTTCTCGCGTGCATGCGCGTCTCCTCGGATGAAGTAGTCCGCGGCACCCGCAAGGTCTTTACCGATATAGGCAGCCGTCGCGCAAATATAATAAATCTCCCCCATCATGTTCCGCCATGATTCCTTGTCCATGCCGTCCGCCAGCGCTTCGAACCGAATACGAAGACGCTCCGCGCGATCCGGAACGACGTCGAACTGTCGAATGCCGACCATCGCGTACAAATAAAAAAGTTCGACTAGCGGCCTGTCCGAAAAATACGGCTCCGGTACTTGCATCGCCCAGCGGGCGATCGCGACATTCCTGCCCCTGCTCAGCAATTCGTTCATGTGCGCCTCGATCAGGCGAACCACGGCCTCATATTGCCTCCCGGCCAAATAATGCTCGGCCGCCTCCTCGACGAAGCCCTGATGCTCGAACCACTGCGCGGCCCGCACGTTCGCCCGCTCCCACAACCCGGGGGCGTTGCGCGCGAGCATCGTCTGCAGAAAGTCGGCTAACAGATGATGATAGCGATACCACTCGCGTTGCTCGTCCAGCGGTACGATGAAGAGCTGCAACTGCTCCAATTGTTCCAGCTGCCGCTGAGCCCCCGCCTGTCCGGTTACCGCCTCGCACAAGGCATAGTTCATCTGGCTTAGAACGCAGGTTTGCAGCAAGAAATCGCGAATCGCTTCCGGTAGATCGCGATAGACTTCTTGGAGCAAATAATCGGCAATATGCTGCTGATGGCCGCTGAATCGGCGGATCGATCTCGCCGCGTCGCCGCTTCTCTCCATAGAGAGCGCCGCAAGCCGCAGGCCGGTTATCCAACCCTCGGTCTGGTCGTACAGCTGGTCGAGCTGCTCCGCCGTCAATCGCAATTCTGTCGTCTCCAGGAAGAATTCCGCGGCTTCCTCCTGCCGAAACCGCAGCTGCTCGGTCGTAATCCGCCGCAGCTTGCCTTCCGTGAACCATTTGCTCGTCGGAAAAGAAAGGTCGTTACGGCTTGCGATATACAGATGAATCGAATCGGGAAGGCGTTCGATGAGATAATTCATGGATTGGTGGATGGCGGGCAGCGTAATCAGATGGAAATCGTCGAAGACAATGGCCAGTTCCCCCGGCAACCGTTCCAACTCGTTCAGCAGCGCCGTCATCGCCGGCTCCCTCGAGACGGATGACGAGGACGGCCCCTCGGCCAACAACGGCATTACCGTGCCGCCGAAGCCGTCCGCTCGATTCCGCAGCGACTCGACGGCCGCTTTCCAGAACAAGGTCCAATCGTCGTCCTGCTTGTCCAGCGAAACCCATGCCACGAGCGTTCCTCTCTGCAATGCCCATTGGCTAAGCGCCGTCGACTTCCCGTAACCGGACGGGGCGGATACGAGCGTCAGCTTCGCACGCATACCCTCGTCCAATAGCCGAAGCAGCTCGGGGCGAACGACCAAGGCGTGCCGTACCTGCGGGATGTGGGTCTTCGTTATTGCAATCATGTCCGGGCCTCCATTCCATCCGAGCAAGAGATGTAGATGTTGGAATTTACCATTCGACACGAAACAACAAAAATCCTACTTTTTTCCCATATCCCTTTCGCTGTCTACAAAAAAGCTGCCTGCCCGACACGATGGATATGTCATCATGTGCTGATATGCCACCGCCTTGTCGGCATGTCCTTGTATTGGCTCTGCCGGAAATGTAAAGCACGCTTTACATTTCCGGCGTCGTACGGTATATTAAGCCCATGGAAAGCCAACTTTCCATGGAGAGGTGACGCATGAACAACCGTTTAGAAGAAATTCGCAAGAAGCGCGGTATTAAGCAGGAAGAATTGGCAGCCGCTCTTGAGGTGTCCAGGCAAACGGTCGGTTCGCTGGAGAACGGGCGTTATAACCCTTCGATCCTTCTGGCGTTCAAGATAGCCCGCTTTTTTGATTTGCGAATCGAGGAGATCTTTATTTACGAGGAGGATGAACGGGTTTGAATAAAAGCATCTCGCCTTATTTTTTCGCCCTTGCAGGCGTTGCGCTGCTAGCAGTTGGCGTATACTTCATCAAAACTACCGATGATCCGCATGGATTGCTGCGAGCGCTGCCTTATATCTTCGTTGGGATCGGCAGTGGATCGTTCGGTCACGGCATGGAGGGAATCTTGCTTCGATACGCGAAGAACCACGCTCCCGCCGCAGCAAAGCAATTAGAGATCGAACGGAACGATGAGCGCAATACGGCACTCGCCAATCGGGCGAAAGCGAAAGCCTATGACATGATATCCTTTGTGTTTGGAGCCTTAATCTTGGCATTCTCCATAATGGGCATAGACTTTACAGTGCTCGTGCTATTGGTGTGTGCCTACCTGTTTATGCTTGTATATAACTCCTATTACCGTTACAAGTACCATAAAGAGATGTAAACAGGGCTTCGTCAAGAGATAATGCGCGCATGAGTGGCATCACGGAGAATCCCCCTATGCTTTCTCTATACGATGCGTGTACACGGAGCTGACAGCCATAGGGAATGTTTACGTTCGTGGCAGCCATATGGTAAAGGCAGTCCCTTTTCCGTTCTCGCTCTCTACCGTTATCCTTCCTTTATGCAACTCGATAATGCTATAGCTCATCGATAACCCTAGACCCAATCCGTATTTTTTCGTCGAGTGAAAAGGAGTGGCCAGCTTTTCCACCGTATCGCGGTCCATTCCGAATCCATCATCGCTGATTACGATTTCAATCCCCTTATCAACTTGGCTCTGCCGAATAACAACGGATATGTTTCCGTCAAAGTCGATTGCATCAAAGGCGTTTTGTAAGATATTCAGAATGACTTGTTTTATTTTATCCTTATCGATCTCCAGGTTCTCTTTATACAAAGGTTGATAATGAATCTTTATGTTTTTATCCTGGAAGTCATATTCCATTAAAGCCAGTATATCTTCAATGAGTTCATGCAGGCCTATTCTGGTTTTCGCAACTTCTTTCCGATCGGGCTTAGCCATCATGACGAATTGCTGAACCAGATTTTTTATTCGTTCCAATTCACTGAAGATGATTCGAAAATAGTCCTTTTGCTTATGGTCGGCTGGTCTAAAATTTTCTTTAAGAAGCGCTAATAAACCTATGATCGACGTAAGCGGATTTCTAATCTCATGAGCAAGTCCTGCGCCGATTTTGCCGATAGCCGACAATTTCTCGCTTAACATGAGTTGTCTTTCTAACACCAGTCTTTCTGTAATATCCCTAAACTGGGCGAACACGCCGATAATTCGGTTGGACTCGTCATAGATTGGAAAAGAGTCAAACAAAAACGTATTATGGGATAGAGATATTTCTACATCTTCAACCTTTTTATTACCGCTCAAAACACTTCCCATGTATGGTCCGATAACGGCTACTTCTGTAATTTGACGATTGCATAGTTCACCGTTGCAGCTGGACAAAACTTTCTCCGCATAAGGATTGATTTCAATTATTCTTCCGTCCTCATCGGTCAAGATGACCCCGGTTCGACTGTTTTCCATTAGCACTTGATTCAAGACTAATAATTTTTTATTCTGCTTCTTCGCCAATACCTCTCGCTCTATCGAATCCACGGCGGACTGAAGCAGTGCGGGATGGTATGGACTTACATGATGAGCGGCCATCATCATCGTGATGGTCCCGCATATCTTACCGGAAGCGTGCAAGGGCACTGAGAAACAAGCGCTTTTATGTAGACAACGGAAGAAATGGTCTGACCCGATGGTATGGGCGGATTGTCCCATTTTCAATGCCATTTCAATACTATTCGTTCCTACTTGCTCTTCCTCGAATAGGATCCCGGGGGATAATCCTAACGACTCGATTTGCCACTTAATCATTTCATCGCCGTACGTTTCTAATATGTACCCTTCATGATCCGTGATACAGATTACTACAGCCGTCCCTTGTAGATTGGATATTAACCTCGTCATAAATATCCTTGCTACAGAAATGGTATCATCGAGCATCCTCTTCTTTTGCTCCAAATCGCCCTTCGGCAATTTTTCTTTAGGAGCCGGCAAATCATCAGGATTCAGTTTCGCATCCAAACAGTTTTGGTGTGATTGATGAATATATGTATGTCTCGATTCTATCTTCACTATAGTCACCAACCGAATTATATTCCGATCCATCTCAGGTTCTAACCTATTGTACACATTTCCCAAAAAGCTTGTATAGATGCGATTCGCAAAACTCCAAAATATCTGCAATAGCCAATTCTGCCGCGTCGGAATTCTTTAACCCTCGGCAAAAGACGTAGCTGCCCTCAATTCTAGCCCATTAAAAAGAGGTTAACCATTGAATGGCGAACCTCTCTTAGCTAAAGGATAATGCTTGCCGGATTACTTGCAGCGATGCAACTTCTCATGCGCCATTAAGAACTCAAACATGCGTGACCTCTAATTTTGCCGGTTCGGCAAGCGACAATCTGCCATCTTCCATCCGGTATACTTTATCGCAATATTCCAGCATGCGTTCATCGTGCGTGACCATGATTGCCGCTTTTCGACGCGATTTTACCTCATTCGCGATCAGGCTGACCACTTCATGGGCACGCTTGGTATCCAGGCTAGCCGTAGGCTCATCCGCCAATATAACGTTGGGATTGTTTATTAAAGCTCGCGCGATAGCCGTACGCTGTTTCTCGCCGCCTGACAGTTCCGCCGGGAAGCTCTTCAGCTTCGAACCCAATCCCAATTCTTCGAGCAATTGAACGGCGAACGCTCGATCTGCGGCTCTAACCCTGCCAGACATCTTCTTGACTACAAGCAATTGGTCAAGAACGTTCAAATAGGGGACCAGATTAGACGATTGCATAATAAAGCCGATTTCCTTCAATCTTACGTTGGAAAGTTTTTTATCGGAAAGCTTAGAGAGAAGATGCCCATTCAAGTTGACTTCCCCTTCCGAAGCTTTGAGCAGTGCGCCTGCAATCGATAAAAACGTACTCTTGCCCGATCCGGAAGGTCCCACGACGGCTACAAGCTCCCCAGGCTCCACTGAAATAGATACGCGCTCAAGCGCTGATATCTTGTTGCTTCCCTCGGTATAGTACTTCGTAACGTTACTAATGTGCAGTCCCGATGTTGTCATTATTCTATCCTCCCCAGCGCCTTCAGCGGATCAATTGTAGTTATTTTTCTTACCGAAACCAGTGAGCTGAGCACGGCTATAACGAGAAGGATAACCGAGTACTCGATAACGAGGTTCGTCTTCAGCTTGAATGGCATTCCCTTCGGCATGATGGCCGCAGTCCCATAAGTGAGCAGAACGGCAGCGACGATGCTCGTCAACGATAGAACAACGACCTGCGAAACAATGGCCTTGCCGAGAAAGCCGTTTCTGGCTCCGATTGCTTTCATTATGCCGAATTGACTGGTCTTCTGTATCGTAATGACATAGAAGAATACGCCGAGCACGAAGGCGGATATCACAAGCAAGAAGCCCAGCATCATCATAATGGAGCCGTTCTCTTCCTTGTACCCCGGCATGCCGTGAATCGCCGCTCCGCGCGTGACGGTATCGGTATTGGAGAGCTTGCTGCTAATAAACGCAGGATCGATATGCTTGCCTTGCAGCATGATTGCATTAACCGGACCCGCAACTCCCTTATCTGATTCGGGCGCGGCAAACGTAATCGTTCGCCATTCGGACATCGGAACGAATACAGCCGAGAGGTGGTTGTAAGTTTGGTTATCGACGAATCCGATTATCTTCAAGGTTTGTGTCGAGCCGTCCAGCTGAAAAGTATCCCCAAGCTGAAAGCCGTCATCCTTCATCGTCTTGTTTACGAGGACGCCTGTTGGATTCTCCGCAGATAAGCCTTCGCCTTCGATTACAGACGGCTCTAGGAAACTGCCGGGAAGAATCCCTAAGATTGCGATATCGACCTTATCTTCGTTCTTCGTGCTATTACCTTTCAAAGCAGTGGCCATTGTACTGCCCATTGGGGACGCGGCCGTTACATGAGGCAATTTCTCCGCTTGCGCCGCCAGTTCATCGGATAACAGAGATTTTCCCATACTCGATTGCGACCCTTGTTCAAAGACGACATAATCGGCTTTCATGTTTTGGAAAGTGGACGCCGCAAGCGACGATAACCCATTGCCGAGTCCCGATAGGATGAATACCAACCAAGCAACCAAGACAAAAATAATGATGATCATCGAAAATTTCATTTTGCTGTGCTTCAATTCCTTTAAAGCTAAAAACATGCTTTTCCACTCCTTCTTTGCCGTTTATGACACTTGTGTCATTTTTATTCTAAGCCGTTGCATTAATTCCGTCTCCACCTAATTAAACTATATATTCGACACATGTGTCAAATTAATAAAAGAACCCCTACTGCTGCGCACCTCCCATCCACATTTGAAACAATAGCTTGCTCCATTCGGGAGTAGGGATGTTTATCATGTTTGGCGTGTTAATGAGGTTGAAAAAGCCGCCGATCAGTACGGGGAGCGGAATGTCTTCTCTAAGATTTTTGTCTTGTTGCGCTCTTTGGAAGAGACGCGTTAGCTGAACCTTTAGCGTTGCATGGGCTTGCTCAACGACATCGAGATCCCGGCTGGCGGCAGCAGAATTCGTTGTATTGATTTTATGAGCATCGCCTAACAGTTGATGGAGCTTGGATTCTTCGACATAAATGCCAAGCAGTACTTGAAGGGCTTGCATGGTGTCGGACTCATCGATTGCCGAAGCCTTCTCGATGACGCTCGTAATCACTCGCTTCATGCAGGCAGCCACGATTTCTTCCTTATTGGCATAGTACTGATAAATCGTACTTCTGGCACCGGGTAAATGCTGCGAAAGCAGCTTGAGATGAAAGCCATCATACCCATGCTCAAGCACTAACCTTTTTGTAAGATCCAATAGTTCCGATTCCGTATAGGATTGTTTTCTGCCCATGATTGCTTTCCTTTCGCATAAATAAATTATTAAATCAACAGTATTATGATTAAGAAAAGGAGGAGCGAGTGAGTGAGTAAAGTGAGCGAGCGAACTTCGACTCCTCGAACTTTAGTCTAACATACCCGCATTTGAAATTATAAGATGAAAAGATTTCACTTCCATGCGTCCACCTAAGAACTCAACAAAGATTTTTCGCCGTCCATTCAGGTTCGGTTCACCTCGCTGTCTATGAAGGCAAGTTTAAGACCATTCTTATGGTATGACCTTAAATGAGAACAAGGAGTCCGCCCCATGCAACTATACGTTGAAGTTATCTTTCGAACGATCGCTGCTTTCGTCCTCCTGATGATCACGTCGAGAATTCTTGGTAAGCAGACGATATCCAATATGACTTTCCATGACTTCGTGAGCGGCATCACGCTGGGCTCCATTGCGGCGAATTTGGCGTTTAACGATAAGCTCACCCATTGGACCATCGCTGTATCGCTGCTGACCTTCTTCGGTATCTCTTTTCTCGTGTCCAGGACCGCGCTTGAAAATCGGACATGGAACCGGTTAGTATCCGGCACTCCGACCGTCGTCATCGAGAACGGCAAAATTCTCGATGACAACATGCGAAAAATCCGCTATACGCTGGACTCCCTGACCCAATCTTTGCGAGAAAAAGATATTTTCGATATCGAGGAGATCGAGTACGCTTGCTTGGAGGATCACGGGAAGCTGTCCGTCAAGAAGAAAAGCGAGTATGAGTGGGTGACGCGCAAAGATCTGAAGCTGCACGCCGCGGCCGTCCAGTCGTTCCCCGTCGAGCTGATTATGGACGGCAGAATCATGGAAGACAATCTCGCCCACAACGGGCTGACCGTCCTATGGCTGGAGCAGGTGCTGCGCCAGAAGAACAAGTCTGTCTCCGATGTGTTCTATGCCGTGAGAGGTACGCAAAATAAGTTGTATTTTGACTACTATCAGGATCACATTGACAATCCTATCGATTAGCTGCGACCTCCGCAAGACCCTCATGAAGATCAGTTGACCCTACGGCATCGTGGCCGGTTCTATTACCCAATCGCAGACAGCGGTCCTCAAGCGCGCGTATTCGGCTTGGCTACGTCGATGCGGAACTCGAAGATGACAGCGTGATAAATCGCTGCCAATATTTTATTCCGCGTTACTTATGTATTTGTCACGAAATTTTTCGCCGTTACTTGTGGTAGGGTTCAGCGTAACGGGTCTATCGGCGAAAACAAAGTGCGGCCCTGCGGCCGCCCATCCTTTGAACGTATTGAATTGAGAGCCGAATGTCACTTATAGCCGCAACCTGGCACCATCAACACATCCCGTTGTGGGAGGCGTCCGCCTGAACGGTGCCAAAGATATGAAACGGCTTTATCCCATTTGCGAATAGGCTATCTATCAGCTTGACCAATTCTTCGGACGATAAATCTTTGCCGTTGCGTATCCAAAGGCGAAACAAAGATAGTAATGTTGATATGTAAAACTCAATCAGGTATGGCGCTAAGATATCATTTGTTGGAAGATTTACAATCAATCTCTCAAAGGGAATTTCTCTTTTTAGGCGTTCAACAAAATGAACAGAACCATAGTCACCTAGGAGGGCTTTTAAGACAGAAATATCTTCTGTACTTTCCAAGCATTGAAGCGCATCTTGGAAAGTATGCGCAGAAAGCTCCCTGCTTGCCATTTCCTCGTTAATGGATTTCAAAACCTTCTCTTCAACGTAGTTCAGCAACTCATAAATATCTGTAAAGTATTGATAAAATGTACTGCGGTTATATCCTGACTTGTTGGCAATCTCTTGAATAGATATTTTTTCAATTGGCTTTTGGCTATATAAATCACAGAACGCATTTATAAAGGTCTGCCTGGTTTTGTCTGTAATTTCAGGCTGCTTGTTCATAATTCCCTCCATTTCCGGTTCAATTGATGATCCGACAGATATTAAAAATCTGATGGTTGATGACCGTATAGTGAATCCATACAATATTATCATACAACACGTTGTTTGATCATCAATAAGGATTATCAACTCTTTGGGGGAGTCTAACATGAAAATTTTATTCTTCGGTAGAGGTGTAATATCGACCCAATATGCGTGGGCTTTCGAACAGGCGGGGCATACAGTTGACTTTTACGTTAGAAAGGGGAGGAAAGAAACCTTCGGAAGCAGTATAAAGCTTGAAATGTGGGACGCTCGAAAAGGGAAAAAGCTAATAAAAGAAAGCTGGAACATTAAACTGCATGAGGAGATCCTTCCAAATTATGATCTCATTATTGTGAGCGTCAACACGGAACAACTTCCAGGAGCAGCACAATTCCTATCAACTGCTGCAGGAAATGCCCCTATCCTCATATTCAATAACATTTGGCAAGATTTGAAATCATCGATCGCACCATTGTCTATGAACAATGTTGTCTTTGGCTTCCCCGGAGCAGGGGGCGGCATAGCGGACAATAAGCTTAGGGGCGGCTTTTTGAAAATGGTATTTCTAGAAAAACCACGGGCAGGCACTGAGC
This sequence comes from Paenibacillus sacheonensis, assembly GCF_009909195.1. Classification (GTDB taxonomy): domain Bacteria; phylum Bacillota; class Bacilli; order Paenibacillales; family Paenibacillaceae; genus Paenibacillus_Z; species Paenibacillus_Z sacheonensis. The sequence goes on from NZ_JAAAMU010000008.1 coordinate 188,115, forward strand.
ATATTAACAACAAGGTCAGAGAACTATTTGAAAGTGCCCATTTTAAAATTAGTTGGAAAAAGGATATGCAAAACTGGCTATGGAATCACTTTGCCATGAATGCAGCGATGGAAGCCGAGGTGTTAAAACGGGGAAGTTTTTCAGCGCTCATGAACCATAATGATTCATTTTCCAATGTTGGGTTGAATATGAGGGAATTGATTCCTGTACTTAAAGCAAGAGGTGCAAAGCTTGATGCCATTTCTCTCCTGCTGACTAAAATTCCACCTGGACTTCTCGGCACACTTTTTAACAAGGTTATTTTTGCAAAAGGCAGCTTACCGCGACTTTTTGTGGAATATAACAATAGTAAAGCAGGTTTTGCGGTTCTTGAAGTTGTGAGAGAAGCAAAAAAGGTAAGCATACCTTTGACACGTCATACGATAGCATTTGAAAATACTGAATATGCAAAAGAAATTTAAAGAAGCCTTCGATGATAACCGCTATGAGAACTGGAGAAACAAGCGAAGACGAGGCAAGAGTGATGAGCCGATTATATCCGATGAAGAACATGAAGCCATTATCCACGATACAACTGCCGGTTAACGCACCGGCTGCCACCTCTTGTTGTTTATTGAGCGCTTGTTCTTCGACAGCGTAATGTCTACTGAACCTGTATGTGATTGCACTCACTTCTTCTTGTTTCTCATAGCGGCGAGCAGCTTCACATTTCCACAGTCCCCTTCCACGAACCGCCTATATTCTGGGGATTCCACCGGAACGATCGCGATTTTCCCCTCCGCATTGAAATGAATGCCCCATCCGTATTTTTTCGGGAGCATCGATGCTCTTAAGCATGGTTTCGGTTTCATAAAAAACTCGTCTCGAATCTGGTCGCCTCTCTCGGCTAACTCCTCCTCCGGAATGTTTTTGTGCCGGGTATGCACGATGTACAGGAGCTCTTCCTGCGTATAGCCATACGGATTATTCGCGAGTAACTCAAACTCGATACCCGGCTTTGTTTTTCCGTTTTTCTTGTCCAAAGGCTTCATTCCGGTCTCTGAGGGGCAATCCGCGGCAACGGTAATGAACGTATCATAGTAATTCCAGTCCATCCTCATTCCTCCTGAATCAGGTCTAGCACCGCTCCAAACACGTCGATTTAATTAAAATCCTTTTCCTCCGAGAGGCCGAACCTTTACGGCACTGCCCCCTGCGATTAAATGCCGGCAACGCCCGATCAGCTCGAGCACTTTCTCGTTTCGCAAGGACGCGGCATGAAACTCCTGGCTCTCCCAGAGCTCCGTAATCCAAAGATCGTTAGGATCGTCTTCAGCCGCATGCAGGATATAATAGATGCAGCCCTCCATATCGTTCAATGTCGCGCTGGATGCCAGCATCATCTCCGCGAGCTCTTCCCGTTTCCCCTCGTGAGCCGTTAATTTTCCGAACATGGCGTACTTGCTCATCGTTCATCTTCCTTTCTTCTTGTGGAATTTGCCAACATGGCTTCGTAATGCGCAAGCATTCGAGCGTTTGCCTCCACCATCTTCCCGACAAGCAGCTCCGACTCAATCTGCAAGGCTGTGCTGTACGCCATCAAAAAATAAGGTACATACGTCTGCAACATCGAATGTTCTAACTGGAACACGGCCTCTTCGGGCTTACGCTCCACGAGCGCGTGGCCAGCCTCCTTAGCAAATATCGAGGCATGGATCAACGCCTTCTGCTCCTCGATATCGAAGAAGAGCGGGGAATCGGTAAACCGGCTCAGGATGCTATAGCCGCCGTTTGGGCCCGAATCCGCAAGGATTGGAACCTCGCTGGCGCACAGAGAATCGATACAGCGATAGACGGCCCGCACGTGAATCTCGAGCTCTTCCGCCAACTGCTTCGCGGTCATCCGCTTGCCTGAGCGCAGCATCCAGAGAATCGATAACATATTGTCCGATTTCGTCATCGACTAAGCCTTCTTTCCAAGAAGCGTGCCGAATTAACTCCGAACTCCTATTAATTATAATCATGCATCACTGACAAATACGGTCAGTTATTCCAATCTATCTTGAGCCGCGATTAGACTGAAGTAATTCAGAAGCAATTTTCGCCGTCACTTATGGTACGGTTCAGCTTAACGGTCAAAACGGCAAAAAAAAACGAAAGGAGTGCCTCGTCAACTCCTTTCGAGCTTTAAGTAGTGATTCTACAGATGCCTTAACTTTTCCGGATTGGCGACGTTATAGATCGCATCGATCTTATGATCTCGATAAGCAAAAGAATACACGTATTGAATCCCTTGATCCAATTGAAGGCGGATTCCGGGGAGCCCATTCACCATGAGGAATGAATACGTAAATTTACCCGCATGCCTATTGATCATATTTTCATGAAGCTTCAGTACTCTCTCAAACCCGAAGACCGGCACTTGCGCCGCGCTTACTTTGCCTCCGCCGTCCGAGTAGAATACTATATTCTCACTAACCAGTTCAAGAAGCTTCGTCGTATTTCCTTGCAACAGCGATTTCACGAACTCTTTCACTTTCTCCTCGGCAATGGAGACCGACGGTTGCTGGTCCGGATCGAAATGGATGCTTTTCTTGGCACGATGGCAAATTTGCCGGCAGTTCGCGCTGCTTTTTCCGACGATATCGGCGATCTCTTCAAACGAATAATGAAAAATCTCCCGAAGAAGAAAAACGGCCCTTTCCGTTGCGCTCAGTTGCTGCAGCAGTAGCAGATAAGCCGTGGAAATGGACTCAGACCTCAAATACTTACTGGATGGATCGTTGTCCGAAGCCCCCCTTTCAAGCAGGGGCTCCGGAAGCCAAGGACCGACGTACATTTCCCGTTTTTTGGCGGATGAGCGCAGCAGATCGAGACAACGGTTCGTCACGATTTTGTATAGAAAGGCCCTTTCGTTTCGGATCGTCCCGGTGTCGGATAGACCGTCGTAGCTTATAAAAGCATCCTGTACGATGTCCTCTGCGTCCATAACGCTGCCGAGCATCCGATAGGCTAACGAGAACAGCTCTGTTTTATAACGCTTATATAACTCCTCTGTGCTCATACTGGGCATTCCTCTCCTTATCCTCGAGGGAGAGCATATGTTGTACGGCTCTTTTGGCGCTTGCCGTCGCAGCATCGACCAATACTTCACCGTGCGACGCCCATTCTCCTGCTACATACAATCCTTGTATTTCCGGGACGGCAGGTCCGGGATTCTCAAGACGTTTGAGATGCATAAAGTCGTGGCAAACCGTCATCCTCGGAAGGTATTGCTTGACGATCAATTCGTCCCGCCATCCCGGCTGCATCAGATCGAGCACGCCTTCAAGTTCGTGCAAATCCTTATCAGCGTCCGTGTCTTTCCCTTGGTACTTAATGAGCGATATGACTTGCGCGCCATCGTCGCTAAGGTAAGCCGCGCGCGAATAATTGCTGAAAAGCACGGTCTGATCGATACCGTAAGCAAATTGCTGCTTCGGCTTGGGAAGTCGGTTCAAGGCTACGTCCAGGCAGGCCGCGTTGACCTCAATCGCTTGTTCTTTCCAGGTACGAAGAGCGGTATTCTCCGCGAAGGGCACCAAGTCATTCGCGACGGCAGGCGGCGTGGCGAGGATGACATGGCGCGTATTGATCTTCGTTCCGTCTTCGCAGAGAACCTGCCGCACGATCCCGCCGCGGATATCGACGGACGAGACTTTGGTATTGGTTAATAGCCGCACGCCGAGGTCGGCCGCCTTCGTCCGCAACTCCTCGACCAATGCGCCCCAACCGCGATCCAGATACAGCGCGCCTTTCAGAGCATTCTGTAGCTGCTTCAATACAGGACCGGCCGCCGGCAAATCCGGCCCGACCACGTAACTGGCGGCACGAAGCAACGAATAGAAGATATTGCGCACCATCGGATCCCGCAGATTCCCTTCGACCCATTCGCGGATACTGATCCTGTCGAACGGGTGAGTATCTGCTTTCATGAGCTTCATCAGGCACGAAGCGAACTCCATCTTTCCTTTCCAGGACAACAGCGGGGTCGTGAACAACGATTTCATATCCGAAGGCAAGGCGCTTAACTTCCCTTTCCATACACCGTAAGCGAAAGCCGAAGGCTGCTTGCCTTGCAAGGTCAACCCTAGCTCCCGGAACGTCGCGTACGCATCCCCCTTATACAAGGAGTGCGCGCCCAGATTGAAGTACGCTCGCTTCTTCTTGTTGGAAATGGCACGGCCGCCTAATCGTTCCTGTTTCTCGATGACTACCGTTTGTTTCCCTGCTTTGGCTGCGTAAATGGCCGCGGTTAGACCTGCAATTCCTCCGCCAACAACGACTACATCAACCTTTTGCATCGTTCATCATCCCTTCGCAATTTTACCTGTATGACGGGGAAGGGTTGTGAAGTGTGACAGTTACGCAAAAAAAATGAAAATCCATACCGATCCTCCGGTGGTCCAATGAAATACAATGCACGGTTGAAGCGGGAGATTCCGAAGGGTTGGAATGTAAACTCGCTTTCTGATGTAGTAAATAACATTGCTGCAGGCACGAGACCTGGCGAACGTCTGCAAGAATTGTATTACACTCCATTAGACGATATCCCAATGCGTAGAATGAGTTTCTATGGCGGGCAGTCGCATGAAGAAGCAAAAAGCAGCTTAATCCTGTATCAAAAAAATAATATTCTTTTAGACGCAATGCGTGTCCATTTTCACCGGCTTTGTATCTCATCACAAGTCGGAATCACGCGCTCGACAACTATTGTAATGCGTACAAAAGAGCCGAAATTGATGCCTTTTGTATATCAAGTGGTTAACTCGGACGAGAAGATCGCATATGCCGTAAATCAGTCAGGAAAGTCGCAGCAACCCTATGTAAACTGGGAGGGTGAGCTTGAAAAGTATAGCTTTGCAATGCCGCCTGAAAATTTGGCGCTTCGATACTCGGACGAGATAATATCAATAATAGAAAAAGTGAAAAGTAGCGAGCAAGAAAACTTTGAGCTTACCGCGCTCCGCAACTTTCTACTCCCGCTTCTGATGAACGGGCAAGTCACGGTAGCGACGGCAGAATCAGTGGCAGAGCAACTTACGTAGCGAATACAGAACAGCCCAAAGCAATGGCCCTTCCTTTTAATTTTTCGCCGTCACTTATGGTACGGTTCACCTTAACGGGTCTATCGGCGAAAAAGAATGGCGGCCCTGCCGCCGCCAGCTTATACATATCCATGGATCAATGTGACGACAAGAACTCAATCGATTTCCTGCACCGTCTCTTCCCGCAGCCTTTTGATGTCACTGATCGGCGGGAGACCAAACAGCCTAGCGTATTCGCGGCTGAATTGTGTGGCGCTCTCGTAGCCGACACGATAAGCTGCGTCAGCTGCATCGAGGGATTCGGCTAATAGCAGACGGCGCGCCTCCTGAAGGCGAATCCGTTTTAGGTACTGCAGCGGGCTCAGGGCAGTCACTTCCTTGAAGTGACGATGAAGCGACGAGGGACCCATATGAACCATTCTTGCGAGTTCGTCGATATGAAGCGGCTGGGCATAATCAAGCTTGATGCGGGCGATGACACTGGCGATCCGGCTAGTACCGCTGCCAGCTAGGGCAAGCTGCTTAAAGGCTCCACCTTGGCTTCCCTTCATTATCCGGTAATAGATCTCGCGGACGACCAGCGGCGCCAGATGAGGAATGTCGCCAGGCGTATCCAGCAGCCGAACGAGCCGAACTGCTGCGTCCAGAAGCTCGGGACTCGTCCAGTCGACGAAGGCGCCCCGTTTCGCCTCTCTGCCATCCTCCGCATCCGCGCCTTGCGTCATTTCCAGTACCTGAGCGGGATCCAGTCCAAGCCGCATACACAAATAAGGCGCTTCGGGAGAAGCTTGAATAAGCCGCGATGTGACCGGCAGATCGACCGATACAACAAAATGCGAGGAGGGACCATAGGTAAAGCTATCTTCTCCCAGCATAACAATCTTCGTGCCACGAGCTACGATGACGATTGCTGGCTCATAAACTGTATTGACCGGCAGTGTGGTTTTTGAGCTGCGAATCAGATGCAGCGATGGCACGGATGTTCCGAACATCCCGTCTCTGCCCGTATGACGCTCGATTAACCTGCCCAACTCAGCAAGCTGGTCAACTGACTTATGTCCACCATCGAACGAGTGCCCGTCCTGATCGGCGCCTGACAGCGCCGACGTGAACTGCGGATGCGACATTTTCCCCCTCCATTCTTTATCCCCTTTGGTAAGTTCATTATAGCACCGATCGGGGAGGCGACTGTTCGCTTGAGAGGATTAGGCAATAACTTGATACAAACCGGCTACCCGGTTAGGCACCCATCGTCGCATAATAAAGGCGTAGATCAAATTACGGGTATAGAGAGGCGAAACCAATTATGAAAAGAAGAACGTTAGGTAAGAGTGGCCTTGTAGTATCTGCGCTCGGGCTTGGCTGCATGGGCATGTCCGACTTTTACAGCGGTAGGGACGACGAGGAATCACTGCGCACGATCGATCGTGCATTGGAACTGGGCATCAATCTATTGGATACAGCGGATATGTATGGCGTCGGCAAAAATGAAGAGCTGGTCGGCAAAGCAGTCAAGGGACGCCGCGATAAGGTAGTATTGGCGACCAAATTCGGCAACATGCGCAGCGAGGACGGAAAGTACCTAGGTATTAACGGTCGCCCGGAATACGTCAAGGCCGCTTGCGAAGCGAGCCTGCGTCGTCTCGGCGTCGACTATATCGATCTGTACTATCTGCACAGAGTCGATCCGAACACGCCGATCGAAGAGACGGTCGGCGCGATGGCCGAGTTGGTACGCGAAGGGAAGGTACGATACCTTGGCCTGTCCGAGGCCGCTCCGGCTACCATTCGCCGTGCGGCAGCCGTACATTCAATTGCCGCGCTTCAGACGGAGTATTCGCTATGGAGCCGCGACGTCGAGGACGGCATCTTGGCTGTATGTCGGGAGCTCGGCATCGGCTTCGTGCCGTACAGCCCGCTCGGCCGCGGATTTCTGACAGGACAGATTCGCAAATTCGAGGATCTGGCGGAGGATGATTACCGCCGATTCTCCCCACGCTTCCAAGGAGAAAACTTCCAGCGCAATCTGGATCTCGTCGAGCGGGTCTCCGAGCTGGCCGCCGATAAGGGCTGCGAGCCGTCACAGCTGGCGCTTGCATGGTTGCTGGCGCAGGGACAAGATATTGTGCCAATTCCTGGTACAAAGAGGATCAAGTACCTGGAGGAGAACGTAGGCTCGCTTGCAGTCGAGTTGACAGCAGCAGACTTGGTGCGCATCGACGAAGTGGCTCCCCGAGGAACAGCCTCTGGCTTGCGTTATCCCGAAGCCGCGATGAACAGCCTCAACCTTTAAGGATGGAACTCACCATATAACCAGATACGTTAAAGGCAGCCGACCTCCAAAATCGGCTGCCTTATTCACGCTAACGGGCAAGAAAGCCTAGTTTGATTAAGCAAAGTCATATGTACCAATCGAGATCGCTACCACGGAACAGATGCAATAGATCAGCGAAGGCTTCCCTGGGTCGGTATTGAAGTGGGGAAACGCCAATGTGTTTCTTGAATACCTTGCTGAAATAATACGGGTCGTTCAGACCGGAAAATGAGCGCTCTTTGAAATTCATTGCGTGCAACGTTTGAAGCAAGGCGGATTTGCCAGTCACGGATGTACAATGAGCCGGGCAAGACGGTCATGCTAAATGCGTACGACAACAAAACCGATATCCTCCTCGGATTTTATTCGGAGCAGGAAATTTCCTATGACTACCGAAATGAAGAACAGCAACGGGATATCATATATAAACAGTTTTCTGAAGTAGGCTGGCGAACTCGGCGTTATTGACCCCCACTACGATTTGCGCTCGGCTCGGAAGTCTTACCTATGGTGCGTGGCATCTATGCTGACCGTCTAGCAACCTGGGAAGCCTGGGAGACTGGAGCGGACATCAACATCACTTAGCGGAATATATATCAGATAACCAACCGGCTTTCCATTTTAACAAGGAACCTCTCCGACTTTTTCGAAGAGGTTCCTTGTTACAACCACAAATTTTGCCCTACTTATGGTAGGGTTCTCCCCGGTTAATCTTGACCGCCCGGTACACCTGCTCCAGCAGCACGAGCCGCATCAGCTGGTGCGGCAAGGTCATGCGCCCGAAGCTGAGCCTCTGCTGGGCGCGCCGAAGCACGGCGGGCGCGAGGCCGGTGCTCCCGCCAATGACAAAAGCCACGTGGCTCCGCCCGTACGTGGCTAACGAATCGAGCTGGCCGGCGAGGTCCTCGCTCGACCAGAGCTCCCCGTCCAGCGCCAGCGCGACGACATGCGCGTCCGGCTTGATCTGCGCGAGCAGCCGCTCGCCCTCGCGCTCGCGGACCTGGGCCTCCTCGGCGGCGCTCATCGTCTCGGGCGCCCGCTCGTCGGCCACCTCCGTGAGCGTGAGCTTCACGTAGGGGCCGAGACGCTTTGCGTATTCGGCAATCCCGAGCACGAGGTACTTCTCCTTCAGCTTCCCGACGGCAGCGATCTGAATATGCATCCGCTATACCACCAAATATTCCGCGATGTGGTCGCACTGCCCCATCTCGCAGGTCGCCGGCGCTTCCCACTCCGCAAATTTCGTCTTCACGAGATCCACGATATCGGGCGCGTCCTCGAACTCGTCCACGAACTTATCGATTGCCAATTCCACATGCTCTTTGCATACACAATACATGAATAAATATCCTCCAGCTTCAACTCTGTTTTTCGTCCGTCGTTCGTCTAACCTACTACCGCTACTGCCCATTTTACGCGAAAAAATCAGCTCGTCAAACGCAGTTCCCGATTCCGGGCGCTGCACGAGCTGATCCGCCTGCCTGATGATACTGCTTAGTCTTCCGTCTTCTCCTCCAGCTTAAACGTAGCCGTGTGCTTCTGCCCGTCGCGGTAGAAGGTGACTTTGATGTCATCGCCGATCTTCTTCTTGCCGTACAGGTACTGGCGCAGATCCATCGTGCTGGCAATCGACTGACTATCCAGCTTTACGATGACGTCGTTGAACGCCAGACCCGCTTCCTGAGCCGGTCCAACCGCCTGGAGGACGATAACGCCATCCTGCACATCGGCAGGAAGCTTCAGGTCGCTTCGCGGCACGACAATGGTATCGTCGTCTCCCATGTCAGGCAGCGAGCCATCCTCGCCGGTTCCTGGCGCTTCCGCTCTCGGGCCCTCGGTTGCTGCGCCGTCATCCTTGCCTTCCGCATCACTGCCATTGCTGCCGTTGTCATCGCTGCTGCCGCCCCCATCAGGGCTGCTGCCGACGCTATCATCCCCCGCTGCGGACTGTTGGGCAAAATACTGCGCCAAATCCATCGTATATACGCCCAGGTACGGTCGTTTCACTTTGCCGTATTCCAGCAAACTCTTCACGATCGGAAGCGCTTCGTGGGAGGGAATCGCGAAGCCGACGCCTTCTACGCCGTAATCCGCGATCTTCATGCTGTTGATGCCGACGACATTGCCGTCGAGATCGATCAAGGGGCCGCCGCTGTTGCCTTGGTTAATCGACGCGTCGATCTGGATGACTTCCTGCTCCCAGTCGTAGTTGCCGTCCTGACTGAGCGACACGGGGATGATCCGTTTCGTCTTGCTGACGATCCCCATGGACAGCGAATCGCTGAGCCCGAGCGGATTGCCGATGGCCATGACCCATTGCCCTGCGCGCAAATCATCGGATTCCCCGAACGATGCCACCGTATTGATGCCGCGGTCATCGATTTCGAGCACCGCAAGATCGGTGATCTCATCCTTGCCGATGATTTTCGCATCGCGCGTGTCCCCATTGCTGAGCACGGCTTTCACGGCCACCGCGTCCGCAATGACGTGATTGTTCGTCAGAATATGCGCCTTGCCTTTCACTTTCTCGAAAATAAACCCGGACCCCAGCGCGGCCTGCTCCAGCCCGGAACCATCCCCGGAGCCCTGCGCCGCGCCATCGGGTAGTGCCTGCTCGTTGATAATGCTCACGACGGCAGGTCTTACCTTTGCCGCCGCGGAGATCGTTTTCTCCAGCGGATTATTGTCGTTCAGCCCCACCTTCGTCACGCCGGCCACCGCGCTAACCGTGCTGTCGCTGTGATCGAATCCGGTGAAGAGCGCGAACACGATTACCACCGCAGCCGCGCTGATGACCGACGAGGTCATCGCCACCTTCAGCGGCGTCCAACGCATGCCGCGTCGCTTGAACGCGGCGTCCTTCTGTGCCTGGAACGTCACGCGCGCCCGCCGCGATATCCGCGTCGAGTAAAAATCATCATCGAATAAGCTCATCTATAATCGCTCCTCTCGACGCCCGGGGACATCAAGAACATTATTTTACGAATCTAGGAATGATATCGGTAGATTGGACTACAATGGTAATAGATAGGATGAACCGCTAGCGGAGGTAACTCCCGCTCGGATCATCCAACAGGCAGAACCGCTTGCGGCGCACCCCGCCGCTCTTATCTTCCATTCCCAAAGGAGGACAACCCCATGGCCCACAAAGCCGCCATCGCGCTCGAACAGCTCAATCTCGCCGCCAAGCTGGCTGACCTGAAGGAAGACCATTACCGCACGTTGCTGACGATCAGTGCCGTCGCGGAGCTGCTCATCGACAAGGGGATCATCGCCCCGGACGAGCTGGAGCGGAAGATCCAATCGCTCGACTCCGAGCTGGACGAGCTTATTTCCGCCTCACTTCATCCCATGCCGTAGGCCGGTCATGATACGTTTCTCGCAGCGGATGCTCATCCCGTTTGAAGAAGAACCCATTGCTCTCCAGTACTTCATTCACCGTCATTCTCGCCAAATCAATCAAATTGTGGTCCAGGCTCAGGTGAGCCAGGTAGACCCGCTTCGTCCGGTCCGTCATCAGCTGGCAGAGCGCTTCCCCCGCCGCCTCATTCGACAAATGCCCGACATCGCTCAGGATACGCCGCTTGATGTTCCAGGGGTAGCGCCCCATGCGCAGCATGTTCACGTCATGATTCGACTCTAGCACGAGTACGTCGGAATCCTCTATCATCAGCCGGACCTTATCGCTGACGTAACCGAGATCGGTCGCGAGGCTCAGCTTCAGCCCGTCTTCCTCGAACACATAACCGACCGGCTCGGCCGCATCATGCGAGATCGCATACGAAGTCGCCCGCAGCATGCCGAAATCCAAGCTCTCCCCCGTCTCGAAGACGACCCGCAGCTCGTCGCCAAGCTGGCCAACATGCCGCTCCAGCGCAGCCCAGGTGGCCTCGTTGGCATAGATCGGAACGTTGAATTTTCGAGCAAAGGCACCCAAACCCTTAATGTGATCGGAATGCTCGTGCGTCACCACGATCGCGTCGATCTCATGACCGGACACGCCCTGCTCCCGCATCAGCTCATCGAGCCGTTTGGCACTCAAGCCCGCATCGACCAGCACCGTGGCGTCCTGCCCCTTCACGACCGTCGCATTCCCCGTCGAACCGCTTCCCAGTACCGTAAATCGCATTCCCATGTTCCCCAAACCTGTCCTTTCCCACTGCCGCCCGCCGGCCCATTCCCGCGAGCAGCCTCCCGTAAATCCGCTTATTCCGTTACCACTTCTCCGCTGATGGCATTCATATAATACTGTCCGCCATCCTCCAGCAGCACACGCCACGTAGGCGCGGAAACCTGGATATCCGAGTTGAAAATCTGCCCGTGATAGCCGAGCGTGATTTCTTTGATCACCGCGCCATTGTGCATGAGGTTCTTGTTCTCGATCAAGCTCGAGACCACCTTCGTCGCCGGCAGCACCGACTGCGGCGCCGCTTTCCCCGAGGGCAGCAGCTCGATGAGATCCTGCTTATAGGCGACGATTTTCAAGTTGCTGTAGAAGAGCTCAAGCTTCACGTCGAACATCGGGCGACCGTCGACCATCCGATAGAAGACGAACTCGCTGTCGCGGTCCTCGCCGAACGTATATTGATCCAAGTCCGGAATAATGCTCCCTAGACTCGCCTGAAATTCCTTCTTGTCCGTGTACACTACCTTGCTGTCCACCGGCTTCGCGAGCTCATGACGTACGCCCTGTCCCAGCTTCGTCTGGACCCGGAAAGTTAAATCCTTCAGCTCCGGCGTCTCCGACGGGATGCTCGTCCCGATCTTGATTCGCTTCTCTTTCATGATCTGCTGCGTCTCCGGCCGCAAATCGCTTACGTCCGCGCTCGAGTTCAGCCCCTCCCGGATATTGGACCAGAGCTGGTAGCCAAGCACGAGATTCAGCAGCAAGAACGCGATGATCAGCACACTCTTCGCCCTGCCCCAGTCCATTCCGACAACGCCTCCACCTGAGCATCTATACCTGCGCTGCGACCATTGGGCACTATTCGCCCGCCTGCTTGCTATTCCTGCGCGGCCCCGCCTTGTCCGTAAAGGTTATTCATGGCCGTGCCGCCGCCCAGTCCCGAGCCCGCGCCCAACCCTGAGCCGCTCCCCGATTCCTTCGCGGCGAGCGCAGCGCCGCCCGGCTCGCCCGGAAGCGGCTTATACCCGCCCGGTATCGCGTCCAGGAGCTTCTCCTGCGAATCATCGTTGAAGCGCACCGCCCAGATCGGATCCAGCGCAAGCGAGTTGTCGCTGGACGGCGTAACGAGCAGCGCCGGATAGACCGCCACGACATCCGCCTTGCGCGGATAGTTCGCGAACGCGTCCGCAAGCATCTCTCCGCCCGGCAGCCAACGAACGCTGCGCTGCTCCGGCTTCTTCTTAAGCGTCAGCATCGACCGCTCGAACTCCGAGACGGTACCATCCTGCAGGCGCAGCTTCATGTTGCCGAACAAGAACGGATCCATCGGTACGAGCGGGTACGAGCCGTAGTATTGCTGGAATTTCAGCACCTGCGCATCCCCGAACTGATCGGCGTACACGAACCGGTGCAAGCCGTCCCAGCCGCCGTGTTGATTGACGAATTGAATGGCGGAATACACGTTCTCGCTCTCGTTATCGCCCTGCCCTTGGGCCGCCACGGAATCCGTATAGCTGAGCCAGCGTCCATTCTGTTCGATCTGCAGGCCGCGCTTGCCGTCCGTATAGATCTGCGAACCGTTACGGTCGCTGATCGCCCGCGTCACGCCCGGATCGAGGAACGTATAGCTCTGCATCGTTTCCGTCGTGTAGCTGTCGAACCCGACGATCGTCGCGCTCGACTCCACCGGTCCCTCCGGCAGATAGATGTCGTTGCCAAGCCGCTTGTAATTCACTTGATACTCGCCGTAGCCGACGTACATCTGTACGTCCTGCGCGGTCAAGTCAGCCTTGACCGACTCGTAGACCGTCAGCTTGTCGGCGCTGAAGAAGTACGTTCTGACTTCGTCCCGATCGCTGCTCTTATAGATCCAGATGCGGTTCACCACGTCGTTCATGAACGGCGTATCGCCTTCCAGCTTCAGCACCTTGCTGAGCAGCTCCATCGGAACCCCGCGCGCGAAACGAAGCTCCAGCCCCTGGTCGCGGTCGCGGATCTCGTCCCAATCGACCGAAGCGGATGTCATGCGCTGGAAGCCCTTGAACTCCCGGCTTTTGATCTTGCCGAAGATCAGATTATAGAAATTCGATGCCGGATACAGCACCGTATGCTTTGATTTACCCAAGTGAAGAACCATATCCTCCGGAAAAATCACGTTCTCGACCTTGCTCTCTTCTCCGATCGGCTCCGATGGCAGATAGCCCTGCTGCGGCGATTTGGTTACGCCGAGACCCGGCATGCTGTACGCGAGCAGATAGCTCTGCACGAGGCTTAGAATGACCAGTGCGGTGAGCAGCAGCGTCTTCGCCTTGTCGATCATGCCGTCTCACCTCCGGTAATCAGAGGTAGAACAACCGTGACCGTCGTGCCTTCGTTCAACTCGGAATCGAGCGCGATGGTTCCGCCGTGCGCTTTGACGATTTCCCGGGCAATGGAAAGCCCGAGACCCGTGCCGCCCATGCTCCGCGAGCGGGCCTTGTCCACCCGGTAGAACCGGTCGAAAATCCGGCCCAGATCCCGCTTCGGAATGCCGATACCGGTATCCTTCACGCTGATCGCGATCGAAGGCGGCCCTTGCCGCCCCTGGTCGCCCGCTTCATTGTCGGCTCGGGCGTTCAACCTACCTTGGTCGTCAGCTCCGCTGCCCCTGGTCGTAAACTCCGTTCCTGCCGCGCGGGCATGCACCCTGCGCGCCGTGATCTCGATACGTCCCCCGTCCAGCGTATACTTGATCGCGTTGGACACGAGATTATCGAGCACTTGATCGATTTGGTCGCGGTCGAGCCAGACCGTCGTGATACCGTCCTCGACATGCACGGCCGCCCGAATCGCCTTCTTGCGCATTTGGAAAGAGAAGCGGTCCGCCACCTCTTCCAGCATTTCCGGCACGTTCGTCTGCTGCCTGCGCAGCAGCCCTTGGTTAGAATCAAGCCGCGACAGATGCAGCAGGTCGGTCACGAGCCGGATCATCCGCTCCGTCTCGTTGCGAATGACGCCCACGAACCGCTGTCCGAGCTCGCGCTCGTCCATCGCGCCTTCGTCCAGCGCTTCCGCATAGCTCTTGATCGTCGTGAGCGGCGTGCGCAGCTCGTGCGAGACGTTCGCCACGAACTCGCGCCGCGACTGCTCTAATCGCTCCTGCTCCGTAATATCCTGCAGCACCGCGATCGTGCCGGAGATGCCGTGCTCCCGGCGATGGATCGGCGTCAACGTTACCCGCAGCAGCTCGTCCTCTTCGCCCTCGGACTGCAGATGATAGATCACCGCCGGCTGATCGCTTCCTCTAGGAAGCGACGCAAGCGGCGATTCGTCGATCCGGAACAGCTCGTTCAGCCTCATGCCCTCGCAATCGTCCCTGCGCAGCATCTCGCGCGCCCGGCGATTCGAGATAATGACGATACCCCGCTCGTCCGCCGCTACGACGCCATCGCTCATGTTGGAGAGAATCGAAGCAATCTTCTCCTTCTCTTCCTCGTTAGCCGATAATGCGTCGCGCAGCCGCATCGTCATATTATTGAACACCTCGGAGAGGCGCCCGATTTCATCATCGCCAAGCACCGGCACCTGCTGGTCGAACCGCCCTTCGGCAACGCCCGCAGCCTGCCTCGTGAGCGCCTTGATCGGATTCGTGATCGTATGCGCCAGCAGGATGCCAAGCACGCCCGTCAGTCCCAGCGCGAACAGCATCCCCGACATGAAGATCCGGTTAATGCGGTCTACCGTGCGGTATAAGTCCTTCATGGATGCAATCAGATACACCGCACCCACGATTTTATCGCTATATACGACCGGCTTTGCGATTATCTTCTTGCGCTGGCCGTCTTCGTCGATGATTTCCTCTTCGTTGTCCGGAATGCCCTGCAGCGCGCGGCTGACCGCAAGCGACGTATTTTTCTTCCCGATATACGATTGATGGGATTGCGAAGATGTCGCCAGCACCTTGCCGCTCACGTCCATCACTTGGATCTCCGCTTCGTTAATGCTGAACAGGTTGCTCACCAGCATGCCGAGGTACTCTTCGCGCGTTTGTTCGCCGGGATTGCCCGGCTTCTCCGGCTGATTGGACAGCGTCTGCGCCGCGATATCGGTCAGCAGGTTCGCCTGCTCGTTCATATTGTTCGTGAAATTCGACGTCAGCGACGTCTTCATGGTGCTAATGAAATACACGCCGATCAGCTGCATCGCAATCAAGATCAGCAGCACGTAGATAATAATCAGCTTGACTTGAATGGTGCGGAAAAAGCGTATGCCCCCGTTCATCCGAAGCCGAAACCTCCGGATTTCGGATTGCGCATGAGGTAGCCCAGGCCGCGGCGGGTCAAAATATACTCCGGCCGGCTCGGATCATCCTCGATCTTCTCGCGAAGCCGCCGAATCGTCACGTCCACCGTACGCACGTCGCCGAAATACTCGAATCCCCAGACAGCCTGCAGCAGATGCTCGCGCGTCATCACCTTGCCGTTGTTGCGCGCCAAGTAGTACACGAGCTCATACTCGCGGTGGGTCAGATCAAGCGGTTCATTGTCCTTGTATACCACGTACATATCCGTATCGATAAACAAATTAAAAATCGCGAGACCCTGCTTGTCCGCTCCGGCGGCATCCGCGCTCGAGGCGCTTCCGGCGACGGCAGCGGCGGCAGACTCGTTCTTCGTCCGGCGTAAATGCGCTTTCACCCTGGCCAGCAGCTCGCGCGTGCCGAATGGCTTCGTCACGTAATCGTCGGCGCCGAGCTCGAGACCCAGCACCTTATCCAGTTCCGTGTCTTTGGCCGTCAGCATGATGATCGGCGTCTGCAGCCGGGTACGCACCTCGCGGCACACATCCATGCCGTCCTTCACGGGCAGCATCAGGTCCAGCAATATCAAATCGGGTAATTCCTCGAATGCCAGCCGCACCGCTTCTCCGCCGTCGAACGCGCAGATGACCTGGTAGCCTTCCTTTTCGAGGTTGAATTTTATAATATCCGCAATCGGTTGTTCGTCGTCGACCACTAGTATTTTTCCGTGCATCGCTACACCGCCTGTCGATTAAGCAATCTCCCTTTATTCTACCATAGTAGCCATGCGCGTTCCCAATGAAAGTTCCCTCATATCAGGGGAGATTTAGGCGAATAACGGCGAATTGGCGCCTTTTCGGCCCATATATCCCCTTACACAACAAAACACCGCCGCGGCCAAGGAGCCGGGCGGTGTTTCAACGATAAGCTTTCCAGATTATAGATATTTAAGCGGGTTCTGCAGCTGACCGTTCTTGTGGACTTCGAAATGCAGATGCGTGCCGAAGGAATGGCCGGTATTGCCCATGATGCCTATGGTTGAACCTTGGCTGACGGTCTGGCCCTTCTTGACCGAAATCTTGCTCAAGTGGCCGTACCAAGTCTCATACCCGTTCTTATGGTCGATAATGATACAATTGCCGAGCCCCGGGCGCGTTCCCGTGAAGGTAACAACCCCGTTGTCCGCAGCCATAATCGTATGACTGCCGACCATATCCACGCCGCGATGCAGCGCGCCCCAGCGCATTCCGAAGAAGCTCGTTAAACGGTGGCCGGTGACCGGCCACGCGAATTGTCCGGTGCCCTCGCTGAGGTTCACCTTCGTGCCCTTCATGATAATCGCCGGCACGGAAGGCTCGAGCACGACCTCGCTGATCAGCTCTTCGCTCATCAGGTAGCCGTTCTCCTTCACCAGCCGGTAGACAAGCTGCTTCTTGCCGCTCTGCCCTTGGCGAATGATCTTCTGTTCGCCCGACTTCATGTTGCTGTTCTTCTGAAAGACCGTCTTCGGCTCGATGGATTCCGTTTCGGTCACGTTCTCGACCGTCTGGACCGTTACCTCCGGCTGCAATACGGTCAAATCGAGCACGTCGCCGACCTTGATCATATCATCCTTGATCCATTTGTTCCGCTCATAGATAACCTGCGGCGAAATATTGAATTTCTGCGCGACGCAGCCGACGCAGTCGCCTTCTTGGACGGTGTACGACTTCGGCTTCACCGTTCCTTTGATGAGCTGCAGGTAGAGCTGCTCCGGATCGGCAATGTCGGTCGGTTGCACGTCGGCGTCGTTCGTCGCGATCTTCTCGACGAATTTCACCGACTTGAGCGCCGTCCTCGACTTCATGCTGCCGTCGGCCGAATAAGCGAGTGCCGTTACTTCCGTCTTCGCCGATTTGGTCTTGGGCGCGTATTTGCCCTGTACCCGATTGAGCAGCGCGGTTGCCGTCGCTTTATCCTTCACGACGCCGACCTGCTTGCCGTCTACGACGAGCGCGACGCCCGTCGCATGGCTGACGAACAGCCCTTCGAGCTTCTGCAGGGTTGCGGTTGTTTCCGGATGTGCATTGTAAGCGCTTTTATCCCCATATGTGATCTTACCCGTA
Organism: Paenibacillus sacheonensis; assembly: GCF_009909195.1. Taxonomy (GTDB): domain Bacteria; phylum Bacillota; class Bacilli; order Paenibacillales; family Paenibacillaceae; genus Paenibacillus_Z; species Paenibacillus_Z sacheonensis. The sequence goes on from NZ_JAAAMU010000008.1 coordinate 206,005, forward strand.
TCCAGCACCATATGTAGATCAGGATTTTCCTTCTCCAGCTTCTTCTGCACATTGCCAATCAGCTCCGTTACTTGCGCCTTGGAACTGACCTCGCCGATCAAATTGCCGTTTTGGTATACCTCGAGATAGTCTACTGTATGTGCCTTCACGTAGTGCGTTCCGCTCAAGACGGCGGCGACAAGCACGACGGCTGCGCCTCCTGTAAGCAGAAGCGGTTTTTTTCGCTGCGTACGCGGATGCGTGGGAGAATTGTGCTCTATATCAGACTGCGAATGAATGTGATTGGGCCCTACGCGCCGAAAAGTCTGCCGGAATGAATTCCATGCTTTTCGGAATCGACCCTTGTCCGTAAAAAAGGTCATGATCGTCTCCTTTTCGCGTTATGCTTCCTTAAAGTGATCAGATCCGACAATGAAATTTCTACATTATCAGGCCACGATTCCTACTTTAACATAACGCGACAGGCGGGTTCAACCGGACGCCCTTTTACACGACATTAATATTTGCTCAGAATTGACGACATTTTATCGTACTCTTCCCGGTCCAAATATTGCGCCATCAACTGGTTCACCTTCGTCATTTCCTCTGCGGTCAGCCCTTCCTCCATCATCGCCGATATCTGCTGCCAAGCATCCTGGGGAAGCTTTTTCATCATGTCGTTGAACAGCTGCTCCTTGTCCGCTTCGCTCATCTGCGACTTGGCCGCATTGATCTCGTCCGTCGACATCGCCACTTCGTCCTTCGACGAGGATCCGCTTGCATCCGTGCCGGTGCCGCCGCTCTCCGTACCCGCACTGCTGCCTTGTCCGGAAGACGCGCCGCTGTTCCCCTTCGGTCCCGTTCCGCCGCCGATGTCGCTCAATTGCCCGTCGGTCAAATCGCTGAACGCGTCCTTCGAATCGTCCGCGTTCCCACCTCCGCCTGCGCCATTCTCTGCCGAAGCCGATCCTTGGCTGCCGTCGTTTCCGCTTCCGCTGCCCGCGGAAGAATCGGCCGGCTTGCTGTTGTCCGACGAATCGTCCTTGCCGGACGAATCATCGTTACTGGATGAAGCGTCCGCCGTATTCGTTTTCGAGTCCGAATCCTGCTTGGCAACCGGATCGGATCCCCACATTTCGCCCCACAAGCCGCTGAGCGCGAAAGGCTGCTCCTCCAGCGGGATATGAAACTGCTTCAGCAGCGTCTCCACGTAACTGTTCACGACATAGCCCGTCGTCCAGATCGACAGAAAACTGATGAGCAGCGCTGCCGCGACGAGCTTCCCGAAGGCGGCCGCTACTTTCCCTGTTATCTTCCACATTCCTATCACCCTTTGCTGCTGCCGCCTATCAAAAGCAAAATGCTGCATTCGAGTCTCGCAACGCAAACGCATAGCAATCGGCTTTGGCGACTAGATTGGCAAGGGCATTTCGCCCATACTTCTTAGTATGGGCATCCGTCGGACGAAGCATTCACCGATTCCCGTTAAAAATCAAAAGAGGAGGACGATTGCTCGCCCCCCTCACGCATATGCGTTATTTAGATATAAATCGGCGCTACCGGGTTCGTCTGCTCGCGGTTGCGGCCGACGGAGAAGATCGCGATCGGAATACCCGTCAACTCGGAGACGCGCTCCACATAGCGGCGCGTGTTTTCCGGCAGGTCCGCCAGCGTCTTCGCGTTCGAGATATCCTCGCTCCAGCCCGGAAGCTCTTCATAGACCGCTTCGCACTCGGAGATCAGCTTGAGGCTGGCCGGGTAATGCTCGATGACTTCTCCGCGCAGCTTGTAGCCCGTGCAGATTTTAACCGTTTCCAGTCCGGACAGTACGTCCAGCGAGTTCAGGGACAAGCCCGTAATGCCGCTGACACGGCGCGCGTGACGGACGACGACAGTGTCGAACCAGCCGACGCGGCGCGGACGGCCCGTTACGGTACCGTATTCATGGCCTTTCTCGCGAATCCAGTCACCGGTTTCGTTGCTCAGTTCCGTCGGGAACGGACCGTCGCCGACACGCGTCGTGTAGGCTTTCGCAACGCCGATAACTTGTTGGATCTTGGAAGGGCCCACGCCGGATCCGATACATACGCCGCCCGCGGTCGGGTTGGACGAAGTGACATACGGATAGGTGCCTTGGTCAATATCCAGCATGACGCCTTGCGCGCCTTCGAACAGAACGCGTTGGTTGCTGTCGATCGCATCGTTCAGTACGACGGACGTATCCGTGACGTAAGGACGAAGCGTCTCCGCATAGCCGAGGTACAGGCCTAGAATCTCGTCCGCATCCAGCTTCTCTCCGCCATATACTTGTTCGATGACTTGGTTCTTCTCCGTCACGAGACGGCGAAGCTTGGATTCGAATTCTTCGGCATCCAGAAGATCCGCCACGCGAATACCGTTACGCGCCGCTTTATCCATATAGCAAGGACCGATCCCTTTGCGGGTCGTACCGATTTTGTTATCGCCTTTGCGTTCTTCTTCCAAACCGTCCAGCACGAGGTGGTACGGCATGATCAGATGAGCGCGATCGCTGATTTTCAAGTTTTCCGTAGAGAACCCGTTATCATGTATATAATTGATTTCGTCGATGAGTGCGGATGGATTGATGACCATGCCGTTGCCAATGACGCAAACTTTATTTTCGTTAAAAATACCGGATGGGATCATCGTAAGCTTATATTTCTTGTTGCCGATCATGATGGTGTGGCCTGCGTTATTGCCCCCTTGATACCGGGCGACTACATCAGCGCCGTCCGCCAAGAAGTCGGTGATTTTACCTTTGCCTTCGTCTCCCCACTGGGTTCCGACTACAACTACCGTTGACATGGATATACCCCCATTACATGTTTTGCGCGCAAACAAACACAACAAATGGCTGCCTGTGCTCGGCAGCATTATTAGTGTACCGTTTTAGTCCAGTAAAGTCAACGAAAAGCGAACAATTGCAGGGTTGCCCCTACAATTGTTCGGAAATAGAAATATGAGGTCGTTCCCCTTTTTAGGAGGCATGTCCCGGTTCCTGATGCGACCGATCGAGCCCGACGAATTTATTGAAGTTCTTCAAGAACGCCAGCTCGACCGTGCCTACCGGCCCGTTCCGCTGCTTGGCGATAATGATCTCGATGATGTTCTTCTTCTCCGATTCCTTATCGTAGTAATCGTCCCGGTATAGGAAGGCTACGATATCGGCATCTTGCTCGATGGAACCCGATTCCCGAAGGTCGGACATCATCGGACGCTTGTCCTGACGCTGCTCGACGCCCCGGCTCAGCTGAGAGAGCGCGATTACCGGCACTTCAAGCTCCCGTGCGATTTGCTTCAGCGTACGTGAGATTTCGGATACTTCCTGCTGCCGGTTCTCGCCGGCCTTGCCCCGGCCCTGGATCAGCTGCAGGTAATCGATCAGAATCATGCCGAGGCCGCGTTCCTTCTTCAACCGACGGCACTTGGCCCGAATGTCCGCTACCGTGATGCCCGGCGTATCGTCGATATAGATCTGCGCCTCGGACAGCGACCCGATCGCCATCGTTAGCTTTTCCCAGTCGTCGCCTATTAATTCCCCTGTCCGCATGCGGCCGGCGTCGACATTCGACTCGGCGCAGATCATCCGCTGCACCAGCTGCGCCGCGGACATCTCGAGACTAAAGATGGCGACCGTTTCGCGGGCGCGAACGCCGACGTTCTGGGCAATGTTCAGCGCGAACGCCGTCTTCCCTACGGAAGGACGCGCCGCCACGATGATAAGATCGTTGCGCTGGAAACCGGAGGTCATCTTATCCAGATCGCTGAAGCCGGACGGAATGCCCGATGCGCCGCCTTTGTTGGAATAGAGATGCTCCACCCGCTCGAACACTTCCATCAGCACGTCGCGAATGGAGATGAACCCGCTGCTGGAGCGTCTGTTCGACAGCTCCATGATACGCGCTTCCGCATCGCTCAGCATCAGGCCGACGTCGTCAGCCGCCGCATAACCATCCGATACGATATTCGTCGCCGTACGGATCAAGCGACGCATCATCGATTTCTCTTCGACGATTTGCGCGTAATAGTCTACATTCGCTGCGGTTGGCACTGCATTGGCCAGCTTCGACAAATAACTGACGCCGCCAATCTCCTCCAGCTGCTGCCTGTCTTGCAGATAGGACATCAGCGTTACGAGATCGATGGGCTGACCGGATTCGCCGAGCTCGACCATGGCATCATAGATCAATTGATGCGACGGCAGATAGAAGTCTTCGCTCCGCAGCCGTTCCATCGCCGTAATGAGCGCTTCCGTCTGCAGCAGGACGGCACCGAGTACCGCCTGCTCCGCTTCCATGTTCTGAGGCGGAACGCGGTCAAACATCGTCAGCTCTTCGCTCATATCCCTATCGCCTCTAGGTCCTTCGTTATTATTCTTCCGAGGCATGTACGCTCAGCTTCGCTTTCACTTCAGGATGCAGCTTGACCAATACTTGCGTGACGCCAAGCGTACGAATCGGCTCTTCCAGCTCGATTTTCCGTTTATCGATCTTCACGCCCTGCGCTTCCAGCGCTTCGGCGATTTGTTTGCTCGTAATCGCGCCGAACAGACGGCCGCCTTCGCCGGCTTTGGTCTTCACGACGACCTTCGTTGCTTCCAGGCGGCCGGCAAGCGCCTGCGCATCCGTCTTTTCTTGTTCCTTCTTGCGCTTCTCGGCGGCGTTCTGAGCATCCAGCGTTTTCAGGTTGCCGTCCGATGCCGGCTTCGCCAGGTTCTTCGGAAACAGGAAATTGCGCACGTACCCTTCCGATACTTCTTTAATCTCGCCCTTCTTGCCTTGCCCCTTTACGTCCTGCAGAAAAATAACCTTCATTCGAATAGCCCCTCTTCCTTTTCGATTTCTTGCAGCACCTGCTTGAGGCGCTGCGCGACTTCCGTTACGGTGCCTTCGAGCTGCGCGGCGGCATTGGTCAGATGACCGCCCCCGCCCATACGCTCCATGACGACCTGCACATTCATATGGCCGAGTGACCGGGCACTGATGCCGATCAAGCCATCGGGCCGTTCGCCGATCACGAATGATGCCAGAACGTCCGTCATATTCAGCAGCGTATCCGCCGTCTGCGCGATGAGCAGCTGGGAATATTGGCGTCCCTGCTCCGTCACGGCAATGGCAATATGTTCATACACGATTTCCGCGAGCTTAATCATCTCTGCCTTCTTGATGTATTCAGCCAGGTCTTCCTTCATCATCCGCTGAATAAGCGTCGAATCGGCGCCGTTGCGGCGCAGGAACGATGCGGCTTCGAACGTCCGCGAGCCCGTGCGGAGCGAGAAGCTCTTCGTGTCGACCGTAATGCCGGCCAGCAGCGCTGTCGCTTCGCGCACGTCCAGCAATACCCGGTCGTGAATATATTGAAGCAGCTCCGTGACGAGTTCGCAGGTGGAGGAAGCGTATGGCTCCATATACACCAGGATCGCATTCGCAATAAATTCCTCGCCGCGGCGGTGATGATCCACCACGACGATCTTATCTGTCATCGACAACAAGCGCGGCTCTTTGACCATGGACGCTTTATGCGTATCAACGACGACCGCCAGCGTCTTGTTGTCCACGATGCCGATCGCCTGGTCAGGCGTAATGATCCGCTTGATGATCCGCTCGTCTTCCTTCAACATTTCCATCATTTTCTGAATGGCGGGATTAACGCCCTCGAGCACGATATACGCCTCTTTATTAAAGAGCAGCGCTGCCTTGAGCACGCCGATCGACGCACCGAGCGAGTCCATATCCGGCATCTTGTGCCCCATGATAATGATGCGCTCGCTGTCGCGCATGAGATCACGCAGCGCATGCGCCACGACGCGCGCGCGCACGCGGGTGCGCTTCTCGACCGCATTGGACTTGCCGCCGTAGAACGACTGGCGCTGCCCGACCTTCACCGCCGCCTGATCCCCGCCGCGTCCCAGAGCGAAGTCGAGACTCGTCTGCGCCCAATGGCCGAGCTCCACGATGCTCTCCGCGCCGGCTGCGAAGCCGATGCTGAGCGTCATCGGGATCTTGTTCTCCGCGACGATCTCCCGCACCTCGTCAAGCAGCACGAACCGCGACAGCTCCAATTGCTTCAGCGTGCGCTGGTCCGTGATGACCAAATACCGGTCCGAAGTGAGCCGCTTCAAGTACACATGGAATTTGCTTGCCCATTCCGTGATCTCGGCCGTGGCCCGCGAGAGCAGCGTACTGCGCTGCTGATCGTCCATGCCCTGCGTCACTTCTTCGAGGTTATCCATCATGACGATCCCGATCGCCATCTTCTCTTCTTCGTAGCGCTTGGCCAGCTGCCACTGCTTCGTAATGTCGCGAACGTACAACAGCCGCTCGTCGAAGCGGAAGCTAAGCTCGTAGATGGCGTTGCCAATGGTTGCTTCCATCGTGCCTTCGCGCACTTTCGCCTGCGACAGCGCCGGGAAGAGATCGTTCAACGACTCGCCGACGATCGAATCCCGTTCCATCATGTTGGTGATGAACACGTTATGCCATTCGATCGTTTTGTCCTCGTTGTACAGAATAATTCCGAACGGCAAATCGCTGATGACCTCGCGGCCCGCTTTCTTCACGCGATAGGACAACGTGCCAAGGTACATCTTCAAATCCCGGCGAAACGCCCGCTCCGCCATGACGGAATAGACTCCGATGGCGCCGGCCAACACCAGTCCAATGACGCCCAGCTTCCATTCGTACGTCGCCAGCGTAATCGCCATTAACAGCATCAGCACGAGTGCCCACAAGTGGTGCATTCCGTGCCATCGTTTAATCAAGAACTTCGGCATGTTCAATTCCGCCCCTGTGTCACGATTTCTTAAACGCTCTTCGGATCGGGAACGCCGCATCCAACACCCCGACCAAGCTTAACGGCGGGAAAATCGCGACAATCACGGACAAAATGACCGGGATCGCTTTGTTCCATTTCCGTTCGTGCGCCAGGTAGAAGCAGAAGCCCATCGCCTGGATGGAGAACGCCAGCTTCATCAGCGGCAGCAAGTTGTGGAGCATGACCGTCATGAAGGAGGTCCCTTCGGTCGGCACCGCCATATCCATCATAAGAACGATCAAATAATAAAGGACGAAGAAACGCGGCAGCATCCATTTGTGCGCCGGCTGCAGCTTGGGAATGGACAGGCCGGAAGCGCGAAGCGCCTTTCCGGCGATTGCGTGCGCGATGACCGTAAAGACGAACGATATGACGATCAGCGCCATCGGAATGGCATGAATCAAACTCTGAATATACGACTCCGTAACTTCCGCCGTCCATGTGCCCGGCATCAGTCCCTCGCTATTCAGGTTGTCTATGGTGTCTGTAATCATGCTGCGAATTTCGTGAATCAAGGAGAAATCAAACCACAGATCGGCAAGCAGCAGCTCGAGCAGCGACTCCCCGAGCAGCGTCAGCATGACGGCCGTCAGCACTTTGCGTGCCGGAACGCCCTTGCGGTACAGATGCCCCATGACGACGGACGGAATCAAGAAAAACACGCCGATAATCAAGGCGGCCGGCCCGAGGACGACTGTGCCGATCGCGTATACGACAGCCATATGCACGGCAAACGAGCGTTTGGATAACGTCGTATACAAGATGACCGCAGGCACCATCATGACGGCGGCAACAAGCGCATTCACAAGCGGTACGGCGACAGCGAGCAGCAGCAGCAGAGCCGCGGCGCTCCATAGAATAGATTTTATACCGGTCTTCAAACCGTTCACCTCTTGCTCTAGTTACTAGTGCGCAGCCTAAGCTTTACTCCCCATTATATCATAAATCAAGCACGGGAATACAGGAGACCATGTCCAGCAGAACACCTTCCAACGGCCGAAGGATTCTCTTTCTCCGCTCTTTTCTGCAGCTCGATGACGGTTTAGGAGGCGGCAGGGTCACCGGGATACAAAACGCCGCCCTCTTCCCGAGGACGGCGTCTATTGTCACTATAAGGGGCAGTGGGCAGCTGTGTGCTGTCCAGCTTGCTGTTCCTGCTGTTTAGCTCGCGGCTTACCCTGTTGCCATTTCTTTCTTCGCATCAATCCCATTTACGATAAGTGCTTCGCAATAATCGATAATGTCGCTTCGGCGCACGATGCCGATGAACCGATTCATGTCGTCGACCACCGGAACGAAATTTTGCATCTTCGCCAGGGATACAAGGTCTTCCATGTTGGCGTCGATCTGTACGGCTTTATTGGTCAGCCGCATCTGTACGTCAGAGAGCCTCACTTTATTCGTCTGATCGAATGAGATTTGCGGGTTATTCTTCATGTGCCAGAGCAAATCGCCCTCGGTCAGCGTACCGGCATAACCGCCGGCATGGTCTAGAATCGGAACGGCCGTGTAACGGTGATGCTCCATCCGCTCCAGCGTCTGCCGCAGCGTGGCGTCCATCGTCAGCCACACCACTTCTTGCTTCGGTAATAAGAAAAATGCAATATTCATGCGTTTGCTGCCCGCCTTCCTTCTTCTTCTTTCACGTACGGAAAGAACCTGGGCGTTCGTACTGCCTTATTGCTTCGCGGATGTATCCGCCGGCTTCGCCGATAGGGACTCCACCGGTTTTTGGACGTTAGGCTTGGTTTGGGCCTCTTCCGGAAGCGGCAGCTCCGCTTTCGTCTTGGATGGATCCAGCCACGCCGTAATCAGCGCTTTGGTCGTCGCCAAATCCTCCTCGTCCGCAAAATAATACCATGCGCCGTGAGCGACTTTGCGGTGCCCGTTCCCTTTCAGCGTATGACTATAAATCGTGCGGTTATCGCTTTGAAGCATACTTTTCGCAAGGTCAATCATATGCTCCGGTGTTAAGTCGGTGCTGAAGTTGCCGCCCATGATATCCATCATTTGCGGAATTTTCGTCCACTGTCCAACGCTGGACGCCTTGTTCATAATCGCGTTCAAGAACACCTGATGACGTCCTGCGCGGCTTGTATCTCCGCCGGCATCTTCACGGTAACGAACGTAATTAAGCGCCTCCGTGCCGTTGTAGACGTCTTTGCCTGCCTTCACGACGAACTTCTCGTGATCGGCATCGTCGTTGACCAGATCTTTCGTGATCGGCAGCGGAATGCCGCCCATAGCGTCGATGACATCACGAAAACCCTTGAAGTTTATTGTAGCATAATGGCCAACCGGTTCGCCAAACAACTTCTCGACCGTCTCGACCGACATTTTCGCGCCGCCGAACGCATAGGCATGCGTGATCTTGTCCTTCCATTGACGGCCTGCCTTCGTCCGTTTGCCGACAATATCAACGTAGGTGTCGCGCGGGATAGATACCATCAGCATCGCCCCGTCGATCGGCCTGACGACCGTATAGATCATCGTGTCGGAACGGCCGATCTCTTTATCCCGCTGATCGACGCCGAGCAGCAGCAGCGAGAAAGGCTGCTCCTTCTTGTAAGCCACCTCAACCGGTTTGCGTCCCTCGATCGGCTTGTACGACTTCTCCAGCTTCTTCTCTACGCTGCCGGACAGAAACGTATCGAAGCCCCATAATGCCAATGCGCTGCGGTTGTAATAGGCCGCCGCTCCGCCTGCAACGATGAGGATCAGCAGTACAGCCAGCCATTTATTTCTTCGTGCTCTTCTGGGTTTCGTCATGGTGACATTCATGCTCCTGTCTACAACCATCTATTTAAACGCTCTATCACCAGTCTAAACGATCGTTTTCAGGGGAAAGTTACAATTCGTTAACGATACAATACGACCAGCAATGGTTATGGTTTACAGGATCGAATCCTGCAATTCCGCATAGATCGGCCGGCACATGAATACATACGTAACATAAGGAAGGGGAGGCTCTCCTATGCAAGCACCGCGTTTTGCACCGGATCGTTCATCGACCGGCATTGACTCGAAGATCGTCGGGCTGCTCTGTTATTTGGGCTTCTTCATAACAGGTTTGTTGTTTCTTGCTCTGGAGAAGCGAAGCACGTTCGTGAAGTTTCACGCCATGCAGTCCATCCTGCTTTCGGTTTTCTTCTGCGTCATTAATATTGTACTCGGCTTCCTTCCGTTTATCGGCTGGTTTCTTGGCTTATTGCTAGCACCCCTGTCATTTATTCTTTGGATTGCCTTAATGCTCCTCGCTCTGCAGGGAAGATGGTTCAAGGTTCCGATTATCGGCGATTTCGCGGAACAGCAGGCAGCAAAATTTTAGGCCCATGCCCATCCCATGGCAAAAGAAAAAGGCAGCCGATTGGCTGCCTGGAGCAGAGTGGACTGTGTGTACAACCGATAGGTCGGACATGCAGCATTCTGCGTGTTTTCATCTATACTATTCCGTAGTGTAAGGCAACAGCGCAACTTGACGCGAACGCTTGATAGCGACCGTCAGCAGGCGTTGGTACTTCGCGCTAGTTCCCGTTACACGACGTGGCAAGATTTTGCCGCGCTCGCTGATAAATTTACGAAGCAAGTCCGTATCTTTATAATCAATGTGTGTAATTTTGTTAGCGGTGAAGAAACATACTTTACGGCGTTTGTTACGGCCTTTACGGCCGCCGAATTTGCGTTCTGGACGCTCGTCGCCACCATCTCTTTGTTTAAAGCTCATGTTCATCCGTCCTTTCGTTTAGAATGGTAGTTATGTGAGTTGTATATTGTGTAAATACATTAAAAACCTTTTGTTTAAGCCATTTTAACTGCTTTACACACATTTTCTGTGTAGCTTTTAGTAGTATGCAGCTATTCTATTCCTATTATTCAAATGTTTACACTTATGATGTCATTCGCTAAAGCCTTCGAACCGCTCTTCCCTTTTATATACTTCAGTTGTCCGTTTGACGACCAGTCAAACTTCTTTAATTTTCGAACTAACTTAATTAACTTGGTAATATCTAATTGCTTTGGGTTCTCTGACGAATAACATTGGCTTAATAAATGCATTCCTGAAATCCCAAGAGCGTTTAGACAAACAATATGCGTTAGTCGGGAATCCTTATAACTTGACCAATCATCACTAAACTGTTCTTTTACTACACTAAAATAAGTTAAAATCATGTACAGCTTTTCCTCTTTTGTTGCCTCACTTTTTGTTTTAAACATTAAGTCTATAAGAGTGTATAAGTTTTGGAGTGTTACGTGTTTTCCATTGCTTCTTTTTCCGGTAATTGAGGCAATCGAATAAAACGGACTCTCTCTTCTTGTAATTAGTTCTGTGGCAATCCAACTTGTATCATCCGTTGTTCTTCTGAGATATTTACTAAGCGAAACGCCAATACCTTTCGCCTTCGTATTAATTGTATCGAAGAGCTTTATTTCCTCATCTTCATCAAGATAATGAAAAGCAAGAAATGGTACATTAATTTCGGTGTTAGTTTCATCTACATAGAGTTTTATTCCACCTAATCTATGCTGTCCATCCATTAATGAAGCTTTTGCTTTGCACAACAAGCGACCGAATGCAGGTCTCTGTTTATCATAAGATGCAAATTCCCAATTTCCTTCTGCGTTAAGAAGTATCGGAGTGAATAGTGAATCGGCCCCATTGGATAAATAAAATGAAAAATCTTTGCAACGTTTTAAATCAACCGGTCTTTGATACCCCTTACCTGTAGGTAAATCAAAAGGCTTAACGTATGTTAATTGCAAAGCTTCTGTAGAGATAATATTCCCCAAGTATGATACTTTACCTCTCATTTTATATTGAGTTACATTTTCGATAACATAATGTCTAGGTAGGATACCTCTCAATTAAAACCCTCCCTAACTGTATTGTCTCCACATTTTATGTTCTACAATACATAAAATCAAATGGTATTATGTAGAACAATGGTCTTCAGGTAAGCTTAATGATGCCCTACCCTTAAAAGAAGGGGGGGTTTTGTGTCCAAAATTTCTAAAGTCCTTGGTAGTAATGTCCGTTTATATAGGAAATCCTTAAATTTAACTCAGGATGAATTGAGTAGTCTAACTTCAATTGAACAAAGTCATATAGCGAGAATTGAAAAAGGTGAGGTTAACATTTCTCTTGATACCCTGGAAAGACTTTCAAAAGTCCTTAAAATAGATCCAGTTGATCTACTTTATAATGGTGACCAGCAAGCAAATTCAGATAAAAAGAAAATTATTGAGAAAATTAATGTTCTTTTACTGACAAGGAGCTCTATTGAGCTGCAAAGTATGTTCAAGATTCTAAAAGAAATATTTGCGTTAAAAGATAATTAAAAAAGCAAAAGCCAACTCCCTAATTAGACAGGATCTGTTGGCTTTTGCTTTTTGAGGTGGAGTGGTATTACTCCCCCCTTCATTTGCAGTATGTATTGTTCCAGTGAATCTATGCGCGCCCGTAAATCTGAATTAACTAATACTAACTCATTCATTTTATATAATAACAACTCATTTTTTTCTTTCTCTCTAGAAAGCTCATCTTTAAGTTTATGATATCTGTCTTCAAGAAGTTCTCTGCCAGATGGTTTTTTTGGTTCTTCAATATTAATACCGATCTTTTCAATTATCGATTTTGGTTCTTTCTGTATTGAAATCTCTTGTCTACAATATTCCAGTATGTCTAAGTTATTATAAATAGTCTTTCTTTCAATACCAGCTTTTTTAGCAATCTTGTTTATAGATAAACTTTCTTTAGATTTTTTTAGTGATGAAATTGCTTTTTTAATTTTTTCAAAAGTGATTACTTTAACTGGATGCATTATTTTTAACTCACTCTCTTCAGCTTCTGGTCAAATCACTAATAATGCCAGTCAGATAAGTTTCAATTACCCTCATTTTTTCCTCATAAGGTCCTTTTTCTTTTATTTCAGCTAATTGCTCTCTAACAATATTTAATCTTGTTTCGTGTACAGAAAGAAATTCTGGTGTGGTCAAAAAATTACGACAGCCTAGGCACATTCCATCACCTTCACAAGGCTTCTTTGATGTCATGGGATGATGAGTACAAAATCCATTACTTAAAATTTGTAGCTTCATAGCTTTTCTTATTGCTTTTACTTGTTCCACTGTCTTCCCTCGAAAAGGATTACTTATTTTCAGTTTTTCTTTTATAGTCAATGCCTGCTTACCTGCTATTATGGCATTTTCATTGAAAACATCAGCAAACTTATTATCGATATCTTCTTGTATTGTTTCAATGTAGTGTTGGGTACCGCGTATATTTGAATGACCCATCATATGAGCCACAAATTCAATTGAAGCTCCAGCCTGAATTGCATATGTTGCAAATGCATGCCTAAACGAATGACTTGTCAAATCTAGTTTATTTCCTTCATCATCCTTGAGCTGATGATAATTGAGCCAAGGATGTAGATAGTTTTTTGTCCAATTAGAATAAGAACATAACTGTGCCGGAGACCCCTTCTTACTTCTACTCTTAGTTATAAATAAATATGGTAATCCGGAGCTGTCCCTTAAATCCCTTGTTTTATTCTCAAGGGCTTGTATTGCTTTCAATACTAGCTCATTAACAGGCTTTACAACATTGATATCCTCACTTGTCAGCTTCCTGTTCAGATGATTTAAGACAGGCCTCTCTAATAAAAGATCTATGCAACCATATTTAAGAGTGATAAACTCATTAATTCTCAAACTTGTTTGTGAGGTAATTAAAATACTTGCGGCTACTTGAACAAACATTAAATTATCATTTTCAAGGTCTTCTTCTGCTTTTCGAATAATAGTATTAATTAGGCTTTTGTCAGGAGCAAATTTTTTTTTAGTGGCTCTCTCTTTCACTCGCTTATTACTAAGTATAATCTCATGATAGATGTTATTTAGATAGCGTACATCCTCAGCTACTTCCCATCCCTTTACATTTCCTTTCAGTAGAATGTCTTTTAGTGCCTGAGCAGACTTAATAATTGATTGCCCACTCAAAGGCTCACCAGAAGTTTCGCTTGTGGTTATCATTAGATGCCTAAAGTAAGAGCCAACATGTTCTTCTCTAACTTCTTTAAAGGATTCAATCTCCGGGTAGTAATCGTTGAGGAATTTTATGAACCTGATCAACCCCTCAAACACTCTTCGTGCTGTATTAAATGAGCCCGTATTTAACTCATGAACCATAAACTGCTTCACGACTGTAATCATCAAGGGTTTATGTTCCCAATAGCTGAATTTTATTTGTAGTTTTGACCCTTGTTGATGTTCGTTACCCACCAGGCCATTAAAATCCCAGATTATATCCGAAAATAGACTATTCCCTATTTTAAGTTGATGCTTTTCATTACCATTAGATATTGTATTATTCCTATTTATGTCGTCCTTCTCAAACTGTAGTTGTATTTTTCATCTCCTCCAGCCTTTCTATTATCTCCTTTAACGAACTTTCAACTTTTGTAAGGTGGTCAAAGGAACCTATGTATTCTTCACGCATATAATTTTCGGAATCCATTTCAATTCTTTCTAAATGTTGTTTATGGATTAATAAATAATCAGGTGTTGTCATAAACTTAGGACAAAGAAGGCATAAATTGAAACTTTTGCAATTTAACCCTTCACCGTCAATTGGTTTTCTACAAATGCCATCAGGCAATGCAGCCTGCTTTAAAGTCGTTCCCTCGATATTTGTGCCACTTTTGTCTTTTACGTCTCTGGCAATTACACCAACAAATCCGATATTATTATGCTCTTCAATAATTTTTGGGCTTTGTACTTTGGAATAGAGTGCTGTGGAATGTAATGAACTATGTCCTAAATACTCTTGGATTTCAAAGGAAGTCATGCCACGGTTAATCATATGAGTTCCAATTGTATGGCGAAAAGCATGGAAATTTAGGTTGTAAAGGGTATCATTCGAATCAACTATTCTATGCTTTATTACAAACTTTTCCAATCTTTCTCTGAACATGTTTTGTGTCAGTCTTGCATAATGGTCGCTTATTTTTTTAGCTTCCGACTTACTAATAATATTTAAGTACTCTGTATTAAGGTATTCTCTACCTTGTGCTGAAGAGCGAGTGAGCCAATCTACTGCTTTGGAAACACGTTTGCTTACGGGTATCCATCGCTCAGAATTATTTTTTTCATTTATGACATGGAGTATAGGAGTTCCATTAAAGGATTCAGTTATGCAACCGACCTTTAAATCAAGAACTTCACCAAGTCTAATTCCTGTATCAATACCAATTTCCAAGTAAGGTTTCAGCAATCCATTCTCTTCACTACTCAGAGCACTTTCTATTTGTTTTAATACCTGATCACTTATAATTTTAGTCTTAAGGAAATCATCCACTCTTAAAGCTTGAAATTCATCTCCATCAAAAACTTCAGATTTCGGGAATTCCTCATATTCAAAACGCTGTCCGTGATAAATAATCCATTTTAGAGATGCCATACATACATTAGCAGTTGAATTACTCATACCTTTTTGTTTTAGGTAAGTTATGTAATCTTGAATAGTATTGTTGTTCACTTCACTATAGTTTTTAATAGATTTATTTGCTTCACTAAGAAAATTAAAAAAGTGTTTTAACGAATAATTATACCTATGTAATGTGTCTACTTTAGGATTCTGCTTAGTAAAACACTCGATTGTTGCTTGTTTATGGACATTCTTGAACCAGTAATTCGGCAGATAGTCAAAATAAAACGTTAAATATTTCCCCCTGGAACTAACATGGTCTATTTTCCAAACATTTTCTTTAATATTGACCGCTTTTCCGTTACTTGTAATCATTGTAGCAACACCGATTTTCTACTAAGAATAAACCGTTCATATGCGTCTGTTTGTGATTCTAAGGAGAGATGCACATACTTTTTCGTAGTGTGGATGGATTTATGTCCCAGTCTGTTTGCTATGTAAAGCTCATTGTAGCCGGCTTCCGCTAGTTCTGTACCATGAGTATGCCTCAGTTTATGGGGGGTGCATTTTATTCCTGACCCTTCTGATAACTTCTCGAAAAAATTCTCGACTGGTCTTCGGGTCATATACACCCCTGACTTAGGTGAGCGATGATTAACAAATAGAGTTTGAAATTCTTCTAGGTGCGGCCGATCATTGCAGATGTAATCATCAATTGCAAAAATTAAGTCCATACTCACAGGTATGGTTCTGCTTATTGTTTTTGCATAGTGATCGATGTGATACGCATTGTTATTTCTTTTAACTACTTTAATTGATCCAAACTCCTTTAAAGGGTCTGGTTGACCTATATCAGTCAAATAGAGCCCTAAGCACTCACCAATTCTGATTCCAGTCTCATAAATAACTCTGAACATTAGCTTATCCCTTGAACGCATACCAGGGTCTTTTCGAACTGCAGTAATTGCTTCATACAGGCATTCAATTTCGTTTGGAAATAACCTTTTTACTCTGCTTTTATCCGTTTCTTTTCTCCTAAAATAGCTTGTGGAAACTTGTTTAGTTGATACTTTGTTTATTTTTACTGTTGATTCAAACACCGGTGGGGAAGTATTTTTGCTGTTACCCATACCCGACTCAAGGAATCCAAGTGTATTTTCATAAAAACGAAAGTATGAGGATAAAGTAGCTAGGTATCTATTTATTGTAGCAGGCGATTTCCTGAGATTGTTACCAACCTTGGTGTCAAGATACTCAATAAAGGAAAACATCATTCTAGGCTTGACTTCGAAAAAACGAATGTTCTCTTGATTCAACCAACTATAGAATTCCTTTAGATCCCTACAATAGGATTCTATTGTTGTTAGTGAAAAATCTTTTAGCTGAAGGTGCCTAATAAATAAAGAGACCTCCTCCACTATATTGTAGTTACTATCCACCAATACAACCGATTTCTTCCCATCTTCCGATAAAGTGTTCTCTATTCGCACATTAATCACCAAAACCATTAGATTTAGATTGTAATATTCTACAAATTACCCCATTTACCTCTTCGCTTCTTATCTGTATAAAAAATTAGTTTTTACTCAAAAATTTGATTCTTAATAAAGCTACAGCAGCGGATAAATTAGCTTTATCAAGCTTTCACTTAAATACCAGACACCACTTATATGTCTACCATCATTAAAGTGTTCATCTTTTTCTACAACCAAATAAGAGTGTCCCTCCAAAAACATCCATTTTGCGAAGTTACCTTCCTTAATCTGGCCGCCCTCTAAATACACTTCAATTCTCTGTCCGGTCATAAGTTGCGGAAATCGTTTACCCATATTGTTCTCCCCCTTTCAATTTTCCCGAAAAAAAAGTACCGCCAATAGCCCTAACAGGCTTTTGGCGGTACTTCCGCACATGACTTTTCGATTACCCTTATTATATAGAATTTAAATTCACAATTACCATTTGGTAATTCTTTACCACTGCTTTCAAGGCGGCAGGGAAACCAACTGTGCCACATAGTTATTTGTTCATCAATAGTATTCCCTGACATACTCTAGGGCCTTCTCAAAGACATCATTGTCACGGATCTTAAACTGAAGGTACAGGGTTGATCGGAGCGCCTTGCGGACCTCCTGGTCACCACGGATTGTTGACTGCCAGCCTTCGAAGCGGACGGCCCTCACGACCTCGTCAATCCGATTGACAACGTTCTCGACGATGACTGGGGTCTCTTTAGTCCTAAGAGACTCAAATAGCTCGGTCAGGGCAGCTTTACCTCGCTCCTCGCGCGGCACCTCGTGAACTGCTTTCTCGGCAGCGACTGTATCACGGGCCAGTTCTAACAGCTCGCGCAGAAAATCCAGGCTAGACTGCTGAATACCGGCATATTTCTCCCTAAGAACGTTGAGTCGTTTTCCAAGCTGGACGAAGGTCGGACTGGTGAGGTGGCGAGCAATTCGAGCGGAAATCTGCTTTTCTATTTCCTTGAGATCGGCCTTCTTCTTGCCCAGCATGAGGTCTTCAATAGTCTGGGGGTCGAGGATAATCCTCTCGGTTCCCGCATCAGGAAGCTCAACGGTGACGTGTTGGTTGATAAGATCAATCGTCTTAGCGCCGAGAGCGTGCCAGACAAGGCGGCCAGTGATATCCGAGGGCCGGACCGACTCATAAACATCGGTAAGCCACCGATAATCGTGCTCGAATCTGCTCAGTATCGGATCGGGGCTGATAGCTTCCCATAACTGCGTTACGACACTATAGGCCAACCCAAAAGCATCCTTCTTCGCGTTATCTGCAATTGCGGTTTGAGCTTGAATCAGACCTTCGTACCCAATGACGGTTCTATCCACACCTGGGAAGAACGAGAGCGTCGCTTCGATTGCTGGCCCGAGTTGGTTCTTAAGTTCCTCGATATTCGAAATTATCTTGTGAACGGACGCAGAATCGAACTTGAACGCCTTCGCCACGTCATCGAAAACGCCTAAGTAATCGACGATGAGGCCATGGGTTTTATTCGGGGGGTAGACCCGATTAGTCCGCGTAATCGCTTGCAGGAGCGTGTGCTCCTTTAACGGCTTGTCGAGGTACTGTGCATATAGGATTGGCGCATCGAAGCCGGTTAGCAGCTTTGCGGTGACGATAATAATTTTAAGCGGATGGGTGGGGTCATTGAACCGAGCAACGACCTCTTCCAACTCAGTTGCATTGGGTGTCCATCGTGCCCATTCGGCGGGATCGGTACGGCTCTTGGACATCACGATCGTCGAGGCATCTGGATCGAGCATTTTATCGAGTTCGCTCTTGTAGGCAATGCAGGAAGCCTTGTCGTAAACGACGACCTGAGCCTTGAAGCCCTGGGGCTCGACCTTGGTCCTAAAGTGACCCACGATATCAGCTGCGATTTGCCGTATTCGGTTAGGTGCCTTGATGAGGGCCTCAATCGACGCGGCTTTCTGAGACAACGTCGTCTTCGCTGTCTCGTCAAGGTCATGGACGTCGGCAAGCTCATCGAATGCTGCGTTAATAGCCTCCTCGTCAACGTGGATCTCCGATAGACGCGGTTCAAAGTGAAGCGGAAGCGTCGCCCCGTCACGGATAGAATCCTGCATCGAGTAACGCGAAAGGTAGCCTCCTTCATCCTTCTCGGAGCCAAACCACTTAAAGGTATTACGATCACGTCGGTTGATCGGGGTGCCAGTCAAACCGAATAGATAGGCGTTCGGGAGTGCCTCACGCATCCTGCGGCCGTAGTCGCCTTCCTGAGTGCGATGCGCCTCATCAACCATGACGATGATGTTATCACGTACATCGAGAACACCCGGCATCTCGCCAAACTTATGGATTGTCGTGATAATGATTTTTCGTGCGCCGACGGAGAGCAGTTCAACCAGTTCCGCGCGTGAATCTGTTGAGACCAGACCCGGGATATCTGATGCATTGAATGTGCCAGTGATCTGAGTGTCCAAGTCTATACGGTCAACCACAATTAGGATTGTCGGGTTGCTTAGCCCTGCTATCGCCCGAAGTTTGAGCGCGGTGAACACCATTAGCAAAGACTTCCCCGAGCCTTGAAAATGCCATATCAAACCCTGTTTGATCTTGCCTAACATCACCCGGTCGACGATTAAGTTGGTTGCTTGGAACTGTTGAAACCGTGCAATGACCTTAATCTTTCGATGCTTCTTGTCAGTGGCATAAATCGTAAAGAATCGGAGAAAGTCCAACACTGCTGTGGGCTTGAGGACGCCTTCAACAGCCTCTTGCACAGCCGAGAGCCCGAACCTCGCTGGCTCGTCAGGGGTAGCTTCCTCTTCTCGCCAAGGCCCCCAAAGCTCAATCGGCATGCCGACAGTGCCGTAGCGGAAGTCCTTTCCCTCGGTGGCAAAGGAGAACACGTTAGGCACGAAGAACTGTGGCACATACTGTTCGTAGTCATCGTGTATCTGAGCGGCGCCGTCAACCCACGTGTACGCCGGCCGGACCGGCGTCTTGGCCTCACCGACAACCAGTGGAATACCGTTGCACCACAGCACCAGATCAAATCTTTTCTCGACTCTGCCCTGCTTATATGTGACCTCAGTGGAAATTAACCACTCATTTGACGCGTCGTTTTCCGGATGATCAAAGTTAATTAGTCTGACCGTGGTGTGCTCGCCGTTCGGCCCGAAAGGCATAGATTTCTTCCCAGTTAGCCATTGCATGAATTCCTCGTTAGCCACCACTGGATGCGAGCTTGTTCGGGCAGCAATTAGTATCGCCCGCAGGTTGTAAAGAACCTCATCGGCCTTATCAGGGGCTGCCGCGATTTCAGGATTAAGGCGAACTAGGGCTTCCTTCACGCGCCCCTCGAGCATTACCTCGTCAAGTCGCCGCGAGAGTCCATTACCCGGAATGAACGGGACGTGAGTGGTCCTGACGAGGTCTCGTATGAAGTCACGCACTGAATTGGCTTCATCGAACTGAGTCATCAATTATTACCTCCAAAGATATCGATGAAGAGTGTAGACCGCAGCGTAGTAAGTGCCTGATACTCTGTGTGAGCAGATTCGGTAGCGGAGTTGAAAGCAGCCAGCTCCTTAAGCATCTCAAGTTGGTCTGGAATCGGGGGTACGACCAGCCTGTGTGACTTAATGTCCTTACCGTTAATCTTCCAGATGCCATTGGTAGATTTCGCGTTCTTCAGTAACGCTGCGTGCACGTTGGCGCTGTTCCATTGTTCTGCACCAAAGGTAGGGAGCATACGCTCTTCGTCAAAGCGGAGGCGAATGAGCAAGTCAGGATAGATACATCCATTGGGTAGATCGTCCGATACTAGTCCGCCTTGCCCCGTCAGAGATCGGTTTCCGTTTCCACGAACGATGAGGAAGTCGTTTTTTTGAATCTGGAAAGCCCCAACCGAAGTCGGATCGACATCGACCCACTTGACTGAATCGCCACCCCGAACGCCGCCATCACGAATCGCACTAATGCTCAACGTTGGAACACCACGTTGCTGGTCATTGGGTGGAACCGACTTGCCGTTCGTAGGGCCTGACTTCACGATAGCAGTTACCGGCTCCGCGGGCCAGTTTTGCTGCTTTACTCCACGCTCAAGGCGTTCTATAAGAAGGGACGACTTTACACGTGATGATGTATTCACCAAAGTTGCAACGTTCATGCGATGGTGCTCTATGGCCCAAAGTAGATCAGCGATCCGCTTTTGCTCATCAATGGGCGGGAGGTCGAACTCGAAGTTGGCCAGGTCTCGCCAGTTTGTGCGCGGCGACAATGAGCCCACGGAAGTACCAAGTGCATAGTCAAAAAACTCATTAGATTGAACGATGAAAGGGAGGAACCCGGGAAGCAACTGAGTTTCGTCTGCCTCGAACGTCAGGATATCGCTTGAGCAGACTGCCTCGAATTCCGCATAGGCCACCTTTCGTTGGTAGGCACGCCGCTTGCCGAACAGAGTCTGGCCCGGCCGGACCCGGCGAGTGAACGTAGTGCCATCCTCGGGCATACCCCACCGTTTGATCTGCAACTCACCAGGTTTCATGTGTTCCATGGCGATAACACGGTCGATTCCGACAGCGGTGGCATCACGGATAGTCTCATTGACGTTACGCACCACATCGCCAAACTTGATGCGTTTCCATGAGGACTTGTTAAGGTTGAGGCTCATTTCAACACCTCCGCTCGCAACAAAGTAAGAACGTCCGCAACAGCGGTATCAGAGGCCGCCGTTGCCGTGCGCCAATCGGCAAGAGAATCAAGAACATCGATCTGCCCTTCAACATCCGCTGCCTTAGCCCCCACGACGTAAAGTGGAATGGCTAGGCTGTAACTTCTCTCCTTGATCTGGTCAAGTGTTGCGACAGCGGCAAACCCGTCCTTGTCCTCGAAGTCGTGATACGCGTTGAAGATCTTTGCCTGGTGGGAATCATTAAGGAACGACTGTGCCTGCTCCCTAGTAACCTCGTTGACCGCGTTGATGAAGAGTACCTTGCCCTGGTTCCTAGAAGGCTTGCTGGCACGCAACGTGATGACAACAGCCTCCATAGGGCTGTTATAGAAGAGTCCTGCGCCAAGGCCGAGGACACACTCGACCAGATCCGATTTCACTAGCGCTTCACGAAGTGCTGCCTCCTCGCGGCGAAACAGCACGCCGTGCGGAAAGAGGACTGCGGCCCGTCCGGTATTCGAATTGAGACTCTTGGCGATGTGCTGGAAAAATGCATAGTCAGCGCGGCCTTGCGGTGGTACTCCCCACATATTGCGACCGTAGCGGTCAGTCGTGAAGGCTGCACGGTTCCACGCCTTTATCGAGTACGGCGGATTGGCGAGCACAACGTCAAAGGTCTGGAGGTGTCCAGATGCGTCGAGAAACGCCGGACGTGTCAACGTGTCGCCATGAGCGATATGCCCATCGGTGATCCCATGGAGGAACAGATTCATGCGGGCGATCGCGGAAGTCCCGTAATTGAGCTCCTGGCCATAGAGGCGGAGGTTCCGCCACTCCTTGCCCTGCTGCTTCAAGCCGGCGACAGTAGAAATTAACATCCCCCCGGTACCGCACGTTGGGTCGTACACTGACTCACCTGGCTGTGGTTCCAACATGAGCGTCATTAGGTGCACTAAGGTTCGGTTGGTGTAGAACTCCTGAGCCGTGTGTCCCGAGTCATCGGCAAATTTCTTAATTAGGTACTCGTATCCGTTGCCGAGCTCATCCTCGGGCAGGTTCGCGATCGACAGCGTTTCGCTCGAGAAGTGCTCGATGAGATCCGCCATCGTAGAGTCCGGGAGCAGATTCTTGTTGCCCCAGTCTCCATCTCCGAACACGCCTGGCAGGGTATCAGGATTGGCGGCCTCAATAGCGCGCATGACCCCCAGAATCTTGGTGCCTATATTTTCGGAAACACTGCGAATGTCATTCCAGTGGCAGCCGTCGGGTATGGCAAAGCGGTGGTTCTCCGGCATATCAGCGAGTTCCTCGTCATCATAGATCTTCATGGCCGCTTCATGCTCTTCGTCGTAGACGTCGGAGATCCGCTTGAGAAAGACGAGTGGGAAGATGTACTGCTTGTAGTCGCCCGCGTCGATTAGGCCGCGCAGGACCACTGCAGCTCCCCATAAATAGGACTCCAGTTCTCGCTGGCTGATGCGTGTCGTGCTCATACCTGAACCTCCCTTGCTGCCCGAGCTAGTCCCCACTTGGCGAATTCCCCTTCAAGCACCTCGCGGGTTTCGCGAGCACTTGTTTGAGCAGCCGCTAGCTCAGCGAAAGAATCGGCCAGCGTAACCTTCTCGCCCGTGTCGGTGGATGTTACATACAGCCGGATGTTGAGATTGAAGTCGTTTCTAGCAATCTCGTCGAGGTGTACAACTCGGGCCAAATCGTCAATATCGTTGAAGCGCTTGTATGCGTTGAGTAGATCCTGGGCATGCTCGGGCTCCAAGGTGTTCTGGTTACGGCCACGCTTGTAGATCTGCTCCCCGTTAATGAAAAGCACCTTCCCTTGCTTCTCAGGCTGCTTTTGCAATTGGAGTATGAGTACGCAGGCAGCGAGGCCCGTCCCATAGAACAGGTTAGGGGCTAGACCAATCACGGCGTGCACGACGCCGGACTGGACGATATGCTTACGGATTCGCCCTTCTGCCCCCTGTCGGAACAGCGCACCTTGGGGAAGAATGACAGCAACCCGGCCGGTCTCGGGATGGGCGGAGGTCAGCATGTGCTGCACCCAGGCCCAGTCCGCATAACCCTTGGGCGGTACGCCACCGAGTCTGTTGCGAGCCCACTTGTCGGAAGCCCATTCTGTCTCACCCCAATTCTTCAAGGAAAACGGCGGGTTTGCGACGACGCAGTCGAACTGAGCAAGGCGGTTGCCGGAGTAGAAAGCTGGGTGACGCAGTGTGTCCTCGCGTACGATACTGAAATCCTCGACGCCGTGAAGTAGTAGGTTCATGCGGGCGATGGCCGATGTGGCCAACACCTTCTCCTGGCCATAGAGCTTGCCCCACAGGGTCTTGGCACTTCCACCAGCCGACTTCACATGTTCGATAACCTCTATCAGCATGCCTCCAGTACCACAGGCGGGATCATAGACAGTCTCGCCCTCAACCGGATTAAGAATGTTGATCAGGAGGCCGACCACCGAACGTGGTGTGTAATACTCCCCCGCCTTTTTGTTAGACTGGTCGGCGAAGCGCTTGATTAGGTACTCGTAGGCATTACCGAAGACGTCTGGTGGGACGGCTGCGTTGGAGAGCGTTCTCGTGGAAAAATGCTCAATCAGGTCAGCGAGTCTGCGGTCTGGTAGCTTGTCCTTGTTCGTCCAGTTGGCGTTCCCGAAGATACCATAGAGCGTCTCAGGGTTGGCCTTCTCAATCACGCGGAACGCGGTCTGCAGAGCCGTCCCGATGTTTTCGGTGTGGTTGCGCACGTCCGGCCACAGATGGCCGTCGGGGATCGTAAATCGGTGATTCTCAGCGAAGGCTGCGAACTCGTGGTCACCGCCGGACTCCTTTAGCGCTGCGGCGAACTCTTCTAGGTAAACGTCGCTGATGCGCTTGAAGAACATCAGCGGGAATATATATGCCTTGAAGTCGGCCTGGTCGATGCTACCGCGGAGAAGGTCTGCGGCCTTGGATAGATATTGCTCCAACTCGGGCAGTGTCATGCGATCGGTGGTCACTTGGCTCTCTCCCTCCGAGTCTCCAGGAGGGTAGGGCCCAGTCCTGCGGCTTATCAGCGTGTCCGTCACCACTGCATTACCATCCACTTGTCTATTCATTTTCGTCATTGAAAGTTGATTTTGCATGCTCTGATTCATCAGCACGCCCCTCAACACCCTTCTTCAGAAATCTTGTTAATGGGCTAGAACAAAATGAAGCGCGGCGCCTAACCTGCCGCCATTGCACTTCTGCTGCCCTAATACGTTAAGGCCAACACAAAGAACCTGTCAGCCTCTTTGAGCATACCGCAGCTCTTAGTATCTGTCACCCCTTGGGCACACGAAAGTGTGTGTGAAATAAATACATTTGGGTATTGTGTACAAAGTAATTTCAATTAGTTATTTTGCCAATGAAAATGGCAGCCGTCCAGTGGTCGGCTGCCGTTTTTTCACGATATCCATATATTTGTTCTTTGGTTTGTTCCGCTAGGTCTCATGTTCCACCAAAACTCGAAGCTTCCCCGCAACGTTGGCACCTTAAATGCCACTTAAAGCATTCCAAGCTATAATCTCTTTTTTGCTTTCATCATAAATTTTCATTACCTTTGGCAACATTTTTCCCCAGCTGCTGCTCTTCAAGTACTGAATATCTTTCTCTTCTTGTTCTTTAAGATACTGGAGTAATACCTCAACTCTTTCGAATCTGAGTTTCCATTTTGTAACGATATCCTCAGGTTTTGTTTGTCCAATTTTCCTGCCCAGTGTGGCTACTTTATCGAAATAAGTTTGAATTTCAAATTTAATGTCTGGAAGAATAACTTCCAGGTACTCAAACTGCCCACACAGTTCATTTAAGTAGTATTCTCCACCCGGGGTTATTTTAACTAAAGTGATTCTTTCAGCATGATTACTGTCCCCAGGTTTCCTTGAGCCAATATCACTGTCAATAAGATACCCGGGAAGCATTTGACTCAAGCATGTTCTTAAACTCTTTTCATCTTTGACAATAGGATGAAGATATTTAAATAATTCTTCAATTGGTACATAGCCGGGTCCAACATCCGGTTTTATTTTATGATCCTTTAATTCATTTAATTTATCCAAAATCCTCAGCAATACAAAATGACTATAGAAGCCATCATTAAATTTAGAGTATACGTTGGCAATTAACGATCTATTAGCACTGTAAACTTCATATATGGATAATGCCAGACTTCTGAGTACTTTATCTGGATAAATTAATTTAGGCTTGTCCTTTGTTGCAACAGAAGTGACCACTTTAGGTAAGTTAATATGTCCTGATGTGACGAGTGTACGGAAAAACTCAAGAGCATTCCTCATGTTCCCACTCGTCAACTTTGAAAGCATCTCTTCTGTCTTACTAAAGTTTATTGTATTTTCAATTGCATCAAAAATGTCTTTCGGCTCCACTTTAATATTTTTAAGGTTTTTCTTGTCAGGCTGATAAACATCAAAATTTATTCTGCCCCCCTGCCCATACATCTCCCGAACCAGTTTAATTCTCTTCTGAATCATGCTCTTCATATCTGGGGGAATGATTTGATAGGTTGTAATATTATTATTATGTGCGTTAAGTGGATGTCTTGTTCTCAAATCCCAATACGTTTCATCACGCATTGTCATGATTACTAATGTTTTAAGCGATTTGGCCTGCGATACTCCAAAGTTACATATTAGTTCCTGGACGTCTGTAGGATGGATATCGACATTATCCAAGACAATACATACGGCCTTCCCAATACGACGTAGGTAATCAATGGTCATTTTTATATGGGCATATTTATTCTTTTGTTTATCCTCTAATAATTCGGAGATTTTTTCATTCAGTTTCTCCTCATTTTTTAGGAAAGGATTCCAAACACCCATTTTCTTCTCTTCAATTTCTTCTTCATAAATTGAAATTAAGGTATCCCAATGAGTTAACTTTAAGTCTTTATACTCCCCACGATTAAGCAATGATTCAATTTTATCGTACATAAAATTCTGTACAGAATCGACACCAACAGTGAAATGCTCAAAATCCATAGCTAACCATATTAAAAACTTCCTGGTATTATCGTCAAGTATGGAATTGTAAAAGCGATTTAAGAAAATCGATTTCCCGGCACCGTAATTACCGAAGATTATAAATACATGGCCCTCATTATTGCTTTGGAATTGCAACATATAGTCTTGTTTAAAAGTTGGACCGGCACTATCCTTATCAGTGACTAATTCTTCAACAATTGATTGCCCAAAGAAAGGTACCCTATCTCTGAGGTACTTTCTAATTTCAGTGCTATATCCGGATAGCGAAGTTGTATCACAGTAAAGCTTATTTAATAATTCCTTGTTATCCTTAATGTCAGAAAAATAATTATCTATCATTGGTCTAAGTTGCTGAGAAAGATCGTTACCTGGGATCATTGTATCCTCCCGGTACCTTTCTTCATTCAAACTTTTATTAAACTGTGGTCTCATTCTGAAGTCGCCGTTACTTTTAAGACGGCTATCCAGAACTTCTATACCTCTTCTGTAAGGAGACAGCAATTCAAACAGTAAGGGGAAATCAGTTTCAATTGCCTCATGACCATTGAAGGAAATGGCGTCTTTTTTGTCTTCAACTGCAGAATATGTCTTTAAAAAAATAATGGTTAAACCATTGCTAACAGCACAATATAAAAAGCCCTTATCCTTTGCATACGCCCTTACCTGCTCGATTGCTGCGAATAAGTCAGGTGCTGATTTCTCTAATTTCGAAGTCAAGAGTGACTTCACTCCACCTGGTATATTAAAAGGTACTGTTGTTCTTTTGGCCTCAATCAGCAATTCATTAAAATCTGATTTACACACATAATCAATAAATCCTGACTCAACTTTCGGCTCTCTAACAATTGAGGACTCATTCCAAAATAGTATTTCCTTTAACAATGGATCAATGATCTTACAACGACTATCCGTTTCTGATAATGAGTTACCTTGAAACTTCACCAACTCGCTTTTAGAACCCTTCCATTTTTCTAACGATAACATGTAGTCATCCATTTCTTTTCCCCCCAAAAACAAATAGAAGCCATAATCACTATTGTGAATACATGGCTTCTATTTTATGCAACAAAACCAATATCTTCAAGCGCTCCGATTGCTTGATTTATATGTCCAATTTGATACTTTGGCTTTAATACCTGCAATTCACGAATTGCTATATTTTTATCATAATGCTTTTTTAGCAAATAATGAATTGAGGCCAATAACTCCAACCAATCTGATTCCTCTAACTGTGTATAGCTCTTTCTTTTCTTTATAACTGATTTCAATCGTTCAAGTGCCTGCTTTACATCGTCTCGAAGTGCATATTTACTTGGATCAAAATCACTTTTTAAGTTGTCGTAAACAACACGAGTAAGCGCTGGAGAATATGGACCCTTCTTATACCAAGTCCACATGTAATCACCACAGTTTATTCCAGCCTCATGGGCCAAATAAATGCTCTTTTGAACAATGATTCGATCAGTTAAATCGTCCATAGAAAGTGGGCGTTCAGTTAGAAATTCATGAACTTTAAAGACTGAGACATACTGGTCATCAACAGCCATAATCACCCCTCCTTGGAATCATAAATATTATACATACTCCCAAATGCAGATACAATAAAAACTTTTGTTAAATCGTTTTTAAGATGGACGTATTATCTTATGAATTAATTACCCTTAGTGTTACCACCAAAGCATTTTTTAAACTTCTCTAAGCCTTTTCTAAGGTCTACGCCGAAAAATTCGCTTTCATTCAAAGTATGGATACGCCTTTAAAGTTCCTTCAAATCAATGGGTAATTATCTTCGAATAATGATATTCCCCTAATTATAGAACAAGCGTTCGTAAAAATCAAATACCAACAACTTGATTTACCTTAGCCAAAAAAAGACAGCCGCAGTGGGCTGTCTTTTTTCCAACTATTCAGTTGTGTAAGGCAGAAGCGCAACTTGACGGGAACGCTTGATAGCAATCGTCAAGAGACGTTGGTACTTCGCGCTCGTACCAGTTACACGGCGAGGCAAAATTTTACCGCGCTCGCTGATAAATTTACGGAGCAAGTCCGTGTCTTTATAGTCAATGTGCGTGATTTTGTTAGCCGTGAAGAAGCAAACTTTACGACGTTTGTTACGTCCTTTACGACCGCCGAATTTGCGTTCTGGACGCTCATCGCCGCTTTCTCTTTGCTTGAAGCTCATGGATATCATCCTTTCGTCAGAAATTACACAGTTACACAACTTTATTCAATCTCAATAAAGTTGGATAACTAATGCTTTGAGGCTACACATAAACTACACAACCGAAATCTATATAAAACCTGCAACCATGCACGTTTTATGGATTTTAGTCGTACGCTCAATGTAAGACTCTCAAAATGGCAAATCATCTTCCGATATATCGATCGGGCGCCCGTCATCCGAGAAAGGATCACGGCCGTTGTTGTTCCGAGGTGTACCTCCTGAACGTCCGCCTCCGCCTTGAGAGCCGCCGCCTTGACCTTGGGAACCTCCACCGCCGCCGTAGCCGCCTTGACCGCCGCCACCGCCGAAGTTTCCGTTACCGCCGCCGTAATTGCCGCTGCCTTCTTCACGCGGGCCATTGTTGTCCCGGTTCGCGGATTCCAAGAAACGCACGTTGTCGGCAATAACTTCCGTCACATAGACGCGCTTGCCTTCGTTGTTCTCGTAATTCCGAACCTGGATACGGCCTTCGACCGCTGCTAAGCGGCCTTTGCGCAAATAATTGGCACATGTCTCAGCCAGCTGCCGCCACGTGACGATCGGAATGAAATCCGCCTCACGTTCGCGTTCTCCGCCTTGGCCGCCGCTCGAAAACGGACGATCCACGGCAAGCGTAAATTGCGTTACCGCAACGCCCGCCGGCGTATAGCGCATCTCAGGATCCCTTGTTAGTCTACCGATTAGAATAACGCGGTTCAACATCGTTTATCGCCTCCAATCAAAACATCGCTTGCGTTCGATGAGACTAAGCTACATCTTTAGTGATCAAGAAACGGATAACTTCATCCGTAATTTTCATGACGCGGTCAAGTTCATTCACGACTTCTGGAGTCGCGTTGAAATGAACCAGTACGTAGATACCGTCACGAACCTTATTGATCTCATACGCAAGGCGGCGTTTACCCATCACGTCATGCTTCGTGACTTCTCCGCCGTTACCGATGATTGCTTGGAACTTCTCGGTCAGGGCTTGAACCGTTTCTTGTTCCGCTTCCGGACGAATGATGTACATCACTTCGTATTTGCGCATTTGTTTCACCTCCTCTTGGACTATGCGGCCCCCATAAGGGAGCAAGGAGCGAGTATAAAGCTATCTCGCATACCTGAATACTATATCAAACTTAGTACCTGCTTGACAAGTAAGGAATCACTGCTTGTCCTCCCTCATTCTTCCGCTCATGCCCTCGCCCCTCCCGAAGCACACTAGGAGCCGGGGTTTTCTCACCCTTTTCGCGCAGTTATCTTAATTGGAGGTGCAGGCAGCTATGGGTGAATGGACGGAATTCCGACCGGGCGATCATGCCCCGAATGACGGTACTTACATCGAGATCGGCGAAGCTTCGTTCCACATGGGCGTGAACGATCCGAAGAAGGTCCACTTGAAGAAAGGCGACCGATTCCCGTCTACGTCGAATTCGGATCGCAAATGGAAACGAATGCATTAATCAAGCATCAAGCATGTCTGAAATGTATTTTGAAATCGGCCGTATAAACCGGCAGCCAACGGAGCATTATAATTCATGACGGTGAACAAGTGAGAGGTGTGGTTCCATTGAACGTCAATGTGCTTGAACCTCAAGGAGATTCTGTCCACTCAGCATAGAAGCGGAGGGTTGTGCCAAAGACACTTGTCTGTAACACACGCGAACCGAGTCAAATCGGTGCACCAAGGTTTCTTTCCGAAAGCTTTGTGATGACTGTTTTCTACTAACCACCGTCGGGAGAAGGGCTCGCAAGAGCCCTTTTTTCCTGTTCTCTAAGCGTTGTTCATCCCATGCCAACCTTTATAAACATCCGCTTGCACGCTTACCACGAGTTCAAACAAATAATCGTCAAATTGCCTTGAAAATCAAAAAAGCGATCCGTTAGGATCGCTTCGCATTGTAAGGGATTATGGCGGAGAGGGTGGGATTCGAACCCACGCACGCTGTGACACGCCTAGCTGATTTCGAGTCAGCCCCCTTGGGCCTCTTGGGTACCTCTCCATGATTGTTTGTCAGTCAGCAAGGATTATATTAACACGCGGCTCGTCCGAATGCAAGTCTTTTATTTAATTTGCCGTCGGACCGTCTTCTCCCTCTTTTTGCTGTTGATCTGCAGCGGATCGGAGCACCTTTTTCAGGTTTTTTTCGAACTTCGCACGCGGGATCAGCACACTGTGCTTGCAGCCTACGCATTTGATGCGAATGTCCATGCCCATGCGTATGATTTCCATTTCGTTCGTACCGCAGGGATGCTGCTTCTTCATTTGAACGACATCGCCCAGCTCAAACTGTTTTCTCTCCATCATGATTCACTCCTCCTCTTTTCCCGTCCAACTGTCTGGTTGTATTTATATATCGACAGCTTCGTATTGATCCTCGACCTGCTTGTATATCCCTCGAATTTCAACGCGCTCCTGTACGATAACCTCTTGAACCGTTATCAAATCTTCTTCCGGAAAATGAATCGATAGCGCGCATCCCGCCGTAATCTGCTTCGGCGTCGGGCAGATATCTATTTCAATCTCCGCGTATTCTAATAGCATCTCAGCGCGCAGCGCCTGCTGGGTGGAGTCGAATGCGATCAGCACGTTCTCCGCCTCCTGACTGATTGTAGTGAAGATTTCTCCTTCCGGGCAAGTATAAAATGGTTGTCCCATCCATATACTAGTAACCAAGCGTGAAGGCAGCGTCTCTATCAAATTTTGATAGCAGCACTGCGGATTGCCGTAGTTATTTATAGCGTTTTTGCGGGAGGGGAATCTATGAAACTGCCAGGGATGAAAGAAACGCCGCTCAAAGTGCCTTATACGGAGCCCAACATCACCGGACTTCTGATGAACCGTATGATGTATTTGCTGGATAATGTAGGCCACGACCGCAGAATCGTTGTCGTCTGCGTTGGAACAGACCGCTCAACGGGTGATTCCCTGGGTCCGCTTGTGGGTACCTCGCTCAGCAAATACAGAAGCCCTTTCTTCGACTTGTACGGGACGTTGGAAGAGCCTGTTCACGCCATGAATTTAGATGAGACACTGATTGACATCAACAAGCATATCCGGAAGCCCTTCGTAATCGGCATCGATGCTTGCCTCGGCCAGGCTGCCAGCGTCGGCTGCATTCAAGTCGGCACCGGACCCGTCAGGCCTGGAGCAGGCGTCAATAAGGACCTTCCCCCTGTTGGGGATATCCATATTACCGGCATCGTAAACGTCGGCGGGTTCATGGAATATTTCGTTCTCCAAAACACGCGTCTTCATCTCGTCATGCGCATGTCTGAAATTATCGCGCAAACCCTCTTTTTATCCATCATGAAGTGCACGCGTTCTGCTACTTATCCTGCCGCAACGCCAGATTGATCGCTTCGATCTCTTCCGGTGTCAGGGCATATGCCGACTGTCCCTCTTTTAGCGGCTTGGCATAAACGAAGGTTTCGTCTCGACCGTGGATACCGCTCAGAACCATCCCGTCCTTCTCGTCATTAATGACCGCGAGGGAGAAGCTTAGATCGCTTCCTCTTTCAGCGAACGCATTATAACGATGGATGCCGATGTTCCCTTTCTTCCGCTTTACTTTCTCGTTCAAGGTACTGATGGATTGCTTCAGGCTGCGTTGATGCTCTTCCTGCGCACTTAACCGTTCCTGCATTTGAATAATAATGTCTTCGAGTCCTTCAACGCCTGTCCCGCTCATGAATTGCGTATAACTCTTCCTCAGCTTCTTCAGTTTGCTGCCCAGCACCAAATTTCGAATAAGAAGTAATAAGACAACTGCAGCCAGTCCAACGGTTACCCAGTCGAACGGCCGTTCAATCCACTGATCCATGATGTGTTTCTCTCCCATTCGTGCTCTCTTAGCTGTAATGTTGAACGATTTCTTTAACAGCTTGGGCGAAGGCTTCCACCTCTTGCGAAGTCGTAAAACACCCCACACTCGCACGAATCGCCCCTGTCTCCAATGTCCCTGCTGTGCCATGTGCCAACGGCGAACAATGAAAGCCCGTTCGCACCGCCATGTTATAATGCTGATCCAGAATGAATCCGATTTCCGACGGATCCGCACCTTCGATAATGAAAGACACAATGCCCGTCCTTGCTTCGCCAAGCGCAGGTCCGAGAATTCGGATCCCCTTCGACTCCAGCAGCTTTTGCATCATGATCTGCGTCAAAGTCCATTCTTTAGTATGGATGTTTTGAACGGTCTCATGCAGTACATGCTTGACCCCAGCCCTTAGCCCGCTAATTCCAGACGTGTTTTGCGTACCCGCCTCATAGCGATCCGGCCGCACTGCAGGCTGTTCAATAGACTCCGACTGACTGCCCGTCCCACCGTGCATGAGAGGCTCCAAATCAAGCTCCGGGTGAATATATAGCCCGCCAGTCCCTTGCGGCCCTAAGAGCCCTTTATGGCCCGGAAACGCGAGCATGTCGACCCCCATTGCTTCTACGTCGATATCCAAGATGCCAGCGCTCTGGGCCGCATCCACGAGCAGCTTAACGCCGCTATGTCTTGTCACTTCCCCAATATCTCCAATCGGCAATATGGATCCCAATAAGTTCGAGCTGTGATTCACAACGGCCAGCTTCGTATTGGAACGTATCGCAGTCTGTACTTGCTTAGCATCCAGGATTCCCTTCTCATCGGGTTCGACATAGGTTACCTCGATTACCCCAATGCTCTTCAAGTACTCCAATGGTCTGCGTACCGAGTTGTGTTCAACGGCCGTTGCGATGACATGATCTCCAGACTTCAAAATCCCCTTAATCGCCGTATTCAACGCCATCGTTGTGTTCAGCGCGAACGAAATGTCATTCGGGTTTTTGATAACAAAAAGCTTGGCCAACGATTTTCGCGTCTCGAACAAAATACGACTCGCTCTAACAGCCATTGCATGACTGCCTCTGCCAGGGTTTGCACCATCGCGTTCCATCGCTTCCGTTACAGCTTCAATAACGGTCGCCGGCTTGGGCCACGACGTCGCAGCGTGATCCAAATAAATGAATGGCTTATCATGCTTGTCGTCCGACATCCCATCACCCCTCCCGCTTGATCCTATCTTAACAATAGCATACTCGATCGGCGGTTATGCATCAAACCCCGCCAATCAAGTATGCTATTTAGATCGTGCGCTATTGTTATGATAATTGCTGAAGCAGTTCGAGCAGACGTTCTAAATCTTGTTTGTTGTAATACATCAATTCGATGCGACCTTTATCCTTTTGTTGCTTGATCTTCACCGTTGTTTTAAAACGTTCTCGCAGCGACTCTTCCACTTCATTAATATAAGGATCTTTTTTCTTATTGGAAGGCGTTTCTTTCGTCTTGGAAGGAACCTGCTGATCCAGGTTTTTTATCGCTTCCTCCAACTGCCTTACGCTCCACTCATTTGCAACCGTCAATTCCGCCAGTTCTTTCTTGCGAGCATCTTCCTTTACACCCACTATAGCTCTCGCATGCCCCATCGATAATGTTCCACGTGAAACATTTTCTTTGATCTGGTCCGGCAGCGATAGCAGTCTAAGGAAGTTCGCAATATGCGACCTGGATTTACCAACCTTCATTGACAGTTCTTCTTGCGTAAGATTGAACTTATCCATCAGCGCTTGATAAGCCACCGAAAGCTCGATCGCATTCAAATCTTCACGCTGCAAATTTTCAATCAATGCGATTTCCATGACCTGAAGATCGGAGAAGTTTCGCACGACCGCCGGGATCGTTGTGTTGCCGCATAATTGGGATGCACGGAAGCGACGCTCACCTGCAATGATCTCATAGCCCTTCAGAACGGTACGGACGATGATAGGCTGGATGACGCCATGCTGCTTAATGGACTCCGCCAGCTCTCTTATTGCTTCGTCATCAAATGTTTTTCGCGGTTGATAAGGATTCGGTCTCAGTTGTGTAAGTGGCACTTCAACAACTTTATCCTCTTCGCTGACAGCTAGCGATGGAATTAACGCATCAAGCCCTCTACCTAGCCGCTTGCTCATACGTGATCACTTCCTTCGCGAGTTCAAGATACACCTCTGCCCCTTTGGACCTCGGGTCATACGTAATGATAGACTGCCCATGGGAAGGCGCCTCGCTCAGCCGAACATTACGCGGGATGATGGTCTGGTAGACCTTCTGTTGGAAATACTTTTTGACCTCTTCAATAACTTGAATGCCAAGATTGGTTCGTGCATCGAACATTGTAAGCAGTACACCTTCTATTTGAAGGGTCGTATTCAAATGCTTCTGCACGAGACGAACTGTATTTAAGAGCTGGCTTAATCCTTCCAGCGCGTAATATTCACATTGAATCGGAATGATAACGGAATCCGATGCCGTAAGTGAATTAATCGTCAAAATGCCCAGCGATGGCGGGCAATCGATAAGAATATAATCGTATTGGTTTTTTACAAGCGAAAGAGACTTCTTCAATCGCTGTTCCCGAGAGATCGTTGGCACAAGCTCAATCTCTGCTCCCGCGAGTTGAATCGTAGCGGGAATAATGTTTAATCCATCGATATTCGTCTGACACGTCGCTTCATTCGGATGCACGTCATTAATAAGCACATCGTAAATGCAGTGCGCAACGTCCGCTTTAT
Organism: Paenibacillus sacheonensis; assembly: GCF_009909195.1. GTDB lineage: Bacteria > Bacillota > Bacilli > Paenibacillales > Paenibacillaceae > Paenibacillus_Z > Paenibacillus_Z sacheonensis. Next base: position 241,236 of record NZ_JAAAMU010000008.1, read on the forward strand.
TGATTCCGATCCCGCTTGTCGTATTACCCTGTGGGTCAATATCGACCAGCAATACTTTCTTGCCCAGAGAAGCCAGACAGGCGCCTAGATTCACGGACGTGGTCGTTTTCCCGACACCGCCCTTCTGGTTCGTAATTGCAATCGTTTTAGACAAACTGTTCACCTCTATGCTGATAACTTGGTTGATCCGAATCAAATGCGACTCTATTACGCTGCCGACTCTATCAAATGGACTACATGAATTCCAATAGACAAAATGACGATGCCGTCCCATAAACCGGACGGCTGTCAGCAGTGCTATTATCGTTTAGGAATCTTGATCACGATCTCGTAATGATCTTCATAATCCTGTTCATTGGTTTTAATTTGCATTCCTGATCCTGACACCATATCAATCGATTGACGAATGGTATTCAAGGCGAGCCGTACATCCTTCGTAAAGGATACGCGTTTAGCTTTCTTGGAGCTGCTTGCCACCGCTTCATTATAGAAAGCGACTCTCGCTTCCGTCTGCTTTACGTTAAGCTCTTTAGTAATAATATCGTCTAGCACCTTCAGTTGCAACTCTTCGGAATGAAGGGACAACAACGCTCTAGCATGACGCTCCGTAATTTTACGTTCCATTAGGGCATTTTTGACCGTTTCGCCAAGCCCCAGTAACCGAATCTTGTTCGCGATGGTCGACTGACTCTTGCCTAAACGCTGCGCCAAACTCTCTTGAGTCAGGTTATGCAGATCAATCAGCTTCTGATAAGCGATCGCTTCTTCAATCGAGGTAAGTCCTTCACGTTGAAGATTTTCGATTAATGCAATGGATGCCGCCTGCGAGTCATTAAATTCTCGAACAATTGCAGGAACTGTATCCAGTCCCAACTTCTTCACGGCCCGGAAACGACGTTCGCCGGCAATGATCTCATATCTCCCGTTACGGGCTCGTACTACAATCGGCTGAATAACGCCATGTGTCCGAATCGTTTGGCTAAGTTCTTCGATACGGTCGTCATCGAATACAGTCCGCGGCTGATAAGGGCTCGTGTCCACTTCAGTAATCGGAAGCTGTTTCACTTCGTCTTGGTTCTGACTCTTCTGATCACTCAAACCGAATAAACGCGAAAATTGTTCTTTCATAGCGTCAACATACCACCCGATTTCAAAATGCCGAGTTTGTCGTTTCTATATTATTCGTCGGCTGCAAGCTGATCTCCTGCTTGACAAGACTCCAAATCAAACAAATATACGGTAACAGCATTGTTCCACGTGAAACATTTCTACTCTGTTACAATGGGATCAAATCATTGGCTGCTTGAGCGGCATACCCGCCTTGCGTGGATATTTAGCCGGTGTTTCTCCAAGCTTATCAATGACAATAATATGGCGATCGGAATGTTCAAACGGCAGCTTCAAATGATGGACCTTCGAGAGCTTTCCCTTCAACTCCGATAAGCTTCGTTTTGCTTCTCTAACTTCTTCAGCAGGATCAGCGCCTTTCATAGATGCGAACACGCCGCCCTTCTTAGCAAAAGGAAGACAAAGCTCATTCAACCCACTAAGGCGCGCAACTGCTCTTGCCGTAACAAGATCATACTGATCGCGATGTGCCGGCAGTCTCGCGATATCCTCTGCACGGCCATGGACGCAGCTCACATCCTGCAGTCCGAGCTGTTCAACGACATGCTGAAGAAACTGAATGCGTTTATTCAGGGAATCGACGATTGTAACTTGAAGATGCGGATAACATATTTTAAGCGGAATGCTAGGGAAACCGGCGCCAGAACCGATGTCGGCTATAGAGACAACTTTATCTAGGTTCAAAAAGAAAGAAAGGGTCGCGGAGTCGTAAAAGTGTTTCTCATATACCGCTTCCCTTTCCGTGATACCCGTTAAGTTCATTTTTTCGTTCCACTCGACAAGCAATTCATAATAGGTTTGAAACTGTTGGAGTTGGAGCGGCGATAACGCCGTCCCCCGCTCCTGGAGCAATTGTACAAACCAAGTTTCAGTTGGATTCATGCTTTACCCCCGTGCTGCAACGACTCGATTATAATGTTCCAAGTAAACCAGCAGGATGGAGATGTCGGCAGGCGTTACGCCTCCGATTCTGGAAGCCTGACCGATCGAAAGCGGGCGGATCGTAGACAGGTTTTGCTTCGCTTCCTTGGATAGGTTCGTGACGATCGAATAATCGATATCGTCTGGAATCCGCTTGTTTTCCATTTTGGCAAGCCGTTCGACTTGAAGCTGCTGCTTCTCGATATAGCCGGCATACTTGATTTGAATCTCCACTTGCTCCTTCATATCGTCGGTCAATGGTTCCGAGGAAGAAGACAAACGCTCGACATGCTCATAGGTAAATTCGGGACGACGAAGCAGGGAAAGGGCATCGGTCACTTGTTGAAGCGGCGCAGTTCCGATTTCCTCGAACAGCAGTCGAACTTCCTCATCGGGACGCACCTTCACGGTTTTGAGCCGCTCGATCTCCTGTTCCACCATCGCTTTTTTGACGTTGAATTTGTTATAACGCGATTCGGAGATCAATCCGATCTCGTATCCCGTCGGCGTAAGACGCAGGTCTGCGTTATCGTGACGCAGCAGGAGACGGTATTCCGCACGCGATGTTAACAGGCGATACGGCTCGGTCGTTCCCTTCGTCACGAGATCATCGATGAGCACGCCGATGTAACCTTGCGAGCGGCCGATAATAACCGGCGGTTTCTGCTGAACCTTCCGCGCTGCATTGATCCCTGCCATGATGCCCTGCCCCGCCGCTTCTTCATAGCCGGAAGTACCATTGATTTGTCCCGCTGTGAATAGCCCTGGAACAAGCTTTGTCTCCAGCGATGGCCACAGCTGAGTAGGAATGACGGCATCATACTCGATCGCATAACCCGTGCGCATCATCTCAACATTTTCCAAACCTGGAATAGATCGGAGAATATTTAACTGCACGTCTTCAGGCATGCTCGTAGATAAGCCTTGAACATAATACTCCGAAGTGTTCTTCCCTTCCGGCTCCAAGAAGATTTGATGTTTCGGCTTATCGGCGAAACGGACGATCTTATCTTCAATGGAAGGGCAATATTTCGGGCCTGTTCCCTCTATCGCACCCGAGAACATGGGCGCACGGTGCAGATTGTCGCTAATGATCCGGTGCGTCTCCTCCGACGTATACGTCAACCAGCATGGGAGCTGTTCATTATCGGAGGATTCCGTTTCATAAGAGAAGAATTTCGGCTTCTCGTCCCCCGGTTGAATTTCCGTCTTGGAGAAGTCGATCGTATCCCCGTGCACGCGCGGAGGCGTACCGGTCTTGAACCGTACCAGCTGCAAGCCCAATTGACGCAAGCTCTCCGACAGTTTAACGGATGGCTGTTGATTGTTCGGGCCGCTTTCATAGATCAACTCGCCCATAATCACTTTGCCGCGCAAATACGTGCCTGTCGTGACTACGACCGCTTTGGCACGGTATTCCGCGCCCGTCTTCGTCACGACACCCACGCAAGTGCCGTCTTCAATAATGAGATCCTCGACCATCCCTTGACGCAGCGTCAGATGCTCCGTCTCTTCGATCGTCTGCTTCATGAAATGCTGATATAGAAATTTATCGGCTTGCGCACGCAATGCATGAACAGCCGGACCCTTGCCCGTATTCAACATGCGCATTTGGATAAATGTTTTATCGATGTTACGTCCCATCTCACCGCCGAGCGCATCGATCTCCCTCACCACATGACCTTTAGCCGGTCCGCCGATTGACGGATTGCATGGCATAAAAGCAACCATATCCAGGTTGATCGTCAACAACAGCGTCTCTGCCCCCATTCGCGCAGAAGCCAAAGCCGCTTCACAGCCGGCATGTCCGGCACCAATAACAATAACGTCAAAATCACCTGCTTGATAACCCATTCCTCTATCCCTCCTTGCCTTTCAGACCAATTATTTACCTAAACAGAACTGAGAAAAAATCTGATCGATCAGCGACTCGGCTACCGAATCCCCTATCATTTCACCTAATTGTTCCCACGCCGTTCTGACATCAATTTGCACAATATCAATCGGTATGCCGATTTCTGTCGCATCAATGGCATCCACCAGCGACTGCCTTGCCTGATTCAGCAGCGAGATATGCCGAATATTGCTGACATACGTCATATCCGCTGACTCGAGCTCGCCGCCGAAGAACAGCCGCTTGATGACTTGCTCGAGTTCATCCAGCCCTTGTTCGTGAAGCACGGACATCCGGACAATCGATTCCGGAGGAAAGCGAGACTCGATTTCCGTCGTATCCAGCATACTCGGCAAATCGGTCTTGTTAAGCAGCACGACCACCGGGCGGCCGCTCAGCGCCTCCATCAGTTGACGGTCATCGGGGTGAAGCGTTTCGCCCGCATTCAGCACCAACAATATTAAATCGGCTTCATCGAGCGCCGTCCGCGACCGTTCGACACCGATCCGTTCCACGACATCGGCTGTTTCGCGAATGCCGGCTGTATCCAGCAGACGAAGCGGCACGCCGCCAAGCGTAATATATTCTTCGATTACATCCCGCGTGGTGCCGGGAATATCGGTTACGATCGCTTTGTTTTCTTGTACAAGCGCATTGAGCAGCGAAGACTTCCCTACGTTCGGCCGCCCTACGATGGCAGTGACAATACCCTCACGTAATATTTTGCCTTCCGCCGCGGTTTTTAGCAATCGATCGATTTCGGCGCACGCTTCGCCGCAGCGTTCCCGGATGTAAGCACTCGTCATGGAGGCGACATCATGCTCCGGATAATCAATGTTGACTTCGATATGCGCCAACAGCTCGACTAAACCATGTCGCAGCGTCTTTACCTTTTTGGACAGCATGCCTTCCGATTGTTTCAATGCAACGGAGAATGCCCGGTCCGATTTTGACCGGATCAGATCAATCACCGCCTCCGCTTGCGTGAGGTCGATCCGACCATTGAGGAAAGCCCGCTTTGTGAACTCCCCTGGCTCTGCCAATCTAATCTCCCCGGCGCGAAGCAGCAGCTCCAATACCCGCTTGACGGCAACTACGCCGCCATGGGTGCTTAGCTCTACCACGTCTTCCGCCGTAAACGATCGCGGCCCCCGCATGATGGTCAGCAGAATCTCTTCCACTGTTTCGCCGGAAGCCGGATCCACGATATGGCCGTAATGTACGGTATGCGAAGCAGCATCGGCCATATTCGACTTGGATCGGAAATAACGTGCGCAGGCCGATACGGCCTCAGGCCCACTTACCCGAATAACGGCAATGCCGCCTTCTCCGACAGCTGTCGAAATGGCGGCAATCGTGTCTTGAATCATCATCATCTAGTCCCTCATTACTTGGTTCAAAATAAAAAATGAGCAATGACCTGTAAGAGCCATTGCTTGAATTGAGCAGTATGCATCATGATTTCAGCGTAATGACGACGCGCCGGTTAGGCTCATCGCCTTTGCTGAACGTCTTTACTTTGGCGTGATTCTGCAGCTGCGAATGGATGATCTTACGCTCATGCGGCGCCATCGGCTCAAGAACGACTTCTTTCCGAGTCCGAATGACATGTCCCGCCAAGCGATCCGACAAATCCTCGAGCGTCTTGCGACGGCGCTCGCGAAAATCTTCCGCATCAAGCACGATCCGCAGATGGCTGTTGGAGTAACGGTTGGCCACGATATTGACCAAATATTGCAAAGCATCAAGCGTTTGACCACGGCGACCGATCAACATGCCGAGATCTCCGCCGCCGGATAAAGCGAGAACCAATCCATCTTTTGAATCGTTACGAGCAATCGTAATGTCAAGCCCCATCGTTCTTGCCACTTCAATAATGAATCGTTCCGTTTCAAGGATGGCATCCTTCGCAGGCGCCGTACTCTTGTCCACCGCGGCAACCGAAGCCGTCTGTACGAGAGGTTCAGCTTCAGCCGCTTGATTAGGCACCGGCTTCAGCATGAGCTCCACCTTGGCGGCACGAACTCCGATCAGGCCGAACAATCCTTTACTCGGCTTCTCCAGTACGGTTACGCTCACGCGTTCCGCGGATACTTGCAATTCCGTTAAACCACTCTTTACAGCATCTTCGATCGTTTTACCCGATGCTACGATTTTCTTCATTTCGCAGGGACACTCTCCTTATCTTTCGGTGAGGTGCGCACATAAAGGAAATAATTTTGCACGATGGTATACGTGTTACTGAAAATCCAGTAGAGCGGCAGTGCAGCCGGGAATGAGATGGCCATGACGAAAATCAATACCGGGAAGATCATCATGATCCCTTGCATCGCCGGCATCGTCTTCTGCTGAGACGACATCATTTTGGATTGAACAAACGTCGTTATTGCAGCCAGGATCGGGAGGATATACGTATGGTCCTTCTCGCCGAGCTGCAGCCAGAGGAATGTATGCTCACGAATATTTTCATTCATATAAATCGAATTATAGAGCGCGATAAACACAGGCATTTGTACAAGCAGAGGCAAGCAGCCAGCCAGTGGGTTAACCTTATGCTGCTGGAATAGCTTCATCGTTTCTTCTTGCTGCTTCTGCGGGTTGTCTTTATGCTTCTCTTTCAGCTTTGCCAGTTCCGGCTGCAGTGCCTGCATCGCTTTCGAACTGCGGTACTGCTTGATGGTCAGTGGAAGAATTAACGTCCGTACGATAACAACCATCAACAGAATCGCAATGCCGTACTCGCCGCCAAACCATTTAGCGAAGTGCTCCAGCGCCTGGGAGAAATAATAGACGACATTCCGCTGCCAGAAGTTGCCGTGCGATAGATCATCCATAGAAACCGGGTGAGTGGCCGAAGAACAACCGCTCAAGAAAAACATGACGGCGATCAGAGCGAAAGCCGTTAACCAGGTTCGTTTCGAAATACGGGACAACATGTAAATCTCCTCTCTGCGTACCATAAGCGCCGGCCTCTCAAAGGCACGCGCACTGCATAATCATTCACGTAAAACTATATCACATTTTATGGCACAAAGAAACAAGCCCGCCTCCGTGGTTAAGCGATTACAAGGGTCAGCGATTCTGTTTCATTAACCCCGCTCGCTTCAATACATGGAGCATGCTTTTTTCGAGTTCTTTGAGGCCAAGCCCGACGGCCGGTTTGCGGACAATAATGATGAAATCGAGCTGCTCGGCGATTCGGTCCGTTTGATGGCGGACAATCTCCTTCACAAGTCTTCTCATCCGATTGCGCACGACCGCATTGCCGATCTTCTTGCTTGCCGAGACGCCGAGACGGAACGGTTCCGCTTTATGCTGCCGGGTCCAGTACACGACGAATTGGCTATTGGCGAACGATTTCCCGTTTCTGTAGATCCGGCTGAAATCTTCGCGCTTACGTAACCGCAGTTTTCTTTGCACGGCGCATCTTCACCGAACCTTTATTACATAGTATGACCTTTATAAATGAAAAAAAGACCACGTAAAGTGGTCTTAAAGTTACGCGCTCAGTACTTTTCTTCCCCGTTGACGACGGGCGCTCAGCACTTTACGTCCATTTGCGGAAGCCATACGTTTACGGAAACCATGAACTTTTTTACGTTTGCTAACATTCGGTCTAAATGTAGGTCTCATTGATCCAATGCACCTCCTATCCTTACTTAACTAACTGTACGTACATGCTATTTCTGATCGTCTTCACGATTAGCAATCGTCGGTTTTCCTATTCGAGGATGCTGCAAGGTCGATAAGAACACTCGAACGATGAGCATTCTCCGTAAAAAACGCCTTTTTAAATTAAACCACGACCCCCTGCAAAAGTCAACCTTTCCAGCTCCGGAACGGGCAATCGAAGGACTGCCAAATTCAAACTGTGGATAAAATAAGAATATGCCGAAGTGTGCGTAAAATTAATAACATGTGGATGAATTTATCGCACATTCCCGATTTTTGTCGAACTGGTAACAAGATATTAACAATATCTAGTGTTGTCGATAAGTTTTGTACACAACCTATTGAATTTGTGGATAAAATCGCCGGAATCGTTGAATATCAAGGGTTATTTTGCTATGATAATTATGTTTTCCGTGTGGATGACTTTAATCCCCCGCAATTTTATTAACAGCCTGTGGATAACAATGTGAACAACATTCATCCCCTTCTGATAAGTTTATTTTTCCACCCCTTAATAATGTGGACACATTATCAGCCGAATTCCCCCTTTCGACATTTTCAGCAGGATAGCGCCGTTTTCGGCGATTTTGATAAGGAGTGACCATTTGTGGATAGCCATACGCACGAAATGTGGCAACAGGTGCTGTCTATCATTCAAACCAAGCTTAGCAAGCCGAGCTTCGATACTTGGTTTAAGGCGACGAAAGCTTCGTTCAGCGGAGATTCCATCGTCGTCGTGACAGCTCCGACGACTTTCGCGGCCGAATGGCTGGAAAGCCGGTACACCAAGCTTGTGCGGACAACGCTGCAGGAATTCATGGGGCGTCAATTCGACATAAAATTCGTCATCGAAGAGAATAAGCCGCCCGAGCCTGCAGAAGTGCAGCCTATTGTCGTGCCGCAAGTTCAGGTCGGTCCGGAAGAGCCATATTCGCATATGCTCAATCCCAAATATATGTTCGACACGTTCGTCATCGGTGCCAACAACCGCTTTGCCCATGCCGCATCATTGGCTGTTGCCGAAGCGCCTGCCAAAGCCTATAACCCGCTTTTCTTATATGGCGGCGTCGGCCTAGGCAAAACGCATTTGATGCATGCGATCGGGCATTATATTTTAGAGCACAATCCCAATACGCGGGTGCTTTACCTGTCATCGGAGAAGTTCACCAATGAATTCATCAACGCCATCCGAGACAACCGCGGCGAATCTTTTCGGAATAAATACCGCAATATCGACGTGCTGCTGATTGACGATATTCAGTTTCTGGCCGGGAAAGAACAGACGCAGGAAGAGTTCTTCCATACGTTCAACGCCCTTCACGAGGAACGCAAGCAAATCGTCATCTCCAGCGATCGGCCGCCCAAGGAAATTCCGACACTCGAGGAACGGCTGCGATCCCGCTTCGAATGGGGCTTGATTACGGATATCCAGCCTCCTGACCTGGAGACGCGGATCGCGATTCTAAGGAAGAAGGCGAAAGCGGAAAACCTGGACATTCCTAATGAGGCCATGGTCTATATCGCAAGCCAGATCGATACGAACATCCGTGAGCTGGAAGGCGCGCTCATCCGGGTAGTGGCCTATTCGTCCTTAATAAACGAGGATATTTCGTCCCATTTGGCAGCAGAAGCGTTGAAGGATATCATTCCGACCAGCAGGCCGAAGATGATTACGATGCAGGACATTCAGCAGAAGGTTGGCGAGCTGTACGGCCTGAAGCTGGAGGAGTTTAAAGCACGCAAGCGAACGAAAGCCGTCGCGTTCCCAAGGCAAATCGCCATGTATCTATCCCGGGAATTAACCGACTATTCGCTGCCCAAGATCGGGGAAGCCTTCGGAGGGCGCGACCATACGACGGTCATTCACGCTCACGAGAAAATAACGCAGCAGCTGAAAATCGATTCCGAGCTGTTCAAGATCATTCAGACGCTTACAGAGAAGATTAAGAACCATACTTGATATCGAATATGAAGAAAGCTGAATAATGAACGAAAAAGTTATTCACTTCTTCAACATTTAAACAGCAAGCCTATGCACACGCTATACACATGTGGATAGGCTTGCTTTATCCGTGTTATATACACTTATCCACATATTCAGCGCCCCTACTACGACTTCTACTATTTTTTATTAATAAACATCATCAAAATACGGGTGAAAACGACGCAATCGGCTGCCGCCGTGATCCCCTTCCCTTTAGGAGTGACAATTATGAAATTAACGATCCGAAAAGACCAATTAAACGACGCGATTCAACAAGTATCCAAAGCTTCTTCGACACGTCCGGCAATCCCGATTCTCGGAGGCATCAAAATCGACGTCAATCACCAAGGCGTGACCCTGACAGCAAGCGACACCGATATCTCTATCCAAAGCTTTATTCCCGTCGAGAACGGCGAATTCGTCATCGCAAAGGTCGAGAAACCGGGAAGCGTCGTGCTTCCAGCCAAATTCTTCGTTGAAATCGTGAAGAAACTGCCTTCGGACGAGCTAGAGATTGAAGTCAAAGACCATTTTCAAACGATGATTCGCTCCGGCTCCACGGATATCCAAATGGTTGGACTGGATCCAGAAGAATTCCCGGTCCTGCCGACCATTGAACAAAGCGAGTCGATTGCGGTTCCGGGCGATCTTCTGAAATCCATGATTCGTCAGACGGTATTCGCTGCATCCACAAGTGAACAAACCCCGATTTTAACGGGAACCCTGTGGAACATGACCGAAGGTCAGCTGAAATTCGTAGCAACGGACCGGCACCGGCTCGCAAGCCGTACCGCAACGGTCGAAGCGCCGGAAGGGTATCGATTCTCCAATGTTGTCATATCGGGCAAAACGCTGAACGAGCTGTCCAGAATAGTTCCGGACGATCATACACATGTGGATATCGTTGTAGCGGAGAATCAAGTCCTCTTCAAAGTCGGCAACGTATTGTTCTACTCCCGCATCTTGGATGGCACCTACCCGGACACTTCTAAGATTATTCCGCAGCATTTCAAAACAGAACTCGTCCTGCCGACAAAAAAATTGACGGATGCGATCGATCGCGCATACTTGATGTCGCGCGAAGAGAAAACGAACATTGTCCGCCTCGTTACCCAAGAGGACGGCAGCATTGAAATTTCATCCAGCTCTACGGAGCTCGGCCGCGTAACGGAACAGGTGGAAGTAAAAGAAATGACCGGCGAGCAGCTGCGCATCGCCTTCAATTCCAAATATATGCTGGATACGCTCAAAGTAATCGACAGTGAATATATATTCGTCGGATTTACAGGTGCGATGAGCCCGATCATTATCAAGCCGACGGATCATCCGCACAGCTTGCATCTCATTCTTCCGTATCGGACCACGGGTTAATTAAGGAGCAATGAACATGAAAGAAATTGGAATTTCTACGGAATATATCGCGCTCGGGCAATTTTTAAAGCTATCGGAGTGCATCGATTCCGGAGGTGCGGCGAAGTTTTTTTTACAGGAACATAAGGTTATCGTGAATGGCGAACCTGATAATCGACGCGGCCGCAAGCTGTATGTCGGAGACAAGATTGACATCAAGGGATACGGCTTGTTTACGATTGTGACACGGTAATGCGGCAGCTTGCTGTTTTTGCAGGCTATGACCGGGGGGCCTTACTTTGCGATTAAATTCCATTCAACTGCAGAATTACCGCAACTACGAACAGATCGAACTGAAGACGGATAGTCAGGTCAATCTGTTTGTCGGACGCAACGCCCAAGGCAAAACAAATTTGCTCGAAGCCATTCTTGTCCTTGCGTTGACCAAGTCTCACCGTACGAGCAAAGACAAGGAATTGATCGGCTGGCAGTCGAGCGAAGCGCGTATCCGTGGAGAAGTAGAGAAACGCTACGGCAGCGTGACGCTTGATCTCATGTTATCGCAGCAAGGGAAGAAGGCTAGAATCAACGGATTGGAACAGCGAAAATTAAGCGATTTTGTCGGCCAGCTTAACGTCGTGATGTTCGCTCCCGAGGATCTTGAAATTGTGAAGGGCACGCCGGGCGTGCGCCGCCGGTTTCTCGACATGGAAATCGGCCAGGTGCAGCCCGGTTATTTGCATGCGCTCGGCCAATACCATAAAGTGCTCCAGCAGCGAAATAATTACTTGAAAGCTACGCTTCCTGGCACCGCCAATCCGGCGATGATGGAAGTTTGGAACATGCAGCTTGCAGAGTATGGTGTTAAAATCGTGAAAAAAAGGCAAAACTTCATAGAGAAGCTCCAAAGGTGGGCACAGACCATTCACTCGGGCATCACGGCCGGTTCCGAGGAGCTGACGATCGTTTACCGCCCCTCCTTCGAAAGCGGCTCCACCGAAGATGAATCTATTTTATTTGAGCAATTTATGATAAAGTTAACACAAGTAAAGGATCAGGAGCTTCGTCGCGGGATGACGCTCGTTGGTCCTCATCGTGATGACATGGCCTTTTATATTAATGGCAAAGAAGCCTCGGTTTACGGCTCCCAAGGACAGCAGCGAACGACTGCCTTGTCGCTTAAACTAGCTGAAATCGAGCTCATTCATGAAGAAATCGGCGAGTACCCGCTGCTGCTGCTCGATGATGTCTTATCCGAGCTTGACCAGCATCGGCAAACGCAGCTGATTGAAACCTTTCAGAGCAAAGTTCAAACGTTTATTACGACCACGGGGCTTGAGAGCGTTAATATCGGCAAGCTGCACGACGCCCGCATTTACCACGTGCAGGACGGTAATGTAGCGCTGTAATCGCAAGTGACGAAGAAACGGAGGGCGGGTTTATGTATATTCATTTAGGCGGAGAGAAAATCATTCGCGCCGCGGAGCTCGTGGCGATTTTCGATATTTCGATCGAGCAGTCCTCCAAGCTTTCCAAGCAATTCGTCGCGCAAGCCCGTAAGCGGAAAGACGTTGAAGTTATAGGGGAAGAAGAAGCGAAATCGATCGTAGTGACCGAGCATAAAATCTACTATTCGCCCATCTCATCCTCAACGCTGAAGAAGCGTTCGCACCATTTTGCGACTAATTAGAGGGTTAACGGGCTGTCAGTTTGCAAAGTGTGGCAGGTAGGTTGCAGGCCCGAGCAGCCAACGGAGTTCGCAAGCAGGGTAGTTGAGAGGAGCAGTGAAACCCAGCATGTCGTCGAATCAGCATACGTATGATGAAAGCCAGATTCAGGTTCTTGAAGGGTTAGAGGCGGTACGCAAACGCCCCGGGATGTACATCGGTTCCACGAGTGGCAAAGGACTTCACCATCTCGTATGGGAAGTCGTTGATAATAGCATTGACGAAGCGCTTGCAGGCTTCTGCACGCGTATTCAAGTGATCATTCACGAGAACAACAGCATCACCGTTATCGATAACGGACGGGGTATCCCTGTCGGTGAGAACGTGAAGCTCAAGAAATCGACGCTAGAGGTCGTTATGACCGTTCTTCATGCCGGCGGTAAATTCGGCGGCGAAGGCTATAAAGTATCGGGTGGCCTTCACGGCGTCGGGATTTCGGTCGTCAATGCGTTGTCCGAATGGGTCGAGGTTACCGTTAAGCGGGAAGGCAAGGTCTACCGCCAAGAATATCGTCGCGGCGCACCGCAATATGACCTGAAGATCATCGGCGACGCGGAAGAGTCCGATACCGGAACGACCACCACGTTCAAGCCGGACGGCGAGATTTTCACCGAAACGCTCGTGTACGAATACGAAGTGCTCCAGTCGCGGATCCGCGAGCTGGCCTTCTTGAATAAAGGCATTGAGATCGTGCTTACCGACGAACGCACGGGAACGACGAATTCGTATAAGTACGAGGGCGGCATTATCGAGTTCGTCAAATATTTGAACCGAAGCCGGGAAGCGCTGCACGAAGCGCCGATCTACGTCGAGGGATCCAAGGACAATATTCAGGTCGAGGTTGCGCTCCAATACAACGACAGCTATACCGAGAATATTTACTCCTTCGCCAACAATATCAACACGCATGAAGGCGGTACTCACGAGTCGGGATTCAAGAGCGCGCTCACGCGGATCATCAACGAATACGCCCGTAAGATGAATGCCATCAAAGACAGCGACTCTAACCTGTCCGGCGATGACGTGCGCGAAGGCTTGACGGCGATTATCTCGGTCAAGATTCCCGAGCCGCAATTCGAGGGACAGACGAAGACGAAGCTTGGCAATAGCGAAGTTCGCGGTATCGTCGAATCATTCTTTGCCGAGAAGCTCCAAGAGTTCTTGGATGAGAATCCAGGCATCTCCAAGAAGATCGTCGAGAAAGGACTGTCGGCTTCCCGTGCTCGCGAAGCTGCGCGCAAAGCGCGCGAGCTGACGCGCCGCAAGAGCGCATTGGAAGTCAGTGCGCTTCCAGGCAAGCTGGCGGATTGCTCGTCGCGTGATGCATCCATCAGCGAGATCTACATCGTAGAAGGAGACTCCGCAGGCGGATCGGCCAAACAAGGCCGCGATCGTCATTACCAAGCGATATTGCCGCTCAGAGGTAAAATTCTGAACGTCGAGCGTGCGCGCCTTGACCGGATTCTCTCCAATACGGAGATTCGGGCCATCATTACGGCGCTTGGAACGAGCATTGCGGATGACTTCGACCTGGCCAAGGCGCGTTACCATAAAGTCATTATCATGACGGATGCCGACGTTGACGGCGCCCATATCCGTACCCTGCTGCTTACGTTTTTCTTCCGCTACATGCGCAAGATCATCGAGGCAGGTTTCGTCTATATCGCCCAGCCCCCGCTGTTCAAGATCGAACGAAATAAGGTTGTCCGTTATGCGCAAAGCGAGCGAGAGCGCGATGCGATAATCGCCGAGTTTGGCGAAGGCGCTAAGGTCAACGTACAGCGGTATAAAGGTCTCGGCGAGATGAACGCTTCCCAGCTGTGGGAAACGACGATGGATCCGGAGAGCCGGACGATGCTTCAAGTCACCATCGACGATGCCATCGCGGCGGATAATATTTTTGAGACGCTGATGGGCGACAACGTGGAACCGCGACGCGAATTCATTCAAGAGTTCGCGAAATACGTTAAGAATCTTGATGTTTAGTAGATGCAGCAAACAAGCCGTCCGAAGAATCGGGCGGCTTGTCGTTATTTCATACGCCTATCATAGGCCAGACAGTACCGGTAAATGCGGCGAAACATCGTTTTATCGTCCAACTTGCGAAAGATGTAGGGGTCCGGAAGGGTGTTAACTTCAAGAATCCAGGGGCGGAACGACTCGTCTATGGCTATGTCGATACCCAGTTCCTTCAATCGAGGATACCGCGTTTGCAGCTGCCTTGCGACGGAGGTGCCGATTTCGGCAAGCCACATTTTGTAGCTGTCAACCTGAGGCTGCGTGAGATGGGGCTCCATCAGCTTATCGAAAGCCATAGGAACACCGCCGCTATGATAGTTCGTCACGATTTTTTTGGGATGGCTGAGCCGTCCGATGATGCCGGTCGTTTCCCATTCTTGCTTGGGATTGCACTGCACCATGACGCGGATATCGAAGCGCAGCCCGTCGTAGGACAGGAGGGGAATCCCTTGTTGAATTAAGTATTGCCGGCTGCCAATGCGTTTCTGAAGCGAGGCTGCCATCTTGTCGAACGAAGGGAAATGCTGCGGATGGGTCCCGGACTGATACGTATACCTGCCATCGGGGAGTTTCTCGACGCGAACGACGCCTAGTCCAAAGGTACCCTGATCGGGCTTCACATACACCATGCCATGCTGCTCGAGCATGGCAGCCAGCTGTGGAATATGCCATCTTTTCGTTACCGGAATCCGCTCGCGCAGCGGCTCCGAGAGCAGCAATACTTTTGTTTTCGCCCACTTGCTTTTCACGCGCTGGATGGCCAACAGGGCTCCACCTTTCATGTTAACGTTCCTGTAACGGGATTACGAGCCTGCAGGAGACAGGGTTATAAATGAATGGTATAATAGAGATAATGCCTATTTTTAGGGTTTTCCAAATTACGACCCTATTCGACGCCGACATTATGTTAGTTTATGGCGAAAAAACCGGTTTGGAGCGTGTATTAACCTAAGACCGAAAAGTTTTGGGAGCACGGATCGGTTTGCACCAAGTTTCGGGTATGCAAACGTTTAAGGAAGGCAAGAATGTGCCGAAACTATAAGGGATTCTAGTAGGGTTTGATGATTTTTTCTGCTTGCCAGCTGCGGTTTGCCATTCCGGGGCAGCGGCCTTGAAGCTTAACATACGCAAAACATTAGGAGGTTTACGATGGCAGAAGAGAAAAGCCTGCAAGTGCGGGACCGAGATATCGGCACCGAGATGCGCGAATCGTTCATGGATTATGCAATGAGTATCATCGTCAGCCGCGCGCTGCCAGATGTCCGCGATGGACTGAAGCCGGTGCATCGTCGGATTTTGTTCGCGATGTCCGAGCTCGGCATGTCGCCGGATAAGCCATACAAGAAATCTGCCAGAATCGTCGGCGAAGTTATCGGTAAATACCATCCGCATGGCGACTCGGCCGTATATGAGACCATGGTACGGATGGCACAGGACTTCTCCCTCCGCTATATGCTTGTCGACGGTCACGGTAACTTCGGATCCATCGATGGAGATATGGCAGCTGCCATGCGTTACACGGAGGCACGGCTTTCCAAGATAGCCATGGAAATGCTGCGCGATATCAATAAAGAAACGATCGATTTTGCACCTAACTACGACGGCGAAGAGCATGAACCGACGGTTCTACCGGCCCGTTTTCCGAATCTGCTTGTCAATGGATTGACCGGGATTGCTGTAGGGATGGCAACGAATATTCCTCCGCATAACTTGACGGAGGTTATCAATGGCGTCCAGGCGCTGATCCGCCAGCCGGATATTACGCCGATCGAGTTGATGGATTACATCAAAGGACCGGATTTCCCGACCGCCGGTTTCGTCATGGGACGCGAAGGCATGCGCCAGGCGTATACGACTGGCCGCGGTTCCGTAACCATGCGTGCCCGTGCAACCATCGAAGAGAATGGCGGCAAAGCGCGCATTATCGTGCATGAATTGCCGTATCAGGTTGTAAAAGCGCGGCTTGTCGAGAAAATTGCCGAGCTCGTGCGCGAGAAGAAAATCGAAGGCATCACGGATTTGCGTGACGAGTCTGACCGTAACGGCATGCGCGTCGTTATCGAGCTTCGCCGCGATGTGACGCCAACGGTTGTGCTGAATAACCTGTACAAGCAGACCCAAATGCAGATGAACTTCGGCTTCAACATGCTGGCGCTCGTCAAAGGAGAACCGCGCACGCTCAATCTACGCGACATTCTCTATTACTACTTGGAGCACCAAATCGAGGTTATTCGCCGCCGCACGGAGTTCGACCTGAAGAAAGCGGAAGCACGTGCGCATATCTTGGAAGGCTTGCGCATCGCGCTCGACAATCTCGATGAAGTCATCCGATTGATCCGTGCTTCGCAAACGACGGAAGAAGCTAGAGAAGGATTGATTTCACGCTTTGGTCTTAGCTTTGATCAAGCGCAGGCGATATTGGATATGCGTTTGCAACGCCTCACCGGTCTGGAACGCGACAAGATCGAAGCCGAGTACGCCGAGCTGCTTCGCAAAATTACCGAGTACAAAGCGATTTTGGCTGATGAACAGCTCGTGCTTCAAATCATTAACGAAGAGCTGGAAGAAGTGAAAGAAAGATTCGGTGACGAGCGTCGCACGGAGCTGATGGCAAGCGAAGACGAGATTCTCGATGAGGACCTGATCCCGCGCGAAGACGTTATCATTTCGGTTACTCACTCCGGTTATGTGAAGCGGTTGCCGGTTAAGACTTACCGCAGCCAGAAGCGCGGCGGCAAAGGCGTTATTGGAATGGATACCAAGGATACCGACTTCGTCGAGCATCTGTTCGTCTCCAATACCCATCACTTCCTGCTGTTCTTTACGAATAAAGGCAAGGTTTACAGGCTGAAAGCCTACGAGATACCGGATCTCAGCCGCACCGCGCGGGGAACGCCGATTATCAATCTGATTCAGATCGAGCAGGGGGAAACGGTCAATGCCGTTATTCCGGTCGAATCCTTCGAGCCAGACCGCTTCTTGTTCTTCGCAACCAAGAACGGCATCGTCAAGAAGACGCCGTTGGACGATTACGCAAACATTCGTAAAGTCGGTCTGATTGCGATTAACCTGCGCGAAGACGATGATCTGATCGGCGTGAAGCTGACTGACGGCAACCAAGAAATCATCATGGGGACAAGCCAAGGCATGTCGATCCGGTTCTCCGAACAAGACGTACGACCGATGGGCCGTTCCGCAACGGGCGTGAAAGGCATCAGCTCGGATGATGAAGATGAGGTAATCGGCATGGACGTTGTGGCGCCGGGCAGCGAGATCTTGATCGTGACGGCTAACGGTTACGGCAAACGGACGCCAGAAAGCGAATATCGCTCTCAGAGCCGCGGCGGCAAGGGGATCAAGACGCTCAACGTTCAGGAGAAGAAGGGTCTTCTCGTCAGCCTGCGCGTCGTGCAGAACGACGAGGATTTGATGATCATGACGTCTTCGGGTACGTTGATGCGCATGAGCATGGCCGATATTTCGACCATGGGAAGAAATACGCAAGGTGTCAGACTGATTAATATCCGCGAAGACGACTCTGTTGCGACAGTTACTCGTGTTGCACGTAACGAAGAGGCGGATGCCGATACCGGAGAAGACGGAGAAGGCATCGAGCCAGAAGAGTTAACTTCGGAGGAAGAATAATTTTGTTGGTGCGCGATTGAGGCTTTGACGTGGAGGAGAGTCTATGGGCACGGTATCAGTTTCGCAGGTAAAGCTTGGAGACAAGATCATACAGGATGTTCTTACACCGCTCGGCAGCGTGCTTTTTCATAAAGGAAAGGTCGTTACGCCCCGGGAATATGACATCCTTCAAGCTTTTCTAGTTCCGCATGTTACGATCGATGGTCCACCGGACAAGAAAGAGGCGGAAGAAGCAGCAGCGAGTGAGAGTCAATTAGAAGCGCAGGGGAGCCCCCACATCAAATCATCGCTTGCGGAGCAGTATGAACGTACCGTATTGCTCCTGAAGCGTGTATTTAACCAAATGATGAGCGGGCAGCCGCTGCCGATTCTCGATATTCGCAATCAGCTCGAATCATTGCTGCTTCAAAGTCAGGATTATAAAATCCTGACTTTCTCACCGCGAAATGTACCGAGCGAGGATTATCTCTTCCACAAAAGCGTGATGTCGGCATTGAGCTGTTATATGATGGCCCAGTGGAATGGACTCCCTAAGAAGGATTGGATGCAGTCCGCTTTAGCCGGCCTTCTTCACGATATAGGGAATGCCAAGATCGACCGTAACATTTTAAACAAGCCCACTAAGCTTTCGCCAGAAGAAGTTGAAGATATGAAGCGGCATACCGTACTCGGATACCAATTGCTCAAGAATGTCACGGCAATTAACGAGGGCGTAAAGCTGGCAGCCCTTCAACACCATGAACGGTTTGACGGCAGCGGCTATCCGCTCGGGATTAATTCGGAGAAGATCCATCCTTACGCAAAGTTCGTAGCCATTTCGGATATTTTCAATGCCATGACGATGAAGCGTTCCTATCGCAAAGCGACTTCTCCTTATTTAGTATTGGAGCAACTGAACCAAGATTCCTTCGGTAAGCTGGATCCTTCGTATGTTCGCATCTTTATCGAGAAAGCCACGCAGTTTCACAACGGCACCATTGTTCGTTTAAGCGACAATCGATTAGGAGAGATCGTATTCTCGGATCGTAATCATCCAACTCGGCCATGGGTATCCGTGAATGGCACGATCGTGAATCTGGCGAACGAAAAACAGCTTTACATTGAAGAAGTTCTTCAACGGACAAAAGCTTAAAAGATATTATGAATAAAGCTTGACCCCTCCATAATAACTGTGATATATTACTTCTTGCCGCTTTTGAGGCAGAGAAATGTATCACAGTTTTTTAATAAGAAAATTAAAAAAAGCTTGCAATGAGACAAGCAACTGTGATATATTAATCAAGTCGCCGCTGAGACATTGGGCGAACGACACACGAATTTGTTCCTTGAAAACTGAACAATGAGCGACCTGTCAAAAGGTCTTAAATCGCGAAATTAACGTTTCGCAAGCTAGTATTTCGAATGAGCTACCAAGCGAATTCATACAATGGCTTCGGCCACTTTTATGGAGAGTTTGATCCTGGCTCAGGACGAACGCTGGCGGCGTGCCTAATACATGCAAGTCGAGCGGAGTCATTCCTTCGGGGATGGCTTAGCGGCGGACGGGTGAGTAACACGTAGGCAACCTGCCTGGAAGACCGGGATAA
>NZ_JAAAMU010000009.1 GCF_009909195.1 Paenibacillus sacheonensis
TGACGTAGTTGAGCAGGATCGCCTTGGGGCACAGCTCCTCCATGTCGCGCGCCACGTCCAGGATGACCGGGATGCTGCGCAGGGCGCGGAAGACGCCGCCCGGGCCGAGCGTGTCGCCGATGCATTGGTCGACGCCGTACTTGAGCGGAATCTTGTAGTCCAGCTCGAACGCGGTCAAGCCGCCGATTTGGAACGAGCAGATGACGTAGTTCGCGCCCGCGAGCGCTTCGCGGCGGTCGGTCGTGATGGAGACGCGGGCTTTGAGGTTGTTCTGCGCGATGACGCGGTCGATGTAGCTTTTGACATGCGTTGTCTTGGTCGTCGACGGCGCCATGAGGACGAATTCGGTTTCTTCCAGCACTTCCGTGGCCATGATGTCCAGGATCAGCGTTTTGCAGAACACGACGCTGCCGGCTCCGATGATGGCGACTCTTCTCATAAGTAACACCCCGTTCTTTGGAATGGTTTGAAAAAGCGGATGGCGGGGGCGCGGGTGCCCTGCGGCGGTACGGGCCTGCGTTCGCTGTTGCAGTTCGGAATTCTCTCATCTCCCAAGACATGTAAAGGTGGAATTCCGACTGCAAAGGCGATCTCCGACTCCGTACCTCCTCCGGGCCCCTGCCCCCGCCGGGGCTTTTTAAAGCATGGCCTGCAGAACTTCCCCCGGCAGGGGGCGTTGCAGGGTAGGAGAGCTGACTGTTGTGGAAGACTCACTTTCGTTGCACGCTGCGCTATGCTCCGGCCTCGTCGGCCGAGAGCGACCGTAGTCCGCTTGCCCTGCCTGCTACGAAATGCTGTGAGACCAATTGGTTCAACCCCCTAAAGGGGATAAAGAGTAAATAAGAGAAATTAAGAGCAATAAGAGTAATTAAGAGAAATTAAGTGCAAATATGCACTTATTTTTCGAAGAAACTGACCTCCCTGACCAAATAGGTGCAAATGTGCACCTATTCCAAGGATTTTCGTCTCTGGACCTCGATTACCGATGTAATAAGTGCAGATCTGCACTTATTTCTCGTATTCAGTGATTTGAGCGCCGATTAGTTGCATTTTTGCACTTATTCCTGCCGGCAAGCGGTTTGGCGGCGGTCGTTCTGGGCAGCTCGACTTGTGCACTCGCCGGCCTTTGTTCTTTATGCTTCGCGACTGTCGGAAGCTGCGTGACTCAAGCGGTTTATCGCTACTGTTCTCGATCTCTTGGCAAGGTGCCGTGCGGCGGGCGATACGCCATCGCCTACTTCCTTCCAACGCCTGCTTCCAGTTCGGCTAATTCGTCGCTGCGCATCGTATGACGTACAGCAATCGCCAGCGGTAATGATCTGTATGCCGACCGCAGCTGGCATCCGCTTCTTCGGCGCGTTAAGATTTTTACGGAATTAATGCTTCATGCCGCTGCCTGTTAGCCACGTTAATGCCTGCTAGTTAATTCGCTGCCTTACCGCAGCGCTTGCTTGGCTGCCGAGCGTTGCTTACCGATGCTCTGCTGCCTGTTTGCTGCATCGTTGCCAAGCGAGCAACTGTCGGCTGGATTGCGTCGCAAATATTACTTTTCAATCGCCATCTGCCGCTTCGCTGCCGATCTACCGCTTCGCTGTCCGTCAGCGGGCCAGCCGGATGCGGCGCGCTTTACACCTTCGACTCTTCCTTGTACTTCGACATGAACAAGACATAGTCGCGGGCGATCTTGAGGTCCTCCAGCGCTTCTTCGGCCGTACAAGGCGCCGGACGTTCGCCGCGCACCGCAGCCAGGAAATTGATGGCCTGCTTGCGCATCGCGCCTTGGTTCGGCAGCACCGGCTCCGTGAAGGTCGGCGTGCCGCCGTTGTCGCGGAAAACGGTGACCTTTCCGGCGCGCTGGCGGGCCAGCGGCGCTGGAAGCTCGATTTTGATAAACCCCTTCTCGAAGGTGACGAGGATGCTTTCCTGCCAATCCGTCGAGGTGACGTACGTGCCCATCTCCAGCGTGACGCATTTGCCGCTGTCGCTCTCACCGACCAGCAAAGCTCCAGAGCGGGCAGCATACACGAGCTTATACGGCTCGCCCAGCATGTAACGAATCGCGTTGATCTGATGAATGTAGAAGTTGACGAACCAGTCGTAGCTGCCCGTCTCCTCTTCGGTCATGCCCGGCACCGGCTGCGGCTCCCACTCGGTCGCGCCCGTCGGCTCGTCGGTCCAGAGCGCGTTGTCCGCGCCGCCCACCCAATTGCCGGGAGGCATCGAAACGCGAACGTAGTTCAGCTTGCCGAACTCGCCGCTTGCCTGCCATTCGTCGATGAGCGCCTTGGCATACTCGACGGCCGGGTCGGAACGCTTGTGATAACCAACGACGTGCAGCGCGCCGGTTTCTTGACCGAGCTTGACGAGACGCTCGCCCGCTTCCACCGACAGCGTCAGCGGCTTCTCCGTGAACACGGGCACGCCCGCGCGGAGGATGTCCGGGATGAGGATCGCGTGCCGCTGAAAAGGCTGGGAGGCAATGACCGCGTCCAATTGCTCATTCGCGAGCAGCTCCGTATGGTTCGCATAGATGCGGGAGATGCCGTAGCGGGCAGCGACCTTTTTCGCCAGCTCCGCGCGCGGTTCCGCCAGGGCGACGACCTCGCACTCCTCCTCCAGCATCGCGTAGTTGAACAAATGCGCGTTTTGGCCCATGAAGCCGGAACCGATGAATCCGATTTTTAATTTACCCACGCTGATTACGCCTCCTTCTCGTCATTGCCTAGATTTTCGAACAGATAAAGTCCGTCCTTGCCCGGCGCCACGATGTCGGGGAAGCCGTTCCCCGTGATATCCTGCACCCAGAAATAAATGCCGCAGCCCGACGCTTCTCCCGCCGGACCGTAATCGATGATGTGTTTCTCGAATGCGCCGTCGCGAATCTTGTAGTAGTAGATCCCGATGTCGTCGAAAGCGCCGGGGTCGCCGTCGTTGTGGGCGCGATATCGCTTGCCCGTCACCAGCTCCAGCTCGCCGTCGCCGTCGATGTCGACCATCTGCATGTCGTGGAATTGGGAGGCCGTCATGTCGATCTCGTGCTTGATCCACGACCGCGCGCCGTTCTCGTCGATGCGCTGCTCCAGCCAGTGCAGTCCGTAATCGTGACCCTGCCCGACGATGATGTCCATCAGGCCGTCGCCGTTGACGTCATGTCCCAGCATCGGCACGCTGGCGAGGCCCATGTCGAATTCGGCATGAAATTTCCATGGACGCTGCGACGGGTCCTCCGGCTGCTCCAGCCAGCCGTTCGCGAGGATGATGTCCGTGCGGCCGTCGCCGTTGATGTCCGCGAAGCCCATGCCGTGCATCGCCGCCGACTCGCCGATGACGATCGTCTCGAACTGTCCGGTTCCGCGGCCGTTCTCGTCGACGATCAATTTGAAGTACTGCTGCGGATCATGCACCGCGTTCGAGAAAATCTCCGGGATGCCGCAGCCGTCGATATCGAAGAAGCGGACCGTCTCGTTGCAGACGCTCGGTCCGATATCGAACGTCTGCCATTCTTCGCCGGTCACGCCGGGGTTTTTGCGCCAGCGCACGG
Organism: Paenibacillus sacheonensis; assembly: GCF_009909195.1. Taxonomy (GTDB): domain Bacteria; phylum Bacillota; class Bacilli; order Paenibacillales; family Paenibacillaceae; genus Paenibacillus_Z; species Paenibacillus_Z sacheonensis. The sequence goes on from NZ_JAAAMU010000009.1 coordinate 3,542, forward strand.
TCGGGCTCCAGTAGGAGGCCGTGATAATATCGGTCCATCCGTCCCCGTCCACGTCCATCGGAAAATCGCTGAAATCGTCATGGTAGCCGCCGATCGCCTGCACTTCGCAAATCGGGTGCTTTTTCTGAAAATCCGGTCCTTCGTACCAAAAGGCACCGCTTACAATATCCAGTACGCCGTCGTTGTTGACATCGAATACGCTGCAGGCCTCGTAGGCCGTATCATCGATTTTGACCTTGCGAAAACGGGTAGGCAAAGGTGAACCCTCCTATGGAATTGTTGGTTTCGCCTTCATTTTAGAGGAATCGCGGGGGCGCTTATAGCCAATACACAGACACATTAGTACGAAATACAGACTAGATGGAAGCTCTTTCAATTGCTATACTTGGACTGTCTAATATTGCGCCAGCGCCAAGAGCTGCCGAACGAATCGGAGGTCGAGCCGAATGCGGGTGAATTACGAAGGCATCGAGATCACAATCATGGGCGCGGGGCGAATTACGCCGGATTCCGAATGGAACATCGCCCCCCATAAGCATGATCAATACGAGATCCATTTCATCACCGAGGGGATCGGCCGCAATCAACTGGAGAACGGGGAAATGGAGCTGTATCCCGGCATCGTCTACATGGCTCCTCCTCAAGAGATGCACGCCCAATATTCGGACAAAACGTCGCCCCTCGGGCTGTATTACGTTTTTCTGGATTTGAAATTCCCGCCTCACTGGGAGCCGCTCTCGCGTATCTATGCCCCTTTCAGTTTCTCCAGCGGGGACTTGCTCTCGATCTTCGAGAGCATCGGCAGCCCGGCGGTCGATGCCAGCATCGGCAATCGGCTGCTCGGCAACATGCGCCTCATCGAAATGGTGTGGAAGGTGCTGGAATCCCGGCTGCAATCCGTGATCCCCGCTTCCCCCGCCCAGCCGCTCAACCAGCACGGGCAGCCCACGCTTTTGCTTCAGAATGCGGTACTCTACATCCAGCAGCATTTCTACCGTAATCCGACCGTGGCGGAGATCGCCGAGGCCTGCTACGTGAGCGAGCGCCACCTCTCCCGCATGTTCCTGCGCCATATGAATATGACGGTCAATCAATTCGTCCAGCACCAGCGCCTCTTCTACGCATCCACGGAGCTGAAGCATACGAACTCGTCGCTGCAGGCCATCTCCGAGCGTCTGCAGTTCTCGTCCATGCAGTACTTCGCGCAGTGGTTCAAAGGGCTGTCCTCGATGACGCCGGCGGAGTTTCGAAAGAAACATTTTATCGCATAAACGAAGCATGAACCTCATGAATGAAGCGTGTATCCCATAAATGAAGCATCAGCGCTTATAACAAAGGGGCTGCCCGGACGTCTGATGACGCGGGCAGCCCCTTGTTCGTGGCCGGCAAATATGCAATTGATCGAGAACGGGATTACATCGAAGAGCCTGTCCTGCCGCCGCGCTGGGCCGCCGAGACCATGAGCAGAATCGCGGAGACCAAGTGAAAAAACCAGCCCACGAACGGAATCCAACCCAGCACGGATGTGATAATCCCTAGGATGGAGCCGTATTTGGCTTCTTTGCTCATCGCTGACATCACGAGCGTCAGGATGTGAAGCAGCAGCATGATCCCGAGAACGCCGTAGCTGCTCCCGACGACGATCAAGCCGCCGAGAATCGGAATGGCCAAAATCAGCTCGAATACGCCTGTCAGCCATTTCATTGCTTGTGAACCGGACAATGCGAACGCCTCCTCAAGATGTGTCATTCCATATTGTAACAAATCGGACACAACTTCGACAGGCATTCCATTCGGCTTTCCGCCATCCTGTCACTTCGCCTCGTTCCGTCCGTTTCGCTTTCGTTTGCCGCGGCTCCTCGCCTTCGGTCGCTCCCGCTTCAAGCAGCAGAAAGACAGCCCCTCTCGGAGCTGCCCCTGCTTACGCGCTTCCCTTAATTCCCGATCTTGACGGAATCGAAATCGATGCTGCCGCTCGTGGAATACTCGTCGATGCGGAGCTGCTTGATCGTTCCCGTCCAGCCGGATACGCTGCTCATATCAATGTCATAGGTCGTGTAGCCGCTATTCGCGTTAATAGAGAACGTCTTGGAGTGCGCTTCGGTAAAGCCGCTGTCGCCCGTGTTTTGGAAATACACCTGCAGATTCGTGGAGCTCGTGTTGTTCTGCAGGCGCAGATACAGGTGGCCGTTGCTCGCGCTCACACCGATGCTGCCCGGCGAGAGAATATACGGGTCGGAGCCGCCCGTCATGCTGACGTGAAGTGAGCCGCCCGAGACGGTGCCGGAGACGTCATTCTGCATCGCCCAGCCCTCGAAATTGCCGGCAGTGTCGAAGTTCCATTCGGCCGCGTAGCTGCTGCCGGAAGAAGGCGTCGCGGACGCCTGCGAAGAGTTGGTGCCCTCGCCGGCGCTGTTGACCGCGCTGACCACGTAGTAATACGTCGTGCCGTTCGTCAGCCCCGTATTCGTGTAACTCGTCGACGTCACGCCCGTCGCGACGTTCGTGTACGAGCCGCCGGATGTCGTGCTGCGTTTGACGTTGTAGCTCGTCGCCCCGGAGACGGCGCTCCAGCTGAGCGAGGCCTGCGCGTTGCCGCCGGTCGCGGTCAAGCCTGTCGGCGCGCTCGGCACGGTGCCCCCGCCGCCCGAACCACCGATTTTGATGGAATCGAAATCGATGCTGCCGCTGCCGGAGAACGCGTCGACCCGCAGCTGCTTGATCGTTCCCGTCCAGCCGGACACGCCGGTCATATCGACGTCGTACGTCGTGTAGCCGCTGTTCGCATTAATCGTGAACGTCTTGGAATGCGCTTCGGTAAATCCGCCGTCGCCGGTATTCTGGAAGTAAATCTGCATGCTCGTCGAGCTCGTGTTGTTCTGCGCGCGCACGTAGATGTGGTTATTGGCCGCGCTGACGCCGACATTATTCGGCGAGATGATGTACGGATCGCCGCCCGTCATGGTGACATGCAGCGAGCCGCCCGAGACGGTACCGGTCACGTCGTTCGCCATGGACCAGCCTTCGAAATTGCTCGCGGTATCGTAATTCCATTCGGCCGCATAGCTCGTGCCGCTCGAGGACGGGGTCGCCGAAGCTTGGCTGGAATTGCCGCTTTCCCCGATGCTATTGACCGCGCTGACGACGTAATAGTACGTCGTGCCGTTCGTGACGCCCGTATCCGTGTAGCTCGTGGACGTCACGCCCGTCGCCACGTTGCTGAACGAGCCGCCCGAGGACGTGCTGCGCTTGACATTGTAGCTCGTCGCGCCGGATGCGGCGCTCCAGCCCAAGGCTACCTGGCCGTTGCCGCCGCTTGCCGACAGGCCTGTCGGCGTCGAAGGAAGGCTGCCTCCGCCCCCGAATGCCGTGTACGCGATCGCCGGCGCCCAGCTTGCCGCATCCGCCGTGTTGTTGCCGCTGCCGTCCACCTCGAAGCGGATGACGTCGCCCGCGCTGACCGAGATGCTGTCCAATGCCTGCTCGGCTCCCACGAGATCGTTGTAGCCGATCGACTGGTCGCCGCCGGACGGCCAGATGCGCGTGCCGTTCTTCGTAATGCGCGTAGTGATGCCGTCTCCTCCGGAGATGTCGGATTTCAGCACGCGTCCGCGGATGCTGATCGTGCCGCTCGACGGCGCGGTCCAGGCGCGGGCGATTTTGCCGCTCGTGCCCGGCGTCTGATCGAACTGCTTCACGTTCGGCACGGCCGTAGACGAATTCGTCTGCCACGCCTTTGCCGCGGAGTCGTAATACGCGAGGTTCGACCAGGACGAGCCGTTATAGGATTGGTAGGACCAGTTGCTGCCGCCTTGCGTGCCGCTGAATTGGTAGCCGGCATGGTAGATGTCCGAAGACGAAAGCGTCTTGTTGTTCGAGACGGTCATGCCGCTTGACGTGCCGCCGGTGTCCGTGTAGATGAACGGACTGTCGCTGGACAGGTTATTCTGGATCGAGCCCGTCGGCGTGACGCCGCTGCCCGAGATCCGGACGGAACCGCCGCCGTTGCCTTTCATGACGTTGCCGTTGATCTCCAAGTTGAACAATTGGTTTGGAATAACCGAGCCGATGTACGAGTTGAAGGCTAGAATCGAAGGGCCCCAGCCCGCGTTGTTGCCGAAATAGTTGTTGTTGACGTGCAGACCGTTCACGCTGTGCTCGTAGTCGATGCCGACTTGGTCGGGCGAGCCCGTGTTCGGCATGTTGATCATCAGGTTATTGAAGAAGTTCGAATCGTACGTGAACGCGGTATAGATCGCCGCCGTGCCGCTCGGGGACGCGCAGCCGCCCGCCTCGTCGAAGATCGAGTTCATGAGCGTCAGGTTCTTCACGCCGTTCAGCGCCATGCTGTCGCCGCAGTAGCTGCCCATGCCGTTCGCGTCGTGGTCATGAATGTAAAGGTGGTTCATGATGACGTTCGTGGCCGCGTCGTGGCGCGTGACCCCCGGACCGACGTACGTGTAGCCGCCGCCGAGGAAATCGATGGTCACGGTATCTTGGTTATGCGCGCCCTCGATGTAGTCGAACAGCATGTTGTTGATGACCGGTCCGTTCCACGGATCCTCCGACCTCGCGCTGCTCGCTGTAATGACGATGCCCGAGGACGTACTGATGGAGTCCCCGGTCGTCTGGTTGCCGCTGCCGGATTGGCCGTGGATACCGGAGATGTGGTGGAAGTACAGGTTCTTGAATTCCAGTCCTTGGTGGCCGGAAGTCAGGAACGTAACCAAGATGCCCGTGCCGGCATAGCCGACTTCGAGATCCTGGATGCGCCAGTAGTCCGGATTGGTCAGCCGAATGCCGCGGTCGGACTCGCTGCCGTTCCGGATGATCTTCGGCCGTGCCCCGGACCCGTAAGCGCCGATCGTGATCCAGTTGCCGGAATTACCGGCGCCGGCCACGACCATCTGCTGGTTGAACGTGGCGCCGCGGGCAAGCAGGATTTGGTCGCCCGCGCCGAACGTGCCGATGTTATTGATCGGCGTGAACGAACAGAACGGCTGCGTCGACGTGCCTGAACCGGAGTCGCTGCAGCCCGATCCGGATTGATTGTTGACGTAATAGGTCGTATTGGATGCAGCCGCCGGCTTCGGCGATACCGCCACGCTGGTCACGGCCAGCAGGAATACGGTCAGCAGCGCCAGCCACGCGCGGCGCGGCAGCTTGGGTTGAACGATCGTCATTATTAGGGCCTCCTCGAAATTCATGGAATTGGAGGCCGGACCGGGGAGTCCCGGCCCGGCAAAGCCAGTCTAGCTGCCGATCTTGATCGAATCGATGTCGGTGCTGCCGCTCGTCGTGAAATAGTCGAGGCGCAGCTGCTTGATCGTTCCCGTCCATCCGCTTACGACGGACATATCGACGTCGTACAACGTGTAGCCGCTGTTGGCCGTCACGTTGAACAGCACCGATTTGCCCTCCGTAATGACGGAATCCGCATTCGTCGTGTAGAACAGCTGCATGATGGTCGCGCCCGTATTGTTCTGCATCCGAATATAGACATGCTTGTTGCTGCCCGCAGCGACGCCGATATTGTTCGGCGACACGATATACGGATCGCCGCCGCCCGTCATGGAAACATGCATGGAACCGCCGGAGACCGTGCCCGAGACGTCGTTCTGCATGCTCCAGCCCTCGAAATTGCTGGCCGTATCGAAATTCCATTCCGCCGCGTACGAGGAGGAACCCGAGGAAGGCGTCGCCGAAGCCGGACTGGAATCGGTGCTCGAGCCGCTGCCGTTGACCGCGGTGACGACATAGTAGTACGTCGTTCCGTTCGTCAGGCCCGTATCCGTATACGTCGTGCCCGTGACGCCGGTCGCGACTGTCGTGCCGTAGGTCCCGGACGTCGTGCCGCGCTTAATCGTATAGCTCGTCGCCCCGCTGACGGCATTCCAGCTTAAGCCGGCCTGCGTATTGCCCGCGGATGCCGACAGTCCCGTCGGCGCGCTTGGCACCGTTCCGCCGCCCCCGCCGACGCCGCCGAGCTTGATGTAGTCGAAGTCGACGCTGCTCGAGCTGGCCGCGACGTCGACGCGAAGCTGCTTGATCGTGCCCGACCAGCCGGACACGCCGCTCATGTCGATGTCGTAGACGGTATAGCCGCTGTTCGGCGCGATGGTGAACGTACGCGATTTGGTCTGATCGAACCCGGGCGAGCCGTTCGTCGTGAAGAAAATTTCGCCCCAGGTCGCGCCCGAATTGTTCTGCATGTTGAGATATACATGGCCGTTGTTCGAAGCCGATGCCGCGATATTATTGGGCGACACGATGTACGGATCGCTGCCGACCATGTTCACATGAAGCGATCCGTTCGAGACGGAGCCGGAGACATCGTTCTGCAGGCTCCAGCCTTCCAAGTCGCCCGGCGAATTGAAGTTCCACTGGGCCGCGTACGTCGCCGCGCCGGAGCTCGGCGTCGCCGATGCTTCCGTCGAATTGCTGCTCGAGCCGCTGCCGTTGACCGCCGTGACGACGTAATAATACGTCGTACCGTTCGTCAGGCCCGTATCCGTATAGCTCGCCCCGCTGACGTTGGTCGCGACCGTCGTGCCGTAAGAGCCGGAAGACGTGCCCCGCTTGAGCGTGTAGCTCGAAGCGCCGCTGACCGCGTTCCACGACAGCGTCGCCTGCCCGTTGCCGGCCGTAGCCGTAAGGCCGGATGGCGCGGCGGGAATGCCGCCGAACGCGGTGTACGCGATCGAAGGCGACCAGCTCGTCGCGTCGTTCGCGTTGTTCGCGCTGCCGTCCACCTCGAAGCGGATGACGTCGCCTGCCGTGACGGACAGGTTGTCGAGCACCTGCTCCACGCCGACTTTGTCGTTGTACGCGATCGATTGGTCGCCGCTTGCCGGCCAGATGCGCGTCCCGTTCTTCGTGATGCGCGCCGTAATGCCGTCGCCGCCGGCGAGATCCGACTTCAGCAACCGTCCGCGGATGCTGATCGTGCCGGAAGACGGCGCGGTCCACGCGCGGGCGATCTTGCCGCTCGTGCCCGGCGTCTGCTCGAACTGCCGCACGTTCGGCACGGCCGTGCCGGAGCTCGGCTGCCACGACTTGGCGGAAGCGTCGTAGTAAGCAAGATTGGACCATGAGGAGCCGCTGTAGCTTTGATACGACCAACTGTTTCCGCCCTGCGTGCCGCCGAACTGATAGCTCGACGAGTAGAGGTCGGACTCGGTCGGAATGTAACGGTTATTGGCCACGGTCATGCTGCTAGCCGTGCCGCCGGTTTCGGTGTAGATGAACGTGGAATCATGGTACAGGTTGTCGCCGATGCGTCCCGTCGGATTCAGCCCACTCCCCGCGATGCGTATGGAGCCCTGCCCGTTGTTCATCATCACGTTGCCTTCGATGCTCAAATTGTCCAGCCTGTTCGGAATGACGCTGCCAATGTAGGAATTGAAGGCGAGAATGGATGGGCCCGCGCCTGCATTGTAGCCGAAGAAGTTGTTGTTGACCTTGAAGTTCGACACGATCGCCTCGTAGTCGATCGACACTTGGTCCGGCGAGTTCGTGTTCGGCATGTTCTTCATAATGTTATTGAAGAAGTTCGCGTTGTTCAGGAATCCGGTGTAGATCGCCGCGGTTCCCGTCGGTGCCGGGCAGCTGTTCGCATGGTCGAATACCGAGTTCATGAGCGTCAGGCCATCGGTCGCATTAAGCGCCAGGCTTTCGCCGCAAACGTTGCCCATGCCGTTCGCGTCGTTATCATGGAAGTACAAATGGTTCATGACGACGTTCGTCGCCGCGTCATGGCGCAGGTCGCCAGGACCGACGTACGATAGTCCGCCGCCGAGGAAGTCGATCGCGATCGTGTCCAGATTGTGCGCGCCTTCGATATAATCGAACAGCACGTTGTTGATGACCGGACCGTTCCAGTGATCCTCCGTCTTCTGGGCGCCGTTCGCCGTGATGTCGATGCCCGCCGAGTTCATGACGTAGTCGCCGCCGTTCTGCGAGCCGCTGCCGGAATTGCCGTGGATGCCGGTGATGTGATGCAGGTACAGATTGCGGAATTCGAGCCCCTGGTGACCGGAAGACGTGAACGTCACCAGGATGCCGACGCCGGCGTAACCGACCTCGAGGTTCTGGATGCGCCAGTAATCCGGGTTATTCAGCCGAATGCCCCGGTCGGATTCGACGCCGTTGCGGATAATCTTCGGGTCGGCGCCGGAGCCGTACGCGCCGATCGTAATCCAGCTGCCCGAATTGCCGGAGCCCGTTACGACCATCTGCTGATTGAACGTCGCGCCGCGGGCGAGCAGGATTTGGTCCCCCGCGCCGAAGGTGCCGATGTTGTTGATCGGCGTGAACGAACAGAACGGCTGCCCGGTCGAAGTGCCGGAACCGGAATCGCTGCAGTTCGAGCCCGGCTGGTTGTTGACGTAATACGTCGTGTTCGATGCGTTCGCCAAGCTCGGCGCCCAGACCAAGACCGTCATAAGGGCTCCGAAGGCGATGGCAAACAACGCTAGCAAACGGGTTAGCGTTGATGCGGATATGCGGTTGGCAGCAATCACGTTACTAAATCCCTCCTCTTCCTCTGGTAAAACCTTTCGAATCGCCGTCAAGCCCCTGCCTAATAGCCGATTCTGCGCCGCTTGCGCGGCGTCGGATGCCTGTAGGGCATCACCTCCTTTGCCGTCGTATTCGTTGATCCATGTAAAATCGGCAGTACCTTGCCGTTGACAACGCTGCCTATCCTGCTTGAATGCGGCCTCTGTTTGCACGTCGCCCGGCGGTTGTTGGGCGCCATGCACAAAACAAACTAAAAGCGGTGACCCTTCAGCTGTTCAAGCTCCTAAAGCTGCGCTAGCGCACAATTTCGAGCCAACTTCGGCTTATTGACCTCCCAAAGCTGCGCTAGCGCACAATTTCGGGCAACTTCGGCTTATTGACCACCTAAAGCTGCGCTAGCGCACAATTTCGGGACAACTTCGGCTTATTGACCTCCCAAAGCTGCTCTATTGCACAATTCCGCCTCCTCTTCGTCTTTTAGAGCTCCCAAAGCTGCTCTATCGCACAATTCCGGGCCAACTTGGGCTTATTGGACTCCCAATGCTGGGCTATTGCACAATTTCGCCCCATCTTCGACTCATAGAGCTCTGAAAGATGCTCTATCGCATAATTCCGGGTCAACTTCGGCTACTCGAGCTCCCGAAGCAGTTCTATTGCACAATTTGGTCACAGCTTCGGCTACTCGAGCTCTGAAAGCTGCGTTATCGCACAATTCCGCCCCATCTTCGACTTATAGAGCTCTGAGAGCTGCGTTATCGCACAATTCCAAGCCAAACTTCACATAAAATCCGGCGGCAGGCACCATGGCAAGCCGTCCCGACATTCCGGGCCAGTGCCGAACCGGTACCCAGAGCCGCGTAATTCGGACTCAAGCCCGTAAGGCGATGCGACCCTGTTCGGGCCATGCCAGGACGGCTTGCCCGGCACTCGAGCCGCTAGGCCATAAGCGATGTCTCCGTTACAAGCCCGCGCCGCTCATCGACGAGCAGCGTCCTGATCTCGAACGCGCCGAGCCGCTGCCGCTCCGACAGGCCGATCGACGGAATGCGAAGCTCCGTCTCCTGCTCCTCCGCAGTCGGATTATAGAGACGGACGACGAAGCCCGCGCCTTCCTCGGCCTTCTTGAACGCCGTCATGACGACGGCCTCGCCCGTCAGCTCGGCGAGCGGCGCCGCGGCCGTTCCCGCGCCCGGCGGGAAGAACGACAGCACGAACGGCTTCTCGCCCCGTTCCAGCGCACGGCGGTCGAGCTCCGCCAGCTTGGCGCGTCCCGCGCCGCCGCCGAACCAGAACCGGTACAGCCGCTCGCCTTGGTCGATGCGATTGGAATAGCGGTCCTGCGGCATGACCGTCCGATCGTTGATCGGGTGACCGGAGAAGCCTGGCGAGCGCAGCAGCGATAAACGGATCTCCCCGGCGTCGTAGTCCGACCCGTAAATGCCGTCGTTGATACAGCTGAAGGCCAGGTCCGACGCGGCGTCGTAGGCCGCGGTCCACTTCTGCGCGACCGCTTCGAGTCCGCCTTCCGGCAGACGGTCGTTGCCGCCGGCCACTTGGCCGAAATAGGCGCCTGCCTCCAGCAGCGTCGGAACGGACAGCTTCAGCATGCGGCTCTTCTCGTTCCAGATGACCCGTACCTGAACTTCGAGCTCCGTCCCTTGCTTCGGCAGCTTGTAGGTCTGCACGAGGAACGAGTGATTGTAGCGGAACAGGGCTTCTACGACCGTCCGCGCAGGGCCATCTTCGATGACGCGCACCGATGGAAGCTCCCCCTCCGCAATGCCGGAGAAACGCGTGCCGTCTTCCGGCCGCATCAGCTCGAAGCGACCCGCCAGGTCGCGGAAGCTCTGCACCTCCATACCCCACGCATCGTCGCTGTCCGCGATGACGAGGGGCGCGAACGCGCCCGGCTTCAAGAACTCGACGCCGTCCGCCGCATAGCGGTCAACGAGACCCGTTGCGCAGTTGATATCGACCGCTAGCTCCGCGCTGCGAAACGCGATGATGCCGTCCCGGGCCTCAAGCGCCGGTGCCGGCTTCTTCGGCAGCGTGACGAGCCGCACGTAGAAGCGGTTCATGATGCCGGGCTCGAGACGCGCTTGAAAGGCAACGCGCTTGCGCCAGTCGAGGTTGAGGTTGCTGAGCTCCTGCTCCGCCTGGGAAGGAACGGGTTCGCCGGCGCGGTACACGTACGGCATCGTAAACTCCTCGTTCCAGTTCTGGTCCGGCAGCTGGAACTCGCATTCCCAGATTCCCTCGACGGCATGCGGATGGGGATTGTAGACGAGAATCGGGATCTCGCCCTCCGCGGCGGCCGGCTGCCCGGCGGCCAAGGCGAAGAATGCCCGCGCCTTGAGCCGCGATACGATCTCCAAGCCATGATCGAGCAGGCGTAGCGACGCTTCCTCGACCGGCTGGATCGACGACCCTGGCAGGACGTCATGAAACTGGCTGACCATCAAGTCGCATAAGGCGTCCTGTAATTCGGCGGCGGGGTAACGGAACGTCGGGGCGGAAGCCATTATCGCATCCGTTGGCCCCGGACCAACCGGGGATGCAAGAGCCAGAGCCGCAGCCGCTTCGGCGGCAGCCTCCATGGATACGCCGGCAGCGATTGCACCGGCAGGCTCCCCTTCCCTCGCCGGGCCCGGAGCTAGGCTGGCCAACGCCGCATGCGTCAGCATTTTCTCGGCCATGTAAATCTCGTTCTCCAGAAGCCGATGCTTCTGCTTGATGCGAATCTGCGACGTGTAACAGCCGACGGCATGGGGATTCATATCCGCCGCCCGGCGGGGCAGTTCCCTGCCCGTCTCGCGCAATTCGGCGAAATAAGCCTCCGGCGTGGAATGAACGATGAGCGCATCGTCCGTCTCGGCGATCAGCGCCTCCAGGTCCTTGAGGTCCTCGTACGACGGGCCGCCGCCGTGATTGCCGACGCCCCAGAGCATCGCCGCGACGTCCCTGTCCGCAAACTTCTCCAGTCCTTGGCTTGCTTTCTGCGCCGCTTGGCCGCGATGCGAGCCGTACATGTCGACGGCCCGGTGCGCCGTGATTTCCGAGCCGTCGTAGCCGACCCAGACGAAGTCATCCCCTTCCAGCTCCAGCTGCGACGGAATCGGACGGCAGAAGATATAGGCGTCATAGCCGGCCTTCTTCATGATTTGAACCAATCCGCGGCTGTGGCCGAACGAATCGAAGTTGATCGCCGCCGTCGGCGTGACGCCGAACTTCTCCGCAAAATACCGCCGCCCCAGCAGCATCTGCCGGACGAACGACTCCGCGCTCGGCATGTTGCAGTCGGGCTGCAGGTACCAGCCGCCCATGATATGCCACCGGCCGTCCGCGACCAGGCGTTGAATGCGCGCGAACAGCGCGGGCTCGAATTCCTCCACCCATTTGTACAAGGTGACCTCGTTATGGTTGAAGACGAAGCCCTCGAACCGTTCGCACAGGTCGGCCGCCACCCGGAAGGTGGAGACGGCTTCCGCCGCGCCCTCCTCCCATTCCCACAGCCAGACAGGGTCGAGATGCGCGTTGCAGATCAGGTGAAACGTCTTCATACCGCTGTCTCTCCTTTGCCCGCTGCGTGATCTCTGTCCGCCATGCCCGCTTCCGGCTTGAAGCCGAAAAATTCGTTCGGATTGTTGAAGAACCAATCCTCGGCAACCGTCTTCGCGTCGTTCAGCGACAGCCAGCCCTCCTCGACCAGCTCCGACAGCGCGCGCGCGACGTTGTCGCGGGCCGCCACGAGGTAGCCGTAGGTCAGCTCGGTCGTGAAGGCATCCGCGCCGAAGGCGAGCACTTTGTTGTACGGAAGGATTTTGAGCGCGCGCTTCATCAGTTCCACCGTATAGTCCGGATCAATGATATGGCACCAGCAGAGGTCGAGCCAGACGTTCGGATAGTTTTTGCCGATGAACAGGTATTCGTCCATGTACGGCCAGTTGCCGTGGAACAGGCCGACCTTGACGTCGGGATGCGTCTCCAGGAACGGGATGAGCAGCGCCGCATTGGCCTTACGCACGTCGTTGCGGGTGCCCGCCATATGACCCGTGTGCAGCTGGAGCGGCAAGCCGCGTTTCGCGCCCCGGCGGGCGTATTCGCTGAACAGCCAGTCGTCGATCGGCTTCGTCTCCACGTAGGACAGCGCTTCGCGCGGATACTGGATCAGCCGCGTGAAGATCCGCTCGATGTCCGGCTTGCTGTGCATCTCGTAATCCAGCGCGCGCCGGTACGCCGACTGGTCCTTGAGGCAGACGGCGCCGAACTGCACCGCTTGATCGAGGTACCCGTCGAAGGCGGCCATGAAATCGTCGAGCTCGCGCATCGGCCCCTTGGCATACGGAGACAGCTTTTGCAGCGATACGATGCTGAGAATCAGATGCAGCTCCGGCAGGGGGACGGCGAACTTCGCGTTGTCCGAGATGCCCTGCACCTTGCCGTTCATAATGTTGCGGAAATCCTCGTAACCGGATATGTCCACGACGGATGCGCGGATGCCGGCTTCCGCCATGATGCGGTCATGCCAAACCGTATCGCGCTCGGAGGAACGCTCCATCAGCATGCGGAAGTTCGACTCCGTCAGCTCCGTCACGCCCCAGCAATGCGTAAGGCCGGCCATGAAGTACCGGTAGTAAGCCGTATGCTTTACCTTCGGCAGCACTTTGGCGAACGCTTCCCACTTCTGCCCGATCGGCGCGTCGCCGTTGTTCATCAGCCGGGCGAACGCCCGATCCTCCAGCCCGGAGGCGACGTCGAGATCGGAATGCAGGTAGCCGAGGTACAGGCCGAACGGATTCGTTACCTTGCCGCCGCTGCCGATATGATGGTCATGCGTGTTAATGACGGGTACCGTGTCGAGGTAAGCCCGCAGTTCGGCGTACAGTTCCTTTGCCATCGCTCTCCATCCTCCCTTATCCTTGGCCTGCCGCGGCCTTCTTTTCCTTCGCTTTATCCGCCTCGCCCGCATTGCGGTTCGCGGCTTCGCGGTCGGCCTTCTGCTCCTCGACCGTCTTCGTCTTCAATCGGGCCGCGCCGCGGTACCCGTCGCGCGTCGGTACTTTCTTGCCCGAAGCAAGCCGTTCCTTCGCTTCCGCGATCGCGGTACCGTATTGCGGCAGCCACCGCTCCTGCGCGACGAGCAGCTCGTCGGCCATCTGCCACACCTCAGGCGGATTGCACACGGCGCCCGTCAGCGGATCCATCAGCATCGCCTGCCGCAGCAGCAGATCGTCCCCGCGCACCGCCGCTTCCACGCCGAGCCGCTGCACCGAGATGCTCGCATTGCACACCGCCGCGCAGCCGAGCGGGATGTCCCCTACGACCGGCATGCCGATGCCGTTACGGTCCACATAGCCCGGCGCCTCGATGATGGCATCGTCCGGCAAGTTCGTAATGATGCCGTTATTCGGCACGTTGAAATGTCCGCGGTAGACGCGGCCCGTCTCCAAGCCTTCGATAATATAGGAGCCGTGCTCCTCGCCGCGCTCCTCAGGCGCGTAGCGGAACGGCGGCGCGGCCAGCCAGTTCGGAAAGTCCGTCTTGAACCAATCGCGGCCTTCCGTGCATACCCGGAGATAACCGCCCGTCTCGCCGTTGATCCAGACGCTGAGATCGATCCAATTGCCGATATCGTCCGGCCGTTTGCGGTACCAAGGGACATACTCGCTGTCATGACCGTTCGATTCCGTGCTGAAATACCCGAACCGACGCAGCAGATCGATGCGCACCTTCTCGGTATCGCGGTAGACGGGATGATTCTCGAACGCCTCGAGCAGCTTGCCGGTCATATCCTCGCCCCGGTGCTTGACGGACACGAACCAGGTCTGATGATTGATGCCCGCGCAGACGACGTCGATGTCCTCCTTCCCGAGCCCCAGCACCTCCGCGACCTGCCGCGTGTCGCCCTGCACGCCGTGGCACAGGCCGACCGTCCGCACGCCGCCGTACTTGTTGCATGCCCATGTCAGCATCGCCATCGGATTGGCGTAATTGAGCAGCAGGCAGTCCGGATGCGCCACTTCGCGAATGTCCTTGCATATGTTCAGCATCTCGGCGATGCCGCGCTGCGCGTACATGAGGCCGCCGGTGCAGAGCGTATCGCCGACGCATTGGTCGACGCCGTAGCGAAGCGGGATGTCGATATCCGATGCAAAAGCTTCCAGTCCGCCGATTCGCACGACGGTGAACACGTATTTCGCGCCCGCGAGCGCCTCCCTGCGGTCGAGCGTCGATTGGATGTCGATGGCTAGCCCGTTCTCGCGGATATCCCGCTGGCAGAGCTGCGTGACCATGTCGAGCTGCGACTCGTTAATGTCCGTGAACGCCACCTCGATATCGGCGAACTCCGGCACCGACAGCAGATCCCGCAGTAGGCCACGAGTGAAGCCGACGCTGCCCGCCCCGACAAAAGCGATTTTAAACGCCATAAATGATTGCCCTCCTTAAATGCGTAATCGTTCGATCTAGGCGCGTCAAACGCCGCCTCGGCAGCTGCCGCGGAATGTGCTGCCGTTCTGCGGCGCCTTGAGCCGCCTCGCGTCGATTTTGTCCATTCCGTCCATCAGTTCGTCCGTTCGATGAAAACCCACTCCGCCACGAAGCGTCCTTCCAGCCGCATGTTCAACCCGGAAGCCATCAGCTCCGCGCCCGTCATGCGCGCCGGCGGATTGGTGCCATCCTCGAACGCGACCGCATATTCGGCCTCCGGCTCCAGCCCTTTCCACCGAATGATTCGCTCATCCTCTTCGCAGTCCGGCTTGAACACCATCGTCAGCCCTTTGCCCGTCTCCGGATCGTACAGCTCCAGCCCATCCCACGAGACGCCGTCCGGCCGCGGGAGATTATGATACACGTTTGCGCGGCGGACAAGCGGCCGCACCTTCTCCTTGTATGCCGCGATCAGCCGCGCCAGCGTTGCCCGGTCCGACTCCGACATCTCCGTCGGGAGCTCTACGTGCATTGACGGCGCTCCCATCAAATACGTGCGGAACCGGTACCCGGCCGAGCCGACGATGCCGCCGGACGCGATGTCCCCGAACTGCGTCAGCAGCTGCATGAGCGGAAAACAGTACACCGAATCCCATACGGCCCGGCGCACGTTGACCGCCTCGAAGTAATCCGTCGTCTGCACGGTGCTCGACCGCTTCATGACGGCGTAGCCTTTGAGCGCCCCGCCCCCGGAGCAGTTCTGGTAACGGAAGCCCGGCCGTTCGTCCTCGAACCGGTCAAGCAGCTTCAGAAACGCTTCTTCCGCCCAATAGGCGGCATCGTTGCAGCCCCGATGCTTATTCCCGTCCGCCTTGCGGGTGACGATCGGCTCGTAGTCGGTACGCAGGACGTCCACGCCGTAGTCGTCGAACCTGCGTTCCAGCTGGGAACCGACGAACGCGCTGCATTCCGGCACGCCGAGGTCGGCCTTCAGGTTATCGACGAACCAGCCCGGCTTCCCGTTCTCTCCTTCGGAGGTCAGCGCTTCCGGATGGAGCGATTCCCCGTTCGTCAGCGTGAAGTACAGCCCGAAAGCCAATCCCCGTTCATGCGCGTAATCCGAAGCCGCACGCATGCCCTGCGGCCAATTCGCCGCGCTGCTCCGCCAATCGCCGTAGCCCTCCCACCAGCCGACGTCGACGGCGACTTCCTCGACGCCGATCTTGGCGACGGCATCGACCATCGGATAGAAGCGGTCTTCCTTGCATACCCAGGAACCCTCGTGGGTCGCGGTATTGTAAAAGGCATTCCACGCGACGTACGGCAGGTTCTCGTTCGTCCGGTTGATCTCCGGCATCATGTGCCGGAACAGCCACTTCCGCAGCCGGTTGCTGCCGTCGTCGATGTCGCCGTCGAAAGCGCCGATGAACGCGGCGGGCAGCCCGAAGGACGTCCGAGGCGCGATCTCGGCGCAGAAATCGTCGAACATGCCGGCGCGGATCTCGGCCTGGACGGGAGCGGATCCCGCCGCCCCGCGAGCCGAAGCTCGCGCGTCTTCATTTGCCGTTCCTAGCTTAGCTCCGCGTCCTTCTCCGGTCGCCGTTCCTAGCAAGGCATCGCTTGCAGTCTCTCCGGCAGCTTCGCCCGCCGTTCCCCGAACCGCGATGCGCCCATGGTTCCATGCCCAGCCGACGTACAGCCCGCGGCCGCTGCGGGCATGCAGCATGACGAGCGGGATGAAGCCGGTATCGTCGTCGTCCGGTTTCGTCCATATATCCATGGCGTACCGGTCGCGCAGCGGTTCGAGATAGGTTCCGTAGCCGGAGCGCATGTAGGACATGATCGTTGCCGCGGCTCTGTCCTTATGTACATAGAAGACATCCATGTCTTCATCGGCGCCGACGACGATGTCCAGCGATTCCGGCTCGTACAGCAGAATCGGCAGTTCCGTCATATTCTCGACGACCAGCCGATGCTGCACCGGCCCCGGGCCGGCATGCGCCGTCCATACGGAGCTCAGCGCGGTACCGCTGGCCGCGTCATGAAACCGCAGCGTCAGCTCCGTGCCTCCCGAGCCGATCGTCTCCCAGGCCGCGGACCGGAACGCCCACTCCGGCGCGCGGCGCACGTAACCGGCAGCCAGCCTGCTTGGCAGCTTCACTTCCGCCGCGGACCGGGTCGTCCAATCGTTACCGGCCGGCCCTTTAAGCGAGACGAGGTACAGCCGATCTTCCCGGACGGCCAGCGCAAGCGCCGTATCCGCGGTGGCCAACGTCCATTCTTGCTCGCTATTCGCCATCGGATTCATTCGCCCCGCCCCCTTTGCCTGCGCCTTCGTCTTCGCCTTCGTTTTCGCCGCTGCCGGCCAACCGATAGAACACCCATTCCGCGCTGAACTTCTCCGCCAGATGCACGCGCAGTCCGCGCTCCATCAGCTCGCTTCCGAGCGTCCGCGCGGGCGGCAGCGACGCGTCATCGTAATCGATGTCGTAATACGCGCTAGGGTCGAGCCCTTGGAGCGGCACGAAGATTTCCGGCCCTTCGTTATCCGGCCGGAACACGGTCAGCATCCCGCGTCCCCGAACGGGATCGTATAACTGAAGACCGTCCCAGTTCACGCCGTCCGGACGCGGCAGCACATGGTAGATGTCGGCATGCCGCACGAGCGGTCGCACCCGCTCCTTGTACACGCCGACCAGGCGCTTCAGCGTCGCCGCTTCCTCCGGCGGCATCTCGCTCGGCAGCTCGAAGTGGGCCGACGGGGCGCCGATGAGGTAGGTGCGGAACCGATACGAGTCGCTCGCGCTTTTGCCGCCGGAAGCGACGTCGCCGAACTGGGTCAGGAGCTGCATGAGCGGCAGCACGTAGACGGAATCCCACACGGCCTGCCGCACGTCGAGCGCGGTGTAAATATCGGTTACCTGCACGGCCGTGGAACGCTTCATGAGCGCGTAGCCCTTGAACGCGCCGCCGCAGTTGCAGTTCTGGAACCGCAGCCCCGGCTTGTTCGCGAGCAGATGGTCGACGATGTGCAGAAAACCTTTCTGCGCCCAATAAGGACCGTCGTGGCAGCCTTGGTGCGTATTCCCTTTCGCCTTGCTGCGGGCAATGGGGCTGAGATCCGAGCGGAACGTGTCCACGTCGTATTCGTTCAACCGCTGCAGCAGCACGTTCTTGAGGAAATCCCGGCATTCGTCGATGCCCACGTCCGCCACCCAGCGGTGCACGAACCAATCGGGATGGCCGGTCGGTCCCTTCGAGCTCAGCGCCAGCGGATGTTCGGACCAGCCGTCTAGGAAGGCAAAATACAGCGTGAACAGCATGCCCCGGTCATGCGCGTAGCGCGACGCGGCATCCATGCCCTGGGGCCAGCGTTCTTCGCTCGCCCGGAAATCGCCGGGCTTCTGCCACCAGCCGACGTCGATCGTAATCTCCTCGATGCCGACCTCCGCGACCGAGTCGACCATCGGATAATACTTGGCCTCCACCGGATTCCAGCTGCCGGCCGGCTCGCCCGTGTTCCAGAAGGCATTCCATTGCACGTACGGAATATGCTCGTTCGTCCGGTTGGCTTCCGGCATCATATGGTTGAACAGCCATTTGCGCAGTCGGTTCGAACCGTCGTCGAGGCTGCCCTCGAATGCGCCGATGAACGCGTTCGGCACCTCGAACGTTTCCCCGTCCGGAAGCTCCGTGCAGAAATCCCCGTGCATGCCCGCGGATACCGCGGCGTACAGGCCATCCACCCTGTTGCGTCCGGCGACATGGATACGGCCTTCGTTCCACTCCCAGCCGACGTAGAGCCCGTGCGACTTGCCGGCGTGCAGCATCACGAGGGGCACATAGCCGGTGTCGTCGCTGTCGACGGTCGTCCACACATCGGCGTGGTAACGGTCCGTAAGCGCTTCCAAGTAAGTCCCGATCCGGTTTTGGAACGAGATCACCCTCGGGGCAAGACGATCCTTCGACACGTAAAATACTTCCGCTTCATCCTGCCCCGCCGAAAATTCAACATCGAGCGACTGCGGATCGTAAATCATGATGCTGCGGCCCGTGCGGTTCCCGATCGCCATTCCGTGCTGCACCGGTCCGGGACCGGGACGCGACGTCCAGACCGACGTCAGCGTGATATCGAATTTCCTGGCTTTATAAGTAAGCGTCAGCCGGTCTCCGTCCGGAAGCCGCTCCAGCTCCGCATGCCGATACGTCCATTCCGGCGGATAGTGGCTCTCGCCGACCGCGAGCCTGCGCGGCAGCAGCAGATCCGTCCCCCGCGATGCCCAGTTCCAGCCCCGGCGCCCCGCCGCCCAGACGATTCTCGGCGCATGGGGCCCGGCTTCCACCGTCAGCTGCATATCTTCGGTTTCAAGCGTCCAGCTCATGCTCGATCTCCCTTCTTATTCCCGTCTCGCGATCGATCCTTCCGATGCACTTTGATTATAGGCCAGCGCTTCCCGCCCGCTGTAGTCCAATTCTAAGACGTAAATGTATGAAACTAGGACCATGCCGGCGGGGATACGGAATCCGGCCAAGCTGCGGCTGCCCGCTCGCCGATCGCGAAATTTCGGGACTCCCGCAGGCGTCCCCGTCTACCCGCCGGCCTGCCTTACCGCCGTGACGACCCCGGAGCGCGGCACCGCGATCGAAGCGACTCCGGACAACGTGCGGACTTCGCTCGCCACGACATCGCCCATGCAGTTCTGCACGAGGATGTCCCACTGCGCTTCATCGCCGAAATCCGCCGCCACGTAAGCATCATGCGAGCCGTTAACCAGCACGAGCGTACGCGCTTCCTCCGCGACCTTCACGACGATGCGATTATAAGCCGTCGTGACTTGCTTATCCGGCGTCTGGCAGGTGATGGCGGGGTACAGGTTCTCCGGCGACTCCGGCATGAAGCGGCCGAATTGCAGCGCGTCGCGGTGCTCGAGCCAGAAGGCGGTATAGAACTTCAGCATCCTGGCATGCGGCTCGCTCAGCTCCGCGAGGCGGACGGAGATCTGCGGCACCGCGTGCAGCACGCCGATGAACTGCTGCGCCGCGGATTCCGGCGACTCGTCCGGATGCCACGCGAACATATCCGAGTGCACGACGGAGTCGCCCGCGAGCATGCGGATATCCGCCGTGCGGAAGCGGTTGGTGTGCGAGCCGAGCGCGCAGTCCATCGCCCTGAAAATATTCCCGTACGCGCGCATCCGCGGCCCGGTATAATTTTGGCGGAATTCCAGCATGATGTCCGGCTTCAGCGCGGTCAAGCGGCTCGTAATGGCCGACAGCAGCTTGTCGACGGCCAAGTCGAGGCTCGGCGTATCATGCGCAGGGTCGCTGCGCAGCCTGCTCTTCCTGTCGGCGAAATCCAGGTACCGCGAGAAATGATCGACGAAATCCAGCTTGAAGCCGTCGATGTTCCATTCTTCCAGCGCCCGGACGTAGCGGCCGACCAAATAATCGCGCACCGCCGGATACCTCGGATCGAGCGCCTGCGGCTGATCCTCGTCCGGATCCAGCACGAAGCCGCTGAATTGCTCGTACAACGGGTTCGACCGGTTAATGTGGGGGACGGAGAACCACACCATGATCTTGAGGCCGAGCGCTTGAATCGTCCGCACCGTGGACGCCATATCCGGAAACTTGTCTGCCGCGATCTCCCACTGTCCGAAGGCGGGGTCGGTCTCGCCCGGCCGATCGATCTGCCAGCCGAAGTCGAGGATGACGGTGCCGCAGCCGAGCTCGCGTGCCAGCTTCGCCTCGTGGACCAGCTTCTCGGCGTCGATCCGGTGATGGTACGCATACCAGGTGGAATAGCAGGGAAGGCGCGCGGCATCGGGTGCCGGCAGCGGACGGCAGCCCTCTTGCTCCGACCACCAGTCGGACAAGTCGCGAAGAGATTCGTAGATCGGTACGGGACGCTCGTCGATCCGCAGTTCGATGCGGTAATCCGTCGTTTCGTACCCGGGCTCCGGCATGAGCTTGACCGTGAACGGCATTGTCGAGGCACCCTCTTCGATATCCGCCACCATGTGCGTGCGCGTCCTCGTATCGGATACGCTCACCGTCACGCGGTTCTCGCCGCCCGCGCTGTACAGCGCGTAGACCGGCGAGCCGTTGTGCGGCGCCATGTTCATGCCGCCGTACCAGTTCGGAATGATATACCGGTCCGCCCAGTAGTGGCCGGTGAAGCGCGCTTGAATATCGTTGAACGCCTGTACCCACTCCGCGGAGAAGGCCGGAAGCTTCGGTGTATCCGATTGCATGCGAAGCATGATATAGCGGATCCCGCCCTCTTCCCGGCTTTCCGCGGCGAGTTCGATATCGTCCTCGCATTTGAACGTGAACGCCTTGCCGCCGATGATTTCGCTTAACGTCTGAACCATGTCCCTCAGCACCTCTGAACGATGAATTTTGGTTGCGATGAATTTAGGTTGGGATGAATTTAAGTTGGGATGAATTCCGGCTGCGCTGCCTCACAATGCAAATAGGCCGAAGCTTCCCGTTATGGATGCTCGACCAAGGCGCACTGAACGTCCGCGGCTTGCGCCCGTTCGCTCGACGATGACCCTAGAAGGCGGCATGCGGGGCCTAAGCAGGTCGCATTGCAGGAGCAAATGCTTCGATAGAAGAAGGTCTCCATTCGTCGGGTATCTGTTAACCGTTTACCTAATACTATTATGTGTCACTGATACTTACAACCATTTTTTCCTCGTTCGACGCAAAGCCTGCTTAGCAGCAAACCCAAAAAGGCGGCCCTCGGTCCGATCAGACCATGGGATGCCGCCTTCATTGGCTCATGCAAGTATCGAATTAAAAGTCCCTATTTCCCGCTCAACAAAGCCCCGATCGCCCCGCAATATTCCCCGTTATCCGGAAAGTACGGCACGCCTCCCCGCAGCACGGTATAGGCCCGCACGACGTCCCTCAGCGGCTCGTTCCGAATGAACGACGATCCGATATACACGATGTTCGAGATTCCGTTCTGTCCGGCGGCCAAGACGCTCGTCGTCGCGACCGTTTCCCCCACCAATCCCATGACGGAGGCAATCAAGTCTTCTTGCGCGATATCGTCCATGTGCTCGCGCAGGAATAGTTTGGCGAAATTGCTTGCCGTTAACTCCCCCGGAATCGGAGGCTCCGAGCCGGCGTAAATATCGCTCACCTTCAGGTCGACGCTGCCGCGCGTACCCGACTTCGCCGAAGCGACGATCGTCTCGAAGTCCGCTATTCCGGTCAACAGCCTGGACAACCCCATCAGCGTGCCGCCGCCGACGCCGGTGCCGCCGATTCGCGCGTGCCCCTCGGGTTCGACGCGGTGAATCGAGGTGCCCGTTCCGACGTTCGTCAGCACGTAAGCGTCCGCTCCGAAAGCTTGCTCCCGAAGCAGGTAAGAGGCGCCTCTCATGGTTGCCATGAATTCCGCCATGTCCGGCACGTCCTTGTTCATCTGCGCCTTCAGCTGCGCGCTCCGGCCGCCGGTCACGACGATCCGCGCATCCTCTTCGCCGTTCAACCACGCCGCGATCGCGCTCATCTCGCGAACGGGCACTTTCCGGAGCTCGAGCGAACCTCGCTCGTCCATGGAGGCGAGCTTGATCAACGTTCCGCCTGCATCGATTCCGATCTTTCTCATGACTGACCGCCACGCTTTCCCATCGCGCCATAGCCGCAATGTCATTCTCGCTTCCTTTAGTATAGTATATGCCCGGCGAAAAGGCCGTCAAACTCATCGGCTCCCCCCGGTGTGTCCGTCCGCCCCGAAACAACGGGAATACCGCGAAGGTCTATGACCGTCGCGGCTTCATGGATGACGCTATTCCAGCTTCTTCTTCCACGCTTTCCCGCGTTCGCCGATCAGCGGGAATTCGCCGATGCGCAGGCGCGCGCTGCCATAGGGGACAAGCGTCAGCGCCGTCGTCTCCTGCCCTTCGACGTTCGGATAGAGCGGCGGCGTGCCCGCGCTGTTGCCCTCCATTTTCCATTTGCGGACGAGCTTGCCCGAGACCTGCAGCTTCACCGGCGCATGCTTCGCGTCGAACGGCTGATACGGCACGTCGGACTCGCCGACTTCGTATGCGCTGTCCGCCAGCAGGCCGTATTTCCACTGCGAGCCTGGCAGGATCTCCCAATCGTGAAATTTCTCCCGCTTCTGCAGCAGCTGCCAGTTCTCTTGAACGGGCAGCACGTACACGAGCGGCCCCCGCTCGACGCTCACCGCATAGAGATTGCGCGAAGTCGTCTTGGCTTGCATCGGCAGCGTCAGCGACAGGCGGTCGCCGTTCTTCCACTCGCGCTCGATCTTGGCATAGCCGTTAAGGACGTTAAGCGTTAATTCAGCGCCGTTAAGCGTCAACGCCGGCGCATCGCACCACGCCGGGATACGCAGCGAGACAGCGAACGCTTCGCTCGCGCGGTCGAGCTCCACGTCGATGGCGACCGTCTCGCGGAACGGATATTCGCCGCTTACCCGGATCGTCGCGGATGCGCCGCCGCCCACCTTGGCCGTCACCGTGCTCGGCGCGTAAGACACGGCCGCCAGTCCGCCGCTGCCGTCGCCCATCCACAGATGGGACGCGAATTTGGGCCAGCCCTGATGCATGTTGGCCGTGCAGCAGCCGAAGTTCGGCTCCAATCCGAACAGGTTCGCCTCTTCGTCGTTGCTCCAGCTGCGTGGCGCGACATTGCAGATCACTTGGTTCACCTGCTGGTCGTATTGATGCGAGGTCCAGTCCTTCGAGATCGTGGCCGGCAGCGCGTTGAATGCCACCTTCTCCAAGATATCGCCGAATCGCCCTTCGCCGAATACCCGGGTCAGATGCTCCATCGAGAACATGTATTCCACGACGGCGCACAGCTCGACGCCTTGGCTCGGGCTCGTGCCGGACAGCCACTCGTCCCCGGAAAACATCCCGTGCGCCTGTCCGTGATACGTCATCAGGCTGTCGATTCCCCGATGGACCGCGTCGCGCTCGACCTCCGCCCCGCTCAGCTCGTAGCGGATGCCCGGCGTCTTGATCCCCATGGCCACGTTGACGACATGCGTCGTCCAGTCCCACTCCTCGACCTTGCGCCAATACGGGAAGTCGTGGAACACGTCCGTCCAGTCCGTCGTCTGCTCTGCCGCGATGTTCGCGAGCGCCAGCAGCGATTCGTCGCCCGTCTTGCGGTACAGCCATTGAATGGACAGCACGAGGTCCGCGCCGCGCGCCTTGGCCCAGCCCCGCATCGGATACTGCTCGATCGCGCCGCGCAGGAATCCGAAGAACTTGAGCATGAACGGAACGACCCGCGGATCGCCCGTCGCTTCCTCGTATTGGGTGAACACTTTCAGCATGATCGTATAGTGCCACCAGTCCTGCTGTTTGTCCAAGTCGTTATTGACGGTTTGAATCGGACCCTGCGGGCCGAAGTTCCCGTCCGCCCGCTGGCTGTTCAGCGACCATTCGATCCAGCGCTGCGCCTTGGCGATCAGCTTCTCGTCGTCCAGCACGTAGGCGAGCGGCAGCAAGCCGTCCAGATAATAAGGCCCGCGCTCCCAGCTCTCGCCTTTGCCTCCGATCCAGCCGTTGTCCGGACCGACGTCGCCCCAATGCTCTTCCAGATGTCCCGTGAACCCGTCCGCTTGAATGCGCAGCTGATTGCGCAGCCAGCCCGCCGGCTTGACCGCCCCGAGCGGAAGCTCCCGGAACGCTGCCCGCGCCTGCTTCTTCGTCGTCGTCTCCATAATAATGGTCGTCTCCCTTGCGTTCGATTGGCATGACATGTCCCGAATATACCATGGGGGGCGGATGGCGACCGATAGCCGATGACAACGTAATCGTGACGGATTACAACATCAATCGCAGATTTGCGTTCTAGCAATAATGTCGCCAATTCCTTATACTTAGGGGACAATCCGCCGAAAGGGGCCGCCGCGAAATGTTCCGATTCACTTCCCCGCCCATGCCGCATTACATCACATCCGGCAAGGATGCCTACTCTGCGGGCGACAGGCATGCCGACCGTTCCGGCATCGGCGTGTTCGACCTGCTCGTGACGACGCGCGGCTGCCTGTTTCTCGAGGAAGACGGACTCGAACTGACCGTTCCCGCCGGCCATTTCGCGATCTTAAGGCCGGACCGCTCCCATCGGACGTCGAAGCCGTGCGGCGAGGAGACGCATTTCCATTGGCTGCATTTCCAGACGCTCGGCAGTTGGAGCGAAGTCACGGAACGGGAGCCCTATACGGACCCGCTCCATTCCCAACCCTATTTGCAAATCGAGACGTTCGTCTTTCATGTCCCGCGATCGGGCGAGCTGCCCGCGAGGGAAACGATGTACGAATGGCTGGAGGAGCTGCAGCGGCTGAAGGCCGCGGCGGATGCCGGCGCCCGCTTCAAGCAGCAAGGGGTGTTTCAGCAGCTGTTGTTCCAGCTGCAGGAGGAAGGCAGCGCGGCCGCCAAGGACGCGCAGCTCGCGCTGGCCGACGAAGCCGCCGCGTTCCTGCGCCGCAGCTATCGGGAACAGGTCAGCTATAAAGAGCTGTCGGAGCAGCTGCATTTTCACGCCAACTACATCGCGCTCTGCATGAAGAAAGCGTTCGGCTGCACGCCGCTCGACTACTTGACCCGCTACCGGATCGAGCAGGCCAAACAGCTGCTGATCCATACGGGAGAGCCGATAGGCTCGATCGCCGAGGCAACGGGATTCGCGACGTTCTCGTATTTCGTGCGCTGCTTCGGCAAGCATACGGGGACGAAGCCGAAGGCGTTCCGGCAGCGGTTTCGGACGTAGCGGACGCCGCCCGGGCTCGAATATGCGTGTCGGACGGCCAGACGACGAGGACTCGAGCCTCGTCATCCCGAACCTAGGAGCAAAGGAGACATGACGATGACGAACCACGATCCTCACGTACAGGAGCTGCTCACGCTCAAAATCATCGCCGAAACGCTGAACCAATCGAACGACCTGACGCTCATGCTGGGGACGGTGCTGGAGAAGCTGCTGGAGCTGACCGGCCTGCAGGCCGGATGGATCTTCTTGACGGACAGGCGGATGAATTACGAGCGCGTCGCCGACCGGGGCCTGCCGCCGGGGCTGCTGCACGACAATAAAGCGCCGATGTGCAGCGGAACGTGCTGGTGCCTCGATCGGTTCTGGGATAACCGTTTGAATAATGCCGTTAATATTCTGAACTGCAAACGATTGGAGGACGCGGTGTCGCGCGGCTGGGGCGACACGCAGGGCATCACCCACCATGCCACCGTCCCTCTGCGCTCCGGCGACCGCAAATTCGGGGTGCTGAATGTCGCCTCGCCCTTCAAGACGCATTTCTCGAACGAGGAGCTCGCGCTGCTGCAGGCGGTGGCGTTCCAAATCGGCAGCGCCGTGGACCGCATGCGGCTGTATGCCGCCGAACGGCGCCGAGCCGAGCTGTTCGCCCGCTTGGGCGACTACAGCCGTTCGCTCGGCATGGCCGTCAGCGCGGGAACGGAGCCGGGGCGGCTCTCGGAGCTCGCGCTTCGTCTGGTCGGCGAGCATTTCGAATGGCCGTTCGCGGCTTTGCTGGAGACGACCGGCGACGAGCTGATCCTCCAGGCCGTCCATGCGCAAGGACGCACGACGCTGCCGTATGCCCGGCTGCCCCTGCAGGCGGCCAATTGGCTGCGCGAGGCCGCCCGCGCCCGGCGCCCTGCCGTCGCGACGCCGGAGCAAGCTTCGGAGCTGGCCGGCCGGCGCGAGCTGCGCGGCTTGGCGCCGGCCCGGCTGTCGATCGCGCAGGCGGTGCCGATCCCGCTCGCCGGCCTGGCGCCCGGCAGCATGCTCGTTATCGGGAACGACGCAATGGGGCGGGCGGAAGAGCCCGTCGACAACGAGGTGCTGGAGGCGCTCGCCGAGCATATCGCGATGGCCTTCGAGAGCGCCAGGCTGGAGGAGCATCGGCGGGAGCTCGCGCGCCTCGCGGAGCGCAATCGGCTCGCCCGCGATTTGCATGACTCCGTCTGCCAGATGCTGTTCTCGCTTTCGATGACGGCCAAAGGCGTGGAGAGCCTGCTCAAGGGAAGCCAGCCCGACGCGGCGCTGCAGTCGGTCGGGGACATGCAGGCCCTCTCCCAATCGGCGCTCAAGGAGATGCGCGCGCTCATCATGCAGCTCCGTCCCGCCGGCCTTGAGGCAGGCCTCGTTACGGCGCTTCAGGTCTACGGCGAGAAGCTGAAGCTGCGCGTGCATGCCGAGGTGACCGACGTATGCGAGCTGCCGCGGCACGTCGAGGAAGCGCTGTGGCGAATCGGGCAAGAGGCGCTGAACAATGTAAGCAAGCATGCCGGAACCGCGGATGCGATGGTCTCGCTGCGGATCGAGGCGCGGCAAGCGGTGCTGAAGATCGCCGACCAAGGCCGGGGCATCGCGAAGAAGAAACGGCCCGCGGAGGGCGCTCCCTCCTTCGGCATGGCGACGATGCGCGAGCGGGCGGAAGCGCTCGGCGGCCGTTTCGCGCTCGCAAGCGTCTACAGGGGCGGAACGACGGTCGAAGCCGCGATCCCGCTGCCGGCAAACGAGTAATCAAGAGGAGGTGATCGTCCATGGCAATTAGATTGCTGCTGGCCGACGACCACGCGATGGTCCGCAGAGGGCTGCAGGTGTTTCTGGCGACCCAGCCGGATATCGAGCTGGTCGGGGAAGCCGCGAACGGCGAGGAGACGATCGAACGGGCCGAAGCGCTTCGGCCGGACGTCGTCCTCATGGATTTGAACATGCCCGTATTGAACGGCATCGAGACGACGAAGCGGCTCAAGCTGGCTTATCCGGAGGTCAAGGTCATCGTCCTGACGTCGTTCTCTGATCAGGATCACGTGCTGCCCGCCATTCGGGCCGGCGCGAGAGGCTATCTGCTCAAGGATATCGGACCCGAGGAGCTCGTGATGGCGATCAAACGGGTGCATGACGGCAAGGTCGAGCTGCATTCGGAGGCGGCGGGGCTGCTGATGAGCCTGGTCGCCTCGCCGGAAGCGCAACCGGTTGCAGGCGCTGCCGTCGGCTCGCCGGCGGAGGGGTCTTACGGACAGCTGACTCCCAAGGAGATGGAGGTGCTCCGGCTCATCGCGCGCGGACGGAGCAATAAGGAGATCGGCGAGGCGCTCTTCATTACCGAGAAAACGGTCAAAACCCATGTCAGCCATCTGCTCGACAAGCTCGGCTTGACCGATCGGACGCAAGCCGCCATCTATGCCGTCAAACAAGGATTCGGCGATTAACCGCGATTCTCTACGACTAAAGTTGCAGCCGCGTTCAGCCAAAAGGCTGGACGTTTTTTCGTTGCGCCTCATCCTTCCCGCCGACGCGTCGCTGCCGCCCTGTGCCGTAAGATGAATTTATGGAAAGCAACGCCATTTCCCAATTCGAAAGGATGAATGCTCATGAAAATCGTCATGATCGCTGGCAGCAACCGCAAGTCGGCCACGAGCACGCAGCTCACGGAATATTTGGTGCGCATCGCGGAGCAGAAAGGGCATTCGGCCGTGCTGTTCGACCTGTACCGTACCCCGCTTCCCTTCTACTCGCCGGATGAATCCCATGACAGCCACGAAGGACTCGCCCAGCTGAAGCGCCTGCTGCGCGAAGCCGACGCCATCGTGCTCTCCTCGCCGGAATATCACGGCAGCATGAGCGGCGTGCTGAAGAACGCGATCGACCATCTCGGACAGGAGCATTTCGGCGGCAAGCCGGTGCTGTCCGTCAGCTCCGCCGGCGGCGCGGTCGGCGTCAGCTCGCTGCAGCAGCTGCAAGCCGTCATCCGCAACCTGCATGGCATCAATTCGCCGGAATGGCTGTCGATCGGCGGCTCGCAGCGCAAATGGTTCGAATCCGCGTCGCAGGATGCCTACGAGGTCGGGCAGGAAATCGACGACCGCATCCACCGCGTGCTCGGCTCGTTCCTCGCGCTCGCCCAGCTGGTCCGCGGACAAGGGAAGCCTGCCGTGGCGGACGCCGGTTAAAGGGGCGGCGAACCGGATGATTACCCATTTCGCCGATTTACGGTTGAAGACCGTATCCATTCAGGGCGTTAAACAGTTTTATGGGGGGATGCTCGGGCTTCAGGCCATCGACGAATCGGACGATACGATTCGTTATCGGCTGACGGAGCGCTGCACGCTGACCTTCGAGGAGGCGGCTCTGCCGCTGTCGCCGGCGCATTTCGCCTTCGAGGTGCCCTACTCCGCGTTCGACGACAGCGTGCGCTTCCTCCGGCAAAGGGGGATCCCGCTGTTGCAGTGGCCCGACGGCCAAGAGGAAACGACATTCGAGAACGGGCGGAGCGTTTACTTTCGCGACGGAGACGGGAATTTGCTCGAGCTGATCGCCCATTCGTACATTCGGAGCGACGTCGTTCAGCCATTCGGCCCGCTCCGGATTCTCTACCTCCGCGAAGCCGGAATGCCTGCCGACGACGTCGTCTCGTTTCGGGAATGGCTCAAGCGCACGCTCGGGCTGCAGACGAGAGACGAGTCGGATACGTTCAATTTCGTGATCGGAGGCACGGCCCACGTCATCGCGACTTCCACGAAGCGCCGCTGGATTCCGATCGCCTTGCAGGCGCTGCCGCCGAACCTGCACGTCGTCTTCGGCGCGGCCGGCATGGCTTACATGGAGGACGTTCGGTCGGCCCTCGGCCGGCAGGGCATTCCTTATTCGACCTCGGGCGACAAGAACATGAGCGATACGCTGCATTTCAGCGCGTACGGCTATCGCTTCACCTTGGCGCTCGCCGCGCCGCATCCTGCCATGGAAGAGAGCGATGAGCATGATTAAGGCGGAACGGTGGCGTCGCTGTACTTCAACGACCCGGACGGCAACGAGCTGGCGTTCGCCGCGCGGGTGGCGGGCCGGCACCGCAGGCTGGATTTCGTGCCGACGCCGAAAGAGTGGGTGGCGCTTAATATCGACCATGCTTAAAAGGAATGCCGCGCTCATCCTCATGGCGCGGCATTCCTTTTCTTTATTTAGCCATGCATCGGCCTAGCCATGCACAAGCCCGCCCCGAAGCCCGCTAACCCCAAACTCCAAGTACCCTTTCAAGCAGGTCAGCATGAATACCCAGCCCTCTTTGTTGTCGAGCATCTTGGCCATTAGCTTCGGGTCGTCTTCGCGAAACCCGGACTCGGTCACCTCTACAATCGTCGTGTCCGGATCGACCGCGCGAAATTTCATCGTTACGACATTGTCCTCCCCGCCCCAGCGGTACACGATGGCCGAGTTCGCTTCGATCTCCAGCACATGGATCTCCAATTCGGCGTTATACTCGACGTAACGCAGTCCGATCGTCTTCCCCGCCTCCCACCGCGCCGTGCTGGAAGAGAACCAGAAGTTTCCGATACGCTCGGGATCGACGAATGCCTCGAATACGTCCGCCGCGGGTTTTAAAATCTTCATGCTTGTTACATTGTACATACGTACTCGCTCCTCTTTTTCCAATTTCCGATATTCCTCATCATAGCATGTCCGCGATACGCTCGCGAGGACCTGCAAGAAGACCGCGAGCACTGAACAACGACTGCTGCCGATGCTCCTTCAGCCTTCTTCGGAACTTCCGCCACTAGCTGCGCAAATGCATCCATAAAAAAGGCCGATGTAACCTCACGACTCCAGTATCGGCTGAGGATTAAATTCGGCACGCCGCTTGAAGCCCTCTCGCATGACTTGGAATAAACCCAGGTCATTGCCGTTGTAGGGCTATAATCACTACTCTCTATGGTTGTTGGCGCCTCCCGGCCAACGCAAAATGAGGAAGAGGACAGGAAAGGCGCCTCTTAGAATCCGCAGCGGCCTCACATGCAACACTATCGCGGGAGGTATCGATTAATGAAGAAACGAACGATGCATTGGAAGCAGGTGTGTTTGGCGCTGGTCTTGAGCCTGCTGCTTACGGCGGTCGGCAGCGGCGCCGCGCAGGCCGAATCTGTAAGCGCTTCCGCCAAACCGGGGCAAGGTACGCCGATTAAGAACGTGACGCTGAACACGGCCAAGCCCGCGC
The DNA here is from genome assembly GCF_009909195.1 of Paenibacillus sacheonensis. Taxonomy (GTDB): domain Bacteria; phylum Bacillota; class Bacilli; order Paenibacillales; family Paenibacillaceae; genus Paenibacillus_Z; species Paenibacillus_Z sacheonensis. Next base: position 34,494 of record NZ_JAAAMU010000009.1, read on the forward strand.
AGTACGGCAAGGTGGAAGTCAATTTCAACTTGGAAACGGCGTACAGCAATCCGTTCGATCCGGACATCGTGGACGCCGAGGCGGAGATCACGACGCCTTCCGGCCAGGTTGAGGTCGTGCCGGCATTCTACGCTTCCGATTCCTCGCCGAACTGGACGGTTCGCTATTCGCCGCGCCAGCAGGGCAAGCATGAGCTCGTCCTTACGGTCAAGGACGCAAGCGGCGTATCGCGTTCCGATAAGCTGAAGTTCGACGCCAAGAAGCCCGATGCCGGCCGCGGCTTCATGGGCGTATCGGGCGATCGCTTCGTCGACAGCTTCGGGAAGCAAATCACGCTCCTCGGCACGAATTACGCTTGGGGCACTCCGGCCGAAACGCTGGCGGCCATGCCCGAATATAAAGCAGCGGACATGAACCTGATCCGCGTCTGGCTGACGGCCTGGTGGTCGAATTATTCCCCGGAATACGGCCCGGCCTCCACGACGCAGAACGGCATTACGATGACGTATAAAGGCATCGGCAATTACAACCTGGACAATATGGCCCGCATGGATGCCTTGATGGAGACGGCCCGGGCGAACGGCCTGTACGTCATGCTGACGCTGAACAGCTTCGGCGACTTCTGGTACGACTGGGCTTACCACGCCTACAACAGCGACAACGGCGGCACTTCCCAGTGGAAGGAGAACGATACGGATTTCTGGTACAATCCGGATGCGATTGCCTATCAGAAGCAGCTGCTGCGCTATGTATTCGCGCGTTGGGGCTACAGCACATCCCTCGGAATGCTGGAGTATTGGAACGAATCCGATAACCGCGTGGACACGCCGGCCGATATTCGCGACAGCTGGCATGCCGCGCTGGATGGCTACTGGAAAAGCTGGGACTTCTACAAACACCCGACGACGACGAGCTTCGCTTGGAAGGATCACGTCGAGCAGCACGCTACCCAAACCTCCTGGCAGGGTCTGCGGACGCTCGATGCCGTCAATATGCACTTATATGCGGAGGATTCGCATATTACCGAGCTTTGGGAAGCGAATTTGAATGGGCTTCGAGAATTCGGAAACCGTCCGATATTCATTGGCGAGGCGGGCAAGACGGGCAACGACGTCAGCACGGACGCCGAGCTCCCCAACTATATTCATGATGGCGTATGGGCGCCGCTCTTCCGTTCGGGTGCCGCCGGTTCGAACGTATGGTGGACGTTCGAGAACGGCTTCAACATGCCGCAGCCGTATAAGAAGCAGTATCAGAGTCTGGCCCGCTTCCTTCAGCCGGAAGAAGAATATCTGGTCAATATGCCGTTCGTGGACTACGGGTCTCAGAGCAACGGCACAAAGGCCGGCGCGTTCCAAAACCGATCGCGGGCGCTGCTATGGATCAACGATCCGCAGGCAACGTACGACGCCGGCAGCGGCACAAGCATCGCCGGCATGCAGCTGACTGTGCCGAACTTGACGCCGGGCAAGTACGCGGTCGAATTTTACGATACGTACGCGGGGACGACGATCGCCAAGCAGACCGTAACCGCGAACGCGCAGGGTTTAAAGCTGAACGTTCCTGCGTTCAACCGGGACATCGCGGTCAAGGCGGCGCTGCAAGGCAAGCCGGACAAGGACAAACAGGATCCGTCCGCGCCGGCCCAGCTCGCTTCTCTTTTCCAAACGGAGAACGTCATCGACCTATCCTGGAATGCCGCCACCGATAACGTCGCCGTTACGGGCTACGACATCTATCGCGATAAGGATCTCGTCGGCTCGGTCAGCGGACTGGCGCACGGGTTCCGCGACACTGCGCTCCAGGCTGGCACCGAGTATACGTATATCGTCCGGGCCAAAGACGAAGCAGGGAACCAATCGGACAAAGCGAAGCTTGCGGTTCGCACGAAAGCGGCCGATGCTTCGGCACCTGCTGCTCCGGGCAACCTGACGATTGGGGCGGTCGGCATCAATACGGTCGATCTCTCCTGGACCGCTTCTACGGACGCGATCGGCGTCGTCCGCTATCTGATCTATCGGGGAACGACGTTGGTCGGGACGACGACGGGAACAGCGTTCCAAGACAAAGACCTGCGGCCAGGCCAAAGCTATTCGTATACGGTGAAGGCCGAGGATGCGGCGCTCAATCTGTCCCCTGCCAGCAATCCGGTCACGGCGACCACCGAGAGTCCGAACATGACCGATAATTTGCTGAGCAATCCGGGCTTCGAGACGCTGACGGACGGCATGCCGGCGAACTGGAATTGCGAGCAGGCGCAATACTGCGCGGGGGATACGGCCGAGAAGAAATCCGGCGATGCTTCCTTGCGGATCAGCGGGGATACCGGAGCTTGGTTCGGCGTCGCATCCGCTTCCGCTCCGGCGATTGCCGGGAATACGTACATGCTGGACAGCTATGCGAATATCTCCGTGAACAACGGCACGACGGTCAAGGTCAGGCTGCAATTCCTGAACGCGGTCGACAGCATCCTGGACGATAAGACCGTGAAGGTCTACAACGGCACGACACTTGGTTACGACAACGTCTACGGCGCGATCGAAGCCCCGGCGAATACGGCCAAGGTGCGCGTATATGTCTATATCGAAGGCTTGAACGCGGTCATTCATCTCGATGACTTCTCCGTGAGAGGCTACGGCCCAGGCATCCAGCTACCGGAGGAACCGCAAGGGAATCTGCTGCTTAACCCCGGCTTCGACGACCATAACGATTCCTGGAAAACGGCCATTTGGTCCTGCGAGAAAGAATGGCTCTGCCAATGGACGGACCAAACGAAGCGCTCCGGCATCGCCGCGATGCGTATTCTTACGACCGATGCGCAGTGGTTCTCCGTCTATCAGGATGCGTTGGCCGCACCCGGCAAATCCTATACGCTCGATGGCTACGTGCAGGTGAACAAAACCGGCGGCGACGGCAAACTGCAGGCGAAGCTGGTCTTCTACGACGCCGGCGGCGCGCAGCTGTCGGAAGAATGGCTGAAGGACTTCGACGCGACGACGTCCGGCTTCGAGAACCTTCACGGCTCGAAGATCGCTCCTGCCGGCACGGTCAAGGTTCGGGTACTGTTGTATGTGAATGGAATCGTCGGCGATATCTATCTCGACGACTTCTCCTTAAGTGCCGATCAATAAATCGAAGGCGCCGCCCGTATGACGGGCGGCGTTTCTTTGTTCCTCTTTTCGCGCAGCTTTTTTGCCTCAACTGCCTTCTGGTGCTCTGAAATTATTTCTTTCGCGCAACTTTTCAGGCCTATCTGCCCTTGGGAACTCTGAATTTATGCCTTTGGAGCAGCTTTTCAGGCCCAGTTACCCTCCTGAGCTCCGAATTTATGCCTTTCGTGCAACTTTTCAGCTTCAACTAACCTTTAGAGCTCTGAATTTATGCCTTTCGTGCAACTTTCCGGGCCTATCTACCCTCCCGAGCCCCGTAATTATACCCTTGGTGCATCTTTGGCAGTCTCACTCAACATTAACCATCAGGTTTGTGCGATAGCATTACGAGTCCCTTGAAGACGGCCACCTACCTCCGACCGCGTTTAACCTGGAGCAACTCCCACGAGTCTTGGAATGATACATGACAAAGAGGTATCCCCGAGCCTGATGGCTCCTTGGAATACCCCTGTTAGAGTTGAAAATAAATAATTGCCTATGACCAAGCCTATCCTCAAAACGCACGCGACAGCACAACTCGGCCAACGCTCGTTCCTGCCGCCGATATTACCCGTGCACCGGCTCTTTGCCCAAGTCGTTAAGAATATTATCCTCCAGAACGGCGGCCTTATCCCCATACTCCTTGATAATATGTTTTTCGCCCCAGTCGCACAGCATATTCAGCACGACTTCCAGGCTGCGGCCGTAATCGCTCAGTTCGTACTCGACCTTCGGCGGCACCTGATTGTAGACGTTCCGATTCACGATGCCGTCCTCTTCGAGCTCGCGAAGCTGCTGGATCAGCATCTTCTGCGTAATGCTCGGCATCAGCCGCTTCAGGTCGCTCGTCCGCCGTTTTCCATGGGTCAAGTGGCAGAGAATAACGCATTTCCACTTGCCGCCGATGACCTCGAGCGTGGCCTCCACGGAGATATTGTACTTCTTCCTCCCGGTCGTTTCGTCCGCCATGTCCGCTCCTCCTTCGCGTGGTGCAAAAGTTACTTTTTAGTGCCTATAGCACGGAAAAGTACGTACTACTCACCATTAACCCTAGCACGTATAATAGCATTCACCGGCCGGTCACCGCAAACAAACGCTATAGAGGAGGAGAATCATGACTGCCCCACGAAACAACAGCACGTTGGCTTTATTGGCTTTGGCGATCAGCGCCTTTGCGATCGGCACGACGGAATTCATCAGCGTCGGCCTGCTTCCGCTCATCGCAGAGGATTTGCATATATCCATCACGGCCGCAGGATTGACGGTGACGCTCTATGCGCTCGGCGTGACCGTCGGCGCTCCGGTCTTGACGTCCCTGACCTCGCAGGTCCCGCGCAAAACGCTCCTGCTGTGGATCATGGTCGTGTTCATCGGAGGCAATCTGCTCGCGGCAACGGCCAGCGGCATTGCCGTCCTGCTCACTGCCCGGGTTATCGCGGCATTCTCGCACGGGATCTTCATGTCCATCGGCTCCACGCTGGCAGCCGACCTCGTACCGGAAAATCGCCGGGCGAGCGCGATTTCCATCATGTTCTCCGGATTGACCGTCGCTACGGTCACCGGGGTGCCGATCGGCACGTTCATCGGCCAGCAGATCGGCTGGCGGGCGGCGTTCTTCGCCATCGTCGCGATCGGCGTCGTGGCGTTCATCGCCAACCTGACGCTGATGCCGTCCGGCCTGCGCCGGGGCGCGCGGATTCGTCTCGGCGACCAGGTCAAGCTCGTAACGAACGGCCGGCTGCTGCTCGTCTTCCTGATGACGGCGCTCGGCTACGGCGGTACGTTCGTCGTGTTCACCTACCTGTCCCCGCTGCTTCACGAAGTAACGGGATTTAAGGAAAGCACGGTTGCCCTCATCCTGCTTATGTATGGAATCGCCATCGCGATCGGCAATCTAATCGGAGGTAAGGCGGCGAACCGCAACCCCGCGAAGGCGCTGCTCTATATGTTTGCCCTGCAGGCCATCGTCCTACTCGTCTTGTCGTTTACAGCGCCGTATATGATTGCCGGGCTGATCACGATATTCTTCATGGGCTTGTTCGCCTTCATGAACGTGCCCGGCCTTCAGGTCTACGTCGTGCTATTGGCCGAGCGGTTCGCTCCGAAAGCGAAGGACGTCGCATCGGCCGTCAACATTGCCGCGTTCAATGCCGGCATCGCGCTTGGCGCCTACTTGGGCGGTCTCATAACCGATTCCATCGGCCTCATTCATACGACGTGGATCGGCGCCTTGATGGTGGCTGCAGCTGTCGCGCTGACGGCATGGGCGAAGCTGTTGGAACGCAAGGATAGCAAGGAGAGTCAGGCAAACAGTCCATCTGAAGTGACGGATAACGCCGAGGCGCGGCTTCAAAAGGCGTAAGCAGTCTTTTAACAGGCCGATCTACGGAAAGCATAAATCGAAGGACACTCTAATTCCAAATCTAAATCAACAAACAGTAATGAAGACACCAAACAAACAGAAACACGATTGGCATGCCAACACGAGAGGATGTTTATACGATGAAAAATCACTTGCAAGATACCGTTACGCTCCACAATGGCGTACGTATGCCCAGCTTCGGCCTCGGCGTATTCAAAGTCCAAAAAGGCGAAGAGCTCGTCGAAGCGGTGAAGGCCGCCATCAAGCACGGTTACCGCAGCATCGATACCGCCGCCATCTACGGCAATGAGCAAGGCGTCGGCCGCGGCATCCGCGAAGCGCTGCAGGAGAACGGACTGCGCAGAGCGGATCTGTTCGTCACGTCCAAGGTATGGAATGCGGACCAAGGCTACGAGTCGACGATTGCCGCTTACGAAGCTTCCTTGAGCAAGCTCGGATTGGAGAGCTTGGATTTGTACCTCGTTCATTGGCCCGTGAAAGGCAAATTCAAAGAAACCTGGCTCGCGCTGGAGACGCTCTATAAGGAAGGCCGCGTGAAAGCGATCGGAGTCAGCAACTTCCACATCCATCATCTTGAAGAGCTGATGCAGGAGGCGACGATCAAGCCGATGGTCAACCAAGTGGAGCTGCACCCCCGCCTGAGCCAGAAAGAACTGCTGCGCTTCACGCAGGAGCAGGGCATTCAGCTGGAAGCTTGGTCCCCGCTTATGCAGGGCGAGCTGCTGGACAACGAGACGCTGCGGGAGATCGGCGCCAAATACGGCAAGTCCGTCGCGCAAGTCATCCTTCGATGGGATATTCAGAATGGGATCGTCACCATTCCGAAGTCCACGAAAGAGCATCGTATCATCGAAAACGCCGCCATTTACGACTTCGAGCTGACGAGCGAAGACATGGCTCTAATCGATGCGCTGAACGAGAATCGCCGCGTCGGCCCGGATCCGGACAACTTCGATTTCTAAGCCGATGGCGGGTGGCACGCGTAACACGTCTAGCCCGCTATAAAGCGAGCGCGGCCCGAATGACGGGCTGCGCTCGCTTTCTTCGGAGAGAACAACGAAGAACAACGAAGAACAACACTCGCGGATTGTCCATGGTTTACTGATTGTCCATGGCCGAACAGTAGAGCAGCGCTTGCGGAAATGAATTTAACCGAGCCCCTGCTGCGGCTTGCGGAAATGAACGTAACCAAGCCCTGCTGCGGCTAACGGTTGTGAGGAAGACTAATCGGCTCAAAACGCCCATTTTCTATCGCTAACAGTTGCCAGGGAGCTTATTACGACATTTTACCGTCTAAATCAACGCCTATGCGCTAAATAACAACTGTGACAACCGTTAGAGTTTTATAAGCAGCGATTTACGTGAAATAGCACCGCTGACAACCGTTAGGTTTCTATCGCGAAATCGCGCAGCAAGCTCGGCGGTTGAAGCGGAATCCTGTCTCGCAGGGTTACTGTGAAGTTACGCGGCGAGCGCAAGCGCCCCCAATCGCCCTTCTTTATCCCAGCGCGGCTCTTCTGCGTAGCAGCTCGACCGCTCCCGCCCCCTGTAATTGAGAATCGGGCCGTTATTGCGTACACTAGAGGAAACGAAGGGGGCAACAAGAATGGCTGAATTGGCAAAACCGATGGAGATTGGAATCAGCACGTTTCTGGAAACGACGCCGGATCCGGAGACGGGAGCGGTCATCACCCATGCCGAACGGCTGCGACGGGCCGTGGAAGAGATCGTGGTCGCCGATCAGGCCGGCTTGGACGTCTACGGCATCGGAGAACATCACCGCCCCGATTATGCGGGCACCGCGCCCGCGGTCGTCTTGGCTGCCGCGGCTGGCATGACGACGCGGATCCGGCTGACGAGCGCCGTCACCGTGCTTTCTTCCGATGATCCGGTGCGCGTCTACCAGGCGTTCTCCACCTTGGACGGCATCTCGAACGGGCGCGCCGAGATCATGGCCGGCCGGGGATCGTTCATCGAATCTTTCCCGTTGTTCGGCTACAGCCTGGAAGATTACGACGAGCTGTTCGAGGAGAACCTCGAGCTGCTGCTCGCCATCCGCGCTTCGGAGAAAGTCAGCTGGCGCGGCGGACACCGTCCCGCCATCGACAATCTCGGCGTCTACCCGCGCTCCGTGCAGGATCCGCTTCCGGTCTGGATCGCCAGCGGCGGCAACGCGCAGTCCGCGATTCGCGCGGGCCTGCTGGGACTGCCGATCGCCTTCGCGATCATCGGCGGCATGCCGGAGAAGTTCGCGCCGCTCGTCGAGCTCTATAAGCGCGCGGCCGCGCAGGCCGGCCACGACCCGGACAAGCTGCCCATCGCTACCCATTCCCATGGGTTTGTCGGCGATTCTACCGAAGAGACGGCCGAGCTGTTCTTCAAGCCGACGCAGGCGCAAATGACCAAGATCGGAAGCGAGCGCGGCTGGGGCCAGCCCTACTCCCGCGCCACCTACGACGAGGCCCGCAGCCTGCGGGGCGCGCTCTATCTCGGCGACCCGGAGACGGTCGCGGAGAAGATCGTCCTGCTGCGCAAGAACCTGGGCATCACGCGCTTCTTCCTGCACGTGAACGTCGGCACGATGCCGCATAAGGACGTGCTGCATGCCATCGAACTGCTCGGCACGAAGGTGAAGCCGCTGGTTCTGGCGGAACTGGCCCGAGTTGAGGGCACGGTATAACGACAAAAGGGGTGTCCCCGAGCCAAATCTGGCCGGAACGCCCCTTTTTCATGCCCTAAATAGTCAATACGATTAAGAACGAGGCTGGAAACGTAGGTTGCCAGATCATGGTTTACGGTCAGCGGTTGGCGGTCAACTACCATAACTACCGCAAAGATCGTCACTCTCCTAGCCCTCCCACCCCGCACGCCGCAACCTTTCGCTCACGAATTCACCCTTCGCTTCCGAATAGGCCGCGCGGTTGTGACGAAACCGCTCCACCAGCCGCCTCTTGAGCTCGCCGTACGCTTGCACCTCCTCCGGATGGCTTCGCAAATAGTCCCGAAACAATAGATGCCGGCGGTATTCCGGATGATCCGCCGCGTATGCGTAGAGATGATGCCAGGGCAGGCCCGCAGGAGGAATGAACGCCTCGCGCCCGGCCATGCCTAGATCACCCTCATGCACATAGCCGAGTTCGGCAAGACGTCCGACCGCGGTTCGCACATCCGCCGGCGCGGCCAGGGTGACATCGATATCCACGATCGGCTTTGCCGCCAAACCCGGCACGGACGTGCTTCCGACATGCTCGATGCCGACCGCCAGATCGCTTAATGCCGGCTGCACGTAGGCTTTCAGAAGCTCGAACTGCCTCGCCCATTCGGGATCGTACGCCAGCACGACAACCTCTCCGCCCATCGTCCCCGCTCCCCTCAGCCCATGCCGAACTTAATAAGAAAACGGACTAGACCGCTCCTTCAACGCGATCCTACAGCGTATACAAGTGGTAATCGATATACTTATTTCTCGTTTCGATTCGCTCTGGCAGCTTCGTCAAGCCGGAACCGGGCGCAGCCCGAAGATAGGATCGGAGACACTCCTTGGTCAAATTAATCGTCCATTCGTCGTCGAGCACCTCGTCGATCGGCCGGAACCGGGCGTCCGTCACCTCGGAGAGATCGGCCTCCGCCTCCCCCTCCGTCCATGCCATTTCATAAACCAAATGAATGCCGAGCTCGGGGCCTTCTTCCGTTTCTTTCGTCCCGGTCCTGACGCCGATCAGGCGAAGCGGTTCCGCTTGTATGCCCGCCTCTTCCCGAACCTCCCGCACGGCAGCCTGCTCCGCCGATTCGCCTTCGTCTACCAGTCCGCCAGGCAGCATCCAATAATCTTTATTGGCTCCATGCGCGATCTTCACAAGCAGCACCGAATCGTCCTTCACGATCAGCCCTCCGGCCGAACATACCGTTCTCATGCGCCCGCCTCCATTCTTATTTAAGAGCATACTATGATGCTTGGCCCAAAATAAATACCTGTTCGCTGTTTCTTCATCAATTCCCGCCTATACGTCATTATTACCTCGAAACCCGCACTAAAAAACCGCGCAGCCCCCGATTGCGGGAAACTGCACGGCTTTATACTTATTGGCCTTCGCCGGCGGCGGCACGGTACAGCACCGGAAAGGCGTCCCCGTCGAACAACTCGCCGTCGCGGCCCTGCATGAAACGGGCATTAAAATGCAGGTCGCCCTTCGGACTTTGGGCATAACGGGTAGCTCCCGTCATCAAGTGGACCGCCATCGAACGGCGCGCCTCGTCCGTCGCATTGGGACCGCTGCCGTGAATGGTCAGCGCGTGGTGGAAGCTGACTTGGCCGGCTTTCATGACGATCGGCACCGTCGTGAATTGCTCGTCCTCCGGAATGTCCATGTCCGCCTGCTGCTTCTCGATATTTTGCTCGAAGAAGTCGCTCATCTTGAGCAGGCCCCACTGATGGCTGCGCGGCACCATCTGCATGCAGCCGTTGGTGAGGTCGACGTCGGTAAAAGCAACCCACGCCGTAATCAGCGTCGGCTCCTTCGCGCACTGCCAGTAAGCAAAATCCTGATGCCAGCCGACGTTCGCCGTCTCGCGACCCGCTCCTCTGCCCGGTTTGTACAGCAGCTGATCATGCCACAGCCGGATCTGGTCCGCATGCATGAGCCTGCCCGCGATCTCCCCGATCGTAGGGTTCGTCGCCACGCCTCGGAGGACGGAGTCGGACCAGTGCGAGTTGTCGGTTTTGCGCAGCGAACGCGGATTGTCCACGCCCTCCAGCCAGTTGCAGACCGGCTCGCGCCCCGTCTCGAATTCCGCGCGGTAGATTCGGTCTTGATGATTCTTGATCGCCGCCAGCTCTTCCTCCGAGAAAATGACCGGGGACAGCCAGTAGCCGTTCCGATCGAAGAACGCCACATCCTCCGGCGTCGGCAGGCAAGCCGCGTTCACTTGCTTTTGCATCGTCGTCATCCTTTCGCACCTCAAGCTTTCTTATCGATTGGTCATGCGCCGTTAATTATCATTTTAGAGGCAGAAGCGAAGGCCGTCTTTGCTGTATTCAAGCAGAAATTTAAAGCTTTTGACCCTCTCTGCGCTTTCAAACCGCACGACGGCACGGTATACTGAAGGCACCTAGAACGACGTGGAGGCCGAACAAGGATGACCTTGCCGAACGCAAGAAGCTCAGGAAATGCAAGGCGCGCAGGGAGCACTCCGATAACGGGGAGCGCCGACGCGCCGCCTTACCGCGACCAGGCGCCGCATCTGCCGCTGCTCGTCGAGAACGAGCTTGAATATCGCGCGGAGCTGCCGTTCGACGCGCAATCGAGCAATCTCTATTATATCGGCGAGCAGCTGATGCCGAATTGGGCGACCACGTCGCATTACCATGACCATTTCGAGCTGTGCTATCTGGACGAGGGTCACGGACAGTACCAGATCGACAAGACGCGTTATCCCATTCAAGCCGGCGACTTGTGGCTGACCAAGCCGGGCGAGACGCACTACGGACTTGCGGGCAAGGATGGACCGTTCCGCCTCATCTATATGGGCTTCAAGCTGGAGTGGATGAAGGCGCTGCAGCCGGATTTCTATCAGCTCGGCGCAGGGCGCGTCGTACGGGACGAAGACGGCGCGGTCCAAACGATCTTCAGGCAGCTGCTGACCGAGGTGCGCCTGCGCCGCCGGCTCAGCTTTCAGATGGCGGAGGGGCTGTTCCTGCAGCTGCTCGTGACCGTGTCGCGGTTGTTTCACGACGGCGCCGCGCAGCGGACGGACGCGCTCCCGAACCCGCTCGGCAGCGCCGTCATCGCGGTCATGAACCGGCTGCACGGCGAAATCCGCTACGATCACGATATTGAAACGATCGCCCGGTCCATCCCGATCAGCCGCTCCCATCTCGCGCGCGAGTTCAAGAGCGCGATCGGCATGCCGGTCGGCGAATACATGCGCAGCCTTTGCCTCGACAAGGCCAAATTCGAACTCCGCGCCTCGGATAAGCCGGTGACGCAAATCGCGGAGGAGCTGTATTTCTCGTCCATTCATACGTTCAGCATTTTTTTCAAGCGCTTCACGGGATTCACCCCGTCCGACTATCGCAGGCAAGCGTCGAGAGATGCGCGGGCATGAGCGCCATGCCGCTAACAGGAATACATTCACAAGGAGGCTGACCGCCGCATGAACCACCCGTTAACGTTGGCCGCCATTCAATCGATGTGCGGTCAGCTGTCATACAAAAGGGGCGAGGCCGCATTTCGCAGCGGCAAAGTCGCCGTGACGTATTACGACGTTGACGCCGGTAGATGCGAAGCTTCCGTCAAGCTGCAGGAGAGCTTCGAAGTTACGCTGCGGATCGACGATGACGGCGACGTCTCCGCCAAATGCACCTGCCCCTCGCTGTCCTCCTACGACAAATACTGCTCCCACATCGCCGCGGTGCTGCTGCTCATTCACGACGCCCAGCAAGCTGGCCGGGCGCCGAATTCGCCTGCTCTTAGACAGGGGCGAGCTGCGATCGGAACCGCCGGGAAGACAGCGAAGAAAGCGAGAGCTTCCGGCAAGAACGGAATAGCCGGCACGGCCGAACGAGGCAGCCATCGCGGCGATGAGGCCGCGGACCTGGACCATGCCGGTTCGAGCGGTCTCGCCGGGCGCCGCGGCGGCGGGAACGCCGGCATGGGCGGTTCGAAGCGCCTCGCCGGCAGCAGCGCGATTGCCGATCGCGGGGACGACGGCGACGATGATCGGCATGGGCCGGCTGCCGGATCCGGCAGCCGCCGCTTCGAGGGAGACGGTCGCGGCGATGAACGCGACGCCGAACGCGATGACCGCGCGCGCAGCAGGGAAACCGAGCGCGCGAACGGGCTGGCCCAAGGGCTGCTCGCGATGTTCTCGCCGCTGGCGGAGCGGCGCTCGGTTCCCGCGTCGCGGACGCGGTTCGATACGCGCGCGCCGCTAGACCTGACGTTCGTCTGCAAGCCGTTCACGTACAGCCGCGGGAAACGGATGCTCGGCGTCGAGATTCGGGCCGGCGCGAAGCGGCCGGTGATCGTGCCGGACATTCGCGCCTTCCTGCAGTGCATTGCGGAGGGCGAGCCTTATGACATTTCCAAGTCGGTCGCGTACGACCCGCGGTTGCACTGCTTTCAGCCAGCGGACTATGCCGTGTTGGAGCAGCTCGTCGCCATGGAACGGCAAGAGCGCCTATACCGCGAAACAGGCGGCATCCATGCCGCTTATGCCGCTCCCCTCAGCGGGGAGCGGATGCTGCCTGTCCCGCCCGCGGCGTGGGAACCGTTCCTCATCGCCCTGTGCGGAGCGCCTTCCGCGGTGATGGAGCTGGATAAGGTCGTCTACGCGACCGTCGCGGTCGCGGACGAGCGGCTGCCGCTGCATTTCGAGCTCGAAGAAGAAACCGAAGGAACCGGCTGCCGGCTGCGCGTGCAGGGGCTGTCGGATATGACCATCCTGGACGCCTACGGACTCGTCCTCGCCGAAGGCAAGCTGCTGCGGGAGACGCCCGAAGCTTGCGCGCGGCTGCTGGAGCTGCAAGAACTGCTCGATCGCTCGGTCGAGCCCGGGCAGCTTCCGCTTCCGCCGGCGCAGATCGAGCCGTTCATGGATCGGGTCATGCCGGGCCTGCTGAAGCTAGGCAGCGTTCGCATCGCCGATTCCGTGGCCGAACGGATTACGCAGCGCCCCCTGCGGGCGAAGCTGTATCTCGACCGCGTGCGCGACCGGCTGCTCGCGGCGCTCGAATTCCATTACGGCGACCTCGTGATCAATCCGCTCGAGACGGAGCACGAGGCCCGCAGCAGCGGCCCGATTCTCGTGCGGGACGGCGAGAAGGAACGCCGGATCCTCGCCTTGATGGAGGGAGCGGCGATGGCGAAGACGGAGGCGGGGTATTTTCTGGGGGACGAGGAACGGGAGTACCGGTTTCTCTTCCACGTCGTGCCGCAGCTGGAGAAGCTCTTGACCGTTCACGCCACCTCCGCGGTCCGGACGCGCATCCATCTCGGCAGCACGCCGCCGAACGTCATGCTCACGCTGAACGAACGCAGCAACTGGCTGGACGTCAAGTTCGACATCGAAGGCATTCCGGAATCGGAGATCAAGGCGATCCTGAAGTCCATCGACGAGAAAAGAACCTACCACCGCCTGCCGACCGGAGCGCTCCTGCCGCTGGACAGCGACGAGATGAAAGAAGTCATCCGGTTCATCAACGAAGGCCGGATCACGGTCAAGGACCTGCGCGCCTCGGGCATTCACATCCCGCTGTTCCGCGGCCTGCACCTGATCGACGCCCCCCGGCAGGGAGGCACGGTCAAGCTGGACAAGGCTTTCCGGCGGCTGCTCGATAACCTGCGCAATCCGGAAAATCTTGATTTCCCCGAGCCGGACGGGCTGCGCCATCCGCTGCGGGACTACCAGGCCTACGGCTACCAATGGCTGCGCACGCTGGCGCATTACGGGTTCGGGGGCATTCTCGCGGACGACATGGGCCTCGGCAAAACGGTGCAAGCCATCGCTTTCCTCTCGTCCATGCTGCCGAGCATTCGCGAGGAGCGGCTGCCCGCCATCATCGTGGCGCCGGCTTCGCTGACTTACAATTGGCGCAACGAGATACGCAAGTTCGCGCCGCATATTCGGGCGGCCGTCGTGGACGGGACAAAAGCGGAACGGGATGCCATTCTCGCCGGCCAATCTTCTGCCGACGTTCTGATTACGTCTTACCCGCTGCTGCGGCGTGACGTCGTCGATTATGCGGCGCTGTCGTTCCACACGCTGATTCTCGACGAAGCGCAGGCGTTCAAGAACTATGCGACGCAGACGGCGCAGAGCGTGAAGCTGCTGCAGGCCCGCAATCGCTTCGCGCTCACGGGCACGCCGGTCGAGAACCGGCTCGAGGAGCTGTGGTCCCTGTTCGACGCCGTCTCGCCGGATCTGTTCCCGGGCCGAAAGGCGTTCGGCGAGCTCGCTCGGGAGACGATCGCGAAGCGCGCGCGCCCTTTCCTCCTGCGCCGGGTGAAAGCCGACGTGCTGCAGGAGCTTCCGCCGAAGATCGAGTCGGTCCAGGCGTCCGCGCTGCTGCCGGAACAGAAACGGCTGTACGCCGCGTACCTCGCGAAGCTGCGGGTCGAGGCACTCGAGCATCTGGACAAGGATACGCTGAACAAGAATCGCATCCGTATCCTGGCCGGCCTCACGCGGCTTCGCCAGCTGTGCTGCCATCCCGCGCTGTTCGTCGACGACTACGCGGGCAGCTCGGGCAAGTTCGAACAGCTGCTGGACCTCATCGAAGAATGCCGCGCGGCAGGTCGGCGGATGCTCGTGTTCTCGCAGTTCGTCGAGATGCTGAAGCTGATCCGCTCGGAGCTCATCCGGCGGGAGGTTCCCTATTTCTACTTGGACGGCAGCACGCCGCCGAGCGCGCGCATCGAGCTGAGCGACCGGTTCAACGCCGGCGAAGGCGACCTGTTCCTGATCTCGCTCAAAGCAGGCGGCACGGGCCTCAACCTGACCGGCGCGGACACCGTCATTCTCTATGATTTGTGGTGGAATCCGGCCGTCGAGCAGCAAGCCATGGACCGCGCGCATCGCATCGGGCAGAAGAACGTCGTGCAGGTCATCCGACTCGTTGCCGAGGGTACCGTCGAAGACAAAATGGTGGAGCTCCAAGAACGCAAGAAAAACCTCATCGACGAAGTCGTTCGTCCCGGCGAGGAGCCGCTCGCCCTGCTGACCGAGGATGAAATCAAGGAGCTGCTCATGCTGAGCTGAACCCTTATGAAAGCAAAAAGCCAATGCAACCACATGAATAATTAACGTGGTTGCAGTGGCTTTTTTTCGCGGTGCCAGTCTGGAGATGCAGCGTCGCTTTACCCGTACACCCGAATCTCGATCAGCTGCGCGAAAGGCGAGCCGTTGGTCGCTTCGACCGCGACCCGAATCGCGGAGGCGGCAACGGCGGCCGGAAGTTGCACGACTCTTTTGCGCCGGCGGTTGTCTGCGATCCGCTCCAGCACGGTCCATTCGTCACCGACCAGCGCCTCGATCCGGCAATCCTTGACCAGCTCCGGCAGGACGGGGAACGGCGTCGTATGGTGATGCAGGTTGATCAGATCCTCGTTGACGTCGTCGTTGAACGTCAAGTGGATGGACCGCATGTTGACGGGAGCCGTCCACTGCAGGCGCAGCCAAGCTTCCTGTCCGCCGCCGACCGCCGCCGACATCCACAGATGCGGTCCGCCGAACGGACGCGTGAAGCCATCGATCGCTTTGGCGGCCGAATACGCATCCGTGCCCGGGGACAGCTTGATGCAGAACGGTTTGCGCCGGAAATTCCCGGGGCGCCATTTCGTGACGCGCTGGCTCTCCTCGTCGTGTTTCTCGAACGGCATCGCGCCGTGGTATTCGAAGCCCAGCAGGCCGAAAACGTTCCCTTCCGCGGCATGCAGGCGCAGCGACGGATTCTCGCGAACGACGAGGAACGCGTTGCACGGCGCCGCGGGCAGCTGCGCCCCGCTCGCGTCGATGGCGGCCCACCGTTTCTCTCCGGCGGCTACGCGGCAGCTGTGCCTGGACACGAAGCGATGCGGGATGTAATTCTCCTCGCGGCCCGTCTCCCACAGTTCGACGACAAGCTCCGTGTCCTCGTCCGCGTCGACGAGCAGCTCCACGGTATCCAGTCTCGGGTCGACCGGCACGATCATGCCGATCGGCTTCTCCAGTACGTACGCGGCCGTCGTTCCTGCTTCCCCTTCCAGCGGCCATTGCTCCAGCGTCAGCGCGCTCGAGGCGTCGACCGAAGCCCGCCGCGCCAAGTCCTCCGCGTCTTCGCTGCGCAGTCCGATAACCGAGGCGTCCTGCCGAAGCAGCGTTTGCTGCAGCTCCTGCAGATGCTCCGCATGCAGCGTTCTCGGCGTAATGCCCTTCTGCACGCACAGCGCGGCCCCCGTCCCGGCCGCTTCGCCGATCACGGCGCAGGTCGCCATGACGCGGGTAGTGCCGAACGCCACGTGCGACGCGCTAATATTGCGTCCGGCGAACAGCAGATTGCGCACGTTCGCGGAATAGAGCGAACGGAACGGAACGGAATAATTGCCGTCCGAATGGAAATGCTTCGAGCCGTCCTCGCTGGCATACATGCCCTGCGGCGGATGTAGGTCGATCGACCAGCCGCCGAACGCGACCCGGTCCTCGAACGGCCGCTGTTCGACGATGTCGTTTTGATTCAGGATGTAGTCGCCGACGAAACGGCGGTATTCCCGCTTGCCCGGAACCGAGCCGACCCATTCCAAGGTCATGTTGTCCGCTTCGAATTGGCCCGAGTTCTTGATATAATCCCAGATGCCGTAAATGACGGACCACAGCTCGTCGCGGATGCGCTCGTTCTCGTGCACCGTGTCCAGCTCGCCGCCCCATTCGATCCACCAGTAGTGGCAGCCGGAATCTCCGCTGCGGATGACCCGCCGGATCGGAATGCTCGTCTGCGTGATATCCTTGGCAAAAGAAGGCGGAACGTATTTGACCGGACGGCCGACATCCTTCGAATAGAACAAAATCGTGCTGCCCAGCGTAATGCCGTCCTCTGCCTCAGGTGCCCAGTCCTCATTGAATTCGGCCTTCGCTTCCCGACCGATCCGGTATTTCGCCCCGGCCAGGAAACCGACCAGCCCGTCGCCGGTGCAGTCCAGAATCTGTTCGCCTTCGAAGCGGATCCGCCGCTCCGAGCCCATCATCCAACCGGTAACGGATTTGATCAGCCGGTCTTCCGCCGGACCTTCCGCCTCCACTTCATGCACGTCCGTGTTCAGGAACAGCTGAATGTTAGGCTCGGCTTTGACGGTTTCCAGTACGACGAGGTCCCAAAAATACGGATTCCCCTCCATGTTCCGATACTGGTTCTCCACGAACATCTCGCCCATGATGCCCGTCTCGCGGGCGAACCGGTTATTGCCGTGCGCCGTCGCGCCGCATACCCACACGCGAACCTCGCTGCTCGAATTGCCGCCGAGCACCGGCCGGTTCTGCACGAGAGAGACCGTTTGGCCGAGCCTTGCCGCAGCTACCGCCGCGCATACGCCGGCCAATCCGCCGCCGATGACGACGATATCCGTTTTTACAGTTTGCTCCAACATCCGAAACCCCTCCACTAGTAGGAATAAGACTTTAATTTCATGCTACAATGAAGGGAACTACTATGGAATGGCTGTATTTTCTCATGCCATACCTTTACTTTCATGCGAGGTGCCGATATGCAGGAGACATGGCCCTACCCTTTTCCAGATGATACCGAATGGACGTATTGGCATCGCAAAGAAACGTTTCAGCTCGCGGAAGATACCTACGACAAGTGGGTGATGTTCGCGGTGGAAGCCGGCTCGTTCCGATATCGAATTCAGCGCAGCGAAGGGACGGCCGAAGCCGGCGACGTCGTCGTCTGCCCGCCGCGTGTCCGCTTCGAGCGGGAGGTGATCGAACCGCTTTCCTTCGCGTTCATCAGCTTCAATCTGAGGACGGACGACGTATCCCGCCTGCCGCAGGGCAGGGTGCGCATCGCCGATGCCGCGAGGCTGCATCATGATCTGGCACGGCTCAAGGCGCTGCCGCTGCACGAAGCCGCCGATTGGGGTCCGTACGGCGCGCACTACGGGGCGGATATTTGGCTGCAATGCTTGGAGGCGGCCGGCAAGCGCGAAGAAACTTCACCGCCCTCCGATGCCGAGATGGATACGGCCGTTGCCTGGCTGCGGACGCATGTCGGCGCGAAGTCCGCGCTTGGCGAAGCCGCCGCGCGCGGCGGCTTGACGCCGGTCCAGTTCACCCGCCGCTTCCAGCGTGCGTACGGCATCGCACCGCAGCAGTTCCTGCTGTCGCTGCGCATCGCCGAAGCACGGAAGCTGCTTCTCACCACGGACTGGACGCTCGACCGGATCGCCTTATCGTGCGGCTACGAGAACGGCTTCTCGCTCAGCCGTAGCTTCATGCGGGCAACGGGCATGCGCCCTTCCCGTTACCGCGAGCATCATCGGCTGTGAGCGCTGCGCCGCGCGAAGGGCGACGCGCGGCAGTCGGCACCCAGTACCGTGCCCGGTACCATGCACGAGTACCCGGCCCCCGTGCTCGGCCCCTGTAACTGACACTTACATCCTGCACCTGCACCTAACACCCGACCGTACCCGGCTGCTACTCCCTACACCCGCACCCAACACCAGATCGCGCCACGCCTGGCACCTGCTCCCGGCACCCGGCCCCTCGTGCTCGGCACCTGTAACTGACACTTACATCATCCTAACACCCGACCGTGCCCGGCTGCTGCTCCTTACACCCGCACGCAACACCAGATCGCGCCACGCCTGGCACCTGCTCCCGGCACCCGGCCCCTCGTGCTCGGCACCTGTAACTGACACTTACATGATCCTAACACCCGACCGTGCCCGGCTGCTGCTCCTTACACCCGCACGCAATTCTAGACCGCGCCAGGCTCCGGCCGTCTCTCGTTCAACGTAATTTCACCCTGACGCCTAACGATTGTCAGCGTTGCTATTTCGCGAAAATCGCTGCTTATAAAACGCTAACGATTGTCACGGAGGTTATTTGGCGCATAGGCATGGATTTAATGGAAAAATGATGCAATAAGCCTCCTGGTAACCGTTAGCGTTCTAGAATGGGCATTTTGAGCCGAATAGCGATCCGTACAATCGTTACGTCTGCTGAGAGGTGCTGCTACGTTCATTCTCGCAAATATGACGGCACCGGCATGCATTGGCAACCAGCAGCGCGATGATTAACTTCCCGGAATGCCGAAAAGGGCTGGAATCCAACGATTCCAGCCCTCCCGTGCGCAGCCCGCACCGGCTGCCGCCACGCCGGCTAGCGCAGAGAAGCACGCCGCTGCCCCGAGGGCCTGCTCTCCGCCAGCTCGATAACGGGAGAAGCGCCCTCCACCTCCCGAATGCGTTCCAGCAGCCGTTCCCGCAGCCCGGCGGTCACTTCGTTGTAGCTGTCCAGCCCGATCAGGTTCGCCAGCTCGTGCGGGTCGGCCTCCAGATCGTACAGAAATTCCTCGCGGTACGTATCCGATGCCGCTTCGTCCCATCCGTTCTTGCCCGGCGCCGACACGCTGTACTTCCAGCGCGGCGTGCGCAGCGCCCGGCCTACCTGCGTTTCGCTGATCTGCACGAACACGTCGTTCGGCTCGTCGTCCGCCTCGCCCCGGAGCTCCCGGAGCAGCGAGCGGCCTTCCATCTCATCCGGCACCGGAATGGATGCCGCGTCGAGCAGCGTCGGCGGCAGATCGACGAGGCTGACGAGCCGTTTCAGCCTGCCGCCTCCGCTGAATCCCGGACCGATGAGCGCCGTAGGCACGCGGATCGAGCTGTCGTGGCAGGAGCGTTTGTACTCCGCGTTGCGGGTTTTGAAATGGCAGCCGTGATCGGACGTGAACAGAATCACGGTATCCTCGGCAAGTCCCAGGCTCCGCAGCGCATCGTTCAGCCGTCCGAGGGCCTCGTCGAGCCGCTTGACCATGCCGTAATATCCGCCGAGATGCTGCGCGGCGGTGCCTCCGAGCGCGGCCAAGTCCGGCGGCGTCCACCGTCCCGCATACAGGCCTTCGTAGCCGACGGGAGCCGGGTAATTGTCCAGGTGATTCTGATGATGCGGTTCGATGTACGACAGGAAGAGGAAGAACGGATCGTCCTGGTTCCCGTCGATAAACCGGATCGCCGCGTCCGTCATCGCGTCCACCCGGTAGCCCGGCAGCTTCACCGCTTGATTATTCCCGTCGTACATCACGGTGTCGTAGCTGTCCGACGAGAATTCAAGCGTATTGGACGCGAGCCAATAATCGTAGCCGCCCCGCTTGCCGGCCGGAACCGGCTCCTCGTCCGCGAGATGCCATTTGCCGATGTAGCCGGTGCGGTAACCGGCCCCCGCGAAATGCTCGGCCAGCGTTACGTTGCCTTCCGCGAGGGGGATGCCGTTGCGGTAGCTGCCCGTCGACGTCGCGTGTTTGCCGGTCTGCAGGCAGGAACGCGCGGGGCCGCACACGGGCTGGCAGGTGAAGGAATGCGCCGCGTGCGTGCCTTCCTGCGCCATGCGGTCGAAATTCGGCGTCAAGCCGAGCGGATTGCCGTGGATGCCGGTGGTGTCCCAGCGCTGTTGGTCGGTGAAAAACACGATGACGTTCGGTCTTTTTCGATTGGTGCTCATAAGCCGCTCCTTTTGCCGCATTGCCGTTATTTTTTGGTTCCGTAGCCGTTCGCCTCGTTCCAGCCCTGAGACTGCTTGAGCGCGTCCGCCTCCTGCTTCGCTACGCCGTTCATTTTACCGAGAAAGGCGTCCAAGGACATCGATCCGTCGAGATACAGCTGCCCGTCTTTTCCGAACGTGTCGTACAGGTTCTTGCTGAACGCCGGCCCGAACAGGTTCATCTTGAACGGTTCGTTGACCGCCAGGAATTGCTTGATATTCTCGGGGAGATCGGCATTCTTCAGCACCGGCACCCGGAACAGCTGCTCGGCGATTGCCTTCTGCACCGACGGCGAGGTCAAGTACATCAGGAAATCGACGGCGCCCGCTTTCTTCTCCGCCGAGATCGTCTTCGGCATGACGTAGACGCCGTCCGGATTGCCGGAAGCCACCTCGTAATACTTGTTCTCGGCCATCGGATGATTCTCCTTCGTGAGATGCGGCACCCGCATGACGCCGTAATTCATGCCCTCCAGCTGCTTGGTGAAGTCCGGGGTGGCGAGAATCATCGCCGCGTCGCCGCGCAGGAACATCTCGGCCGCGTCGTCCACGGTGACGCCGTTGAACCCTTTGGGCCAGAAACGGGTCCAATCCTTCAGAATCGGAAATACGTCCTTCCACGGTTCCTTGGCGAAGTCGAGCAGGCCGCCGTCAATCGCCGCGACGATCTCGTTGGAGCCGACCAGCTTGTTGCCGTCCAGGTCCATCTTCGGCACCAGCTGCTCGACCGTCTGGTCGGACAAATACCGCAGCATCCAGTCCGGCCGGTCGCCGCCCTGCTTGGCGAAGCCGATCGCCATCGGCGTCACGCCCGACTTCAAGATGAGGTCCTGCGCGGCCAGAAAATCGTTCCATGTCTCCGGCAGCGCCGTGACGCCAGCCTTGTCGAACAGGTCCTTGTTGTAGAACAACCGGATCGTGGCGGAGTACGTGGGAATGCCCGCGAACTTGTCGGTGCCGGGCACGAACATATTGGCCATGACGGTATCGGACAGCGTACCGCGCCAGTCCGCGCCGTCGGCGTATGGATTCGGCTGCGCGAGATCGCCGGTCAGCTCGGCGACGAGTCCTTTGCCGTAATCCTCCTGCGACCACAGGTACTTGGATTGGAACAGGTCCGGCGCATTGTTGCCGATCAGCTGCGTCGTCACCCAAGTACGCTGGGCGGTTCCGTCATCGCCCCAGTTGGCGAGCGTCAGCTTCACTTCGGCCTTGGCGTTCGGGTTGGCGTTGTAGTCGCCGACGAGCTTCTCGTAGAATTTGTTGTCGTCCTCGATCTTGCTCTTGCTGGTCGTGAACTGGATGACGGGCTTGGCTTTTCCCGAGCCGTTGGCCTCGCTGCCGCCGCCCGGGTCCGCCTGGCCGGCTGGCGCCGCGTTGTTCGAGCAGCCCGCGAGCAGGGCCGCTCCGAGGGCGAGGACCGCCGGCTTTTGCATGCGTTTCAATGAAAGGAATGACATGGATGAATCTCTCCTATCGTTCTTAGTAGTTGCTGCGTTTCGTTCTTAGTAGGTATTGAATCTTGTTCTTAGTAGGTGCTGCGTCTCGTTCTTAGTAGGTATTGAGTCTTGTTCGTATTGAGTTGCGTATTTCATCGGCTCAAGCGCGTGCTGCTCCCCGCTTACGGAAGCAATAGGGTCACCTCCTGCTCGAAATCGGATCGTCTGCTGCCTCTTAACCTTTTATAGCTCCCGACGTGAGACCCGAGATAAACGGCTTGGTCGCGAACAGGAACAGGACGAGAAACGGCAGGGAGGCAAACGCGTACCCGGCCAGCTGCAGCCCCATTCCCTGCTCGATCGTGCCGGATATGGTGCCGAGCACCAGAATGACCGGCTTCAGCTTCTCGTCGGAGATGATGACAAGCGGCCAGATGTAGTTGTTCCAGCCGCTGATGGCCGTCAGAATGCCGACGACCGACAGGATCGGCTTCGCCAGCGGGAGCGCGATTCGGCTGTAGATCCGCCACGAGCCGGCCCCGTCGAGCTGCGCCGACTCGAATAAGCCGGCGGGCAGTCCCGCCAGGAACTCCCGGATCAGCATCGTCCCCATGGCCGAGCCTACGGCGGCCGGCGGGAAGATTTGGCCGGCGTACGAGTCGAGCAGCCCCATGCCTTTCACGAGCACGAACTGCGGCACGAGCAGCAGGAAGCCCGGAATCATCATCATCATGATGACCAGCACGTACAGCAGCCCTTTGCCCGGAAAGTCGTACGCCGCGAAGGAGAAAGCCGCCATCGATGACAGGATGAGCACCACCAGCACGATGCCGCCGGCGACGATGACCGAATTCAGCATGTACGGCAGCAAATAGCGGGCGGCGGTTGCGTAATTGTCGGCATAGAAATGCGTCGGCCAGCCCCAGAAATGCTCGTATAAGTCCCTGCGGTGCTTCCACGAATTGATTAACGTCATATAGAACGGGAACAGGGTGGCTAGCAGCAGCACCGACACGACGGCATAATGCGCCGCCGTCCGGAGATTCGTTCTGATCTTCATGCGCGCCCGCCTCCTAACCCGATGTCTCGGAAGATTTGAATACCTTCTGGATCGCCTGCGTCACGATGAGGATGCCGACGCACAGCACCATGCCGAGCGCCGACGCATACCCCATCTCGTTATAGGTGAAGGCCCGGTCGTACAGATAGAGCGCCGGCGTCAGCGACGATTCGCCGGGACCGCCGCCGGTCAGGATCAGCGGAAGCTCGAAGTTCTGCAGCTGCCCGATGACGACCAGCAGCGCGACGAGCCGGATCTGGCCGCGGATGAGCGGCAGCTCCAAGTAACGGAATCGCTGCCAGACGCCCATGCCGTCCAGGCTGCCGCTCTCGAAGAGCTCCGCCTTGATGTTCAGCAGTCCCGCCAAGTAAATCAGGAAGTAGATACCGCCGATCCAAGGAAAATTGTAGAGGACGAGCGCCCAGAGCGAAGTGCCGCTCTCGCCGAGCCAAGCATGCGTCCAGCCGTCCAGGCCGACCAGCTCGAGCAGGCTGTTCAGGATGCCGTTCTGGCTGGCGTACACCCAGGTCCAGATCTTGATGACGACCAGCGCGGGCACGATCAGCGGCACGATGAACAGCACGCGGACCCATTCCGCGAGCCGCCTGCGCCGGATATGGAAGACAAGCACGGCAGCCAGCAGCGGAAGCGTCAGCGTCTCGGCCAGCGCGCCGGCCGTAAGCGCGAGCGCGTGGCCGATCGAGCCCCGGAACGACGCATCGTGCAGCACCTTGGCATAATTCGCGAAGCCGACGAACCGATCGACGTTCGCGCCGTTCCAATCGAAGAACGACTTCTGCACGGCGACGACGAGCGGTCCGTATTTGAACGTGCCGAGCACGGCGAAGACAGGGATGAGGAAGAAATACGCTTGCCGAACGCGCCATATTTTCCTTAACAAACCGAGCTTTTTCGGCTTTGCGCCTTCGCTCAATGAAGCGGTTGACATGTCTCATTCCCCCTTCGTGGAGGCGCGCACGATCAAGCGCGCCGGCAGCAACGTCTGAATGCGGGCGTAGTCTTCCTGCCGCAGCAGCTTATCGAAGACGGTGACGGCCATTCGTCCGATGTCCGCGATCGGCTGATGAACCGTCGTCATCGGCGGATTCATGAGCGGCGATACGTCGTAATCGCCGAAGCCCGCGACGGCGATATCCTCCGGGATGCGCAGCCCCAGCTCCTGCAGGCCGCCGCTGACGGCCAGCGTGCCGCGGTAGGTCGAGCAGAAGACGGCCGTGGGCTTGGCTTCCTGCAGCATTTTCCGGACGGTGTCCTTGACCGGCTCGCGGTTCGCGTCCAGCTCCTGCACCCAGCCGGAGCCCACCTCGATCCCCCCTAGCCGCATCGCTTCGTAATAGCCCCGAACCCGGTCCGCTTCGCACGGATGCGCGACGGGCGCATGAAGCAGCGCGATTCGCCGGTGGCCCAATTCGAGCAGATGCCGCACGGCCTGTCTGCAGCCGTCGGCATTGTCGACGTCGACCCAGGAGACGTCCGAGTTCGGATAAGACGCCGCCACGACGACATGCGGGATACCGCCCGCGACGAGCGCCTGCGGCAGGGACGATTGCAGCGGCGGATTGATCGCGATCAGACCCTTGAACCCGTTGGAGCGGCAAAAATGCGCAGCGGAGCCGGCGTCCTTGAACGCCCTGCCCTCGTAAGGGACCAGCGTCAGGTAGAGACCGAGCGAATAGGCTTTCTCCATGATGCCGTTCATCAGCTCTCCCATGTATTCCGGAAACGACACGACCGGCGTCACGATGCCGACCGTTTCCTGCCGGTTCGTCACCACGGTGGGCCTGAACCCGTGCTCGTTCATGAACCGGATGACTTTCTCCCGCGTCTCCGCGTTGACGTCCGGCTTGTTGTTCAGAATGCGCGACACGGTCGATACCGACACGTCGCACATCTCGGCTATTTTGCGAATATTCATCTTGTTCTCTCCTCGCTCGGCACTGCGGTACGCTTCCGGTACAGTACCGGTAAACGCAAAAAAGGAGACATCGCTTGAATCGCGTGTCTCCGGTTGGCCGGTCAACTAAGTATGTTATTGATAATGCCGAGTCCTTTACTGAGGTTTATTGTAGCAACCCCTTCGGCTTACGTCAACACCATTTATGAATCGTAAAGTTGTCCATGCGTGCAAGCCCGGCGTAACCAGATCGCCCACCTTATCGATTCGCCGGAGATCGCGAGGTACAAGCCAAGCGAATTCCTTCCGAAGCTGCCCCAAAAAACCGTTGCGCATTTACTGTGTGCATAATATACTGTTATCATAATAAACTGTTTATATATTATACAGTTATTCGAAAAGGAGCGACTCCCCTTGAAGAATACCGCCATCACCATTCGAGGTTTGCGCAAAACCTACGGCCAGCAAACCGTGCTGGACGGCATCGATCTGGACGTTCCGGCCGGCACGATCTTCGCCCTGCTCGGGCCGAACGGCGCCGGCAAGACGACCTTGATCAACATCCTCTCCACGCTGACGAAGCCCGATGAAGGCAAGGCCGCCGTGAACGGCCACGACATTGCGTCGGAACGGGATGCCGTCAAAATGTCCATCAGCCTCACGGGTCAATTCGCCGCTGTCGACGGAATGCTGACCGCAAGGGAGAACCTGCACATGATCTGCAGGCTCTCCGGTTTCTCCTCCTCCGGGGCCCGCGCAAGAACATCGGAACTCCTGCGGCTGTTCGACCTGGAAGCCAGCGCGGGCAAGCTGGTCAAAACCTACTCCGGCGGCATGCGGCGCAGGCTCGATCTGGCAGTCAGCCTCGTCGCGCGCCGGCCCGTGCTGTTCCTCGACGAGCCGACGACGGGACTCGATACCGTCAGCCGCCGCGCGCTCTGGAAGCAAATTACGGAGCTGCGGGACGAGGGCATCACGATCTTCCTCACGACGCAATATCTGGAGGAGGCCGATCAGCTCGCGGACCGCATCGCGATCATTGCCGGCGGCCGCATCGCCGCGGAAGGCACCGCGCAGGAGCTCAAGTCCCGCATCGGCGAAGAACGAATCGAGCTGCTGGGCGACGACGAAGAGCTCCTCGCCGCCTATGCAACGGATGGAAGCCTGCAGGACATTCGGAGAACGCTCAACGAACTCGCCGGCAAGGTTTCGCCGGAGACGCGAATCCGCCTGCGCAAGCCGAGCTTGGACGACGTATTCGTCGCCTTGACCGAAGCCAAACCATTCGAGGGGGTTTTGCGATGAAAACCGTTCAGACCGTTCAGTCCGTTCCGGCCCGCAAGACGTCGCTCGCCATCACCAACGCCGTCTTCGTCGGGCGCAGCATCCGTCTAAGCCTTCGCAACACGGAGGCGCTGATCATGGCCATCGTCCTGCCGGTCATGCTGATGCTCTTGTTCACGTACGTGTTTGGCGGCGCGATCGATCCGGGAGGCGATTACGTCAATTACGTCGTTCCCGGCATCATCCTGCTCTGCGCCGGCTTCGGTTCGTCCAGCACGGCGGTCGACGTCTCGCAGGATATGACGAACGGCATTATCGACCGATTCCGGACGCTGCCGATTCGCAGCCTCAGCGTCATTACCGGCCATGTCGCCGCCAGCCTCGCCCGCAATCTGCTGGCGACCGGCGTCGTCATCGGCGTCGCGTTTCTCGTCGGCTTCCGAACCTCCGCCGGCTTCCTGGAATGGCTCGCCGCCATCGGCATCATCGCCTTGTTCATTCTCGCCCTGACCTGGCTGTTCGCGGCGATCGGGCTGGTCGCGGGCTCGCCCTCCGCAGCGTCGGGGTACGGCTTCATCCTGCTCTTCCTCCCGTACCTCTCCAGCGCGTTCGTCCCCACGGCGACGATGCCGCGATGGCTGCAGGGAGTGGCGAACCATCAGCCGATCACGCCGGTTATCGAGACGATCCGCAGCCTGCTGACCGGCTCGCCGATCGGGCATCATGCCTGGCTGGCAGCCGCCTGGTGCGTCGGCATTCTGCTGCTCGCGCTGCTGTGGAGCGTCGCCTCGTTCCGCCGCAAGGCCGGCCATAGATAGCGCATTGCGGTGCCATGGCCGCCTGCGCGCAGCTTCAGTAACGCAACAAAGGACGGCCGGCTCGCGGAGAGCCGGCCGTCTTTCTTTATGCGTTTCGCCCGATGGAGGCTTCCGCGCTCTTATTTACATGCTCCGATATACATGTTATAACATACAAAGATTGCACGGTACCTTCCAGGGAGCCCGTAATCCAGGGAGGCGATGATAATCAAACTCGATGATGCGGTCGGTTTTATCCTCACCAAGACGCTGCGAAACTTGAACCTGCTTTTCAACCAGGAATTCAGCCCCTCGGGCATCACGAGCGAGCAATGGTGCCTAGTGAAGAGGCTGGACGAGCAGGACGGGATCAGCATCAAGGAGCTGACGCTCGGCGTCGGAAAAGACCAAGCGAACGTCACGCGAATATTGGCTATATTAGAACAGAGGGGATTCGTCCAACGATCTCCACACCCGAACGATGGAAGGTCGTCCCTGGTCTATCTGACCGGGGCAGGAAAGGAACTCGCGGCGCGCTTGAACCCGATCGACGAGCGGATACAGGCCATCGCGGTCGATGGGCTATCGGAAGAAGAAGTGCAGTTCTTGAGACGAACGCTTGCAAAATTAAGTCACAACGCGGATAAGCATCTCAAACGCTGACCGCCTGCTCAAAGATGGGATGGGAATGACAACATGAATGATAGAACCGTCATGCCGGTCTGGATGTTCGGCGTATTCATCGTCCTGATGAATACCACGATGTTTAACGTATCCATTCCCGGGATTATTGAAACGTTTCATATCACGGCCGACATGGGCTCGTGGATTATTTCAAGCTACTCCATCGGATACGCCTTATCGACGGTCATTTACAGCCGCTTATCGGACAGCCTGCCTTTGCGCAGGCTGCTGCTGGTCGGTTTGACGATATTGGGTCTCTCTTCGGCGATCGGGATCTTCGCGCACGACTTCAACACGCTGCTGGCCGTCCGTATTCTGCAATCGGCAGGCGCGGGAACGATGTCCGGACTGGGGATCGTGATGGCAAGCCGTTACATCCCTTACGAGCGCCGGGGAAGGGCCATTACGATGATTTCGACGGGCAGCGCGATGGCGTTCGGGTTCGGCCCCATCATCGGCGGCGCGATCACCGAGTATGTCGGATTTAACGGATTGTTCGCCGTCACATGCCTCATTCTTCTGGTGCTTCCCGTGCTGATGCGGCTGCTGCCCAAGGAAGAACCGAGACCCATCCGCTTCGACGCGCTCGGGGCGATATTAACGGTCGTCAATGCCGGAACCTTGCTAATCGCCGTCATGCAGCGTTCCTTGCTCTGGTCGATCGGCAGTCTTCTATCGTTTGCCGTACATGCTTGGTACTTGCGAACGGTCAAGAATGAGACCTTCATTAATCCGGCGCTGTTCGCCAAACGCGACTATCGGAAGCTCACGGCGGTCGGGTTCTGCGTGTTGGTATTGAACATGGGCAATCTGTTCCTCATGCCGCTCGCGCTGGCTAATCTAGCCGGCGAATCGACGATGACGATCGGGCTGACGATCGCGCCTGGAGCCATATTGTCGGCATTGTCGGGCCGTTTCGTGGGAAGATGGATCGATCGTTACGGGAATATCCGGTTCCTGCTTATCGGTCACGTCGTACTGGCCAGCGTGCTTGCCATCTTCTCGTTTGCCGTGGAAGTTTCGCCGCTCGTCGTGCTATGCGGCTATCTGTTCTTCTCGCCCTCTTTCTCCGCGACCCTGTCTTCGTTAAATAACGAGACGTCGCGCATCCTGCCGAAGCAGATGATCGGTTCGGGGATGGGACTCATGCAGCTCATTCAGTTCTTCGGAGGCTCGATCTCCGTGGCGGTCTGCGGCATGATACTGACGCTGCAGAAGAATAGCCCGCTCGGCCTGGCGTACGAGAACGTGTACCGCACGCTGCTCGCGGTCTGCCTGCTCTCTCTGGCCGTAGCGTTATGGTATACGCGAACGGCAGGCCGCGCAGAGGTCCAGCCCGGCTGACCGCATGAACTCGGCTTCGTCATGGCTTCGTCATCGCTTCGGATGGCATCGTCATCGCATCGCTTTCGGCTTCGTCACCGCTCCGTCATGGCTTCAACGCTTGGACGCAAATGATCATACAGACGCAAACAGCGGCTCCATCCAACCGGATGAGCCGCTGTCGTTATTTCCGAGCGTTATGCCCGCCGTCACGGAGCCGGCGTATCGCCGGGCGGTCTCTGCCGCCGTTCCAAGTAGGACTCGACGCCGTCCAATACCCGTTCCAAGCCGAAGTCCAAATCGTTGCCGACCGTACTCTCCGCCTCCCGTTCGCCCGCATAGATCCCCGACATGACGACGGGATACAAGTCCGGAAAACGCTCGGGCTTCACGAGCTGCTTCAGCGCCGGGCTGAAGGACAAGCCGCCGAAGTCTTCCGCGCTCTTGCCTGCCCGCATCGCCTTGGCCATGTCGCGCTGGATCAGACCGATGGATCGGGCATAGCTGCTGAGCAGCAGCAGAATGGACATCTTCTCGAAGTCGTCCAGCTGAAGCGGTCTCAGCGTGCGCAGCACCCAATCGATCATCGCCATGATGTTCGGCGTCACGGGAATGCCCGTAATCGGAATATCCCCGTACCACGGATGGTCGACGAAGACCCGTACGCACAGTCCCACGTATTCGCGCAGTCCGTCCCGCCAATGCTGGCCCGAGTCCGCCGCCGGAATCGGAACGTCGCTCACCGCTTCCTGCATCAGCAGCAAGAGATCGTCTTTGCTCGTGATATAACGGTACAGCGACATCGTCGTATACCCGAGCGATTGGGCGACGCGGCTCATGGACACGGCCTGCAGCCCGTCCCGGTCGGCGATCGCGACGGCGGCATCGACGATTTGCTTGATGCTCAGCTCGCCCTTGGGTCCGCGCTTCCCTTGCTTGACGATGCCCCAGCTTAAGGCGACGCCGTTCGGCAGTCCCTTAAGCGCCTCATCCTCGTTCTCGTTGCGGTTCGTCATGCGCCCTATCCCTCACTATTCGTACTAGCCGCTTAATTGTATACGTCATAAACAGTATAGCATAGTCGTTCATGCCGGAACAACGGCGCCTCGGGCGAGGACCCGGGCTAGACGTTAGGCCATACCCATAGCCCTCTCAGCTACCCGCCGCATAAGACGCCGCGCAGGCGTGAAGATAATACGCCAGTCCGGTCTGTTGACTCTCCAGCATCTGCAGATGAAATTCGTCCTCCAGGAAGAACCGCGTCTGCGCGGCAAATTCATCCGGAGCAGCTGCGTGCCCATGCGCTTGCATGAATGCCAGATGGCCGCCGATCAGCTCCCGCACCCGCGGATCGCGATGCTTCGCGCCGGAACGAAGCAGCTCCGCCATCTCGGACATGAAACGCGCCGCCTCCTGCGCTTGTTCGTTCAACGCTGCCGGTTCGGGCAACGATTCGGTCAGCTCCACGCCGTAGTTCGCCTTCAGGTAATCCCGCTGCTCCGCCAGCGCCGCTTTCCATTCCGCCTCGCTCCCGAACCCTTCGAACATGTCGCTCACTTGCATCACTTCGCCTCTCCTCGTGGATTCCAAGGTGTTCGACAACGTGCGGATCACCGTCTCCAGCCGCTGCTTGCGCCCCAGCAGCAGCATGCGCTGACGGCGCAGCACCGTATCGGAGTCGCGCTCCTCCGCCAGCAGCTCCTTAATTTGCGCCAGCGGAAAATCGAGCGTCTTGTAGAACAAGATTCGCTGCAGCCGCTCAAGCTCTTTCATCCCGTAATATCTGTAGCCCGCTTCGCTGATCTCGCCGGGCGGCAGCAGGCCGAGCTTGTGATAATGATGCAGCGTCTTGATCGTAACCCCGGACAGCGCCGACAGTTCTTTGACCGAATATCGCATCACGTTGCCGCTCCTTTCAATCCGTACTCTACAGCCTCCCCTAAGAGGAGAGTCAACACGCTTTCTTAGAGAGCAGACGATAGCCGATCGCGGCGACGAAAAAAGCCGAGCGTCCCGCCAGGGGATGCTCGACCTTAGATGCCGTGCCTATAGCCGGCCGCCTGCCTGGCTGCCCATTCGCGCTATCCGCCGCTTGCTTCCGCGCCGCGTACGCCTTGCCGGCGGCGATCACCGCGCGGCATTCAATTCGATCACGTTGCGGTCGGGATCCAGCAGAAAAATCTGCGCGAAGCCCGTAATGCTGTTCCGGTTGTCCCGATGCTCGATGCCGCATCGGTCCAGCCAAGCAATCGTCTCGTCGAAGTCGGCTACGCGGATCGCGAAGTGCCCGTCGCGGGTATCGATGCCGCCGCTTCTCGCCGTCTCGCCTGGATGCACGATCAAGTGCAATTGCTGCCCGCCGCTGCCGATTCCGTACCAGGCGCCGGGAAAGTCGAACGCCGGCCGTTCGATTTCCCGCAATCCGATAACCGATTCATAGAAGCGCTTGGCCCGGTCTAGATCCGTAACGATCAAGCTCGCATGATGAATACCTTCGTGGCGAATCATCGTGAATGTGCACCGCCCTTTTTTGGCCTTATTATACCATGACGGGCGCGGCGCGGCTTACACTTTTACTTTGGAGATCGTATCGGAGAGCTCCACGGCGATCGCGCTGAGCGTCTGCGCGGCAGCCGTGATCTCCTGGACGGAGGCGAGCTGCTCTTCCGTCGTGGCCGCCACCGATTGCGTCGATTCCGTCGCTTGCTTCGCGACGGCGCTCATGTCGTGCACCGATGCCGATACCTGCTCGGAGCCGGCCGCCATCTGCTGCGAGGATGCCGCGACTTCCTGTACCATCTCCGACACATGGCCGGCTGCCATGGCGATTCGCCGGAACGACTCCTCGGCATCTGCAACCGCCTGCAATCCCAGACGCACCTCGGCTAGACTCCGGTCCATCGTCCGTACGGCCTTCAGCGTATCTTCTTGGATAAGGGCGATCACTTCCGCGATGTTCTGCACGGACTCCGCGGATTGCTCCGACAGCTTCCTGACCTCGCCCGCGACGACGGCGAAGCCGCGGCCGTGCTCGCCTGCGCGCGCCGCTTCGATGGAGGCGTTCAGCGCCAGCAGATTCGTCTGGGAAGCGATGCCCCCGATCAGCTCGACGATGTCGCCGATTTGTCCGGAATGGGATTCCAGCAGCTTGATTTCCGATCCCGTTTGTTCCACGGAACGACTGATGGCATCCATTTTCTCCATGGCCGAGGCGATGGCTTGATTGCCGCGTTCCGCGAGCTGGCCGGACTGCTGCGTCAATTCGGATACGGCGGAGGACGTCTCCGCGATCCGCTGAATCCCCGCTGCCATTTCCTCCATCGCCCTGCTCGTCTCGACCGCGCTGTGGAGCTGGCTGCCCGAGCCGTCGGCCATCGCCTGCGCGGCTTCCGCGACATGCTTCGTGGCTTCCGCATTCTGCTCGGAGCTGGCCAAGAGCTCCTCCGACGAAGCCGCTACCGTCTGGGAGGCTTGGGATACGCGGACGATCAGGCTCTTCAAGCTCGCCGTCATGACGTTAAGCGACTGAATCAGGGCACCGATCTCGTCCTTCCGCTTGGTCGCCATGGCCGGCGCGGTCAGATCGCCTTCGGAGACGGCGCGCAGCGCCAGCGATACCTGCTTGATCGGTCTCGAGATCAGCCTGTTCAGCAGCACGGCGAGCGAGATCGCGATAATAAGCGCCGCCGCCATCACCCAGAACGACGATGCTCTCGCGCCATCGTAAATGTCCCGGCTTTCCTTGACGGCCCCTACCGCGCCATCGTGATTAAACCCGACGAGCCGGTTCATATCCTCCTGCATGTCGTCGAATATTTTCTCCGATTGCGCCATGAGCGATCGGACCTCGCTCCCCTTGCCGTTGGCGCCTTGAATCAGATCGATTTGCTTGCCGAGCGCGGCGGCTTGCTCGAATACGATCTTGAACTGCTTCCAATGGCGCTGGAGTTCCTCCGCGACGGCTTTGTCTTCGGCGTTCGCGTACGTGGCCGCGTACGTCGTCCACTTGTCGTCGACGACTTTAAGCGTGTCGTCGGCCTCCTTCCGGAAAGCTTGCTTTTGCGACTGGTCCGCGTCCGTCATGATCTTGAACTGCAGCGTCAGCATGTGCTCCGTCAAATAGTTCAGGTGATTCGCGATCTCGACGCCGGTCATCCAATTGGTCGTGATCTCGTCCGACTTGCCCGCCATCCGCTCCTCCGACCTCAGGGACGCGATACCCAAGAACCCGATTAGAACAATAAGCAGCAAAAAGGATAAAAACAACTTTCTTCCGACGCTGAACAAGATAAAGCCCGATTTCAAATCTACGTCACTCCTCCGATTCAGTTACCTTTTTTATCGACATTTTTCGACTATTTATTAGCCTTTCTGACATCGCAACTAAGGACGCGGCAAGAGAAATTTCGCCGTCCGCAGCATCCGGGCAGCCAGCCGCTAGGCGCAACGGCCTCGTGCAGTTGGTGGGCGAAGCCGTCCGGCAGCCAAGCTGGAAGGAACCGCGCCGGAAGAATCGGGGACGTTCCGATTGGCTCGGCGGAAGCTGTCGGCGGACGCCATGACAAAAAGCCTTCGAAACTGCGGAAATGCCGCGGCCTCGAAGGCTCCTTTTGCTTGAAGAACGAGTTTCTATTGCAAGCGATTACAGGCGAATGGCCCCGTTATTGCGAAGCCGGCAGCGAGAATACTTTCTTCCACGTCTTCCCGCTGTCCGCCGTCTTGTAGACGGCAGGCCGCTCGAAGCTCGTGACGGCCAGATACCCGGACTTCGCCGAAGGGAACGACAGCTTGCCGTCATATCCTGGCGCCGCGCCCGGCAGATTGGACCACGTCTTGCCGTCGTCCAGGGAACGGCCGAACTGAAGCGCGTCGAGCGCCCCGCTCCCCGCGATGAGGAAAGCGGCTTGGCGTCCCACGACCGCCATATCCGTCGGTCTGCCCGCTGGACCGGCCAGCTTGCCGCTTGGCACGACCGGTCCCGGCGCCGGACCGCCGCCGGCCGTAGGACGCGAGATGACCTGCTTCCAGTGCGCGCCGGCATCCGCCGTATGGTAGACGGAATACGACGTCTGCGACATGCCGGATTCCCCGTACAGGAGCACCCACACATCGGCGCTGTCCGTACCGTGGATCATCCCTCCGAAGTTCGACGCCGTCTTCACCTTCAGCGAATCGCTCCACGTCTTGCCGCCGTCAAGCGTGCGCTTCACTTCATAGCCGCCCGTCGCAAGAACGACGATCGCCCAGCCCTTCTGCTCCGTCATGAAATGCGCGTAGCGCGTATTCGGCGGCGTCGGCAGCTTGCTCCAGCTCTTGCCGCCGTTCGTCGTCTTGTACGTGAAGGCCCGCGTATACCCGAAGCCCGTCTGCTCGTTCAAAAACTGAATACGGTCGTACGGGTGCTGCCCCGTCGGTATCCACGTATAGCTCGCGCCGCCGTCCGTCGTCTTCAGCAGCGTGTTCGGCTTGCCGTAAGCGACCTGGGCCAAGACGTAGCCTTTGGAATTGCTCAGAAAATTCATCTGGGTAAAATTGAGCTTGCCCGTGTTATAAATGGACTGCCAGTGGCAGCCGGCATCGGAAGTTCCGATCATGAACCCGTTCCCGGCAGCGCGGCCGATATTCGTGCTCAAGAACTGAATCGACCCCAGGTAAGGGTCCGATGTGTCCTTCATCGCCTTCAAGGCCAAACCGTGATTATCCGTGCGGCAGGCCGCCGCTGCGTTCGGCGCGCTCCCTGCCGCGGCCGCAGAAGCCGCCGATTCCGTGCCGAAGCCCGACAGCGCTGCCGATGCCAGCAGCGCGGAGAGCGCAAAGCCGGACATTTTCTTCCTTATCATCGTCATCACCTCGTTCATGTATTACCCTCGTCCAGCGCTTCTCTATCTTCTTTCTCCGACGTTCGGCCAAACCGCGAGGTTGCATAACGACCGCGCGCCTCGGAAAATTCCGCCATCCTCTAGCTTCTCCCCATCCTTGAATTGTATGTTCCGATAGAATGAATTAGAGGCGGATGATCGCAGGTCCTATCCGGCCCCGCTCATCCGCCTCTGCTTATTGAGAATTCCATTACGGAAATAAAATTTGCATATTCTTACACAACCATTCACTATTCTCCGCCAACATCATGCGAGAATTCATCGTCCATGCCGATAGCCCATGCTTTATTGGTTATCACCGCTCTATCGGACGTTCACGAAGTCCATATCCGTGAATAATACGGAATCGCATTCCTCTCAGCCTTACCCTTCTCCCTCTTGTTCCGCATTCCGAATTTTCATATTCGCAACCCCATGCTTACCGATAAACACCGCACGCGCGACGACAGAACTTCCTTTCTCGCCGCTCCAAGCAGGCTGCAATAAAAACCCGCGGCCAGCAATCGCATGCTCGCCTTACTCGCCGCCCTTGCGCACTGCGACAGGCATCATCATGCCGTTGTCCATGCCCATCATTGTCACCGGCGCGGCCTCGGAGTCTCCGTCCTCGTTTAGCTGCACGGGCGTGCCGAAGATCGGCGACGCATACGGCATATGCGTCCGGCCGCGCGCCAGGATTTGCTTGTAATTGCCGGCATCGCCCTCGTACCCGTCGTGATCCCAAGGGATATACGAGCGAGCGTTGCAATAGTGCAGGACGCAGGAGCGCCGGTAGCGGTCCTTGGAAGCGTTGGCGTGAGAGCGGTGAAACAGATGCGAATGGAAGAACAGCACGTCTCCCGGCTGCAGCGGCACCGGAATCGGGGGCGGATAGTTCTCCGCGGCCACCTTGGACAGCGTGTTGATCTCGTCGTCGGGATGGCTGACGTTATGCACGTAATCCAGGTCGGCGAACGCTTCCTGGGCGTGAACCCGGCCGCCGCCGACCTCCTTCGGCGGATAAACCGGCTCGTTATGGGAGCCCGGCACGATCCATAGGCATCCGTTCTCCTCGTCCACCGGTTCCAGCGCCACCCAAGCTCCCAGCAGCGTATCGGGATGCGTCTTGATGTAGCAGGAATCTTGGTGCCAGCCTTGGCCGCCCATGCCCGGCGGATTCATGAAGAACATGTCCTGCAGCGCGTAAACGTCCGGACCGACCAGCGCCTCGGCCACGTCCAGGATGCGCGGGTTCAGCAGCGTCCGCTCGGCGACGGGCTCCGTCCGCGAAAGCATGTGCACGCGCACCTGCTCGTCGAACATGACCGTCAGGTAATCCGGCTCGCCGTCCTGCTTCGGCATCGCCTCGGCGCGGCGGCGGCTCTCGATGCGCTTCTCCTCCGTGTACGCGTAGATCTCTTCGAGCGCTTCGCCGGCGAGCAGCCCCCGGATGATAACATAGCCTTCCTTATGATAGAAAGCATAGTCTTTCACGCTGACCAAATATTTGTCCTCGCGCCAATTCGAGCGCGGATAATAGGCGTTGCCCATGCCGATCGTCCCCTTTGCATCCGTCTGCCTTCATTGTGCGCTTCCGGACGCCCCGCGCTCAATGCCGGGAAACGGACGATCGGTGAATGTTTTTGATCTCCTCGTTCACGATGACGTAGCGGTTCAGCGGATAAGGGGTATCGGGATCCGCGGCGGCGGAAGCGGTGTTGCGGAAGAGCGGATCCTGGCACTTGGCGATATAGGCGGTCGCCGTATACCCCCTTGCGGCTTTATAAGCGCGGGAGAAATGATGCACGTCCGCGAAGCCGAGCTCGTACGCGATCTCTTTGATCGCCAGCCGCCCCTCCAGCATGAGCTGCTCCGCGCGCGCGACCCGCCGCTCCATGAGCGCCCGCTTCGGGGACATGCCGACGCAGGCGGCGAAGACGCGGGTAAAGTGCGCATGCGACCAGCCCGACCGGCGGGCGATCGCCTCCACCGTGACGCCCTCGCCCAGATGGTCGTCCATGTAGGCCAGCGCCCGGACGATCGGAAGCGGCAGCATGCCGGCTTCCCGCGCGTCGGCCGCCGGTCCGGCGGCGGCATGGCACAGCTCCTCCAGCAGCGCCGCGAGCAAAGCTGCCATGCGCGCTTCCCAGCGCGGGCCCTGTTCATTCGCAACGGCAAGCAGCCGCTTCATCGCGGCCTCGCCGAACCGATCCGCGCCGATGGGCAGCCAATCCGCCCGCAGAAGCGGTGCCATCGGGCCGTCAGGCTCCTCGAACGATGCCCAGTCGAAGTGGACGAACGCATGCCGCACGTGTTTGACCGGATCGAAACGGTAGCGATGGCGCTCCCCGGGCCGCGTGAAGACGAAGCCCGGCCGGTCGAGCGTATAGGCACGGCCCCGCGTCTCGTAAACCGTATCCGAGCCGCCTTGGAAATAAACCAGCTCGTAATCGGTAATCGCGCGCGGACCGAGCGTAAGGCCAGCCCGGACGAGCAGGTCTCCGGCCAAGTGGATATACGGCCACTCCGAATGCATGCTGCCACTCCCTTTCCTACGATGCTCAAACGTCGTTCAACCCCGCAGCCGATGTTCGGCGTCGTTATTTCGATTAAACCACACCTGCGTCTCCCGCTGCTATCGATCTTTCGTTTGCGTCACCGGCAGACCAGACCTCCCCCTCTTTCCGACGCTTGCATCGCGATTCCAAACGCTGACAATTCGTTAACGCGGATCATACACGCCGTTAATCTTCGGCCCTTATACTGAGAACAACCTTCGACCAGGAGATGATAATTATGCCGGCTTCCTCAAGCATCGCCTATACCCCGCGCATCAGCGACAGCGACACGATGACCAACAAGCTGATCTATCAAGTGAGGCAAAATCAACTTTCCCCCGCCGAAATGGACCGCCTGCAAAATCGCAGCGCCCGCGAGCTTCACGCCCTCCGCCGCGAGCTGAACGAGCTGTTGAACGAGCTTCGCGCCATAGCAGAGCGCGGCGCCCCGGTACGGCAAGACGTCCCGCG
This sequence comes from Paenibacillus sacheonensis, assembly GCF_009909195.1. Taxonomy (GTDB): domain Bacteria; phylum Bacillota; class Bacilli; order Paenibacillales; family Paenibacillaceae; genus Paenibacillus_Z; species Paenibacillus_Z sacheonensis. The sequence goes on from NZ_JAAAMU010000009.1 coordinate 72,649, forward strand.
CCGAACGGCCGCCTAACGCCAGCTCTCCCCTTCTTCCCCTCTTTTCCTTCCTCCCTTTCGCGTCCGCATGATCAACCCATCGTTCCGCAACAAAAAACCGGCTTCCGCTGCGACTCATGTCTAGGCAGAAGGCCGGTTTTGTTGCGCTTATTCACAGGAAGACGAACACCTTTCACTCCAATTCGCTTATCGCCGCTCCGATGGAGTTACGTCTCGTCCGCCAGATCCCAGCGATGCCGATACTTCTCCAGCTTCGGATGCAGGCGCTCCGGCGCGGACGCCAGCAGCAGGCGCAGCTTGACGATCCATTCCTCGAAAGAGGAGAACGACGCGAAGAGGTTCGCCGTCTCCGGGGTCAAGTACAGAAACAACGGCGAAGGATAGACCTCCGCCAAATGCCGGAGTGCCGCTTCCATCGGCGTATACTTCTTCCTTTTCCCCTCCAATCCCTCGACGGCGACCGGAATCGACCCGCGGCCGCGCTCTTCCTCGTAGCTGCGTTTCCAGTCATGCAGGCGGTCCAGCCGTTTATGATACGGAAGCACGGGCTCCTTCGTCATGCGCCGCACCGTCTCTTCATGCAGCGGATACAGCACCAGCTTGGCGAAGCCGCGCTTCTCCGCCGTCGCCGCGGCAAGCGCCAGCGCCTTGTCCTCCATATGCTGAAACGTATCGTAGACGACCATCGTTCCTTTGCGACTGTTAGCCGGCGGCTCGTAGCCGAACGGAACGGAACCGGCGATTCGGTTCACTGCGCATTCCTCCTCGTACTCCATCGTTTATATGCAGTATACCCATTAATCGCCGCCGATTGAAATGCTCCATGAAAACAGGCCCGTAATGCGGATAAATCGGCGCGTTTGCCCTGTCGCCGGATAAGCGGCATGACGAATACGACAAAGTTGGATACAAAGTAATTGAAAGTAGCGGAATTCGACCTATTCATTTCGCCGACAAAAAATGCTAATTTTATACATATTCAGACAGAAGCTTGCTGCAAGGAGGTGGATTTCTACTAGCTGCCAGCAGTGAAATCATAATATCGAATCCGCGAGAGTCGCGGTTTTTTTGTGCGAATTTCGCCTCTGCGAAAGGAAGGACATGACATGCAAAGAAGAATTATGCTCGTGCTTACGGCGCTGCTCGTTCTAGGACCCTGGCTTTGGGGGATGCCCTCGCCGGTCCAGGCGGCCGCTTATTCGTTTGCCGGCGGGGGAGACGGGACGCCATCGAATCCCTATATCGTGCTGACCGCGGAGGATATGGACCATGTCCGGGACAATAAGACGGCAAGCTACAAGCTTCAGGCAGATATCGATCTGACCGCTTACAGCGCATGGCAGCCGATCGGAACAGACTACGGCGATTCGTTCAGCGGTAATTTCGACGGAGCCGATTATACGATTCGCGGGCTGACCATCCAATCGTCCTTGACCTATATCGGACTATTCGGTTATATCGATGGCTCGGGAACGCTCGAACACGTACGGCTGGAGGATGCGGATGTTACTTCAACCAACGTGAACGCCCAGGCAGGCACGCTTGTCGGCGTCACAGCGTATTTGAACACCATTGACCATTGTTCAGCAACGGGCACGATAAGCGGCGGCAGTTATGTTGCCGGCGGCTTGGTCGGTCAATTATCGCAGGGCACGCTTACGAACAGCGACGCTCACGTCCGGCTGGATGTTACCAGTCAATACGCAGGCGGGCTCGTCGGATATTTTCAATCCGGAACGATCGACAGCAGCCTGGCAACCGGTGATGTATCTAACGCCTTAAATTATGGAACTGTAGGAGGGCTTGTCGCCTACAACCAAAATGATACGATCGCGAACAGTTATTCGACCGGCCGCGTGACCGGTGCGGCGAGCAGCCATGTCGGCGGACTGCTGGGCGAATTAGGCTCTGGAGACGTTAGGAATAGTTTCGCTGCGGGCACCGTGAATCCAGCCGGGGCCGGCGGTTCCATCGGCGGACTGATCGGTGACAAAGATATGTTATTTCCAGGCGCCATAAGTGATTCGTATTGGAATCTAAGCGACAATCCCGCGCTGCGGACGATCGGTTCCGAAGCCGGTATGGACGGGGCCGTCACTTCGGACGCCATGAAGCAATGGGGAACCTACTCCGGCTGGGATCCAACGGTCTGGGGCATTCGGGAAGGGATCGGTTATCCGTATTTGCTTGCCTTCTATCCAATCGTAAGCGCAGACCCGCTCCCGCCATCGACGGTGTATTCCAATGAGCCGGGCGGTAATCAGCTTGAAATTTCCGGTTCCATGCGCGACGGCAGCATCGGGGAGCCATTGGAAGTAAGCTATTCCATCGCGAATGCTGTGAACGTTACCATAACACAGGATGTATATGCCGCCGATGCCACAGGCGGGAACCAATCGTTCCGCTTTCCGGTCACGCTCGAAAAGAGCAGTTATACAACGGGGACTTACACGATACGGCTCTCCGTAAAGGATACCGTATCCAGCCATGAGAAGACGCAATCCTTCACCTTCGATGTCGAGGATGCGAAGGCTCCGGCCGCGCCTGACGTCGCCAGTCCCGATGAAGGCCAATCGATGAGCGACGCAACGCCGACCGTCAGCGGCATGGCGGAGGCGAACTCCACGGTAACGATCGTTCTGGACGGCGCCGATGCAGGTACGACGACGGCTGCGAGCGGCGGAGGCTGGACATGGACGCCGGGCACCGCGCTTGCCGACGGCACGCACACGGTGAGCACGCGGGCTACGGATGCCGCAGGCAATACGAGCTCCGCATCCGCGGCCATCACATTCACCGTTGATCAGACGCTGCCGGGCGTACCCGTCATTACCGCTCCGGCTGCCGGAGAGTCGACGACCGATACCACGCCAACCGTCAGCGGCACGGCGGAGGGGAATACCGCGGTAACCGTTATCCTAGACGGAACCGATTCTGGAACGACGACGGCAGAGGCCGATGGCGATTGGACGTTGACGCCGGGCACCGCGTTGGCCGAAGGCGCGCACACCGTAAGCGCTAGGACGAAGGATGCCGTTGGCAACATGAGCGCCGCATCCGTTCCCGTATCGTTTACGATTCGCAGGGAAACGGCAAGCGCTCCGGGCGGTTATTTATCCGGGAATGCCGATCTTAGGTCGCTTACGGCGAAGGCCGATGGTCAAGAGCTTGCGTTAACGCCGACGTTCGCCGCTGGAACAACCGATTATAAGGCTGATACGTCCGAAGAACGAATCGTGGTCCAAGCTGCTGCAGCCGATGCGAACGCCGCCGTAACCATTCAAGGCGAAGCTTCAAGCGGCGACAAAACGGTACGTCTTGCCGAAGGCGACAACAAGATCGAGATTGCCGTGAAAGCAGCGAATGGCACGGTCCGAACGTATACGCTGAACGTCCGCCGTTCGATCGTCATCGTTGATCCGAACCCTCCGACATGCACGTTTACCGACATAACCGGCCATTGGGCGGAAACCCAAATCTGCGAAGCGGTGGTCAACGGGGTGGTGCAAGGCGATTCATCGGCTTTCTTCCGGCCGAACGAGAAAATTACCCGCGCCGAATTTACGGTGATGCTGCTCCGCGCGCTCGGGACAGCACCCGTAACGGATAAGGATACGCCTGCGCTGTCATTCGGCGACCGTGCAAAAATTCCGGATTGGGCAAAAGAAACGATCGCCGCAGCCGTAAACAACGGCATCGTCAAAGGCTATGCGGACGGTGCATTCCGGCCCAATCAGACGGTGAGCCGTACGGAGATGGCCGCGATGATTGCAAGGGCGATGAATTGGCAGACCGGCGTCGCTCAGCAAACCTCCTTTGCCGACAATGCCGGCATTCCGGCTTGGGCACGAGGCTTCATTCACTCGGCTGCCCTGCATGGCGTGCTCGAAGGCCGGGAAGGCAATCGATTCATGCCGGGCGAACAAGCGACGAGAGCGGAAGCAACGGTCGCGCTTCTCCGGTTATGGAAGCTGACCCCCGACAACGGGAAGAACGACGGCTTCTAGGATGCTCCTTTACGTAATGAAGAAGCCGAACGGCCCTAGCGTAGCGGCGGTTCGGCTTCGAAATGGCGAGAGAATCAACTATCGCGAAACACTATTAGGCTGCAGGCTTGCCCCATGCTAGCCTGCAAGTCATGCTATCCAAGAAATGCAAGCCATGCTAGCCATTAAGCTGCAAACCATGCAAGATAGCGATGGCACGTCATGTAAGCCATGTAAGCCATGTAAGCCATGTAAGCCATGTAAGCCATGTAAGCCATGTAAGCCGTGCAGGCCTTGCCAGCACGCCAGCCATTAACGTCATTCTTGCGCCATAAACCTAACACCCTGCAACGTCTAACGCTTGTACGGAACGCTAATCGGCTCGAAATGACGATTTTATATCGCTAACGCTTGTCAGGAAGCTTATTCCGAGATTATCGATGCAAAACGGGCTCCTCTACGCCAAATAACGTCTGTCACAAGCGTTAGCGTTTATTTAGTCGTCTTTTGAGACAAATAGCGCTGCTGGCAACCGTTAGGCGAGGCGTCAGTCTGGATTCACGTTGAACGATCGGCAGCTACCGCTGCTCGCTGAACCCGCTTAGCATGCAGCGGTCCTCTACGACCCGAAGCCGAACGGCCCTTGCGGCCATTCGGCTTCTTTCTAGTGCTATCGCTCCGTTCGCCTGCAGCCTGCCCATACGCCAATTTGGCGGCCTCCGCGCGGCAGCTGTTCTGCTTTGGCAGGTAGATGCCGGCGGCATCCTACGAGGGTATGCCTCATCGGCTGAGCAGTCGGCTGAGCAGTCAGTCGACCAGTCGGCTGACCAGTCGGCTGACCAGTCGGTCGTGCAGTCAGATGAGCAGTCAGATGAGCAGTCGGGCCGAGCAGAAAGAGACGTCGCTGCTATTCCTTCACCGAACCGAGCGTAATCCCCGAAATGAAGTAACGCTGCAGGAACGGATACATGGCCATGATCGGGAACATCGAGACGAAGATTTTGGCCGCGCCGAGCGTCTTGTCCGATACGCTGGCCATTCGCTTGACGTCGTCCACCGACTTGAGCAGCGTCGGATCGATGCGGACGACGAGCTGCTGCATGTAGGTTTGAAGCGGCGCGTGCTCGATGCTGCGCATGAAGATCATGCCCAGCATGAATTCGTTCCACACCGTGACGAGCAGGAACAGCGTCGTCGTCGCCAAGACCGGCATCGCGAGCGGCATGTAGATGCGGAACACTTTGTACCATGGGCCTGCGCCGTCCATCGACGCGCATTCGTCCAGCTCCTTGGGGATCGTCCGGAAATAGTTCACGATCAGAATGACGTTGTAGACGTTGATGATCATCGGCAGCACGAGCACCCAGAACGAGTTCATGAGCCCCAGCTGCTTGACGATGAGATAGAACGGAATCAAGCCGCCGTTGAACATCATGACGAAGACGAGCAGCCACATGTAGGCGTTGCGCAGCTTGAATTCCCTGTTCGTCCGGGACAGCGGATACGCCATCAGCAGCGAGATGAAGAAGCTCAGGAACGTCGTGAGCGCCACGCGTTTCACGGAGACGAAGAAGGTCTGGAAAAACGTCGTATCCTCGAACAGCTTCGTGTACGCGGCAACCGTGAAGCCGCGCGGATAGACGGTCACGAAGCCGCCTTCGGCCTTCGCGGGCATGCTGAACGAGATCGCGAGATTGTGCACGATCGGAAAGATACAGGTGAACGCTGCGAGCGCAAGCAGGACCAGCAGAGCGATATCTGCGGCTTTGGCTCCCGGGGTTACATTCCTTACCATAAGAAGCTCCTCCTCGTCATCAGAAAATCCGGTAATTGGCGAACCTGCTCGCGAGGAAGTACGAGATGACGATAAGCACGAAGCTGATGGCCGACTTCATCAGCCCGATGGCCGTCGCGATCTCGAAATGCCCTTCTTCCAAGCCGGCCCGGTACACGTAGGTGTCGATAATGTCCGAGGAATCGTAGACAAGCGCATTATACAGGTTGAAGATTTGGTCGAAGCCGGCGTTCAGGACGTTCTGCAGGCTGAGCGTGCCGACCAGCACGATCGTCGCGGCGATGCCCGGCAGCGTAATGTACCGAAGCTTCTCCATCCGGCTCGCCCCGTCCATCTCCGCCGCTTCGTAGAGCGCGGGATTGATCGCCGTTAATGCCGCCAAATAAATGATGGTGCCGAAGCCGAATTCCTTCCAAATATCGGAGCTGACGATAATCGTCCGGAACCAGAAGTGTTCGCCGAGAAACATGATCGGCTCGACGCCGAAATACTTGCTTAACAGCTGGTTGAAGATGCCGTCGACGGCGAATAAGTCGCGAAGGATACCCGCGATCAACACCCAGGACAGGAAGTGAGGCAGGTACACGACCGTCTGCACCGTCCGCTTGAACCAACGGACCCGAAGCTCGTTCAGCATTAAGGCGAACGCGATCGGGATGAAGAAGCCGAACGCCATCTTCATGAGCGCGATCACGACGGTATTGGTGAACACCTGCTTCGCGACCGGCGTCTCGAAGAGCAGGGCGTAATTGTCCCAGCCCACCCAGCCCGAACCCCAGATTCCTTTAGTCGGAATGAAATGCTTGAACGCCAGGATGATACCGCCCATCGGCCATACCGAGAAGACGAGCACGAGCAGCATGCCCGGCAGCAGCATCAAGTTGAAATGGAGTTGTTCCGACCATTTACGCAGCATTGGGAAGACCTCCGTTTATCCGTTTTTCCAGGCTGATAAGGAAAGGCGCCGAGTCTCGCTCAGCGCCCTCTTGTGCTGCCTGTTATTTGTTTGCCAGCGCTTCGGTGATCTCCGTGATGATCTGATCCCCGCCCTGCGCTTTCCAGTCGCTGACGAACTTATCGAAGTCGGCGTCGATGTCGGTCGATTTCATGATGATGGAATGGTACGCCTTCATCTGCAGATCGTTCAGCGCCGTCAGCTTCTTCTCCATCGTCGGCGTCTGCCCGTCGAACGCCGAGTACACGACGTTCAATTCGTAGCCGGAAGCTCCGCCCATCGCATCGTACCAGCTGCGGGTATTTTGCCACTGCAGCATGTTCTTGCTCGGCGCCTGCGGCTGATCCTGCAGCTCGTCGATGTACTGCTTGATGTTGTTGAACGCGTCCTTGTTCGTGAACGGCAGGGTAGCCGCATCGATCTCGCCTTTCACGGCGCCGACGATTTGCTTGGCCGAATTCAGAATTTCGTCGCCCGGCGCGATGGTCAAGCCCCACAGAATCGGCGCTTTGTCGTTGGCGTCCTTGAACGTTTCCTGCGACAGCTTCAAGAAAAACTCGCCCTTGCGGTTCTCATTATAGACGTTCAGCCATTTGACCGGCAGTTCCGGATGCTCGAAGCCTTTCTTCACCACGATCACGTCGCCGACGGGCAGCGTCGTGCCGAAGTTGATCTTGCCGTTCGTCTTCGCCGGAATGGCATAAGGCTTCCAATCCGCGTCCGGCACGTTCTGCAGCGTCATGAAGAGCGGATACCATACGCCCCACCAGGCTTGTCCGACGATGCCCGCGCGGCCGCTGGCCAAGAGCTCTTGAAGCTTGCCCGTATCCTTCAGCGCGAAGTCCTTCTCGAGCAGACCGTCCTTGTACATTTGGGACATGATTTTCAGCGCGTCCTTGATGCCCGGCTGAATGCCGCCGTACGCGATATTGCTGCTCGCATCCTTATAGAACAGGCGCGGATAGGCTTCGAATTGGTCGAAGAGGAACCCGGGTCCGAACAATCCCGCCGGCTCCGATTCCATCTGCATGGCGAACGGAACGGTCTTGCCTCCGCCGAACGGATCCTTCTCCTTGAACGCCTTGCCGATCGCCAGCACGTCGTCCATCGTCTTCGGCTCCGGCAGGTTCAGCTTCTTGCGCCAATCGTCGCGAATCCAGACGAAGTTAAAGTTCTCCAGGCTGGTCTGCTGCGGCATGGCGTACTGCTTGCCGTCGATCTTGAACAGATCGAGTACTTGATTACCCTGATTGGCGAAGCTGTCCTTGACGAGCGGAGATGCATAATCCTCGTAGGCGGACGTCAGGTCCTCGATCATATCCGCGTCCACGAGGCGCTTGAGCGTCGCTTGAATATCGGTCGGCGTGCCGGTGATTTCGAAGATGTCGGGAATATCGTTCCCGTTGATCGCGAGCTCCAGCTTCTTCTTGTAAGCGAAGCCGTCCTGCGGCGCCGTCCAGACGAACTTGGGCTTCACGTTCAGCTGATCTTGCATGAACGTGTTGTAGTCGTTCTCTTCGTAAGACTGTCCGTCGGGAAATTGCGGATTGTTGCCGATCGGGCGGACGGTCGTGAATTCGACGGTCTCCGGGTATTTGCCGAACGGATCCGGCTTCTCGGCGGTATCGGCGGGCGCTGCCGCGTTGTTCCCGCCCGCGTTTGCGTTCGTCGCGGCCTCTTTATTGCCGCCGGCCTCGTTCCCGTTATTGGCGCCGTTGTTGCTGCTGCAAGCGCTCATGATCGTGAGCATAGATGCCAGCGCGAGCACGGTCCACTTTTTATTCATTGCCATTGCGGTTGAGCCCCTCTCTTCTCGTCGTTTGCATCCCCATCATAACGCGAAGGTGTGGCGCGCAGAATGGAAAAAGCGCCGCAGTTGACGGAAGAATGTCATCTGGGGCGCTTTTCGCGTTACATTTTTCGCAGGCCGGCCTACATTTGTCCCTGCAATTTGCGGCCGAGGTAGGCGAGCTCGAATTCGGCCGATACGGCCGGGAGCCGCCGGTAATCCTTGGGCGAATAGCCCGTTTCGTCACGGAACAGCTTGCGGAAATACGGTTCGTCGGCAAAGCCGCAGCGCTGGGAAATCTCCCCGATGCTTAGCTCCGTCCCCACGAGCCACATCTTCGCCCAGTCGATTCGCAATTCCCGCATGAATTCGTTGAACGTCGAGCCAACCGTGCGCTTGAAGCAATCGCTGAAATACCCGCGGCTGAAATGGATGGCCGCCGCCGCTTCTTCCTGCGTCACGCCTTCCCGGAGCCGCTGCTGGACTTGATGGATCGATTTCAGGATGCGGACCGCGTTGTCCTGGCCGACGCCGGCCTCCTCGATTGCCCGCGACAAGCCGCGGCGGAGCCCGTCCAGCCAGCGCTTCCAGTCGGACCACGTTCGCAGCGCGCGCGCGGACTCCAGATACCGGGCCGCGTCGCCGAAACGCTTGATGCCCTGCCACGACCGCATCGTCCGGTACATGACCTCGCATAAGTCGGCCGGCTCGGGCCGCTGCTTCTGTATGCGTTCGATCAGCTCCCGCCACGCGTGATCCTCGCACGTCCACTCGAAGCTTTCCCACGCGCTCCGCCAATCCGTTCCCCCGGCATGATCCTCGTGCAGCATGACGTCCCGAAGCGAATCATGCAGCGCCGGTGCGCCTTCCTTGAGATCCGCCAGATAGAACACATGCTTGCGGACGTAGATCGGAAGCAATTCGCGAAGCCGGTCCTTCATGGCCAAATGATGCAGGAACACGATGACCCACCTGTCCGCGGGCAGCAGGCTCCGCGCGTCGGCCGGCCATTTGCCGCCGCCCGCGCTGTCGACGAACCAGCTCGGATTCGCATCGGCCACCCGATAAGGCATCCGTTCCGTGATCCAAGGCACCGCGTACAGCTCGTTCAAGGAGCAGTCCGCCGCGAGGCCGACGAAGAGCACGCCGTCCCTCCCGCCGGGCGCGGGCTGCGGGGCCGCTTCCGCTTCGCGGACCTGCTTCTCCCGCACGCGCTCCGCGATCCGGCCGAACAGCCTGTCCAGCTTCTCCTCGTCCAGCTCGGTCTTGACGATATAATCGAGCGCCCCCATCCGCAGCGCTTCCTGCACGTAATGAAATTCCTGATGGCAGGTGAGGATCGCCGCGCCCACCGAGGGAAATTTGACCTGCACTTCCTGGATCAGATCGAAGCCCGACATGCCCGGCATCGTCAAATCCGTGACCAGCAGGTCGATCTTCTCCCGCGTCAGCCATTCCAGCGCCTTCTCCCCGCTGCCTACGTCGGCGACGACGGTCATGCCATGACGTTCCCATGGCATGATATGCAGCAGGCCTTTGCGAACGATCGGTTCGTCATCGACCAGCAAGGTCCGAATCATGTTCCATTCCCTCCAGTGGTTGTGCGGGTATTTGAATCGTCAATCGCGTGCCCTCGCCGACCCGGCTGTGAATGCTTAAGCCCCGCTGCTCGCCGTAATAGGTCCGAATAAGCCGGTGCGCGAACGCTAGCCCGATCCCCATGCCGGATTTGCGACCCTCACCGGAAGGCTGCTCCTGCAGCAGGGCGGCCACCGTCTCTTCCGTCATCCCGATCCCGTTATCCGATACGTCGATGCGGATGCCTCCGTCCGTTTCGCGGACGATCGCGACGGAGATGACCCCGTCTTCGTTGCGGAAGCCATGATAGAGCGCGTTCTCGACGAGCGGCTGCAGCACGAACCGCGGCAGCGTATTCTCCTCGGCGGCGGGATCGATGTCCAACTCCACCTGAAAAGCGTGACCGTAGCGGATTTGCTGGAGGGCCAGATAATCGCGCAGGTTATTGATCTCGTCCTTCACATGGACGAAGACGCCTTCCTTGCCCAGGTTGTAATGCAGAATCCGCGTGAAATACGTGACCAACAGGACGATCTCTTCCTGCTTGTGAACCTTGGCGATGACCTGAACCGTGTTGAGCGTGTTATGGATAAAATGGGGATTGATCTGGTAGCGCAGCTTCTCGACCTCGATGCGGCTGCGGGCGCGCTCCCGCCATTCGATCTCCTCGAGGAGCGCGAACACCCTGTCCCGCATCCGGTAAAACCGGCCGAGCAGATCGTCGAATTCGATCAGCTTCATCAGCCTTCGCGGACGGATGATCCGGCTGTCGCCCATCCACTCGATTTCCCTCCGGAACGTTTGGAGCGGCCGATAGATCGTGCGCCAGGCAATGATGGCCAGCAAGAAGCCGAGCGCCAGCGAGAACAAGCCGATCGTCCCGAATTTGACCAGCCAGGAGGTCATCTCCGCCTTGAACGCATCCCCTCGCAGCAGCACGACCAGCTGCCAGCCCTGCTCGCTCGCCGCGATGAAGCGCATGCCGCCCGCGGCCTTCCCGCCTTCGCCGTTCGCGGGGTACACGCTGCCCGGGGCATACAAGGCATCGTTCTCGCTGTACAAGACGCGGTTGCCGTCGTTCAAGAGCAGGTGCGCGGCCACCTCCCCGTACTGCTGCATCTGAAACAGCTGCTTCATCGACTGGAAGTTGCTCTCGATATAAACATAGAAGGACAGGTCCCTATCCTGATAATCCGTCACTTTGCGCGACACCGAGATGACCGGGGGATCCGTGACGCTGCCGTACTTGTCGACCGACAGATGCGGCGCCTGGTAGGAGACGCCTTTGGCCTCGACCAGCAGCGGGAAACGGTTCAGGTCGATGCGCTCGTTGGACGGATAGTTTTGGAATAGCATTTGCCGATTGCCGTCCAGGATCGTTATGATGCCGACATGAGGGCTGGAATAATTGATCAGCGCCATGCGGTCCTGGATATTCTTCATGCTCTCCTGCTTCTGGAAGATATCGTCCGACGTCATATAACGCTGGATGTCTTTCACCATGACGCCGTCCAGCGCCAGCTGCTGGGAAGCGAAATTCAGGTTCTTCAGGATGTTGTCGATGCCCGTCAGCTCCTTGTCGACATTCTGTTGAATGCCGCTCGTGAGCGTATGCTGCAAGAAGGAGTGAAAGGAAGAATACGAGACGAATCCGAGCAAAGCCAGCGGCAGGATCGAGCTCAAGAGCAAAATGGCGATCATGCGGCTTTTGACGGAACGGGTAAAAGGAAAACGGTCGCGAGCGGCAAGCTTCATGGGGTTTCCTCCTGAAAGGGCTTTCTCGGTAAGGCGCGTCAGCGGGAAGGACAAGCGCAGCTTGGCGCGCGCGGGTATCCGGCGGATGCTCCGCCAGGCCTGTCCCCTTACTTTTACTTGGAAATGTAACATACCCTCTGCTGGGACGGCAATCAAAATACGCTTGTCCTCCGTTCGGCGCGCCGCCGATCTGAACGCGGTCCAGCCGAGGTCGGGCATACGACCCGTTCTCGGCGACTATCCATGCCGACGCGGTAAAATACATGAGGGAAATGCCTTAAAACGTTTTATATGCAAGAATATCCACCCGATCTCGCGGGGAACAGGTCAACAAACATTAATAGCGCTTACATTCCTGCTATACCGCCGCTTTCACGAAAAAAATCCCCTCATTGACGCTAAAGAGAGGGTGTGATACTTTTATCGTATAAAACGTTTTTAGAGGGTGCGACTATGAAAAAATCCGACCGCAGCGTCACCATTAAAGATATCGCCCGCGAAGCCGGTGTATCCATCTCCACCGTGTCGTTCGCCTTCAACGGTACTGCTCCCGTCGCCCAAGAAACGAAGGAACGCATTTTCGAGGTCATCAAGCGCCTCAACTACCAGCCGAACTCCGCCGCACGCGGTCTCGTCACGCGCAAGACGAACAATATTTGCCTATTCACCCCCCACCCGGCGTCCGACTTCTTCTCCTTCTCGGGGAACAGCGTATTCTCCGATCTGCTGCAGGGCATCGGGGACGTGCTTGACCAGCGGGACTACAACCTGCTGATCGCCTGGGACAATCTCGGCCACAAGGCGAAGACGCCGAAGCTCGTGAAGCTGATGCGCGAGCGCGCCATGGACGGCGTGCTCATCGCGCTGCCGAGCCACGACTCGTCGGTCATCGAGGAGCTCTCCGAGCATCAATTCCCGATGGTCATCGTCGGCACCAACGATCGCAAGAACCAGATCAATTCCGTCGACGTCGACAATTACGACATCGGCTACCGCAACACGAAACATATGCTGGGGCTCGGCCATTCGCGGATCGCGTTCATCAGCCCCGGCCCGCTGGAATTCCTCGTGTGCGAGGACCGGCTTGAAGGGTACCGCGACGCGCTGCAGGAAGCCGGTATCAAATACCGGGAAGATTACGTCTTCATCGGCGACGAGAAGGAGCACAGCGGCTACCGCGCCGCGAGCAGCTTCTTATCGCTCAAGGAGACGCCGACGGCCGTCGTCTCCGGGCGCGACATCCAAGCCGTCGGCGTCTTGGAATACGCCCGGGAGAACGGGCTGAGCGTTCCGAACGATCTCGCGCTGATCAGCTTCGAGAATACCGAGCTCGCTCAGAAATACAACATTACGTCCTCCACGACGGATCTCTACGAAATCGGCAAAGAGGGCGCCAAGCTGCTGCATAAGGTGCTGACCCGCAAGAAGGACCGCAGCGCGCAGAACGTCGTCATCGCTTCGGAGCTGATCATTCGTTCCAGCTGCGGGGCGAAGCCCAAGTCTTGATCGGCTTGCCTTGGCGCATCGAGTCGGCATGGATCAATCGAATGACTTAAGTTGCACCTTAAGATGCACATTAGAAGATCGTCGCCTGCATCCCGGTGCAACGGCTGTCTCGTCTCGCGTTAGGGAATGTCTTTGATTCTAGCGCATTCCCGTCACTGATAAGGCGCTTGCTTCTTCTTACCGCACAAGCTCCGGCAGCCCTGCTGCCGGAGCTTGTCCCGATTCTCCTTGCACCGCAGGGAAAGCGGGCGTACGATGGTTGTATTCATTCCGAATTGGAGGGGTTCATGTGTTTCAAGAAGCGCTTCCGCTTTGGCCGTCAGGCCTGGCCGAATCAATGAATGTCACCTGCGGTATCAAGGCCCGGTTCATGTCCGACCGACAATCGCCCGCGCTCGTGCGCGTAACGGCTTCGTCCCGCTACCGCGTATTCGTCAACGGTCTATTCTGCGGGCACGGTCCGGCGACAGGTCCGCACGGTTATTACCGCGTCGACGAATGGAATCTAGCGCCGTACTTAAGCAGCGGCGAGAATCACGTGGCGATCGAGACGGCCGGCTATAACGTAAACAGCTTCTACGTGCTGGATCAGCCGTCCTTCGTGCAGGCAGAGATCGAGCAGGGCGGACGGATCGAAGCGGCCACCGGCAGCGAAGGGCATCCGTTCGACGTCTTCGTGCTGCCCGAGCGCGTTCGCCGGGTGCAGCGCTACAGCTTCCAGCGCGCCTTCATCGAGGCCTACGAATTCACGCCGGGCGTGCATGATTGGCGGAGCTCGGAGGCGCTGCCCGCCGCGCCGGCACCGTGGGAGCTGCAGGCGGAGAAGCAGCTGCTGCCCCGCCGCGTCGGCTACCCCCGCTTCGAGGTCGCCCTGCCGACGGACATCCTGGCCACGGGGAATTTCGCCGTATCCGATTCGCCGGCGCCTCCTTGGCGCGACCGCTCGTTGACCGGGGTCGGCCCTGCTTTCAAAGGCTACAGGGTCGAGGAGCTTGCGCTGCTGCCGACCGACGAGATCGGCAAGCTGGCGATGACCGGCTGGAGCCGGGAAACGAAACGCTATGAAGGGCAGTCGCTGCCGCTTCAAGCAGGGGAAGCGGCTCTGTTCGCCTTCGGCCGCAACCTGACGGGATTCGTCGGCCTGGAATGGACCGTATCGGAGAAATCCCGGATCGCGCTGACGTTCGACGAGATCCTCACGGAAGACGGCGATGTCGACCATCTTCGCTTGGACGTCGCCAACGTGATCTATGCAAGCTGCGAACCGGGAACCTACTCCCTCGAAAGCCTCGAGCCGTATACGCTGCAATACTTAAAGGTGCTCGTACTGGAGGGCGGCTGCCTGATAACGGGCTCGTCCATCCGGGAATACGCCAACCCGTACGCGGACCGTGGTCTCTTCGCCAGCTCGGACGACACGCTGAACGCCGTCTTCGAAGCGGCGCGCGAGTCGTTCCGGCAGAACGCCGTCGACGTCTTCATGGACTGTCCGTCCCGCGAGCGGGCCGGCTGGCTGTGCGACAGCTTCTTCACCGCCAGGGTGGAGGCCGATCTGACGGGCGATTCCATCATCGAACGTAACTTCTTCGAGAACTACTTGCTGCCGGATTCGTTTGCCTTCCTCCCGGAAGGCATGATACCGATGTGTTATCCCGCCGATCACAACGACGGGGTGTTCATTCCGAACTGGGCGCTTTGGTTCGTGCTGCAGCTGGAGGAGTTCCGCGATCGCGGCGGCGATGAAGCTACGATCGCGGCGCTGCGCCCGCGGGTGGACGCGCTGTTCCGCTATTTCGCGGGCTTCCGCAACGAATTCGGGCTGCTGGAGAACCTCGAGAGCTGGGTGTTCATCGAATGGTCGAAGGCCAACGAATTCATTAGCGGCATCAATTACCCGACCAACATGCTCTATGCGGCGGCTTTGGCGGCGGCCGGGCGGATCTACGGCGAGGAAGCATACGCGGAGGAAGCGGCGGCCGTCAAACAAACGGTGCGCGAGCATTCCTTCGACGGGACCTTCTTCGTGGATCAGGCGATCGAGGACGAGCAAGGCGAAATCGAAATCACGGATCACCGCACGGAGGTCTGCCAGTATTACGCGGCCTACTTCGGCATCGCGGACGCGGAGGAGCTGCCGGCGTGGTTCGAGAGCCTGATGCGGGATTTCAGCCCGTCGCGGAATGCGGACGAGCCCTACGTGGCGGACATTCGCGACGTTCATCCGGCCAATGCCTTCGTCGGTTACTACCTGCGGATGGAGCTGCTGTCGCGCCACGGCCCGTCCGCCCAACTGCTGGAGGAGATCAAGGCGTTCTTCGGCAAAATGGCCTTCCGCACGGGCACGCTGTGGGAGCATAACGGCACGCAGGCAAGCTGCAATCACGGTTTCGCCTCGCATGTGGTGCGCGCGCTTTACCGCGATGCCCTGGGCATCCAGTCGCTGAACCGGGATCAAGGCACGCTGGACGTCGTTTTCACGGATAATGGGCTGACCTCCTGCAGCGGCATGATGCCGACGCCGGTCGGCGACATCGCG
Source organism: Paenibacillus sacheonensis (assembly GCF_009909195.1). Classification (GTDB taxonomy): domain Bacteria; phylum Bacillota; class Bacilli; order Paenibacillales; family Paenibacillaceae; genus Paenibacillus_Z; species Paenibacillus_Z sacheonensis. The sequence continues at coordinate 88,549 of NZ_JAAAMU010000009.1, forward strand.
CTCAGCTGGCGCGTGGAGAACGACACGATCTATTACCGCCTGAAAGTGCCGCCGACCATGGCCGTCAGCGTCGAGAACCGCAGCGGCAAGCAGCTGGTGGGCGAAGAATAGGACCGATTCACGAGGGAAACCACCCTTTCGGGCGCGCTGCGCGTTCGGGAGTGGTGGTTTTTTGGCGTCGGAAGGCATGTACGGGCCATGAAGCCGCTGATCGCCGATGCAGACGGATATCGTCTTGATCACTGGAATTCACTTTAACCGCGGAAGGCTAACGGTTGTAGGAATGGCTAATCTACGTAAAATGGCCATTTTCAAGACGTAACGATTGCCAGCAAGCTTAATCGGAGATTACTCCGTGCGAATCGGCCTATTCGCTCTAAATAACGCCAGCCATAGACGTTAGAGCTGCTTCCGCCGCATTTTTCGAAGAATAGCAGCGCTGACAACCGTTAGACCTCCGCCCAAGTCCGAATTCGCTCTCCGTGCCCGGTAAAAGGCGCCCTGGCAAGTTCACGCGTTGGCATCGCCGGGTATTCGTTCGGCGGAAATGGACGTTGTTATTCACACGCTGACTTCGTTATTCCCCTTCCCCGTTATACGCCATCGCCGTTATACGCCATCGCAACGTCTGAAGCTTGGATGCCTCTGTTGTTCTTAGGCCGAACATCCTTGAAGGCTTGAAACGTTATGAGCATCGCATATCTGCGCCTACGAGAAAACAACCAGCCCGCTGCGAAACGAATTTCGCGTGGACTGGTTGCTTGTGGTTGGTTTGGTTATTTGGTTGTTTTAATTGCTTTTGGCTGTGCGCATTGCTTGCGAGCTTCGCTTGTCTATGGACAGCCTGCACCTGCACGTCTTGCTTATCTACCTTACTTCGCGCCAAGCGCGCGAAGACCAAGCGCCAACGAGCCGCTGAGGCCGGCATTGTCGCCGAGACCCGGCGGCACGATGTAGTCGTCGATGCCGGCAAGCAGGGCTTCCGCGCTGACGTAGCCGTTCAAGTTCTTGCGAACTTGTTCGCGGATCAGCGGGAACAGCTGCATCTGGTGCATGACGCCGCCGCCAAGAATGACTTTCTTCGGCGACATCAGCAATACTGCGCTTGCAACCGCCTGTCCGATATAGAACGCCTCGATCTCCCAAGCCGGGTGATCGACGCCGAGTTCGCTGCCTTTCACCTTCCAGCGGCCTTCGAGCGCAGGGCCTGCCGCCATGCCTTCCAGGCAGTCGCCGTGGTACGGGCAGAAGCCTTCGTAGGTATCTTCCGGATGCCGGCGCGTCAATACATGTCCGCCCTCGGGATGAACCAGGCCGTGAACCAGCTTGCCCTCCGTATAAACGCCTACGCCGACGCCTGTGCCGATCGTATAATACAGGCAGCTGTCGAGGCCTGATGCAGCGCCCCACGTTGCTTCGCCGAGCGCCGCCGCGTTCACGTCCGTGTCCCAACCGAATGGCACGTCGAACGTCTTGCGCAGCTCGGGCAGGAACGGATAGTTGCCCCAGCCCGGCTTCGGCGTCGTCGTGACGTAGCCGTATGTCGGACTCGCCGGATCGATGTCGAGCGGCCCGAAGGAACCGATCCCGATCGCTTCGACTTCCTTATCGCGGAAATAGGCGACGACGTTCGCCAGCGTCGCTTCGGGACGCTCCGTCGGAAAACTCACTCGATCCAAAATCTCGCCATTCTCGTTGCCGATGCCGCAAACGAACTTCGTGCCGCCGGCTTCAATTGCTCCAATACGCATGCCTCACTCGTCCTCCTCTAGATTCTCTCTCTCAACCATGGCCAGACGACGTCCAGCGTAAGCCGCTGATTCGTCAATCCAAGCTCATTCACATAAGGCTCCCGCTCGCGAAAATAATCCGCGTGTTTCCCGATGATCGGCACGCCGCCGCTGAACGGCGGCGCATGCTTGTCCGCCTTGCGCAGCCAGCCGCCGCCGAACGTGCCCAGCCGGGCAACGGCATCGGCCGATCGGCCTGGCCGGCCCGGATCCTGCTGCGCCCCGCCTGCGTATACGAACAGCACCGATTCCCGCAATTCCTCCGGAATGCGGCAGCGCGGCGAGCCGATCATGACGACCGGACTCGGCGGTCCGCCGATCAGGTCCATCAGCTGCCAGGCGGCATGGACGGCGGCGACGCCGCCGCCGCTGTGGCCGACCAGCACGATGCGGTCTCCGGGGCCGGGCCCCGGCGTCCAGCCGGAACCGATCCTGTCCACCGCCCGGCCGCCCCCGATGGAGCGGCCGAACCTGCCTGCGCCAAGCCGCATGTCGCGGCTGATTTCCCACAGCTGGGGAATGGCGCGGCGACTCCAGTCGCCGTAAGGAAACAGCAGCTGCGACGTTCTCACGCCGAAGCCTTCTCGCGCTATTATATCATGCAAGGCGACGCGAAAGCTCTCCATGAATTGCGGCGCCGTCGCAAGCCCAGCAAGCAAGTAGAGCGACACGCGCTTGCGTTCTCCGTTATCCGTCATGCTAGGATCCCGCCTGCCCATGGGACTTGGCGAAATCCATCGCGGCGATGATGCGCTCCATATCGCTCGGATGGTCGTCCCGGAACCAGCGCACGAGCAGCGGCGGATTGACGTCGCTCAGCGTAATGACGCCCGTCTTCTGCTGCATGGACACCTCGCCTTCCGAAGTGTTCAGCAGCTTCATGGCGTAGGCGTCCGCCGACGATTCCGCATGGCGGGATACGGCGTTGCTGACCGGCAGCGAGACGACGGAAAGCACCGCCATGATGAGCAGCAGCAACGGGAGAGCCGTCATGTCGGACCGGCTGCGGATGCCCCACCCTTCGCCCCATCGGCGCAGGCACCAGACGTAGATCCCGCCGCCCAGCCAGATGACGGCGAGCGAGGAACCGACGGCGCCGACGGCGCTCCATTCGAGATGGTGCATGGCGTAATGGCCCATCTCGTGCGCCATGATGAGCAGAATCTCCGGCTCCGTCAGCTGCTTCAGCGTCGTATCCCACAGCACGATGCGGAGCGAGGAGCCGATCCCCGTCACGTAGGCGTTGATCGCGTTCGTTTTCTTGGACATGTCGGCCTCGTACACCCGGTCCGCGGGGATATCCGCTTTGGCGGCAAGGTCTAGGATTTTGGCCTCCAGCTGCGGGTCGGACAACGTCGTAAAATGATTGTACAACGGGTCGATGATGACCGGCTCCACGTACATCATGAACACGGTGAACGGCACGGAGACGAGCCACAGCTTCAGCCACCAACGGCCGCGCCGCGACAGAATCCAGAACGCGACGATCGACACCGCGAGCATCGTCAAGTAGCCGACGCCGAAGGACACGAGTTTGTCCCGAATCCAGCCCGCCGCCGGCTGCGTCGTGATGCCGTAGTGCTTGGACAGCCAATAGCTGAAAATCCGCAGGGGCAAATACAGCACGAAGGAAGCCAAGTCCACCAGCAGAACGAACAGCGGGAAACGGATGACGAGCGGCAGTCCGCTCCGTTCGAGCGCATCGCGCCAATACCGGGCGAGCCCGCCGGAGAGCAGGAACAGATAGATCAGCCACTCCCAAGGGATGCTTGTGAAGAAGATCCAGTTGCGGATCGGGTTCAGCACTTCGCTGTCCTTCAACTGCTGCGAGGTGAAATACGTCGCGGGATCCGCAGCCGTGCCTTTGTAGGCGGCAGGCACGTTATTCGGCGAGGTGTACCATACGTAAGCCGCCGCAAGGATTGCGTACAGCAGCAGCAACAGCAGCCATTTCTTTGAAAAGCGCGCGCGCACCGGCATGCCAACATCTCCTGTTTTCCAAGGTTTGGGTTAAGCTAATCATAGCATGTTTCCCCCTGGAAACAGAAACGAGCGCCCGCGCGGCGGCGGCCGCGGAACGCTCGAATCGGATGGTGCCGCGCAGCAGGATCGGTCGCGGTACGAGAGGTTCTGCCTGCCGATGCCCGGTGCATGGCCAGAACGCGGAACGAACCCTCGCATCGACATAGTCCAGCCATGGCGAAGACAAAGGACGAACCCTCGCGTCGACTTAGGCCGGCGCATGGCGGACTATCAGGCGGACTGCGTCACACAAGCCCTATGCGACACGATGGAACGCGCAAGTCGCTGAACGTGCCGCGGTTAGATGACTTCGCGCTCGTCGTTGCCCGGCAGCTCCGGGAATGCCGCATGCGGCTCCGTTTGGTACCAGAAGACCGTCGAAGCGATGTCGCTTTGCTGCGGGAGGTAACGGCCGCCGGAGCGCCAGCCGAGATCCTGGATCGTCACGCGCAGGCCGGATTCGAAGCGGATCGGATCCTGCACATGCCAGCGGTACATGCCGAAGCGCTGCTGGCTGCGGTACAGCCCGTCCGGCTTGATGACCTGATGCATGCCGAGGAACGGCGTGGAATACGTGCCGTATTCGCCCTGCGGATGCTCCCAGTTCCACGCGCCGCCGAAATAATCCTCCGTGCCCGTGCCGCAGATTGTCGGGAACTCCTTATCGTCGTCGAGGAAGAATTTGATTTCGCCCTCGCCCCACCAGCCGGTGTTGTTCACCTGCCAAGCCAGATAGCAGCCGACGTAATGGCCTTTGCCCTGTACGCCGTCGAGCAGCGTATGGACGTCCTTGTACGGCACGGGATTCGTGCGGCGCCACTGCGCGTGGAAGTAGGCCATGTCGGCAGGCACTTCCGTCAGCGTATAGTCGATTTGGTAATAGAGCACGGCTTTCTCCGGCGAAGCGTTCTCCATGGTAAAACGCGCCGACTTGCGGAACGGCATCTGCCAGTAGCAGTTCATGCCCCCTGCCGGGTTGACCGCGACCGGGAACGAATTGACGTTGCAGCGCTCCTGCCAGCCGTTGCAGAAGAAATCGCCGATCGGCGCTTCGACGGAAGGCGTCTCCTCGCCGTCCCAGTAGATGCGCAGAATAAAGTTGCGCCATACGTTCGGGGCGCTCGTCAGCCAAATATGTTGAATGGCGCCGGGACCTTCGATGTCCGCCATCGTGAACGTCTCGCCTGCCTCTATAGCGACGGAAGGCGAGACTTTCCAGCCTAGACCCAGATCGCGCGCGCAGCCTGCGCCGGTTCCCTCGGTGGCCATGCCGCCTTTGCCCGCTTCGCCCGTGAAGTTCTCCGCGCTGATCGAACGGCTCTTCGCGTCCGACAGCCTCGCCAGATTGCCCATGCCCATATCCAAACCGTTGAAACCAACCATCGTTCTCTCTCCTTCTCAGCTCTGAATGAAACCGCTTTAATGGGTGAATATGGGACCTATGCTATCCTGCCGGGCAGGGCATGTCAACGACTTTTCGAGGAATTCCGGCGAAAATAGGGCTTAGGTGGCGTATGGGTGGAGCGCTGGGGCGGCGAAAACGGTTAGTTGCACGGCTGATGAGCTGAGCGCCGGAAGTGATGAGCCGTGAGCGGCGTGCTGGAGGCCGAGGGCCGGGAGTGGCGGACCGGGGGCGGTAGTTCGGGGGCGGCGGGCTGAAGGCGGCGGACCGAGGCGGCGGATCGAGGCGGCGGACCAAAGGCGCGGACCGGGGGCGGGCCAGGAGCCGCAGGCCAGAGGCGGCGGCGGACCGGGGGTGGACGGCCGGGAGTGGCGGACCGGGGGCGGTAGTTCGGGGCGGCGGACGCGGCGGAAGCGGTGGGTCCGGAGTGGTGTGCCGGGGGCGGTGGACCAAAGGCGGTAGGTCGGGGCGGCGGACGGTGGGCCGAGGCGGCAGACCAGGGGGCGGCGCACCGTGAGCGGCGGATCAGAGGCGCGGACCGGGAGCGGTGGGCCCGGGGTGGTGTGCCGGTAGCGGAGCGCCGGAGGAGGTGAGCCAAAGCGACTCACCTTGAACGGTCGGCCGCGGGAATGAGCCGGGCTGCTGCTGCAGTCATTCCTAACACAAAGTCGGCTTGTGCTGCGTAAACTTTCCATAAAAAATAAGTGCAAATCTGCACTTATTTTTAATGAAATCGCCCGAAAATCAAAAATAGATGCAATTCTGCAACTAATCGGCCGGTTTTGAATTATTGCGGCAGATTATTAAGAAAATAAGTGCATAATTGCACTTATTCCATTCCAATATTGATTTCGCGGGAAAATAAGTGCACATTTGCATCTATTATGGTCGGTCAAACCGGAGGGCGATTGCAAAGACGCCTACGAACCATACGAGCAGGCTGCCGAGACGCCTTCCGCAGCGAACAGGAACTATTTGCCGGCGCCGATCCGGCAAACCAACTGCAATACAAAAAAGCGCTCCCCCGTCAACTACGGGGTGAACGCCTTCAACAGCCGATACAGCGAATCCACCGACTGCATGGCATATTCGGTTTGCACCGGTTCGCCGTCCCGCACGAGCACGAGCGCCGGCACGCTTGCGACTCGCCAGCCATCTCGCAGAGCGGGAGCGAAGTTGATGTTGATTTGGACAATCGGCAAGTCGACGCCCGCAGCCTGCACGATCTCCAGCATGCGCAGCCCCACCTTGCAAGTGCCGCATAGCGGCGTGAAGAAGAACACCGCTTCATGCGGCAATTTGGCCCGCCCCAGCCATTCCCGCTCTGTTTGTTCCTCCAGGGCCATCTCGCCGGCACCGCCTTTCCGTATATCTGCTTATTCGGTAACGAAATCAGCGATCTTCCGCCTTGTTCCATTCGAACCGAAGTCCCACTGCGATGCAATGATTGCGATCATCATGAATCATCCCATAAATGCGGCTCGCGCCTTCGTTCAAAGTTACACTTTTCTCTAACGGTCGACAAGCGTTTTAGCTGCCAATAAGGGCCAATAAGGAGTGCTGTAAGATTCCGCTGTTCCGCTGCGCTAGCTTTTATCCTCTAAATATCGTTAACGATTAATGCGATGAATGGATTAACCCGTAAAGGAGTCGAGGCGCGTGAAGCGGCGTATCCAACATATTTCCGCTGCTTCCGCTACTTCCGTCCGTAATCCGCCTTGATTTCGCCCCACAGCTTCGTCTGCCACTTCAGCACTTTGTTGCTGTACGTGTTCGTCTGCAGCCAGCGGACCGCGCGATCGACCATGCCCCAGATCTCTTCCGTCGACGCGTCGCGCGGCAGCGTGGTGGAGACGTTCTTCTGCTTGACCCATTTGAGCGCATTCATGGAATCGCTGTACACCGTCTTGCTGCTTCCTTGCTGCTTGAGCAAGGCCAGCGCGTGCACGATGGCGAGAAACTCGCCGAGATTGTTCGTGCCCTTCTTCACGGGACCCACCGCGAAAATCACTTCGCCCGTACGCGTATCCACGCCTTTGTATTCGACCGGACCCGGATTGCCGCTCGTCCCGACGTCCACGGACAAGCTGTCGTAATCGATCTCGCCCGGCTCCTCCTCGGACCCCGCGGTCTTACGGCGGAATTGCCCGCTTCCGGTCTTCGAGGCGCCCGAGGCGCTTTTGGCCCCGGCTCCTCCCTGCCCCCAGTGCTTCTTCCAACCGCCGCGGTACGCTTCTTCCGCTTCCGACCGGCTTTCGTACGATTTGAATTTGGCATCGTCGAACTTATTGATCTGTTCCTGGCATTCGCCCCAGCTCGTATAGACCCCCGGCTGGCGGCCGACCCAGACAACGTAAAATTTCCCCTTGGCCATAATCCGCACCTTCTTCTGCGTCATTCTTCCCGTCCGCGTTCGGATGGGATTAGAACGTTTCGACGAGCAGCCCGCAAAACCCTCCACACGGGCAAAATTTTGGCTTGGGAAAGCCCGGGTAGGGCGCGAGGCTCCAATTCTGCTGCGCTGCACAATTCACCGTGATTGGGTCACAGGAAACTCAAATTCTGCAGCTCTGCAGAATTTCACCGTGACTGGGACGCGAAATGCTCAGAAAGCTGCTGTTCTGCACAATTTCACTGGTTTTGAGGCGGGAGACTCGAAATTCTGCTGTTCTGCACAATTTCACCGGATTTGGAGCTCGGGAGGCTCGAATTTCTGCAGTTCTGCACAATTCCACCGGATTTGAGATACATGAGACTCAGAGTTCTGCTGTTCTGCACAATTTTACCGGATTTGGAGCGTTCACCGGTTTTGAGCGCGGGAGACTCCAAATTCTGCTATACTGCACAATTTCACCGTGATTGGGGCGCCGGAGACTCGAAATTCTGCTGCTCTGCACAATTTCACCGGATTTGGAGCGCCGGAGGCTCGAAATGCTGCTGTTCTGCACAATTTCCCCGTATTCGGGACGCGGGAAGCTCAGATTGCTGCTGCTCTGCACAATTCCCCCGCTCCCCTCAGCTCCCTCGGCTGCATGGGCTCCCTGGTCAATGGGTGAAGAAGACGATTTGAATGAAAAAGAGCACCGCGAACAAATAAAACACCGGATGCACGTCTTGGGCCTTCCCCCGCAGCAGCTTCAGCAGCGGATACGCGATGAACCCGATGCCGATCCCCGTCGCGATGCTGTACGTGAGCGGCATGAGCACGACGATCAGGAACGCGGGGAACGCCTCCTCCAGCTCGTTCCATTCGATCCGCCGCATGACGTCCAGCATGAGGAAGCCGACGATGATGAGCGCCGGCGCCGTAATGGCGGGGACGCCCGAAAGCACGGCGACGACGGGCGAGAAGAACAACGTGAGCGCCAGAAGCACGCAGACGACGACCGCCGTCAGCCCCGTCCGTCCGCCGATCGCGACGCCGGCGCTCGATTCGATGTAGGCGGAGGTCGGACTCGTGCCGAGCAGCGCTCCGGCCGAGGTTCCTATCGCATCCGCCAGCAGCGCGCCCTGGGAGCGCGGGAACTTGCCGTCCTTCAGCAGCCCGGCCTGCTCCGCGACGCCGAGCATCGTCCCCGTCGTATCGAACAGCGTGATGAGCAGGAACGTGAAGATGACGGCATAGAGGCCTTTTCGGAACACGCCTCCGATATCCAGCTGGAAGGCCGTATGGTCCAGGCCGCTCGGCATCGCGACGATATTCGAAGGCATATCCATCTGTCCCATGATCAGCGCGATGACCGCGGTCACGAGCATGCCGACGAACAGATAACCCCTCACCCGGTAAGCCATCAGGATCAGCGATACGAAGAGGCCGACCATCGTGAGCGCCGTCATCGGCCGGGTCAGGTCGCCGAGCGTCAGCAGCGTGGATGGAGAATCGACGATAATGCCCGCATTTTGCAGGCCGATAAAAGTGATGAACAGCCCGATGCCGGCCGTGATGGCATGCTTCAGACTCGGCGGTATCGCGTTCAGGAGCATATAGCGGAATGCCGCCAGCGACAACAGGATGAAGATTAATCCCGCGACGAACACGGCGCCGAGCGCAATCTGCCACGTCACGCCGTCATCCGGGGAAACGACCGTGAACGCAAAGTACGCATTCAAACCCATGCCCGGCGCGAGCGCGATCGGATAATTGGCGAACACCCCCATGATCAGCGTCGCGACGATGCTGGCCAGCACGGTGGCGATAAAGACGCCGTGAAAATCCATGCCCGTCTTGCTCAGAATGCCGGGATTGACGATGACGATGTAGACCATCGTCAGGAACGTCGTGATGCCGGCCATGATTTCCGTCCCGACCGTGGTGCCCCTGTCTTGCAGCTTGAAGAGCTTGTCCATGCGCGTAATCCTCCCGTTGGCACGGGATCGGCCCCTGCCGGTAATGCCCCTATTTTCCCCTATTCAGGAAAATGTCATCCCTCTTGGAAGAACCGGGATCGGCGGCCGAAAATTAAGCCGGCATCAGGGGGCTCCGGCCCGGAAGAACTGGTATAATAGATGGCGAAGTTTATACTTGACCGACTACGGGATTGGGAGTCGACGACGCATGGAAACGGACTATTCGCTGGACGACGCGGGGTGGCGCTCGCTGCTTGAGGGCGTTGCCGCGCATTTCGATGAACTGACGATCATTCGCGGTTTTCAATATTATAAACAAGGACGCGTGGAGTCGCTTGCGCCGCGGGAAGACGGGCAACTGCTGGACGCGAGCGTGCAGGACAACCGGCTTTGCCATATTTCCGTGGATCTCGGGGATTTGGGCCGAAGCGCCTGCTCTTGTCCGCTGGACCGTACCTGCCATCATATCGTCGCGGCACTGCTGCGGTACGCGGAGATGTGCGGACGGCCGATACAGGCGCTGGTCAATGCGCGCATGACGGTACGGGGCATGAATCAGGCATCGCAGCAAGGAGCGCAAACGAGCGCGGCCAAAACGGCGGCAGCCGTAGCGGCGAAAAGCGCGGAAAGGCAAGCCCGCATGAGCGCGCCCGCGCAGCGCCCATCCCGCCCGACGCTGACGGAGCAGGAGCTGACCGAGCTCCCCGTGGCGGAGTGGCATGAACGATTCCGCCTGCGAAGAGGCCCGCTCCAGATGACGATCCGCACCGCGCAGGAGGTCACCGACTTGATGGCCGACCTGCAAGCGATGCGACCGGAGCTGCCGTATGCGTTGGAGCAGCTGTTCCAGCTCCATGCGATACTGTTCGTGCTCGAGCAGATGGTAAAGCCGGCTCAGGCGGATTGGCGCCAATCCGGGCTGTTCATGGGCTACCATACCCAGCTAGCGCTTGACGGACTGCTCATGCAGGCGAGACGCTTGCTCTCGGACGAGCTGGCCATCTCTTCCGAGGACTCGGCGTATTGGAGCCGCCTGCTGGATACGGCGGATTGGCTGCGGGACCGGATGCTGACGGAGGATAAAACGTTGAACGGCTTCGCTCCGCTCTACCGGGCGTTCTGGCTGAACTGGCTCGGCCCCCGTTCGGTTGGCAGCAAGCCGATGTACGAAGAAGAGCTGCGCAAGCTGCAAGCCGCGCGTCAGGAACTCGGCGCGTCTCTGTCGCTGCTGAACTGGACGCTTGCGCAGTGCTTGCTGTGGATCTATCTGGCACGCGACGGGGAGGCGTTCAGCCTGCTTGCCGAGGGCGGCAATAAGCTCATGGTGAAGGCCGAGCATCTCATGCCGCTGCTGGATGTCATGAACCGGGCGGAGCAGTGGGAACGGCTGCGCGATTGGCTGGCGAAGACCGGCCCGCTGCTCGTCGGCTTCCGCGGCGAGGATCTGGCGCCTTACGGCGACTGCTGGTCTGTCGTCGTGGAGCAGCTGCCCGAAGCACTCCCCGCCATGTGGCGCACGCTGACGTCGATGCTGCCCTTCTCCCGCGTCATCTACGAGGAAGCGCTGGTCGCGCACGGCGAGTGGGCACGCTGGATCGATTATCAAATGTGCGGCGATAACGAGCCGCTCTCCTTCCGCGTCAGCGTGCTGAAGCCGATCGAGAAGGAAGCGCCCGAGCTGCTGCTGCCTTTCTATCATCAAGCCGTGGAAAGGTACGTGCTGCAGAAGAACCGCGACGGCTACAGGGCGGCGGTCAAGCTGCTCAAGCGGCTGGCCAAGCTGTACGTGCGCCTGAAGCGCGAGGAGCGCTGGGAGCAGTTCTTCTCCGCCTTCGCCAGCCGGAACAGCCGGCTTCGCGCCCTGCAGGAAGAACTGCGCAAAGGAGGCCTGCTGGCATGAGCACCGATACGTTAACGATCCAAATAAGCTTGTCGGAGCAAGGCGATGCTCTGATCTACGGCGCCATGCCCGCTTCCGGTTATGCGAGCGGCCTGCTAGTGAAGCAGCGGCTGTTCGCTTGGCATGAGCCTTCCTTCTACGGAACGGAGCTCGATATCGAGAAATTGCAGGACGAGCTGGAGCTGGTCGTGCTGCCGGCCGAGATGGTCATTCCGTTCTTCGCGGAGCGAAGCCTGCTGATGGCGCATATCGATTGGCGGTTCGAAGGCGACGCCGCTCGCCTCGTGTCGCTCGCGCCGGGGCTGCAAGCCTGCATCGAGGAGAGAAAATTCATGCCGAGCTTCGCGGCCTTCCGGGCCGGCAAGCTCCGCTGGACCTGGGACCCGGAAGCGCTCGACGCGCGGACGTGCAAAGCGCTGCGGGCGCTGCTCGGCAGCGGCCGTGCGGCGGGAGGCGCCATGAACGGCGGCGATAACGACGGCGATTGGGAGGGCGAGACTGCGGGAGCGGACGAGGACGGCGATCGTTCCGCCGGCTTCGCCGAAGGCCTGCAGGCGACGTTCTCCGCCGCCGTGTTCCAGCGCTATTACGGCACGGAAGAAACCGCGGGCGATCTGCGCCGCGACTTCCCGATGCTCTTCGCGCGCGACCGCGCCGCTGCCGCCGCGGGCATGGACGAGCGCGCCTGGCTCGTCGCCGCCGGCTGGAAAGCCGACACCCTGCCGTTCCGGCCGCTCCTGCAGCTGTCGGAGCCCGAGGACGCCGAAGGCGGCTGGCGCCTCGCGCTGATGCTGCAGGACAAGCTCGAACCGGCGAAGCTCGTGCCGGTTCGGCTGGCCATGGACGGCGAAGCCTTCGGGACATGGCCCTCCGGCTGGACGCCGCACGTGCGCGAGCGCTCCGCGTCCTGGCTCGCGCATATGCAGGCGAGCCTGCCGGCGGACCGCCTGGCCGGCAGTCCCGCCGATGCGCTGAACGCCCCGCTGACGGACGAGGCCGCGTGGCAGTTCCTGACCGTCGACAGCCCGCGGCTGCTCGCCGCCGGCTGGCAGGTGCTGCTCCCCGGCTGGTGGGAGGAAGCCAGCCGGAAGAAGCCGCGCGTCCGCGCGAAGATCCGCCCCGGCGAAGGCGCGGCCGCGACGGGCGAAGGCGCAAGCGGCGGCCAAAAATCCTTCTTCGGCCTCGATGCGCTCATCGACTTCGACTGGCGGTTTTCCATCGGCGACGTCGATCTGAGCGAGGACGAGTTCAAGGAGCTGGTCGCCCGCGGCGAGCGGCTCGTGAAGTTCCGCGGCCAATGGGTGCCGCTCGATCCCTCCTTGCTGGCGCAGATCCGCAAAGCGATGGCGGGCATCAATCCGCAGAAGGGCCTTTCCTTCCAGGACGTGCTTCAGCTCCATCTGCGGAGGCAGACCGGCGAAGCCTTCCGCACGGCGGCAATCGCCGGCCGGAACGGCCAGCCGGAGGGGAATGAACAAGAGCACGAGGAAGCGGACATCGCTGTCGAGGTCGAGCTGAACGCCCATCTCTCGAAGCTGATGGAGCAGCTCTCCGGCGGGGAATGGCCGGCCATCGAAGTCCCCGCGTCGCTGCATGCGGAGCTGCGCAGCTACCAGCGCGACGGGTTCGCCTGGCTCGCCTTCCTGCGGCGCTTCGGGCTCGGCGCCTGCTTGGCCGACGACATGGGGCTCGGCAAGACGATCCAATTCATTACGTATTTGCTGCATGTCTCCGAAGGCGCGGCAGCCGGCGAGCGCCGGCCTTCGCTGCTGATCTGTCCGACCTCCGTGCTCGGCAACTGGCAGAAGGAGATTCGACGCTTCGCGCCGTCGCTGCGCATCCTGCTCCACTACAGCAGCAAGCGGCTGAGCGGCGAAGCCTTCTTCGCGGAAGCCGGGGAAGCCGATCTCGTGCTCACCTCCTACGCCACCGCGACGCTGGATCAGGAGATGCTGAGCAGCTGCAGCTGGTCGGCGATCTGCCTCGACGAGGCGCAGAACATCAAGAACGCCGGCACGAAACAGGCGGCCGCGGTCAAGAGCTTTCCGGCGAGTCACCGCATCGCGCTGACGGGTACGCCGATCGAAAACCGACTGTCGGAGCTGTGGTCGATTTACGATTTTACGAATCCGGGCTATCTCGGCAGCGCCCGCGCGTTCGGCGAGCAGTTCGCCCAGGCGATCGAAAGGGAACGCGACGCGGAGCGGACGCAGGAGCTGCAGCGGCTCGTCAAGCCGTTCATGCTGCGGCGCAAGAAGAAGGATCCTTCGATCCAATTGGACCTGCCGGAAAAGAACGAGATGAAGACGTACATCCACCTCACCGCCGAGCAGAGCGCGCTGTACGAGCAGACCGTCAGCGAGCTTATGGAGAACGTGAAGAAGCTGGAGGGCATGCAGCGCAAAGGCGCCATCCTCTCCGCGCTCACGCAGTTGAAGCAGCTGTGCGACCATCCCGTGCTCCTTACCAAAGAGGCGGTTCCATGGCCTGACGACGAGGACGAGGCCGCAGCCGAATCGGCTGCCCTCATCAGCCGGTCCGCCAAGCTGGAGCGGCTGCTCGACATGGTGAAGGAGCTGCGCGAGGAAGGCGAGCGGTGTTTGATTTTCACCCAGTACATCGGCATGGGGCAGATGCTGCAGCGCGTGCTGGCCCGGGAAACCGGGGAGCCCGTGCTCTACCTGCACGGCGGCACGTCCAAGACGGCGCGCGACCGGATGATCGACGAATTCCAGTCCCGCAGCATGCCGGCAGCGGAGCAGCCGAACATCTTCATCCTGTCCATCAAGGCTGGCGGCGTCGGCCTCAATCTGACCGCGGCCAACCACGTGTTCCACTTCGACCGTTGGTGGAATCCGGCGGTGGAGAACCAGGCGACGGACCGGGCATACCGGATGGGCCAGACGCGCGACGTGCAGGTGCACAAGTTCATCTCGCTCGGCACGCTGGAGGAGCGCATCGACGAGATGCTCGAAAGCAAGCAGCAGCTGAGCGACGATGTTATTACCAGCTCGGAAGGCTGGATCACGGAAATGTCGACGGATGCGCTGCGCGACCTCTTCACGCTGCGGCGCGAGTGGTCGGACTAAGGAGCGGATGCACTCCGTGCAGCTGCCTCTCGGTCAGCTTTCCAGGCGCTTTCCGCCCCAAGCACACGCGAAAAGCTGCCTATCCCCATTCGCGCATTCACGAACCTACCGGTTAACCACCTACATGATCAACCCCGTTAACCCTTCAGGATGGCCCAGCTGCCATCCTTTTTATTTTGTAAAGACCTAATAAGCAAGTCATTGATTCAGGCCAAATTCACCTGGGTAACATCATAATACATGGCAAACACGTCCTCAATACCCAGCTTCCGCCATGCAAATAGGCGATTTGGATCAATCTGCAGCTCAGAAGGTTAATTTCCTCTCATGGATCCAACATTGCGCTCCGCTTCACTCCGTTATTCCTGCAGTACGAGTTAGGCCCACCCATATCCGACCAAGGAGCGTGACGTAATTGAAAACGAAAAAGTTGATCCTTCCGACCGTGCTTGCCCTGAGCCTTCTGACCCCTGCAATGGCGTATGCCGATTCCATTCCGACGACGGATGACGCGATGCCATCCGCTCCGTTGAAAGAGTATGTCGTCCAGCTGAAAGCGAATGACACCATGCTGAATCTCGACGGAACCATGAAGCACATGGATACGGCTCCCATGCTGTGGCACGGCGTATTCTACGTACCGGTACGCGCATTGGCCGAAGGCGTCGGCGCTAAGGTTTCGTGGGACGATATGTCCGGGGCGACCATGGTCAACATCGGCGACGACGTGCTGAAGATCTGGATGGGCCGCGAGAAAATGGACGTTAACGGCGTGGGCATCGCGCTCGGTTCGAAGGTCATTATGAACGACGACGGCCGCATCATGGTGCCGCTTCGTCCCGTGTCCATGCAGCTCGGCTGGGATCTCGATTACAGCATGCTCGACTGGTCCGTTACGTTGACTAAAATGATGGGCAAATAAACGACAATCCTACTGCAATCCTATTGCAACTCATATAAAGAGGCCGACGGGAATTCCCGTCGGCCTCTTTCTTCGTTATGGGGTTCGCTCATAAGCGACTTGAACCTCGAACCTATGCGTTATGCATGCATTTTGCGCTCAAAGTCCGCCAGGTCTTGATCCCCCGAAATAAACAATCGCTTCAATAAATACGGATTCTGCTCGCCCGTGGTCCATCCGTCATCGAACGTGAACGCATAGACGTAACCGCTCTGCTTGGCGAGACGCATCGTTTCTTCGCTGCGCAGGCCGTACGGATAGGCGACTGCGGTCGCCTTCGTGCCGAGGTTGCGCTCGATTGCCACCTTGGATCCTTCCAGCTCATCCCGCTGCGTCTTGGCCGTATGCAGCGGCAGATACGGATGCGTCTGCGTGTGCGCCATGATGTCCCAGCCCGCCGCCTGCATCGTCTTGACCTGATCCCAGGTCAAATAGTCCTTACCGCCGACCCAACTGGTGACGAGGAATTCCGTCGCTTGAAAGCCGTATTGCTCCAGTATGGGCAGCGCGGCCGTATAATTATTCTTGTACCCGTCGTCGAACGTTATCAATACTTCCTTGCCATCCGACGATGCCTGCCCGGACAGCATCGCGCCAAATTCCTCCATCGATAGGCTGCGGTAACCTTGATCGTGCAGCCAAGCCATTTCCTGACGGAATTTCTCCGGCGAAACGACATATTCATTTCCGGCTCCGTTGTCCGCGATCGAATGATAGCAGAGCACCGGAATGCGCACCGCCCCGGCTGGCGATGACGCGAATACGGCCGTCGTACGTTTAAACTGCAGCAGCTGATCGACCGTCATGGAGAGCGACGCGGCCATAAACAGCAGCGTGGCGCACAAGACTAGAATTTTGCGTTTGTTCATTGCCGTTCCCCCGCTGTCTTTGCTTCTTCGTACGTTTATTTTACGACAGGAGCGCGAAACGAGGCCACTGTTACTTTTTCCATGGGGTTCAGAAGCTTTCCAGATGGTTTTCAACTCCGTTAACCCGCTCCAAAAGGCTCCGCTAAAGCATTGCTGCGATAAAGCCCTGCTGTTCCCCGGATATACCCCAGCGTGTATAATAATGAAGCTCATCCAATGGGCCGCATAATCTACAACAAGAGGAACTTAAATCAACCATGAGAATCAGAGATTGGGATATCAACCTGAAAATCCGCCTCGGCGGCGAAGCGGCGTTCAACGTTATATTTTGGACCTTCTTCCCGTTTTTATCGATTTATTTTACGGCCGCATTCGGCAAAGGCTGGACCGGCGTGCTGCTCGTCCTGTCGCAGCTGCTGTCCGTACTGGCTAACCTGGTCGGCGGCTACTGCGCGGATCGGTTCGGCCGCAAGCGAATGATGGTGATCGCGGCCGGCGGACAAGCGCTCGGTTACGGACTGTTCGCCATCGCGGCTTCGCCTTGGGTCGACCTGCCCATGGCAGGCTTCGCCAGCTTCACGCTAGCGAGCCTGTTCGGCTCCTTGTATTGGCCCGCAAGCCAAGCGATGGTCGCGGACGTCGTGAACGAGAAAGATCAATCCAACGTGTTCGCCATCTTCTATACGGCCGCCAACATGGCTGTCGTCGTCGGCCCGCTGCTCGGATCGCTCCTATATTCGGACAATCCGTACGCCGTGCTTGGCGTGGCGGCAGCCGTGTGCGCGGCGCTTACGCTCGTCATGAGCCGCCGACTCGGCGAGACGCGCCCCGCGATCGTCGCCGAACGGCACCGGACGAAGGACGGCACGCCCTGGTATGGCTTCATCACCGCGCAGCTGCGCGATTACCGGGTCATCGCCACGGACCGCGTATTCCTGCTGTTCAGCATCGCCGGCGTGCTGCTGGCGCAGACGTTCATGCAGCTGGATCTGCTGTTCCCGGTCTTTCTGAAGGAAACGGTCGCGCAGACCACGATCTTCTCGTTCCGCGACTGGGACCTGACGATGACCGGCCAGCAGCTGTTCGGCCTCATCGTTTCGGAGAACGGCCTGTTCGTCGCCATCTTCACCGTTATCGTGACCAAATGGATGGCGACGTACCGCGACAGATACGTGTTCATCGGCGGCGCGCTCTTCTATGCAGCCGGCATGATGCTGTTCAGCAGCATGTCGACGTTCTGGGGCTTCACGGCAGCGATCGCCGTCTTCACGCTCGCGGAGCTTATGTCCGCCGGACCGCAGCAGGCGTTCATCGCGCGGCTCGCGCCGGAGGAAATGCGCGGGCAGTATTTCGCGGCGGCAAGCCTGCGCTTCACGCTCGGCCGCACCATCGCGCCGATGTCTATCCCGCTTACCGGCTGGATCGGTTTCCAATGGACGTTCGCGCTGCTTGCGCTGCTGGCCGTGCTGTCGGCCGGCATCTATAACGTCATGTTCAATCGGCTGGAGGAGCCTCCGCGCAAGACAGAGGCCGCCTAGGCAAAGACGGCTTGGCGCAAGGCGCACCAACTTCCCATTCATCCATGGCCCTCACGAGCAGCCCGGCACCGCAATCGCGGACGCCGGGCTGCTCTTTTTGATGCCCGCCATGGCGACCTAGAACTTAATGAATGGCGTCAATAAACATCCCTCTGACTTGTACACTGAAATCTAAAATAAGTGCATATATGCACTTATTTCAGAGAAAATCGATTCCTGCGCGCAAATAAGTGCGTTTATGCAACTATTTCGCGGTTTGTGTCCAAGCGCCTGCCAATACGAGGGGGAATAGATGCATATTTGCACTTATTTGGCGTTATGAGGCCATCTGGGAGCGAATTAGTTGCATTTTTGCACTTATTTCTTCATGCATCGCTCGAACCGGCTCCATAAGCTGAAGGCCCGTTCTGCAGGCGTGATTGTCATTCACTACCAGATCTTTCTTTCCGGCATAGGTACGCTTACCCTATGAACGGTCCACCCGCCTCCGAATCCCCTCCCTCCTCCGCGCCTCCCGCGCTTGCCGCCGGACGGGCATGAATAAATTTCGCTGCTTTGGAAAACTTAACCACGTTGCATGCGAAAGGAGTATCGGATGCCATGACGACTAAAATCAATGCCTTCCAGTTGGCTGCGCTGCTGGTTACGTTTATCGGAATCTCCAACCACGTCATTATGATACCGATCCTGCTGGATACCGCGAAGCGCGACGCTTGGATCTCCGTCTTGGCCGCCATCGTTCCCTCCGTGCTTCTAGGGCTGTTATGCGTCTATATTTACAACCGCATTCCTTCTTCCCTGTCCACGTGGGTGGATAAGAAAAGCGCGCTCCTGTGGCTCCCGTTCACCCTTCTGTTCACCGTCTACTTCTCGGCCCAAGCGAGCATCAGCATACGGGATACGATCGTGTGGTCGAATACGACCTACCTGACCTACACCCCGCCGTCAGTGGTCGGCATTTGCCTGCTCGGCATCTGCTATTACACGGCAAGGAAGGGACTGGCCGCCATCGCGATCACCAACGGCATGCTGCTCCCTTGGATCGTGCTGTTCGGCTTCTATGTCATGATCGTGGACTTCGGAGTCAAGGATTACAGCTACCTGTTCCCCGTATTCAAAAATTCGGCGCAAGCGATCACGAAAGGCGCTTGGTATACCGCTTCGGGGATCACGGAGATCTTCCTCGTGCTCTTCCTGAAGGACGATATCAAAGGGAAGTTGTCCGGCAAGAGCATGCTTCCGGTCGTTCTGATTTTGATCGAGCTGACGCTCGGTCCTCTATCGGGCATCATCGCCATGTTCGGTCCGTTTGAAGCCGAGCTGCTGCGATACCCGGCCTACGAGCAGTGGCGCATGGCTTCCATCGGCAGCATGCTGAGTCAGACCGACTTCTTGTCCATCTATCAATGGTTAGCCGGCTCGTTCATCCGAATATCGCTGGCGATCCATATCATTCGCACGCTGTGGGTGAAGAAATGGCGTCATCCCGAGATTTTGCTCATTCTGATTACCCTGTTCCTCTTTGTCGTCAATCAGATCAAGCTGTCGGACGTCAAGTTCCACGAGCATGTGAAAATGTATTATACGAGCTCCAGCCTCATCTGCGGCGCTACCAGCATCGTGCTCTTGATTTGCATTTGGGCGGGAAAGAACAAGAAGGCGGTGAAACCAAGTGGCTAACCTAAGCGAAACCGATATCCGAACACTGTTCGAGGGCTGCGGGGACGTCACGTTCGAGCCGACCGGCGGCTTTCTGTTCGTTTTCTGCCAAGGCATGTCCAACCGGGAGCAAATCAATGAATTGAGCCTTTCCGGCAAGGACGTATGGCGACAGCATCCCGTGACCTTGACGTCGGCCTGGAAAAGCCAGCTCTCCTCGCTCGTATTCAACGGGGACCTGCTCCTCTTCGATTCGGAAGCCGCCTGCTGTTACGTGCAATACGTCGCGGATCCGCCCCAAAGATCCCCGGAAGAGTCCGTCACGGAGACGTCCTCGAAGGGAGCGCGCGACGGATTTACCGAGAGCCTCGCAATCAACGTCGCGCTGATCCGCAAACGGCTGTTAACGCCGACGCTCAAGGTGGAATCCTTTACGATCGGCGTCAGGAGCCAGACCCAGGTATGCCTGCTCTATATCCAGGACATCGCGAACAAGGGCGCCGTCGACGAGGCTCGGGCGAGACTCCGGAAAATCCAACTCGACGCCCTCATCACGAGCTCGCAGCTGGAGGAGGCCCTCTCGGACAAGAGCTTGTGCGTGGTCCCGCTGATCGACAATACCGGGCGGCCCGATTTTGCTTCGGAGTACCTGACCGGCGGCAGGTTCGCGATCCTGCTGGACGGCTCGCCGCTGGCTATCATTGCGCCCATTACGCTGACCTCGCTCGTCAAGTCGCCGGAAGACGGCTATTATCGCTCGATCATCAGCTCGTTCCAGCGGATCATCCGCCTGTTCGGCTGGTACTTGGCGCTGTTCCTGCCCGGATTCTACGTCGCGTTGACCGGCTTTAATTTCGAGCAGATTCCGCTGCCGCTGCTGGCGACGATCGCGACGAACCGCATCGGGCTGCCGACCTCGGTTCCCTTCGAGGCGCTTGCCGTCCTCGTCTTGTTCGAGTTGTTCAAGGAAGCCGGCCTGCGGCTCCCGAAGTCGGTCGGGCCGACGGTCACCGTCGTCGGCGGCATCATCGTGGGCGATGCCGCCATCCGGGCGGGCATTACGTCCCCTACGGTCACCGTCGTCGCCGCGACCACGGTCATCGCCGGCTACACGCTCGTGAATCCGACGCTGAGCGGCGTCGTGTCGATCATCCGCATTCTCATCTTGATCGTCTCCTCGATTCTCGGGATGTTCGGGTTCTTCATGGCCGTCTTCTTCGTCGTCGCTTATTTATCCGACCTCAAGTCGTTCGGCGTCCCCTACCTCTCCCCGCTGTCGCCTCCGTCTTGGGCGGACATTACGGGGGCGCTGCTGAAGAAACCGGCGGATCGGATACGCAAGCGCGCGCAGAACCTCCATTTGCAGGACGATACGAGGATGAAGGACGAATCATGATGAAACAAGCCTGGAAGGCTGCAGCGGTCGGCTGCATGCTCGTATCCCTCTGCGGTTGCTGGGACGTCAAAAACATTCAATATTTTAACTTCGTCAATATGATCGGCATCGATTACGTCGACGGCAAGTACCTGATCTACGCGCAAATCAATGAGCTGGCCTCCATGTCCAAGCAAGAAGGGAGCGGCAGCACGCCCAATCCGATCGTCGTCGGGAAGGGAGAAGGCCCCAGCATCGGGATGGCCGCGTTCGACCTGCAGAAGGAAAGCCAGATGCGGATGGATTGGACGCAGAACAAAGCTTTTATCTTCAGCGATCGCATGCTTGCCAGAGGCTTCTTCGATATTCACGACGAGCTGATGCGAACGCGCGATCAGCGCTACACGCCCTGGGTATTCGCGACGAGCGATGACCTGGCGAAAGTGCTCAGCACGAAACCCATCACCGGCAGCTCCTCGATCAACACCATGTATTATCAGCCGAACCTCCTGTATAAACAGATGCAGTCGTCCTTCGAGCCGGAGACGTACCAGAAGTTCGTCCGATCTTCGAGGGAACCGTTCGAGACGGCGCTCGTCGATCACGTCAAGCTTACCGAGAACTGGGATAAGGACGGCAAGCCGTTTACGCTGCCGATTGTGAACGGCCTGGTCGCGCTTCGGCACGGCAAGAGCGAAGCAAGGTTCAACCGCGAAGAAGCGAGCGGCGTGAAATGGCTGAAGGAGAAGACGCTGCGCGGCATCCTCCCCTTCAAGGACGACCAAGGCATGTTCATCGGAACCGCGGCGGTCAAGAACAACAAGGTCAAGAAAACGCCGGCTTACAAGGACGGCAAGCGAATCGTCAAACTGTCCATCACGATGAGCGCATCCCTTCGGGAACAGAAGAAGCGGCTTGGACTGACCGAGATCAATGCGCTGCTGAAGAAGAACGTCGAGAACGAAATCATGCAAACCTACGAGATCGGGAAGAAACGATCCGTCGATATTTACTCCTTGAACGAAGTCTGGTATCGCAAAGGACTCGCCGTCGATGATAGCATCCCCGGGCTTGAACTGCATGTCAAAATCAAACTGATGGCTACGAACATGTTCGAGCTGCGGGATTAGCCAAATGCAACCGAATGAAGTCGAAGCGTCGTTCATCATCCGTTCATCTTCGCCTGACATGATAGAGGCAGCTCATTCGTTATGCTTCGCCGCTCGTCATGCAGACGCAAACTACCGAGGAGATGAATAGATATGACCATGAACGCTTCAACAACAGCATCATTAGCAGATAGGCAACAACGCATCGCTATTATAGGAGGAGGTCCAGGCGGACTGACGCTGGCCCTGATTCTGCAGAAGAACGGCATTCCGGCCGTCGTCTACGAACGCGAGCCGGTCGACAAGAATGCCGCGCGCGGCGGCTCGCTGGACATCCACGAAGATTCCGGGCAGCTGGCGCTTAAGGAAGCCGGGCTGTACGAGCAATTCCAAGCCCTTGCCCGTTATGAAGGAGAGGATTTCCGGCTCTTCGACAAAAGCGGCCGTGTCTACATGGATGAAATCGCGGAAGCCGATCAGCCGGGAGACCGTCCGGAGATCGATCGCGGCACGTTGTGCGAGCTGCTGCTGAACGCCCTTGATCCCGAGACGGTCCGCTTCGGCCATAAACTGCTTCAAGCCGTTCCTCAGGCCGACGGAACGCATGAGCTCCGCTTCGAGAACGGCTTGATCGATACCGTCGATCTGGCGGTCGGCGCGGACGGCGCTTTCTCCAGAATCCGCCCGCTGCTGACGAAGGCCGAGCCCGCGTACAGCGGTCTCAGCATGATCGAGCTCCAAGTCGACGCCAAAGCGCATCCCGATCTCGCGGCCTTCAACGCCCGCGGCAAAATGTTCGGTCTCGGCGACCATAAAGCCATTCTTGGACAGTTGAACGGCAACGGCTTCGTCAAGGTCTACGCCAGCCTGCGCGTCGAACGCGATTGGCTTCAGACCTGCGGGATTGCGTTCGATCGGCCGGCGGAAGCCAAAGAGCGGCTGCTGGCGCATTTCGAAGATTGGGACGATTCGCTGAAGAACTATATCCGGTACGCGGAGGATACGCTCCTGCCAAGGCGCATCTACATGCTGCCCGTCGGCCTGCGGTGGACGCGAAGATCCGGCGTCACGCTGATCGGCGACGCGGCGCACCTGATGTCTCCGTTTGCCGGCGAAGGCGTGAATCTGGCGATGCTCGATGCCGCGAGGCTGGCGCTCGCGATCGTCGAACACGGCGATATCGACAAGGCGATCGAGGTCTATGAAGAGCAGATGTACGCCTATTCGTCGCATTCGGCACAGCAATCGCAGGACAACCTCGAGCTGATCTTCGCCGACGACGCGGCGGCACGGCTGAAGGCGCTCTTCGAACGGTACCATGCCCAGTCTGCACACTAAGTCGAATCGAAATGGCCGTTTGGCGAGGCGCTATGAAGCGCAGCCATGCGGCCTTCTTTCATTTCGAGCCGCCGGCCGGCGCTATTTTATTCTTTTTTTAGACATCCGTTATCGTTTGTTTACGGACGCCGGCTACAATGGGAAGAAAGGAGCGCTCTTATGTCCATTCGAAAAAAACTGTACCTCTCCCATGTCGCGATGATCGCCATCCCCGCCCTGCTGTTCGGACTCGCGGTCATGATGACTGCGGGCATCTATATGCGGGACATGGCGCCCGGCGCCATCCATGGATCCGCGCAGCAGCGATCCGGTCCGTTCGGCGCGATCCGCGAGCTGTTCGGCGGGCGAACCGAGCTTGCTTCGGGCTTGCGGTTCATTGCCGGACATGACCCCAGCCTGCTAAACGATCCGACCTTCCTCGCAGAGACGGAAGCGGAGCTTGCCGCCGTGAAGGCCGGGATCGTCATCCTGTCGGGCGGGCAGGCCGTCTACGCCTCTCCCGGCCTCGACGCGGATGAGATCGCGAGCCGTTCAAGCGAGGCGGAACAAACCGGCAGCAATCATGGCTGGGGCCCCGGACCTCCCGTCGGCAGCGGCTTGGAGCGCATCGCCTTCCAAGCGGCCGACGGATCGGCGGGCGCGTTGATCATCGCGTCGGACATGGAACCGGTGGCGAAATTCTTCCGCAAATTCGTCCCGACCGCGCTCCTCCTGCTCATCGGCGCGCTGGCGCTGACGAACGGCATCCTCACGTTCCTCGTCTCGCGCAGCATCATCAAGCCGCTCTACGCGCTCAAAGCCGCCGCGGAACGAATCCGCGAGGGCGACTTGGACCGATCCGTGCGACTGGAGCGGCAGGACGAGATCGGGCGCCTCGGTGCCGCTTTCGAAGAAATGCGCATCCGGCTGAGGGACTCGCTCAGCGAAGGGATGGAGCTGGAGCAGAACCGGAAGGAACTGCTCGCCCATATCTCCCATGATCTGAAGACGCCGATTACGGCCATTCAAGGCTGCGTGGACTGCCTTCAAGACGGCGTCGCGGACACGGAGGAGAAACGGCGCAAGTACGTGGCCATGATCGGCGGCAAGACCGCCGGCATGAACCGCATGATCGAGGAGCTGCTGCTCTATTCCACGCTCGACATCGGCAAGCTTCCCTTTCATTTCGAACGGCTGGATATGAACGAATATCTCCGACAGGTCGTCGGCGAGCTCCGGCTGGACCCGCGCATAAGCGGCGTACAAGTCGATTTAATCGCCGGGGATGATTTGTCGTACGAGGCAGGGGCTGATTCACGGACTGGAGCAGGAACGGAAACCCGAGTCGAAGAACGAACCGAAGAACGAACCGAAGAACGAACCGAGGCACGAACCGAGGAACGAACCGAGGCACGAACCGAGGAACAGGCGAACGCCCGAGCCGAAGCGCAGGCCATGGTTATGGCGGACCGGGAGAAGCTGCACCGGGCGATCCAAAACATCGTCGACAACAGTCTCAAATCGATGATTGCCGAACCGCGGACGCTTCGGTTCGCGCTGGCGCGAACGGCCGGAGGAAGCGTCGCCGTCCGGGTGACGGACAACGGCACCGGCATTCCGGAAGAAGCGCTGCCTTACGTATTCGACCGCTTCTTCCGGGCGGAGCCGGCCCGGCGCGCGGATGCGGGCAGCAGCGGACTGGGCCTCGCGATCGTGAAACAAATCGTGGACGAGCACGGAGGTTCGGTCCGCGCGTACCGATCGGCGGCAAGTACGGGCACGACGATCGCGATCGAGCTGCCGCCGGCTCCGGGATCGGCTGCGCGGAAAGGAGATGCCCGATGAAGCGGATATTGATCATCGAAGACGATCCCGTCATCGCCGAGGTCCAGCATGATTATTTGGAAGCGAGCGGCTTGGCGGCAGACATCGCCGAACGCGGCGAACAGGGACTGGAGATGGCGCTGCGGCAGCGGTACGACCTGATTCTGCTCGATTTGATGCTCCCCGGCATGGACGGCTACGAGGTGTGCAGGCAGATCCGGGCGGCGAGCAACGTACCGATCCTGATCGTCTCGGCGAAGAAGGAAGAAGTGGACAAAATCCGCGGCTTCGGACTCGGCGCGGACGATTATATCCTTAAGCCCTTCGGCCTGGGCGAGCTCGTTGCCCGCGTGAAAGCGCATCTGGCCCGCTACGACCGTCTCGTCGGGGGCGGCGAATGGCGGCGGGACGAGCTGCGGCTTCATGGCATACGGATCGACCGCCAGGCGCGCCGGGTATTCGTGAACGAGGCGGAAGTTCCGTTTACGGCCAAAGAATACGAGCTGCTCCTGTTCCTCGCGCAGCATCCGAACCGGGCGTTCCGGAAGGAAGAGCTGTTCGAACGCATCTGGGGCCAAGACGCGCTCGGCGATTACGCCACCGTAACCGTGCATATCGGCAAGCTGCGCGAGAAGATCGAGCCCGATCCGTCCAAGCCGAGATACGTGGAGACGATCTGGGGCGTCGGCTATCGATTTAACGTTTAACCATCTTAATCATAAACCGTACTTCACATTCGGAAAGGAGGCTGCCGCATGAGTAAGCTTACCCTGCAACGACGGCGCATTTTGCTGCTGCTTCATCTGATCTTCGCTTCCATCATGCTCGGCGGCCAAGCGACGTTCATCATCCTGGCCCTGACGGCCTCGATGACGGACAGCGCGGCTACCCTGCGAACCTGTTACGACGTCATGCACCTGCTGGCCGATACGAGCGTAAGGGCTTCGACGATCGGCACGACGGTGACCGGCATCCTGCTGTCGGTGCTCACCTCCTGGGGCCTGTTCCGCTACTATTGGCTGATCGCCAAGGAAGTGCTCACGCTCGTCACGATCGCCATCGGCTTCGTCGGGCTGCATGCATGGACGCTTCGCGGCGTTCGGCTCTCCGAAGCGCCGGTCATGAATGCGTGGGCGGAGCCGGGGTTCACGGTGAATCATACTTGGCTGTGGATCGGCATCCTGCTGCAGTCGATCTCCTTGATCGTGCTGTTCATCCTCTCCGTATGGAAGCCGGGCGGGAAGGTCAAGGCCGCGAGAAGCCTTTAATAAGGCAGAAGTCGCAGCTTACAGCAGCTAGGCCCTACAACCTGATCCACACTTTCGTGCCGTCCCCAGCCTGCACATCGACCAGAACCGTTCCTTTGCAGCGCTGCAGCTCGTTGATGAGCTGCCTGAGCGCCTGCTTCGTGCTTCGGTTTTCGACAATCGACAGCAGCAGTTCCTTCCCGAACCGGCTGCCTACCGAGCCGAAATTCGGCGCCAGGCTCGATTCATCGCCCGCATGCATGCCGTCCATGTTCAGCCAGCCTCTCATTTTGCGCCGGAATAAGCCGGAGGTCAGGATGCCGCTCCCTAGGCGTAATACGACATAAGGGACCGGAATCGCAAACGCGTGGTCCTGGCTCTTCACCTTCACGACTATCATGGCCCGTTACTCGATCACGACGGTGATGGTCTCTTCACCGGAGCGAATGTCGACGATTTGCCCGTCAAGCTCGTTTTCGATAGCATCGATCAGCAACGCGATATCGATATCCTTCACATAGTTCGCAGCCTGCGGAATATTGGACGCTATGCTGTGCCCCGCCCCGAGAACGGCCTTCACCAGTTTCATCGGCACGTTGATGTTGATGCTCTCGTTGTCTTGGGAATTAACCCGTACTTTCAGCGTTTTGTTCAAATACGCGCCGGATGTCGATGACGGTTGCTTGGAATAGTCGGGTTTCCCCATTGTCCGCGCGGCTTGCGATGCGGGAGCCGTTTGCTTCAACGCGTTAATTAACTCCGAAGCCTTGTCTGAATCGATTTTGCCTTCCTGCAACATGGACAGTACTCTGCCGATTTCTTCTTTCATCGTCTTCCTCCTCCTTATTCACCCTTTAACATTTTGAGCGCTTCATCCGCGGTGATTTCGCCGTTCTCCAGCATGGAGATGACCTTCCGCTCATCGGCTTCCGGCTTCTTCTGCGCGTCGTATCCGAGGGATGCAATGATATCGTTGAGCTTGCCGCGCACCGTCGGGTAAGAGATGCCGAGTTCTTTCTCCACTTCCTTGATGTTGCCCCTGCTCACTAGAAAGGTAATTACAAAATGGAGCTGTTCAGGCGAAAGCAGCGCCAACTTCGATAATTCAAACTTGTTCTCGATCGTCGTCCGGCAATGCCCGCATTCCAGCTTGACGGCGTGCAACTGATGGTCGCATACCGGACACTGCGTGAGGATAGGATATTTCATATGCCTCCCCTTTCTTTCTTTTATTAAATTATAAATCAACAAATTTAATTTGTATACGTATAATATTAACTATTTTAATTTTGTTATTAATTATATTGATTTAACTTACTGTCATCCATCAAAAGCAAAAAGGCAGCTCGGCACGCATCGAAGCGTGATCCAAACTGCCTTTTCTTCTATTCCCGTTCGCCGGGGTCCCCGAAATGGAACAACGGCTGCAGGTCGCGCCATAGCTGCTCCTCTTCCGAAACCTCCGGGCCCCATGGCTCGAAATGCGGGAGCATCGCGGCCGGCCAGTCCGAAGGCGTCTGCTTGGAATCCAGCAGCCCCGCGCGGGACGGCTCTACCAAGCCCGGCGACTCGGCGTACGAGAAAATATACGCGCCGAAGCTGCCGATCATGTAGTACTTGTTGAACTTGCGCGGCAGCTCTTCCTGCAGCTGATAATGCAGGTAGACGTAGCTGCTGTACATGGCCGGCTTCAGCCGTGCGAGCTTGCCGTGGCGCTGCGCCGGCTTCCAATCCGGCCGCCGCCATGGGACGTCGTCCATAGGGACGTCGTCGTGGAAAATATCGTTCATTCGCAGCACGAACGATGCTTCCGCCTGCAGGGAAGGCCACGCGTCCAGCAGCGGTCGGAGCCCGGTCATGTCCCATAGGCGCTCAGCCTGCAGGAGAGCGGAGTCCGGCTCGGCCGATTGAGGCAGTGCCGTCCCTGCTGCCGTTGCGTTTGGACCGCCGCTCTGTTGTTCCGGCAGCTCCGCGTACAAGAATAGATAGCGCCCCAGCCGAAATAGGCTGCAGGCAGCGGCGCCCATCGATACCAGCTGCGTTCGCAGCTCCCCTCGGACGGCCTCGAGCGCAGGGAGGAAAGCCTCCTCCCTGCCCTGCTTGATCGCGGAGACGCCCATGAACCGGGTATCCGGCTTAGCCATTGGCTGCCGCCTCCCAGGGTTCGAGGTAGGAAGGATCGTTCGCGAAACGCGTCATGCCGAGCGCAAGCGTAATCCGGCAGCCCGGCAGCAGCTCCAACTGCAGCCATTTGTCGTCCACGTCCGCTTCCCGCTCCACGGCCGGCGGCACGAAGAGCCCGCTTGGCATTTTCTCCATCGTCGTCGAACCGGACAGCTTGCTGCCGTCATCCTGGGCGGCTCCCGTCACGGTGTAAGTCACGCCCGTAAACTGATGCTCGCCGAAAGCCCCGGCTTGCAGGATGACATTGCGGGTCTCCGTCGCATTCAGGTTCACGAGCTCCACGACCGTGCGGTCCGCCGTCAGCGAGCTGACGAGCGCCGCGACGTCCTGCGGCAAGCCCGGACGCTTGACGTCCGCGTCGAAGTAACGCAGGCGGGAGGTTAACAATCCGCCGTTGTACAGCGGTGAAGGCGCGCCGAGCGTCAGCTGCAGCAAGCCCTCCAGCGTGATCGGGTTGCGGATCTGAATGTAATCGTCCTTGTAGCCCGCCGGATTCTCCGTGTCCGTCCGCATGAAGTGCAGACGCTGATAGATCTGCGACAAGTTGTAGGTCAGGATTTCTTCCGGATAGTTCGGATATTCGCCTTCCAGGTACGAGACCCACGCATAATCATGTCCGGCCTGGTCCTTCGCCCGGTAATAGCGGATATGGTCCCAATCCGGCTCGGCGTAATTCCGCAGCGACTTCAGCAGCTCGCGGTCCTTCTCCTCCATGGACATGTACCACAGATGCGTCGGATACACGGGGTCCATCGGCTGGAACTCGAACCAGCCGTCCTTCCAGAGCACCGATTTGTCCTCCTTGCGGAACGCGACCGACTTCGTGCGGTCCTCGAAGAGCACGTTGTTCATCTGCATGTCGAAGCCGTACCAGCCCGGATCGCCGAACTTGTAAGGGATGAAGCGCGTGCCGTCCACGACCTCCGCCTGCTCGTTCATCTTCGCGAGCTGCGTGCGCAGGAATTCCGCGTAGGACGGATCCCGCTCGAGCAGCATCGCGTTCTGCGCCGCGACGCCGACGCCTTGACCGATGCTGACCCAGCCGTGCGGCCATGTCCAGCCGTACCAGCCGCCGTACCATTTGCCCCCGTTATGCTCGCCGATCTTGCCCGTCAGCCCGATGTTGTCGGGGATCATGCCGCCGTTTTCCCGCGAACGCTCGATCCATGCATCGACGTAAGTCTTCACCCATGACTTGTACTTCGGATCGCCCGTGTGCAGATAGGCATTGGTCACCATGCTCGTCGCGAGCAGGTTGAGCGGCACGTCGCCGCGCGCCATCCGGTCCGCGACGGCGTTGCCGAGCGCCAGCGCGCCCGCTTCGGTCCTCGTGTCGTCGATCGTGGTGACGCCCGGGACGTCCTGGAAATGCAGGCCGTAGAAACGCATCCACTCCGCGTAGTGCCAGCCCTTGCGGTTTTGCTCGATGTTCCGGTCCGTCGCGCCCTTGCTCCCCGAATGCGGATACGGAATGATCCGATGCTCCTCGTCGTAGTTGACGACCTCCGGGTCCTCGTTCAGGAACAGTCCGGCGAAGCGCATGGCGCGCTCCCGGATCTTCGGATCCTGCGGATCCATCATGCCCATATGGTAAAAGAACGTATAGCCTTCGCCCTGATGGAACCAATCGTAGCCCTGCTCGTATTCGTTCTCGATCATCTTGTGGCCGGTGCCGGTGTCGTACTTCGCGAACTGCTTGGTGATGGCCTCGAACTCGTGCTTGGAGAGCGACTTGAACTTCTCGTGGCCGCCTAATACGTAGAATAACGGCCAATTGAAAAAGCTCTCGTACATGTCGTCCAGCGCGTCGATTCCGGTATGGGCATCGGACGCCGGCCACAGAATCGACCCGTCCGGACGGACGTAGCGCGCCATCAGCGGTTCGACCGCCTCGTTCATGAGATCGATCAAACGGCGCTCGAGGAGCGCCCACTTGGGCGGTTCGTAGAAAGGATGCTCGCCGCGGAGCTTAAGCATAGCCGTTCTCCTTCTTCCAGTTCTCGAATTCGATCTTCGCTTCGGCGTTCGGCGGATAGTGCGTGTGCAGCGATGCGCCTTCGTCCAGCTTCATCTTGATCCAGCGCTCTTCCAGCTCGTCGTGGGCGCGGGCGATCTTCACGATCTCTTCCACGCACTGCGGCGGAATCGCGACGACGCCGTCACGGTCGGCCAGAATGATATCGCCCGGCACGACGGACACGCCGCCGCAGCGGATCGGTTCGTTGAAGCCGACGGACATGAGCGAGCGCGGAATCGCCCCGCCGTGCACGCCTTTGGCGTAGACCGGGAAGTTGACGTCTTTTACGCGCTGCAGGTCGCGGATACAGCCGTCGACGATGATCGCCTGGCCGCCCAGGTACCGCACGCGGCGGGTGAAAATATCCCCGATGACGCCCGTCTCCATGTGGCTGCCCGTGTCGATGACGAGCACGTCGTTCTTCGTCATGGACTCCAGCGACGTCCGGTGCGGCGACTCCTCCAGCTTGTCGGACTCGTACTGCTGCTTCACGAGATCCTCGCGCAGCGGGATGAAGCGCAGCGTCACGGCGCGGCCGACCGCGCTCTGCTGGTCGTCCGGGAAGGCGAGCGGCATGATGCCTTGCATGTAGGCGTTGCGGTAGCCCATCTCGACGAGCGTATGGGACGCGGTGCTGACGCTGACGAGCTTCAGTTCTTCGAGCAGCTCGTCGCTGATGGTTGCGGTGTTTTTTACGATATACGTCATTAGGGACACTCCTTTAAGTTTCGCTGTAGTTTGATGGAGCTGCAGGCATGGCCTTCGGCCGGTATGGGACTGCGCTCGCTGTTGTACCTCGGAAATCTATGATTTGATAAAACATGTAGAGGTTGATTTCCGGTTACAAAGGCGAGACTCCGTCTCCATACCGGCCTACGGCCACTTTTTTTTGCTCTCTTCGTCGTTCCGACGTATCTGGTGTCCGCGCTTAGTTGCGGACACTTTGGTTCTTAGGCTGGCCCTGCGGACACTTCGGTCCTTAGTTGCGGACACCTGGGTTCTTAGAGATGGCTGCGGGTCAGCAGCCTTCCGTGCCGCACGCACCGCCGCACCTCGCACGAGATGCCGTGCGGTTGGCAGCCTTTGGCCTGCTTACTTGTCGGAATAAGTGCGATTCTGCACTTATTTTTACACGCGAATGGATATTGGGGGAAATAAGTGCAAATATGCACTTATTTCGACCCATTACTGTTTGAAAGAGCCTCGTGTTGGTTGATTAGTTGCAGATTTGCACCTATTTACAATTTCAGAGCGATTTTGATGGAATTAAGTGCATATTTGCATCTATTTCTTACCTATCGACTCTCGGAAGCATGGCACGTTGGCTAGTTAGCCTACTTGAACAAGGACGGCGCGCCTTTGAACAGCTGCAGCACGCGCTCGTGATCCTTCGGATCCAAGCCTTGGCCGTCGCAGAAGGCGGCGTTGGCCCGAATGAAGCTGCTGGTCGCAGCACCCGTCAGGGTAACGTGAATATCGGGATTTTGCAGGCTGAAGCGATAGCCCGGCTCGATGAGCCCCTTCGGCTCGGTGCGGCGCAGGAACTTCAGCTTCTCCATCCGCTCCGCGGCCGCGTCGATCATGTCCTGGCCCAGGAACTCGGCCGGTGATTCGGCGAGCAGGCCCATGCCGAGCACACTGCCGTTGATGACGCCCATGTTCTTCGCTCTTGCCAGCGGCAGGATCTCGTCCGCCGCGGAGAAGTCGACCAGCATGTAGCGGGCATAAAATTGGATCGCGTCGAACTGGTCCGTCTCCATGTAACGCTTCATGAGCGGCAGGACGCGCGTGCTGAAGCCGATATTGCGGATCTTGCCGTCGGACCGAAGCTTCTGCAGCGCGGGAAGCGTCTCGTTCATGATGAGCTCGTAGGGCTGCTTCTCCAAGTCGTGGATCTGCAGGAGGTCGACGTAATCCGTCCGCAGCCGCTTCAAGCTGCCCTCTACGGAAGCGATCGTGCTCGCGTAGTCGTGGGGCAGATCAGCACGCACGGCTTTGGTCGACAAGACGACCTTCTCCCGCCGGCCGCCGCGAAGCGCATTGCCGATCCGCTCCTCCGACTTGCCGCTTCCATACAGCGGCGCCGTGTCGATGAAGGTAATGCCGAGGTCGATCGCCTCGTGAACGGTGCGCTCCATCTCCGCCTCGGTCGTGTTCTCGAAGCCGCCGCCGAGCGGCGCGCCGCCAAGCCCCAGCTTGGAAACGCGAAGTCCGGTCTTGCCGAATGTGGTATATTCCACGATGTTTTAGCCCCTTTCTATTTCACTTCGTTAACGAGCGTCCCGATGCGATCGATCGTGATCTCGATGCGGTCGCCGCTTGCCAGCGTGAACGGTTCCGGCGGCACGATGCAGGTGCCGGTGAACAAGCAGGTACCGTCCTCGAACACGTTGTCGCGGAACAAGTACTCCGCCAGCTCCGTCAGCTTTCGCTTCAGCTGTCCCACGGAGGCATCCGCTTCCCATACGGCCGCATCGCCTCTCACGATACGGGCCCGAATCGTCCATTCGTACGGGTTTTCTTCCGGGTCGGCCAGGCGGATTGCCGGACCGATCGAGCAGGAGCCGTTCCAGATTTTTGCCTGCGGAATATAGAGGGCGTTGTCCTTCTCGATATCCCGC
Organism: Paenibacillus sacheonensis; assembly: GCF_009909195.1. Classification (GTDB taxonomy): domain Bacteria; phylum Bacillota; class Bacilli; order Paenibacillales; family Paenibacillaceae; genus Paenibacillus_Z; species Paenibacillus_Z sacheonensis. The sequence goes on from NZ_JAAAMU010000009.1 coordinate 121,820, forward strand.
GCGCTCATGTCGTTGCCCGCCGTGTAGCCGGCGATTTTTCCTTCCCGATCGAGCACCAGGACGAGCTCCGGCTCCGGCACTTGCGAGTTGGAATCGCTCCGCAGCCGAACTTGTCCGCCGGGCGCTGCAAGGCGCGAAGCCGTGGACTTGAAGAACAGCTCCGGCCGTTCCGCCTCGTACACCTTGTCGTAGATCGTCGGCTCGGACTTCGCTGCGCCTCCGACCGCTTCCGACCGCGCGCTGCGGCTGCGTTCGTAGGTCACCCCTGCCGCCCATACTTCCGCCGGCGCGACCGGCAGCTGCGTCATGCGCTCATCGTATTTACCGAACGGGCGTTGTCCGTCTAATCGTGCCGTTATCCATGCCTGAGGCGACTCTCCCTCGCCGCGCGCTGCTTCCAGCAAAGCCGGAAACGAGTCCACCGGCAGACGGTACATGTCCCCATCGTCGGTAATCGCCGCAAAAACCGCGTCCCCTCCGGGATTCGCCGCCGCTCGTGCCACTCTCATGTTGTCACCATCCCAAGTATGTCGATTTTGCTATTCCGAATACCACTTTCTCACTATATAATAGAATTTAATCGGATTAGATATCGCGTTTTTGCGATCGACACCATTATTTTGCGGAGCTGATAGAGATGTATGAAGCACGTTACGTGGCCAAACCGGATTTTGACCGCTTTCCCGGCTACCCCATCGCGATCGGACATATTTTCGAAGAGACGGGCCATCTCGTGAACGGAACGCTCTACCCCCCGCTTATGTACAATCTGCATCTCGTGGTGCGCGGGCGCGGCTGGCTCAAGACGGAGAACGAGACGCTGGAGCTGCTGCCGGGCACAGGCTTTCTCTGCTCGCCGCACCAGGTGCAGCGCTTCGGTTCGGACAGCCGGGAGCCGTGGGAGGTCTGGTGGATTCTCTTCGGCGGCGAGGGACTGCAGGCGATGTTCGGCGATAAAAGCATGGGTGACGTATGGGTCTTCTCGTTCGAGGAGCATGAGCGGCTGGAGGGGTTGATTCGGGAGCTGTGGCGGCTGGCCGGGCTGAGCAGCGTGCCGAGCGTACCGAAGAAAGCGGCGCTGCTCTACGAAATCATCGCGGAGGTGATGCTCGGAGCAGGCGACCTGAATGCGCCGAGCACGCGCAGCTTGGAGCAAAATATGCGGCGAACCGCGGAATACATGCGCACGAATTGCAGCAAGCGGCTGCCGCTCGGCAAGCTCGCCGCATTCAGCGGACTGAGTCCCGCCTACTTCAGCCGCAGCTTTCACGAAGCGATGGGCGTGCCGCCGCTCGTCTACCTGAACGAGCAGCGTATCGAATTGTCCAAGCAGATGCTGATCACGACGACCAAGCCGGTGAAGCAGATCGCGCTGGAGGCCGGCTTTGCGAAGCCGAGCTATTTTATCGAACGCTTCCGCCTCGCGGCAGGCATGACGCCGACGGCTTATCGGGCGGGGTTTACCGGAGGGAACGCCGAGGTTTGACTCTCTTGGCTCCATCAAAGCTCTGCATGCCGTCGTAACATGAAAAGGCAGCCGACATCGGCTGCCTCGTTATCGTCTGCAATTGATGTACATGGTGATCGTAATCTATCCTCTAGAGCATCCTGGAAATTCAAGCGCCCACGACCAGCTCGCTGCGCAAGAACGCCAGCCGTCTACGACATCGTGACGGCAAGATCTTGACGGCCTCCATTCTCCGTTACCGCGATCACCGTATCGCCCGACAGCTTGTATACCGTATCGCCCGCACTGTATTCGGTAAGCCGATACGTACCCGGGGGCAGATACATGCCGATCTTCCCGTTCACGACCTCCACTGCCGTCAAGACATTGGTGCCGTCCGCGTTATATAAGAACGCGACGCCGTAGGTTTGGTTCTTGCCCGCGTTCGCGATCGTGACGCTGACGTTCAGTTCCGGCAGCCGGATACTCAGCGGAAACGCAGTGCCCCTGTCGACTTGAAGCCGTTTGTCCGGGAAGAGATACACGGCGCCGGGGCGCCTGATATTCGGTATGCGGTACTCGCCGTCAGGCACGTCCAGGTTGACGACCTCGCTCTGCCAAAAGAAGCTCTTGTCGATGCTGCCCTGGCTGCCGGTTCCAACCATGGTTATGGTACCCTCCGAGACCGGCTTGCCGTCGCCGTATTGAACCGACAGCATCGGAACAAGATTGTTCCCCGCCGTTCCGCTGTCCGGATCCAAGATAAAGAAGCTGGTGGCGCCGCTCATGACGGCACGTTCATACGGCGTCGAGCCCAAGGAGTCCTCCCGGTACGGATCGGCGCCGTGACGAACGAGAAGCTGCACGATCTCGCGGCTGTTGGCTTGGATCGCGTTGGTCAGCGAATCGTCATTCGTCGGGTCGCCGCCATAATCGAGAAGGAGCTTCACAAGCTGCGGGCTGGGATGGATGATCGCTGCCGTGCCGTCCGGGTTCATGGAGTGGATGCTGTTGCAAGCAACAGCCAGCAGGGAGGAATTGAAATTCGGCATCTGCATGTTGGGATCCACGCCGTGCTTCAGCAGTTCTTCCATCAGCTGCGCGTTATGCGACATCAGCACCTGGAACGTCCGCTGTTTATCGAACGTGCCGCCATGCTCGAGCAAGACCTTCGCCGCCTTCGCATGGTCGTTCAGCACCGCGTAATCCAAGGCCGTATTTTGCAAATATTCCTTCACGAGCATGACATTGACGTCCACGCCCCGGCTCAGCATTTTCTCGATCACGGCTGCATCCCCGTTCCGGGCCGCTTCGAACAGCAGGCGCGCGAATCCGTGCATCTGATCCTCCGTATAGCCGATCGTCGCCGTCTTCTTGCCGCCGGCAGTCCCGTACGCGATTGACTTGTCCAGCACGAGCGACACGAATTTGGCCGGGACGTACAGACGCCCGTTCTGAAGGGTCGGAGGCGCCGGCATCGGAATCGTCTGTTTGCCCTTCACGGCGTATTTCGAGCCTAGCTTGCCTTCGATCTGAGCCGGTCCGCTGCCGGCATACACATGTCCGGTCTGGATGCGCAGCGCGGTGCCGACAGCGTCAAAAATGGCTTTCGCCGGGAACATCAGATTGCCTTGGACGAGAATAGGAGGCGCACTGAGCTTGAGTGGCTGCCGATCCAACACGACGGCGATCTCCGCGTCGCTCTGCGCCGGCTTGACGGTTTGGACGGACGAGGACGGCGCCGCCTCCACCGCTGGCAGCCCGAGCGCGCCTAGCAGCAGCATGCCTCCGATCCCGTAGGCGATCGCGCGAGACAATGACGAACCAAGATATGGACTCATGAAATGACTACACTCCCCTTTAAGAACCGCTATTTATCCTACTGCGGATTTAGTTAACCTAGTAAAATTTACCATGTCGTAAGATCTCCGTCCAGTACGCAATCGGCATGTTTCACGCCCCCCCGCCCATAAAAAAACCACCCGTTCCGGGTGGCCGCCGACTAAGCGTTTAATCGTTTGCCGTTCCGATGCGCGATCGTCACGAACGCGACGTAGATGGGCTGCACGTTGAATTTCTTGCCGAACTCGAATTTGTAGGAAGCGGTATGCAACTGACTGGCTTTATAGTAGGGCGAAGCGATGTAGTGGATCGTCAGCTCGCTGTCGTCGAATCCCGTACCGGCCGTCTCCATGGTCACCTCGTAAATCGAGTCCAGGTGAATCGAAGCCACTCTGGTTTTCTTGCCGGTCACGCCCTGATGATCGATCAGGATGATGCGCTCATCCGTGACGATGAACATGTCCCGCACTAATTTGAAGCCCATCTGCGCTTTCTCTTGCGGCATCATATAAGCTCCGTATTGCTGCTCAAGCTCCTGAATGGAAACCTCCGAATAATTGCCCAATAACCCGTTTAACAGTCCCATGCTCGCCCTCCGCGATCGTATTTGATGCTAATGAGGCGACGCCGCTCATCGCGCGCTATCTCTTCGCATAAGCGGACATCGTATACCTGAATAACGCGAAGCCGAGCAGCACGTAGACGATTGGCGTAAGCAGGGAAGAAAGCGACATGTTCGTGAACGGGTACAAATAGACGAACGCGTACCCCCAGAGCCCAAAAGGCGTATACTTGACGTTCGCCGAGGACAGCGTCAGCCAGACGCCGGCCAAGAACGCCAGATAGGCAAGCGAAGACAACGGAATCGTAAAGAAGACGACGTTCAGCCCGTGATAGCTCGAAAACGGAAGAATCTGGTACAGCAGCTCTTTCAACATGAGCACGCTCAGGCCGCCGAACAGCAGGTGCAGGTCGAACTGCCGGACCGCCGAATACCAGCTGAACGTCTCGAACCACTTGCGGAGCGATCGCAGCACTTCGGAAAATCGCTGCATGGCTATACCCCCTCGGTTGAATGGGATTCCCTATCGGAGATGGGTTATCGTTATAAACCTATGACGCCGTTTGCGAATTACGACTGCCCGCCGCGGGAAATGCAAAAAGGCTCGACCGCGTGGTCAAGCCTGCTGCTGCCTTCCCGAAGGGAGGGAAGCACGATATGGACGTATCGGCCGCCGACTTTGCCAGCCTCCTCGTCTGCCCTCATTACCTTTGGCGCCTAGACATCCCCTATTCCCATGGATACGCCGTCACTAAATAATCCGCGAACTTCTTGCTCTCCTCCCGCCGGTGCTTCCGAAATTGCGTCCGATATTCCGCCGTCTCGAACAGCTTCTTCTCCTCTTCCGATTCCGGAACGACCTGCGGCACGGGAATGGGGTGATTGTCCTCGTCGAGCGCGACGAAGGTCAGGAACGCGGTGGCCGCGATTTTGCGATCGCCGCTTTTCATATCCTCCCGGATGACCTTGACGAACACCTCCATGGAGCTCGTCCCGGTATGCGTGATGAAGGATTCCAGCGAGACGGAGTCGCTTGGCCGGATGGGACTCAGGAAGTCGACGGAGTCGGTCGAGGCCGTCACCGCCGTGCCCCGGCACAGCTTCGCTACGGAGATCGAAGCAATGTCGTCGATATAGGACATCAGCTTGCCGCCGAACAGCGTATTGTGATTATTGACGTCGGTCGGAAATACGCGAAGCACCTTGAAGCAGCGCGTTTCGCGTATGAATTTGCTTTCCATTTCGTTCACTTCACTCTCTTAGAAGATGGAGATTCCCTAAAAGATGATTTCGATGAAGGCAGCAATTCTCCTGTTTTATCCTGAATCAGCTCGGAAACGGTCACCAGACGGTAGCCCTGCCGCTCCAGCTCCGGCAGAATGATCTTCAGCGCTTTTACCGTATGGACGGAGCCCGAGATATAGTCGTGCAGCAGCACGATGTCGCCGCTTCGCGCGTTCTTCAGCACTTTGTTCACGATGTGCCGCACCCCGGGGCTGCGCCAATCCTCGGTATCCTGATGCCAGGACCACAGGACGGTCGTATAGCCGAGCCTGCGGGCAACGTCGATGGTGGCGTCGCTGTAAAACCCGCCGGGCGGACGGAACAGATGCGGCTTCCTGCCGGTCAAGTCGATCAGCGACCGGTCCGTCCGCTCGATCTCCTCTTGAATCGTGTTCCGCTTGATTCCTTTGGAGAAATAAACGTGATTGTACGTATGATTGGCGACTTCATGCCCTTCCGCGATTTCCCGCTTGATGATGTCGGGATATTTCTGCACGCGGAAGCCGATGACGAAGAACGTCGCTTTGGCCCGGTACTGCTTCAGCAGGTCGAGAATTTGAATCGTCGTCTCCGGGTCCGGCCCGTCGTCGAACGTTAGCGCCAGCTCCTTGCGCTCGAGCGGCAGCTCCCATATGATATCGCCCCGGCTTTCGTAGAAATGCCGGTCCTTGCGCGGCGCCTGGAATCCGCACAGGATGCAGACGCAGAGCGCGACGGCCAACAACCGAATCGATAAATGCCGCATATCGGTTCCCCCCTTGGTGCTTTGGCAAAGCTATTGGCAAAACGGTGCAATCCTCTTTACTATGCGGATGAAAGCGGCGTTTTATGCCATTCGGCGATCGGGGGGAAGAAGGGTTATTTAAAGACGTGAACGAATATGGAAATATTGGAACGTGATGAAAGCCAACTTGGCGGCCCAAAGCAAACCGAACGTAAAAAAGAGCGCCCTAAGGACGCTCTTCGGTAAATGGGGACTAAGAAAATAATTGCGTTAACCGGTTAGGAAGCCGTGTTGGCCCGCGGCTGCGACGAATCGAAATGCTGCATATCGATGCCGTCCCAAATATTGCCCGAATCGAACTGCTCCGGATGGTCGAACACGAGAAACGCGGACGGCAGGTAGCGCATGCCGTATTTGCTGGACGGCTTGTTGACGACCTGGTCGTCCTTCACCAGCACGGTGGAGGAACCGCCGTCGAGATTCGCGGCCGTGACCGCGCCCTTCTGCAGCAAAATCTTCTGGATATCGTAGAGCGTCGCGCCTACGGAATAGCCGGGCTGGCGGCCGTCGATCACGACGAACATGATCGTGCCGTCCTTCTGCTGCGCCATCACGGTGCGGGGCGCGATGCCCCAGCCGTCGGCTTGGTTCTTGATCAGGCCTTTGCCGTTGACGATGAACTTCGGCTGGAACGTGACCGCGTCGGTGACGCCCATATCCAGCAGCTGCGAGGGCTTGTAGCGTCCGGCTACCATCAGGCCGTCCCTGTCGATGCCGACGACGTTAACGGGGGCGGACATGCCGTCGCCTTTATAAAGCACCTTGCCGCCGGACATGACGATACCTGCCGGCTTGAAGCCGTTGCCGTCCCATTCCGGATCGTCGAACGCGCCGCCGTTGACGCCGGCGATCGCGCCGGTGCGCTTGACCATGCTGAGCACGGTTTCTCCGGATCCGACGACGCTCGTCGTGGCTACGCGGATCATTTTGGGATCGTGGACGTACATGATGAAGCCTTTGAATTTCGCGGTCGAGATCTGCTCGATCTGCACGTCGCTCGCGGGATGCGAGGCCAGCGCCACGTTATGCTCGTCCTTGATCTCGCCCATCTCGTCGAACCGCTTCATGTACTCGGCCACCCGGTCGTTCAGCTCCTCCTGCCCGATGAGGTATTTGGCCAAATAGCGATGCTGGCTCGAGATCAGCGTGTCCGCCATCATGTAGCGGATGTCCGAACCCGACGGCGTGAGATAGAACCATCCGCCGGCGCCCAGCATGACGACAAGCAGACTGGCAAAAGCTATCGATATTCGCCTCCTCCACTTTCGGAAGGCGCTCGTTTTCTTCTTGAATTTCGGTTGTCGCTTATAATTAGGCTCGAATGAGGCCTCATGTCGTGTGTTCATGCTCTTCTCCTTTAGCCAAGCATAGTCGCGCAAACGAACGGCAGCGCTAACGCCCCGTTGCTTCCAACAACTATACGCCCGCTAGCTTAAGAGAAGCTGAAAATGCGTCGTGCAAATACTGGCAGTCCGGCGCCTCGTCCCCTACTGCGTCTCCACCCGCAGCACCTGCGGCACCCGTTGGATAATCGGCAGCAGCTTCGCCGCGCCGCCTGCCGAGGAGACCTTGACGATCATGTCCAGCTGCAGCAATTGGCCATCCCCGCCCCGCAGCTTCTCTGCATGAAACTGCAGCACGACGGCGCCGGCCGAATGGAGGGCAGCCTGCAGCGCCTCAACGGCGCCGTCTTCGTCGGCCAGCCCGATGGTCAGCTGTTCGCCCCTTGGCCCGGTCACCCAGCCGAACCCGCTGTGCAGCAGCTTTTGCCCGGCTAGAATGAGCACCGTCACGCCAATGCCGAGCACGTACAGATCCGCGCCGATCGCCATCCCGATGCCGGCCGTTACCCATAACCCCGCCGCCGTCGTCAGTCCTTTGATCGTTTGCCGCTGCATGAAGATCATGCCCGCTCCGAGAAATCCGACGCCGCTCACGACCTGCGCCGCAATTCGGGAAGGGTCCAGCGCGATGCCGGTGTCGCCCTGCAGATCGCGGAACCCGTACTTGGAGATCGCCATCATGAGCGCCGCTCCGACCGCCGCGACGAAGTGCGTCCGAATGCCCGCCTCCTTCATCCGGCTCTTCCGCTCCCAACCGATCAACAGACCGCATGCGCCCGCAACGGCGATCCGAAGCAGCAGTTCATACTCCATATGCCTGCCTCCCTTCATCTTCTATATGTACGCCAATCGGGCAGGATTCAAACGCCTTTGCTCGATCGAAACCGCCGTAACCTTGCCGTACATAATCTTGATTAATTTGATAAGGAAGGTGCATCCCTATGGAATGCCTAGGCTGCCGCATCGCCAACGGCCTCGAGCCGAACGTCAACGTCGTGCATGAAAATGATCATGTGGCCTGCGTGCTCGACATCGCTCCGTTCAATCCTGCCCAAGCGGCATGTCCTGGATGTGGAGGAGACCGACGATGCGACGGCCTATGCCATTATGGATGCATCCAAATTGCTGTCGGCGCTGCTCAAGCAGACCTTCCGGCCGGACGGCATCACGATCTGCCAGAACGGCGGCCGCTTCAACGACCTCGGCCATTATCACATGCACCTCATCCCCCGGTATGACGGCGACGGCTTCTCCTGGAGCGAGCCGCTTGAACCGCATGGCGCGGAGCAGCGGCTTGCGGAGACGAGGGCCAAGCTCGTCGCAATGCTTGCGTTGCGAGACCTCGCAGACTGAAGCGCATCCGGGGAGTGTATATCAGCCGCCGGAGTACGCCCGCACCGGCGCGGAACGGCCAAGCGTGAATGCTTGCTGCCCGCTAGCGTCAAGCGAGTCGCCTAGGCTAACGCCAAGCGGATTGCCGCGTTGGTTAGGGCGGGCAAGCGCGGTGCTTACTGCTGCCGAAACAGTTTACCTTCCTCGCCAGGAGCAACTTATTTTAGAATTTTTGCACATTCTGCAAAAATTCCACGCGATTCCGCGATCCTAACCGGCATTGTTGCACATTCTGCATCATTATGACGCTCATGAGACGATTTCCTTCGTTTCGCGCATACTTTTATGCACTTCATACAACTTTCCCGTCAAACTCGACGCTAGCCGCACGCAATTTTTGCATTCTCTGCAACTTTTCAATATAGGGGGCTCCGCGCACAGCCCAATCTCCCTATATGTCAGCCTCCCTGCCCATCTCCTCGCCTGCTGCCTCATACGAGAACGAGCGAACATACCGTCATAAAACAAGCGAGCGCAGCGGTGCGCCAACGTCCCCGCGGGCATCGAACCGTGCAATCAATGGCGCCAAAACGGCGCCATTACGACAAACGCCAATTCGCCAGCGTCTTCTAAGCATACGCGGCACGGATCCGGCGCAAAACAAAAGAGCAGTCCCCGGTTTCCCGGAGACTGCTCGATCGCTCTTTCCTATATCGTCTTACACCATCACTTTGCAAATATCGTTCGTGAATGCCACCGGATCCTGGATCGGCAGACCTTCGATCAGCAGCGCCTGGTTGTACAGCAGCTGCGTGTATAGGTTCAGCTTCTCGTTGTCCTTCTCCGCCGCTTCCTTAAGCGACTGGAACACGGGATGGTTCACGTTGATCTCGAGCACCTTCTCCGCTTGCACGCCGTCGTTGTTCGGCATCGCGCTCAGGATTTTCTCCATCTCGATGGACAATTCGCCCTCGCTCGTGAGGCAGACCGGATGGCTCTTCAGGCGCTTGGACGCCTTGACCTTCGTGACCTTGCCGCTCAGCAGCGTCTGCATTTGCTCGAACAGCTCTTTACTTCCCGCCGCTTCTTCTTCCGGCTTGTCGGCATCTGCATCCGGCTCGATGCCCAGATCGCCGCTCGATACGGATTTGAACTGCTTCTCCTTGTAGCTCATGATCGACTTCAGCGCGAATTCGTCGATGTCGTCGGTCAGGTAGAGAATCTCGTAACCTTTGTCCGCCACCATCTCCGTCTGCGGAAGCTTCTCGATGCGCTCGATGGAGCTGCCCGCCGCATAGTAGATAAACTTCTGGTCTTCCGGCATGCGCGAGATGTATTCGTCCAGCGACACCAGCTTGTTCTCCTTGGAGGAGTGGAACAGCAGCAGATCCTGCAGCACGTCCTTGTTCATGCCGTAGTCGCCGTACACGCCGAACTTCAACTGGCGGCCGAACGACTTGTAGAACTTCTCGTACTTGTCGCGCTCGTCCTTCAGCAGGCTAAGCAGCGTGCTCTTGACCTTATTCTTGATGTTCTTCGCGATCAGGGTCAGCTGGCGGTCATGCTGCAGCATCTCCCGGGAGATGTTCAGCGACAGGTCCTCGGAGTCGACCATCCCTTTCACGAAGCTGAAATAGTCCGGCAGCAGGTCGCCGCACTTGTCCATGATCAGCACGCCGTTGGAGTACAGCTCGAGCCCCTTCTCGTATTCCTTCGTGTAGTAGTCGAATGGCGTATTCTCGGGAATGTACAGGATGGCCCGGTAGACGACCGCGCCGTCCGCGCTGATATGGATATGCTTGAGCGGCTTGTCGAAGCCGTAGCGTTTCTCGTTGTAGAACTGCTCGTAGTCGGCATCGGTCAGCTCGCTTTTGTTCTTGCGCCAGATCGGCACCATGCTATTGACCGTCTGTTCTTCCACGTACGATTCGAATTCCGGCGCTTCGCCTTCGGCCGCTTCGGCCTTCGGGCGCTGCCCCGTCACGTCCATCTTGATCGGGTAACGGATGAAATCGGAATATTTCTTGATGATGGAGCGAAGACGGTATTCCTCGAGGAACTCGTCGTAATTGTCGTCTTCGGTGTTCGGCTTGATATGAAGCACGATCTCGGTGCCGACGGCAGCTTTCTCGGCCGGAACGATCGTGTAGCCGTCCGCGCCTTCGGATTCCCATTTGAACGCTTCCGCGCTGCCCAGCGCGCGGCTCGTGACCGTCACGCGGTCAGCCACCATGAACGCCGCATAGAAGCCGACGCCGAATTGGCCGATGATATTGTGGCCGTCCTTGCTCTCGTTCTCTTTCTTGAAGGCCAGCGAGCCGCTCTTCGCGATGATGCCGAGGTTGTTCTCCAGGTCCTCCTGCGTCATGCCGATCCCGGTATCCGCGATCGTCAAGGTGCGGCCTTCTTTATTGGCCGTGATTTTAACGTAGTAGTCGGCCGCGTTGAACGCGATGCTCTCGTCGGTCAGCGCCTTATAGTAGATTTTATCGATAGCGTCGCTCGCGTTGGAGATCAGCTCCCGCAGGAAAATCTCGCGTTGCGTATAAATGGAGTTGATCATCATTTCCAGCAGTCGCTTGGACTCTGCCTTGAACTCTTGCTTCACCATGGTAACGGAAAGCCTCCCCGAATGAATATTGTTAGCACTCTGATGATCGGAGTGCTAACGCTACTCTTTTTATAGCATACTTCCGGGTACGGGCTCAAGTCCGAAGACGCAGAAATAGCAGAAATATCGTTGACGCTGCTCGTTTCGCAAAAAACCTGCCGCGCCTAGATCGGGCGCGGCAGGCTAAGCTTCAGGCTGAGCGTCTTGCGATAATATCGATCAAGGCACTAGCGAGACGGCATATACGTGCATATCCGAATTGGCGGGCAGCGTGATGCTCTTCACGGTCTTCCCGGCCGTCGGCGTCAAGCTGTACCCGAACACATAGAACGAGCCCGTGCCTATGGAACCGCCGATATGCGCGCGCGGCATCGTCTGCACGGCGTTCGCCGTCGTGCCCGGCAAGGCCCAGTCCTGCATGGCCACGCTGATAGCGCTCGTGCTGCCGTCCGAATAGTTCACGGTGAAACTGCCGGTCTTATCGCCGTGCGAGCTGGATCCGAGCAGCTTGATGGACGAATAGAGATTCGGCGGGAGCGCTATCGTCTGGCCCGTTCCCTTGATCTCGTTGTTCTGGTTGTTCGCCGCCGTCCCCAGCGTATACTTGATGCCGCTATAGGTCGGGCTCAGATTGAGCACGTCCGACGAATAGCCGTAGCCGGCATCCCCGCCGAAGCCATTGTTGCCCGCGCTCGCGTCGCTTGCCCATCCATCCTCGTTGTAATACGGCGTTAAGTCCGCTTGCTGGGCGGATACGAGCGTAATGGCGAAAATATTGACGTTCGGGATATTCGGCAGCGTGATGCCCGTGAGGGTCCAGTTCGGCGTCGCGCGCAGGTAGTAAGCATACATCCAAGCCGTTCCCGGATTATCGCCCGCGGAGGTATGCGTCGACGTGAATGTCTTCGCGACCTTCTGGCCGGTCGTATCGCTCGCCGCCCAGTCCGCCATTACGATGTTCGCCTGATTCGGCACGCTGCCGCTCGTGCTGTAGTTCAGCTTGATTTCCTTCGCGATCTGGCTGCCGTAGGTCGCTGCGGCCAGAATGCGCACTTCGGTGTATTTGCCGGACGGGAGCGCGATGGTTTGGCCGACGGCTTTGACGGCGTTGCACTCCGTGTTGACGGTTCCGTTGCAGCTGCCGTCGCTCGTCGGCCCGAAGTTGTACGGCGTGCCTTCGAAGTTCACGCTGCCGCCCACTTGCTCGGAGGGATACGCATAGGACCCGCCGCTCCAGCTGAAGCTGCCCGGACTCGCATCCGTGCTGTACGCGTCTTCGTTGAAGTAGGACGACAGGTTGACCGTCGTCGTCGCCGCCGGCGCGGGCGATTTGGTAATCGATCCGCTGGCGGGAATCGTGTTCTGCAGCTGGGATACGCCCGTGGAGCTTCCGAAGGACTTGATCGTCGTGCTCGGCGCCTTGACGGACCAGTCTTTATAGGTCAGATTGTCGGACGTGCGGCGGTTGTTCCAGACGGTGCTGGCATTGAGATTCATCCACGGCGCGTATTGGCTCTGGCCGTCTTGATTGATCAGCAAGTTCATGTAGCGGGCGAAAATGCCCTTGAAGCCCGCTCCCGCTTCGACGCCATCCTCGGCATCATAGGTCAGGACGTAATTGGTATCCGTAATGTGATGGTACGAATAGTCCGCGGCCGCGATGGCATCCTGCAGATAGGAAGCCGTATTCGTCGCTTTGTACAGGTAATGCGCAGCGCCGATGAAAGCTCCCTGGTTGTACGTAAACTCCCAGCTGTCGATGGTGACGTTATCGCTGTGCAGGTTGTCCATGACGCGGCCGTTCAGGAACAGCCGGTTCTTCTCCCAAGCGTAGAGATTCTGCGCCTTGGTCAGGTAGCTCGTATCGCTGAGCGCGCCGGACAGCATGACCGCCGCGATGGCCGCCGGCATGTTATTGCACGTGTTCTTCGCGGTTTTGGCGTAATCCCACCAGATGCCGCCGCCGAGCGTCGTGTCGTACGCAGCCGTCCATACGCCGTCGAAGGTGTTCTTGGCCGCCGTCAGGTAGCCCGCGGTGCCGGTGATCGCATGGGCGCGCAGGAACGCCATCGTCATCCACATGGGATCGTCCGTCAGCGTGGCCACGTACGTCCAGTCGTTGCCGTACTGCGCCAGAATGGAATTGGCCAGGCTGACAATGTAGTTGTAATACGTGGAGCTCGGCGCTCCCTGTCTCGCCGTCCGGTCATAGGCGTCTTCGAGCACCTCCATCATCAAGGCCTGTTTCCAAAATTCCTCTTTCGCCGATTTCGTCGTATCGATGGCGAATTGATTCTGACTGCTCATCCAATAGGAGCTGATAAACGCGTTCATCGCCGTATCCGCGTCCGTGTTCGTAAAAGCGGCTGCCGGCGACGGAGACAGTCCGATGAGGGCGGGTGCTGCAATGGCGGCGGCAAGAACGAGCTTGCCAACGGTCTTCTTAAGCTTGAACAACCTATTGCCGATAATGGACATCAATCAACACTCCCTTGCGTTAATGAGGTTATCGTGCAGCATGCTGAGGAGAATCCCGTCCGGGATTCCCAGCCTCCTCCTCCTTCCGATGTGATCATGGCAAGCACCTCTCACAAAACGCCCGCTCTTGTCCGCGATCCCGATAACGAGCGAACAAGGCCATCGTACTGCAATGGTAAGCGTTTTCAAAGTGGGCTGGATTTGTTTTTTGTGTGCGATTTTTGTTGGCGGTGCGAATAGGCGGATCAGCACGCGCGGGGAGCCTCCCGGAACCCAGATTTGTGCTTTTCATGCAACTTTCCAGGCCCAACCGGCCTCCCTGCCCCACCCTTACACTGGCCTGTGGAACTCCGCCGCCCGGCTCCGAGAGGCTGCAATAAAGAAAGGAGCTTGCCCGTTTCCGGTAAGCTCCTTCCTATTTTCAGCTAAAAAAGCATGACCGTTTCAGACACACCCACCCGGGGCACCCTCAGCATCCGATTACCGGCGAACCGTTATCTTCGTCGCGTTCGTCAGCGCCTCGGTCACCGTCAGCTTGCCGTTCGCGTCCGTCGTCGCCGTGCGCGTGCTCGTCGTGCCCGCCGCGATGTTCAGCTTGTCGATCGTGTACGTCGTGCTCGCGGCCAGGTTGCCGACGAGATACGTCACGGTCGGCGTGCCGCTGTTCGGCGTCGTGATCTCCACGCGATCGTCCCACACTTGAATGGCGTACTCACGGCCGCGGTACGACAGCGGGTTCACCGTCGCCGTCGTCATCCCCGTCGGGATGTTCGGCGCGATGGTCAAACCGTCCTTCGAGGCGTCGATACCCGCCACGGTATAGAGGAAGGCTGCCGGCACGAGGCCGGATTCCGGGAACTCGCCGGTCACGCCGATGCGCCATGCCGCGCCGTAGCCGTTGTTCGGATCGCGGCGAAGCTCATCGATCGCGTATTCGCTCGCCACCGTTTTCATCCGCGCGTAAGCATTGTCGATGCCTTTATACTGCGCCCGCGCCAAGATGTCGTAGAACTCGGTGTAGAAAATAAACCCGCCGTTCTCCAAGTGCTGATCCCAGCCGCCGGACGCCGTGACCGCGATGCCGCCCGGATCCTGCCACCAGTACGGACTGCCCGTGCTTTCGATGGCGAGCGTATTGGAACGAGGCGCGACGGTGTAGTAGTAGATATCGCTGCCGGTCGACGTATCGCCGGATATCGTCCGCGTGCCGTCCAGCCAGCTGAAGATGTCGTTCGCTTTCGTCGTGCTGTCGGCTAGGCCGTAAGCCAGCGCTTCCGTATTCAGGAACACAAGGCCGAAATCCCGCGTCGTGTTATTGATGTCGATGGTCGAGACGTAACGCTTCTTCGTGCTGTCCCAGAACGCGGCGTTGAAGTTGGTCTTGACCGTGGCTGCCAGCGTCGCATAGTTCGCCGCCTCCGTCGCGTTCCCCTTCATGGCGTACAGCTCGCTCATCGCCTTGCACGCGGCATAGAAATACAGGTTCACGTAAGGGTCCTTATAACCGAAGCGGAGGTTATCCCAATAATTCGTAGGATGCCCCGTCGTCCCCGACGTCGTGCCTTCGCTCTCGCCGTTATTGATCACGATGAGGCCGTTCGACCCGTTCATGCTCGCGGACTTCAGGAAGGCCATCGCGTCCTGCACCTTCTGCCAGACGGTCTTGCCATTCGAGATATCGCCGCCCGCATAGTTCGAGTTGCTGTCGACCGCATCCAGGAAGCCCGGATCATCCCACACCGCGATCCGCCATGCCGATAGGATGTATAGCGGATTATTGGCGATATGCAGGGAGTTGCCGCTCGGCCAGCGCGGATTGTCCGCCCACGACCATAAGAAGCCGTCGGAGCTTTGCGCGTGGTCGCGCACCTTCTGCTTCAGGTCGCTCTTGTAGCTTGCCTCGGTGCTCCACATAAGCTTGCGGGCCATCCATTCGAAATACGTCGGTTCGTTGCCGAACTTGTACACCGCGTCCGTGCCGTCGTCCACGGCGCCGAACTGCTGCCACATGTTGTTCCAGTTTTGGTCGAAGTCTCCGCCTGCGTCCGTCGAGAACGGCGTGCCGGAATACGCGGCCGCCTCCGCCAGCTGGAAGTAGTAATTATTGAAGGAGTCCTTGCCGAGCTTGGTCGCGACGACGCGCAGCGCCTTCGCCTTGAGCGGCGCGAAGGAGAACGTCTGCGGCGTCGCTCCCGGAGCCGGATAGTTCGTATAGCTTTGGCCAGGAATGTCCGTGAAGCTGCTGCCGTCCGCGCTGTACTGCAGCTTGAAGTCGACCGGGAACGCCTCGCCGCTCGAACGCGGCGTCAGGACCAGCTTCGAGAACCCGTATTTCTTGGTATAGTTCAGCTGCAGGCTCTCCGTTGCCGCGCTGCCGGCATGCACGGCCGACGTCCAGAAGTCGGCGGCGGAATTGTTGATCGTCTTCGTCGCTTCCATCGTCGCCTGCTCGGTGGACGGCGACACGGAGCTTGGCGTCACGCGCTGATCGCCGGCGGTCGTCGCTTGCTCCGTCGTCATCTCCGCAATCTGCAGATAGGCGTTGCCGAAGTTGTCGGTGCCGAGCTTCGTGGCGTTCAGCCGGATATAACGGGCATCGACCGCCGAGCTGAAGTCGACGACGACCTGCTTGAAGCCCGGATTCGCGAACGCGGTCCGGCTGGAGCCCGGCGCCGTCGTCCACGGACCCGAGCTGCTGTCGCTGTATTGGATGCTGAAGTCGACCGGGAAGGCGTAACCGCCCTCGCGCGGATACAGACGCACGCGGCTGATGCCGTACTGCTTCTGCCCGAGATCCAGCTGCAGCCATTCGTTCGCGCTGACGGTCCCGCCATGGCCCGTGCTGGAGAAGAAATCGAAAATATTGCCGTTCGCCGCGTTGGATGCCGGCAGTCCCGACGTGACGCTGCTTGCGGAGATGCCCGTGCTCTTCGTCTTCATCGCTTCCGCCGTCGGGGTTATAAGGGATGCCAGCATGCAGGCGGCAATAAATCCTGATACCTGTTTCGTTGTCGCGATCTTCATTATCCAACCTCCGTTTCGTTTATCGGTGCTCGGATCGGTGCTGCATCTCCTCGCGGTATTTCGCCGGGGAGCATCTTACCTTGCGCATGAACAGCCTCGTGAAGAAAGACGCGTCTTCGTAGCCGATTCGCGCCGCGATGTCGACGACCCTGTCGCTCGTATGCATCAGCAGTTCCTTCGCCCGCTCGATGCGGACGTAATGCAGCATTTCCAGCATCGTTTTGCCCGTGTCCTGCTTGAACAGCCGGTTCAGATGACGGACGCTGACGCCGAATTGGCCGGCCAGCAGCTCCATGCCCTGCTTTTGCTCCGGGTTCTCGATCAGGAACTGGTGGATTCGCCGCACGATAAGATCGCGGGAATCGGAACGCTTCGTCGACGAAGTCTGCTTGGCTCTGCCCATCGCCTCGTTCTGGCAGCGGAGGAGCAGATGCAGCAGCTCGAACAGCTTCAGGCGCTGTATGGTGGCGTGCCCTTCCCTTGCCTCCTTCTGCTCGTCCAGCATTTCCTCCAGCAGCCGCTCCACCCGCCTGGCATCGCGAAGCTCCAGCGATATCCGGGGATGGAATTCATCCTCGCGCTTCAGGAACGGATGCATCAGGAACGACTCGATTTGGCCTTTGGGGTCGACGGCTTTCAACCATTCCCGTTCGAAGAGCTCCGGCATAAACAAACAGTTCACCAGCTCGAACGACTCGCCCTGCTCCAGCACGTACGTGTGGAACTGGCCGGGACGAACGAGCAGCACATCACCTCCGTGCAGCGGGTAATATTTATTCTCGAAATAGTGGGACGCATGGCCATGAACGATATAGACCAGCTCATAGAACGCATGCTCGTGAACGGGCGGCAAATCCTCGATGCGGTGGACCTTGCGCTCCACGTAGACGGGAAGCGACTTGGGGTCCTTCAAATACAGACTGGCTTGAAATTTCATGCGCATGGCCGATACGCCCCCTTCCCATTCCCTTCCATTATAAAATGAAAGCGCATACTTGGCGACGCGAAATCGGACATGCCGCAAGGTGATTTGGACAGGTTCCCATTCTTAATCGCACCTTGCCTCGACTGGACATTATTCTTGTAAGCCTACTTCCGTTTTCTGTTTAACTCTCGAATGGCATGTCGTTCGGGACATTTAATGCGGTCGATCGGAACAAAACCGGCTGCATCTTCCAGGTCGCTTCCATCTGACAAAAAGTACATGATTTCGCCGGGATGAAATCAGGGGGCGGATTATGCTACAATACGGGGATTGAACACCGCCAAGGAGGCTGCTTTATCCCATGCTCATTATCGGTATCGCCGGGGGCACCGGCTCCGGCAAAACGACCGTCGCGCGCTCCGTCATCGACCAGCTCGGCACGAGTCAAGTGACGTTTATTTCGCAGGATAATTACTATAAAGACCACTCGCATCTGTCCATGACGGAACGGGAGGCATTGAATTACGACCACCCGCTCGTGTTCGACAACGAGCTGCTGATCGAGCATCTCAAGACGCTGAAGGACGGCAAGCCCGCGCAGGCGCCCGTCTACGATTTCACCGTTCATGCCCGCTCCACGGACAAGACGCTCGAGCTTTTCCCGCATCCGATCGTCATTCTCGAAGGACTGCACGTGCTGTCGGACGAGAACCTGCGGCGGCTGCTGAACATCAAGGTGTTCGTGGATACCGACCCCGACGTCCGCATCCTTCGCCGCGTCCTGCGGGATATCGAAGAGCGCGGACGGACGATCCAGTCGATCCATCAGCAGTACTTGACCTCAGTGAAGCCGATGCACGAAGCCTTCATCGAACCGTCCAAGAAATACGCCGACATCATTATTCCCGAGGGCGGCGAGAATCAGATCGGAATCGAGCTGCTTACGACGCTGACGGAGAAGTATTTGAAACAGAGCTAGCAGGCCAGCGGAGCCGGTTCTCTGCCCCGGCGAGATTGAGAGACACGGACATTGAGACAGGCCGGGATGGATTCATTTTATTGATAACGATGGAAATTGAATCGCGACAACGATCCCTAACAAGGAGGCTGGCAGCATGCATGCAGCGGAAGTGGTACGGGGATTTTTCGAACGGGTGCGATCGGGAGCGAACCCCGACGAAGCTCATCGATATATGGCTGATCGCGTACTGGCCCACCAGGTGACGGCCGAGAACGAAACAACCGTCGAGCGTTCTCCCGCCGAATACGCGGCGCATGTCCGCGAGATGCAGGACGCCTTCGGCCCGTTCCGTCTCGTCGTGGAAGAGCTGATCGCCCAGGACGATCGCGTCTACGTACGCTGGAGGCAGATCGGGAACCATGTCGGCGCGGCAGAAGGCTTCCAGCCGACGGGCAAGCCCGTTATTGAAATCGCCAGCGCCGTCTATCGCGTGGCGGACGGCAAGATCGCGGAGTATTGGATGCAGATCGACCGCGAGGGCATCCGGGTTCAGCTGGAGCGGAATGCGCAGTAATTGCATGCGTTGCCATGAATTGAATTGGGAGTTGAATAGGCAGGTTAGAATGGAGAAAGGCAGCCGAGGACGAACCGTCCCCCCGATCGGTAGACACCGTCTAGCGATCGGAGGCGAAGTTCATGCCCTCCGGCTGTCTTTTTCTCGTTGACGGCCGTTCCATAATTTGGGACAATGACGTAATTTGGTTATCCTGAAACCTGCGAGGTGCCGCTCATGGAACTAGCCAACGCCGTTAACCGCATTAATGATTCCGTCCGTGAAATCATGCTTCAACAGCTTGGAGAATCCTTCGTCGGGCTGATCGTTCAAGGCTCGGCCGTCAAGGGAGGCGTCATCCCGGGCAGCAGCGACATCGACTACATCCTCTACGTGGAGGATGATGCGCTGAACGAAGCGCGTACCCTGCCGCCCGATATCTGCATCGCGATCCATCTCGCCTTGTCCGAGATCGACGTCCGCCCGTTCCGCTACATCCAGTTCAGCGTCCTCTCGCCGGCGACTAACCCCTACCTCGGCCCGGTACCCGGCGCTTATCGGCTTCTCGCTGGCCGGCTGCTCGTCCCGGAAGTCACGGACGCCGAGCTCTATGCGGACGCCGTGCGCGCCTTGGAGAAGCTGGTACCCGCGGCCGCCTTCAACCCGCATCTCCTGCTGGACCATGGCGAAGACCGAATCGAACACGCGCCCAGACTGATGTGCACGATCGTATGGCCGTTTTCCTTTCAGCTATTGACGGTTATTCATCGCGACGGCCTGCGAATCTGGCGGGACCGGGCCGGATCATCTGCACGGTTCGGTCGATTACCACTTCATAAGGGCAGAACAAGGTGCAAAATAGCTACACGGAGGGGAATCGTCATGAACATCGCCGCAGCATCCGAATCCGATTACGACTACATCCGGGAGCGCGACCGCCATCTCGCGGAGCGGCTCATCCGGAGCAAAATCCAAGCCGGCGAAATCTATATGCTTCTTCATGACGATGGGACTCGCATCGGCTGGATGCGTTACGGTTACTTCTGGGATAATACTCCGTTCATGAACATGTTATGGATCGATGAGCCGTACCGAGGCAAGGGCACCGGGAAGCAGGTTGTGCTGCACTGGGAGAATGAGATGCTGGAGCATGGTTTCAAGCTGGTGATGACGTCTACGCTCGCCAACGAGGGGGCGCAGCATTTTTACAGGAAGCTGGGGTATGCGGATGCGGGATGCCTGCTGCTTCCGGGCGAGCCGCTCGAGATCTTGTTCATCAAAGCGATCGCTTAACAAACATAACGAAGCACAATCAGAGCGCAGCAAAAAAGCGCCGAATGGACAGCCTTGGCTCTCCTTCCGGCGCTTTTATTCTTTTCATCCTTCAAATGCAGCGTGCGCGTGCCCGAGTCAGGAATGATCGGAGTAATTCGCTTCCTTCTCGGTTTTCTCCCATACGTCCGCATACTCCGGATTGCGCTTGAACTGGGCAAGCGCATAGGCGCAGGCCGGGATAATCTTGCGGCCCTTCTCGCGCGCATCGTCGACGACGAGGTTCAGCAGTTGCTTCGCCAAATTGCCGCCGCGGTATTGCGGATCGACGTACGTATGGTCCAAAATCCACGTGTCCACGTCGACCAGCCTGTACGTAATCTCGCCGATTTGGCCGCCGACGCCCTTTAAAATGTAGCCATTGCCTTGTCTCTGCGCGATAATATCCTCTGCCGGCACGTCCTCCGGACGGATTGGTTCTTCGTTCCCGTTCATGCAGCTCCACCTCCAGCGCGATATAAAACCCGATTCTATTATTCTATACCCTGCGGGGAAGGTTTTGATACAGGGAAGAAGGCCTGGCGCTGCCTGCGTCCTTCGCGCTTGGAGAGCCCCAAGCCGCATTGTTGCACGGCATGCAGCATTTTCGCTCTTCATGCGCCCATAAACCGGGAATTGTTGCACGGAGTGCAAGTTTTCCCGCCTTATGGAGCCGTTTCCGGCTCGTATTGCGCCTGGATTTTGCATTTCATGCATGAATTCGAATACCGCGTGGATTATCGGCCGAAATTGTTGCACATTATGCAAAAATCTGATCATTAAGCGGCGTGCGGCTGCCCCTTTCGGTCGCATCGCAACTCTTCGGCGTTCACGGAGGCGTTGAAGCCTTCGCTGCTTCGATAGACGAATTCCGCAGCCCCTTGACCCACTCGCGCATCTCCTCCGACAGCCCGCCGAGCCGCCACAGCGCGATGTCGTGCACGCCGGCGCTCCGGGCAGCGCCGATCCAGCGCTTCAGCGTCTCCGCGTCGGCATACCAGACGGTGTGCGTTATGCCCGCACCGTCCGTATAGCGGAAGTGCAGGCTGCCGCTTGCATCGTCGCGGCTTGCCGGCTCTGCGCTCCCGCCCTTCGCCAATTCCGCCGCCTGAACCTCCGTCACGCTCACGGCCTGCTTATCCGCCGTCCAATCGAAGCCGCCGAGCGACAACGCGATTGCATTGTCGCCCGGAAGGGATTCCATGCGCGCCGCCAGCTGTGAGATAAACGCCGCATCGGCCTTCGGGCCCGGGCCGCTGAAGCCGCCGTAGAGGTTATACGCCATCATCACGTAGTCCGGTCCCGCCGGCAAGTTCAGCTTCTCGAGGGGAGCCCTCGACTCCAGCACGACGCGCAGCGTCTTGCCCTCAGCATGAAGCCGCCCGTAGAGGTCGCCGATGAACCTGCCGTACGTCTCCCAAGCTCCGTTTGGCACGCGCTCGTAATCAAGCTCGAGCCCATCGAATCCCTTGGCGGCGACCGCTTCCAGCAGCTCGCTCATATGCTTGCCGCGGCTCGATTCCGACGCCATCAGCTCCGTGATCAGCGCGGGATCCTTCTGTTCTCCCGAGGAGCCATCCGTCTCGTATCGGTCATTCACGACCGTCAGCAGCGTCCGCCCGTTCACGGCTCGCTTCGCGGCGGCAAGCACTTCCGGCCATGCCTTCTGATCCTCATTCGTATAATAGAGGCTCGCGTCCGCGCCGAAATAAGCCGCAAACGCCTGCACGCCGCCGTTCAAACCGGAAGCGACCGCCTCCAGATCCGCCACGCCCGCTTCCCATTGCCAATCCACGATCCAGGCAGATAGGGTGAGCGGTAGATCCGCTGCGTTCCCGGCAGGCAGTTCATTCCTGGACTTGCCGCGGCCCAAGCCTCCGTTCGCCAGCGCAACGAAGAGGACAACCGTGACCAAGGCAGCCGCGATGACCCACCAAGTCCACGCCGTCTTCCTCCCGCGGCGGTATTTCCTGCCTCGCCGTACATCGGACATCCCATGTCCTCCCCGCCAAGAATTAAAGGCATGAAACTTATCCATGCACCGCCAATCGTGGACGAATCCACCTTCCTCGCATTTTCGAACAGGTAACGATCCGGCCATGCGCCGACCTAGAACGTATCGATAAACCAATCCACGACCCGGTTAAACCCATGCTTAACGCCGCTAATCATCCCTTGCAGCCCTTCGTTCGTATTGCGGTACAGCAGCTTGGCTTCGCGATCGCCGCTGCCGTCACTACTGCCGCTTCCGTGACTGTCGGCTCCACTGGCGCCGTCACTGCCGCCATCGCTGCCGAGCGATTTCACCGTCACGTCGACGAAACGTCCGTCATAGATGTCGTCCTTCTCATTCTGCTTGCTCGCTTCCGATGACAGCGCCACGCCGCCCTGCGCGATCGAAGCGTCGATCGCTCTTCCGCCAAGCAGCGTCTTGCCGTCCACCTTCAGTCTCAGCTTCCCGCCGGCAAGCTCGACGCCAATACGGCGCGACTTTGCGATATTGGCCGGAATGCTCGTATGCGGCTCCAGTCCCGCTGCCGTCTGCGCCTTCGTGTACACCGCCGCCTTGCTGAGCGCAAGATCTTCGTCGTCCCAGGTCACGTCGCTCAGCTTCGCCCCGAACAGCCGCTCCACGGCTTGTCCCGGCTTCTTCTGCTCCACGGCAATCTCGTTATCCGCAAGCGCGACGCGAACGAATGCATCTTTCTCGCGGTCGTACCTCAGATAGAGGCTCTGTTTGCCGACAACGTTACCCGTCAGCTTGGCGGTTAGCGACACGTCGCCATACCCGTCGCTGCCCTTCAAGTAGGCCATTCCTTCCGCTCCTGCCGGCGAAGTCAGCACGATCTCGTTCTCGTCGAATTCCGCGGCGCCCGATAGAGCAGTCCAATCCGCGGCGCGCGATTTCTCGCCCTGCACGAACGTCATCTTCTGCCCGCTGTCGTTGCCGATAGCCATCAGCAGGTGATTGGTCGACCAGTACGGCTGCGACTGCACCCGCGTCAGATCGTACACGCTCCCGCTCTTGCCGTTGAAGGCCCCGCCTTCCCGCGCAAAATGCAGCCGGAACAGCGCTTCGATCTCCTTCTCGTTGGCATCCGTCACGAGCCGGTTCATGCCCCCGCCGAGCGAGTTCGCATGCATGATCATATACAGGCCCGGCACGTAGCCAAGCTTGTCCGTATAAACGTCCCTCATCAGCTTGTAATCCAGCCCGATCCGCGCCTCCATCTGCCCGCGGTCTTCCGTCGGAATCATATTCTCGTCCCGGACGAAATCCATCAGGTAGTGGTTGTAATACGCAACCTCGCTCTTGTTCTTCAATTCCTTCTCGGTCTTCTGGCCGAGGAAGCTGCCGTCGTTGTCGAACACGTTGATGTACGACAAACGATAACCGTTGCTGCCGAGCTCCCAGAAGCCCGATTTGCGCAGCTTCAGCATTTCCTTCGCCTGCACGAACTTATTGTCCCCGTTGCCCAGCTTGCCCGCGTACGACAGGAACGTCGCCTTGAAATTGTACTTCTCCAGCATCGGCTCCGCGAACAGCGCCGAATCGTTGCGTCCGTCCTCGAACGAGAGGAACAGCGCCTTGTCCGGCAGCGGCTTTCCCGAACCGTAGTAGTCGAGAATATCCTGCTGCGATATCGTCCGATAGCCTTGATTGTGCAGTGCCTTCAGCTGGCTGTTCAGCTCGTTCTTGGCGATCAGCTTCGGCGTGCCCGAACGGCCGACGCCGAAATACGACAGCGCAACGAAGCCATGATCGCTGTTCCACGTGCGCTTATCCGGCTCCGCATACGTAGCCGTGCCCCATACGGCCCGGTAGATCAGCATCGCCACGCCGAGCAGGACGACGGCCTGCACGACGGTTTTAATCCGCTTGAAGCGATTTTTCCGGCGAACATTCTGCGCTGGATCCCGATCCGAGATCGCCATCGCCGCTCCCCCCCACCATGAATCTTCCGGCGGCCGGCGTTACTGCCCCAATCCGATTCGATTCTTTTTATTTTTGTTCTTCCGCGCTTCCTTGCGCTCGCGGGCTTCGATATCCTGCGGCGTCTCGCGCGTTCCCCAGGTCGACTTCCAGAAGGTGACCCACGCGACGGGCATCTGCCACAGCAGCACCAGCTCGTAGAAGATGCAGAACACGAGGCCGAACAGCCACAGCCTGCTCTTGCGGAACAAGAGATGCGCCAAGCTCATCAGAAGCGCCATCATCAGGAGCCCCATCAGGAACGTCCCCGGAAACACATGATGCACGAGCGGCACGTAACCGAGGTTATAGGCCACGATGACCGGCGCCGCGATCGGCACGACGAGGCCGACATAGAAGAACAGCGCCATGAACGGCTCCTTCCGCCAAATGAACCCGCCGGCACGCAGCGACTCGCGCAGCCACGAACGCTTCCACCGCATCTGCTGCCGCAGGAAGACGCCCGTGTCCGACGGCACGATCGTCGAGCAGATCGCCGAATCCTGATAACCGGTGCGATGCGTCCGAAGAATGAAGTTCGTCATGCTGCGATCGTCGCCGAACGTTGCGGGCTGTCCCAGAAACTTCTGATTCAGCCACGCTTCCTTATGCTTCAGGATCAAGTCCTTGCGATAACAGGACAACGGACCCGACAAGCAGGTGACGCTGTCGAAATACGACTCCGCCGCCTTCATGATCCGGAAAGCGATGTAATACCGCACGGTTTGCAGCTTCGTAATCGTATTCGTGTATTTGTTCTCCACGTCGGTTCGCCCGGCAACCCCGCCCATGCGGGGATCCTGGAACGGCTGAACGAGCCGCCGTATGGCCGTCGGCTCCAGGAAGCTGTCGGAATCGACGAAGACGACCAGATTATGCTTGGCCATCTCCACGCCCTTGACGAGCGCGACGCGCTTGCCGCCGTTCTCCTCCAGGATGTGGAACTTCACGCGGTCCTTCGTGGCATAACGTTCCGCTTCTTGATGAATGAGGGCAATGACCTCTTCGATGCGAGCGGCGGAGTTATCGAGCGACTTGTCATCCACGACGATGATTTCCAGCTTATCCGTCGGATAGTCTTGATTGACGCAGCTGAGAATCGTACGGTGAATCCATTCCTGCTCGTTGAAGCACGGAATGATGATCGAGACGCCCGGCGTATAATGCCGATTGACCGGCACTTCCCGGTACAGCGCCCCGAACAAATACCGTGACAGCAGGAACGCTGCCGCCGTCAGGCTGTACAGATACAGCAAGAAGTTATACTTGAAGTAGATCAAGCTCTCCACGCGCAGCAGCATGATGAGGCATACCGCCGCGAACAGCGCGCCGCTTGCGGCATATACCGAATAGCCCCATCGTTTGCGCTGCAAATAATCGGTCAGCGGCTTGGCGAACTCGAACGCCAGCATCAGCTGCTCCTGGCCGTCCTGCTCCCGGACGAACGTCCGGACGAGGGCCGCATCCAGCCTGACCGCCGACTCGAAGCCTTCCGGCATCGTGCCCGGCGGAATGTGGAAGCGCAGGTTTACGATTTGGCCGGCGGCATACCGATCCTCTCCGGGCGCCAACGCCACGAGGATACCCGTCGACGAAATATCGACCGCCTTGCCCCGGTAAGCCGTCCGTTTCGTCTGCCGCGGACCGGTCATTATGACCTCGAAATCCGCCATGTAACGCAGGCTGAGCAGCCGCAGACGCTCGAGCTCGGCGGCATCCCGCGTCTCATTGCCCCAGGCCTCGGCTTTGTTTTCCTGTCCGCCGTTGTAATTACGGGAGCCAGCGGCTCCATTGCCGCCTTTGTCGCTCTTGTTTGCTTTCTCGCCCCTGCGATCGGCCTGCATCCGGATTTTCTCGGGATCCGGCACGTTCGAGAGGGTACGCCTGTCGTTACGCGGAACGGACAGCACCTCGACGATGTTTTTCTTCTTTCGTTTGAACACGATGGCTCGTCTGCCTCCTCCCCGAAGCCCAGGTTGACGGCATTGCCGTCAATCGGCCGCCTGCCTGCCTCATAGACTCCAGTAGTGGAACCCGCTGCTTTCGTAAGTGCTTTTGTCATAGATGCCTTTGATATCGATCATAATCTTCGCGGCGTCGCGGTCGAAGAGCAATTCGAAATCCGCGATATCCATCTCTCTGAACGGCGTATGCGGTACCGCGACGACGACGGCGTCCAGGTTCTTCATCTCTTCCATGTCCGACAGCTCGATTCCATGCTCGCGGTACGCCGTCCCTTTGTCCACGTAAGGATCGCCGACAATCGGCGCGATGCCGTACTCCCTCAGCTCTTGAATGATATCCTTCACCTTCGTATTCCGGATGTCGGAGCTGTCTTCCTTATACGACAGGCCGAGAAAGCCCACCCGCACGTTCGCGAGGTTCAGCTTGAGCCTCACCAGCACCTTGATGATCTGCTGGGCGATATACTTGCCCATGCCCTCGTTCACATGCCTGCCGGCCAAAATGATTTTGGAGCGGTAGCCCGTATCCTCTGCCTTATACGTCAAATAGTAGGGGTCGATGCCGATGCAGTGGCCGCCGACCAGACCCGGCGTGAACGGGAGGAAATTCCACTTCGTGCCCGCCGCCCGCAGCACGGACTTCGTATCGATGCCCATGCCGTTGAACAGCATCGACAGTTCGTTCATGAACGCGATATTGATGTCGCGCTGCGCGTTCTCGATCACCTTCGCGGCTTCGGCCACGCGGATGCTCTCCGCGCGGTAGACGCCGGCTTCGATGATGAGCTCGTACAGGCCCGCGACCGTGTCCAGCGTCTCCTCGTCCATGCCGGAGACGATCTTGACGATACTCTCCAGCCGATGCTCCTTATCCCCGGGATTGATCCGCTCCGGCGAGTAGCCGACCTTGAAATCGGCGCCGCAGCGCAAACCGGATTCCTCTTCGAGAATCGGGATACACACGTCTTCGGTGACGCCGGGATAAACCGTCGATTCGTAGACGACGACGGCGCCCTTTCTCAGCTTCGTGCCTACCAGCCGGCTTGCCTCCTGGACATAGCCAAGATCGGGCACGTTGCCGCCCATGACGGGCGTCGGCACGGCGACGATGAAGCAGCGCGCCTCATCCAGCCGATCCGGATCGCACGTGAATACGACCTCGCTCTCGCGAACGGCATCGCCGCCGATATCTCCGGTCGCGTCGACACCCCTGCGCAGCTCCTGAATCTTCCGTTCGCTCACGTCGAAGCCGATGACGTTCACTTTCTTGGCAAAGGCCAACGCAATCGGCAGGCCCACGTAACCAAGGCCGATAACGGCCAGCGGTTCCAGTCGGTCCGTGATGCGGTCGTAAAGCTCCTTGCTCGTCGTATTCATTCGATCAACCCCTTTGGTTAAGGATGCAGTCCGTTAGGATGGCGCAGTCGTGCCGGGCAGACCCATCAGCTCCGACATTCGCACGAACGTATAGCCCTCCGAACGCAGCTCTTTGATAATGATCGGAAGGGCTTGAATGGTCTGAATATCGTCCAAGAGATGCAATAAAACGACGCTTCCGTTCGCTGTCTGCTCCTTCACGGTTTGAGCGATCTGGGCAGCGCTTCGGCTCTTCACGTAGTCATCCGGCGTCACGTCGAAGATCGCAACGTCATGATAGCCCGTTGCTCCGACGGCCTTCAGCGTTCGGGCATCGAAATCGCCTGTCGGCGGCCGGAACAGCATCGTCGGTTTCTCTTGTATGGCTTCCGTAATGATCCGGTGCGCCTTGACGATCTCCTCCTGGAGCGCCTCCGACGTGACCGTCGTGATAACCGGATGAGAGTACGTATGATTCGCTACGTCATGCCCTTGTTCTACGATTGCGCGTGCCAGATTCGGATTCTTCTCCACGCCGTCCGCGCGCAGGAAGAACGATGCCTTCACCTTGTACGCGTCCAGCGTGTCCAGAATCTTGGTCACGGTATAATCCGTTCCCCAATCATCGAAGGTCAGGGATACCTCCTTCTTGGTATCGCCTTCCTTGTTCACGAAAACGCGGTAGGCGGCCTCGCCGTAATCGGAGTTGACCCGGGCTGCGTCGTAGCCCGGAATTTGCTCCAGCGGCTTGCGCTCGCCGCCGTCATGGATCAGCTTGTCGATCGTGACGAACGAATAGCCGACATCGCGCGCTCCTTTGGCGATGAGGTCGATCGAGGCATCGATGGTTGCGTTCTCCTCGGTGTCGATGGCGATAATGCCGCCGCGATTGATGTATTTTCGAATGTAATTGCGCTTCTGGAGGTCGGTCTCGCTCTTCCAATTATGCAGGTACAAGCTGCTGCCTACGACGGCATCCAGTCCGTCCACCGCGGCGGCTACGCGCAGATCCTCGTTCGAGGAGCCGTTTACAGCCCTGACGTATTGGGGAGCCGTCCCCGTCTTTTGTTGGATGACCCCCATGCTGAGCTTCAAATCCTTCAGGATCTGCGCATACGTCAGCTGGCTCACGTCTTCCCTGTTCAGCGTATTGCTCTCGATCTCGTGCCCTCGCGCTCGAATCTCGTTCGCGATATCCGGCTCCTCGGCCACGCGCATGCCCGGCAGGAAGAACGTCGCTTTTATTCCATACTTGTCCAGCTCGTTCAAGATCCGTTCCATCGTGCCTTTATCTGCCATACCGTCGAAGGTAAGGGACAACTCGCGTTTCGTGGTGTAGACCATGGTTTCGAATTTGCTGCCTTCTAAATCTTGCGGTCTCGTGGTCGGGTTCGCGTGCTGATTGGCGTTCATGGCGCTTGAAGGTGCATTCCCGCACCCCGCGAGCAGGATAACCGCAAGCAGCACGATGACGGTCTTCGGTAATCTCATACAGCCACCTCTTGTTGGATAACGAATCTCATGATATTGGTTAGCGTTGAAGTCCGATGAGGTCTGCCATTTTTACAAAGTCAAACCCCTTCTGCTTAAGCTGTTCGATCGCTTTCGGCAGCGCCTCGATGGTATGGATGTCGTCCAGCATATGCAGCAGAATAACGCTGCCGCTCGTCGTTTGCTTCATAATGCCCTTGACGATATCGGCCGCGCTGTTCTTCGCGTCCCAATCCAGCGTCGTCACTTCGTACATCGCGATCACGGGATAGCCCGTCGCCGCGATCACCTTGCCTGTCCGATCGTCAATGACCCCTGTCGGCGGACGAAACAGCATCGTCGGTTTTTGCTGAATCGCTTCCGTGATTACTTGATGCGCCTTGACGATATCTTCCTGAAGCGCTTGGGGCGATAACGTCGTGACGACGGGATGGCTGTACGAGTGGTTCGCCACGTCATGGCCGCCCTCCACCATCGCCCTCGCCAGATTGGGATTGCTTTCCGTCCCCTTCGCCCGCAGGAAAAAGGTCGCCTTCACGTTCTCCGCAGCCAGAATATCAAGGATCTTCGTGATGGTGCGGTCGCTCCCCCAGTCGTCGAAGGTGAGCGCGATCTGCTTCGTCTGCAACCCGTCCTTGCGATAAACCAACTTATAGGCCGCGTTCTTGTAATCGGGATTTATCTTCGCCGCATTCCAGCCTGGAATGTCCTGCAGCGGCTTGCGCTCTCCTCCGTTTCGGATGAGCTCCTGCAGCGGAATCAGCTTATAACCGATGTCCTTCGCCGCGGCGGCAATGAGCGGAATCGCGTCGACCACTTGCGGATTAACGTCCGTATCCAGGTTAATGATGCCGCCCCGCATCATGAAACGCTCGATGTAACTTCCGATCTCGGCCGCGCTCTGCATCTGCCTGTCCTTCGGATTGATATTGTAGCTGACGACAGCCTCCATCCCCAGTTGCGCAGCCGCTAATCGAACGTCGTCCGAATAATCGCCCGATTTCGTCCGCAAGTATCGTGGCGTGACACCCGTCTGCTTCCGGATGACGTCGCTGCTTAGCTTGATCTCGTTGTAAATCTGATCGTAAGGCAGCTTGCTCATGTCCAGGCGATTTAGCGTGTTGTTCTCGACTTCATGCCCTCTAGCCGCTATCGCCTTCGCGATATCCGGCTCCTCGGCAACACGCATGCCCGGCAGAAAGAACGTAGCCTTGATGCCGTACGTATCCAATTGGTCCAGCAGCCGCTTCATCGTCTCGGCATCGCCCATGCCGTTGAATGTCAGGGACAACTCCTTGC
Organism: Paenibacillus sacheonensis; assembly: GCF_009909195.1. Taxonomy (GTDB): domain Bacteria; phylum Bacillota; class Bacilli; order Paenibacillales; family Paenibacillaceae; genus Paenibacillus_Z; species Paenibacillus_Z sacheonensis. Next base: position 152,360 of record NZ_JAAAMU010000009.1, read on the forward strand.
GTGCCGTGTAGACGAAGGTGAGCGCCCTGCTCATGGCGCCGTCGTAGCGTACGACCTTCGCCGGCGCTTTCGTCCCGCTATCCTCCGCGGCGGGCTGGCTGCCGCCGAATATTCCGCAGCTCGCGAGCATGCCTGCGGTCAGCACCGCGATGCCGCTTGCCGCAACCCGTTTGCCGACTGCCTGGACACGGCTCGACTTCCATCCGGTTTTCCTTAGACGCAATGACCAATCTCCTCTGCTCTAAATTAATAAGCCTTCTCAGGGCGGACTTCCTATTCGTCCATTCTGTCCGTTCTCGCATTCTAAATTAAGCTATCTACCATTACCCACATTGCGACTATATGTGGCAATGAAATCCGCCAAATCGGTTTCAACGTTCAAATTCGGTTCCGCATATCTAGCAAAGGGGTTATCTCCGAAAAATATGTCGGAAATATGTAAATAAAAGTTAATAATTCGACAAAACAAGAGCGCGAAGAACCGGTGAATCCACGTCATTCAGTAGATTCACGCTTCTTTACACAAGCCAAATTACCTATATTCTGCAGGAAAAAACTTGCCGCCTTTATATGGACGCAGAAACTTTGAAAGAGGTGCGGTTTTTGTCGAAAAAAATTAAAGCGATGTAAAGAAAGGGCGCGGCCAGCTGATGGATCAGCTGGCCGCGCCTCTATGTTTGCCAAATCGTCACCCAATATGGACCCTGTCAAGGTCATGCCGGTATCAGTGCAAGAACAGATTCCTCAGCTCCGCGAAGCTTTCCACCACGTAAGCCGGCTCATGCTCGCTCTCCCGCTCCGCCCCTCGGTGATTGAACCAAATGACGGTCCATCCGGCTTCGGCGGCGCCGATGACATCGTTGCGCCACGAATCGCCGACATAGACGCTGTTCGCCGGTTCGGTATCCGTCAGCTCGTTCGCGTATTGGAATACGCGCCGGTCCGGCTTGTCCCAGCCCAGCGCGCCGGAGATCAACTGCCGTTCGCGCGGGATCAGCTCATCCAACTGCATCGCTTCGATCTTGCTTCGCTGGTGCGCCGGCGCGCCGTTCGTGATCAGACCGACGATCCACCCTTGGCGGACCAGCTCTTCCAAGAGAGCTCTGGCGCCCTCGAACAGGGTAATGTCGTATTGGCACCCGATATAAGCCGCCTGCATGGCCTCCGCCTCGGCATCCGATAGCGCGAAGCCGAATTCGGCCAGCGTCAGCCGGAATCGGCGCACCCGCATCGCTTCCGTCGCGGCGCCCTCCTCCATGGCTCCCGCACCGCCGAGCGCAAGCGACAGCATGTCGCTGTGGTAGCGCAGACGGTGATATGCTTTCTCGAACGGAAAACCTTCCAGCGAGCCCAGCGGCCCCGCCACCTGCTCGACCGCCTTGCGGAACGGAATCAAATGATCATACAACGTATCGTCCACGTCGAAAAATATCGCTTGTCGTTTATCGGCTTGTCTCATTGCAATCGGTTCTCCTGCGTATGGTTATCGTGATCGACGGACCTCGGCCCGTCTCCCCAACACTATACGCCATCATGGCCGCTTCAACAACGTCTGCCTCATTCAATCAGCGGCCGTTTCCTTGAAATGACGTGTCTTCTCCCGACCTACAGACGTCCGATCGCGATGAATAAAGCTAGCGCCAAGAACACGATATTCACGCCGATATCCGTATACTCTTTGCGCTTCACATGGAATAGGGCACCCAAGAGAACAATGGCAGCCAATCCGATGGCGGCGATCGGCGTCAGCGCCGGTGCGAGATTCGCCGCTTCAGGCACGATCAATCCAACCGCTCCGACCAGCTCCGCGAGGCCAATGAAGACTACCAACCCTCTAGGAACGTCTTTCGCCCAAGGCCAGGACGCCGCTGCTTTCTCATGCCGAAACGCCTTCATCCACCCCGAGAAAACAAACCCTGCGCATGCGATTCCCTGCACGATCCATAACGCGATATTCATCGTCCGCCCGCTCCCCTGTTTGTGCTTCTCCTTATCTAGGCCTATACTATTTCGCGGGAGCCTTATTGGGAAGTAGGCACTTTAATCATACCTAGTATACGGAACGATACCTTAGACGAATAAAGGAGCGCGCATCGTCCATGACGGCATATTGCAAATTCGAAACGGCATTAGACATCCTCGTCGGGAAATGGAAGCCCGTAATCCTGCTTCGCCTGTTCGCGAACGGCACGATGCGATTCAGCGAGCTGCAGAAGGCCATCCCGGACATCACCAAAAAGATGCTCACGCAGCAATTGAGAGAATTGGAATATCACGATATCATCCATCGCGAGGTTTATCCTCAAGTTCCGCCCAAAGTCGAATACTCCATCTCGGCTTACGGCCAGCGAATGGCCTCCGTGCTGCAGGCGATGAACGACTGGGGCGTGGAACATATCGCGCATTTGGAGGAGCTGTATGGGAAGGATGCGTCGATAACGCCTGAAGAATCGGAGGAGTACAAGTTATGATAATCCGAGAAATACAGCCCCGGGACGACGCTGCCGTCGAACGCATCATTCGAAGCTGCCTGATCGAATTCGGGGCTAATCGGGCCGGACTGGCTTGGGAAGATGAGAGCTTGAGCCATCTATCCGCCTTCTATGCAACAGAGGAATGCAATTACTGGGTCGTCGAGGAGGAGGGAGCGGTTGTCGGCGGTTGCGGGATCGCGCCGTTTGCCGAATCCGGCGAGATCTGCGAGCTGCAGAAAATGTATTTGCTGCCGCACGCAAGAGGGACGGGAGCCGCTGCGCAATTATTAGCCGTCGCCTTGGCGTTCGCCGGCCGGCATTATCGGCACTGTTACCTGGAGACGCTGACCGCGATGGCGGCGGCCAATCGCTTCTACGTTAAGCACGGCTTCGTCCAGCTGGAGGCGCCGCTCGCCGGATCGGAGCATTTCGCGTGCGACGCCTGGTATATGAAGGACTTGGCGGAGCGCGGATAGCGCTAATGCCAGTTCGTAAAACTAAGCACCCGAGCCACGATGAGCACATCCATTTCCGGCTTATGCGAGGCCTCGATGGCCGCGTCCACCGCGTCTTCCTTGCTCGCCCGCGTCGTGTCATGGCGGCCTTAGCCGCCGGTTAGGCTGAGCTTGCCCAACTTCGCCTTATTTTTGGGATAGGAGACGGGCCGGTTGCTGTAGATGCAGTATTTCGATGCTTCCGGCCTGCGGAAATCCGCCGCGATTCGGGAGGCTTCGGTCGGCTCGCGTTCCATGATGATTCCGTTCCGGCGACAATTCCAGCGGATGCCGCGAGGCGTCGACAGGGTAATGGTACTTCACGTTCTCCATGTTAGCCTCCTCCGGTTTCCTGCAGGCCGTGCCTAGTCATCTCGCGTTCTTTCATCAGCTTTCAACAACAGCAGCTGCCGCAGCAATAGGAACCATCTCGACCAAACCGACCATATGCCCATCCGGATCGAATACGTCGAACAGCACATGATGATTCCATTCCGAATCCCAGGTTTCGATGTCGCTTACACGACAGCCTCGCGCTTGCAGTTCAGCATGAAGTGCCCGGACATCCGCGCATTTGATATTGAAGCTCGGGAAGGCCATCACGGGGATCGGCTCCTTCAATTCCGCCAAGCTCAGCAAAGCCGCATCCTCGGGATGCGGTTGGAAGAAGAGCGTGGCACCCCGGCTGTCTCCGCCCCAATCCTCGATTCCCCGGCATACAAGGCCCAGCGCCTCCGTATAGAACGCAATGGACCGTTCCAGATTGTTAACGGGAATAAAGAGACTCCCGATTTGTTTCGTCTTCATCAGCTGTCAGCTCCCTTTTCCAATTCCTTCACCATGCATGCCTCCATTTCCATGTCAGTTTATAAACGAATCCGACAGCGATAACCATACAGCGTCTCCAAAAAATCAGCGCCGCTTATTTGCCCAGAAACCCGCGTCCCTCCATTCAGAGTACGTCTCGATCCTCGAACGCCAGCAAATATCTCCGTCTCCTACAGCAAAGCCAGAACCCCCCGAACCGGGAATTCTGGCCTTCGTTTGATTATTTAGAGGATGCGGGCATTCGCTTGCGGGCTTCCGAACCCGCTTCCGCCGCCAGCTTCCGCTCGATTTCCTTGATACGCGCTATCGCCTGCTCCGTATAGGCATCGAAAAATGCCTGCCCGCCTCCGCGCTTCATGACGCCGAACGGATCCGCCGCCGCCGGCAGCAGCTCGAAGGTCAGGTAACCCTCGTAGCCGATGTCCCGCAAGGCGCGCAGAATCGGCTCGAAATCCGTATGTCCCTCGCCCGGTGCCGCACGGTTGCTGTCCGCCAAGTGGATGTGGATAAGCGCATCCCCGTTCTGCCGGATCGCCCCCGCGATGTCGTGCTCGTCGATGTTCATATGGAACGTGTCGCCCATGATGCCGACGTTCGCAAGCCCCACCTCGCGGCGCATCGCCTCGGCTTGGTCCAGCCGGTTCAGCATGTACGACTCGAACCGGTTCCATGCCTCGATGCACAGATTAACGCCGAGCGAGGCCGCGTATTCGCCGCCTTCGCGGATGCCCTCGACCGCCCATTTCCACTCGTCCTCGCGGCTGCCGATCTCCCGGATCCGCATATTCGCGACAGGCGCGGCAATGATCGTCGGCGCGCCGATCCCGGCAGCCATGTCCGCGACTTCCTTCACATACGCGACAGCCCTGGCCCGCACGGATGCATCCGGATGACCCAAATCCCGCTCCGCATTAAAAATCGAGCAGATCGACGATACCTTCAACCCCGTATCCGCGGCAATCGCCCGTACTTGGCCGAAATCATAGTCGCTCGGCTCGCCGACGAGCTCGATCGCGTCATAGCCGAAGCGCGCCAGACGCTCCGCGCTGGCCTGCAAAGCTTCCCCATAATAAACGAGCGCATTATAGCTGTACTTGAACATGCTGTTGCTCTTCCTCTCTTATAACCGCCCGATTGCAGCTGTTTTCGTTGGCCGATCCGTCTCGCCTTCCATGCCAGTCATGCCTTTCTTACCTGTCATTCATATCCTTCTCAACTGCCATGATTTCCTTAGCCGATCATGCCCTTCAGCCGGTTTCCCATGACCTGCAGCATGCTGCGGAGCACGTCCATGTTCTGAAAGCAGAGCGAGAAGACTTGGTCGCGGTGCAATTGCAGCAGCACCGTATGCTCCGTCGCCGTGCAGTCCGCCGACCGCGGGCCGCTGTCGATAATCGCCATCTCGCCGAAGCAGTCGCCTTCGCCCAAGCTGGCGAGCGTCTCGCCGCCGCGGTGCACGCGGACGGTGCCTTCGATGATGCCGTACAGCATGTCGCCGTAATCGCCGACCTTGCAGACCGCCTCGCCCGGGGCGTACTCCACCTCGTCGACCATCTGTGCCAGCCGCACGATATCCTCATGGGACAAATGCGCGAACAGGTCGATTTTCTGCAAAATCAAGACGCGCCGCAGCAGCGAGTCCGCGCCGTCGCCGTCGCTCGTCGAAGCCGCAGCCGCTTCCTGAGCGGCTGCGGCGATCTCCTTTGCCGCGGCTGCTGCATCAGCTTGCGACGCGTCTTCGGCTCCTTCGCCGGCGCTGCCAAGGGCAGCCGCGTTCTCCGGCTTCTTCTGGCCGGCAATCGCCGTGCGCAGCCTGCGGGAGAGCAGCTTCATCATCTCGATCGCGATGACCGACCGGTCGAACATCACCTCGTAGAAATCTTCCGCGTCCAGCCGCCAGAGCGAGCTGTCCGCTTCGGCGACGGCGTCCGCCGAACGCACCCGGCGAATAAGCACGCCGGACTGGCCGAAGGACTCGCCGACGCCGCGTTCGCTCAGCTTCTCGCCGCGCCGGTAGATGCCGATGCGCCCGCCGCGGATCAAGTACAGCGAGTTCCCGTCATCCTCGGCACGGAATACGGTCTCGCCGCGCTTTGCCTCCACCGGCGTCAGCTTCTCCGCAAGCGCCGACAGCTCCCGGCTCGTAAGCCCCTGGAAGAGCGAGAAACCGCGCAGCATCCGGATGCGTGCCATATGGTCCTTCAACGAATCCGACCCCTCCGGATTCATGGCGAAGCCGATCACCTGCCGGAGCCACTCATCGCCCTGCGCCGCAAGCCATGCCAGCTGTTCCGCCAGCTGCGCTTCCGTGCGGGAGGCGACCGCCGCCGCGCCGGACGATGTCATGATCCGGGCAAGCTCCATCCGGATCGGGCCGTGCGTCAGCTGGTCCATGACCTCCATCGCGTTCGCCTGCTGGCGCGCGTCGCCTTCCGACCAGTTCGCGTACACCGCCTGAATCGTCGCGGCATCGTAGACCAGCGCGAGCAGCTGGAAGATGCGCCAGACCGTGCGTTCCTGCACCTGACCCGCAACCTCCGCGGCATCATGATACGCTTCCGCCATCCCCAGCCCGCTCATTCGTTCCGACAGCTGCCAGTACAGCTCCATCTCGGCCGCGGCGAGCCTTTCAATGACGGCGACCTGCTTATCGGCTGGAGGCCCCGCGCTGCGCTGCATGCGAATCAACGCTTCAAGCAGCTTGTTCCGAAGCTCGAAATCGGACTTCGCATACCGCGACAGCAGCATATCGAAGGCAGCCGGCGTCGCCAGCCGCTCGAATACTTTGGGCAGATGCATGACCGGATGATCCCCGTCGAAATACGGCTCCAGCAGCGGCACGATCGTCTTCTCGTCGTACGCGGCCAAGGCATCGATCGCATTCTTCCGCGTATCCCCGTGCTGAAGCAGCGGTACGATGTACGGCACAAGCTCGCGCACCTGCAGCGCCTCGGCGGACCGCAGCGCAAGACGGAGGACCCGAGGCGATGCATCCTGAAGCAGCGGAATAAGCGGCTTATAGAACGCCTTGATGCCGATGCGGCCGAACAGCCCTGCGACGGCGCTCCGCTCTTCCTCGTCCGTGCTCTCGAGCAGCGGCTTCAAGGCACCGACGGCAAGGAACATGCCTTCAATGCCGTAATATTTGATCAAGCCTGCGATGGCGCAGGACTTGAGCTCGAGATCCGAATCTTCCAAGTAGCCCGTGATCTCGTCCAGATATTCTTCTCTTGCATACGCGGTAAGCGCCAGCAGCGCCTGCGGCCTGGCCTGGCCATGGGAATCGCGCGCAAGCGCGGACAGCTCGGGCTCCAAGCCCGCAGGCTTCGCGCGTTCCACATGCTGCAGAATCTTGACGACGACTTCGCGAGCCGGGTGCCGAAGCAGATGCGGCAGGTGAGGCGCCAGATCGAAGCCTTCCATGTCGCGGAGAATCCGCAGCGAATACAGCACCTGCTGCTTGTCCGGGCTCCGCAGGGCGGCTTCGAGCAGCCCGCGGCTTGCGGGATCCATGAAATCAAGCTCCGATCCGTCCAGCTTCGCGCCGTCCGTCTGCAGGGTAGCTAGCAGCGTTTTCAGATACGCGCCCTTGACCTTGATGGCCGCGGCCACGCAGAGGACCAGCAGCGCCAGGATGAGATAGCTGAACTGCTGCGCGGACAGCACCGGGGACAAGGCGATCAAGCTGATGGCCGCGACCCCCTTCGCGCCGTTGCGGACGATGCCGTCGAGAAAGCTCTTCGCCCGGTTGCGCCATTTGGGCGGAATCGGGAACATGATCAGCTGGTTGACGGACGCGTTGATCGTATCGCCGACGACCTTGTCGCTGCCTTTCACCAGGACGGCCGTAGCGAGCATCGGCACGAGCAGTACGCCAAGGCTTCCTGCGAACAGGACGACGGGGAACACGAGAATCGCCGCCATCACCCCGAAGCGAGTCAGCAGCCTCCCTGCGATGAACACCTGCACGAAGAGCGCGAGCAAGCCGGCCCAGCCGTAGAAGCTGCCCATGAAGCCGGCCAGGGCTTCGTTTTGCAATTCGCCTCTTAAGATGACTTTGAACTGATAGTCGACGAACGTAAGCGCAAGAATGAGCGCTGCCGACATGATCGCCACATATTTCAAATGCGGCACCGAAGCGAAGAGTCCTTCCTTTTCCGTGTCCTTCGCCTGCCGCTTCTTCGACTTCGAAGCCGCGGACGCCTGCGCTTTCTTGTCCGTCTGCGAGAACGTCTCCCCCGGATTATCGACCATCCGCACGAGAAGAATGACCGCCGCCGCCGCGAGCAGCTGCAGACCGGCATAGAAAAAAATCAAATTCGTCGTACCTACGATCGGTACGATTAATTTGAGACCGAATCCGCTCAAAATACCGCCCGTAATGCCGCCGCTCCCGACGAGGCCGATGGTACGCTTGACCTTCCGCTGATCGAGCACCGACGGCGCAAACTGCCAGAAGCAGACGATCATGAGGAAGTTAAACACGTCGTACGCCACGTAAATGACCGGAAACGTCCAATTATGTCCGAGTCCCGCGCCGATTCGCGTCAGGACGACGAGCGCCGTGATCGCGGGGATCAGTCCCAGGATCAGCCGGTCGATGCGCGCCCGCGGACTGTATCGCTGAAAGATCAGGCCGGTCAGGATGAGCGCGGCCGCCTGGGGAAGATACATTTTGGACAACGCCGATGCATCGAAATGCGAGAGGAACAGCGCATCCGCCGCCGTTCGCCCCACCGTCGACGCCGATACGACGAACATCAGATAGGCGAACAGCAGCGCGACCTTGCGGTACTCGTCCCCATCCGCCGATATCCGCCCGAGGGCGGCTCCAAGCCTCTTGCCCGATATACGTTTCATGTTACGGCAACGCTCCGTTTCCATCATGGTTAATGCCTTTAATAATTCCCCGGGATGGTACGATTTCCCTTCCGGCAGGACGGAATTAGTGATTCCTTAGACACGGGCTCTTAGGACTATTCGGATGATAATTGGCGTTAACGACCCGATCCTTGGATGAACGGAGTTAAAATGAAACGTCCTTCGCGTCCTGCATCTTCGCAAACCACCTCAGCGCCCGGTTGTGATGCGCAATGATTTGCTCCGCCGACAGTTCGCCCAAGCTCCACGTGCTGTGCGCATCCGTCACGAGCGTGACGCCGTACCCCAGGCTGAACGCTCTCCGGCAGGTCGTATCTACGCATATCTCCGTCTGCATGCCGGTCAGCACCACATGCTTGATGCCGCGCGCTCGCAGCGCTTCGTGGAGCACCGTTCCGTGAAAAGCATCGGGCGTCGTCTTCGGGACGATCAACTCGCCGCCCTCGGGGCCGATCTCCGCATAAATCTCCCATGCCTCGCTTCCGGGAACCAGCGACCCGCCCGGCCCTTCCTCGTGCTGGACGTAGATGACCGGCACGCCCTCAGAGCGCGCTTTCGAAAGCAAGCTTCGCAAATTCCGAATGACCTCCGCCGAATTATAAACGGGATTGGCCTCGTCCAGCATTTCGTTCTGAACGTCGATTACGATCAATGCGGTATGGTTCGCTTGGTTCATGATGCACCTCCGAAGTAATTAGGTTTTATTGGTTATCATTTTGATTGCCTTAGCGCACCTTGGATTTTACAGTATTTCGCATAAACACTTAAGCTCTGCCCTACCCTCTATTCCAGCTCGAGCGGCGTCAAATAGACGGTTTCCCCGGAGCGCTGCTTGCGGAATGCGCCTGGCGTCGTGCCTGTCCATTTGACGAACTGACGGATAAAGCTCTGCACGTTGTCGTAACCGATACGCCGCGCCACCTCTTCCACGGGATGCAGTCCGCCCGTCAGCAGATGCATCGCTTCCTGCTGACGCAGCACGGCAAGGTATTCGCGCGGCGACAGACTGTACGCGTCCCGGAATACGCGGTAACAGTGGCGCCGGCTGAAGCCGAGCCGGGCCGCGAGCTCTTCCATCCAGCCCGAGGAGATGGCCTCCTCCGCTTGGCGGTTCGCGACGAGCGACTCGATCGCCTGCGCGATGCGGATCGGCAGCACGTCGTTCCCGGTGCCGGCGCCGCGGTCCTCGTGTTCGTCGATGAACGATTCGAGCACGTCCATGATCGTGTAGATGCAGCGGAACAGCTTGGCCTTCGATGCTCCGTCTTCTGCCGCGAGCTCCATGACGCGCAGCATCTCCGGCAGCAGCAGCCGGTTCACCTCATGGTCAGGCGGCATCAAGAGCAGCTTCGCGCGGTTCAGCTTGTTCAGGAAGATGGGGTCGTCGGCCTGCACATGCATGACGAAGAAAGTGAACGGCCCCTCGGCCCGATACGAGTGCAGCATCATGGGCGGCACCAGGACGAGATGGTCCTTGCCCTGCCGGTACGAAGCCCCGCCGACCTCGGCCAGCTGCATGCCCTCCAGCACCACGTTCAGCTCGAACATCATATGGTGCAGATGCCTGCGGCAGGACCATCCCTCCGGAACGGTTCCGGTCTGCGCTCCGTAGAAATACGCTTCCGCTTTTCGATTCGGCAGCAGCCGGACGGTTTTGGACGCGTCCAGCTCGCTTTGGGCGTTTCCCCCGTTAATCGCTTCTGGCGTATTCTTGGCATCTGCCGTTCCCGCCGTTCTCGTCGTATCCATGACGCTGATCCTGCTTTCCGTCATCCGCGCACGTTTCCGCCCGTCCGCGATGTCTCAGTTGGTTAACTATTCATGCCGCCCATGACCCGGTATGTTATTCATTGGATCGCTCTTGGCGTCTATACTGGATCATATGGTTCTATTATAGAGGAGGAACAATCATGGAAGCTAGATTTCATATCGGAGATCCGGACGGCATGGTGATTCGGACGGACGAGCGCTGGATACAACTGAAAGCGGAGACAGCCGGCCGTTGGACGGCGCTTGGCGTATCCGCATCCCTGACCGCTTCCGGCGGCGCGCATGCCTTGGAGCTGGAGGCGCCGAACGAAGCCGTCCGGCTGATTAAGCTCCGCTATACATTCAAACCGGACGGGCATTCGCTCATTCTCGGCGATCATTGGGAGCGCGGCTACGGCGATCTGGAATGGCGCGGCATCGTGCCGGAGCGCGTCCTGCCTTGGTATTTTCTTCGCCACGACGGACGGCGCACGGAAGGCTTCGGGGTCAAAACCGGTCCGAATGCCTTCTGCCATTGGCAGATCGACGCGGACGGCGTCACGTTCACGGCCGATGTCATGAACGGCAGCGAAGGCGTCCGCCTCGGCTCGCGCAAACTGCCGGTCGCCGAGCTGCTGCATGACGCGGGCGTGGAGGGCGATTCGGCGTTTGCGGCGGCGCAGCGCTTCTGCAGGCTCATGTGCGAAAATCCGATTATGCCGAAGCAGCCGGTCTACGGCGGCAACAACTGGTATTATGCGTACGGCAACAGCTCGACCGAGGAGATATTGGCGGATTCGCGGTTCATGTCCTCGCTGTCCTCGAATGCCGAGAACCGGCCGTACATGGTCATCGACGACGGCTGGCAGCTCGTCAGCGGCGGCGGCGCGTGCAACGGTGGCCCCTGGGTCGGCAACGCCAAGTTCCCGGACATGGAACGCCTGATCGGCGACATGAAGGAGATCGGCGTCAAGCCCGGCATCTGGAGCCGCCCGCTGCTGACGGCGGAGGAGGTGCCCGCCGAGTGGGTGCGCTATGCCGGCAGCGGCGGACAAGTGCTCGACCCGAGCCAGCCCGACGTGCTGCAGCATATTCGGGCCTCGGTCGAAACGATGGCCGGCTGGGGCATCGACCTGCTAAAGCATGATTTCACCTCGTTCGACTTGATCGGCCAGTGGGGATTCACGATGAAGTCCCGGCCGAACGCGCTGCAGCAGCCGTTCCGCGACCGCTCCCGCACGACGGCGGAAATCACGCTTGCGCTGTACCGTACGATCGCGGAAGCATCGGGACATGCCGACATCATCGGCTGCAACACGTTCAGCCACCTGTCGGCGGGCTTGTTCGGCATCCAGCGGACCGGCGACGACACCAGCGGCAAATGGTGGGAGCGCACGCGCTACATGGGCGTGAACACGCTCGCGTTTCGCATGCATCAGCACGGCACCTTCTACAGCCACGACGCCGATTGCCTCGGACTGACGAAGGACGTGCCTTGGTCGCTGAACGAACAATGGCTTCGCGTACTGGCCGGCAGCGGCACGCCGCTCTTCGTCTCGGCCGATCCGTCCATCGTGACCAAGGAGCAGGAACGGGCGATTCGCCAAGCGTTCGAGCTTGCCGCTCAACCGCTGCCTGTGGCCGAACCGCTCGACTGGCTGCACAATACATGCCCGAGCCGCTGGCTGCTGAACGGCCAAGAGACGACGTTCGCATGGAACGACGTGAATGCGGAATTGTTGGAGGAGAAAGATAACGGCTGGTGGCTGTAGCGTCCCGTCGTTCTGAATAGGAAGACTCGTATGGCTGCGGCTCCTGAAGCGGCGGGATGGATGGATCTCGGATTCGTCCTCCTGCGCGGATGGGGCCGTTTTTCTTTTGGGACGAGGGCGAGATTGGGGTACTTTAGGCGATGGGGCACTTGGGGCAATGCCCCACGTTATCGAGCTTCAAACTAAATAAGTGCATAACCGCACTTATTCCCTGCGATAACGGCGTTCGAATCAAAATAGATGCAACTAGGCAACTATTCGAGTACGTTTTTGTAAAATTCGAGATTTTCCAGGCGAAATAAGTGCCTATATACACATACTTCCCCGCCTCCCGCTTCTACTACGCATAGCCGCGTAAGTCGCGCGCACCGCCGGCGGTTCCCATGCCAAAAACACGCATCCGAATCACGAATACGCATCGAGCAGGATAGGTCCCCCCAAAGAAGAACTATACGCCATTCTTAAACGAGCGGTAAACGAATACCATCACAGCGGAAAATCCGACGACGACCGATAACGCGGCAAAAAAGCATTTTATGAAGAACACTCGATTTCACCTCGTGCATTTGTGCGATATGAGTGTGATTATCGGCATCTCTATGCCAAATTTGAAGGATTTCCCACAAGTTTTTTCGAACCTCCGGCGCTGGCGAGAAGAAAAACTCGATCCGAAGTCCCAGTGAATCGGAAATTTCTGAACCATCGCGTTTGCCGTCCTTCTTTGTCGTACGACGTCTATCCGCGCCGCCGGCCCGAATAGGATAGGAGACGGGAAGACGACAAGCGCGGGAGGCTTCGGAATGCGAATAGCGGTGGGGATCGTGCATGGCATGGGACAGCAAACCTGGGATTTTCACAAGGAGATGGCCGAACGGCTGCAGCGAGCGATGGCCAAAGCGAACCCGAACGTCAGCTTGATCGTGGAGGGTATTTACTGGGGGGATATTACGGACGCGATGGAACGCCGGCTGTGGAGAAGGACCGATGCGGACCGGCTGCATGGGAACGACGCGCTGAAGCTCCGCTCCTTCGTCGTCAACTACCTCGGCGATGCGATCGCTTATCAAGCCATTCCGAAGACCGCCGACCCGTGCCCGCAGGATTATATTTACGACGACATCCATGCCCGGTTCGCCCAGCAGCTCCGGAGACTCTCCTGCCGCGCCGGGGCGGATGCGCCGCTGTGCATCATCGCCCACAGCCTCGGCACGATCATCGCGAGCAACTATTTCTACGATCTGCAATATCGTAAAATGCGGCCGAAGTCGGCCGAGCTCATTCGCGCGTGCAACTCGAAGCTCGTCAACGGCGAAACGCTGACCCATTTCTACACGATGGGCAGCCCGATCGCGCTGTGGACGATGCGCTTCGAGCATTTCGGCATGCCCATCTCCGTACCTGCCGCAAGGCTAGGTACGCTCGGCATTGGAGAATGGGTCAATTTCTACGACCGCGACGATATTCTCGCCTATCCGCTCAAAGGGTTGAACGCGCATTATGGTTCCGCGGTTACCGAGGACGTCGAGGTTCGCTGCCCTGGATTCTTCGGCTGGACGCCTGCCGCGCACGGGGGTTATCATCGTTCGCGGCCGCTCATTCGGCGTATCGTACAGTCGCTCGACCTGATGAGCCGAGCCATTCCAGGCGGCTTGCCGGACTGAATCCGCGGACAGCAAAAAGACGGTCTCCACGTCGGCTCCAGCGACAAAAAGCACCGTCTAGCATTCGAATCGCAGTCATTCTATTTTGACTCCGCCCTGCCTCGTCTACTACTGCCCCGACCATGCTTTCAGCGAAGGCATCAGACGCTTCGCATCCTCGTACCCTTGCAGATACAGCGCGTCCAGCTTCGCGGAGTCCTTCTCCATCCGCCCAACCTCCAGCGGCTTCTCGGGCCGGATGACGAATAGGTTTCCTTGGGATTCCTGCTCGCGAATGTACGCGACCTGTTCATTGTACACTTGATGCCGCCGGAGCATGATACCGATGAATTTCGGGAATTTGGCGTAAATCCGCCGTACGAACCACGCGAACCGATTCGGTGTCTTCCGGTAGCCGGTATCTCGCGTCAACACCACGACATTGCGCTTGAAGCCGTCCTTCTCCGCCTGCCGGACCGGAATCGGATCGGAGATGCCGCCGTCGAGCAGCTGCCTGCCGTCGAAGTTTACGATCGGCGCGATAAAAGGGAGCGAGCTCGACGCCCGCAGCACGGTAAGCACGTCGAATCCGGGATCGCTCTTCCGGTAAAAGATCGTTTCTCCCGTCACGACGTCCGTCGTTGCCGCCACGAATTCCTCTTGACTGGCGGAGAAGGCACCGTAATCGAAGGGGACGAGCTTGTTCGGGATCTCGTCAAAAATAAAATCCATGCCGAACATCTCGCCTTTCCGGAAATAGTTCCGCCACGAAATGTAGCGTTTGTCCGTAATCATGTCGACGTTCACGATTTTGTTGCGCCCCTTCTGCCGGGACAGATAACTCGTCGCTACGCAGGCACCCGCCGACACGCCGACGATATAAGGAAAAAACACGTTTTGCTCCAAAAAATATTCCAGCACGCCCGCGGTATAAACGGCCCGCATGCCCCCGCCTTCCAACACTAGCCCGATCGCTTCCATCGCTTTGCTCCTGCCCCTTTTTACCGTCAATCCCGCCTTGTTAGCTACAGTCATTTTACCTATGCGTTTCATACGAGTCAATCCGATTGGAAGGGAGTGGATAACCGAGGCGCATCCTAGGCGCGGTCATTGGCGGAAACCTGCATCCGACCGCGCTTATTCCTACCCAAACGCTATGAATTAGGTGTATACTTGCGATAAGACTTGAATTCGGAACGGAGGCCTTCTTATGGCGGACCCCATCAAGCTCGACCCCTACGCCTGCGTGGACGAAATACCGCTCCACCGGGTGCGCGCCAATCAACTGGGCATACTTCTGAGCGTGATTGCAGCGCTCGCTGCCCAGCAGTACTGGATTCTTATCCTGCCGCTCGCCGTGCAGCTCATCGGCCGTACGTACGGCGTCCGGTACAACCTGTTCGTTCGCGTCCTGTCTCCCTTGCTGCCCGCCAGCGCCAGGACAGAGAGCCGCGAGCTGCTGAGGTTCAACAATCTGCTGGCCGTTCTGTTCCTGGCGGCCGCGCTGATCGGAGCCGCATTCGGCATCGACGCGCTCACCTACATCAGCATCGGCATGCTGACCGCGGCCGTCGTGCTCGCGTTATGCGGCTTCTGTCTGGGATGCTTCATGTATTTTCAATATAAGCAGTTCCATGCGCGGCGCCGGCTGCGCTGAGACCTTTCCGGATCGTCCATCGAAGTCCGGCAGAGGCACTCCACGCGTTGCGAAAGGCAGCGGTCCGAAGGAATTCCCTTGCCGCTGTTTTTGACGAGCTGTATCGAATTGAAGGCCCTCTCTAACGAGAGGGCTATTCTATTTCCTCCTAGAACGCATAGATATCAGTATTTGTGACAAAGGAGGATACCGACAATGCCTTTCGTAAACCGTTTCTTTCTCAATGAGAATGGCGGTGCGACTTTTACGGGCAACACCCTCGGACTTAGCCGATCCGAAGCCGTTGGCGTCCCGGGTACGGTGGATAGCATCGGGGGCTTCGTGACGACGAACACCGCCCTCACCTTCGGCGCCTATCCGGCAGGAACGACCGGTAGCTACCTGCTTAACAGCTCTTCAGCCGTACTTGTGCTCCCCCCCGGCGCGACCGTCATCTATGCGGAGCTCATCTGGGGCGGCACGTACATCAACAACGGCGTCGATCTGAGCGCGTTCATCAACGATGCGGTGGGATTCACGACCTCTATGGGCACCTTTAGCATCTCGCCGGTCCCGGCAACCGCGCAGGAGGTGACGCTCAGCGCGGGGACCCGGGCCTATGTCCGATCGGCCGAAGTGACCTCCATCGTCGCAGCATCCGGCGCAGGCACCTATACGACGAGCAGCGTCGTCGGCACGATCGTCATCCCCGACCCGACGTCCAATCATGCAGGCTGGACGCTCGCCGTCTTCTACAGCGATCCGGCGGCACCGCTCCGGAATCTGTCGCTGCGGGTAGGCGCCACGGTCATCCAAGCAACCTCCGGGCCCGTCGATACCGTTCTTACGGGCTTCGCGACGCCGTTCGCCGGCGCCCTCAACGGAAGGACGCAGATCAGCGCGCAAGAGGGAGACGCCAATAAGAACGGCGACCGGTATCTATTCGGTCCGACGGTGGCGAGCTTGACCGCGCTCTCCGGACCGAATAATTTCGTCAACAACTTCTTCGCTTCCCAGATCAACAACGATGCCGGCCTACTGGATACGACAGGCACGTTCGGCACCCGCAATCAGATTAATGGTGCGCCCGGCTCCAATATTGTCGGCGGCCGGCAAGGCTGGGACATTACGAATGTCACGATTTCCCCCACGCTGCTGAATTCCCAGACGAGTGCCGTCTTTAGGCTGACGACGAACGGAGACGGATACCTCGTCGACGGGATCGGCATTCAGATCGATATTCTGGAGCCGCTTGTCCAGGTGGAGAAGTCCGCCAATAAGACCGCTACCGTCCTCGGGGATGTCGTGACCTACACGGCCGTGATCCGGAATACTGGACTGGTCAGCGCGACTGCCGTCCAGTTCTTTGACACCGATATCGACGGCGCGGATTTCGTACCGGGCAGTTTTAGAATCAATGGCGTGCAGCAGCCTGGAGCAGACCCCGTCTTAGGCGTGCCGATTGGAACTATTCTGGCAGGCATGAGCGTCACCGTCACGTTCGACGAGGTCGTCGTCTCGCTTCCCATGCCGCCGATTCTGCGCAACCAGGCCACAGCCGCCTATAGCTTCGTTCCGACGCCGGAGGCACCGCCTATCTCTACCGTCGTTCCGTCCAACATCGTCGATATTCCGGAATTCTTACCGCTGCTGGCAGTCCGTAAGGAAGCCAACCTGGCGAATGCCCTCGTCGGGGATACCATCACGTACACGCTTACGATCACGAACGTCGGCAATATCCAAGCGACGGGCCTCGTTACCGACCCGCTTCCGCCAGGCACGCTCTTCGTGCTGGGCACCGTGTTCGTCAACGGCGTCAACCGGCCGAGCGACAATCCGAATCTCGGCATCGATATCGGCGTCCTGGATCTCGTGCAGACGACGGCCATCACCTATCAGCTGCTCGTTACGGCCGTACCTCCGGAGGGCGTCGTACGCAATCGCTTCGGGACGGCATTCGAGGTTATACTCCCCGATGGACGCACCATTCCCGGCTTCATCCCATCCAACGAAGTCGTCATCCCGGTCTCTTCGCCCCTGCTCACGCCGGTCAAATCCGCGAATCTGCCGAGCGCTGTCGTCGGGGACGTCGTCCAATACACGGTCAATGTAACGAACAACAACGCCTCCGCGCTGACGGCGGTCAGCTTGACGGACAACGTACCGAACGGTTCCACCTTCGTCACGGGCAGCGTCACCGTCGGCGGCATTCCCGTTCCAGGCGCGAGCCCCTTGACGGGCATTCCGATCGGTACGCTCGCGCCTGGCGCAACCGTGCTCGTCACGTTCCAGATCGTCGTCGCATTCCTGCCGGATCCGGCCGTGCTGACGGACCAAGCGACGGTGTCGTTCACCTCCGGTTCGGCGACGCAGTCTTCGAATTCCAATCCGGTTACGATTCCCGTCGTGGCGCCGGGCCTTACGCTCGTGAAGCGCGCCGGGGTCGCAATCGCGAATGTCGGAGACGTCGTCAATTATTCGGTATCCGCCCTCAATACGGGCAATATCGACCTTAGCGCCGTCATCTTCGACCCGCTGTACGCGCTCGGTTCTTTCGTTCCGAACTCGGTCCGAACCGACGGCGCGCTGTCTCCGGGAACAAGTCCGCTGACCGGCATTCCCGTAGGCCCGATCCCGCCGGGCGGGACCGTCGTCGTATCCTATGACGTGCTGATTACCGCTCCGTCGCCGACTCAATTCTACATCAATCAAGCCAATGCCACCTTCGCGTATACGCCGCCGGGACGGCCGCCATTGTCCGGCAGCACGACGTCCAACATCGTCGAGGTGCGTAATCCGCAGTTTACGCTGCTCGCCGAGAAGAGCGTATCGAGCAATTCCGTCTTGATCGGCGACACCATCACCTATACCGTCGTCGTGACCAATATCGGAATCGCGGATTCGCTGAACACGATCGTCTCCGATACCGCAACCGAGGGCGGAGAATTCGTTCCGGGCAGCGTGCGGGTGAACGGCGCCCCCGTCGCCGGCAGTATCAGGTCAGGCGTGAATATCGGCACCGTCCCGGCCGGAGGGTCGGCAATCGTGACGTTCGACGTGCTGATCGTATCGGATCCGCCGCCGGATGGCATCATCGACGACTTCGCGACCGTTACGTACACCAGCGGAGGCATCGGACAGTCATCCATATCCAATACGGTTACCGTGATCGTGTCGCAGCCGGTAGTCGTTGCGGTGAAAGCCTCGCTTGATCCTTTCGCATTCGTCGGCGACAACGTGCAATATACGACGACCGTCACCAACACCGGCAATTTCAATGCCCTGGCCACCTGGTTCGACATTCTTCCGGAGGGAACCTCCTTCGTCGAGAACAGCGTAACGCTGAACGGCTTCCCCGTGCCTGGGGCGAATCGATTTACGGGCACCTTCCTCGGCACGCTGCTGCCGGACATCGAGAACCTCATTACGTTCCAACTGAAGGTCGAGTTCTATCCCCCTTCGGGGGTATTGGTGAACCAAGGCAATATGGTGCTGGAATTCATCCTCCCCGACGGCCGCGCCTTCACCGAACGGGTATTCACGAATGTCGTCACGGTTCCCGTGCTCGCGCCGCCGACGATCGTCAAGTCGGCCAACGTGACCGAAGCGCTCGTCGGCAGCAAGGTCGTCTTCACCGTCGCCGTATCGAATCCGGGGTCGACGCCTTTCGACAGGGCCACGCTGCACGATATCCTGCCGGAAGGACTTGAATTCGTGCCGGGGAGCGTAACGGTCGGCGGCAGCCCCGTGCCCACGGCCAATCCGGCGATAGGCATCCCGGCCGGATTCATTGCGCCGAAGACTTCCGTCTCGGTCAAGTTCGAAGCGACTGCCGTCCGCGAGCCTCACAATCTGCTTGCGGTCAACACGGCGAGTCTTACGTTCGAATACGTCGCCCCGAACGGACAGCGCGTGCCTGGCGTCGTGCAGTCCAATCCGGTTACGATCCTGATTAACGAAGAAGAGGAATAAGCGTCCGCCGATGCTCCGCACACGAGCGGACGTTCCTGCCAAAGAGCGTTCTTCACAGGATGAAATCAGCTGTCCACTTGTGTACAAATTCACCTGTGGATATGTGCACAAAAATTGCTGTATTGACGATTTCCCTTGATTCTACGCTTGTTGGCACTGTGCATAACTTTGTTGATAAGTGGGTGAAACCGCGCGTATCGCCCTTGTTCTATTCACAGCGCCGCGTGTATGAGGACAAGAAAATCGATTCGAACGGCAAGCAGCCCCGGCTCATTATAAGCCGGGGCTGTGTCTTTCTATAGGCAGCGCAGCAAGTATAAGCTGCGCCTAATACTGTTCGGCGTTCGCTTAGTAAGCGAGCGAGAACAGGCCGTTGATGTGCGACAGGTAGCGCGCGTTGCTGGCTTTCTTCATCAAGGAAGCAGGCGTGCCTTTCAGCTCGATGCCGGTTTCGCCGATTGCGCCGATGCCGTCTTTGCGGCCAAGGCTTGCCAGCGTGCCGGAGAATACCGGGTTGAACGTGCCCATTGCAGCGCCCTTATACGATGCTGCGATGTTCGCGCCCGCAAGCTCGCCCATTTGCCATGCCAGTTGGGCAGTCGGCGGGTACGGACGGCCTTCCGGAGCGAATACGACCGCGCAGTCGCCAGCCAGGAACACTTCGGGATGCGAAGTGGATTGCAGGAACTCGTTGACCGTTGCACGGCCGCGGTTCACTTCTACGCCGCTGTTGCCGACCAGCGTGCTGCCTTGAACGCCGCCTGTCCATACGAGCGTATTCGTCTCGATCGTTCTGCCGTCCTTCAGCGTAACGACGTTGCCGTTCACTTCCGTGATCGCAAGACCTGTCAGGAATTCCACGCCGCGTGCTTCCAAGCTCGCGACCGCGCGCTGGATCAGCTCGGGCGAGAAGATCGGCAGGATCGTAGGCATAGCCTCGACCAGCGAGATCGATACGTCCGCGAAGTTAACGCCGTATTCGCGGCAGATAGCCGGAAGCTCGTCGGCAAGCTCGCCGACCAGCTCGACGCCGGTCAAGCCGCCGCCGCCGATAACGAACGTGGCGTCCGCTTTGTTTTTGCTTGCCGCATAAGCCTTGATGCGGTCCTTCACATGGTTAAATACGCGGTTAGCGTCAACGACGGATTTCAGCGTCAGGCTGTTTTCTTGCAAGCCCGGGATGCCGAAGTAGTTCGTTTCGCTGCCCAGCGCAAGCACCAGGTTATCGTAACGGTACGAGGAACCGTCGTTCAATGCGACCTTCTTGCCCGCAACGTCGATCGTTTGCACTTCGCCGACGACGATGTTGATGGATTTGCCTTTCAGCAGCTTCTCGAGCGGCAAAGCAACGGCTTTCTCGGCTACGTTGCCAGCGGCAAGACGGTGAAGCTCAGTAATGATTTGGTGTGAGCCGACGCGGTTAATGATCGTGATACCCGCTTCTTCGGTCGTCAGATGCTGGCGTGCGGACAGCGCGCTCAGCAAACCGCCGTAGCCGCCGCCTAGAATCAGTATTTCTTTTCTCATGGGATCTCATCCTCCGTGCTTCGCTTAGTATGATTCGTCGATATCCGTTCGGAACAATCAGCCTTTTTTTCTTTCGCCCAAAATATCGAGGTACGCTTGGCCAAAACGAAGCATCTTCTGCAGCTCCGGATCTTTCATCAGCTTAATCATGCCGAACAGGCCGATTACGTTCTCGCTGTTCTCCGCGCGGTCGCTTGCTTCGATCGCGGCGGATGCGTAGCCTTTTACTTTCTCCGTCAGCGGTTTGACGACTTCTTGAATGCCGCCTACCGTGTCTTGGATCAGAACGCGGTCGGAAGCGACTTTTTGCGCCAGTTCGTACGTTTTCGTCATCAAGTTCATCATTTCGGACAGTTTCGGCAGTTGGTCCACCAGCT
Organism: Paenibacillus sacheonensis; assembly: GCF_009909195.1. Classification (GTDB taxonomy): domain Bacteria; phylum Bacillota; class Bacilli; order Paenibacillales; family Paenibacillaceae; genus Paenibacillus_Z; species Paenibacillus_Z sacheonensis. The sequence goes on from NZ_JAAAMU010000009.1 coordinate 173,710, forward strand.
GCGTCAACGCTTCTTGCACTTCCGGCTTCAGCAGTTGATCAAGCACGTCCGATTTCGCAAGAGCCGATGCGGAATCCTGCTGCTCCAGGTTCGTTACCATTGTTTCACTCATTGTATTGCCTCCTTCAGATGTAGTCACTCAGCTGCGATCATCTTGCAAAATGAACCCCCTTGCCGCCGATGGTCGGCAGGGGAGGCTTAATCCCATTAAACGAGCAACGCGGTAAAGCATTCCATCGCAAAAAAGGGAGAAATGTGAAATAAATCACAAGACGCTTCGAAGATGAAAGCAGCCTTTCTTCTTCCTCTACTGTATCGCTTTTTGGCCGCCTCGACTATAGGTTATTTATAAAATTATTTTTATTGTCACAATAAAAATAATTAATCATGCAAAGAAAAATTGCCCAGCGCAGCAGCCATGCAGGTTAGCGGCTCTAAGCAAAATGAAAACGCCCCCAATCGAAGCGTATTCTTCCTCTTCTTCAATTAATAAAAGAGACGGCATTTCGCCGCCTCGCTGACCTCTTCGTTTAAATCAATCGATGCTGGTACCACTTCTTCCCGCGGAAGCGCCACAGGAAGATCGACCCGCGCACGCCCCATTCGATGTTCATGGCCAGCCACACGCCGACGATGCCGCCGTCCAGCACGATGCCGAGCGTATAGCCGAGCACGATCCGGAACAGCCACATGGACAGCAGCGATACGATCGACGTGAACTTCGAATCGCCAGCGGCCCGAAGCGCCGACGGCATAATGAAGCTGGCCGACCAAAGCGGGACTTGGGCAATCGCATTGATGAGCACGATCACGAAAATATCGTGCACGATCTCGTCCGGCGGATGGAACAGGCTGACGAGCGGATGGAACAGCGGCAATATAATGAGTGCCGTAATCAATAAGAATAAGGACGATATCCATAGAAAGAACCGCGTATACTTCCGTGCTTCCTCGACGCTCTGCCGTCCCATGCACTGCCCGATGACCGTAATCGCCGTAAGCGACAGCGCGGCGGACGGTATTTGGAGCAGCCCGGCGAAGGAGCCGCCGATGGCGTTAACCGCGATCGCGTTCGTCCCCATGTGGACGATGAAGATTTGCGTCACGATCTTGCCTCCGTTGAAGAACATCTGCTCGGCCGCGAACGGTAGCCCGACATACAGGATTTTCTTCAGCATGGCGAAATTGACGGAGACGATATCCTTGATTCGCAGGTGCAGGTTCGCATCCATCTTGACGAGATAGTACAGCGCGAACGCCGCTGCCCCGTACCGTGCCACGTTTATCGCAATGCTCATGCCGAGCACGCCCATGTCCAGCACGTTGATGAACAGGATGTTCAGCAGCACGTACGAGAGGTTCATGATCAGGGAAAGGACGAGCGATACCCGCGAACGCCCGATGCCCCGCAGCGCGCCGCACACCGCCTCCACCATCGCGATGCCGGCAAAGGACGAGCAGCTGCCGATGAAATACGTCTTCGCATTGGCGAATACATCCGGCGCGGCCGACCCGAACAGCAGCTGGAGCGCCGGACCGTGGGCCGCGATCATCACGAGGCTGATGCCGAGCGCGAACAGCGACACGGACGCGACGGAGCTGGCGGCCGCCTTGGACACCATCAGGCCGTTCCCGCTCCCTTTGTATTGCGCGACGATGACCGTACCGCCCGTCGATACGGCTACGAACACGCTGATCAGAAAAATATTAAGCGAGTCGACCATGTTGACCGCGCTAATCGCCGATACGCCCGCCGAGCTGATCATGGCCGTGTTCACCAGACTGAGGCAGACGATGAACGCCTGATCGATCAGTATAGGCAGAAACAGCGCAAGCAGCCGGCGGTAATCGTCGGCCGATACGCCGGCTTGTATCTTCGCAAGGAGGGTCTGCTTCCGGATTCGATAGGCCGGTTGAACCACGTCATCACATTCTTTTTGTCGGATTTGATGTAGCTTCCGCCTTCTTGGCGGCACTCGTTCGATCAAGCGTACAGTGGCATTCGCTCATGAAGGCAACAGTAATTGCAGATCCTATTATAGCAAAGATCGACAGAATCGGGGCGACCGTTTGCTGGCAATGTCTCTGCTGCGGGCCCCCGCCGAGCTCGAGCGATGCGGTAGACAAGTCGGAGAGACGCGCTGCTCCATAATAAATTCATCTTTATTCAGGCCCTCCGCCGCCTTGAAACGGGACGAGTAGTATGTCACAATCTGAAGGGGATACATAGCGTATTCATGCTTGATTACACGAATCGGCCACAGGTCAAAACCATCTTTCCGAATGAACAGGAGGCATTGTTATCATGAGAACGATGAAGCTCGGAACCAGCAACTTGGAGGTACCCGTAGTCGCGGTCGGCTGCATGCGCATTAATTCGCTGGACAAAGCCGGCGCGGAGCGTTTCGTCCAAACCGCGCTTGAGGAAGGCGCGAACTTCTTTGATCATGCCGATATTTACGGCGGCGGAAAATGCGAGGAAATCTTCGCGGACGCCATCCATATGAGCGACTCCGTGCGCGAAAACATCATTTTGCAATCCAAATGCGGCATTCGCCAAGGACAGTTCGACTTCTCCAAGGAGCATATCCTGGAATCCGTCGACAAGATCCTGCAGCGTCTGAGAACCGACTACCTCGACATCCTGCTGCTGCACCGTCCGGATGCATTGGTGGAGCCGGAGGAAGTCGCGGAAGCATTCGATAAGCTGGAGAGCTCGGGCAAAGTTCGCCACTTCGGCGTGTCCAACCAGAACCCGAACCAAATCGCGCTGCTCAAGAAATTCGTGAAGCAGCCGATCGTCGCGAACCAGCTGCAGCTCAGCATCACGAACGCCAACATGATCTCGAACGGCGTCAACGTGAACATGGAGAACGATTCCGCCATTAACCGCGACGGCAGCATTCTGGATTACTGCAGACTGCACGACATCACGATCCAGCCGTGGTCGCCGTTCCAATTCGGATTCTTCGAGGGCGTCTTCCTGGACAACCCGAAATTCCCGGAGCTGAACGCCGCAATCGACGAAGTGGCCAAGAAATACGACGTCAGCAATACGACCATCGCCATCGCTTGGCTGCTTCGCCACCCGGCGAAGATGCAGCCGGTCACCGGTACGATGAGCATCGAGCGGATCAAAGATTGCATCCGCGCGAGCGACATCCACCTGACGCGCGAAGAATGGTACGCGATCTACCGCGCGGCGGGTAACATTCTGCCATAAGCTGCGGATCGCGCTTCGGACAGAATTGAAAAAAAGGCAGCCCTTCCGGTCATCTTCCATGACCGGCGGGCTGCCTTTTTGGTTGTATCCCGCTCCTCCGCCTACAACGCCGAGGACGCTTGACCGACGAGCGCGGATAATTGCGCAGCGTCGAACGTTTGGCCTCTCTTCAGCTTGATCGTCTTGCGTTCGGAAGGACCGTCGAACAGGCCATCCGGCAGGGAGAGTCCCTCGGCGCCAAAGATCGTGAAGCTGACCGCGTCCTTCGACGTGCTGATCACGGCCGCGTATTTGCCGTTCTTGAGGAAATGCGGCTTCTTGTACTGGAGGCGTTCCGTCACCTCCGGTACCGCTCCGTGCACGACTTCGCGCAATCCGGCGCAAAGCTCTTGCTGCCACGGCTCCTTCACGGCGTCGATAAAATCCGTCACTTCCTGGTTCATCTCTATCGCTCCTCTTGGCTCGCTATTCGTTGGATGCCGTATGCTTCACGATCTGCCAGCTGACGCCGAACTTGTCCTGCACTTCGCCGTAATACGCGCCCCATGGCTGCAAAGCCAGCGGATACTTCACTTCGCCGCCGTCGCTCAGCGCGGCGAACGCATCGCGAGCCTCCGATTCGTCGTCGTACGTCAGCGTTAACGAGATGCTGCGCGTATAGCCGCCCGGCGGAAAGTCGGAGAAGAACAGCATATTGCCGCCTGCCACCGTCATCGCCAGATGCATCACTTTGTCCCCCATCTCTTCCGGCGTCCCCGGCATCTGCCCGAACGTCATCGTGGACAGAATCTCCCCGCCAAGCGCTTGCGCATAGAACCCTGCTTGCTCTCTAGCATTCTCCGACATCACGTACGCCGTTAATTGCGCTCCCATGTTCAACATCCTCTCTCGTTTTGATTTCGTCTTGGTTCGTTTTCGTTGGTTCTACTCTTACGACGAACGGCGCGATCGCAGATCGACAGATCCCGGAAAAAAGTTTTATTTCTTTCTGAACCTCTCGATTCCATCCGCAAGATCGGTCGTGAAGACCTGCGACCGCAAGACTCGCAGCGCGAATTCGTCCTCGGCTGCCTCTCGGACCTCGATGACGCGCGCGCCGCAGCCGCTCGGATTCGGCATGCGCAAAGCCCAAGCTATCGCTTCGTCCACCGTACGGACGTCGATCAGCACGCAGCGCGCGACCGGTTCCGTCTCCCGGGCGAAGGGCCCTGCCGTCACTTCCGGCGGACCGCCGGAAGCCGGGTACGAGATCTTCACGCCGCTGGCGCTCGGCAGCAGCCGCTCATCCGCGAGCAGCACGCCGGCGCCGGAGATCGCTTCGCGATAGGACATCCACGCGGAGTCGTAGTCGTCCCCCCGCTCGATGCCGGCTTCGGAGTGTCCCGTCGCTTTGACCAACAACATAAACCTCATGGCAATTCCTCCATTTCTCGATCGGACCGGTCAATCGGATCGGCAGTCATTCGGCAGCCATGGCTGCCTGGCCGCCTATTCATTGCCCATCTGACTCTTCGACGAACGGGAAAGGACGAAATCGACATGGTCGAGAGAAATTCTTGCTTGGCGAATGCACCGGCATTGTACAAAGCAAGCTGTGCAGGATGGCGTATGCGCATGTGCAGGATGGCGTATGCGCATGTGCAGGATGGCGTATGCGCATGTGCAGGATGGCGTATGCGCATGTGCAGGATGGCGTATGCGCATGTGCAGGATGGCTGCATGCGGCATGTGGCGCATGCAGCCACCTAGGCGTCACATCATCACCCGAACCGAGACTACCGCCCTCGCGGTATCGCGCCATGCTCACCCGCCGCACTCGGCGGCACGCTTCAGCAGGAGTGCCTGCTCGCGCTCGTTGCGCGTCAAGGAAGCGGCGCGCTCGAATTCGGCGCGCGCTTCCGAGCTTCGGCCCAGCTTGACGAGAAAATCGCCGCGCACGCTCGGAAGCAGGTAATAGTCCCGCAAGGACGGCTCGGCGCTCAGCGCATCGACAAGCTGCAGGCCGAACGACGGACCGAAGGCCATGGCGACAGCCACGGCGCGATTCAATTCGACGACGGGCGACGGCGCCGCGCGGGACAGTGCTTCATACAGCGCGGCGATGCGCACCCAGTCGGTCTCGTCCGCCGTTCTTGCCTGCGCGTGGCAGGCCGCGATCGCGGCTTGCAGCGCATACGGACCGAGCGGACGGCCCAGCTTGCGGGCCCGCTCCAGCGCAGCCAAGCCGCGGCGGATCAGCAGGTGATCCCAGCGCGCCCGATTCTGATCGAGCAGCAGCACGGGATCCCCAGCCGCATCGACCCGTGTCTTGAACCGCGACGATTGGATCTCCATCAGCGCCACCAGTCCGTGCGCCTCGGACTCCCCCGGAGCGATCTCCGCCAGCATGCGCCCCAGCCGCAGCGCTTCCTGGCAGAGCAGCGGACGGATCCACTGGCCGCCCGAGGTGGCCGAATACCCTTCGTTGAACATGAGATAGATGACTTCGAGCACGGCCGACAGCCGCTCCCGAAGCGCTTCGCCTTCCGGCACCTCCAGCGGCACCTGCGCGGCGCTTAACGTCCGCTTCGCCCGTACGATTCGCTGCGCGATCGTTGACTCCGCGACCAGGAACGCCTTCGCGATCTCGTCCGTCGCGAGTCCCCCGAGCAGGCGCAGCGTGAGCGCGACGCGCGCTTCCCGCGAGAGAATCGGGTGGCAGGTCGCGAAGATCAAGCGCAGCAGGTCGTCGCCGATCTGCCCGTCCTCCATGACCTGCTCCAGATCATCCTCGGCGTACGTCGGCGCCGTTCGGCCGAGCTCTTCATATTTGCGGACTTGCGTCTTGCTTCTGCGCAGCAGATCGATCGCGCGCCGCTTGGCCGTCGTCATCAGCCAGGCGCCGGGCTTGTCCGGAATGCCGCTGACGGGCCAGCGCTCCAGCGCGATGACGAGCGCGTCTTGGGCGAGATCCTCGGCCATGCCGACGTCGCGGACCATTCTTGCCAGCCCGGCGATCAGCTTGGCCGACTCGATCCGCCAGATCGCCTCGACCGTGCGGTGCGCATCAATCGCCTGCGCCATGCTTATTTATCCCTGCCGAGCTGCTCGCGAATCGCGTTCTCCCGGGCCTGAAGCTCCGGATCGGCCGTGATTTCCGCGAAGTCGAATATTTGGCGGAGCTCGATCTCCCCTTCGCCGAAGCCATGCGGATCCGGCATGCGCAAAGCCCATTCGATCGCCTCTTCGCGCGATTTCACCTCGATCATCGTAAAGCCGGCGATGATTTCCTTCGTTTCCGCGAACGGACCGTCGATCACCTTGGGCTTTCCGCCCGGCTCGGGGTACGAGATTCTTATCGCGTCCGAGCTCGGATGCAGGCCGTCCGCCGCCACCAGCACGCCGGCCTTCGACAGTTCCTCATTGTACCGCGTCATCGCTTCCACCAGTTCCTGCGTCGGCATAACGCCCGCCTCGGAATCCTTTGTCGCTTTCACGACCATCATGAATCGCATCGTTCTTTTCCTCCTGATTTCGGTAGTGAGCCTCTAACTCCGACAGCTCCCATAAGGACGACGAACAAAGCGGCGCAATATCGACAATATCCGGCGATGGTTTGCACATACGCAACCCTAAGGCTGTTCGCACGGCATTCGTCGTGTGATCGACCGGCCTTCCGCCCTGTAAAGATATAGCAATTATAATATGGACGGACCCAATGAATCTACGGTTTCCCCTGCAAACCAGGCGGTTGGTCAAGGGAGCGGATACCGTGCCGTGACGAAAAATAAAAAGACAGTTTCGGGAACCCATCACCCAAAACTGCCGCTGTTCGTTTCTATTTATTTGACTGTTCGCTATTCGTGCATTTGTGTATTCGTCATGTTCGCCTACTCATTCGGCTATTCGTTCGGCCCATTACTTCGTGCCGAGTGCCGCGCCAACGTCCGACGATCATGACGGACTACGCGCTGATGACCGTCTCGATCGGCTCCCGCACGACGATGGCGGGCTCCACGAACGATTTTCTCGCCCAGACGCCGCTCTTCCAGCGCGCCAGCATGATCAGGCCCCGGAGCCATTCGTCGACGGTGAAGGCGATCCATACGCCCGGCAAGCCCCAGCCCAGATGCACGCCGAGGAAGTAAGCCAGCGGCACGCAGACGCCCCACATCGAGAATACGCCCATGAGCACCGGGAATTTCGCATCGCCTGCCGCCCGAAGCGAATTGATGACGACGATATTGAAGACGCGCCCCGGCTCCAGGATGAGCGAGATGAGGAAGATGCCCGCCCCCATCCCGATGATCTTCGGATCGTCGGTAAACAAGCCGACGAGCTGGAAGCGGAACAAGGTGGTGATTCCGACGATGACAGCCGTCAGGATGATGCTGATGCGCAGACTCCGCAGCAGCCGATGATACGCCGCCTTCTTCTCGCCCGCGCCGACCATATGACCCACCATGATCTCCGTCGCCATGCCGATCGACGTGGACATCGCCATGAAATACATGCTGATATTGTACACGTAGATATGCGCGCTCAGCGCCTGCTGTCCGATGATATTGACGAACACCATGATCATCATGTATTGGGACTGCCAAGCGATATGCTCGCCTGCGGCCGGCAGCCCGACCCCCAGAATCGTACGCATATGCCGTTTGTCGAACGATACGTAATCCTTGAGCCGAATCGGGCTCGGTATCCGGCGGTACATGAGCGCGATCAGCACGATTATGCCGATGATCCGGCTGCCGATGGTCGATACGGCCGCTCCCGTCACGCCCCATTCCGGCGCGCCGAAATGCCCGAAGATCAGCATGTAATTTCCTGCCACGTGGAGCAGGTTGACGCCGAGCGTGACGAACATGACGTCACGCGTCCTGCCGTTCGCGCGGAGAATCGAAGATACCGCATAGGATATCGCTTCGACCCAGATGAACCCGCCGATGAGCTTCAAATACTTGTTCGCGATCGCGATTTGGGCCGGGTCCAGGTTGAGCAGCTCCAGCAGCTGCTTGCTGAACGCCACGATCAGGAGGCTGATGAAGAGGCCGAAGACGACGTTCAGCGTAATCGCCAATGCGGAGATCCGGCTGGCCGTCTCCTTCTTCCCCGCGCCCAAATGCTGCGTAACCGCCACGCTCGTGCCGATCGCGACGAAACCGAACATTAAAATGCAGAACACGATCAATTCATTGGCCAACCCGACGGCACCGGCCACGTTATCGGATATGCGGCTTAGCATGAACACGTCCGCTGTGCCCAGCAGCATCCGCAGAATGGAGTCGATCAGGATCGGCCACGTAAGCGCGAATAAACTTAATTTTTTCCAGGTTGGCATCGCTTCTCCCGGCAGTTCCCCCAGCTTCATAAAAAGGTCAATCTCCTTCGTTCTCGTGATGAACACTGACGTTTGCGCATTTCTTGCCTTCGATCATTATGCCATATCGCACTCTTCTCCGCTTGTCCAATATTTATGTCTTTTTGGGCATATGATTGATGACAGGGGAACCTTTCTGTTACCATGATTAACGTAAAGGAGCGATTTACCCGATGACGAAGAAAGCAAAAGTGGGCCGCAACGCCCCCTGTCCCTGCGGCAGCGGTATGAAATACAAGAAGTGCTGCCTCCCTCAAGACGAAGCAGCCCGCATGGCAAACGTCAGCGTTTTGACTGCGGCAGGCGCCGAGACGCGCACGGAGGCTGACCTATACGGCGCCGTGCCGGAAACGATCGAAGACATGTACGGGGCCATCGAACGAATGTCCTGGTCCAATTCCCAATATGGCATTATGGCTAGAACTTTGGTTCAGCACCTCTCCGAACGCTTTACGTGGGACGAGATCAACGCGACGATTCTTCTCTGGTTCGCTTATTCGCGCGAGCAGGAGCCCGTCGTGCCGAAGCCCGGCGTCGTGTTCGCCGCGCTGGAATACAGCCTCGCTCAGCTGACGGGGCGCAGCGAAGTCACCAAAGCAGAAGTCGCGAAGCGCTACGAGGTATCCGCGGGCAGCGTGTCCAAGCGGATCGCCGACCTATCGCCTTTCGTGGAGCGTGCCATAGCCGCCTTGAACGGCGAGTAACGAACGCGCAGGCACGGCAGCTGCCGGAATCACTCAAGCTACTTTCATGAATAGGGGCTCTTCGGCATGGTTGCCGGAAGCCCCATTTTTTATTGACGGTCCGGGTGCCTCGGACTGGACTTGGCTGCATCCGAACCTATCTGCTGGTCGTGCCGACCAAGTAGATCCCTTTTCTCCTACCCCGCGGACGAAGCCGAATTCCTGCTCTCGAAGATCCGATTTCTCGGATTGCGCGTGAAAGTGATCCGGGGCGACTATTTGAAGCGCCGCATGGCGGAAGCCGCGTCCAAGGCGCTGGCCCGTTACGCGGAAGATGCTCAAGGGTCGCCCGGCATCATGCCTCCGGCCGCATCCACCTGAGAGCGCGACCAGGAGGAAAGGCTTACAAGTTCCGGCTGGCTGAGGATGTAGCAGTCGTTAACCGCGCTGCCGCAGCGCGCCGAAGAGCCCGCGCCCGGATATCCGGATGCGGGCTCTTCGGCATGCCTCCGCGACCCTGCCTAATTTCTACTCCTCCAGCTATAGACCCCCGCATACCGCAAAGAAAGTCACCGGCAACCGTAATACCGCAAATGTCGGCCCGTACCCTGCCCTCACACGTTCTTCGGCAGTACGCTCCGGTATTGCCGGCGCAGCCGGTGCAGCTCCTCGCCGTTGTGCAGCGCCTGCGCTTCCCGCTGCTTTCCGACCGCGGCGAAGAGCGCCTCGATGACGGCGACCGGCGCGACCATGGAGTGGAATTCCCATAATTCGCCCCGGGCCGTATAGAGGCATACGTCCGCTTGGCCCAGCATGCCGCTGACCGCAAGATCGGTAATCAACAAGCTCCTGCAGCCGCGCTCCTTCGCGAACTCGAGCAGTACCGCCATCTCCGGGGATTCGGATACGAAACCGAAGATGACGATCGCGTCTTCCCCGCGGACATGGATGAGCTGATCGAACAGCTCATGTCCGCCGCGAGTCAGCCGGCGGCAGGGCACGCCGAAGCGAGTCAAGCGAAAATCCATGAGCGCGGCGAGGCCCTCGGCGGAGCCCGGACCATAGATATGAACGGTCCCCGCCGTCCCCAGCAGTCCGGCAGCCGCTTCGAAGCCGGCCTGCTCCAGCCTCTCCGCCGTCTGACGGAGGTAATCGGCCGACGCCATGACATGCGACGCGGCAGCCGTACCGTCCGTCACCTTCTCGAAAGCGGACTGCAGCTTGCGCGACGGCGACAGCAGCACCTCGTCCTTCACCCGCTGCTTGAACTCCTTTAGATTCTTCGCCCCGACCACCGCCCAGAAGCGCGACACGGTCGAGATGCTGACCTGGCACGCTTGCGCCAGATCTTCTTCGACCATGAAGACGATATCGTCCATATGCTTGCTGATATAATCGGCGATCCGCTGATGGCCCTTCGTAAGGGTTCGGCCGTCCCAAAGCGATTCCGCGTGCATTCCCGTTCCCCCTTGACGATTAGACGACTTCCTTCTTGTGCTTGAGCAGCTTCTTCACCATATTCGCGGCGCGCACCTGCAGATGAAGCGATGGCGAAATCTCGCGCTTGTACGCACCCGAGCGGATGGCTTCCTTCAGTTCCGCGACGGTCTCGATGCGGCCGGCGAATGCGTTGTGCACGCAGCCGACCTGGAACATCTGATGCGCGTCGCTGCCCGCCACGACCGGAACGCCAAGCTCCGCGCCCAGCTGCAGCACTTTCGCGATATTTTCCTGGATGCCGATCTGGTGCAGGTCCTTCCCGTTCAAGTCGAACGCATCGAAGCGGCGCAGCAGCTCATGATCGATATGGTAGAGATGGTTGGATTCGCGGAACGGGTGGCCGCCGATGACCAGCATTCCGCGCGGCTCGCACAGTTCGAACAGCCGTGCCAGCCCGATGAAGCGATCAGGCGCCGTGTGGTCATCCAGCGCCGCGCGAATCTCCAGCAGCTTATCCTTCGGCCCGCTGACGAGGATATGTCCGCCTTCGGCGACGTCGACTTCCATGCCCGTGAAGATTCGGAAGCCGTCGGCGTCGTAGTAGTGATTGTTGCACGGATACATCGTATCCAGCGTGCCGTATACGTCCTCGAACCGATGCGTATTGAAATGCTCCGTCAATGTGATGGCATCCAGGCCATTGGCCCGCGCCTCGCCGATCATGCTGTCGAAGTGCTCCCGCTCGAAGTTTGTTTTCTTGGACAGTTTAACGTGAAAGTGTAAGTCGATTTTCATGATGCGATTCCTCCGATAGGTTCGATTGTGGAATTAGCTTCTCGAGCCTGGCGCCCGTCCGCTCGTCGTAAATATTCATGTGTTCCTTGCGCAGGTCGGCATAAAGCGCGGTCCCGGGCTCGTAATCCGCATCGCCCATGACGCGCGCGGCCATGGCCGCGGCTCCGGCGCGCAGCTGCACGAGCGTCTCCGAACCGGAGGGGAATATGGCCTCGACCGTGACCGGAAATAGGCCTGGCCCCTGCTGCTCGAACAAGCGGATCTCTTCCGGCTTGATCGTCACGACGACCTTCTTGTCGTTCGCTTCAGGGCCGCAGCCCTCGAGGGGAATCGCGGTCACCGAAGTCTTCAAGCTTGCGCGTCCGCCATGGTGCGCGATGACGCCGTCCAAGCGATTCATATACAGGCCGGAATTACCGATAAAATCGGCCACCTGCAGCGTGGCCGGGTGCTTGTAGAGCTGCCGTGGCTTATCTGTCTGCACGATGCGGCCGCCGAAGAAAACCGCGACCCGCGTCGACAGCGACAACGCCTCCTGCTGGTCATGCGTGACATAAATGATCGTCGTATGCAGCTCTTGGTGCAGCCGCTTCAGCTCGGCGCGCATCTCCACCCGCAGCTTCGCGTCCAGGTTGGACAGCGGCTCGTCGAGCAGCAGAATCTCCGGCTGCGTGACGATGGCGCGCGCGATCGCTACGCGCTGCTGCTGTCCGCCCGACAGCTCGCCGGGATACCGGCCCGCGAGCTCCGGAATGCGCATGTTCTCGAGCGCCGCCTGAACGCTCCGCTTGATATCCGCTTTGCTCATTCGCCGCACCTGCAAACCGAATGCGACATTTTCGAATACCGTCATATGCGGCCACAGCGCATAACTTTGGAACACCAGACCGAGGCCGCGCTTGGACGGTTCCATATGGTAAGCCCTCTCCCCGTTCGCGACTTCCCGGCCGCCGATGCGGATCGAACCGGCATCGGCCCGCTGCAGGCCCGCTATCGTACGCAGCAGCGTCGTCTTGCCGCAGCCGGAAGGACCGAGGAAGGTGATGAAATCCCCTTGCTCGATGACAAGATCAATGCCGTTAAGGACTTGCTTCTGCTGCAGGCGAACTTGGATATTGTTCAACTCGATTGCCGTCATCATTGCCCTCCTATCCCTTGCGTGAGATCCGCTTTGCCGAACTTGACCGCCGCGGCGTATACCGCCATGACGATGAAAATAATGATCATGAGTATGACGTTGGTCAACTGCTCGTAGCCTTTCTCCGCGTAATAGAACGTTAGCGTCGTCAGCGTCTCCGTCCTTGGCGTGACGAGCAGGATGATCAGCTCCATCTCCTTCATCGCGCCGATGAACACGAGCAGGAACATCGATACGAGATTCTTGCGATTCAGCGGAAGCAGAATTCGCCGGAAGCGCGTCAGCCACGAAGCGCCGCTGATCTGCGCGGCTTCCTCGAGCTCCGTTCCGATCTGCAGCATCGAGGCGCTGCCGGCCTTGACGGTAAACGGCAGTTCCTTCACGACGGTGATGAGAATGAGCAGTGTCATCGTGCCGTACAGCGCTGGCAGGAAGAACGTCGGCTTGGCGAAGATCGAGATGTACAGCGCGGCCAGCGAGATGCCCGGTATCAGATAGGGCAGGAACGACGCTTGGTCGACCGCCCGTCCCAGCCAGCTCAACCTGCCGCGCGCGACGACATAGCCGAGCGCCACGCCGACCACGGCAGCCGCGATGGCCGCGATGCCGGCAATGGCGAGCGAATTTTTGAGCGCCAGCGTGAAGATCGGATTCTGCATCGCGCCTTTCTCCCCCGTGTTGATAGCCGGGTCGGAGCCTCCCCACCAATAATGCGTCGTAAAATTACTTAGACTATATGTGCCTTCCTTAAGCATGAACGATTGCGCCAGCAGTACCAGCAGCGGAACGACGGCCACCATCGCCATCCCCAGCGAAGCAAGCGTCGCGACCGGATATTTCCACGAGCCGAGCGGCGTCAGCGTGCGCGCGCTGCCCTTGCCGGTCACGGTGACGAAGCTCTTCCTGCGCCCGATGGCGCGGTGGTTGACATAGATCGCCAGCATGGAGATGAGCATGAGCGTCAGGCTGAGCACGTTCGCCTCGGTCGTCAGCCTCGAACGCATGCTGGAATACAGCATGGTCGAGATCATGTAGAAATTAACGGGCGTGCCGAGCAGCGCCGGGACGCCGTACGAACTGATCGCCTTCGTGAAGATCAGGATAAAGCCGGACAGAATCGACGGCAGCACGAGCGGCATGACGATTCTGCGGAGAATCGTCAGCCTGCTCGCCCCCGCCACGCTCGCCGCTTCCTCCAGCTGGCTGTTCATCGAACTCAGCGCGGCGCCGACGATCAGGAAGAAAAACACGCTGTCGTGAATGGACAACGAGATGACGATGGGCACGAAGCCGTACGACAGCCAATCCGGCATCGACACATGGAGTAGCGACTGCAGGATGCCCGGCGTCCCGCCGATCTTGCCGTTCTTGAAGAACGTCAGCCAAGCTTGGGATAGAATCCACGCCGGCAGCAGATAGGGGATGACCGCCAGGAACGATATCGTCCGCTTCAGCGGAATGTCCGTCCTCGTCACGAGCCAAGCAAGTCCGCAGCCGATCGCCATCGACAACACGGACACGGTCGCGCCCACGGCCAAGGAGTTCAGAAGCGGTTTGTAGAACAACGAGTAGCTCATGTCGCTCGCCAGCACGCGAATCCAATGGTAGAGGGTGAAGTGCCCCGGATCCGCTTCGCCCGTCAATCGCATGTCCTGCCGACGCCAAATAAACGTCGACCAAGCGATGCGCAGCACCGGCCAAATGACCATGTACGATAAGAAGAGAAGGGCCGCGGCCCCGATCAGATGAACGGGATTCCGCAGCCGATTCAAGATGATGTTCTGCCAACGCGGCCGCTGGCTGATCGGGGCCGTTACTTTCGCCACTGTTCTCTCCGCCCTTGCTGTGAATTACTTTTGCTTGATCCAGAAATCGCGCACCTTCGGCGCGGCATTGTAGAGCGCTTCGCCGTCGAAGGGCCACAGGTTGAGCGACTCGAACGAAATGTCGTTCTTCGTCTGCACGTCGGAGCGCGGCACCCACGAGCCTACCTCGTTGAACGGATCCAGGCCCGCTCCCTTGGCGTCCGTCTCGCCCATCATCCAGCGGATGAACAGCTTCGCGCCCGCTTCGTGCGGGGCTTTGTTCGCCAGGAAGAAGTAACCGGCATCGGGAACGGCCGTCTTCGGCTTGATATCGTAGATCGGCTGAATCGTCCAGCCGTTCTCTTCGTTCTTCGAGACATCGCCCGACACGGCCAGTCCGACCGCCTCGCTGTCCGCTTTGCCGATCGCATCCAGGACGTCGTCGCTGCCCTTCAGCACGATCAGGCCGTTGTCGAACAGCTCCTGTATGTATTCATAGCCGGCGTTCTCCGTGCCGTGCAGCTCGATGTCCTTGCCGAACTTTTCCTTGTACGCCGCTGCCATGTCGTCGCTGTTCGTGACCATCGTCGTGAACAAATCCATGAACGCCGGCGAGCTGAGCGGATCGGCGGTATAGACCTTGCCTTTGAATTCCGGCGTCGTCAGATCCCACCAGTTGCTCACGGGCGCTTTCTCGTAATGTTTCGCGTTGTAGAAAATCGTCCGGAATTCCACGTAGTTGGCGTAAGCCTCCGCTTGCGTGCGGTAAGGCTCGTCGACCTTCGGCGCGATATCTTCCGGCAAGTATTTGATGTAACGGCCAGGCTTCACCATCTCTTCCTCGACGGCGCCGCTGACTTCTTTGGTCACGATGACATCCGGATTGAACTGGCCGGCATCCTGTTCCTTCATGACTTTATCCATCATCTCGTCGGACTTGACCTTGCTCACTTCGACTTTTATGCCCGGGTATTGCTTCATGAAGGTCTCGGCGGCGTCGTTGGCGCGCCCGGACGTGGAGTAGACGATAACCTTGCCTTCTTCTTTGGCCTTGGCGTACAGCGCGTCGACCGATTCCTCGGACGCCGATGCGCCCGTCGTATTGCCGCTTCCGTTACCCGCGGCAGCATTGGTGCCCGCTTCGTTCCCTGCCGCTTGACCGTTCGCGTTCGTGCCCGCATTCGCGCTGGCCTCTCCGTTTGCGGAAGCATTGCCGTTATCGGCGTTTTGTCCGCATGCTGTCATAATCATTGCTGCCGCAGCGAGCGCGAGCACCGTCTTCGCGGGCTTATTCTGATGTAGGCGGTTCAACATGGTTGGATATCCTCCTGGGCGATCGGCGTCGTAGGGCCGCATCGGTATGGTTTTTTCATCTCCTTCATGACTATAAATCCGAATTGTAAGCGGCATGTTTCTCCTATGTGGAGGTTTGGTAAAAAACTATTATTCGTTCATAAAATGATAGTTTTTGTTCATTTTGGTTCTGCTGAGGCTCAATGTGCTTTCGTACGCCAAAAGCTGCCGCACGTGCACAATTCCGGGCTCATTTCGTCTCTTTGTGCTTTAAAAGCTGCTGTATTGCACAATTCCTGCCCAAACTCGACACTTCGCGCTTCAAAAGCTGCTGTATTGCACAATTTCGGGCTCATTTCGTCTCTTTGTGCTCTAAAAGCTGCTGTATTGCACAATTCCGGCCCAAACTCGGCACTTCTTGCTCCAAATGCTGCTGTGGTGCACAATTTCGATCCAAACTCGACTTTCGCGCGCCAAAAGCTGCTCATTTACACAATTCCGCCCCCTAGGCACGGAAAAAGCCCCCTCTCCCCCTTGCCCCTCAGCTCATTTTCTACGAATGCTCGCCTAATTGGAGACTGCGGCACGCAAGCCGCATGTCCTGCCGGACAAAACAAAGAACCTTGAACCCCGCTTATAACAAGCAGTTTCCAAGGCCCTTTGCATTACATACCCCTCGCGACAATCGATAGCCATTCCGCCCCACTACTATCCATGCTCATGCGCATGACCCGGCTCCGACCCATCGCATAACATCGAGGCCGGATGCGGGTGGCCATCGTCCTCCATTTGAACCGTGCAGTGTCCGATGTTCAGATGCAGCAGGCGGTGCTCGATTTCCCTTAGCAGCGTTTGGCTTTGGCCGATGGTCATATCGGCATCCAGCGTCACGTGGCAGGAGAGCGCGTTGCGGCCGCTCGTAATGCTCCAGACATGCAAATCATGGACGGCATGGATGCCCGGTATGGAGCAGATCGCTTCCGCGACTTTCCGCAGCTCCACGTCCTTCGGCGTCGCTTCCATGAGGATATGGATGGTTTGCTTCACGATGCCGAAGGCGCCGAAGGCGATCAGCACGGCGATACCCACGCTGAGGATGGGATCGACGACGTACCACCCGGTAAAATGAATGATCAGTCCGCCGATGATAACGCCCGCCGAAGCCGCCGCATCGCCTACCATGTGCAGCACGGCGCTTCTGACGTTCATATTGTCTTCCTTATTGAGCCCAAGTCCGAATCCCAGGTATAAATTCAGGATCAGTCCGACGCCGGCGCTGATGAACAACCACGTGCTGCCGACTTCTTCGGGGGCCTGCAGCCGCCTGACGGCCTCCCATAAAATAATGATCGCTATCACGATCAGCGACAGCGCATTGATGAAGGCCGCCAGGATGCCCGAACGATGGTACCCGAACGTATAGCCTTCCGAAGGCGCCTTGAGCGACTGCTTCATCGCATACCAGGACAGGCCGATCGCCGCGATATCAGTCAGCACATGACCCGCGTCGGAGAGCAGCGCCAGGCTGTTGGAGATGATGCCCCCGACAACCTCGACGGCCAGTATCGCGAAGCTGAGAAAGAACGCCAGCTTCATCTTGCCGATCGGCGCATGCGTATGAAAAACGTCGCCATGATTATGGCTGTGGCTGTGGCCGTGTCCATGGCCATGATCTTGCTCGTGACCATGTTCTTGCTCGTGATCATGTTCATGCTCGTGATCATGTTCATGCTCGCGATGATGCCCGCGAGGCCGGGAGTGACCCATCTGCGATTCCCCTTTCACCTTGCGCGAACGCAGAGGCGGCACGGCTTCGATCGACGCCCGTGCCGCCGCATCCTTATGCCGTCCGCGGCTCCCTGCCGTACTTCCGCTATGAGCCATTATTCTCATCAGTGTAGCATACGGGGAATTGGAGCAACAACTTAACAGATCGCCGCCGGCCAGGGTGTGCAGCTGACATAGCAAGAAGCTATGCCGGCATGGCATAGCTCCTCTTGTTCGTTATTACCCCTTCGTCCGGAACGTGACGCTCGGCAGATCGCCAGGCGGGACTTCCGGACCGGCAGCGCATCCTGCCATGGAATAACCGCCCGGCCAGCCAGCTAGTCACTTATTCCGCCGCCAAAGGCTCCGCGAACAAATGCTTATATTTCTCGTAATCGGCTCTCCTGCACTCCATCGTGAGACGGGTGCCGTTCGGCTCGTAATCGGTTGCCTGCACATGGGCGTTGGCATTGAAGTACGAGACCAGCCGGCCCTCCGCGAACGGAATGATGACCTCGCACTGGACGTAATCCTGGAAGATCCGATCCTTTACCAGCGTGACCAGCTCTTCCAGACCCGCTCCCTCCTTGACGGAGAGATACACCCTGTCGTCTTCCGCCCGAGGGTAGCGTTCTCCGGTCAGGTCCGTCTTGTTGTACGCGTAGACCATCGGAATATGACCCGCGCCGAGCTCCTTCAGCGTCGCATTGGTGACTTCGATCAGACGCTCGTATTCCGGGTTGGAGTAATCGACGACCTGAACCAGCAGGTCCGCCTCGGCGACCTCCTCCAGCGTGGAGCGGAAAGCCTTGACGAGATGATGCGGCAGTTGACTGACGAAGCCGACCGTGTCGGTCAGCAGGAACGCCTTGTTATCCGGCAGCTCGATGCTCCGAACCGACGTCTCGAGCGTGGCGAAAAGCATGTCTTTGGCCAGCACCTGTTTGTTCGAGTCGGGCATGTAGCGGTCGAGAATCGCGTTCATGAGACTGGATTTGCCCGCATTCGTGTAGCCGACGAGACAGACGACGGCGGCTCCGGTTTTCAGCCGCTGCTTGCGCTGCACCTGCCGCCGCGAGACGAGCTTCTCCAGATCCTCCTGCAGCGCGGAGATCCGCTCCTCGATGCGGCGACGGTCGAGCTCGAGCTTCGTCTCGCCCGCGCCCCGGTTCTTCAAGCCCGAGCCGCCGCCTTGGCGGCCGAGCGATTCCCGCAGGCCCACGAGCCGCGGAAGCATATATTGCAGCTGCGCCACTTCTACCTGCAGCTGCGCTTCTCGGGTCTGCGCCCGATCGCCGAAAATATCGAGGATCAGAATCGTCCGGTCGATGACCCGCTTATCCAGCGCGCCCTCCAGATTGCGGAGCTGGGACGGCGACAGCTCGTCGTTGAAGATGACGGTCGAAGCGTCCAATCCCTCCGCGTACGCGGCCAACTCTTGAATTTTACCCGTGCCCAGATAATGAGGACCGTTGATCTTGGATGCATTCTGCGTCAGCTCGCCGACGACTTCGATGTTGTTGGCTTCGGCAAGGCTGCGCAGCTCTTCCATCGAGTACGCAAAATCCGGTCTGTCGTTCAAGTTCACGCCGACGATGACGGCTTTATGATTGATGGCTGCTTGTTGTTCTTCCATAGGGGAATTCCTCCTTCGTGGATGGCGATAGTCGCTTGTCATAAGTATCGCTTGTCATGAGCATAAAAAAACGCACGGGCGCTTGGGCCTGTGCGTTTCGCGGATACGAAAGCGAGGAACTCGGATTCTCCCGGACGAAAAGCCGCTGGGCTTTCCGTCTCGAATCGGCGGCGAAAACTGCATCGATCGGCCATCATCGCCGATTGCAACGCAATCCATCACCTGCTATTCACCGGGAGGCAGGTCGCTTCGGAGCGCATACGGCGAAAGAAGCCCGCTGTACGGCGGGTGCTTGCAATCGCGGGTGCGCTATACGAATGTTTAAAGGCAACACGGGAACCGAACCCTACCGGTTCTGGTTCCTCTCGCGTCGGATGGTGCATGGGTTACCTTTAATGGACAGACCTATCCTGAGTCCTCTGCACGCAGGCAGAGCCTTGGGCGCTATTCAATTAGCCGCGCAAAGTGCGAACTCGGATAAAGTCTATCACACGTAACCCTCCGTTCCGGTTTGAAGTAAAGCCATCTTAACATACGGACAAGCGGAAATGCAAACAACTGGAAGCGACGACCGATGCCCCGCTCAGGATCGCTGCCGGCCCGCGATCGCGAAGAACCGGCGCAGCTCCCTGCGGTGCGTGTAGGCAAGCAGCAGGAAACTGACCAGCCCGAAGGCGAGAATCGCGCGCGGATACTGAGCGATGACTAAGAACACCGACAGCAGCAGCATCCCGAGCACGACTTGAAAGCCGTCGGCATCGGACGTCGTCGGCCTGCCCCTCGTGAACAGGCGGGAACCCGCAAGCAGGACCGCCAGAATGATGGCGTAGACCAGCGAAGCCGCGAATCCCGTCAGCGCGCTCCATACGCCGAAGGTAACCGCGATCGCTTTGCCGCCTCTGCCCCCCATGAAAGGCGAGAACGCATGACCCAGGACGGCGGCGGCGGACGGAAGCAAGATGCCCATCCCTCCCAAGGAACCGGATGCGGCCAGCCAAAACACCGGCACGTAGCCTTTCAGAAAATCAAGCGCGATCCCGGCCAATCCGTACGTATATCCTGCAGCCCGCCACAGATTCAGCGCGCCGGGGTTGCCGTCGCCGACCGTTTTCAAGTTATGATTGGCGGCCAGGCCGAGCCAATACGAGAACATCAGCGAACCAGACAGAAACGACAGCAGCGTCCACACGAGGATGATCAACGTTTCCGGCCTCCCACTTCGATTTGCCTGCCCTTCCACGCGACGCGTCCCAGAAACAAGACCCGGTATAACGAATACAGCATGATATAAAGGAAAAACGCGGTGCTCAGGAAATGAAGCGCGGGCATCCATCTGCCGAAGCGCCCGGTATAGCGTACAAAATAATACATTTGTGCCGTATACAGCACGTATCCGGCAATAAGCGGCAGCGACCACGAAGCAGCAAGGACGAAAGGCGCCGCCTCCGCTGCGATTAATCCGATCAGCCACACGGCGACAAGCAGCGTCGTCCGCAGGTCCAGCCTGCTCGTGCTCAGCACGGCTCCTTTGCCGAAGCCTTCGACCTCGCTGCGGATCCCGCCGGGGTACATCCGGAATTCGACCATGCCGCGGCCGATAAAATTCGTGACCGGAATGCCCGCTTCCATGAACTTGGCGCCAAGATTCAGGTCGTCGAGCAGCTCGGACTTGATGGCTTCATGCCCTTGCGCCGTCTCGTAATCTTTCCGGGTCGCAAGGATGCAGGAGCCGTAAAGCCCCTTCATCGGATTCGTTCGCTCGAACGGCGACGTAAACGCGAACAAGCCCAGAATATTCGGTATCAGCGCCAGCTTCTCGTACGGCTTCTCCGCGTGGTGGTACGGAACGACGGATACGACGCCGCCCGCTCGTTCTCTTGCCGCGATCAGCGACGCCAGCGCCTGCGGCGCGAGCCGGACATCCGCATCCAGGAACGCGATCAGATCGCCGGACGCTTGCTTGTAGCCGTTCCACACGGCCCAGTTCTTGCCTGTCCATCCCGGCGGGAGCGGCATGCCGGCCAAGACCTTGACGCCATAGCGCTCCGCGATGGCTCTCGTCCCGTCTTCGGAGCCGTCGTCCACCACGATAATTTCGAACGGTTGAACCGTCTGCGATCGAAGCGAGCCGAGCAGATGAGGGAGGTTGCGTTCTTCGTTCCTTGCCGGGATGATGACGGACAGCTTTCCCGGAGAAGGCGGAGGGTTATGACGGCTTGCGGGAATCGTTTTACGGCGGAATAAGACCAGACCCGAGGCGCACGCAGCCGCCAGCAGCCCCATGATCAGCAAATCCATACCCCCACCCCCTGTCTAATTTTAGGATATGAATCTATCTTAAGAGATATTGCTAGAAACTTCCACGGTTTGTAAGCACAGGGAACAAAAACAGCCGTAAGTTCCCCCGCTGCCACCTGCCCCCGCCTATCTTGCCTCCGAATACAAATAACCCCGACCTGGCAAGGCCGGGGGGTTCGCGCGCTTCAGTACGGGTTCGCGCAGGTTCGCATGGGCTTGCGAAGGCCGATTTGAAAAAATAGTAAAGAACAAAAAATCCCCCGCCGCGGAACTCCGCTAGCGAGGGATCTCGGATAATCATATAGGCCCGGTGGGGGTCGAACCCACAACCTACCGGTTAAGAGCCGGTTGCTCTGCCATTGAGCTACGGACCTGCAATACTCAGTATTATAATACAAATGACATTAATTATCAACCTGTCCCGCAAATTCGGATTGTTGCCGGCATGCTGCAGGTTTACCTTCGGGCCGAGCGCATGCGGCTATAGAACCGCATCCTTGATCGGAAGCGGCTCTATAGCCAATCGCACGATACGCAATTCCTGCATCCCATCCGCTAGCTAGGCTCTCGGTTTGCGGACGTTCCGGCTACCGCCGCGGCCCGCGAAGTCCGCTTCGATGGGCTGGCTCCAATTCTCCGCCAATGCGCCGCGCTTGCGGAAATCCGATATCGCATCGGCCACGACCGCGTAATTGAGCTGCGTTCCCTCGCTGTCGGCGTGATAGTTCTGCGCCCGGCTTGGCGCAATCCCGAAGCGTCCGGCTACTTCAGGCGCGTCGATATTCGCGCCGAGGAAGATAAACTCCCAGCCATGCTTGCTCGTTTGCCGCTCGATCATGGCTTTGATCCTGCCGTAGTCGTATTCGCGGCTTGCATTCTCCATGCCGTCCGTCGTAATGACGACCAGCACTTTGTCAGCCCGGTAAGCCTCCGCTGTATGCTTCTGGGCATTGCCGATCTTGTTGATCGTGGCGCCGATGGCATCGAGCAGCGCCGTCGAGCCGCCAACCGCGTATTCCTTCCCGCTGATCGTCGATACGGCCCGCAGATCGATTCGGTCATGCAGCAGCTCGTAGTTATTGTCGAACAGCACCGTCGTGATGCGCGCCTCGCCCTCCACGGCCTTCTGTTTGGCCAGCATCGCGTTGTATCCGCCGATCGTATCGGCCTCCAGCCCGCTCATCGAGCCGCTTTTGTCCAAAATAAATACCAGTTCCGTCAAGTTCGTGTTCATGTTAAGTTCCTCCATTCAGTATCGTTCGATCTGAATTAAGGATACCGCCGCGCAGACACGAAGAGGTCGCTTCGGGAGCGACATTGGACTCCGGATGTCCTCAAGACGGCGGCGAAGTCGCGATGGAATGCGGATAGCGGCTAGCCATGCCGGGATTCATGAGCCAAGAAGCGGCTGATCGTAATGGAACAGGACCTCGTTAATGGCGAATAAGTCATATTGGCCCTGAAGGATGAAGTATTCGATAATGACGTCGAACTTCTGGCTGCGGGACAGCGCGTAACCCGCGCGCTCCAGCAGGTCCGCGGTCTCGGCTAAGTCGAGCGCGAGCGCGACCGCCAGGGCGATGGCGGTTTTCTTGCTCGGCATGTAGGAGCTGTTGCTGCGGATTTTGGAAAACAGCTTGCGGTCGATATTCGCGCGCTTGTACACCTCGACGTCCGATCGGCCCTTGGCATCGATGAGCCGCAGGAGCGTCAGGGCAAACGGCTCGTCCAACCGCTCGATGACTTCTTCTAAGTTGGACAACGGCGAAAGCGAACTGTACCCCGCCACCATTGGCGGCGACATAGCCGCTTCCGCTCTGGCTTCCGCATCTTCCGTCCTGGCATCTACCTCTTCCGCCCTGGCTTCAGCTTCCTCTACGGCTTCAGCTTCCTCTTCATGACGGCCTTCGTCCCGGTCGTCATGAATGGCACGTCGCTCCGCGTCCAGGAGACTGCGGCGCTTCGATACCATTTCCGTTTCGCTTACGTAATGCTCGTCGATGAACGCTTCCACGCTGCCGAGCAGCTGCTCGCTTACCTCGACCGCCGCCTTGTCGAATACGGCGAGATACACGTCCATATCGCTGCCAAGCAGGAAGTCCTGGATCGCGCCGGATGCGATGCGCAGCGCTTCCGCCTTCGGATACCCGTACAACCCTGACGAGATCAAGGGAAATGCGACGGATTCACAGCCGAGCTGTGCGGCAAGCCGGAGCGCGTTCCCATAACAGTCTCGCAGGAGCGTCTCTTCTCCCTTGCTGCCGCCGCGCCAGACCGGGCCAGGGGTGTGGATGATGTAAGTCGCAGGCAGTTTGAAGCCCGAAGTGGCGACGGCTTGGCCAGCTTCGCAGCCGCCGATCCTCTCGCACGCCTGCTGCAGCTCGCGAGCGCCGGCCGCCCGGAAGATGGCGCCGCATACGCCGCCGCCCATCTGGAGCGATGTGTTCGCGGCATTAACGATGGCATCGACATGCATCGCGGTGATATCGTTGCGGACGATGGTAAACGGCATGATGATGTTCGCTCCTTCGGAATGTTCTTTTCTTGTACCTCTAGTCTATCAAATTCCGGTTTCTATTCAAGGCGCAGGAAGCACTCCGATACCTGCATGTTGGAATACAGAAAAGCCAGCCTTCACGGCTGGCTTTCGGCTGAATGGTTCGGTTTCGTTCGGCTTGATTCACTGGCCGGGCGGAAATTCCGCTCAATAATCCCTGATGATCGTCTCGATGCGATTCATCATCTTGTTGAATTCGGCCAAGGCCCGTTCCGGGTCGCGTGCCGCAATGCCCGCGAACATCGTATGGTGAAATTCGTAGGTATCGTCGAACAGCTTACGGTCGCCGAGCGGTTCGTTGAAGAACAGCTCGTACATGGCCGATATCGACTCGAGCACGCTGTAGAGGATCGGGTTGGAAGCCGCCTTCATCACGCCGCGGTGGAAGGCCAAGTCGATTTGGGAGGTCGATTTCCCCGCTTCCTTCAGCAGCTTGTATTCTTGCAAGCACGCCGTCAATTCGTCGATTTGCGCCGGCGTGATCCGCTCCGCCGCCAATTCGACCGCTTTGCCCTCCAGCGCCCGGCGCACGTCAAGAATCGAGAGCAGGAAACGCTTTTCTTTTTCGATTTTGATCTTGCCGGCAAACCGGTACGTGCCCACGTCGCGGACATAGATTCCTTTTCCGTTGGATACGGTGATGACGTCGGTTGCCTCCAGGTAACGCAGCGCTTCGCGGAGCGAAGAGCGGCCGACGCCGAACATCTGCGTCATCGCCTCGACCGATGGAAGCCGATCTCCTTCTTGAAGCTCTTTTTCTTCAATATAGTTCTGAATTTCCTGCGAGACCAGTTCAGGCATCGACTGTCTTTGGATTTTAGCCACATCGCATCACTCCTCGTTTGCGCGAATCCAATCCGCTTCCCAGGTTACAAATTCAGATCTTGCACGGCTGCCCAGGTCTGATCCAAGTCGTCGATCAAATCGTCGGCGCTCTCCAGTCCGATATGCAGGCGAATCAAGCTGCGGGCACCCGCCCTGCAGCTTGCGCCGGCGGGGTTAACCGTGACGAGCGACTCGAAGCCGCCCCAGCTGACTCCGATTTTGAAATACTTCAGCCGGCTTGCCCATTCCCGCATCTTCTCCGTCGACTCCGTCGATTCGAACGAGAACAGCCCGCTCGAGCCGTTCATTTGCCGCAAGCCCAGCTCGTGCTGCGGATGCGAAGACAGCGCGGGATGGTTGACTCCCGCCACGTACGGCTGGCCGAGCATATGATTCGCGACCTTCAGGGCACTGCGCTCATGCCGTTCCATCCGCAGCGGCAGCGTCCGCAGGCAGCGGGTAATCTGCGCCGCGGTAGCAGCCGTCATAATGCCGCCGAACAGCATATACTCATCCTCGGCAATCCGGCTGACCAGACGCTCGGAGCCCAGCACGACGCCGGCGACGCTGTCGCTCTGCCCGGAGATATACTTCGTGCAGGAATGAACGACGAGATCGATGCCCAGCTCCAAGGGCCGCTGGAATACCGGCGTCGCCCAGGAGTTGTCGATAATGGTTACGATGCCACGGCTGCTCGCCAGCTCCGCGCAGGCCTTCAAGTCCTGCAGCTGGAACATCCCCGAGGTCGGACTTTCCAGATAGAGCAGCTTCGTCTCCGGGCGAATCGCCGAGCGAATGTTGTCTATGGATCGTCCGTCCACGAGCGTCGATTCAATGCCGAACCGCTGAAGGTACTGGGTGACGAGCATTCGCGTCGGTCCGTATGCCTGATCCATGCAGACGATATGATCGCCGGTTCTTACCGTCGAGAGAATCGCTGCCGATATTGCAGCCATGCCCGAAGCGAAACACTTCGCCATCTCCGCTTGCTCCAGCTCGGCCAGCTTATCCTCCAGGTACCGTACCGTCGGGTTATTTCCCCGCGAATACACATGAAGGTTCTGTTGGTTCTGCCCGGCCGCGGTGAATTTATCGTACGTCTCGAAGGCGAACAGGCTGGTTTGGTAGATCGGCATATTAATCGAACCGTGATGCCGTTCGTCGACGGCATCGTGAGCTGCCGATGTATACTGCCATTCCCGGTCGTTCTTCTCGGTCATCGTTTATGCCCCTTTCCTCGTTGTACGAGCCCGGTTATCCTTTGACGGCTCCCTGCGTCAGACCTTCGACGATGAAGCGCTGCGCGATGGCGAACAACGCGATGGTCGGGAGAACGGACAGCACGGTGCCGGCCGACATCGCGCCCCAATCGACGTCGAACTTCATCACGAACGAGTTCATCGCGACGGGAAGCGTTTTCAACGATTCGTCATCGATGAACAGCACCGCCATGAACAGCTCGTTCCAGTTCTGCACGAAGGCGAAAATAAACGTTGCCGCGATTCCGTTCAGCATCACCGGCATGATGACGCGAATAAGCGCCGACAAGCGGGAGCAGCCGTCGATCATCGCGGCCTCTTCCAGGCTGGACGGGATTCGTTCGAAGAACCCTTTGAGCAGGATCGTCGAGAACGGAATCAAGCCTACGGTGTACATTAAGATCAGCGAAGCGCGCGTATTGATCAAGTCGAGCCGCGACATCAGCAGGTAAAGCGGCGCTAGCGCCACGAACCCGGGCAGCATCTGGGTCAGGAAAAATCCCAGCATGACATGCTTATGGGCGCGGAATTTGAACCTAGCCAGCACATAGGCGCTCAAAACCGCGATAACGACGACGACCAAGGCCGCGCTGATCGAAATGAGCAGGCTATTGAAGATGTAGATGTGGAATTTGGATATCTTGATGATGTTGATGTAGTTCTGGAAGGTTAGATGGGTGGGCCAATATTTCAGCGGGAAGGAGAAGATTTCTTTCTGCGGTTTGAGCGACGTAATGACGATCCAGTAGAGCGGAAACACCATCACGATTAAGTACAGCGCCAGGAAGACGGCCTTCGATCCTTTGAATAGGTGCCTCTGCATATTAGAAGTCCCCCAATTTCGCGGCTCTGGTCACGGTTAAGTAGAAGATCGTATACAGCAGCAGGATGCCGATCATCAGAATGCCGATCGCAGACGCCGCGCCGTAATCGCCGCTGTACATGATTTTGTCGAGCATCAGCGAGGACAGGATATGCGTCGAACCGGCAGGCCCGCCGTTCGTGAGCCCGTAGATGATCGACGGATCGTTGAAGATCCAGATCGCGCGCAGCAGGGTCGTCGTGATGACCGTCGGCATGATGTAGGGCAGCGTAATGTTCAACAGCTTGCGCGCTCCGTTCGCGCCGTCCATGCTCCCCGCTTCGTACAGCTCCGACGGCACGGATTGCAGCGCGGCCAGCAGCATGATCGCGAAGAACGCGATGCCGTACCACACGTTCGCGATGATAACCGATGCCATGGCCCAGTTCGGATCCGACAAGAAGCCGATTCGCTCATGAATAATGCCGCTTCGCAGCAGCAAATCGTTGATGACGCCGATCTGCGAGTTGAACATCCATTTCCAGATCAAGCCGATCAGGAATCCGGACAACGCCCAGGGATAGAAGACAAAGCCCTGAAAAAAACCGCGCCCGCGGAACCGCTTGTTTAACAACAGCGCCACCGACAACCCGATCGTGAATTGCGCGATCAGGGAGATGAACACCCAGTACACGCTGTTGACGGCGGCAAACTTGAACTTGGCGTCCTCGAACATGTTCTTGAAGTTATCGAGGCCGATGTAGTGCACGTTGGTCAGATCGAAGAGCTGATAGTTCTGGAAGGCCATCACGATGCCGCGGAAGAAGGGATAGTATGTAAACACCAGCATCAGAACCAGCGTGGGCAGCAAACAGAAAAAGATGAATCCACGCGGAGAATTGCGGAAGCTCGCCTGCAATCGCCCTATAACGGAAGGCCGATCATCGTTCATGAACCGCACCACCTTTTACGCGAGAAATGGTAACGATGGGTGGCTTTACGCCACCCATCGTCCTTCTTGCATGCCTGTTCTACTTCAGGTTCGCTTTTTGGTCCGCCCAGAACTGATCCCATTTCTTGAGGGTATCTTCTTCCGTCGCTTTGCCGAGCAGCAGCGATTGGCCGCTTTCCATCGCGACTTGGCCCCATTGGCCGATACCCGGGTATTTCGTGTTTGCTTTCAGGTTCACGAACTCGTCCGGCTTGCTGGCCATATCGAGCAGCGTTTTGTACATGTCCGTTTGGAAGAATGGATCTTTGCTAGCCGAAGTATGAATCGGAATCAGTGCCGTCTTCGTGGCGAAGTACGTATTTTGTTCCGGACTCGACAGGAACGCGATCAGTTTGAATGCTTCGTCCTTGTGCTTGGAGTTTTTGGCGATACCCCAGCCGGCGCCGCCCGTCGCCGTGAACGACTTGCCGCTTGGACCCTTCGGCATCGGAGCCGTGCCGATCGTGTTGACGTCCATTTTCTCCATTAAGGACGGGATCGCATCCGGATCCTGCAGCAGGATGCCGGTTACGCCGGACGTAAACGCTTGAACCTGCTCTTGATAACCCCAGTTGATCGAGTCCTTCGGCGAGCCTTCTTTATACAGTTTCACATACAAATCAAGCGCTTGCTTCGCTTCCGGCGTCGAGTACATCGACTTGCCGTCTTTCAGGAAGTTCGAATCGTCATGATCGATGTTGTCGAAGTTGTAGTTTTGAATCATCGCGTCCGGAACGCCGTTCGCGCCCGCTCCGCCCCGGAACGAAAAACCGTAACGGTTCTTGCTCGGATCCGTCAGCTTAATCGCGGCTGCCACCATCTCTTCATAGTTCGTCGGCGGCTGGATGCCCTTCTCTTGGAACCAGTCTTTGCGGTAGAACATCTGACGCTGATACATGCCGTTCGTAACGAAATACACGTTATCGTTCAGCGAGGCGACCGATTTGGCAACGTCGACGACGGTCGCGTAATCCGGCCAGCTTTTCACGTAATCGTTCAGCGACTCCAGATAGCCGTTATTGGAAAACTCGGATATGGTGGAATCACGCACTTCCAATACGTCGAGCTCTTCTTTGGCGCCAAGAATCGTTTTGATCTTGTTGTCGGCTTGGTCAAAAGGAGGAGAGATCAGGTCGACCTTGATATTCGGATTGGCTGTTTCGAACTTGGCAATCATCTCTTGTAGCACCGCCGTGCGGGCCGGGCTCGTCAAGCTCTCGATCATGCGAAGCGTGACTTTCTTTCCTGAGCCTTCGTTGCTTCCCCCGTTGCCGTTGTCGCCGCAGCCCGCCAGAACACCCACGAGCAGTACGCCTGCAACCGCGCCAAGCAACATTTTTTTCTCTTTTTTTGCCGCCATTGAAATAGCCTCCTTTTTTTTACAAGCCGTCAAACTGACTGCCGCGCATACACTCATCATCCAAGCATATGCTCTGCCTGTCTGATAGGTAGATTGTAAATGAAAGCGCTTTATATTTCAATCCCATTTTCTTGCTTTTTTGAATTTTATTTTTTATTCGACTAATCGCCAGGCAGCGCCGATCGCATCAACAACAAAAACCGGAACCCCCATGCGAAGGGATTCCGGTCTGCTGTTTTTCACGTCAATTATTGCGTTCGCATTGAAAGGCGAGCTCCATAAGGTTAAGCCCATTAAAGCGTCATCGCCTGCCCGTACCGCGCCAAGAAGGCTTCCTTCTCCTTGTAGTCCGGCATGACGCTGCCGACGCGTCTCCAGAAGGACCGGTCATGGTTCATATGCGTAAGGTGGCACAGCTCATGCACGATGACATAATCGATCACCTCGATCGGCGCCATCGCCAGGCGGTAATTGAAGGTTAACTGCTTATTCGAGCTGCAGCTGCCCCATTTGGTGATGGACTCGACGATCTCGATCGACTTCGGCGTTACCTTCAGCTGCTTCTGATACATCGGGATGCGTTCCGACACGATCTTCTTGCAGCTTGCGAAATAAAACTTCTTGAGCCGCTGCCGCAGCTCTTCTTCATCCGCTGCCGCCGTGTCGATCAACTCGCTCAGCAAGCAGTATTTGCCCAGGTGGAGGAATTTGCGCTCCTCGTCGTCGTACTCTCTGATCTGCTGCGCTTCGCGGGCTCTCTCGATCGCGCGGAGCTGCTTCTCGATCCATTCCCCATGCTGTCTCGCCGCGGATTCGATCCGTTCGTCGATCGTTCCGTTAGGCGCCTTCACCGTAATAAGTCCGGTCGGATTGATATGAATCGTAATCTTGCGTCCAGGTCCGTAAGCGACATGGCATTCGATGATTCGGTGCTCGAGTTGAATCTTCATGATCTCCATACGCCCATCCATTTGATTGTCATTTCTTAACCAGCCTTCGGCTTAAGGATTCAAGCTCGTCCAACATCGCGGGGCGGCGCGGGTACTTCTCAATCAAGTGCCGGATCAATGCCATCGCTTCTTCCCTAGCCCCTGCATTGTAATAGCTTTTGAGCAGCTTGCATACGCCTTTATACTTTCGTCGTTCGGTTGCCGCCGCGGCTTCGTTCATAATGTAATGCTCGTAAATCATATACGTTTCCGCCGGAAACCTCGAAGCCAGCTGCTTGCCGTAATGCTCAATGAATATCGCATTGTCCTTCACCACATTCAACAGCCGCGGCCACTCGCCTGCGCCGCCAAGCAGCCCCGCAAATTGACTCGCCGCGTAAACTTTCGATAATTCATCAAGCACACCTGATTTACGCTGCTCCCATGTCCCGTCCGACTCGTAAAAAGTCCTTAATTTGGAGTAATACGAGCTTTCGCCACGCTTTAAAATCAGGAGAATCATCTCGAGCTGCTTTTCTTTGTCGCCAAGCTCTCCATAGATTTGTTCCAGATACTTCGCCCATGGAGTTGGCCTGCCATAAGGCTTATCCTGCTCGAGCGCCGCTTCGCAGAGTTCCTTCGCCTCATCATATCGATGATCCGACAATGCCCGATCCACCGCGATCACTCTGATATCCAGCACGTTCAGATGCTCTGTTCGATACCGCTTAGCCGCTTCCGGTCCGTCCAAGTGCTCGATGATGCCGTGCGTGATGACGAATCGATTCTTCCAGCAATGTATCCATGGCAGCGCAAACCCGATCGCAAGCGCCGTAGGGCAAGAATCCACGGTCGGAATTGCTGCGTATGAATGCCTTTAAGTCGCTCTTTACCGTTTCGAGGGATACTATTTTCAGCATCGGATCACTCCGATATTTTATGAGAGTAGAGCGGCTATTTATAATGAATCCTAATCTGAAGTATAGTCGATGTCCGCCGAACCGCCAAACGTGAGAAGCAAAAAGCAACCCGACCAAGCGAGGTCGGGTTGCTTGCTTAGTTTGGTAGGCTCGTGCGGCGTATCCTCGCAGCAGCATGCTCGCGAGGGGAGCACATCCCCCTATTTCCCTCAGCCTTGCCGAACTTCGCCTAACCCAGCTTCTGACCGCAGTTCGGGCAGAAATTCGCTCCTTCGTTCTTGGCTCCGCAGTTGGGACAGAAGTTCGGCTTCTTGCCGCCTTCCGCGGACGAAGGCGACGGCGCCGTTGAAGCCGCACCTTTATCCGCCTCGGATTGCCGCTGCTCGCCGCCGCCGGAATCCTGACCGCGGTTCATGTTCTTCATCATTTCATTGGCCATGTTCATGCCCATCATCATGCCGGCCATATCCGCGGCAGCGCCGCCACCGTGCACTTTACCGGATGCAATGCCGTCCGTCATGCTCACCTGCTGGTACTTCTGCAGATTGCCGATCATCTCATGCGAAGCGGTCTTCGTGATCATATCCTGGATTTCCTGCGGATAATTGAAGCTCATGACCTGGAAGCCCGTGATCGCGATGCCGATGTCCATCATTTGCATGTCCAGATCCTCGCGAATGCCATTCGCGATATCGAAGGCGTTCGCCTGCAAATTGAACATGTCCTTGCCTTCTCGGCTGATCCACTTCATCAAGAGCTGATCCAGCACGGCCGTCATCCGGATTTTGACATCCTCGACCAAGTAGCTTTGTTTGATCCCCGCGATCTGATCGATCAGGGCCATGTAATCGCTCACCTTGAAGTTGAACGTGCCGTTGGCGCGAATCGGCATGCCGCCCGGAAGCTGCGGCGTCGGGATCAGGATCGGACTCTGCGTGCCCCAGCGAACGGTAAACTCCTTCGTGTTCACGAACAGCACCTCGACCCGCATCCCGCTGTTGAATCCGAACTTAAACCCTTTCAGCGTCGACAGGAACGGAATAATGTCCGAATCGACATTGAACGAGCCTTCGTCCTTGAAGACCCCCTCGACCTTGCCGTTATTCAAGAAGACGGCATCCTGCCCGGCGCGGATAATAAGCTTGCTGCCCTTCTTGATCTCCTGGTTGCTCCACTTCCAGAAAATCATATCGTCTCTGAACTCTTCCCATTCCACCACGTTTGCGAATTGATTCCCGAAAAGCCCCATGTCATTCCCATCCCTTCTATGTTCCGTATTCGACTCGTTCGCGCGATATCGTTTGACTAAAACGAACCTCTGCTTCCGCTATGCGAGGAACCTCCGCCGGTGGTCCCTCCGCCGCCCCCTCTGGAGCCACTGCCGTTGTTCTTCGGAATCTTGGTCTTGGTCACCGTCGTCCGGATATACTGGTCCGCATGCTCCAATACGCCCGACGTGCCTCGATTCTCGTACGTTGCTCCGCTCACGGTTACCCGGCCGCCGGAACGGTAGACCATGACCGTGACGATAATTCCGCCAATGATTAAGGCCGCCCCCAGTTGGAACCACAGGGCAAACAAGATATTATCCGGATTTACGCCGGGCTTATACCCCATGTAGGTGTAAGAAAGCGTAATGTACCTTTCAAAGGCCTTCGCATATTCGGCGCGCGTCAGATCCGGCGTCATTTTGCTGCGAATCTTATCCAGCCTGCTGTCGTCGAGGGCGGTTTCCGCCTTGCCGAAGCCGGCCAAGTACACCTCCCGATTCCTCATGTCCATCGTCAGAATGACGGCATTGCCGTGGGGCTTGTCGTATCCTGGTGCCTGGTCGTCGTAGAAATTCTCCGTCTTCAGCTGGACGTCTTGGTTCTCCGCGTTGGTGGATGTAAGAATAATAATGTCCGTCTCTCTCTTGGCCCCGTACCGATTCGCCAATGCATTCAGTTCATCCCACTCCTGCTGCGTGAGTAGATTGGCTTTATCGTAGATCAGATTCTTCGTCTCGCTCCCGGCTTCGGCCGCTTCCGAATGGCCGGGAATCGCCAAGGCTGCCGCGCAGACGACGAACATCAAGAGGGCAGCGAGCAACGTAAACGGTCTTCTCATAGGAACCCGCCTCCCATCGTCCAGGAGACGATCTTTAATGCCACGAAGGACACGGCGGATATCCCCGCAAACCATGCCGCTACCTTCGCCTTGCTGATCGGAGGCTTGCCTACGACTTTGCCCGTCTGGCCATTCATGGCGAACGTATACTCCGCCCGGTTAAAGTTGTACCTCACCATCCATACGGGAAGGAGCACGTAATCGGCCCGCTTCATGGTCGTATCCACTTGCTTGTCGATGTAGCTGACGTTCGTATAGCCGGATACGGTCGAAGAAATAAAGGCGTCGACGTAGGCACTGGTTTTTTCTTTGGCCCGCGGAAATAGCTGTTCGTCGTCGTAGCTGTATTTCTCCGCCAGATAGCCGGCCAGATAAGGCGTCTTGAATGCCTTCAGCTGATCGTACGGGAACGGCTCCAGTTTATCCATCAGCGCGTCGTTCATTTTCTCCGAGGCGTCCAGCGGCAGCCGGACGTAGTCCACTTGAATCTTGCGATAGATGCTGTAATGCTGCGTCTCCGTAATTCTGTAGTCGCCTTGCGTATAGATCCTGACCTTGGTTCCCTGCGCCTGCACCTCGATGTCGTTATGCAGATCGTATAACCAGAAGGGGACATAGATTCCGGTAATGCCCGTAACCCGGTCCGCCGACATGAAGCCGCGAGGCGTAAGCAGGCCGTTCCTGCACCATTTCTTGAACGCCTTCATCGCCGCTTCCTTGGCAATCGTGAAGGGAATCACCATCACGGGAGCAAACTGGCCGGACAGACGATCGCTCAGCACCACGGCCGAGCCGCAAAAGCTGCATGAGGTCGCGCTGGTCTCCGGTTCGGTCACGATGACGGCGCCGCAGCTGGTGCAATGGTACTCCTTCACGTCCTGTTCCGTGAACGTCTGGCTCTTCAGCGGATCCATCATTTGCTCGATATTATCCTGCCGGCCGCAGCCGGGGCAGGACAATGTGCCCGCAGCCGCATCGAAAACCATGCCGCTGCCGCAATTGGGACACTTATACTCGATAACCGCCTCCACGCCGCTCACCTCGACCTTAATCTCTCTTTGATTGCCGCAAGCTCCTCTTCTGCGCTGATCGGAGCGGCCTCGGCGCTGCCCGGTCGACCTCCCGAGCCCTCCGCTTCCTTGGCAAGCTGCGCCTGCGCGATCAATGCGTCCAAATCGTCTTCCTCGGTCCCGCCCCTAAGCTCGGCGAGCGCCATCGCTTCGTTTAACGCCTGGTTCGCCTTCTCTTCCAACGCGTCGAAAGAAGCGCTCGCCTTGTCCGCGGCCCGATTGCCGCCGTTAACGTGCTGCTGCGTCTTGGCTTCCGCCATCTTGCCCTTCAGCTCCGCATGCCGCGCTTCCAGCTGCGACAGATCGGACACGAGCTTATCCTGCATCTGTTTCATCAACGCCGCTTTTGCCGAAGCACGGTCGTGCGCGACCTGCAGCTCGTCAAGCTGCTCGGTTTGCTTTGATTTGGCTGCCAAAAATTGGAGCGCCCGATCATCATCGCCCGACTCCGCCGACTTCTCGGCATAGCGCTGCAGCTTCTTGATCTCGGCCCTGCATTCGTCCAAGGCCCGCCTGGCTCTGTCCACCTCGAGCAGCACCGAAGCCGTCTCCGCTTTCACGCCGCCCAGATCGCTAGACAAGCGCTGCATGTACGCGTTCACGGCCCTCTCCGGATCGTCCGCCTTGTCCAGCAACCCGTGCATATTGGCTTTCATTACGTCCCTGAACCTTGCCAGCATTCCCATTACGAGCTCCCCTTTCCAAAGCCTGCCATTACGTCCTATTCTACCTTACTTTCGAAAAGGGAAAAAGCCAGCCGAATTCGGCTGGCTTCTCATGCCCGACAGTTGGGATTACTTCACTAACGCCTCGATCTCGCTCTTCAATAGAAGGTACCGGTGAACGCTTCTCATGATCGGCACTTTGGTAAGGCTGTTCTTGTCCGCATAGGTCTTCATTTGATCTTTCGACAGACCCAGCATGTTCCCTGCTTCCGTAACGGTCAAGACGACTTCGTTGCTTGTCGCGTTAAAGGTCTTCTTTACTTTCTGATTCCAGTCTTCAAATGCTTGCATCGTTCGGCGCAACCTTTCCTGCTCGTAGACAGTCCGTTTTTGGCTTTATACTTCTAGTATAGCAGAAATCCGGGTTTTCTCCTAAACCGGAATGGTCGACTCCTTTGAATGCCGAAGGCGTTTTTAGATTTCCTTGAAAAGGTAATGATACGAATAGCATCATAAATCGAAGTCTAAAATCTGGAGGCCATGATGGGAAAAGTCGTGCATTTCGAAATTCACGTCGACGATATGGAGCGTGCCAAGGCGTTTTACGGAGAGGTATTCGGGTGGACCTACGAGGATTGGAGCGGTTATGCCGGCATGCCTTATTGGGGAGCGATAACGGGCGACCCGGGCGCGATGGGAATCAACGGCGCTCTGATGCAGCGCAAAGGCCCTTCCCCGCAGCAAGGCCAGCCTCTGAACGGGTATGCCTGTACCCTGGGCGTCGGGGACTACGATGCGACGGAAGCCAAAATCCTTGCGCATGGAGGCAAGCTCGCTTTGGCCAAATACGCATTGCCGGGGATGGCCTGGCAAGGGTATTACATCGACACGGAAGGCAATACCTTCGGCATTCACCAGCCGGATTTGAAAGCCAAATAGATTGCCGCGCCCGTTCGGCGCAGACGAAAGCCCGGCCGCGTGCGGTCGGGCTTCTCGTTGTTATGAACTGGCTTCATGCGGTTGAAACCGAAGATTCTCCAGCTTAAACTTGCCGCCCGAAGCATAGGCGACATCGGCCTCCACATCCCCGAAATACTCGGGCTGCGCGTTCCCGGCGATTACGATTCCGATCGCAGCCGAGAACGTCAGCTTATGCTGCTCGGCCTGAAAATAGATTATGCTGCCGTAACCGAGCTTATCCTTGATCTTCGCTTCGCCGTAGTCCGCCTGATAATTCTTGAAGCTCACCTCGTAGCGCCGACTGCCGATGGCCAGTTGGCCGAACAGCTCCCCGTTCCGATTCGTCGTCTTGATCTGCATCAGCTTGCCCAGCTGTTCCAAGTAATCCTCGGAGAGAAATTCATGATCGGCGAAGCTTTGCCCCGCAGGCGGGCTCTCGCCTTGGTATTCGACGACATGCAGTTCCTCCAGGCTAACGCCCGTACCCGACCCGATATCCACGATGGCGGCGAGCTCCTCTTCCCCATCCCCGTCATAGTCTTCCGCCTGGAGCACCGGCAGGATCTGCCTTGGCGTCGCATAGGTCCAATCCATCGTTTGCTGCTTCTGGCCGATCCTCAAGCGCGGATCGTCGTTTAATCCGGGGTACAAATAAATGTCCTTCTCCGGCAGCGAAGCAACCGGCTCCGCAACTGCCTCTCGTTCGGATCCGCCAGCCTCGTCTGCCGCCCCCGACGAGCGCTCAACGTTCGATTGCCCGGGCTCTTTCTCTGCAGCGAGCGGGGACTTCTCGCTCTGCCCCCCGGGGGAGCAGCCCGCCAGCATGATCGATACGGTCGCTGCGCCAATGAGAAGCCGGGTCACTCTCGTCTTATAATTGGCCATCATCCCAATCCCTTTCCTAACCATTCCTAACCGGGTTATCCCTATAACCGATACAATCGGACTGCTATATCTGTAAACGAAGCGGAACTCCCGATTGTTACACGCTGCTGCAAATTGGCCTATAAAACAAAAAAGGACACCGGCATGGTGTCCCTTCTGTTGGTTTTGCTTCTGATGGTATCGATCTAATGTTGTCGCTTCTGGTTGTCAGGTGTTCGTAAAGGCGATCGTCCCCGAACTTATTCGGATTCGGACTCGGGCGGATTGCTCTTGGCTTTCATGTTCTTCACGGCCGTGTTGCGGCTTTGCGTCGACTCATGCAGAATCGGAAGCTCTTTCATGCCTTTTTGCATAGGTGACTTGCATTGCATGCAGGTCGGAACATCCTCGAATGAAAAACTGTCCCGGAGCCAACCGTTGCAGCCTTCCTTGGTACACGACCAAATGGCAGTCATCTCAACCGGATAATCCTCTATGGGTCTCTTACGGGAAAAATACATCTGCAAGTCCTCCCTATGGTAACTTCATAAAAAAAGCCACATGTCAAAAAGGATGCTTCGCGTCCCTTTCGGAATGTGACATTTCGTCTCAATACGATAGCTTTATTATAACACAAAATCGCCGAATTAGCGAGGGTACACGCCTTCTTTCTAAGACAAAAGGGCTACAATTTCTGTAAATCCCCGTCTTGCCGCATGTTCGATCGGCGTTATGCGATCCCGATCCGCGATTTGCCTATTTGCCCCGTGCGCAAGCAGCAGCTTAATGATTTCTTGCTGCCTGACGCCTCCGTCCGACAAGATGACGGCCTCCAATAAGGCCGTCCAGCCCAGTTTGTTCACGTGATCCACTTGGACATCCGTTCGTTCGAGCAATAATCGGACCACTTCGACATGGCCTCTCTCGCACGCCGGGATTAACGCCGTTCCGCCATAGCCGTTGACGATCGTCATATCGGGATCCGCCCGTTCGATCAACAACCGCACCATATCGGCATTGCCCTGTACGCTCGCGATCATGATCGGCGTCTTATCGATTTGATCGCTTGCCATGTTCGCGTCGGCACCCAAGTCCAACAATAGTTTCACCATATCGATATCGTTTCTATCCGCTGCTTTGCAGATTCCGGTTTCCTTCGCGGCATTCTGCAGGTTGACGTCTATTCCGCGTTCCAAGTAGCTTCTGACCGAAGCCATATCGCCTCGCTCGATAGCGGCAAAATAGCCGTTGCGATCATACGTATCGTCGGTCATCCTGCTCATCCCCTCTTCGCCAATTTTGCTAAATATTGCGGACGGCCTGCAGTTAACGATCCACTAACAATTCCGTCTTATACTAGAGGTGTGCCTGTTACTACTACTCACCGCAGAGAGGAAATCAGCCTATGGGAATTCATACGTATTTTCAGTCGTTAACCGACCTGGAACGAATTATTCGCTGCCCGGGCAAGTTCAAATTCCAAGAGCACAGCGTATCCGCCCACTCCTGGAAAGTCGTTCAATATGCGAAGACCTTGGCGGATATCGAAGAAAGCAACGGCGTGACGGTGGATTGGAAGAAGCTGTACGAGATCACGAGCAGCCATGATTACGGCGAGATTTTTATCGGGGACATCAAGACGCCCGTGAAGCATTATTCGCTTGAGCTCCGCGCGATGCTGCAGCAAGTGGAGGAGGGCATGGTCGCCCACTTTATCGACGAGCATATTCCGGAGACGTTCAAATCGATCTTCCGCAGACAGCTGCGCGAGGGCAAAGACCAGTCCGTAGAAGGTCAAATCCTGGAAGTCGCCGATAAAATGGACCAAATCTACGAAGCCTTCGCCGAGCTCCGAGCCGGCAACACGGAGAAAGAATTTATCGTGATGTACCGGTCCGCGTTGATCAAAATCAAACAAATCAAGCTTCATTGCGTCGATTACTTCCTGCAGCATATCCTCCCCGACCTCGTCAGCGAAGGCGCAAGATCCCCGATCGATATTCATCAAATAACCGAAGAAGCACTGGCGGCCTGAAAAGACGTCCCTCCCGCGAGCTCGTGGCCGGCGGCGTCTTTTATTCCGTTACCAACGGATACTGCGGACCAGCGCAAGCATCTCGCTCAGCTCGTCCGGGCTTAACGCCCATTGCTTCATCTCGCCCTGCAGACGCTCCACGCTCAGGAAGCCCTTCGCCACCCCGTTCAGCCGGGCAGCCAAGGTCGCGTTCTGCAGCTCCTCCTCGGACGGATAGATCGCGCTCAGCTTCGCAACGGCGTCCGGGAATCGTTTCAGATAATACTTCTGGTGCCTGGACTCCGCGGGATAGAAGCTCCGAAATGGCGACAGCTCCGTATCCAGGCTCTCCTTCCCGCCTTCCAGCCGGCTCTTGATCCTTCGGAAAGCTTTCTCCTGCGCTTCGTCGCGATAGAGCAGGAGCGACTGATACTGCCGATCCTTATATCCGTTGATATTCATCGGCTTATGGTTGTTCCAGAACGTCTCCAACAGTTCATCGTAAGAGACCGCGGCAGGATCGAACGTCAGCTCGACCGTCTCGGTATGGTCGCCCATATCGCGATAGCTCGGCTCGTCGGTTGTACCTCCGGCAAAACCGACGCGCGTCCTGATTATGCCGGGCATCGCGCCGAACAACGCCTCCGGACTCCAGTAACATCCCATGCCGAGCGTAATCGTATGAAGGCTGCTCGCCGTCTTGTTATCGGTCATCGTGTCTTCCTCCAAGTCCTATTCGGGATGACATTATTCCGCTGCCTGCTGCCGGTGCTGAGCCAGCTGCGCTTTCTTCTCCGTCAGCTGCTTGGACGACTTGGCGAGCAGGCCGTTGATCTCATCGATGCTCTTCTTCAGCTTCGTCTCCCGCGCAAGCTTGCCGTTCAAATCGTTGATCGATTGGCTCAATTTCTGATCGCGCTGGAGCTGTTTTATCTTGGCTGCCGCTTGATCGCGTTTCTTGGTTTGTTCAAGCGCGAGCGCCTGAAGATCGGCGATTTCTTTCTCCAGCCGAGCGATGATGGAGCGCGTGAAACTAATAGCCATGCGTGGCACCTCTTCGTTTGTAGTTTTGCGTTGACCTCATTCTACTACAGTTGCCCAAGGGTGCGCGAGCACGGTCAGGAAGGGCGCAGCAGGAGCGCCTTGTTCGCCGGAGGCCCGCATGCAGCCGTCAAGCATAGGCGATTCTGGATTCAAGCAGCCGTTAAGCGGCAAAAACCCGACCTTAAGCGGTCGGGTAATGCCGGGTCAGGCCGGCGAGAATGGTGTTTTCCGGGTTAAATAGGATTTGCTTAAGAGCTGAGCAGCTTCATGACCCGAATGCCCGTGCCCTTGCTTCGCTCGTCCTTCGTGCCCGCGCAGCGGACGATGACCTGTTGTAGTTGGCGTTCCGGCTGTTCCTGGAACGATACCTGAATCGGCCTGTAGGCCAGCAGGCACCATTCGTCGAACGGGTCGACCGGCGTAAAGTTCTTGCCCCCGTCCAGCGAATATTCAAGCGCGCCGCTGTCCGGTCCGTGCAGCAGGAGAATTCCGATCCGGCGGCCCTCGAGCGCGAATGACAGGCTCTCCCCGCGGCTGCCTTCCGCAGCCAGATGCTCGGTGGCAAAACGCCAATTCATCATTGGATCGTCCGGCCCGAGCCTGGCCGGCGCAAAGCCGTCCGAGACAACGTCGAGACCGATGTCCTTCATCGTCGCGAACTCGTAATTGCGCGCGTCGAGCGGCCGCGGAAGCTCACCGACCGGGACATCGCCCCGGATCATCGGCGCCGGCACTACGGAGGCATTCGGAATCTCCGACGGAACCGGGCTCGTGCTTGTCTCTTCTTCCTTCACGGCGTTAGCGACCGCCGCGACGGCCTGCTCTATGAACTGCTCCGCATACGCGGCATACAGCGCATGTCCTTCGTCGTTCGGATGGACGCGATCCGGCGCCAGCTCGGCCCACGCGACCACGCTGGCACGAACCAAATCCCGTACGCCGCCGGCAAGATTAAGGGATGCAATGCCGTAATGCTCCGCCACTTCTTCGTGATTCGCGATGTTGAATGGCAGCTCGTCCGAGAGGTTCTTGTCCGCTGCCGTGTAGACGAAACAGAGCTCCGTCTCCGGCGACAAGCGGCGGCACTGGCGCACGATGCCTTCCATGCCCCGGATCGATTCCTCGCGATCCTCGCCGTCGTTGACGCTAAACTCGACGAACAGCAGGTCGACCTCGCCTTGGCTAAGCGCATGCGCCTGCAGCCGATGGGCGCCGAACGTCGAATTCGTACCGCCCACGCCGGCATTAATGAAGGTAAACCGGCAATCCGCATAACGTTCGCTCAGATACTTCCCGTTCAATGCCCGCCAGCTCTTCTCGTCCTGCAGGGATGCGCCAGCCCCTTCCGTAATCGACCCGCCCAAGTAGGCTGCCGTCACGGCTTCGCCGCGCAGCAGCTTGGCGGCAAACCGCGGCAGGCCTTCCCGCATCCGGATATGTCTGTCTTGCAGCATGCCTCCACGTCCTTTCGCATGAGCAAGCCCTTTCGATCGAATCGAAAGGGCTTGCGGTATTCAATCTTACGTATGGCTTATTGCCTGCCTCTGCTTCGCGCCCCTATTTCTCGGGCACGAATTGCTCTCCGCCTTCGGACCTTGCCGCGTACGAATGGTTTACCGAAGCCTCGGCGATATCGCCGTACGCCCAGTATCCGCTCTTCACGTCGGTCCACGGCAGCTTCGCGTCGCCATAGAGAGGACCGCGGCCAAGCGTGCGATTGAGGATCGCGGCCGCTTCGGCGCGCGTCACCGCATGGGCGGGACGGAACGTGCCGTCCGCATAACCGCGGATAATGCCTGCGCCCTGCACCTGTGCGATGGCCGCCTCGGCCCAGCTGCCGTGCGTATCCGAGAACCCGGCGCCGTCTTTCGCGCCGCTCTTCGCGATCGCGGCCGCCAGGCTGGCCATCTCGGCGCGCGTAATCGCCTGATCCGGCTTGAACACGCCGTCTCCGAAGCCCTGCATCAAGCCGAGCTTCGTGACCTTCGCGATCGCGCCGGCCGCCCAATGGCCCGGCTTCACGTCGCGGTACGCGATGGCGTCGCCCGTTCCGTCCCGCGTAATGATCCGGGACAGGATCGCGGCCATCTCGGCGCGGGTAAGGTTGTTCGCCGGCTTGAACAGGCCGCCTTCGAAGCCGTTCATGTACGCCGTATGGCTGCCGCTGGAAACCGCGTCATGCTTCACGACCGCGAACGTACTGAATTTATCGACCGTGAACCGCAAGCCTTTGCCGCCCTGCCATTCCACGATCGTGCCCGTCTTGTATTCCGTGGTGCCGTCGCCATGCTCGATATAAACGCCGAGCTGTCCAGGCTGCAAGCCTGCGAGCAGCGCCGCATCCACCGGCACGATGACATCTACCGCGCGGCCTTGGAAGTTCGTCTCGATCGACACTGGCTGGCCGACGATCGACACCTCGCTGCCGCCGGTCGCAAGCTTCACGACCGCCGCTCCGCCGGCGCGGTCTTCCAGTTGACCCTTCGCTGCCGCATCCTTAATCGGCTTAAACGTAAACGCGGCTTCTCCATCATAACCCGCCAAGGAAGCATTTGGAATCACGATGCCGCCGTTCGCGGTCTCGATGCCCAAGTCGAGGCCGCTGCCCGCGAGCGCCTGGCTCGACTCCTTCGGAATCGTCACGTTCGTCGCCGACGTAACGCCCTTCTCGTCCGGCACGACGATCGTCGCCGCCTTCGCTCCGGCCGCCTTCAGCTTCGCGATGGCTTCCTTCGCCGCATCCGAACCGAGCGTCACGCTGTCCGACTTCGTGCCGTCGCTTGCGGTCGTCCGCGTAATATCGAGCTGCAGCACGCCTTCCGTGCCTCCGCTGCCGTTCACTTCGCCTTTAATGACTTCCGTGCCGCCCGTGACCGGCGGATAAGAGCTACCCGGGCCCGTCGTCGTACCGCTGTCCGCCACGATAAAGTTCAGCCGATCGGCGTACATCTCATCGCCGGATACCTTCACGACCTTGATCGTATGCTCGCCGCCAGGGAGACCGTCAATGCCGTACAAGCGCTGCCCGACGGTCCGATCGGCGCCGTTCGCGTTAACCGTTCCCTTGGACACGCCGTCAATGAAGATTTCAACGTCGCCTTGGGAAGGACCCTTCGGCGACAGCACTTCGATGCCCGTTCCGCGGAACGTATACGTATAGTAATCTCCGTCGGTTGCCGTCGTGTGAACGTCCTGCCAGAAGTCGCCGTCGAAGCTGAATGTCAGCTTGGCGACGCCGGATGCCGGCAGCGTGGACAGGTAGGATTTGTTGATCGTGACCTTGTCGCCGCTGACCGTATAATCCGTGCCGGCCGTCAGCGCATCAGCTCCATTCGTGATGCCTCGGAAGCTGCCGACATTCTCGAGCAGCGTGACGGTCAGGTCGGCCTGCGCGTCCGGATTCTTGTCGAACGCGGCGACGGTCGGGCCGATCAGATCCGGAATGCGAACCTTCAGCATATCGAGCAGCATGTAGCTGCCGGATTTCTTAATCGCCTTAATCGTGTGTTGGCTGTTGGACAAGCCGTTGATTTCATAGACGGTCTGCTGCGCAAGCCGTCCGTTATGATGCGTGTCGACCGTGGCTTTGAGCACGCCGTCCACCAAGATGTCCATCTCGCCTTGCGATTCGTCCATCTCCGTGACCACCTTGATGCCCGTGCCGCGGAAGGTATACGAGAACGAGTCGCCGTTCTTCTCGGCAAACTGCACGTCGTCCATATAATCGCCTAATTTCCGGCCGCGGCTGAGAGTCCATGAGCCATCGTAGTGGATCGACGGATCGTCGTTGTTGATATTCGCGTAGCGGCCTTCGGCGGTCGTATCGGATATCGCGATCGTCAACGTTTGCGGCTGACCCGCGCTGAACGTTATCGTCAGCGGCAGCGAGCCGACCGCTTGCTTGGCGAGGTAAGCCTTCTTGATCGTCAGAACGCTGCCGTTGACCGCGTAATCCGTACCGGCCGTCAGCGCCGCAGCGCCGTTCGAGACGCTGTTCAGCGCATTGTCGTTCAGCGTCAGCGTCGTCGTCACGTCCGCCTGCTTCGTGACCTTCAGGTCGAACGCCGCGGAGGTCGGGCTGATCGTGCTGTTGCGCACGGCTTGTCCGGTAATCGTCACCGCAAGCGTCTGGCTGTCCCCGCCTGCGAATGCGAAGCTCAGATTCGCGGCGCCCTGCGGCTGCTGGGACAAGTAAGCTGCCTTGATCGCGACCGTACTGCCGC
Organism: Paenibacillus sacheonensis; assembly: GCF_009909195.1. Taxonomy (GTDB): domain Bacteria; phylum Bacillota; class Bacilli; order Paenibacillales; family Paenibacillaceae; genus Paenibacillus_Z; species Paenibacillus_Z sacheonensis. Next base: position 217,742 of record NZ_JAAAMU010000009.1, read on the forward strand.
TCACGGCGTAATCCGTATCCTTCACGAGCGTCGCCGCACCGTTCTTGATGCCCGCGAGCGAACTCGCGCCGAATGGCAGCGTCGTCGTCACGTCGGCGGGAGCCGCGTTGTCGAACGTCGCGCTCGTCGTGCCGAGCAGCGTGTCGGCCGTGACCTTCAACGCGTCGATCAACATGTAATCGTTCGGCGCGTCGGTGTGCTTGACGGCCTTAAGCGTGTGCCGTCCGGATGTCAGTCCAGTCGCGCTGTAGACCGTCTGCTGCACTTCGCGCGGATCGGATTTTTGCGTATCTACCGTCTCTTGGAAAGCATCATCAATATAGAAATCGATGCTGCCTTGCTCTTTTTCCTTCTCCGTCACGTAATCGATGCCGGTTCCCGTAAACGAATACGTCAACTGCGAGCCGTCAGCCTGCGCGAAATGCACGTCGTGATTCCAATCCTCAAGAGAAGAGCGGTCGAAGCTATGATGCCAATCGCCCGTATACACGATCCCCGGATCATTATCGTTGATCGTCACGGTATGCCCAGCCTCCGCCAGCATCGCAACCGCATCCGAGCCGTTCGGCGCATCACCGTTCTCTTCGACGTTCTCTTCGCCATTGTCGTCCGATCCGCCGTTCTCTGTGCTGCCGTCCTCATCCCCGTCGACGGTCAAGCCTTGAACGGATGAATCGCTCAGCGCGATCTCGAGATCCTGCGAGCTCGGCGCGACTTCTTTGCCGCCGTTGCGCGTCCAATCGCCGGTGTACCTCATGCCCGTGTCGTCGTCGTTGACGCCGGAGGAAGCGCCGCCGTTCGCCGTTACTTTCAACAGACGGGAAGCATGCGAACCAAGCTCCGTCGCGGTAAAGCCCTTCGCGAACGAACCGAGATCCGTATGGCTCCACAGATCGCGTACGGTCGCCCCCCCGCTTAAGCCGATGTCGCTCCAATCAACGCTGACATCGGCGTCCTTCTTGTCGCCGAGATTGAACAAAGCGACCGTATACGTCCCGTCGCCGTTGTTCGCGTACCAGACTTGATTCGTCGTGGCCATGGACAATGGATGCGCCGGATGGCCGGCTTGGTTGACGCCGATCACCTCGTCGTTGGTCAGCAGCGACAAGCCGTAGCTGTCCAGCTTCGTCAGGTCGTCGCCCGTATACAGCTGCGCCGAAGACATCGCCCACAGCGTCATCGCGCTCTGCCGTTCGTCCTTGGTCAAGCCGTCCATCGCGCCGTTGCCGACGTTAAGCGAGTCGAAATCGTTCCAGCCGCCAGGTCCGGCATCGCGCCACCACAGCGCCGCATCCGGGAACAGGCGCGCGATGTTCTCCCATTGCGTCATGCCGATCTTCGGATCGTACGACTCCACGTCCCAGTCGACCCGCCAGCCGTTCGCGTATTTCTTCCAGTAGTCGGCGTAGTTATGGTCGAGCGCCCACGACAGCTCGAACCAGATTTTATGCTCCGACAGCGCTTTGGACCATGCCGCGACGTCCGCGCGCGCGTCGATCGACAAGTCGTTGTGGCCGGAGCCCGGCGTCACGCTGTCGAACTTCACGAAATCGATGCCCCACGAGGCGATCATATCCACGACGGAATCGACGTACGCCTGGGCGCAGTCCTTGGACTCCGGGGATTCGAAATCGATCTTGTAGCCCAAGCCCCAATAGTCGCCCTGCCGATTCGGCAGCGCGATATCCTTCATGTGGCATTTGCCGTCCGTGCCGAAGATTTCCAAATTGTCTTTGTACGCCTGCGGCGAGAGGCTCGGAATCATATAGATGCCGACTTTCTGCCCGTTATGGTGAATGTAGTCGATGACGTCCTGCAATCCGTCCGGATACTGCGTCGTGCTCGGGATCGGCCGGCCGTATTGGTCGTTGTCGCCGTTCCAGCCGGCATCGATGTTTATGTACTCGTAGCCGTGCGATTGCAGCTTCTCGTGCATGGCATCGGACTGCTGCTTGAGCTTGGCGGCCGAGACCCAGTTGCCGGATGGACCGTCGTAAACTTGCAGGCTGTAGCTGCTCCAGCCCATGTAAGGCTTGAGCGCCAGGCCGTTATCCGCCGCCTCGGCGACGTGCTTGGCCGGAACGAAGCCGAATTGGGCGACCGCGACCGCGGTCAGCAGGAGCCCCGTGCCGATTTTTTGGACAAGCTTGCGTTTGGACGTGCTTCGATTATTATTGCGAATCATCTAAACATCTCCTTCACAGGGATTGTTTAATGCGCGTGCTTCAAGGGAATGGGTAAGTCATGCGTAATCGGAAGCCCGGCGATGCCGCGGCCGCTTGTACGGTTCAGCGGGCAAGCGAAAGGCGTCCTGGCTTGCCAGAACGCCCCGCGCTCTCATTCGCTTACTTTTGGGTAGAAGCGTCGTATGCTTTTTGCAGGATTTCGAGGTAACGGTCCAGCTTCAGGTCTTTCAAGCCTTTCACATACGAATCCCAATCCTTGTTCAGGTCTTTGTTGCCCGTAATGAATTGCAGCTCGTTCTGCTCGATGTAGTTCTTGATGTTCGTTTGCAGCATGCTTGCTTCGTCCATTTCGGCCGGATCGATCCAGACGGACCAAGCCGGGAACAATTCCTTCGGCTCATGGCCTTGGTACAGCAGCGTCGCGTTGTACAGACGGCGCTCGTAGCCTGTCGGATCGTAGATATCCGTTGCCTGCACGAAGCTGTCGCGGTAGGCTTTCGGCATGTAGAAATGGGCTACGCCGCTCCAGCCTGCGTTATGCGGGGCTTCGCCTTCTTTGGCAGGGATCGGTTTGAACTGCGCTTGCACGCCTTCGCCGAGTGCGACGTCGTCCGGACCCGGTTTTTCCCAATCGATGCCTTCCATGCCCGATGCGCCGTTCGTTTCGCCTTCCGGCGTGAACATGTAATCAACCAGCTTGATGAGCGCGATTTGCGCTTCTTTGCTTGCTTTGTTCGTGATGACGAATTTCGCGCCCGGCGCTACGCCGCCTGCGTCATGCGTCGCGTACTGCGCATGCGGTCCTTGGAGCGGCGTTACCGGATTGTAGTCCTTGGAATATTTGTTGCCTTGGTCGATGTTGACGAAGATGGCTGGGTGCATGCCCGCGCCGGCGCCGAGAATTTGGGCATCCGCGCTCTCGCCGATTTTCTTGAACGCTTCCGCGTTTTGCGTGAAGGCGCCCGGATCGATCAGCTTCTCGTCGTACAGCGATTTGATGTATGTCAGTCCTTCTTTCCATTCCGGCTTGACGGCGGCGGATTCCACTTTGCCGTTCGTCAGGTTCAAGTAGTTGCGGTCGTCGTCATACACGAAGCCGTTCATCAGGAACGGAACGACGCGCACGCCGAAATCCTCGATGGAGCCGCTCAGCGGCACTTCGTCGGCTTTGCCGTTGCCGTTCGGATCCTGCGTTTTGAACGCTTCCAGCACTTTCTTGAATTCCTCGGTCGTCGTCGGCATCTTCAAGCCGAGCTTGTCGAGCCACTTGGTGTTCAGCCACATTTTGTTCGGGTACGAGCAGTGGAAGCATTGCGAATAGGCAACCAGGCCGTAGATATTGCCGTCCGGCGCGGTGTTGAAGCCTTTCAGCTCCGGATCGGTTTCCATCGCTTTCTTGATGTTCGGCGCGTATTGGTCGATCAGGTCGTTCAGCGGCAGCAGCACGCCTTGCTTGCCGTATTTCAGCACGTCCGCTTGGGAGAATTGGTCGATGTACGCCGGCAGCATGTACGCGTCCGGATAATCGCCGCTCGCGAGGGAGATTTGGCGTTTTTCTTTCGCGCCATCCGTCGGATTCATTTCCCAGTTGATCTTCATGTTGAATTTATCTTCCACGAAAGCCGTGAATTTGTTCGTCGGCAGGTCGATGTTCGTCTCTTGGATGGAGAAGATTTTGACTTGCGTCGGTTCGGCATTGGCCGGCGCGTTGCCGCCGTTGTCCGCCGCTTGGGTCGTGTTGCCGCCATTCGCGTTCGTGCTGCCCGCGTTCCCCGCTTTATTATTGTTCGCGTCGTTGCTTCCGCAAGCCGCCAGGATCATGCTGCAAGCAGCAAGGATGGCTACTGCGCTTCCGATTCTCTTTTTCAACTTGATCGCTCCCTTTTTGTTTGTATGAATGACTGCCGCCAACCCCCACGCTACATACCTATCTCCCCTTTCAAGACTTGCAAGGACCGCGCCTTGCGGCGATTAGTCCCGTTAACCGTCGGCTGCGTCAGCCTTTGACCGAGCCGACCAGCATCCCTTGCACGAAGTAACGCTGCACGAACGGGTAGATCATCAGCACCGGCAGCGTGGCGACCACGATCAGCGCGTATTTGAGCAGCTCGGACAGCTGTTGGCGCTCGACCTGCTTCATCGCGTCCATGATGCCGGTGCTGTTGTTCTGGATAATGATGCTTCGCAGCACGAGCTGCAGCGGGAACAGGTTGGCCGACTTCAGATAGATCAACGCGTCGAAGTAGGCGTTCCACTGGCCGACGGCGTACATGAGCACGAGCACCGCGAGGATCGGTTTCGACAGCGGGATGACGACGCTTCGCATGAAGCGCAGGTCGCTGCAGCCGTCGATCTCGCTCGCTTCGATCAGCTCCTCCGGAATGGAGGATTGGAAGAACGACCTTGCGATGATGATCTGCCACACCCAGATGGCGTTCGGAATGAGCAAGGCCCAGCGGGTGTCGATCAGATGCAGGCTCTTGACGACCATATACGTCGGAATCAAGCCGCCGCTGAAAATCATCGTGAAGGTGATGATCATCATGATCGGGCTCCGTCCGAAGAACGTCTTGCGGGACAGCGGGTACGCGATCATGACAGTGAGCGCCACGCTGATGAACGTGCCCATCGCCGTGTAGAACAGCGAGTTGCCGTAGCCCGTCATGATTTGGGGCGTATTGAACAAGGTTTTGAACCCTTTGAACGAGATGTCCACCGGCCACAGCCACACTTTGCCGGACGTGACTGCCGACGGGCTGCTGATGGAGCTGCTCAGAATATAGATGAGCGGGTAGATGACGGCGAGCAGCACGAGCGTCAGGATGATATAGATCCCGTACATGAATACGCGGTCGCCTGCCGACTCCCTGATTTTTTGATTCATCGTTGTCATGCGTTTCATGCTCCTTCTACCACAGACTGTTGTTTGAAAACCGTTTGGCCAAACTGTTGACCAGCACGAGCAGCACGAGGTTGATGACGGAATTGAACAGGCCGACCGCCGTCGCGAAGCTGTAATTGGCATTCAAGAGGCCGATGCTGTACACGTACGTCGAGATAATGTTCGAATTGACGAGGTTGAGCGGATTTTGCAGCAGGTACACCTTCTCGAAGCCGATCGCCATGATGTTGCCCACGTTCAGGATGAGCACGATGACGATGGTCGGAAGCAGACCGGGCAGATCGACGTTCCAAATCTTCTGAAACCGGGACGCGCCGTCCACTTTCGCCGCTTCGTACAAGGTCGGGTCGATGCCCGCGAGCGCCGCCAGATAGATGACCGCGGAATACCCGGCCGTCTGCCAGATGTCCGACCAGACGTAGATGGAACGGAACATGCCCGGCTCTCCGAGGAAGTTGATCGAATCCAGCCCCAGGTGATTCAGCAGGACGTTGACGAAGCCGAGCCGAGGCGCCAGGAACAGCATGATGATCGATACCATGACGACCGTGGAGATGAAATACGGCGCGAACGTCACGAGCTGTACCAGCCGTTTGAACTTGTTGCCCCGTACCTCGTTCAGCATGAGCGCGAGCAATATCGGGATCGGAAAACCCGCCAGCAGCAAGTAACCGCTTAAATACACCGTGTTCTTAATGAGATCCCAGAAGATCGGATTGTTGAAGAAGAGTTTGAAGTTCCTCATCCCGACCCACGGGCTGCCCCAGATCCCCTTGATGACGTTGTAGTCCTTGAATGCCAGGACCGCGTTCAGCATCGGGTAATACTTAAAAATAAAGAAGTACAACAGCGGCGGCGTAACGATGATATAGAGCTGCCAGTGTTTCTTGAAGCTCCTCGCCGCCATGCCGGATAAGCTTCGCTTCGTCCGTTTGGCCGGCATCTTCGCCGGTTGGTCTACCGCGATTTCAACGTTCAAAACAATCCCTCCCAGGTCGTTGCCAATGATGCATGATAGCGCTTTCCACATGACCGATAATAGCCTTCCGGGCGGCTGCCGGAACAGGTACACTTGAGGTTTCGAGCGTACAGTTGCTCCGTTTTGCGGGGGACAATTGCCCGTCTTACGGCCATTTTCAGCTATTTTCATGAAAGGTACGGTAAGGGCTTTCATATTAGGGCACAAAAAGAACCCCTGCCGCCGAAGCGATAGGGGTTCCTGTCATAATGACATTCCAGCTTTAATGACTTAGTGGCTTGGTGGCTATCCAGCTTCGATTGCCGTTTTCGCTTTTCCAACAGCTTAAGCCTAACGGTCGTGCTGCTGGACGTACACGTCATACCCTTGCTGCATGATGGACAGGTACGCTTGCAGCCCCATCTCATCCAGCCCTTGCACGTAGCTGTCCCAATCGACCAATAAGCTCTTGGCGCCGGTGATGAATTGCAGCGTGCTCTGATCGATGTAATTCTTGAGGTTCGTCTCCAGCACGCTCGCCTGCTGCGCGTCGGCATCGCTTACCCAGACGTCCCACGCTGGGAAGAGCTCCTTGGGCTCCTTCCCCGCGTACAGCTGCGTCGCCGCCTGCAGCCGGCGTTCGTATCCGTCCGCCGCATACATATCGGTCCCCTGCACCCAACTGTCCCGGTACGACTTGGGCATGTAGAAATGCCCGGTTCCGATCCAACCGGAATTGTTCGGCTGCTGCCCCGGCTTCGCGTCCACGCCGGCGTACTTCGGCAGGACGCCCTTGCCGAGCGCCTGCTCGCCCGGCTCCGGCCTGCGCCAGCCGACGCCTTCTTCGCCGGAATCCGCATGCATTTGCCCGTCCGGCGTATAGATGTAATCGATCATCTTGATCAGCGCGATCTGCGCTTCCGGCGTCGCTTTGTTCGTAATGACGAACTTGGCTCCCGGCGCGATGCCGCCTTCGTCATGCGTGGCATACGAGGCATGCGGGCCAGCAAGCGGCGGAACCGGCGCGTAGTCGCGCGAACGGCTGCCGGTCGCGGCGCCCGCGACGAAAATATCCGGGTGCATCGCCGCGCCCGCCCCGAGTATCTCCTCGCCGGCATTGTCGCCGAGCTTCTTGTACGCTTCCGCGTTCTGCGTGAAGGCGCCGGGATCGATGAGGCCCTCGTCGAAGAGCGACTTGATGTAAGCCAAGCCTTCCTTCCACGCCGGTTTGTTCGCCGCCGAATCGACCCGGCCGCCCTGGAGCGTCAAATAATCGCGGTCGTCGTCGTAGATGAACCCGTTCATCAGGAACGGCACGATATGCACGCCGAATTCCTCGGTCGACCCGCTGAGCGGAATCTCGTCCGCCTCGCCGTTGCCGTTCGGATCCCGCGTCTTGAACGCTTCGAGCACCCGCTTGAACTCCGCCGTCGTCTTCGGCATCGCAAGCCCCAGCTTGTCCAGCCACTTCGCGTTCAGCCACATTTTGTTCGGATAGGAACAGTGGAAGCAGTCCGCGTAGCTGACGAGGCCGTAGATATTCCCGTCCGGCGCGGTATTCAGCTCGCGAAGCGCGGCATTCTCCGCGAAGGCGGCTTTGATATGCGGCGCGTATCGGTCGATCAGCTCGTTCAGCGGCAGGAAAATCCCCTGTTTGCCGTAGCGCAGCACTTCCGCCTTCGAGAATTGGTCGATGTACGCGGTCAAAATATACGTATCAGCATAGCTGCCGCTTGCGAGCGAAATTTGCCGTTTCTCCCTGGCCCCGTCGTACGGTATCGTCTGCCAACGGAAATCGACGCCGTAGGTCTGCTCGAGATACTTCGAGAACGCGTTCGTCGGCAGATTTTGTCCGACGTCCTGCTGCGCGAAGACGGTAATCGGGATCGCGCCCGCTACCGGCTGCGACTGCTCCGGAGGTTCCTCGGGCGGCGACGAGGCGCATGCGCTCAGGAGTGTGCCGATGAGAAGAACAGCTAGTAGAACGCGCAGCTTCATGCTTTGTGGCTCCTTTCAATAATGGGGACTATCCCCCTAAGTCCCCCTTGGAAAGGGGGATTCCAAGGGTTCCACCCTCTGGACACCCGGATGGGATAACGTTCGTGGTTGCAGAGATGCTCCTGCCCGGGTTCGGTGGGTGGCACGATGTCCCTTACGGGACAGACTTAACTTTTGGCGCTCCCGGGTTACCTGGCTGACTTCGTCCTGGGGAACGTTTGCGTTGCAGAGGCGCTCCTGCCTTGGTGCGGCGTTGGCACGATGTCCCTTGCGGGACAGACTTTCCTTTTGCGCGCCAGGGTTACCTGGGACTTCATCCTTTTTTGGATCGCGCTCGGCTTGCCTGAGCGGAGGATTGTCGGCAGCTGCGCTTCCTTGTTCCTAAGCGGAACTTTCCAAACCTTTAATCGAATGATTGCCTGTATGCGCTTGGGGCTACACCCATGACGCGCTTGAAGGCGCGGCGGAACGAGTGGGAGCTGTTGTAGCCGACCTGCACGGCGATTTCGTCGACGGTGAGCGACTTTTCCTGGAGCAATTCCGCGGCGCGGTCCATGCGGACTTTCTCGAGATGGTCGGACAGGTTCGTGCCCGTCACTTCTTTGAACAGTTGCGAGATGTATTTCTCCGGCCGTTCCGCTTGCTCCGCGATTCGATAGAGCGTCAGCTCGGCATCGGAATAACGCTCGGCGATAAATTGCTTGATGCCTTCGACCGTGCGGATATGCAGGTCGTTCTTCTTGCTGGTGATCATGCCGCACATCGACTCGATAATCCCGTTCAGCCCGGTGCGAATGAGATCGAGCGAACCGGTCAATTGGATATCCATGATCCGGTCCTTCGCGTCCTCGAACCCCTCGGACTCCGCGAACGCCTTCTGGTCGAGCAGCTTCAAGAGCGTCCCCTTGAGCTCGCCGATCAGCTGGTTCGCCATCTCCGGCGACAGCTCGCGGTCTTCGGTATTTTGCTGCAGGACCGACTGCACGATGCGCTTCGCTTCTTCTTCCTCGCCGGCGCGGATCGTGCTGATGAGCCGCAGCTCCATGTCGAGCGGATAATAATACGTCGTGCTCTCCTGGCGGATATCCGCGTACCAGAGGAAGCCCTTGCGCTGCATGATGTAATCGGCGTACCCCATCGTTTCCTTCGCCTGCTCGTACGAGCGGCTCACTTCCATGCCCGAGGCGAACGGATCGCCGAACGCGCCGGTGACCGTGATTTTGTAGTCGCTGAACATGGAGGCGGCGAACGGTTCGAGCAGCGCCTGTACCTCCGACCGGTCTATGTCCGTCTCCCCGTCCTCGCACGACGGGAAGATCGCCACCACCCGGTCGGAGCCGAGATCCGTCGTGAGAATCCCGCCGGTGATGTCGCGCAGGCTTTGCTTCAGAAGCAGCCGCGCGGCGCTGAGCTCGTTCAGGATTTCGACGGTTTCGGCCGCATCGAGCCCGGTGTAGCCGTGTATGTGCAGGATCCCCACGACGCCGCCGTCGTTCAGCGTCAAGCCGGTGCCGGCCTGCGCCGCAGCGGCCTGGATTTCCTCCCGCGTCTGGAACTCGCCCGCGGTCAGCCTTTTCAAGAAGGCATCGCGTATGAGCGGCAATTGCCGGTTCAGCTCCTGCTCGAGCGCCTGGTTGCTCGTGATGATCGTCGAGATGTTGCCTTGCAGGAAGTCGTAGGCATTGCGGCCGATCGGCGCGTCCTTGCCGAATTGCTCCCGCACGATGCCCATCAGCCGATTGATCGGCGCGCTGTTGCGCAGCGAGAGGAACCAGCCGACGATCAGGCCGATCAGCAGCGCGCCGCCGGTGACGGACCACGAGATGTATTTGATGTCGTTCGCGTTCTCCATCAGCGCTTTGCGCGGAATGCCCGCCCGGTAGATCCAGCCGGTGGAGGCCGAACGAATGGTGATGACAAGATCGTCGTGGTAGAACTGGCTCTGCTTCGCCTTGTCGATGCCGCCGTCCCCGTTCATCGTCTTGATCTCTTCCTCGCCGATGCCGAGCATGCTGACCGCCTGACCCTGCGCATCGCTGACGTACGTCCAGCCGCCGTAACGGTCTTTCACCCCCGCCAGCAGGCTCGCGATCGTCTTCTGGTCGATCAGCACGACGACCGTCGCGGGCGCCTGCGCCCCGAAGCTGTCGAGTGGAAGCGATTGCATATACGAGATGACCGAGGTTTGCGTGCCGTTCATGGCGAAGGGTTTCAGCGGCAAAACCTCCCGGCTGTGCGTCTTCCCGAGCAGGTCCGTCTTCCATTGCTGGAGCGTCATATCCGTATAATGCGCATTTTCGTAATAATGCTCGGGCCTGAAATACGCGGAGCCCGGCGTCAGCACGACGTTGTAATTGCGCAGGTAGATATAATAATTTTTGAGAAAATCATTCGTTTGGCTGAACACCATGACTTCCTTCATGATCTTCCAAATGCCGTAGACGTTGCCGTCGTCGCTGCCCTGCTTCTCGTTCATCAGCACGTACAGGTCCTGATTGAGCGCGAGCTGCCGCGTAAAGCCTTCGACCTCGGCCATCCGCCGCTCCAGCATCTGCTGGCTCTTCTGAAGCTGCGTCACGCTGTTCTCGATCGAGATGGACTGCGTCACGTTGATCGACGTTCGATAAGACATGTACCCCGCCAGGCTCGGAATGATCAGGATGACGATATAAGAGATTAAGAAATTGCGAAAAATCCTGGAATGCCTGCTCACGCGTCGCCCCCGTCCTTTCCGTTTCTCATCCATTATATCGTCTGTTCGGCCGCTTGCAATCCCGGGGCTGGAGCGAAATCGACAATCCGTTCCTCTTCGCGGGGCGATGGCTCCCGTTCTCCCGAATGCCGTATCCTAGAAATAGGATATGCAGGCGTACGACTGGATTGCAAAAGGAAAGACAACCGCCGGCGTCTCCGCCAGCGGTTGTCCATTGTCGCTTCTGCCGAATTGATCCGTCGGTTACGCCATGGGTTCGAGCGCCGTTCCGGTCGGCATGCCAAGCATCATGCGCACGACGCTGAAGTGCGACGCGATGACGAGCGCGTCGACCAATCGGCGATCAACCGGCAGCAGCGCCTGCCCCGTTAAGCGAGCTTCGCTTCCTGGAATTCCCGGGCCGTAAACGTCCGGCTGCCGCCGGCTTCCAGCTCGAGGGGGACCGTACGGCTCCCGAAGCGAACGGACGTCCGCAGCGGAGCGAACGCGCGGATCGTCGCTTCGGCCAGCTCGCCGTCCTGCCAATGCAGGTCGACCTCGGCGCCGCCCTTCGCCCGCAGGCCCGTCGTTCGGCCTGTGTTCCACTGCCTCGGCAGCGCCGGAAGCAAATGAATCTCGCCCGCATGGCTCTGCAGGAGCATCTCGGCGATCGCGGCCGTGCCGCCGAAATTGCCATCGGCGACGAAGATATTCGTCTCCGCGCCGGCGATGCCCGCCTTGGAGTAGGTAAGCAAATTATCGAAGCACAGCTCGCCGATCAGATACGACAGCTGGTCATAGGCGCGATTCCCGTCATGCAGACGGGCGAAGTTGGCCGCGAACAGCGCGAGCGTGAACTCCACGTCCTCCAGCCCTTCGCCGCGCATCCGCGACGTCAGCGTGACGCGCGCCGCCTCGCTCAGCTCCGGCGTGCCATGCGGCGTAATCCGGCTGCCCGGATACAGACCGTACAGATGCGACAAGTGCCGGTGATCCGGCTGCGCTTCGCCGTAATCCTCGAGCCACTCCTGCAGCTGGCCTTTCGCGCCCACTTGCAGCGGCGGTAGCAGGGCCATCGCCCCGCGGAGCCGTTCCCCCAGCGGTTCGTCGACGCCGAGCCGTTCCCCGGCTTCCAGGCAGAAGGCGAACAAGTCGCGGATCAGCGACTGATCCATCGTCGACCCCATCGAGAGAGTATAGGACCGGTCCGTTTGGCCGCCGACATAGAAGCTGTTTTCCGGAGAATTGGACGGACCGGTCACGAGCCAGCCGGTCTGCGGATGCACCGTCATGTAGTCCAGGTAGAACAACGCCGCTTCCTTCAGCACCGGATAAGCCGTCTCCCGCAGGAACGCGTCATCGCGTCCGTATTCGTAATGCTCGCGAAGCTGGTTCGCGATCCACAAGCCGCCCGTGACGTTAAGTCCCCACGAGTAATGCCAGCCAGGCGCCGTGAAGCCCCACGCGTTCGAGAACACATGCGCGGCCCAGCCTTCGCAGCCGTAATAGTCGCGCGCCGTCCCCCTTCCCGCTTCCGCGAGCCGCTCGATATAGCGCAGCAAGGGAACATGGCATTCCGCCAAATTCGCGGCTTCCGTCGGGTAATAGTTCATTTCCGTATTGACGTCGAGATGGTAATCGCAGCTCCACGCCATGCGGTTCGCTTCGCCGTCGTTCCACATCCCCTGCAGATGCATCGGCAGCCGCGAGTCCGCGCGCGAGCCGGCGATCGTCAGATAGCGGCCGTATTGGAAGAAGAGCGCGAACAGCTCCGGGTCTTCTCCGCCTGCGCGAAGCAGGCGCATCCGCTCGTTCAGCGGCAGCGCCGAGGCATCCGATCGGCCGAAGTCGGCCTCGACCCGCGCATACAACGACCGATAGTCGGCGACATGCGCCTCGCGGATCGCCGCGTACCCTTGCGCCGCGGCTCGTTCCGTCCGTCCGGCAGCGGCATGCGCCCATGCTTCGTCTCCCTCAGGCTGGCGATAATCCGTCTCGACGGCCAAATAAATCCATGCTTCGTCGGCCCCTTCCACGACGATCGCGCCATCGGCCGCCGCGACCGTGCCGCCCTTCGCGACGACTTTGACCGCGCCTCGGCTTTGCACGCCGCAAGTGCCGTCGCTGTGCATCGTTTCCGTCGCATGGCCGTCGAAAGCCAGCGCATCGTCGCCCGCCGCTTGCACGGCAAAGCTGTCCGTGCGGCCTTCCAGTCGCAGCGAGAAGGTCACGCCTCCCCCGGCGCTGTCGCTCCAAATGCGGGAAGCGAGCACGCGGCCGGGATGCGACGCGAGCGTCTCCCGGCGGATGCCCTCCGCTCCGCCGGCGCTGTAGACCGCCTGTTCAAGGCACAGCTCGCGCGCGAAACCGCGGATGCCGCGGCCGGCTGTCCCGGCTTCGCCTACTCCCGCTTCCCCGCCCGCCCTATCGTTCGGCAGACTTCCGCCGGTGCCGCCGAAGACCAACCGAACGTCGCACAGCGGCAAATTCGTGCCGAAATTCCCCTTCTCGGCCTGCAGCAGCCGGCCCGCCATCTCTTCGCCGGCGGCATAATCGCCGGCGTAGAACAGCTCGCGCATCGCGGCCAGATCTTCCTTGCCCCGCGAAGCCGTCGCGGACGGTTCGGACTTTCCCGACCAGTAGGTGACCTCCGTCACGCACCATGTCTCGCTGTCCCGGCCTCCATATACGACCGCGCCAAGCTGTCCGTTGCCCAGCGGCAGCCCCTGCTTCCACCCGTCCGCCTGCCCGTCGAACCCTAGTTTCATCCCGCTCATCCTAACGCACCCGGTATTCGTCGAAATAACGCGGGATGATGTCCGTCGAGGCGCCCGGCATCTGCGGCAGCACGTAGAAGCCGTTCTTCACCGTCGCCGGCTCTTCGAAAATATGACGGATCCACGGGATATACTCCAGCATGAACGCGCCCGGCGTCGCCGCCACCAAATGCTGATGGATTTGCCCCATGTCGCCGACATGCGGACAGACCGGCACGTCGTATGCGGCAGCCAGCCCGGCCACCTGCAGCCATTCCGTTACGCCCGCGACGCGCGTCACGTCGACTTGGCAGTATTCCAGCGCGCCGTTATGGATGTAATCGCGGAACGCGTATTTGCTGTACACATGCTCGCCGAGCGCGATCGGCACGTTCAGGGCATCCGCGAGCTTCTTGTGGCCCATGATATCGTCCGGGTTCAGCGGCTCCTCCAGCCAGAACAGGTTGAACTCTTCGAGGCGCTTGCCCCACGTCATCGCCGTGTTGATGTTCCACTGCTGATTGACGTCGATCATGAAGATCACGTCGTCGCCGATCGCTTGGCGCACCGCCTTGACGCGGTCGTAGTCCTCGCGCGGATCGGGCTTGCCGACTTTGATCTTGACGCCGGCAAAGCCCTGCTCGACGATCTCCGTCACGTCCTTGAGCAGACGGTCCTTCGACCAATTCAGCCAGCCGCCGTTCGTGTTGTAGGCTTTGATGCCTTTGCTCTTATGTCCGCCGAGATACTGCCAGAGCGGCTTGTTGGCCGTCTTGGCCATGATGTCCCACAGCGCGATGTCGACGGCGGCCAGCGCCATATGCGTCACGCCCGCGCGGCCGATCCAATGCATCTTGCCGAAGCGCATCGCATCCCAGAGCTCTTTGACCATGAATGGATCCTTGCCGATCAGCTCCGGCGCGTAATAACGGTCGATCGTATCGACGATCATGTCGTCCCCATGGGCGCAGGTGCCCGTATAGCCGCAGCCGGTGATCCCTTCGTCCGTGAAGATTCTGACCCCGGACAGTCCCCAATGGGTAGCGACGTTGATGGCATCGGTAATGGGAGGCGTAATCGGGACGTGAAGCACGAACGTTTCGACTTTCGTAATAATCATGGGCGAGATCTCCTTTTCGCTTGGCAGAGTAGGGGTGAACGTTTAATGAGCTTAATCCATCCGTAAACGAGCTGGACCGGCCGGTCTATCGGCCTTCATGCTTAATCGCTAATGACGAGCCGCCGTCGACTCGCCGACTTGATCGGGCAGCACGGATTGTTGCGGATTGATCCGCCTCACGGTTCGTTATCCGCTTCTCCGCCGATCGACGGACGCCGGTCTCGATTACCGGCCGCATCTCTAATTTCTTTTCTTCCGTATCCGTTTATCGTATCATGGAGCTATTCTTTCGTATTTGCCTGCGCTTCCATAAAGTTGACGATTCATCCGGTCATCTTCGTCCGAGGCGCCATCTATTCCCCGTGGAGGAACACGCGATGAAACCATTAACAGCGCTGACGCCGTTCGTCGGCGATTCCATGCCTTATCTCTACGACGGGAGCTCCAATGAAGGGCTTCGCGTGTGCAGCGTCTACGCCTTCCACCTCTTCACGGACGGGCCCGGAGAGATGGAGATCGAAGGCGTCCGCTATCCGATCGGGAAGCGAACGCTGATCTTCCTGCGTCCCGGCCAGCCGCACGCGTTCCACGTCTCGCCGGCGCATCCGCTCGCCTCCCATAACCTATACTGCGACTTATGGGATGACCGTTCTCCCGTGTCGCTCCACCGGTTGTTCATCTATGCGCCGCTGCCATTCCGATTGCCCCAGCAATCCGCGAGCATGCCCTGCGCAGAGCTGGAGGCGCTCCCGGGCGTCTTCTCGCTGCAGCCCTACCCGCATCTGTACGAGGCGTTCCTGCATATCGTGAAGCAGTATAACGAGCTGAGCTTCTACCGGAACGAAACGGTGAACAGCCTGCTGTTCGCGTGGATGCTCAGCTGGCATAATGCCGTCCATATGCGGCAGCCCCGCGATTATCGCATCGTGCGGCTGCTCGAGCAGCTCGAGCTGCATCCGGAACGCCGGGAGCCCGTGGAGCAGTGGTGGACGCTGTGCGGGCTCAAGCGGACGTATTTTCACGAATTGTTCCTGCGGGAGACGGGCATGACGCCGAAGGCCTACCAGCACCGGCTGTTAATGAAGCGGGCCGTTCACCTGCTGCAGGAAAGCGATCTCAGCATCACCGCGATCGCCGAACGGCTCGGTTATCCGTCGATCCACCCGTTCACCCGCCATTTCTCAGCCTATTACGGCGCGAGTCCGAAGCAATACCGGCTGCATCCGCGGCAGAATCGGGATGAACGCGGGAATCCGATGCGCATGCAGTAATAGGCGCGATATAGGCGAGATGCCGTAACGGTAAGCGCTTGGCCATAACAAAAAACCAGACCGCATGCGGTCTGGTTCGAATGTCGAGAAAATCAAAAATCGCGAGACGCTGCCGGGTCGCTGATTGCCGAAGCTGACATGTTAATCCTGCTTACGGCAATAACCCCATCGTCTTACGGCTAACGGTTGTACGGACGGCTAATCGGCCCAAAATGCTCTTATTAAATCTCTAATGGTTGTCAGAAGCCTTATTGTAGATTCTCCGGTGCAAATCAGCTCCTGTACGCTAAATAGCCTCAACCGCAACCGTTAGCGTGCGTGCAGCTGCTTTTTTCGAGAATTAGCGCCGCTGATAACCGTTAGGCGTCAGCGCGTGACGATCTTGATCGCGTTCGACGGGGCATCCCAGATGACGGCATAACCGAATGCTTCGCTGACGAAGCGCAGCGGCACCATCGTTCGGCTGCCGATGACTTGTCCAGGCACACCCAATTGCACGGTCCGGCCGTTGATCTTCGCGCTAAGCGCCCCGATCGTGTAGGTCAGGCGCGTCTCGCCCTTCGCTGCCTGGATGGTCTTCGTTCGCGCGTCGTAGCTCAACGTTGCCCCTAGACCGGCGAAAATCTCGCGCATCGGCACAAACATGCTGCCCTTTAATTGTTCCGGCTTCCCTTGCAGGGCCAGCTTGTCCTGATCGATATAGATGGCCGTGTCCACGCTGCTCGTCCCCTTGGCAGCTGTCTTATCCTCGAATGCGATTACGAATCCCTCCGTCGTGCCCGCGCTCTGTACGACCGCATAGCCCGTGTAGAGCACGCCCGCTTTATCCGCGATAACCGACGCTCGCGCGGCGACTTTTCCCGTCGCCGACGGCTTGTACATAAACCGCTGGGTGCCGGTCATGTTCCAGGCGCCCAGCGCGCCGTTCTCCAACCAGCCGTAAGCGGCTCCGTTTCTAAGCGAGAGCCATAATCGTCCCTGCAGGTTCCCTCCCGCGCGGAAGGACTGCTGTTCGCGCCCGGCAAGACTCAGCACGCGGACGCTGTCATAGTACGCGTAATAAATCGAACCGTTCCAGACCGCTGCATCGTTCGGATTGGACACCATTTGCAGCGGCGAGCTCCATCTCAGCTTCCCTGCCTGCGACACGACGAACAATAAATTCTTGCCGACGATAATATCGTTGGCCGGCGTAATCGACGGTGCTTCATTCATCGGCTCCAGACCGTCCAGCTTCAACTGCCAGAGCGGCGCGCCATCTTTGTTCATGGCATGAAGGATCGAATGAAACACCGGCGGACCGGAAGGCAGCGCGTTCGGATCGGCTTCCATGCTATCCATGGTCAGATCCGTGCTCACGATATAGGAATTGCCTTGTCCATCGAATGCGATCGGCGACAACCGGTTGGACGGCCGCGCGATCGCCGTATCCCAGAGCTTATGCCCCTCGAGGTCGACCGCATACAGTCGTCCTCCGTCAAAATCCGTCACGTACAGAATCCCGTCATGCAGCACGGGTTGTCCCGATAATCGGACGCCCGGCAAAGCAAGCTCCCACTTTATCTGCCCTGTAATGCCGTCGATGGCAAGCAGCCTTCCGTCAGCCGCATACAGCGTGCCGTCGCCGCCTAAGGCCGGAGGAAACAACGCGTCCTCCAACGGCATCGTCCACAGCCGGCTGCCGTCCGCATGCAGCGCGGTCAGATTATCGGCCTGGCCGTCCAGATACGGGGCGCTCACGCCCGTAATGTATAGATTTCCGTCTTGACCCTGAACGGGAGTCGTCGGGGTGAAGGGTCCGATCGACTGCTTCCAATCGACGGCCACCGAAGCCGTGCCGGCGTCAGCCGCCGCACTGGTCGTCCCTGCCGTAACCGGCCATACGGATAATGCACAGGCCGCGGCAAGCAGCCCTTGTCTTACGCTTCTCTTTACGCTACCGCTTCTCATGCGACCCCACCTATTGGAAAATATTAACTACCATGCAAGTATAGTGAATGCCGCGCGCCAGCGTCAATGCCTATATTTAACGAGCTTAATCAGCAAAGAACCCGACCATATGCGGCCGGGTTCTCGGGTATTCTATCGCGGGCAGAAACGGTCATCGAAACGATCGACCCGCTCCGCTGCTACAAGCAGCACTTTTTATACTTTTTCCCGCTTCCGCACGGACAAGGCTCGTTTCGGCCGATTTTCGAGGATTCCACGGGAAACTGGACGACTTTCCCATCTGCGCTCCGGACCGGATCCGGGCTTAGCTCAGCGGGCGTATAGCCGCGATTGGACCACATTCTCGTCGTATTGCGCACCTGAATAATGATCGGCACGATCTCGTTCAGCTGCTTCTTGCTCAGTTGGATCTTACGGAGCTCGAGCTCCTCCATGATGACGCCGAGCGGCTCTTCCATCGAGCATGCCAGCTGAATATCGTCCACGAGCGCGTCGGCCATCCGCTCCGCCTTGCCCAGCTGCTGCATAATATAGCCCTTCAACGCCTCCAATTGAGGCGTTCGTTCGAAATAATCGATGTCCGCGTAACGCAGCAGCTCTTCCCGGGGAGGAACGAAGTACGGCTTGTCCTTCACGCTGTCCAAGAACGCTTCGTAATCCTCCAGGCTCTCGCCCTCCAGTCCGTCGCTATAGACGAACCCGCTCTGAACGTCCCAAGCGAGCACCTTATCGGAGACCGACAAACGGATGTCGTTGAACCGCTCCTCCGTCAAGCCGATGTCGTTCTGGTCGTTGATGATCTCCAGAAGCTTATGAACCGGACAGATGCCGTACAGGTTGGCCGCGGCCTCCGTATAGCGGAGGACCAGTTGGGTCGCGGCGCGTTCCTCGCGGAACTTCTTCTGATCCAGCCTCTTGAAGGCGGCCTTGACCTCCTCCGGCATGACGAAGAACAGCTTGTCCTTCTCCAGGAAGCTGAACACCAAGCCCTTATCCATCAGAAACAAATACGCATCTGCGAATACGCGGTTATCCTGCACGTAAGGGGCCTTGAGCAGCCGGCTCACCAGCTCCCATTCCTTCGTCTCCGCCGTGAGAAACGCCTTCCGCAGGTGAAACGCATGCGTAATCCGCTCGAAGAGCGCATCCGCGAGCTCCTGTTTTTTTAATTTGGAACGACCCTCAAGCGCGCAGTTGGCGGCGATGAAATTCAATCGGTCCTTGGTGAGCCGCGCGAGGATATCCTTCAAGCCGGTTATCGCCGCGCCTTTAATCGCATTGTTCGCGTTCAGTTCGCGCATTTCTTTTTCCAATTCCATGCCTTAACTCCTTTGCATTCCAATATCATAACCTAAATTGTAGCCTAACCGGGCCCGCAATTGAAGCCTGTGGGAGGATTAAGCAATTTTGCCGGCCTTGAGATAGGCGCCCATGACGAATCCGGTGCAATAAAAAGACCGCATCCCCGTAAGGATGCGGCTTCTGACGATGCGTTGCATTCGGCGCTTACTTGCCTTGAAGCGCGTTCGTAATTTGCGCCTTGGCCTTCAATTCCGCCAGCCAATCGGCAGAGAGAGCGCTGACCCTCTGCTGAGCGAGCTGCTCCCGGATCTCTGCCTTCTTCTCTTCGAGCGTCGCCGGCTTCGCGTCCTTATGGTCGGTCACCTTAATGACGTGGTAGCCGTAATCCGACTTGACCGGTTCGCTCAGCTCGCCGACTTTAAGCGCGAACGCGGCTTTCTCGAACTCGGGCACCATCGCTCCCTTGCCGAAGTAACCCAAGTCGCCTCCGGCGGCCTTGCTGCCCGTGTCGAGCGATTTTGCCTGCGCCAGCTTCGCGAAGTCCGCGCCTGCTTTCAACTGCTTCTCGATCTCGTCGGCTTCCGCTTTCGTCGCGACGAGAATATGCGAGGCACGGACTTGCTCCGGCTGATCGTATTCCGCTTTATTCGCCTCGAAGTATTGCTTGACCTCGGCGTCCGTCACGTTCACGCGCTTCTCCAGGATTTTGCGAATACGAAGCTGCGTCGGCGTTTGTTTCATCAAGTCCTCGACCGTCATGCCCGATTGCTGCAGCGCGTTCTCGAAATCCGCCTCGGACGGGAACTGCTTCTTGATTCTAGCGATTTCCGCCTCCACGTCGCTGCTGCTGATCACGATTCCCTGCTTGTCCGCCTCTTGCTTAACGAGTTCGTCTTGAATCAGGTTGTCCAACGTTTGCTGTCCGCCAAGTGCAATCATGGCATTATACAGCTGGTTCTTCGTAATGGCCACGCCGTTCACCGAGCCCACGGCTTCCTTGCCGGCATCGCCCAGCGGCGCATCGAACGATTTGCTCGTGATCGTGACCGAATTCAACGATGCGTTGTAGTTCACGTTGGCCCCGAGCATCTCCCCGACGGCACGAATCGGAACGTAAGTCGTGCCTTTGATGGACACCGGCTCCACTTTCGACTTCTGGCCGTTCACGAACAAGCTCATTTTCGTCGCGGCGTAGGCGCCCGCGCCTGCCGCCAGCGTCATGCCGGCGACGACCAGCACAGCGATTCCGACTTTACGGAATCGGATCTTGCCTTTGACTTTGCCCTCACTCACACGATTGACCCCCAATAGAATGATAGATAGATTGCATAGATTTCCATAATCATACAACACTTCCGTCCTTTCCGATATATCCAAAACGAAGGATGGCATCCGAAACCAAACCAAGCAAAACCCGACCGCATTCCGCATGCGGTCGGGTTCTGCGGCTTGGCGATGCCATGCCGTGTCCAGGCGATCGGCTTTACGCTTGGTAGCCGATTTTGATCTCGGATGCGGATGCCCTGCTGGAAGCTTCGTTCAGATTCTGTCCGGCGGTAACCGCGACCAGCTTCACGTACCGCGCGGTCACGGGATTGAAATTCGCCTCGTACCACACGCCCGGCACATTGGCCCATTCGTCTTCTTTGACCTTCGTCCAGTTCGCGTTGTCCGTGCTGACCCAGACCTGGTATTGCTTGATCCGCGCAACCCATTCGTAGTCGCTCAGGAAATATTTCAGCTGCTTGACGTTCGCGTAGGCATGCCCCAGATCGATGGTGATGGATTGCGGCAGCCCCTGGGAGGTGCTCGAAGCCCACTTCGTGGACGGATTGCCGTCCAGCACGTTGCCCGGACCTTCGTTCCAACCGCCTCCGGTCTCGCTGGACGCCGTCGCCGTGGCAGTCGCTCCCGGAACATAAGTCAGCGTGCCTCCGTTATTGGCGCTGCGCTCGTAGACCCGTACCCAGTCGACGTACATGTCGTTCGAATTGCCGTAACGGAGGAAATCGGCATCGTACGTATAAGTACCGTTCGGATTCGTATGAATGACGTGATCGGACACGGCGCCGTTAATCAGGAAATAGTTGCCGAGCTGATAGCTGAGCTGCAACGTCGGGTGCGAGGCGACCTGAACGTTATCCACGTAATAGTAGGTCGTGTTCTGCGTGATATACACGCCGAAGATATGGAAGCCCATCGCCAGATTGATGTTGCCGAACGTCGGCGTATCGATCTGCGCCCAGGTCCCGCCTCCATTGGCCGCCGACGGGTTGGCGGCATTCGTTCCGCTCCACGGATGCCAAGCGATGGAATATTGGTGCGGCCAGGCCATATAGCCTTCCAGCACATCCAGCTCGTCGACCGCGTAATTGCCGTTCCCGAGCGGATTATCCGCGTAATTGTTGGCTGTCAAGGTCCAGAACGCCGGCCACATGCCCGGCGTCGGAGGCGCGAAGATCCGCGCTTCGAAATATTGGTCCGTGCCGCCCTGCGTATGGAAGCCGCTGCCGTCCATTGCCTCCGACGAGATCAACCCGGTGGTGGCCTTCTGATTCCAACCGGCCCTCGGGCTCGCGTACGTGTCGCCCCGGTACGTCGTCTGGATCTTCAAATACTCGCTGCCGGCGATGCTGAACGGGTCGTACGCGCCCCCGCGGTCCTCGAACGCGGCATAACCGAACTGGCCGCCCGATCGCGTGTCCGGCTTCACCGAGGCGTATCTCGTGCCTTCGCCGCTGAAGGAAATCGACGGCATCGTTTTGAAATCGTCGGAGAAGGTCAGGTTCATGTTCGCGGTAACGGGATTCACCGGCGAGTTCGCCAGACCCGTTTTCCAAGCCACGCCGCCCGTATTGTAGAGCTGCAGATAAGCATCGTCCAAGTCGCCGCCGTTCTGCCATACCCGGATGCGCAGCGTAGTGGGCCCCGCGGGAAAATCATTGGCCGGGAACGTCACCGAACCGTGGCCGTTCGCATCGAGCGTGATGATGCCGCCGACGGACACGCGCGTGCCGTTCGTATTCACGCTGCCGTCGGCCGGCTGCTGCTGTACGTATAATGCCGCGGTCGTGCCTCCGGGGCAGATGAAATCGATCGTCGTATTGCCGCTGATCGCGGATCGATAAGCCGGGGATAGGACCGTCGTCTTGCCTGCGACGACGTCCGCCGATACGATCGCAGGGAACAGCGCGGCAAGCATCGTCGCAATCAGTAAGCACAGCATCGTATACCTCGGTTTGCTTCCGAGCCTCTTCATGTCATTCCTCTCTCCTCTCGTTCTTGCCTTGCCTTATGCAACGGCTTAATCGCGTACGGATTGTGCCTGTCCTGGCACCTCCTTTCGTTTCTTCATAGGGCTTGCCGGCTTGCACCCATATGGTAACCTCTGCCACTCGCCGATTAACATAGGGGATTCATCCGATTTGTAGGTCATTTCTAAGGATCTCGCGATATCTCGTTCATCGCTCCCTGCTTGCCTACCTAAACTCCCGAACGAACAGGGCCTCTATTTTACCAACATTAGCAATAAGCACGAAACGGCAAAAAAGGCACCTGTGAAGGTGCCTCTTCGCATACATGATGAGTTAAGCATGGTTAATTAATAGCCGCGTCAAGCGAAGGAAGTTAGCTTCCGGCCTACTCCTTCACGGCGCCAAGCATGATGCCGGATACGAAGTACCTTTGGAGAAAAGGGTACACGAGCAGCATCGGCACCATGGCGATGAACACCTTGGCCGAATTGAGCGTCCGGTTGGACAGCTCCGACAGCTTCTTGTATTGTTCGGGCGTCAAGCTGGTGCCCGCAGGGATGTTGACGACAAGCTGCTGGATATAGGTTTGGAGCGGATACTTGTCGGCGGTGTTCATGAGCACCAAGCCGTTGAAGAATTCGTTCCAATGATAGACGCTGAGGAACAAGGCCACGGCGGCAAGCACCGGGAAGGAACAAGGAATGTACACCCGGAACAAGATGGACCACGGACCGGCGCCGTCGACGACCGCCGCCTCGTTCAGCTCCTTCGGCAGATTGCGGAAGAAGTTCATGATCAAGATGACATCGAATACCGGTACGCCTCCGCCAAGCACCAACGCCCAGATCGTATTGATCATATGGTAGTTTTGGATGGTGAGGTACCAGGGAATCAAGCCTCCGTTGAACAACATGCAGAAGACGAGGATCCACATAAACGTATTGCGCATCTTGAAATCCCTCTTCGGCCTTGCGAGCGGGTAAGCCATCAAGACCGTCATCAGCAAGGAGAACGCCGTCCCGAGCACGGTACGCTGGATGGAGATCCAGAACGCGTTGAAGAACAGATGGTCGTTGATGATTTCCTTATACGGCGCAAGGGAGAACCCGATTGGATAAATGGTCACCAAGCCCGCATTAGCGGCCGACTTCTCGGAGATCGACACGCATAACGTATACCATAACGGATAAACGCAGCTGACAAGCAGGAGGCCGAGGAGGATGATATTGGCTATTTCAAACGTCCGCGAGCCTAACGTCGTATTTCTGACCAATGCAATGCCCTCCTTAGAATACCGTGTAATCGGCATAGCGGTATGCCAGACGATAGGATATGAAAATCAGCACGAAGCTAATGACCGACTTGAACAACCCGGCAGCCGTCGCCAGCGAGAACTGAAGATTTTGCAAGCCCAGCCGGTATACCCAAGTATCCAAAATATCACCGGTTGAATATACGAGCGGATTATACAGGTTATACACCTGATCGAAGCCGGCGTTCAGTACGTTGCCGAGACTCAAGACGCCCAGCAGCACGACCGTGGTCGTCAGCGCGGGCAGCGTAACGTGCCGGATCAACTGCCAGCGATTGGCGCCGTCGATGGCTGCCGCTTCGTACAGATTCATATTGACGCCCGTCAGCGCGGCCAGATAGATAATCGCGTTATAGCCGAATTCCTTCCATACGTCGCTGCCGATGATCAACTGGCGGAATATCCCCGCATCCGCCATGAACAGCTTGGGATCGAAGCCGAACATGCCGATCACCGTATTGACGACGCCGTAATAACCGAAGATCCCGATGACGATCGTGGACATGATAACCCAGGACAAGAAATGGGGCAGATAGACGAAAGTCTGAACCAGCTTTTTGTAGCGCAGGCTGCGAAGCTCGTTCAGCAGAATCGCAAAGACGAGCGGCACGATGAGATTGAACACGATCTTGCCGATCGCGATGATGAAGGTGTTGACGATAACCGTCTTGCTGTCGTTCAGCTGAAACATGTACTTGAAGTTCTCCAGCCCGACCCACTCGGATTTGAACAGCCCCGCTCCCGGATTATAATTCTGAAATGCCATCAGAATCCCGAACATCGGCACGATGCTGAACATCACGAGCCAGACCATACCCGGCAGCAGCATCAAATAATAGTGCTTCTGATGGCCCAATTTTCTCATCAAGGCTAACCTCCCTCTCCTGCCAGGATAGTAAAGCTTGCGAAAGGCACCCGATACCGGCAGCGCCTTCCGCAAGCTTCCGCATGCTTACTTCTTCAAGAGCTCGGCGACTTCCGCCGTGATCTCGTCTCCGCCTTGGGACTTCCAATCCTTGACGAATTTATCGAAGGAATCGATGGGCGCTTGGCCGAGGATGATCTTCATCACGGTCTCGTCTTCCATCTTCTTCAGGTTCGCCCATTTGGTTTCCATGGTCGCGGTCTGGTTGTAGGTGACGCTGAAGACTTTCTTGTCGATCGGAGTCGTCGAGAACGGACGATCGCCGATCAGGAGCGAATACAAGCGCTGGAAGTCGCCGAAGTTAGCCGTGCTGAAGTTGCCGACGTTCAACTCGTCGTAAGGAGGCTTAACGACGTCCTTCACTTTCTTCGCATCCGCGTACATCAGCTTGTATAAGCTGTTCGGCTTATTGTAATCCTCGGGCTTGGTCTCGCCTTTCAGGACTTTCATAAGCTCGGTGTACTCGTATTCCGTCTCGTTGGCCGCGGCCATAACGTTGCGAAGCGGATACCAGCCCACGTTAACCGACAGGTCGAAGGTCGCTTCGTCGCGCACGAGCGCGTTGTTCATGATCATGATGGCCTTGACGACATCGGGCTTGGCGTTCTTGCTGATGACGGTGTAGGTGCTGCCCGTGGTTTTCATATGCGAATTCCATTTATTATCGTCGGTGTAGACCGGATAGGCCTGCCAGTTCGCGGTCGGGTCGTTCTTGAAGGAGTCCCCGTTGCCGTAGCCGCCGTTCCACCATGGGCCGAAGAAGATCCCCGTTTGATTGGCGTTGATCGGATCCCCTACGTTGTCGCGCGTGCCCACCTCGGGGTCGATGAGTCCTTTCTTGTACCAATCGGCCAGCAAAGCCAGCGTCTTCTTCGTATTGTCCGACGTCGTTCCGTACGATACCGTTCCGTCGCCGTTGTCGAGCCAGTAGCCCGGGTACGCATCCATCGCGCCGAAGATCGGATCGAAGCCTCCCATGTTGTTGGAGGACACGAGGAAGGTCGAGTACGGGAACGAGTTTTTGGAAGGACCGGCGATGCCGATCGTTTTGTCCCTGCCAAGCTTGTTATCGATGAACGCTTTCGCCGTCTTCTCGATATCCGATACCGTCTTCGGCACCGGCAGCTTCAGCTTGTCGAGCCAATCCTTGCGAATCCAGAGGACGTGAACGCCGTCGGTATCTACCGTAATGTTTGGAAGCGCGACCATTTTGCCTTTGTAGCTGGCATTCTCAAGCGCGCGGCCTTCGGTGCTCGCCATGATGTCCTTCACCTGCGTGGATTGGTATTGATTGAAAATATCCGTGATATCATACAGCAGACCCGAGCTGGCTGCTTTGGTCATGAAGGAACGATCGTCGACGACCATGCCGTCCGGAAGCTTGCCCGATGCGATCGTCAAGCTGACCTTCTGCTTGAAGTCGTTGCCGGTAGCCGCCGTCCAATCGACGATGACGTTGATGTTGTACTTGTCTTTCAGATAGCGCGTGTACGGGTTGTTGCCAACGCTGTCGCCTTCCGGCAGCGTCTTGTCCGTCGGATCGACCACCATGCCGATGTGTACGTCGACGGGCTTCGGGAATTTGGAGAAGGCCAGATCGTCTCCCGTGAGTGCCGGGGTTCCGGTATCTGCATTTTCATTTGAAGGCGCTTTCACGTTATTCGCTGAATTATCGTTCGAACATGCGGTCAAGCTGAGGCCAAGCAATACGGTGGATAGCAGCATTGCCATATTCCTTTTCATCTAATCCCTCCCCTTAGTTTGTTGCCTCCTCATTGTACACGGGAAGCGCGGAAAAAAAGTCGGACGGATGTGCCGCGTTTTGCGATGAATCCCGGGCCGAGGTAGGCATTTGTTCGATCGGCTGCAATCATTCGTCCCCCCTATGGAACTGGGCGCGGAATTCGGACGGCAGCAGGCGGGTCTGTTCATGGAAGAGCTGGGAGAAATACTTGGAATCGTTGTAGCCGACGGCATGGGCCACCCACGCGATCGACTGGTTCGTCTCGCACAGCAGCCGCTCTGCCGCCCGCATCCGCTCCTGCCTCAAGTACTCGTTGAACGTCGAGCCCGTCAGCTTCTTGAAGCATTGGCTGAAATAACTCCGGCTCATGTGCACGTGATCGGCGACTTCCTCGGCATGCAGCGCATTCGAAGCCTGCTCCCGAATGAACAGCACGGCCTTCAGAATGCTGGTCGTCGTATTGGAGAAATCCGAGGAGGCCGCGACCCGCGCGTAGACGCGTTTCCTGTAATCGCGCAGCCATTCCACCGCCGATCGGACGTCGTCCGCTTCGGGGCGGAGCTCGGCATCCAGCGCGATGGCCGTTTCGATTTGCGACAGCACGCGCATGAACAGCCCTTCCAGACGGCGAAAGGAAGGCTTGCCTGCCAAGGTCTGTTTGCATAGGCGCTGAAAGACCGATTCGTTATAGAGCCAATAGTGCGCGCGCCATTCCTGCTCCAGCCTGGACCACGCTTCCTCTTCCTGCGGGCGGGCATGGGGCTCCGAAGCAGGAGAAGCCGCCGTTGCCGCGATCGGCGTCGCTGCCGCGCGCTGCGACGGATCGCCGCTCATGTGCTGCCGGATTCGTTTCAAGACCTGCTCGTCGTCCTCGGATTCCAGCCGGACCTTGGATATATAATCGAGAACGCCCATGCGATAGGCCGTCTGCACGTTCTCGAACTCTTCGTGGAAGGATAGAATCACGGAGCGCAGCTCCGGAAATCGCTGCCTGGCGACATGAAGCAGCTCCATGCCCGACATGACGGGCATCGAGAGATCCACGAACATGAGATCCACCTCGTTGCTCTCCATGAACTCCAGCGCCTTCGCGCCGTTCGCCGCTTCTCCGACGACGACCATGTCATGGTCGGACCAGGGCATGATCGAGATCAGGCCTTTGCGCGCAAGCTTGTCATCGTCAACGATCAAGACTCGAATCAATTCGCTCTCTCCTTTCGAGGGTGAAGAAAAGGAAGGTCTAACGTCACGGTCGTGCCTTGATTCGGCATGCTCTCTATACTCATGCGGGCTTTCTGGCCATAGAAGGATTCCAGCATGGACCGCACGTACCGAAGCCCGATCCCCCAGCCCGTCTGCTGCTGATCCGGCGTGTCGCGCTGCAGCAAGTCCAGCGTCTCCTGGCTCAGCCCCTTGCCGTCGTCGCGGATCATGATGCGCACCGTCTGCACCGTCTCGTCGGCGGCGACGCGGATCTCCAGCTTGCCGTTATCGTCCAGGCCGTGACAGACGGCATTTTCCACGATAGGCTGCAGGATGAACCTCGCGACCGGGCTGTCCAGGTAGCCTCCTTCCTCGATGTCCAGTCTCACCTCGAAATCATGCCGCATCTGTTGCAGCTCCAGATAGGTCCGCATGATCTCGATCTCCGACCTGAAGGTAGCCGTTCCCTCGGATTTGCCCAAGTTGTAGTTCAGCAAAATAATTAACGACGACACGAATTTCTCGATCTCCGCCTGCTTGTGCATCGCCGCCATCCAGCGCACCGAATTGAGCGTGTTCATCAGAAAATGCGGGTTGATCTGGTAGGCCAGCTTCTCGATCTCCAGCTGGTGCCGGCGCTTCTCCTTCTGCTCCACGTCCATGATGAGCTGCTGGATCTGCCGCTTCATAATATTGAACTGATGGAAGATCCGATCGAATTCGTCGATTCCCGTGCGATACTGGCTCGTGCCCATGTATCCCTTGCCGAATGTCCTCATCTCCTTCTCGATCAAGAGAAACGGCCTGTTAATGAGCCGCCGCAGCAGCAGCGTGAGCATGAACATCATCAGTAGGGCGATGGCCAGAATCCAATACATATGATTCTTCCACGTATAGAGCTCGTGGTTGTAGTAATCGACGGGCAGCAGCAGCGTGATGCCGTAGCCGTAATCGCCCGTCATCCGGTTCCACACGTAACCGTCCGTCACGCCCGACTCGCCGCTTAACCGCAACTGTTCGCCGGCCGCGAATGCCTTGGAGTCGCTGCTGTAGGTCACCATCCCCGCCGAATCGGTAAACACGAGCGCATAGGGCATGCTTAGGCTCTCTGTAAGTGAATTCATTTCCGTCGAGATGTCCGACTTCGCCTCCACGTACACGACGAGCTGCGTATCGTCCGAGAATCGGACCTCCCGCGTCACCGACACCACCTGATCGTCGCTGAACCGGCATAGCGATTTATGCGGGGATTGGTATTTCAGCTCCCCCATGCCGGCCACATCGGGCAGAGACTGCAGCGTGAAGCCTTCGCGCAGCGGCAGATTCGAATAGGACGCTTGCCCGCTCGCGGGCTTATAATACATCACCAGTTCCATGGCCGGGTTCGAAAACGTAATTAACCCGATATTGTACGCAATATCAAGCGAGAGAAGACGCTGGCTGTACGAGTCCTTGGCCGTGATATACGACGCCATGAGGTTGCCCACCGTACCTTCGGGCGTCATCTGCTGCGTCACCTGAAGCAGGTTATTGTACGTCTGATTCAGCTTCGACGTCTGCTGGTACAGATCGAACGCCATGGACGTCTTGATCTTATCATGCTGCATCGTGTAGATCGCATTGTAAGAGACCGATGCCATTAAGATGGCGAAGCCGACCAGACCCACGGTCAGCAGCACCATGATCCGTTTGCGAAGCGAGGAGAACCCGAACCGATTACGCAGCTTATGCAAGATGTTTATTTGCCTCTGATCCGTTGTAGTCGACTTTATCCTGCGAATGCCCCTCACCTCCACTAGCTTACGATAAGCAAGAAACAATATTCGCTATATGACGCCTTTATCCTCCTTGGCGGAGGAAAGCAAAGCCCACATCCTAATGGCGGATGTGGGCTTTTTTGGCTGAACGAAGGCGTCCCGAAATCAGGGTCTTCGATCATTGGCCGAGTTTTGGCCGGGCATGGGATTAGCCGTTATTGCTCGTAGACGTCGCATCCGTGGCCGGGATCATCGGATGGGAATGAACCTCCGAAGATGTGCCCGTAACCGGAATCATCGGATGCGAGTGGACGTCCGAAGGCGCGTCGCCGGCTGTCTGGCGAGCGTTGAGGTACGCAAGGGCATCATAGATTTCTTCCCCGGCTTCGGCCCGCGTGATCGGCTGCGTCGGGAGGAAATTGTTCTTGTCGTCCAGCTTCGCGATGTTCAGAACGACCGCGCTTAGGATGACGCTGTCGACGCCGTTCGCGAATTTATCGGTATCGGCGATGCGGTCCGGTCTGATCTTCACTACCGG
Organism: Paenibacillus sacheonensis; assembly: GCF_009909195.1. Lineage (GTDB taxonomy): Bacteria > Bacillota > Bacilli > Paenibacillales > Paenibacillaceae > Paenibacillus_Z > Paenibacillus_Z sacheonensis. The sequence continues at coordinate 247,610 of NZ_JAAAMU010000009.1, forward strand.
CAGGCCGACATGCGTTTCGATCGCGTGCATGAGCTGGCGCGTGAACGCTTCGCGCGTCCACGTTTGATCCGGGTTCAGATCCTTCGGCAGATCCAGGCCGTTGTTCGCCGCGATGATCAGCGTTTTGGCGTACCATGCGTTGTCGTCGGCTTTCGAATAATAGTCGGTTGCCTTCGGCTCTTTGAAGAAGCGAATCGTGTCGATGTTCAGGTCGAGCGCGTTCACGATCAGCTGGATGCCCTGGGCGGCCGTGATCGTCGCGTTAGGGAAGTAGCGCTCGTCGCTGATGCCGCGTACGTCGCCGGACTCCTGCAGCGCGATGATTTTATCTTTGCTTGCAACGCCTTCCAGATCGGTAAAGTGGTGCGTCGCCGCGGCGAAGCTTTGTCCCGCGAACGATAACGTGATCAGGGCTGCGGCGGAAAGCGTAACGAGCTTGATGGTGTTCTTCATGGTCGGTCACCTCGTAAAGGATGTAGGATGCTGCATTTCATACTCCTAGACGAGCTTCCGCGCAGAAGGTTGCAGTCCGAGCCATATAGGCGGCGAAGTTTTAACGCGGTTAATGAAATCGCCAAGTTAGAATGAGCTATCTGCCGCTCCCGCCATCATCTCCTTCACGGCATCCTGAATCGTACTGGACGGAATGGCGAATCCGATGCCCTGCGCTTCGGAGTTGACCGCGGTATTCACGCCGATGACTTCGCCCTTCGCGTTCAGCAGCGGCCCGCCCGAGTTGCCGGGGTTAATCGAAGCATCGGTTTGCAGCAGATGTTCGTAAGGATGCGCCGAACCGTCCTCCTCCGTGACCGTAATCGGACGCTCCTTCGCGCTAAGCACGCCTGTCGTCATCGTATGGTCCAAGCCGTACGGATTGCCGATCGCGATGACCCAGTCGCCGATATTGGCCTTATTCGAGTCGCCGAAACTTAGCGTCGGAAACGCTTTGCCGTCCGGCGTCTCCACCTTGATCACCGCCAAGTCCAGCTTTTCGTTCTCGTTGATGACCTTGGCCGTTAACGGCTCGTCGTAGCCGGGCACCGTGACCTTAAGCTCCGAGGCATCGGCAATGACATGCTGATTGGTCAGGATATAGCCGTCCTTATTGAAAAAGAATCCGGATCCCGTGCCCAGCAGCACCGGCTCTTGGCTGCTTTGCAGCGACTGCTGCCTGCCGCCGGACCGGCCTCCGCCGCCGAAGAGATTCGTTCTCGGTTGGTTGCTCTCGACCCCGTAATTCCCGATCTCCACGACCGCGGGGTTCGCTTGATCGAATACCGCGGCGAAGTCCCCGGTGGAGGCCTGGAGCGAAGCGGTCGTTAAACCGGCATCGGCCGAATGAGCGTTACCGTTCGAGACGTTCGTCTGCGCGGCGCTGGATGTCCCTCCCGTGAACAAGTCCATTCGATCGGACATGTACGTCAGTCCGCCGATCGTTAACGCGCCGGCAAGAAAGGCTGCCAGCAGCGTCTGGGACGTCGTTCGCCTGCGCCGATTCGCGCCGCCTCCCGGGGCGCTTCCTCCCGCGTTTGCCGCGATTGCTTCTTGATACGCCGCCTGCAGGTCGGCCGCCTTCTTCGGGGAGTCGTACCGATATAGGGTCAGACCTTCGCCTTCGCTATCGCGCTCATGGTTCATTTCCATCTTCTCGTCCATTCGAATCATCCTCCTGATTGTTCTTTGATGACTCTATTATGCGGGCCGATCCTAAAAGGAAGCTTAAATCCAGCTAAAAGGTCGCTTAGAATCTAGCGAAATAGTCAGGAAAATATTCACATTCGTTAAACGTAGATTACCGATGCCCTCTAGTTTCATCTATCTAGTTAGAATCGATTGATAAAAGGCAAAAACGACCGCTCCCCGGCATCCAACATGCCGGAAAGCGATCGTTTTGTTTCAACATTATCGCGTGAACTTGCAACGTTTTATCGATTTTACTCTTCCATGGCTTTGAGCAAAGTCGCCAGCATCTTAGCCGCTTCGCCTCTCGTTGCGCTCTTCTCCGGCGCAAACTGATTATTCGGCATGCCGCTGATAATCTCGGCTTGCTGCGCTTTTTTTACGGCTTCGCGCGCGTAAGCGGAGATGTTCGCTTCGTCCTTGAAATGAACGGGCTGCGCGCTGGCCTCCAAGTCATATCCGAGCAGGTCGGACAGTCTTACGAGGATGACCGCCATTTGTTCCCTTGTGATTTTATCGTTGGGAGCAAACGCATTCGGTTTAACCCCAAGCACGACGTTGTTCTTCTTCGCCCATTCTACGTAAGGCGAGTACCAGTCGCCTGGCTTGACGTCCGCGAACGAACTGTTCGTGAATGCGGACACGTCCGCTCCGGCTGCTCCGACGATCAGCTTGACGAATTCGCCGCGCGTAATCGCGTTATTCGGCAGGAACTGGCTGTCGTTCACGCCGCCGATAATGTCCTTGCCCGCCAGATAATAGATGTCCGCTTTCGCCCAGTGAGCGTCGGCGTCTTTGAAATCCAAGATCTTTTGCGTCGTTATTAGATACTCGGCCGACGTCGAGGACGTGAAAGGAATCGCTGCGTTTCCGTTTTCGTCCACCGTCAGCTCGGATACGAGTACGGGAGCTTGATCGGCGGAATTAACCGCGTAGAAGAACAGCTTCTTGCCCGCTTGGTCTTTGCTCGTCGGGATTTCAAGCGTCATCTTGCCCGGAAGCGCTCCGTTTTGGTTGAGAGACAAGCCCAGAACGACTTTCTTCTTATTGACTTGAACCGGGGTCGAAACTTTCCCTACGGGAGCTTGGTTCGTAATGGTAACGCCCAAGTCTGCGTCAACGTTCGGATTCGTGATGTCCGAGCCATTGGCTTTCCATTTGTAACCGCTGCCCGCGAACGTCATCGTCGCGTTCTTGTCCTTCGCGAGTTCCGCGAAGACGCTGGATTTCACGATGCTGTCCTTGGTGAGATCGACGTCCGTTGTAGTCGGCGGAGCGATTACGATCGGACCGGAAGGCGTACTCGGCTTCGCAATGATTTTCGCGATTGCAGTCGCCTTCAACCCGCCGAACGCAACCGTAATTTCTTCGTCGCCCACGGCATCCGCGAGGATCACTCCATCATCTTGCAGGTGTGCCTTTCCGTTCTTGAAGCTGAACGTAACGTCCTTCGCGTCTAGGGCGTACACCGCGCCGTAAGCGTTGGTCGCTTTAATCGTCGGGATGAACGTATCCCCGGCTTCGGTTTCCGCTGGAACGGACAACTCGAGCTTGACCGGCTTGACGTCCGCCGGCTTCACCGTCTCGACCGAGATCGAGCTGCTCTTTCCCCCGGATGTCGCCGTAATGGTTGCCGTACCGGAAGACTTTGAAGTTACGACGCCATTCTCATCCACCGAAGCTACGTCTTCGTCGCTGGATTTCCAGTCGATCCCGACTAATTTGCGGTTATTGATCTGGGTCAGGTAATTAGCGGGATACTCTCTGAAGTCCCCGAACAGATCCAATTGGACTTGGGATCCGATGACCGTGTTCATTTTGCCCGAGATAATCGCGTCGTTATGAATGTAAACCTTCGTCAAGAGCGGGTCGAAGGTATACTTCATCTTGCCGCCCGAAACCGTCATCTTGCCGGTGCCGAGCAAATCTCCATCGCTATGCGGGAGGTACGTCTTGTCGGCGCCGTTACCCGTAATGATATATTTGACTCCGCCGACTTCCCAGCTCTGAAGAGAATGCAAATGTCCGAAAATGCTGTAGATATCCGTGTCCGGATGCTCGAGCTTATAATCGCTCAGAATGGACTCGTATCTCGCGGCGTCGTTCGGATCCATCTCATGCTTGGTGCCGAAGGCGTCGCGCGTAATGACATGGTCAAGAACGATAATGTTTTTCTTCGTATTCTTCTTCAAAACTTCTTCCAACCAATGGAACTGGGTGGAATCCGACAGGGTAATGCTTTGGATGTAGGCTGAGTTCAGCATGATGACCAGCGTATCCCCATAGTCGAAATGCATCGTCGGAGATCCGAATTTCTTATAGTAAATATCCAACGTGTTCTGGAACGCTTCATGATTGCCCGCCAATACGAAGAACGGTTTGGAATCCGCGTTCCCGAAATACTTGTCGACGAAATTCGAAGCATCGTCATACTGCCCCTGCGATCCGTCATCCACGATATCGCCCATGTGCAGGACTAACGAAGAATCATCCGCTGCCACCTTAGCGAACAATTTATCGGTAAACGCGTTGCCCTGCGTATCCGGAATAAGCGAGATTTTGAAGTTATCTCCGTCCTGCGGCTGCGGAATCGAGGCCAGGGACAATTGATCCTTGTAGGTCGGCATGGCGTTTCCGGCTTTATCCCGCGCATTGATTCTTAAGGCATACGCGCCATTCGCCAAGTCGCTGGTCGGTTCGGCGTATCCCCAACCCGTGTCGGCGTCATAATAAACTGGCAGCTCGATATCGTTCATCCGAACGGAAATGCTCGCCGGATCTACTTGCGATTTGCTGTCCAACAGCTTGAACGTGACCCTCGGCGTCGGAATTTTTACTTTGACGTCATGCGTCGGCGTCACGTCCGTCATCGTCGGCGCTTCCTCGTCCGGCGTCAGGTCCACATGGTAGGTTTTATCGATATAAGGAACGGATTCGTTGGGGGTGGACGCTTTATCGTAGGCGTCTACGAATACGCTGTAATCCCCATTCGTTAGCTTGTCCAGCTTGAAGCTAAGACGACCCGTAACTTTATCGTACGTGTAATCCTTGTAATCCACGTCATTGATTTTCACCGTTATCTTGTTTTCGTCGACCCCGGAGAGACTATCGGTAATCGTAGTCGAGAAATCAAGCGTGTCGGTGAACAAGCCATTCGATGAAGGGCTCGTATTCGTAAATTCGGGGCCGCTAGTATCCGTTACCTCGTCCGTATAGATGAATTTCATATCGTCGAAATAAACCGTGCCGGAATAGGCCGGTTTCGATTTCGTCGTCTCGACCATATAGATATAGTTAAGACGAATCGGCAGCTGCCAGCCCTCAGTGATAGGCACCTCTAGATATTTCCATCCAACCCAGTTGATGTCGTCCGTCTCCGTGGTCAGGTCGACCGTCTTGCTCGCGTTGGCACCGTCTTTAAAAATCGCCCTCAGCCAAGGCGCTTTGCCGTCCCCGTATACCCAAATGCCGAATTTCTTCGGATAGACGTCGGTCTTGTAAGTCGCGTCCATTTGCGCCACGCTGGACCAATGCGGATACAAATTCATTGTTGCGTTCTTGCTTCTATCCGTCCATTTGGATGTGTCATAGCTCATTTTGAAGCTCTGGCTGCCCGAGTGTTTGACCGTCGTGGATAGGCTCAAGAACGGGCTCGTTCCGGCGCTTCCCGCGTATTGATCCACATTCCCGTAAGCGTAGCCGCCTAGATGGTAATTTTCGATCGGGTTCGTCTCGAAACCGTCGATGACCTGCTCTTTGATGCCGACCGTCACTTGCGTCGTTAGCGTCTTACCCGCAACCGTTACCGTAAGCGTTGCCGATCCGTTACTAGCGTTGGAAGAGACCAACCCGCTCTCGTTCACGGTACCGATACTGCCGGAAAGGCTCCACGTTGCCACGGATGGGTCAATATAAACCTGTCCCCCGGTTGCATCGGTAGCGACAAGTCCGAACTGCTTCTTCGCGTTATTGTTCATCACCACGTTGGTGCTCGTCAAAGCAAGAGTAGCCACGGTATCCACGACCGATACCTTTGCGCTGCCTTTCACGCCGTCGACCGTTGCGGTAACTTCCCCTGCGCCGGTTGCGACATCCGCGATATAATGGCCGTTCGAATCGATGCTGCCAACGGTCGATGCCCATGTCGCGGGACCGTTCCCGCTCGAGAGCGGATTGCCGAACTCATCCGCCAACCGATAGGAGAAATCGTATTTCGAACCGGTATAGAGCGTCACGTTCTTATCGACGACCACGTTGCCGACCGTCGTCCCTTTCGTCGCCGTGCTGACGAACAGCAGGGAACTGGAAACGAGTCTGGAGCCATTGACATCGCTAGGATGGCTTACGGTTACCGGACGATCGCTACCGGCCGGGCGTGCGATCATCTCCGTCGAACCGCCGCCGTCCAGATTGAGCGCATCGACGGCTCCCGCTTCTTTCATGTATCTCCCGAGATCGGGAAGGCCTGTCCCGATGCTCCCCGTATAACTAGAGCCGGGCTTGTCTACGGTTACCACGATAAGGCTTCCGTCCGCCTTCATGCCTAATGCCGTACGCGCGTTAGCAACCGGATCGCCGGTCGTCTCCACTATGCCGTTATGTACAAGCCAAGCGTTAGAGGTAATCGACGTCACGATATCGTTGTTCAGGATATCTTTCTTGTCGGCGTGGTTTCCCGCATACAAATTGTATGTAAAACTCACCTCGGCGCCGGTCTGCAACGCCTGGACGATCGGTTTCGACGTGCCTACGCCTTCCAGTACGACGGAGTCATCGGGAATATCGAAGCCTTCCGTGTCCGTTACGTTAACGACGGTACCCGTGTACGTTTGCCCCGGATGAATGCCGTCGAAATTGTTGCCCACGCGGATCAACGCAAATACCGAATTGCCCTTGTCCGCCGCGTAGTTATGCGTCATTTTACGCGTTTTCGTCACTTCGCTCGTATGGATGACCAGAGCGTCCTTAACGGCCTGGTTGCGATTAAGCAGGTTCACGTCGTAATTGGTTCCCGCTAGCGAGATTTTACCTTCCGTATGAACTTCTTTAATTCCGGGTTTATTTGCCTTGTCGATATAAAAACTGGTGCGATCGTTATCGTCCGGCGCCTGGCTGACGATCAACTCGCCGTCCTTCATCATCAACCCCAGCGGATTCCCGGAGGCCGGATCGATATCGTAAAAATCGCCATCGACGCCGGCGATAACTTGATTGCCTTTCAGAATTTCCCGGTTAGCCTGATCGCCGATCGTTTCCACCGCACTGATGGTGTCGTAAGCCTTGGCCGTGATGATCTTTGTGTTCGAGTCGGCCGGATTAATATCCAAGCGGTTAACGACGACGCGATTGTTAGCTTTAAAGTAGTTATTGTACTCCTTGGAGGTAAAGTGGACGCCGGATGAAATTTGCTCGCTTTTCAGAACGTTTGCTTCTCCGAGTGGCGGCTCATCGGCTGCATTCGCAGTCAATGCGCCAACGCTTGATAGATTCAGCGCAGTCGCGAGCGCCAGCAGCATCGCCGGCAATTTTTTGTTTCCTATAAACCTTCGCATGATGTCTCTCCTTTTATTTCGAATAGATGATTGCTTGCTGCAGTCCTCCTTGAATCAAGCCTCATTTTATCTATTGAACATTAACTAGACTCGGCAGAAGGTCTCGTATTGTGTTAAAAATTTGATTTAATATTGTAAAGGAGACATATGGTCTCAGCTTACTTAGTTAATGCCAGGAACAAAAAATCTACATTCCGCAGAATGTAGATGTAGTAGGGGGCAAATATGAAGGTGTCGCGTTTCGCGGCGAAAACGAAAAAAGGACACCGCTGAGGTGTCCTTCATCAAATTGGTGGAGGCGAGGGGATTTGAACCCCTGTCCGAAGACAACGCCACATAGGCTTCTACGGGTGTAGTCACAGTTTTGATGTCACCCTAGCAGCGCCCCGTAACCGGCTATGCGTTGGGTCAGCCTGATTGTCTTCTTCCGTCGACCCCAGGCGGAGACCGAACGGCGTATCCCACTATTTGTTAGCCCCTAGTCTAGTCACATGGGCGATGCTAGGTAGGAGCACGCTAACAGGTTATTAAGCTGCTAAAGCGTAGGATTGTTGTTGTTTGCCGTTTAATAGGCTTTAGCGTTGATGAAGCAGACGACTCCCTGCTACCCGCAACCCATGCTCGAACTATCCCCGTCGAATCCATAAACGCCCCCAATGTCGCATAAACGGCGACGTGCTCTCCGCTTAGCAGGTGAAGCGCTCCGACGATCGATGCACCGCGTGAAAGAGCCGGCCATCTTCATTTGAGCATGTAAAACGATGCTTCATTAAAACTTAACTTGCTTTCCTTCGTTGCTCACCTAGTATACCACACCTCGGACATCCATGAACAAATGTCTTACTGGAAGCATTGGCGACGTTCCCCACATCTGTCGGTTAAGGCTTACTTGGTGTTACCGTGCGACCTTTTGCTTCTCGCGAAGCGCACGTTGAATGTCGCGCTGCGCATCCTTCTTCGCCGCCGACTCGCGCTTGTCGTACTGCTTCTTGCCTTTACCTAAGCCGATCAGAAGCTTCGCGTAACCGTTCTTGATGTAAATCTTGAGCGGCACGATCGCATAGCCCTCTTGCTTAGACAGGCCAAGCAGCTTGTGGATCTGCGACTTGTGCATGAGCAGCTTACGGGCCCTTGTCGGGTCCCCGGGATTGCTCCGGTTTCCTTGCTCGAAATAACTGATATGCATGTTGTGAATGAAAATCTCGCCATTGCGGATCGTGGCAAACGCATCGCTTATGTTCGCCTTGCCCATGCGCACCGACTTGATCTCGCTCCCCATCAGCACCATGCCCGCCTCGAAAGTATCCTCGATGAAATAGTCATGGGAAGCCTTCTTGTTCTGGGCCAACTGCTTACCGTCGCTCTTCTTCGCCATGCCGTTCACCTCACCTGGGTTCGATTCAAGCCTGTAGGGGTTAAAATTCAGTCCGCTTTAGTAAAAAATGGACTTCCAACCGCAGCTAGAAGTCCATTGTATCAACTTTGCTAACCGAAATCAACAAGCGTAAAAACTGCGAAACCCGCGTCCTACTTGCGTTTCTTTCGGACGAAAGCAGCCGTTGCACTGCCGCCTTCGGATTTCTTCTTGGCCGGCTGCGCGCCGCCTTGGCCGCCGCCGGATGCCGGTGCAGCTTGAAGCTGCTGGCCGCCAGAGTTGGCACCGGCGCTGCCACCGGATTTCTTGCGGCGAGAGCCTGTGCCGCTTGCCTGGCCGCCGCGTGGAGCCGGAGCGCCATTCGCCGGCGCTGCAGCTCCGCCGCTCGGCGCCGAGCCGGCAGAACGCCGTCCCGCTCCGCCGGATCTGCCGCCGCCCGTCGGTCTGCCGCCGCCGCTGCGGTCTCCGCCTGTCCGGCCTCTGCGCGAGCCGTCTCCGCGGCCGCCGCGCGAACGGTAGCCATCATCCGGATCTTCGCCGTAATCCTTCAGCGAGCCGGCATTCCGGACCGGAAGTCCCCACATGTCGGTACGAACCGCCTTGCGCCGTTCGCCTCCGTTGACTTGGGACTCGCCTCCGCTTGCTGCCTCTCCGCCGCTGCTCTCCGAGCCTAGAAGACGATTCAGATTGAAGTCGTCTTCGGGCTTCCAAGCGCGCTGGTCGCTACGAACAAGCGGCGCCTGCGCTTGCTGCTGCTCCGCGCCGCCAGCCGGGTTAATCGGCTGGCTGCCGCCGCGCTCGTCGCGCTTGCCGCGTTTGCGTCCGCGACGCTCAGCCGCTCCCGCGACCGCGCCATCCGCCGCTGCGCCGGCATCGCCGCGCTGCCCGCGGCCCCGCGGGCCTACGCCCGCTGCCGCCGCGGCTCC